>NZ_CP199589.1:0-2167070 GCF_052606465.1 Bifidobacterium sp. ESL0825
CCATAGTCGTTGCGTCCCCAGGCGTAGGCGTATCCGTCGCTGCCCAGGGCCACCGAATGTACGCATGCGGCGCTGACCTGCAGGTAGGTGAAGTCCGCGGGCGCTCCTGCAGGCTTGCTCACTTTGACCGGCGTATGCCGCTCGGTTTGCGCTCCGTCGCCGAGCTTGCCATTCAGGTTGTTTCCCCAGGCGTAGGCGTTGCCGTCGCTGCCCACGGCCAGCGAATGATCGTATCCGGCGCTGACCTGCAGGTAGGTGACGTCCGTGGGCGTGTCTGCAGGCTTGTTCACTTTGACCGGCGTACGCCGCTGGTTGATCGCCCCGTCGCCGAGTTGGCCGCAGTTGTTGCTTCCCCAGGCGTAGGCGTATCCGTCGCTGCCCAGGGCCAGCGAATGATCGTATCCGGCGCTGACCTGCACGTAGGCAAAGCCTGCAGGCGCTCCTGCAGGCTTGCTCACTTTGACCGGCGTAGGCCGCGGGTCGGTCGTCCCGTCGCCGAGCCGGCCATAGCTGTTGTCTCCCCAGGCGTAGGCGTTGCCGTCGCTGCCCAGGGCCAGCGAATGATTGGTTCCGGCGCTGACCTGCACATAGGTGAAGTCCGTGGGCGTGCCTGCAGGCTTGCCTACTTTGACCGGCGAAGTCTGCTTGGAGGTATCGGTGATCGTGGTTGTCCCGTCGCCGAGTTGGCCGCAGTTGTTGCGTCCCCAGGCGTAGGCGTTGCCGTCGCTGCCCACAGCCAGGGAAAAACTACCCCTTTTTGATGCGCTGACCTGGTTGAATCTGATGCCTCGGCTGGTGTCTGGCGGGGTGATGGTGGTGGTTTCCTTGCCGAACTGGCTGCCCTTGTCGGGGCTGATGCTCCATGTGCTGTCGGGGTCTTTGAAGGTCCAGTGGGCGGTGAGGGTGAGGTTTTGGGTGACGGGTTTGCTGAAGTCGTAGGCGACCTGCCCGGTGAACCATCCGTCGAACAGGTAGCCTGGGCGCGTCGGGTCGGGGGAGGGCGCTGGACTCTGCCGTAGACCGGCTGGATGCTCTGGTCCTGTGGGGTCGGGTTTCCTCCGCCTGTGTCGAAGCGGACCGTGTAGGCGGAGCCTTGTCGGTTGTCTCTGGTCAGGGTCTGGTCGACGGTGTACGTCAGGTTTCTGGTGAAGGGCTGGTCGTCCTGCCTGCCGGTGATGGTGATGGCGGCCGGGCCGGGCTGGCGGGCGGGGATGTCCGTCTGCCAGGCGTCGCCGGTATCCTGCTGAGTTTGAGCGGCTGGCCGTCCGTGCCGGCTGTTTCCAGGGTGGGCGCGGCGGTGGTGCCGGGCCGGGCCGGCTGGCCGGGCCGGCCCTGCCCGTCCAGGCTCCAGGTGAACATGCCGCCCTGCCTGCTGGTGGCGGTGATCCTGTTGCCGACAGCTGTGGCCTGCGTGTAGGCCTGGTTCCCGTCGTCCGCCCGGGCGGGCGCTTCGCCGGGCTTCCAGGCCCAGAGGCGGCCGTCCCTGCTGGTGATGACCCTGGTCGTTGTTGGTGGTGATTCGGCTGGCCTTCAGGTTTTCCGGCAGCTCGACGGCCGTAAGGCTGGTCGTGCCGTCGGCCTGGTGCCAGGCCTGCCCGTCCGCGTCCAGGAGGAGGAACCCCTGGTTGAGGGCCTGGGCCTGGACGATACGGATTTGTGTGTCCTGCTTGATGCGTGCGGGCTTGACGTTGCCGGTCTTGCTCGCGTCCCAGGCCCAGGCCTGCCCGTCCGCGTCCAGGGCGAGGGCCCGGCCGCCGGAGGCGGCGGCGGTGACGGCCTGCGCCTGTCCGGGCAGGCCGGTCGTGGCCTGCTCCAGGAATTTCGGGTTCGTGTTTTGACCGTCTTTCCGGCTGGCCTGGTAGGCGTGGACCTGTCCCTGCCGGTCCACCGCCAGCAGAAGGTCGCCGTCCATGCTGATGCCGGTGAACCGGGCGTCCTGGTTGGCATCGAGGATGGTGGGTGTCGATTGTCCGTTGTCCCAGGCGTAGATCCGCTGGGGATCCCAAGGCGGCCTGCAGCCGGCCGCCTGCCGCGGCCTGCAGCCAGCGGAACCCGTCGGGAGCCTGGGCGGGGAAGGGGACCTGCCTGGACGCGCCCTCCTGCGTCCAGGTGTGGATGCGCCCGTCCCCGGTCAGGGTAATTGTCTGCTCGCCTGCGGCCTGGATACTGGTGTAGTAGGGTTCCTGCGGGCTGGGCGGGCTGATGGTCAGCCGGGCGCCGGCGGCGGGCCCGTGGTCGGGCTCAGCGTCCAGTCCGTGATCCTCGACCATTGGGCTTTCAGGGTCGTGTCCTGGAGGATGGGCGTCCGGAAGTCGTAGGGCTGGCCGTCAAGCGTCCACCCGTCGAATTTGAATCCCTCGCGCTGCGGATTCTGCTGCGGGGCGGTGGCCAGCGTCCCGGTCTTCACAGTTGATTGGGTGTGTTTGCTTCCGTCGGCCGGGTCGAAGCGCACCGTGTGCGAAGGTTCATCATCTGTCTTACCGGCTGATTTAGCTGGAGCGGAGTCTGTGCCGCTTGGACTGGCCGCCGGCGACGGGGTGTCAGGGCTTGGCGTTGCGGAACTTAATGGTGTGGTGTTTTGTATTGGTGAGGGTGAGGGCAGGGGAGCGCCGGACGCGCTGCCGGGATTGGTCACGGGGGTCTGCTCGGCTGTGTGGCCCTCCCCCCCGGCAGGCACAGGAGCGTCCACGTTGGCGGACGCGACGCCCAGTCCTGCCATAAGGCCCACAAGGAGGATTAGTGCCGCCAGGACGCGAGGCAGGCGGGAAACCAGATGCATAAGCCGAATACCTTTCGCCAGCACCGGACACGATCGCTTCCAACACCCCTAAAGCGTGCCGATGACCCTTGCATGCAACGTACCTGTCGAGATGCCGTCCAGCCCTCAAACCGACCCCTGCCAGCCGTGCAGGCCACAACGAACCCAATCGACTTCCCCTGCGGCATTGCACTCAACATGCTACCTTAAAAGATCAAGAGAACAAAAGACAAGAGAACACGCAGGCGTTTGTGATATAGGATCCATGCAGGCCGAGCCGTCTTCGGGCTTCGTGCCAACACAGGGTCTCCGTTCATCGCCCCACTGATGAAAAAATGAGCGGCCATCGCACGGCAGCCAGTATTTCAACCTCCCAGATTGTGTCTGCCGGTTTATCGCCAGCATATGGGGGCCGTGAAACGCTCGGAATAGAGTCTACTTTGGATGTTGTGTGGCTGTGTACATGATGCGATGCCAATCAGGAAGAAGTTAAGCATATGTGTGGTGGGAGGGGCGCGGGAGGCATGCCGGCTCCCTTGGGGATTGAGCCTCCAGTGACACTTTCCTCCGTGCGCCCCCGATAAGCCAGGGCCGAGAGATTGACCCGCCCCCGGCCTGTCTTACTCGTGCGAAGCGTGAAGCAGCTGGTGCTGTTCCCTCCGGTGGCGGCGGGATGCCAGGACCCCGCCCATGCCGGTCATGCCGGTGGCCAGGGCCAGCAGGATGCCCTCCCCGCCCGCCCGGGGGAGCACTGCAGGCAGGTACGTGTAACGGAGAGAAGTGTCCGGCTGCTGGGGTGTGCCGCCCAGCGTGTAGTCCACGCTGACCGTGACCGTGCCCGGCAGGTGTTCAGGCGTGAGCACGCTGACGCTGCTGCCGTCGCCGCGCGTCAATCCTGTTGCGGCGGTCTGGTCGAATCTGACGCCGGTGATCACCAGCTTGAATACCACCGGAACAGGAACGACACTGTAGCCTTTTACATCAGGATTGCTGAGCTGGCTAAAGCCGTTGTTTCCCCAGGCGTAGGCGTTGCCGTCGCTGCCCAGGGCCAGCGAATGAACGCATCCTGCGCTGACCTGCAGGTAGGTGAAGTCTGTGGGCGTGCCTGCAGGCTTGCCCACTTTGACCGGCGTATGCCGCTCGGTTTGCGTCCCGTCGCCGAGCCTGCCATACATGTTCCATCCCCAGGCATAGGCGTTGCCGTCGCTGCCCAGGGCCAGCGAATGATAGTATTCGGCGTTGACCTGCAGGAAGGTGAAGTCCGCGGGCGTGCCTGCAGGCTTGCCCACTTTGACCGGCGTAGGCCGGGTGGTGGTTGTCCCGTCGCCAAGATAGCCATACTTGTTGTATCCCCAGGCGTAGGCGTTGCCGTCGCTGCCCAGGGCCAGCGAATACTCGTTTCCGGCGCTGACCTGCAGGTAGGTGAAGTCTGTGGGCGTGCCTGCAGGCTTGCCCACTTTGACCGGCGAAGTCTGCATGGAGGTATCGGTGATCGTGGTTGTCCCGTCGCCGAGCTGGCCATTGGCGTCGCTTCCCCATGCGTAGGCGTTGCCGTCGCTGCCCAGGGCCAGCGAATGAAGGTCTCCGGCGCTGACTTGCAGGTAGGTGAAGTCCGTGGGCGTGTCTGCAGGCTTGTCTACTTTGACCGGCGTAATCGTTTGAGTGGTGGTTGTCCCGTTGCCGAGCTGGCCATACTGGTTGTTTCCCCAGGCGTAGGCGTTGCCGTCGCTGCCCAGGGCCAGCGAATGAAAGCATCCGGCGCTGACCTGCACGTAGGCAAAGCCTGCAGGCGCTCCTGCAGGCTTGCTCACTTTGACCGGCGTAGGCCGCGGGTCGGTCGTCCCGTCGCCGAGCCGGCCATAGCTGTTGTCTCCCCAGGCGTAGGCGTTGCCGTCGCTGCCCACGGCCAGCGAATGATATTGTCCGGCGCTGACCTGCACGTAGGTGAAGTCCGCGGGCGTGCCTGCAGGCTTGCTCACTTTGACCGGCATAGTCCGGGTGGTGGTTGTCCCGTCGCCAAGCTGGCCATTGACGTTGATTCCCCATGCGTAGGCGTTGCCGTCGCTGCCCACAGCCAAGGAATGATAAAAGTATGATGCGCTGACCTGGTTGAATCTGATGCCTCGGCTGGTGTCTGGCGGGGTGATGGTGGTGGTTTCCTTGCCGAACTGGCTGCCCTTGTCGGGGCTGATGCTCCATGTGCTGTCGGGGTCTTTGAAGGTCCAGTGGGCGGTGAGGGTGAGGTTTTGGGTGACGGGTTTGCTGAAGTCGTAGGCGACCTGCCCGGTGAACCATCCGTCGAACAGGTAGCCTGGGCGCGTCGGGTCGGGGGAGGGGCGCTGGACTCTGCCGTAGACCGGCTGGATGCTCTGGTCCTGTGGGGTCGGGTTTCCTCCGCCTGTGTCGAAGCGGACCGTGTAGGCGGAGCCTTGTCGGTTGTCTCTGGTCAGGGTCTGGTCGACGGTGTACGTCAGGTTTCTGGTGAAGGGCTGGTCGTCCTGCCTGCCGGTGATGGTGATGGCGGCCGGGCCGGGCTGGCGGGCGGGGATGTCCGTCTGCCAGGCGTCGCCGGTCCTGCTGAGTTTGAGCGGCTGGCCGTCCGTGCCGGCTGTTTCCAGGGTGGGCGCGGCGGTGGTGCCGGGCCGGGCCGGCTGGCCGGGCCGGCCCTGCCCGTCCAGGCTCCAGGTGAACATGCCGCCCTGCCTGCTGGTGGCGGTGATCCTGTTGCCGACAGCTGTGGCCTGCGTGTAGGCCTGGTTCCCGTCGTCCGCCCGGGCGGGCGCTTCGCCGGGCTTCCAGGCCCAGAGGCGGCCGTCCCTGCTGGTGATGACGGCCTGGTCGTTGTTGGTGGTGATTCGGCTGGCCTTCAGGTTTTCCGGCAGCTCGACGGCCGTAAGGCTGGTCGTGCCGTCGGCCTGGTGCCAGGCCTGCCCGTCCGCGTCCAGGAGGAGGAACCCCTGGTTGAGGGCCTGGGCCTGGACGATACGGATTTGTGTGTCCTGCTTGATGCGTGCGGGCTTGACGTTGCCGGTCTTGCTCGCGTCCCAGGCCCAGGCCTGCCCGTCCGCGTCCAGGGCGAGGGCCCGGCCGCCGGAGGCGGCGGCGGTGACGGCCTGCGCCTGTCCGGGCAGGCCGGTCGTGGCCTGCTCCAGGAATTTCGGGTTCGTGTTTTGACCGTCTTTCCGGCTGGCCTGGTAGGCGTGGACCTGTCCCTGCCGGTCCACCGCCAGCAGAAGGTCGCCGTCCATGCTGATGCCGGTGAACCGGGCGTCCTGGTTGGCATCGAGGATGGTGGGTGTCGATTGTCCGTTGTCCCAGGCGTAGATCCGCTGGTCGGATCCCAAGGCGGCCTGCAGCCGGCCGCCTGCCGCGGCCTGCAGCCAGCGGAACCCGTCGGGAGCCTGGGCGGGGAAGGGGACCTGCCTGGACGCGCCCTCCTGCGTCCAGGTGTGGATGCGCCCGTCCCCGGTCAGGGTAATTGTCTGCTCGCCTGCGGCCTGGATACTGGTGTAGTAGGGTTCCTGCGGGCTGGGCGGGCTGATGGTCAGCCGGGCGCCGGCGGCGGGCCCGTGGTCCGGGCTCAGCGTCCAGTCCGTGATCCTCGACCATTGGGCTTTCAGGGTCGTGTCCTGGAGGATGGGCGTCCGGAAGTCGTAGGGCTGGCCGTCAAGCGTCCACCCGTCGAATTTGAATCCCTCGCGCTGCGGATTCTGCTGCGGGGCGGTGGCCAGCGTCCCGGTCTTCACAGTTGATTGGGTGTGTTTGCTTCCGTCGGCCGGGTCGAAGCGCACCGTGTGCGAAGGTTCATCATCTGTCTTACCGGCTGATTTAGCTGGAGCGGAGTCTGTGCCGCTTGGACTGGCCGCCGGCGACGGGGTGTCAGGGCTTGGCGTTGCGGAACTTAATGGTGTGGTGTTTTGTATTGGTGAGGGTGAGGGCAGGGGAGCGCCGGACGCGCTGCCGGGATTGGTCACGGGGGTCTGCTCGGCTGTGTGGCCCTCCCCCCCGGCAGGCACAGGAGCGTCCACGTTGGCGGACGCGACGCCCAGTCCTGCCATAAGGCCCACAAGGAGGATTAGTGCCGCCAGGACGCGAGGCAGACGGGAAACCAGATGCATGAAAACCAAAACCCCTTCACCAAACACCAAGCAGTATCAACTCCGCTTGCCTATTAAAGTTCTACCTGCCAGCGCCAGACCTGCATCAAATCGCAGGAGACGATGGCGACAGTCGGCCCCCTTCTCGACATTACCCCTCTCCATGCTACCATCCGGTCAGCAGACAACACACACACGTGCCGGAGCCAGGCGTTCGAATACAAGGAGACCCCGTCTTCTGTTAAGCGTTGCTTTGCTAACCAGCGCTTTAACTTCTAGGCTCCCATCTGTCTGGAAGCAAATCGGGCTGAATAATCAGACGAAGAAAAGCGAGGCATGGCCGAAGGCATCAATCTGATCTGGCAGATCGTCGGTTCAGTTCTGCAGGACTGAACTAGCCGCCTTTCTCGGCGGCTTATCCCCTGTTTTACTAGGATTAGAAGACACAAGCCGCTAGTCAGAGATAAGATAAATGCCGCTCTGACGGAAGTATATGGGTGGCCCGATTGCCTTGGGGGAGTTGAGGCCACCCTTGTGGTCCGGGCTTTTGTGTTGGGGATAGCGATAACTCGGACCTGCTTACACGAATGAAGTTTTTATTTTTGTTGGGTAAGTGTTTCCAGCCGATGTCGTCTGATTGCTACTGCACCTGTGGCGGCGAGCAGTCCTGCCATGAGCAGAAGAGTCTTGCCTGTTCCCCCGGTCAGTGGCAGCACGCTGATGGATTTGTACCGGTAATGATTGCTGATGTCGCAGGTCGGAGCTGCTCCGTTCAGCGTCCAGTCGATATTGACTGTGATGGTGCCCAGCATGTGAGCTGGCGTGGTTGCCTTCCAGGTGCCGCCGGTATTGCGTCCCAGTTGCCCGTTGGTGTTGTCCCCACGGCTGTAGATGTTGCCGTCCGATCCTACGGCTCCGGAGTGAACGTCTCCTGCATCGGCTTGGCTGAACCGGATGCCACGTGCTGGTGGGGGTGTCAGGTTGACTGTCTGACCACCGCTCTCAGGCCCGTTGTCCTTGTCAATATTCCACTTGGTGTCAGCTTTGCTCCAATGGGAGGTTAGGGTCACCTTGCCGGTGACCGGGCTGCTGAAATCGTAGGCCGTGTTGCTGATGAGCCAACCATCAAAAAGCCAGCCAGACTTCGTTGGGTCGGATAGCTGGGTGCTTCGCCTGGTCGCCCTCAATCACGGGCTGAGCGTCGATACTACTACCGCCAGCCCTGTCAAAAGTGACCTTATATTTAGGGCCGTAATATCTGTACACAAAGTGCAAGTCCGGTTGTTTGCCGTCCATTGCCCAGGACATCGTTACGTCCACTAGTCCTTTTTCGTGTACGAGAGTAGCTACACTCCAAGTGCCATCTATGTTGACCCTCAGATTGGTACCGGGCGACTAATCGAATTTGATGCTGGTTATTGTCGGCTTATTGGGGAACGCGACCTCGCCAGGCGATTCGTTGGTGGCCCCGCTTGTCTTGCGTCCGAACTCAACAAACATATCATATCCCCAGCTGTAGAAGTTGTCGTCCGATCCGAAGGCCATGGAATATTCAAATCCTGCGAAGGCTTGGGTGAAGCTGATGCCCTTCGGTGGGGGTACGATGTCTGGCTTGATGTCTTATGAGGCGTTGATGCTGCGTCAAAGCTGACCGTATTTATTGTATCCCCAGCCGTAAAGGTTGCCGTTCGAACCGGAAGCGAGCGAATCGTAGTATCCTGCGAAGACTCATGTAAAAGAGATATCTCCGGTAGCTGGAGGGGTGATAGTCACCGTGGTGTTACCAGCTGTTGGACCGCTATTTGGATTGATGCTCCAGGAGCCTGATCCTCTGGTCAAAGAGGAGTCGGTGGTTTTGTGACAAATGTCGGTGTCTTTGCCGACCTTGTTTTGTTTGACGGTAATAGAAAGCGTTGACTGTGCGGGATTTAGGGGCGATGAAGCTGGCAGGGGTGATTCTAGTGCGGTTGATGGGGCTGCGGTACTGGTGGGAATGTCGGAGTTTTGCTTATCTACGCGAGGGGTCTGGTGACCCCCCCCCCTGGTGCCTCCTAACGTGGTAGGCGCAGGCGCGCTGGACACACCGGGTTCGCTTGCAATCGTATCTGCTGTGGCAAAGGTGCCAGCAAGAAAACTGCAGGACAGAATAATTGCGAGCAGAGGCATGACAGTCGCAGCAGGCTTGGTTAACGCGTTCCGATGCCGACGCATATTGAACATAATCCCTTTCCCCAAGAATCGTGGCCGTGGTTCGGACACCCCTAGTCCGACTAATGACCACTCATCAAAAACGACCCTAACAACTAGGTCATTATGTTATCACGCGATTATATGGGCAATGCTGAGCTTGTCTGCAGCAGTGCTCGTCAGGCTTGCCTATCTAGAGGAAGTATATGGGTGGCCCCATTGCGTTGGGGGAGTTGGGGCCACCCTTGTGGTCCGGGAGTGTGTTGGGGATAGTGATAACCCGGACCTGCTTACACGAGGGAAGTCTTTATTGTTGTCGGCTGAGAGTTTCCAGTCGGTGACGTCTGGCTGCTGCGGCGCATGCGAAGGCGAGCAGCCCGGCTATCAGCAGGGGGACCAGACCGCCTCCGCCGGCCCTAGGCAGCAGGCTGATGGAGTTGTACCGATACGTGTTGCTGATGTCGGGGGTTTGGTCTGCTCCGTTCAGCCTCCAGTCGATGGTGACGGTTGACGTGCCGGGCATGTGCGCCGGCGTGGTCGCCGTCCAGGTGTCGTCGGAATTTCTGGTCAGGTTGGAGGCTTCCGCATTGTCGAACAGGACATGCGTGGGGATGCCTAGCTCGGGGAAGTCGTCCTTGGCTGGGCTGGCGGTCTGAGCGCTGCTGGTGTCCCGGCCCAGCTGGCCGTTGGCGTTGTCTCCCCAGCTGTAGAGGTTGCCATCAGATCCCAGGGCCAGGCAGTAGGATGCTCCTGCGCTGGCCTGGGTGAAGGTGATCCCTGCCGGAGTATCCACCTTGTTGGGTCTGTCTGACGAGGTTTTGCCGCTGTCTCCCCAGGTATAGAGGCTGCCATCGGAACTCAAAGCGATGGAATTCCCGTCTCCTGCGCTGGCCTGGGTGAAGGTGACGCCTACTGGGGTGTCGACCTTGCCGGGCTTGTCAGCGGGGGTGTTGTTGGTGTCGCGGCCCAGGCGTCCCTTGGTGGCATTGCCCCAGGTGTAGAGGTTGCCATCGTCGCTTATGGCCACGGAGTGGCTTCCGCCGGCGCTGGCCTGAATGAAGGTGACGCCTACTGGGGTGTCGACCTTGCCGGGCTCGTCTACCGGAGTGCTGGTGGTGCTGCGCCCGAGCTGGCCGTGGGTGTTGCCTCCCCAGCTGTATATCTCGCCTTGCGTGTCAACAGCCACCGTGTGGCCCCGGCCTGCGCTGACGCTGGTGAAGGTGACGTCTGCCAGGGTGTCGGCTTTGCCGGGCTTGTCGGCGGGGGTCTTGCTGGTGACGGCACGGCCCAGCTGTCCAGCGCTGTCGTCACCCCAGGTGTAGAGGTTGCCGTCCGAGCCTAGAGCCACGACATGCGATCCGCCTGCGCTCGCCTGGACGAAGGTGATGCCTGCCGGGGTCTCGACCTTGTTGGGCCTGTTGGCTGGGGTGCTATTGGTGACCGTGCGTCCCAGCTGGCCTCGGCTGTTGTCTCCCCAGCTGTAGAGGCTGCCATTCGAGGCCAGGGCCACGGAAAATCCGTAGCCTGCGCTGACATGTACAAAGTTGACGCCTACAGGAGCATCCGCCTTGCCTGGATGGCTGTCCTGCTTGTCGGTGGTATCGCGGCCTAGCTGCCCATGGCTGTCGTTGTCTCCCCAGGTGTAGAGGCTGCCGTCGGAGCCCACAGCCCCGGAATGGAGGTCTCCTGCATTGACCTGGCTGATGCGGATGCCGCGTGCTGGCGGTGGGGTCAGGGTGACAGTCTGGCCGCCTGACTCGGGGCCGTTGTCCTTGTCGAGCTTCCATTTGGCATCAGCTTTGCTCCAGTGGGCGGTCAGAGTCACCTTGTCGGTGACCGGTCTGCTGAAGTCATAGGCTGTGTCGCCGATGAACCAGCCGTCGAACAAATACCCCCTCCTGATCGGATTTCTATCGGGGCGTTTCATTGGGTTGCCCTCAGTCACTGATTGGTAGTAGAGCCCAAAGCCGCCAGCGGTGTCGAAAGTGGGGTGGTAAGTTTCCAGGTACCTGTAGGGCAGGTGTGCGTCCGGACGTTCGCCGTTCCTCTTCCAGGTGATGACTGCATCCACCTTGCCGCGATCATGTTTGGGTGTGATGACGCTCCAGGTGCCGTCCGAGTTGGCGTCGAGGTTGGTGCCGGGTGTCCCGCCGAAACTCACGCTATCGGGCTTGGAATCCTCGGGGAATGCGACCATGCCGGGGCGGCTGTCGTACTTGCCGCTGGTGGGGCGGCCCAATTCGCCGTACTGGTTGTATCCCCAGCTGTAAAGGTCGCCGTCGGCGCCAATGGCCAGGGAGTGGGAATAGCCGGCGCTGATCTGCGTGAATTGTGCGATGCCCGTCGGCATGGTCACCTTACCGGGTTTGGTGTCATATTTGGCTGATCCGGTGTCGCGACCCAGCTGGCCGCAATCGTTGTTTCCCCAGCTGTAGAGGTTGCCGTCCGAGCCCAAGGCCAGGGTATGCCTGCGTTCTGTACTGATCTGGGTGAATTTCTTGACGCCTGCCGGCATAGTCACCTTGCGTGGTCTGCGGTCTAGTGTTGCTGATCCGGTGTTTCGTCCCAGCTGACCGTATTCGTTGTATCCCCAGCTATAGAGGCTGCCGTCCGAGCCTATGGCCAAGGATGTCCAATCTCCAGTCGTGATCCACGTGTATTTTTTGACGCCTAGCGGGGTGGAGACCTTGCTCGGCCTGCGATCTTTTCCTGCCAAGGCGGTGTCGCGTCCAAGTTCGTAGTAAGCATTGTCTCCCCAGGTGTAGAGGTCGCCGTCCGAGTCCAAAGCCATGGAGTAGAAGGTTCCTGCACTGATCTGGGTGATGTTTGAGACTCCTGCCGGCAGGTCCACCTTGCCTGGCTTGGCATCATATGTGGCTGAACCCGTGTCGCGTCCCAGTTCGCCGTAGTTGTTTTCGCCCCAGCTGTAGAGGTTGCCGTCGGATCCTAATGCCAGGGAATGCCAGGCTCCCACGCAAGCCTGGGTGAAGCGGACGCCGGCCGGAGGAGTGACCAGCCCCGGCTGATTGTCTAACATGGGATCGCCTTTACTGTCGCGTCCCAACTGGCCGTATCTGTTGTGTCCCCAGCTGTAGAGGTTGCCGTCTGATCCCAGGGCCAAGGAATGAGAGAGTCCTCCGCTGACCTGGGTGAAGTGGACGCCGGCCGGCGGGTTGACCAGGCTCGGTGTACGTTTTTCTTCTTCAGGGGTTCCCCCTTTGTAGTTGTTGTCCCCCCATCGGTAGAGGTTGCCGTCTGAGGTTATGGCCTGGGACCCATCTTCTTCTGCGGGGATGATGTGGCTGAAGCGTATGTCTGGTGTGGTGGGCGGGGTCAGGGTGATCTTGGTGTATCCTGTGGTTTTCCCTGAGGTGGGGGAGAGGTTCCAGGCGCTGGTGCCCTTGGTCCAGTGGGCGGTCAGGGTGAGGTTTGTGGTGACGGGTTGGGTGAAGTCGTAGGCGACCTTGGAGTCGCCCTTGGCGTCTTTGGTGAACCAGCCGTCGAACAGGTAGCCGTCCTTGGCCGGGTCTTGCGCTGGTCGACTGGCCTGGGTGCCTTCGGCAATGGTTTGTGAGTCGACACTGCTGCCGTTGCCGCTGTCGAAGACGACTTGGTACGAGGTTGAGCCTGCCTGAGCGCGGCTGGTTGCCGTGCTGATGGAAGCGTCTGTTTGCTGGGGTGGGCTGATCGGTTTCGCGACGGCGTCGGCCGCGGCGAGGCCGCCGATGATCATGCTGGCTGGAAGAATGACGATGACCTTCAAAAGGTCTACAACAATGGCTGACCGGGAAGATGCGTCCGGATGGCACATAATCGCTACAAACCCCTTTCCCAAGGTAAGGCGGTCCGATGATGAAAACCCCAAGTTTTTTCATCGGCTGCATGCCGGGCACGTTCCCGGTTGCTAGAAAGCAACGCTAGCATGCAGGGTCGGGTCTGAAGGGGAGCAACACTCGGATAAAACGAGTAAAAAATATTATGTCAAGTTGGGATGCAGATATTTTCCTCTAGGCGCAGAGATAAATAAGAAAATGGGTGGCTCCCTGATTTCAGGGGGGAGTGTGGAGCCACCCATCATGGCCGAACCGTTCTTGGGGTGGGTCCAGCCGCTTACTCGAGCGAAGTGAATTCGTGCCTGTGGCATCCGGCAGCCAGGGCGCCGGCAACCGCGAGCAGTCCTGAGGTGAGCAGGAGGAGTATCCCGGTGCTGCCGGCAAGGGGCAGGATGCCTTTGAAGGTATAGCTGAGGTGGGTTGGGGTCTGGCTGGCGCCGCCCAGGGACCAATCCACGATTACGTTAGACAGCCCCGGGTTGTGGGCTGGGGTGGCCAGAGTGACTGACCCGTCCGCCTTCTGCTGCAGACTGTTTGTGGCTATTTGATCGAATCTGACACCGGTAATCAGCGGCGGCGGATATAACGGCACTAGTGTCGGCGTAATTGTCCGCTGCCCAATGCTGCTGCTGCCGATGCCGAGTTGCCCACTGATGTTGAGTCCCCAGCTGTAGCTCTTGCCATCCTGACCGATGGCCAGGGTGTGCGCTCCCTCCTCTCTCTATCCCCCCCCCCCCCCCAGCCGGAATCTGTGTGTAGGTGAAGTCCTCATTCACGCCCTCCGGCTTGAAAATCTCGGTTGGTTTGTCCGGCTGCTTGTTGTCGCCGATTCCCGGCTGCCCGTATCTGTTGTTGCCTCGGGCGTAGGCTTTCCCGTCGATGGCTACGCCCTCTGAGAAACCGCGCATCTCCCAGTTTTGGGAGCCGCCGGCGCTGACCTGGTTAAAGCGGATGCTCCGGGTGGTTTTGGGCGGCGTGATGGTTACCTGCTGGCCGCCCATCGAGATGCCATTGACCGGGTTGATCGACCGTCCGACGCTATTGGTTTGACTCCAATACGCGACTAGTAAGACATCTCCGGTGACAGGCTGGCTGAAGTCATAGGCGACCTTGGAATCGGCATCGGCATCCTTGATGAACCAACCCTATCAAACAGGCAGCTGTCCGCCTTCGGATCGGGGTACGGACGCATGGCCTGCTCGCCCTCAGTAACGGACTGGTTTGGGGCATCTCGGAAGATGCCGGGCAGGAATTGTCTTTGTTTCTGAAGGAGACGGTGTATTTTGGTCCATCGTATCGATAGGTCAAATGCACATCCGGCTGCGACGCCCCATTTATGGCCCATGGAACAGTCACGTCCGCCTTCCCTTTGCATGTAGTGAGGCAGTGGCGCTCCAGGTGTCGTCATTCGTGTTCTTCGACAGATCTTTAATGGTTGTTTCGTCGAATCTTAATGCCAGTGAGATTGGGTGTGCCTAGTGCCGACACCGCTTCGTGCTCTTCGTTGTTGACGGCACCGTGTCCTAGTTCACCGTAATAGTTGAAACCCCAGGTATACAGGTTGCCGTCTGATTCCAAGCACGGCAAAATTACCTCCAGCGCTGAATCGACTGAACCGAATATTAGATATAACAGGGGGATAAGAGAGACCTTGGTGTTGCCGCTCGCTGGTGTATGGACGGAATCAATTCTCCAGGCACTGGAGCCTTTGTCCAGTGGGCTGTCAGGGTGATGTCACTGGTGACCGGCTGACTGAAAGCATAGGCCACGGGTGCGGCGCCTATGGGCCATCCGACGAATATATAGCCGATTCTTGAAGGATTGGCAGGTCGGTTTACACGGTTTCCATCCGTGTTTTTTGTTCTGTGCTGGTTTGCTGTTCAGGGTCGTTAAAGGTGAAGGTATGTTGGGCGGATGCGCGTGGTTGTGATCGGCCGTTTACATGTTCATCGGCAGTGATTCTTTTATTGGTCTCTGGGATGGTGAGTGACGGCAGCTGCGTTGTGTTCAGCGGAGAGGACGTAGCTAGGAGTGATGGTGTAGAAAGGGGTGTGGTTGGAGGCGTCGCCTTGCTGGAGGAATGCCGGAATTTTGCTTAACTACGCGAGGGGTTTGTCGACCCCCCCCCCCCCGGTGCCTCCTGCTGGCGGTAGTGCTTACATCGGCGCTTGTGCCGGCTGGGAGGTCTAAGGGCAGGATATTAGCGAGCAGAATATTGACGGCTATAGCTGATCTGATAGACGTGTGCTGATGCTGATGCATGTTAAGCCTGATCCCCTTCCCCAAAGGCTGACCCACCGGCCCCTACCGATAGAGATACCCCTGAAGGATACCCTGAAGTTGCACATATGCTCATCCCTCTGTATGAGGGTGCGAACAGAAAGCCTTATATCTTATCGAATGCTACGTGCGGATAAGGTCCTCTTGGATGGAATGTCGGGAAGATTATTCGGAGTAGGACATCAAAATTTATAGGTGCGTGGCCGGGAACGATCCATTGGCCACTAATCAGGCAGACCAACCGGCGATCAGTGCGTGCAGGCCCTTGCGGTAGCTGGTTTCCATAAGGGCAATGATTCCGTCGTCTGCCGAATCGAAGAGCGTCTTCAGGTCATCGAATCCCTGGGTATCCTCGGCAAGTCTTTTGGCAAGATTGGTATTTGTCTGGCCGCCGGCACCACCGACCGGGGGAGAGGCCTGGGCGATGGCGCTGCCCAGGGTCAGTCCTGCCAGACTGTTGAGCAGGTGGATGGTGTCTGAATCGACCTTGAGCCCGTGGGCGGTCAGCTGCTTCAACCAGGTGCTGACCATGTGGAAGGACTGGTCCGTATTGATGGGATGCGTGGCCATGAGCGGGAGCGCCCGAGTGTGCGAAAGCAGCGTCCGATGAACCTGGAGCATGACCTCTTCAAGCGCTTGCCGCCATCCCATGCCCTGGGGTATCGATTCGAGGTCGGTGGCGGACTGCCAGATGAGTTCGACGATCCCATCGAGCAGGGCGGCCTTGCTGGGCACATGGCGATAGATGGCCGGCCCTGACACCCCCATCTGCTTGCCTAGGGCGCGGATGTTCAGGGCCTCCAGTCCGTACTCGTCGACGAAATAGAGGGCGGAGCGCAGAATGTAGTCGCGGTTCAGCGTCGTCTTGATGGGTGCCTTGGGTGGGTCAGCCATGCCTTCCTTACTCCTTCCGCTGTACTCCTTTCTTGAATAGTACCGTTGCCAGGAGAGCCAGGGCGAGCAGGAAGGCCAGCAGGATGCGCAGATCTGGCCAGACGTCCGCCATTCCGGCATGTTCGAAATTGATTTTTCCCACGGCATCCATGGCCCAGTAGACGGGACTTCCCTTGGCCAGTTTCTGCGCCCAGTCCGGGAATCCGGAGACAGGGCTGAGCGCACCGCCCATGCCAGCCAAGAGCATGCCAAGAATGTTGTTGAAGGACATGGCCATGTTCTGCGAGGACGAGAAGATGTAGAGCAGCAGGCCGAAGAGGGTCAGCACAATTGAAATGGCCAGGCAGACCGCGGCCAGAGCCAGGACTGATCCATTGGGCCGATAGTGGTATAGTGCTGACCCAATCAGCATGACCAGAGAGACCTGGACCACTTGCACAATGAAGGACACGCTCAGCTTGGCCATGACCAGGTCGAAGAGGGATACCGCCGACACCCGCATCCTATCCCAGGTGTGCCATTCGTGCTCCTGGAAGAAGAGTTGGAGAACCAGCTGCAGTGAGAACATAGAGAAAAGGATGGCGAACCCCGGAAGCGCCTGCTCGGATCCGTTCGCGCCCAGATGCCCCTGGGCCCGCAGCGAGTCCCGGTAGGAGGGCAACATGAAGGGGATGATGATCAGGGGAATGGCGACGATGACCGCCTGCAGCCAGATGCTCCGCAACTCGATTTTGATATTCAGGCGGAATGCGGCTAAATATCCATTGAAATGCATGGCACTCACCTGTCCTCCCATGCTCGTGACCCGGCAGGAGCGCTAGAGGAGACACCCATGACAGTCATGTAGGCCGACTCAATGTCGGGTTGGACGATGGTGATCGATGCCAGACGAGCACTCTTCATGACCGGCTCCTGCAAGAGGCGGGCTAACTCCTGCTCCGGGCTGGACACCGGGTGATCGGGCTCCAGGAAGCCGTCTGCCATCCGCCATCCGGGGATCTGGCCTGGGGCCTGACCGACGAAGCTGATACGCAGGGATGCCCGGGCGTATTTGTGGAGCACTTCCTGCAGGGAACCCTGGACCTTGATCCGCCCGTCGATTAGGAAGGCCAGGTTCGCGCCCATCTCCTCCAACTCCTTCAAGTAGTGGGTGGTGTAGATGATGGTGGTGCCTCGCCGGCTCATTGTCTTGACCATGTCCAGTATTCTGGCGCGGGCCTCCACATCCGCCCCGACCGTCGGCTCGTCCAGGAAGAGCACCGGGGGATTGTGGACCATGGCCATGGCGGTGTGAAGGCGTCGTTTCTGCCCTCCTGATAGATTCCCGGCTGCTGTTCCTGACTGGGATGACAGTCCCATGAGCTCTATCAGTTCGTCGGCCCTTTTGCCACCCTGCTTGGTGCTCAATCCCTGCAGACCGGCCATGCCGCGCAGATTGTCCCGGACGCTGAGGTGGGGATAGATGCCAAGGTCTTGCGGAGCAAGTCCGATGACCCGACCGAAGATGCGTGAAGGGGTTCGATAGGGGTTGCGCCCCTCGACTATTATGTTGCCTGAGTCCGGCTCGCTTAGCCCGGTCAAGGCCGAGATCAGGGTTGACTTGCCTGCCCCGTTCCTGCCCAGCAGGCCCAGGATGCTGCCGCGTCTGACTTCAAGATCCACACCCTTGAGCACCTGCCTGCTCCCGAATGATTTGCGTACCTGGCGACAGGACAGGGCGTATTCCCCTGACTCGTTTTTTGCAGGTTGCAAGGTATACCTCCTGACGATTGTTGGTAGTTAACAATGTAAACTATAATAACATTGTTGACAACTTAGTCTCACCATGACTCTTGTGGGATGCGTCAGCTCTCGGATATTCTGACGCGGCGAGACCGGGATATACGCCTCGCATCGTCTTGGAAGTACTATGCTTTCCTTAGCAGTGTTGGGAATCCAATAATTACTCTTCAACGAAGAAGACCCAAGGGGATCGTTCAAGTATGAGTGGGACAGGATGCTGTCTATGCGGCTGTGCCACTTCTATACCTCTGGTTGGCCGTAACTCTGGCTTGGCGATTCTGCAGGCGAGGTGACGGCAATAGCTGGTGTATACAGTAGTTGGATTATGGCAGAAGACTGTTGGCCCTGCTTGTGAGGAAGGTCCTGCTGGAAGGCAAAGTAGCAGGCTCAGGAAATGGGTGGCTCTGCAGTCTTGGGATTTTGCAGAGCCACCCCGCTTACTCGGGCAAAGAGCTCAGTGGCGTCGTCTGTTTGTTTCTCGCCGGTGGGATGTGGCTGCCGTGGCGCCTGCAGCGGCGAGCAGTCCTGCGGCGAGCAGGACCAAGAGGCCGGTGTTGCCGGCCATGGGCAGGATGCCTTCGTAGGTGTAGCCCAGGTGAGCGGTCGTCTGCGCGGCTTGGTCGATGGCCCAGTCGATGGCCACATCGACGTGTCCTGCGTCGTGGGGTGGGTTGGTTATGCTCCAGGTGCCGTCGTCGTTCCTGTACAGGCTGGTCCCGGGGATGCCGCCGAACTTGACGCCGGTGAGAACCGGAGGCGCCGGATCGAAAGCAACCGCCATGGGGGCCGTGCTTTTGGCTGCCGTTTGATTGTTGCCTAGCTGCCCGTACTGGTTGTCACCCCAGGCCCAGAGGTTGCCATCCCGCCTGACGGCCAGTGAATGGAGTTGTCCCGCGCTGCTTCGAACGGCCTTGAATGCTTGGGCCTTATTGGCAGGGTCATTGATGAGCGCAGGTTTGTTCTGATTGACGGTGCTGCCAATGCCCAGCTGCCCGTTGCTGTTCCATCCCCATGCCCAGAGGCTGCCGTCCTGGCCGACCGCAAGGGAGTGATTCACGCCCGCACTGATCTGGGCGGCTTTAAGGCTTTGGCTGGTATTAGTAGGGTTTTGCACGGTTTGAGGCTTGTATTTATCACTGGTGCTACCATCGCCCAGCTGGCCGTACCCGTTGTATCCCCAGGTCCAGGTGTTTCCGTCCGTATCGATGGCCAGGGCGTTCCAGCTTCCTGCACTGATTTGAATGGCCTGGAAGGACTGGTTGGGCAGTCGGGCCGGATTGGCCGCGTAAGTGGTGCTGTCACTGGTGTTGTTGCCGAGCTGGCCATTAGTGTTGTATCCCCAGGTGTACACGTTGCCATCGGCGTCCAGGGCCATGACGAAGCTCCAGTTGAGGCTGACCTGGACCGCGCGCAAGGCCTGTCGCGGATTGTCCGGGTCAGCGGCTGGTGTCGGGTTCTTCCTAGTTGTGCTGTATGCAGGCGTCTGCCCCTTGCCAGTGCTTTCGCTGCCCCAGGTGTATACGCGGTTTTCAGAGTCGATGGCGGCCGAGTCGGCGACGCCCGCGCTGACTTGTACGGCTTTGAATGGCTGGCCGCTGGTGTCCTTGACGGGCTGAGGCTGGTACCGGTCCGTGGTGGTACCGTCACCCAGCTGCCCGTGGTCGTTGCGGCCCCAGCTGTAGAGGATGCCATTTGATCCGATGGCCAAAACGTGCGAGTCGCCAGCTACAACCTGCGTGTAGGTAAAGCTGGAATCCGCGCCGTCGGGCAAGGGGACTCTGACAGGGGTCTTCTGCATGCTGGCATCGGCCGGTTTCTGAGCCAGCTGCCCGTATTTGTTGCTTCCCCATGCATAGGCGTTTCCGTCGCTGGCGACTCCTATGGAGAAACTGTTGGCGCTCGCGGTCTGGTAGCCTCCGGCGCTGATTTGGTTGAAGCGGATGCCTCGGTTGATTGTGGGTGGGGTGATGGTCACATGTTGTCCGCCGAGCACATTGCCTTTTTCAGGGTTCAGGGCCCAGTGCGTGTCCATCTTGGTCCAGTGGGCGGCCAGGGTGATGTTGCCGGTGACGGTCTGGCTGAAGTCGTAGGCGATCTTGGAGTCGTTGCTGGCGTCTTTGATGAACCATCCGTCGAATAGGCAGCCGTTTGCTTTCGGATCGGGGTAGGGGCGTTTGGCCTGTTTGCCTTCGGTGACCGTCTGGCTTTGGGGCATGCCGGAGGGTGTCGGGCAGGAAGAGTCCGTGCTGGTGAAAGTGACGGTGTAGGAGTCTAGGTACCTGTAGGCCAGGTGGGTGTCCGGCTGCTGGCCGTTCAAAGCCCATGAGACGGCTGTGTCCACTTTTCCTCGCGCATGCGCAGGCGTGGTGACGCTCCATGTGCCGTCCGCGTTCTTGGTTATGTCCGTGCCTGCCGTTCCACCGAAGCTGACGGCGGTGACTGTGGTAGTGCCTGGCAGGTTCACTCGCCCGGGGATATGCCGATCGTTGGTGGTGTTGTCGCCCAGCTGGCCGTTGACGTTGCTGCCCCAGGAGTACAGGTTTCCGTCTGAGGCCAGGCCGAAGGAGTTGTTGTTCCAACCAGCGCTTACCTGAACCCAGGTCAGTCCGGAAGGCGCATCCGTCGGCGCAGCAACCCGGACAGGAGTACTGCGCAGGGTAGTGGTGTTGTCACCAAGCTGGCCATTTGTGTTGTCCCCCCAAGAGTATACGTTTCCATCAGTTCCTATACCTAGTGATGCATCGGATTGGTTGCTTACCTGTTTCCAAGAGAATTGAGGAGATACCCCGTAGGGCTTGGCTGTACGAGTTGGACCATGTGAATCTTGAACAAGTCCATCGCCAAGAGACCCTTTAGTACCAGCTCCCCATCCATATGCGTTGCCATCAGATCCGACGGCCAGAGAAGAGTAGTCGCCCATTTGGAATTGTTTCCAGGTGAAATTGGAGGGAACCCCTTGCGGTGTGGCAACTCGAACAGCGGTGAGTATCTCTTCAGACGTTGATCCTGTACCCACTTCACCACGGCCATTTGTGCCCCAGCTGTAGAGCAAGTTATCCGACCCCAGCGCTAGGGAGTGCCAGCCCCATCCGTTCATTTGCTTCCAAGTGAATCCGGAAGGCACTCCTTTTGGCAATGTCACTTTGACGGGGGTATACTTTTCGGTCATGGTGCCGTCTCCCAGTTGGCCATGATCGTTGTTGCCCCAGCTGTAGAGATTGCCGTCAGATCCTATGCCAAGAGCATGCAGGCTGGCTGCTGCTTCCTGCTTCCATGTGAAGCCAGCTGGAGCATTTTGCGGCATATTAACAGGTTCGGGGGAGGAATGGCTGTCATTATCTTTGTTGCCGATGCCGAGCTGGCCGTAGCTGTTGTCACCCCAGCTGTAGATCTTGCCGTCCGACCCCAGGCCCAAGGAGAACTTGTGTCCGGCTGAGGCTTGGACCCAGGTGAAATCCTGGGATACGCCCTGGGGTTTCTTCACCCGGACCGGCTCGTGACGTTCAGTGATGGTCCCGTCGCCGAGCTGGCCCTGCTCATTGCTTCCCCAGGCGTAGAGGTTGCCGTCCGAGGCGACTGCAAGAACGTGCCCCCTCCCAGCGCTGATCTGGCTGAAGCGTATTCCTCGTGATCCGGGCGGGATCAGGGTGACTTTCGTGCCGCCGGCGACCGGCCCCTGCACAGGGCTCATGCTCCAGGCATCTGCCTTGGTCCAGTGGGCGGTGAGCTTCAGATCGTTGGTGACGGGCTGGTTGAAATCGTAGGCGACGGGCGTTGAGCCGATGAACCAGCCGTCGAACAGGTAGCCGTTTTTGGTTGGATCTGCCGGCCGCTTCGCACGCTCGCCGTCAGTGACTGTTTGTGTCGTGTCGCTGCCTTGGGGATTGCTGAAGGTGACGGTGTGCGATGTGGAGGCGCGCGCCTGCAACCCGGCGTTGTCTTTGTCGTCGGAGGTGCTGGTTCTGTCCGGCGTAAGGGAGATGGAGGGGGTCGGCTGTGTCGGATTCAGAGGGGAGGATGTAGCCAGGGGAGATGGCGAAGCAGGAGAAATAGGAGTTGTTGCTGTAGGAGTGTTTGCCGTTCCGGTTGGCTGGATGGCGGAGTCGGGAGCATTGCTGGACTCTTGCTTGGCTTCATGATCACCCTCCCCCACGCTGTACTCGGTTGCAGCGTTGTCTGCCGTGGCATAGGTGCAGACCAGGAGGCTTGCGGGCAGGATGATGGCCAGCATAAGGCTGACCAGCAAGGCCGGTCGATTCGATATACGCATATTCGAATGCTGACGAGGCATAAATGAAACCCCTTCCCCAGGAAGCGCAGCCACGTTATCACGAATCCCCATCGTCCGGCGAGTCGCATGCCGAAAGAACTTTTGCTACTTATATAAGTTTACCATAATATGTGAAAGCAAAGTGAAAATAAAACATGAAAAAATGCCACCAACCTACGGTGTATGACTGGCTTTTGCTTCTATCCGTGTAGATGAATGCGCGACTTCAAGTTGTAAGTGATTATGGGACCATCCTATTGATCCGGCCGCTTACTTGATGTAGGCGGGCTCTTGCAGCAGTCACGAAGAGAAGCCATGGGGAGAGCTGAAGAGGGATTCCGATGCTGCCCGTATATGGCCGGTTATCCCCGTAGGTATAAGGCTAATTGGGCTGGAGCATGGCGGCCCAGCTGATGTTGTAGATAGTGAGCTCCGGTGGCGGCGGCTAACGAGGAGGCGCAGTCAACGCTCTGCTTCTTTCAATTGCTGGTTTGAACTATTGCAACTCAAGATGCAGGATGCTTTTGATTGCCATGACTCGCTTGATAACTAATGCCCCAAGCGCGCAGAGCATTGATGACTGGTTTCAGGCTCTTGCCCGTTTCTGTCAAGGAATATTCCACTCGAGGAGGTACCTCCGCATACACTTTGCGGTGCACTAGGCCATCACGCTCCATTTGGCGCAGGTTAGAGGTAAGCACCTTCTGCGAGACATTGCCAACGGAACGGCGCAGTTCGCCAAATCGCATGGTTCCGTTCAGCAAATCGCGCAGGATCAGTGCCTTCCACTTATCTGAGATCATCAGCAAAGTAGTTTCTACGGGACACGTCGGTAACTCGCGCTTCATCTAAACTCCAATCAGAAGAATGCAGGGAAATCAGCAAAAGTTCCCAAAAAGTAACTATAGAACATATTTATGCCTACTTCTTTTTTATTCTGTATGTCCATAAGATACATCATGACAGCAGAAAACAGAATTAGTCCGTAACGAATATGGAGGGAACCATTATGAAGATTGCAGTAGTCGCGGCAAACGGTAAAGAAGGCCAACTTGTTGTCAAGGAAGCCTTGTCGCGCGGAGACGAGGTAACCGCTGTGGTGCGAGGCGAAAACAAGTCGGCAGCTCCAAACGCCATCGTTAAAGATCTATTCGATTTGACCACGGCGGATCTGGCTGGCTTCGATGTAATTGTGGATGCCGTCGGCACATGGACATCGCAGACTCTGCATGTCATTCCGGATGCAGCCAAGCATCTTGCTGACATACTGTCAGGAACCGATACCAGATTGATTGTGGTAGGGGGTGCCGGTAGCTTGTTTGTTAATAAGGAGCACACCTTGGCGCTTAAAGATACTCCTGATTTTTCGGATGACTACAAGCCGGTCTCGGCCGCCCATAGCAAGGCGCTTGAAGGCCTACGCAACCGTTCCGATGTCAAGTGGACCTACATCAGCCCTGCCGCTGATTTCCAAGCCGATGGAAAACGCACGGGTTCATACGGGTTGGCAGGTGAAGAATTGACTGCGAATGCTGAAGGGGAGAGTTTCATCAGCTATGCCGATTATGCAATTGCTGTCGTGGATGAGGCCGAGTCGGGCAAACATGTCGGTGAACGCATTTCCGTTTATGCCGAGTAGTTGGCTGAAGTTCGAGCCATTTAAATTGAGAATACAATTTGAGCAACCTGCTTCTTTTTGAACTGCGACATTTCTATTATGGGGAGTCGAAGCAGATGCCTATACACGGCTATTTCTGATTTTTATAGTTGAGGGAACCGCATCTTCTGATTGTTGGATTGCTTTTTAGCCTACCGACAGTCTAGATGCGGTTTATTTGGCTGAACCTAATGGAATCGTCTCATGTGAATTAGTGATTGGATTCTGCTTCGTTGTTGTTGCTTTCCCTGATTTTATAATCATTGAAAATTACCTAGTATCTTAGACCAAACACTAAGGACGGCATTTTGTGTTGTCGGTATTCAACAGATGACAGATTTGGAATCAGCCTTGGAATAACACATCACAGACAGCCCCCCCCCCCTGAGCTGGTTAATGGAGGATCCGGGTTTTCGGAGAAACAATGAAAGACCGATTATGGAAGCCTGCATGTCAGATTGGTGTCATTTTGGGGATAGTCAGGAGGCCTGAAAATACAACTCTTTTCCTGTCAGCCAGGATTAAAAGCAACATGAACGTTTCTTTCATACCGTTACCGCTTTAATGGCTCTAAGTATGACCGAATGAATGTTAAAGTCCTGATTCACGACGATGGTCTTACTGAAACAAGATGCGAAGAGGGTTATGATATAACGGCTCCTTTGATGATCGTAGGCGACAACAGCGATGAACACGCAGCCGACGACGACTATAGAAGATCAGGAAGTTGTGGGGTGATGACTGGGGGATAACAACATGCGTATCTTATTCTTTTTAAAGTGTATCAAGCACGCAGCGGGTTTGGGTTTCTGCTATTGAGTGGGGGATTAGAAGAAAATATAGGACGATATGATGAAAAAAATAACAAACTTAGTTTTCATGTGGAATTTAACCAGGGAGCAATGAAGCCCCGATTCACTACAGAAAGGCTATGACACTGAAGCCATATGCCTGAGAACGGCTATCGATCTAACTGGGTCAGTCATTATTAAGGTCTTGCAGCACAGGGCGTAGTCCAGATTGCTCCTGTAGGTGCAGCTACGAGGACGAATGCCTCGCAAATCCTGTTTCACCTTGACTTACCTAATTAATGTATCAGAGTCAGGATGCTCTGCTGGAGTATCAAACAAGTATGGGGATTTTCGGCAGAGTAGTCAGGTCATACGATTCTGACTGAAGTCAGCCAAGGATATACACCGTCGTGAGTATAGAGGTGATGGGCGAACGAGATAAACGGATGGGGAATAATAGGTGATTTTAAAAATAAAAGTACTGAAGATTGGTCTGCTGAGGCGGTGTTGATGGGCCTCAGAGAGTTATTTGGATACTTGTCGCTGATATGTACGAAAGTAATTGATTTGGTCATCTGTCTAGACCGAGTAAGATGCTATCCGATTTCTAGCAGTCTTCGGATTTTTTGACTCCGGCCTCGTAATCAAGACCGGAGTCTTTTACAAAGGGCTATATTCAGGCCAGGCTGAGGGGCCTGAAAACAGCGGCTTCGTTATCACCGGGCTCTGCACAGATTCCGTATAAGCCGAATTAGAGCCTGTCCATCCATAACAATTGGCGAAGCAGTTGCCCTTGTTGTCGATGGCCGGCCCGCCGTCCCCGCTTGTTCAGCTGCTCCCACAGATTGGGATAATCCTGGAGGTTGGTGCTTCCCCCTGGTGTGGCGACGACTGGGCCGGAGCCTGCACAGGCTGAAACCTGCCGCGGTTGCCGGACGGGCGGTTGGAAGTCCGAGGGGATTGCGAGTTGCCATTTCGTCTATTGTTGGAGGTTTCTGACTTTCGTTGCGGAGATTCTGAACTTTGGGCTGCCTGCAAGGATCCAGCCGCATCTTGGTAGGCCTTGGCTTCATTCCCCTTGACCTGGCCGGCCTGGTCGATGGCCTGCTGCAGGCTGTCTCAGGTCGTGTTGCCGGCCACCTTTCTGTCCGAGTCGGCCAGCAGCTTTGACGCTTCGTCCTTCTTCCCGTCCAGGGCCGCCTTGGCATCCTCAAGGGTCTTTGCATCCCGGGACGCAATAACTGTCTTAGCCGCCTTGGCTACGGCCGCATATTTGCTGTCAATTTTTCGGGCCTGGTCGGCCTCGGCTTTCAGATCCCCGGTGGACATGGAAGCCTTGCACTGGACTATTGGCTGCTTGAGTCCATGGCCAGCACGGTGCTCGTATCCTTGACCTGGCCCGCATTCACGTCGGCGGCATCACGGTAGCTAGCCAACTGGTCTGAGCCGGTTTTCTCATGCAGGGTCTTCACCGCCCGATTGCAGGAATCGAGCGCCGAATCATGCCGATGGGATTCAACTAGGCGCCAGCACACAAGACCAGACACAACTAACACCACTGCAACTACTGCGATAATCACAGGAACCAGCCACTTCGGATGTCGCCTGCCTAACGTGGTGTCCCCATCCTCCGACATGACCGCCAGCGGAGCCGAAGCCTCATCCTCGATCGGATCGGACACACTCTCCAGGCCCTCGGCCCTATCATTATCCTGAACCGCCATGAGACACTCCCTCTTTCCCTCAACCTCTGTCACGTCTCGGGATCGATGGTTGATTGGGCAGGCGCGCATTGCTGCCTCTCATACTTGTGAAGATGTGACTCTGCCACCCTTCAGAGACTGCCTCTGCTGCACATTCTTCGCGGTCATGCAGGGAGATTTTCTCTGTCATGGTCCCATTAAGGCCGCAGACACCTTCCGTTTGCGACTGTGCAGAATCATCGATGCACGGACATTCAGTACTGTATCAGGAAGCCGATTATGAATCCTCTTACGATACAAAATTTAATGTAATTCGATAGGTGAATGATTAAATGAGAATGGAAATGCTGCCAGAAAGTACATGAATGTACCAAACCCAGAACACGTTTACGGTCATTTCTCATACATCAGTAAGAGCAATTGAAGCGGGGAATGCGAAAAGGGAACAGTTAACCCTCTCATACAAGTTATGTTTTGTCGTTCACACTTTCTGTCTTTGTTGACATAGCTTGACTTGACCGGCAGAGTGATGGAATGAATTGTTGCCTATAGAGGTTTGGAGCATATTGTCGGTCGACGCTTTTCGACGCTTTCATGTCCACAAAGGAAAAACAAGGTCAATTGTCGGCTATGGCATCCCGCAGTACCGCCATCTGCAGTTCTAGGTATGAACTGCGAATGGACTCGACCATTAATTTGGAATTTAGACAATTGCATTTTGGCATAGTTGCAAGAAGTTCGTCATCGCCGAATATTGGGATCTACGATGCTGATGAGAGGCTTAGACCTTGTCTGGGGATAGGCTCGCAATAGTTGCATACATAGTTTTATTAGTGGCAGCTCGAGGCCTCTTTTGATTTTGCGTCAGTGATATGAATTTGTAGTTATCTTTCAGCCTGGTACGTTGTGTGTGATACTCGGTGAAGAGAATCGGAGAAAGGGTTATGGGCGATAAGGACCAGGAATCAGAAGTTAGGGAAGCAGGTGAAGAGGATGTGGTCGATAAGGCTCCGCCGGTGTTCGTGCCGGAGGATGGGGATACCACGTTAGGCAGGCGACATCCGAAGTGGCTGGTTCCTGTGATTATCGCAGTAGTTGCAGTGGTGTTAGTTGTGTCTGGTCTTGTGTGCTGGCACCTAGTGGGGTCTCGTCGACATGATTCGGCGCTAAAATCCTGCAACCAGGCTGCCAAGTCACTGTAGGGCAAAAACCGGCTCGGCGCAGATAGCCTGGTATCGTGAGGCTTCCGGTGTAAAGGTTGATCAGGTCAAGGACGCGGAGACCGTGGCGGATATGAGCCGCAGGGTGAAGGCTGCTGGCGGACTCAAGCCTTCTTCGATCCAGTGCAATGCGTCCATGTCCACAGGCGAGCTGAACACTGCAGTCAGCAAGGCCAAGAGGATTGACAGTGAATGCGCGCCCGGATTTGAGTCGGCCAAGGATGTGTTTGCCTCCCGGGATGCAAGGGCCCTTGAAGACGCGAAGACAGTCCTGAACGCGAAAAAGGACGTTGCTGGGTGATTCGGTAGACAACGCGACCCGCGACGCCCTGTAGATAGCTATTGATAAGGCCGACCAAGTCAAAGGCGATAAGGCGAAGGCATACCAGGATGCTGCTGGATCTTTGCAGGCGGCCATCGACCAGGTGAACGCCTCCGTGCAGGCCAAGGGCCAGGCCGACCAGCAGGTCGCAGCCCAAGCCGCGCAGCAGCAAGCGCAACGGCAGGGCGCCGGCAAGCCCCATCATCCTCGCAAAGAGGTAATGGTAATGGAGCCAGCGGGCATGCCGTATTGCCCCCGTTGGATACAACACATCATGGTTGTAATCCGGATGGCTCCTGTGGCGTTGGCTGATTGACTGAGAATTGAGCATTTGCCATAGGTGCTGATTGTCTGGGGGGGGGGTCCTGTTCTGCTGGTATTGCTCGTGGGAGATCATAAGGCTGTCTCTTTTACAGTATTCTGTTGCACCCGCTGAAGAATGCGATATGGTCCGGCTTGGGTCTGAACGTGTAGGTGTGGTTAAGGATGTCAATGGCATTTTGAATACGCTTTTAAGCTACGCACAAAGGTGAGAAATTATTCTTAGGTTGCATGCATCGCTTTAGGGCTACACCGCTTGACTGATATGGTTTAGGTAGCAGCTTGTCACCGGGGATGATCCGCACTGAATGCGGGCCGCTACTGCTGGAGCGAGTGCTGATACGGCCGTTGCGAATGTGGTGAATACACGCAGGGCTTTGCGTCGCACTTTCTCCATCGCATCAATAGGACGACGTGCCGAATCAGTGCAAGAGGCTGTACCCGGTATTATGCGGTCTGCTTCGGCAAACTCCGAACATGTGGATCGAGCAATGCAATCAATTTGACACCATTCGGCTGGTCGCATGAGAGTTTGTGCGGATCCCCCTGTTTAATGTCGATCTTTGCGAAGGGGAAGAAATTCTGCCCGTCGCCTGCTGGATAATTCAAGTTTGAAGAGGAGCGCTGCATGGCTTGTCCGTTCACCTTGCATTGCCCGGCTTCTGTCTGCTTAAGATCGGCCCGTCGCGCAAGTACATACAGGGTTCCCGACTTGTTCGCGGAGATGGTTGTGACGTTGCCGTCACCAGAAACGTCGTACTTTGTCAAAGATGAAAGGTAATTGGAGACCTGTTCCACGGACGGCTCTGAACGATTCGATCCTTGGCAGCCTGAGAACAGGGCCACACTCATCAAAACTGCTACAAGGGCGATTATTTGTTTTTTCCTGATGGCGCCAGCCGTTCTTGCTTCGCTATGGAACCGGGCTGGCGATGCCGTGAGCCGTACCAAGTGTCCTTGGGAATCCCGCTGATGCGCCACTGTCGAATTAAAGTCCGTCTGCTCAAAAGCCTTTGTCTTCTTCATCAGTTCTCCTTAGGCAGGTAGAGGAGGGTTCACAACACTGTTAGTTGGATTTAAGTTTCATAACTCAGATGAGCGGTAATTAGATAAAGCGAGTTGAGCTCTTTATTTAAGAAATACAAATATTTGCCAGTTTGTATCTTTCGTGGTCGAATTCTGGCTATATTTACGTGATTAGCCGTCATTCTCCTAATTAATCGGATTAGCGCCATGCATGCGGTTCCTACTCGCTTTAATCATGAAATCTCAACAGGAATTGAGATCTGCTTTGAGGAAGTCTCTGAAGGCGTGTGCTTGTCACATTGTTTTCTTACCGGCTATTTACCAATACAGAAACAATTGCTCGAAAATTCATATGAGTCTGGCTGCATTTCTGAGTTGTGCGGCCAGTTCATTGAATGTCTTCTGTCCGCTGACCATTTCTTGTATCCAGCGATACATGCCATTGCGCTTAGGTTCGTCTGAATCGTCAATATCCAATTCGATACCCATTCTGAAAAGAAAAGAAAGCGAAGCTCGCATGGCAGTTCTTTTGTTGCCGTCACCAAAAATATGGTCTTTTGCCAGCATTTCTGCGAACCTGCTTACCTGATCGAAAATGTCCGTGAATTTAAATCGCTCAGCAGGGCTCACGCCAAAGCAGATGCAGAAGACTGTATAAACTGAAGTGAGCAATTTGCTCTCAACTTCAAGTCGTTGTTTCTGCTCACCCCGAATGTCGCTTTTACTAAAACCACCGGTTTTCTGTATTTCTAGCTTGTGCAAATCAAAGATTCTGCTGGCTTGTTCTTTGCAATCCTCTTCGCTGAGGATAATGGGCGGCGCTATGGCCGCCCAATCCAACTTCTCATTCTTCATGAGTCCTTCAACAGTTTCAGCGCATTGGGGAATCGCTCATTCACCGCACGAACACCACCGGCCAAGGTCCTGCGCAAATCAGGATGATCAATGCCATCGTGAGATCTGAGTATGGCCTCTTCGGTAATTTCGTTGTTCTTGCGGGGTTCATACACAGCTTTCCAAGCGGAACCGTTGCGATGTGAATAGTCCACAAGTTCGAAGGCTGCCAATGGTCCGTATAAATCGACCACCCTTTGAATCACATCCTTTGCCTCTTGGAGGTCTGTTAAGGAATTGGCCTGATTATGATCCTCTGATATTGCTGGAGCAGTGACTCGATCTGAACCATACTTTCTAAATGCTGTATAAACGCTTGGTTCCACAGGGCCGTACTCCCATGCTTGTATAGGCTCATCGAAGAGCTTATGCCCACGTGTTCGGAGGCATTCAACCTGTGCAAAGTAAACCAACTTGTTAATTTTCATATTGGTCAGATAAAGGTCCTTCTGATGCTTGGAAATTAACATATTAGCAATTGTCAATGCAGGCATTGCTATTCACCTCCCGTCATACATTTCTAATGTGTGTAATATCATTTTATGCTTGTTGTCAATTCTGGAAAATAGTTGTCCACTTTGAGTGGATAAAAGAGGCCACGGTTTTTGGCAAAATGTAAGTTGTCACTTATTCTTTACCCGGAATATTTGTGACGAATCTAGTGCGGTTTCAGTTTATGAAGTACTGGTAATCCTTTGGCCAAGCGTAGTTGGATCGTTTGAGTTATTTAATGTGCAATCAATTGGCGGCTGTTGATTAGTGGGCTGTCCAGGTTCGAGCGCCCTCAGGGCAGCTGGTTCATATGTCCGCTGTAGTCGTGGTTGACCGGGTTGGTGCTCCAGGGGTAGGGCAGTGTGGTCTGCGGATAGATGTCCGCCAGCAGGTCGTAGCCGTTCGGGTCGTATTCGCGCAGCTCGTTCCTGGTGTTGAGTGGGCCTCGGACACCGTCCCAGGTGTCGTCGTCGCTCTCGGCCATGACGTTGAACCACATGGAGGTCAGGGTGGCGAAGTACTTCTCGATGTTGCCCATCAGGTAGGTGTGGGGCCAGAGATCATTCTCCTGTGCATGACTATAGGCGGCTTGGATCCGGTGGGCCAGGCTCTGATCCTCCAGGCGGTTGATGCCCAACAGGTGGATGGCGTGGCCGAATTCATGGGCCAGTATGGACTCGTTGGGATAGCGGGTCTGGTGCACGCCCTCGGTGATGCGTTCGATGTTGGCGGCGGAGATGGATGTGACCGGGTCGCCGATCATGCCACCATAGCCTTCGACAGGCCGATCCATGATCTGGGCGCCGCCGCGGTGCTCTAGACGTCCTCGTGCAGCCTGTAGATGGCGACCCTGGCGCCTTCGGTGGTCATGGTCTGGGCAACCTGCGGCGATGAGGACAGCATGGTGTCGATCAGGTCGGCCGCCAGCAGCCAGGTGTGGTGCTTGACGTCATCCGACGATTCGATGGGGATGCCGCAGCGGCAGTTGGTGAGCTGGGTGTATTGATAGTGCCAGTTGTTGATCACGATCTCGACCTCCGGGTCGGCATGCTGGCCTTGTCGGTTGACGATGGCCGCGTCCGCACGTATGGTCAGGCGTCCCAAGACAGTGAAATCCAAGGGTTCCCTGGTGATCAGCGTGGACCGTTTTTTGATGGGTTCATAGACGTTGAGCAGGTTCCACTCCACGTCGGTCCTCTCCATCAGCGGCAGGGGATGCCCGTCCAAGGAAAGGCGGAAGTGCTGGGGATCGGCGGCTCCTTTCACCTCCTGGTCCCAGTAGAGTTCGATGCGTCGAGAATCGATCATCTGGCTGAAAATCACCCGGGGTGGATTGGTATGAGGCATTGGGGATCTCCCTTCATTGCGGAATCACCTTGTTGCTTTCATCCTATGGGACTTGTGGGCGAAACCTCTTTGGCGGGGACCATTGAGTCAATAAAAACCACCTATTGTTCCCTTCGCTCAACCCTACGGTCGGGTTCAGTGGGAGTTGAAGTGGCGCTGATGAAAGGTTCTGCGGTAGCGTGTGGGGCTGATGCCGGTGCAGCGTTTGAACACCTTCATGAAGTATTTGTCGTCCTTGTAGCCGACGATGGCCCCGATGCTTTCCACTGTGTCGTCTGTCTCCACCAGCAGCGACTTGGCCGCCTCCATACGGAAGCGTTCGATCTCCTGGGAAATGGTGATGCCGAACTTCTGCCGGTATTTGCGAGACAGGTAGCTCTTGTTGTAGTTGAAGTAGTTGGCGATCTGCCCCAGGCTTATGGGTCCCAGAGCGTGGATGCGGATCCAGTCGCGCACCGGCTGCAGCTCGTGCAGATTCATGGATTGGGTGTGCAGCAGCTGCCTGGTCTGCATAGTCACTTCATAGAGCACGCAGGCCAGGATGGCGTTCAGATAGCGTTGGTCGCCGTGCATCTGGCAGACGTCCAGCAGTTGGTTGGTGATGACGGTGATTCGATCCATGAGCAGATTCTCACTGTAGGCGGGCAGGAGGATGCTCGAAGTCTCATCCACATTGGGGTCATCGCCAGTGCCCTCGACTGGGGTCAGGCCGGGCAGACTGAAATGCATCCAATCAAACTTCAGGCTCTCGGTGATGGTGCGGAATCCCTTGTGCTCCAGGTTGGGAGGGACGATCAGGAAGGTGCCGGGCCCGACCATGTAGCGCGTATCGCCAATCTGCAGTGGCAGTATGCCTCGGATGTTGCAGATGATTTCGAAGGTGCTGATGATGCGTCTGCTGTGTTGCCAGCCTGGCTCGCCGATGAAGGTCCCGGCAGATACCAGTTCAGGTTGGGGCTGGCTTGCCTGGTCAAAGAAGAATGTCATGAAAGTCGACCTCTCGTCAGAAGAATCGGTAAAAATTCTCCACGTATTGTGAATTCTAGGCCACCGAACACGAAGTTCACCATCGCTACCATTGAAGACAGCATAGGCAGTGGAGCCTAGGCACGTCAGAAGGAGACGGGACGATTGTGGCAGACTGGGTCATTCCAGCGCAGGGGTCGGTGACCCAGGTGGCTGTAAAGAATCTATACCTCAAAATAATCCACCTTTTCTATAAATTCACCACCATTCCGGGAGCGATGCAATCATGAAACACACAGAGAGCACCTTGGAAGAGGTCAGGGACGACAAGGGCTTCTTCGGACACCCTCGTGCCATCGGGACCCCGGCTCTGGGCAATTTCTGCAACTCTGCCGCCTGGGGCGCCTTCTACGCCCTGATGATCTACTACCTCTACACCCCCCTTCTCCAAGGGGCTGGGGTTCTCCCAAGGGGATGCGGCTTTGATGATCGCGGCCATGGGTGCGGCCAACGGACTGCTCAATATCGTGGGCAGCTGGCTGTCTGACAGGGTCCTTGGAATGCGTAAGGCGCTAATACTAGGGAACCTGCTCAAGGCCATAGCCTTCTTCATCCTGGCTATACCGCCGACCAGTCAGGTCTTCGGGCAGACCATGGCCTACATCGCCCTGGTGCTGCTGTCCATGCCCATCATGGGGATGTCCAACGCCTCCCTGACCGGGCAGCTCTACCGCAAGGAGGACGCTCGCAGGCGCGACGCGGCCTTCACCGTTCACCAGTTCGCCAACACGGTGGCTGGGCTCATTACCCCGGTCGTGGTTGGCCAGATTGGTCTGAGCAACTACCATATCGGCTTCGCTGTGGCAGGGGTCTTCGCTCTTCTCTACGGCGCGGCCATCTTCTTCACCCAGTATCGGTTCTTCGGACCCCTGGGCGAGGCTCCGATTAAGCCCCTGTCGGTCCGGGAGCGCGAACGGATACTCAAGGGTCTGGTCATCGGGTTGGTTGTGCTGGCTCTGGTCGTCGCCGCCCTGGTGCTGACCAAGCATTTCAACCTGAATGCCATCATCAACGCCGTCACCACTTTCGCCTTCGTAGTGCCCCTGTGCTTCCTGGTCAACCTTTTCGCCAAAAAGGACCTGACGGCCCGCGACCACACCCACCTTCGGGCCTTTCTCTGGTTCTTCTTCGCACAGATCGTCATGGCCTTAGGGGGCACACTACTGACCAGCGCCATCGCCATCTTCCTGGACAAGAAGATCAACCGGGTGATTTTCGGCATCACTATCGCCCCGGGCTCGCTCCAGGTCATCTACATGATCCTGGATCTGATAGCGGGTCCTATCTTCATCTTCCTATGGACTGAGACACGTGCTGGGTCGATCCGGACCACCTATAAATATGGTATGGGTTTGCTGGTCACGGCCCTGGCCTTCTTCACGCTGACCATACCCTCCCTGATTTTGGGCGGAAGCGGATCCTCCGGCTACTCCCTCTGGCGGGTGCTGATTTACTACGCCTTCATGGCCTTGTCCGACCAGCTTGTCGGTCCGATCGGCAGCTCCCTGGTCTCCGGGCTTTCTCCTGAGTCCTATGAGACCCAGTTGCAGACGGCATGGAACCAGACTGCAGCCATCGGCAATGCCATTGCCATTATCTTCTTCAAATTCTTCCAGACGGCCGACCAGCAGGTCTATCTCTTCCCGATTGTGGCTGTGGCCTTGGTGGCCGTTGCGCTGGTGCTGACCGTCTTCAGTCGTCACATAGAAAGGCAGATGGCAGCATGAGTCAGCAATTCAATATGAGCGGGCCTATTGAGATCAGCCAGGCCAGCGTCGACGACCCCTTCTGGTCAGCCGAGCAGGAGCTGGTCAGAACAGCGGTCCTGCCCTACCAATGGAGGGCCCTCAACGACCAGGTGCCTGGTGCTTCGCCCAGCTACTGCATGCACAACTTCCGTGCCGCCGCCGCGCTCAACAAGAGGCTGAATGGGCAGGAGGGGAGCGGAGACTTCCAGCCGCCGACTTACACCAATCAGGGTTTCCACTGCCTGCCGGAGGACCCGGATCATCCCGATCCGGACAAGTTCTATGGCTACGTTTTCCAGGACACCGACTTCTCCAAATGGGTGGAGGCCGTGGGGTACTCCCTGGCGCATCATCCGGATGCCGATTTGGAGCGCCTGGCAGACGGGGCCATCGACATCGTCTGTGCGGCCCAGTTAGACAGCGGATACCTGGACACCTACTACATCCTCAACGGGATGAACCGGCACTTCACCAATCTCAAGGATCATCATGAGCTCTACTGCCTGGGCCATCTGATTGAAGGTGCCATCGCCTATTACCAGGGCACAGGCAAGACCAAGCTTTTGCATGCGGCCGAGCGGTTCGCCGACTATGTAGCCGCGACCTTCGGGCCGGGCGACAATCAGCTGCATGGCTATCCGGGTCATGAGATTGCCGAGATGGCTCTGATCCGCCTGTGCGAGACCACCGGAATCAAGCGATATTTGGACCTGGCGGCCTACTTTGTAAATCAGCGGGGAACAAGCCCCCTCTATTTCGAGCAGGAGGATCGGCAGAGGGCAGACTATGAGCATGCCGACTTCACTGTCGACGACAGCAGGCCAGCACCCTATGCCTACTACCAGGCCCATGAGCCGGTGGCTCAGCAACGTCAAGCCGTGGGTCATGCGGTCAGGGCCGGGTATCTGTACGCCGGAGCTGCCGATGTGGCCCGGCTGACCGAGGACCCTGCACTGAATGAGGCGGTGCATGCCCTCTGGCGTGACATTGTTGACAAGAAACTCTACGTCACGGGAGGGGTGGGTGCCGACGCGGGTGCCGAATCGCACTCCTATGCCTATGACCTGCCCAACGACACCGGATATTGTGAGACCTGTGCCTCTGTGGCTCTGGTCTTCTTTGCGCGGAGAATGCTGCAGCTGGAGCCCAGGTCCGAATATGCCGACGTGATGGAGCTGGCCCTCTACAACACAGTGCTCGACGGCATGGCCATGGATGGCAAGAGCTTCTTCTATGGCAATCCCCTCGAGGTCAGGCCGCAGACCAAGCTGAACAAGGATCCCCGCTACAGCTACGTGCCCATCGTGCGCAAACGGTGGTTCGGTTGCGCATGCTGCCCACCCAACCTGGCACGGCTGGTCGAATCGGTGCAGGATTACGCTTACACTCTGGCCGAAGATGGGTCCACGCTCTTTGTACACCTCTACATCGGCGGCAGGATTCAGGCGGATCTAGGAGAGCGGTCGATTGCTCTTCGGGTGCATTCGGAACTGCCCTGGAAGGGTCGAATCAGCCTAGAGGTGGAGGCTTCCGGCGACGGTCAGACCACTTTGGCCCTCCGTCTGCCTTCCTGGGCTGGAGGCGATGCAGCTGCAGATGCGGTGACAGTCCACACAGGCCAAGGTTCCTCGAACGCCATCAGCCGACGTGTGGAACAGGGATACCTCTACCTTTCCGGTTCCTGGAAGCACGGTGATCGAATCGACATCGACTTCGACATGCCAGTACGTGTCGTTGCCGCCAACCCTTTGGTCAGTCAGGATGCAGGCAAGGTAGCGGTGACCAGGGGACCCATAGTCTACTGTGCCGAGGAAAAGGACAACGGGGGCAATCTGCACCTGCTGCATCTGGACGGCAGCGCCTTGTCGGATGATGCAAGCCGTGTGAAAGTCGAGCCCTTCATTTTCCAGGCAGGAGCGTATCTCGACGATCCTCAGGCCGAAGGCCATGTCGATAAGATCAGCCGCAGCATGGTCAGACTGCAGATGCCCGCCTGGCGGGAGTCAGCAGAGGGAGCTGATACTGCTCCGCTCTACCGTCAATGGCAACCTGTCCGTCGCATGCCGACGACAGCCACCCTGATTCCCTATTTCGCCTGGTCCAATCGTGGCGAAAACGAGATGAGGGTTTTCCTGGACGTGGATTGAAGGCCGCCATCCCTCAAGCACGCTGCGGTTTCTGTGAGCGGTGCAGGGCGGCCAGGATCAACAGAACCTCCAGGGTGCCAACGACCAGCAGCAGGATCAGGGCATGCTGGGAGCCGTTGATGGTGCCCAGCCGTCGGTCTGCGACTGCGGCCTGGCCTGCTGCGACGATGGTCGCCGCCAGGCTGCTGCCGATGGCTGCGGCAAACTGTTGGACGGTGTTGAAGATGGCGTTGCCGTCGGCCTGCTGTTCCTGGCTCAGCCTGTGCAGGCCGTTGGTCATGATGTTGCCGTAGCTCAGCCCGATGCCCAGCATGAAGAAAATATAGAGTATCAGGATGGCCACGGCTGTCAGTCGACGGGCCGTCAGGGCAAATCCCAGGAGGCCGATCAAGGAAACGAGGCTGCCGCTGATGATGGGAATGCGCGGGCCCAGCTGATCGTAGAGCCTGCCAGAGAGCGGGGCCAGAACGGCTCCGATCGCTGCGCCCGGTAGCACCACCAGTCCGGCCTGCAGAGAGGTGCAGCCATCAACCAGCTGCAGGTGGTTGGGCAGGATGAAGGAGAGGGCCAGGGCGCTGATCTGAAAGAGGATATAGGCGCCGACATGCAGGGAGAAGCGGCTGTCTGTGAACAGCCGCACATCGATGATCGGTTGGGCCTGGTGCCGGGCGCGGAGGGTGAACACCGCCAGGGCTATAAGCCCCAGGGCCAGCGCACCGCTGAATCTCCAGGAGAGCCAACCCGCCGAGGCGTTGCTGATGCCGAAGATCAAACCTGCGAAGCCCAGGACCATAAGGAACACGTCAAGCGAACCCAGTTCGGCCTGGTCGTCGTCTGCCTTTACTGGGACCGAAGGTATGCAGGCCAGTCCGGTCACCAGGGAAATAATGAGTATGGGGATCAGGATGATGAAGACGAAGCGCCATCCGATAGTGGTTGCTACCAGACCTCCGAAGGTGGGGCCGACAGCTGGTCCGATGGCCGTAATCAGGGTGCCTACGCCCATCATGGTGCCGATGCGTTTTGTCGGAACCTCCTGAAGGATGATGTTGAACATGAGAGGCAGAGCGATGCTGGTGCCCAATCCCTGTATGGCCCTTCCAAGCAGCAGGAGAGGGAAAACCGGAGCCAGCGCGTCGATGACCAGTCCGGTCAGGAAGAGCAGGTTGGCGCACAGAAAGAGGGTCCGGCTGCGGAATCGGCGTTTGAGGGCCGCTGAGAGCGGGGTGATGGAGGCGACGACCAGCAGGTAGAGGGTGGTCATCCATTGAACGCTGGAGGTCCCGATGCCGAAATGGCTCATGAGGGCTGGGAAGGTGATGTTCATGGCCGTCTCCACAATCACGCCGCAGAAGGACATGATGCCAGTGGCCACCACCGCGCCAATGACCCTGCGGGGGATTGCTGTGCTTTGTGCTTGCGTTGCTTGGATTGCGCTCATGAGCGAAACTCCTTTCCAGCCTGGGAGGGATCGTCGGAATTCAAGGCGATGATGTTGGCCAGGACATGTTCAAAGGCAGCCAGATCACGCTGTTCGAACGGGCGCTCCATGGCCTTTTGCTGGTCATCTATATAGTTCCGCACTGCTTTCTGCAGGCTCCGAGCCTTGGTGGTGAGAGCAATGATGCGTTGGCGGCCGTCCCTGGGGTCGCGTTTGGTAGTGACCAGTCCACTGGCCTCCATTCGCTGCAGGATTTTTGTCGTTGTGGACGGACGGATGTCGAATTCCATTTCGATGTCCCGCTGGGTGTGGTCCTGGGACTCGCCCAGAAAGTCGATGATGGACATCTGGGTGCCGGTCAGCCCGTATTGAGCCGCGTAGGCATCCATGGATCGTGACATGAGGTTGGCTGCCCGTTTGATTCGCTTGCCGTAGTCTCCGGTCAAAGGCTCTCCTTCGGATAGATTGTTAGCTACCTAATGAATAATCTCCCGGGTATGGACAAGCGCATGTGTGCGTATATATAGGTTGTCGACGTAGTCTTCGGAAGGCTCGCCTTTGTTTCTGAGTTTTGCGAGATTCTGCCGGGTGGTAATTTCTGTGGACAGAGGCCAAGTCCAATTTGTCTGCAGTTTTGAGTCTCGATAACTTTGCCCCTCATCTGAGCGATGGCAGGCCTGTAGGACCCAAGCTGCATTCAGAACAGTTATCCAAATGATCAGTATTTCAGCTACCGTCGTCGGGTTGGTGCCAAGGCGGCAAGCGATGTGATCCCTGGTCGCGCCACTGCGCCTTTCGAGGTCTATACGCGGACCGTATTCGCTGACGACGCCGGTTCTGCCTATACCGACAAGAAAATCAGTCTGAAGCAAGGTATGGTGCCTGGCAGAAGCACCTTAAGGAAGGTGCTAAGCAGCGGGGCTTCACCGTACACTGATCTTCTTAAAGTAAATGGGAACCTTGCCGTTGCCTTGTATTGTTTGAGTATGAGACCACGGCATTGCCATATCGGCAAGGATGAAACACTATGGCTGATGTATGTGTTGTCTCGTGGCTTCATGCGTAAGGTCGAAGCCACCGGTTGCTTTCATAGTCCTGAGTTCGTTTAGAGGTCGTCAGGAGCGGTTGTCGTGATTCGTGCGGAAAGTGATTCGTGCGGAAAGGAGGGTACATCATGGCGAAGCCTGCTGAACACGGCATCGATGTCAATGCTTCTGACTTTTTGATTCATACCCCTTCGGCTATTGCGCGAACGACCTTTTTCTATCCGCTTCGGGTGGGTAAATTCTCCTATGAACCCGGTTATAGGCTGGAGCGTCGGTCCTTTGACAGTTATCTGATCATTCATATCGATAACGGCAGGCTGACGCTGGGTCTGCCCGAAGGCTCGTTCGTAGCTGAGGAGGGCCGGTTTGCGCTGGTCAACTGCTACGCACACCATGCCTACGGCACCGATGTCCCAACGACCGCCCAATGGCTCCACTTCGACGGCATCATGGCTCGGCCCTACTACGACTACATCATCAGGAAGCTAAGCAACGTTTTCATGCTTTCCTCCGAGACCTACGCCTTGGAGCGGATGCGGACCATTACCTCCTTGATGACGGCGGAAAACGGCTATTCGGAAGCGAGGATGTCCAAATACATCACCGACCTGCTCACCGAGTTTGCCGATGAGCAGCCGCGATCCTTCAAACGAAAGCAGGAGGAGGTGGTTGAGGACACGATCGCTTATGTGTCCTCCCACTTGTATGAGCCGCTCACCGTCTCCGAGCTGGCCAAGCGGGTCTTTCTGAGCGAGTACCACTTCATCCGATTGTTCAAGCAGGAGACCGGCATCACGCCCCATGCCTACCTGGTGGATTCCCGGATTCATGCGGTGCAGTATTTGCTGGTAAACACCGGGATGTCCATACGACAGATTTGTCAGCAGTGCGGTTTCACATCCGAATCCTCACTGTGTGCATCCTTCAAGAAGAGTACGTGCATGACACCCATGAAGTATCGCAGACTCAAGCAGGGCGGGTGACTGACAGGAGTGATTGGGCTGTCGGCGCCAGCGGCTTACCTGTATAAACGCATTTCTAAAATGCGCGTTTTGCACATTCTTACAGCCTGGCCGTCCACGGATCTGTCCCTCGACATAGGCGGGTTGAAAGTGAACAATAATTCGTTATCGTAATTCGGTGTGGAATGCTGCTGTTAATTCCGTTGCGCAACTTATACTGCAACGGAATTAACAGCAGTCAATCTGCTGAACGGCCCGCCGGGCCAAGTCAGATCATGTCTAAGCAAAACCACGCTCGTACATGCTCGGTTAGGCTTTCTTTCTGACTACCATCGAGAAGGTCAGGGGGATCTGAGGCTGATTGTGGGGCATGATCCATCCCTGGAGATCTGGACTGTACTCAAGCATTGGCAGTGACTGCCAGTCGTCCACATTATGCTCGCCGATGGCCTCTATAGTCAGTCCGGCATCCAGAAGAGCGCTGCTTATTTCCTGGAAGTCATGAGCCCAATTGTGATTGGTGGTGTGGGTAATTTGGGGTTTTGTCCCATCCTCGAGCGAGTCGGTTGCTGACGTGTAGCTTTGATCCGTCTCATAGGTTGTTTCTGTCCCACCAAAATAATCTTGAACTATTGACATGCCCTCGTTGTTCAAGGCAAAAAGCAGGGGATGGTTGTCGCGGATCATGAATATTCCACCATCTGTTAGCAGGGAGGCGATTGAACGAGCCCAGTCCTTCAGATCGGGAAGCCAGGTGATGGTTCCGCAGCTGGTGACGATTACATCGAACGAGCCTTTCTGATCAGGCATGGCATCGGCAGCGCAACGAGCATCGCTTTGAACATAGGTTATGGATGCTCCGGCCCGTTCAGACAGTTTCCTGGCATAATCCAGCGAGGTGGGGGAGAAATCCAGTCCATATACATCTCGTGCTCCCAAGCGCCACCATGAGATGGTATCAGAGCCTATATGGCATTGCAGATGCAAAAGGTGCAACCCTTTGATGCTGTGTTCTGGCAGATGGGGCTTCAAAACCTCCAGATCGCGCAGGGTTACCGACGACAGGGCCGATGGGTCATCCGCAAAAGCGTCAAGGTCTCCATAGCCACCGTTGGCATGCACAACTGCCCTGTCATTCCAGTTGAGGAGATTATCCTCTACATCCTCGTTCTGGTGCATTTGATGGGACATGGTGTTCCTTTCTGGTGAGGCTTATCAGCAGTGATCGAGCCGGACAGTGTCCAAAACTAGTTTTTCAAGTTCAGATTTGCGCAGACATGTCAATCATGCGCGAATATGCAACTTTTTATTATCCTGAATATCCACTTCGTTGGCAAATATAGGGTGCCCCGGATGCGATTCGAACGCACGACACCTTCTTTAGGAGAGAAGTGCTCTATCCCCTGAGCTACCGGGGCAACGGAAACTACTGTACCACGAAGTGGGACTTGGGCAGGTCGCTGGTGTGCAGGCCCAGGGGGAGGCCCTGTAGCCATGCTCTTCCTGGAGAAGTTGGCTCCCTATTCCAGCCCACTATACGTTCATGGCTTACAATTGCTCAACGGTCGAACTGACTATACATCCCTAAGAGGGGGACCGGGTTGGCGATGATTTGCTGGAGGAGACCATGGCGAGATTCAGACAGTCCTTCCTGGTGAAGCATATCTTTGGGTGGGTGGCCAGGCTGTTGGCGTTGGTCAGCTTGGTGGCCCTAGCGGCGCGTGCCTGCCCGGCATGGCTGTCATCGATTCCATACCTGCCGGATCTGGCCGCTCTGACGCCCTGGTTCATCCTCTTGGGCCTGCTGGCCCTGGTCCTGGCTCTTATGGCTTCAAGATGGTTTACGGCTTTGGTTCTTATCGGCGCCTTGGCTCTGAATGTCTACTGGCAGTACCCCTTCTACCAGGAAGGATCCGAGCTCAATGGCCAAGCTGATCAGCTCATGGCCCTTGAGCATCCCGACCGCTATGACGACGTGGCCCGGGTTATGACACTTAACGTCTATAAGGGTCAGGCCGATGCCGATCAGGTAGTCAAGACTGTCAGCGACAACCGAGTGGAGGTGCTGGCTCTGCAGGAGGTCAGCAAGGATTTTGTGGACCGTCTGCACAAGGCCGGCATCGACCGCTATCTGCCTCACGAGCAGCTTTCCACATCTTCGAAAGAATATGCCAACGGTCTTTGGACGGCCGCGCCGATGCAGTCGCCTTCAAAGGACGATGTGGGTTCTAGCTCTTCCATGATGCCAGCGGCCAGCATTGACTTCGGCAGGGGGAAGACCAGCGTCAGATTCGTCTCGGTCCACACCACCTCGCCGCAACCGGGCAGTTGGAATGCCTGGCGACGCAGCGTGTCCGACCTGGGAAAACTGCGGAAGCACGAGCACACTCAGTACGTGCTGATGGGGGACTTCAACGCCACCTATGATCATGCGGTCTTCCGAGACATGCTGGGGGAGCGGTTCAGTGATGGGGCGCGTCAGGCCGGGCATGGCATGAGCATGACCTGGCCGGCCAATCGAGCCCCATTGCCCAGGTTGGCGGCCATCGATCATGTTGTGGTGGACCGTGACATCAGGGCCAACCGGTTGCAGACCATACCTATCGCTGGTTCGGATCATGTGGCTCTACTGGCCACGGTGATGGTGGAGTAGAGGGCTCTCAGGCATCCAGGTTGGACTGGGTGCCGGCCTGGGCTCCGGCGCTGGCCTGCTCCTGCTGGGCGGCGTCGAGCTTGGCCCGCACCTGGCCCAGCAACTCCTGGGCACGCTTGGCCAAGGCTTCGCCGATCTCCCACTGACGCATGGAGGCATCCAGATCCAGACCGCCGGCCTCCAGCGCTTGAACCGCCTGGATCAGCTGGTCCCGGGCCTGCTCATAGGGCAGTTTGGCGATGGTCTCGCGTTCCTTCTGGCTCAGGGCCGAAGCCAGTACCGGCTGTTCCTTGCCCTGCTCCTTGGTCTGCTCCTCGTCGGTGTCGCTCATGCCTGCTCCTCTTCTTATCTGATTTCTATCTGGTGCGTTATCAAATTTCTGTTGATGTGGATGGTTATCGCGGATGATCATACGCGGCATATTCCGTCGGACCGGTCACTGCCCGCTGACGACCCTGGTCTCTATCCGGCCTTCTTTGACAGTCAGGGTCAGATCCTGATCAGTCTGAACCTGCTGGGGGCTGACGACCACCTTCCCGTCCAGGGTCTGCACGACCGCGTATCCACGGTCCAACGTGGACTGGGGAGAGAGGGCTGTCAGCGAGGACTGGAGCTTCTCCACAGTCAGGGAGGCGTCGTCCACGATCCGTCGAAGGGCGATGTCCAGGCGAACCAGGGACTCATCGACCAGCCGCTGGGGCTTGTCCAGCATGGTCTGCGGCTTGGTCAGGCTGGGGCGGTTGGCGTATCCCTCAATCAGCCGTGTCTCGCCTTCGACCATATTTTCGATACGCGCGTTTATGCGCATCTGGGCCTCCTGGATGATTCCCTCCTGCTCGACCAGGTCGGGCACCACCCGCTTGGCTGCGTCGGTAGGAGTGGAGGCGCGCAGATCCGCCGCCAGATCAATCAGGGTCCAGTCGTCTTCGTGGCCGATGGCCGAGACGATGGGGGTGACGCAGGCCGCCGTGGCCCGGACCACGGACTCGTCCGAGAAGCCCAGCAGATCCTCAAAGCTGCCCCCGCCCCTAGCCACGATGATTACATCCACAGCCGGATCTGCATCCAGCTTCTGGATGGCCTCGACCACCTCGGGCGGGCATTGAGGTCCCTGAACGTGGGCGTGCACTACCGAGAATTCGATGGTGGGCCAGCGCAGACGGGCGTTGGTGATTACATCCCCCTCGGCTCTGGCCTTGGGTGCGCAGATCAGCCCGATGCGCCGGGGGAATTCGGGCAGGGGAACCTTGTTTTCTGCGTCGAAGAGGCCTTCGCCCTTGAGCTTGCGTCTGAGTTGGTCGATCTGTTCCTTCAGATCACCGGTGCCCACACGCTTGATCCGGTCGGCCATGAAGCTCAGACGGGTCTGTTTGATCCACAGGTCGGGCCGCCCGTGCACCACCACCCGGTCGCCTTGGCGAAATTCCCTGGCCTGGGTGGCGAAGGCGCGGAAGCCCATGACGTTGATTGAGATGTCCTCGAAGTTGTCGCGCAGGGTCAGATATGCCGAACCGGTCCGGCGGGTGTTGATCTCTACGATCTGACCCTCCACCCAGGCTCCGGGCCAGCGGGCCACTGCGTCGTGGTACTTCTGGCTGAGTACACTGACCGGCCAGGGGTCTTCCTCGGTGGTATCGCGTGCCAGACGGGGCAGCTGATCCAAGGGCTTGGGGGCCAGTCCAGATGGGGCTGAGCCAGTCGGCGCACCCATCGACCCGCGCACGTTCGAACCAATGTATGCTCGCACCTGATGCCTCCTGACCATCGGTTCCGCCAGCCTGACCAGCTCATCCGGCATAGCCTGTACAGGATGGTATTCGGGTTGGTCAGCGAAGGAAACGTCCTTTCAGGGTCTCTCAATACGGGGACAAGTTCATAACCTCTGCAGGCCTTTCGCAGGCATATATCGGTTGCTTCCGAGCTGATTTCGCCATGGGCACAGTGGCATTTTCTGTTTCAGAGAAGAACGAGGCTGAGGTGAAAGCGTGGAGGACAAGAGTTGTAACCAATGCCTTGATACGCCTGCTTTGGTCTGCGTCCTGCCTGTTCCAAGGGAGGTTTGCTGGCGGCTGTGTCAAAGGTGACAGCCTTGATTCCTTGATATCGGAGAGGCTGTTCACAATCTGGCGGTAGCATAAATAGAGTAAGCCGGATATGATGTGGTGTCTGCTTTTCGAACCCATCATGCGGCGGTCTCACGGATTGAGGTTGATTCATGTCTCATGGCGTCGACATAGCGGGTCGATTCAAGGGCACAGGACCGCGGGATCTCCTGCGTGTGGGTTTGGACATCGGTTCCACCACAGTCAAGGCAGTGGTTCTCGGCACAGGGGACAGGCTGGATCAGGCGCTTTTCAGCGACTATCGCCGCCACCATGCCAATGTGCGTCAGTGCGTGGCGGAACTGGTCACCGACATCAAGCTTTCCCTGTCGCGGGTTGGTCTGGCCGGCAACCCCATCAGCCTGGTGATCACCGGCTCGGGCGGGTTGGAACTGGCCAGCCAGCTCCAGGCTGAGTTCGCCCAGGAGGTCATCGCCGAGACCGAGGCCATCAACGCAACCTATCCCGAAGGGGATGTGATCATCGAGCTGGGCGGCGAGGATGCCAAGATCACCTATCTGAAGCCCACTCCGGAGCAGCGGATGAACGGGTCCTGCGCGGGCGGGACCGGAGCATTCATCGATCAGATGGCCACCCTGCTCAATACCGATGCTTCCGGCCTGAACGATATGGCTTCCAAGTACAAGACCATTTATCCCATCGCATCGCGTTGCGGGGTCTTCGCCAAGTCCGATCTCCAGCCTCTGATCAACGACGGAGCCGCCAAGGAGGATTTGGCCGCATCAATCTTCAACGCCGTTGCCACACAGACCATTTCCGGTCTGGCCTGCGGGCGTCCCATCCGTGGCAACGTGATCTTTTTGGGCGGGCCTCTCTTCTTCATGAGCGAGCTGAGGGAAGCCTTCAAGCGGATCCTCCAGGACAGGGTCAGCCGCTATATCATTCCCGAGAATGCGCACCTCTACGTGGCCTACGGCGCCGCCATCATGGCTGGTCGTCACGACCAGGATGGCCAGGACAGCGCTGCGCATGTCAAGACCGACTACTCGCCAGAAACCGATGTGAACGACCCATTCGGTCCTGCTTGGGGACTGGACCAGGCGGAGGTTGACAAGGCACGGTCGGAGAAGGCTTCGAACCTGGACAAGATGGCTCTGCAGGATGCCATGCAGGATGGCCGCACCACCACCTTGGTGAACGGTGAGAATAAGGTTCAGGCGACCGAGGCCACCAAGGATGCAAGCAAAAACCAGGATATGCACTTTGATCTGACTTCGTTGGATGGCGTCCTCTCCGCCCTGAAGGGCCTGGAGAACATGCCTTCCACAGCCAGAACGATCCGCCCTCTCTTCCTGAACGAGGAGGAGCGCAAGGAGTTCAATGACCGTCATGGTGCCCAGGTCATCCCCACCGGGAACCTGTCCGGAGCCCAGGGGCCGCACTTCCTGGGTATCGATGCAGGCAGCACCACCATCAAGGCCGTCCTGATCAACGACGACAAGACCATCGTCTGGTCCACCTACGGGGTGCATAAGGACAGCCCCCTGATTGCCGCTGCCAACATCGTCAAGGAGGTCAGGAAGTCCCTGCCCGAGGGTGCCTACATCGCCCGTGCCTGCGCTACCGGATATGGTGAGGGCCTGGTCAAGGCTGGTCTGCATATTGACGAGGGCGTGGTCGAGACCATGGCCCACTACCGGGCCGCCGAGGAGATCAGCCCCGGAGTCACCTCGGTCATCGACATCGGCGGGCAGGATATGAAGTACATCGCCGTCAACGACGGGGTCATCGATTCGATTTGCGTCAACGAGGCCTGCTCGGCCGGCTGCGGGTCCTTCCTGCAGACCTTCGCCCAGTCCATGGGCATCAGCATCCAGGAGTTCACCAAGCAGGCGTTGGCTTCCGAAGCACCGACCGATCTGGGTTCACGCTGCACGGTCTTCATGAACTCCTCGGTCAAGCAGGCTCAGAAGGAGGGCGCCTCCCCGGAGGATATCGCCGCCGGGCTCTGCTACTCGGTGGTCAGGAATGCCCTCTACAAGGTCATCAAGCTGCGCGATGCCAACGCCCTGGGGCCTGTGGTCGTGGTCCAGGGAGGGACCTTCCTCAACGATGCCGTCCTGCGGGCCTTCGAACTCCTGACCGGTCGCAAGGTGACCAGGCCCAACATCGCCGGGCTCATGGGAGCCTATGGTGCTGCACTGACGGCCCGCATGCACTGCCCGCAGAATGAAGAGGTCGAGGATCTGACCGCTGCCAGCTCCCACATGGCCAACGGGACGAAGTCCGTGGGCAGCACGCCCACCACCCCCAATAAGGCTCCGACTTCCACCAAGCCAAAGTCGTCACCGGCCGCCGTCAACAAGATTGCCTCCAAGAACGACCAGGGGTTCAAGGCGACCTTGCCTGACCTGAAGGTGCAAGACGGCCATGTGGTCAGCTCCATTCTGGCAGGGGATGATCTGGACAACCTCTCCATGACCACCACCCACGATGTCTGCAAGCTCTGCCAGAACCACTGCAAGCTGACCATCACCGAATTCGAGGACGGCGGCCGCTACGTGACCGGGAATCGCTGCGAGCGTGGCGGCGACAAGAACAGGAAGCGCTCCGACAGGCCCAACCTCTACGACTTCAAGTACAAGCGGGCCTTCGCCTACCGTCGTCTGACCCCGGACAAGGCCACCAGAGGCGACATCGGCATTCCTCGCGTGCTCAACATGTACGAGGACTACCCCTTCTGGTTCACCCTGCTGACCTCCCTGGGCTTTCGGGTCATGATCTCCGGGCGGTCCAACCACGAGCTCTTCGAGAGCGGGATGGAGTCCATCGCCTCCGAGAACATCTGCTACCCGGCCAAGCTGGTCCACGGGCACATCCACTCCCTGGTCGACAAGGGCATCAAGACCATCTTCTATCCCTGCGTCACCTATGAGCAGGAGCTGGTTCCCGATACGGACAATCATTACAACTGCCCCATCGTGGCCAATTACCCGGTGGTGATCGAGGCCAACATGGCCGAGCTCAAGGAGAACGGCGTCCGCTTCATGCGGCCCTACTTCAACTTGTCCAACAGGGAGAAGATGGTCGAGCGGATCGTCAAGGTCTTCGACTGGGCCAAGGTGAGCGAGGAGGAGGCTCGGACGGCCGTCCAGGAGGCCTACCGTGAGGATGCCCGCTTCAAGGAGGACGTCCGCCAGGAGGGGCTCCGTGCCCTGGCCTACATGCAGGAGTACGGAGTCAAGGGCGTGGTTCTGTCGGGCCGTCCCTACCATGTGGACCCCGAGGTCAACCACGGCATTCCCGAGACCATCTGCTCCCTGGGCATGGCCGTGCTTTCAGAGGATTCGATCTGCGAGCTGGACGTGCATAAACTGCCCAAGCTGAGCGACTACATCATCCCGGCGGCGGGGGAGCGGGCCCTGGCCTCCAACAACCCCACGGCCGCCAAGTTCCGCAAGACCGTGCCGAGCTTCGGCGACGACCATCAGAAAATGCCCTTGAGGGTGACAGACCAGTGGGCCTACCATTCCAGGCTCTATTCCGCAGCCAGGTTTGTCTCCGAGTATCCCGACCTGCAGCTGGTCCAGCTGGTCAGTTTTGGGTGCGGCGTGGATGCCATCACCACTGACCAGGTTCAGGAGATTTTGGCTGACAAGGGCGATGTCTATACGCAGCTGAAGATCGATGAGGTCTCCAACCTGGGCGCTGCCAAGATCCGTCTGCGCTCGCTGAAGGCCGCCATGGATGAACGCCATCAACGGGATATTGCCCAGGAGGAAGCCCCGGCCAAGGATCAGGCGCCTGCCAAGGTCGCGGTCAAGGATGCTGACCCATTGCCTGACCTGGTTCAGGCGGAGGAATCATCTGATTCTCAGGGTTCTCAAGAGTCTGCAGACAGCATTGAAGCAGTGGATGCGAATGCGTCTGACAAGCCGGCATCCGATGGGTTCCGGTCCACCAACGCGCAGAAGATCAGCCTGTCCCAGCGCAAGGCCGACATTGTGGCTCTGGCACGGTTCGTGGCTTTGCACGATAAGAGCGATCAGGGTCTGATCGGTCTTCATCCCATGGGCATCAGGCCCATCCGGGAGACCATGGCCTCGCGGCAGAAGGGGCAGGAAGTCGAAAGCAAGTCGACAGAGCGTCCGGCTGAACAGGTCAAGGATGTCCAGGCTAGCGGAGCCGTCGCCAAGCCGACCCTGTCCAAGTACGCCACTGAGCATCGCTTCACCAAGGAGATGGGGCACAAATTTACAGTGGTCGCGCCGCAGATGTCGCCTGTGCACTTCTCTCTCTTGGAGGCGGTCTTCTCCAGCGCCGACTACCACTTTGAGCTTCTGAAGCATGCCACGGCGGAAGACATCAACACCGGGGTCAAGTACGTCAACAACGATGCCTGCTTCCCGGCCATCATCGTGGTGGGGCAGCTGGTCAACGCCTTCCTGTCCGGCAGGTTCGACCCGCACAAGTGCGCGGTCATCGTCACCCAGACCGGCGGCATGTGCAGGGCCACCAACTACTATGGCCTTCTGCGCAAGGCCTTGGCTGATGCGGGCTACGGTTACGTGCCGATCATCACGCTGAGCGTGCAGGGGTTCAAGGCCAATCCGGGCCTTCAGGTAACCCCTGCCCTGCTGCACCGCGCGGTCAAGGCCTTCTACCTGGGCGATGCCATGATCGAGTGCCTGCTCAGGGTCCGCCCCTACGAGCAGGAGCCCGGCTCGGCCAACAGGCTCTACAAGCTTTGGGACACGATCTGCAAGGAGACCATCGAACACCACGGGTACTCCAAGACCGCCAAGAAGGTCTACGGTCATGGATATCTGCCTTACCGCACGCTGATGAAGCGGATGATCCGGGCCTTTGACCAGCTGCCTTTGCGCAATATCCCCCGCAAGCCTCGAGTGGGTGTAGTCGGAGAGATCCTGGTCAAGTACCATCCTGATGCCAACAACCACGTGGTCGACCTGATCGAGAGCCAGGGCTGCGAGGCTGTACTCCCCGGTGTCTGCGACTTCATGGTCAACGGCATCTCCAATGCTGAATGGAACGAGGAGATGCTGGGCACAGGCGGACCAGTAGGTGTCAAGAAGATCGTCCTCAAGGCGGCGGATGCCTACCGTGCCCCCATGATCGCCGGCTTCAAGGCCTCTCATGGGAAGTTCGACATTCCCGCTCATATCACCGACCTGAGGGAGAAGGCCGCCTCGGTCACCTCCTTGGGCGTTCAGGCGGGAGAGGGCTGGCTTCTGACCGGCGAGATCATCGAGCTGATCCAGTCCGGCGCCCCAAACATCGTCTGTGCGCAGCCCTTCGCCTGCCTGCCCAACCATGTGACAGGACGTGGCATGTTCGGCAAGATCCGCCGGACCTACCCCGAGGCCAACATCGTCTCCATCGACTACGATCCTGGCGCCTCGGAGGCCAACCAGCTCAACAGGATCAAGCTGATGATCGCCGCCGCCAAGAAGCCGGGCGACCAGCAAAAGCTCAGCCAGGACCACAGGGCCAACGTCGAACCCCAGGTATCTGGATCGACCGGTCGGGATGCTGGGCAGGCAGCACCCGTCCAGGACGAGGAGAAGGTTCTGGAGAGCCTGTAGCCGCCAGGCCGAGGCCGGTTCCGGGCTAACCCGCCGGCCTCGGAGCTGCTGAACCACGAAGATCAAGGAAAGAGGGGCTTCCCATGACCAGCCGCGAGGAGATCAAGGCTCTGCTGGACACCGACCAGATCTACATTGCCGATACACCCGAAATGAAGCAGGTCCAGGACGCCCAGCAGGATCTGGTCTTCGAGTTCAACGCCTGCCGTCCCAGCCAGGCGGAGAAAAAGCGGGACCTCTGCAAAGAGATGTTCGGTTCATTCGGCGAAGGCAGCTGGATTGAGGGGCCAGTGCGGGCCAACTGGGCCTGCAACACCTACTGGGGGAGCAAATGCTATGCCAACTTCAACCTGGTTCTGGTCGACGATGGACGCATTGACATAGGCGACCACACCATGTTCGGACCCAACGTCACCATCGTCACCACGGGGCACACCATTCGCCCCGATATACGCGTATATGGAACGCCCCAGTTCTCGGTTCCGGTCAGCATAGGCAGGAATGTGTGGATCGGAGCAGGCGCCATCGTCATGCCGGGAGTGACCATCGGCGACAACACGGTCATCGGGGCAGGGTCCCTGGTCACCAAGGGCATTCCTTCCAACGTGGTCGCCTATGGCCATCCCTGCAAGGTTGTCCGTCCCATCAGTGACCACGATTATGAATACTACTGGGGGGATCGTCGGTTTAAGGCGCCTTATAATGCCCGGCCTTTCAGGATGGATCAGGAAGGCTAATGTTCATTTTATCCGCATAGCTGTCCAATGCGGTTTGGTCCGTGTCATTGGCTCAGCAGCTGTCATGATAAGGATGTCACGGCTATGCTGGCTAAAAATATTAGCAAGCAATATCCAGTTGAGATATTCTCAACCAGTGCTACTTATTCCAGACTAGGACGGAGATGTTCAATGGTATGAGTTACTGACTTTTCTGAATTCACTTGTCATGAAGATATTCAGTGGTGATATGCGAATAATGTTCTTGTGACCCATGTTCATTGTTGTCAAAAGCAAAACTGACTGGAATTCTGAAGACCCGTGCCTCCGGCGCTATATGTTGTATTTGCTATTGCAGTCAAATCTGTTGGATGAGATTATAGGACTTCATTCTTATTGTGAACACCTTCTAGTGATGGCTTAAAGTAAGCAGTTTACAAACACTGAACATACTATAATTTTGGCATGGTCTTGCAGCGGGAGTTGCTGACATGACTGATGGAGTTTGGGTCAGATGATGCAAGGAAATAACATTGGTGAATAAAAGGCACAAGGTTCGCAGACCGACGGAGGTTCGCAGACGGGAAATCCTTGATGCTGCAACAAAGCTATTTAGCGAGCGTGGATACAACGGTATTACTTTGACCGATGTTGCCAAGGAGGTTGGTATTTCCCAGCCGGGACTCATGCATTATGTCGACAGCAAGGAAAGCTTGCTTTCCTTCGTTATTACGGAAGTCTATGATAAAACGGGGACGCCGGAGGAATTCCTGAATTCTGGTTTACCTGGCAGCGACCCAGAACGTCCACTGTTCCCGTCTTATATGCGATATCTAATATGTTGTAATTCGCGACGACCTACATTAGTGCAATTATATAATGTTCTAGGAGCTGAAGCAGTGAACCCGGAGCATCCTTTACATGACATGTTTACCAATAGGCCGGCTTCAATTTGGGAACATTATTCCAAGATTCCTTGGAGCATTCCCCCAGCAATAGGCCCGTGGGACAACATGCGCCCTTATGTGCGTCATTGCATGGAGCTGTTTGACGGTATCCAATTCAGATGGCTGCGCAATCCCCCAATTGACATGTACGCCGAATGGCTCGATTTAGAGGGGATGCTCTTTCCGTCACCCCTTTGGGATGGGTATGTATCACGGTAAAGGCCTGCTGCCACAGCAATGTGTATCAGGTGGCTCGATTTGTCAGGCCTCTACCTGTTGTCGCGATAATTAGTTTTCACGGATAATCAATTTTATTTTCTCGGGTCCCTTGGCTGTAATAATCGGACGGTCATTAAGGCTCTCCCTTGACCAAGAAACTGATATTTGGCCTAATGGGGTTGCGACAGTTCCTCTGGCGTGGAGCATTCCAGCCGGGTGGGGATCAATAATGGCTGATCGATAACCAGGCTCTGCCGGTCTGACGCCTAATATTGCTGAAGGTAATTCGTACAACGCCACTGATCCCCAAGCATGGCAGTCACTCCGTTGGCTCAGATTATCTTCGGCACTTGTCGTCAAATGATTAGCCAACATGTCTTCCCACGGTTTCCAAAGCTCGGTGGTGCGGTCATATAGACCAGTCATTTCTAGGGCTCGGAAGAGATAGTAGGTCATGGCGATGGAGCACTGAGCATAATGCTGCGTGTCATCCAGTGTTTTTAATAGGTTGCTGCGACCTTCTTCAGGGCTGATTGTGCGGGTTAGGATCGCAAAGACTTGGCAGTGTTGGCTTACCTCGCTGCAGTCCGGACCATCGGTATACATACCCTCGTCATTCCGGCAAAGACAGTTGATGGCTTTTTGCAGCCGTGCGACGTGTACTCGATATTGTTTTGCCGTTGAGGATTCTCCAAGATGATCGCAGATTTGAGCTGCATACTGGTATCCCATAACGGCGAGCAAGCTTTCCATGGTGAGAGGACCTTGATTTATTGCCGGTGGAACGCCACGTGTTTGTTTCCACTCAGGTGTCCAATCAATAAACGACCATCTTGGATTAGGCGCGTCAATGCCTCCTATGACATCTATCAGACCATCAGACCTGCAATTGCTGTTGAAAAAATTCAATATTCGTTTGATCGTAGGTAAGCTCCGCTTAAGTAGGTCTTTGTCGTCAAAGTACATCATATGATCGAAGAGAGTGGCAATGAAATAAATCGAATATCCGGGAATGATATTCAATGTGTTGCTGGGCGAGCAGGAGTTGAGCAAACCATCAGGCTGTTGTGAATCCATGAAGGCTTCAATTGCCTGGCGAGCCAGCTTGTCATCGGCACTGACCGAATAGGTGTAAAGGATTTCGCTTCTTGTGTCCATGATGTACTGCAATTGTTCATAAAAGGGGCAGTCCTCGTAGGTTTCATGCATGCAGCGTCGTAGTGTGCGCAGTGACATATTTTGGATATCGGACAGCAGATCGTTGTCGATGTCAACCGTAGTCGAGACCTGGAGGGGATATTCGCAAATTCTGTACGTACAGGAGAGCAGATCAAGGGGCTGATCTCCGGTTGTGATGTGAAGTCTTACGTATCGGAAAGTTCTGAACCAGAAGGGTTCAAAAACCTCAGGTGTCTCTTTCGTGCCAAAACCTGCCACAGTATACCTATCTGTGAATCCGGCCAGTGTTCCATTGACAGAGTCCGTTCTGTCTCCTTTGACGGGCTGATCTTCAAAGCTCTTTGGGTTTTCCGGTGCATATTTCACGTACCCTTCGGATTCCAGGATATTCAGCTTAGCCCCTTTTCCTCGGGCCACGGTAATCCGTAGGAATCCCGTCATCAACTCTCCTGCATTAAGGGTGACTTCTTTTGCAGAGTGGGCAGGTATTGTTTGCTTTAACAGATTTGCATCCTGGAACTCGCATTTTTCGCTCTTCATAAACGGAATGCTTCGGGGGTGTAGGGACTCGGGCAAAAGAATATCAGCTAGGTTATCCCTGGAATATTCGTATGAATCTCTCCACTGGTCGGCTGCGGAATTGATACTGGTTGTCCAGTCGTCATCTAAGTCTATGGGCGTATAGCTTTCCATGATCTGCAAGGGGGCATAAAAAGCATTTTCGCTGATAATTTGTCTGCTCGGCTCGATGACCGATTTCCATGACGAATCGGTATTCAGCATGGGAGAGCTCATCCATAAGCCAGGTGTCGAAGTGGAGGCAATACTATAATTGCCCGGTTGATCGGCAGGATAGTGAAGGACAATAACGGCGATGATATTGCATCCTTGGCGTAGGTGATCTGACAAATCGATTTCATCGTAGCAGCGGATGGTTCGGCAGGTTTTTGCTGGTCCGGTCTGAATTACTTCTCCATTCACAATGAGTTTGTATCGTCCGTCCGCACAGACAGTGACAGTGAAAGACTCAGGCACTTTGGCGAGATTAATCGTAGTTCGGAAATTCGCGAAAACTGGGTGATGCTTTGCTGAATCCAGATCCGCATGACCGTCCGCTGTACTCGGCCAAATCCAATGAGCTTTGGCGGACCGCAAGGTTGTTTCGTTCATACTTGCTCCTTTGCTAGAACTGTTACCGCTTTATCTGCTATCTTAACATGGCTAAATAATATGATTGTTTCTGAATGTAGCTATAGACACCAGTAATACTGGCGTATTTATTGGCTAACCACCATTAATTTGACAAAGGTTAAAGACAGATATAATGTCCTGTATCTTAGATGACAAAGATAATAGTCATCCCAAGAAGAGATAAATCAAAGGTGATGTTTTGTAGAAAGAAGAAAGATATGTCAGGTACTAATGAAGCTACCGAAGATATCTCGCGCGAGCAACGATTAGATAAGTATCGTGTCGCTATAGAAAAAGCGGAAAAAGATCCGAGTCTGTCACCAGAAACCGGGTTGCCCTTTTCGAAGACGACCATCATCCGGTACGGAATTGCTTTTCTGGGTTTTGGTATTTTTTGGATGGTCGGGATTAATGCCGTTTCAGCCTTCATTATTCCTCTTCGTTTGAAGACCATGGTTCACAACCCGGAGAGCGTCATAGCTATCAATGGTGTGGTGTCTTCGGTGTTTTCACTACTGTCCAACTTGATCTTCGGCAATTTCTCTGACCGAACCAGATCTCGTTTCGGCAGAAGGACGCCCTGGATCATAGTGGGAGCCATTGTCGGTGGCGTCTTCATGTTTCTGACGGGTATAGCTCCCAATGCGTTCTGCATAGTTGCTTTCTTCGGACTTGCCATGGCCGGTTTAAACATGATGATTGCACCTGTTGTTGCTCTTCTGTCCGACAGGGTGCCTTCAGGTATTCGTGCAACGATGAGTGCTTTTTATGGTGCTGGTTCCACTGTCGGTGCTCCTTTGGGTACACTTTTGGCGACGCAGCTTATGAACAACCGGACCATGTCTGCTGTTTGCGCTGGGGTGTTTATGCTGGCCAGCGGAATCTTTGTCATTCTTATTATCCCCAGGGAGCATTCTGCTGATTTTCTTCCTCAAGACAGCGGAACTTTGAAAGATATTGCAATGTCTTTCAAGCCTCCAGTCTTTAAGGCCAATCATGATTTTTACAAGGCGTTTTGTGGTCGTCTTTGCATGCTTATGGGTTATCAGATGATTTCCGCCTATCAGCTTTATATCGTCACAGATCATGTTGGGCAGGATACTAAAACGGCGGCCAAGACTATTGCAGTCATGTCGGTCATATCAATGGTGGTTTCACTGCTTGGCCCTGTTGTTTCCGGGCCGCTTTCGGATATTTTGAATCGTCGCAAAGTCCCGGTCTTCATTGCATCAGTACTCTTTGCCATAGGTATTGCTATGCCATGGATCATGCCAACAACGATGGGTATGTATCTTTATGCTGGTCTGGCAGGTTTGGGATATGGTGTGTACTCGTCTGTAGATCAGGCGTTGAACGTCGACGTGCTATCCAATAAGGAAGAGGCCGGTAAGGATCTCGGCATTCTCAATTTGGCTACAACTCTGGGACAAATGATTGGGCCAGTTGTCACATCGACTATTGTCAATATAACTGGCGGATATCCTGTGGCTTTTGCAACTTCTATCTGCCTGGCAATTCTCGGTTCTGTGTTTATCTTGTCCATTCGGGGCGTTCGTTGACTCCAGTTTGGGACAAATTAAGGAGAATATCGTAGGCACTAGAGGGATTGCATCGAAGCCGTTGATTTTGCTGCTTGCTCAAGAGATGCTGCTTGGCTGTGCCGTTGTTGATCTAAACCCTAGTTATCGGCATTTGTGCTTCATGCAGGGAAACCGTATGAAGCACAAGGATTTCTCTAGTATGTAGAAGTATTTGTAGCTTCAGTAATGGTCATTTGGAAAAGAGAAACTGGTTTGGTCGTGCAAGCGAACACGCAGAATATGCCCTATAGAAATGTGCGTCTTGGAGTGAACGAGCGGGTGTCTGATTTGCTGGGCCGGATGACCCGTGAGGAGAAGGTGGGCCAGATGATGCAGCTCGATGCCCGCCAGGGGGTGGACAAGGAGGTGGTGGATCAGCACGCCGGGTCACTGTTGCATGTCTCTCCGCAGAACATGATCAAGGCTGACAAGGCCGTTCATCGCACCCGTCTGGGCATTCCTCTGCTGATCGGCGATGACTGCATCCACGGCCATTCCTTCTTCCGCGGGGCCACCATTTTTCCCGAGCAGTTGGGCATGGCGGCTTCCTTCGACCCTGAACTGGTTCAGCGGATGGGGCGGGCCACAGCCCAGGAGGTCGCCACAACAGGCGTCCACTGGACCTTCTCCCCGGTGCTCTGCATCGCCAGGGACACCCGCTGGGGCCGGGTGGATGAGACCTTCGGCGAGGACCCCTTCCTGATCGGCGAGATGGCCTCGGCCATGGTGCGCGGCTACCAGGGCGGATCGGCCATGACCGGGACCTTGCCCAAGGATGCTGTGCTGGCCACGGCCAAGCACTTCGCTGGCTATTCCGAGACCCAGGGCGGGCGCGATGCCTCCGAGGCCGACCTCTCGCACCGCAAGCTGCTGTCCTGGTTCCTGCCGCCCTTCGAGCGCCTGGCCAAGGAGGGCGTGGCAACCTTCATGCTGGGCTACGAGTCCATCGACGGAGTCCCGGTCACCATCAACAACTGGCTGCTCAACGAGGTGCTTCGAGGGGAGTGGGGCTACCAGGGCACCCTGATCACCGACTGGGACAACGTGGGTCGGATGGTCTGGGAGCAGAAGGTGCAGCCCGACTACGCCAGGGCCGCTGCAGCAGCCGTCAAGGCCGGCAATGACCTGATCATGACCACGCCCGGCTTCTACCAGGGAGCCTTGGATGCACTGGATGCCGGGCTTCTGCACGAGGAGGACCTTGACCGGGCGGTCAAGCACATCCTGGCCCTGAAATTCCGCATGGGGCTCTTCGAGGATCCGCGTCTGCCCGACCCCGAGGCCCAGAAGGCGATTATCAACTCACCGGAGCACCAGGAGCTCAACCTTCAGGTGGCCCAGGAGTCGGCAGTCCTTTTGAAGAACGACGGCATCCTGCCCCTGTTCGGTGGGGTAGGTGCCGATGGCTGTCCTGGCGATGACTCATCGCACAGCATCGCCCTGGTGGGTCCGCTGATCGATGATGCCCAGAACCAGCTGGGCGATTGGGCCGGCGGTTCGGGTCAGTGCGACTGGATCAAGGACCAGCCTCGGGAGATGATCTCTACCGTGGCCGACGGTCTGCGCCAGGAGCTGCCTGAAAACTGGCGGCTCGGCTGCGAGCAGGGCGTCGACGTGCTCCGTCTGGTCGACGACCCTGCGGGCCCGCTCTTCCCTGATGGCCAGCCCAGGCCCAAGGTGGCGGCCCCGGCCACGATCGATCAGGACCGCTTCGACAGGGCAGTGGACCTGGCCAGGCAAAGCGACCTGGTGGTTGCCGTGGTCGGCGACGTGGTCCAGCTGGTGGGCGAGGGCCGTTCGACTGCCACCCTGGAGCTCTACGGTCCTCAGCGCGATCTGCTGGACGCCCTGGCACAGACGGGCAAGCCCATGGTCATCGTGCTCATGTCTTCCAAGCCGCTGATCCTGCCCCCGTCCGCACAGTCGGCCAGGGCTCTGATCTGGCAGCCCGACCCAGGCATGCAAGGCGGCCGTGCCCTGGCCAGGATTCTCACCGGCATGGTTGAGCCCACAGGCAGGCTGCCCATCACCTTCCCCAGGCATGCCGGGCAGCTGCCGGTCTACTACAACCAGATCCGAGGCCAGCATGGTGACCGCTATGCCGACCTGACCCAAGAGCCGGCTTTCGCCTTCGGCCAGGGGATGGGCTACACCACCTTTGCCTACGGAAAGCCCCAGATCGACGGACCGGATGCCGTCGGCCCTGAAGACAGGGTCAGGGTGACTGTGGACCTGACCAACACCGGCCAGCGCCCAGGCACCGAGGTCGTCCAGGCCTACATCAGCGACCTGGTGACCTCCGTCAGCTGGGCCGACCGCGAGCTCAAGGCCTTCCAAAGGATTCAGCTGGATCCAGGGCAGACCCGGAAGGTGGTTTTTGATCTACCGGTGTCCGAGTGGACCCTGGTTGATGCCGACTGCAACCGCAGGGTCGAGCCCGGTCAGTTCCAGGTGCTGGTGGGATCCTCCTCGCGCAGGGAAGACCTGCAGGCCGTGACGGTGACCGTGGGCTGAGCCTGAAATCGACCGGGTTGCGGTTGCTTTAGGTTGCGGTTGTTCTGGATTGCCGCCGGTCGACTGACCGATACCTTGTTGTGGAACTCCTCGCGTGTTGGTTGCCCGTGGCCCTCGGCCGCTCTTACCATGACAGCATGAGGAAAAGCGTAGGCGCTGGGTATGCGCACCTGTTGACGGTCCCCAATCCTCGGCATGTGGCCAGCCTGGTCGACTACTTCACACGCGGATCCAAACCACGGTCCAAGTGGCGGTTCGGCATTGAGGTCGAGCATCTGCCGGTGCGCAATGATGGTTCCGACGCTCCGGTTCCCTATGAGGGGGAGCGGGGCATCGAGGCTCTGCTGTCGGCCTTGGAGCCCTGCTACGACGGCGATAAGGAATACCGGGAAGATGGCCACTTGGTCGGGCTGAGCAGGCCGGGCTGCGTGGTTTCCCTGGAGCCCGGAAGCCAGGTGGAGTGCTCCCTGGGCGTGGTGCGCGACAGCCGGGAATTCGAGGAACTCTACCGTCGCTTCCGTGCCGAGGCCGACCCCATCGCCGAGCGACTGGGATTCCGTCTGGTCGAGTACGGGTACCGTCCGGCTGGGTCCTATGCGGATGTGGGCGTCAATCCCAAGGAACGTTATGCGGTCATGAACACCTACCTGGGTCGCATCGGCCAGTGCGGGCCCATGATGATGCGCAGCACCGCCTCCACCCAGATCAGCATCGACTACCAGGACGAGGACGATGCCATCGCCAAGATCCGTCTGGGCACGGCCATCGGGCCTATTGTGGCCTACTTCTTCCGCAACACCCCAATCTTTGAGGGGAAGCCCAACCGCATGCCACTGCGACGTCAGCGGATCTGGGACTGGCTCGACACCCAGCGCACGGGCCTGATCCCGGGGCTGTTCGAGGATGGCTTCGGCTGGGAGGACTATGCCGTGGACATGCTCTCCACCCCGCTCATGGTTGCGGATGTCTCCCACACCCCTGAGGTGGACGGGCCACTGGGGCAGCAGGTCTTCATTGCCTGGCATGAAAACGCCGGGGAGATCTATCCTGACCGCCGGCTCAACGATGCCGAGATAGCGCATATCCTGACCACGCACTTCAACGACGTCCGTTTGAAGAATTACATCGAGCTCAGGCACTGGGATTCCCTGCCCATGAAACGTGCCAGCCGACTTCTGGAGATCGTCGGCGGTATCTTCTACGACTCGGATCGATTCGCCGGACTTGTCGGGCTTTTGGACGGGGTGAGCGAGGAGGACGTGCTCCAGGCCAAGGCCGACCTGCAGGTCCGCGGCGGCCAGGCCAGTCCCTATGGCCGCTCCCTGGACTTCTGGCGGCAGGCGCTAGGTGCCGAGAACACTCTGGATGATCTGCCGGGCGATCCGCGCCATCCTGAACGCTTCCAGTCCTGACGACTGTTTCGTTATGCGAACGGGCGGGTCAGGTTTCCTGAGAATGGTATAATCTGGTCACTAATGGGCCTTGATCCGTTATCAGCGGGGAGCCTTCGGAAGAACGGGCTCGCTTGCGGCGATCCTCAGTAGAACCGACGGGCGGGCCCGCATAGCCCAGTTCAAGCGGTCCGGCGCAGGTCATTGGCCGGGCAAGCGAGGTGGTACCGCGGTGGGCCCCATGGGTCCCTCGTCCTCGACATGGCGACATGAACGACCAGCGAGGAGCGTGAACGGTGAATCAGACCACTGATACCTCAGATGCGACAAAACGGGATAGCGCAGTCTATCCCAAGGCGGTGGTGGACCCGGCTCTGGCCAAGGTGAAGCCCAATCCCTCCTTCCCCCATATGGAGGAGTCCGTTCTGGACTACTGGGACCATGACGACACCTTCAACAAGTCAGTAGACCGTCGCCCTTCCGGCGATCATGCCGACAATGAGTTCGTCTTCTTCGATGGCCCGCCCTTCGCCAACGGCCTGCCCCACTATGGACACCTGCTGACCGGCTACGTCAAGGATGTCATTCCCCGCTACCAGACCATGAAGGGCCACAAGGTCAAGAGGGTCTTCGGCTGGGACACCCACGGTCTGCCTGCCGAGCTGGAGGCGCAGCGTGAGCTCGGCATCGACAGTGTGGATCAGATCGAGCAGATGGGCATCGAGAAGTTCAATGACGCATGCCGCGCTTCAGTGCTCAAGTACACCAGCGAGTGGAAGGACTACGTCCACCGTCAGGCCCGCTGGGTGGACTTCGACCACGGATACAAGACCCTGGATGTCTCCTACATGGAGTCGGTCATGTGGGCCTTCAAGACCCTCTACGAGAAGGGCCTGGCCTACGAGGGCTACCGGGTGCTGCCCTACTGCTGGAAGGATCAGACCCCGCTGTCCAACCATGAGCTGCGCATGGATGCCGATGTCTACCAGGACCGCCAGGACACCACCGTCTCCGTGGCCGTCAAGCTCAGGGACGAGGACGCCTATGCCGTCTTCTGGACCACCACCCCCTGGACCGTCCCCACCAATCTGGCCATCGTGGTCGGCGCTGATATCGAGTACTCGGAGGTCAGTCCGGTCTCCGGGTCCTTCGCGGGCAAGCGCTTCTACATCGCTACGGCCCGTCTGGGCGATTACGCCAAGCAGCTGGGGGAGGACTACCAGGTGGTCCGCACCCTCAAAGGGTCAGAGATGGAGGGCTGGCGGTACTGGCCGGTCTTCCCCTACTTCGCCGGAGAGCAGGCTGAATCCGAGGGCGGCACCCCCGGCCCCAATGCCTATACCATCTACACGGCCGATTACGTCGACACCGTGGAGGGCACTGGCCTGGTCCACCAGGCTCCCTATGGCGAGGACGATATGAACACCCTGAACGCCAAGGGCATCCGCAGCGTGGACGTGCTCGATGCAGGCGCGGTCTTCACCGAGCAGTGCCCCGACTACCAGGGCCTGCAGGCCTTCGAGGCCAACATGCCCATCGTCCGCAACCTGCGCGCAGGCGATGGCCCCCTGGCACAGATCCCGGCCGAGCACCGGGCCCTCCTCTTCCAGGAGAAGAGCTACGTCCACTCCTACCCGCACTGCTGGCGTTGCGGCACCCCGCTGATCTACAAGCCGGTCTCCAGCTGGTTCGTCTCCGTGACCAAGATCAAGGACCGCCTCCTGGAACTCAACCAGCAGATCAACTGGATCCCCGGAAACGTCAAGGACGGCCAGTTCGGCAAGTGGCTGGCCAATGCACGCGACTGGTCCATCTCCCGCAACAGGTTCTGGGGCTCGCCCATCCCGGTCTGGGTCTCGGACGATCCCAAGTATCCTCGGGTGGACGTCTACGGGTCCTTGGATGAGCTCAAGAAGGACTTCGGCCGCTACCCGACTGATGACAAGGGGCAGATCAACATGCATCGGCCCTGGATCGACCAGCTGACCAGGCCCAACCCTGACGACCCCACCGGCAAATCCACCATGCACAGGATCACCGATGTGCTGGACTGCTGGTTCGAGTCGGGCTCCATGCCCTTCGCCCAGTTCCACTACCCCTTCGAAAACAAGCAGTACTTCGAGGACAGGGATCCCTGTGATTTTGTGGTCGAGTACATCGGCCAGACCCGCGGCTGGTTCTACACCATGCACATCATGTCCACGGCCCTCTTCGACCGCCCGGCCTTCAAGAACGTGATCTGCCATGGCATCGTCCTGGGCTCCGACGGCCAGAAGATGAGCAAGCACCTGCGCAACTACCCGGATGTAAACGAGGTCTTCGACAAGTACGGATCCGACGCCATGCGCTGGTTCCTGATGAGCTCGTCCATCCTGCGCGGCGGCAACCTGGTCGTCACCGCCGATGGCATCCGCGACACGGTCCGCCAGGTCATGCTGCCGGTCTGGAGCTCCTACTACTTCTACACGCTCTATGCCAACGCGGCCAACAAGGGCGCCGGCTACCAGGCCCAGGCGCTGACACCGGAGCGTGTGGCCGACCTGCCGGAGATGGACCGCTTCCTGCTGGCACGCACCCGTCGGCTGATCCAATCGGTGCAGAAGGCCCTGGACGACTTCGCCATCTCGGAGGCCTGCGATGCGGTGACCGACTTCATCGATGTGCTGACCAACTGGTACATCCGCAACAACCGCGACCGCTTCTGGGGCGAGGACCACCAGGCCTTCGACACCCTCTACACGGTTCTGGAGGCCTTCGCCCGCCTTCTGGCCCCCCTGGCGCCCATGGAAGCCGAGCAGATCTGGCGGGGCCTGACCGGTGGCGAGTCTGTCCATCTGGCCGACTGGCCCTTCCTGGCCGACGAGGCCACCGGGCAGGAGACAGAACTGGGACAGGTCCTGCGTGACGATCCTGCCCTGGTAGCCGCCATGGAGAAGGTCCGCGAGGTGGTTTCGGCCACCCTGGCCCTGCGCAAGGCCGAGCAGATTCGCGTCCGCCAGCCCCTGTCCCTGCTGACCGTGGTGGTTCGTGACCCCGACGCGGCCCGTTCCTACGTGGACGTGCTCAAGTCCGAGCTGAACATCAAGGACGTGGAGTTCTGCACCCTGGACCAGGCCGGCCAGCATGGTCTGCGGATCATCCACGATCTCAAGGTCAATGCCCGTGCGGCCGGACCCCGGCTGGGCAAGCAGGTCCAGTTCGTCATCAAGGCTTCCAAGCAGGGCGACTGGTCCGAGCAGGACGGCCACGTGGTCGTCACCACCCCCGACGGAGCGGTGGCCCTGGAACCCGGCGAATACGAGCTGGACAGCCGGATCGAGCAGGAGGATGGCTCCCAGGCCGACCGGTCGGCCTCCGCGGCCCTGCCCACCGGCGGCTTCGTCATTCTCGACACCCAGCTGGACGACGATCTTCTGGCGGAGGGCTATGCCAGGGATCTGATCCGCCAGGTTCAGGATGCTCGGAAGACCGCTGGCCTGGACATCGCTGACCGGATTCGGCTGACCCTGACCCTCCCCAAGGAGGATGCCTCCAAGGCTCAGCAGTTCAGCGACCTGATCGCCCGCGAGACCTTGGCCACCAGTCTGACCGTCAATGCTGGCGATCTGGACCAGCCGCAGGTTGACCTGGTCAAAGCCTGATCATAGTTGCATAAAAAGGGCTTCCATCTCCTATCAGATGGAAGCCCTTTTTCATACGACCTGCCTGGCTAGGTGCTCGTCTGCGCCACGCTTGGCCGTGCGGCTGGCAATATTGCGATGGAGCGCCGGCTGCTGATCAGCCCTTGACCTTGTCGCTGACCTGGTCCAGGGTCTGCATATCCTGGTCGCTCAGTTCCAGATGGGCAGCGGCCAGAAGGGCCGGCAGCTGCTCGGGGGTGCGTGCAGAGGCGATGGGGGCTGCGATCCCAGGCCTATGGTTGAGCCAGGCCAGGGCTACGGTGGCCAGCTCGACCCCGTGGGCCTTGGCGATGCCGTCCATGGCAGCGACCACGTCCAGTCCCTCCTGGGTGAAGAAGTCCTTGACCATGCCCTCGCGCTTTTTGCCCTTGAGGTCGTCCATGGTCCGGTACTTGCCCGTCAGGAAGCCCGAAGCCAGCGAGAAGTAAGGGAAGACCGCCAAATCCTCGTCCTTGGCGACCTGCATAAGGCCGCCCTCATAGGTCTTGCGGTAGACCAGGTTGTACTGGGGCTCCAGGGCCACCGGCAGGGTCAGGCCCTCCTTGCGTGCAATGCTGAACCATTCGCGGATCCGGTCAGGCGTGTAGTTGGACAGGCCGATGGCCCGGACCTTGCCCTCCTTGACCAGCTTGTCGAAGGCTGCCGCAGTCTCCTCCAAGGGGGTGGAGCTGTCGTCGAAGTGGGCGTAGTAGAGATCGATCACATCCAGGCCCAGCCTGAGCAGCGAGGCGTCGGCGGCGGCCTCGATGTTCTTGGCTGACAGGCCTGAGTACTGGGGGTGCTGGCTGACCTTGGTAGCCACCAGGACCTTGTTGCGGTTGCCGTTCTTGGCCAGCCAGCGGCCCAGGACGATCTCGGACTCGCCGCCGGAGTGGCCTGGGGCCCAGGCCGAGTAGACGTCGGCTGTATCGATCAGGTTGCCCCCGGCTTGTGTGTAGGCGTCCAGGACCTGGTCAGACACAGATTCGTCGCTGGTCCATCCGAAGGTGTTGCCGCCCAGGACCAGGGGGAAGATTTCGGCGTCGATGCCGCGTAGTTTTGCCATATTCATCCTTTCGGGTTGAAGACTTGTTAAACCGAGTCTATTACGGCTTATGCGCCCGAACCGATTATTCAGACGAGTCCATCATGTATGGTGATGAGAGGATAGGCCGGAATGGTGCGGTTCTCAGGTCCGGCCCCAAGGGTTTTAAGCTCGAAGGAGAACACTCATGCATCTGGGCATCGCCATTGTGATCGCCGTGCTGGTCCTGGCGCTGATCATCTTCCTTCTGGGGATTTTCGTGGTGCCCCAGCAGCAGGCGGACGTCATTGAGCGCTTCGGCAAGTACCACCGGGTGGCGCTGGCGGGCATCCACGCCAAGATCCCCTTGGTGGACCGGATAGCCGCCAAGACCAACCTGCGGGTCAACCAGCTGAACGTCAAGCTGGAGACCAAGACCAAGGACAACGTCTTCGTCACCGTGGAGGTCTCTGCACAGTTCCGGGTGGAGGCGGCCAACGTGTCTACGGCCTACTACGAGCTGGTCGACCCGGCGGGCCAGCTGCGCTCCTATATGGAGGACGCCCTCAGGTCGGCCATTCCCGCCCTGAGCCTGGATGACGCCTTCGCCCGCAAGGACGACATCGCCTCCGACGTGCAGCAGACCGTGGGCCAGGAGATGCAGCGCTTCGGGTTCTCGGTCATCAAGACCCTGGTCACGGCTATCGACCCCTCCGCCCAGGTCAAGCAGGCTATGGACTCCATCAACGCGGCCCAGCGTGAGAAGGAGGCCACCAGGGAGCGTGCCGAGGCCCGTCGGATCGAGATCGAGACCCAGGCCAGGGCCGATGCCGAGAAGACCAGGATGCAGGGCGAGGGCCAGGCTAACTACCGACGGGAGATCGCCAACGGCATTGTGGACCAGATCAACAGTCTGAGGGCCGTGGGCATGGATATCGATGCGGTCAACAATGTGGTGCTCTTCAACCAATATCTGGATGTGATGCGCTCGCTGGCCGAGTCCGACAATGCCAAGACCCTGGTTCTGCCTGCGGCGACCCCCGGTGGTTACAACGAGCTCTTCAACCAGATGACCGCAGCGCTGATGACCGCCCAGAGCACCCAGGGCAGTGCGGATCCCCGCCACGGCCGCAGGAGTGCGGGCGCAGAGGGCGGGGCCGGGACGCCGGCTCTGTAAGGCCGTGTCCTAAGAAGCAATTTCCGCATGGCAGGTCCTGCGGGGTCGGGGTTCAGCTTTTCAGGAAGTCGGCTATGGCCTCGGCGGCCCGATAGCCCTTGTCGTACATGGCGTTGAGTCCCTTGAGCGACTTGCTCAGCGTGGTCAGTCCGCACAGGCTGTCAGGGGCCAGGATGAGCACCCGACCCTCCTTTTCGGCCTGCTTGGCCAGGGCCACCTCGTCGTTGTAGGTGCGGTAACGCTCCATCAGGCGCTCGCCGGCCGCCGGATAAGTTCTGGCCAGGATCCGGGCCGGCAGGACATCCTTCTTCTGTTCGCGCAGAATATCCCTCTGGCGGGTCAGGACCAGGACGATGCGCTCGTAGCCCTCGTCCATGGCCTTGCGGACCGGGACCGGGTCGGCGATGCCGCCGTCCAGATAGGGCACCCCATCGATCATGTAGGGCTTGTTGGCCACCGGCACGGTGGATGAGGCCTTGAGGATGTCATAGTTGTCCTGGGCCAGGTCGGACTTGTCAAAGTAGACGGTGGATCCGTCAGTGGCCTTGCAGGCGACTACGGTGAACAGGGCCGGATTGGCCTTCAGAGCCTGGTAATCCAGCGGGCATTCTCCGTCGTGGGCCGACAGTTTGCCATAGACGTAGTCCAGGTCGACGAAGGTGTGCTTGGTCAGGAAGTTGCTCACGCTCGCGTACTCCTTGCGGGAGGAGTAGACGGTGTAGAAGCGGTAGCAGCGTCTGAGCTGGCCCGACAGGAATGAGGCCAGATTGGCGCTGCCGGCCGAGACCCCGTAGCAGTGATCGAAGGTGATGCCCTGCTCCATGCAGCGGTCGAAGACGCCGGCGCCGAAGATGGACCGGTAGCCGCCGCCTACGTCGATGACGGCTGTTCTTTTGCGTGCCATGGGCACCTCGTTTTCTGACAGATATCCGAGCTTGATGACAGCTTATGCGTGAACGTTGGACAAGCCGTTCAGGGGCGGCAGGAGGCCAGCAGCCGCTTGGACAGATCCAGCATGGCCGGTGAGGGATCGGAGTTGGCGATCTCTACTCTGCCGGTGCCGGGGCCCGGGTTGAGGGCATCGGCCTGGGCCAGCAGATCCTTGAGGTGGCGGGCCGTCCCAGGGTTGCCGTCGATCAGCGCCAGGCCTGGCGGGCAGATGCGGGCGATGGACTGGCGGAAGAAGACGAAGTGGGTGCAGCCCAGGACCAGGGCATCCAGGGTCTGCAGGTCATAGGGATCCAAATAACGGTGCAGGGTGGCATCGACCAGGGCCTGGTCATTCAGCCTGTCAGACTCCACAATGGTCACCAGGTCTGGGCAGGGCTGGGTCAGGATGGTGTGCCTGCCGGAGAACCGTGCCATCAGGCGTGAGAACTTGGCCTCCTTCAAGGTCAGCGGGGTGGCCGTGACCAGTACCCGCTGGGGTCGGCCTCCGCCACGTGTGCAAGCCAGCTTCAGGGCCGGCTCCATGCCGATGACCGGGACCGGGTAGCGTCGGCGCATTTCATCCACGCAGACGCTGGTGGCGGTGTTGCAGGCGATGACCATGGCCTTGACGCCCTGGTCCATGAACCGGTCGCCAATGACCTGGCAGCGCTGGGTGATCTGATCCGGCTTCTTGATGCCGTAGGGGGCGTAGGCGGAATCGCCAAAGTAGAGCAGGTTTTCTTGAGGAAGGAGGTTGCGGATGGCTGCAGTGACGCTCAGACCGCCGAGTCCGGAGTCGAAGATCCCGATCGGTGCATCTGATGTCATCTGATCCGCTCCTTTCGCAGCCGAAGAACCACCCTAGCCTGTCGCCGAAGGGCCGTACGCTACAAGCATGAGTATTCCCCGGACTGTTTACAAAATGCAAGCCACCGGCAACGATTTCGTGGTCTACGCCGATCCCCGGGGGGATCTGGAGCCTACGGCCGACCAGGTGCGCTGGCTGTGCGACCGTCATTTCGGAGTCGGAGCCGACGGGGTCATCCGGCTGACCCACCCGGCCGATGTCAGCGACCTGAACCAGGAGCAGGTGGATGCCTGCGACCGTTTCGGCTGCCAGTGGTTCATGGACTACCGCAATGCGGACGGTTCCTTGGCTCAGATGTGCGGCAACGGGACCCGGGCCATCACCCTCTTCGCCCAGAAGCAGGGGCTGACGCCGACTATGGAAGGCGCCTCCTTCCTGCTGGGGACCCGGGCCGGGGTCAAGCGGATCGTCTCGCGCAGTCCGATGAAGTGCGACGGCGATCATGTGTTCAAGGTCAAGGTCGGGGCCTGGCGGATGGGGCCGGTGGGGCAACAGCTGGTCGACGGCGGAGCCCTGGGAGGCTCGGCTCCTGGCACCATGGTGGATATGGGCAATCCTCATGCAGTCGTCCTGACTGCAGTCGCTGCCGAATTGGAGGCCGGTGGACTGCCCGGGACCGTGACCGAACTGCTGGCTAGGACCGACCTGCCCGATCCGGGCGATCTGGACCTGTCGGCCCCGCCGCGGGTCAGGCCCGGGCTGGCTGAGGGGCAGAATGTGGAATTCCTGCGTCTGGATGCCCTGGATGCCGACAATGGCAGCGGTCGGGCCACCATGAGGGTCTATGAGCGTGGGGTGGGCGAGACCCTGTCCTGCGGTACCGGTCTGTGCGCCAGCGGCGTGCTCTTGCGAGCCCTGACCGGGGTCGACCATTGGACCATCCAGGTGGGCGGGGGCCGTCTGAAGGTGGACGTGGATTCGCAGGATGTGTGGCTGACTGGACCGGCCAGAATGGTCGCCCGTCTGACCCTGGAGAATGTGCCAGACTGCTGATCAGCCGAAGAGGGCGGATCCTTCCACAGCCAGGACGGTAGTGGCCAGGGCGACCAGCCAGACCAGGTCGACCATCAGATCGAAGTGCCGCTGATAGTAGGTCAGCAGCCATCCCGACCTCTTGCGCGGCAGACCCTGCTGGATGACCGTGGCGTGGCTGAAGGCCATGAACTGCAGGCTGGTGGCGAAGGTCATGACCAGGCACCAGGGGCAGAGGGCGTGGATGACGAAGAGCGACTGGGCGAACAGCCAGAGCGCATAGGCCAGGGCGGCAAGCGAGGCCAGCCAGGTCCCTGCCGCCAGCAGCGCAGGCATTTTGATTCGGCACAGACCCACTACGGCCAGCGTCAGGAAGACAGCCTCAGCGACCAGCCCCAGAAAGGCATTGGGGATCGGCAGTGTGCCCAGGCGGATCAGCTCGGCTTGGGGGGACTGGGCCACGGCTGAGCAGGAGACCACCGAGTTTATGTCACAGCTGAGCTGGCCCTGGGGGTGACGCGCCAGTTGCAGGGTTTCCGCTGACAGGACCAGGCTGGCGTAGAGCGCCGCAAACGAGGTCAGGGCGGCGATCAGATAGCTGGAAGGGGCTGACGAGGTCGGTTCGCTCATGGGGTCCATCACCTCAATGGTCGGGAGGGTTCTCTGAGACGGGAACGCGTTCACGAGTTTAGGATGGAGGCATGACGCATGAGGATACTGTCGCGGTCTCCGGATGGGACCTGCACTGCCACACCGTGTTCTCCGACGGCACCGTGACGCCCCGGGGGATGGTCGAGCAGGCGCAGCAGCTGGGACTTGAGGGTCTGGCCATCACCGACCATGACACCAATGCGGGCTGGGATGAGGCCCGTCAGGCGGCTCAGGACCTGGGAATGCCCCTGCTGCCAGGCACCGAAATCACCGCCCAGGATGGCCATGTCTCGGTTCACATGCTGGCCTACCTCTATGATCCTGAGGATCCGGTCATCGCCGGGCTCTTCGCCAAGACCAGGGAGGCCAGGCTGACCAGGACCAGGACCATGGTCGAGCGGATCTCCCGGGATTACCCGATCACCTGGCAGGATGTGCTGGATCAGGTCAAGGAGGGGTCGAAGACCACGGTGGGCCGCCCGCATATCGCCGATGCATTGGTCAAGGCCGGTGTCTATGCCGACCGCAGCCAGGCCTTCGCCGGGGTCTGCTCCTCCGGAAGCGCCTACTATCTGCCAACGCCCTCGCCGACCACCCACCAGGTGCTGGCAGCCGTCAACCATGCAGGCGGCGTCCTGGTCGTCGCCCACCCCGGTGCAGTCAGTCGCAATCCCGTCCTGCTCTCCGACCAGCAGATAGCCGCTCTGGCCGGGGAGGGACTGGGAGGCCTGGAGGTCTGGCATCGGGACAATCCGCCCGAGCAGCGCCGACGGCTGCTGGCCCTGGCCCAGCGCTGGGGGCTGCTGGTGACCGGAGGATCGGACTGGCACGGCCAAGGCAAGCCCAATCGCATGGGGGAGAACAGCACCAGTGACGAGGTGGTGGCCCGAATCGTGGACAGGGCCCGGGGGAGCCGTCCGGTGGCCTGGAAGGGTTAGCGGATACGAATCGGGGGCGGTCGGACCACAAGGACCCGGCCGCCCCCGTCAGGCGATCACAGCCTCAGTCGGAGGAGCCTCCCAGGACACCGAAGCCGACCGGATGGGTGGTGTCCGAACCGACCACTGCGTAGCCCAGGGACTCCTTAGGAACAATGATGTGCCGGCCCTTGTCGTCCACCAGATCGATGGGCCCGCCCTCGTTCAGGGCCTGGGCGATGTGTGCAGCCACCTCGTCCGCCTTGGCATTGGTGCTGAAGTTGACCGTCCGGGCCACATTTTTGATGCCGAATTCGATATCCATTGCTACCTCCAAGGTTGTTTTCCGTCGCCCAGACCTGCCGGCCCACGGTTCTTCCGGTCTCATTATTCGCTGGCCCGGGTGATTACGCTCTAAGCGTCTCCCTGATGCTCCTCCGGGGAAGAGCCGCTTTCCGGCGGTGATGCCGATGCCTGTCCGTCTGCAGTGAGCGTGGGGGTCTGCTCGGGCAGGGGCTTTCTGGGAATGACGACGGTCTCAGCCTGATCGCTGGCGAGGGCTTGAGCTGACGAGGCATCATGCGGCTGGGAAGCGGCCTCTCCTGCCCCAGCGGGGTTCGAGGACTGGCTGTCTACGGACGGGTCGCTCGTTGCAGCCTTTGGATTCGCCTCGCCATCCGTATCCTCGTCGCCGGTGGCTGGACTGCCGATGCCGCGGAAATGATCGCTCAGGCCTGATTCCTCTTCTTGGGCAACAGGAGCAACAGCTGGTGGCTTGGGTTGATTGTCGCTGCCAAGGTTTGTGCTCTGGGCCTGTCTGATGGGCTTGTTCCTGGCTTCGGAATGGTCCATGGCGGTCTGGGTCTGAGCCAGGTCAGCCATTTCTGCCCTGCTGATGGCGATGGTGGCCGAGCTCTCATCCGAGGGTTCAAAGGAGGGTTCCTTAGGTGAGGTTGCCGCATCTGCCGCGGCGAGGCCCTGTTCTGATGCCGGATTCTCGGCATTGTCGTCGCCGAGCAGGGTGCCCACGGTGATGGTGGAGGGTGCCCCAGTGGGTGACGAACCGGAAGTCTGCTGCTGACGACGGGCGCGCTGGTTCTGCTCGTGGTCGCCCAACTGCTGGGCCAGACGCTCCACCTGGGCCTTGAATTGGATGATCTGTTCGTTGTCGGCATGATCCAGGGCGGTGATGAAGTCGCCCACCTGCTCCATCTGCAGCCAGAGATTGGCTCGGAGCATGATCAGGTCGTCCAGCCGAGCCCCCATCATCCTGCCGTAGGCTGCAATGACTGCGTTGCGGCGGGATCCATCCAGCTTGGCGAAGATCCAGGCCAGGTCACGGGCAGGATCGTTGACCTGCATGTCCTGCCAACCGTAGACCCCGCTCAGCCCGGAGCCTGCATAGAGTAGGTCGCCGTCGGAAAAGCCTCCGTGCACGGTGCATGTTTCAAAGGACCAGAGTCCGTCGGTCGCCACGATGGATGCCCAGGAATCGGTGATTTCCTTGGGCACGTGGCCGTCCATGCGCAGCCGCTTGATCCATCCCCGCAGTTGGGCCGCGATCTGGGCAGTGGAGAAGGCTGGGTATCCGTGGGTTTTCAGAAAATCAGGGCGCACCCGGTGGATGGCGCCGATGGCGGTGCCTGCGGCGGTGCATTCGTTCAACGTCAGCAGATGGAGGGGACGGATTCGGCCTGGGCAGTGGGTCATGACGGCAACAGCTGTGGTGCCGGTCGGGCTATCGGCCTTCTCGCCGGGCTGGTAGGCCAGGATGTGCTCGACCCTGAAGCCCATGGCCGCCATCTCCTTGGCATCGGCCAGAGCCTGAGCCGCCTTGACCCGAGCGGCCAACCGGCGCTTGCCGGCTTCCGAGCTGGTGGCCCAGACGTCGTAGACGTTGCCGGTCGCGTCCTGGACCACCGCACAGTCCACGCCCTGTGCGCGGTCAAGGCTGCTGAGCTGGTCGCAGTCCCGCGCGCCGGTCATGGGCACCTCGGGCATGGCGGCCGACGCCAGGGCAGCCAGGGTCAGCTTCGTTCGTTCACTCACATTCTCAAGGATAATACAAGGACTGTTGTGAATACGGTTGTCCACTTGACCACATGGCACGCCGCAGCGGGTTCCGGTACCGGCCTTTGACACAATGGGGGTGTGCATGAGGATGAGGAACGATTGCTACAGGGTCTGGATCCTGCCCAGCGGCAGGCGGCCACTGTGCTTGACGGGCCTGTGCGGATCGTAGCAGGGGCCGGGGCTGGCAAGACCAGGACCATCACCCGGCGTATGGCTTATGCCTGCGCCAGTGGCAGCTGGGAGCCCTCCAGAACCTTGGCAGTGACTTTTTCGGTCCGTGCCGCAGCCGAGATGCGTGATCGTCTGACCAAGCTTGGCGTGTCGGCCTCCCTGCAGGCGGCGACCTTTCACTCGGCGGCCCTGCGCCAGCTCAGGCGGGTCTGGCCCCAGGTCAGCGAGACCTATCTTCCGGATCTGATCGAGGATGTGGCCCCCCTGGTGTCCTCCGCCTGCCAGCGGGTCTGCGGTGAGGAGGCCGACCCGGGCCAGGTCAGGGACCTGACTGCGGAGATCAACTGGGCCAAGGTGGGGCTGATCGCCCCTCAGGACTACGTTCGGGTCTGCGCGGCCAGTCACCGTCTGCCGCCGGCTGGTCTGGAGGCTGATCGGATGGCCGACCTGTACACGGTCTTCGAGAGCTCCAAGGCCGCCCATAATCAGATGGACTTTAACGATATCCTTCTGCTGGTTTGCCACATTTTGGAAGAGGGCGGCCAGGCTGCTGCTGACATTCGAGACCGCATCGGCTGGCTGACCGTGGACGAGTACCAGGATGTCTCGCCCCTGCAGCATCGGTTGCTCAAGCTCTGGCTCAACGGCAGGCAGAACCTGTGCGTGGTGGGGGACCCGGCCCAGACCATTTACTCCTTTGCGGGGGCCACCTCCTACTATCTGCTGAACTTTCCCCAGGAATTCCCGGGAATCAAGGCCGATCTGGACCTGACCACCGACTACCGGTCCACGGGAAGAGTGGTTCACTACGCTAATGGCATTCTGGCTCGCTCGCCGGTGCGTGACGACTACCTGAAGCTGGCATCAGCCCGCCAGGAGGGCAGCAGGGTCGCGATGACCCGTTACGAGGACGATGGTGAAGAGGCTGGGGCAGTGGCCTCCCGTATATCCTCCATGATCCGGAAGGGGGCCCGTCCCGGCCAGTTTGCAATCCTGACCCGGATCAACGCCCAGCAGACCCTGATCTGCCGTGCCCTGCACGAATGCGGGATCGGCTACCGGGTGCGCACGGAGTCGGGCTGGCAGAACCAGTCGGTCGATCTGAGCAAACATGAGGTACTGGAGCAGCTGGAGAGCGGCATGGGCCAGGGGAGGGTCACGGTCTCCACCATTCATGCTGCCAAGGGGTTGGAGTTCGCCCATGTCTTCATCGTGGGCTGTGCCGAGGGGCTGATTCCCTTTGGCTCACCGCCCGAGGGGGATGCTCTGGAGGAGGAGCGCCGCCTTATGTATGTAGGGGTGACCCGAGCAGAGGACACCCTGCATCTTTCCTATGCGGAGCACAAGGACGGCAGCGCCTTTGCCCGGCGTGCTCCCAGCCGGTTCATTCACCGCTGAGCACTATCGACTCGGCCCCTCGGAACGCGGGGAGAGGGAGTGCGATTCAAGCTTGGTTGCCGTCCGAATCGCCCTTGTCTGAGTTGTTCTGGTCCGGGTGACCGCTGTCGGGGTCCTTGGAATCGGTGCCGGCGCTTTTCTGATTGCCGGGGGCTTCGTGGTCTGAATGCTCCTGGTCATTTGAAGCGTCGGAATCGGAAGCGTCGGAGTCTGCAGGGGTGGCCAGATCGGCAGAGGAATCCTTGTCTTCGGCATTCAGCAGTTTGTCCAGCTCGGCATCCCAGTCCACCGAGGTGGCGGAAGTGGAGGCCTTCTGCTCGGATTGCCCATCTGCAGAGGTGGATGCTCCGCCCTGGCCGCCTTCGTCCTTGACAGGCAGGGAAGGCAGCAGGTCAGGATGGGACCAGTGGCCGTCACGGCCCTGGACTCCCTCCTCGGCGGTGATGCGCTCCCAGAGGTCGGCGGCCTCGCGCAGCCGCTTGGGGTGAAGATGCAGGCCCAGCAGGGACTCGAAGGTCTGCTCGGCCGGCCCCCCTACGGCGCGCTCGCGTCGGGTCATCTCCCGCAGCTGCTCCAGGTGGGGCAGGTGGGCCATTCCGGCATTCCAGATCACGCAATCCACCCAGCCGTCCACCAGGGCCAGCAGGTCGCCCAGGCTGTGCAGGGCCTCCTTCTGCTCAGGGGTGTCCTCGATGCCGACATTGCTGAGGTTGATGGCGCCGGCGATGGATTCGGGATTGATCTGGTCGGCGTCGCGCAGCTGATCCTCCACCGCGTCCAGGTCGATGGAGACCCCCCGGGCGTACTTGCCGATCAGGGCCTCGAAGCGCGGCATCAGCCAGGGGACGGCGGCGTAGAGCCGGGCGTGGGCGGCCTCCTTGAGGGCCATGTAACGGGTGACCTCGTCCAGATCCAGTTCCAATGATTTGGCGTAGGCCTTGATGTTCTGCGGTATAAGGGCTCCGGCGGGGTTCTTCAGCAGCGGGATGCCCTGGTCGAATCCTCCGCGGACCTCCTTGGCCAGCTCGCCGGCGGCCTGCCCCAGCTGCATGGCGAATGAGGTGTTCCCCAGCAGTCTCATCAGCGTGGTCGGATCCTTGAGATTGTCGGGCAGGGGGATGGGCACAGGTCCGGCGAACATCCCCGAAATCTCGCCTTGGTCGAAACCTTGGAAGCGCTGGTTGATGACGGAGGTCAGGGCCTCGCTGACCGCCTGGGCCACAGGCGAGGCGAACTGGACCCAGGCGTCTATGCTGCCCTCGATCCATCCGGCACGGGTCAAGGCTTCGGTCTGGCCTGGGGCGGGGTCGAAGGAGCAGACGGTGTCCAGCCAGAGGTTGGCCTCGCTCATGACCCGGGCCACGCGGTCGCTGTCCTCGGCTGTGACGGTAGTATCGGACTGGTCGGCCCTGGTGCGTCCCAGGGCGATGTTCTTGGCCAGCACAAGGTTGATGGGCCCCCGGTCGGCCTGGGCCTGCATGTCAGCCGGCGTGTTCAGCCCTCCGGCCGTGAAAGCCTGAATCAGGGCCTGAACCTCGGCGGGTTTGGGCAGCTGATCGGCTCCCTGGGCCGCCATCTGCGAGCGGATGGACTCAGGCAGCTGTGAGAACTGACTCCAGGCCAGCTCGCCCTGCACCGGGCCGAAGCACTCGATGAGCCATTGGTGGATTGCATTCTCGTCCATTGCTTTGATTCCAGTCCTCGCCAAGGCAGGCCGTCCGCCATCGAGGTCGACGTCTGCCGGGATTATCGTCTTCATCAACCATAATATTGGAGCTATGACACTTCCGCACGGGAAATCGGATCACTGCGCCACAGGCGCACCCGAAAGGCAAATCGGGACGCTTGGCGGACCCACCCGCAAAATGCTGGTCGGCGGTCTTCTGATCATTCTGGCCCTCCTGGTGCTTTTCCTCCCCTCGCCCTATACCATCGAGACGCCCGGACCCACCCAGGATGTGCTGGGAAGTTCAAAAGGCTCACCGGTCATCAAGGTCAAGGGCGGCCAGGTCCACCATGACAAGGGCCGTCTGCTGATGACCACGGTCAATGCCCGCGGAATCCCCGGTTATCCGGCCTCCAATCTGGATGCCCTGGTGGGCTGGGCCGACCCCCACGCCACGGTGCTTCCCCAGGAGGCCGTGGTGCCTCCCGGGCAGAGTGTGGAGGAGTACAGGCGCCAGGAGCAGGGTGATATGCACGGCTCCCAGAAGGCTGCCTCGGCCCAGGCTCTGGCCTTCCTCAAGGCCCGGGGATACGACGTCTCAGGCCTGCAGTTCAGCATGAGGGTGGCCGACATCGGCGGTCCCTCGGCTGGGCTCATGTACACCCTGGGGGCCATCGACAAGATCACTCCGGAGCAGGAGACCGGTAGTCTGACCATCGCAGGTACCGGCACTATGGACCAGAAGGGACGGGTCGGTGCCATCGGCGGCATCCAGCTGAAGATGCTGGGCGCCAGGCGGGACGGCGCCACCTGGTTCCTGGCCCCGGCGGCTAATTGCCCACAGGTGGCGGGCCATGTGCCACAGGGACTGCGCGACGTGCGGGTATCCACCTTGGACGAGGCCTACAAGGCCCTGGTGGCCATCGGCCATGGCCAGGGGGAGGGGCTGCCCCGCTGCACAGCCGCCAAGGGCAGATAAGACAAGGCCGGTCCAATTGGTGAATTCCGGCAGTCTTGTTATGCTGAAGCCGTGGCTGAGACTACAACCTATACAGCGGAAGAGTTCGGTTTCCATCCCGGCGATATCGTTCAGGAATGGATGTGGGACGACGATGTCGACGACGGGATCCGGACCAGGATCGAGGATCTGACCGGCGAAGAGCTGGTGGACGAGGACTATGACGCAGCCGTGGATGGGGTCATCATCTGGTGGCGGGACGGCGATGCCGAGGACGATTTGGCAGATACCATCATGGATGCCTCGGCCATGGTCAACAAGGGTGCGCCGTTCTGGGTGCTGACTCCCAAACCCGGCAGACCGGGGGCATCGGCTCCAGGGGTCGTCTCCAATGCGGCCAAGACCGCGGGCATGAACGCCCTGATGCCCACCACCGCCAGCAAGGATTGGAACGCCACCCAGCTGCGGGCTTTCGGCAAGGGCAAGTAAGTTTTCTGGCTGCAGAAGCGCCAATGAACGAGGTGGTGGACATCAGGATCAACCGATGCCCGCCACCTCGCTGTCTTTCATAAGGGATTCCCCGGAGGAATCCGTCTGCCCAGCGGTCTTTACTGCACGCTCTTCTCAGCAATGGCGGGATCCGCCGTCGTGGCCTTGTTCTGATATTCGGCCAGCAGGGTGCGCGAACGGATGTCGCAGAGGTTGGCCACCAGGGCCATGATCAAGATGACCAGGCCCACCAGGAAGATCCAATGCAGGCCGTCGAAGACGATGGTGCGGGCCGGGCCCAGCAGACGCGATGGAATGCTCCCTGCCGTGGCCGGGTTGATCATGCTGTTCATCATGTCCTCGGTCAGTCCCTTATGCTCAGGCACCTCGCGGGCGATGACCGTGTTCATGACGATGCCGAAGATGGAGACCATCAGGGTCTGCCCCAGGGACCGAGCCAGGGTGTTGAAGCTGGTCGAGGCGCCCACGTCGCCTGAGGGCACCACGCTCTGGGCGGTGATGGTCGAGGTGGTGATGGTCAGTCCGAAGCCGAAGCCGACCACGGCCGAGATGACCAGGAAGACCCAGTAGGCGGTGGCTTGGGGGACGGCTATGTAGCAGATGCAGGCCGTCAGGATGAAGGCCAGGCCGATGTTGGTGGCCCGGTGCGGCGGGTGATGCATGGTCAGCGGTCCGGCCAAGTAGGCGCCCAGGAGCCAGAGAATGGAGGATGGGGTGACCACAAAGCCGCCCAGGGAGGGGTTCATTCCCAGAACAGACTGCATCCAGATGGGCATGTAGGTGTCGAAGCCCATGAGGAATCCGGCCACCAGGAGCATGCAGATGTTTTGGATGACGAAGGTCCTGATGCGGAAGAGCCGCAGAGGCAGGATGGGGTCCTCCTGGCGGCCCTCCACATGAAGCAGCAGGGCAAAGGTGACCACGGTGGCTGCAGCCAAGATCAGGGTAATTCGCGTATCGCCCGCCGATCCCAGGCTCTGCAGGCAGAGCATCAGGCAGATCAGACAGACGCTGAGCAGTCCGATGCCGATGTAGTCGACGCGGGTTTCACGCGCCTGGATATGCTCGCTCAGGAAAATCTGGATCATGATGATGACCAGCAGGCCGATGGGCACGTTGATGGCGAAGACCCAGTGCCAGCTTATCTGCTGGACGATGAAGCCTCCCAGCAGGGGGGCGATGATGGAGGCGATGCCCCAGGCCGAGCCGTTCAGGCCGATCATGCCCGCCCGCTTGTCCAGGGGATAGATGTCGGCCAGGACCGTGTAGGTCAGCGGCTGGATGGCGCCGGCCCCCAGGCCCTGCAGAAAACGGGCGCCGATCAGCTGGGGCATGGACTGGGAGAGGGCGCACAGGGTGGATCCGATCACGAAGACCAGCAGTCCGATGGTCAGCAGCGGCTTGCGGCCGAAGCGGTCCGAAAGCTTGCCGTAGATGGGCGTGGTGACCGCTGTCATGAGCAGATAGATGGAGTAGACCCAGTTCATGATGGACAGCCCATGCAGGTCCCCGATGATGGTGGGCATGGCGGTGGAGACGATGGTCCCCTCGATGGCCGTCATGAAGGTGGCGATGAAGACCGCCACCGTCACCAGGGTGCGGTTGGTCTTCCTGCCGCTGCCTGTATCGACTGTCTGTGACAATCCGAACCCCCCTTTTATACGGTGTATATGGTGTGTTTCTCTTCTTTTTGCGGACAAGGCCCGCGAATTCCTAGTGGATTATAGCCGCACCGTGCGGCCTTGTCACCGTGTATTCTGCTAAGGTAGTGTGCTGGTCCCGTGGCTCAGTTGGTTAGAGCGCCACCTTTACACGGTGGATGTCCCCGGTTCGAGTCCGGGCGGGACCACAGGGGTTTTTGAGGGGGCGTGCCCGAAGTCGCGTCTTAGCGCTCACGTAGAATCGATGCACGACGATCGTTGGCAAGAAAGGTCAGGAGGTCGATGCCTGATGTCAGCTAAGCCTGATGCCCGTGGAACCGAGGCGACCATCGCGCGCTCGGGCAAGCGCAAGTGGGGGTATGACACCAAGCAGGTGGACGCCTTCCTGGAGCGGGCGCATTCGCTCTATGAGAGCCAGGATCCTGATCTGACCCAGGAGGAGATAGCCAACGCCTCCTTTGACCTGTGCAAGAACGGCTACATCATCACCCAGGTGGATGCAGCCCTCTCCCGACTGGAGAGGGTGATTTCCGACAGGCAGACCAGCTTGGAGATAGCCCGGGTGGGCGTGGATGGTTGGACGACCAGAATGGTCAGTCTGCAATCGGAGCTGACCACTCATGCCGGCAGGCCCTCAGGCAGCGTCTTCAAGCGCGGGGATCCCGGCATGCCCTCATACGACTGCAAGCAGGTGGAGCGGCTGATCGAGCAGGTCCTCAACAAGACTTCTGACCAGCTCAACCTGCAGGAGGGGCGGAAGACGGACTCGGGCAAGTCGAAGAACACCGACATCACGGCTGACCGCGTCTCCAACGTCATCTTCACCCAGCGGCGGGGGCCCAAGGGTTATGACGAGCGCCAGGTGGACTTCTTCCTGGCCAAGGCCGTCGAGCTTCTGGAGCAGCTGGAGTCCTTCGCCAGGGTCAGCGAGAGGGCCAAGAGAGCAAGCGCGAGTTCAACGGCGCCTGCCGCTGTTCCTGCGCAATCGCAGCTTCCTGTGCAGGACTCTTCAGCCTCGGGCGTTCAGCCGCTGATCGGACAGAGTCAGGAACCCGCTTGGAGCATCCCCAATGCTTCCCCTGTTGCGGAGGACCAAAGCAGTCAGGACGATTTCGCTCAACTGCATCAGGCGGAACGGGCCATCTTCGATGCTCCCGCTGCCAGCACGCAGACGGTGCCGACGGCCCAGCCCAACAGCTCCCTGAGTGCCCTGGCTTCAGCGGTCAACCAGCGACTGGCTCAGGACGGCGCTGGAGCGGCTGTGGATACCGGTGTTGATACACCTTCAACAGCTTCAGCCCGGTCTGCATCCTCAGTCGATGTCGGCGGCGGAGCGGCCGTTGCTCCTGCAAGTCCGGCTGTCTCCGGTCGGCCTGAATCGGTTATGCCCACCTCTGCGCCAACCAGCTATACTCCTGCAGTCTCCGCTGCAGGCTCGGCTGCACCCGCGCCGGCTGTACAATCCGTGCCTTTGAACCCGACGGCCTCTCCTTCGCCTTCCCCCGCACCGCAGGCTCCTGAGCCGACGGTATTCCAGCCGATCCCCTCGACACCTGCCGCATCCGCCCCCGCCACAAGACCGGAATCACCGGTGTCCCCCTCGAACGAGGCTGATGCCGAAGACTCTTCTGTGCCAGGATCCACCTCAGTTATCTCTTCGCCTTTTGTCGACGGACCTCTGGGCGCAGGCGGGCCCTTGGGCAGCTACGAGGAGCCGGCACCAGCAGCACCTGAGACCCAGGAGCGTCCTTGGGCCGAAACAGCCGAAAGCAGCACGGATACGCCCGACTGGGCCAAGCCTCGGTACTCACAAAACACGCAGGGGAACAAGCAGGACCAGGATCCGGATTCCTACCTGAACTCCCTGCTCAACCAGGATCTGCCCAAGATGGATCTGGACATCCCTGATATTTCATTCCCGGCCTTCGGCGACGAGGGGGAGCAGGATAAAGGCGGTCGATGAGTCAGTTGGCAGTGATGAGTGAAGGCGTGCAGGCCGGTTTGCCGGTCGAGCGTGAACGTACCCTGGCGGATTGGTCGCCCAGGGACGATGCCGACCAGTCTCGCAGTCTGGTTATCCTGGGATCCACAGGATCCATCGGTACCCAGGCCTTGGATCTGATCAGTCGTCATAGGGATCGGTTCCAGGTGACTGGATTGGCCGCTGGTGGTGCGCATGTTGAGCTCCTAGCCCGTCAAGCCCGTGATTTTGGCGTGACCCGTCTGGCTCTGGCCGACAGGGCCCAGGTTCCGGCCCTGCAGCAGGCGCTCAAGGCTCTGGGATTGACTGGTATCCAAGTAGAAGCAGGCATGGAGGCGGTCCAGGCTCTGGCCGGCTCCGGAAGTGATATGGTCCTCAACGGCATCACCGGATCAGTCGGTCTGCGCCCGTCCATTGCGGCCCTGCAGGCCGGATCCCAGCTGGCTCTGGCCAACAAGGAGTCCGTGGTGGCCGGCGGCCATCTGCTCTTTGATGCCGAGATACGGCCGGGTCAGATCAACCCGGTCGACTCCGAGCATTCAGCCATCTGGCAGTCTCTGCGTTCGGGGCAGCATGGAGAGGTGGCCCGTCTGGTGGTCACCGCATCGGGAGGTCCTTTCCGGGGCTGGAGCCGCCAAGCCATGCGCGAGGTCACCCCTGAGCAGGCCCTGAATCATCCGACCTGGTCCATGGGTCCGGTGGTCACCATCAACTCATCCACTATGGTCAACAAGGGGCTGGAGGTCATCGAGGCCAGCCGGCTCTTCCGGATCGAGCCCGAGCGGATCACCGTGGTGGTCCACCCCCAGTCCGTGGTCCACTCCATGGTCCAGTTCCAGGACGGGGCCACCATAAGCCAGGCTTCCCCTCCGGATATGCGTCTGCCCATCGCCCTGGGCCTGTCGGCGCCCGTCCGTCTCGGCCATGTGGCTGCGGCCTGCGACTGGTCCAAGCCCAATACCTGGACTTTCGAGCCCCTGGATGATGAGGCCTTCCCGGCGGTCAACCTGGCCAGGCGGGCCCTGGGAAGCTGCGAGCCCATGACCGCGGTCTTCAATGCCGCCAACGAGCAGGCGGTCAGGGCCTTCCTGGATCACCGGCTGCCCTACCTGGGCATCGTCGAAACCATCCGTTCGGTCATGGATGCCATGGAAACGCATCTTCCGGGAACATTCACATCCGTGGAGGTAATGGAGCAAGTCGAGCATGAGGCACGCCAAAGGGCTGATGCTTTGATAGACATGACAGCGTGAGTAGCATTCCCAAGACCGAACAGTCAACATCCTCTCAGGGGTTCCGCAAGACAGGCGAGCAGGCCATCAGCCAGACTCCGCTGCATCCTCGTCGCCGCTCCCGTCGGATCATGGTGGGGCCTGTGCCGGTCGGCGGGGGAGCCCCCATATCGGTGCAGTCCATGACCAACACGGTCACCGCTGACATCAATGCCACCCTGCAGCAGATCGCCGAGCTGGCTGCCGCCGGCTGCGACATCGTACGGGTGGCTGTGCCCAGCCAGGACGATGCCGACGCGCTTCCCATCATTGCCAAGAAGTCGCCCATCCCGGTCATCGCCGACATTCACTTCCAGAGCAAGTACGTCTTCCAGGCCATCGATGCGGGCTGCGCAGCCGTCAGGGTCAACCCGGGCAACATCCGCAAGTTTGACCAGGTCGGCCCCGAGATCTGCAAGGCCGCCACCGATGCAGGCATCTCCCTGCGCATCGGGGTCAATGCCGGCAGCCTTGACAAGGACATCTACGCCCGCTACGGCGGACCCACCCCTGAGGCCCTGGTCGCCTCGGCTTTGAAAGAGGCCCACATGTTCGAGGACGTGGGCTTCCATGACTTCAAGATCTCCGTCAAGCACCACGATCCCGTCACCACGGTCCAGACCTACAGGCTTCTGGCCTCCAAGGGCGACTGGCCCCTGCACCTGGGCGTGACCGAGGCCGGGCCCTCCTGGCAGGGGACCATCAAGTCCTGTCTGGCCTTCGGCGCGCTTCTGGCCGAGGGCATCGGCGACACCATTCGTGTTTCCCTGTCCGCACCGCCTGTGGAAGAGGTCAAGGTGGGCTGCAAGATCCTGGAGTACCTGGGGCTGCGCCAGCGCCACTTCGACATCATCTCCTGCCCCTCCTGCGGCAGGGCCCAGGTGGACGTGATCGAGCTGGCCAAGGAGGTCACCGAGGGGCTCAAGGACATCACCGCCCCCATCCGGGTGGCCGTCATGGGCTGCATCGTCAATGGACCTGGCGAGGCCAGGGAGGCCGATCTGGGGGTGGCTTCGGGCAACGGCAAGGGCCAGATCATCATCAAGGGCAAGGTGGTGCAGACCGTGCCCGAGGATCAGATTGTCCCCACGCTGCTGGAACGGGCCAAGGAAATCGCCGCCCAGATGGATGCCAAGGCGGCGGCCCAGGGTGAAACCCTGCCGGAGGCAGGGCCCATGGTAGTCCCGGTCACCGGCCGTGCCAGCTGAGGGCGTAAGCGCCATCCCCGCCAACGGCTACAATGGCCGACGTGTCCCAAGAGGTTGAGCGTTCCCTCCCTGCAAGCGGGTGGAGCAGGGTCAGGCGGCTCATGACCAGCCTGCCCGTCTTCATCATCCTCATGGGTCTGCTGGCCTCCGTCTCCCACCTGACCGCCGTCCCCTGGAAATACGAACCAGTGGATCAAAATTTTCCTACCCTGACTTCGGACACCGCGGTCACCTTCGACTGGCCTGCCGGGGTTGACAGGGATACCGTGGGGCAGTACCAGGTCGAATCCCGTCACCAGGAACTGAACGTGGAGCGGCCCTCCACCGGCGAGCACCAACGCATCCGGATACTGATCCGCGCCCCCAAGGAGGCCTCAGGGCATCGGCCAGCCGTAGTCTTCATGCACGGCGCCGGTTACGGCACCTGCGACAACTCCTTCGGGGATGTGGCCCGAACCCTGGCCTCTGCCGGCTTCGTCACCGCCGTGCTGGACAAGCCGGTCTGGTCCACCACGGATGCCGACCGGGACTATCCCGCCTCGGCCAAGGCCTACGAGCGGGTTGCCAATCTGCTGCGCGACCGGGCTGATGTGGATGCATCCAAGGTAGGCATCTATGCCACCAGCGAGAGCACTTGGATCGCCGCCATGCTGCTGACCATGGACCACCGGATCGCCTTCCAGATCCTGTTGAGCCCCATGGTCTATTCGCCGCGGCACGCGATGGGCTTCTTCGTAGCCCAGGATTTCGCCATTGCCGGAGCCAACCAGGGCTACCAGTCGGTGGTCCGTCGGCTCTTCAGCACCGATGCCTCCCTCTTGGGCCTGAATAATCTGGACATCGACCCCACCGACCGCAGCACCTATGCCATTCCCACCCTACTGGCCTACGGGGCCAAGGATGTCATGACCGCCCAGGTGGAGGGGGTGCAACGCGTGCTCGCCCAGGCCCACGCCTCGGGCAACGAGAACGTCACTGTGCGTTCCTACCCGGTCTCCAACCATGTGCTGCGTTTGGGAGATGAGGCCCGGACCGGCACGCCCCTGGCCGACCACTACCAGCAGGACATGGTCGACTGGGCGGTGGGTCAGGTCCATGGCCTGCATCAGACCAGCCCCAGCGTGGGTGGGGCCACCATCCACCAGTCCATCGCCGTGCCTACTGACCTGCGGGGGCGACGCTCGCTGACCATCTATATGCTGGTCCTGCACCTGCTGACCCTGGTGCTTTTGCTGGCGGCCTTGATTATGGCTTTGGCGGCCGGTCTGATGAAATTATTCCGTCTGCGCCGGCGCAAGGATCCGGTCCTGGGCTTCAGCCATGGCTTCGGCGGCACCTTGGTCACCATTACCGGCACCACCCTGGCTACCCTGGTCCTTTTCGGAGCTGGTCTGGGCCAGGTCATCATGGCCGTGGTACGCCTGGGCTGGGGCGGCGTGCCCGACCAGGCTGGGGTCAGCTACTGGAGCTGGCCGGTCATCCAGGTGGTCTGTGCCCTGGTCATCTGGGCCTGGTCGCGCACCTTCGCCCGTATGGTCGAGGTAGCCTCACTCAGGGGATTGGACCGGCTGCCCGACCAGGTCCGCACAAGCAAGGCCGGCGGCCCCAGTCTGCGTCAGCAGATGCGCAACTTGGATCCCAGGCCGGTTCTGGCCTCCACCCGCTTTGGCGTCGCGCTCTTCACCGTCACCACCCTGGCCATGTTCGGAGTCCTGCTGATCTTCGCTTTCTGGGGCCTGTTCATCTACCAATGAAAGGACGGGGCCGTCGTGGCTATCTATCGTGACGAGGGCCTGGTCCTCAGAACGGTCAAACTGGGTGAGGCAGACCGGATCGTCACCATTCTGACCAGGGGACACGGCAAGGTCAGGGCCGTGGCCAAGGGGGTGCGACGGACCAAGTCCCGCTTCGGCGCGCGGCTGGAGCCATTCATGCGTGACGACCTGCTCATTTCCCGTGGCCGCAACCTGGACATCGTCTCCCAGGCCGTCTGCATAGCCGCCTATGCGGATGCCATATGCGCCGACTATGATCTCTATGCCAACGGGGGCGTCATGCTTGAGACCGCCGACAAGCTGGTGGTGGGCGAGCACGAGCCGGCCCCTGAGCAATACCGTCTGCTGGCCTCCGCCCTGGCCAGTCTGGCTGGTCACCGGCATGGACCCCGTGACATCGGCGCCTCCTACCTGCTGCGGTCCCTGGCGCTGGCTGGCTGGAGGCCCCGGCTGGATTCCTGCATCGTCTGCGGACGGACCGACCAGCTGACCCACTTTTCGGTGCCTGGCGGCGGGGTGGTCTGCAGCCGGGACAGGCCTACCGACGCCGTGGCAGTGGATTCCGCCACCCTGGCCCGCTTCCGGGCGCTGAGCAGCGGGGACTGGTCCAAACTGGACGGCAAGGACTCCACCCCCCTCTGCGACGGTCTTGTTGAGAAATGGGGCGAATATTACCTGGAGCGGCCCATCAGGTCTCTGCGGCTATTAGATTCTTGAAGCATGAGCTTTGACCCCGTCGACTACACTTCTCTGGATGTGCCTGCAGCCCCCTTCTCCGACCCCGCGCGTATCCCGCAGTTCCCCAAGGGCTCAGTCCCGCGGCACCTGGGTGTGATCATGGATGGGAATGGCCGCTGGGCCAAGCAGAGGGGCATGGAGCGCACCCAGGGTCACCGGGCTGCCGAGCCGGTGGTCTTCGACACCATAGCCGGGGCCATTGAGGCCGGGGTCCGCTACCTGAGCCTGTACACCTTTTCCACGGAGAACTGGAAACGCTCGCCGGCTGAGGTCCGCTTTCTGATGGGCTTCTCCCGGGACATCATCCACCGCCGGGTGGCCCAGATGGACGACTGGGGAGTGCGCGTGCGCTGGGCGGGTCGTCGGCCACGGCTCTGGAAGTCGGTCATGGACGAGCTGGAGGCGGCCATGGAGCGCACCCGCCACAACACCAGGATCGATGTGATCTTCTGCATCAACTACGGGGGCAGGGCTGAGCTGGCCGATGCAGCCACAGACATCGCCCGAGAAGTCGCGGCTGGGCGAATCAAGGGCTCCAAGGTGACTGAAAAGATGATCGCCCAGCACCTCTACAACCCCGACATTCCGGATTGCGACCTGGTCATGCGCACCTCTGGGGAGCAGCGAACCTCCAATTTTCTGCCCTGGCAGGCGGCCTATGCGGAGCTGGATTTCGTCCCTGAGCTCTTCCCGGACTGCGGGCGTGAGGTGCTCTGGCGGGCCATCGACGATTACATCCACCGGGACAGGCGCTTTGGCGGCGTGGAGAATGCCTGAGAAGACAGAACCTCCAATTTTGTGAGGTTACCCATAGTCGTCCAAATTTACACGTCTGAACACCCTCGTAACGCCCATGAAAGGTAGTCTGTGACTTATCACAGCGGAGCAGGCCATGTGTCCGCCGTGGAAATCAGCGCAGCAAACGAAACGAAGGAGTCGACAGGCGTGGACGACAAGCAACGCATCATGCAGATCATCGAGGACAAGTCACAGGAGTTCATCGAGGCAGCCGATCATATTTGGGGCACCCCCGAGACCAGGTTTGCCGTCAAGGAGTCGGTCCAGCAGCATTATAAGGTGCTGGAGCAGGAGGGCTTCGAGATCGAGAAGGGCGTGGGCCATATGGACTACGCCTACGTGGCGACCTGGGGTTCGGGCCGTCCGGTGATCGGCATCACCGGCGAATATGATGCCCTGGGAGGGCTCAGCCAGGTGGCCGACCTGGGCGAGCACAAGCCCTTGGTCGAAGGCGGCAACGGGCAAGGCTGCGGCCACAACATCCTGGGCATGGCCGCCGTCGCGGCAGGCGTGGGCATCAAGACCTTCATGCAGGAGAAGGGCCTCAAGGGGACCATCAAGGTCTTCGGCTGCCCGGCTGAGGAGTCGGGTTACGGCAAGGCCTTCATGGCCAGGGACGGGGTCTTCGACGGGCTGGATCTGGCTCTGTCCTGGCATCCCTCGGATGTGACCCAGGCCTGGGGCTCCTCCAGCCTGGCGGTCCTGCAGGCCTACTTCGACTTCACCGGCGTGCCGGCGCACGCGGCTGCGGCTCCCGAGCTGGGCCGGAGCGCCCTGGATGCCGCTGAGCTGATGAACGTGGGCGTGCAGTTCCTGCGCGAGCACATGATCGATGCGGCCCGCGTGCACTACGCCTTCATCGACGCAGGCGGCGAGTCGGCCAACGTGGTGCAGTCCCATGCCCGGCTCTACTACTTCGTGCGCGCCCCCAGGATGGACCAGGCTCAGGATCTGTTCAAGCGTGTGGAGAAGATCGCCCAGGGTGCGGCCCTGATGACCGAGACCCAGGTCAAGGAGGAGTTCGACGCGGCCTGCTACAACTTCATTCCCAACCATCCGCTGACCGAGGCCATAGACAGGAACCTGGACCTCGTCGGCCCGCTGCCCCTGGACCAGCAGGAGCTGGACTACGAGCGCCGCTACACGGACACGGTCCCCGAGGCGGGCAAGCAGCGGGTGCTCAGCCGCACCAAGGAGGCCTTCCCTGATCTGACGGATGAGGAAGTCAGGAAGATGGCCGAGTCAACCATGGCCCTGAAGAAGTACCCGCTGGTCTTCACCGATACGGCATCGGGATCCACCGATGTCGGCGATGTCAGCTGGCAGACGCCCACCGCCCAGTTCAGCGGCGGCTTCGAGCCCCAGGGCACCTCGGCCCACTCCTGGCAGTGGGCGGCCAACGGCAAGTCCTCGGTGGCCCACAAGGGTCTGCTCGCCGCGGGCAAGACCCTGGCCCTGACCGCCTATGATGCGTTTACCGACCCGGATCTGGTCAAGGCCGCCAAGGAGGACTTTGACAAGACCTTCGCCGGCCAGGAGTACAAGGTCGTCATCCCTGACGATGTGATGCCCCACTGACCTCTACTGTTCGGCTGCCGCCAGGCCCTGTGATCTTTGCGGGATCACCTTGCCCGGCGGCGGCCGGTTTCTACTGAAGGATGACAGACCAATGGCAATCAAGCAATCCTCAAAAACGGCGAGCGGAACGCTGATCTTTTCCCTGATGGCCGGTTACTCGATCGTGTACATGGACAAGAACATGATCTCGACCGCCATCATCCCCATATCCGAGCAGTTCCACCTTGACTCGGGGCAGACAGGCATCATCATGTCGGCCTTCTTCCTGGGATACTCGCTCATGCAGATACCCAGCGGCTGGCTGGCCGACCGGCTTGGGGCCAAGCGTGTGCTGATGGCCTCCATGATCATCATCGGTCTGTTCAGCTACCTGTTCGGCCTGGCCAATGGTCTGGCCTTCTTCATCATCGTCCGGTTCTTCGCTGGCATGGGCCACGGCGGCTACCCGCCCTCCTGCTCCAAGTCGATCGCGGAGAACTTCCCCCAGGAGCGGCGTACCTTCGTCCAGTCGCTGATCCTGTCGACCTCGGGCATAGGCGGCATTCTGGCCTTCGTCCTGGGCGCCAACCTGGTCGCCATCAACTGGCATCTGGCCTACGCTGTGCTGGGCACCCTCTACCTGCTGGCCTTTGTCTGCATCCTGATCTTCGTGCCCTCCAAGCCCCGCCAGCCCGAGGCTGACCAGAAGCCCGGAGCCAAGGGGGCAGGGTTCCTCGAGGTTCTGAAGAATCGGAACGTGCTGGTCCTCTTCGTGGCCATGCTGCTGCTGAACATCCTCCTGTACGGCAATATCTCCTGGATGCCCACCTTCATCAAAAACACCTTCGGTCTTACGATTGGCCAGGCCGGCATCCTGCTGGCGGTCAACGCGGTCTTCACGACCGTCGCCACCATCTACGCCGGTCAGTTGCTCTCGAAGCTTTTCCTAGGCAGGGAGAAGTTGGCCATTCTGGGCGCCGGGGTGATCAGCGCCGTCCTGGTCGTATGCTTTGTCTTCTCGCGCAACATCTGGCTCTCCCTCCTGCTGCTGATCCTGGTATCCTGCGTCTCCGTGGTGGCCTTCACCGGCATCTTCACCTGGCCACACAAGATCATGGACCCGCACATCATCGGCTCCGCCATCGGCATCATCAATACCGGCGGCACCCTGGGCGGATTCCTGGCCCCCATGATCATCGGCTACCTGGTCAAGGCGGCCGGCGGTTCCTTCGTCGGAGCCTTCCTCTTCATGGGCGCGGCGGCCATCGCCTCCGGGCTGATGGCTCTGCTGGTCAAGGTCGGCAAGTAAAGCCGAAGTCGGATCGGCTACATCAATGGCTTCTGGTCTCGAAGATTAGGCGGCTGTGACGCAGTCATGGCCGCCGGTCCATGACAGGGAATCAGTGCCGAAGGATCGGTACCTCTTCTGGGATCTTCGATTCTTTGATGCTTACCACGGATGCTTGAAGGCGATGCTTACCAAGCAAAAGGCCCGCCCCCTGAGTAATTCAGGGGGCGGGCCTTTCCTGTGCCGACTCGGACAGTCGGATCAGCGATCCGGCTCTTCCCAGATGGTGCCCAGTCTGGCGATCGAGAGGGAGTCGATCAGGGCCTTGCCCTCGCCGGACTCGGCGATCAGACGGATGCCGCGCGGTCCTTCAGCGGGGAAGGAGTAGGAGGACATGATCTCCAGCCCGTCGTTGACGACGACCTCGATCGAGCCCCGGTCCACGATGATGCGCAGTTTGAGTTTTCCCGAGGACTTGTCGACGGGTGCTGTGCGGTAACCCCGATCCCCGTAGGTGTTGCAGTGGCGGTCCAGCACCACGCGGCCCAGCTGGTCGTCATAGCAGACCAGCGTATGATCGCCTGACTGGGTCCGGTGAATCTCCAAACCGATGCGCTCGGCCTGGGACTTGGCCAGGTCGATTTCCATAGTGATGTCGGCGGTCTGCGCGTCGTCCACCAGATCCTGGCTGCCGTTGACCTCCAGTTCGATGGGACCGAAATCCTTCTGGTCCTGGTCCAGGTTGGAGAACTCGCGTATGGGCAGGCAGCGCAGATGATCACCGGCCAGGGTGACTTCGCGGGGCACGGTGAACTGGCCACACCAGCCATCCTCCTGCATGGGGATGGGTTCGGTGAAGGGGCTCATCCATCCGAAGACCAGTCGGCGGCCGTCAGGGGCCTGGAAGGTCTGCGGGGCATAGAAGTTGTGGCCGTCATCCCAGAGGTGGAATTCGGTCTCCTGATGGAAGTCGCCGCCGGGCTGCCAGCTGCCGATTACATAGCCGGCGTTGTTGTGGTTGCGGGCTTCGAATCCATGGGGTTTCAAGCCCATGGCCGAGTAGCAGATCACCCACTTGTCCTCTAGGGGGAACATATCGGGGCATTCCAGCATGAAGACCTCGGGGTCGGGGTGCCGATAGATCACCCGGTCGAAGGTCCAGTGCTCCATGTCATTGGAGGTGTACATCCAGATCTCGCCGCGTTGTGCGGGGGTGCTGACTCCGAAGACCATGTACCAGAGCCCGCCCATCTTCCACACCTTGGGATCGCGGAAGTGCAGGATCTTGTCGTCCGGGCAGGGGACCACAACACCTTTCTTTTCAAAGTGGATGCCGTCGGAGGAGACAGCCATGCACTGCTCCTGGAGGTTGCCGTCGTCATCGTTGACCCCGTTGCGCCAGCGGTGACCTGTGTAGTAGATGGTCAGACGGCCGTCGTCGCCCACCACGGCCGATCCGGAGAAGACTCCGTCCTTCTCGACCTCCAGGGTGGGTGCCATGGCCAGGGGCTCGCGCCGCCAGGTGACCAGATCGGCGCTGGACACATGCCCCCAGTGCATGTTTCCCCACTCGCTCCCGTAGGGATTGAGCTGGAAGTAGGCATGATAGCGCCCCTTGTAGTAGCTCAGGCCGTTGGGGTCGTTGATCCATCCGGCCTTGGAGGCGATGTGGCACTGGGGATACCAGCGGTCATTGCGGGTGGCGAAGAGCCTATCGATGCTCTTCTGGGCCTTGTCCAGTTGAGCGCTCATGTCGGCGTTTTCCTTGGTTGTTGGCTGGTTCATCCTTGAATCCTCTCGGGTTGGATGGGTGCTGATTACGGTTGACGTTGGGATCAGCCCCGGGTTACGGCGGACTTCTGCGAATCCCTGATGAAGGGATCGCCGTCAACCTGCTGGTCGTCGCGCTTGAGCACGAAGATGCCGTAGATCAGGGCCGCGAGCACCACCAGGGAGATGGTGTAGAAGGTGACCCGGTCGCCGGCCCGGTCGTGGAGCATGCCCAGCGGGGTGGACAGGACCACCTGGCCGACCTGGGAGGCGATCTGGAAGCCCACCATGTAGAGGGTGGCGGACAGCTTGGGGTTGAAGTGCAGGGTGAAGTAGCGGAAGGCCGGCAGGCTGAAGAGCGGAACCTCGATGGAGTGGAAGAGCTTGACGATGGAGACCATGACCGGATCGTGGAAGAAGCCGCACAGGCCGATCCTGGCAAACATGACCGTAGCGCCCAGCAGGAGGGAGTTGCGGACACCTATCTTGCGCATGATGACAGGTACGACGCCCATCATGGCCGACTCCAGGAAGACCTGGAAGGAGTTGAGGATGCCGTAGACCTGGTTGCCCAGCTGCGGGGTGGCAAAGAGGTTGGCGTAGTAAGTAGGGAACATCTGCTGGTCGAAGACCGTGTAGAAGGTGTTGGTGAAGATCATGAAGACGATCAGCAGCCAGAGGGCCGGCATACCCAGTACGTGTAGCATATCCCTCAGTGAAGGCTGGGACTTCTCGCCCTCGGGGGTCGATTCGCGGCGGATCTCGTCACGCTGCTCGTCCGGGATCCAGAAGGCGTAGACCAGCAGCATGCACAGGCCGAAGGCTGAGCCCAGCCAGAAGTTGATCATGGGGTTGATGTTGAAGACGAAGCCGGCGATCAGGGCCACAATGGCGTAGCCGAAGGAGCCCCAGGCCCGGGACTGTCCATACTCGAAGCCGAACTTGCGCGAGTAACGCTCGGTGATGGCCTCGATCAGGGAGCAGCCGGACATGAAGCCGGCAGAGAGGACCACTGCGCCAAGCATGGCGCCCAGCATGATGTTGGAGCGCATGAGCGGCGCATAGATGAATTGGACGAAGGGCCCCACCAGTGCGGCGATGGCCGCGATGAAGACGGCCAGACGGCGCTTGACGCCCAGTTCGTCCTGGATCACCCCGTAGACAAACATGATGATCAGGGTGGCCACGGAATTGATGGAGTAGATGTTGCCCACTTGGGTGTTGGTCATGCCAAGCCCCGTTACCAGCCATCGCTGGTAGAAGGACCACCAGATGCCCCAGGCGCAGAAGAAGAAGAATATTCCGGTGGAGGATTCCAAATATGATGGATTCCTCCATGCTGATGATTTGGCGGCCATGCTGCCCCTCTCTCCCTATTGTGCACTGCTTCCCCGCAGTGCTTCCAGGTCCGATGCGCGGTCTGTGTGCAGAGCGGATCCTGGTAGGTATAGTAGGTCGTCAATCGATTTACGTCAAACGATTGACGATTGCTGTGCGTACCTGGTAGCCAATAAGGGATCCTGACCGATCGGCGATTGGTTTGAACTTCGTCAGCCTTCGATCATGGTCCACCATTTTGCAATCGGGAACAGGCAGATGCGTTCCTGGCTTTAGCGGTTGGCTGGCACTGCGGCCGAGGCGGCATCGAGGCGGGTGGAGCCCTTGCGGATCAGGGCGCAATGGATGCGCACTCCCTCGTCGTGATCAAGCGGCGGCAGGGCGGCACGGGTTTTGGGCAGGGGCAGAGCGAGGCGACGTGGATTGATTTGCGCAAGCAGCCGCCGCACCGCCCAGAAGCCCATCTCGTAGTGGGGCAGTTCAACCGTGGTCAGGGGAGGCGCTGTGGTCTCGGCTACGACCTGATGGTTGTCCACACCTACCAGATTGAGATCCTTGCCGATGATCAGATGGCGGGCCGCAGCGGCCTGGTAGAGGTAAAAGGAACGCGAGTCATTGAAGCAAAAGACCCCGTCGGGGTGCTGGTCGTCCATTAGGTCGTTTGTCTGATTCATGGCATCCTGGTTGAATCCCACCAGTCGGATCAAGGCCTGACTTGTGGGCAAGCCGGCTTCCTTGAGAGCTGTGTGATATCCGCGCATTCTGTCTTCTTGCGCCGGCAGATCCTGTGTGGTGCCCAGGTAGGCTACCCGATGGCAGCCTGATTCGATCAGGTGGCGGGTGGCATCGTAGCCGATCAGGAACTCGTCAGGGGCGATGCTGGGACAGCGGTTGGCCCGCTCCGCCGCGTTGACCACCACGGCAGGGCAGGAGCGCAGAGCCTGGGGCAGGTCAACATCCTGGTCGTACATCTTGGCGAAGAGGAATCCGTCCACCCCATAGCGTTTCAAAGCCCGGATCTGCTCGGATTCCCGGATGCCTCCATCGGTGGAGACGGTGAGAAGCACATAGCCGCGCTCGGCTGCCGCATCCTGCGCGCCCCGAATAATGGCGCCAGCGTAGGGCGTAGTGGCCACTTCTTCGCTGATGAAGCCCAGCATGCCGGTCTTGCTGGTGCGCAGCGACCGAGCCATAGGATTGGGCCGATAGCCCAGGGTCTTGGCTGTGCTGCGGACCTTTTGGGCGGTCCCCTCCTTGACTCTGCCCTTGTCATGGCCGTTGAGCACTAGGGAAACCGTGGAGACGGATACGCCTGTGCGTTCGGCGATCTGCTTCATCGTGATCATGGGCATACCTTAACTTGCTCAGGCGATTTCAGCCCGGCTGATCTTGAGCGGCAGGGTGCTTTCAGCGGTTTTCCCCGCCTAGGATTTGGTTGACCCGCTCCACCTTCTCGTGGATCTGGTCCCGCTTGCCGGGACGGATGTCCAGCCTGAGGCTGACGCCGGTCCTGTATCCCTGCTCGGCCAGGACCCGTGTGGCCTCTTCCACGACCTCCATGACCCGGTGCAGATCCCCTTCGACGACGGTGCTCATGGCATTGGTCTGGTTGGGTAGCCCCGAATCCCTGATGACCTTGATGACCTGGGCCACATAGGTGGACAGCTCCTCACCCTGACCAGAGGGCGCAATGGTGACCTCGGCTACGGTGTTCAGATAGGATGGATCGTTCACATTAGGCATATCGGGAACCTTTCCTCGTCGACTGGGGTTGGCAGGCAGGATGCCCGGTGTCCCCCTGCGGTCACCTGTGCGGCCTCCCGCACCTTCCTCAAGGGTAGGCCTCTGCGCTGACAGCAGGTCACCCGCCGAAGGTATGCTGGAGGCCGGTCATCAGGTCGTATGTCCCCAGGAGGGGCTCCCGAGCAGAAGGTGTGATCAGTGGCAGTATCGAAACTGGATGAGGTCATCTCCCTGGCCAAGCGCCGAGGATTCGTCTTTCCCGCAGGGGAGATCTACGGCGGGACGCGCTCGGCCTGGGACTATGGCCCCTTGGGCGTGGCCCTCAAGGACAACATCAAGCGTGAGTGGTGGCGGACCATGGTGGTCACCCGCGACGACGTGGTCGGCGTGGATACCTCGGTCATCCTGCCCACGGCGGTCTGGGAGGCCTCGGGCCACGTGTCCGTCTTCAACGACCCCCTGATCGAGTGCCTGAACTGCCACAAGCGGCATCGGGCCGACACTCTGGAGGAGGCCTACGTCGAGAAGCACGGCCATGATCCGGAAAACGGCCTCAAGGACATCCCCTGCCCGGACTGCGGCACCAAGGGCCAGTGGACCGAGCCGCGCGACTTCAACATGATGCTGCAGACCCACCTGGGACCTGTCCAGGACGAGAAGAGCCTGCACTACCTGCGTCCCGAGACCGCCCAGGGCATCTTCGTGGACTTCAAGTCCGTCATGGCCTCCTCCCGCTCCAAGCCTCCCTTCGGCATCGCCAACATGGGCAAGAGCTTCCGCAACGAGATCACACCCGGCAATTTCATCTTCCGCACCCGCGAGTTCGAGCAAATGGAGATGGAGTTCTTCGTCCATCCCGGCACCGACGAGCAGTGGCATCAGTACTGGATCGATGCCAGGACCCGCTGGTACGTGGACCTGGGCGTCAAGCCCGAGAACCTGCGCCACTATGAGCACCCCAAGGAGAAGCTGGCCCACTATTCCAAGCGGACCGTGGACATCGAGTACCGGTTCGGCTTCCAGGGCTCCGAGTGGGGCGAGCTGGAGGGCGTGGCCAACCGCACCGACTACGACCTCAAGGCCCATGCCGAGCACTCGGGCGAGGATCTGAGCTACTTCGACCAGGCCAGCGGGGAACGCTACATCCCCTACGTGATCGAGCCCGCTGCCGGCCTGACGCGCTCGCTGATGGCCTTCCTGGTGGATGCCTATGACGTGGACGAGGCCCCCAACACCAAGGGTGGGGTCGACCGGCGCACCGTGCTGCGCCTGGATCCGAGGCTGGCCCCGGTCAAGGCCGCCGTCCTGCCCCTGTCCAAGAAGCCCGATCTGCAGCGGATCGCCCATGACCTGGCTGCCGACCTGCGCCAGAACGAGTGGATGGTGGACTACGACGAGTCCGGCGCCATCGGCCGCCGCTACCGTCGTCAGGACGAGATCGGTACACCCCTGTGCATCACCGTGGACTTCGGCACCTTGGACGACAAGGCGGTCACCATCCGCAACCGAGACTCCATGCAGCAGGATCGGGTGGCCCTGGACCAGGTGGAGGACTATGTGCGCCGGGTCGTCGGCGAGCGGCGGGTGCGCTACCCCATGGGGCCGTCTGACCTGACCGGAGCGTGTGCCGCTGACGGCTACACGGACCTGGCCAGCGAGCCGGGCACGGACGAGAGCGAACCCATCAAGGTGGCCGAGGCCGGTGGCCGGTACTGAGACTGATCGCCCGACCCCGAAGGTTGCCCCGGTGCAGCTGGGCCCGATAACCGTGCCTGTGCCGGTCATGCTTTCGCCTATGGCGGGCGTGACCAACTGGCCCTTCCGCCTGCTTTGCCGGCAGTACGGTCCCGACGGACTGTACGTGGGGGAGATGGTGACGGCCCGGGCCCTGGTGGCGCGCAACCCCAAGGCCTTCCGGCTCTGTCGCTTCGCCCCGCAGGAGAAGGTGCGCTCCCTGCAGCTGTACGGGGTGGATCCGCAGATCATGGAACAGGCCACCCGGATGGTGGTTGATGCGGGCTGGGCCGATCATATCGACATGAACTTCGGCTGCCCGGTTCCCAAGGTCACCAGACACGGCGGCGGGTCCGCCCTGCCATGGAAGACCGACCTCTTCGCCGAACTGGTCCATCGGGTGGTCGCCGTCTGCTCGCCTGCCGGGATCCCCGTCACCGCAAAGATCCGTGTGGGCATCGATCACCAGCACGAGACCTTCCTGGAGGCGGCGCACATCGCCCAGGAGGAGGGATGCGCCGCCGTGACCCTGCACGCCAGAACCACGGCTGAGTACTATGGCGGCCATGCTGACTGGGACCGGATCGCTCAGCTGGTCCAGGCCGTTGATATCCCCGTCTTCGGCAACGGCGACATCTGGACCGCCGAGGATGCCCTGGACATGTTCGCCCAGACCGGCTGCGCAGGCGTGGCCATCGGCCGGGGCTGCCAGGGCCGTCCCTGGCTCTTTGCAGACATAGCGGCGGCCCTGGCTGGCTCCCCGGAACGGCAGGAGCCCACCCTGGGCCAGGTGGGGGCCATCATGGCCCGCCATGCCCGGCTTCTGGCCGAGTTCTACGACGGCGACGAGCGCATGGCCGTCCACGACATGCGCAAGCACGTGGCCTGGTATTTGAAGGGTTTCGCGGTTGGAGGCCAGGTGCGCCGCGACTTCATGGCCTGCGAGAGCCTGGAGGAGCTGGACCGCTGCATCGCCGATCTGGATCAGGACATGCCCTATCCACGAGCCGTGGCCGGCAAGCCCCGTGGCCGGGTCCGCTATGCCAAGAAGGTCCGTCTTCCCTATGGCTGGCTGGATTCGCGGACCACCACCCATCAGGAGCGCGAGACGCTCTTCGGCAACGACCCCATGGATGCCTCCTACTGAAGCCGGAAATATTCCTGTCGCCAACCGTGCGCATCCGGGTCTAGAATCAGGGTTTAGAATACGGACAGAACGGCGTGGAGGTTCTCTCGGAAGGCCAGGGCGGTTGGCTCTGTCCTCCCGGACCCTAGGCCCACGGCCGTCAGGGAGGGTCGGAACGCCTGTGGGCAAATGCGTGTTGGCGTATACGACCTGCGCTAGAGTTGAGCGTAACGTGAGTGACGGGAGCATACTGTGAGCGAGATTGCCCAGAATGACAATTTCAATGACAAGACCAACATCAAGGTCGTTGGTGTTGGTGGAGCCGGTGGCAATGCTGTCAATCGCATGATCGCCGAGGGTCTGCAGAATGTCGAGTTTGTTGCCATCAATACCGATGCCAAGGATCTCCTGCGCTCAGAAGCCGATGTAAAGATCTCCCTTTCCGATGCCAACAGCCGCGGCCTGGGGGCCGGAGCCGATCCAGAGAAGGGCGCCAAGGCTGCCCAGGACCATCAGTCCGATATTGAAGAGGTTCTCAAGGGCGCCGACATGGTCTTCGTCACTGCAGGGGAGGGCGGCGGCACAGGCACTGGCGCCAGCCCCTTGGTTGCGCGTGCAGCCCGTCAGCAAGGCGCGCTGACCATCGCCGTAGTCACCCGGCCGTTCACCTTTGAGGGACCCAGGCGCTCCGCTTCCGCCGAATCGGGCATCGAGAACCTGCGCAAGGAGGTCGATGCCCTTATCGTTATCCCCAATGACCGGCTTCTGGACCTCTCGGATCGCACAGTCTCGGTCATGGATGCCTTCAAGACCGCCGACACGGCCCTGCTGGCCGGTGTTCAGGGCATCACTGACCTGATCACCATGAACTCCTACATTCACGTGGACTTCTCCGATGTCACCGCGATCTTGAAGGATGCAGGCACCGCCCTCTTCGGCATCGGCGCAGCCAGGGGCGAGGATCGAGCCACCCAAGCCGCCGAGATCGCCATCTCCTCCCCGCTCCTGGAGGAGAGCATCGAGGGTGCCCACGGGGCCCTGATCAACGTGGCCGGCCCCACCGACCTGAGCATGCAGGAGGCATCTGCCGCCGCCCAGTTGGTTCAGGATGCCATCCATCCCGAGGCGCAGATCATCTGGGGCCTGGCCTTGGACGACGCTTACGGGGACGAGGTGCGGGTCACGGTCATCGCCGCCGGATTCGATCCCACACCAAAGAAGGACGAGACCCCGGCCCCTGCAGTGGACACGACCACCACGCCAGCAGCGGCCACCCAGGTCCAGCAGCCCCAGCAGCCGCTGACGACCCCTTCCGCCCAGGCGGAGTCAGATGAGACTTCCGAACACGATGTGGTGCCCCCCGCCTCCGGCGACGACGGCACCTCCGACCCGGGATATCTGGATATCCCTGACTTTCTGCGGTAATCAGGCGAAGGAGCAGGTATGGCAGGATTGATGAAGAACGCAATGTCCTTTTTCGGCATGTCGGACGTCGTAGACGACGATGACGACGACCTGGCCGACGATGACGAGGCCCGCGATGGCTTCGACACCGATCACTCTGTGACTCCCATGGCTCCGCAATCCACGACCAGCAGCCAGGAGGCCGAGTCCACGCCCTTCCAGAGCCGAATCAACCGCATCACCACCATCCATCCCAAGTCCTATGAGGATGCCCAGATGGTCGGCAGGGCCCTGCGGGACGGAGTGCCGGTGGTCCTCAACCTGACTGGCGTGTCCGAGTCGGTGGCCTACAGGATCGTCGACTTCTCGGCAGGCGTGGTCTTCGGGGTACGCGGGTCCATCGAGCGGGTCACTCCCAGGGTCTTTCTGCTCAGTCCTGCGCAGGTCAACATCAAGGTGGAGGAGCCCGAGTCAGGCTCTTCGGCCAAGGGGCTTTTCGCCCAGTGAGCGATGCCTTGGCAGCCGTGTCTGCAGGAGCCTAAAGACGCATGCTTCTTCTTTTTATTCGATATCTGATAGACATCTGCATTGAGACCTACCTGCTGATCCTCTTCGTGCGGATGATTCTGGACTGGGTCCTGGTTCTGTCGCCTCGCTGGTACCCTCGTGGCTTCGTGGCCTCGCTCATTCGGGTCATCTATGCCTTGACTGAGCCGCCCCTGCGCTGGCTGCGCCGGTACATTCCGCCTCTGCCCATGGGCAGGATCCAGCTTGACGTCTCCTTCATGGTGCTCTACGCGGCCCTGATCATCATCCAGGTGCTGTTGGGGTAAGAGCAAGACCGTGGATACGGCAGACTCCGTGCTAGCATGCAGTAAGAGAACACAATCGGGCTGGTTGGCCTGAAGCGAGGTGGAGAAACATATGGCTCTATTGACGCCTAATGACATAAGGGAGCATACCTTCCAGACAGTGCGGTTTAAGGAAGGCTACGACGTCGACGAGGTCGACGACTTCCTGGATCAGGTCACCGATACGGTTGAAGCTCTGGGTAAGCAGGCCATGCAAGGCAACGCCGCTTCCACCCAGTCCCTGGGTACCGATGTGGCCTCGCTGAACTCGAAGATTTCCGACCTGACGGCTCAGGTCGAATCGCTGCAGAAGGAGAACCGGGATCTGAAGCAGGCCCAGGGGTCCGCCGTCCAACAGCCTGCCGTGGATGCCCAGACCAAGCGACTGCTGGCCGAGTCCCAGAGCCAGGTCAAGACCCTGGCCTCCCAGAACGACCAGCTCAAGCGTCAGGTCGAGCAGCTCAACTCCCAAATCGACCAGCTTACCGCCCAGGCCGCCGCGGGCAACAACACCCAGGCGCTGACCAACCAGCTGACGGCCATGCAAAAGGAGCGCGACCAGGCCCGCCAGCAGGTCCAGGCTCTGACCAACCAGCTCAATGCCTCCCAGCAGGGCATGGCCACGGCCCGCCAGCAGGTCACCCAGGCCCAGAAGGCTTCTCAGGAGCAGCAACAGCGCACCGAACAGCTGAACAAGGAGCTGGAGGAGTCCCGCAAGCGCGAGGAGCAGCTGCGTCAGCAGGTCTCCAAGGCCGAGCCCTCCACCGAAACGGGCAGCCTGCAACGGATCGCGGGCGCTGGCGCCGAGGCCAGCAGCGAACCCGAGAGGGCCACCGCCATGCTCACCCTGGCCATGCAACTGCACGATCAGTACGTCGACAAGGGCAAGGCCAACGCCTCCCAGCTGGTGGCCGAGGGCCACGCGCAGCACGACGACATCGTCAAGAAGGCGGAGGACTACTCCAAGAGGACACGCGCCGAAGTGGACGAGTATTCCAAGCGCGTGCACTCCGAGGCCGATGGCTACTCACAGCGCGTACGCTCCCAGGCTGACGAGTACTCGGTCAAGACCCGTTCCGATGCCGACGCCTATTCCAAGCGCCAGCACAACCAGGCCGACGAGTACGAGACCCAGGTGCAGACCCGTGCCCAGGAGTACGACAAGAACACCCGCGACAGCGCCGACCGCTATGCCGCCGATGTCAAGAACAAGCTCATGGATCAGTCCAAGGTTCTGGAGGAGAACATCCAGGGTCTCAAGCAGTTCGAGGCGGGCTACCGCAGCAAGCTGACTGAGTTCCTCAACCAGCTCATAAACCAGATCTCGGACACCAGCAATTACCAGTCCATGGAAAAGAAGTCCGAACAGGCCCACTGATTCCATCCGGTAATGACCAAGAACACATACAAGAGACGGCTGCGCGGGCGCGTGGCCGTCTTCGTCGCTCTGGCGGCAGTGGCCATAGCGTTGGATCAGGTGACCAAGGCCTTGGCCTTGGCTCGGCTGGGCAAGGGGGTCAGTGTGGCACTGCCTGGTCCTCTGCATGGTCTGCGACTGGTGCGCAACCCTGGGGCTTCTCTTGGATTGGGATCCGGGAGTACCTGGGTCATATCCCTGATCGCCCTGGCCGCCTGCCTGCTCATCATTGTTCTGGCCCTGCGGACCACCTCCATGGCCTGGACCCTGGCCCTCTCCCTGGCCTTCTCAGGGGCGGCAGGCAATCTGATCGACCGGGTGGCCTATGCATCAGGCTTTCTTGACGGTGCCGTGGTCGACTTTCTGGACTACGGATGGTCGGTGGGCAATGTGGCCGACATCTATCTGACCCTGGCCGGTGTTGCCGTGGTGGCGCTCATTGCCTGCAATGTGCAGTTCAGCGACAGATCCCGACCCAAAGAACATGGGGGAGCAGCCAAGTGACCCGGCTTCTTCCCACGCCGGATGCCCTGGTGGGTCGGCGCCTGGATATGGCCCTGTCCAAGATGCTGGGCCTGTCCAGGGCCAAGGCCAGCGATCTGGTGGCCCAGGGCCATGTGCGGATCATGGGCCGTCGGGTGAACAAGGCCACCACCCTGATGAGCGGCGATCTGATAGAGCTGGACGAACCCGAGCCGGCCACACAGGTGGAGCCGGTGGCTGAGGACATGCCCGTGGTCTACGAGGACGAGGACGTGGTCGTCGTTGACAAGCCGGTTGGGGTGGCGGCACATCCCTCCATAGGCTGGACCGGCCCAACCGTTCTGGGCAGCCTCCTGCAGCGGGGCACCCACATCACCTCCATGGGGGCCCAGGGCCGTCAGGGCATCGTCTCCCGCCTGGACGCAGGCACCAGCGGCCTTATGCTGGTCTGCAAGTCTGACCTGGCCTACAAGGAGATGCGCCGGCAGTTCGCCCGGCATGAGGTGGTCAAGATCTACCACGCCCTGGTCCAGGGCAATCTTTCCCAGGACAAGGCCACCATCGAGGCTCCCATCGGCCGGGCCCGGGTCTCGGACTTCCGCTTCACCGTCACCCCTGCAGGCAAGGAGGCCATCACCCACTGGGACGTACTGGAGCGCTTCGGCTCGGCCACCCTGGTCAGCGTCAATCTGGAGACCGGGCGCACCCATCAGATACGCGTGCACTTCTCTTCCATAGGACACCCCCTGGTAGGCGACCACATGTACGGGGCCAACCCCGACCTGGCGGACAGGCTGGGCCTGAAGCGGCAGTGGCTGCACGCCATGCGCCTGGAATTCCGCCATCCCCGCACCAAGATCTGGACCAAGGTGGTCTCCTCCTATCCGGCTGATCTGCGCCGCGCCCTGCAGATCGAACGCCAGAGCGCCACTGGTATACGCAGCTAGCGGACTCCGGCGATTCGGCCAGGGTCCTGGGTAAGTTGGAGATATGTCCTCAACCCGGTCAGACTTCGTTCACCTTCACACCCATACCCACTATTCCACCCTGGACGGGGCCAGCAGGATCCCCGACCTGGTTGCCGAGGTGGGGCGGCTGGGGCAGCCGGCCGTGGCCATTACCGACCACGGCAACATGCACGGGGCCTACGAGCTCTGGCGGACGGCCGTGGATGCCGACATCAAGCCCATCATCGGCATCGAGGCCTACGTGACCCCTGAGACTGCCCGCCAGGACAAGAGCCGGGTCCACTGGGGAACCGACGAGCAGCGTTCCGACGATGTCTCCGGCGGCGGCTTCATCACCCACATGACCCTCTGGGCCAGCGACGACACTGGTCTGGTCAACCTGATCAAGGCCTCCTCGGTGGCCAACCTGGAGGGCCTGGTCGGCAAATGGCCCCGCATGGACAAGGATCTGCTGTCCACCTACCACCAGGGGGTCATCGCCACCACCGGCTGCCCCTCGGGCATCGTCCAGACCAGGCTGAGGCTGGGCCAGTTCGACGAGGCCCTGCGTGCCGCAGGGGAGTTCCAGGACATCTTCGGCAAGGAGAACTACTACGTGGAGCTGATGGACCACGGGCTGGAGATCGAGCATCGGGTGACCAAGGAACTGCTGGAGATCGCCCGTCGTCTGGATGCCCCCCTGGTGGCCACCAACGACTCGCACTATGTGCGCAAGGAGGACGCCTCGGCCCAGGATGCCCTGCTCTGCATCAACTCGGGGTCCCGGCTGACCGACCCTGGACGCTTCAAGTTCGACGGCACCGGCTACTACATCCGCTCGGCCCAGGAGATGCGGGAGATCTTCAAGGAGTTCCCCGAAGCCTGCGACAACACCCTGGAGATCGCGGAACGCTGCAACGTCATGTTCGACGACCACGAGGACGGGGCCTTCATGCCCCGCTTCGACTGCCCGGAGGGCTGGGACGAGACCTCCCTCTTCCTGAAGAAGGTGGACGAGGGGTTGAAGAACCGCTACCCGGACGGGGTGCCCGAGGAGGTCTCCCACCAGGCCGACTACGAGTGCGGGGTCATCTGCCAGATGCAGTTCACCGGATACTTCCTGGTGGTGGCCGATTACATCAACTGGGCCAAGCAGCATGGCATCATGGTGGGGCCGGGCCGTGGATCGGCGGCAGGATCCATGGTGGCCTACGCCATGGGCATCACCGAGCTGGATCCGCTCAAGCACGGGCTGATCTTCGAGCGCTTCCTCAACCCCGAGCGCGTCTCCCTGCCCGATATCGACGTGGACTTCGACCCCGAGGGGCGCATGAAGGTCCTGGACTACGTGGGCCGCAAGTACGGCTCCGACAAGGTGGCCCAGTGCGTGACCTACGGCACCATCAAGACCAAGCAGGCCCTGAAGGACTCGGCCAGGATCATGGACTACGAGTACTCGGTGGGCGACCAGGTCACCAAGGCCCTGCCGCCCACGGTCAACGGCAAGGACATGAGCCTCAAGGAGATCTTCGATCCCCAGTCCAAGCGCTACCCGGAGGCCAAGGAGTTCCGTGACCTGTACGAGTCCAACCCGGACGTCAAGCGGATCACCGAGGAAGCCAAGGGCATCGAGGGCATCATCCGCCAGACCGGCGTGCACGCTTGCGCCACCATCATGGCCTCCAACCCCATCACCAACACCTCGCCGCTGATGGAGCGCACCGACGGCACGGTGACCACCACCTTCGAGTACCACACCTGCGAAACCCTGGGGCTGGTCAAGATGGACTTCCTGGGGCTGTCCAACCTGACGGTCATCAGGGACACGGTCGCCAACATCAAGCGCAATGGCAAGGAGCCCATCAGCATCGAGAAGGTCCCCCTGGACGACAAGGAGACCTACCAGCTGCTGTCCCGGGGCGACACCCTGGGCGTCTTCCAGCTCGATGGCGACGGGATGCGATCCCTGCTGCGCATGCTCAAGCCCGACAACTTCAACGACATCTCCGCCCTGATCGCCCTCTACCGGCCAGGGCCCATGGATATGAACTCGCACATCAACTATGCCAAGCGCAAGAACGGGCAGCAGAAGATCGAGCCCATTCATCCGGAGGTGGCCAAGCCCCTGGCGGGCGTGCTTGACGAGACCTACGGTCTGATCGTCTACCAGGAGCAGGTCCAGTCGGCAGCCCGGATTCTGGCCGGTTACTCCCTGGGCCGAGCCGACGTGCTCCGAAGGGCCATGGGCAAGAAAAAGCCCGATGTCCTGGCCAAGGAGCAGGTGCCCTTCTTCCAGGGCATGAAAGAGCACGGCTACTCCCAGGAGGCCGCCCAAGCGGTCTGGGACGTCCTGGTGCCCTTCTCCGGCTACGCCTTCAACAAGGCGCACTCCGCGGCCTACGCCCTGATCGCATACTGGACCGCCTACCTGAAGACCCACTATCCGGTGGAGTTCATGGCCGCCCTGCTGCAGAACGAGAAGGCCAACAAGGACAAGACCGCCCTCTACCTGGGTGAGGCCAGAAGGATGGGCATCCGCATCCTGGCGCCTGACATCAACGAGTCCGTGGCCGAGTACTCCGCTGTCGGCGACGTGGTCCGCTTCGGCCTGGGAGCCATCCGCAATGTGGGCGACAAGGTGGTGGCGGACATCATCAAGGAACGCCAGGGGCCCCGGGGCAAGTACGTCAACTTCATGGACTTCGTCAAGCGGGTGCCCATGGAGGTGCTCAACAAGCGAACCGTGGAATCCCTGATCAAGGGCGGCGCCTTCGACAGCATCGACCCCAACAGAAGAGCACTCTTCCAGATCCATGACGAGGCCGTCGACCAGGTCATGCCCATCAAGCGCAAGCAGGCCGAGGGCCAGTTCGATCTCTTCGCTGACCCCGATGACGATCTGCCCCAGCAGGATGCCTTGGGCGATGCCCAGGTGACCGTGCCTGACATCGACGAGTGGGACAAGTCCACCAAACTCAACTTCGAGCGGCAGATGCTGGGTCTGTACGTGTCCGACCATCCCTTGAGCGGCATGACTTCGGTTCTGGCTGGCATGCGTGACATGTCCATCGCCCAGCTGCTCAACCGGTCCAAGGGCATGGACGGCAAGGCGGTGACCCTGGCGGGGCTGGTCACTGCTGTGGACCGACGGGTCTCCAAGAAGGGCAATCCTTGGGCCATCGTCACCATCGAGGATCTGGAAAGCTCCATCCAGTGCATGTTCTTTGGCAAGATTTACGACGCCCACTCCGACGACCTGGTCCTGGACTCGGTCATCCGGGTGAAGGGTGTGGTCGAGCTGCGGGACGAGGCCACCAACATCCGCGTCACCGATATGGAGGTGCCCGTCCTGGAGTCGGCGGACGAGCGGCCTCTGACCATCACCCTGCCCAGGCAGGCCCTGGATCGGGGGCACATGGAGCGGCTGGCCCGGATACTCAAGTCCCACCCCGGCTACTGCCAGGTTCGTCTGGCGGTCACCGACGACCGGGGCAACGTCCGCCTGCTGACCTTTGGCGACGGATTCCGCACCAGGCACGACACCTCCATGATGGCCGAGATCAAGTCGGTCTTCGGGCCCTCCTGCCTGCCGTCGGCCTAGGATGCGCCCGGAACCGTCTCACCATATGGGACGGCGGTGAGTCGCTGGCTTTGGCGACACAAAAGTTCACTACCATCAAAGTATGTCAAAGCTCATGATGAGAACCATGGATCTGCGCGGGAAAACCATGTCCCGCGCCCAACTCCTCGCCGCCATGCCCCGAGCCGATATGGGTACCCGGGAGGCCAGCGCCCAGGTGCGGCCCATACTGGACCAGGTGCGCGAGCATGGGGCTGCGGCCCTGCGCGACCTGGAGGAGAGGTTCGACCATGTGCGTCCCCATGATCTGAGGGTTCCGGCATCGGCCATGCAGGAGGCCTTGGATGGGCTGGATCCCAAGGTCAGGGCGGCAATCGAGGAGTCCGTTAGCCGCATCCGCAAGGTCTGCACCACCCAGGTGCCCAAGCCCATGGCCACCGACCTGGCACCCGGCGCCCGGGTTAGCGAGCGGTGGATCCCGGTTCAACGGGTGGGTCTGTACGTGCCTGGAGGCAAGGCCCTGTACCCCTCATCGGTCATCATGAACGCGGTCCCCGCCCAGATTGCCGGTGTCGATTCCCTGGCTGTGGCCACTCCGCCCGCCTCTGACGATCCCTGCGGTCTGCCAGCGGCCATCATCCTGGCCACCTGCGCCATCCTGGGGGTGGACGAGGTCTATGCCGTGGGCGGTGCCCAGGCCGTGGCCATGTTCGCATACGGGGCCAAGGGATCCGAGCCCCAGGACGGGGAGATTCTCTGCGATCCGGTTGACAAGATCACCGGCCCGGGCAACATCTTCGTGGCGACAGCCAAGCAGATGGTCTCCGGCATGGTGGGCATCGACGCCGTGGCCGGCCCCACGGAAATCGCTATTCTGGCTGACGGGCAGGCCAATCCCGACTGGGTTGCGGCAGACCTGATCGGCCAGGCCGAGCATGACGAGCTGGCCGGCTCGGTGCTGATCACCGACAGCCAGGATCTGGCCCAGGGTGTTCAGGAGGCTCTGGGGCGCAGGGTGCCTCGGACCGAGCATGCCGACCGGGTGCGCATCTCTCTGGGCGGCAACCAGTCGGGAATCATCATGACCGACGGGATCGACCAGTCCATCGACGTGGCCAATGCCTATGCAGCCGAGCATCTGGAGGTTCAGACCGCCGATCCTGATGCCGTCATCGACCGGATCCGGAATGCCGGCGCCATCTTCCGCGGCCCTTACTCTCCTGTTCCTCTGGGCGACTACATGTCTGGGTCCAACCACGTCCTGCCCACCGGCGGAACCGCCCGGTTCGACGTCGCCCTGGGCGTCCACACCTTCATGAAGCCTGTCGAAGTCATCGAATATGACGAGGAGGGGCTCAAGCCCATCGCGGCCAAGATCAACGATTTCGCCGTAGCCGAGGATCTGCCCGCCCACGGCGAGTGCATCCTGAGCCGGTTCCTGGACGACCCCTATGACAAGGCCGACCTTGAAGCCGACGAAGAGAAGGCCGGTCTGCGGTGAGTGCCATACCAGCCGATCTGCCCCTGCGCACGGACTTGGTGGGGGAGGAGCCCTACGGCGCCCCCCAGCTGGATGTCCCGGTCTGCCTGAATGTCAACGAGAACCCCTACCCCTTGGATCAAGAAGTGGTTGAGGCCATCTGCCAGCGTGTGCGCCAGGTGGCCCCCGGCCTCAATCGTTATCCGGACAGGGAGCATGAGGAACTGCGGCGGGCCCTGGCGGCTTACCTGAAGAAGGAATCAGGGACCTCGCTCCAACCCCAGCAGATCTGGGCGGCCAACGGGTCCAACGAGATCATGCTCCAGCTCTTCCAGGCCTTCGGCGGACCGGGCAGGACCGCCTTGGGCTGCGACCCGACCTACTCCATGTACCCCGAGTACGCCAGGGACACCTTCACCGACTGGGAGCTGGCCCACCGGCGGCCCGATTTCAGCCTGGACATGGATACGACCATCGAACGCATCAAGGCTTTGAGGCCAGCCATGGTTCTGGTGACCAGCCCCAACAATCCCACGGGGACGCCTCTGCCCATGGATCAGCTGACCGGGCTTCTTCAGGCCTGCTCCAAGGTCCCTGTAGCGGGCGCGGATCCCTCCGCCCGACCCATCGTGGTCGTGGACGAGGCCTACATCGAGTTCCGCGACCCGGGCACGCCCTCGGCGGTCAGCCTGATCGGGCAGTACGACCATCTGGCAGTCAGCCGGACCATGTCCAAGGCCTTCGCCTTCGCTGGCGCCAGGGTGGGCTATTTGGCCGCATCCCAGGGAATAGTCGATGCAGTCCGCATCGTCCGAATGCCCTACCACCTGAGTGCCCTGACCCAGGCTGCGGCCCTGGCTGCCCTGGAGCACACGGACCTCCAGCTGGCTCGGGTGGATCAGCTTCGCCAGACCCGTCGGCGGACCGCCCAGTGGCTGGCCGGACAGAAGTTCCATGGTCAGCCCTTGACGGTGGTGCCCTCGGCGTCCAACTTCATCCTCTTCGGCATCTTCCCCGACCGGGATGCCGTCTTCGAAGCCATGAAGGATGAAGGCGTGCTGATCCGGGCCGTGGGCCCCCAGGGCTACCTGAGGGTCTGCATGGGCACGGACGCGGAGATGGATCGATTCCGTCAAACCCTGGTCCATGTTCTCAAGCGGTTCTAGGAGGATGCAGACCAGCCGAACGGCTATGCTGGTGGTCTAGACGCCGTGCAGAAGACACAGTGCGAGCTGGAATGTGCGGCAGAAAGCGGAGGAGCAGCAATGGCAGGCAGAACAGCCACCATCACCCGCCAGACCAGTGAATCCAAGGTGAGCCTGAGTCTGGACCTGGATGGCACCGGAGTGACCGATATCGACACCTCGGTTCCCTTCTATGACCATATGATGACGGCCCTGGGCAGGCATTCCCTGATCGACCTGACCATCAAGGCCAGCGGGGACACCCAGATCGACGTCCATCACACCGTCGAGGATGTGGCCATCGTCTTTGGCGAGGCCCTGGCCCAGGCCCTGGGCGACAAGCGGGGCATCAAGCGCTTCGCCGACGCCACCGTTCCCCTGGACGAGGCCCTGGCACGAGCCGTGGTCGACATTTCCGGCAGGCCCTATGCGGTCTGCACCGGCGAGCCCGAGGGGTTCGAGTATGCCATGATCGGCGGGCACTTCACCGGCTCCCTGGTCAGGCACGTCATGGAGTCCATCGCCCTGCATGCCGGCATCTGCCTGCACCTGACCCTCTTGTCGGGCAGGGATCCGCACCACATCGCCGAGGCTGAGTTCAAGGCCCTGGCCAGGGCTCTGCGCTTCGCTGTGGAGCCTGATCCCAGGGTGAAGGGGATCCCCAGCACCAAGGGGTCGCTATGAGTGCTGATGAACACGACAACAATGACAGCGAGGATCAGGGCTTGCCGGATTCCGGCCACCATCTGAGCGAGGAGGAGGTCGAGCGGGCCCTGGCCAGCTTTGAGGCCGAGTTCAATGAAGGCCAGAATCAGGCGGATCAGCCTGTTGGCCATACCGAATCAGGCGTGGCTGACGAGGCCGGTTTGGATTCCGGGCCCGCTGACGAATCGTCGGTGGAACCGGATGAGGCTGATGGCGTTGCTGCCGATTTCGATCAAGAACTGGAAGGCCTGATCGGCAATCGGGCCAAGGCCGCCGTCATGGTGACCCGTCTGGCTTCGGCAGAGCTTTTGGCGGCCTTCTGCCAGATATCCGATATCTCAGCTTGGTGCATCCAGGCCCGTGAGGGTGCCGTGGCCGTCCTGAGAAACCTGGACGGGGACGGACCCGAGGCGGCCATCCGCGATCTGACCACGGTCGTATCCGGGCTCAGCGCCATCCTGGCGGTCAATCGGGCCGACAAACTCGAAGTGACCCTCTGGATCAGCGGGCAGTCGGGGCAGACGCTCGCGCCGCCCATCCTCTTTGCCGCCACCGCCGACTTCGTGGAGGACCTGATGATCGGGACCACCACGGTGGACAGGCTGCGCCAGGATGGGGCCGCCATCTTCGACTCGGGGGAGTACAACCGCGAGAAGGCCATGGGCATCATCGCCTCGCACACCAGGTTCGGAGCCGGCGGATCGACTCGCCAGGGCCGCGTCGAGTAGTCGTTGGGACAACAGACCTGCTAGGAGGAACATGACCAGGATACAGGTGCTTGACTATGGGTTCGGCAATGTCAGATCCATGGTGCATGCCCTCTCCCAGCTGGGGGTCGATGCGCAGATCAGCGCCGACCCGGACCTGGCCATGAAGGCCGACGGCCTGGTCATTCCCGGCGTGGGGGCCTACGGGGCCTGCATGGCAGGGTTGCGCGCCGTCGGCGGTGACCGCATCATCCTGGATCGCCTGGCCCAAGGGCTGCCGGTCCTGGGGGTCTGCATAGGCCTTCAGATCATGTTCCAGTTCGGGGACGAGGACGGCCGCAGCGAGCCCGGCCTGGGCCTGATCCCCGGTCGGGTGACCAGGCTGGACGCTGACGTGGTGCCCCATATGGGTTGGGACCATGTCCAGGCGCCACAGGGAACACGGCTGTTGGCAGGGGTCCAGGACCAGCGCTTCTACTTCGTCCACTCCTATGCCGCCATGGCGGTGCAGGGGGATGATCGGGCCGGCGTGGCGCAGCCCGATCTGTCCCTACGAGTATCGGCGTTGAATGAACACAGCGACAGGCAGCCAGGGTCAACAGAGGGCGCATTGTTCGGCGAACCGCTGGTTACCTGGGCCACCTATGGGCGCAGCAGATTCGTGGCCGTCTATGAATGCGGTCCCTTGAGCGCCACCCAGTTCCATCCTGAAAAGTCCGGTCAGGCCGGGGCACGGCTGCTGACCAATTGGGTGCGGACCCTTCCCGGGGCTTCCGGGATCCCCTCCGAGAAAGGTGAATGAGATGCTGACGCTCCTACCCGCTGTCGATGTCCGCGACGGAAAGGCGGTCCGCCTCAGGCAAGGGATCTCCGGCTCCGAGAAGGTCTACGGCGAGCCTGCCGATGCAGCCAAGGCCTGGGTCGACCAGGGTGCCGAGTGGCTCCACCTGGTGGATCTGGATGCGGCCTTCGGCACCGGAGACAACCGTGACAAGCTGGCCGCCCTGGTCAACCAGCTGGGCGATCGCGTCAAGGTGGAGTTGAGCGGCGGCATCCGTGACGATGCCAGCCTGGAGGCCGCCCTGGATGCAGGTGCCACCCGTGTCAACATCGGCACGGCGGCCCTGGAGGACCCGGAGTGGACCAGCCAGGTCCTGGCTCGCTACGGACAGAAAGTGTGCGTGGGTCTGGACGTGCGCGGACACACCCTGGCCGCCCGGGGCTGGACCAGACAGGGCGGGGATCTTTTCGAGGCCATGGAACGATTGGACCGGGACGGGTGCAGCCGGTACGTGGTCACCGACGTGACCCGCGACGGAATGATGACCGGCCCCAACCTGGATCTGCTGGGACAGGTGGCTGACCGGACCCCGGCCAAGGTGACGGCATCGGGCGGCATATCCAGCCTGGATGACCTGAGCCACATCCTGGGTCTGGTGGATCGGGGCGTGGACAGCGCCATTCTGGGCAAGTCCCTCTATGAGGGGGCCTTCACCCTGGGGCAGGCACTGGACCTGGTCTCAGGGCATTGTTAACGCTATAAGCAAGTCTGCGAAATATAGGAATGGGAGCATAAGCTCTATGGATAAGCAAGAGGAGTTCGCGCTGCGCACCGTCGAGGAGCGCGATGTCCGGTTCATTCGTCTCTGGTTCACCGATGTCTTGGGAACCCTGAAGTCGGTGGCCATAGCACCCACCGAGCTGGAGGTGGCCTTCGAGGAGGGGCTGGGCTTTGACGGCTCGGCCATCGAGGGCATGACCAGGGTCTCCGAGGATGACATGATCGTCAAGCCCGACCCGTCCACCTTCCAGATTCTTCCCTGGAGGGGCGGACCGCAGGGCACAGCCCGGATCTTCTGCGACGTGCTCACCCCGGACGGCGAGCCCAGCAGCGGGGATCCCCGGCACGTGCTCAAGCGGGCCCTGGCCAAGGCCAAGGAGAAGGGATTCATCTTCTACACCCATCCGGAGATTGAATTCTACCTGTTCGAGAATCAGGAGGACTGGTCCCAGACCCCGACCCCCATCGACGAGGGCGGATACTTCGACCATGTGCCCCGCAGCCCGGGGATGGACTTCCGCCGGGCCTGCGTCAACATGCTGGAGCAGATGGGCATCTCGGTGGAGTACTCCCACCACGAGGCCGGGCCGGGGCAGAACGAAATCGACCTGCGCTATGCCGATGCCCTGACCACCTCCGACAACATCATGACCTTCCGGACCGTGGTCAAGGAGATCTCCCTGGAGCGGGGGATCTACGCCAGCTTCATGCCCAAGCCTTTCACCGACCAGCCTGGATCGGGCATGCACACCCATCTGAGCCTGTTCGAGGGGGACACCAACGCTTTCTACGAGGTAGGCCAGGAGTTCAACATGTCCCAGACGGCCCGGCAGTTCGCCGCCGGCATCCTGGCCCATGCGGCCGAGATCTGCGCGGTGACCGACCAGTACGTCAACTCCTACAAGCGTCTCTGGGGCGGGGCCGAGGCGCCCAGCTACGTCTGCTGGGGGCACAACAACCGGTCCGCCCTCCTGCGCATACCCCAGTACAAGCCCGGCAAGGGCAACTCGGCCAGGATGGAGTTCCGCGGGCTGGATCCGGGGGCCAACCCCTATCTGGCCTATTCGGTGCTGCTGGCTGCCGGCCTGGACGGGATCGAGCAGAAGATGACCCTGTGCGATCCCACCAGCGATGATGTCTGGGAGCTGACCGACGCCGAGCGGCAGGCCATGGGCATCGAGCCCCTGCCTGACAGTCTGGACGCGGCGCTCAAGGTCATGGAGAAGTCGGACTTCGTGGCCCAGGTGCTTGGCGAGCAGACCTTTGAGTACTTCCTGCGCAACAAGCACCGGGAGTGGGCCGGATACAGCCGGCAGGTCACCCCTTACGAGCTGGCCTACTACCTGCCCAGGCTTTGAAACCGGGGCTCACTGGTCCGATCGGCCGAACCAGTTGTTGTAGATGATGACGAAGTTGCGGTTGCCGTAGCTCGAGCAGCGGTCGCCTTCGCCGTCGCCTGCCTGCAACGCTGCCTCGTTGGGCTGGTAGGGCGTATAGATGTAGAGCAGGGCGGTGGCGTCGTTCTCGATGTAGACCTTGCCGCTGCCGCAGGAGGCATCGGGGCTGAAGCGCACATCGTTCAGGGCCTTGGTCTGGTAGGCATACTGGTCCCGATGGGCCTGGTAGTAACGGAATCGGTGGGCGGCCCCGTAGACCTGATCGAAGAATCCGGCATAGCGGGTGTCGCAGTCTGCATCGTCTGGGCAGGAAAGGCCCATGGCCGACTTGAGCTGGACCTGTGTGGGGGACTGGTTGGTGGCCACCAGATGCTGCTCCTTTTGCAGCATGGTCAGGAGGACCTTCTGGCTGATTCCACAGGAGCGGGCGGCACCGTCGATGATCTGAGCCGCGCTCTGCCTCTTGCCGCCCTTGTAGGCATCACATAGACCGTCACCGGGACGGTCGGGGACATCCATCTGCAGGCTGCGCAGGCAGGTGGATCCGCTGCATGAGGCCTCATGTTTGTTTAAAAAGTCCTGGACATCGTCGGCGTTCATATCGACGGTGTCATGGAAGCGGTGATCGGTGATGATTTTGCCTGGATTGAAAACGTACTCCTGGGACAGCTCCTCCTGGTGGCGGATGACGCGGCCGACCATCAGCCGGTAGGAGACGAAGCGGACGGCCAGGATGCACAGGGCGACCACCAGGACTATGGCCATCAGGGCGGCCCCCAGGGTCTGCGCGCGGCGGAGGGTCATCCGTCCGCGTTTGGTGCTGCCCCTGCGTGATCGTCCCGATGGTTTCGTGCTCATGGCTTTCCTTCCAGCACCTTCCTGATCCGTTGCAGGCTGACAGGGATGGCCGTCCCCAGCTCCTGGGCCCAGATGGAGACAAAGTACTCCTCCATCATCCAACGTCCCCTTCGCGCACGGTCCATGGCCTGGTCTCGTCCGGGACCGGCGGGCAGGGCCTGGGCCGCCTTGGCCGCCTGGTCCACCAGATCCTGGGCGGTCTGCGCCTGCCATGCCCATCGTACGTCACGGTCCTTGTCCCTGCGGGCCTTGTTCAGGCGCATCAGGTCCGCCTTCAGATATGTGCGCAGGCGGGGAAGGGCGTAGGGCGGGTCGGCGCCGATGAAGCCCTTGGCCACCAATCCGCCGGCGTGCTGGCGGATCCACTGCAGGACCGAGAGCAGGGGAAGATCGGCGGGGCCAGACACGGCCTTGTCCACCTGGGCCGAGGTCTCCAGAATGGCGACCACATCCTTGGCCACCTGGTAGACGGTGTCCTCGTAGACCTGGCTGACGCCGGCCACAGCCTCCTGCAGGGACCGGTCGTCGGTGATGGCCTCGGTGTGGGGGATCAGGCGCTTGACAGCAGCCATCTGCAGGTCCTCGGCAAGGGCAGAGGTGCCCGGGTAGGGGGCCGAGGCCAGCATCAGGGCCTCCCGGCTCAGCCAGCGCGAGGAGATCCTTTGGGCAGGCAGGTGGAGCTTGCCCAGGGCGGCCTGCCAGATCAGCTCCTCTCGCGGTTTGGTGGTGGCGCCGGACTGGTGAAGCAGGTCGGCGCTCTTGACCACCTGGCCCTGCCGGGCGGCCTTGCTGGCCTGGGAGTCAACTCGGGACCGGGCCGACTGCCGGGCCTGTCCGGCCAGGTCGCGCTGCAGGTCGGTCAGGGACTTGGACCGGCCCAGGACCTTGGGATGGCCGTGGCGCCGTTTCTCCTCCACCTGGAAGGTGGGCCGCAGGTAGTCGGGCAGTCGTTCCAGCCTGTCCTGGGTGAAGACCTCCGGGTGCAGCTGGGCTCCGACCGTGTCTATGGCCGCGGCGGTGAAGGCCTGCTCGAAGTCCGGCCAGCCCTCGGCGGGGATGGCTTCTGCACCGGTTTCGTTCCCGGACGCAGACTGCTGGTCAGCCGATCCGTAGGTTGCCTGCTCTGCCGAGTCAGGATCGGCGCCGGGCAGCAGGGGATAGTGGCCGTCTATCCAGGCGCGGATGGTCCGGGCGGCGTCAGGGGCGGGTACGAACTGGACCCGCAGGGCCTTGGGCAGGGACTTGATGGTGGCTGTGATCAGATCGTCCAGGAGGCCGGGCACGGTCCAGCTGAACTGTCCGGGCGTCAGCTGGTTCAGGCAGTGCAGGGGGATGTGGACCGTGATGCCGTCGTCCGGCTCTCCCGGCTGATAGCGGTAGGTCAGGGGCAGATCCATGGGCCGGCCGTCGGTGCCCAGGGTGTGCCAGTGGTCGGGGTAGTCTCCGGGTCGGTAGGAGGCGGACTGGTCGTTCAGGCGCTCCATCTTGTCAGGGTCGAAGTCCAGCAGGTGCGGGTTCGCATCGTGGTGCCTCCGCCACCAAGAGCCCAGTGCGGCCAGGGAGGTGGCCTCCTGGGGAATGCGTTCCTGGTAGAAATCGTAGAGGTCCTCCTCGGTGACGGCGCCGGTCGCCTGGCGGGTTCTGCTGGTCCGCTCACCGGCCTCGCTGAGCACCTGCCGGTTGGCCTGGATGAAGCCGTCATGCGGGAAGCGCTCGCGCACGTCGCCCTGTACCAGGCCCTGGCGTATCAGCATGTCCCGGGCCTGGCCGGGGTTGATCCGTGCCCATTGGACGGTCCTGTCGCGCACGATGGGCAGACCGTAGAGCAGGACCTTGGAAGTTGCGACCGCGGCACCACGGGAAGCCGACCAGTGGGGTTCGGCGTAGGTGGTCCTGGTCAGGGACTTGGCCAGGGGTTCGGCCCAGGCCGGATCGATGGCCGCGCAGCAGCGAGCCCAGAGCCGGGAGGTCTCCACCAGCTCGGCGGCCATGATCCAGGGCGGATTGGCCTTGGAGAGCGCAGATCCGGGGAAGATGGCGAAATGCGTGCCGCGCGCCCCCTGGTAGTCGTTCTTGGCCTGCCGGCGCGCCCGCTTCATGGCCTTGGCCCGGGCCGCGCCATGCAGGCCGGCGAAATCGGAGGCCTTGGGCTCGCGGATCACCTGCATGCCCAGGCTGGAGAGCAGGCCGGCCAGCATGGAACGATGGATGCCCTGGTCGTCCCAGGAGCAGACCAGGGCGTGTGCCGCCTGCTGCCCCATAGGCAGGGCCAGCAGAGCCTGGTCCGGACCCTTGACGGGGACGGGGGAGCCTACCTTCATGTGCAGGCCCCGGCACATCTGGGCCAGCTGCCGGTAGAGGTCATGCCACTGCCGCATGCGCAGGAAGGCCATGTACTCCTGCTTGCAGGCCTTGCGCAGGGCCCCGTTGGATGGCTCCTTGTCCTGCGGGAAGAAGCGGTTCCAGATGTTCAGGGCGGTCAGGAAGTCGCTGGAGGGGTCCTCGTAGCGGGCATGGATCCTGTCGGCCTCCTCGCGCTTCTCCTCCGGGCGCTCGCGAGGGTCCTGCAGGGAGAGGAAGGCCACGACCACCAGAACGGCGGCCAGGGTGTCCGGGGTGGCGTCCTGGCCGGCCTGCAGGATCATTCTGCCCAGACGGATGTCGATGGGGATCCTGGCCAGCCGTCGTCCCAGATTGGTCAGCCGGATGAGGCCCTGCCGGCGGGAGATGGCCTGCAGCTCGGTCAGCTCCCGCAGACCGTCGCTGACCGCACGGGTGTCGGGCGGATCGATGAAGCCGAAGTCGGTGACGTCCTCGGCCGTATGGGCCACGCCCACCGAGAGCATGTGCAGGATGACCGAGCCCAGGGAGGTGCGCAGGATCTCAGGATCGGTGAACTTGGGACGGGCGTCATAGTCATCCTTGGCATACAGACGGATGGCGATGCCGTCGGCCACGCGCCCGCAGCGACCCGCCCGCTGATCGGCTGAAGCCTGGGAGATAGGTTCGATGGGCAGGCGCTGGACCTTGGCCGACTTGGAGTAGCGGCTGATCCTGGCCAGTCCGGGGTCCACCACGTATCGGATGCCCGGCACCGTCAGGGAGGTTTCGGCCACGTTGGTGGCGATGACGATGCGCTGATGGCCGTGGCTTTCGAAGACTCGGTGCTGCTCCTTGGCCGACAGGCGGGCGAAGAGGGGGATGATCTCCAGGGCGTCCGGACGGCGCATGTCGGAGGTCCGAGGGCCGAAGTGCCGTCGCAGAGCGGTCTCGTACTCCCGGATGTCGCGCTCGCCGGCGGCGAAGACCAGGATGTCCCTGGGGCCGTCGACATGGGTGGAGTGGATGACCAGCTCGGCGCAGGCTCGGGCCACCGCCTGGGGCATGTCCGGCTCCTCCCTGTCCGGGCCCTCCTTCTCGGAGTCGAATCCGGGGACATGCCGCATCAGGGCAGGGGCCGACCCAGCAGGCTCGTAGAGGGTCTGGACCGGATAGGTGCGGCCGGAGACCTCCAGCACGGGCACCTGGGTGTGCAGGGCCTTGGCGAAGTGGTCGCGGAACTTGACCGAATCAATGGTGGCCGAGGTGATGATCAGCTTCAGATCGGGCCGTTTGGGCAGCAGGGCGGTCAGATACCCCAGCAGGAAGTCGATGTTCAGGCTGCGCTCGTGGGCCTCGTCGATGATGATGGTGTCGTAGGCCCGCAGCTGCGGATCGCCCTGGATCTGCGCCAGGAGGATGCCGTCGGTGACCACTCGCAGACGGGTGCTTCGGCTGGACTTGTCGGTGAATCGCACCTGGTAGCCGATCTGATCGCCCAGCCTGGTGCCCGTCTCCGAGGCGATGCGCTCGGCCACGGTTCTGGCGGCGATCCTTCTGGGCTGGGTGTGCACAATCTGGCGGCCGTGGTCGCCGCGACCCATTTCCAGGAGGATCTTGGGGATCTGGGTGGTTTTGCCCGAGCCGGTCTGGCCCGAGACGATGACCACCTGGGAGGACTGCACGGCATGGACGATGTCCTCCTTGGCCGCGCTGATGGGCAGCTCGGCAGGATACTCGAACCTCATGCCCGGCCCACCTCGATGATCCGGTAGCCCTTGGACGAGGCATACTTCTCCGCCGTCCAGCCGGGGCCCAGGGCGTCAGCCAGCCATGGAATCAAGGAGTCGGCGCCCAGGTTGCGCTGAACCACCAGGTAGGCCAGGCCCTGGGGCTTCAGCCTGGGCAGGTAGGTCATCAGCAGGTCGTGCAGGGCCGCCTTGCCCACCCGGATGGGCGGATTGGACCAGATCAGGTCGAAGCGCAGATCGTCCGGCACCTGCTCCGGGGTCAGGGTATGCACCCTGTCAAGGTTCTGGGATCGGGCGTTGCGGGCGGTCAGATCCAGGGCTCGCAGGTTGGTGTCTACAGCGTAGACGTTGGCCTTGGGCGACTGTATGGCCATGTTCAGGGCGATGGGACCCCAGCCGCAGCCCAGGTCCAGAAAATCGCCCTCGGACGGGGGTTGGGGGACGCGTTTGAGCAGGACCGAAGTGCCCAGGTCAAGCCTGCCTGACGAGAAGACCCCGTGGGAGACCTCCACCTGGCAGGTGCGGCCGGCCAGCTCCACCTGGATGGTCCGCCGCTGGTCGGGGGAGGCCGGACGGGCTACGAAGTACTGTTCGCCTCCGTCCGTCCCGGTCCTGGAGGATTGCCCCCGGCTGCTGCCATGGTCCCTGTGCGTCATGTCCATCCTGTCCGTCTTTGAAATCTGCCCGTCCCTCGGGCATCCGCTGATGTCTGCTAAGAAGATGATAATAAAGACTGTGTCATGATTCCGCCTACACCGGATTCGTTCCCTAGTCCATAGATCAATGCAGAGGTGCCTTTGACCCAAGAAAAACCGACCCAAGAACATGGTTCAGCAGTTGTCGATGCCCACCAGGACCCGCTCGCCCACAAGTCCGAGGTGCTGACCGGCAGCGATGGGCAGGTCGGGCAGGACCAGGATCAGGAGTGGCAGGAGCGCAGCCGGCGCAATGCCTTCCGCCATGTCGAGGGGCTGGGCGAGCTCCAGGACGTGACCGAGGTGGAGTACCGCAAGGTCCGTCTGGAGCGGGTGGTCCTGGTCGGCGTCTGGTCGGGTTCGCGGACCACGGTCGGTCAGGCCGAGGAGTCCCTGCGCGAGCTGGCCGCCCTGGCGCGGACGGCCGGGGCCGAGGTGCTTGACGGGCTGCTCCAGCAGCGGGTCAAGCCGGATCCGGCCACCTACCTGGGTTCGGGCAAGGCACGGGAGCTGGCGGATATCGTGGCTGGGCTGGGCGCCGACACCATCATTACCGATGACGACCTTCATCCCTCCCAGCGACGTGCCCTTGAGGATGTCACCAAGGTCAAAGTGGTCGACAGGACAGCCTTGATTCTGGACATATTCGCCCAGCATGCCACCAGCCGCGAGGGCAAGGCCCAGGTGGAGCTGGCCCAATTGGAGTACATGCTGCCCAGGCTGCGCGGCTGGGGCGGATCCCTCTCCCGCCAGGCCGGCGGCCAGGCTGCAGGGCAGGCCGGCGGCATAGGCTCCCGCGGCCCGGGAGAGACCAAGATCGAGACCGACCGTCGGGTCATCAGGCGACGGATTTCCCGGCTGAAGCGTCAGATCGCCCAGATGGCCCCCTCGCGCCAGGTCAAGCGTGGGTCACGTCGGCGTTACCAGCTGCCGGCAGTGGCCGTGGTGGGGTATACCAACGCCGGCAAATCCTCGCTGACCAACCGGCTGACCGGCTCCGAGGAGTTGGTGGAGAACGCCCTCTTCGCCACGCTGGACACGGCCGTCAGGCGCACCAAGACGGCAGACGGCCGGCTCTACGTCTACGTGGACACGGTCGGGTTCGTACGCCGTCTGCCCACCCAGCTGGTCGAGGCCTTCAAATCCACCCTGGAGGAGGTGGGGCAGTCCGATCTGATTCTGCACGTCGTAGACGGCTCCCATCCCGATCCCTTCGGGCAGATCAGGGCTGTGGACGCCGTGCTGGCAGACATCCCCGGCGCTGAATCCATTCCCCGCCTGCTGGTCTTCAACAAGGTTGATCTGATCGATCAGGATGCCCGGCAGCGTCTCGCCAACCTTGAGCCCGAGGCCTTCCTGGTCTCGGTCAGGCAGGGTCGGGGTCTGGAGCCCCTGCGCAGACGGGTGGAGGAGCTGCTGCCCGCCCCCGCTGTGCATGTCCAGGCTATCCTCCCGTACACCAGCGGCTCCCTGCTGGAGCAGGTGCGGCAGCTGGGACGGGTGGATTCGTTGGAATACCGGGCCGATGGGGTTGCGCTGAGCGCTGATGTGGATGACCGGCTGGCAGCTGCCGTGCTTGACCAGGCCATTGATCCGAAGCCCTTGCAGGCTTCAGCGGGTGACACGCCATCAGCCGGGCTGAGCTCATAAGAGCAGGTGCACGCCAGGTCATCTATGCTGGGTAGACTACGTATGTTGTCAGCGGCAAACCCGTTTCCCGGGTTCCGATAAGAGAGGTCCATAAAACTATGGCGGAATCATCAATCAAGCCAACCAAGCTAGCAATCGTGGGAGCCGGAGCCGTGGGGTCGACTCTGGCCTTTTCGGCGGCCCAGCGCGGTGTGGCTCGGGAGATCGTCCTTGAGGATATCAACGCCCAGCGTGTTGAGGCCGAGGTCCGCGACATGCAGCACGGATCCAGCTTCTACCCCACGGTCACCATCGATGGCTCGGACGATCCACAGATCTGCGCCGACGCCGACATGGTGGTCATCACGGCCGGAGCCAGGCAGAAGCCGGGACAGACTCGGCTCGACCTGGCCGGTGCCACCATAAACATGATGAAGTCCATCATCCCTCAGATGGTCGAGGTGGCCCCCAACGCCATCTTCCTGTTGATTACCAACCCTGTCGACATCGTCACCAGAGTTTCCCTGGAGCTGTCCGGGCTGCCGGTCAACCAGATGTTCGGTTCGGGCACCAACCTGGATTCCGCCCGGCTGCGGTACCTGATCGGCCAGCAGACCGGTGTCAACGTCAAGAACGTGCATGCCTACATCGCCGGCGAGCACGGCGACTCCGAGGTCCCGCTCTGGAGCTCGGCCACCATCGGCGGGGTGCCCATGTGCGACTGGATGGAGCTGCCTGGCCATGAGCCTTTGGACGCGGCCAAGCGCGAGGAGATCCACCAGGAGGTGAAGAACGCCGCCTACCAGATCATCGAGGGCAAGGGGGCGACCAACTTCGCCATCGCCATGTCCGGCGTGGACATCATCGAGTCCATCCTGAACGGCACCGACCGAATCCTGCCGGTCAGCTCTTTGCTGGAGGACTTCCACGGCATATCGGACGTGTGCATGTCGGTGCCCAGCGTGCTCAACCGTGACGGGGTCAACACCCACATCAACACTCCGCTGAGCGACGGCGAGCTGGCCGCTCTGAAGCGCTCCGCCGAGACCCTCAAGGAGACGGCCAGCAAGTTCGGCTTCTGAGGATTTGGCATAAGACCCTTGCCTTGCAGCCCCTGGTGACTTACCTTGGTGACTGATGAATCGGGGTATGCATGAGTGCTCATGAAGGTGGTGTCCAAGGCGGCGGGTCCGCCCATCGTCGACAGTTGCTGACGACCCTGGCGCTGACGGGATCGGTCTTTGTTGCCGAGGTCGTCGGCGCCTTGGTCACCCGCAGCCTGGCCCTGCTGGTCGATGCCGGGCACATGATGACCGACATGGCTGTGCTGATCGCCTCCACGGTAACCGCTGTGTTGATGGATCGCCGCCCTACGAACCGACGGACCTGGGGCTGGTCCCGTCTGGAGGTCATCACGGCGGCTGGCGGTGCTCTGGTTCTGCTGGCTGTGGGCATCTATGCCATCGTGGAGGCCGTCCTGCGGCTCTGGTCGCCCGGTCGGGATCAGGTTCATCAGCAGGGACTGCTGCTCTTCTTCGGACTTTTGGGTCTGGCTGCCAATGTGGGATCCATCCTGGTCCTGGCCTCAGGGCACAAGGACAATTTGAACATGCGTGCCGCTTTTCTCGAGGTGGTTAACGATGCATTGGGCTCGGTGGCGGTTCTGGTATCAGCCGTGGTCATGATGATCACCGGCTGGGCCGGGTTCGATGCCGTGGCGGGAGGACTGATCGCCCTGCTGATGATTCCCCGCGCGATCAAACTGCTGGCCAGCAGTGTCTCTGTGCTGCTTGAGGAGACTCCGGCGGACCTCGACATGGCCAAGGTCAGGAAGCACCTGGAGGGCGTGCCTGGCGTACTTGAGGTACATGACCTGCATGCCAACAGCGTTTCCACCGGTCTGCCGCAGCTGACGGCGCATGTGGTAGTGCGTCAGGGCACGACGGCTGTTGAGAGCGAACGCATTCTTACCAGAATGCAACGCTGCCTGCGCGATCATTTCCCTGTTTCGGTCGAACACACGACCTTTCAGATAGAACCCCAGGGCCACCGGGATAGCAGCGGCGAGCATTTGGACATGTAGTCTTCAGACCTTGCGCAGAACGGTGACTACCTTGCCCATGATGACGGCGTGGGTGCCGTCGATGGGGGAGTAGGCCGGGTTGTGGGGAATCAGCCAAACGTGGCCCTCCTCGCGGCGGAAGGTTTTTACCGTGGCTCCATCGTCAAGCAGGGCTGCAACGATATCTCCGTTCTCAGCTTCCTGCTGGCGGCGGACGACGACAAAGTCCCCGTCGCAGATGGCGGCATCGACCATGGAATCCCCATGGACCTCAAGCATGAAGAGCTCCCCGGATCCGGTCAGACGTTCGGGCAGACGCATGACATCGTCCACATGCTGCTCGGCCAGAATGGGCTGGCCGGCGGCGATTCTGCCGACCAGGGGCACGTCGCGCGACTGCATGATGGCCTCGTCGGCCTGTGTATCAGGGAAGGGCATGATCTTGGCGATTCCAGCAGCTGGCTCAGGCTGATCCTGAACCAGCTCTATGGCACGTCCCTTGTTGGCAGTCAGACGGATGTAGCCCAGATCCTGCAAGACCTGAAGCTGGTGCTTGACGGAAGAAGTGCTGCGCAGTCCCGCGTCTCTGCCGATCTCCCTGTAGGAGGGCAGGAATCCGCGCTCTGACAGGTGCCGCTTGATGGCTTCCAAGACCTTGGCCTGGCGATCGGTCAGTTTGGGTCTGGACTCCAGATTCGGACTCTTGGAGGTGGCTGCCTTTTCTTTCGTCGTGTCCTTGGCTGAGGGTGAGCCGGTTTCCTGAGATCCGGCGCTGTCGGCAAGAGTGGACTGGTTGAGGGAGCTCGTGGCCGTGGACCCGGTGAAGGGGATGGTACTCACGATGGGCTCCTTTCCTTGGAAACTGAACTCAGTCTAACCTGCCTGAAGTGAAAAATCAAACAAATGTTCGAATCAGCCTTGCCAAATAACCATCGCGGTGCCAGAATGAGAACATCTGTTCGATAGAACAAATGTTCGAAAGAGGTGTGCCATGGTTGTCCGTACCTGTGCCGGTTCCCGCATGTCTGCGCCGACGAACCTGTTTTCGGTCTGCCTGGCCTATGTGCGTTCTGTGTTCTCGTCCGTCTTGGCTCGTCTTCGCAGAGCTGTCAATGCCTGTCTGCCTGATCAGGGGTTTGCGGGTGTTGTCCTGCGCAGAATCGCGGTTTTCCTGGCTGTCGGAGCTTTGACCCTGGCTGGGTTCGGATGGATGGCTCGTCCGGCCAGCTCTGCTCCAGGACCACAGGAAGTCGTCACCAGAACAGTTCGTCCGGGCGACAATGTCTGGTCCTATGCGGCCTCAATCACCCCGCAAGGCGAGGATGTCACCAAGAACGTAGACCGCATCATGCAGATCAACAATATGTCCTCACCCAACCTGCGCGTCGGGGACCGAATTCTGATTCCCAGCGACGAGTGAGGCATCGGCTTTAGATCCAGAAGATGCACGACGGGGCCTCAATGACCTGTCGTTTGGATGAAGGCAGTAGCTGAATTCGAGGAGTTTGTCCAGTGTTATACGCTGATAGGCCCGGTATACGTGGGTCTTGAGATTCTTTGGCGCTATGATATTGCATATGCACTGTCCTTTCTGCCAGAATCCCGATACCAAGGTTGTGGATACGCGAATCAGCGACGACGGCCATGCCATCAGACGCCGCCGTGAGTGTCCGCAATGCTCGCGTCGGTTCACCACGGTGGAGACCTCGATCCTCTTGGTCATGAAACGCTCAGGCAATGCCGAGCCCTTCAACCGCGACAAGGTCATTGCTGGCGTGAGGAAGGCCTGCCAAGGCAGGCCCATCGACGAGAATGACCTGAAACTCCTGGGCCAACAGGTTGAAGAGGATCTGCGCTCACGCGGCCTGGCTCAGGTGGATTCGGAAGAGGTCGGCAGGGCCATCCTGAAGCCTCTCAGGGAGTTGGACGAAGTGGCCTATCTGCGCTTCGCCTCGGTCTACCGCAACTTCAGCAACCTGGAGGACTTCCAGCAGGCCATCGACACCTTGCGCGCCGAAGACCAGTCTGCCGAAGAGCAGTCTGCAATTCAGCAGTCCTAGAATTGGCTATTCTGCCATCGGCCATTCTGACAGCAACAGGCCAGCAGCTTTCGTCAGTGTGCGACTGGGCTGGCTTGTGACGAGATCGGACTGTGTTTGGAAGCGAACGGGGGCGCCAGGCACGATGTAGGCCTGGCACCTAGGCACTTCATCCCAGGTCCAGCAGCCTGTGATCCCCGGAAGTCTGGGCTATGACCAGCTCCTGTGTCGGTCGCGTCATGGCCACATAGAGGTCAGCCGCCGCGCTCAGCCTGGAAGGGGCTTCATCCTGAATGGCTCCAGGCTCAACCAGAACCACGGCATCGAACTCCAGGCCCTTGGTGTGACCGGTGGTCGTGACCGTGATCTGGTGCTCCTGAGCCTTGTCAATATGCAGCCGTGAGATTACTTCGGCTTCCAGGGCGCCAGGAACGATAATGGCCAGGCGTCCGGTGCCGTCCTTGCCCAGATGACGTTTTGCCAGCTCGCTTACCAGGTCAGGCAGCTGGTCCAACAGGCTTGCTTGATCCTCTGCCCGCAGGCGGCTGACCGAGCCTTCCACCTCTCGCACGGCCTTGAGCGTTGAAACTTCAAGACCTTCGGAGGCTGCGAAGGAGGAGGCCAGGTTGGATACCTGACGAGGGTTGCGATAGTCGATGGTCAGCTGTCGCAGGTCCCAACCATCCGGTCCGAAAAGCGCATCCATGGTGGAGGCCCAGGACCGGGTGCCGCCCAGGGCTGCGGTCTGGGCCACGTCCCCGACGATGGTGAAGGATCGGGAGGGGCAGCGCCGGATCAGCATCCTCCAGTCCATGGCCGTCAGTTCCTGGGCCTCGTCAACCACGATGTGCCCGTAGACCCATTCACGGTCGGCGGCCGCCTGGGTGGCTGCCTGGTTCTCGTCCTGACCGTTGATGGAATCCAACAGCATCTGGGAGGTCACGATCCCTGTGCCGATGCCATTCTGGGCCAAGGTGTCGCTGGCAAACCGCCGTTCCTCATCGCGACGGGCCTTTTCAGCCTGTTCGCGGTCCGCCTGGCGTGGGTCGGGGCCCAGCAGCTCCATGGCCTCGTCCAGGATGGGGATGTCGGATACGGTCAGTTCGGCGCCATCCTGGCGGGTCAGCAGATCAATCTGTTCAGGAGTCAGCCAGGGGGCGAACCGGCGTAGACGGTCCGGCCTGGACCAGAGGTCGTTGACCAGCCAGCGGGGGTTCATGGGCAGCCAGGCCAGGTTGAGAGTCCTCCGCACCTGGTCGTTCAGCCGCAGCAGGGAGGTGACCCGGGCGAGTTCCTCGGCTCCGGGCTGATAGTCCACCCCTTCGGCATAGCGGGCGGTCATGGCGTTCAGGGCCGAGCGCACAAAGGTGTTCCTGGCTTTGTTGTGGGGCTGGTGGCTGCGTCGGGCATCGATCAGGGCCTGTTCCAGGTCGACCGCCAGCATGGGGACGGCCACCCCATCCACCTTGACCGTGGGCAGGGAGGCGGGCACCCGCTCACGTGAGGCGACGGCGTTGGCTACAGCCTCGGCCATGCGGATGTCCCCCTTGAGCCGGGCCACGTGCGGGTCCTCCTGGCGGTCGGTGCTGATGCCGGGGATGAGGTCGCCCATGGTGCGGCTGAGCACTCCGGTCTCGCCCAGGGAGGGCAGAACCTGGTCGATGTAGTGCAGGAAGGCGTTACTGGGCCCGACGATCAGCACGCCTGAACTCTCCAGTCGGCGCCGGTGAGTGTAGAGCAGATAAGCCGCCCGGTGCAGAGCCACGGCCGTCTTGCCGGTGCCCGGTCCGCCCTGGACCACCAGCGGACGGGTCATGGGGGAGCGGATGATCCGGTCCTGTTCAGCCTGGATGGTGGCCACGATGTCGGTCATCTGCCCGGTGCGGCGGCTGGACAGGGATGCCATGAGCGCGCCCTCGCCGGCCAGGGTGCCGCCCTGGGCCGCCTTGTCCACTTCCGGGGCCGACAGGTCCAGAACCTCATCCTCGATGCCGGTGACCTGGCGGAAGTTGAGGGTGATGTGCCTACGCATGACGATGTCGCCATGATCCGCCGGGGTGGCCTCGTAGAAGGGGCGTGCGGCCTCGGCACGCCAGTCGGTCAGGATTGGCTCGTGATTGCTGTCAAGCAGGCCCAGTCGCCCGATATATCGCCGGCCGCCCTGGGCTGTATCCAGTCGGCCGAAGACCAGACGGTCCTCCACGGCCCGCAGCTGGGTGAGCCGGTCCTCGTACATGTTGGCGAAGGAATCCCGCTCGGTACGCTGGGTGGGTGAACCGTGGGAGCCGGCGGCCCGAACCGCGTCCAGTCTGGTCCTGGCCTGCGCCCGCAGCTCGTCCAGACGGCCGTAGGCCCTGTCCACCGCCGTCTGCTCTTCATGCAGCTGTGAGGAATAGCTCGACATGTGTGTCCGTTCTGTGGAATGTTCAAAATCGGATGATCCAATATACCGCTCGACCTCTACATTTTTTCGGTCCATCTGACCCCTGGCCGCGCCCTCCTTGCCGGGTGGCGAAACGCCGAGGCGAACCCGTCGGTGAGGCGAATGGTTGGATTTGGGCCTGAAGTGGTGTCAAGGTGGTGAGCAATGGGGATAAGTGGGGTAAAGTGGGGAGCACTGCGTAGGGGACGCTACCCGATGGGGCCGTCCCATGGTTACCAAACTGGCATTGGAGGTGGGGCATGGCCGATACATACGACGCAGATGCCGCCTCGCCTTCCCTGCCGTCCATGCTTCTGGGCACCTACACCCCCAAGATGGATTCCAAGGGCCGCCTGGCTCTGCCCGCCAAGTTCCGCGCCCAGCTGGGTCAGGGCCTGGTCATGGCCCGTGGCCAGGAACGTTGCGTCAGCCTGCTGCCCACCGAGGAATTTCGACGGATGGCCGTGCGCATCCAGCACACCTCCATGGGCGACAAGTCGGCCAGGGACTACCTGCGCGTATTTCTGTCCGGGGCCGTCGACCAGGTCCCCGACAAGCAGGGCCGCATCCTGGTTCCGCCCATGCTGCGCTCATATGCACGGCTGACGGGCCCCGTCGTGGTCATCGGCGTGGGCACCCGTGCTGAGATCTGGGATCAGGATTCCTGGACTGCCTACCTGGAGAGCAAGGAGCAGGGCTACGCCGACATTGCCGATGATGTTCTTCCGGCGGTGGATTGCTGATGGAGGCCCCGATGTCAGATCGCAATCCTCCCGACCAGGAGGCCGTGGACAGCGGCAGGGTCCATCGTCCCGTGCTGCTGGAACGCTGCCTTGCGCTGGCTCGACCCGCCTTAAAGCACCCGGGGGCCGTGGCTGTGGATTGCACGCTGGGCCTGGCTGGTCACGCCACCGCCTTCCTCAAGTCCTGCCCTGAGGCCCGTCTTATTGGCATAGACAGGGACAGCCAGGCTTTGGATCTGGCCACTGGCCGGATGCGCGACGAGGGTCTGGCCGACCGCTTCACGCCGGTTCACGCCCCCTTTGATCAGCTGGACCAGCAGCTTGATGCCCTGGGCCTGGGGCAAGTGGACCTGGTTTTCATGGATTTGGGATTGTCTTCTCTGCAGATCGACCAGCGCGACAGGGGATTCACCTACCGTCAGGACGCTCCGCTGGACATGCGCATGGACACCAGCCAGGAGCTGACGGCCGCGCAGGTCCTGGCCGAGTACGACCAGGCCCGGCTGGCTGACATCTTCTCCAGATATGGGGAGGAACGCTATGCAGGACGCATCGCTCGGGCCATCGTCGAGGCCAGGCAGGAGCAGCCGCTGACCACCTCGGCCCAGCTGGACCGTCTGGTCGACAGGGCAGTGCCGCGCGGCCATCGTCCGCCGGGCAATCCGGCCAAGAGGGTTTTCCAGGCCCTGCGCATCGAGGTCAACGGGGAGTTGGATCGTTTGAGGCGCACCCTGCCCCAGGCCATGCTGCGGCTGGCTCAGGGAGGCCGTCTGATTGTGGAGTCCTACCATTCTCTGGAGGACCGCATGGTCAAGCGCTTCATGGCGCCAGGGCTGCACGTGGACCTGCCGGCGGGCATGCCGGTGGTGCCCGATCAGGCCCGCCCCTATCTATCGGATCTGACTCATGGGGCCATTAAGGCCGACGCGGCCGAGCGGGAACGCAACCCAAGATCGGCTTCAGTGCGCCTGCGGGCCGTGGAGATGATCGGAGCCATCCCCGAGGAGCGTCGTCGTCGGCTTCAGGCCGAGGCCCGTGGTGAGGGCTCGGATGGTCGTCATCGCCGCGTCGGCCATGGTTCGGAATCGAGGCGCCGGTCATGACCATGCCAGCACGTTCAGTCCGTTCCAAGGCGTCTGCGGACAAGGGTCATCCCCGCATTCAGGAGATGCCCACCAGGCCTGAGCTCAGTCTGATCAAGGGCACAGGCAAACCGGGCAAGGACCGCCATCCCGAACGAGGCCCGGTGGCTGAGGGGGCCAGGCGTCTGATTGGCTGGACGCGCACCCGTGGCAACCCCCTGCTGCGGATCATGGCCTCCGTGGTTTTTCTGGCTGCCTGCATGTTCGGTTCCCTGATGCTGCGCACGCAGATGGTCCAGGACTCCTTCGAAGCTACCCAGATCCAGCATGAGATCAGCAATCTCAACCAGGACGTCCAGGATGACCAGAACAAGCTCGACCAGCTCCAGGCTTCTTTGCCGGACAAGGCCCAGCAGTTGGGCATGCAGCCTCAGCAGGGCCTGAACTCCATCGATCTGCAGGGCTACAAGCCCCCTCAGGATGCCCAGGGCAAGGCGGGGCATCCATGAGCGGCAAGGGAACCAAGCGCTCCTGGCACCTCTCCTTCTGCAAGCGTTCGCTGTCTGTGGGCCTGATCCTGGTCCTGGTGGCCGCCTTGGCCCTGGGCAAGCTGGCCTATATCCAGCTCTTCGACGGAAGGTCCATGGCCCAAGCCGCTGCGGCGGGCCGCACCGTGCCGCATACCATCAAGGCCCAGCGTGGCCGCATCCTAGATGTCAATGGCCGGGTGCTGGCCCAGAGCCTGGAGCGGTACAACATCATCGGTGACCCCGAAGCGGCCGCCTCCTTCATACCTGTCAACTGCACCAAGCGCACAGGCAGCGACTGCCACAGCATCAAAGGCCACCCGGTGGGCGCTGACGGTGCTGCTGGCGTGGCCCGCCTCCTGGCGCCGGCCCTGGGAATGAACGCCATGGAGCTGGGCGGCAAACTCAGCGTCCCCGGACGGTACGTGGTCTTGGCCAAGCGGGTGACTCCCGAGGTCAAGCGCTCCATCGACAAGCTGGGGCTGCAGGGGATCATCACGGCAGAGCTGAGCAGCGAACGCACCTATCCTCATGCGGATCTGATGGGAGCCCTGATCGGGGGCATCGACGACAGCGGCAAGGGCGTGGCCGGGATCGAGCAGATGGAGAATCGGCAGCTGACCGGCTCTGACGGCTACACGGTCTACCAGCAGGGGATGCTTGGCCAGGAGATCCCCGGAACCGTGACCCGTCAGCGCAATCCGGTCAACGGCAAGGATGTGACCCTGACCGTTGATCAGGATGTTCAGTGGTACGTCCGTCAGGCCCTCAAGTCGGGCTGCCAGCGCTTTCATGCCGACTGGGCCCTGGCCGTCGTCCAGGACACCCGCACCAACGAGATCCTGGCCCTGGCCGACACTGACGATTACCAGGCTGGCAGCGACCAGGCCAAGGTCAACTCCTCGCGGGCGGTGGCGGAGACCTTCGAGCCCGGCTCCATCGGCAAGACCATCTCGATCTCCGGCATGCTTCAGGAGCAGGTGCACTCCATGAGCGACCGCTTCACTGTGCCCGACCACATCACCGTGGACAACCAGCAGTACAAGGATGCCTTCGACCATCCAGCCGAGCACTGGACCCTTGCCGGCATTCTGCAGAACTCCTCCAACGTGGGCATGGTCATGGCCGGCGAACACTACCCGGATCAGAAGCGCTACGACTATCTGACCCGCTTTGGCATCGGCCAGGCCTCGTCCCTGGGCCTGCCGGGGGAGTCCAAGGGCCTGCTGACTTCGCCTCAGACCTGGGACCGACGCACGCGCAACACGGTATTGTTCGGCCAGGGCTACGCCACCAACGCCATTCAGCTGACCAACGTCATCGCCACCCTGGCCAACAAGGGGGTCCGGGCCGACCAGACCATCATCCGCGGCCAGGATGCTGTCAACGCCAACCGGGTGAGGGTAGTGGACGAGAAGGTGGCGGCTACGGTCATGAACGGCATGGAGTCGGTGGCTGAAAAGTACCAGAATACAGCCAAGGTGGATGGCTATCGGGTGGCCTCCAAGACCGGCACCGCCGAGGTGGCCGACAGCTCGGGCGGCCTGGGCGGCATCATCAGCGACTGGGTGGGCATCCTGCCTGCTGACGACCCCCATTATGTTGTCACCGTAGTCCTGAAGAATCCCCACAGCAGCGATGGCGTTTTCGGCAGCATCACCGCCGGCCCCATCTTTGCTCAGATCGGTGAATTCCTTATGCAGAAATACCAGGTCCCCACGTCTGGGCCCAGAACCGATGCTATCCCGGTAACATGGTGATACCGGCAGGCATCATGGCGTTCCCGGACGAAGGAGAGATTGCAGCATGAGTGCGCTGAGTGAATCAATCTCCCGACGGTTGACCCTGGGTCAGCTCAAAGGACGCTACGGTCTGACCCTGGTCCCCGATTTCGCTGAACCAGTTACGGTGACCTCACTGGTGGACGATCTGCCCTCAGTGCGGCCCGGCAGTCTGTATGTGCCAGCAGACCAGCAGGTGGACCAGGGCATGATCGAGGAGGCCGAGCGTCGAGGGGCCTACGCAGCCCTGCTGCCGACCTCGGCCCGTCAACAGGTGGGACGAGCCCGCATACCCCTGCTCTTCGGCACCATGCACGCCTGGCAGATGGGCCAGCTGCTGTCCAACGCCGCAGGGGACCCTTCGGGAGCCCTGGCCGTCTTCGCCCTGGTCGGTTCCCAGGTGCAGGAGCAGGTGGATCTCTTGGCCGACTTCCTGCACGTGCTGGGCAATCCCGTCGGCATTCTCAGCGCCAAGGGTTCGTACTCGCTGGACCGGCGACTGGACCTGGAATATCCCCTGAGCATGTTCGATGTGCAACGCAGTCTGTCCATCGCCCTGGAGGACGGGGCGGCCGCCGTGGTCATCTCCGTGGACGAACAGACCCTGGCCAGGGATGCCCTGCAGGCGGTGGATCTGGATGTAGTGGCCCTGGGCGCTCAGGAGGGCTCCACGCGCGATATGCGGCACGTACGGCTGATCTCCAGGGCCCGCCGATATGGGTTCAGCCTGGGCGGGCACACCATCGTAGCCCGGCGCAACGAGGAATCCGACGGGCTGGCCCGGCAGTCCCTGCCCGCCGATGCACAGAGCGACGACCTGTCCCTGTGCATCGCCATGACCATGGCCGCCGGCGTCAAACGCAACAACATCAGGAGCGCCCTGCGCGTCTCCCGCGAAATGTCCTGAGAGGTGAGGATGAGTCAGTCTGTAGGGGCCGGGTCCATGCCCATGACCCTGGAAGAGGTCGTCGAATATGTGCACGGTCGGCTGGTCGGGGTCAGTCCTGGTCACGAATCCGACCAGCGGTCCGTGCGCATGCGGGTGGTGACCGACTCCCGTCAGGCCAAGCCCGATGGACTCTTCGTAGCCATCAAGGGCGAGCACGTGGATGGCCATGACTATGTTCCCGGCCTGGGAGCCAAGGGCTGCCGGGCGGCCCTGGTCGACCATCTCGTTCCGGGCGCTGACCTGCCCCAGATTCTTGTGGACGATACGGTTGACGCCTTGGGGCTGCTGGCCCGGGCCAGCATAGACCGTCGGCGCGCAGCGTCAGAACCCTTTACGGTGATTGGCATCACCGGATCCGTCGGCAAGACCACCACCAAGGATCTGCTGTCCTCTCTGCTGGCACTCCTTGGTCCGGTGGTGGCCCCTGTCGGGTCTTTCAACAACGAGATCGGCCTTCCTCTGACAGCCTTGGAGGTCGGGCCTGACACCCGGTATCTGGTGGCCGAGATGGGTGCCAACCACCTGGGTGAGATCGCCCGGCTGACCACAATGGTTCCCCCGGACATGGCTCTGGTCCTCAAGGTGGGAGTGGCCCACCTGGGCGAATTCGGCTCCGTGGATCGCATCGCCCAGGCCAAGAGCGAGATCGTGCAAGGTCTGGTGCCGGGCGGGACCGCCGTGCTCAACGCAGACGATTCCCGGGTGGCTGCCATGGCTGATCTGGCCTCTGGCCCTGTTCTGCGGTTTGGCATGGCCGCTGAGGACGCCGGTCCGGACCGCAGCCTGGACGGCTCGGCTCGCTACCTTGACAGCGACAGCCTGGACAGGCCGGCCTTCGAGCTGCGTCTGCCTGGCCAGCAACCTGTTCGGTTGCGTCTGGGCATCCCGGGGCGGCACAATGTCATGAACGCCCTGGCTGCCGCCACGGTAGCCCACGCTCTGGGTCTGGACGCAGAACGCATCGCCGATGAGCTGGGTCGACAGCGGCAAATAAGCCCGCATCGGATGGCCCTGTCTTCGGTCCGGCTGCCGGATGCCTCCTTCACGCTGATCGATGATTCCTTCAACGCCAATCCCGACTCCGTGCGGGCTGGTCTGGACGCCCTGGCCGCCTGGAAGGGATCCGATGGCCCGGTCTATCGGATAGCTGTCCTGGGGGTCATGCTTGAGCTGGGCGGCCAAGGGGAGCGGCTGCACCAGGAGATCGGCGCCTACTGCCGTCGGTTGGGCATTGATGCATTGGTCGCGGTGGGCTGCCGGGATCAGCAGATGGACGGGTTGGTTCATGCCCTTGTCCGTGGCGCTGGCGGCCTGTCTGGTCGGAGCGAGGAACAGCCTGGGGCCATGCGCGTCCTCTTCGCCCAGGATGCTGACCAGGCCGATCACATGGTTCGCCGCCTATGCGCCAAGCATCCTGACCGGCAAAATCTTGTCCTGCTCAAGGGCTCGCACATGTCCGGCCTGTCCGGTCTGGCCGACCGGTGGCAGGGCTGAGCCATGAATCTGCTGGCATCCCCACAGCGGGGTAGAACGTTCAAGGACAGAATCCAAGAGTTGGAGTACACACTGTGATTGCCCTCATCATCGGAATCCTGGTCGCCCTGGTGGTGACGCTGGCAGGCACCCCCCTGCTGATACGGCTGGTTCACCGTCTGCACTACGGCCAGTACATCCGCCAGGATGGGCCCAAGTCCCACCTGGTCAAGCGCGGCACCCCGACCATGGGCGGGCTGATCATCAACCTGGCCATCCTGCTGGGTTGGGCAGCCTCGGCGCTCTACCGCTACCTGTCGCGGGGGGAATCCGTGTCCCTGTCGGCCATGCTGGTGCTGTTCGCCATGCTCTCCATGGGCTTCCTGGGCTTCATCGACGACTTCGCCAAGGTGCGCAAGAAGCAGAACCTGGGCCTGTCGGTCAAGGCCAAGTTCATCGGCCAGTTCATACTGGCCACCATCTACGCGGTGCTGGCTCTGAAGCTGCCCACCAAGAACGGCTACCCCAGCGCCCAGGCGGGCATCTCCTTCGTGGAGCAGCCCATCATCGACTTCAGAATGGCAGGCAGCGTCCTGTCCGTGGTGTTGTTCATCATCTGGGTCAATCTGCTGATGACGGCCTGGAGCAATGCGGTCAACCTGACTGACGGCCTTGACGGGCTGGCTTCAGGCTCCTCCATGATCGCCTTCGTGGGTTACACGGTCATCGCCTTCTGGGAAAGCTACCACTTGAAGGGCGGCAGCCATCCCGGCCATGCCTACGCGGTCTCCGACCCCCTGGACCTGGCCATCATCGCCTGCTGCGCGGCCGTGGCCTGCTTCGGCTTCCTCTGGTACAACACCAATCCGGCCTCCATCTTCATGGGAGACACCGGATCCTTGGCCCTGGGCGGGCTCTTCGCAGCCCTGTCCATCGCCACTCATACCGAGCTTCTGGCGGTCATCCTGGGCGGGCTCTTCGTGGGCGAGGCCGCCTCCGACGTCATCCAGGTGGGCTACTTCAAGCTCACCCACAAGCGGGTCTTCAAGATGGCGCCCATCCACCACCACTTCGAGCTGATGGGTTGGCAGGAGTCCAAGGTGGTTGTCCGGTTCTGGATGGTGGACCTGATCTTCGTCCTGCTGGCCCTGGTCTGCTTCTATGCAGACTGGGTGGTCCGCTCTGGGCTGCCCATCTGAGCGCGTCCATTCACGGTACCGGACTTCGGCAGCCGGTATCATGCCAAGCAGATGCCGGAGCTAGCGGAATGAGGTGTTCATGGATATGGACTTGAGCCAGAAGCGTGTACTGGTCGCCGGGCTGGGCATTTCCGGACGGAGCGTGGCCGCAGCCCTGCGAGGCCGAGCGGCCGGTGTGATCACTGTGGACCAGCGCGCCCCGCAGGCCGATCTTCATGACTTCGACCAGGTGGACTGGAGCCAGGTGGACTTGGTCATGGCCTCGCCCGTCTTCAATCCGCGCACCCCATTTATCCTTGAGGCGCAGCGTCGGGGCATCCCTGTGGTCAGCGAAGTGGAGATGGCTTGGAGGCTGCGGGTGCCCGCAGCCCGGACCGGCCGGCCAGCCCCCTGGATCGGAATCACCGGCACCAATGGCAAGACCTCCACCACCAGGATGGTCGCCGCCATGATGCAGGCCAGCGGGTTCACGGCCCCTGCGGTGGGCAACATCGGCAAGGCCATCTCCACAGCCGTTCTGGACTCCGACAACGACATGCTCTGCGTAGAGCTGAGCTCCTTCCAGCTGCACTTCACTTTTTCGCCGACCCTGGAGTGCGCGGCCATCACCAATCTGGCCGACGACCACCTGGACTGGCACGGTGGCTTTGAAGCCTATGCGGCCGACAAGGCGCGCATCTACCGGGGCGTGCGCAAGGCCCTGGTCTACAACGCTGACGACTCCCGGGTCTCTGAACTGGCCAGGCAGGCGCAGCCAGCCCCAGGCTGCCGACGTGTGGGCTTCACCTTGGGTCGGCCCGAGCCTGGGCAGTTGGGCGTAGAGGATGGCTGGGTCATAGACCGCAGCGGATTGACCGGTCATGACTTTGAGGAGGGCGTCAGGCTGGTCCGGGTGGCCGACCTGACGGATCTGTGCGAGCCTGACGGCACGGTCTACCCCCATCTGCTGGCTGATGCCCTCTGCGCCCTGGCTCTGGCCCTGGGTGCTGGGGCCAAGGTCGACGCGGCCATCGAAGCCATGCGTGCTTTCACCCCTGGCGACCACAGGATCAGTACGGTGGCCACCCTGGGCCAGGGTTCGCAGGCCATCCGTTTCGTCGACGACTCCAAGGCCACCAACGCCCATGCCGCCGAGGCCTCCCTGGCCAGCTACCATGACGGCCAGGTGGTCTGGCTGGCCGGCGGGCTGGCCAAGGGCGCCCGCTTTGACGATCTGGTCCGGTCCCGCAGGTCCAAGCTGGCTGCAGCCGTGATCATCGGCCGGGATCAGCAGCCCATGGCCCAGGCCATCAAGGCCCAGGCGCCCGATCTGCCGGTTACCCTGATCGACCCTGGTGCCGGCGATCAGGTTATGGCCCGGGCCGTCCGTGCAGCCGGCTCCTATGCAAAGCCCGGCCAGGTGGTTCTGCTGGCCCCCGCCTGCGCCTCCATGGATCAGTTCGCCTCCTATGCCGACCGGGGTGACCAGTTTGCCCAGCAGGCCGAACAGTGGGTCCACGAGCATGAAGCGCGACACTGATCCGCACAAGGCTCCCTCCCGGGGGTCTGGCGGCAAGGGGGACTACCGGGGCTGGCGGGCCATTCTCAACCCGCTATGGTGCTACTACGGCTTTTTGGCCACAGTCGTCGCCACCACGGTTTTCGGCCTGATGATGGTCTTTTCCTCCTCGGCTGTGGATCTGGTGGCCCAGGGCAGCTCTCCCTGGAGCCAGGTCATTCGTCAGAGCATATACGCCGTGGTGGGGCTGTTGCTGGCCCTTTTGGCCGTAAGGATCAGCATCGACCGCTACCGGAGCTGGAGCACCGGGTTTCTGATTGTCAGCCAGGGTGTTCAGCTGCTGACGCGTACTCCCCTGGGGCGGTCTGCCAACGGCAATGAGGGGTGGATCTCGGTGGGGGGCATCTCCATGCAGCCGGCCGAGCTGCTCAAACTGGCCCTGTGCCTGTGGCTGCCCCAGGCCCTGATCGAAGCCCAACGGCAGGCTGGCAAGGATTCCGACCTGAAGAGCCAGGCCAAGGCCTATGCCAGGCCGGCCGCCGGCTTTCTGGTCAGTTTCTTGCTGATCATGCTGGGCAAGGATCTGGGAACGGCCATGATCATCGTCATCATCGGCTTCGTGGCCTTCCTGGTCTCGGGCTTCCCCCTGCGCTGGCTGCTCAGCCTGGCAGTCCTGGGGATGGCGGCGGTCATCGGCTTCTCGGTCTATGGCAACAGCAACCGGACCCAGCGGATCATGGCCGCCTATGGCAAGTGCTCGGCGGATGACATTCAGGGTGTCTGCTACCAGTCCATCCACGGACTGTATGCCATGGCCTCGGGAGGGCTGACCGGGGTCGGGCTGGGCAACTCCAGGGAGAAGTGGAACTACCTGCCCGAGGCGCACAATGACTTCATCTTCGCTGTCATCGGCGAGGAGCTGGGCTTTGTAGGGGCGGCCATGCTTATTCTGGTCTTCGTGGTCATGGGCTGGTGCATGCTGAGGATCGCCCTGACCACCAGGAACCGGTATGCCGGCATGGTGCTGATCTGCCTGGATGTATGGCTGGTGGGTCAAGCCCTGGTCAACATCTGCGTGGTTCTGGGCCTGTTGCCGGTCATCGGCCTGCCCCTGCCCTTTGTTTCGGCTGGAGGGACCGCCCTGATCTCCTGCCTGGCTTCGGCCGGGGTGGCCTTGCAGATGATTCGGACTCAACCGGACGTGAAGGCGGCCACAGACGGGTCATGAGATATGGAATGGATATGGCGGAAAGGAAGCGGATTCGCGGATGACGACAGCGACGAGGACCGAGAACGGGATGCCTGGGGACGACCAGGAGCATGCCGGTAAGGGCGCTGGTCCCCATCTGGTGCTGGCCGGTGGTGGGACGGCAGGGCATGTCAACCCCCTGCTCAGCGTGGCTGCGGCCATTCGGGAACGCTGTCCCCAGGCGGCTGTCAGCGTGATCGGTACTGCTGTCGGGCTGGAGCACGACCTGGTGCCGGCCACCGGACTTCCCCTGGACCTGATTGAGAAGGTGCCCTTCCCCCGTCGCCCCGGCAAGGCCGCCCTAGGCTTTCCCCGGCGTTGGCGGCATGAGGTGCAGCGGGTCCGAGAATATCTGCAGGATCGGTCGGCCGACCTGGTGGTCGGCTTTGGTGGCTATGCCTCGGCGCCGGCCTACAGGGCTGCGCGGAATCTGGGTCTGCCCATCGTCGTCCACGAGCAGAACGCCCGGGCAGGCATGGCCAACAAGTTGGGCGCTCGCTGGGCTGATTTCGTAGGTACAGCCTATGAGGATACCGGCATCCGAGCCCGGGCCGGAGTGCCTGTGCGCCGCGTGGGTCTGCCCCTGCGGCCGGCCATCGCCCGACTGGCCAAGCAGATGGAGGCTGATCCCTCGGGCGCTCGCCGGGAGTCGGCGCAGTCCTTGGGTCTGGATCCCGATAGGCCCATCCTGCTGGTCACCGGGGGATCCCTGGGTGCGCTCAGCCTGAACAAGGCGGTGGCTGGCGCGGCCCGGCAACTATTGGAGCGAACCCAGGTCATCCATCTGACGGGCCGTGGCAAGGCCGACCAGGTCAGAGAGCAGGTGGCGGCAGATATGGGCGATGCGGCCATCAACGATTTGGACCCGGCCCACCAGGGCCGGGGGGACTACCACATGGCCGAATACTTGGAGCGGATCGATCTGGCCTTCGCCTGCGCTGATCTGGTGGTCTGCAGGGCTGGTGCCGGCTCTGTCAGCGAGCTGGCCGCCCTGGGGGTGCCCGCCGTCTACGTGCCCCTGCCCATCGGCAACGGCGAGCAGCGATTCAACGCCCAGCCTGTCGTTGGGGCCGGGGGAGGACTCATGGTCGATGATGCGGCGCTGGACGCCAAATGGGTGGCCCAGCACGTCCCTGCTCTTATGGCTGATAAGGATAGGCTGGCTGACATGCGCAGCCGGGCCTGGGGGTACGGGATTCGCGACGCTGCCCAGGTGATGGCTGAGCAGATCCTGACCATGGCCGACCAACACCTTGCCCGCAAGGACTCTGGGAGGGCCTAATCGGGCATAATGGAGGCAGGCGACGGGCGACCGTCCTGAACGGTCCTGAACTGTTGGAGGAGATGCAACTACTGTGCCCAAGCATGAATTGAATACTGTGCCCGGTCGGCAGGACGGCGGCGACCGGTCCCTGCCGGTTCTGGACCCCCGCCTGCCTGCCTTGGCCCAGGCCGGAGTGCGCGACCCCAGGGATTTGGGGCCCACCCACTTCATCGGCATCGGCGGGGCTGGGATGAGCGTGCTGGCCGAGATGCTCCACCAGGAGGGGGTACAGGTCTCGGGCTCCGACCGCGCCGAGGGGGACAAGACCCGTCGCCTGCGTCAGCTGGGAATCCCGGTCGCCATCGGCCAGGATGCCAGCAACGTGGCCGGGGCTCGCACGGTGGTCTGGTCCAGTGCCATCAAGCCTGACAATCCCGAGATTCTGGCAGCTCGCGAGGCCGGCGCCCGGCTGATCCACCGCAGTGACATTCTGGCCCTGCTCATGGCCTCCAGAATCTCAGTCACCGTGGCCGGTGCCCATGGCAAGACCACCACCAGTGCGCTCTTGGCCCACCTGCTGACCAAGGGCGGCCAAGGGGATCTGGCTGATCCCAGCTACGCCATCGGGGGCAGCCTTCAGAGCGGCCAGGGGCCCATGGACGGGGGGCACGTGGGGGCCGGACGGGTCCTGGTGGCCGAGGCGGACGAGTCCGACGGCAGCTTTGGCAAGTACACTCCCGACATCGCCATCATCACCAACGTGGAGCCCGACCATCTGGACCACTACGGCACGGCTGACGCCTTCCACCAGGCCTTCGTGGAACATGCCCGGCATGCCCGCCGCTTCCTGGTGGTCTGCGGGGACGACCAGGGCGCCTTGGAGGTGCTGCGGCGGCTGCACGGGGACTGCCAGGCCAAGATCATCGTCTATGCTTCGGATCCCCAGCTGAATATGGACTCCCTGCCCGGGGTCCTCGGCCTGGTTCGCATCGAGTCCGAGTCCGAAAGCAGCGGCAGCGGTCGTGAGCATTGCCGTTTGGCTCTCCCGGCGCAGGTGCTCCAGGCAGCAGGGTTGGATGCCAGCAAGCCGCTCGAATTGCAGGTGGACTTGGCGATTCCCGGCATTCACAACGCCCGCAATGCAGCCGCGGCCATCATCGCCGCCATCCTGTTGGGAATGGATCCCGATGCAGCCGCCGCTTCTGCAGCCGACTTCCGTGGGGCCTCTCGACGCTTCGAGGTCCGCGGAATCCAGCATGGGGTCACCGTAGTTGATGATTACGCCCATCATCCTACGGAGATCGCCGCCCTGCTGACCGCCGCCAGACGGCGTTATCCGGGGCGGACCATCAGGGTGCTCTTCCAGCCTCACCTGTATTCGCGAACGGCCATCTTTGCTGACCGGTTCGCAGATGCTTTGTCCCTGGCGGACGATGTGACCGTAACCGACATCTTCCCCGCCCGCGAGCTGGCCAGCGATTTTCCGGGCGTGGATGCCGGGACCATCCCTGCCGCCGCTCGCAAGGCATCGAACCATGAGTCCCGGGATTCCGGGAAGAGGTCGACCGGAGCTGTCTTCCGGGCCTGCCCGGACATGCATCAGGCAGCTCTGGATCTGGCAGAGCGGGCAGAGCCGGGGGATGTGATCCTGACTGTGGGCGCCGGCGATGTCACCGCTATGGGACCGGTCATTCTTGACAAGCTTGCTGAACGGGACGAGCAGTGAAGACCGGCAAGGGTCGCAGCGCCTCCGGCGGAGCCTCTTCCAGAAGCAGGGCCGTCCGGGCTGCCAAGGCCGCACGGACAGCCCGGTCTGGGCGCACCACCAAGCCTTTGGGAGAGGAACCGCAGACCGGCAGAACCGCCAGATCGGGCAGGTCGGCCGCTTCCGATGCTGCGGGATTGGCAGGCCGCCGGTCCAAGGCTGAAAAGACAGGCGGCAGGGGCAGGCGTCTCAAGCGGTCCAAGCGTCTCAAGGGTCGTCCCAATCGTGCCAAGAAAGCAGGCGGCTCCAGGACACGTAGCCCAAGGTCGGCCTCTTCATCCTCCCGCTCTCTAGTCAAAGGCAGCAGCGCCTCAGCCTCCACGTCTGTGACATCCAGGTCTGCGCTCTCACGCTCGACGAGTTCGGCCGGCGGATTCGTCGATGCCCGGACCATACCGCCGGACCGACCCGTCTCAGGCAGGATTGGCACCGACCAGGAGGATCAGGGGCTGGGGATCTTCGTACGGCCCAAGGTTCTGGACTTTCAGGCCCGGGTGCGCGAGAAGAAGAAGGTCAGTCGCAGGCTGGTCCTGATCCGGACAGGTGTCGTCCTCCTGGTCATGGCTCTGATTGCAGGACTGTCATGGCTGCTTTTTCTCTCGCCGGTCTTCCGCCTGCAGACCGAAAAGATCGATGTCAGCGGCGGCAATGCCTGGGTGTCCAACGATCGGGTGGCCTCAATCGTGGCTCGTCAGGGGGATCGCTCGCTGCTGCTCGTTTCCACCAATGGAGTCGAGGAGGAGATCAGCGGCATGGCCGGGGTGACCGATGCCAAGGTCCGCAAGAGTTTTCCGCACGGTCTGGAGGTGACCTTCGATGCCCAGGAGCCCACTGCGGTCTTCAAGGATGCGCAGGACAAACTGACGGCCGTCGACAGACAGGGAAGGGTGCTCAATACTGTGTCCAAGCCGGTGAAGGGAGTGCCGGTCATCCAGGTCTCCACCGTCAATCGTGCCCAGCAGGATCAGGCGGTCAGGCAGACCCTGCGGATACTGTCGACCATGCCCGAGGCCATGCGTCATTCGGTGACCAAGGTGACTGCGGAAACCCAGGACTCCATCACCACTGAGCTGGACCAGGGCAAACATGTCATCATCTGGGGCGACGGCTCCGACCTGAAGCTCAAGCAGGCCGTGGTCGACAAGATCATCAACGATCCAACCAAGATCGGCGACAAGCATCAGCTTGATGTGTCGGCGCCCCTGCGGCCCATCGTCAAATAGTCGCTGCAGGAGCTGCCGTCTTCATCAACCTGTCAGTGTCCAGCAGGATGGTCACCGGGCCATCGTTGACCAAATCCAATCGCATGTGGGCGCCGAATTGTCCGGCGGCAACAGGGACACCGGTCGCGGCCAGGGCCCGGTTCAGGTCCTGCCAGACGCTTTGGGCGTGTTGGGGTTCGCCCGCAGCCATGAAACTGGGTCGATTGCCGCGCCGCAGATCCGCGTAAAGAGTGAACTGGGAGATGGAGAGGATGGAGCCGCCGCAGTCCAGGACCGACCGGTTCATCCGGCCCTCCTCGTCGGCGAAGATGCGCATCCGGGTCAGCTTGCGCACGGCATAGTCCACCTGGGCATCGCCGTCGCTGTCCTGGACGGCCACCAGGAGCAGGAGACCCGTGCCGATGCTCTGGGGCTTGAAATCGGGATCCGGCTGCCCCTGCTCGTCGACCACATCGACCCGGGCACGGCTGACCCGCTGTATGACGATTCTCATGGTTCCAGTCTAAAAACTTCTGGCGTTGTTGTAGTGCCGCAGGGTACAGCTGGACCGGTACCTGGTGAGGGTCAGGCTGGAGACCCGTTTGAAGATCGGTGGGCAGCTTCAGGTCGAAGCCCACTATGCCTGTGTTACTCAGGTAATATGACGGGCACCGCTCTCAGTTGACGATCTTGAGTCCGACCACGCAAGCGACCAGGCCGATGATGAGCAGAATGCGGGCGAGTGAAATAGGCTCCGAGCCCGTGGCCATGGCGTAGAGGACAGTCAAGGCGGCACCGATGCCGACCCAGACCGCGTAGGCCGTGCTGGTAGGGATGCTTCGCATGGCTAAGGCCAGGCCAACTATGCTGAGAATCAATCCAACGATGAAAACCATGTCCGGGACGATTTTGGTAAAGCCTTGAGACTTGCCTAGGGCGGTGGCCCAGACTGATTCACAGATGCCAGCGAGTATGAGTACGATCCACGAGGAAATGGCTCCCTTTCGGCAAGTCTTGTCGCTGTCCGGGTACTTGACCATCGTCCGGGAACCTGCATCAGGCTCTGCGCATTAGAGTAGCACTGGTTGAATCGTAAAATGTTGAATCAGATATTTTTCACGGCGGTTCAGAGGCCGTAAATGATCAATGCTGATTCAATTCGTCAGAGATCCTGCTTAGTTGGGATTACATTGCTACTTGGTCACGTGGGATGGGAAATGCCGCAACCTAGGCTGATCTGGGCGGTCAAAGTTGTCGACAGCACATACACAGCTATATCGTATGTTCTGGTTTCACCGCTTTACTAGTGTCAGTATTAGTTGCCACTTTCCTTTGAAGCTGGAAAACCTATGAGTAATGGCTTTTTGTAGTCTTTCCTCTTTATCAGCCTCTGGGCTTATGGATGTTGATAAATACTGGCGGTCATCAAAGATGGCTGCTAGATAGATTTTGCAATCCTCCTGATTACAACAATCGAACTTCCGATCATTGGTGGCGATTTGATCTACTAAGCACGTGATGTTGCGTTGATGTTTTGTTGCATCCAGCTCTACAATGTTGTTTCGTTGAGAGTCGTAAGATTCTAGGATTTTTTGGAGTTCGTCAATTGACAACGATAGCAATGGTACCCGTTTCGTGTCGCAGGAAGCAGGATAGCATATTTTTGCCCACTCCCCGTTTTCAGTGGGTGTTAAGATGGTGTGCAGTAAATGCTGGCGATGAGTATCTACAGATAATTCTGAACGAAGGTACGTTGAAGCGACATTTGTGGATAAGCGGAAATGATCGATTTCTATATACTTCTGGTCGTCTTTAATAAACCTTTTTATCAACCACTTATCAATGGGGACCAAGAAACGATTCCAGAATGGTATTAAATAGAATATGTAAATCAATATCGGGATCAAAATCGTAAACACGAACATCAACGTAGTTGTTGGGCTTAATACAAGGGAAAAGGGTAAAATTGATATAATCCAAGAAAGTACTGCTGTAGGGAAATGGTATTTTAATTTGGGACATTTGTATTGAGTTTGATTCTCTTCGTTTGGTTGACCGTAAACGCCGATTTGTAACATAAAGAAACGATCAAACGAACAGGGGATTAGTTCAAGTACAACAGCAATGACCAAGGTGATTATACGGACGACTAGATGATTGCTCATTCTGCCGAATAGCGCTGCTATTCCACATGCTATAAATGTTGCAAGAGTGGTCATGAGGGTCAATCCGAAAATAGGGCGAAGAATAGTATCAGTTCTCGGAAGTCTTCTAACCGACGATCTTTTAGTTAATGATCGATATTCATTGAGGTGATTTGATCTCAGCATTTCGTTTTTTTGCATTGCACGAGATGAAATGACCTGTTTTACGCCATAGCTAAGGGCAAAGGCTGCTATGCAAACGCTGATGATTGTCAATAACGAACTCAGACCAAAATCGTACTGTTTAAACATGTCAGGTGCTATATAGCCTGTGATGATGACAATAGCACACGACAGTAAGCAGACAAATAGGTAGAATGCACTCGCGGTGTTGGAAGACTCGACGGTCTTTGTTTCCAGGAAAGCTGTGACAAGAGCGACACCTAGGATTAATCCCCATAATGACAGCAACATATTAGCAGGATCTGTATAAAAACCGTTATGCACAAAATTGTGAAAAAAAGTAAAGAAAATACTGTGCTCATACCACCGCTGCTCTGCTTGATTTTTGATTAAGCTATACTCCGTTGACCTGAGACTAATTCCGCATACGAGAAGTATGACAGAGGACACTACGGCTGCAAAAAACTGGTTAACATTTTCAGCGTGCCAACTTTCTGCCGGATGAAACATCGGGGAAATATTCGAATGATCTTTTGTGGTGGACATAATTGAATCTCGCTCTATCATCGTCTCTCTTTGTGAGTTTATATAGTTAAATATAAATATGGCCAAAGGACATGTAGTTTGCATACTGTCCTGGTTGCGGACCGAGAAACAGGATGACTATCGAACTGGCCAATGAGCTGGAATTGCTTGTTTGTTAGGCCTCTCCAGTTAAAGGGCTTCGTTTCAATGCTGTGACGCCTAGACGATGTAAGGCATACGATCGCAATAAGCTCGGTATCATAAGGTTGAATCAGGGTTGATTCAGGGTCGTTTCAGGGGTTTGCCGGATGTTGTCTTCAGCGTCGATCGACTATTCATGTAAATACAGAAATATAGCCGAGTGTACACACGAGGACGTGGCAGGTGGATGAAACATGACTTGGGCCTTACGTGATTTGAAAGCCAATAGTGGCATCTGGGCTGGCGTCTTTATCGTTCTTGTGGTCACCCAAACCCTGCTCTGTGCCATGAGCGTGAGCATGGGTGTCAACAGCTATTACCAGGGTTTGTCGGCCAAGACCAGGGATCCTGCCAAGAGCCTGGCTTCGGTCCTGAGTCTGGTCTTTCTCACGGTCATTGTGCTCGGCTGTTTGGTGATCAAGCACACCCTGCAGGCATCGATTCGCCAACGTCGGCAGGGGCTGGCCCTTCTTCCGCTGCTGGGCGCTACGCCTAAGCAGATCCTGGTACTTACACTTTTGCAGGTGATGATTTTGGTTCTACCAGCCTCCCTCGTTGCTGCGGCTCTTTCACCTGCGCTGGCTGGAAGGATCCTCGATTGGTATTCCGCTGGAATGCGAATACCGGTGCATTTCGCTTTTACTTGGCGCGGTTTTCCCAGGTCTGCCCTGACTGGTCTTGCAGTGGGATTGGCCACTGCCGTCTTGGCGACCAGCCGGACATTGCAGGATTTGAGGAAGATGACACCCGTCCGGATGGTGCGCCGTGCTGAGGAGAGCGAATCGGTTGAACGGCCGAGACATGGACGTGGTCTTGTATCGCTTTTCCTTGGGCTGGCCTTGCTGCTATTGCCGTTGCCTGTCTTTACCTATCTTTCGCACAGCGGCTCTGGGTCCTTAGAGCCTAAGCAAGTCCAGGCGGTCATAAGTGCCGTTGGAAGTGGACCGCTGTTTGCTATTCTCTTGCTGCTGATTGCCTTGGCACGTTCTGGGGGGCCAGTTATAAGCAGGGTCACTCAACTTTGGACTGCTCTGGTCCCCTCGTCATCTGCTGTCTGGCGGATAGCGCGTTCACAGGCTGTGGCCAGGAGTCGAGACACTACATTCGGCTCAACAGTAATAGCTCTGACTGCCTGTATGTTTCTGGTTGGTGGTCTGTTGGCTGCCGGAGGCACCAGTACCATCGCCATGAACAAGGTACCGGGAATAGAGAACGTCACATCGGGGGGAACCCTGGAGTTGCTCTATGGTTTCTGGGCAGCGCTGCTGGTCTCCCTGGTCGGCGTGATCGCGGGGTTCGCCATCGCCGCTCGGGATCGTGACCTCGATTTGGCGCTCCTGTCAATTGCCGGCGCAAACCCGCGGCAGCTGACTGCTATATCCATATTGGACGGCACCATCGTGATGACCACAGGCATTATCATCGCAGCAGGCGGCACCGGACTGGTCGGGCTGAGCACAGCTATGGTCTACTGGCCCCTTATACACAGTCTGTCCATGGTTTTTCCTTGGCAGTTCTTCCTTATATGCGGGTTGCCGATCATCGTCGTCGGTTCGCTGGCGACCATGCTGACGGCGCGGCCTGCTTTGCGGCGCTCGCCCATAGCCATTCTGCAAGGCGCCATAGGCGAATGATTGACATTAAGTCAATGCGGTTTGCTCTTATGCATTTAATTGAATGGTTTCTCTCTATAAAGCTTTGTTTGGCAATGGGTTCAGTTGATATATACAGTACCAATTCCTTCTGAACAAATTCAAATAGCAGATGCATTATAAAGATTGAAGTCTGCGATACAGTCAAGCACCACTACAGTGTCAGGTAACTCTTTATTGTCTCTCAAGACTGTGTTTTAGTGTAATAGTCTCACTGCAATGGAGATAACGAAACTTCATGCATAAGCACTGTTATCTTCCTCAAATAACAAATTTATTGGCCTGTTATCTTGAGCTAGAGCATCATATGTGGTTAACATGCTGATATAGCCAATGTGACATAATATTAGCTATATGAGTGAAAAGGAGCAGAAAAACGACGAATGCAATCATGCACGTAGTCGTTCATTAATCCATCGGTTGGGTTCCCTATCGCTACTGGAACGAATCATTATTTGGGTTTTTCTCGCAGTAATTGCATTCGTTCTGGTACTAGTTATGCTCACGATAGGTGGTGGTTCGAATATTTTGGCTGGCGATGCACAACCGCTAAACAAGACTGCTACAGCACTGACCATAATCGGTGGTATTGGCGCAGTAGGTTACCTTGTAATCAAATATCAAGAGCGTGCTGCGGCAGAAAGAGAAGAACAGCGTCAAGTGGCTAAGCAAGAAATTAATGATATATTGACTGCTGTTCGTCTGTTAGGGGATGACAAGCCATCCACGCGTATAGCTGGCGTTCAATATCTTGTTAGAGCAGGCCAGTCCTGGCCATACACTCGTCAACAAATCATAGATATCTTGTGCGGATATCTAAGAACTACACGCGAAGATGACGGCCCTGTTGAATTGACTATACTAAAGGCAATCAGAGATCATTTGACACAATTTAGTAACGATACGGCTGCTTCTTTTCATCAAAGTTCGTATTGGGAGAATATTGACCTGGACCTCCACGGGAGTAATATATGTGAACAGCTTGATTTTGAAGGTATTACATGTAATAAGTTAAACTTATCTTACGCTGATCTTCCGGAAAACGGCATAACCAGTTTTGATCATTCAACCATAAACATTGCAACATTCAAAGGAATGAGTGGTAAGTGTGCAACATCATTTAGGTCTGCACATTTTTCGGGGCCTGTCGATTTCTCAGATATGAATTTGTCTGATGCAGACTTTACAAAGTCGATTATCGTTGAAGCAACGTTTGAAGAATCTATCCTTAGGAAGGCTAAGTTTTGTGAAACGAATCTGGCAAACACAAATTTCACTTATGCAAGATTAAAAAATGCTGATTTTACCCATGCTAATCTATCAAATGCAAATTTTTCTCATGTTACTTTGCAAAATGCTGATTTTTCTCATTCCACTCTAGCTGATGTAAATATGATCATGGCGACTTTGCAGAGTGTTAATTTTGAGCAGACTGATATGGAGAATGTCGATTGCTTTGGGTCAATTTTTACGGATGTTCAATTGCCTTTGGCAACTCTAAACGGTGTCAACTTCTCTTCAGCAGATCTAACGGGTATAGACGACTTCTCGGTTGTGTCAGAGCCGATAGACGTTTTGTATGAAAAACAGAGGATTCACGATGTAAAAGAGCTGCAGTTGTTAGTTAAGAAGCGTTAATGCTGAATTTTATTTCCATGTGTAGTAAAACTCTATAGTTCTCCCGCGCAAGTTTTAACTCAGTTTAACAGATTCAAACGGCATGAATAGCTGTAGTGTTGTTGCACCTTTGCGAAGTGAAGTAGTGTGATTTAAATCTTCTGTATTATAAGGCTCTTTACGGTATAAAGTTCTGCTCAAAACTGTATCAAGACAGCTCAGTTGTAAGGATTCGCTTCTGAGAACCATCGAGGTTGATGGCTTCAACCCTGTGCAAGGCTATGAAATAAAAATGGATAAGAGTTTGCTGAATAGCTTATGTGTCTTTTGCTGCCTAAAGCGCAATCAAAGACTTCTAGGCTTTGATATGTAATCTTTAAATTTCTGGCTTCAATTTCAACTGTATTTTAAGCAAGTTCAAGATATGTCTGATTTTAATTATTGCAAGTTACCATATAATGTATTTATGCCATTTAGCATTCCATAGTTAAAAGACAATGAATGTAATGATTAATATTTACTATGACTGTATTTTTGTTTTTGTTGATAACAAGGAAAGGCGTTGTCTTTTTTGGAATTTCAATATTCTTTCGACATGATGACGTGTCTAGATATCAACTATGACTGAATCGCTGGTTCGGTTCAAGGGTCATAAACGAATTGGACCGTTAAGCCCAAATCAATAACTGGCTTAAACGAGACGTTCCGATCTGCTTCAAATGTTTCTTTTAAACTGTAGATAAAATAGTGTGAGCTGTCTTGAATTGGTTTCATAAGTATTGAATTGGTTTAGTGAAGAATTGAATCGGTAATCAACTTTGAATTCTTCAAAAAGACGGAATTCCAATGTAAGCCTTCCAAGTGTATGCAAAGGCCTCTTGGTGGAGCTGCGGGGAATTGAACCCCGGTCCGGTGACCGCACCCTCAGTCTTCTACGTGCGTAGTCTGCTGGCCTTTGTGGCTATCTGTCTGCCCCCACCTGTGTCGCAGACAACCGGTGGCGGGCATAGCCGCAGTAAAAGTCCCCGAACCGCCCTGTGGCGCAGCAGTTCAGGCGAGTCTTCTTAATGACGCTCAGCATCCCCCCGAAGGCGAAGGGGAGTGAACGGAGCAGCTGCTCACTGGTTAATCCTGGCGCGAAGCTCAGGCAGCGAGAGCGAACTCAGTGCGGTTAGATTTAGCACTTGTTGTTTGCGGGAGGACATTAACGAGCGGACCCCCGCGTTCTCGGCACGCTTCCCTGCGACGAACAGGTCACCGTCGAAACCGATCAGCCCCAATCTTGAATTATCAAGCTCTGCCGGTGCCATTACGGACCGGCCTCGTCAGTATACAACAGATGGACGCTGCGGATATTCCCGCTTCTCCCTGGGCATTGACTTGAATCCTGGTCAAGCCACAGAGCCCAGTCGACTGGTGGCATAGTCGCTGAAGGCGTGCACCTCCTCCACGTCCTCGTGGAAGGCCTCCCGCTTGGTATCGTTGAAGAGGAAGATGTTGAAATGAGGCATGTCATCCCCGGCAAAGGGAATGAAATGCAGGCCGTCGCCAGGGTGTACGCCAGCCGAGGTGATCAGGCTGCAGACCAGGCCGGATGTGGTTACCAACTTCAAGGTTTCCACGTCCGAGACCTCGATCAGGTGGCTGACTGGTTCAGACAGGTGAATCAGCCGTTCAGCGGCCTGGGCATGGACGAAATCACGGTTAAGGGTGGCGAAGGGGACGTCCCCGGGAAGCATGGCCAGATCCTCGGGATGCAGACTGGTCATTCCTGCCGCACCCAATCGTTCAACCATGGACTGAGTACAAACCATGCCGAAGGGGAAGGAGGCCAGCTTGGTCGTTTCGACGCCATCCACGCTCAGCGATTCGTCCACGCTGGCAACGGCCCCATAGTCCACACGGTGGTCCTCTATCTGGTCCAGAAGTTTTTGAGATCCTATGGTTTCTACGGTCGTGCTCTTGTCTGGGTCACACTGCTCTTGCTGCCCTTGTCCGGAGCTCAGCAGCGATGAGATGATGGGAGGCAGGCCTATAGTGCGCCGCCGAATCCCGGTTCTCGCAGCCAAGGCCTCAGGCAGGGAGTTGATCAGATCCAGGGCCTGGCCGACATGATCCACCACTGTTCTTCCTGCCTGGGTGAGCTGTGTGCCATCACCTGCTCCGAAGCGTTGCCTTTGGACCAGCCTGGTTCCCAGGCGCTTTTCCAGCCTTCTGATGGCCTGCGAGACCGCAGGCTGGGAGATGCCTGCCTCCAACGCGACGTCGGTGAAACTGCCGTACCGGGCCAGCATGGTAAGCAGCTCGAGGTCGCGGACATTATCCATATAGGTCATGAGCCGCTTCCCTTGATTGTTGCTCAGATTATTATTGCTTATCCGTCAACTTTGGCGAAAGACTACTTACCACCACCCTATCATTGTCGACTGGACTTAAGAATATTGACACCTGGGGAATATTGATACGGCTTGGCTCATGATTGTGGTCCGGCCAACACGATCGTCGTTCATAAATCGTGCTGGCCGGACCACAATCTCAATATTGCAGGAAGCGAAGGCGCTGGTTTCGCTCAGGCATCATAGTGCCACTGGGCCTTGGCCACGGCGGCGTCCACATCCTCGATCGGCTCACGGTTCAGACCCTCCTGAACCGCCTGTTCAGCCACAGCAGTGGCGACCCGGCGCGAGATCTCCTTGAGGTCGGCCACCGGCGGCAGCACGGCGGTTCCGGGCTTGTCCACGTCGATCATGTCGGAGATGGCATAGGCTGCGGCCAACAACATTCCCTTGGTGACCAGCCGTGCCTTGGCGACGATGGCCCCGAAGCAGATGCCGGGATACATGAGGGCGTTGTTGCCCTGTCCGATGGAATAGGTGACGCCCTGGTAGTCAACCGGCTTTGAGGGGGTGCCGGTGATGACGAAGCCGCGGCCGTGGGTCCAGGCGATCACGTCGGCGGCCTTGGCCTCGGCCAGTTCCGTGGGGTTGGAGATGGGGCAGAGCAGCGGCCGTTCCACATGCTTGGCCATGGCCTCCACAACGTTCTGGTCAAAGGCTCCAGGCTTGGTCGAGGTGCCGATGAGCACCGTGGGTTGGAAGGCGTCGACAACCTCTGCCAGCGAGGTCTTGTCGGTGACCGAAGCGAACTCATTTGGCTTGCGTGCATAACGGGTTTGGCCCTCGGTCAGATCATCCTGGCCCTGCTCGATCAGACCCTGACGGTCGAAGAGCAGGACCCTGCTGCGCGCGGTCTTGGGATCCATGCCCTGGCGGATGATCAGGTCGTCCACGATCTGGTCGGCGATGCCCACGCCGGCGGTCCCTGCGCCGAAGACCATGATCTTGGTGTCCTTGGGGTCCGTTCCGGCGATTTTTCTGGCGGCGATCAGTGCGGCCAGGACGGTCACGCCAGTGCCCTGGATGTCGTCATTCAGGGTCAGGATCCGATCCTGATAGCGCTTGAGGACGGGCGCGGCCTCGGGCCTGCCGAAGTCCTCCCAGTGGATCAGGGCCTCCGGATAGCGCTGGAGGACCTGTTGGACGAAGTCATCGATGAAGTCGTCGTAGCGCTGGCCTCTGACCCTGGCGAAGTGGTTGCCCACGTAGTCGGGATTGTCCAGCAGGGCCTGGCGGTTGGTGCCCACATCCACCATCACCGGCAGAACGCGCGAAGGGTCAATGCCGGCAGCAGCGGTGTAAACCGCCAGCTTGCCCGTCAGGATCTCAGCGCCCTGAGCGCCCCAGTCGCCGATGCCAAGAATGCCTTCCGCGTCGGTGCAGACCACCAGGTCAATGGGCCGATCGCCGGCGTACTGGTCCAGGGCATCGCCGATTCCCTCAGGGTGATCGATGGAGATGTAGGCCACATCGCTGCCCGAATAGAACTCGTCGTAGCGTTGGATGGACTGGGCCACGGTGGGGGCGTAGACGATGGGCATGTACTCAGTCAGGTGCTTGTCCATGCTCCTGTAGAAGAGCCGACGGTCGGTGCGGCAGATGCTCATCAGATAGAGTCGCTTGTCCAGATCGGTGGGCTGGGCCAGGAAGCGGCGGTAAACGATGCGCTCGCGCTGTTCGTCATCCTGTACGGCAGCAGGCAGCAGCCCGTCCAGTTTTAGCTCGCGCCGTTGCTCATAGTCGAATCCCAGTCCCCGGTTGGCATAGGAATCGTTGATGGTATCGAATCCTGTCATGGTCTCACTTGTCCTTCACGATCGGGGCCGGCCGCGTTGCCGGACCTCTGCAATCAGCCTAGAAAAGCCTTGGACACACCGGCAAATAAGCAGAATCTATTTGCGCTTAAGCCCTTTTTGCCGCTCTTTGACGGGCCTTGGAGGTCATGGACGGCCGCCAGATATGGCGCTCCTTCATATAGGCAGTGCTTATTTGTCGCCCCTGCCGCCTGCCGCATAGCATAAGTCCACATGAGCAAGCCGACGAAGAGGTCGGTGGTTTCCAGGCGGTCATACGCCGGATCATGAGCGAAGGAGCAATGATGGGTGAAACAGTACGAACACGTGAGGGCAGGGGAGACCCCCAGGCAGAGGCCAGCCAGCCTTTCAATACGAGCCAGCTGGTCAAGGCTCTGATCTGTGTAGCGGTAGGGTTGGTCATCTTCCTGATTCCGCCTCCCAAGGGGCTGACCGCCCAGGGCATGCACATGCTGGGAGTCTTCGTAGGCACCATCCTAGGGCTGATTCTGCAGCCTCTGCCCACCTCAGCAGTGGCCATCATCGGCATGACCGTGGGGATGCTGACCGGTGCCCTGGATCCCAAGAAGGCGGCTTTCAACGGACTGGGCAGCGCATCCATCTGGCTGATTGTGGCGGCCTTCTTCATCGCCCAGGGCTTTGTCTCTACCGGACTGGGCCGCAGGATTGCCCTGGTCTTTCTGTCTCGATTAGGCAAGTCCAGCCTGGGCACAGCATACGGACTCTCGGCCGCCGACCTGGTCCTGGCTCCGGCTACCCCGTCAAACACGGCTCGTCTGGGCGGCATTCTATTCCCGATCATCACCTCCATCAGCGACGTGCAGGGTTCAAAGCCGGACACTGACGAGTCCCGGCGGCGCATCGGCGCCTACCTGGCGATCACGGCCAACAACGTCAACGCCATAACTTCGGCCATGTTCCTGACGGCCATGGCGGCCGGCCCGGTCGTAGGACAGCTGGCCCAGAAGTTCCATGTGGACATCGGATGGGGCACCTGGGCCCTGGCCGGCATCGTGCCCGGCCTGATCTGCCTGATCATCATCCCCGCCCTGATCTACCGCATCTTCCCGCCAACTCTGAAGAACGTTCCTCAGGCTCAGGAGGATGCCAAGGACGAGCTCAGGGGAATGGGTCCGCTGAGCATGCACGAGTGGATTATGACTGTGACTTTCCTGGTCATGCTGGTCCTCTGGGCGACCGGCTCGATAATCCATATCAACTCCACCACCGTGGCCTTCCTGGGCGTGGCCGTGCTGTTGTGCACCAAGATCATCACCTGGCAGGATATGGTGGCCAACAAGTCGGCCTGGTCCACGTTGATCTTCTTCGGCGTCCTGGTAGGCATGGCGGAACCGCTGAACACCCTGGGCGTCACCACCTGGGCGGGGGAGATCATCGCCGGACTGGTCAAGGGCCTGCCCTGGGTGCTGGTCCTGGTCATTCTGACGGTCTTCTACTTCCTCATCCACTACATGTTCGCTTCCGAGCTGGCTCAGGTGGCGGCCATCTACACGCTCTTCGTCAGCGTGGCCGTGGCTGCCGGGGTCCCCGCCATGCCTGCAGCGCTGATGCTGGGATGCGCCAGCGGTCTGATCGGCGCCATGACCCATTACGCCTCCGGACCGGCGGCCTTGATTTACGGTGCCGGATACGTCAAGACCTCTGAGTTCCTGCGGATCGGCCTGATCTGCGGACTGGTGACCGTGGCCATCTTCCTGACCGTGGGTCTGGGCTGGTGGCGGCTCATCGGCATCTGGTAAATTCCGATTCCGTAGATATATATGTTTGGTCCCGTCCAGTCGGCATTGACAGCTCGACAGGGCGGGACCAAATCATGTTCAAACAGGGGGGTCACTGACCCTGCTGGCCCAGATAGTCGGGGATATGCTCGGGATATTCGGGCCATGCGCCCTGCTGGGTGCAGACGAAGGCGGCGGTGTTGACGGCAGCCCGGTGGGCCTGGGTCAGGGAGGCCCCCAGCAGGCGGTTGATGGCGAATGTTCCGGAGAAGGCATCGCCGGCCCCGACCGTGTCGGCCACGGTGATCTCAGGCGTAGGCAGGTGGGAGGACTGGCCGTCCGCCAGATAGATCGTGCTGTAGTCGCTGCCGGCGGTCAGCACGATGGTGTCCAAGTGCCACTGGTCCATGAACCAGCGGCAGAGCTCGTCGTCGGTGGCTCCGGGAACGTGGAACATGTCGCGCAGGGTGGCCAGTTCCTCGTCGTTGAGCTTGAAGACCGTGGCCATGTCCAGCAGCTCCTGGATCAGGTCCTTGCTGTAGAAGGTGCCTCGCAGGTTGATGTCGAAGAAGCGCATGGCATGGCTCTTGGTGTGGCGCAGCACCTGCAGGCAGGTCTCGCGGGACTTGCTGTTGCGCATGCTCAGCGTGCCATAGCAGACGGCATCGGCCTTGCTGGCCAGTCCGGCCAGGTCATCCGTGTACTCCAGATGATCCCAGGCCACATCCGGTTTGAAGACGTACTGGGGGATGCCCTCGGTCAGCTGAACTTCGACGGTGCTGGTGGGATGGTCGTTGTGCTGCAGCACGGCATCGACGCCGGCCTGGTGAACAGCCTCCTCAAGCTCCCGGCCCAGGTCGTCGCGTCCTACGGCGCTGATGGCATAGCCTTCCGCCCCGTTCTTGGCAGCATGGTAGCTGAAGTTGACCGGTGCGCCACCGGCCCGCTTGCCTGTAGGCAGAACGTCCCAGAGGATCTCGCCGATGCTGAGGACCATGGGTTTACTGGTCATGGTGTTCCTTTCCTGATGACGGGTGATGCGCCCGCCTTGTGCTTGTTGATGTCACAGCTGTACGGCCCATGCTGGCCGGGTGCTCCAAAAATTGGTTGGCCGCCACTGCCGCAGCGCCGGTCAGCGTGGCGTCGATTGGAAGGCGGGAAAGCAGGATTTGCGTGTGCTCGCGCAGGCCGGGCAGGGCGCGCTGGGAGACTATGGACCGAACCCGTTCCAGCAAGCGGTTTCCGGCAGCGGCCACCATGTCTCCGATGACAATCTGGGCGGGGTTGTAGGCGTTGACGATGGTCACGCAGCCATAGCCCACGTAGTCGGCTATCTGATCCACAAGAGCCTGGGCGGCCTGTTGACCAGAGCGAGCCCGGTGGAACAGGCTCGCACATGCCTTGGCGTGGGTCATGGCCTCGACTCCGGGGAAGTGATTCCGCACATCCGGCTGACACATGCGGCGGTGGATGGCTACAGCCGAGCAGTAGCATTCCAGGCAGCCACGGTTGCCGCACTCGCAGGGCAGACCGTTCAGATCGATGCTGACGTGGCCGATCTCGGTGGCCGCTCCCTGGCTGCCGTCCACCAGGGCACCCCTGTCGATGACACCCAGTCCTACACCTTCGCCCACCAGGAAGTAGGCCATGCTGGATGCACTCACCCGGGGGTCGAACAGGCTCTGGGCCAGTGCCCCGGCCCGAGCGTCCTGCTCGATGAAGGTGGGTACGCGGAAGGCCTGACCGAATTCGTGGATAAAGTCCACGCTGCGCCAGCCGGGCATGCTGGTGACCAGGGCGATGCGTCCACTCTCGCGCAGATAAGGGCCCGGCACGGCCATGCCCACCGCCACGATGGCGGGGTTCGTCTCAAGTCGTCCTGCCACTCGGGTTCGGACATCGGCTACGGCACTTGGGATGTTGCCGGGGTCAACGGGGGGCAGCTCCTCCGAGTCCAGCAGGCGACCGCTGATGTCGAACAGCCCGATGCTGACCAGGCTGCGGGCGAACTTGACTCCGATGACCTGGTAGCGGTCGGCGTTCAGGGCCAGGCCGATGGATCGGCGGCCGCCCTCTGAGTCCATACTGCCAGTCTCGCTGATCAGGCCCAGACTCATCAGGCGGGCCACCAGCTTGCCTACGGCTGCCGGTGTCAGATCGAGGTCCCGGGCCATTTGGGCTCGCGAACTGGTGCCTTGCTGGTGCAAATACTGGACGATGCGTGACTGGTTGAGCTCGGAAATGGCCTTCGGCGTGCTGGCGTAGGTGCTGCTGCGCATATCGACCTCCTCCTTGAGTGGTACCGTCACGCGATCTTCGCGAACTTTATTAACAGTGTTTATATATTAACACTGTTTAGTATCTGCTCGCAAACCTTTCCATCTGTTCCAAAACTGTTCAAGGTGCCAAGGAGAGGATTGCCATCTGCAGCCGTCGAACTTGTCTGCTCAAGGGGCGGGGTTTCGGCTGGTAGCCAAGGTCGAACCATCCAGGCGGGAGTAGTCTGGTCTTCTATCCATCAATGTTGATTAGGTCGGCTATGCACTGGTGATCATGAACGCTGGCGGAGGAGTTGTATGCAGGCAACGGATTGGAACCAGGGTTGGCATTATCGACATTTGCATGAGTCAAAAGAACCCTGGAAGCCTGTTGAGCTACCCCACGATGCCATGCTGGCAGAACCCAGAAGGGCCGATGCCCCGAGCGAGGCTAACAGCGGATGGTTTGTAGGGCGCGATTACGAATACTGCAAGAAGTTACGTGCTGACGGTCTTAGGCAGCACGATTCGATGATTCTGGAGTTCGAGGGCGTTTACCAACACAGCGAGGTCTGGCTGGATGACCGCCGCCTGAGCTTTCACCCTTATGGATACACGGGGTTCTTTGTCGACCTGAGTGGGAAAATCCGACCGGGGGAACCGGGCGTGGTCCGTGTTGTCGCCCGCAACGCCCAGCAGCCCAATTCGCGTTGGTATTCCGGAGCAGGCATCTACCGGCCCGTCGCGCTCTGGAGTGCTGGCCCGCAGTATCTGTACCCGGACGGCATCAGAGTCTCTACGCTTGGGGTCAACCCCTGCGCCATCCGGGTCTCATTGCGGGCATCGTCAGGCGGGACTGCGCAGGTTCGCATTTTGTGCAACAACAAGGATGAATCGGGGCCCTTGGCTGAGGTCGCAGTCCCTGTGGATTTCGATGGCAGAGCCCAGGTCGATATCGACCTACCTAGCGCCCAGCCATGGAGCCCGGAAAGCCCAACGCTATATGAATGCCAGGTGCTCTTCGTCTCCTCATCGGGCTGTCATGACCAGGCTCAGGCGATATTCGGCATACGAACGGTGGCCTGGGGGGATCAGGGGCTGCTCATCAACGGCGTTCGCAGGATTCTCAAGGGTGCCTGCGTCCACCATGACAACGGGGTCCTTGGCGCCTGCGCCTGGCCCGAGGCCGAGGAGCGGAAGGTGAGGTTGCTGAAACGTAATGGCTACAACGCCATTCGCAGCGCCCACAACCCTTGTTCGAAAAGTCTTCTGGCAGCTTGCGACCGTCTGGGTATGCTGGTCCTGGACGAATATGCCGACCAATGGTACATCCACAAGACCATCCATGACTATGCGGAATACCTCCCGAAATGGTGGCGCAGGGACCTGACTGATATGGTTGCCAAGGATTTCAACCACCCATCGGTCATTATGTACTCCATTGGCAATGAGGTCAGCGAAACCGCCCAGTCCAAGGGGGTAGAGCTGACCAGGCGCATGGTTGACTTCCTCCACGGTCAGGATGCGAGCCGACCGGTTACCTGCGGGGTCAACATCTTCTTCAACTTCCTGAGTTCGATCGGGCTCGGGGTGTATTCGAGCAAGAAAGCGGCCAAGCAGGTGGCGCACGATGGGCCAAAGAGGAGCGTGTCACTTTCGATTAAGCGCCATGGATCTGTAGGGAGCCGATTCTTCAATGAGATGGCCGGAATCATGGGAGCGGACTTCATGAAGAGAGGTGCCACCCTGCCGTCCTGCGACCGCCTGACCCGTGATGCCTTCGCACTTATGGACGTGGCCGGATACAACTATGGAATCAAACGATACCTTCAAGACCTCCGCAGATACCCTCATCGGCTCATCCTGGGGACGGAGACCTTCTGCAGCGATGCCGACGAGTTCATGCGTCTGGCCTCCCGTTGCCCGCGCCTGATCGGAGACTTCGTCTGGGCAGGTATGGATTATCTGGGCGAAGTCGGCGTGGGTGCTTGGGAGTATAGACAGGAAGCTCCACGGTTCAGCGGGCTGGGATGGCTGACTGCTGGTTCCGGCCGTTTGGATCTGACAGGCAGGCCGCTGGGCGAGGCCTTGTACACACGGGTGGCGTTAGGAGGTGAGACAGGGCCCTATCTGGCTGTGCGGCCCGTCAATCACTCGGGGGAGAGGCATTCTCCCAGCGCCTGGAAGATGACAGATGCCCTTGACTCATGGTCTTGGGACGGCTGCGAAGGCAGGACCGCCCAGGTGGAGGTCTATGCCCGGGCTCAAGAGGTTGTGCTGATGCTGAATGGTCGTTGCCTTGGCCGCTCGCGTTGGCGGGGTAGCACTCGATTCCGTTTCTCCTGCCCTTATGAACACGGCCTGCTGGAGGCCTTGGCCTACGACAGCTCGGGCGGGCTGATTGGACGGAGTCGGTTGCGGTCAGCCGCGCCTCAGACCACGGTCAGGCTGGCAGCCGATCGGGACTCCGTCCGCCCGGGAGGGTTGTGCTTTGTGAGGGCAAGGTATACCGACCAGCAGGGCATTGACAAACCCACGGTATCGGGGGATTTGACTGCCCGCGTTCAGGGTGGCCGACTGCTGGCCTTTGGGTGTGCCGCCCCATACAATCCCGAAGGGTTTTTGACCGGGCATACGCGCACCTATTACGGCCAAGCCTTGGCAGTGGTGCAGGCGGATCGGTCAGCAGGTTCAGACGGTTCAGGCGGACCCATGCTGCTTGAGATCAAGGTCTCCGACGGTCGTCACAGGGTTTCCCTGCGCATTCCTATCCGTGAGCAGGCAGGGTCGCCGTCTATATAATTCAACGAATTGACAAAATCGATCCGTCCCTCTACTCTTATTGTTCAGGAGGCAGGAACTGGTTTCCTCCCCTGTGAACGCTGTAAAGGCAAATGCATTAGGCAAAGGAGCATTATGGGTCTGTGGGACGTTGACAAGATCGAATACGTAGGTCGCCAGGGTGTCAAGGAGGGCCTGGGCTTCCGTTACTACGACAAGAACAAGGTGGTGGCCGGCAAGCCTATGAAGGACTGGCTGCGCTTCGCCGTGGCCTGGTGGCACACCTTCAACCAGGGCCTGGTGGATCCCTTTGGCGATCCCACTGCGCAGAGGCCCTACTACCGCTACACCGATCCCATGGATCAGGCGCTGGCCAAGGTGGACTACGCCTTCGAGCTCTTCACCAAGCTGGGGGTCGATTTCTTCTGCTTCCACGACCGTGACCTGGCTCCCGAGGGCGACACCCTGCGCGAGAGCGATGCCAATCTTGACAAGGTGGTTGACCGCATCGAGGCCGCCATGAAGGACACGGGCGTCAAGCTGCTCTGGAACACCTCGTCGCTCTTCACCAACCCTCGTTTCGAGGCCGGCGCCGGCACCTCGCCCTTCGCTGACATCTATGCATACTCGGCGGGCCAGCTCAAGCACAGCCTGGAGATCGGCAAGCGGCTCGGTGCCGAGAACTACGTCTTCTGGGGCGGCCGTGAAGGCTACGAATCCCTCTGGAACACCCGGATGAAGGAGGAGCAGGACCATATGGCCGCCCTCTTCCACATGTGCGTGGACTACGCCAAGGAGATCGGCTTCGACGCGCAGTTCCTGATCGAGCCCAAGCCCAAGGAGCCCACGCTTCACCAGTACGATTACGACGCGGCTACCACCATCAACTTCCTGCGCACCTACGACCTGCAGGATAACTTCAAGCTCAACATCGAGGGCAACCACGCCAACCTGGCCATGCACACCTATCAGCATGAGGTCCGCGTGGCCCGCGAGGCTGGATTCCTGGGATCCTTGGATGCCAACCAGGGCGACAAGCTGATCGGCTGGGACATGGACGAGTTCCCCTCGGATCTCTACGATGCCACCGCCGTCATGTGGGAGGTGCTGGCCAATGGGAGCATCGGGCCCCGTGGAGGCCTGAACTTCGACGCCAAGCCTCGTCGCTCCTCCTTCCTGCCTGAGGACCTCTTCAGGACCCACATCGTGGGCATGGACACCTACGCCGCCGGCCTGCTGGTCGCGGCCAAGATGCACGAGGACGGCTACATCGAGCAGCTGCAGCAGGAGCGCTACTCCTCCTTCGAATCCGGCATCGGTTCGACGGTGAAGGACGGCACGGCCACGCTGGCCTCCTTGGAGGAGTACAGCCTTGACAAGCCGCAGGCCGAACTGATCGCCGCCGACAAGTCCGACCATCTTGAGGTCGTCAAGGCCACCATCAACAACTACATCGTCGAGGCTCTGGCCCAGGCCTGAGCTTTAGACGGCTGTCGTCTCCTAGCTCCGCGAGCGAAAGCCCGCGGGGCTTTTTTATGCCCTGACCAGCGCAGACATGTTTGCCAGGCTAGACACGCCAGTATTGTCCGAGCGTATCGACGGGATGCAAAGGGGTATAATTAAACTAAACCGCTTTAGTAGAGTTGCGAAGCGGACCTACGAGGAGGTTGTGAGGATGCAGCTGAAGATAGAACGCGTGCTTGACAAGTGCGACCGTGTCATGCGTCAACGCGTGCTACCGAAGATTGAGCGGCCTGTGGGACAGGTTCAAGTCCGCTCTTTCGTCATTTCCGGAGAACCGATACCATCATCGGAGTTCTTCGGGAAAGTACAGAGCAAGAACGTGGATTTCCAGCCTCTCTCCCTAGGGGATACTTGGGGCACAACCTGGGGGACCACCTGGATGGAGGTGACCGGCCGCGTTGATGCCGACTGGGCGACCAGGGCACCGATCGAGCTGGTGGTCGACTTGGGCTGGCATCCCGATGCGCCCGGCGGTCATTTTGAAGCCCAGGCCTACAGGAGCGATGGATCGATCATCAAGGCGGTCAATCCCCGCAACCGATGGATTCCGCTCGACGGCACCGACCTGGACGGGAATCCGACCCGTGACGAGGCTTCGGTCATCAACCCTGACGGAACCTTTACCATCTATCTGGAGGCGGCCTGCAATCCGCTCCTGCTCGGCACCCCCGCATTTGTGGAGACGCAGCTGGGGGAGGGAACCACCGGTCGCGCCGATGAGCCTAATGTCCTCAAGCAGATGGACGTCTGCCATTTTGATCATGAGGCATGGAACTACTACATGGATCTTGAGGTCACTGCCCAGCTGATCCGCGAGTGCGACCAGAGCCAGCCGCGGTACTGGCGTTTGGGCAAAGCCCTGCAGCGTTCGCTGAATATTTATGATGAGCGTGACCTGGCAACACTGGGGCCGGCTCGACAGGCCTTGGCTGGTGTGCTTGCAGTGCCTGCGACCCCAAGTGCCCTGGATCATGCGGCAGTAGGGCATTCCCATATTGACTCCGCCTGGCTCTGGCCCAAGCGGGAGACCAGACGCAAGGTGGCGCGGACTGTTTCGAACATGCTTGCGCTGATGGAGCGTGATCCTCAATTCATCTACGCCATGAGCTCGCCCCAACAGTATGCATGGCTGGAGGAGGATCATCCCGATCTCTTCGCCCGCGTCAAGCAACGTATCCAAGAAGGCAGGTTCATCCCCGTCGGAGGGATGTGGGTGGAGTCTGACGGCATGCTTCCCTCAGGGGAGTCGCTGACCCGTCAGTTCACCTATGGCAAGCGGTACTACCGGGAGCATCTGGGGGTGGATACAACCGTGGTCTGGGAGCCGGACAGCTTCGGCTATACGGGTCAGTTCCCGCAGATTGCCCGCCGTGCAGGAATGACTTCCTTCCTTTCGCAGAAAATCTCCTGGAATGATACGACCAAATTCCCGCATCATACCTTTGATTGGCAGGGCATTGACGGCACGGCCATCTTCACGCATTTCCCTCCCATGGATACCTATGCCTCCAGCATGACGGCCCGCGAGCTCAACCATTCCCAGGAGAACTACCAGGACAAGGACATCTCGACCAAGGCTTTGGTGCTGTTCGGCTATGGCGATGGTGGCGGCGGCACCACCAGGGAGATGCTGGGACGCTATGAGCGCCTGCATGACGTGGAGGGATCGGCCAAGGTGCGGTATCAGGCTCCTGCAGACTTCTTCCGCCAGTCCGAGGAAGAGATCCGCGCGGAGGCCGGTTCCGAAATGCCCGTTTGGAAGGGCGAGCTCTATCTGGAGCTGCACCGCAAGACCCTGACCTCCCAGCAGGATATGAAGCGAGGCTGCCGGCAGGAGGAGGCCATGCTGCGCACGGTTGAATACCTCTGCGCCTACGCCGGCTTGGTCGATGACTCATACGCCTACCCCCGTCAGGAGCTGGACCAAATCTGGCGCACGCTGCTGCTCAACCAGTTCCATGACATTCTTCCAGGGTCTGCCATCTCCTGGGTACACAGACTGGCCAGGGAGGACTACCGCAGGGACATCGCCCGTCTGGAGCAGATCGGCGATGAGGCTGCCCGCGTCATAGCTTCCGCCCAACCGCAGGCTCCCATGGTATCCGATGCTCGGCTGGTGCCCATGGACGGCAGGGGCCAGAAGGCTTGGGAGGCTGTTGGACCAGTCCAGGCCCAGGAAGGCCCAGAGGGCATCCGGCCTGTCCAAGTCAGTCAAGAGGGCGACGGATTCGTCATGGATAATGGTCTTATCCATGCCGTCGTCGGCTCGGATGGCGAGGTCCATTCCATTCTTGACAGGACCTCCGGCAGGGATCTGGTCCCGCGAGGCTCCTCGGTGGGCGGATACGAGCTCTTCAAGGACGAGCCCTATATGTGGGATGCCTGGGATCTGGAGCGTGATGCCCTGCTGACCGCTTCTCCGGTCGACGACCCAGTCACCATGGAGGCCTTGGATTCCGGCGTGCGGGTATCGCGTCGGCATGGTGAAACCACTATCGTGACCACGATCGGGCTGACTCCCGGCGGCAGGCAGTTGGATTTCGCTGCTGATGTGGACTGGCATCAGGACGAGCAGCTGCTCAAGGTGGACATTCCCGTCGCCGTTCAGGCCAGGTACGCGCAATTCGAGTGCCAATACGGCTTCATCGATAGGCCAATCCAGAAGAACAACGCTGCTGAAGAGGCCCAGTTCGAGAGCTGCACGCACCGATTCGTCAGAATCAGCGACGACGACCTTGCCGTCGGCGTGGTCAACGCTTCGACATACGGCGGCGACACCACACCGATCCACTACGACGAGAAGGCCGGCAAAGAGGCAGGTACCTTGGTCAGACTGACCCTCCTTTCCGCTCCGGTCTTTCCCGATCCGCATACCGACAGGGGCAAGCACAGCTTCGCCTGGTCCATCGTCCCTGGGGACACCCAGGCTGACATTCTGCAAGCAGCCTATGCCCTCAACGCTCCGGTCTTCCACCATGGACTGCCTGCCGTTGAGCCGCTGGCTGGTGTCGAGGATATTCAGGGTACCACCGTCATCGACTGGATCAAGACGGCTGATGACGACAGCGGCGATGTGATTGTCAGGGTCTACAACCCGGATTCTTCGCCTTCCAAGGCCAGGCTGCACACAGGGTCCGTCCTGCAGGGGGCGACCGTGAAGGAGACCAACTCCCTGGAGGATGGTCCTGTGCCCGAGGGCGTGCGGCCAGGCCTGTGCTCCGAGCAGGGGGCACAAGCCGATGGGGCCTTCTTGGATCTGGTTCCCTTCCAATTCACCACCTTGAGACTCTCCAGGCGTTGAATCGCCTGACCATGGGTGTCTGTCCGGCCGGTTCGTTCGTCTATTTGGGCCGACCGGAAGCTCCACAAAGAAGTGAGTAGTAAAAACAGAAAGGAAGCTCCGATGAGAGCACTGAAGAAGGTAGCAGTACTGATCTGCGCGACTGCCATGGCGGGTTCGCTGGCGGCGTGCGGTGGAAGCAACAGCAGTTCAGGCGGGCCGAAGGACGGCAAGCCGTCAGGCGAGATCTCCTTCCAGACCTGGAATCTGAAGAACGACAAGTACACGCCGTACTTCAAAAACCTGATTTCGGCCTACGAGAAGTCGCATCCCGGCACCACCATCAAGTGGATCGACCAACCCTCGGACAACTATGAGCAGAAGCTGTCCGCCGACGCTGCAGCCAATTCCCTGCCCGACATCATCGATGCCGGCCCCTCCCTGATGTACGGCCTGGCCAAGGCCGGGGCCCTGATGAACATCAGCAAGGAAGCTCCCAAGGCTCAAAACAACTATTACAAGAACGCCTGGGATGCGGTGACCTTCAAGGGCAAGGACATCGAGGAGGGTGCCTACGGCTTCCCCTGGTACGTCAACGATGGACCCACCTATTACAACACCGAGCTCATGCAGAAGTGCGGGCTGGATCCCAATAAGCTGCCTGTGACCTGGGACGACTACTTCTCTCAGGCGGACACCATGGTCAAGAGCGGCTGCGGGGCCTACATGTCCACCATGCTGGGCGGTGCCGTCGATGACTATGCTTCGGCTGGCATTCCCATCATGAACAAGGACCACACCAAGTACATCTTCAATTCACCCAAGGCCGTCAAGCACCTGCAGCGCTTCGTCGACCTGTTCAACAAGAAGGGAATTCCGCCGGAGGCCCTGAGCGCGCAGTGGTCTCAGCAGGGCGAGTTCTTCCAGAAGGGCTCCATCGTGGCCATGGGCGGCAGCGCCTACTCGGCGGCGGACTTCAAGCAGAACTCTCCTGATCTGTACAAGCATCTGGCTGTGGGTACCAAGATCAGCGATGAGGGCAAGTCCGCCAGCCTGGCCTATGAGATGCTGGCCGTCAACGCCCAGACCAAGAACAAGACGCTCGCCCTGGACTTCGTCCAATATGTGACCAATGCCAAGAACCAGCTGGCATTCGCCAAGAAGTCCAACACCTTCCCCTCCAGCAAGGGCGGTCTTGATGATCCCTACTATGCCAACATCGACACCAGTGATGTTCAAGGCAAGGCGCTGAAGGTCACGCTGAACTCCGTGAAGACCGGGTACTCAAGCCGTCCTGCCGAGTTCACCGATGCCAATGGCAAGGACTACCTGCAGCAGCAGGCCGCTCTGGCTCTGCAAGGCAAGCAGACCGCTAAGGAGTCCTTGGACAAGGCCGTCAAGTACGCCAACGAGAAGCTGCAGTAACTATGAGCCGCGTTGACTCTTCCGCCGTCCGGCCGAAGGCTTCTGCCCTCGGCCGGCCCGGCGGGTCTCAAGCCGGGAGGCAAGGCGGCAAGGGGACCCATTGGACCACGACCCTGGCCCCCTACCTGTTCGTCTTCCCGGCCTTTGCCATCGTCTTCATATTCGTCATCGTTGCTGCGCTGAATACCTGCCGGCTGGCCTTTACCGATTCCACGCTGCTGCGACCGGGCAAGTTCATCGGCATCCAGAACTTCGTGGCGATCGTGCATGACGACTATTTCTGGACCGCGCTGCTCAACTCCACTCTGTACGTGGTCTGCGTGGTCCCCTTTATGGTGATTCTTCCATTGATTCTGGCCAACCTGGTCAAGGGGAACTCCAGGATCATGGGGTTCTTCAGAACCTCCTTCTACACTCCCGTGGTCATGTCGGCCGTGGTGGTGGGGATGATCTGGACCAACCTGCTGGATCCCAAGGGGCTGGTCAACTCGGTTCTGGAGTCCTTGCACATCATCCACAGCCCGATCCCATTCCTCAGTGATCGCTGGCTGATACTGTTCACATCCATGTTCGTCACCATCTGGCTGGGCCTGGGATACTACATGGTCATCTATCTGACCGCCCTGGCCAACATTGACGCCTCCGTGTACGAGGCCGCCTCGCTGGATGGGGCAGGACCGGTAAGGCAATTCCTGTATGTCACCATTCCCGGCGTGAGATCCACCATCGTGCTGATCATGATGCTGTCCACCATCGCAGCCTTCCGCGTGTTCAACGAAATCTACGTGCTCACCAACGGCACGGCTGGTCCCGGCGGCGAAGACATCACCATGTCCATGCTCATCCAGAAGGAGGGAACGGGTATCCAGGCGAGGACCGGCTACGCCAGCGCTCTGTCGCTGATAGTCCTGATTGTGGTCGGAGCCATGCTCATTCTGCAGCAGATTATCCAGAAGCGGGGGGAGGACTCATGAAAAACAGTCACTCCAAAGTCACTGTCGGCAAGGTCGTCCAGTACCTTGTGCTCATATTGGTCTTCATCCTGCTGGTGGGACCCTTCGTCTGGGAGCTGTCGCTCTCCTTCAAGGGCAAGGGCGACAATGTCTATGCGGTTCCGCCCTATATCATCCCGAAGACGCCCACCTGGGATAATTACATATCCGTCTTCAGACAGGTTCCGGTCTTCCGGTACATGCTGAACACGGTGATTGTCGCCATTCTTTCCATAGGCGGCAACGTGATCTTCTCGACCATGGCCGGATATGCGCTGGGCCGGCTCAAGTGGCGCGGGCGCAACCTGCTCTTCACGATTTTCATGGGCACCATGGTCATCCCCGTCGAGGGCGTGGTCATCTCCCAGTTCCTGATCGTCAGAAGCGTCGGCCTGCAGAACACCCTGCTGGCTGTTGCCCTGCCAGGCATGGTGGGCGCCGTCAACATTCTGCTCATGACCAATGCCTTCAAGAGCATCCCGGACGAGCTTGAGGAGGCGGCCGAGGTGGACGGCGCCAATCTTTGGCAGCGGTTCTACCGGATCTGCGTGCCTCAGGTCAAAGGCACCATGACCGTCGTCGGCATCTTCGCCTTCGTGGGCGCCTGGAATGACTTCCTCTGGCCCCTGATCGTCATCTCCGACGAGTCAAACTACACGCTCACACTGGGCATGAACCGACTCAAGGGCATGTTCATTTCGGATCCCAGATTGATAGCAGCGGGGGCCCTGGTCTCCCTGATACCGATCCTGGTCTTCTTCGCCTGCTTCCAACGCTACTTCTTCCGTGGTCTGGAACAGGGCGGCATCAAGGAATAGCATCATCATGAAATTTGGAGTCAATTACACCCCCTCCCACAACTGGTTCTATTTCTGGCTGCATCCGGATTGGGATGCTGTCGCCAAAGACCTTGACGACATCGTTTCCATTGGGCTGGATCATATCCGCATCTTCCCGCTGTGGACGCTGCTCCAGCCCAACAGAACCTGGATCAACGGCGCTGCCCTGGACGACCTGAGGCATATGGCCGCCTTGGCGGATGAACGAGGGTTGGATGTCTATTCGGATGTGATTCAAGGACACATGTCCAGTTTTGATTTCGTGCCGTCCTGGCTGGTCTCATGGCATGAAACCAATATGTTCACGGATCCGGACGCAATCCAGGCGCAGGCCCGTCTGATCGCTTCGGTTTATGAAGCCTTGGCGGATCTGCCGCATTTCCGCGGTCTGACCATAGGGAACGAATGCAACCAGTTCACTGACCGTGTCCATCCGCGTCGAATGCCCTCAACCTCTAAGGAGGCAGAAGACTGGCTGCTGCAGCTGCTGACCCCATTGAAGGAGAGGGCAGCCCAGGAAGGCCGCGTGCTCCTGCATTCCGAAAATGATGCGATTTGGTATCAAGACGGCCACGCTTTTCTTCCGCGGTATGCGTCCAACATCGGAGACATGACCTGCATTCATTCCTGGGTTTTCAACGGAGCCGCTCAGGAGTGCGGCCCCTTGGCCGAGGAGAGCACGCGGCATGCTGAGTACCTGGTGGAGCTGTCGAAGGCCTTCGCCAGTCAGCCCCATCGGCAGGTTTGGCTGCAGGAGATCGGTGCCCCGCTCAATGTAATGGGCGCAGGGCAGTCTGCTGACTTTTGCAGATCTTCAGTGGAACATGCTCTCGATTGCAGCGATATGTTCAGCATCACCTGGTGGTGCTCGCATGACGTCGACCAGCAATTCGGCGATTTCCCTCCCTTCGAGCATCAGTTGGGTCTGTTTGACCAAGAGAAGCGCCTCAAGCCGATAGGCAGGGCCTTCGCCCAGGCGGCGAAGGATTACTCCAGCAAGGAGGATTCTCAGCCCAGGTCCACGGCTCTTGTCGTGGATGTGGATGAGCACGATGATCCCCTGCTCAGATCCGCCTGCGCACCCGGCGGATCCATCTTCAACAGATGGATGGAACTCAGTCGTCAAGGTGCAAGGCCAGCCTTGGTCACATCCCTGCACGCGGCGGATAGCAGCTGGCTGCAGGACAGGGGCATCAGCGAGTGCATTCCCGTCAAACCTGTCGGCGGAAGCTCCTATAACGCCGTATCCGACCCCTCCCTCCTGCGAGAGAAGTCCTGACCGCGGATACCTAGCCGCCATATCAGGTTTAGCTTCCATCGGAGGCTAGAGTGAGCGATAACAAGGTCTTTGATTTCAAACCCGGCTGTCGGCAGCCGTATGTGTTGTCGAACACGGTTTTGTGCGGATGAGGGTCTAAGTTAAGGTTAAAGGCCGATGTTCATATAAGCCTAAAGCGTGTGGCAGGCAGTTTTGTTTGGTGAGTCGGTCGAGCCGGATTACGGGCGTCGACGAGGATGGTTGATATGAGGTGGCGCATGGGCGACGAGTCCGCTGGCGGAGAAACAGAAGCCAGAATGGACTCGTCTGTTCACAAGGAGATGGACGATGCCAGGGTCAGCCTCAAGGACATAGCCAACGAACTGGGGATATCCCAGACCGCAGTCTCCTTCGCTATTAATGACAAGCCCGGAGTCTCCATCCAGACCAAGCGCAGGGTTCGCGAAGCGGCGGCCAGAATGGGTTGGAAACCTGTATATGCCGCTCAGGCCCTGGGCAGTTCCAGGACCATGACAGTGGGTTTCGCCCCGGCCAGGTCCATGGATGCCTTCCAGACCGAAGGATTCATGCTGCATTTCATGGCCGGTATCCATGCCTCCCTGAGCAGGTCGGGCTACGGCCTGCTCTTCCGCCCCTGCGCCACCTTGGATGAGGAGCTGGACACCTATCGGGACTGGGCCCGGCGCAAGCGGGTCGATGGGGTGGTGCTGGTGGATCTTCTCTCCGATGATCCCAGGCCTCGGCTCCTGCACAATCTGGGTCTGCCCGCAGTCCTGGCCGGAGGACCTGACTCAGATAACTACCTGCCTTCGCTGTCCATCGACGATTCCCGAACCATGACGACGATCATGGACCATCTGAGTTCGCGCGGGCATGCTCGGATCGCCTACTTGTCGGGGGATGAAAACCTGGACTACAGCCGCGCCCGTGTCTCTTCCTTCAAGGAGTTCGTCAGTCGTAAGAACCTGGGGGAGCCGAAAGTGGAGTTCACGGACTTCACGCCGGACAAGGCCGCCGCCTTCACGCTTCGTCTGTCATCGGGGGAAAATCCATATACGGCTTTTATCTACGAGAACGAGATCATGGCTGCGGCAAGTCTGAGAGCGATGCTGGAAAGCAGGACGGCATCCATGGCAGTGCAAGGGTCTGATGAGAAGACCGCTGCTCCTGCATTGGCCTGCATTGGCCTGCCAGCCATGGTCAGCTTCGAGGACAGCTTCATCTGCCAGAGCACCTATCCCTCCATCACGTCGGTCCATCGTGATGCCGGGCTCTACGGCACCAAGGTGGCCAACCTGCTTCTGAAGATCTTCCGGGGGGAGCATGTGGGGGGCAACCGCCGCATCCTGACCCCCAAGCTGGTCATCCGTGAGAGCACGGCGCGTCCGGTGCGTTGATGCCTGTGACAACCGGCGGGAATTCTGTGCTATGGCCCCGGTATCATGGACGCATGTGAGCGTAAACAGTCACGCCTGTGAAACGTCTGCTGCCATGGCCACCGAGGAGGATGGAATAGTCATGTTCATACCGCGTTACTACGAGGATCCAGCCACGCTGCATGTGGGGACCGAGCCCAACCGTGCCTATTGCGTGCCAGCCGGCGCCACCATGGACACGCGTGGCGATCTGCGCAGGCGCTCCGACCGGTACCTGGATCTGGATGGGGACTGGGATTTTCGCTATTACGCCAGCATCGACCAGCTAGATGCCGAGGTCCAGTCCGCGCTCGAGGCCGAGGATCCGGTTTTCTTCGAAGCCGACTACAGCCCTTCCAGGGATGCGGGCCGAGGGGCGTACCAGCCCATCCATGTACCAGGAGTCTGGCAGACCCAGGGCTATGACAGCCCCCAATACACCAACGTGCGCTACCCCTTCCCCTTCGATCCGCCCAGGGTGCCTGCCGACAATCCCTGCGGCATCTACCTGCGCGCCTTCGACTACGAGCCCGAACCCTCAGCGCCCCGGGCCCTGCTCAATTTCGAGGGGGTGGATTCCTGCTTCTATCTGTGGGTCAATGGGGATCTGATCGGCTACAGCCAGGTCTCTCATGCCACCAGCGAATTCGACGTGACCGACCACCTGCAGCGAGGCCGCAACCAGCTGGCCGTCCTGGTGCTCAAGTGGTGCGATGGCAGCTATCTGGAGGACCAGGACAAGTTCCGCATGAGCGGCATCTTTCGCGATGTCTACATCCTGCGTCGCCCCAAGGCCCGTCTGCGCGACTGGTTCGTCCACACCAACCTCGATGAGGACATGAGCCATGCCAGTGTGACTCTGGATCTGGATCCGACTGGCGTATCGGGCCAGGACGATGCCGCTCTGGACGTCCAGGCTCTGCTGACCGACCCCGATGGTGTGGAAGTGGCCCGGGCCGAGCTGACGGGTTGCAAGGAGCCCGCGCAGTTTGTCATGGAGGTTGGCCATCCTCGCCTTTGGAATGCCGAAGATCCCCAACTCTACAGGCTGACCTTGTCGACCAGGGCCAGCTCAACCGGCTCCGGCGACTCGGATGAGGTCGTCACCGAGTACATCGGCCTGCGCACCATCAGCGTGGACGGCCAGGTGGTCAAGGTCAACGGCAGCCCCATCAAGATCCACGGGGTCAACCGCCATGACGGGGATCCGCGCACCGGCTTCGCCATCGACCAGAAGCAGATCATGCGCGACCTGACCCTGATGAAGGAGCACAACGTCAACGCCATCCGCACCTCCCATTACCCCAACAGCCCCCAGTATTACGCTCTCTACGACCAGCTGGGCTTCTACCTGATCGCCGAGGCCGACCTGGAGGCCCATGGCATCGAGGCCCTCTACCATGGTCCGGACTGGAAAGAGCCCGATTACTGGAACGGCCGCATTGCCGACGAGCCGCTCTTTACCAAGGCCATTGTCGACCGGGTCCAGCGCAGTCTGGAGCGGGACAAGAACCACCCCTCCATCCTGATCTGGTCCATGGGCAACGAAAGCGGCTACGGCTGCGGCATCGAGGCGGCTCTGGCCTGGACCAAGTCTCGGGATCCCTCCCGTCTGACCCACTACGAGTCGGCCATCCACGGCTCGCCCCGTAAGGACCTGGACTATAGCAATCTGGACATCACCTCGCGGATGTATCCCTCCATCAAGCAAATCGAGGATTACTTCACGCCGGAGGGCCCTCACGGCATCAGCAGCCACGGGGATGACGGGGATGGGGGCCGGAAGCCTTACTTCCTCTGCGAGTACTGCCATGCCATGGGGCTGGGCCCAGGGGATCTGGAGGACTACTTCCGGGTCATTCAGGCTCATCCGGGGCTCCTGGGCGGCTGCATCTGGGAGTGGGCCGACCATGCCATCGACCAGGGCAGGGATCGCAAGGGCCGTCGGATCTATGCCTATGGGGGAGACCATGGCGAGTACCCCCATGATGCCAACTTCTGCATGGATGGCCTGGTCTATCCCGACCGGCGGCCCCACACCGGCCTCAGGGAGTTCAAGAACGTCTTCCGTCCGGCCCGTCTGGTCGGCTACGATCCCCAGACCCGGCTGCTCACCCTGCATAACTATTTGGACTTCACCTTCCTGGATGAATATCTGAGCCTGAAGTGGACCCTCCTGTGTGATGGAGAGCCGGTGGCCTCCGGGAAGCCTGAGCTCGAACGGGGGACCGGCCTGCACATCGCCCCCCATGCCGAGGGCACCGTGGGTCTGCCCGCCATGGATCCGCCCGAGCACGGCCGTCTGACCCTGCTGGTGGAGTACGCCCTGGCCAAGGCCGATCCCGTGCTTGCTCAGGGGCATCCTCTGGGCTTCGATCAGCTTGAAGCTGCGGATATGGGGATGCCTGAACGCCCCAACGGCGTGGCCAGGGTCATCAGTGCCGACCCCGGCAGTGGGTCCCGGGGCGCCCACCGGCCGGTGGTCAGGCAGACGGATGCCCGCTTCGACGTGGAGGGGGCCGACTGGCGCTACGTCTTCAACCGCCGCACCGGCATGGTGGAATCCATGAGCATCGACAACCGTTCCCTGCTGACCGCTCCTATGGAGGTCAACCTCTGGCGGGCACCCACCGACAACGATGCCATCATCAAGGAGGAATGGCGCAAGGCCGAATATGATCGGGCTGGCACCAGAGCCCTCTCCTGCCAGCTGCAGACCGACGAGGATCAGGGATTGACCACAATCAAGACCGAACTGTCCCTGGTGGCCCCCTTCATTCAGCCCATGGGCAGCATCAACGCCACCTGGACCCTGAGCGACCAGGGTGGACTGGACCTGAAGATGGAGCTGCATCGGGATCCCGAGTTCCCCTATCTGCCCAGGTTTGGACTGCGGCTCTTCCTTCCCAAGAGCCTGAAGCGGGTCACCTACTGCGGCTATGGGCCCTACGAGAGCTACCGGGACATGCACCGCGCCAGCCACTATGGCGTTTTCCATGACACCGCATCAGGCATGGTCGAGCACTACCTGCGGCCCCAGGAGAACGGCTCCCATTATGGCTGCGACTACGTCCTGGTGGAGGATGACCGCTCCCTGCTGCAGGCGGCGGGGGATGGGCCCATCAGCTTCAACTGCTCACCGTATACGCAGGAGGAGCTGACCGCCAAGGGGCACGACCATGAGCTGGAGGAATGCGGATCGACAGTGCTCTGTCTGGACTATGCCACAAGCGGCATTGGCTCCAACAGCTGCGGACCGGAGCTGGATCCCGCCTACCGCCTGGATGAAACCGATCTGGTCTTCGGACTGCATCTGCGGGTCCGCTCCAAGTGACCCAGGCTGGCGGGGCCCCTCATCCCCGCCAGCGCAGGTACTGCTGGTAGACCTGCTCGCAGGGGGCTCCCGTCAGGGTGGTCTCGATGTCCACCGGCCAGGCGGGAGGCTCCTCTTCCCCAGTCAGAGTCCAGGCTGCCTGGCGGGCAGCGCCGATGGCCACATACTCGTCCGGCCGGGGCAACTGCACATCCATGCCCAGAATCCCTGGTGCGTAGGCTCTGACCGCTGGGGACTTGGCGCCGCCGCCGACCAGAAGGATCTTGGAGACCGTGGTGCCCAGCCGTTTCAGCAGCTCCAGGCAGTCACGCTGGGAGCAGAGCAGGCCCTCCACGAATGCTCTGGCCAGGTTGGTGCGCGTGGTGTTGGCCAGGGTCAGTCCCTCCAGCCTGGCGTGGGCATCTGGACGGTTGGGAGTGCGCTCGCCGTCGAAGTAGGGGATCAGGGTGATGCCCTCGGCCCCTGGCGAGGACTTCTCTGCCAGTTTGGCCAGACCGTCGTAATCGGTTCCAAGGGCGGCCAGGCCTGCGTCCAGGATGCGTGATGCATTGATGGTGCAGGCCAAGGGCAGCCAGTGGCCGGTGGCATCCGCGAATCCGGTTACCGAGGCGCTCATGTCATAGGCGGGGACCGGGCTGACCGCTGCAGCGACCCCCGAGGTTCCCAGGGAGATGGAGACGTCGCCCACCTGCATGGCCAGGCCCAGGGCCGTCATGGCGTTGTCGCCGCCGCCCGGTGCGAGGATGCAGCCTCCGGGCACGTCCCTGCCGGCGATGTGGGGGTCGGCTTTGGCTCCGACCTGGTGGGGGCCAAGAACCTTAGGCAGGATCACCCGCTCGGCCATGCCAGCGGGGAGGGCCATGGCCAGCAGGTCACGCCGGTAGCTGTCGGCGGCGGGGTCGTAGTAGCCGGTGCCGGAGGCATCAGAACGATCTGTGAAGAGATCCTCCAGCCCGGGTTCAGCCCCAGGGTCGGCTGCGGGGCCATGGCCGGCGATGACCCAGCTCAGCCAGTCGTGGGGGAGGCATATGGCCGCGATGGCCTTGGCCTTATCCGGCTCCATCCGGCTGACCCAGGCCACCTTGGTGATGGTCAGCGAGGCTACGGGGGAGGAACCCACAGCCCGTACCCAAGCTTGCTTGCCCTGCATGGCCAGGTCCGGGTCCGGGTCTTTGTTTGGCCCGCCGGTTTCGGACTTGGCGAGCCGGATGATGAGATCGTCGGCATCAGGAGCCGAACGCGTATCGTTCCAGAGCAAGGCATCCCTGATTACTCGCCCCTGGCGATCCAGCAATACCATGCCGTGCTGCTGGCCACCCACGCTGAGGGCCGAGACATCGTCCAATCCGCCCGCCTGGGCTGAAGCCTCCTGAAATGCCTTCCACCAGGCCATGGGATCGACGCTGGTGCCTGTCGGATGAGGAGCCTTGCCGAAGCGAACCAGCCGACCGGTCCGGGCTTCGGTCACCCTCACCTTGCAGGACTGGGTCGAAGTGTCCACTCCGGCCACCAGGATCTCATTCATGTCAGCCTCCTTGCTTGATCGCCTTTCAGCGAGGATCGTGTTTGTTCCGACCAATATCATTAATTCATCATACTAATGTGCCTTCACGAATTGCTAAATCCAGGATAATCTGCGGCAAAAACCTATGTAATTACTTGAAATAGTCAAATCAATAAACTTTGTGCTAGTATATGTGCCGGAAGAGATCCGGCATGCCGAGGGGGACAAGTCGGGGACAACCCTTCAACGAAGAAAGGAACCACCATGAACAATTGGAAACGAGCGGTTTGTGCACTGGCCGGGATTGTTATGCTCGCGTCCGTAGGTGCCTGCGGAGGCTCAAGAGGCGCGACTGCGGGGGGGGGGGGGGTGTAAATGCTAAAAATCCCTCGGATGTGACCGTCGGTATCTCGATGCCGGAACAGCAGCTGGAACGCTGGCGTCTCGACGGCGATAACCTCAAAAAACAGCTTGAAGGCAAGGGCTACAAGGTCCTCCTGCAATTTGCTGACAATAAAACGGATCTGCAGGCTTCCCAGATTCAGAATATGGCTAATCAGGGAGCTAATTTCGTTGTCATCGCTTCCATTGACGGCACGGCTGTAGGGCCGGCCGCGGAGGCAGCCAAATCAAACGGCGCTACGGTGATTGCCTACGATCGACTGATCATGAACACCGATGCTTGTGACTACTACTCGACGTTCAACATCACCGAGGTGGGCAAACTCCAAGGGCAATACATAGTTAAGAAGCTCGGCCTGGACAGTGGCAAAAAAGGGCCGTTCAACATCGAGCTGATGACCGGCTCGCCAACAGACAACAACGCCAAATACTACTTCCAGGGATCCTGGTCGGTCCTCGAGCCATATTTTAAAAACGGGTCATTGGTGTCCCCGTCTGGCCGAGTTCCCAAGAATCTGGAGGATTGGCAGAGCATCGGCATACAGAACTGGGATCGTCAAAACGCGCAGAGCGAGATGGAGAACCGCATCAATTCCTATTACAACAGCGGAAGGCATCTTGATGCCGTTCTCGCCCCCAATGATGCAATTGCCATGGGTACTGTAAACGCTGTAGACGCGGCGGGCTGGAACTACTATCCGATCATTACCGGTCAGGATGCCGAAAAGGCTAATGTGGCCAATATCGTTGCCGGAAAACAGACAATGACGGTCTATAAGGACACCCGTAAACTGGCTGATTCCACTGCTGCCCTGATCGAGAAACTGGTCAAGGGGCAGAAGCCCAAGACCAACGACACATTCAACAACAACAATAAGGATGTGCCTTCGATTCTGCTGAAGCCGGTCTCTGTTGACAAGGACAACGTCAAGAAGGAACTGGTTGACAGCGGGTACATCTCCGCTGCAAACGCAGGACTGTGACGAAACGTCATCGGGCATTCGCCGAGGTTCATTGAGTGCGGATGCCCTTACATTCAGAAGGCACCAATGACATCATCTCAAAACACGATTTTGGAAATGCGGGACATTGTAAAGTCCTTCGGTCCGGTCACGGCATTGGACCATGTCAATATCAAGGTCCAACAGGGTCAGATCTTCTCCATCTGCGGCGAGAATGGGGCTGGTAAATCCACCCTCATGAACGTTCTGTCGGGAGTCTACCCATATGGATCCTATTCGGGAAGCATTATCTATCAAGGCAAACCCTGCAAGTTCTCCAGCATACGAGATTCGGAGCGCGAGGGAATCGTTATCATCCATCAGGAGCTGGCACTAGAGCCCTACATGACGATTGCTCAGAATATCTTTCTGGGCAATCCCATCACCAAGGGGATCTTCATCCAAGATGATCAGCAACGCCGCAAGGCTAAGGACGTCATGTCCTTGGTCGGTTTGGACGAGGATCCAGATACCCTGGTCTCCAACCTGGGCGTGGGCAAGCAGCAACTGGTGGAGATCGCCAAAGCGCTCAGCAAGAACGTTCAATTGCTTATTTTGGACGAACCGACAGCAGCGCTCAATGATGAGGATTCCTTCCATCTGCTGGACTTGATTGACCGACTTCGCAGGGAACGCGGCATAACGGCCATCATCATCTCTCATAAGCTCAACGAAATAGCGGCGTCAGCGGATGCCGTCCAGGTGATCAGGGACGGGAAAACCATCAGTGATTGTCGGGTCGATAAGGAGCACCCCCTGGACATGGATGCTTTGATCCGCGATATGGTCGGCAGACCGATGACCAATCGTTATCCGGAGCACGAATCGCACATCGGCAAGGAGATGTTCCGTGTTGAGCATTGGAGCGTCCACCATCCACAGGATTCCAACCGTTTGGTGGCCAAGGATGTCAGCTTCAACCTGCGCGCTGGCGAAATAGTGGGTATGGCTGGGCTGATCGGTGCCGGAAGAACCGAAACCGCTATGAGCATCTTCGGTCACCAGTACGGCGTCGGAGCTAGCGGCGACATATACATGGAAGGCAGGAAAATTTCCCTGCCTGATGTGCGCTCGGCCATTGACGCGGGTCTGGCTTACGCCACCGAAGATAGGAAAGAGTACGGCCTCAACCTGATCGCTTCCATACGAGAGAACACCTCAATGGCCAACCTCGGACACCTGTCTCGTCACGGTGTCTTGGATCTTGACCGTGAACAACGTATCGCTGAACAGTATCGGCGGGATTTCAGGACAAAGACCCCGAGCATAGAGATGCCGGCGAGCAGCCTGTCCGGAGGCAACCAGCAGAAGGTGGTGCTTTCCAAGTGGGTGTCCACTGAGCCCAAAGTGCTCATATTGGATGAGCCGACCCGTGGCATCGATGTGGGTGCCAAATACGAGATATACGAGATCATCGACCGGCTGGCCGATTCGGGTTCGGCCATTCTGGTCATATCTTCCGAGTTGCCTGAGCTCTTGGGCATCTGTGATCGAATCTACACGATGAGTCAAGGAATCATTACGGCATGTCTGAACGCCCATGCCACCGATCAGGAGGAGCTGATGCGGTACATGACGTCTGAAATCCCTTGCGGTGAGGAAGCGGTGTTCGCATGAGCGTCAAGGAAGGAAAAACAACAATGAAGCAGTCGGTCGCTGAAGCGCCCAATGACAGCGGAAATCCGCAGGTGGCCACTCTTAAGTCCACCTTGCTGGGCAATGCTCGACAATATGGAATCTATCTGGCACTGGTAGTGGTCATTGCCATCTTCGAGGTGCTGACCGGAGGGCGTCTGCTCTTCCCCAATAATTTCGTTGCTCTATTTCAGCAGAATGCCTATGTGCTCGTTCTGGCCATCGGCATGCTTATGGTGATCATCGGTACTCATATCGATCTGTCTGTGGGCTCTGTGGTTGCTTTCATTGGCGGCATGGGCGCTTTCATGATGAAGAACTGGGGTTTGAACTGGTTCCTGGCCATTGTGCTCATGCTGGCGCTCGGGCTGATTGTGGGTATCTGGCAGGGCTTCTGGGTAGCCTATGTTGGCGTACCAGCCTTTGTTACGACCCTTGGCGGAATGCTGGTTTTCCGAGGTCTGGCAACAGTGATCGCCGGTGAGTCCATTCCCCTTCGTTCGCGTGAGTTCCGTGCCATCTCCAAGGATTTCCTGCCGAACATCTTCGGGTTCTGGTTTGGTCTGGATGGGCTGACCTTGGTCGTTGGGGCAGTGGTCATACTTTTGGTTATCGTCATGCAGATCCGTCGCCGGTCTCATACCATCCGGGTCGGGCTGCAGGCTGAGCCGAAGAGCTGGATGATCATCAAGTGCGTGCTGGCCACCCTGGTCATTGGGTTCGTAACCTATCTGCTGGCTTCATCCGGAAACCAAACTCAGGGCGGTATACCCATCGTCTTGGTCATTATCGCTGTGCTAGTGGGCATCTACTGGTTCGTTCTCAACAGGATGGTGCTGGGGCGCGATATCTATGCTGTCGGTGGCAATAGAAAGGCCGCAGTGCTTTCGGGCATCGATACACGCAAGGTCGATTTCAAGATATTCCTCAATATGGGGCTGCTTGCCGCTATTGCCGCAATCATCACTTTGTCCCGACTGGCTTCGGCTACGGCCCAGACCGGTATGGAATTTGAAATGGACGCCATCGCCGCCTGCTTCATCGGTGGCGCGGCTGTGGCTGGTGGCGTAGGTACCATTCCCGGTGCCATGGTAGGTGCACTGATCATGGGTGTGCTCAACCAAGGACTGTCGATTATGGGTGCGGATGCCGCCATAGTGAAGATCATCAAGGGTCTGGTTGTGATTATCGCCGTGGCATATGATTTGATCAGCAAACGTCACAAGAAGTAATTGCTGACCTGGCTCGCCCCGCCCTCTGTTCGTTTCATGCTTGGAAGAATAGGGGGCGGGGCCTTGTTTAAGGCTCGTCGTTAATTTTCATTCCTAGCTTCTACCTACGTATCCGAGGGCGGAAGCTCCAGCTGAATTTGCGGATTTTGGCGTGTTCATGTGTGATACTGAAAGGTGGTTTCTGGCATGTAGGGTGGTTTTGCCGCCCGGATTTGGAGGGATGATTTCCGTGACTGCCCTGCGCTCTATCAATCAGGATGATCTGAGGAACCACAACCTCTCGGTCATCATCGACACCATTCTGCGGTCGCCTACCTCGCTCAGCAGGGCGGATCTGGCCAAGGCTACGGGGCTGACCAAGGCTACCATGTCGCTCCTGGCAGGGCTTCTGATCCGGAATCGGGTGGTGCGCGAGGAGGAGCCTGAGACTTCGCAGAGCAGCCATGGCCGACCCAGCACCCCGTTGTCCATCGCGCACGGACGCTGGGCTGGCCTGGGCCTGCAGATCAACACCGATGGCTACGGATGTCTGGCCATGGATCTGGATGGGACCCTGATCGATTCGGCCTGGGTCAAGGATGATATGCATGAGGCGGAACCCGATCGGGTCTTCGCTGAACTGGAGAAACTGACCAAGCCCATCGAACGCAAGCTGTCACGGCGGCACTACCGCACAGTGGGTTCGGGCCTGGCCCTGCCCGGCCTGGTTGGCGGCGACACCACCCTGCTCATGGCCCGCAACCTGGGATGGGAACGTCTGGATCTGCAGGAATTTCCCCTGGTCCGTCGACTAGCCCCCAGAGTGGGCAACGAGGCGCGTCTGGCAGCCCTTGCACAGATTCCCGGCTACGCAGCCCAGCGTCCTGCGGGCGGAGATGAGGGGCCACTTTCGCCCACCGACTCCTTTATTTACATTTCCACTGACATCGGCATCGGCGGAGCTGTGGTGCGTCGCGGGGCCGTCGAAACCGGAGACCATGGGTTCGCCGGTGAATTGGGGCATGCCTCGGTGGATCTGAACGGCCCAACCTGCCGTTGCGGCCGCCGTGGGTGCCTGGAGACCTACGCCGGGCGTAGGGCTCTGGTTGAGGCGGCTGACATCGCCACCGGAGCCGAAGCGGTCACGCCCCAGGCCATGGAGGAACTCTACCAGCGCTGGCAGCAGGGCGATGCCAAGGCCGTCGATGCCATCGACCGTGGGCTCGATGCCATGATCTCGGTCATCGCCTCAGCCATCAATATCGTCGACGTGGATACAGTCATCCTGGGGGGATTCTGGTCGCACTTCGGGGGAAATCTGGCCCAGCGTCTGCAGGATCGGCTCAATCAGCTGACCCTGGGCCGGGATGCCGTGGACATTCGCGTGCTCATCCCCAGCCAGGCCGACTATCCGGCTCTCAAGGGAGCAGCGTTGGTAGGCCTGCGCCGCTTCATCGATGATCCGCTGGATTTCTTCGAGGACTGACCCTTCGAGGACTGACCCGTCCAAGGGCCCAATGGCAACCTGGGACTAGTCGGAATTAGGGGGAAGCTCCCTGCCGCCAACCCTGAACAGGGCGTGGGCATCTCCGCCATGCAGGCGTTCCAGATAGGTCCGGGCTCGGGCCATGCGTTCCACAGTGGTCTGGGCCAGCGGGGCTGGAAGCCGATCGGGTTCGAACCAGCCGACTGACAGGCTCTCCTCGTCGCCCACAAAGGGGTCGGTGTTGCCGCTGGGGTCAGACCGACAGATGAACAGATGATCCATGTACATGGTCCGGTCCCCGTTGGCATAGGTGATCACCTCTTGGGAGGATGTGACTGCCGCCAGATCGGTGACAATCACATCCACTCCGGTCTCCTCCTTGACCTCGCGGACCACGGTGTCAGCCGGGTCCTCGCCCGGTTCGTTGATCCCGTAGACCAGGGCCCACTGGCCGGTGTCGGAGCGCCGGCCAAGCAGAAGGCGGCCCTGGTCATCGCTGACGAAGGCCGTTACACCGTTCAGCCAGAGCAGGTCATGGCCTATGGACCGGCGCAGTCTGAGCACGAAGTCAGGGGTGGGCATATCAGTCCCTGTCCGGGTCGGCCAGTGCGGCCCGCTGCGCCATCCAGGCCTCCACATCCTCTACGGTCTTGGGGATGCCAGCAGACAGCCACTGGGGTCCCTGCTCGGTCATGAGCACGTCGTCCTCCACGCGTACGCCGATGCCGCGGAACTCCGGAGGCACCAGCAGGTCGTTCTCCTTGAAGTAGAGTCCGGGCTCGATGGTGAAGATCATTCCAGGGGTGATGGGCGCGCCCTGGTAGGACTCGTACCTGGCCTCCGCGCAGTCGTGCACGTCCAGACCCAGGTGGTGGGCGCATCCACAGGCGTGCCAGCGGCGGTGCTGCTGGCCCTGGGGGGAGAGGGACTCCTCCACGCTGACCTTGAGGATGCCCCATTCGTGCAGGGTTTCAGCCAGTACCCGCATGACGGCATGGTGGATGTCCGAGTAGGTGGCGCCGGGCTTGGCGGCTTCGAAGCCGGCCTGCTGGGCCTTGAGCACGGTCTGGTAGATCCGCTTCTGCAGGGGGCTGAAAGTGCCGCCTACGGGGAAGGTGCGGGTGATGTCGGCCGTGTAGAGGCTGTTGACCTCCACGCCAGCGTCGATCAGAAGCAGATCGCCCTTCTGGACTGTCCCGTCGTTGCGCATCCAGTGAAGGATGGGGGCATGCTTGCCCGAGGCGATGATGGAGCCGTAGCCCACGTCGTTGCCCTTCTCGCGGGCGTTGGCGTTGAAGACGCCCTCCAGCATCCGCTCGGAGCGGGGCTTGCCTACCACCTGGGGCAGGTGGGTCAGGATCCGGTCGAACCCGTCCTTGGTGGCGGCGATGGCCTTGCGCATCTCGCTGACCTCGTAGTCGTCCTTGATCATGCGGGCCTCGGAGGTGAACTCCTCGAGCTTGTCGTCGGCCTCCTCATTGCGGTCAGGGCCGCCGATGCCGTTGGCCTTGCGGGCGGCCTCCACCTGGCTCAGGATCTCCTGGTCGGCAGTGCGGATCACTCGCAGCTTGACCGCTCCCTGGTCCGGTCCCAGGTCCTTGGCGATGGCATCAGGGAAGGTGGCGATGTCCTTGGTGGGGATGCCGGTCATGATGGCCAGCTCCCGCAGCCCGGCCCGGGGACCAACCCAGTACTCCCCATACTGGGAGGAACGGTAGTAGTCGCGGGTGGACTGATCGGCCCGGGGATGGACGAAGAGCTCAGGGGTATGCGTCAGGCCCTTGGCGGCCTCCGGACTCTCGGGGTCCACTGGGTCCAGGACCAGGATGGCCCCGGGTTCGTAGTCCTCGCCCAGGCCCGTGTAGTAGGCAAAGGTGGTGTCTGGGCGGAAGGCGTAGTCGTTGTCGTTGTTTCGGGTCTTGTAGGATCCGGCGGGGATGACCAGCCGCTCGCCGGGGAAACGCTGTCCCAGCTCACGCAGGCGGCGCTCCGTGTACTTGCTGGACTCCAGCGGCTCGATTTGCGGCTCCTGGGCCTGCCACCCGGTGGTCATGAACTTCTGGAAGGCGGGGGAGTTGGGGCGCAGGGTGCGGTTGTTCACCCGGTCTTCCATGTTCTGCTCATCCAGATCCACGTTCTTGGGATCAGTGTCTCCTTGTAGATGCTCCTGTGCGGATGCGGTCACGTCCAGCCTCCTTGAGATTCCGGTTCTGACTATGTTGGTTCCATGGTAGTGCGTTCGGCCGATGTGACAGTCGGCTGATCCGGCCCTCAATCGGGGTCGGTCGCGCATAGAATGGGCGGGAAGCATCCACAGCCAGCAGGAGGCGCAGGCAGAATATGTCATTCGAACACCCCAACAGCAAGGGTCAGAATATTCGCGATGTCGAGCGGGCCATCATGGCGCGTCCCACCGAGCACGACAGCCCCAACCTGGACCTGGACAGGATGGGGATGATGCTGGACCTGCTGGGCCATCCGGAGCACAGCTTCCGGGTTATCCACGTCACCGGGACCAATGGGAAGGGGTCCACGGCGCGGATGGCCGAGGCTCTGGTGCGGGCCTACGGTCTGCGCACCGGGCTCTATACCTCGCCCCACCTGGAGCGGATCAATGAGCGGATCGCCATCGACGGCCAGGAGCTCTCAGACGAGGAGTTTGTGGATCTCTACCAGCAGATCGAGGATTTCATCGCCATGGTGGACGACCGCTTCGCCCAGCAGGGCAGGGCTCCCATGAGCTTCTTCGAGGTCCTGACCGCCATGGCCGTCTGGGCCTTCGCCGACGCCCCCGTGGACGTGGCCATCGTCGAGGTGGGGATGGGCGGCCGTTGGGATGCCACCAACGTCCTCGATGGCGATGCCGCCATCATCGGACCGGTGGACATGGACCACATGCAGTGGCTGGGGGATACGGTCGAGCAGATAGCAGGGGAGAAGGCCGGGATCATCAAGCCCAAGTCCACGGTCATCGTCGGGGCCCAGCCTCATGAGGAAGCCGTCATGCCCATCATCGAGCAGGCCGTGCGCGAGCAGGGCGCCCCCACCCTTTTAAGGGATGGCAACGAGCTGGAGGTGGTCTCCCGCATGCCCGCAGTGGGCGGCCAGGTGGCTACGCTGCGCACGCCGCAGGGGCTCTACAAGGATGTGCCCATCGATAAGTTCGGGGAGCACCAGGCCCACAACGCCCTGGCGGCCCTGGCAGCGGCTGAGACGGTCATCCCCGTCAACGGGGCCCTGGACCAGGATCTGGTGGCCGAGGCTTTGAGCCAGGTGCGCATCCCCGGACGGATCGAGCAGGTGCGCACCTCGCCCACCATCATCATCGACGGCGGGCACAACCTGAACGCGGCCCAGTCCCTGCGCTCGGCCATCGAGGAGAACTACGACTTCAAGCAGCTGGTGGGTGTGATTTCCATGATGGCCGACAAGCAGGTGGAGGACTATCTGGGCCTGTTGGAACCCGTGCTGGACAGCGTCGTGGTCACCGAGAACTCCTGGAAGGGCCGGGTCATGCCGGCCGAGGATCTGGAACGGGTCGCCGTGCGGGTCTTCGGGCCCGACAGGGTGGTCCGGCGCGACCGGATGCCCGATGCCATCCAGACCGCCGTCGACATGGTCGACAGCGAGGATCAGACCGGGGTGGGCTATGGCCGCGGCGTGCTGATCTGCGGCAGCTTCGTCACCGCCGGCGACGCCCGCACACTGCTGGCCGAGCGTCCCAATCCCGATCTGGCCAAACCTAAGGCGGAGCGCGCCTGATGTATCTCAAGGAGCTGACCCTCAAGGGCTTCAAGTCCTTCGCCTCGGCCACCACTCTGCGCTTCGAGCCGGGCATCACCGCTGTGGTGGGCCCCAACGGATCAGGCAAATCCAACATCGTCGACGCCCTGGCCTGGGTCATGGGCGAGCAGGGGGCCAAGAGCCTGCGCGGCGGATCCATGGAGGACGTGATTTTCGCCGGCACCTCCTCGAGGCCGCCACTGGGCCGGGCTCAGGTCACCCTGACCATCGACAACACCGACCGGACCTTGGACATCGACTATACCGAGGTCACCATCAGCCGGACCATCTACCGCAACGGCGGGTCCGAGTATGCCATCAACGGGTCCGACTGCCGCCTGCTGGACATCCAGGAGCTGCTCAGCGACACCGGGCTGGGCCAGCAGATGCACGTGATCGTCGGTCAGGGTCGGCTGGATGCCATCCTGCGGGCTGATCCGGCCGGTCATCGGGCCTTCATCGAGGAGGCGGCCGGCATCCTCAAGCACCGCAAGCGCAAGGAGCGGGCCCTGCACAAACTGGCCAACACCGAGGCCAACCTGTCCCGCCTGGATGACCTGATCGGCGAGATTCATCGGCAGCTGGGGCCTCTGGGCCGCCAGGCCAAGGTCTCCCGCCGAGCCGACATGATTCAGGTCAGCCTGCGGGACGCCCAGGCACGCATCCATGCCGACGACGCCCTGACCTCGCAGAGGAAGCTGGAGGATCTGCGTTCGCGGATGGCAGAGACTCGGGGGCTACTGGCCAGCGGGCAGGAGGATCTGACCAGGGTCAAGCTGCGCATCGAACAGCTGGAGGGGCTGGACCGACAGTCCAGTCCGGCCCTGGAGGCCGTCAACCAGCAGTGGAACGACCTGACCAAGCTGGGTGAGCGGGCCGGGTCCCTGGCATCCTTGGCCAGGGAGCGCAGCCGTTCGCTGGAGGCCGGCATGGTGGCCGACCAGGGGCATGATCCCGGGGTGCTCAGGCGGCGGGCCGAGGAACTCAAGGGCCAGGCCGACCAGGAGGAGGGCCAGGTCGGAGCCGACCGGATCGCCCTCGATGGCTGTGTCCAAGCCCGTGCGGATCTGGAGCGGCGGCTGGCCGCCCACCGGCAGACCATGACCGAGCTGCGGCAGGCGGCCAGAAAGCGGCAGGCTCGGCTGGGCGACCTGGCGCAGTTGGTGGCCAAGGAGGAATCGGCCCTGGAACTTTCCAGGCAGCGCGAGCGTGACCTGACCCGTCAGCAGGATCAGGTCAAGGAGAGCCTGGAGCGAGCCAGGAGCCGGGTGCGGGATCTGGACAGCCAGGAGGAAGGTCCCGACCAGGACGGCAGACAAGCCTTGGACCAGGCAAGTCAGGTCAGGGACCAGGCCCGCAGCAGGCTCAACGACCTCCAGGAGCGCGAACGTCGAATCCAGTCCGATGCCATATCGGCCCAGGCCAAGGCCGATGCCCTGGCGGACACGCTGGACCATCGCGGCGCCGGCGAGGCCTTGTCCCAGGCGGGGGATCCAGCCCTGCTGGGTGTGCTGACCGACTTCGTCCGAGTGGAGGAGGGTTGGGAGGAGCCCCTGGCCCAGGCCTTGTATGACTATGCCTCGGCCCTGGTGGCCAAGGATGGCCAGGCGGTCGACCGGACCCTGGAGCGGGCCCGCCGGGATCGCCTGGGACGCGCTGCGCTGATCTCGGCATCAGGCCCGCTCAAGGGGACAGCCATAAGCTCCGGCGATGGCCCCTGGCGGTCGGCCGCCGACCTGGTGGATCTGCGGGAGCATCCTGCCGATCCTGACCAGGCCCAGGGAGTGCTGAGGGCTGTCCGCAGTCTGCTGGCCTCTACAGCCGCCGTCGATGACGCCGATCAGGCCCGCCGTGCCTTGGAGGACGGATGGCAGCAGGCGCTGACCCGCCTGGGCGACCTCTACGACCGGGTAGGTGCTGTGGGCGGATCAGCCCCGGCCACCAGCGACCTGGCGCTGACTGCGCGCAGGGATAAGGCCCTGGCGCAGGTAGAGGCCCTCCAGGATGAATCCCGAACGCTGCAACCGCAGATGGATGCGGCCCGTGCCGGCCTTGAGCAGGCTGAGCAGCGGCTGCAGGAGGCGCGCAACCAGTGCACCGAGGCCCGGGTCAAGGCCGAGCAGGCTGCTCGGGAGCTGGCAGCAGCCCGCAAGGAATCTGATCGGGCCCAGGCCGGGGTCAAGGATCTGGAGGACCGGCTGGCCCAGGTGCGTGACCAGGTGCGCACCCACGAACTCAAACTGGAAGACCTGAAAGCCGGCCTGGCCCGTGCCCAGGAGGATGGGGGGATTGATCCTGATGACCCGGAGGGCATGGAAGACCGGCAGCATGAATTGGAGACGGCCCTGGACCAGGCTCGCACCGCCGAGATGGAGGCCAAGCTGACCTGGACCGAGAGCGACCGGCGGCACGCCTCCCTGCTGCGGCAGATTGATCTGCTGCGGGATCAGGCCGACCAGGCCGAACGCCATCGTCAGCGGATAGGCGAGGAAAACCGTCGTCGCAAGGCCGGCATGGCCTCCCTGGGGCTGATCGCGCTCAGGGCCGACCTGCTGGCCCAGCTGATCAAGGGGAGGATGGAGCATGCGGCCCGTCGCAGGGATCAGCTCAGGGCCAAGGCTTCGGCCCACGACAAGGAGCTGACCGATCTGCGGGCCAGCAGGGATGCCCTGGAACCCAAGGTGGCCGGTCTGCGCCAGGATGAGCACGGTCTGGATCTGGAGCGGGAGCGCCTGGCTGGCGAAGATGGTCGCCTGCGCCAGCGCATCCAGGATGACCTGGGCATGGAGCCAGAGGAGCTGATCCGCGAGTACGGCCCCGATCGTCCGGTACCCGTCCTGGATGACGAGGGCAATCCTGTGCCTTTGGACCAGGAAGCGACGGAGGAAGACGGAGATTCATCAGCCTTCAAAACAGTGCCCTACCAGCGCGGGGAGCAGGAGAAGCGGCTGGCCAAGGCCAAGCGGGACCTGGCTGCCCTGGGCAAGGTCAACCCACTGGCCACCGAGGAATACGAGGCCCTGGAGTCCCGCAACCGCTACCTGCACGAGCAGCGTCAGGATGTGATCGGGTCCCGGGACGATCTGATGGCCCTGGTCAAGGATCTTGATTCGACCATGGTCACGGTCTTCAAGGAGGCCTTCGACGACACTGCCCAAGCCTTCGGACGCATCTTCGCCACCCTCTTCCCCGGCGGGCGCGGACGGCTGCGGCTGGAGGATCCGGATGACCTGCTGACCACAGGCGTTCTGGTCGAGGCCAGCCCGGCCGGCAAGAAGGTCCGCCGGCTCTCCCTGCTCTCGGGTGGGGAGCGGTCGCTGACGGCCCTGGCCCTGCTCCTGGCCATCTTCACGGCCCGGCCCAGCCCCTTCTATGTCATGGACGAGGTCGAGGCCGCCCTGGACGATGTGAACCTGACCAGGCTGCTCAAGGCCTTCGAACAGCTTCGGGAGCATGCCCAGCTGATCATCATCACTCACCAGCAGCGGACCATGGGCATCGCCGATGCCCTCTACGGGGTCACCATGCGTGGGGACGGGGTGACGGCCGTCATCTCCCAGCGGCTGAAGGATCCGAAGGATCCGAATCGTTGCGGTCGCGAAGAGCCCGAGCCCGAGCAAGGGTGACCTCTGCCAGAACGGCCTGGGAGTCCACAATGGGCAGCTGCGGCATGGGGTAGGCCTCGTTGAGCACTGAGAGCTCGGTGCAGCCCAGCAGGACCGAGTCACAGCGGTAGTCCTTCAGGAAGGCATCGAGAACGCCCAAGTAGCGGTCCTTGTCCAATCGCCCTTCCTTGACATCGTCGTAGATCAGCGCGCTCACCCGGTCCTGCAGGGCCTGGTCCGGGTCCACCAGCTGGTAGCCGGCGCTGTCGGCCGGGCCCTGGTAGATGGCGGCATGGCGGGACCCCTCGGTGCCCATGTACCCCATGCGCGGATGGGATTTCGCCGGATAGTGCCGGTCAGCCCAGTCGATGGTGGCCTGGGGCATGTCCAAAATAGGAACAGGGGTCAGGGCCTGGAGCCTGGGCAGAATCTGATGGGCGGTGTTGCAGGCCATGACCATGAAGGAGGCGCCCATGGCTGTGGCCTGGCGCACATCCTCGGCCAGGTAGGGGAAGGGGTCATTCTTGCTGCGGCCCAGGATGAATTCGGTGCGGTCGGGCACGGTGGCGTGGTTGAAGACCACATAGTCCAGAAAGTCCTGGTCTCTGTGCGCCCCGGTCATCCGGTCCAGCACCCGCACGAAGCTTTCGGTGGCCAGTGTGCCCATGCCGCCCAGGACGACGAAGAAGTTCCTCATGCCAGTGTCCTCTTGTCACGGAAGTAGCGCCGGTAACGACGCCGATAGATGGAAAACATGTGTCGGATCAGCAGCCAGCGCTTGAAGTTGCGGTCCTTGCCGTACTCCAGAGTGGTGCCCCAGTCTCCGCGGCGAATCATGGCCATGGCCTGTCGCTTGTCCTCGGATTCGGCGCAGTATTTGCGGAAGATGTCCTTGGGGATCTCCATCCAGAGGCGGTGCCCCCGGCCGAAGACGGTGCGTCCGTTGAAGGGGGTGTCCAGGACCAGGTCGTCCACGAAGCAGCGGGCCAGGTTGAAGCCGTTCAGGGTGACCACGTAGCTGCTGCGGCCCTGGCGCAGATTGATCTCGAAGAGCTTGTAGACGCCGTCGCGCGGATCGTACTTCATGTCGAAGTTGGCCACACCGCTGTAGTCGATGTCCTCAAGGAAGGCCTTGATCCGGTCGAAGATGTCCTGGTTGTAGTCGGGCATAATGGCCGCGTAGTTGCCCACGGCCTCTGGGGTGGGGTCCTCCAGCAGCGGGTGTCCCAGGAACATCATGCGCACCCGGTGGTGGCGGTCCACATAGGCGTTGAGCACCCTCATGTTGTCATCGCCCCCGGGCACGAAGTCCTGGATGACCATCTGCGAGGTGTACCCGGCCTGGTAGGACCTGCGGATCATGGTGTCCAGCTCCTCAGGGTTGCTGAAGATGAAGGCCTTCTTCCTCCCGGGGAAGTCGATGCCCAGCCACTCGTCGCTGTCGGCGGGCTTCATGGCCACCGGGTAGTCGAAGGGCAGGTTGCGGTGGCGACCAGCTTTCACATCGTCGGCATCCACCGAGACGGTCTGCGGATGGGGCAGGTCATAGCGGTCGCAGAGTTCGTAGAAGGAGGACTTGAGCGAGAGGGCGCGGTTGAGCTTGGCATCGATGGCGTTGAAGACGAACCGTTCGCGCAGGGGATCGCCGAACGCGTCCAGCAGGTTGGCGTAGGTGTCCCCGCAGGGCAGCAGGAGCAGGGTGGCTCCTGGGTGGTCCCGGTGATAGGCGTCGGCCCAGTCGTTCAGGGCCGGCACAAAGACCTTGGGATTGGCGAAATCCGGCACCAGGTGCACGTCGATGATCCTGCTGTACTTGGTGGGGGAGAGCTGCTGGTGGGCGAAGGCGGTGGAGACCAGTCCATAGGCCTCATGAAAGGCGCGCGCCATGCCGTAGGCGTTGATGTCGCTGCCCAGTATGACCGGTTGGAATTCTTGCATCTGTATGAAACCACCTACCATGTGCTCGTGCGCCCCGCCCTGCCGCGGGGCATTCGGCTTTCCATCTTAGGGTCCTGTCAGGATCGTCATCCCTGGGCTGCGCCGGTGGCTCCCAGGTCGTAGCTTTCGGTGCCCAGCAGGCGCGCCACTACGTGGTCATCGCCCTCATAGGGCACGTGGCCGCTGTCCCTCTTGAACCAACGTTCCTCACCCTTGCCGATGACCAGAGTGACACGCAGACGGTCCCCTGGCCGGCCCGGATCTCCCAAGGCCTGCTGGATGGCCTGGACCCTGTCCGGCTCGATGCGGACATCCAGGTCTGGGTTGGTCACGAAGCCCAGCATCTGCCGGTCCACCTGGTCCGCGCTCTCCCCCTCCTCGTCGTCGGCGGTCAGGATCAGCCGGTCGACGCGGTCCTGGGCGGCGCTGACGATGCCCTCCCTGCGGTCGATGGCCTTGCCGCCAGCGGAACCGGAGACCAGGGTAATCAGGGGTTTGCGCTTTCCGTAGCGCTCGTCCACAAAATCCAGCAGGGCGGTGACCGAGGCCTTGTTGTGGGCGTAGTCGACATAGACCACTCGGTTGTCGGCCTTGAAGCGTTCCATCCTGCCGGCGATCCTGACGCTCTCCATGGCCCGGACTGCGGCGGCATCGGGCTCCAGGCCCAGACGGGTCAGCATGGCCAGGGCAGCGGCCGCGTTCAGAGCGTTGAAATCCCCGTCCATGGACAGGCTGACCGGCCTCGTGGCTCCGCCGGAGGGTCCTATCAAGTAGTCGTCGCCCTGGCCGGGAGCCTTGCGAACCAGGAAATCGGCCTGCCCGGTTCCATCGCCGAATGTGGTCACCGGAACGTTGGCGGCGCGGGCATCCTGACGGATCAGATCGGCTCCGCGCGCATCGGCTCCCAGAACCAGCTGCCGGCTGTTGTAGGTTATGCGGCGCTTGCAGTAGAAGTAATCCTCGAAGCTGGGGTGTTCGATGGGGCTGATGTGGTCGGGGGAGATGTTCAGGAATGCCCCCAGGTCGAATGTCAGCCCGTAGACACGGTCCACCTTGTAGGCCTGGGAGGAGACCTCCATGACCAGGTAGCGCATGCCGGCGTCTGCCGCCTGGCGCATCATCCGAAAGAGATCCAGCGATTCGGGTGTGGTGAGCTGGGACTCCTGGTAATGGCGACCGTCCAGGCAGTTGTCCACTGAGGAGAGCAGGGCCGCTCGACCTCCGGAGATCCTGGACAGCATGGCATGCAGGAAGTAAGCGGTGGTGGTCTTGCCCTTGGTCCCGGTGATTCCCACCAGCGTCAGCTGCTCCTGGGGATGCCCGTAAAAAGCAGCGGCCAGCAGGCTCATGGACTTGCGCACGTCGTTGACGATGATCCCCGGGGCCTTGGTGTGGGCGGACAGATCCTGCTGGGCCACGTAGGCCTGTGGTCCCTCGGGGTCGCACGCATCCAGATATTCAGGCAGGAAGCGGCCCTTGCAGAAGAGCAGACTGCCGGGTCCTGCCTGGCGGGTGTCGTAGGTGATGTCGGTGAAGGGCTTGGATGACTGGGTGTCTTCTGGAGTATTCAAGGTCCACTGGTCGCCCTGGATCACCTCGCGCAGTTGATGATGTTTGCGCAGCAGCTCCAGAGTCGAAGCCATCGTCAGCGCCATGCCGGCTTCCCCCTTGTCTGTAGGTTCGTCACTTCAATCGTTCCCGTCCCGATTGGGGACCCCGATCGAGACCAGATACAAGTCTAAACCGCCTCTGGGCCAGGGCAGGGGAATCCGACGACCCCTTGACTGAATGGGCAAAAAGCAGGTAGCGGATCGGCCTGGGAGCTGGGCTTCAGAGCCAGGAGTCGGTGACTGGACGGCGCCCCTGGGAGATCAGGTGCTGGTTGAACTGTTCCCGCCACCTGGCCTGCGCCTGCCGCTGCCAGTCCATAAGGGAATCCATGGTGATTCGGGCCACCTGGGGGAAGAGGGTGGTCATGGGCTTGATCAGGTCCACGGCAGCCACCGTATCGGCCGTGGCATTGTGGAAGTTGCCATGGGGGATGACGCCGTAGTACTCGCTGGTCAGCCCCAGGGTGCGGCGGCCCGACCGGTGGGAGATCTCCCTGTCCAGGACCAGAGGGTCCACTACCAGCAGATCCCTCTCGCTCAGCGGCTTGACTGACTGCGCGCACCAGTGGGCGATGTCCCCATCCAGCATCTGCACGTCAAAGGGGGCGTTGTAGGCCAGCAGGGGGATGCGCTTGTCCTGGGCGCGGGCAATGAACCCGGCCATCTGCTCGGTGGCCAGCTCAGGTTCCATGCCCTCGGTGGCCAGCTGCTCATCGGTGAACCCGTTGACCCGGCTGGCCCCCTTGCTGATATGCCGGTGCGGATTGACTATCCAGGTGGCTACGACATCCGCTGCGTAGCCCTTGGTCGGGTCGCGCAGAACCAGGCTGGCCGAAACAATGCCGTCCTTGCCTGGCTTGGTGCCCGTGGTTTCGGTGTCGAACCCCAGAAGCCAGGAGTCCCCAAGGCGAGTCGACCCCTCCTGCTGCGGGGCGGACGCGAGCGCCTGCTCCATGCTTGTGTACTCGGTGTTTTCCATAAGCGTGATTTCTCCTTCGTCATTATGGTAACCGAGGACCGACCGGCCCGCGACCGGGTCGAAACCGCCACGGGCGAGGGGGGATGGCACAATAGGGGTTGTGGCAGATACCAGCGAACTCGAAAGCAGAAAACGTCAATTCGAGGCCCTGGCCATGCCTGCGGTGGATGTGCTCTACCGCCAGGCCATGCGCCTGACCAACAACCCGGAGGACGCCCAGGATCTGGTCCAGGACACTTTCGAGCGCGGATTCAAGGCTTTCGACCGCTTCCAGCCCGGCAGCAACTTCGAGGCCTGGATGACCACCATCGAACGCAATGCCTACTTCAACCAATACCATAAGGCCAAGCGGCGTCCGCAAAGGGCCAACGACTCGACGGGCGAGTACAACGACTGGGACATCTACTCGGCTTCGGAGCACGGGTCCGAGGGGCTCAAATCCGCCGAGCAGGAGTACATGGAGACCTTTGCCCCCGAGGAGATCATGGCAGCCCTGGACCGGCTCAGCCCGGAACGCCGACGGGTCTTCATCGATGCTGCCATCGACGGCAAGAGCTATCAGCAGGTGGCCGACGAGGAGGGCATCAAGATCGGCACGGTCATGAGCCGGCTGAATCGTGCGCGCTCGCAGTTGCGCCAGGAGCTGGAGCGCTATGCCCAGGAGCGCGGCTACCAGCAGGAGCGTGAGGCTGCAGGCAAGCCCTCAGCGGAACACCATGGCACTGGTGCTGCCGGGCCTAGTATAAAAAAAGAGATCAGCAACAAGGGGCATTGAGGGCCCCCGAAGATCGGGTATCAGGAAGCGGGCAGGAGCATGGACGGACGCGTGGAGATGAGTCACTACGCCTACGATGACGGCGGCTCTGTCAGGGTGACCCACACCAGCCTGCGCATCTACCGGGATGCTTCCTGCGTTGATCCCAGCGACTGCTTCGATCCGGAATCCTGCTGCGACGAGCGTGAGCGCATGGTCATCGAGGAGCTGCGCCGGTATCTGCGCCCCGAATGCGCACCGGACTGTCTGCTGGATCGGCTCAGGCACATGTTCGATCAGATGGATGAACTGGAGCAGGGAACCCCGGATCGCGCTACGGACAAGTAGATAAGGTCAAGCAGATCCAGCCTGTTTCTTGGCAGAGGATCGCTTCTGTCCGGCTATTCAGGCTATTGCACAGATCATGGTCATGCGAATGCAGCCATGGTTTTTCTTTATGCATATATGCAAAACCCCGGCACCGTTGGTGCCGGGGCAGACGATCAGGTGTTCGGCCTCTTGCCGTGGTTGGCGGCCTTCTTGCGGCGATCCCTGCGCTTGCGTCCGCGCATGCCCATGATTGGACTCCTTTGCTACTGATGAACCTATAAGCCTTGCCGATTATCGCACACCGGGGTGACCTTTGTCGACCGGACGGTCCGCTCAGAGCTGTTGTGCCCGGTAGCCCACCTGGGTGGTGTAGACGGCGGCAGGCTGCAGAATGACCAGGTTCCGGCCGGTTCTGAAGGCGTTGGCGTAGGCGGTCATGGGCTCCACGGCAACGCCGGCCGGGCGCATGCCTGCGTCGAAGCCGGTCCCGGTGCAGACCTGCCAGGAGGTGATGGTCTCATCGCCCCAGAGCTGAATGCGGATGCCGTCCGGTCTGGTGAACCAGGCCGAGCAGGTGCCGTCGTCGTCCCGCTCCACATCGGTCCATGCATCGTCGAAGGCCACATCCTCGCCCAGCACAAGGCCCTGACGCAGATCGGTCCGTCCTTGGACGGGCTCGGTGCCGGTGGGCAGCAGCCTGTCCGGGTCGACCACTACGTGGGTGCGGCAGGGGATGGACAGGGTGCAGGGGGCGTTGTCCTTCTGGATCTGGTCACCGACGCCCTGCTTGCCGTTGGACAGCCAGGGGTGGATGCCGAAGGCCCAAGGTGCGGCCTCGTCGCCCAGGTTCAGGGCCCGGGTGGTCATGGTCAGCCCCTGGTCGTCCAGGGTGTAGGTGACGGTGACCACCACGTCGAAGGGGTATCCGGCCATGTCGGGCACCCGCCAGGAGAGGCTGACGGAGTCTTCGGCAAGGGCCTGCAGGTGCCAGTAGGCGCGGTAGCCATAGCCGTGGATGGCGGTGCGCCGGTCGTGCTCGTCGATGGGCAGGGTGTAGGTGCGGCCTTGGAAGTCGTAGGTGCCGTCCTCAATCCGGTTGGGGAAGGGGACCAGCACGTTCCCGTTGCTGCAGGGTACGGTTCCATCCGGGTCGAATGAGGCCAGCAGGTCCTTTCCCTGGTATTTCAGGACGCGCAGGATGGCTCCCAGCTCGGTCACTACCGCCTCGTAGTCCCCATGACGGATGCTGTACTGCTGTCCGGTCCGGGGCACGGCCCCGCCCATCATCTCGTTCGTATGCATGCTCCCACTTCCATAGTGCCGTTGATGCTTGGTACGCCACCATCCTAGCGCCTTGGCGGTCTTGGCTTCTTGGTGAAAGAGTGGCGCATGGACTACCGGGAGCTGTTCTGGCTTTCTACCATGGTCTTGCAATCTCCGGGACCGTCCGGATTGACATCGATAAGGAGCGGCAGTGGCAGGATTTCGGACCACCGTGTGCGAACAGCCGACCCCGCAGGGGCATGGGCGGGTCATCCTGGCTGATCCGCGCGGGTTCTGCGCGGGAGTGGACCGTGCCATCCAGACCGTGCAGACCATCCTGGATGCGGACAACCCCCACCAGGGGCTGCCGCCGGTCTATGTGCGCCGGCAAATAGTCCACAACCGGCATGTGGTCGAGGATCTAGCCCAGCGGGGAGCTGTCTTCGTGGACGAGCTGGATCAGATTCCTGACCAGGCCGTTCGTGCCGGGGTTCCTGTGGTCTTCTCGGCCCATGGCATCGCCCCCTCGGTCGTCAAGGAGGCCCAGCGGCGGGGAATGCGCGTGGTCGATGCCTCATGCCCCCTGGTCAGCAAGGTCCACCGGGAGGTCCAGCGCTTCGTTCGAGACGGCTACCGGATCATTTACATAGGCCACCGGGGGCACGACGAGGCTGTGGGTGTCATGGGGGAGGCCCCGGACCGGGTTCATCTGGTGGAGCATGAGGCCGATATTGAGACCTTGGATTTTGGACCCGACACGCCCTTGGTCATGCTGACCCAAACCACCCTGAGCCTGGATGAGACCGCCGACCTGGCTGCGGCCCTGCGTCGACGCTTCCCCTGGATAGAGGAGCCGCCAGGCTCAGACATCTGCTATGCCACCCAGAACAGGCAACAGGCGGTCAAGCTGGTGGCCGGTCAGGCGGACTGCATGATTGTGGTGGGGTCGGCCAACTCCTCCAATTCGGTGCGTCTGGTCGAGGTGGCCCGTCAGGCCCTGGATGAGCGCTTTCCCGGTCAGGGTGAGCAGAGGGCCCACCGGGTCGACGATGCGGGCGAGCTGGATCCCGTCTGGCTGCAGGGCATGGATTCGGTAGGGCTCACCTCGGGTGCTTCGGTTCCCGAAGACCTGGTTCAGGGGGTGCTGGAGACCCTGGCCTCCCGAGGGTTCACCCAGGTGACCCGGGCCCGGGCGGTTGACGAGCACATGCACTTCGTGCTGCCTGCGGCCCTGCGCTCCGCACGGTCATCCAGGAAGCTTCCACAGCCGCAGGGCTGAGCTTCCAAGGCTAAGATCCCTCAGTCGGTGGCCAGCGGGGCGGTCTTGGCCTTGAGAACACGGATCAGATCCCGCGGGTCCAGACCCAGGCTGATCCCGCGCTTGCCGCCGGAGACCATGATGGTGTCGAATTCCAGGGCGCCCTGGTCCAGTACGGTCAGGTGCTGGGTGCGCTGGCCGAAGGGTGAGATGCCGCCCAGGACATATCCGCTCTCCCGCTCGGCCTCGGCCTTGTCGGCCATGCGGGCCTTCTTGGCGCCCACGGCCGCCGCCAGGTGTTTGAGGTTCAGGTGGCCGGTCACCGGCACAATGCCGATGACCCGTTCCTTGCCCGTGTCGGCCATCAGGGTCTTGTAGACCGTGCGCGGGTCCAGGCCCAGCTTTTTGGCGGCCTCGATGCCGTACCCCTGGTCCATGTGGTCGGCATTGTGCTGATACTCGTGGATGGTGAAGGGAACTCCCAGACGCTCCAGCTGGGCCATGGCCGGGGTCGCGGCATCCGAGTCCGCCCGCTTCTTCTTGCTCATGACTCCATGCTAAGGTACTGACCGTTTTGGTAAGCTGAGGGGTGTCTTTGGCGCCATTGCGCGGAAAGGGTGGTCCATGACCGCTGTCAATGCCTGGCTGCTCGATGCGGTGACGGGCGGCTGGGGGCTGGCCGTGCTCTTCCTGGCCGCCTTTTTGGATGCGTTGATCATTCCCATACCCACGGAGCTCATGGTCCTGGCTACGGCTTCGGCCTTTCGGGCCTCGGGACGACCCCTGCCTGTGCTGGTCTTTCTGGTATGTTCCCTGGCCTTCGCAGGCGGCGATGCCTGTACTTATGGGCTGGGGAGGATGGTTCCGCTGAATCGTCTGGCTGTCTTTCGTGGTGCCGCAGGCAAGGCGGTGACCTCATGGGCCCATAGGGCCCTGCTGCAGGGAGGCGGATTCTTCACGCTGGCCTCACGCTTCGTGCCCTCGGGCAGGACCGTGGTCAATCTGACGGCCGGCGCGGCGCGGTACCCGCTGAACCGTTACCTGCCCCTGGCTGCCCTGGCCGGTCTGCTCTGGTCCATCTACATGTGGACCCTGGGGTATCTGGCCGCCTCATGGCTGGAAAACAACCCTCTGGCGGTCATGGCCTTCGGCTTTCTGGCGGGCATGGTCGTCGGCCTGGTCTGCGACCTGGCCATGCGGGCGCTCACCCGGAGGCGCTGATTACAAACAAGGAGCCCGCCCCCCGTAGGGAACGGACCCCGAAATCGTTATGGCCGGAAGAACCGGCCGGATGCTCAGTCGCCCAGCTTGGCGAAGTAGAGCAGGGTGCGGATCATGTTGCTGGTGAATCCGTACTCGTTGTCGTAGAAGGCAACGGTGCGGACCAGCTGGTCGTCACCGTGGGTGTTGACATCGGTCTGGGTGGGGTCGAAGACACCGCCGTGGGTGTCACCGATCACGTCGGAGGAGACGATGCCCTCGTCGTTGTAGCCGTAGTAGTCCTTGCCCTCGAAGGCCTTCTTGGCGGCGTCGTTGATCTCGTCGACGGTGACCTTCTTGTCCAGGACGCAGGTCAGCTCGGTGACGGAGCCGGAGGGAACGGCCACGCGCTGTGCATGGCCCTGAAGCTTGCCGTCAACGGAGGGAACGACCTTGCCGATGGCCTTGGCGGCGCCGGTGGAGTGCTCGATGGTGTTGATGGCGGCGGCGCGGGTGTTGCGCGGCTTGTTGCCCTTGGGGCCGTCCAGCAGCATCTGGGAGCCGGTGTAGGCGTGGATGGTGGTCATGTAGCCGATGCGGATGCCGAAGTTGTCATCCAGCATCTTGACCATGGCGGCCAGGGAGCCGGTGGTGCAGGATCCGGCGGAGATGATCTTGTCGGAGGACTTCAGGGTCTCCTCGTTGACGCCGTAGACCACGGTGGGCGTGGTGTCGTCCTTGGCGGGGGCGGAGATCAGAACCTTCTTGGCTCCGGCGTTCAGGTGGGCCTGGGACTTCTCGGCCGAGGTGTAGAAGCCGGTGCACTCCAGCACATAGTCCACGCCGTCGTTCTTGACCCAGGGGATGTTGTTGGCGTCCTTCTCGGCATAGACCGGGTACTCCTTGCCGTCCACCACGATGGCGGTGTCGGTGGAGGTGACGGAGACAGGGGTGCCGTCGTCGTGACGGAAGGTGCCCTGGGTGCTGTCGTACTTGAGCAGATAGGCCAGAATGGCCGGGGTGGTCAGATCGTTGATGGCGGCAACCTCGATGTTGGAGGCGTCGCCGCCACGGGCCTGGAGCTCAAAGATGCGCCGGAAGGCCAGACGACCGATACGTCCGAATCCGTTGATGCCAATCTTTACTGTCATTCAATTCTCCCTTGGAGATTGGCCGTATACAGCACAAAAATTACCGGACCGTATATGGCCGATTACTGATAACATCTCATAGTTTATAGAACCCTGTGTACTTATAGCAAGCGATAACGCGGGTTCTGCCAAGGAAAAAACGAACAAAAAAATTGGTAGGTTTTGTTGTTTGTTTGCGCAACAAAACGATCATGAATTGTGAGAATTTTCGTTCGTATCGGCCAGCCAATCCTCCCACTGCTGCTGACGGAATCCGACCAGGACACGCCGGCCATCCAGCAGGATGGGACGCTTGACCAGCATGCCGTCGGTGGCCAGCAGCTGCAGAGCCTGCTCCGTGTCCATCTGCGGCAGACGTTTGCTTAAGCCTTGGCTGCGATAGGCCTGACCAGAGGTATTGAAGAATCGTCGAACGGGCAGTCCGCTCAGCTTCAGCCATTCGGTCAGTTCCTCCTGGGTGGGACGGTCCTCCTTGATGTCGCGCTCGGTGAAGTCCACATTATGGTCGCGCAGCCAGGTGCGGGCCTTGGCGCAGGTTGAGCAGCGGCTGTAGCAGATGAAGAGCGGGTGCTGGGCTGTAGGTGATGCTGCCATAGTTTTTCCTTTCCAAGTGGGGTTTCAAGTCAAAAAGGTGCTCAGGCCAGCCGCCGGGAGGGCCGCGTCTCCAGGGAGCCCAGGTCGGCCCTGGGCTCCAGGCTGGTGCTCCAGACCGGCTGAGGCGCCGAGGTGGGGTAGGTGACGAATACCGCTCCCTGTTTCAGACCTATGTGGGCCGGTCTGCCGGGCAGGAACTCGTTGCTGACGCCGGTCACCTCCTGGTTGGTCATGGTCATGCCATCCGTCTGGTATTTGAGGCCCTGCTCGACCACGCCCAGAGCCTGGTCGTCGGCGGCCAGGACGGAGACCATGGACCTGGGCGGGCAGTCCCAGGCGGGGAAGTCCAGGCTTCCAGGGGCAAGGGCCGTGACCAGCATCCCTTGACCCCAGAGTTCGGCCCGGCCCCCGCTGGCGGCGATCAGATGGATCAGATTCAGATTGGCCAGCGTGTGGTCCATGCGTCCGCCCAGGCCACCATATATAAGGAACCGTCGGCAACCGTGCTGCCAACCCACCTTGACCGCGGCCAGCAGGTCCGTGTCGTCCTTTTCGGCAGGCAGGACGCGGCGGGGGATGTCCGTGCGCAGCTTCCGGCTGCCGGCGGGCAGGGAATCGAAGTCGCCGACGACCAGCTCGGGCTCGTCCCCGTGCTCCAGGGCCGGCTCCAGCCCTCCGTCCGCTGCGATGACCAGGGCCTGACCGCCGCGTGCCGTCTCTTCGCCAAAGTACTGTCCTGCGCCCCAGATCCGGCAGAGCGGTGCTTGGACAGTCTCGCCCGACTGATCGTCATCCTGCATAAGAGTCTTCTTTCTGCACTCGTCCCCTGGAGGCACTTCCATCATCCCAGACCAGCCAGACCGACCAGGAAGCTCAGCCACCCCTGCACCAAGGCCATGTAGGTCAGTGTGCCGCAGGCGATGCTGACCATCATGTTCCGCCAGCGCAGGTGGATCAGGGTCGTGACCAGCAGGGCCAGGGCCTCGTAGAGCCCGTGGTCGCCTCCGGCCAGGTTGGTGTGCCGGAGCGAATAGACCACCAGCAGCCCCATGACGGCGGCGGGCAGCAGACGTCCCAGCCTGGTCACCAGGGCCGGCGGCCGACGCCCCTCCGGCCAGATGATGAAGGGCAGGAATCTGGTGGCCATGGTTCCCAGGACCACAATGCCTATGGTGATCAGTTGCTGCGCGGCGGTCATGAGGCCTCCCTCTGGCCGTGGAAGTCCAAGAGGATGAAGATGGCCAGGATGACCACCATGGACGGGATGATGAACCGATCAGGTCCGAAGACCAGCAGGCAGGCCAAGGAGGCCAGCAGACCGATCATGGCAGGCAGGCGGGCCTCGGCCTGCCGCCACTGCTCCAGAAAGAGGACCAGGAACATGGCGGTCAGCACGAAATCCAGCCCCCTGGTGTCGAAGTTGGCCAGGTTGCCCAGCACGGCGCCCAGGGTGGCACCGCCCACCCAGTAGATCTGGTCGAGCAGGGTGACGAAGAAGAGGTACCAGCCCTTGTCGGTCCCGGCCGGGTGAGGATCGGCGGACTCCAGGGCGAAGGTCTCATCGCACATGCCGAAGATCAGGTAGGGCTTCTTCCGGCCCGTCCCTCGAAAGACCGGCAGCATGGCCAGGCCGTAGAAGAGGTGGCGTGCATTGACCATCAGGGTCAGCATCAGCGCGCCCCAGGGGTTGAAGGTTGACATGAGCAGGTCCACGGTCACGAACTCCATGGACCCGGCATAGATCAGGGCGCTCATGGCCACCGGGTAGACCACCGGGAAGCCACGGCTGGTCATCAGAAAACCGTAGGAGACTCCCAGCACCAGGAATCCGGCCATGATGGGCAGGGTCCGTGGGAAGGCCGCAGCCAGGGAGCCCAGGATGGTCCCGGAGGACTCCGTGTCTTCGTCGGCCTCTTCCTGCGCTCGCAGCATGACCCGCCTCCTGACTTCGTTTGGGGAATGGTCAGCAATGATAATCCTCTCTCGCGCCGCGGGGATAGGCCGGTCGACAATGTGAGAAGGCTGTCAAGACGGGACGGGCGTGGAATAGGCGCTCTCCCGCTCCTGTTGAACCTAGCGATAGGCACCGGTATGTGAGGAGGAATCATGGACAAGAACAAGATTTCGACCAACAACCCGGCCACGGTCGTCCTGGCGGGGGGATGTTTCTGGGGCATTGAGCGGTTCTTCCAGGAGGTGGACGGGATCACCGACACCCAGGTGGGATACGCCCAGTCCACAGTGCCCAACCCCAGCTATGAGCAGGTCTGCAGCGGTGTCACCGACGCCGTGGAAAGCGTGCGGCTGACCTATGATCCCCAGAGCGTCAGTCTGCGGACCCTGACCCTGCTTCTGCTGGATCTGATCGACCCCTTCTCGGTGGATCGGCAGGGCAACGACCGGGGCAGGCAGTATCGCAGCGGCCTCTACTGGGATCCTGACGATCGCGAGCAGGAGGAGCCCGTCTTTCGCCGCGCCCTGGATGAGCTGGAGCGCAGGACCGGCCGTCACCCCGCTGTGCAGGTGGAAGCCCTGATCAACTTTTATCCGGCGGAGGAGTCCCACCAGGACTATCTGCTCAAGAACCCCGGCGGATACTGCCACATCCCTCTGGAGGCCATCGCCAACGCCGCCTCACGCCAGCGCTATATCGAGCGCATCTGGTCCCTGGACCCTGAAAGCTACGAGGTCACCCAGCACTCGGCCACCGAGAGGCCTTTCGCCAACGCCTACGACGGGGAGTTCCGCCCGGGCATCTATGTGGACGTGGTCAGTGGACAGCCGCTCTTCTCCTCGGCGGACAAGTACGACTCAGGCTGCGGCTGGCCGGCATTCACCAAGCCCATCGATCCCGACCTGCTGGTCAACCGCAAGGACTACAAGCTGCTGGGCCGGCCCCGGATTGAGGTGCGGACGGCACAGACCGGCATCCATCTGGGACACGTCTTTGACGACGGTCCGGCTGACCGTGGCGGGCAGCGCTACTGCATGAACTCCGCCGCCCTGCGGTTCGTGCCGCGGGACCGGATGGAGGAGGAGGGCTACGGCGACTACCTGCCCTTGGTAGACCAAGTTAGCCGTTGACCGTTCTGCCTCCAGTGACACGCCGGAGCTTCTGACCCATGGGGTTCCGGCGCAGTCCACGCATGAGGCCGGTCTGTTCCCTGTTGCCCTTTTAGGCTATTGTGGACTGCTGGTGGATTGATAAGGAGTCATGCCAATGTGCGGAATTGCTGGGTTCGTCAACGACACCTCTGCCGAGGAAAAAACGGCCGTGCTCAAGCGGATGACGGACATCATCGCCCACCGAGGCCCCGACAACGAGGGGCATTTCGTCGATGAGCGGGTGGCCCTGGGCTTTCGGCGCCTGAGCATCATCGACCTGCAGGGCGGCGACCAGCCCATCTTCAACGAGGACTCCTCCATGGCCATCACCATGAACGGGGAGATCTACAACTACCGTGAACTGCGCCGCCAGCTGATCGACCTGGGGCACACCTTCTCCACCGAGTCCGACACCGAGGTCATCCTGCACGGCTACGAGCAGTGGGGCCACCAGGTGGTCAACCGCCTGCGCGGCATGTTCGCCTTCGTCATCTGGGACCGCGGCCGCGGCGAACTCTTCGGGGCCCGGGACCACTTCGGCATCAAGCCCTTCTATTACGCCCGGATGGGCGGCACCTTCATGTACGCCTCGGAGATCAAGAGCCTCCTGCAGCATCCGGACTTCCACAAGGAGCTCAACACCCAGGCCCTGCGTCCCTACATGACCTTCCAGTACCCGGCGCTTCCGGAGACCTTCTTTAAGGGCGTATTCAAGCTTCCCGAGGGCCATTGGTTCACCTTCCGGGACGGGAAGATGGACATCCACCAGTATTATGACCCGGCCTTTGGGGAGAGCAAGCAGGACCTGAAGGACCTGGTCGACTCCATCGACCAGACCGTCCAGGATTCGGTCAAGGCGCACCAGGTGGCCGATGTGGAGGTGGGCTCCTTCCTCTCCTCCGGGGTGGACTCCAGCTATGTCGCCGCCCTGGCACGCCCCCGGCACACCTATTCAATCGGCTTCGGCAAGGGGACCTACAACGAGTCCGACCAGGCTGGCGAGCTGGCCTCTATACTCAAGCTCAACAACACCACCGAGTCCCTGGACGGCGACCAGGCCTTCAGCTACTTCCCGCAGATTCAGTGGTATATGGACGAACCTGACTCCAATCCCTCCTGCGTGCCGCTCTTCTTCCTTTCCGAGCTGGCCAGCCGAGACCTGCGCGTGGTCCTGAGCGGGGAGGGCGCCGACGAGCTCTTCGCAGGCTATATAGACTACGGCGTGCACACGCGCTCGCGGATCATCAAGGATGTCACCCGTCTCCTGGGCCGTCTGCCCCGCAAGGCCCGGTATGCCATCGGACGCTGGGCCAAGGGCAAGCACTTCCACGGGGCCTGGCACCTCTACGCCAACCTGGCCCCCGCCGAGGAGAGCTTCATCGGCCAGGCCAAGGTCTTCGACGAGGACGAGGCCGGCAGGCTGCTCAAGCCGGCCTACCGCAAGGCTCCCCGTGTCTCTGAGATCACTGGGCGAATCTACGCCCGGCTCAAGGGGCGCAGCCTGTCCGAGCTCAAGAAGAAGCAGTACCTGGACATGCATCAGTGGATGCCCGGGGACATCCTGCTCAAGGCCGACAAGATGACCATGGCCCACTCCCTGGAGCTGCGGGTGCCCCTGCTGGACCGCAAGCTGATGGATGTGGCCGAGAAGGTGCCCACCAAATACCTGATCACTGATCAGAACACCAAGTTCGCCTTCCGCAAGGCTGCCGACCGTCATATTCCCCGGGAGTGGTCCGCCAGGGAGAAGCTGGGCTTCCCCGTGCCCATCCGGGACTGGCTGCATCAGGAGCGTTACTACCGGCTGGTCCGCAGCATGTTCGAGCAGGAATGGGTCTCCGAGTTCTTCGACCAGGAGGCCCTGCTGCGCATGCTGGACGACAACTACGCCAAGCGCAACGACGCCCGCCGCAAGATCTGGACCGTCTACTCCTTCCTGACCTGGTATGACGTCTACTTCATCCACGACGGAACCAAGCCGGAGCTGCTGGACCTTCAAGCCTAGGGGTCTGTCCTGAGGCCTGTGTTATACTGCTATTCGGCTTGAGAAATCAAGAAAGCGGATGATCCCACCTGGGAGCCTTCCATGGCTTCGGGTTCGACCTGCGCTGATGACGGTTGCCCGTCATCACGTACGGTGCAGGCATTGGCGGTTTCGTTGCCATACAGCAGCGGCGGTCATGTTCGAAACCTATGGGTTCTTCGCCTGGCAGTGGATGTTGTGGTATTTGAGAAGGAGTCATCATTAGCGACGAACCAAGGATTAACGACGATATACGAGTGTCTCAGGTACGCCTGATCGGTCCCAACGGCGAACAGGTGGGAATCATTGCGACCTCCGTCGCCCTCAACCTGGCCAAGGAGGCCAACCTTGACCTGGTCGAGGTTGCGCCCAAGGCCAAGCCTCCGGTCGCCAAGCTCATTGATTACGGCAAGTTCAAATACAACGAGAAGATCAAGGCTCGTGAGGCGCGCCGCAATCAGAGCATGTCGGAGATCAAGGAGATCCGCTTCAGATTGAAGATCGACGACCACGACTTCGAGGTCAAGGAGGGGCACGTGCGCCGCTTCCTGTCCGCCGGAGACAAGGTCAAGGTCACCATCATGCTGCGTGGGCGCGAGCAGTCCCGGCCCATCGGCGGCGTGGAGCTCCTGCGCAAGCTGGCTGACGACGTCGCGGATCTGGGCTCCATCGAGTTCGCCCCCAAGCAGGAGGGGCGCAACATCATCATGACCCTGTCGCCCAAGGGCAAGAAGGTCCATACCCAGTCCGAGCAGCGTCGGCGGGGCGGCCAGGCCCGTGCCGAGCGCAAGGCCCGTCAGGCGGCCCATCTGGCTGCCAAGGCCGACAACAATACTTCTCCCAAGCAGATGAAATCCAAGGAGGGCAGCAATGCCGAAGATGAAAAGTAACTCCGCCGCATCCAAGCGCGTCCGGACCACGGGTTCGGGCAAGCTCATGCACGCCGGGACCGGTATGCGCCACAATCTGGAGCACAAGTCGGCCAAGAAGCGTCGTCACCTGTCCACTGACGAGGTGCTCGCTCCGACCCAGTCCAAGAACATGAAGAGGATGCTGGCCCGCTGAGCGGGTGCTGTCGCGTCGAGTGAGATTTTAGAAAGCTGAGGAATATCTATGGCACGAGTCAAGCGGGCAGTCAACGCGCATAAGAAGCGTCGGGTCGTCCTGGAGCGGGCGTCAGGCTACCGTGGCCAGCGCTCCCGTCTCTACCGCAAGGCCAAGGAGCAGCTGCTTCATTCATATACATATAACTTCCGGGACCGCAAGGCCCGCAAGGGCGACTTCCGCAAGCTGTGGATCCAGCGCATCAACGCCGGATGCCGCGCCCAGGGAATCACCTACAACCGCTTCATCCAGGGGCTGCGCCTGGCCGGCATCGAGCTGGATCGCCGTGCCCTGGCCGACCTGGTCGTCAACGACATCGACACCTTCAACGCCATCGTGGCTGAGGCCAAGAAGGCGTTGCCTGCCGATGTGAACGCTCCGGTCGCTGCCTGATCAGCGGACCTGAACACCCTACTGCAAGAACCCTGCCTTTCGCGGGGTTCTTTGCATATTTGACCATTCCTCATGGGGACGGTAAGTTGATTGACGACAATGATGCCGGGAGCCGCCATGAACAGTGATCACAGCGCAGACGCATCGGCTGTCTCGGCAGCATCGGCAGGTCAGGCCAGTCAGTCGCCGAGCAGCGGCAGATCCAAGCCGGCCAGGATCAATCAATCACGCCCCATCCTTCGATCGCGGATCTTTCTCTATGTGACGGAGTTCTTTTCGGGGATGGCCGTCATGGCCGCCGAGCTGGGGGCCTCCCGCCTGCTGGCTCCTTACTTCTCGTCCTCCCAGATCGTATGGACCATCATCATCGGGACCATCATGATCGCCCTGGCCCTGGGTGCCGTCGTCGGCGGCCGCTGGGCCGACCGGAACCCCGACCCGGACAGGCTCTACCTGTGCATTATGGCCGCGGCGGTCTGGATCGCCCTGATCCCCCTGGTCGGCAAGTACCTGATCATCCTGATCTCGGGGCTGCTGATCGTGGCCGTCTCCACCAACTTCCTGGTCCTGGCGGCCTTCATCTCCTGCCTGATCATCTTTGTCCCGCCCCTCTTCCTCCTGGGGACCATCACCCCCGGCCTGGTCAAGAGCGCCACCGACTCCCTGGACGACAACGCTTCGGTGGTCGGCCGGCTCAGCGCCTGCAATACCGTAGGATCCATCCTGGGCACCTTCCTGCCCACCTTTGTGACCATCCCGGCCGTGGGGACCTTCGTCACCTTTCTGATCTTCTCCGGGATACTGCTCCTGGTGGCCTTGGTCTACTTTCTTTCCTCCCATGCCCACCGCCTGGCCTGCCTGATCGCCACGGTGGCCTTTGTGGTCTCGGCAGCCCTGTCGCCGATGACGGGGTTCGCCTTCTGGGAGAAAGGCCTGGCCTACGAGGGCGAGTCCATCTACAGCTACCTGCAGGTTAAAACCCTGGCGGACAGGACCATCCTCTCCACCAACGTCCTCTTCGGCGTCCAGTCGGTGACCATGAAGCACCCCGGGATGACCGGCATGTACTACGACACAGCCCTGGCGGCGCCGCTCATGGCTGATCAGGCCCGCTCGGCCCTGATCCTGGGCATGGGGACCGGGACCTATGCCCGGCAACTGAGGCGGTACTACCCACGGATGGCCGTCCAGGGGGTGGAGATCGACCAGGCCATCAGCAACCTGGCCATCAAGTATTTTGATCAGCCCGCCGATATTCCGGTTTCCACCTACGACGGCCGAGCCTGGCTGGCGGCCAGTCGCCAGCGTTACGACCTGATCATGGTCGATGCCTATCAGGACATCACCATCCCCTTCCAGATGAGCTCCACCGAGTTCTTCGCCCTGGTCAGGAACCATCTGAATCCGGGCGGAGTCATGGTGGTCAACATGAACATGATCGACGACGGCCAGGGGTCCATCAATGCGGCCCTGACCAATACCATCACCAGGGTCTTCGGATCCGATGCCATCCTGACGGCCGACGTGCCCCAGACCACCAACCGCGAGCTCTTTGCGCGCCGCCCCTCTTCCGAGGATTTCTCGGGACCAGGAGGGGATAGCCAGGGCAAGAAGGAGGCGATGGGGGACTACCCGGGTTCCGACCTGTTAGCGGAGGCGGCCGCCAGGGTCAGCCCTGATCCGGACCTGTCCCAGATGATGGAGCAGGTCAGCTCCCGACTGAGCACGGTTGGGGATGCCAAGGGGAGGGTATTGACCGATGACAATGCGCCGGTCGAATTGCTGGGCATGCACGCCATCGACCGGATCATCGGCAGGGAGGCCGGCCCCTACCGGCGGATTCTTCAGCAAAAAGGGATCCAGGGGCTGATCCAGGAGGTCTCTTGATCGGCCATCTTGATATCGGCCATCTCGATCCCAGGCGCGTTGGAAGCACGGGAACAGGGGAGCTGAGCGCTAGAATATGGCCTAAAGACCAGCACTGATGAAGAGAACCGGAGGTTAAGCAGTAGTGGACGGTGATCATCAGGAGGGGCTGACTGCATTGCTGGATCAGTTCCTGGCCTACACCGGTCTGGAGCGGGGTCTTGCCCCCGCCACGGTCAAGGCTTATCGGTCCGATCTGACCATGTACATCAACTGGCTGTCCGGCCGCGGCATCACCAGCCTGGAGCAGATTCAGACCGCCGATGTGGAGGGCTTTCTGGCCCATCTGGCCGACGAGAGTCCAGCCAGTCGCTCGCGGAGGATGGCCGCCGTCCATGAGTGGCACCGGTTCGCCCTCAAGCAGGGGGTGACCGACCAGGATGTCTCTCGTGCCGTCAAGGCTCCCAAGGGCACCTCGGCCCTGCCGGATGTGCTGGACGTGGACCAGGTGACCCGGCTGCTGGATGTGGCCGCCATGGGCGGGTCCAAGGATCCGGTGGTCCTGCGGGACAAGGCCCTGCTGGAGTTCATGTACGCCACCGGCTGCCGGGTTTCGGAGGCCGTCGGCACCGATCTGGAGGACATGGACCTTGACGAGCGGGTGGTCCGCCTGACCGGCAAGGGCGACAAGCAGCGTCTGGTGCCTATGGGCTCCTACGCCTGCCAGGCCATGCAGGCCTACCTGAATCTGGGGCGGTCCAGCCTGTGCGATCGAGCCTCCAAGGGCAGGGAGCTGCGTGCCGTCTTCCTCAACAAGCGGGGCAAGCGGCTGACCAGGCAGACCGTCTGGCAGGTGGTCAGGGATGCCGGCCGCCGGGCAGGGCTGAACAGACCCCTGCACCCCCACACCCTGCGGCACTCCTTCGCCACTCATCTGCTGGAGGGAGGCGCCGATGTGCGTTCGGTCCAGGAGCTGCTGGGCCATGCATCGGTGACCACGACGCAGATCTACACACACGTCAGCCCCCAGGCCCTGATGGAGACCTACCAGACGGCCCATCCCCGCGCCCGCTGACCCGCCAACCCGCGAAAGCGGACGGAAACTTGATAGGGTAGAGGCATGCCTACGGATTTGTTAGGGCGCGAGTATGAGACGTTCGCTGCCCCGGAGCCTTTGAAACAGCACGGTCCGGCCCGTGTCCTCGCCATGTGCAACCAGAAGGGCGGCGTGGGCAAGACCACCTCATCCATCAACATCGCCGGGGCCATGTGCCAGTATGGGCGACGGGTGCTGATCGTGGACTTCGACCCCCAAGGCGCGGCCACCGTGGGCCTGGGCATCAACGCCAACAGCGTGGACAACACCATTTACACCGCCATGTTCGACACCTCCTTGGATGTTCACGAGGTGGTCCGGCACACCCGTTTTGACGGCCTGGACATCATCCCGGCCAACATTGACCTGTCGGCAGCCGAGATTCAGCTGGTCACCGAGGTCGGCAGGGAGCAGGCCCTGGCGGCCACCATCCGGCCCCTGCAGCAGGAGTATGACGCCATCATCATCGACTGCCAGCCCTCGCTCGGCCTGCTGACCGTCAACGCGCTGACTGCTGCGGACGGGGTCATCATTCCCGTGGCGGCCGAGTTCTTCGCCCTGCGCGGCGTGGCCCTGCTCATGCAATCCATAGAGAAGGTCCGCAGCCGCATCAACCCCGACCTGCAGATCTACGGGGTGCTGGTCACCATGTACACCAAGACCCTGCATTCGGACGAGGTGCTTCAGCGCATCTACGAGGCCTTCAAGGGCAAGGTGCTGCACTCCATCATCAGCCGGTCCATCAAGCTGCCCGATGCCACGGTGGCCGGCGAGCCCATCACCATGTTCGCCCCCGAGCACAAGACCGCCAAGGAGTATCGGGAGGTCGCCCGGGAGCTGATCGCCCGCGGCATCGTGGCGTGAGCGGATCAGCGGACGGCTTTGCCGTCGACCTGGATGTCTACCAGGGGCCATTCGACCTGCTGCTGGGCATGCTGGCCAACCGCAAGCTCTCACTGACGGAGGTCTCGCTGGCCGCCATAACCGGGGAGTTTCTGGACTATGTGCGCACCCTGGACTTCAGTCAGGGGCTGGACCAGGCCAGCGCCTTCCTGGACGTGGCCTCGGTTCTGGTTGAGGCCAAGAGCGCCGCCCTCCTGCCTGTGGAGGACGAGTCCATGCGCGACCAGGCCTCCATGGATGCCCTCCGGGAGCGTGATCTGCTCTTCGCCAGGCTCCTGCAGTACCGGGCCTTCAAGCAGGCAGGGCAGGACTTTCGAGCCAGGCTGGCCGCCAACTCGGGCCGCTACCCGCACCCCGGCCATCTGGAGCCCCAGCTGGCCCATCTGCTGCCTGATCTGGTCTGGACCCTGAAGCCAGAGGATCTGGCCCTGCTCTGCGCCAACGCCCTGGTCAACGCTCCGGCCTCCCAGGTTCGTCTGGACCAGCTGCACGTGCCCCTGGTCGACCTGAACAAGGAGGCCGACCAGGTTCGCCAGGCCCTGCTGGCACAGCCCGGGCAGCCGGTGGCCTTCGCCGATCTGGTCGCCTCCTCCAAGGGCCGGGCGCAGGTGGTGGCCCGATTCCTGGCCGTGCTGATTTTCTTCAGGCAGGAACTGATCCAGTACCGTCAGGATGGCCCCTACCAGCCGCTCTACCTGCGCTGGGTTGGGCCGACACAGGAGCCGGAAACGGCCTTGATCAGTGAGGGGGACTTTGCATGAGCCAAACCTCGGCTCCCGATACCCGTCCCGAATACGTGGACTTTGACGTGCAGGACTTTCCCGGGGGGCTGGCCGCCTGCCTGGAGGCTATTCTGGTGGCCACGGACCGGCCGCTGACCGCAGAGGATTTCTCCCGGGTGCTGGCCGTGGATCCGGATCCGGTCAATGCCGCCCTGGAATCGCTGGCCGAGTCCTATGGCGACCGAGGATTCGAACTGCGTCGGACCGCCCGGGGCTGGCAGCTGACCAGCAGAGCCGCCTACCAGCCCGTGGTGGCGGCCTTCGTCAAGGACGGCCAGACAGCACGCCTCTCCCAGGCGGCCCTGGAGGCCCTGGCCATCGTGGCCTACCGCCAGCCCATGACCCGTGCCCAGGTGGGGCAGATCCGCGGAGTCAATTCGGACGGGGTCATCCGGGCCCTGCTGGTGCGCGGCCTGGTCCGCGAGGAGGGCCTGGACGAGCAGACCCACGCCGCGCTGCTGGTCACCACCGACCTCTTCCTTGAGCGGATGGGCCTGCAATCCTTGGAGGATCTGCCCTCCCTGGCCCCCTTCCTGCCCGACGAGGACTCGGCTCTGGCCCAGGCCCGCCAGGAGCTGTCCGACCAGCTTCAGTCTCCGGATCCAGTCCAAGGTTCGCCCCAGGGCGAGGAGGAGTGAACGCCTGTCACACAAGGCGGTTACACTTGTCTCTGTTTGTCCAATTCCGGGATAGCATTCACGAGAATGAGGTTTTGATGGCGGTACGCGGCGATATACGAAATGTGGCGATTGTGGCACACGTTGACCACGGCAAGACCACCCTGGTCAACGCCATGCTGCAGCAGTCGCACGTCTTCTCCGAGCGGGAGGAGGTGCCCGACCGGGTCATGGACTCCAACGACCTGGAGAAGGAGAAGGGCATCACCATCCTGGCCAAGAACACCGCCGTCAAGTACACAGGCCCCCTGGCCGCCAAGCTGGGCCAGCCCGACGGCATCACCATCAACGTGGTGGACACCCCAGGCCACGCTGACTTCGGCGGCGAGGTGGAGCGCGGCATCTCCATGGTCGACGGCGTGGTCCTGCTGGTGGACGCCTCCGAGGGGCCCCTGCCCCAGACCCGCTTCGTCCTGCGCAAGGCTCTGGAGGCCAAGCTGCCCGTCATTCTGGTCATCAACAAGACCGACCGTCCCGATGCCCGCATCTCCGAGGTGGTCTCCGAGTCCACCGATCTGCTCCTGGGACTGGCCCAGGATGTGAGCGAGGAGGGAGTGGACCTGGATCTGGATTCCCTCCTGGACCTGCCGGTCATCTACTGCGCAGCCAAGGCAGGCAAGGCCTCCGTCAATCAGCCCGCCGACGGCGCCGTGCCCGACAACGACGATCTGGAGCCCCTCTTCGAGGCCATCCTGACCAACATTCCCGCCCCTGAGTACGAGGAGGGCGCCCCGCTGCAGGCCCATGTGACCAACATCGACGCCTCCGACTACCTGGGCCGCCTGGGCCTGGTGCGCATCTACAACGGCACCCTGAGCAAGGGCCGCCAGTACGGCCTGTCGCGCGTGGACGGATCCATCGAGAACTTCAAGCTGACCGAGATCCTGCGCACCAAGGGCCTGCAGCGCTCGCCAGTGGACGAGGCCGGCCCCGGCGACATCGTGGCTGTGGCCGGCGTGGAAGACATCATGATCGGCGAGACCATCGTCGACCAGGACGACCCCCGCCCCCTGCCGCTGATCCACGTGGACGACCCGGCCGTCTCCATGACCTTCGGCACCAACGATTCGCCCCTGGCCGGCACCGAGGGCAAGGACCACAAGCTGACCGCCCGCATGCTCAAGGACCGCCTGGACCGCGAGCTGATCGGCAACGTCTCCATCAAGGTGCTGCCCACCGACCGGCCCGACGCCTGGGAGGTCCAGGGCCGTGGCGAGCTGGCCCTGGCCATCCTGGCCGAGCAGATGCGCCGGGAGGGCTACGAGCTGACCGTGGGCCGCCCCCAGGTGGTCACCAAGACCGTGGACGGCAAGCTTCAGGAGCCCATGGAGTCCGACACCATCGACGTGCCCGAGGAGTACATGGGCGCGGTCACCCAGCTCATGGCCGACCGCAAGGGCCGCATGGAGACCATGACCAACCACGGCTCCGGCTGGGTCAGGATGCAGTTCACCGTGCCCTCCCGTGGCCTGCTGGGCTTCCGCACCGCCCTGCTGACCGCCACCCGCGGCACCGGCATCTCCGCTTCAATCTCCGCCGGCTACGCCCCCTGGGCGGGCGACATCAAGACCCGGCAGAACGGATCCATGGTCTCCGACCGATCCGGCAAGGCCAGCCCCTACGCCATGCAGAAGCTCCAGGCCCGGGGCGAGTTCTTCGTCAAGCCACAGTCGCCAGTCTATGAAGGGCAGATCGTGGGCATCAACAACAAGCCCGGCGACCTGGACATCAACATCACCCTGGAGAAGCACATGACCAACATGCGTTCCTCCACCGCCGACGTGCTGGAGACCCTGACCCCGCCCATCGACATGAGCCTGGAGGAGTCCCTGGACTTCGCCAACGATGACGAGTGCGTGGAGGTGACCCCCGAGTCCATCCGCGTGCGCAAGATCATCCTGGACAGGGATGCCTGGTACAAGTGGAACGCCCGTCAGCGCAGGGCCAACAAGAAGTAATCCTGTTCTCACAATCAGATTCAGTCCGACCCGGCCGCCCCACGGTGACCGGGTCGGACTAGTCTGGAACCCATGAAGTCTCAGGTTTCCAAATCCAAGGACCAAGCCCCCTCCCATTCGGCGCGTGAGTCCGGCAAGAGGAGTCCTTTCCGCTGCCTGCTGGGCCTGCCCATCGGTCTGGCGGTGGGCGTGCTGGGAACCCTGGTCCAGCGCTCCGGGGCCGCCCAGGGTCTGCCCTGGGGGATGGTCCTGGCCTATCTGCTGGTGGCCCTGGCCGCCTGGTGGGTCCGTTGCGACAGTGGCACCATGGGTCTGGCACTGCATCTGGTGGCTTCGACGGTCATGGTTTGGCTGCTTTCCATGCGGGGGCCGGGCGGCGACGTGCTCATGCCCTACGCCGACTTCCCCACATTCTTTGCCAAGTATGCGGTCTTTCTCTGGATGGGCGGGCTGGTCCTGATCCAGACCCTGGCCATCTGCCTGCCGGCCTCCTGGTTTGCTGACGGTCCCCTGCGTCGTCAGGGGCGATCAGCATGAGCCAGGATCCGTCAGGAAAGCCGGCGACTGAACCCGACCGGATTCCCCTGCACTTCCTGGGTCCCGAGGGGACCTTCACCCATCAGGCCGCTCTTGAGGCAGCCAACCTCATGGAGACAAGGCTGGACTGCAAGGCTGACTTGCGCCCCTGCTCGGATGCGGCTGCCATCGTGGCCGCCGTGGAGGAGGGCCGAGGCTGGGGAGTGCTGGCCTGGGAGAACAACGTGGAGGGCCATGTGGTGCCCAACATGGATGCCCTGATCGACGCTCAGTCGGTAGCGGGCTTCGGCATGGTCCGCCTGCCCATCGTCTTCGACGCCTTCGTCCGGGCTGACCATGATCCCCTGCGCCAGGTCGCCGCCCATCCCCATGGACTGGCCCAGTGCAAGGGCTTCATCACAGAGACCGGCTTCAATCCGGTGACGGCCAACTCCAACGCTGCGGCCTGCCGTGATCTGGGCCCCGATCAGGTGGCTCTGGGTCCTCGCATCTGCGGGAGCCTCTACGGACTGGAGACCTACCGGCGTGAGGTGCAGGACTATCAAGGCGCGCGCACCGACTTCCTGCTGCTGGCTGCCCGGGACCAGGCAGCCTGGCTGGCACGCCGTCTGGCGCCGGGCGGGGATTTCGAGTCCATCGTCACCTTCATCCCCCTGAATACGGGGCCGGGCGTGCTGGCCAACCTGCTGGACCGCCTGCGCGATGCGGGCCTGAACATGACCTCATTCATGTCCCGGCCCATCAAGGGGCACGACGGGACCTACAGCTTCGTGGCCAGCATCGACGCTGCGCCTTGGCAGAAGGGGCTCCATCAGGTGCTGGCCGACCTGCTGGACAGGGGGGACTGGCTCAAGACCCTGGCGGTCCATCCGCGCACCCCGCATCCAGCGCCCCCCATCCGTGAATGGATGCTGCCCAGGGCGGGGGCCTTCCGGGGTGAGGACCCCGACACCGAGACGATCAGCAAGGAGTTGTTATGGTAGATGAATCCGCACCCTTTCCACACATGGACCTGTCAGGGCCCGAGCACATGCACCCCATGGCGGGCATGGCCGCCTCGCCGGTGCTGACCTCGGCCCACAAGATCGCCGTGGCGGGGCTGGGTCTGATCGGCGGATCGCTGGCCCGCCGCCTGGCCGCCCGGGGCCGGTTCGTGATTGCATGGAACCATAATGACCGTCCCTACGAGCAGGCCCGCAGCCAGGGGATCCACTGTGTGGACACCCTGGAGGAGCTGGCCAAGGGCAAGGCAGACGTGCTGGTGCTGGCCACCCCCTTGCGGGCCATGCCCGAGGTGCTCAAGGCCCTGGCCCCGGTGCTGACCCGAGGCACCACCCTGACCGACGTGGGCAGTGTCAAGGGGCCGGTCCGCCGTCAGGTCGAGCAGGCCGGTCTGGCCGATCGGTACGTAGGCGCCCATCCCATGGCCGGCAGCGAAGGCTCCGGCTATGAGGACTCGGACCCGGCCCTCTTGGAAGATGCCCTCTGGGCTCTCTGCGTCGATGAACATACGGACTACAGCCGCTTTTTGACCGTGGCCGACATGGTCACCCAGGGGCTGGGCAACCGGCTGATCGCCCTGGACGATGCCACCCATGACCGGGCTGCGGCACTGATCTCGCACATGCCCCACGTGGTGGCCACCGCCCTGGCCAACATGCTGACGAAGTCGCCTGACCGCCGAGTGGCCTCGGCCCTGGCGGCCGGATCCTGGCGGGACATGACCCGTGTGGCCCTGACCGATCCTGAGCGGACCCGGGCCATGGTGGAGGAGAACGCCGGCCAGGTGGCCGACCTGCTGGATGATTTGGCCGAGAATCTGCAGGACATGGCCTCTCTCTTGCGGGACCAGGAGCCGGAGGCCGATGAAAAGCGCCGGGACTTCTTCCTCCAGGCGGACCCCTTCCGGCGCTACAAGGCCGCCCTGGGCGACCGGGAGCAGATGCCCACCACCGACCTTGAATTGGATCCGCAGGAGGGCAACTGGCGGCAGGAGCTGCTGGATTCAGCCCTGCGCGGCGAGCAGGTCTCGGCCTTCCTGACCACCAGCCGGGCCCGGGTGCTGCACCCGCCGGTCATCGACTGAGATCAGGCGGGTCCGGGCGGGGCGAACGGCGTTCCGGGACCGGCTTCAGGGCCACCATGTCTGCTGCTGGCAGGGTCACACGTTCCCCGGGACGCGACCCATTGGCCGCCGGGTCCCTGTCCAGGATCAGCCGCCGTCCGTCCCAGTCGACCACATGGCCCACGTAGTCGCGGAACTTGGGCCTTCCGTCTTCCGGGTCCGACCCCAGGGCGATCCTGACCACCAGCCGCGCTCCGGCCGGTATGGCTGCTGGCAAACGCATGGCCATCCACCTCCTGGGCCAGTATCGCCTGCGGCTGCGACGAGGGTGAAAGCGCCTAAACTGTATTGCACATACTGCACAGTCAAGCGAAGGGAGCGCCATCGGTGGATCAGGATCTGCAGGACTTCACCGACTATCTTTCCCGGGTGGCAGGCAAGAGCCCCAACACCGTGCGATCCTACCGGGCCGACCTGTCGGGCTTTCTGCATCTGATGCATCTGCACGGCATCGATGACCCCGCGCAGATCGACCTGGCCACCATCAGGTCCTGGCTGGCCCACGAGGCATCGACCCACGCCCGTTCGACCATGGCCCGGAAAACGGCCGCACTGAGGTCCTTCTTCGGCTGGCTGAGCCGGCACGGCCGGATCAAGACCGACCCCACCTTGGCCCTGAGCAGCCCCAAGCAGTCCGAGCACCTTCCACGGATCCTGACGCACGACCAGGCCCGCACCCTGATGGATACGGTCGACCAGGATCCGGTCGAGCCCCGGGAGGACCAGGAGGTTCAGGCTGCCCTGCAGGTGCGGGATGCGGCCATGCTGGAGCTGCTGTACGCCACGGGCATGCGTGTGGCCGAGCTCTGCGGGCTGGACCTGGATGACGTGAACCGGCACAGCCGCACCGTAAAGGTTCTGGGCAAGGGTTCCAAGGAGCGGGTCCTGCCCTATGGCCTGCCCGCCGATCGCGCCCTGGATCGCTGGCTGGGGGAGGGGCGGCCGGTCCTGGCGGGCTCAACGGCCAAATCGGCCCGCAAGGCAGGTCAGGCCCTTTTCCTGGGTCAGCTGGGCGGCAGGGTTGGCCAGCGGCAGGTCCGCAAGGTGGTCCATCAGGCGGCCGGTCAGGCCGGGGTGCCCGACATCGCCCCCCATGCCCTGCGGCACTCGGCCGCCACGCACATGCTGGATGGGGGAGCCGACCTGCGCGAGGTTCAGGAGATGCTGGGCCACTCCTCCCTGCGGACCACCCAGCGCTACACCCACGTCTCCATCGAGCAGCTGCGGGCCCGGTACAGGCAGGCTTTTCCAAGGGCCTGAAATCCGGCAAATGAGATACGACTTGTCTCGGGAAACATCCTGGTATCAGAATATGGCGTATTCTAGCTTGAACATCAGTCAAAGACTTTCGGGATCATAGGCGCAATGTTGGCAACCAGCTAAAGGGAGCAGCAGGAATGAAGAAGAGTTCACAGCTCACAGTGGTGTCAGCGTTCATCTGTGCCTTGGCGCTTCTGGCCAGCGGCTGCGGTAGTGGCGGCAGCAGTACCGATACCGAGGGTGCCGAGCAGTCGTCCAGCGACCAGACCAGCAACAACGCCGTGGTGTCGGTTCATGGGTGCGAGCCGGCCAACCCGCTCATTCCCAGCAGCGCCGCGGAAAGCTGCGGCGGACAGGTCGTGGACGCCATCAACTCCAAGCTGATCCGCTTCGATGACCAGGGCAAGGCCCACAACGATCTGGCCTCGGAGATCAAGGGCAACGACGACATGTCCCAGTACAAGGTCACCCTGGTCGACGGGCGCAAGTTCTCGGATGGCACCCCTATTACAGCCAGGTCCTTCACCAGGGCCTGGTCCTGGAGCGCCAATGTGTCCAACGGCCAGCTGAACGCCAGCTTTTTCTCCAATATCAAGGGCTTTGATGACCTGCAGAAGCAGGGCGTGCCTGCGGATGCCCAGTTCTCCGGATTGAAGGTCATCGATGACAAGACCTTCACCGTGGACCTCATTTCGCCCTCGTCCACCTTCCCCATTCAGGTAGGCTATACCTCTTTTGCGCCCCTGCCTGAATCCTTCTATAAGAATCCCAAGGCCTACGGGGAGAACCCGGTCAGCTCGGGTCCTTACCAGTTCGAGTCCTGGCAGCACAACGTCATGATCAAGCTTCGCAAGAACAACGAATACGGCGGGGAGGTCAAGGTCCGCAACGGCGGCATCGACTACAAGGTCTACACTGACCTGGGTTCCGCCTATTCCGATGTGCAGGCGGGCAACCTGGATGTGATCGACAGGATTCCCACCTCCGCTGTCAAGACTTTCATGACCGACAGCATGGTTCAGAGTTATAACAAGCCTGGCTCCAGCCTGCAGATGTTCACCATTCCTACCACGATGGAGCATTTCGGCCAGGATCAGGAGGGCCACCTGCGCCGCTTGGCCATCTCCATGGCCATTGACCGGAAGATGCTGATCGACAAGGTCCTGGGCGGTCTGGGCGTGCAGCCCACCGACTTCACCGCGCCGACCATCCCAGGCTATGCCAAAGGTCTCAAGGGTTCGGACAACCTCAAGTACAACGCCAAGAAGGCCAGGGAGTACTGGGCCAAGGCCGATGCCATCAGCAAGTGGCCGGCCGACAAGAGCTTCCAAATGCTGTACAGTTCGGATGGCGGAGCCAAGGACTTCTACGACGGAATGGCCAACTCCATCAAGAACACGCTGGGCATCAAGGCCGAGGCCACTCCCGTGCCCACCTTCAGCGAGTTCCGTGGCAACATCAAAAAGCGCCTCTATAACAATGCGGCCTTCAGATCCTCCTGGTCGCCCGACTATCCATCGCCTGAGAGCTATCTGATGAGCAACTTCGCCAGCTCGGCGGCCGATGGCAACGGATCCAACGATGGCGACTACAAGAACCCCAAGTTCGACGCCCTGCTCAAGCAGGCTGCCAAGGCCAAGGACACCGACGAGGCCAACAGGCTCTTCCAGAATGCTGAGGAGATCCTTCTACAGGACATGCCAGCGGTTCCGCTCTATTATGGAAACAACATTGGCGCCTCCGCCAAGAAGGTCCATGGGATGCGTCTGGGCTGGGATGGCTATCCGATCTTCCCGGAGCTGTCCAAGGACCAGTAATGATCGTGCCGGAAACGGCATGAACCGCCGTCGATGATTGGCGGTTCGGGAAACCAACCAAAGGAAAGAGCAAGATATATGAAGAAGCAATCGGCCCTGACCATTGCGGGCGCCGGACTGTGCGTCATGGCGCTCACGCTGGGCGCCTGCGGCGGATCCGGCGGATCCGGCTCCTCTGCCCAGGGGAGCAACGGCGGCAGCTCGAACGCCGTCATCTCGGTCTTCAACCCTGAGCCGGCCAATCCGCTCATCCCCAGCATGACCAACGAGGTGGGGGGTGGCAACCCCATCGACGTCATGTTCTCCAAGCTGGTCCGCTTTGACGACAAGGGCAAGCCGGTCAACGAGATCGCCAAGCAGATCAAGGCCAACGAGGACAACACCCAGTACACCGTGACCATCAACGACGGCTGGAAGTTCTCGGATGGCACCCCGGTCACCGCACAGTCCTTCACCAAGGCCTGGTCCTGGGCGGCCGACATCGCCAACAAGCAGCTGGGCTCCAGCTTCTTCGCCAACATCAAGGGCTATGACGACCTGCAGAAGGAGGGCACCCCTGGCGATGCCCAGCTGTCCGGCCTCAAGGTCATCGACAACAAGACCTTCACCGTTGATCTGACCTCGCCTTCCTCCACCTTCCCCATCCAGGTGGGCTATACCGCGTTTGCGCCCCTGCCCGAGTCCTTCTACAAGGACACCAAGGCCTTCGGCGAGAAGCCGGTGACCGTGGGACCCTACAAGTTCCAGTCCTGGGAGCACAACAAGTCCATCAAGCTGGTCAAGGATCCCGCTTACAAGGGCGGCATCAAGGTCAAGAACGGCGGCGTCGAGTTCCGCTCCTACACCGATGCCACCGCAGCCTACCGCGATGTGCAGGCCGGCAACCTGGACGTGCTGGACACCCTGCCCGCCTCGGCTCGCAAGACCTTCCAGACCGATAACACGGTCCAGGCCATCAACGATCCGGGTTCGGTCATCCAGATGTTCACCATCCCCACCTACATGAAGCACTTCGGCCAGGATCAGGAGGGCAAGCTCCGTCGCCAGGCCATCTCCATGGCCATCGACCGGCCGACCATCATCAAGAAGGTGCTGTCCGGAACCGCCAAGGAGGTCCACGACTTCACCGCCCCCGTCATCCCCGGCTACTCAACCAGCATCAAGGGATCCGATGTGCTCAAGTACAACCCGTCCAAGGCCAAGGAGCTCTGGGCCGAGGCCAACAAGATCTCCCCCTGGGGCGAGGGCGACAGCTTCAAGATCGCCTACAACGCCGATGGCGCCCACAAGGAGATCTATGACGCCGTCACCAACTCCATCAAGAACGCCCTGGGCATCCAGGCTTCGGGCAACCCTCTGCCCACCTTCAGCGAGTTCCGCTCCAACGTGCAGAACCGCAAGTTCACCGACTCGGCCTTCCGCTCCGGTTGGCAGCCCGACTACCCCTCGCCCGAGAGCTACCTGTCCAGCAACTTCGCCAGCTCGGCAGCCAACGGCAACGGGTCCAACGACGGCGACTACAAGAACCCCGAGTTCGACGGCCTGATGGACAAGGCAGCCTCCGCCAAGAGCATCGACGAGGCCAACAAGATCTACCAGCAGTCCGAGGAGCTGCTCTTCCGCGATCTGCCCGCAGTCCCGCTCTACTACCAGAACTCCAACGGCGTGGCCGCCAAGAACATCCAAGGATTCTCCTTCACCTGGAAGGGTGTCCCTGCTTACTACAACCTCAGCAAGTGAGGTGACGGGAGACTGAATCCCGCACCTCAGAGCTGACATCGCCCGGGCCGGCACGGAAGGATCCACTCCGCGCCGGCCTTGGCGTCTTTGCACCCCTGTTGAGGTGTGCTGGTAGACTCAAACAAGAATTTTTGCGGCGGCCCCGATCCCCATGCCGATCCCGGTCGCGGATGACAAAGGAGAATAGCCGATGGGAAAATATCTTCTGCGACGTATTCTGCAGATGATCCCCGTCGTTCTCGGCACGACACTGCTGATATACGCGCTGGTCTTCGCGCTTCCCGGCGACCCTGTGGCCGCCATGTTCGGAGACAAGCCGGTCAATCAGGCCGTTGCCGCACAGATACGTTCGGAATACAATCTCGACAAGCCCTTCATCGTGCAGTACGTGCTCTTCCTGAAGAACGCGCTGACCCTGAACTTCGGCAATACCTTCGCCGGCCAGCCCGTGATCAGCGTGATCGGCAGGGCCTTCCCGGTGACCATCAAGCTGGCCCTGATGGCCTTCGTCTTCGAGGGCGTCTTCGGCGTGATCTTCGGCATCATCGGCGGCCTGACCAAGGGCAAGTGGTCGGACAACATCATCCTGGTCCTCTCCCTGCTGCTGATTTCGGTGCCTACCTTCGTCACCGGCTTCATCCTGCAGTACCTGTTCGGCGTCAAATGGCATCTGCTGCCGGCCACAGCCGGGGCCAATCCGGGCTTTATTGATCTGCTCATGCCGGCCATTGTGCTGGGGTCGGTGTCCATGGCCTCCATCATCCGTCTGACCAGGACGGAGATCACCTCCAACATTTCCGAGGACTACGTGCGCACGGCCCGGGCCAAGGGCATGAGCAATCGGTCCGTCATCGTGCGGCACGTACTGCGCAACTCCCTGATCCCCGTGGTCACCTACCTGGGCGCCGATATCGGCGGACTCATGGGCGGGGCCATGATCACCGAGCGCATCTTCAACATCCAGGGTGTGGGCAACACCCTTTACCAGGCCATCCTGAGGGGCGAAGGCACCCTGGTGGTCTCCATCGTGACCATTCTGGTCCTGATCTTCGTCATCACCAGCCTCCTGGTCGACCTGCTCTACGCAGTGCTCGATCCGCGGATCCGGTATGCGTGAGGGAGAGGGACCGACTATGAGTGAAACGGCAATGAACGAGTCAAGCGAACAGAACGAAAGCCAGGCCCGCGTCTACTTCCCCGACCCCCTGCCGGGCCAGGAGCGGTTCGTGGCCCCCATCGACGAGACGCCCCTGCGCGAGGTGGACTCGGTGGATGAGGACGTGCCGCCCACCAGCATGTGGGCCGACGCCTGGAAGACCCTGAGGCGCAACCCGCTCTTCATCATCTCCGCAATCCTGGCGATCGTGGTCATCCTGGTGGCCCTCTTCCCCAACCTCTTCGCCAGGCAGGACCCCATGGCCTGCAGCCTGTCCGACTCCCTGGAGCCCGGCCGGCCCGGGCACCCCTTCGGCTTCGATCTGCAGGGCTGCGACGTCTACAGCCGCGTCATCCACGGTGCCCGGACCTCGGTGGCCATCGGCATCATGACCACCATCCTGGTCACCGTCTTCGGCGGCCTCATCGGCGCCATCGCCGGATTCTTCGGGGGCTGGGTTGACGCCGTGCTCAGCCGCATCACCGACATCTTCTTCGCCATCCCCATGATCCTGGGCGCCATCGTGCTCCTGCAGATGTTCCGCACCTCCACCTCCCTGTGGAAGATCATCCTGACTCTGACCCTCTTCGGCTGGGTCAACATGGCCCGCATCACCCGCAGCGCCGTCCTGGAGGCCAAGAACCTGGAGTTCAACACCGCTTCCACGGCCCTGGGCTCCACGCCCCTGCGCAACCTCTTCCGGCACATCATGCCCAACTCCCTGGCCCCGGTCATCGTCATGGCCACCATGTCGCTGGGCACCTACATCGTCTCTGAAGCCACGCTGAGCTTCCTGGGCATCGGCCTGCCATCCACCGTGGTCTCCTGGGGCGGGGACATCTCGACGGCCCAGAACCTCCTGACCACCAACCCCTCGGTCCTCTTCTATCCCTCCGCAGCCCTGGCCATCACCGTGCTGGCCTTCATCATGATGGGCGACGCGGTCAAGGATGCATTGGATCCCAAGAGCAGAACGGCCTGAGCGGAGGAAGCATGACTGAAGCAGACAAGAACATGACCACCAATCAGGAGCAGCAGCCTCTGCTCGACGTGCGGGACCTGCAGGTGGACTTCACCGCCGATGGGCGCACCGTCCACGCAGTTCGCGACGCCTCCTTCAATGTCTACCCCGGCCAGTGGGTGGCCATCGTGGGGGAGTCCGGCTCGGGCAAGTCCACCTCGGCCATGGCTGTGCTGGGCCTTCTGCCCGGCACCGGCAAGGTGACCGGAGGCAGCATCCGGCTCAATGGCCGCGAGCTGGTGGGCCTGGACCGCAAGGATTATGAGGCGCTGCGCGGCTCCCAGGTGGGTCTGGTCCCGCAGGATCCCATGAGCAATCTGAACCCGGTCTGGCGCATCGGCTCCCAGGTCAAGGAGGCGCTGACCGCCAACCATATGGATGTCTCCCGGGAGAAGCGCTCCCGGCTGGCCAAGGCCCTGGCCAGCGACGAAGAGGTGACGCTCAAGAAGTCGGACGACGAGCTTTTCATCTCCTCCAAGGACCTGCCCGGCCTGCTCCAGGCCGCCCGCCAGGCCCTGAGCGATGCCGGGGTCGCCGACGTGGACCAGACCATGGAGGCCCTGAAGGCCGAGTGGGATGTGGGCTCCGAGACCCGCTGGGGCGTGGCCAAGTCCCTGATCGACGCCGGTGTGGATGACGATGCGGCCTGGACGCTGGCCAAGGAGCATGTGACCGGTTCGGACATGGACGACCGCATCGCCGGGCTGCTGTCGGAGGCCGGGCTGCCCGAGGCCGCCACCAGGGCCCGGCAGTATCCGCATGAGTTCTCGGGCGGCATGCGCCAGCGCGCACTGATCGCCATCGGCCTGGCCTCCCGGCCCGACCTGCTGATTGCGGACGAGCCCACCAGCGCACTGGATGTGACCGTCCAGAAGCGGATTCTGGACCACCTGCGCAGCCTGACCGAATCCCTGGGCACCGCCGTGCTCTTCATCACCCACGACCTGGGGCTGGCAGCCGAGCGCGCCCAGCACATCGTGGTCATGTACCGGGGCCAGGTGGTGGAGTCCGGGCCCAGCCTGGAGGTCCTGCAGCACCCCCAGCACCCCTACACCAAGCGGCTGGTTCAGGCCGCGCCCTCGCTGGCCTCCCAGCGCATCATCTCCGCCAAGCAGCGTGGCCAGGATGCTGAAGACCTGCTCGAGCACCACGTCAAGGGCGAGAGCACCCTGGAGCGCAGCGAGCACGTCATTACCGTGGAGCACCTGACCCGCGAGTTCAGGCTGCCCCGGCGCAAGGAGATGTTCAAGGCCGTGGACGACGTCTCCTTCTCGGTCAAGCGGGGGACCACCCTGGCCATCGTGGGGGAGTCGGGCTCCGGCAAGTCCACCGTGGCCAACATGGTCCTGCACCTGCTCAAGCCCACCTCGGGCCGGGTGACCTACGAGGGCCAGGACATCGCCGGCTTCGGCAGCCACGAGCTCATGGAGTTCCGCCGGCACGTGCAGCCGGTCTTCCAGAACCCCTACGGCTCCCTGGACCCCATGTACTCCATCTACCGCTCCATCGAGGAGCCCCTGCGCATCCACAAGATCGGCAACGCCAAATCCCGGCAGAAGAGGGTCAAGGAGCTGCTGGACATGGTGGAGATGCCCGAGTCGGTCATGGGGCGCTACCCCAACGAGCTCTCCGGCGGACAGCGTCAGCGCATCGCCATCGCCCGGGCCATGGCCCTGAATCCGGATGTGATCATCTGCGACGAGGCCGTCTCCGCCCTGGACGTGCTGGTCCAGGACCAGGTGCTGCGGCTGCTCAACGACCTGCAGGCCGAGCAGGGGCTCAGCTACCTGTTCATCACCCACGATCTGGCCGTGGTCAGGCAGATCGCAGACGAGGTGGTGGTCATGCAGCACGGCCGGCTGGTGGAGCACGCCACCACGGACGAGGTCTTCGACCACCCCCAGCGCCAGTACACCAAGGATCTGCTGGACGCCATCCCCGGCGGCAAGCTGCGCCTGGGTCTTGACTAGTCATCCTTTGCACAGACTCACAAGGAAATGAGGCATCATGGGATTGTTCGGTTTCGGCAGGAAACACGCCAAGAAGCAGGCTGAGGAGGCCGTCGAGGAGTCCAAGGAGCTCGACGAGTCCACGGAGAAATCCGACCAGACCTCTCAGGCGGACCGCGATGAGACGGCTGCAGAGCAGGACGAAGCCGAGCAGAGCGGGAAGGGCCCCTGGGACAGCTTGGATTCCGATGCCCCTGACACCGACGAGTACCTGGACATCGGCGCCCTGATGCTGCCCTTCCTCAAGGGCAGCGAGCTGAGGCTCAAGGCCAACTCGCAGACCGGCGACGTGCTGGGGGCCACCATCACCTACGGGTCCTCCAGTCTGGAGCTGGAGCCCTTTGCGGCCCCCAAGTCCCTGGGCCTCTGGGACGAGGTCCGGGCCGACCTGCTCAAGGCCAACCCCTCCTGCAAGGAGGTGGACGGCGTCTTCGGCAAGGAGCTGACCCTGCCCGTCAAGGTCAAGAGCAAGAACATGCTGACCCGGGTGGTGGGCATCGACGGACCCCGCTGGATGCTGCGAGGCATCTTCTCCGGCCCTGCAGCCAAGGGCGGCAAGGAGAAAGATGTGCTCGACGGCTACCTGGCCGACCTGGTGGTGGTCCGTGGCGATGAGCCCCTGGCCCCCCGTGACCTGGTTCCCATGCATGCGCCCGTCACCCCCAACCAGCGCCGCGGAGAAGCCGAAGACCCGGAGTCCAAGGACGATGAGAGCGCGCAGATCCCCGGCAGGCCGGAGGGCCCCTTCGATTCGGACCAGCAAACCGAGGTGAAGACCACCCTGTCGCGCGGACCCATGTTCTCGGAGGTCCGCTAAGGCTGTGAAGCAGAAGCACTCCGGGCTGGCGGCGCTGGCCGACGACGACTTCTCCGTCATGGAGGCCATCGGCGGATGGCGGGGGATCGTCGAGTCCCTGCTGCCGGGGCTGGTATTTCTGGTTTTCTTCCTGGCCACCGGCCGTCTGGGGCTGACCGTGGCGGTTTCGGCGGCCCTGGCCGTTGTGCAGCTCCTGATTCGCCTGGTCCAGCGGCAGTCCTTTCTGGGTGCGCTGACCGGTCTGCTCTCGGTGGGCATCTGCCTGGTGGCCGCATGGCTGACCCGGGATGCCCGCAATTATTATCTGCCAGGATTTCTGACCAACGGATTCTGGATCATCGTTCTCGGGGCCTCGCTGCTGGCACGGACGCCCGGCATCGGCCTGCTGGTGGAGTACCTGCGCCGGCCTGTGGTCTCCGGGTGGAGGCAGTGGCTGGACTCCTGGCGCAGTGAACCGGACCTGGTCCGGGCCTACACCCAGGCCACCCTGGTCTGGATCGCCGTCTTCGCGCTGCGCCTGCTGGTTCAGGTGCCGCTCTACCTGGCCGGTTCCGTTGGGTTTCTGGGCGCTGCACGCCTGATTCTGGGCCTGCCCCTGTTTGCCCTGGGCATCTGGATCAGCTGGCTGCTGATCGGCGGGCCCTACCATCGTCGCCAGGCTGACCAGGTTCAGGCTGACCAGGAGGTTCATGCCGATCATGACTGAGACCAGGGTTCGTCTGCGCATCGAACGCTATGCCGACCAGGGCCGTTGCGTAAGCCACCTGGAGGACGGCCGGGTGGTCTTCGTCCGTTTCGCCCTGCCCGGGGAGCTGGTGGAGGTCCTCCTGGACGAGCCTCACGGCCGGGCCGGCAGGTTCGCCACGGGCGAGGTCACCAAGGTGCTGGAGGCCAGCCCTGATCGCCGCCAACCCGCCTGGCCCCTGGCTGGACCCTTGGCCTGGGGCGGCGGCCTTGGCGGGGCCGATCTGATACACGTCAGCCTGCCCGGGCAGCTAGCTTGGAAGGCCGATCTGATCGGTCAGCAGATGGCCCGTCTGGGCGGGGTGGACGTCCAGGTGCCGGTGGGCCGGGTACCGGGCGATGAAGAGCTGGGCGGCCTGCACTGGAGGACCCGAATCGAGCTGGTGGCCGACGATCAGGGCCGCCCCTCCATGCGTCGGCGGGGATCGCATGACCGCCTGCCGATTCAGACCATGCCCCTGGCCACCCAGGAGCTGCTGGATCAGGCTGACGAACTGGGCATCTGGGAGGGCGGCCTGCCCGCCGGTGCCCGCATACGCCTGGCCGTGCCCCAGCCGCGCGACGGGGGACCGGTCGGCGACAACTTCGCGCTGCTGGTGGATGGACGCCTGAGCCAGGGGAGCCGCCTGCTGACAGAGCGGCTGGAGGCCGGAGGAGGGCCTGAATACCAGGTCCGGGCCGACGGATTCTGGCAGGTCCACCGTCAGGCACCGGTCGTGCTGACCAAGGCGGTCCTGGACCAGGCCAGGCAGGCCCTGGACGGGGTTGCCGAACCGGTCATCTGGGACCTCTACAGCGGATCAGGGCTCTTCACCCTGCCGCTGGCCGCTCTGGCCGACGGACGGGCCCGGCTCCTGGCCGTGGAGGGATCCGCTGGAGCCATTGCCAGCGCGAAACACAACGTGAAGCAGGCCGGCCTGGACCGGGTGGTACTGCGTCGAGGGGACGTGGCTAAGGTCCTGGCTGGCGGTGCGCCCAAGGGGCTGGGCCATCCCGACCTGATCCTGCTGGATCCGCCCAGGGCCGGCGCCAAGGCCCGAGTCTGCCGACTGCTGGCTGCCAGCGGGGCGGGGACCATCATCTATGTGGCCTGCGATCCGACCAGCCTGGCCAGGGATACGGCCACCCTGATCTCCCTGGGCTACAGCCCCAAGCACCTTGAGGCCTTTGACATCTACCCGATGACCCACCACGTGGAGACCGTGGCGGTCTTCACCCGCACGGCGGGAAGGCAGCGCTGACATGAGCCGTGCCGGGCGGGTCTTGGCAGTGGTCAGGCGGCTGGCTGGTCTGCTGCTGGCGGTCGCCCTGCTGGCAGGCCTGGCCATGCTGACCGGCTGCGCCCCCAAGGACAGGGCCGTGGGCGACTCCTGGCATGAGGGCACCGTGCCCCACGACGGCGTGGATCGCTCTGACACGCTCGTGGCTTTGATTGGCTGCCCGCAGGAGGGCGGCAAGGACCCGGATGCCGGTCTGGACAGCCGCATCCTGGCATCCTTGAAGGCGGAGCGGATGAAGGGCTATTTCTCCTCAGCGCAGTCCACCAGCGATCAGCAGGATGGCGTGCAGGATGCCGTCAACCGCGGGGTCAGCCTGATTCTGATCCGCCGGCCCGGAGCCGGCGACTGGACCCCAGCCCTCAAAGCAGCCCGGAAGGCGGGCATCCCTGTGGTAGAGTTCGCTCAAAGCGCCAAGGCTTGGACCCCTGACCCGGGTAGGCTCTACTATGCGGCTACGGTCCACCCGGTGGATCCTGCCGGGAATCCACATGCGCCCCTGCTGGCCGACGCCTTGCAGACCATTGTGGACGACGGACCGCATGCCAGGATCATGGCCGTGCGCCTGAGCGCCGACTGAGAGGGGGGCCAAGGATGAGCACAACGGCGGACACAGGCTTTCCGGAGACCGACCGGCCGGGGCTGAGCCCCCAGGAGGTGGAGCGGCTGAAGGCCCAGGGCCTGGTCAACGTCTCCCAGGACCAAACCTCCCGCAGCCTGGGCCAGATCATCCGCGACAACGTCTTCACCCTCTTCAACGGAATCATCCTGACCGCCATGGTGGTGGTCCTGCTGACCGGGCAGTGGAAGGACGCGGTCTTCGGCCTGATCATCATCATCAACACCGGCATCGGCGTGGCCACCGAGCTCAAGGCCAAGCACACCCTGGACGGGCTGTCCATCCTGGTGGCCTCCGACTATACGGTGCGCAGGGATGGGCGCAACCTGACCGTGCCCCACGATGCCATCGTCAAGGGGGACCTGCTCTGGATCCGTTCCGGGGACCAGGTGCCTGCCGACGCGCAGATCATCGACACCTACGGCCTGGAGCTGGACGAGTCCATGCTGACCGGCGAATCGCGCACGGTCAAGCACAAGCCGGGGGACCAGGTCTACTCGGGCTCCACGGCCGTCTCGGGCATGGCCCTGGCCCAGGTGACTGCCGTGGGCGCCGACTCCTACGCCGCCATGCTGACGGCCAAGGCCAAGGTCTACAAGAAGGTCCGCTCCGACCTGAACGAGGGCATCAACACCATCCTAAAGGTCATGACCATAGTGGTCATCCCCCTCTGCCTGCTGCTCATCTTCACGCAGATGCGGACCGTGGGCGGCTTCCAGACTGCCCTGGCCACCGGAGCCTGGCGGCAGGCCGTGGTATCTGCCGTGGCCGGGGTCGTGGGCATGATCCCCGAGGGTCTGGTCCTCTTGACCTCCCTGAACTTCGCCCTGGCCGCCATCCGCCTGGCCCGGCATCAAACGTTGGTCCAGCAGATGGAGTCCGTGGAGACCCTGGCCCGGGTGGATGCCCTGAACCTGGACAAGACCGGCACCATCACCGACGGGGGCATCGTCTACGACGACCTGCACCCGCTGGCCGAGGATCTGCCGGCCCAGCAGCTGCGGCAGGCCCTGGTGGACGTCTGCGCGGAGGAGAGCCCCAACGCCACCGGACGGGCCATCCTCAAGGGGATGGACGACCTGTACCCGGGCAGGGCCGTCAGCCGCCTGCCCTTTTCTTCGGCCCGCAAGTGGAGCGCCGTGGCCGACCAGTCCGGAAGAATCTGGTACTTCGGCGCCCCGGAGGTGCTCCTGGCATCCCAGGCGGGCAGCTGGGCACAGGTGGACCGGCAGGTGGCCGACCTGGCCGACCACGGCTACCGGGTGCTGATGCTGGCCGCCCCCGACGGGTACCCGGGCACCGACCAGCCTGACTACTTCACCAGCAGCCCCGACCTGCCCGGGAACCTGAAGCCCCTGGCCCTGATCACCTGCTCGGAGCACATCCGCGACGACGCTGCCGAGACCCTGGCCTGGTTCCGCCAGCAGGGCGTGCGCTGCCGGGTCATCTCGGGCGACAACCCGGCCACGGTGGCGGCCATCGCCGCCAAGGTGGGCCTGACCGGCGACCGGGCCCCCAGGGCCATGGATGCCCGCCAGCTGCCCGAGGACACGGCAGCCCTGGCCGAGGTGCTGGAGGACGTGGACGTGCTGGGCCGGGTCCTGCCCGACCAGAAGAAGGCCATCGTCCAGGCCCTGCACCTGAAGGGTCACACGGTGGCCATGACCGGCGACGGGGTCAACGACTCCCTGGCCCTGAAGGAGGCGGACCTGGGCATCGCCATGGGCAATGCGGCGGCCGCCACCAAGGCCGTGGCCCAGCTGGTCCTGGTGGATTCGCGCTTCTCCCACCTGCCCGACGTGGTGGCCCGTGGCCGGCAGGTCATGGCCAACATGGAGCGTGTGGCCGGCCTCTTCCTGGTCAAAACCGTGTACTCGGCCCTGATCTCCCTGGGCGTGGTTCTGACCGGCATCCCCTTCCCCTACCTGCCCCGGCACATCACCTACATCGGCGCCCTGACCATCGGCACCCCGGCCTTCTTCCTGGCGCTGGCCCCCAACACCAGGCGCTACCGGCCCGGCTTCCTCAAGCGTGTGGTCGCCTTCGCCCTGCCCTCGGGCATCGCCACGGCCTTGATTGTGCTGGCGGCGGCCTGGAGCCTGCCCGGCCTGCTGGGTCTGGACCTGGCCCGGCCCGGCGACCTGGGGCGCTGGCGGTCGGTCTGCGCCATCGTCCTCTTCTGCATGGGCGTGCTGGTCCTGACCCAGGTGGCCCGGCCCCTGCGCTCCTGGAGGGGCCTGCTGGTCCTCTGCTTCGCCGCAGCCGGGGTGATTGGGGCCCTGATCCCCATGGTGGCGCGGTTCTTCGCCATCAGCCTGCCCACTGGTCCGGCCCTGGCCGCCACCGTGGCCTTCGCCCTGGCGGGAGCCCTGCTCATGGTCCTGGCCGTCCTGGGCTATCCGGCATGCGCACGTTACATCCGCCAGGTAACACATGGGCGCTAAGAATGAACCTCACAAGCACAGATAAGCGTCACTGACGGCCTGGGGTCCTCCCGCCGCCGGTCCACATGGGCGCCAGGGCAGGGCCCGAGCGTCCAAGGAAGGGGTGGTGCATGTCAGAATCCGCACAAGATGCCGGTCGCTCCAAGCTCAAGGTGGGCTCCGAGGAGTTCGAATACTACCGGATCAGCGACCTGCCGGGCATCGACCACCTGCCCTACAGCCTGCGCATCCTGGCCGAGAATCTGCTGCGGCACCAGAACGGGACCACGGTGACCCGGGACCAGCTGGACCAGCTGCTGGACTGGGACCCCAAGGCCCAGCCCGACAGGGAGATCCAGTACAGCCCGGCCCGGGTGCTCATGCAGGACTTCACCGGTGTGCCCTGCATGGTCGACCTGGCCACCATGCGCGATGCTGTAAAAGCCCTGGGCGACGACCCCTCCCTGGTCAACCCGCTCATCCCCGCGCAGATGGTCATCGACCACTCCGTCCAGGTGGACAGCTCGGGCGTGCCCGGCGCCCTGGAACACAACATGGACATGGAATACCGGCGCAACAGTGAACGCTACCGCTTCCTGCGCTGGAGCCAGCAGGCCTTCCAGAACTTCCGCGTGGTGCCCCCGGGCACTGGGATCATCCACCAGGTCAACCTGGAGTACCTGGCCCAGGTGGTCATGCGCAGGGACAGGACCCAAGGGGAGGGGCCGGCCCTGGTCTATCCCGACTCCTGCGTGGGCACCGACTCCCACACCACCATGGTCAACGGCCTGGGCGTGCTGGGCTGGGGCGTGGGCGGCATCGAGGCCGAGGCGGCCATGTTGGGCCAGCCCATCTCCATGCTGGTGCCTCAGGTCCTGGGCTTCAAGCTGACCGGATTCATTCCCGAAGGTGTCACCGCCACCGACGTGGTGCTGACCGTGACCCAGATGCTGCGCGAGGTGGGCGTGGTGGGCCGGTTCGTGGAGTTCCACGGCAAGGGCCTGGCCCAGGTCCCCCTGGCCAACCGGGCCACCCTGGGCAACATGAGCCCCGAGTTCGGCTCCACCTGCGCCATCTTCCCCATCGACCGAATCACCCTGGACTACCTGCGTCTGACCGGCCGCAGCGACGACCATGTGCGCCTGGTGGAGGCCTATGCCAAGGCCAACGGGCTGTGGATGGACCCGGAGGATGCCGACTGCCCCGAACCCGAATATTCGCAGGTGCTGGAGCTGGATCTGTCCACGGTGCGGCCGTCCATTGCCGGCCCCCGCCGGCCCCAGGACCGCATCCTGCTGGACCAGGCCCAGCAGACCTTCCATCGGGACCTGAAGGATTACAGCGACCAGGACAGGGACAGCGACGGCCAGGCTGTGCCCGTCAAGAAGGCCGACGGCAGCGAGTTCAGCCTGCGGGACGGGGATGTGGTCATCGCGGCCATCACCTCATGCACCAACACCTCCAACCCCTCGGTCATGGTGGCCGCCGGTCTGCTGGCCCGCCAGGCGCGCGCCCGGGGCCTCAAGCCCAAGCCCTGGGTCAAGACCTCGCTGGCTCCAGGCTCCCAGGTGGTGACGGACTACCTGAACAGGACCGGCCTGAGCAAGGACCTGGACGCCCTGGGCTTCGAGCTGGTCGGCTACGGCTGCACCACCTGCATCGGCAACTCCGGCCCCCTGGACCCGGCCATCCACCAGGCCATCGCCGATCATGACCTGACGGTGACGGCCGTGCTCTCGGGCAACAGGAACTTCGAGGGGCGCATCAGCCCGGATGTGAAGATGAACTACCTGGCCTCGCCGCCCCTGGTGGTGGCCTACGCCCTGGCGGGCAGCATGGACTTCGACCCCTGGCACGACCCCCTGGGCCGGGACAGCCAGGGCCAGCCGGTCATGCTGGCGGACATCTGGCCCTCCCAGGAGGCCATCGAGTCAGTGGTGGGCACCGCGCTGGACCGGGACATGTACCTGCGCGACTATGCGGACGTCTTCGGCGGGGATGATCGCTGGCGGAAGCTGGAGGTGCCGGAGGGCGAGCTCTTCCACTGGGATCAGGATTCCACCTACATCCGCCGCCAGACCTTCTTCGATGGCATGAAGGCCCAGCCCGACCCCCTGGAGGACATACACGGGGCCCGGGTGCTGGCCCTGCTGGGGGATTCGGTCACCACCGACCACATCTCGCCCGCAGGGGCCATCAAGGCCGACGCGCCGGCCGGCCGCTACCTGCAGGAGCACGGCATAGCCCCCAGGGACTTCAACTCCTACGGCTCCCGGCGCGGCAACCATGAGGTCATGGTCCGGGGCACCTTCGGCAACATCCGCCTGCGCAACCAGCTGCTGGCCTCGGCGGGGCTGGATGTGCGCCCGGGAGGGTTCACCTACGACTTCCTGAACGGCCAGGAGACGACCATCTTCGAGGCGGCGCAGGACTATGCCAGGCAGGGCACGCCCCTGGTGATACTGGCCGGCAACGAGTATGGCACGGGTTCCTCCAGGGACTGGGCGGCCAAGGGAACCCGGATGCTGGGTGTGCGGGCCGTCATAGCCAGATCCTTTGAGCGCATCCACCGCAGCAACCTGATCGGCATGGGCGTGCTGCCGCTGGAGTTCCCAGCGGGTCAGTCGGCCCAGAGCCTGGGGTTGGACGGCCAGGAGACCTACGACCTGGTTGGCGTCGATGAGCTCAACAGCTCCCTGCCTGAGCAGGTCCAGGTGCGGGCCCAGCGGCCCGACGGCAGCAGGGTGGAGTTCGCGGCCAAGGTGCGCATCGACACCCCTGGCGAGGCCGAGTACTACCGCAACGGCGGCATCCTGCAGTACGTACTGCGTGGGCTGCTGTCCAGGGCCGGCCAGGAGGCCTGAAGATACAAAAAATCCCCGTCCCAATGCCAGGGGCGGGGATTTTCTTTTTGTCAGTTGCGGTCGCCGACCAGATTCAGGATGTAGAGGAAGAGGTTGACGAAGTCCAGGTAGAGGTTGAGGGCGCAGAGGATGGAGACCCGCTTGATGGCCTCCGGCCCCTGGCTGCGGTAGGTGGCGAAGATGGCCCTGGTCTGCTGGGCGTCATACATGGTCAGTCCGGCGAAGAGGATGATGCCGATGGCCGAGACCACGCGCAGGGCCGTGTTGGAGGGGGCCACGAAGAGCATGACCACCTCGACCAGAATCAGCATGAGCAGGCCGGCCATGAAGATGGACCCCATGCCCAGCATGTTGCGCCGTGTGGTCAGCGCCAGCATGCTGAGGACGAAGAAGAAGCCTGCGGTGATCACCAGGGTCAGCATGATGGAGGGCAGGGAGTAGGTCATGAAGATGGTGCTCAGGGTGAAGCCCATCAGGGCCGCATAGAGGTAGAACATGACCCGGGCGGTGGAGGTGCGCATGCGCATGACCCGGAAGCTCAGAATCATGGCGAAGGCCACCTGGACCACGGCCATGCCGATCCACCCCAGGGTGCCCGTGGCCTGCATGAAGGCCAGGAGCAGTCCGGTCCGGGCGGTCAGATAGGCCGTCAGGGCGGTGACCAGCAGGCCGACGGCCATCTCCGCATAGGCGCGGGACATGGAGACCCGTTCCGCCTTTTCAAAGCTGTATGCTGCGTTGGTGTCGATGGGCGAGCCCATGCCGTAGGGCTCACCACCCTGCATGGTCGGCATCGGCTGCTGTGTGTACTGACCGTATGGGGCCTGCGGCCGCGGATTCCCGTTGAAAGCCATCTGCTCCTCCTTGTCTTCCCGCCTATGGCGGATGGTCGTCTTATTCAAGTCTACATGGCCGATTTGGCGGTATAAAGGGTGTTTGCTCTGGCTGGAATCAGGTGGGGGTGGCCGCCATGGCGGGGTGGTTGCATGCCCGTATCCCGCCGTGGCGGTTGCCCCCTCTCCTGATGTGCCGTCCAGACTTTGCAGGCTGGGCGGAGTGTGGTGGGGGCGCGGGAGGAAAGTGTCGGCTCTCTTGGGGATGAGCCTTGATTGGCACGTTTCCTCCCTGCTCCCCCTGTATGGGGCCGGGGGCGGGGGGATTGATACGCCGCCCGGCCGCTCTTACTCGTGCGAAGCGTGCAATAGTCGGCGTGTTTCCTGCCGGTGGCGGCGCGAGGCGAGGACCCCGCCCATGCCGGTCATGCCGGTGGCCAGGGCGAGCAGGATGCCCTGCCCGCCTGCCTGGGGGAGCACGCCTGCGGGCAGGTACGTGTACCTCAAGGAGGTGTCTGGCGTTTGGGGTGCGCCGCCCAGCGTGTAGTCCACGCTGACGGTGACCGTGCCCGGCTGGTGTGCGGGCGTGAGCACGGTCACGCTGCTGCCATCGCCGCGCGTTAGGTTCGTGCCGGCATTGCTGTCGAATCTGACGCCGGTGATCACCAGCTGCAGGTTGAACACCACCGGCACAGGAATATTCGAGTCCTTGGTGGTGTCGTTGCCGAGCTGGCCATTGCCGTTGGCACCCCAGGTGTAGGCGTTTCCGTCACTGCCCAGGGCCAGCGAATAATATTCTCCGGCGCTGAGCTGTACGGCCTTTAGCCCCTTGCTCGTATCGGTGGGGTTGGCGGGGTTGCGCACGCGTACAGGAACGGACGAATCTCTGGTGGTGGTGTTGCCGAGCTGGCCATAGTTGTTCCATCCCCATGCGTAGGTGTATCCGTCGCTGCCCAGGGCCAGTGAATGATTGAATCCGGCGATAATCTGTGCGGCTTGCAGTCCTTTGCTCGTATCGTTGGTCTTGGCGGGGTTGCGCACGCGCACAGGAACAGTCGAATTGCTGTAGCTCTTGTTGCCGAGCTGGCCATAGTTGTTGTATCCCCATGCGTAGGCATACCCGTCGCTGCCCATGGCCAGCGAATGATCGCCTCCGCCGTTGACCTGTACGTAGGTAAAATCCGCAGGTGCGTTTGTAGGTTTCCTCACTTTGACTGGCGTAGTCCTGTCGGTTTTCGTCCCGTCGCCGAGCTGGCCATCGCTGTTCAATCCCCATGCGTAGGCGTTCCCGGCGCTGCTTAGAGCCAGCGAATGCTGCCATCCGGCGCTGACTTGCACGTAGGTGAGGCCTGTAGGTTTCCCTACTTTGACCGGCGTAGTCCTTTGAGTGGTTGTCCCGTCACCGAGCTTGCCATAGGTGTTGCTTCCCCATGCGTAGGCGTTGCCGTCGCTGCCCAGGGCTAGCGAATGATCGTCTCCTGCGCTGATCTGTACGTAGGTGAGGCCTGTAGGTTTCCCTACTTTGACCGGCGTAGTCCTTTGAGTGGTTGTCCCGTCGCCGAGCTGGCCAGAGCTGTTCAATCCCCATGCGTAGGCGTTCCCGTCGCTGCCCACGGCCAGCGAACAATCCCATCCGGCACTGACCTGCACGTAGGTGAAATCCGCAGGTGCGTTTGTAGGTTTCCTCACTTTGACTGGCGTAGTCCTGTCGGTTTTCGTCCCGTCGCCGAGCTGGCCATAGTAGTTGTTTCCCCATGCGTAGGCGTTCCCGTCGCTGCCCACAGCCAAGGAAAAACTGTTGTTGGAACTTTTTCCTCCGCTGATCTGGTTGAACCTGATGCCCCGGCTTGTGTCGGGCGGGGTGATGGTGGTGGATTCCCTGCCTAGCTGGCTGCCCTTGTCCGGGCTGATGCTCCACGTGCTGTTCGGTGTCCACTTGGCCGTCAGGGTCAGGTCCTTGTCGACGGGCTTGCTGAAATCGTATGCGACCTCCCCGATGAACCATCCGTCGAACAGATATCCTTCGCGCGTCGGGTCGGGTGAGGGCCGTTTCGCCTTCCCGTTTATGGTGGAAAAACTCTGGTCTTCTGGTTCTGGTTTTCCTCCGCCCGTGTCGAAGTGGACCGTGAGCGTGGATCGTGGTTCGGCGGCTCGTGTCAGCGGCTGGTCGACCGTGTAGTTGAGGTTTCTGGTGAAGGGCTGGCCGTCCTGCCTGCCGGTGATCGTGATGGCGGCTGGTCCCGGCTTGTGGGCGGGCATCTGCGCCTGCCATGAGTCGTTGTTCCTGGTGAGTTTGAGCGGCTGGCCGTCCAGGCTGGCTGTTTCCAGGATGGGCGCCTGTGTGGTGTCGAGCCGTGCTGGCTCGCCGTGCTGGCCCTGCCCGTCCAGGCTCCACCTGTATAGGCTGCCCTGCCTGCTGATGGCGGTGACCCTGCTGCCGATGCTCGCAGCCTGCACGTATGACTGATTCCCGTTGTCCGCGCGCTTGGGTGCTTCACCGGGCTTCCAGGTCCAGACATGGTCGTCCTTGCCGACGATCATGGTCTGGTCCCTGTTGGCGGTGATCCTGCTGATATGTGCGCTGTCCGGCAGACTGACCGGGGTCATGCTGGCAGTGTTGCCAGCCAGGTACCAGGCCTGCCCGTCCGTGTCCAGGAGGATGAACCCCTGGCTGAGAGCCTGGGCTTGAATGATGCGCATGTCCGGGTCCCGCTTGATACGTTCGGGTTCGGCTTTCCTGGTGTTGTTTGCGTCCCAGGTCCAGGCCTGCCCGTCCGCGTCCACGATGAGAGTCTGGCTGCCGGAAGCGACGGCGAGGACGGCCTGCTCCTGCCCGGGCAGGCTGGTTGCGGCCTGCTTTGTGAATTTCAGGTTCAGACCCTGACTGTCGGCATCGCTGGCCTGATAGGTGTGGATTTGTCCCTGCTGGTTCACGGCAAGCAGCCGGTCATCGTTCATGCTGATGCTGGTAAATTGGATGTTCCCATCGGAGTTAAGGATGGTGGGTGTGGGCTGTTGGCTGTTCCAGGCGTAGATCTTCTGGTCGGATCCGAGCGCCGCCTGCGATCGGCTGCCGGCTGCGGCCTGCAGGTAGTGGAACCCGTCGGGAGCCTGGACGGGAGAAAGTACCTGTTTAGGTGTGCTGTCCTGCGTCCAGGTGTAGATGCGACCGTCGCCGGTCAGACCGACAAACCGGTCTCCTGCGGCTTGGATGCTGATGTAGTAGGGTTCTTGCGGGCTGGGTGGGCTGATGGTCAGCCGTGCGCCGGAGGCGGGTCCGTGGTCCGGGCTCAGCCGCCAGTCCGTGGTCTTGATCCACTTGGCTTTCAGGGTCGAGTCCTGGAGGATTGGGATTTGGAAGTCGAAAGGCTGGCCATCATGAGTCCACCCGCCGAATAAGAAGCCCTCGCGCACAGGATTCCGTTGCGGGGGAGCGGCGAGAGTCCCGGTTTTCACAGTTGATTGTGTTGGCTTGCTGCCGTCGGCCGGGTCGAAGCGCACTGTATGCGAAGTCTTATCATCTGTCTTATCGGATGGTTCGGTTGAAGCGGATTCTGCACTGCCGGTAGCATCCGTCGGCGATGACGGGGTGCCAGGGCTCGGTGTTGTGGAGCTTAATGGAGTAGATGTTTGTATCGGTGAGGGTGATGGCAGTGGAGTGTTGGTGGCGTTGCTGGGGAGAGTGCCGGGGGTTTGCTCAGCTACGCGAGGGGTCTGACGACCCCCCCCCCCGGTGAGTATGGGAGCGTCCGCCTGGGCGGATGCGACGCCCAGACCCGCCAGCAGGCTGATCAGGACGGTCATCATCGCCATGATGCGACGCAGACGGGAAACCACATGCATGAAACCAAAACCCCTTCACCAAACACCAAGCGGGATCAAAACCGCTTGTCTAATAAAGTTCTTTCTGTCGGAAAGCCGTGCTGTCTGTCAATGCCAGCCCTGCATCGGATTACAGGAGCCATGGCGTAAACCAGCCGTCTTCTCGACATCCCCCGCTTTTCACCCTACCACCCGATTTGCAGACAACACACATACGCTAGAGCCAGCCGTCCGAAGACAACGAGTTAGGCAGCTGACGTTACGGAATTATGCCAGGACGGGGAGAACAGGCGGCGGCCAGGCTTGTCCGGGTGGTAAGCCCTGTTGCCTGCCCTGCTGTGTTCATCTCCCTTCCTGGGCGGAAACAAGAGAGGTCTGCCTGTATCCCCACAGGCGGAAGTGTGGTGGGGGCGCGGGAGGGAAGTGTCGGCTCTCTTGGGGTTTGAGCCTTCAGTGACACGTTTCCTCCCTGCTCCCCCTATGTAGGGCCGGGGACGGGGGGATTGATACGCCGCCCGGCCGCTCTTACTCGTGCGAAGCGTGAAGCAATTGGTGTGTTTCCCTGCGGTGGCGTCGGGATGCCAGGACCCCGCCCATGCCGGTCATGCCGGTGGCCAGGGCGAGCAGGATGCCCTCCCCTCCGGCTCGGGGGAGCACGCCTGCAGGCAGGTACGTGTACTTGAGGGAGGTGTCGGTCAGCGTGCTTCCTGCGCCGCCCAGCGTGTAGTCCACACTGACGGTAACCGTGCCCGGCGCGTGTGCGGGCGTTGTCACGGTGACGCTGCCGCCGTCGCCGCGCGTCAGGCCTGACACGGGGGTCTGGTCGAACCTGACGCCGGTGATCACCGGCATCAGGTTGAACGACACCGGCACAGGGGTCAGACTTCGACTTCCTGCATTGGGATTGCCGAGCTGGCCGTACTGGTTGTCTCCCCATGCTTTGGCGACTCCATCCGTGCCTACTGCCAGCGAATTCTGCCATCCTGCGCTTATTTGCACAGGGTTCAGCCAGGGTTCGGCTGAGCTTGTGGACTGCGCGGACGCTAGCACCTTCACCGGGGAATGCCGGTCACTGGTGGTGTTGTCGCCGAGCTGACCATAGTCGTTGCGTCCCCATGCCCAGGCGTTCCCCTCCTTGTCAAGTGCAAGCGAATGATAGAATCCGGCGCTGATTTGCGTGGCAGCCACTGTGCCTGCGTCCTTAGGGTATTGCACTCGCACGGGGACAGGATCTCCGGTGGTGGTGCCGTTGCCGAGCTCACCATGGCCGTTGTATCCCCATGCCCAGGTGTTCCCGTCTTCGTCGATGGCCAGTGCATGCCAGCCGCCGGCGCTCACCTGGACGGCCTTCAGCCAGGGGCCTGCTGCGGCTGTGGACTTGCCGGTGGCGAACACGCGGCTGGGGGTGGGGTGGAAGATGTTGGTGCTGGCACCGTCGCTGGTGTTGTTGCCGAGCTGGCCGTTGGCGTTGTAGCCCCATGTGTACACGTACCCGTCCTGGCCGAGGGCCATGTCGAAGGACCAGCTGGTGCTGATCTGCACGGCGTGGAGGACGCCGCTCGCATCCGAAGGATCCTTGACCGTTATGGGCACGGTCTGCGGGCTGGAGCAGTCATAGCCCCATCCTTTGTTTATGCTGCCCCAGGTGTATACGGTGCCGTCGGCGGCCAATGCCATGGAGTTCCAGGCTCCAGCGGCGACTTGGATGGCTTTCAGCCCTTCGCCGGTGTTGCCGGGCCCGTGCACGCGCACGGGGGTTGATGAATTGGATGTGGTGTTGTTGCCGAGCTGCCCGTGGTCGTTGAGCCCCCAGGCGTACACGTACCCGTCGCTGCCGATGGCCAGCGAATGGTAGCCGCCGGCATAGGCTTGTACGTAGGTGAAATCCTTGGGTGTGCCTGCAGGCTTCGGCACCGGGACGGGCGTGTTCCGCTGGGTGGTCGTGCCGTTGCCGAGCTGGCCGTACTTGTTGTTGCCCCAGGCGTAGGCGTTCCCGTCGCTGCCCACAGCCAGCGAATACCCCGTCAGATCAGCGATCACGTAACCTCCGCCACTGACCTGGCTGAACCTGATGCCTCGGCTGGCGCTGTCTGGCGGGGTGATGGAGGTAGTCTGATTGCCCAGCTGGCTGCCCTTATCGGGGCTGATCCTCCACATGTTGCTTGCGTTTTCTGGCGTCCAGTGGGCGGTGAGGGTGAGGTCTGTGGTGACGGGCCTGCTGAAATCGTAGGCGACCTGCCCGGTGAACCATCCGTCGAACTGGAAGCCTTCGCGCGTCGGATCAGGCGTGGGGCGCTGGACTCTGCCGTAGACCGGCTGGATGCTCTGGTCCTGTGGGGTCGGGCCTCCTCCGCTCGCGTTGAAATGGACCGTGTAGGTGGAATCCTGCTGGTCGTCTCTGGTCAGCGGCTGGTCGACCGTGTAGTCGAGGTTTCTGGTGAAAGGCTTGCCATCCTGCCTGCCGGCGATGAGGATGACGGCTTGCCCGGGCTTATGGGCGGGCATCTCCGTCTGCCAGGAACCGTCTTTCCTGCTGAGCGTCAATGCTTGCCCGTCCATGCTGGCTGATGCCAGGGTGGGGTCGGTGCTGGTGTCGAGTCTGGCTGGCTTGCCAGGCTGACCCTGCCCGTCCAGGCTCCACGCGAGCATGCTGCCCTGCCTGCTGACGGCGGTGATCCTGCCGCCGGCAGCGGCGGCCTGCACGTAGGCTTGGTTCCCGTCGTCCGCGCGGATGGGTGTCTTGCCGGGCTTCCAGGCCCAGACGTGGCCGTCGGTATCAGTGATGACGGCCTGATCCTTGTTGGCGGTGATCCGGCTGGCCTGCACGCCGTCCGGCAGGCCGGAGGCTATGGGGCTGGTTGTGCCGTCGACCAGGTACCGGGCCTGTCCCTTTGCATCCAAGAGCAGGAACCCCTGGTTGAGGGCCTGGGCCTGGACGATACGGGTTTCCGTCTGCTGCTTGATGCGTTCGGGTTTGACGCTTCCGGTCTTGCTCGTGTCCCAGGTCCAGGCTTGCCCGTCCTCGTCCACGATGAGCGCCTGGCTGGCGGAGGCGACGGCGGTGACGGCTTGCGCCTTTCCGGGCAGACTGATTGTTTCCTGTTTGTCGGGCTTCGGGCTCGTGCTCTGGCTGTCTCGGAAAGCGTGGACCTGTCCCTGCCGGTCCACCGCCAGGAGACGCTCGCCGGTCAGGCTGATACTGGTGAACCTGGTGTTTCGGCCGGTGTCAAGCATTGTGGGTGTGGCCTGCCGACTGTTCCAGGTGTAGATCCGCTGGTCGGATCCCAGGGCGGCCTGCCGGCGGCTGCCGGCTGCGGCCTGCAGGTAGCGGAACCCGTCGGGAGCCTGGGCGGGGGCGGGAACCTGCTTGGGTGTACTGTCCTGCATCCATGTGTAGATGCGGCCGTCGCCGGTCAGGCCGAGGAACTGGTCTCCTGAGGCGTGGATGCTGGCGAACTGAGGCTCCTGCAGGTTGGGCGGGCTGATGGTCAGCCGGGCGCCGGAGACGGGCCCATGATCAGGGTTCAGCGTCCAGTCCGTGGTCTTCGACCACTGGGCTTTCAGGGTCGTGTCCTGGAGGATGGGCGTCTGCAAGTCGAAAGGCTGGTTGTCGTATGTCCACCCGTCGAACCGGAAGCCCTCACGTTGAGGATTCTGCTGCGGGGGATCGGCGAGGGTGCCGGTCTTCACGGTCGCCTGGGTGGGCTTGCTGCCGTCGGCCGGGTCGAAGCGCACTGTGTGCGAAGCCTGACCATCCCTCTTTTCGGCTGGTCTGGCCTGGGCGGAGCCTGTGCTGCCGGGTGTTCCCGTCGTCGATGACGTGGTTTCTGGACTTGCTGTTGGGTTTAATGGTGTGGTGGTTTGTATTGGTGATGGTAGTGGTGTGCTGGTTGCGTTGCTGGAGGAAATGCCGGAAGTTTGCTTAGCTACGCGAGGGGTCTCTGACGACCCCCCCCCCGGTGAGGGCAGGAGCGTCCGCCTGGGCGGATGCGACGCCCATGCCTGCCAGCAGGCTTAGCAGGACGGTCATCATCGCCAGGATGCGACGCAGACGGGAAACCAGATGCATGAAACCAAAACCCCTTCACCAAACACAAGCAGAGTAAACACCGCTTGCCTATAGCCTTAACGTTCTCCTGTCGGAAAGTTGCCCAATGCTCAACGTCAGTCCGTGCAACAGATTGCGCGAATCTTGACAGAAGCCAGTTGTCTTTTGGACATCCCCCTTTGTCACCCTACCACCCGACCCACAGACAACACAAACGAGCCGGGTCAGTCATCGACGACAATGAATTTTTTGGTTGAGCAAAAGTAGTTGTTAACAACAGTTATCTGGAACTGAGAGCACGGACGAAGACCGAGCGGACTTGGAGTTCTGTGCCGCTTGATCGGTTTGCCCAAGTTTCCTTCTTCCCATTGCAGAGGCAGGGCGTGCATCTGCTCTCAGTTCCTGACCGCAGTAATCGGTCAGTATTGTGGTGGTGGGGGCGCAAGAGGAGTGCCGGCTCTCTTGGGGATGAGCCTTGCATGTGGCATTCCTTCGTGCGCCCCCGTTGTAAGCCGGGGGTGGGGGGATTGATCCGCCTCCGGCCTGTCTTACTCGTGTGAAGTGTGCAATAGCCTGTGCCGTTCTCTCCTGTGGCGGCGCGAGGCCAGGACCCCGCCCATGCCGGTCATGCCGGTGGCCAGGGCGAGCAGGATGCCTTCCCCGCCGGCCCTTGGGAGCACGCCTGCAGGCAGGTATGTATATCTGAGGGAAGTATCGGGCTGCTGGTGTATGCCGCCCACCGTGTAGTCCACACTGACCGTGACCGTGCCCGGCACGTGTATTGGCGTGAGCACGCTGACGCTATTGTCTTTGCCATGCGACAGGCCTGATACGACAGTCCGGTCGAATTTGACGCCGGTGATCACCAGCTGCAGGTTGAACACCACCGGCACAGGAACATATGCATTATAGGTGGAGCGGTCGCCGATCTGGCCAAAGGCGTTGTATCCACAGGCGTATGTGTATCCGTTTGGGCTCACAGCCAGCGAATGATGGTCTCCGGCAATGAACTGTGTGGCTTTTAGTCCTTTGCTCGAGTCGGTGGGGTTGGCGGGGTCGCGCACGTGCACAGGAACAGTTGAAGAGTTGCTGGTGCTGTTGCCAAGCTGGCCAAAGGCGTTGTATCCCCAGGCGTAGGCGTATCCGTCGCTGCCAACGGCCAGTGAATGATAGTATCCGCCGCTCACTTGTACGGCTTGCAGTCCTTTGCTCGTATCGTAGGGGTTGGCGGGGTCGTGCACGCGCAAAGGAACAGGATTCGGATAATGAACGCTGCTGTTGTTGCCGAGGGAGCCATTGCTGCTGTCTCCCCATGCGTAGGCGTATCCGTCGCTGCCCACGGCCAACGAATGATAGGTTCCACAGCTCACCTGTACGGCTTGCAGTCCTTTGCTCGTATCGGTGGGGTTGGCGGGGTCGCGTACGCGCACAGGAACAGACGAATCTGCATAGTAATCGTTGCTATTGTTGCCAAGCCGGCCATATTCGTTGTTTCCCCATGCGTAGGCGTATCCGTCGCTGCCCACGGCTAGCGAGTGCTCGTATCCGGCACTGACCTGCACGTATGTGAAGTCCGCCGGCAGGTCAGGATACGTTTTGCGATCGGGCGTCTTCACCCTGACCGGCGTATACCGATAGTTGTTGCTCGTCCCGTCGCCGAGCTGACCAGAGCTGTTGTATCCCCACGCGTAGGTGTTCCCGTCGGCGCCCACGGCCAGCGAATGATAGGTTCCACAGCTCACCTGTACGGCTTGCAGTCCTTTACTCTTATCGTAGGGGCTGTCGGGGTCGCGCACGCGCACAGGAACAGTCGAATACCCGCCGCTGGTCTTATTGCCGAGCTGGCCATTGTCGTTGTTTCCCCATGCGTAGGCGTATCCATCGCTGCCCACGGCCAGGGAATGGTAGTATCCGGCACTGACCTGCACATAGGTGAAGTCCGCCGGCAGGTCAGGATACGTTTTGCGATCGGGCATCTTCACCATGACCGGTGTGGTCCGGTTGGTTTTCGTCCCGTCGCCGAGCTGGCCATATTCGTTGTTTCCCCATGCGTAGGCGTTCCCGTCGCTGCCCACAGCCAAGGAAAAACCATAGGAGTAATAACCGTCGTATTTTGATCCGCTGATCTGACTGAACCTGATGCCCCGGCTGGTGTTTGGCGGGGCGATAGTGGTGGATTCGTTGCCCAGTTGACTGCCCTTGTCAGGGCTGATGCTCCACTTGTCGTTCCCGCTTTCGGTCCACTTGGCGGTCAGGGCGAGGTCCTTGGTGACGGGCTTGCTGAAGTCGTAGGCGACTTCCCCGATGAACCATCCGTCGAACTGGTAGCCTTCGCGCGCCGGGTCGGGGGTGGGGCGCTTTACCCTGCCGTAGGGGTCTGAGATGTTCTGGTCTGCGGGTTCGGGGCTTCCTCCGTCCGCATTGAAGGTGACGGTGTGGGTCGTGCTCTGCTGGTCGTCTCGTGTCAGCGGCTGGTCGACCGTGTAGTTGAGGCTTCTGGTGAAGGGCTGGCCGTCCTGCCTGCCGGTGATGGTGATGGCGGCTGGACCCGGCTTGCGTGCAGGGATTTCCGCCTGCCAGATGCTGCTGGTCTTGCTGAGTTTGAGTGGCTGGCCGTCCATGCTGGCTGATTCCAGGGTGGGGTCGGTGCTGGTGTCGAGTCTGGCTGGCTTGCCGGGCTGACCCTGCTCGTCCAGGCTCCATTTGTATATGTCGCCCTGCCTGCTGATAGCAATGATCCTGTTGCCTGCAGCTGTTGCCTGCACAAACTGCTGGTCCCCGTTGTCCGTGCGCATGGGCGCCTTGCCGGGCTTCCAGGCCCAGAGGCGGCCACCTTTGCCGACGATCATGGCCTGGTCATTGTTGGTGGCGGCCGAGCTGGCTTTCATGCCTTCTGGCAGGTTGACGGCAGTGGAATCGGCTGCGGTGTTGGCCAGGTACCGGGCTTGCCCGTCCGCGTTCAGAAGGAGAAACCCCTGGTTGAGGGCTTGGGCTTGGACGGTGCGCATGCCGGGCTGCTGTTTGATGCGTGCGGGTTCGGCTTTTCCGGTGTTGTTCTTGTCCCAGGTCCAGGCTTGCCCGTCTGCGTCCAGGGCGAGGATCCGGCTGGCGGAGGCTGCGGCGAGGACGGCCTGCGCCTGCCCCGGCAGCCTGGTTGTGGTTTGCTCGACGGGCTTCTGGTGCGGATTCTGGCTGCCGGTCTGGCTGTCTTGGAAGGTGTGGACCTGGCCCTGCCAGTCCACGGCCAGGAGCCGGTCATCGTTCATCCTGATGCTGGTGAACCTGCTGCTCTGGCTGGTGTCGAGGATCACGGGTGTTGCTTGTTGGCTGTTCCAGGTGTAGATGTGCTGGTCGGATCCTAATGCGGCCTGCGATCGGCTGCCGACCGTGGCCTGCAGGTAGTGGAACCCGTCGGGGGCCTGGGCGGGGGAGGGCACCTGTTTTGGTGTGCTGTCCTGCGTCCATGTGTAGATGCGGCCGTCGCCGGTCAGGCCGACAGTCTGGTCTCCTGCGGCTTGGACGCTGACGTAGTAGGGTTCCTGCGGGCTGGGCGGGTTGATGGTCAGCCGGGCGCCGGAGGCGGGCCCATGATCAGGGTTCAGCGTCCAGTCCGTGGTCTTCGACCATTGGGCTTTCAGGGTCGTGTCCTGGAGGATGGGGGTCTGGAAGTCATAAGGCTGGTTGTCGTGTGTCCATCCGTCGAACCGGAAGCCCTCGCGCACTGGGTTCTGTTGCGGGGGAGCGGCGAGCGTGCCGGTTTTCACGGTTGATTGAGTAGGCGCGTTCCCGTCAGCTGGGTCGAAGCGCACTATGTGTGAAGTGTGATCATCGGTATCGGATGGCTTGGTTGAAGCGGATCCTGTGTTGTCCGGACTGCTTGTTGACGATTGCGGGGTATTTGGGCTTGGTGTCGTGGAGCTCAGTGGCGAGGAAAGTGTCAGCGGTGATGGCGAGGGCAGTGGAGTGTTTTTTGCGTTGCTGGGGAGAATGCCGGGGGTTTGCTTAGTTACGCGAGGGGTCTGACGACCCCCCCCCCCGGTGAGTACAGGAGCGTCCTCCGCGTTTGCGGACGCGACACCCAGGCCTGCCAGCAGGCCCAGCAGGACGGTCATCATCGCCAACGCGCGACGCAGACGGGAAACCAGATGCATGACTCGTAAACCCCTTCACCAACACCAAGCGGAGCCAGCGGCTCGCTTAAAAGCGTCTTGTTTGCCGGAAAGCTGTCCTGTCTTTCAACGCCTACCCTGCACCGGATTGCAGGAACTGTGGCGGAAGCCAGCCGTCTTCCCGTTACCCCTGTTTTTCACCATACCACCGGTTTGACAAGCAACACACAAGCCGGATCCAAACGCCCGACGGCTGTGATTGCAGTAATTGGGTATAGTCGGCTGTTTAGGGCAATTATGAGATTGCATGAAAGGGGCTGGCTAGGATCGGGCGGGGATGGCCGCCATGGCGGGGTGGTTGCATGCCCGTATCCCGCCATGGCGGTTGCCCCTCTCCTGATGTGCCGTCCAGACTTTGCAGGCTGGGCGGAGTGTGGTGGGGGCGCGGGAGGGAAGTGTCGGCTCTCTTGGGGTTGAGCCTTCAGTGACACGTTCCTCCCTGCTCCCCCTATGTAGGGCCGGGGGCGGGGGGATTGATACGCCGCCCGGCCGCTCTTACTCGTGCGAAGCGTGAAGCAATTGGTGTGTTTCCCTGCGGTGGCGGCGCGAGGCGAGGATCCCGCCCATGCCGGTCATGCCCGTGGCCAGGGCGAGCAGGATGCCTTCCCCTCCTGCCTTGGGGAGCACGCCTGCAGGCAGGTACGTGTACCTGAGGGATGTGTCCGGCGTTTGGGGTGCGCCGCCCAGCGTGTAGTCCACGCTGACCGTGACCATGCCCGGCGCGTGTGCGGGCGTTGTCACGCTGACGCTGCCGCCATCGCCGCGCGTCAGTTCTGACACGGGGTTCTGGTCGAACCTGACGCCGGTAATCACCAGAGCAAGGTTGAACGACACCGGCACAGGAACCAACCTGGTGTTTCTGGTGCCGTCGCCGAGCTGGCCATAGTAGTTGTATCCCCATGCCCAGGCGTTGCCATCGCTGCCCATGGCCAGCGAATGAGCGTATCCGGCGCTGACCTGTGCGGCTTTGAGTTCTTGGCTCTTGTCGGTGGGGTTGGCGGGGTCGCGCACGCGCACAGGAACAGACGAAGAGCCGGCGCTGCTGTTGTTGCCGAGCTGGCCATTGCCGTTGACTCCCCAGGCGTAGGCGTTGCCGTCGCTGCCCAGGGCCAGCGAATGCTGCCATCCGGCGCTGACCTGCATGTAGGTGAAATCCTTGGGCAGGTCCGGGTACGTCTTCCGGTCGGGCGTCTTCACCCTGACCGGCGCATACCGTGTGGTGGTTGTCCCGTCGCCGAGCTGGCCATAGCCGTTGTATCCCCAGGCCCAAGCGTTGCCGTCGCTGCCCACGGCCAGCGAAAGATGGTATCCGGCGCTGACCTGCGTGGCTTGCAGTCCTTTGCTCGCGTCCCCGGGGCTGGCGGGGTCACGCACGCGCACAGGGACAGGATTAAAAGTGGAGCTGCTGCTGTTGCCGAGGTTGCCATACAAATTGCATCCCCATGCCCAGGCGTACCCGTCGCTGCCCACGGCCAGTGAATGATCGACTCCGGCGCTGACCTGCAGGTAGGTGATGTCCGCTGGCAGGTCCGGGTACGTGCTGCGGTCGGGTGTCTTCACCCTGACCGGCGTATTCCGGCTGCTGCTTGTCCCGTCGCCGAGCTGGCCATTGCCGTTGTTTCCCCAGGCGTAAACGTTGCCGTCGCTGCCCAGGGCCAGGGAATGATAGACTCCGGCGCTGACCTGCAGGTAGGTGAAGTCCTCTGGCAGGTCCGGGTACGTCTTCCGGTCGGGCGTCTTCACCCTGACCGGCGTATTCCGGTTGCTGCTTGTCCCGTCGCCGAGCTGGCCACTGTAGTTGTATCCCCAGGCGTAGGCGTTGCCGTCGCTGCCCACGGCCAAGGAATGCTGGGCTCCGGCGCTGACCTGCAGGTAGGTGAAGTCCGCTGGCAGGTCCGGGTACGTCTTCCGGTCGGGCGTCCTCACCATGACCGGCGCATGCTTGTCGTCTCTCGTCCCGTCGCCGAGTTGGCCATAGTAGTTGTATCCCCAGGCGTAGGCGTTCCCGTCGCTGCCCACCGCCAAGGAAAAACCGCCGTTTGTTGATGCGCTGATCTGGCTGAATCTGATGCCACGGCTGGCGTTGTCTGGCGGGGTGATGGTGGCGGGTTCCCTGCCCAGCTGGCTGCCCTTATCAGGGCTGATGCTCCACTTGGTGTTCATGCCTGCGGGCGTCCAGTGGGCGGTCAGGGTCAGGTCCTTGTCGACGGGCCTGCTGAAATCGTAGGCGACATCCCCGGTGAACCATCCGTCGAACAGGTAGCCCTCCCGCGCCGGGTCGGGTGAGGGGCGTTTCGCCCTCCCGTACGGGGCGGAGACATGCTGGTCCGCTGGTATGGGGTTTCCGCCGCCCGTGTCGAAGCGGACAGTGAACGCGGATCCTGGTTCGGCAGCCCGTGCCGACGGCTGGTCGACCGTGTACGCAAGGCTCCTGGCGAAAGGCTGCCCATCCTGCCTGCCGGTGATGAGGATGACAGCTGGCCCAGGCTTGCGGGCGGGCATGTCGGCCTGCCAGGAGCCGTTGCTGCTGCTGAGCGGCAATGCGTGGCCGTCCAGGCTGGCTGATTCCAGGATGGGCGCAGCAGTGGTGTCGAGCCTGTCGGGTTTGCCGGGCTGGCCCTGCCCGTCCAGGCTCCATGCGAGCATGCCGCCCTGCCTGCTGATGGCGGCGATCCTGCTGCCGGCAGCGGCGGCCTGCACGTAGGCTTGGTTCCTGCTGTCCGCGCGCTTAGGGGTCTTGCCGGGCTGCCAGGCCCAGACATGGCCGTCCGCATCAGTGATGACGGCCTGGTCCTTGTTGGCGGCGGTCGAGCTGGCCTGCGCGCCGTCCGGCAGGCTGAGCTGGATCATGGCGGCAGTGCCGTCTGGCAGGTACCGGGCCTGCCCGTCCGCGTCCAGGAGGAGGAACCCCTGGCTGAGGGCCTGGGCCTGGACGATGCGCATGCCCGGGTCCTGCTTGATGCGTTCGGGTTTGGTTTTGCCGGTCTTGCTCATCTCCCAGGTCCAGGCTTGCCCGTCAGCGTCCACGATGAGGATCCGGCTGGCGGAGGCGACGGCGGTGACGGCCTGCGCTTTTCCGGGCAGGCTGATGGCGGCCTGCTGTATAAGTTCCGGGTTCTGGCTGTCGGCATTGCTGGCCTGATAGGCGTGGACCCGGCCCTGCCGGTCCACCGCCAGCAGGAGGTCGTCGTTCAGGCTGATGCTGGTGAACCTGGCATTCTGATTGGAGTTGATAATCGTGGGTGCCGCTTGTCCGCTGGTCCAGATGTATATCTGCTGGTCGGATCCCAGGGCGGCCTGCGATCGGCTGCCGGCTGCAACCTGCAGGTAGCGGAACCGGTCGGATGCTTGAGCAGGGGAGGGCACCTGTTTGGGCGTGCTGTCCTGCGTCCATGTGTAGATCCGCCCGTCGCCGGCCAGGCCGAGGATCTGGCCGCCTGCGGCTTGGATGCTGGCGAACTGAGGCTCCTGCAGGTTGGGCGGGCTGATGGTCAGCCGGGCGCCGGAGGCGGGCCCATGATCAGGGCTCAGTGTCCAGTCCGTGGTCTTCGTCCATTGGGCTTTCAGGGTCGTGTCCTGGAGGACGGGGGTCTGCAAGTCGAAGGGCTGGTTGTCAAGCGTCCACCCGTCGAACCGGAAGCCCTCGCGCACTGGGTTCTGTTGCGGGGGAGTGGCGAGAGTGCCGGTCTTCACAGTCGATTGTGTTATCTTGCTGCCGTTGACAGGGTCGAAGCGCACTATACGAGAAGCTTGATTATCTGTCTTTTCGGCTGATTTAGCCGGAGCGGAGTCTGTGCCGTCTGTATTGTTTGTCGTCGATGATGGAGCGCTTGGACTCGGTGTTGCGGGGCTTAACGGTGTGGTGGCTTGTATTGGCGATGGCGAGGGCAGTGGAGTTTCTGGTGCGCTGCTGGGGAGAATGCCGGGGGTTCCGTTAGCTACGCGAGGGGTCTGACGACCCCCCCCCGGTGAGGACAGGAGCATCCGCCGCCTGGGCGGATGCGACGCCCAGGCCCGCCAGCATTCCCAGCAGGACGACAGCCATCGCCAGGATGCGGCGCAGACGGGAAACCAGATGCATCAAACCAAACCCCTTCACCAAACACCAAACGGAATCAATTCCGTTTGCCTACTCAAGTTCTGCCTGCCAGCACCAACCCTGCATCAAATCGCAGGAGCCAATGGCGAAGCCAGCCGTCTTCTCGACATCCCCCGCCTTTCACCCTACCACCCAGCCCGCCGACAACACACGAGATGCAAATGCACGGCGGCAGGCCTTAAGCAACAACTCCTCCCATCTTGCCTGGCAGATAGAATGAACAGACAACACGTCACGGCCGCTGATCGGCCGATAAGGAGCATGACTATATGACCGGAAACGTCACCGACACCGTCATTACCCTCAACAATGGGGTCAGCATTCCCCAGCTGGGTCTCGGGGTCTTCCAAACACCTGATGGCGAGGCCACCAGCCAGGCCGTCACCTGGGCCCTGCAGGCGGGCTATCGCCACATCGACACCGCCATGATCTACGGCAACGAGCAGTCCGTCGGGGAGGGGCTGCGCCGCTCCGGGGTTGACCGGCGGGATGTCTTTTTGACCACCAAGCTCTGGAATGACGACATCCGTGCAGGGCGGGCCAAGGAGGCCTTCAAGGAGAGCCTGGACCGGCTGGGCGTGGACTACCTGGACCTCTACCTGATCCACTGGCCCGCCAAGGGCTGGCAGCAGGCCTGGGAGGACATGGAGGAGCTCTACACCCAGCGGCGGGTGCGGGCCATCGGGGTCTGCAACTTCCAGAAGCACCACCTGGACGAGCTGCATACCATCAGCGGCACCAAGCCGGCGGTCGACCAGATCGAGTCCTCGCCCCAGTTCGTCAACGACGACCTGATCGACTACTGCCATGGCACCCTGCGCGTGGATGTGGAGGCCTACAGCCCCCTGGGCGGCACCGGCGGCAACCTGCTGGCCGACCCCAGGCTCAAGGCCATGGCCGAGCGCTACGACCGCTCCCCGGCACAGATCGTGCTGCGCTGGCACCTGCAGCGCGGGGTCATCGTCATCCCCAAGTCCACCCACAAGGAGCGGATCGAGCAGAACGCGCAGGTCTTCGACTTCGAGCTGAGCGATGAGGACATGAAGGCCATCACCGCCATGAACAGGGACGAGCGCACCGGTGCGGATCCCGACAACTTCGACTTCTGAGGGATGGTGGTACAGGAGGAGACCCGACCTTGAAGGCGGGGCCTCCTCCTGGGACCCGGCGGAAGCCCCAACCCTTCCACCTGGCCTGGTCTCTATGGTAAAGGATTTGTGACGATTCAGCTAATCGGCATTGCCGCTGATGGCTTCGTCGTCGGCCTCCTGCTCCTGGGGCGAACCTGAGATGTCGCGGTGGATGGACTGCATCTGCACCTCGATGTTCTGCAGGGAGCGGGCGCAGTCCAGCAGGGTCTGCGAATGCTCGGCCAGGCGGGCGTCGGGCAGGTCGGACTTGTAGCGCAGCTGGTGCTCCAGGGAGGCCCAGTAGTCCATGGCGATGGTGCGGAACTGCACCTCGACCGGCGTGTAGTGGGGGCCCGAGGTCAGGAAGACCGGCACGGCGTAGATGACGTGAAGGCTGCGGTAGCCGTTCATCTTGGGGTTGCGGATGTAGTCCTTGACCCTCAGCACCTGGATGTCCGACTGGTCGGAGAGGTAGCGGGAGACCGAGTAGACGTCGTCCCGGTAGTTGCAGATGACGCGCACGCCGGCCACGTCGAAGATGTGATCGCGCACCGAGGGGATGGTGACGGGAAGGTTCTTGCGGTGCAGCTTGCCGATCAGGGAGTCCACGCTCTTGAGCCGGCGCTCCATGTGGTGGATGGGGTTGTGGCTGAACCGGACCTGGAATTCGGTGTCCAGCACGTCCAGCTTGGTCGAAATCTCGTACATGGCCCCCTCGTAGGTCTGCATGAGATTGACGAATTCCGTTATCTCGTCGATGTCCAGCTTGGGACGGTCCTTTTCGTCCAGGTCGGACAGTCGCTGCTTCATTTCGGATGCGCTCATGGCACTGTTACGGTCGAGTATCACATGAACCTCCCATGCCGCCGTTCGTAACCATGACTCATGGTACGCACAGGCCCCGATGGCCGCGGGACCCGACCTGCGCATACAATCATGGCTTATGGAAGCAGGCGAGGGCATGAGCGCGACCGCTCAGCGTAAGGACAGCAGGGGCGTCTACTATGTGCGGACCCTGGGCTGCCAGATGAACGAGCACGATTCCGAGCGGATCGCCGGGGTGCTCCGGGCCCAGGGCTACCAGCAGGCCACGCCCGAGCAGGTCCGCGCGCGCGAGGTGGACGTGATGGTGCTCAACACCTGCGCCGTGCGCGACAACGCCACCCAGCGCATGTACGGGACCATCGGGCGCTGGCACAGGTTCAAGCAGCACAAGCCCGACACGCGCATCGCCGTGGGCGGCTGCATGGCCCAGAAGGACCGGGAGCGGATCGTGAAGGCGGCGCCCTGGGTGGATGCGGTCTTCGGCACCAGGGACATCGGCTCGCTGCCCGGCCTTTTGGACAAGGCCCGCAAGGACGGGCGGCCCCAAGTGGGGGTTACGCAGGAGCTGCGGGATCTGCCCGGGCGGCTGCCGGCGGTCAGGGCCTCGCGCTCGCAGGCCTGGGTGTCCATATCGGTCGGCTGCAACAACACCTGCACCTTCTGCATCGTGCCCTCGGTGCGGGGGCGGGAGCGGGACCGGTCCATGGAAGACATCCTGCAGGAGGTTGAGGACTGCGTGCGCTCCGGGGCCCGCCAGGTGACCCTGCTGGGGCAGAACGTCAACTCCTACGGCTGGTCCACGGGGGACCGCTACGCCTTCGCCCGGCTCCTGCGGGCCTGCGGCCGGGTGCCTGGGCTGGAGCGGATCCGCTTCACCTCGCCCCATCCGGCGGCCTTCACCGACGATGTGATCGCCGCCATGGCCGAGACACCCACGGTCATGCACCAGCTGCACATGCCCCTGCAGTCGGGCTCCGACCGGATTCTGCGGGCCATGCGGCGCTCCTACCGGTCCCAGCGCTTTTTGCAGATACTGGACAAGGTGCGGGCCGCCATGCCCGATGCCCTGATCACCACCGACATCATCGTGGGCTTCCCCGGGGAGACCGAGGAAGACTTCCAGGCCACCATGGATGTAGTGCGCCGGGCGCGCTTCTCGTCGGCCTTTATCTTTGAGTATTCGCCGCGTCCGGGCACGCCTGCCGCGCGCATGCCCCAGCTGCCCAAGGCCGTGGTCCAGGACCGGTTCGAGCGGCTGCAGGCCCTGCAGGAGTCCATCACCATGGAGCACATGCAGGCCTTCCTGGGCAAAGAGGTGGAGGTGCTGATCGGCGACGGGCACGGCCGGCACGACGGCAGCACCCATCGGGTGACCGGGCACGAGCGCACCGGGGTGCTGGTCCACGTCGGCGTGCCCCAGGGGATGCCTGCGCCAAAGCCCGGGGACCTGGTCACCTGCACCGTCACCCAGGCCGGGCCCCACTATCTGATCGCTGACCCGGATCCCCGGGCGGGGCAGGTCTATGACGTCCGCTGAACCCCGCATCGTCTCCATCGTGGGTCCCACAGCCTCGGGCAAGACCGCCCTGGGCGTGGCCCTGGCACAGGCACTCCAGGAGCGCGGCCAGGAGGCACATATCGTCAATGCCGATGCCTACCAGATGTACCGGGGGATGGATGTGGGCACGGCCAAGCCTTCGGTAGGGGAGCGGCAGGCGGTGGTCCACCACCTGATCGACATCATCGAGCCGGAAGAGGCCATGAGCGTGGCCCGCTTCCAGGCCATGGCCCGGTCCCTGATAGCCGACCTGCGGGCCCAGGGAATCCGGCCGATCTTGGTCGGTGGCTCAGGGCTCTATACCCGGGCGGTCATCGACGATCTGTCCTTCCCCGGCACCGACCCGGCGGTCAGGGCCAGGCTGGAGGAGCGCGCGCAAGAGGAGGGACCCGGTCTGCTCTTCCGCCAGCTGCAGGAGCGGGACCCGGAGGCTGCGGAGCGGATGGACCCTCGGAATGTGCGGCGGACCGTGCGGGCTCTGGAGGTCATGGAGATTACCGGACGGCCCTATTCGGCCAGCCTGCCCCGGTACCGCTACCTGCTGCCCGCCCTGCAGCTGGGACTGGACCTGCCCCGGGAGGAGCTGGACCGCAGAATCGACCAGCGCACCCAGGCCATGCGGGACCAGGGGCTTGTTGACGAGGTGCGGGGGCTGCGGAACCGCCTGGGGACCACGGCCTCACGCGCCCTGGGCTATCAACAGATTCTGGACTACCTGGACGGCCGCACCGACCTGGATGCCGCCTTCGGTCTGATAGCGCAGAAGACCAAGCGTCTGGCCCGCAAGCAGATGGGCTGGTTCGGCCGGGACCCGCGCATCCACTGGCTGAATGCCCTGGCCCCGGACCTGGCCCGGCAGGCCCTGGACCTGGTGGACCAGGCCGACCAAGGCCGCTTCGACCAGGCGGACGCCCAGGCCGACCAGTCGGATCAGGAGAGGGTGACCAGACACCATTTGGGCGCGCTTTGACTTCAAGTACTTGAAGTTCCTAGGCTGAACGGGTATGACCACCATCACGCAGCCCCAGGCCGACCTGGAATCCGGGCCCTGGTACACCATCCGCCAGGCCTCGCTCATGTCGGGGATGCCGGAGACCACCCTGCGCTACTACGAGACCATCGGCATCATTCCGCCCATCGCCAGGGACCCCTCGAGCGGCCACCGCTGCTACAGCCAGGAGGATCTGGACCTGCTGGAGACCATCTCCTGCCTGAGCGCCACGGGTATGTCCCTGGAGCACATGCGGGAGTATCTGGGCAACCGTGCGGCGGGAGCCGAGGCCGCCGGACGGCAGATCGAGCTCCTGGCCGAGCAGGGACGGCGGCTGGACCAGCGGATGGCCGGCCTGCGGGCACGGAAGCGGTATGTGCAGCTCAAAATACGATACTGGGGGCGCGTCCGCGACCACGACCAGGCCGGGGCGACAGAACTGATCAATCAGAGTGCCCAGATCATCGAGGCCGCCAAGCGCAGCGGCAACGAGCGGCTGCCAAGCTGAGGCTGCCGGGCTGAGGCTGCCAATTCAGTGGGCTGGGCCCTGGTCCCATCCGGCGATCAGAAATATTCGGGTTGGGTTGACCGGGCGGACCATGCCCGCAATCAGGGCCTGCAGGTCATCGGTGCTGCCTCGGAGCGCTCGCTGGATGGCCCGGCGGTGGGCGGTCGGATCAGCATGTCCCCAGTCCAGGTCCCACCCGGCATCGTGGGACAGGCGTGAGAGGAAGATGCGCAGGGTCATGCCGTCGCAGTCGGCGAAGGGGTGCAGGCAGGAGAGCTCGTCGTAGTAGTGGGCCAGGCGCTTCACGAAGACCGGACGGTCCAGGCTGGTCAGGTTGCGTTCGGCTGCCAGCTCCTGGCCGATGGCCGCAGCTCCCTGCTCCAGCATGGTCGCCGGATACAGGCTGGCGTCGTCCCCCGGTTGGGGTCGGCGCAGCGCTCGCTCTTCCGGCAGGCCGGGAAGCAGTCGGCGATGGATGGCCCGCAGCTCCGCAAGATCGCCCTCGGTCGCCCAGGGTCGCTGACAGACCAGGATGGTCCGCAGAAAGAGGGCATCCGTCAGGGCAGCCGCCTTGGCCTCCAAGCGCCGGGCCTGGTCGGCCAGAGCCTCGGCCTGCCTTCTGCCCGCCACAAAGTCGCTGGCCGTCTGAAGGGCCGAAGGGCCGGGCTGACGGTCATCCAGAAGCAGGTTGCGCAGGGCGAAGGCCACGGCGCTCTGACGTTCGGCTGGTGTCATGCCAACGATGCTAGCCCTGGCGGCCCACCGTCTGAAAGAGTTGTGCACACTGACCCGTCGGGCCCGGCGCGGACCGGGGTTCTGGGTAGGCTGAAAGGGTTATGACACGTAAGCAGCAAGCAGACGCACGCGGTCGCGGCCGGACCGCAGCCAAGGACAGCCAAGACCCGGAACCCTTCTGGCACAAGGCCTTGCTGGCCCTGCCCCGGGGCCTGGGATCCCTGGTGCGTGCCGTGGCCGGCAAAAACGGCGACAACTCCGCCTACCGCAAGGACGGGCTCTGCTTCGTGCTGGTCATCCTGGCCGTACTCTTCAGTGCCAGCGAATGGTTCCGCGTGAATGGCTTCCTGGGGCGGGGGCTGCATGCCCTGGCTGCGGGCGTTCTGGGGCTCTGCAGCATCATCCTGCCGGTGGTCCTGCTCTTTGCGGCCTTCCGGCTGGTCTGCTACACCGGGCGCGAGGCCGGCAACCTGCCTGTGGTAGGCGGCCTCATGGTGGTGCTCTGGTCGGTCTGCTCCATTCTGGACGTGCTCATGGCTTCGGACCATCGAGGCTTCGACATGAGGGCCATCAGCGGCTCAGGCGGCCTTCTGGGGTTCTTCCTGGGTTCGCCGCTGGCCTGGGGGCTGTCCAAGGTCTTCGCCGTCATCATCTTCGTCCTCGTGGCTATTTTCGGCCTCTTCATCACCTTCAGATTCCATATGAGCGACCTGGTCGCCTTGCTGCGCGGCAAGAGGACCCATGCCTCCGACTCGGCTCCGGCGCAGACCGCTCCCAACGAGGTCAGGCTGGGGGATGACACCCTGCCTCTGGCGCCCGGCGTGCCCGCCCATCAGGAGTCGGACCAGGAGGATGCCCAGGATTCCGGCCGTGGCGGGGTAGCCGGCTGGTTCAGCCGCCTGCTGCATGGCCGCATCGGCAAGGACACGGACACCCATCTCGAGCGTTACGAGGCTGACGAGCCCTTCTCCCAGGCGGCCTCGCTGGAGGGGGCTGACCAGGGTGACCAGGTGTCCACACAGAACATGCCCGCTGTAGAGGCCCCGGCCACGGCTGCGCTCTTGGATGCCAGGGAGCAGGGGCATCCCAAGGTGGATCCGGCCGCGCTGTCCGGCGTGGGGGCCTCGGATCCATGGGCCGCTGCCGCAGCTGCTGCCGACACCGTGCAGATGGACGCCCAGCCCGCTCCGGAAGCAGGCGATCATACGGCCGGAGCCCAGGCTGCAGACGCGTCAGGTGCCTCCGATGACCGGCAGGTGGACGAGAGCCGGCCCTATGTGCTGCCCAGCACGGACCTGCTGGTCAAGGGCAAGCCCCACGCGGTCAGGACCTCGGCAAACGACGCGGTCATCAAGGCCCTGCAATCGACCTTCCAGCAGTTCGACGTGGACGCCAAGGTGGTCGGTTTCCTGCGCGGCCCCTCCGTCACCCAGTACGAGGTGGAGCTGGGGCCGGGCGTCAAGGTGGAGAAGGTCACCAACCTTCAGCGCAACATCGCTTACGCGGTGGCCAGCTCGGACGTGCGCATCCTGTCGCCCATCCCCGGCAAGTCGGCCATCGGCATCGAGATTCCCAACGTGGACCGCGAGATCGTCCACCTGGGCGACGTGCTGCGCTCCGACAAGGCCAAGCAGGACGACAACCCCATGATGACCGCCGTGGGCAAGGACGTGGAAGGCCACTATGTGACCGCCGACTTGACCAAGATGCCCCACCTGCTGGTGGCCGGCGCCACGGGTTCGGGCAAGTCCAGCTTCATCAACTCCATGCTGGTTTCGCTGATCATGCGGGCCACGCCGGAACAGGTCCGCTTGATCATGGTGGACCCCAAGCGCGTGGAGCTGAGCGCCTACGCCGGCATCCCCCACCTGCTCACGCCCATCATCACCGAGCCCAAGAAGGCCGCCCAGGCCCTGGAGTGGGTGGTCAAGGAGATGGACGCCCGCTACGACGACCTGCAGTTCTTCGGATTCCGGCACATCAAGGACTTCAACAAGGCCGTGCGCGAGGGCAAGGTCCACGCCCCGGCCGGCTCCAACCGCAAGGTGGCCCCTTATCCCTACCTGGTCGTGGTGGTCGACGAGATGGCCGACCTGATGATGGTGGCCAAGAACGACGTGGAGAGCTCCATCCAGCGGATCACCCAGCTGGCGCGTGCCGCCGGCGTCCACCTGGTCCTGGCCACCCAGCGGCCCTCGGTGGATGTGGTCACCGGCCTGATCAAGGCCAACATCCCCTCCAGGCTGGCCTTCGCCACATCGTCCTCAACGGATTCCCGGGTCATTCTGGATGCCACCGGCGCCGAGACCCTGATCGGCCAGGGCGACGCCCTCTTCCTGCCCATGGGCCAGGCCAAGCCCACCCGCGTCCAGGGGGCCTGGGTCTCCGAGTCCGAGATCCGCAAGGCGGTGGATTATGTGCGCACCCAGCGCAAGCCCCACTACCGCGAGGACATCGAGCAGATGGCCGACAAGGCCGACCACAAGAACGAGATCCAGGAGGAGATCGGCGACGATATGGACGAGCTGCTCCAGGCGGCCGAGCTGGTGGTGACCACCCAGTTCGGATCCACCTCCATGCTCCAGCGCAAGCTGCGTGTGGGCTTCGCCAGGGCGGGAAGGCTGATGGATCTGCTGGAGTCGAGGGGAATCGTAGGGCCATCGGAGGGTTCCAAGGCCCGCGAGGTGCTCATCCAGCCGCCGCAGCTGCAGCAGGCCCTGGCCTTCATCCGAGGCGACGCCCCCTCCATGGATCCCGCCCCGGATGAGCAAGCGCAGGGCTGAACATCGGCCCAAAAAGCTGGGCCTGGTCTACCGTTATGATGAAACTGCCGCCTGGCATCTCTTGCTGGACGGCCCGAGCGCACGAGTATCGCGTATAAGGAGTGGCAATGCAGGAGCATGCCGAGTCAGAGACCGGTCGTGAGAGGCGCAGGCTTCTCGAAGGATGGAATTCACCCCCAAACCTGGTCACTTACACCCGTATCCTCCTGGTCCTGGTCTTCATCGCCCTGGACCTGATGGCCGGTCCCTGGGGCGAGCGCAGGCCCGGCTTGCGGTGGACCGCCGCCGTGCTCTTCATCCTCGCCGCCTCGACCGATAAGCTGGACGGGTGGCTGGCCCGCCGGTACAACCAGGTGACCGAGCTAGGCAAGCTCATGGATCCCATTGCCGACAAGCTGCTGATCTGCTCGGCGCTGATTGTGGCCTCCGTCTTCGGCGAGCTCTGGTGGTGGGTCACCGTGCTCTTCCTGGTGCGGGAACTGGGCATCACCCTGCTGCGGGTCCTGGTCATCAACAAGCAGGGCCGGGTCATCGCCGCCTCTCGGGCCGGTAAGTACAAGACCCTGTTTGAATGCATCGGCCTGGGCATGCTGATGGTGCCCCTGTCGCCGGTCTGGCCCTGGTATCTGGTGACTACACGCGTGGTCATCCTGGTGGCCCTGGCCCTCTGCCTCTACTCGGGGGCGGAATACGTGATAGGGATGCGGCGATGATCGGCAAGAGCGTGCAGGGCCGTTGCGACGACCTGGCTGGACGGATCATCGACACCTGCCGTGACTCGGGCCTGCTGCTGGCCGCCGCCGAATCGCTGACCGGGGGGCTGCTGGCCGATGCCTTCGTCAGGATTCCCGGGGCCTCAGACGTTTTCCTTGGGTCGGCCGTCACCTACGACATCGCCGCCAAGGCCGCCATCCTCAAGGTGGACCAGGACCTGCTGGCCACCCAGGGTGCGGTCCATCCACGGGTCGCCCAGGAGATGGCCGAGGGCACGGCCAGGCTCTACACCAGGCCGGGTCATGAGGATACGGTCATCGGCATGGCCACTACAGGCGTGGCCGGGCCGGGCCCTGACGGGGATGATCCCGCCGGGCTGGTCTACATCGGTCTGGCCCTGCCCGTCCGGGTGATGGGTCGGCGTATCGAGACCGGCCTGCAGTCCCACGCCTACCGGACCTATGCCTACGAGCTGCATCTGGATGGCGACCGCGAACAGGTGCGCCGGGGCACGGTCATGCGGATTCTGGACCAGCTGGATCGGGCCCTGCACTCGCGCGGCTGACGGCCTGATGCGATAGGTCGCTTCTCCTAACCGATACCGGACCTTGTGTATACGTGACCTTGGTCACAAAGCGGGCCTTTCGGGTTCCTCCCCTGGAATAATTCAACGACTCGTCTGTTGGTCAGTGTGTAAGAAGTTGAACACGATAATGGCGAAAGGGGCTGCTATGGCCAGCACCGAGACCGTGATGACTCGAACCAACGATACCTATGATGTCAAGCCGGCCGCACCCGGAGTGGAGCGCAATGCGCGGGTTCGTGATCTGACGCCCGCCCAGCGTCGTGCCGTCGTCTTCGCCCAGCAGCAGGTGATCCGTGCCAAGGCCGCCAAGAAGGCCAAGGAGGAGCGCCAGGCCAACCTGAACAAGATGTGGATGGAGGAGGACGGCATGGAAGCCAGCCGTCAGCGGGCAGCCTCCACCAATGACGGCCGGGCCGTCACCCATACCGTCTCCCTGCGCGAGGCCCTGGGCCACGTGCTGCGCGAGCTGAGGACCAACGATCACAAGACCCTGCGTGAGGTCAGCGAGAAGGCCGGCGTGTCCCTGGGCTACCTGTCCGAGGTGGAACGCGGCCAGAAGGAGGCCAGCTCCGAACTGCTGAGCTCCATCGCCGACGCGCTGGGCCTGGGTGTGCCGCAGACACTGCGGATGGTGGCGGACTACCTGGAGTCCACTCAGGAGTAAGCATGTCAGGTCCGGTCGGCTGACCCGGCGGACCGTTCTTGAGGGCGTCCGGTTCTGAGGAACCAGGCGCCCTCTTCTGCTGACTGTCGGTTGCTACCGTAGAAGGGGTGTGACAGGGTGGGTTTTGGACGAAAGGTGATGTCGGGTGCGTGAACGGGAATTCTGGCAGCTGCTGGAGGAGGTCTTCGGCCGGGTCTACGGACGCAGTCTGGCCCGTGACCAAAGGCTGACCGCCCTGGATGCCATGACCGTAATAGAGGCCCTGGATGCGGGTGTGGAGCCGCGCGTGGTCTGGAACGTGCTCTGCGATCAGATGGAGATTCCCGACTCCCGGCGCTGGGGAAAGGACCACAATGCGCCGCCCCTGCCGGCAGCCTGATCGGCGGGTTTTATCCTCCGCGAATTTATTTTCCATTCCAGGCGATTTTCGAACATTTGTTCGCATGGTCGGGTATACTGATACCCATGGTCCGGTGACCATCGGCACGTTCGACCACATCGGGCGCCGGGACCGCAGACAGGTTCCGACGGCGGATAGGCTGTCAATCGTGAGGTCGTCAATCAGGATGTCGTCATCGTGAGGTCGGTTACGAAGAAGGAGAGCCATATGGCACGTCAGAGCAACAGTGGCAAGGCGAAGAAGGAAGAAGAGGGCGGGATCGACCCCCGTCGCCAGGCAGCCTTGAACACGGCCCTCGCGCAGGTGGAGAAGAGCTTCGGCAAGGGTTCGGCCATGCGTCTGGGCGACAAGCCTGCCCAGGATGTGGAGGTCATTCCCACCGGGTCCCTGGCCTTGGACATGGCCCTGGGCATCGGCGGACTGCCCCGCGGCCGCATCGTCGAGATCTACGGTCCGGAATCCTCGGGCAAGACCACCCTGGCCCTGCATGCGGTGGCCAATGCACAGGCCGGCGGTGGAGTGGCGGCCTTCATCGATGCCGAGCACGCTCTGGATCCCGAGTACGCCAAGAAGCTGGGTGTGGACACGGACTCCCTGATCGTCTCCCAGCCGGACAACGGCGAGCAGGCGCTGGAGATCGCCGACATGCTGATCCGGTCGGGCGCCCTGGATGTCATCGTCATCGACTCGGTGGCCGCCCTGGTGCCCAAGGCCGAGATCGAGGGCGACATGGGCGACAGCCATGTGGGTCTGCAGGCCAGGCTGATGAGCCAGGCCCTGCGCAAGATGACCGGCGCCCTGTCCCAGGCCAACACCACAGCCATCTTCATCAACCAGCTCAGGGAGAAGATCGGCGTCTTCTTCGGCAGCCCGGAGACCACCACCGGCGGCAAGGCCCTGAAGTTCTACGCCTCGGTCCGCCTGGACATCCGCCGCATCCAGACGCTGAAGAACGGCGACGAGGCAGTGGGCAACCGCACCAAGGTCAAGGTGGTCAAGAACAAGATGGCCCCGCCCTTCAAGGTGGCCGAATTCGACATTCTCTACGGAGAGGGCATCTCCAAGGAGGGTTCGGTTCTGGACATGGCCCTGCAGACCAACATTGTCAAGAAGTCGGGCTCCTGGTTCACCTATGAGGGCGATCAGCTGGGTCAGGGCAGGGAGAACGTCCGTCAGTTCCTCAAGGACAACCCCGGCCTGACCAAGGAGATCGAAGATAAGGTCAAGGTCGCCTTCGGCCTTATTCCCGCTCCCTCCGAGGACGACAAGGCCGACCAGGCTGATGCTGGCCAAGACAGCAAGGAAGACGACTCGGCTCCCGTCGACATCAACAGCACTGTGCCCACGGCCCAGGCTGCATGACCTGATGATCTCGGCCGAGGACTTCCTCAAGGAAAATCCAGTCCGACTGGCGCAGACCGAGGATCCTGCCGGCTCCAGCACAGAGTCGAAGAATCCTCGGTCGGACCAGTTGCAGCCAGACTCTGCGGGTGCGCCTGTTCCAGCAGAGTCGGTGTCAGTCCTTGATCCTGCCCTTGAGCAGAAGGATGACAGCTTCAAGGAGGACAGCCGCCTGGTGCAGTCTCCTGTCCTGGGTCTTGGGCATGGCGCCCGATTCGGAGGCAGTCTGGAAGATGCAGACAGTGCTGCCAATGCCGATATGGGTGATGAATCCCTGGCAGGTCGCCATTCTCGTGGTCGCCGTTCTGCCCGTAGTTCCGATAGAAGAACCCGCCGTCGTGGCCGTCGCCCACGTGCCGGCGGCTTTGGCGGTGGGTCCGCGCCTGTAGCTCCGCGAGCAGATGCCGATGATGCGGATGCTTGCCGGGAGGTTGCTCTGACCCTGCTGGATGCGGCGGCCCGTTCAAGCGGGGCTCTGGCCCGCCGTCTGGTCGACAAGGGGTTTGATACGAACGTGGTCGATCAGGTGATCGACCGGCTGACCAAGTTGGGCCTGTTGGATGACCGGGACTATGCCCAGGATCTTCTGCGTTCCTGTCTGCATCGCACCATGGGGGAGCGGGGTGTGCTCTCGGAGATGACCCGCAAGGGTTTGGATCGGGGGCTGGCTGCGCAGGTAGTCGCTCAGGCCTCTCGTGAGGGACTCTTCGTCGACTCCGCCTACGAGCTCGGTCGCAAGGTGGCCCGGAAGACAGCCGGACTTGATCTCAAAGTGCGTAAACGGCGATTCTGGAGTGCTGGATCGCGCAAGGGCCACTCTCCCGGCCTCCTCAACCAGGTGGCAGCCGACCTTTTCGTTTCTGACGACCCTCTCGATTGAGGTGTGCCATGGACTTATCGGTTTTCACAGTGAAGGAAAGCAAAGCAATATGCGGCTATGGTTGTATTCCCGAGCTGCTCCGGCTGGATGTCTGCCATTCGAACCATTCCAGTCCGTATGCGTGAATCACGTCTCAAGACCTTTGGTCTCGCTTTCACAAACAGCGTCTAGGCTTGATGTAGCGGACAATTGCTGCTTTGAATTTGCTAGAAGGTGAGGTGTCGGATGCTCGAAAAGAGTGAACTTCTGCAGGAAAATGCAGCACTTGTAGCCCTGCTCAGAACCATTGACAAATCTCGTGACACCTGGAGCTCCATCGCTGAAAAGGTTGTACGCCAGGGTAGCGCTATCCAAGTCTTTGAGCATGAGCTTGACCCGCAGCATCATCGGCTGGATGACCCCGATGAGGATGATGAGTATGATGACCGCACTCAGATGATGTTGTTGGGAGAGGATGACGTACCGGTTACCACGCAACGTCGTGTGCAGCTCTTGCAGGCCCACGAAGAGGCTGAAACTCTGGTTCGGAACTGGGAAAAGCAGGGTTTGGATATGGTGTCGGTCCTTGACGAACGGTATCCGTTGAGCCTGCGTGAAGTCGTCGATATGCCTCCGTTTCTGTTTTCCAAGGGGCGTTTCCTCAGCCCCAATCAACAGGATTTGGGTGTCAGCGTCGTCGGTTCGCGCAATGCAGGACAGGAGGCTTTGCATTTCGCTTCTGATGTCGCGACAATGCTCGTGAGTAAAGGTCTGACTGTCATCGCCGGCCTGGCCCTGGGTGTGGATGCTGAGGCCCATCATCGTGCTCTGCAGGAGCATGGTCGTACGGTGGCTTTCATCGGTACGGGCATAGGGAAGTACTACCCCGCAAAAAATCGTCATCTTCAGGAGCTCATCGAACATAACGGCCAAGTGTTTTCGCAGTTCTGGCCCTGGCAGGGGCCCACGAAGTGGACCTTTCCTGCGCGTAATGCCACCATGAGCGGCTACGGGATCGCTACGGTTATCGTTGAAGCTCATGAATATTCCGGCACCCGTGTTCAGGCTCGGCAGGCCCAGCATCATGGCCGCCCGATCATTATGCGCGACGCCGTGGTTGACCATACTGAATGGGGCAAGCGCTTGGTTGACAAGCCCAATGTCTACGTCGTATCTAATGTGGATGAGGTAGCCAACGCCATCAACTCGATACAAGAGGTCAACAGTGACCTGCAAGACGCAATAAACGGCATAGTTGCCCAAGCAAGCGCTTATGCCAATTATGTTGGCATGGGGTAATCAACGTGGATAACCAGAAAATCAGACTTGATCAGTTGCTGCGAGGGAAAGCTGGCAGCTATTTAAAGCCTGTCGTTTATCAGTCAAAGCATGATAATGTATGTGCAATCTGTGGGGGTTTCAAGCAAAATCAATATGATAGGTGCTGGTCCTGTAACCAGACCTTGCGTGAAGCACAAAGGCAGCAATGCCAGAATCAGTTAGCTGACCAAATTGCTTGTGGCTTTTATGCAGTTGAAGATTGGGAACAGACATACAAAGTCATCCGTGACTACAAAGAGCAATTGCCTTCTGCCAAGGAGCACCGAACAATCGTCACTTCTATACTTGCTCTGCATATTCTTGGGCACCTGTCTTGCATAGGTGTTCAGGCGAACACACCTGTAACGGCATGGGCTGTGATTCCTTCGACGAAGAATTCAAAACGATATGGTCAGGATCATCCACTCCATCAGTTAGTGGCAAAGCTAATTCCTTTCTTACCTGAGGTGAGGCTGCGGGCCAACAAGGCCAAGACCCGTAGTCTAGATGGTGAAGCCTTCTCAATTGCAAGTCCTGTTCGAGCAAGCTGCTTACACCACGTGCTTCTGATCGATGACTCCTGGGTGACGGGAAGTACAGCACAATCAGCTAGCATCTGTCTCAAAGAGGCAAGTGCCTCCCGCGTATCCATCTACTGCGTAACTCGCATAGCAGACGAATCCTTCATCAAATCGCTTGGGCCTAGTTTGCTTAAAGACTTCATTAATGGCGATCACTATACAAGGGGATGGTGTCCATGGAGGAGATGCGTTGAACGGTGATTTCCCAAGGATCCGTCATTAGCGACGTCGTCTGCATTTTGGTTTCAGAACGGACTCGATAGCTGCCTTAGCTGCCCTATGCTGATCGCAAGCATCAAAGCAGCTGAGGGGAAGAAGATGAGACCTCTCATATACCCCGGGTTCTGTCATCGACCGGATGAAAATCCGGACGACGGATGGCCATCCATCTCGACCTGACGTTGCCGCCAGGCTCTAGCGGCCTACCCGAAGGCGGGACGAGCAGCCCCTGAATGCCTTCTGCTTGGCCTTGCTCCCGATGAGGCTTGCCATGCGGTCGGCGTTACCGTCGACCCGGTGGTCTCTTACACCGCCGTTTCACCCTTGCCCGCCTTTGCCAGGCGAGCGGTCTGTTCTCTGTTGCGCTATCTCTCAGGTCGCCCTGGGCGGACGTTATCCGCCATCGTGCTCTGTGGAGCCCGGAAGTTCCTCAGCCCTTCCCAGGAGGAGGGGCCGCGGCCATCCGAGAGGTCTCGGGGATTCAGCATAGCGGAACTGAACGACCGGACCAACGGCCAGGATCCCGCTCTGGCCTCAAGCTCAATCAGTGAGTCAGCCCTGCTCTTCGGATACAATCGGAAGCACAGTCGATGGTGACCAAGTCCGCCATCGCACCAGCGGTTCGTCCGCTCACAAGTGCAAGGAGATTCCCATGGAGATCGTCATTACCGGTCGACATACCCAAATCAAGCAGCGGTTCCGCGATGTTGTGGACAGCAAGATGAACAGGGTGACGGCCATCGCCCCCGATGCCCAGCGCATCCAGGTCGTTCTGACACATGAAGGCAATCCCCGCCAGGCTGACAGCGCCAAGAGGGTGGAGCTCACGGTCCAGGCCGGCAAGACCGTGATCCGCGCCGAGGCCTCCAGCGCCGACGAGTTCAGCGCACTGGACATGGCCCTGGACAAGCTGACCCAGCGTCTGCGCCGGGTCCGCGACCGCCGCAAGGACCACCGCCGGGGACTTGAGCATCCGCCCCTGCCCGCCGACCTGCCCGTGGAGGATCAGACAGGCGATGAGGGCGATCAGGGAGACCAGGGCCAGGAGTCCAACCCCGACAACAGCGCTCAGAGCGCCGTGGCCTCGGACCTGGCTCCGGGCCAGTCGGTCGAGGTGCAGGTGGGGGACACCCCCATCGTCATCCGCCGCAAGCTGCACATCGCCGAGCCCATGAGCATCGACGAGGCCCTCTACGAGATGGAGCTGATCGGCCACGACTTCTTCCTCTTCGTCAACAAGGAGACCCAGCGGCCGTCGGTGGTCTATCGCCGGCACGGATGGAGCTACGGCGTCTTCGAGATCGATACGCCTGAGCATGTAGGCCAGAAGAAGTAACAGCAAAACGGATAGACGAGCGGATATTGAACTGTGGGGCGATTCCCCGGCGGCAAATTGGCCTGACGCGCGGAGAATCGCCCTTCTTCAATGCCTTGTCCGGCTGCCAAGGCCGCAGTTGGGTTTATGGAATAATCGGTTTCGAGAAAATCGGTGCATTCGCGTAAGATAATCAAGGTCTGGGCCTACGTCAGCTGAGGGCGTGCGAAGGCCATAAAAGAACGGTAGGGAGCGCAACGTGGTAGCAGTCTTGGACAAGGTCCTCCGTATGGGCGAGGGTCGTCAGATTCGCAAGCTTCAGGGGGTGGCCAAGGCGACCAACGCCTTCGAGGATCAGATCTCGGCCATGAGCGATGAGGAGCTCAAGGCGCAGACGCCCAAGTTCAAGCAGCGACTGGAGAACGGCGAATCCCTCGATTCCCTGATGCCCGAAGCCTTCGCCACGGTTCGCGAGGTTTCCAAGCGCACCCTGGGCCAGCGGCACTTCGACGTCCAGCTGATGGGCGGCGCGGCCCTGCACTGGGGCAACATCGCCGAGATGAAGACCGGCGAGGGCAAGACCCTGGTGGCCACCCTGCCCAGCTATCTGAATGCCCTGGAGGGCAAGGGCGTGCACGTGGTCACGGTCAACGACTACCTGGCCTCCTACCAGAGCGAGCTCATGGGGCGCATCTTCCGCTTCCTGGGCATGAGCGTGGGCTGCATCATCACCGACCAGCGCCCCAACGAGCGCCGCAAGCAGTACCAGGCGGACATCACCTACGGCACCAACAACGAATTCGGCTTCGACTACCTGCGCGACAACATGGCCTGGGACAAGGACGAGCTGGTCCAGCGCGGCCACCATTTCGCCATCGTGGACGAGGTGGATTCCATCCTGATCGACGAGGCACGGACTCCTCTGATCATCTCCGGACCCGCCGAGGGCGACGTGACCCGATGGTACCGGCAGTTTGCCAAGCTGGTCCCCAAGCTGACCAGGGACGAGGACTACGAGGTCGACGAGAAGAAGAAGGTCGTCGGCATCCTGGATCCGGGCATCACCAAGGTGGAGGACTACCTGGGCATCGACAACCTCTACGAGCCTGCCAACACCGCCCTGATCGGGTACCTGAACAACGCCATCAAGGCCAAGGAGCTCTTCCTGCGCGACCGCGACTACGTGGTCCAGAACGGCGAGGTCCTGATCGTGGACGAGCACACCGGCCGTCTGCTCAAGGGCCGCCGCTACAACGAGGGCCTCCACCAGGCCATCGAGGCCAAGGAGGGCGTGGAGGTCAAGGCCGAGAACCAGACCTTCGCCACCATCACCCTGCAGAACTACTTCCGCATGTACGACAAGCTGGCGGGCATGACCGGCACGGCCGAGACCGAGGCCGCCGAGTTCATGAACACCTACAAGCTGGGCGTGCTGCCCATCCCCACCAACAAGCCCATGATCCGCAAGGATCAGGACGATCTGATCTACCGCTCCAAGAAGGAGAAGCTGGCCGCCATCGTCCGGGACGTAGCCAAGCGGCATGCCAAGGGCCAGCCCATCCTGCTGGGCACCGCATCCGTGGAGTCCTCCGAGGTGGTCTCCTCCCTGCTGGACGTGGCCGGCATCGACCACCAGGTGCTCAACGCCAAGCAGCATGCGCGCGAGGCTGCCGTCGTAGCCGTGGCAGGGCGCAAGGGGGCCGTGACCGTGGCCACCAACATGGCCGGGCGCGGCACCGACATCATGCTGGGCGGGAACGTGGAGTTCCTCGCCGATCAGAAGCTCAAGGAGCAGGGCTACTCGCCCGACGACACCCCCGAGGAGTATGAGAAGCGCTGGCCCAAGATGCTGGATTCCGTCAAGGAACAGGTCAAGGATGAGCATGAGGAGGTTGTCAAGCTGGGTGGCCTCTACGTGCTGGGCACCGAACGGCACGAGTCCCGCCGCATCGACAACCAGCTGCGCGGCCGTTCCGGCCGTCAGGGCGACCCCGGTGAGTCCAGGTTCTACCTGAGCCTGGAGGATGACCTGATGCGCCTGTTCAACACCCAGCTGGTGGCCCGAATGATGTCCTCCAAGAGCCTGCCCGAAGGTCAGCCCATCGGCACCAAGAGCGTCTCCAAGGGTGTGCGCAATGCGCAGAAGTCCGTTGAATCCCGCAACTACGAGATCCGCAAGAACGTGCTCAAGTACGACGATGTGATGAACAAGCAGCGCCAGGTCATCTACGGCGAGCGTCAGGCCGTGCTCAAGGGCGAGGACATCCACCAGAACATCCTTCGCTTCATCCGCGAGACCGTGACTTCATACATCCATGGGGCGCAGAACGGCTCGGACAAGCCTCAGGAATGGGATGCCGACGGGCTCTGGAAGGCGCTGGCCTCCGTCTATCCGATCAGTCTCGACCAGGACGAGACCATGGACTCCCTGGAGGGTCTGAAGGGTGACAAGGCCGTCAAGGCCCTGGCGGACAAGATCGTGGAGGATGCCGAGTCCATCTATCAGGATCGCGAGGATGAACTGGGCGAGAAGGGCTCAAGGCAGCTGGAGCGCCAGGTGGTCCTCTCCGTCCTGGACAGCAAGTGGCGCGAGCACCTCTACGAGATGGACTACCTCAAGGACGGCATCGGCCTGCGTGGCATGGGTCAGCGCGACCCCCTGGTCGAGTACCAGCGCGAGGGCTACCAGATGTACAACTCCATGATCGACGCCATCAAGGAGCAGACCGTGCAGCTGCTCTTCAACGTGGACCTCAAGCAAATTGCCGCCAGCCAGGAGAACGAGCGGCGGGCCCGCGAAGAACGCGAAGAAAACGAGGGGAGCCAGTCCGAAGAGGTCAACTACCAGGCGCCTGAAGAGCCTGACGCCGAGGATGAGACCACCGACATCGACGAGACGGCCGAGGAGCGTGATGAAGATGCTCCGGCAGGCAGCCTCCAGGAGGACTCCGACGAGGATGCTGCTGACGCCCGGTCGGGTCTGAGCACGTCCGCCGAGGACTCTGAGGCTCCCGAGGATTCGGCCCCGGCTCCGGTCGGGCCTGCGCCCATCAGCCATGCCGAGGGCAAGGTTCCTGCCAATAAGAGGCCCAAGGCCGTAGAGGACCACTCGCCCTGGGCCGACGGCCGCACCTTCCCGGGCACGCCCCGCAACGCACCTTGCCCCTGCGGTTCCGGACGCAAGTACAAGATGTGCCACGGTCAGAACGAGAAGAAATGACAGGTACGCGTAAGCATTAGCGGCTTCTGCAGATAGGGTTGCTGATCTGGTTGACGGCCATCGCTCGCAAGGGCGGTGGCCGCTTTCATATATTGGATTGCCAGCATCCATATATTGGTAGCAAAGTGACCAAAATATGGGATGACCTTGTGCAGGGGAGGGGCAGGGCAGTAAACCTAGAGCAAACAGCGGGGCATCCGGCCCCGCTTCTTCAAAGGGAAAAGAGTCATCATGCGGCCACTTAGCTGGAAATCCGTCCTGAACTCCTTGGTGTCCGGTCGACACCTGAGCGCGGATGAGGCCGAGTGGTGCATGAACGACCTGATGGACGGCAATGCCGACCCGGTGCAGGTGGGCGCCGCCCTGTCCATGCAGTCCACCCTAGGGCTGACCAGCCCGGAGGTCGAAGGGGCCGCCAAGGCCATGGTGGGCCATGCTGTGCCGCTGAAGGTCAGGGGTGACGTGACCGACATCGTCGGCACCGGCGGCGATGGGGCAGCGACGGTCAACCTGTCGACCATGGGTGCCATCGTGGCTGCCGCAGCAGGGGTCAGAATCGTCAAGCACGGCAACCGGGCCGCATCCAGCAAGAGCGGCACCGCCGACTGCCTGGAGCAGCTGGGCCTGCCCTTGGATCTGCCGCCGCAGGAGGTGGCTGCCATGGCAGACCGCTACGGCATCACCTTCGTCTTCGCCAAGACCTTCCACCCTGCCATGCGGTTTGCCGGGCCTGTTCGCTCGTCGCTAGGGATTCCGACCGTCTTCAACCTCCTGGGACCCCTGACCAATCCGGTCAACCCCCGCTATGTGGCCATCGGATGCGCGCAACGTCAGCTGAGCCCCATGATGGCCCAGGTCTATGCCTCACGCGGCCAGGAGGGCATGGTCTACACCTCGGTCGAGGGCCTGGACGAGATGGCCCCGACCGGTCCGGTCTCCATTTGGGAGATCCACCAGGGCAAGGTGGAGGAACGCTCCTTCGACCCGACCCGTGAACTGGGCCTCGACCCGGTGGATTTGGGTGACCTGCGCGGCGGCGATCCGGCCTTCAACGCCAGCGTCGTCAGGGACTTTCTGGCTGGAAAGTCGGTTCCCTCCCGTTCCACGGCCCTGCTCAATGCGGCCTCGGCCATCGTGGCTGACGGCACAAAGATCGACGCCGGTCCCGAGGCTGATCTGAACGTGCGGTTTGCCCAGGCCTATCAACTGGCTACCGAGGTTGTGGACCAGGGCAGGGCCGCCGACCTGCTGGCAGCCTGGATCCACGGAGCCCAGGAAGCGCAGTCCCGCTGCCAGCAAGAGAATCGGGCATCCCGTCCGGTCTTAGTCTAGGTTCGCGGCTGCCAAGCCTGTTCGGGCCTCGCTGGCTGATCTCTCTGCCAGCGAGGCCCGACTGTTTTGGAGGCTTGTATACGGCGGCACACGGCATTATCGCCGGTAGTGCCGTTGGTCGTCATCGAAGAGCCCGCTTGAATCGTCGCGGAAATTCTTCCGGTCGATGATCAGTCCTGCGATGCCTATCAGCAGGAGCAGTCCCGCCAGCAGGCCGGTCAAGCCGGACCAGCGGGGGATGAAGATGGTCAGGAAGAAGCAGACCAGGCCCAGCGCCGTCATGATCATGAAGGCCACCCGCCTTTTGCCCAGGTCGCTCAGGTCGGGGTTGGGCGGCACAAAGTTCGACGACTGGTCCATGACCTCGTCGGTGTCCAGCCAGCTGCTGCCTTGGAAATCGCGAGGCCCGGAGCCGCCGACGAAGGAGTCGCGCTTCAGGTCCTCGGCCCTCAGCGCTGCCTTTTTCTCGGACTTTCGAGCCTTCTTCTCGAATTCCTTGGCCGTCCTGGACGATTCCAGGGAACCCAGCTCGTCAGCGTGCGAGTTCAGGAAGTCCGCCCATTCCTCGTCCCCCTGTGGGGACCCGGTTCCCGCCTCGCTGTTATACTGTTTCCCGGCGTCGTTATGCTTGTGCTCGGTCATAGAACCATCGTAACCTCGGCCGCACGCATTCGCTACCAAGGAGTCTCTGTGCTGTACTGGTTCTTCGTCAAACTGCTCGGTCCGTTGGCGCGTACCTGGTTCAAACCGACCGTTGAAGGCACGGAGAACATTCCCAAGCAGGGGGCTGCCATCATCGCCTCCAACCATCTGGCCGTCATCGACGACGCCCTCCTGCCCATCACCTGCCCTCGGATGATCCACTTCATGGGCAAGGCCGAGTATTTCAACGGCAAGGGGATCAAGGGCAAGTTCAAGAAGTGGTGGTTCAGCTCGGTCGGTGTCTTTCCCGTGGACAGGTCAGGCGGCTCCAAGTCGCTGGGCGCCATGGAAACGGCTCGTTCCATCCTTGAGCACGGGCACATCTTCGGCATCCATCCGGAGGGCACGCGCAGCCCTGACGGCAGGCTTTACCGGGGGCACACCGGGGCGGCGCGGCTGGCTTTCGAGACCGGGACGACGGTGGTGCCAGCAGCCATCATCGGCACCAGGCAGCTTCAGGAGCCCGGCCATGTGATTCCGCATAAGGGCCGGACCAAGGTCATCTACGGCAAGCCCATCACCGTGCCCTACGTTCCGGTCAACAGCCTCACCCACGAGGAGATTCGCAACCTGACCGACCGGATCATGCAGGAGATCCAGGAGATGAGCGGGCAACGCTACGTGGACGTGTATGCCCAGGTCATCAAGGCGCATGAAAACCATGAGAACAACCAGGAACTGGACTGACTTCCCGGCAGTTCAGACCACAGTCAGGGTCACGACGGCCGGCGAGCCGTCATCGTTGAGCACCTTGACCTGACTGCCGGGATTGGGGTCCTGGATGCGCACCGTGTGGGTCAGGTTGCCCAAGGGAGCGGAGATGTTGACCTTGAGCCCGTATCCCTCCAGGATCCTGGTGGCCTCGTCCTGGCTCTTGCCTTTCACGTCGGGCATGGTGATGGACTGCGGCCCCTTGGAGATCACCACGTTGACCACATCGCCCCAGTGCAGCTGCTCCTGGGCCTGGTGGGAGGCGGAGATCACCTGGTTGCGTGGCACCTTGTCAGACCAGTCCTCGCTGTAGCTGACCTTGAGCCGAAGGGCTTCCAGGGCCGCCTTGGCCTCATCCCTGGCCTTGCCGACGATATCGGGCATGGCCACGGGCATGCGACCCTTGGACAGGACCAGGCTGACCTTGGCATCGTGGCGGGTCTTGGTCCCTGGTGCCGGATCCACTGAAATGGCCGCTCCCTCGGGGATGTCCATGGAGTACTGGTCCTTGGAGGTGTCGTGGTCTATCCTGTCGAACCCGGCTGCCTTCAGAGCCTGCACCGGATCCTTGCCATTGGGTGTTTCCGGCGTGAGGATGTCCTTGGGCACCGTGGCCTGGCGCACCCCCTTGGAGACGGTCAATTTGAGCCTGCCGCCCCTCTTGCTGATATGGGCTCCGACCGTATCGGGATCCGCGGCCATGACGGCTCCCTTGGCCACCTGGTCGCTGAAGTCATAGGCGGTATCGACCTGGATGCCGGCGACCTTGAGTGTGCGGGCGTACTTGGCGAAGTCGGCGCCGACGACCTTGCACTCCTGGCTCTCGGAGCAGGAGACGTCATCCGGCTTGGGCAGGGCGACATAGCTGCCCGGACCCAGGAAGTACCACCAGGCGCCACCGCCGCCTCCTGCCAGGGCCAGGACCAGCAGAACCACCAACACGATGATCAAGCCCCGATGCCGGTGCTTGGGTTGAGCCGTTTCAGCGCCTGGCTGCATGATCTTCGCATCGGCGGAAGATGCTGTCGGATCCTGAGGCTGCAGAACGGTCGTGGTCTCGGCTCGGGAGGGGGTGTCCACATCGTTGAGCCGATAGCGTCTGGTCGCTGCCTCCGCATCGGTTTCCGGCGGGGCGGGCACAGACGGAACCGTGTCCGAATTCTCCGGGTCTGTGGCTGCCTCTTCGGCGCCGTCGCTGGGTGCCGCAGCCGCGTGCTCAGAGGTTCCGGCGATGGCGGACTCGGGCTGTCCACTGGCTGCGGCTGCGGCGGCCCCTGCAGGCAGCACGTAGTCCATGGCCTGTCGGTCCAGTCCCTTGACCACCTTCCTCAGGCTCTCCAGGGCCTTGCCTGCGTCATCCGGGCGATGCTTGGGGGAGCGGTCGGTCATCTCTGAGACCAGGGCGGCCACAGACGGGTCGATTCCCGGGCAGACCCTAGCCAGGGAGGGGACGTCCTCGTGGACGTGCTTGAAGACGATGGTCACCGGATTGTCGCTGGCGAAGGGAACCGTGCCGGTCAGCATCTCGTAGGCGATAATGCCCACGGCGTAGAGGTCGCTCTGGGGGGAGGCCTCATTGTTCTCGATGGTCTCGGGTGCCAGGTAGGCGGCCGTGCCCATGAGCATGCCCGTCGAGGACAGGGTGGCCTGGGCGGCGGCGCGGGCCAGGCCGAAGTCGGTGATCTCCACGTGGCCGCGGTCGTTGATGAGGATGTTTTCCGGCTTGATGTCGCGGTGGATGACACCGGCTCGGTGGGCGGAGGCCAGGCCGTCCAGGACCTCGCCCAGGATGCGCAGGGTCTCCTTCAGGGGATAGACGCCCTGCCGGGCCATGTCCCGCCGCAGGCTGATGCCGTGGACATACTCCATGACCAGGTAATCCAGCCCCTGATCGACGCCCGTGTCGTAGACCTGGACGATGTGGGGGTTGGCGATGGCAGCCGCGGACCTGGCCTCCCGGCGGAAGCGCTCCTCGAACTGGGCCCTGTGCGGCCCCTGGGCCAGCATGGTGTGCATGATCTTGACCGCCACATGCCTGGACAGCCGCTGGTCCAAGGCCTCGTAGACCGTGGCCATGCCACCCTGTGCGATCTCACGCAGAATGCGGTAGCGCCCGTCGATAATCCGGTCGCTGGTCCTCTCGTCCGCTTCACTCATGCTCGTCTTGTCCGGCCCTCTGCACCTCGGAGGCCTGACCGGCCTCGGCATCAATGGAAGATACACGTTCATGATACCCGGCGGTGGTGGCAAGCGGCAGGAAGCGTCGGCAGGCCTTGAGGAATATGGTTCGGCCCCCTGTCGACAGATGCAGACGATCGGCCAGGGCCTGGGCTCGGGCCTGGGCCCGGACGGACAGGTCAGCCATGCGTCGACGGCTGGCCTCTACGGCCCCGCAGGACTGCATCAGGTCACGGACCATATTCACCTGGGTCTGGTTGCGGACTTGGGAGGTGCAACTGTACAGCCGGCGGATTTCCTTGGCCTGGTCAGGATCGGCCATGGCCAGGGTGTCGGCCAGGAGGACGGTCCGCTTGCCCTCGCGGATATCGCCACCCACAGGTTTGCCGGTACGTCGATCGTCGCCTGTTACATCCAGCAGATCATCCGCCAGCTGGTAGGCCAGACCCAGATCCAGACCCAGGGCGCGCACGGACTCTTTATGCTCTTCCAGGTCTGCTCCAGAGGCCAGCAGGCCCAGAGCCAGCGGGGCCAGGGTGGTGTAGGAGGCGGTCTTCCAGGCCATGGTGTGCAGGGCCTGGCGGCGCAGGCGTCCCGGATCGTCCAGACAGGCCTCCTCCATGCCCATGTCCAGGACCTGGCCGGTGACCACAGCCGTCTGCATGGCTTGAAAGGCCCTGCCGATGGCCGCCCCCTGAGGGAGCTTGGCAGCCGCCTGGAGGGCCATGTCCGTGCTCAGCGATGCCAGCAGGTCGCCAAGGAGGATGCCTAGGCCGGCGCCGCGGGCATCAGGTTTTGCGGGCGCCCGGCCGCTCGAATCGTTTCCGGCAGCCGCCCGACTCAGGGCCAGATGGGCGGCAGGGCGGCCCCGACGACGGGGGGAGCCGTCGATGATGTCGTCGTGGACCAGCGCGCTGGTCTGATAGACCTCCAAGGCGCAGGCAAGGTCAACTACCGCCTGTTCACGGTCAGGATTCTGCTCGGACTCCAGAGCCCGCCAGACGTCGCAGAGCAGCAGGGCGCGCAGGCGTTTGCCGCCGCGGCCAGCCTCGATTGCCTGGAGGATGACTTCCTGCAAAGCCTCCTGGGAGGGGTTCTGATCCAGGGGTTGGTCCGGTCCGGACTCTGGAGCAATCAGATGGTCGCAACGGCGCTGGAGCAGTTCCTCCATGCGCTGTTCGACCCGTGCTGCAGTCACGCTTTTCATGCCTTAGAGCCTATCCGCATATCTGCCCAGCGAACAGGCTGCCAGGACCATGGTGGATGGATGACACCACTTGACCACATGATCGGTTGTGGCTTTCCTCGCGATTCCAGCTGGATCAGGATGGTGCCAAGGCTCCCGGTGCTCATACCGGGAGCGGATGGGAGGCGATGACGGCATGGACGATGCGCATGAATACGGCATGAAAGACCTGGTGGAGCACTACCGAGAGGGCCGACGACGATGGGGTGTGGAAGAGGCCGACAGACGATGGCTCCAGCAACCTCTGACAGACTGGACCGCTGGTTTGAAAGGGCCGCAGGCGTGCCAGCGGTTGGACTCCGACTCGGCCGACTGCCTGGCCGTGGCCATTAAGGAGACGCTGGCCATACGCGACGGGCTTATTTTGTCCATTCTGGCACCCGGGCCTGGCCTGGACAGCGATCGGCTGATGGATCTTTGCGTTCGTCCCAACGATCCATCGAATGTGACGGCGCTCTGCAGCATCCTGGATGCGGTCTTCAAGGACACCGCAACACGGCCGGACCAGCCCCGTTGCCGTGCTGGGCTTGCCATGCTTGAAGCTATGGCAGATCAGGTTCCGCCGGGGTTTCGGTCCCAGCCACTGGCGGTCGCGGCTTATGTCGACTGGTGGAGTGGGGGATCCCGAGCATCGGGGTTTGCGCAGAAAGCTCTGGCAGACGACCGCTCCTGCAGCCTGGCCGCCATCGTCCTGGCCTTGATAGGCCGCGGCATCGACCCGGCTTGGAGGCAATTGGGCTGAATCGGGAATAATCGTCCCCCTGGGGTGGTTCACTTTAATGAGTCTACGATTTGACCTTGCCAGAGCTGTGCCCTAAAAGCAGTGTCGGCGGGTGGGATGATCCAGGAGGAGAATTTGGCCACGAAGGACACCAAGTCAGCCAAGACAGCCGCAGTGGATACCGAAAAGGGCCGGACCAGTTCAACTGCCGGCAAGACCAAGACCGCCACCAGGTCCAAGACCAGCAGCAAGGCGTCCCGCAAGACCGCGTCCCGCAAGAGCGCCGCCACTAGCACCTCGGCGACCAAGACGAACCGCCGTCCGGCCTCCAAGACCGCCAAGAAGGTCGAAGAGAAGCCCATCCTCCAGCAGGAGGAGCAGGAGCCCGACGAGGACCTGCTCGAGGATCAGGAGGACGACGACCAGCTGGACAAGAGCGAGGATCAGCTGGAGGACGAGCCCGACGAGGACGATCAGGAGGAGGATGAGGCCTCCCAGGTCCAGGACGAGGCCGAAGAGGACCGCAAGGCCGCCCATGCCCTCGCAGCCAAGGTCAAGGGCGCCTTTGTCGTCGACGATTCCGATGACGACGAGAATGTCACCCCCTCAGGCAATCCCAAGCGTCGTGTGGTCACCGCCGGCGCCACTGCCGATCCTGTCAAGGACTACCTCAAGCAGATCGGCCGCGTCAGCCTGCTGAACGCCGAGCAGGAGGTGGACCTCTCGGAGCGCATCGAGGCCGGCCTCTACGCCCAGCATCTGCTGGATACCGAGGGCGAGGACATGGACTTCAAGCGTCGCCGCGAGCTCAAGTGGGCCGCCAACGACGGGAAGAAGGCCAAGGACCATCTGTTGGAGGCCAACCTGCGACTGGTGGTCTCCCTGGCCAAGCGCTACACCGGCAGGGGCATGCTCTTCCTGGACTTGATCCAGGAAGGCAACCTGGGTCTGATTCGTGCCGTGGAGAAGTTCGACTACACCAAGGGCTACAAGTTCTCCACCTACGCTACCTGGTGGATTCGTCAGGCCATTACCAGGGCCATGGCCGACCAGGCCCGCACCATCCGCGTGCCCGTCCACATGGTCGAGGTCATCAACAAGCTTTCCCGCGTCCAGCGTCAGATGCTGCAGGACCTGGGCCGCGAACCCACCCCCGACGAGCTGGCCAGGGAACTGGACATGCCCGTCGAGAAGGTCCAGGAGGTCCAGAAGTACGGCCGCGAGCCCATCTCCCTGCACACCCCTCTGGGTGAGGACGGCGACTCGGAGTTCGGCGACCTGATTGAGGACACCGACGCCATCGCCCCCTCGGATGCCGTGGCCTTCTCCCTGCTGCAGGAGCAGTTCCAGCAGGTTCTCGAGACCCTGAGCCCCCGTGAGGCCGGCGTCATCAAGATGCGCTACGGCCTGGAGGATGGACAGCCCAAGACCCTGGACGACATCGGCCGCGTCTACGGGGTCACCCGTGAGCGCATCCGCCAGATCGAGTCCAAGACCATGTCCAAGCTGCGGCATCCCTCGCGCTCGCAGACCCTGCGGGACTTCCTGGATCAGTGACCTCTGCGCCCGGCGGGGAGGTCCTGATGCTGTCGAGGCCTCCTTGCTAGAAATGGTCATCGGTGCGTAAGCGACCGCCCATGCGAGGACTCCTGTCCCCGTGGGCGCCATGAGGTGAACGGCGAGGTAAATGGTGGCGAAAAAGCCTGATAAGGGAAAGTCCTATGGTGCCGGCAGTCTGACGGTTCTGGATGGGCTGGACGCAGTGCGCAAGCGTCCAGGCATGTACATCGGGACCACGGACAGCCAGGGGCTCATGCACTGCCTTTGGGAGATCATCGACAACGCCGTGGACGAGGCTCTGGCCGGCCAGTGCGACCACATCAAGGTCATCCTGCACCAGGACGGCTCCATCGAGGTGGACGACAATGGACGAGGCATCCCCGTCGATATTGAGCCTCGCACGGGGCTGACCGGCGTGGAGGTGGTCCTGACCAAGCTTCATGCCGGCGCCAAGTTCGGCAACTCCTCCTATACGGCCGTGGGCGGTCTGCACGGCGTGGGCTCTTCGGTGGTCAACGCTCTGAGCTCCCGACTGGACGTGGAGGTGGACAGGGACGGCAAGACCCACCGGATGCGCTTCCACCAGGGCCATCCCGGCACCTACCAGGACCCGGATCCGGAGCATCCCTCGCCTGATTCGCCCTTCAAGCGCACCAGGAAGAACCGGCCTACGCCTCTGGAAGTGGTGGGCAGCGTGCCCAAGTCCCGGACCGGCACCAGGGTGCGTTACTGGGCCGACCCGGAAATTTTCAACTCGACGGCCCGGTTCAGCTACGCCCAGCTGATCGACCGGGTGCGTCAGACCAGCTTCCTGGTGCCCGGCCTCAAGATCACCGTGATCGACGAGCGCATCCCCGCCACAGGAAGCGCCGAGCAGGACCTGCGCCTGGAGGTTGACGGCGAACCTGCTGCGGAACCGGACGATCAGGACGTTCAGGGGAACCTTGGTGAACCGTCTGACAGCGGGGACTGGCCAGAAGAAGGCGCCGAAGACCAACCTGCCGAGGATGCGCAGGCGGATGATGCCGACCTTTCGGCCACCGAGCGGGCCGACCGGGCCATGCTGCAGCCGGAGGACGAGTCCGGCCATCAGCGGGTGGAGGAGTTCCTGCACACCGGCGGGGTGACGGACTTCGTGGACTTCCTGTCCAAGGGCGAGCCGGTCAGCGACATCTGGCGGATCAGCGGCCAGGACACCTACCAGGAGGAGACCCAGCGGGTGGGCCCCGATGGCGAGCTGCACGCCGAGCAGGTGGAACGTGTCTGCGGGGTGGATATCGCCCTGCGCTGGGTCAACGACTACGATTCAGTCGTCCGCAGCTTCGTCAATGTGGTGGAGACGCCCGGCGGAGGCATGCACGTGGACGGGTTCATGAACGCCATGACCCGCCAGGTGCGCAAGGCCGTGGAGGCCAACGCCCGCCGTCTCAAGGTCAACCTCAAGGACTCCCATACCAAGGTGGAGCGCGACGACGTCCTGGCCGGGCTCGTGGCCGTGGTCACGGTGCGCATTGCCGAGCCGCAGTTCCAGGGCCAGACCAAGGACGTGCTGGGCACGGCCCAGGTCAAACCCATCGTCACCCGGATGACCGACGACCAGTTCGGCCAGATGATCAGCGGCTCCAAGCGCGGCTTCAAGGAGCAGTCCGGCCAGGTGCTGGAGAAGATCGTGGGCGAGATGCATGCCCGCGTCCAGGCCCGGAAGACCAAGGAGGTCACCAGGCGCAAGAACGCCCTGGAATCGGCCTCCATGCCCTCCAAGCTCTCGGATTCCATGCCCGGCAACGACGACATCGCCGAGCTGTTCATCGTCGAGGGCGACTCCGCCCTGGGTACGGCCAAGGCCGCCCGAAACTCCATGTTCCAGGCCCTGCTGCCCATCCGCGGCAAGATCCTCAACGTGCAGAAGGCCTCCCTGTCCCAGATGCTGACCAACAAGGAGTGCGCCTCCATCATCCAGGTGGTCGGCGCCGGCTCGGGGGCCAGCTTCGACATCGACCAGGCCCGCTACAACAAGGTCATCATGATGACCGACGCCGACGTGGACGGCGCCCACATCCGCATCCTCCTGCTGACCCTCTTCTACCGCTATATGCGGCCCCTGATAGAGAACGGGCGGGTCTACGCAGCCGTGCCGCCCCTGCATCGAATCGCCCTGGCAGGCAAGAACAAGGGGAAGTTCATCTACACCTATTCGGACGATGAGCTGGAGGGCAAGCTGGCCGACCTGCATGCCAAGCACATCGACTACAATCCCGATGTGCAGCGCTACAAGGGTCTGGGCGAGATGGACGCCGACCAGCTGGCCGACACCACCATGGATCCCAGGACCCGCATGCTGCGCCGCATCCGCATGGAGGATGCCGCTCAGGCAGCCGGCATCTTCCCTCTGCTCATGGGGGACGACGTGCCGCCCCGCAAGCAGTTCATCGTGGACAATGCCGACGACTTCGACCGGAGCAAGATCGACACCTGATCTGCCTTCGGCAAGGCCCGAAAGGGCGGGGAGAGGAGTGTGACGCACATGGGCGATCCCTTGGGCAGTTTCTCCCCGCAGACGGCCGACTGGTTTCGTCAGGCCTTCACCGAGGGTCCCACGCCGACCCAGGTGCAGGCCTGGCCGGCCATCCGCGCAGGCGGCGATGCGCTGATCATTTCGCCCACCGGTTCGGGCAAGACCCTGGCCGCCTTTCTTTGGGCCATCGACGAGCTCATGACCAGGCCCCGGCGCTCCCGGAAGCCTGGGGTCGCCGTGCTCTACATCTCGCCCATGAAGGCCCTGGGGACGGATGTGGCCCGCAACCTGCAGGCTCCGCTGGAAGGCATCGCCGAGCGGTTTGAACAGCAGGGAGGCAAAGCGCCCAAGGTCCGGACGGGCATCCGCACCGGAGACACCGATGCCCGCGGCCGCAGAGCCCTGGCCGCCCATCCGCCGGACATTCTGGTCACCACCCCTGAATCCCTCTATCTGATGCTGACCTCCAAAACGGCTAGCACGCTGAAGAACGTGCAAACCGTTATTGTGGACGAAATCCACGTTTTGGCGGGCAACAAGCGCGGGGCTCATCTGGCCCTGAGTCTGGAGCGGCTGGACGACCTGGTCGGAGGGCCCGTGCAGCGGATCGGCCTGTCGGCTACGGTCCGGCCGCCCGAGCAGGTGGCACGTTTCCTGGGTGGCAGCCGTCCTGTCAGTCTGATCCAGCCCAAGTCGTCCACAGCCATGGACCTGCGCCTGATCGAGCCCCTGGAGGACATGGGCGATCTGGCCGCGCCGCCCGGTCAGTCAGGTGAGTCAGGTCAGGAGGGCGACCAAAGAAGCGGATCCATCTGGCCAGCAATCGAGCGGGCCATTCTGGACCAGGTTCTGTCCCACCGCACCACCCTGGTCTTCGTCAACTCGCGAGGGCTCGCCGAGCGCCTGACCGCCCGGCTCAACGACCTGCACCAAGCCGATCTGCAGGCCTCAGGTCATGACCAGCCGGGTTTCTCCGATGAGACAGATGAGTCCAGGGAGCCCGCCCACTACGATTCGGCCACCGGTTCCACTTCCGAGAGGACTTCCGGCCAGAGCGTCGACCAACCCATTGCCATGGCCCACCATGGGTCGGTGTCCAAGGAACGCCGGCGCCAGGTGGAGGACGACCTCAAGGCCGGCAGACTGCGCTGTGTGGTGGCCACTTCCAGCCTGGAGCTGGGCATCGATATGGGCTCGGTCGATCTGGTCATCCAGGTCAACGCCCCGCTGTCGACCGCCTCGGGACTGCAGCGGGTGGGCCGGGCCGATCACCAGGTCGGTCGGGTATCCCAAGCCAGGCTTTTCCCCCTGACCCGCGAGCAGATCCTGGAGTGCACGGCCAGCATGGAGAGCATGGCCCAGGGCGACATCGAACCCACCATCATGCCCAGCAGCCCCTTGGATGTTCTGGCCCAGCAGACGGTGGCCGCAGCCGCCATGGGACCGCTCAGGGAGCAGGACTGGCTGGCCACGGTCAGACGGGCCGCGCCCTTCGCCCATCTGGACCAGCAGGTCTACCGGGCGGTGCTGGGCATGCTCAGCGGCGCCTACACCTCCCAGGATTTCACCGCCTTCCGCCCCATCCTGGTCTGGGACCACCAGACCGGCACGCTGACGGCCCGCCCCGGCGCACAACGACTGGCGGTGACCTCCGGAGGCACCATTCCCGACCGCGGCTCCTACAGTGTGGTCATGCCCTCCGAGGCCGCCGGCGGCAAGCCCCGCCGAGTGGGGGAACTGGACGAAGAGATGGTCTACGAGTCCCGCAAGGGGGACGTGATCACCCTGGGCACCACCTCCTGGAGGATCCAGCAGATCACCCGCGACCGTGTGGTGGTGGTACCCGCTCCGGGACGCTCCGCCAGACTGCCCTTCTGGCACGGGGAGGGCACCGGCCGTGACCCCGCATTCGGCCGTCGTCTGGGCAGGCTGGCCAGGGAACTGTCCCAGGGCCTGATACCGGCGGTCCAGACTGCCTCCGGTCGGCCGGGCTTCACTCAACCCGTCTGTTCTCGTCTGCTGGAGGACGGCCTGGACCGTCCAGCCATCAACAATCTGGCCGCCTTTCTGGCCGAGCAGCAGGCCTCCACCGGCCGGGTGCCCGACGACCGTCACCTGGTAGTCGAGCGCTGCCCCAACGAGGAGGGCGATCTGAGGCTGATCCTCCATTCGCCATACGGCCGCAGGGTCAACGAGCCCTGGGCCCTGGCCATCGCCGCCCGGCTCTCCCGCGAGCGCGGATACGACGGATCCGTCTGGGCGGGGGAGGACGGCATCGTCGTGCAGATCCCGGGCACAGATGCCTTCCTGGAAGACCAGCGAATATTCGGATTCACCCCCGATCAGGTGGAGCGCGAGGTCCGACGTCATCTGGTCGGCTCGGCGCTCTTCCAGGCCCGCTTCCGCCAGTGCGCAGCCCGCTCGCTCTACATGCCCAGGATGGAGCCCGGCCGCAGGGTGCCGCTCTGGCAGCAGCGTCTTCGAGCCTCCCGTCTGCTGGACGCGGCCCTGAAGGAGGATGACTTCCCCCTGGTTCTGGAGACCATGCGCGAGTGCCTCCAGGACGTCTACGACATGCCTGCCCTGCGCGAGCTCATGGCCGACCTGGAGCAGGGGAGCGCCCGTCTGGTCCCGGCCTCCACCCGGACCCCCTCGCCCATGGCCTCAGGGCTGCTCTTCGGCTACCTGGGGACCTTCATGTACCAGTACGACATGCCCAAGGCCGAGCGCGACGCCGCCATGCTGGCCATCGACTCCGATCTGCTGGAGCAGATGGTCGGCCAGGTGGACATGGCTGACCTCCTGGACCAGGAGACCGTCGACCAGGTGACCGCTGATCTGCAGCGGCTTTCGCCCAGGACCCGGGCCAGGGGGGCCGAGGGGCTGGCCGACCTGCTGCGCACCCTGGGCCCCATGGATCCGGCCGGGATTCGCCGGCGCATGCGCGGGCAGGAGGACGAACCGGTGACGCCGGCACAGGTCCGGGCCATGCTGGAGGAGCTGCGGACCCAGTCCAGGGTGGTTCCGGTCAGGTTAGGCGCTCGCGACTGCTGGATATGGGCCGGTCAGGCAGGGCGGCTGACGGCGGTTCTGGGCCCTGGCATCATCCAGCCATCCGCCCAGCCGACAAAGGAATCGGAATCAGACAGCGAGGCCTTCGAACAGCTGGTCAGGCAATACGCCGCAGTCCATGGGCCATTCACCACCGAGGATCTGGCCGGGCACCTGGGCCTGGGCAGCGCTCTCTTGGAGGACAGACTGCGTTCCCTGGCCGCTCGCGAAATGCTCACGACTGGGGTCTTTCCCCGGCCCGACCTGCGTGCCTACGGCGAGCCTGGATGGAAGGGGGGTCAACCCCGCCGAGGGTGGCTGGATCCCGAGGTCTTCCGCCGGCTGCGCTCGCGGTCCCTGGCCAAGGCCAGCAAGGCGGCCAGTCCCGTCCCCGGCCATGTCTACAGCGACTTTCTTCTTCATCGGCAGGGTCTGGCACCCCTGGGCCAGGAGCCCTTGATGGGCGCCGAAGGACTGCTGGAGGTGGTCGGGCAGCTGGAGGGGCTGGCTCTGCCGCCTGAACTCTGGGAGTCGGCCATCTTCCCGGCCAGGGTGCGTGATTACGGTCCCGCATTGATGGACGATCTGCTGGCCTCGGGCCAGGTGGTCTGGGTGGGGTCCGACCAGGGGGAGGGCCCGCTGGGCGCCATGACCTTCTACCTGGCCGAGGACCTGGATGAAGAGCTTCCAGCACAGTCCGCCGGTTCTCCGTCAGCCACAAATGGGATCGGCAAGCCGAGCCACCCGGGCAACGCGGGCGATCTGGAAAAGGTCCTGCTGGGTGTGCTGGCCGATGGGGGAGCCTACCGCTTCGATCGCCTTCTGCGCGCCTGCGCCAGCCGGGGCGGGGATGGCATGGAGTCCCCTGATTCTCAGGCCCCCGACCAGGAGGCCCTGGCCCGTTCGCTCTGGGGCCTGGTCAGGCGTGGGCTGGTCACCAACGCCTCCCTGGCTCCTGTTCGGCGGCTGGTCCGGGGATCAGGGCCGCAGCCTTCGGGGAGGGCCCGCCGTTTGCCCCATGGTCTGCGTGGGCGCGGCAGGTCCTTGGGACGCGCGGCTTTGACGCGGGCGGCCGGCTCATCTGCCTTGTCAGCGGCGGCGGAGGGATTCTGGACCCTGGTTGCGGATGAGCGCGGAGCAGCAGCAGTTGCAGCGGGGACGGGCATGCCCGATCCAATCGACAAATCGAGAGGCATCCAGGACGGTGACCGCCAGCGGACCGTCAGCCTGGTCCACGAGGAGCAGGCCATCCTGGACCGTTATGGGCTCCTGGCTCCGGTGCTGCCTGAGGTGCGGTCCCTGCCCGGCGGATTCTCGGCCCTCTATCAGGTCTGCAGGCGCATGGAGGAGGCCGGCCGGCTGACGCGAGGGGTCATCGTCGACGGCTTCGGCGGCGCCCAGTTCGCCCCCAGAGAGGTGATCAACCAGCTCAGGGACTTCCAAGAGGATGAGCGCAAAAGCGATGGCGAAGGCGGATCGGGGCAGCGACCTGCCGAACCCGTGGTCATGGACGTGACCGATCCCGCCAACCTCTATGGCACGGCTCTTGCCTGGCCGACCACATCAGGGGATGGCGGCGGACGGCCCATTCGGCGGATAGGGAACCTCCTGGTGCAGAATCATGGCCGCGCCCTGGTCTACGCGGCGCCCAAGGGGCATCATCTGCTGGTCTTCGGTGAGCCCGAGCGTGGATTGCTGGAGGCCGCCTTCGCCCAGCTGGCCTCATGGCTGAGCCGGGACGGACAGGGACGCATCCTCTTCAGTGATGCCAATGGCCGGCCTCTGACCATGCGCGAACCGGTGGGCATGGCCCTGTCCGCAGCCGGGTTCACGGCCGGTCCGGGCGGCATGGCACTCTACTGAGCCCTTGCTGAGCGCCCTCAGGCCACGAAGGCGATGGGCGCTGCCAGCTCCTGGCCGGAGGCGTCCCGGCGCATGTCCACTTCGGGCAGTTCGACCGGAGAGCCGGCGGCGGTGCTGGCGTGCAGGGGCCAGGCGCCCACCCGGGCCAGCAGCAGGGTATCCTGACCCTTGAGGAAGCGTTGGGAGCGCACGCCTTTCGTGCCGCGGCCCTTGACCGGATACATCTCCAGCGGGGTCAGCTTGGCCGACCCGTTCTCGGTGCCGGGCAGGGCCTCGGAGTTGCCGGCCACAGTCAGGACCACGGCCCCGGCCTGGGTGCTCATGCCATCCTCGCCGGTCTCCTGATAGGTCCAGCCGATCTCTCCGGCCGGCACGACCGCGAAGGCGGCGACCTGGCAGCCCTGGGCCAGCCGGATGCCCGCCATGCCGGCCGCATTGCGGCCCTGGGGGCGAACCTTGTCCCCGGTGAGGGTCAGCAGGCTGGCATCCGAGGAGATGAGCACCATCCGGTCCCCGTCCTGGCAGGGGGCTGCGAAGACCACCTGGTCGTCGCCCTTGAGGTCGATGACCGACCAGGAGTCCATGGTGGTCGGGGATTCGCGGTTCCAGCGCTTGACCGTGCCCAGCCGGGTGCCCAAGGCCAGAGGCGCGGAGTCGTTCATGTCGATGACGGTGACGGCGTGCTCGTCGGCCTGGGGTTCGGTGCTGGCGGTCCCGCCCAGGAGCTCGTCAGCCACGATGCCCCCGCTCAGGTTGGGGTTGGCGGTGGCCGGGATCAGCGGCAGGTCGGCCACGGGGGCGGTGATCAGCCTTCCAGCCGTGGTCACCAGGCCGTAGGTGGCCAGGGTAGTGGTGGCGAATATGGCGATGACCTGGTCGTCATGCCCCCGGTCCTGGTTGCGCGGCCGGGACCGCCAGGCATCCAGGGCGCCCGGGGTGCTGCGTGCCAGCAGTCCGGTGGCGCTCATCATGACCGTGCAGGGCTTGTCCTCCATGTGCAGGTCGCCGCCGCGGCTGGTTCCTCCGCTGGCCAGCAATGCAGCCTGGGAGCCAGCAGCGACCTTGCCCGAGGTCTGCTGAGCGGTTTGCTGGTCGCCGGCTGCCGACTGCACGGGGGCCAGGTCGCCGGAGGGCTCCTGGTCCAGGATGACCGTGCGCCTGGGCGTGCCCCACTGGGCCGCTGCCTGGTCCATCTCCTGGATGACCACCCGGTCCAGTTCGGCCGATGAGCCCAGAATCCGCTCCAGCTCCTCCAGCTGCTTGTTGAGGTCGTCTCGTTCGCCCTCCAGCTCGATCCGGCTCATCTTGGTCAGCCGCCGCAGCCGCAGGTCAAGAATGTACTGGGCCTGGGTCTGATCCAGATCGAAGACCGCCATCAGCCTGGTCTTGGCCGCATCCGCGTCGTCCGAGCTGCGGATGACCTGGATGACCTCGTCGATGTCGACCAGGGCCAGCAGGAGCCCCTCGACCAGGTGCAGACGCTCCAGGGCCTTCTTGCGGCGGAACTCGCTGCGCCGATGGATGACCGTGCGCCGGTGCTCCACCCAGACTTGCAGCAGTTCCTTGAGCCCCATGGTTCTGGGCCGTCCGTGGACCAGGGCCACGTTGTTGATGGTGAAGGAGTCCTCCAGGGGCGTGTACTTGAAGAGCTTGCCCAGGACCTTGCCTGGGTCGAATCCCGTCTTGATCTCGATGACCAGGCGGGTCCCGTTGTGCCGGTCGGTCAGGTCGATGGCGCTGGAGATGCCCTCCAGCTTGTGGTTGCGCACCCCATCCGAGATGCGTTCCAGAACCCGCTCAGGGCCCACCATGAAGGGCAGCTCGGTGACCACGATGGCCTTCTTGCGGGCGGTCACGTTCTCCAGGTGGGTGACGGACCTGGTCACGAAGGCCCCCCGGCCGTGCTCGTAGGCCTTGCGGATGCCGTCCCGTCCCACGATGACTCCGCCGCCGGGCAGATCCGGGCCGGGCACGTAGCGCATGAGCTCGTCCAGCCCCGCGTCCGGGTGGGCCATCAGATATTTGGCGGCGGCCACCACCTCGCCCAGGTTGTGGGTGATCATGTTGGTGGCCATGCCCACGGCGATGCCTGAGGCCCCGTTGACCAGCAGGTTGGGGATGGCCGAGGGCAGGACCTGGGGCTCCTTGAGCTTGTTGTCGTAGTTGGGGGAGAAGTCCACCGTGTCCTGGTCGATGTCGGCGTTCATGCCCAGGGCCGCAGGAGCCAGCCTGGCCTCGGTGTAGCGGGAGGCAGCCGGGCCGTCGTCCAGGGATCCGAAGTTGCCGTGGCCGTCGACCAGGGGCAGGCGCATGGCAAAGGGCTGGGCCAGGCGCACCATGGCCTCGTAGATGGATGAGTCGCCATGGGGGTGCAGCTTGCCCATGACCTCGCCCACGGCCCTGGCGGACTTCATATAAGGGCGGTCGGGGTTGAGGTTCATCTGGCCCATCTGGTAGATGATCCGCCGCTGGACCGGCTTGAGTCCGTCACGGGCATCGGGCAGGGCCCTGGCGTAGATGACCGAGTAGGCGTATTCCAGGAAGGACTTGCTCATCTCCTCGTTCAGAGGGGTTTCGACGATGTGCTCCTTGACCTGCCGGGGGTCGTACCCCGCCGCCTTGCTCCTGCGATGAGTTGCCATGCTCCAGCTCCTGCTCCTTCATGTTCCGCCTTATGATAACCGGACGGTCCGCCAAAGCATTGACAGCAGGGATGCGGTGTCGGCCTGGGGCCTGACCGTGCTTGAATGGGTTGTATGGGTCTGGATACACCTGACATGAAGGAACTGCTGCAGCCGAGTCCGCCTATCCAATACGGGGACCGGGCGGAGGACAACCGTGTTGGCGGGGCCAGGCATCTGTCCGCCGTCCTGCCCGCCCTGAGCGCCTGCCTGGGAACGCCCGTGGCCACCGACGTCCACCCGTCTGCCAAGGCCCTCCAGGAGGCCCTGGGACTGCCGGAGGCCCGGTCGGTGGTCGTCGTCCTGGTGGATGGGCTGGGATTCTGGAATCTGGTCAGCCGCCAGGGCCATGTGCCCTACCTGCGCTCGCTGCTGTCCGAACCCATCAACCAGCGTCCCCTCTACACCAGCCTGCCCTCGACGACCGTGGCGGCCATGGGCGTCTTCGGCACCGGAACCAGCCCCGGGCTGACCGGCATGACCGGCTACACCCAGCTGAATCCGGACACCGGCCAGCTGGGCCAGATGATCCAGTTCAGGGGGGCTCAGGATCCCGAGCGCCTGCAACGCCGTCCCACGGTCTTCGAGACCCTCCAGGCGCAAGGGGTGCGTGTCACCTCCTCGGGCCTGCCGCGTTTTCGCGACTCAGCCCTGACCCGTGCGGCTCTGCGCGGCGGGGAGTACCTGGCCCACAACCACTCCCGTCAGCGTCTTCTGGCCGCCTGCCAAGCTGCCAGCCAGCCGGGGCTGACCTACCTCTACATCCGCGATGTGGACAAGGTGGGCCATCACAGCGGCTGGGAGGGCGAGGAGTGGGTGGCCGCTCTTGAAGCGACCGATGCACAGCTGGCCGAGCTTCATCGCCGCCTGCCCGCCGGGACACTGACGGTGATCGTAGCCGATCATGGCATGGTTGAGTCCGATCCGAACCAGCGCATTGACATCGCCCAGGATCCGGAGCTGAGCCGGGATGTGCGACTGGTGGGCGGCGAGCCCAGGGCGGTCATGCTCTATCTGGACCAGGGGGCGGATCCCCAGGTCGTGGCCGCCCGTTGGCGGGGGCGTCTGGGGGAGCGAGCCTGGGTGCTGACCCGGGGCCAGGCCATCGAACGGGGAATCTTCGGTCCTGTGGATTCCCGGATTAGACCCATGATCGGCGACCTTCTGGTGCTGGCCGGCGATCGGATCACCTTAGTGAATTCGGCTGATCAGACCGATGCAGCGACCAGGCTGCCTGGCGTCCACGGCTCATGGACCCGTCTGGAGACGCAGATCCCCTGCCTGATCGACCTGGTCTGACTACTTGCCGAAGAGGATCTCATCCCAGCTGGGCACGGCCGAACGCCCGGAGTGCTTTTTGGCCCGCTTGCTGCGGCGGCCCTCCTTGGGCTGATCCTCCTGCTCGTCCTGTCCGGCATCATCGCCTTGATCCTCTTGCTGGGGCTGCCCATGGTTCTGCACGGGCAGGACCATGGTGGATTCGTTGTCTCTGATGGGAGGATGCTCGGCCGTATCGGGATCCTCGGTCAGTTCTGCACTGGGGTGGCTGGGCTCCCGCTCGGCTGTCTGGTCCTGGCCTTCCTTGGGCTTGCCATAGAGCCAGGCCGTGAGCGCCGCCTGACGCTCACCGCCCTCTTCTTCGATTTGGCTGAAGGCATCCTTCTGGCTTGGAGGCCGTCTGTCGGTCTGATCGTCAATCTCCTCAGCAGGGCCCTGGTCCCTAGCGGGTCGCTCCTGCCCATGGTCGTCTGTGGAATTGTCCAGCAGCATCCTTGCGGCCCCGTTCAGGCAGGTCACCGTGTTGTCATGCATGTTCCATGCCCAGCGGGCGTTGAAAATCCGCTTGTCCAGCGTAAACACGCCGTTGATGTTCCAGGGTTCGTACCCTCGTCTGGTGGCCTGCCAGGAAACCTGTGTCAGGCTGACCCCCGCACGGGCCAGCACCTTGCCGATCAGTTCCTGATAGTTTCGCCCTCCCGACCCCTTGGGCGCCGGCATGGTCAGGAACTGTTCGATGGCGTACTTCTTCTCGGTTTCCACGGGAGCCGCGAAACGCCGTACCAGCGCTTCGTTGACAGCGTATTGCTGAGCCACCTGCTCGGGGCGGGCACCGGCGCGCACAGCCGCCTGAATGGCTGAGACGGGCAGGGGCTTGGACTTGCCGGTCTGGGGGTCCACGTCCTCTTCCTCCTTGACCTGCTTGGCCTCAAGAATGGCGCGATCAAGCGCATCGTCGACCCTTACGGCGAAGTGCCGGTGGTCACAGACGAAGACCAGATCGCCCCTGTCGTCGACATGGTCAAAGCTGGCCACCCTGGTCCCATTCTCAGACATGCACGCCCCTATCCTCTTACGGTTCCTTTACACGGCCTCAGGTATTTCCATTGTGCCCTATGGTTCGTATTTTACGTGCTTTTGAAATCGTGTATCCTATGCGCAGTACATATCGTGTGAAATGACCGGTATACGAGGTGGCCGGCCGAACAAGGAAAGGGTACACGATGGCACAGGATTACGATACCCCGCGAGACAAGGACGAAGACGAGGAATCCCTGCAGGAGCTGGGCAAAAGCGGCCAGGATGCCGGGGCCGATCTGGACGACGACGAGAACGCCATCGCCGAGGACTATGAGCTGCCGGGCGCCGACCTGAGCAATGAGGACTCTTCGGTGACTGTCATTCCCATGCAGGGCGATGAATTCATCTGCTCCAACTGCTTCCTGGTCAAACACCGGAGCCAGCTGGCCTACACAACCCCCGACGGCAAGCCCGTCTGCAAGGAGTGCGCCGCCTGATGGCCTACGACGAGTCCTACAACGAGCCAGAAACGGTCGAGGTCCTGTTCGAATCCTTGGATGGGGCCGAGGTGCCGGAATACGCCATGCCTGGCGATGCAGGAGCCGATCTGCGAGCCAGGGTGGCCGTGGACCTGGCCCCCTTCCAGCGGGCGCTGGTTCCCACCGGTGTCGCTCTGGCCCTGCCCAACGGGTACGTCGGCCTGGTTCACCCACGCTCGGGGTTGGCAGTCAAGATGGGGGTGACCGTGCTCAACGCGCCAGGAACCATCGATGCCGGGTACCGGGGCGAGATCAAGGTGCCGCTGATCAACTTGGATCCGCATGAGTCGGTTCACTTCGAGCCTGGGGAGCGCATTGCCCAGCTGGTCATTCAGCGCTACGTGCAGGCCCGTTTCGTGCCCGCAGAACGTCTGCCTGGCTCGGTGCGTTCGGATGCCGGATTCGGCTCGACGGGCCGATGAGGCATCCTTCGGACACGGACGGCCTGAATGGGTCAGGCGCAAGTGTAGGATTGGTGCATTATATTCAGGATATTGGAGGCTTGAATGGTCACTCCGGAGGGCAGCGTCTGCAGCAATGATGTCGGCGAGCAGGCCCCGTCCGGCCTGTCCTCCAGAGCCTTGGGCTGCGAGATCAGCGACGATGCGCTCAACCCCCTGATGCCCATCCGGGAGATCTGCGCCGCCCACCATCCCGGCGAGGACCTGTCCATGCTCCAGCGCGCCTATGACCGGGCTGTAGTCCAGCATGCCAACCAAAGGCGCAAGTCCGGCGAGCCCTACATCATTCATCCGCTGGCTGTGGCCCAGATCCTGGCCGACCTGGGCATGGGTCCCACGGTGGTTTCGGCCGGCCTGCTGCACGACACCGTGGAGGACACCGACTACACCCTGGAGCAGTGCCGCAATGAGTTCGGCGACACCGTGGCCGGCCTGGTGGATGGGGTCACCAAGATATCCAAGATGGACTACGGCGATTCGGCCCAGGCCGAGACCATCCGCAAGATGATCGTGGCCATGAGCCGGGATGTGCGCGTCCTGGTGGTCAAGCTGGCCGACCGGGTCCACAACGCCCGCACCTGGCGCTACGTCAAGGCTTCGTCAGCCCAGCGCAAGGCCCGCGAGACCCTTGATGTCTACGCCCCTCTTGCCAACCGGCTGGGCATGAACGCCATCAAGACCGAGCTGGAGGAGCTCAGCTTCAAGACCCTCTATCCCAAGATCTACAACGAAATCGTAGTGCTGGTCTCCCGCAGGGCGGGCCAGCGGGAGGTCTACCTGAAGCAGATCCTGGACGAGATCCACGAGGATCTGGATGCCCAGGGCATCAAGGCTCAGGTGACCGGCCGGCCCAAGGACTACTTCAGCATCTACCAGAAGATGATCGTGCGAGGGCACGATTTCGCCAACATCTACGACCTGGTAGGGGTGCGCATCATCGTGGACACCATCCGCGACTGCTATGCGGCCCTGGGCGCCGTCCATGCACGCTGGAGCCCGGTGCCTGGGCGGTTCAAGGACTACATCGCCATGCCCAAGACCAACCGCTACCAGTCCCTGCACACCACGGTGGTGGGCCCGGGCGGCAAGCCGGTCGAGATCCAGATCCGAACCTGGCAGATGCACCGCAGGGCCGAGTTCGGCATCGCCGCCCACTGGAAGTACAAGGAGAACGGTTCCGCAGGCCGTGAGCTCTCCCAGCCGGACAAGTCCGATGTCAAGCGCGAACGCCAGGAGGGGGAGCTGACCCAGGAGGACAACCTGACCTGGATCCAGCAGCTGGCCGACTGGACCAGCGAGACTCCGGACTCCAACGAATTTTTGGGCTCCCTGAAAGACGATCTGGGCTCGGCCGAGGTCTATGTGTTCACCCCCAAGGGCAAGATCATCTCCCTGCCGGCCGAGTCCACGCCCGTGGACTTCGCCTATGCCGTCCACACCGAGGTGGGACACAGAACCATGGGCGCCAGGGTGAATGGCCGTCTGGTCCCGCTGGATACCAAGCTTCGCAACGGGGACACGGTCGAGATCCTGACCAGCAAGTCGGACACCGACGGACCCTCGCGCGACTGGCTCAGCTTCGCCAAGAGCCCCCGCGCCCGCAGCAAGATCCGTCAGTGGTTCAGCAAGGAGCGTCGTTCGGAGACCATCGAGGAGGGCAAGGACGAGCTGATCCGCGCCATGCGCAAGCGGAACCTGCCCGTGGCCACCCTGTTGACCCCCGAAGCCATGGTGGGGGCCGCCGACGAGCTCAACTATCCCAATGAGAAGGCGGTCTACGCTGCCATTGGCGACGGACAGGTCTCCACCCAGAACGTGATCTCCCGGCTGGTTCATGACGCTGGACGGTCGGCCCTTGAGGACGAGGTGGAGCAGGAGGCCATTCCTCTGCAGCGGGTCGCCAAGTCCAGCCGGCCGGAGACCTCCCAGGGGATCTCGGTCAAGGGCGTGGACGATGTCTGGGTCAAGCTGGCCCGTTGCTGCACCCCAGTGCCGGGAGATCCCATCACCGGGTTCATCACCCGCAACCAGGGCGTCTCGGTCCATCGGTCCGACTGCCAGAACCTTCTGGACCTGCGCAAGAAGCAGCCCGAACGGATCATCGAGGTCTCTTGGACGGGCAAACAGGGCACCTTCATGGTCCAGATCCAGGTGGAGGCCCTGGACCGGCCCCACCTGCTCTCGGATATCACCCAGGTGCTGTCCGACCATGGCGTCAACATCCTGTCGGGCAGCCAGTCCACTGGCCGTGACCGGGTGGCGGTCAGCCAGTTCGTCTTCGAGATGGGCGATCCCCAGCATCTGAACACGCTCCTGGCGGCCGTCAGGAAGATCGACGGGGTCTTCGATGCTTATCGGCTGACCGGAGCCAAGGGCTCGGCCAGTCCCCATATGCGGGCCATCTGACCTTCCCTCTCAGCCGCCAATATATCCGCTTATCCTCTGCACTTTTTCGACGGCATTCTTCCTGTTGTGCAGTCGAAGTGATCATTTGCTTCCAGCCTTGAAAATTCACTGGGCCACAGTCTGAAAGACGGCTGTGAACGGTGGTTACAGAAGGACCCCCGGTGGTCAATGACCAGGCCGGGGGCCCTGACGGAAACGGGTGCGATCAGCGCACAGCGTTCATCCACTGCTCCTTGGTGGCCTTCTCGGCCTCAAGCTCCTGCTTCTTGGCCGGATCCTGCTCGGCGGCGATCCGACGATCCAGATCCTCAAGCTGGGCGGCCAGCTGCTGCTCGAAGCTGGAGACTCGGGCATCGGCCTCGGGGTCGGACTGGTTCCAGGCTGCATCCTCCACGGCCTTGATCTGCCGGTCCACAGCATCCATCCTGCCCTCGATCCGGCGCACGTCGTCGCGGGGGACAAAGCCGATGCCGTCCCATTCCTCCTGAATCTTGGCCAGCTCCTGCCGCGCCTGCTTGGCGGCCTTGGCATCCTTGACGGGCAGCAGAGCTTCGGCCTTGGCCACCAAGGCTTCTTTCTTGGTCAGATTTTCGCGCTCGTTGACCGAGGTCTTGTCCCGGTCTGCCTGGCGGGCGTTGAAGAAGACATCCGCGGCCTGGCGGAACCGAGCCCAGAGGGCGTCGTCATCCTGGCGTCCTGCCCGTCCGGCCTGCTTCCAACGGTCCATGAGCTCATTGAACTGGTGGGAGGTGGGTCCCCAGTCGGTGGAGTCCTTGATCTGGTCGGCCTCGGCGATGATCTCCTCCTTGATCCGCTTGGTCTCGGACCGCTGAGCATCACGCTGCTGGGCCCACTTGCGGCGGGCCTGGTTGAAGGTGGTGCGGGCGGATGAGAAGCGCTTCCAGAGCGCGTCCGCGTCGGCCTTGTCGATGCGGATGGTCGTGCGCTGGTGATGCTGCCACTGCTCGAAGAGGGAACGGAACTTGTCCGCTGTGGACCGCCAGTTGGTGGAGTCGCCCAGGGATGCGGCCAGATCTTCGGCCTTCTCCACGATGGCAGTACGCTCCTTGATGGCCTTGGCCATGGCATCCTTGCGGGCCTGCGCCAGCTCGGCCTTGCGCGCCTGCCCCTGTTCAGCCAGCTGATCCAGCTGTGTGCGGAGGGCGGCGAGGTCGCCGACGGCCTCGGGCTGCTTGGTCTCCTCTTTGAGCGAGGTGAGAGACTCGTCGATCTCGTGGGCCTTGATCTTGGGGCTGCGCAACCTGGAGGCAAAGAGGTTCAGCTTCTCCTTGAGGTCCAGGTATCGGCGGGCATAGAGGTTCAGGGCCTCCTTTGTGTCTGCGTTGGGGAACTGGCCTACCTGGCGCTCCTGATCGCCCTCGCGGACGAATACGTTGCCCTGCTCGTCCACCCGGCCGAAGGCTTCGGCCTTGTCGATCTCTTCCTGGCTGTATGAGGGAGCGGCTGGAGCGGCCTTGACGCGAGGGGCCTTGTGGGCCAAAGCCGCAGGGGAGGGGACTGCCTTGGGCTTGGGCACAGCCGGTGCCGGTGCGCTCTGGGTCGGAGCATCCTCTGCGGGAGCAGTTTGCTCGGCGGCTGCCTGTCCCTGGCCGGCTTCGGGTGCCGGCGCAGCGGCGACCTGGCCCGCCGCATCCACGGTGTGGTCCTTCTGCGGTGTCGAGGTGTTCTCGGGTGTAATGGCGGTGTTGTCGGCCATGGCCAGCTCCTTAGGCTTGTGTGTTGGAGAGATCGCAAAATATGGCAATACCATTTTCCTTGACCTCCTATAGTATAGGTTCTTATGGCAAAAGGCACATCTCTATCCGGTTTCCCTGAATGGCTTCCTTCACAACGAGTGGTGGAGCAGCGCATCACCGACACGCTCCGCAAGGTCTTCGAATTGAACGGCTACATCGGCATTGAGACCAGGGCCGTGGAAGAGGGATCCAGCCTGCTCAAGAAGGGGGAGACCAGCAAGGAGATCTACCTGCTTTCCCGTCTTCAGGACCTGGGGCAGGAAAAGGATGTGCCGGTGGAGCGCCGGCTGGGCCTGCATTTTGACCTGACCGTGCCGCTGAGCCGCTACGTGGTGGAGCACAGCAACGATCTGACCTTCCCCTTCAAGCGCTGGCAGATCCAGAAGGTCTGGCGTGGGGAGCGCCCCCAGGAGGGACGCTTTAGGGAGTTCGTCCAGGCTGATATAGATGTGATCGGCAACGGGGAACTGCCCGACCACTACGAGGTCGAGGTCCCCCTGGTCATGCTGAGCGCCCTGGAGGAGCTGCGGGCCTTCGGCTTGCCCAAGCCCACCGTGCACGCCAACAACCGCAAGCTTTCCGAGGGGTTCTACCGGGGTCTGGGCCTGGAGGATGTCGAGGGCGTTCTGCGCGAGATCGACAAGCTGGACAAGATCGGTCCCGATGAGGTGGCCAGCCTGCTGGTCAGCGAGTGCGGCGCCAATGAGGACCAGGCCAGGGCCTGCCTGGATCTGGCTGAGCTGACCGCCGACGATGGCCAGCAGCTGCGCCAGCGCTTCGACGCCCTGGTCGACAAGGTTGGCATCGATAAGGAGTCTTCTTCATATGCCCTGGCCATCGAGGGGCTGGAGACGCTGGCCATGATCATCGACGAGGCCGCCCGCATCCGGCCCGGCTCGGTCATCGCCGACCTGAAGATCGCCCGCGGGTTGGACTACTACACCGGCTCGGTCTACGAGACCTTCCTGGAGGGGGCGCAGTCCCTAGGGTCCATCTGCTCAGGCGGCCGCTATGACAACCTGGCCAGCCAGGGCAACCGCACCTACCCGGGTGTGGGGCTGTCCATCGGGCTTTCACGCCTGCTCTCCTACCTGCTGGCCCAGGGGGTCCAGGCCTCCCGGGTCTCCCCGGCTGCGGTCATGGTCGCCGTCTGGGATGAGGAGGATCGCACCGCCAGCAACCACATCGCCCAGGACCTGAGGACCAGGGGGATCGCCGCTGACGTGGCTCCCACCGCAGCCAAGATCGGCAAGCAGATCCGCTATGCCGACCGCCTGGGCATCCCCTATGTCTGGTTCCCCGCCAAGGAGGGCCAGCAGGAGGGCGACCAGGTCAAGAACATCATCACCGGCGAACAGATTCCGGCTGACCTGGTGTCGTGGACGCCGGATAGCCTGTATGCCCGGCAGAGTGTGGAATACCAGGCCTGACGCAGGGGCAGGCCGAGCATTATGGAGGTACAGGAAAGCATGGGCCAGTCGGCTTACAGAACGAGCTACGCCACGGATGTCACGCAGGATATGGTCGGTCGCCAGGTGACGGTGGCCGGGTGGGTGGATCGCCGCCGGGATCACGGAGGCGTGGCCTTCATCGACCTGCGTGACCGTTCCGGTCTGGTGCAGATCGTCATCTACGACGAGGAAGAGGCCCGGCCCCTGCGCAGCGAGTACGTGATCCAGGTCACCGGCAAGGTGCGCGAACGCCCCGAGGGCAACGACAACGAGCATCTGTCCACCGGGCACATCGAGATCGTGGCCGACAAGATCGAGGTTCTGGCCAAGTCGGCCGCCCTGCCCTTCCAGGTGTCCACAGCCCTGGAGAACGAGGCCGAGAACAAGCTGCCCGGCGAGGATGTGCGGCTGCGCTACCGTTATCTTGACCTGCGCCGCCCCTCCATGCAGCGCAACATCCGCCTGAGGGCCGCCATGAACCGTGCCGCCCGTGCCGCCCTGGACAAGATGGACTTCTGCGAGATCGAGACGCCGACCCTGATCAAGTCCACCCCCGAGGGCGCCCGCGACTTCCTGGTGCCGGCCCGTCTGGTGCCCGGATCCTGGTACGCCCTGCCGCAGTCCCCCCAGTTGCTCAAGCAGCTGCTGATGGTGGGCGGCTTCGAGCGTTACTACCAGATCGCCCGCTGCTACCGCGACGAGGACTTCCGTGCCGACAGGCAGCCCGAGTTCACCCAGCTGGACATCGAGATGAGCTTCGCCTCCCAGGAGGACGTCATGGCCATGGCTGAGCAGGTCATCGCCGAGGTCTGGAAGGCTGCAGGATTCGAGGTCACCCTGCCCATTCCCAGGATCAGCTGGCAGGAAGCCATGGACAAGTACGGCTCCGACAAGCCTGACCTGCGCTTCGGCAACCCCATCGTCGAGCTGACCGAGTACTTCAAGGACACGCCCTTCCGGGTCTTCCAGGCCCCCTATGTGGGTGCCGTGGTCTACCAGGGCGCGGCCAACCTGCCCCGCAGGCAGTTCGATGCCTGGCAGGAGTGGGCCCGCCAGCGGGGTGCCAAGGGTCTGGCCTATGTCCAGTTCACCGGCGACGGCACCCTCAAGGGTCCCGTGGCCAAGAACCTGTCTGATGCCGAGCGCCAGGGCCTCAAGGAGGCTGTGGGCGCCTCGGACGGGGATGCCGTCTTCTTTGCAGCCGGACCCCGCGAGGCCTCGCAGACCCTGCTGGGTGCGGCCCGTGTGGAGATCGCCCGCCGCCAGGGGCTGCTCAAGCCCGACGAGTTCGCCCTGACCTGGGTGGTGGACTTCCCGCTCTTCAAGCCCACCGACGACCCGGATGACGACGATGTGGCCGTGGGCCATTCCAAGTGGACCTCCATGCACCACCCCTTCACCATGCCCTCGGCCGACTGGATCGACCGTTTCGACGAGGATCCCGAGCACGCCATGAGCGACTCCTACGACATCGTCTGCAACGGCGAGGAGATGGGCGGCGGCTCGGTGCGTATCCACCGTGACGACATCCAGGACCGGATCTTCAAGGTGCTGGGCATCGGCCCCGAGGAGGCCCAGGAGAAGTTCGGCTTCCTGCTGGATGCCTTCAAGTTCGGCGCTCCGCCCCACGCGGGCATCGCCTTCGGCTGGGACAGGACCGCACAGATCCTGACGGGGGCGGATTCCATCCGCGACGTCATCGCCTTCCCCAAGTCCGGCGGCGGCCAGGATCCCATGACCGGGGCTCCGGCCCCCATCTCCGACCAGCAACGCGCCGAGACCGGCGTGGACTGGGAGCCGGATGAGGAGGATGCCGACTGAGCGCATCCCGCCGCTGATCGGCGAGAGTCTTCAAAGGGCTGGAATCCTGCGGGGTTCCGGCCCTTATTGTGTATGCCTTGTTATGCGCTGCGGACCGATCGGGCCGGGCTTTGCCCTTGCTTCGGCTTGACGGGAGAACCGTTTCTATGGCCGTTCTGCAACAAAGGATGAGTAAACTGCCCAGTATGAGCGAAACAACCAAACATCCGTCGGAGCGGATTCTGCCGGAGAAACCGGCCTCGGATCGCCCCGTCAAGGACAAGTCCGGGCCGCTGGTCGAGCTGGCCCACGTCGAGAAGCATTTTGGCAGCCTGCACGTCCTCAAGGACATCAACCTGCAGGTCGACACCGGCGAGGTGCTGGTGGTGGTCGGGCCCTCAGGCTCCGGCAAGTCCACCATGTGCCGGACCATCAACCGCCTGGAGTCCATAGACTCCGGCGTCATCAGGATCGAGGGGGAGCCCCTGCCCCAGGAGGGACGCGACCTGGCTCGGCTCAGGGCCGAGGTGGGCATGGTCTTCCAGTCCTTCAACCTGTTCGCCAACAAGACCATCCTGGAGAACATGACCCTGGCGCCCATCAAGGTGCGCCACATGCCCAAGAAGGATGCCGAGGACCTGGCCATGGACCTCTTGGCCCGGGTGGGCGTGGAATCCCAAGCCTCCAAGATGCCCTCCCAGCTCTCCGGCGGGCAGCAGCAGCGTGTGGCCATCGCCCGCGCCCTGGCCATGCAGCCCAAGATCATGCTCTTCGACGAGCCCACATCAGCCCTGGACCCGGAGATGGTCAACGAAGTGCTGGATGTCATGATCCAGCTGGCCCAGGAGGGCATGACCATGATCTGCGTGACCCATGAGATGGGCTTTGCCCGTCAGGCGGCCGACCATATCGTCTTCATGGCCGATGGGCGGATCCTGGAAAAGGATGACCCCGACGACTTCTTCGACCACCCCAAGACCCAGCGGGCCGCCGACTTCCTGTCCAAGATTCTGACCCACTGAAGCAGGAGGGAAGCATATCCGCATGAATGCAAGCATGCATGGCATGGGCCGGCCGCTGAAACGGCTGGCCAGGAATCTGACCGCGATCCTGTGCGCTCTGGGTTGCCTGGTCTCCCTGGCGGCCTGCGGCTCCGACAAGGAGGCAGGCAAGATCCGGGTGGGCATCAAGTTCGACCAGCCCGGTCTGGGCTTCAAGAAGGCCGGGACCTATGTGGGCTTCGACGTGGACGTGGCCACCTACATCGCCGACAAGCTGGGCTACAGCGCCGACGATATCGTCTGGAAGGAGGCCCCCTCCAAGCAGCGGGAGGCCATGCTCCAGAACGGCGACGTGGACATGATCCTGGCCTCATACTCCATAACGGATGAGCGCAAGCGGGCCGTCTCCTTCGCCGGACCCTACATCGTGGCCGGCCAGGACCTGCTGGTGCGCAAGGAGGACCACCATATCCGCGGCCCCGAGGACCTCAACGGCAAGCGTCTGTGCTCAGTGACCGGATCCACCTCGGCCGTCACCGTCAAGAAAAAGTTTGCCAAGGAGGTCCAGCTGATGGAGCAGCCCGGCTACGCCGAATGCGCCACCGCCCTCTTCTCCGGCATCGTCGATGCGGTCACCACCGACGACATCATCCTGGCCGGCCTGGCCTCCGCATCCCGGGGAAGACTGCGGCTGGTGGGCAAGCCCTTCACCCAGGAGTACTACGGCGTGGGCATCAAGAAGGGCAATACCAAGCTGGCCCACAAGATCAATGCGGCCCTGGCCGACATGGAGGCCAACGGCTCCTGGCAGCGGGCGCTGGAGAACAACACCCGGGGCACCCACTACAAACCCGACCCGCGGTTCAATCCGCCCAAGCCCACGGAAGGGGAGTGAGATGTCAACCATCATCGAACTGTTTTCCGACTACGACATCCCGGCGGCCTTCTGGGTCAACATCCAGCTGACCCTCTGGTCGGCCCTCTTCTCGCTGATTCTGGGCATCATCCTGGTGATCATGCGCATCTCGCCCATCTCCTCCCTGCGGGCCGTCGGCCGAGGGTATGTGGAGTTCTTCCAGAACATGCCACTGACCATCATCATGGTCTTCATGGTCCTGGGTGCCTTCGCCCAGCTCAAGATCAGCTTCTCGCCGGAATTCTCCGTCAACTTCTTCTGGCTGGCGGTGACGGGCCTGTCCCTGTATACGGCGGCCTTCGTCTGCGAGTCCCTGCGCTCGGGCATCAACACGGTGCCCCTGGGCCAGGCCGAGGCGGCCCGTGCCCTGGGGCTGAGCTTCTTCCAGTCGGCCTCGCAGATCATTCTGCCCCAGGCCTTCCGCGGGTCGGTGGCGCCCCTGGGCAACACCTTCATCGCCCTGCTGAAGAACTCCACCGTGGCTGCAGCCGCTTCCGTGGCTTCCGAGAGCTCCTCCCTGATGAGCGAGATGATCGAGTTCCACGCCAACGCCATTGTGGCCATCTTCCTGATCTTCGCCCTGGGATACGTGATCCTGGTTCTGCCCATCGGAGCCTTGACCACGTACCTGTCCAACAAGCTGGCAGTGAGGAGGTGAGCGGCCATGGCACAGGACAATGAGAGCTCGCTGCTCTTCGATCAGCCCGGTCCCAAGGGCCGGCGCACCATACGAATCGTCAACTGGATAGCCGCCGTCATCTTCGCCATCGTGGTCATCCTGGTGCTGATGAGGCTGCACAACCCTCCGGACGGCGAGAACCAGCTGAGCTGGGAGCTCTGGCGTCCGGCCCTGGACTACGAAGCCTGGTCCGACTTCTACCTGCCCGGGCTCTGGCTGACCATCAAGGCCTCGGTTGTGGCAGTGATAGGCTCGGTCATCTTTGGGTTCGTCTTCGGCATCGGCCGTCTGCTGCCCAACGGGCTGGCAAGGGCAGTCTCGGGCGTTATTGTGGAGTTCTGCCGGGCCGTCCCGGTGCTGATGATGATGATCTTCTTCTGGCGCTGGTTCGCCTTTGCCGGAATCAGCCAGGCCTCCTACTGGGCCGTCGTGCTGGGCCTGATCCTCTACAACGGCTCCGTGGTGGCTGAGCTGATCCGTTCGGGTGTGGGCAACCTGCCCAACGGCCAGCGCGAGGCCTCCCTGGCCCTGGGGCTGACCAGGACCCAGTCGCTGATGCAGATCGAGGTTCCCCAGGCCGTCTACGCCATGCTGCCGGCGGCCGTGACCCAGCTGGTCGTGGTCCTCAAGGACACGGCCCTGGGCTCCATCATCATGTACACGGATCTGCTGCAGGAGTCCCGTCGTCTGGGTTCCATGTACTTCAACATCCTGCAGACCCTGGTGGTGGCCTCGGTGGTCTACTTCTTCGTCTGCTTCTTGCTGTCCCACTTCGCCCGCTGGCTGCCCAAGAAGATGCAGGAGCGCACTGCCGCCCCCGCCGACTTCGTGGAGCCTGCCGCGCCCGTGGCCATCATGGATCCCTCCAATGTCAACCAGATAGCCGTGGCCAAGGAGGTGGACGAGGACCGGTACGGCGGCGCGCCGCTGCAGTACCATGCACATCACCGTGGATCCAACGCCTCCATCCAGCACTGGAGGAAGACCCGCTACATCCAGGGCTATGACAGGACCCAGCCCGACACGCTGGTCGATCCGCACAAGGCGAGTCTGGAGATTCCGGACTTCCTCAAGCCTGGACGTGGCGGCCGCTCCGACGGCGATCAGAAGGACGAGGGCAAGAAGCAGGAGGGCAAAGACCAGGGCTGACCGGTCCTCAGCTCCCATGATTCCAAGCCGGTCTCCGGCCGGACTTGTGTGCCTGGCCGGATAGACTGGTGGACATGGTCCAAGAACATACTGATTCCTCAACCGCCTCAACCGACCAGCCTCCCTCCCTGGGCGACCTGGTCCCCGAGGCGGGAGGCCCCCGCAACCTGACCGAGGATCAGATCTACGACCGCTTCTTCTCCTGGGTGGCTTCCCGGGGCATCACCCCCTGGCCGCACCAGGAGGAGGCCGTGCTCTCCCTGGTTTCAGGCGACCATGTGATCCTGTCGACCCCGACCGGCTCGGGCAAGTCCATGGTGGCCCTGGCCATGCATTTCATCGCCTTGTGCACCGGGCGGCGCTCCTACTACACGGCTCCCATCAAGGCTCTGGTCTCCGAGAAGTTCTTCGACCTGGTTTCGGTTCTGGGTCGCGACCGGGTGGGCATGATCACCGGCGACACCCATATCAACACGGATGCCCCGGTCATCTGCTGCACGGCCGAGATCCTGGCCAACCAGGCGCTCAGGGAGGGTCGCCATGCCGATATCGGCTGCGTGGCCATGGATGAGTTCCACTATTACGGGGACCCGGACCGTGGCTGGGCCTGGCAGGTGCCTCTGCTGACCCTGCCCGATGTGCAGTTCCTGCTCATGTCTGCCACCCTGGGCGACGTGGATCAGATCGCCGTGGACCTGGAGCGCAAAACCGGGGTGGGTGTGGACATCGTGGCTGATGCCCCCCGACCGGTGCCTCTGGACTACCGTTATGTGGACACCCCATTGCCCAACACCGTGGAGTCCTTGCTGGCCGATGGGGATTCGCCGGTCTATATCGTTCATTTCTCCCAGGATGCCGCCCTGGAGACGGCCCAGGCCCTGTCCAGCACGGGGGTCTCGGACCGGGGGCAGCGCGACCGGATCAAGGAGGCCATGGCCGGCACCCGCTTCACCACGGCCTTCGGCAGGATTCTGCAGCGGCTGCTGCGCACCGGGGTCGGGGTCCACCATGCCGGCATGCTGCCCCGGTACCGGCGCCTGGTGGAGCAGCTGGCCCAGGATGGCCTTCTGCCGGTCATCTGCGGCACGGACACCCTGGGGGTCGGCATCAACGTGCCCATCCATACCGTCCTGCTGACCGGACTGACCAAGTTCGACGGCTACAAGATGCGCCGTCTGCGGGCCCGGGAATTCCACCAGATCGCTGGCAGAGCCGGACGCATGGGCTTCGACACCAGCGGACTGGTCGTGGCCGAGGCCCCCGAATACGAGATTGAGAACGCCAGGGCCGTGGCCAAGGCTGGCAACGACCCCAAGAAGCTCAAGCGGATCAAACGCAAGAAGCCACAGGAGGGGTTCGTCACCTGGGGCAAGGGAACCTTCGACAAGCTGATTGAGGCCCGTCCCGAGACCCTGACGCCGCACCTGAAGATCTCCCACGCCATGGTTCTCAACGAGGTCGACCAGGGCGGCGATGCCAGGAGGCGGGTGGAGGACCTGATCGAGGACTCCCGTCAGACCCCGCAGCAGAAGGAGCATCTGCAGGACCGGGCCGACGAGATCTTCCAGACTCTGACCGACACCGGGGTCATCGAGACCGAAAAGAACCCGGACGGCGGCCTGGACTACTTCACGACCGTGGACCTGCCCGAGGACTTCGCCCTGGACCAGCCCCTTTCGCCCTTCCTGCTGGCCGCCCTGGAGCTGCTGGATCCTGAGGATCCTGATTACGACATGAACCTGCTCTCCATGGTCGAGGCCACCCTGGAGGATCCCCGGCAGATACTCAAGGCCCAGCAGCGGCAGGCCCGCGACGCGGCCATCCAGCAGATGAAGGAGGATGGCCTGGAGTACGAGGAACGGATGGAGCGCCTGCAGGAGGTGACTTGGCCCAAGCCCCTGGAGGAGCTGCTGGGCGAGGCCTTCGACCGCTACCGTCGGGACGTTCCCTGGGCCAACGACTATGAGATCCATCCCAAGTCCGTGCTGCGGGACATGATCGAGACAGCCTCGGACTTCAACGGCTACATCGCCCGCTACGGAATATCCCGGTCGGAGGGGACCCTGCTGCGCTATCTGTCGGATGCCTATCGGGCGCTCAGCAGGACGGTTCCCGAAGAGTTCATGGATGAGCGGCTGGAGGACATCCTGGCCTGGCTGGGACTGATCGTGCGCTCGGTGGACTCCAGCCTGGTGGATGAGTGGGAGGCCGCGGGCAGGGCCGAAAACGGCGAAGTTCCTAGCGGGCTAGATGCCGCCCCGCCCAAGGTGGAGGACCAGGTGGTGGCTGACCGGCGTGGGCTGACCCTGCTGGTGCGCAACGCCATGTTCCAGCGGGTGGAGCTGGTGGCTGCCGACCGGCCGGAGGCCCTGGCCGACCTGGATGCAGACTGGGGCTACGGCCTGCGGGCCTGGAGCGATGCACTGGATGACCTCTATGAGGACCATGAGCAGATTTTGACCGATGCCCAGGCCAGGTCCTCGGACTTCTTCAGCCTGGATGACCGTGATGAGCGAAAGGGCCGCACCTGGCGGGTCCAGCAGATCTTCGACGACGTCGAAGGGGATCGCGACTGGGGCATCGCCGGCATTGTGGATCTGGATGCCACCCAGGGGAGCGGCCAGGTGGTCTTCAAGGAGTACCGGGTGGGTCCCATCGAGGAGCTGATGGACCTCTAGACCCGCGGCTTCATAGGACCTTGGAGAGGAAGGACTGCAGCCGAGGGCTCTGCGGGTGGCCGAAGATCTGTTCGGGCGTGCCCTCCTCCTCGATGATCCCGGCATCGGTGAAGATCACCCTGGAGGAGACCTCCCGGGCGAAGGCCATCTCGTGGGTGACCAGAATCATGGTCATGCCGCCCTCGGCCAGGGAGCGGATGACTTCAAGCACGTCGCCCACCATCTCCGGATCCAGGGCCGAGGTCGCCTCGTCGAAGAGCATGATGTCCGGGTGCATGGCCAGTGCGCGGGCGATGGCCACACGCTGCTGCTGCCCGCCCGACAGGTCCGTGGGCCTTGCGTCCGCCTTCTCCTGAAGCCCTACGGTCTCCAGCAGTTCCAGGGCCTGCTGCCGGGCATCCTCCTTGGGGGTCTTGTGCAGCATATGGGGGGCCAGCGTGATGTTGTCGGCCACGCTCATGTTGGGGAAGAGGTTGAAGTGCTGGAAGACCATGCCCACGTGCTCGCGCAGCTTGTCGATGTTGGTCTTTGGATCGGAAATGTCGATCCCATAGACGCTGATGGTGCCCGAAGTGGGCATCTCCAGGGCGTTGATGCAGCGCAGCAGGGTGGACTTGCCCGCGCCCGAGGGGCCGATGATGGAGATGACCTCGCCCGGCTTGACCTCCATGTCGATCCCCTTGAGGACCTCGGTGTCGCCGTAGCGCTTATGCAGGTCGCGGATGGATACGGCCGCCTGGGAAGTTCCCTGGTTGAGGCGACTTTGGTTCTGGCGGATGCGACGGGTCAGTCGTCCGGTGTCCATGTCCGGGTCCTCGAAGTTCATCGATGCAGCCTCCTATCGAGCATATTGGCCATCCAGGTCAGGGCGCTGATGGCGACGAAGTAGATGACGCCCACCATGAACAGGGTCTCGGTCACGCGGAAGTTGGCCGCGTAGATCTGCTGGGCCTGGTAGAGCAGCTCGCCGAAGCCGATGGCCAGCAGCAGGGAGGAGTCCTTGAGCATGATGACCAGCTGGTTGATGATGGAGGGCGTGGCGAATCTGACGGCCTGGGGCAGGATGACCCGGCGCAGGGCCATGCGACGTGTCAGGCCCAGGCTGCGGGCCCCCTCCATCTGCCCGACATCCACCGACTCGATGGCCCCGCGCACGATCTCCACCAGGTAGGCTCCGGAGTTCAGGGACAGGGTCAGCGCGCCGGCCAGCCAGATGCTGATGCGGTGGCCGATCAGCTGGGGGACGCCCAGGTAGAAGAAGAAGGCCCAGACCAGGACGGGTGTGCCCCTGAAGACCGCCACATAGATCCGGGCGATCCAGGACAGGATGCGGTTGGGGCTGATCCGCCACAGTCCCAGGATGATGCCGATGGCCAGGGCGATGACGAAGGATATGGCCGTGATGGCTAGGGTGTTGCGCAGGCCCAGCATCAGGGAGGGGAAGGCCTGGCGGACCAGCTCGAAGAATCCTGGCCTGGAGGCGGGGGCGCTCTTGCTGGACTGGCCGCTGCCCACATAGGCATCGACCAGCTGTTTATAGCTGCCGTCGGCCTTCATCCTGGCCAGTCCCTCGTTGAAGGCGGCCACGAACTCCTTGTTCTCGCCCTTGCGGACGGCCGCTCCGTAGGAGGCGCCAGGCTCCTTCTTGGTCACGGTCTTCAGCCCGTTGCCTTGGGCGATGCCGTAGGCCAGGACCGGGTAGTCGTCGATGACCGCCTGGGCGTTGCCGGACTTGACCATCTCGTACATGGTGGAGGACTGGTCCACCGCCTTGACGCTAAACCCGTACTGGGCCGCACGCTGCTTGGCGAAAGCCTCGCCCTCGCTGCCGGTCTTGACGGCCACCACGCTGCCTCGCAGATCCTTGTAGCTGTGGATCTGGTCGTTGTCCTTGGCAATGGCCATCTGCACGCCGGAGTCGAAATATGGGTCGGTGAAGTCGTAGACCTGCTTGCGCTGGTCGGTGATGGTCATGCCGGCTATGACCACGTCGGCCTGCTGGGAGTTCAAGGCCTGCAGGGCGGCGTTGAAGCCCAGGGACTGGATCTGCACCGAGAACCCCTCGATGTCGGCGATCTTGCGGATCAGATCCATGTCGATGCCGACCAGCTTGCCGGAGGAGTCGCGGAATTCAAAGGGGGCGAAAGTGGTGTCGGTGGCGACGCGGAAGGTGCGTCCGTGGACCGCCTGCGCGGCGGGTGAGTCCTGGGCCGCCTGCGCCGGCGTGGCCAGGGGGGCGACAATCAGGGCTGAGAGCCCCAGGACCAGGGCAAGCAGGCCCATGGCCCACCTGCCTGGACCGGATGTCCATCCCTGGCGAACATGCTTGGCGATCACTGGCGATTCTCCTTATTGCTCCTACTGTGCCGGTCCCGGTTGTTTCAGGGCGCAGGCCTTGCTGCCGCCCATGGGCCTACCTGAAGATGTTCAGGCGGATGACCAGTAAACTGTACACACACCGGGTTTCCGGGACCCAACTACGCGCTGGGCGATACGGTCATATAGGTTTCTAGTCTAGCGCGTTCGTCTTGCTGTTTGTGGCAGGCGCAGGCCTATGCTGGTGAAGGCGGGGAGCCATAGGGCCCCGAGGAATGAGGTATTGCAGATGGTTGATGATCTCTTCCAGGCGGCGGATCCCCCCGAGGAGCACACCCTGCCTCTGGCGGTCAGGATGCGGCCCAAGAGCCTGGACGAGGTGGTCGGCCAGGACAAGGTCACGGCTCCTGGAACCCCTTTGGAGCGGCTGGCCCGGTCGGATCCGAACAACCGCCTGACGGCTCCCAGCTCGGTCATTCTTTTCGGTCCTCCCGGGGTGGGCAAGACCACCCTGGCCTACATCGTCGCCCGACAGTCCGGGCGGCATTTCGAGGAGCTTTCGGCCGTCACCTCGGGGGTCAAGGAGGTGCGGCAGGTCCTCGCCCAGGCTCGGGAGCGGCTGGTCAGCCAGGGCCAGGAGACGGTCCTCTTCATCGATGAGGTCCACCGCTTTTCCAAGTCCCAGCAGGATGCCCTGCTGCCCAGCGTGGAGAACCGGGATGTGACTTTTATCGCAGCCACCACGGAGAATCCCAGCTTTTCGGTCATTGCGCCCCTGCTTTCCCGCTCGGTGGTGGTCAAGCTGGAGGCCCTGGACGACCGGGACCTGGCCAAGCTGGTCCGCAGGGCCGTCAAGGACCAGCGGGGGCTCAAGGACCAGGTGCGGCTGGATGCAGAGGCTCTGGACCAGATCGTGCGTTTTGCCGGGGGCGACGCCCGTCGTGCTCTGACCATTCTGGAGGCTGCGGCCGGGGCCGTCACCGAAGGCGGGCCTCGTGCCAAGGGGGCGCGTCGGCCCCTGATCAATGCCAAGGTGGTCTCCTCGGTCATGGACGTGGCCGCCGTCCGCTATGACAAGAAGGGCGACGACCACTATGACGTGGCCTCGGCCTTCATCAAGTCCATGCGGGGTTCCGACGTGGATGCGGCCCTGCACTACCTGGCTCGGATGATCCGGGCAGGCGAGGACCCGCGTTTCATCGCCCGACGGATCATGATCGCCTCCGCCGAGGAGGTGGGCATGGCCTCTCCGGAGGTGCTGGAGATCACGGTCGCGGCTGCCCAGGCCGTGGCCATGGTGGGCATGCCGGAGGCCCGGCTGATCCTGGCCGAGGCAGTCATCGCCGTGGCCACTGCGCCCAAGTCCAACGCCTCCTACCTGGCCATCAACCAAGCCCTGGAGGATGTGGACGCCGGGCATATCGGCCAGGTTCCCCTGCACCTGCGCAATGCCCCCACCAAGCTGATGAAGGCCTGGGGCAACCATGAGGGCTACCAGTATGCCCACGATGCGCCGGATGCGGTGGCGCCCCAGCAGTACATGCCCGACGAACTGGTCGGACGACGCTACTACCACCCCAATGATCGTGGCTATGAGCGTCAGCTGGGTCCACGACTGGAGGCCATCAGGGCCATCCTGGACAGGGCAGCCGGGCCGGGGGGAAACGCCGGGTCTGGGCAATGACCGTCCAGACTCCTATACTGGGCACCCAATAGACGTTGAGCAGCCACACAATGACCGAAACGCCGCAGGGTCCAGGCCTTCCATAGTGACGTTCGCCACGCTCCCACAAGGAGCCTGTCGTCGTCGGCAGGTCTGGCATGGACGCATGGGGCATGCCTGCCTCATGCACGGGCGCGAGGGTGACGATGTCGACAGCGGTCATTGACAATGCAGACATATCCGAACAATCAAAGGGCCTCGGCGTGGCCGAGGACGACCTGGCGGTCCGCGAGATTACCCGGCGAGTAGACAATGCTCGTGAATCGGCTACTTTTTACAAGATCGTGGCCCTGGTGGCTGCGGGAATGCTCATGGACAGCATCGATGTCTATGTGGGCAGCGCAGTAGCCAGTTCAGCACTGAGCACCGGGTGGTCCACGGTCGCCCAGAATTCCCTCTTCCTGTCGGCTGGTTTCCTGGGGCTCCTGGTGGGCTCGCTGCTGGCCGGATTCATCGGAGACCTGCGGGGGCGCAAGACCGCCTATCAGATCAACCTGCTGCTCTTCGGCGGCTTTACCCTGCTGGGCGCTCTGGCCCCGAACATGGCCGTCCTCTCGGTCTGCCGCCTGGGGGCCGGCCTGGGTCTTGGCGCCGAAATCGTCACCGGATTCTCCATGGTCAACGAATTCGCTCCCATCAAGCATCGCGGCCGCTGGAGCGCCATCGTCTCGCTGGTGGCCAACACCGGAGTGCCCCTGGCCATGCTCCTGTGCGCCTGGATCATTCCGCGCTGGTCCTGGCGGCCGCTCTTCGTGGGCATTGGTCTGGCAGCGGCGTTGATCTGGTACCTGCGGCGTGACATCCCTGAGTCCCCTCGATGGCTGGCCCAGCACGGGCGGATAGACGAGGCCACCCAGGTGGTCGAGCTTCTGGAGGCCAACAACGCTCAGGGTAATTCAGGCTCCGGTTCTGCCAGTGGCTCCGCCCTTGTTGGGAAGGATGAAGGCACTCAAGCACCTGCCAAGGCTTCGGGCAGCATTGTCCGCGGCCTGATTGTGGCCACTGTGGCAGTCTCGGCCACCAATGTCTGCTCCTACGCCTTCACCTCCTGGGTGCCCACCATCCTGCTCAAGCGGGGCATCAATCTGAGCGGATCCCTGTGGATCAGCACCCTGATGATGCTGGGTGCCCCCCTGGGCTGCCTGATCGGATCCCTGCTTTTGGACCGGATAGGTCGTAAGCGGATCATCGTCACCGCCTTCCTGCTGACAGCGGTTTTCGGTATGCTCTACGCCGCGCAGACCAGCCAGGTCACGGCCATCCTGGTGGGCATCCTGCTCATGGCCAGCCTCTACGTCCTCATGTCTTCAGTGGTGGCCGTCTATGCGCCCGAGCTCTTCCCGACCACGGTCCGCTTCCGTTGCGTGGGCATTGCCAATGCCGTTGCCAAGCTCTGCAATGTGCTCATGCCCGTGCTGATCGGTGCCATGCTCAGCGTATGGGGGAGCACCTCGATCTTCGTCACCATCAGCCTGGTTGCCCTGGCCTCCATGCTGGTTGTAGGCCTGATGGGCTGGGAGACCTCCGGCCGTTCGGTGGGCTGATTCTGCGGTAAGCGGGTCAGAGCTGATTGGCCAGCAGCCGGTTGTAGACGCAGCGCAGCTCGGTCTGGAAGGTCTCGGGGTCGATATCGGGATTCTGCTTGAACAGGTCCGTCCACCAGTTGTTGACCGACCTGATCCGTTTGCGCGCGATGTCTGCGCCCGACCTGGTCAGGGCGATGATATTGACGCGGTGATCGGCTGGGTTCTGTTCACGGCTGACCAGGCCCTGGGCCTTCAGAGCCTTGAGATCCCTGGCCAGCAGACTGGGGTCTACGCACAGATCCCGGGCGATCTGCCGCTGACTGAGGCCTGGATGATCATAGAGATATACGATCAGATCACCTTGAGTGCCCCGTAAGGTGGAGTCGCCCATGTACCGGCTGGTGTCATTGCGTGCATGCCGGTAGATTCCGGCTATGCAGCTGCTCAGGTTGTGGTAGTGGCTCTTCTTCAACATCGCTGCTGCCCCCTAGCTGGTAAGGAAAATCAAAGAGCTCGGCGGACATGATTGACCGCATGGACCCCTTCGGCGCCGTTCCCCTTCCAGGCCTATTTTCGACAAGTCCCAAACCTCGGCCTTATATGAACAACGCATTTTCATCATATCAATACCGTCGACACCATGGGGATGATCCACGATCAGGACATGGATCAGGCAGGCCATGATTGCCCAGACGCCGATTCCGATCGAGGCCTGTCACGGCCGATCGTCTAGGGATTTCTGTCTCCTTCGTGCTCGTGGGCTGAAAAGGGACTGCCTGTTCACGAGGCTGTGCGGGTCAGCATTTGGGGGAGTATGACCCATGGAAGTCGGGGACTATCACCGTCATTGCTCCACGGTATGCTAAGATGTTCGCTTTTTAGCGCTGAGATTTGGAAAGGACTGGCATGCGGGTACTGGACTTCGATGGCACCATCTACGATGGCGAGAGTCTGCTTGACTTCTACCTGTTCACCGCCCGCAAGGATCCGCGGGTGCTTGGCTACCTGCCGATTGCCCTCTTCTATGCCGTCCGCTACCGTCTGGGCCGGGTCACACTCGAGCAGCTGGACTCGGCCATGCGCCGGGTGGGCTCGCGCTACCTGCGTCGGCTGACCTCGCGTCCCGGCTTTGACATGGACCGGCTGGTCAACCAATTCTGGGATGCCAACATGCACAAGATCATGGATTGGTACACCCCCCAGGCTGACGATGTGGTGGTGACCGCCTCCTTCGATCTGGTGGCGGGGGAGGCCTGCCGCCGACTGGGCATCACCCGCTGCATCGGCTCCACCCTGGATTTGGAATCCCTGACCGTGGGCTACCTCAACTTCGGGCCTGACAAGCCCCTGCACTTTCAGCGGATCTTGGGCCAGAAGGCGGCCATTGACGCCTTTTACACCGATTCGGCCTTCGATCTGCCCATGATCGATCTAGCGCGGCGTGCCTATATGGTGGAGCATGGCCGGGTCCGTCGCATCAAATAGGTCAACCCTGCCAATTCCCGCCAAGATCCGTCGGCGGGTTCAGCCCCGACCAACCCTGCTATCGTTCTGCTTAGAAGCAAGTGAGCATAATGGCATGCTGAGAACGAGGGAGGGCTTCTTGTGAAAGAGCCGGCCACGATACTGATTGTCGACGATGACAGGGATCTGGGCGAGATGCTGTCAATAGTGCTGCAGACGAAGTCCTACAGGCCGGTGACCTGTACGGATGGATCCAGGGCAGTGGAGATATTCCCTACGGTGGAACCTGATCTGGTGCTGCTGGATATCATGCTGCCCGGCATGGATGGGATTGGCATCGCCCGGTGGATCAGGTCCAGATCCAATGTCCCCATCATCATGCTGACGGCCAAATCCGATACCAAGAACATCGTCGAGGGTCTGGAGGCTGGAGCCGATGACTATGTGGTCAAGCCCTTCAGCACCGATGAACTCCTGGCCAGGATCCATGCACGTCTGCGTCCGGTCTCGGTCCGGGCTGATCAGGAGGGGCAGGAGTCACCGGCCGCCATCCATGGCCTGATAGAGATCAACCGCCAGGAGCACACTGCGGTCAAGCGGGGCAGGCAGCTTTCCTTGACACCCACGGAGTTCGAGCTGCTCTACGTGCTGGCCTCGCATCCCGGGGAGGTGCTCAGCCGGGGAGAGCTGCTGCGGAAGGTCTGGGATTACCAGGATATGGGCGATACCCGTCTGGTCAACGTCCACGTGCAGCGTCTCAGGCAGAAGATCGAAGACGATCCCGAAAATCCCAGAATCATCGAGACGGTTCGGGGCATCGGTTACAAGTATGCGGCTGAGCAGCCAGGATCATGAGCAGTCGCACGAGGCACAGGGTCGTGTCTTCCGCAGTCGGGATGTTCCTGCGCAGGCTCTACAGAGCAGTCAGGAGCTCCCTGCAGATACGAATGGTCCTTCTGGCAACGGTTTCGGCACTCCTGATCGGCGTCGTCTTCATGACAGCCTCCCTGTATTCGGTCAGGACCTCCCTCTTGAACCAGGTTCTGCGACAGGCACAGGCCGACTTTGCCGCTGAGCTGACCAGGGCTCAGGGAGGACTTGACTCCGCAGACATCACCGGTGATGAGGGCAGCTATCAGAAACTGGTGGTCAATATGGCAGCCAACGTTCAGAATGAGGGGGCGCCCAACATGGTTGGGGTCTTCATCTGGCCGGATGACTCCACAGCCCGCAGGTTCGTCCCTGTATCCACTGCCCCGGGAGACAGCGACCTGATCACCCCGGAAATCAGGAATGCCGTCGTCTCAAATGGCAGCCACTCATACTCGCAGATGATCAACACGGCCGACAAGGGTCAGTACCCGGTCCCGGGCATCGTCATGGGGTCCATGCTGAGGCCGGCCACTACCGGAGGGATCGAGTTCTATGCCATCTACTCCTTCGCAGACCAGCAGCGCTCCGTGCTCTCCGTGCAGATGGCCCTTCTTGCGGTCAGCGTGGTGACCAGCGTTGTGATGGGGATCATCGTGTTCCTGGCCCTTCACTCAGTCATCCGTCCGGTGACCAAGGTGGCAGGTGCCGCCAAGGGATTGGCCCAAGGGGAGTCGGACGTCCGGGTCACTGAGGACCGGACCGATGAGCTGGGCACCCTGCAGCGTTCCTTCAACGTGATGGCTGATTCCATCAATGAGAAGATCGGTCAGCTGGAGGAGGCCGAAGCCTACCAGCGCAGGTTTGTATCAGACGTCAGCCATGAGCTGCGGACCCCGGTCACCACCATCCGCATGGCCACGGACCTGCTCTTCAAGACTCGGGACGACCTGGATCCCAGCAAGCGCAGGACCGTGGAATTGCTGGACAAGCAGGTGTCGCGCTTCGCCAGCATGCTTGAGGATCTTCTCGAAATATCCAGGTACGAGGCTGGCCAGACATCGCTGAATCCGGACCTGCGCGATGCCTGCGATCTGGTCCGCAACGTGGTTCAGCAGGTCGCCCAGATAGCCAGGACGAAAGGGGTTCCCGTGAAGGCGCTCCTTCCCGACCACAAGGTGATGATCACCGTCGATGCCAGCCGTTGCACTTCGATTCTGCGCAACCTGGTCAACAATGCCATCGATTTCGCCGAGGACGGGCCGGTGCAGCTGCGGCTGGCCGTCTCGGAGCAGGCCGTGGTATTCAGTGTGCGCGACTGGGGAACCGGCATTGCGCCCGAAGACCTGACTCATATATTCGAACGGTTCTGGCGGGCCGATCCGTCGCGGTCTCGGTTGACGGGCGGTACAGGTCTGGGGCTGTCGATCGCCTTGGACAATACCAACCTCATGCATGGCCTGCTCCAGGTGCGCTCGCAGGTTGGGAAGGGGACCTGGTTCCTGCTGACCCTGCCCAGGGATGTCTGTGAGCAACTGGATCAGGGGAGTGCGCCGGTCCGATTCCAGCCTGGCCATGGTCTGGACGTGGAAGGCTTCTTCGAAGAGGCTGCATCATGAGCATTTTCAGACCGTCACGCTGGCCAAGAGCCTTTCGCCCTGTGCGGATGCTGGGGATGTGTATGGCCATGGTGGCTGCTCTGGTCGCAGGAGGCTGCGCCAATCCATTCGGGCTGCCGACCTCAGGGTCGGTCCGTCAGCTCAGTCCCATCGAGAATCAGCCCCATCGCGTCTTCTCCTCCCCGGAAGGTCCTGTGGACGGAGCCGTGCCAGAGAGCATTGTCAAGGGCTTCCTGGCGGCTCTGCCTACCGGCATTCAAAGCGATGGCTTTGCTGTCGCCAAGTCCTACATGACCAAGCGGGCCTTTGCGGGATGGGATTTCAATGCATCCGTCTCGATCTATAAGGGTTCTCCTGTCTATGACCGCGTGGATGACGAGGGCAGCGGGAAGAGGACTGCCCTTGACCTGACCACCGAGTGCATTGGCTCCTTGGACGCCCATGGAATATTCTCCGTCACCGAGCAGGACTGCGGCTCAGGGTACAGGACCGAACGGTTTGAGCTCGCTAAAGTGCGCGGCCAATGGCGGATCAGCAAGGCCCCGGCGGGGATAGTGATCTCTTCGGATGATTTCATGCAGGTCTACCGTCAGGTCGTCATCTATCAGTTCCCCTTGGCCAAGGGTGTGCCTGTTCCCGACAACCGCTGGTTCGGCTGGCGAAACTGGAGGACCCTGGCCCTGAAGGAACTGCTGAAGGGCCCTCCGGCCTGGCTGCGGGATTCCGTGACGAACTTCAACACCGCCAAGGTCTCCCTGGCAGTCGATGCGGTGCAGCAGGTCAAGGGACGCATGGAAATCAGGGTCAGCAGCTCCTTCGCCTCCCTGAGCAGCGAAAACAGGGCCATGCTGGTCCATCAAATGCGGATGCTCTTGGGCGACGGCAATGGCGAGTTTGATCTGCGGGTGGTCGATGCGTCAGGGATTGACTATTCCCACGCGGATGACGACCTGACCATAGCTTCAGGGCAGACTTCCAACCGCATCTACAGTCTGGGCAGCAGCGGGGTGGTAGGTTTCAACTCCTCGAACCTGATCAGGGTCGGTCAGCCTCCCGTCTTTCATGAGCCCAGGGGGCTGGTCTTTTCCTCCAATGGCGGTGCGCTGCTGTCTGATCAGGGCCAGGTGACCTGTCTGAAACCCGATGCTTCATCCTGCGGAAAACTGTTTGCCGGCACACCCATTACCGCCATAGCCGGCAGTTTCACCGATGAGGTTTGGGCTGTCAGGCAGAGTGATTCCGCCATTCTGGTCGACGCAGGCAAGCCGGGTGCCTTGGAATTCGCCCTGCCCTGGCTGCATGGGCGGCGTGTGGTCGCCCTGACTGTGGCACCTGAGGGGCAGCGTCTATGCCTGGTGCTCGAAGATGGTTCGCAGGGTATGAACACCCTGGTCATGCTGGGTATTGTCCGAGGCGAGAATCAGCGGCCGAAGGGCTTGAGCGACCAGATCCAGGTCATCGCCCGACATCGGGATATCAGGGCCTTGACCTTCTACAACGACGACACCCTGGTCTACAAGGATGGCGACATGGATGCGGGCGGCCATTCCCAGATCGCCCCTGGTCCGGAGACGATCCAGCATCTGCCGGCCGGAACCACCGGCTTGGCTGCAGGGCAGGTCAATCAGATGCAGAGCCTGATCGCCCTGGACCGTTCGGGCATCGTTCACTGCCTTTCCGGAGCCCTGGAGGGCATGTGGTACATCATTGATTCCCAGGTGGATACGGTTACCAGCGGCAGGTGACAATCACCGGGATGGGTGGTACCGGCTGCGGCTCGGCTGCAGCTTGGCTGTCGGTGTGGCTGAACTGTTATCGATTTGTTATCACTGCGCCTTGAGCTCGGCAAGAGGAAAAACGATACTGAAAATCGTGGATGTCATCATCGATGATCATAATGCTGTGGCTTCGATGCTGACTACTCAAGGAGGAGAACAATGAATACAGTACTGAAGAAGGCGCTGACCATCGCCACGGCCTCGGCTGCGGTCTTGGCCATGGGAGCTTGCGGCTCTTCCGGGTCCAGCTCCAGCAAGGGCGGCGACAAGCAGAAGACCATCGGATTCGTTGCTGTAGGTCCTGAGGGCGGCTTCCGCACGGCCAACGAGAACGATCTGAAGAAGGCCTTCAAGAATGCCGGATTCAACATGATCTATTCGCCGACCCAGAACAACGATCAGCAGAAGCAGATCCAGGCCTTCAACAAGTTCGTCAACGACGAGGTTGATGCCATCGTCCTGTCCTCCACCGAGGACAGCGGATGGGATGAGTCGCTGAAGAAGGCCAAGGAGGCCGAGATCCCGGTCTTCCTGGTCGACCGCAACGTGCAGACCAAGGACGAAAGCCTGGTCGCCTCCCACATCGGACCTTCCAACGAGTGGGCAGGGCAGCAGGCGGCAGAGTTCGTCAACAAGAACTTCCCCGATGGAGCCAATGGCCTGATTCTGGAGGGCCCTGCCGGCCTGTCGGTGGTCAAGGACCGCCAGAAGGGCTGGGATTCCAAGATCGGTGGCAACATCAAGGTTCTGGAGAGCCAGTCGGCCAACTGGTCCACTGACGAGGCCAAGACCGTCACCGCCGGACTGCTGGACAAGTACAAGAGCCAGAATGTCCAGTTCATCTTCTCGCAGAACGACGAGATGGGCCTGGGCGCTGCACAGGCTGTCGATGCCGCAGGTCTTAAGGGCAAGGTCAAGATCATCACCATCGATGGCACCAAGCCTGCTCTGAAGGCCCTGATCGACGGCGATCTGTCGCTGGTGATCGAGTACAACCCGCTCTTCGGCGAAACGACCGCCAAGACCGTCAAGGATTACCTGGACGGCAAGAAGGTCAAGAAGAACATCGTCATTGATTCGAAGGTCTTCACCGCCGATGAGGCCAGGAAGGTCATCGATTCCAGAGCGTACTGATCTATCGCTGATCGCGTAGGACGCACAGGACGGCGCACCCGGGAAGGTTGCGGTACGCCGTTTTTCATGGGCGGGAAAGGGTCTTTGGGCCGCGGTACCGCCCCCCGATCAGCATTCAGTTTGATGAGGCAAGACAATGACAAAAGAAGCACCCTTGGTCTCCATGAAGGGAATCAGCATTGAATTCCCTGGTGTCAAGGCGCTCGACAATGTCGATCTGCGTCTGTTCCCCGGTGAGGTCCATGCCCTCATGGGGGAGAACGGCGCAGGCAAATCGACCATGATCAAGGCGCTCACCGGGGTATACAAAATCAACGCGGGAACCATCACCGTCAACGGCCAAAACAGGATTTTCAACGGCACAGCCGATGCGCAGAACGCCGGCATCGCCACGGTCTACCAGGAAGTCAACCTGTGCACCAATCTGAGTGTGGGCGAAAACGTCATGCTCGGGCACGAGGTGAGGGGGCACCTGGGCATCAACTGGCGCAAGACCCATGAGGCGGCCAAAGGCTTTCTGGCCCAGATGGGCCTGACGGATCTGGATCCTCACACACCGCTCAATGAGATATCCATAGCCATGCAGCAACTGGTAGCCATCGCCAGGGCCATGGTCATCGATGCCAAGGTCCTGATCCTGGATGAGCCGACATCTTCGCTGGATGCCAATGAGGTTCAGGATCTTTTCCGGATCATGCGCAAGGTCAGGGACCGGGGCATCGCCATACTGTTTGTTTCCCACTTCCTGGACCAGGTCTACGAGATCGCCGACAGGATGACCATTCTGCGCAATGGCAAATTCGTCGAGGAGACCATGGTCAAGGACATGCCGCGCGATGTCCTTATTACCAAGATGATCGGCAAGAACGCCGATGAGCTCTCGCTGATCGGCACCAAGTCGAGGAAAGAGACACCCCAAGCCGCAACAGACCGGCCTCTGGCCAGCGTCCGCGGCTTCGGCAGAAAGGGCAGCATCTACCCCTTCGACATGGATCTTTTCAAGGGCAAGATCATGGGACTGGCCGGCCTGCTGGGTTCCGGCAGAACCGAAATCGGCCGCCTGCTCTTCGGCGCAGACAAGCCCGACAAGGGTACCTACACCTTTGATGGGAAGAAGATCTCCATCGACAGCCCGGCCAACGCCCTGAAGAACAAGATTGCCTACTCTACGGAGAACAGAAGGGATGAGGGCATCATCGGCGACCTGACGGTCAGGGAGAACATCATCCTGGCCCTCCAGGCCACCCGGGGCATGTTCAGGCCAATCCCCAGGAAGGAAGCCGATCGGATAGTCGACAAGTACATCAAGGAGCTCAATGTCCGCCCGGCCGATCCCGACAGGCTGATCAAGAACCTTTCAGGAGGAAACCAGCAGAAGGTCCTGCTGGCCAGGTGGCTGGCCACGGATCCTGAGCTGCTGATCCTGGACGAACCGACCAGGGGAATCGACATCGGCGCCAAGGCGGAGATCCAGCAGACGGTGCTGGATCTGGCCGCTCAGGGCATGAGCGTGGTCTTCATCTCCTCTGAGCTTGATGAGGTCGTCCGCCTCTCCGATCAGATAACCGTCCTCAAGGACCGTCACAAGATCGACCTGATGGACAACGATGACACGGTTTCCCAGCAGACCATCGTGGAAGACATAGCCAACACCTCGGTCTCCGGACAATCTCAAGGAAAGGAGGAAAGATGAGCAAGCCCACCAAGCAGCAATCGGAGGATGAAGGTCCATCCTTCCTGCGCCGCATATTCGGCAATCAGCTGATTTGGAGCGTGGTCGCCTTCCTCGCGCTGATTGTGGTCTGCACCCTAGTGGATCATTCCTTCCTCAGCCTGTCATACAATCCGCGCACAGGCGGCCTGGCAGGACCCCTGATCACCATGATCCAGGAGTCTGCGCGATACCTGATGATCGCCACCGGCATGACCCTGGTCATCTCGACCTCGGGCATCGACCTTTCGGTCGGCTCGCTCATGGCCGTGGCCGGAGCTGCAGCCATGCAGATGCTGATCAACGGGGTGAACGTCTGGATGGCCATTCTGATCTCCCTGGCCGTAGGTCTGGTTCTGGGCTGCATCAACGGCGCCTTGGTCTCCATTCTGGGACTCCAGCCCTTCATCACCACGCTGATCATGATGCTGGCAGGCAGGGGACTGGCCAAGGTCATCACCAATGGGCAGAATGCCGACGCTTCAGGCGTGGCCGGCAGCGGACCGTTGCGCTGGATGGCCAATGGCTTCATTCTGGGAATCCCGGCCAATTTCGTCATAGCCGTGATCATCGTCTGCCTTGTCGGTCTTCTGATGAGGAAGACGGCAGCCGGCATGATGATCGAGTCGGTGGGCATCAACCAGGAAGCCAGCCGAATGACCGGCATCAAGCCCCGGCGGATCCTCTTCCTGGTCTACGCCATCTCCGGTCTGCTGGCCGCTGTGGCAGGGCTGTTCGCGACTGCTTCAGTGATGAGGGTCGACGTGGTCAAGACCGGTCAGGACCTGGAGATGTACGCCATTCTGGCTGTGGTCATTGGAGGCACCTCCCTGCTGGGCGGCAAGTTCTCGCTGCTGGGAAGCGCTTTCGGCGCCGTGATCATTGCGATGATCCGCAAGACCATCATCACTCTGGGCATTGATTCAGCCGCCACGCCAGCCTTCTTCGCTGTGGTGGTCATCATCATCTGCGTCATGCAGGCGCCCAAGGTGCACAACGCGGTCGCTGAGTTCAAACGCAGGCGTGCCATGAGGCAGTCTGCAGAGGTGGTGGCATGATGAAGAAGAGTGCAAGCAGACAAGCAGGTTTCCGGCTGAGCCCCAGGGCCATTCCGACAGTCGCTGCCGTGGTCATCTTCCTGCTCATGCTGATCATGGGCCAGGTGCTCTTCGGCACTTATATCCGGCTGGGATTCATGTCCTCGCTGTTCATGGACCACGCCTACCTGGTGATCCTGGCAGTAGCCATGACCTTCCCCATTCTCACCGGTGGCATCGATCTGAGCGTGGGGGCCATAGTCGCCATCACTGGCGTCGTCGGTGTCAAGCTCATGATCGCCGGCGTGCCGGCGGGGTTGGTCATCGTCATCATGATCGCCATTGGCGCAGTCTTTGGACTGCTGGCCGGCGTGCTCATCGAAGAGTTCAACATGCAGCCCTTCATCGCCACACTGTCCACTATGTTCCTGGCCAGGGGCATAGCCTCCATCATCTCAACTGATTCGCTCAATATGCCGCAGAACAACAACTTCAGCTGGATCGGCGGCGAGGGACTGAAAATCATCGACAACCCGAAGATTTCCAATGATCTTTCGCTGAACTTCGGCGTGGTAGTCGCTCTGGTCGTTGTGGCAGTCAGCTATGTCATCCTCCACAAGACCAGGACGGGCCGTACCATCTACGCCATCGGCGGTTCCCGGTCCTCGGCCGAGCTGATGGGCCTTCCGGTCAAGCGGACGCAGTATGTCATCTACCTGACTTCGGCTGTCCTGGCCTCCATCGCTTCCATCGTCTATGTGGCTGGCATCGGTTCAGCCAAGAACACCATGGGCGTGGGCTGGGAGCTGGACGCTGTAGCTGCGGTCGTCATCGGCGGCACCCTGATCACTGGCGGTTACGGCTACGTGCTGGGTTCTGTCATAGGTGCGCTGGTCCGCTCGATCATCGATCCTCTGACCTCGGACTTCGGAGTCCCGGCTGAGGCCGTCACCATCGTGGTCGGTCTGATGATCCTGGTCTTCGTCATCCTCCAGCGTCTGGTGACCTTCGTGAGAAAGGAATGACACAGGGTTTTCCTGGATGATCTGAATGGGGGCTGATGCCGTGGCGATTGCGGCATCAGCCCCCATTCGCATTGCTGGTTCATGATTCGAAGGGGAAGACCAGTCCCCACTGGCGGCGCAGAGAGTCCATGAGCTCCATGATGCGCAGGGTGTCCTTGTGGGGCATCTGGGCGCACTCGGTCTCGCCGTCCAGAATGGCCTGCGCTGCGCTGGACACCTCATACTCATAACCGGTCAGCTGGTCAGGGATGGGGTAGCGCTTCTTCAATTGGTGATCCGCGTCGTACAGGTCGATTGACTCCACGTTGTTGATGTTGGCGCACTGCAGGTAACCCTGGTCTCCCCAGATGCTGCCGGTCCGGTCACTGGCCGAGACCATGGAGCTGGTCGCTGCCCCCATGGATCCGTCCTGGTAGAGAATGGTCGTGGAGTTCTGGCTGTCGACGCCCTCCGGGCTGCGGACCCAATCCGTGCAGACCCGCTCAATAGGCTTGGCTCCCATGACCATGTCGATGAAGTTGAGAGGGTAGACACCTACGTCGAGCAGCGCGCCGCCGGCCAGGGCCGGGTCGGTCATTCTGGCCTTGCCCACGGTCACATATCCCAGGTTGGCGGTGACCGTTCTGACGGTGCCGATTTCTCCCGAGGAGACGATGTCGTCGATGATGGAGCGCGAGGGCATGTACCTGGTCCAGATGGCCTCGGTGCAGAGCAGGCCGGTGCTCTCGGATGTTTCGATGACCTGCCTGGCCTGGTCGGCGTTGGCCGTGAAGGACTTTTCGACCAGCACGTTCTTTCCCGCCTTCATGCAGGCGATGGCCTGCTCGGCGTGGAGGCTGTGAGGCGTGGCGATGTAGACCAGATCCACTTGGGGATCGTCCAGAAGCTCCTGGTAGGAACCATAAGAATGCTCGAATCCATATTTTTTGGCGAAAGCGGCTGCGCGATCCCCATCCCTCGAGGCCACGGCGTATGGGGCAACCAGATGGCTGTATTGCTGGTCTTTGGCCATCATGACCACCGTCTTGGCCAGGGCGTTGGCTATCCGTCCGGCGCCGAGAATGGCGAAGTTGACCCGCATGCCCTTCTGCTCAGCCTCTTGTCCTTTGCCGTTCAATCTGCTCATCCTTGACTCCTTCGTTTGGAAGGCCATCTGCTGTGATGGCCTCATACAATTTCTTCAGGGTTTCCTCGGCATGTCGGGTGTCCAGCTGGCACTCCCAGACTGTGAAAACCCGCCAACCCATGGCTTTCAGTTTTTCGCCCTGTTCCTGATCCCGCAGACGGTTCCTTGTCAGCTTTGTGGTCCAATATTCCACATTGGATTTGGGAAGGGAGAATTTGGCGCAGCCCTGATGCATGTGCCAGAAACAGCCATTGACGAATACCATGGCCCTCCACTTGGGCAGAACCACATCGGGATGGCCCGGATACCTCTTGTCGTTCTTGCGGAACCGCAGACCGCGCGAGAAGAGATATGACCGGACCTGGCGTTCTATTGATGTCTCCGTGCCCCTGATTCGGGACATGGTGTAGCTGCGTGTGCCGGGCTGGAATCTGCTGGGTGTCTTTTTCGAAACCATCCCCGGCCCGGCTCAGAGGACTTCGACGCTGTTGATGAAGACCGGCTCAAGGGGACGGTCGCTCGAATCAGTGGCTACGGCGTCCAGCTTGTCGACTACCTTCCGGGAATCCTCATCAGCCACCTGGCCGAAGATGGTGTGATGCCCGTTGAGCCAGGGGGTGGGCACGCTGGTGATGAAGAACTGTGATCCGTTGGTGCCGTGGGTCTTTCCTGTGGCCGGATCCCGGCGCAGCCCTGCATTGGCCATGGCCAGCTTGTAGGGTTCCTCAAAGGTCAGAGAGGGATCGATCTCGTCATCGAACTCGTAGCCTGGGCCGCCCGTGCCCGTGCCCAGCGGGCAGCCGCCCTGGATCATGAAGTCCTTGATGATCCGGTGGAAGGTCAGACCGTCATAGAAGGGATCCTGACGCTTCTGGCCCGTCTCGGGGTCGGTCCAGTTTTTGCGGCCTGCGGCCAGGTCCAGGAAGTTGGCTACGGTTTCAGGGGCCTGATCGTCAAAGAGGTCCAGGCGAATATCGCCCTCCGAGGTATGCATGATAACTGTGCTCATGTCACCAATCCTTTCATACGATGGCGACTCACACTGAGGATCCGAAGGGCATCAGGGCCAAGCGGGCCATCTTGAAGGCCTGCAGACCGAAGGGGATGCCCACCACGGTCAACATGGTGACCAGTCCGGCCACCAGATAGGCCAGGGCCAGCCACCAGCCGCCCAGAATGATCCAGAGCAGATTGGCCAGCCAAGATCCCAGCCCGCCTCCATAGATGACCTGTCGGCCAAAGGGGGTCAAAGTCAGTCTGGCCATCTTGAAGGCCTGCAGACCGAAGGGGATGCCCACCACGGTCAGGCAGAGCAGGATGCCTATCAGGGCCCATGCCAGGGCAATGGCCAGTCCTCCCAGCAGCAGCCAGCAGATGTTGCCGATCAGGCGCATGTGGATCCTTCCGTCAGGGTGGCGGTGACGGCCTTGGCGCAGGCGGTCACCTTCTCGATGATGATAGTCAGTCGTTTCTGCCGCTGCTCGGTGGCGAGCTCCTGGTCCAGGGCATCAATCAGCCGCATGCCGGATTGGACGATCCCTCGCGTCACCTCCACGCCCATGGCCGGGTCTGTTGGGCGCAGGGCTGTCCACGCCTGGATCAGCGGCTGGTTGACCTGCCCGTGGAAGTCCAGCAGGGCTTGGATCTGCCGGTCTGTGGACCGGTCGATCCCTGGGGCGGGCTCATGAGGATTCGAGGGGTTGCCATAGATCAGGGCCTGGCGTAGCTGCTCGTCGTGCTGCTCGGCGTAGAGGTTCATCAGCCAGCCGTGTCCGTGCAGTCCGGCCTGCTCCAGATTGGTGCGGGTCCAGACCTCGATCGTCCGGCGCGGGTCTTCTGCCTTGCCCAGGGATTGGTCCAGGGCACGGCCCCAGTCGGGCAGGTGCCGTTCCATGACCATGTCGCAGAGCTGGTCGGCGTCCCGGGCGTAGCGGTAGAGGGAGTTCCGGGCCAGATTGGCGCGCCGGGCTACCTCGGCCATGGTCAGCTGGCCTCGTCCGCCAGTGCGCAGGATGGCCTCGGCGGCGGCGATGATCTGGTCCAAGGTCTTGGCACGGTGCTCCTGGAGCGTGGATTCGCGGATCCTGGGCATGGTTCTCCTTGGTCCGGCCTCCTTGGTGCAGCGATTCGGAATCGGGCTGGGCCGGTCTTGGGGCATATGATATGGCCTATTCGCTGAGGAACCAAGCTGTAAGGACTGGTTCAGCGTGCGGCTTGTCCGCGCTGAGTGAACTTGCCAGATATGTTTTTGCGACGTATAGTCGCAAAAAATTCGCAGACCAGGGTGAGGGGAGCTCCGATGACCGGATCGGCAAGTACGGACGTGAAGATGGGCATCCAGAGGAACCGTCAAGAGTCTCAGGAGGCAGCACCGCCCTGGCGTGCCCTCTGGGTGCTGGCCCTGGGTCTGGCCATGATTGTGCTGGATTCGTCCATCGTCAACGTCTCCATCCCCTCCATCATCGCTGCCATCCACATCAACCTGGCTCAGGCCCAGTGGGTGACCGCCCTCTACAGCATCGTCCTGGCGGCCCTGCTCCTGCCTTCCGGTCGACTGGGGGACATGATCGGACGCAAGCGGATCCTGCAGGTGGGCACGGTCATCTTTGTGCTGGGTTCCGTCTTCGCCGCATCGGCCTCCTCCGGCACAATGCTGCTTCTGGCCCGGCTTGTTCAGGGAATCGGCGGTTCCCTGGTCATGCCATCCACCCTGTCTACCGTGTCCGCCACCTTCCGGGGTCGTCACCGGGCTACTGCATTCGGCATCTGGGGGGCCGTCATGTCCTCTGCTGCGGCGGTCGGCCCCTTCCTGGGCGGTGTCTTCACCAGCACCATCGGATGGCGGTGGATTTTCCTGGTCAATCTGCCCCTGGGCCTGATCGTCCTCCTGACCAGCGCAGTCTTTGTGCCCGAGACCAAGTCAGCGCCCCGGCAGACCGGCGACCGGTGGGGGATGCTTGCCGACTGGAAGGGCATACTCCTTTCGGCCCTGGGGTCGGCTCTGGTGGTCTTTGCGCTGATCGAGGGGCAGACCTACGGCTGGTGGCGCCCCCGCGCTGCACTCGATTTGGGCCCTCTGCACTGGTCCGCATCGGCACCGCTGTCGCCGGTCCCGGTCAGTCTGCTCCTGGGGTTGGCCCTGCTGGCCGCCTTTGCGATGACCGAGCTGGCCAGGGCGCGCAGGGGCAGGATGGTCATCCTGGACGTTTCCATGTTCACCATCGGCACCTTCGGCTGGGGCAACCTGACGGCCGCCATCGTCAACGCTGGTCAGTTCGCAGTCATGTTCATCCTGCCCCTCTACCTGATCAACGCCAGAGGCCTGAGTCCACTGGGGGCCGGATCCATCCTGGGCGTCATGGCTCTGGGGTCAGTTGTTTCGGGCGGTCTGGCCCGGGTGGTCTCAGCCCGTCTGGGGGCCGGCGGCACGGTGCAGACGGGCCTGCTGATGGAGATCGTCGGCGTGGCCCTGTCCATTCTGCTCATGCGTGGGTCGGTGCCGGTCTGGCCCATGACCCTGACTCTGATCATCTACGGTGCCGGCCTGGGCTTTGCCTCGGCACAGCTGACCAGCCTGGTGCTCTCCGGTGTTCCGGTGGCCCAGTCCGGCCAGGCTTCGGCCACCCAGTCCACCATTCGTCAGTGGGGGACCGCCCTGGGTGCTGCAGTCTCCGGTTCCGCCCTCTCCCTGGCTCTGAGCCTGGTGCTGCCAAGGCATCTGACGGCGCTCAAGGGGATCTCGGCGCAGATGGCCGATGGCCTGGTCAGATCCGTTCAGTCCTCTGCCGGGAATGCCATCGTCGGCCTGCGCGCCCAGGGCACGCGGGGTCGGCTGGGAGCCCTGGGTCCTCAGGTGACCAATGCCCTGACCGAGGGATTCACCCAAGGCGCCCAGTGGGCCATGGGCTTTGCAGTCCTGCTGCTTCTCGTGGGACTGGCTGCCTCGGTGCTGGTGCGTCGGGCCGCCCGCAAGGCTGGCGCCGACAAGGTCTGAGGCGTCCGCGATCCTGCTTTTCCCGGGTCCCTCCCCGCACGGTTTAGAATCATGGGTATGGGCATACAAGACGAACAGCCGCAGCGGGATGGCGATCTGCTGGTGGCTCTGGCTCAGATCGACACCTGTGTGGGCGATCTTGACGGCAACGCCGACATTATTATGGACTACTCCCATAAGGCAGCTAAGCAGGGGGCGACCCTGGTGGTCTTTCCCGAGATGAGCCTGACCGGTTACCCGATCGAGGACCTGGCATTTCGCGCCAGCTTCCGTCGGGCCGCCTGGTCCCGGGCCGACCGTCTGGCTAGGGAACTGGACGAGCAAGGTCTGGGCCATTTGCATGTGATCGTGGGGACCGTGGGCACCGACGCGGATCAGGACAGGCCCCGCAATCGGCTGGTAGTGCTGCACCAGGGGCGTGTCGAGGCCGGCTATGACAAGCACTTCCTGCCCAACTACGGAGTCTTCGATGAGTACAGGATTTTTACTCCGGGGGACAGAACCGTGGTCCTGGAGGTGCAGGGGCACCGGATAGGGCTGGCCATCTGCGAGGACATCTGGCAGGAGGGCGATCCCATCAGCGACCTGGCTGGCCGGGACATCGACCTCCTGGTGACCATCAACGGTTCCCCCTTCGAGGAGGGCAAGGGGCATGTCCGCTACGAGCTGGCGGCTCGCCGGGCCAAACAGGTCGGTGCGCCTCTGCTCTACCTGAACCAGGTGGGCGGGCAGGACGATCTGGTCTTCGACGGCGGCAGCTTTGTGGTGGACCAGGATGGCACCCTGCTGGAGCGCTCGCCCAGGTTCGTCCAGGATCTGTCCACGTGGACCTTGCCTGCACGAGGGGAGCGCCCAATGCCCAGCAAGTCATGCATGGCCGAAGAGATGCCTGGAGACGAGGAGGTCTATCGGGCCTGCGTGCTGGGGCTACAAGACTATATGGCCAAGAATCACTTCACTGGCGTCTGCCTGGGGCTCTCAGGCGGGATCGACTCGGCCCTGGTGGCCACCATGGCCGCCGATGCCTGCGGGGGGGAGCACGTGCGCGGCATTTCCATGCCCAGCCGCTATTCCTCGGAAGGCTCCCGGGATGATGCCGCCGACCTGGCCCAGCGTCTGGGCGTGCGTTACGTGGTCCAAGCCATAGGCCCGGAATTCAATGCCTTCCAAGGGCAGCTGCATCTGGAAGGGGTGGCTGAAGAGAACCTGCAGGCCCGGATACGCGGCGTCATCGTCATGGCCTACGCCAATGCCGAGGGGCTTCTGGCCCTAGCCACAGGCAACAAGTCCGAGCTGGCCTGCGGTTATTCAACTATTTATGGCGATGCGGTCGGAGGCTACGCGCCCATCAAGGATCTGCTCAAGACCCGGGTCTGGCAGCTGGCCCGCTGGCGTAACGCCCAGGCCCAGGCACGGGGCGAACGTGAGCCCATCCCTGTCAATTCCATCGTCAAGCCGCCTTCGGCCGAGCTGCGCCAAGGGCAGAAGGACTCTGATTCCCTGCCCGACTACAGCCTGCTTGACAAGGTCCTGGAGGCGTACATCGAGCATGCGCATGGTCGGGCCGACCTTCTGGCCGACGGCTTCGATCCCGACACGGTCGACACGGTCATGCGGCTGGTGGATCGAGCCGAGTGGAAGCGGCGTCAGTACCCGCTGGGGCCCAAGGTCACCTCCCTGGCCTTTGGCCGTGACCGTCGGCTGCCTGTCACCAACGCCTTCAGGGAATGATCGCCATGGGTTCCGAACAAGAGCAAACGGCCTGGTACTTCAACACCGTCACCGGCGAACCCGAGCAGGGCAAGCTGTCTCCCCAGGACAGGCGGATGGGCCCCTACCGCAGCAGGCAGGAGGCCCTCGATGCCTGGAAGATCGCCAAGCGCCGGAACAAGGAATGGGATGAAGAAGACCGTCGCTGGCGGCAGGCCTGGGAGGGAGACCCTGGGCAGGGACAGTCATCAGCTGACAGATGAAGCTCCTGCTGGATCGCTCACTAGCGTTAGCGACCAGTCAGCCATGCGGGCAGAAGGAATCGGGACTCAGACGGTGTGCCGGGCGAGTTTGCAAGATATGTGCGTGGCGCCCATTGCGAGTCTGCCCTTAGTGTGATATAGCTCACGTCGCGATTCGGTTTCCCGTGGTAGTGCGCACCCTATACTGGAAAGTGACAGTGGTGTGAGGAAGCGCCATTGACCATATCAACAAGGAGTTGACTATGACAGCAGTTGAGACCAACACCGTCTCTCCCGCAGAGCTGCAAGCCAAGGCTTGGAAGGGCTTCAAGGGCGAGGACTGGAAGAAAGACATCGACGTTCGCGACTTCATTCAAAAGAACTACACTCCGTACACCGGTGACGAATCCTTCCTGGCACCGGCCACAGAGAAGACCAAGTTCCTGTGGAACTACCTGGATGACAATTTCCTCGCCGTGGAGCGCAAGCAGCGCGTCTACGACGTGGACACCCACACTCCGGCGGGCATTGACGCCTTCCCGGCCGGATACATCGACGGCAAGCCTGCCGGCGAGACTCAGGATGACGTGATTGTCGGCATACAGACCGACGTGCCCTGCAAGCGTGCGATGATGCCCTACGGCGGCTGGCGCATGGTTGAGCAGGCCCTCAAGGAGGCCGGCAAGGAGCCCGACCCCGAGGTCAAGAAGATCTTCACCCGGTATCGCAAGACCCACAACGATGGCGTCTTCGACGTTTACACCAAGAGGATCAAGCTGGCCCGCCACAACAAGATTCTGACCGGTCTGCCCGATGCTTACGGCCGTGGCCGCATCATTGGCGACTACCGTCGTGTGGCCCTCTACGGCATTGACGAGCTGATTGCCCGCAAGAAGGCCGACAAGGATTCGATTCCTTACCGCAACGACTTCACCGAGGAAGAGATCGAGCACTGGATCCGCTTCCGCGAGGAGCACGCCGAGCAGATCAAGGCTCTCAAGCAGCTGCTGAACCTGGGCAAGGAGTACGGCCTGGATCTGAGCCGTCCTGCCATGAACGCCAAGGAAGCTGTCCAGTGGACCTACATGGCCTACCTGGCCTCGGTCAAGAGCCAGGACGGCGCCGCCATGTCCATCGGCCGTCTGTCCGCATTCTTCGACGTCTACTTCGAGCGTGATCTGGCCGCTGGCCTGATCGACGAGACCGATGCCCAGGAGATCATCGACAACATCGTGATGAAGCTGCGCATCGTGCGCTTCCTGCGGACCAAGGACTACGACAACATCTTCTCGGGCGACCCCTACTGGGCCACCTGGTCCGACGCTGGCTTCGGCGATGACGGCAGGCCCATGGTCACCAAGACCTCCTTCCGTCTGCTGGCAACCCTGACCCTGGAGCACCTTGGACCCGGCCCCGAGCCCAACATCACCATCTTCTGGGATCCGAAGCTGCCTGAGGGCTACAAGCGCTTCTGCGCCCGTATCTCCATCGACACCTCCGCCATCCAGTACGAGTCCGACAAGGACATTCGCGCCCACTGGGGCGATGACGCTGCCATCGCCTGCTGCGTGTCCCCCATGAGGGTCGGCAAGCAGATGCAGTTCTTCGGCGCTCGCGTCAACTCCGCCAAGGCCCTGCTCTACGCCATGAACGGCGGCCGTGACGAGATGACCGGCATGCAGGTCATCGACAAGGACGTGATCAAGCCTGTCACCCCCAAGGAAGACGGTTCTCTGGACTTCCAAGAGGTCAAGGACAATTACGAGAAGGCCCTGGAGTGGCTGAGCGAGACCTATGTCGAGGCCCTGAACATCATCCACTACATGCACGATAAGTACGACTACGAGTCCATTGAGATGGCCCTGCACGACAAGGAGGTCTACCGCACCCTGGGTTGCGGCATGTCCGGCCTGTCCATCGCCGCTGACTCCCTGTCGGCTATCAAGTACGCCAAGGTCTACCCGATCTACAACAAGGATGCCAAGGGCACCCCTGAGTATGTCGAGGGCGCTGACGACGACCTGATCGTCAACTACAAGACCGTCGGCGAGTTCCCGGTCTACGGCAACGACGACGATCGCGCCGACGACCTGGCCAAGTGGACTGTCTCCACCGTTATGGGCCAGATCAAGCGCCTGCCTGTCTACCGTGGCGCTGTGCCGACCCAGTCCATCCTGACCATTACTTCCAACGTGGAGTATGGCAAGAACACCGGGTCCTTCCCCTCCGGCCACAAGAAGGGCACTCCGTACGCTCCCGGCGCCAACCCCGAGAACGGCATGGATTCGCACGGCATGCTGCCCTCCATGTTCTCCGTGGGCAAGATCGACTACGACGACGCCCTGGACGGCATCTCGCTGACCAACACGATCACCCCTGACGGCCTGGGCCGCGACGAGGATGAGCGCATCAACAACCTGGTGGGCATCCTGGACGCCGGCAACGGCCACGGGCTCTACCACGCCAACATCAACGTCCTGCGCAAGGAGCAGCTGGAGGATGCCGTCGAGCACCCCGAGAAGTACCCGCACCTGACCGTGCGCGTCTCGGGCTACGCCGTCAACTTCGTCAAGCTGACCCGCGAGCAGCAGCTCGACGTGATCTCCCGCACCTTCCACCAGGGCGCGGTGACCGACTGATCGCCCTTGTGCGATAGTCAACCGTTGATGAGACGGTGAATCATGGGGCGGGGCGCACCAAGGCCCCGCCCCCTTTTCGTCTTTTTCAGGAGGATCCAATGACGGAGACCACCACCTTCCATACCACGCAGCCGCACATGCTCAAGGAATCCAAGGTCTACCAGAGCCAGACCCTGATGGGCGGCCTTTCGGGGTTCGAATCGCCCATTGGACTGGACCGGCACGACCGTATGAATGCCCTGCGCACGGGCGACATCGGATTTGTTCACTCCTGGGACATCAATACCTCAGTGGACGGGCCGGGCACAAGGATGACCGTCTTCATGAGCGGATGCCCCCTGCGCTGCCAGTACTGCCAGAATCCTGACACCTGGAAGATGCGCGATGGCCAGCCCGTATACCTACAGGCCATGATCGACAAGGTGGCCCGTTACCAGGACCTCTTCAAGAGCACGGGCGGAGGAATCACCTTCAGCGGCGGTGAGTCCATGATGCAGGCAGCCTTTGTCTCACGCGTTTTTCGCGCTGCCAAGGAGATGGGCGTCCACACCTGCCTGGACACCTCGGGCTTCCTCAATCGCAACTACACCGATGCCATGATTGACGATATCGACCTGTGTCTGCTGGACGTCAAATCCGGCGACGAGGCCACCTACAAGAAGGTGACCGGCGGCACGTTGGCCCCCACAATCGAATTCGGCAAGCGTCTGGCTGCCCGTGGCAGCAAGATTTGGGTTCGCTTCGTGCTGGTGCCGGGGCTGACCGACTCCGAGGAGAACGTCGAGAACGTCGCGCGGGTGTGCGAACAGTTCAAGGATGCCATCGAGCACATTGATGTGCTTCCCTTCCATCAGCTTGGACGGCCCAAGTGGCATGAGCTTCGCATCCCCTACCCGCTGGAGGACGCCAAAGGCCCTTCGGCGGCCCTGAAGGATCGGGTCAAGAAGCAGCTTGAGGCCCACGGCTTCGTGGTCTACTGAGCCGCAGAACCCACTGTGGTTCCCGGGCGGTCCTAGGACAAATCCGAATAATCAACTTGTGACTCCTCACGGCAGATGCCGTGGGGAGTTTTGTCTGATCGGGCGCAGGCCAGCCAGCCAATCAGCGAATGACCGACTCACTGAATGCCTTGCACGCTGAATGACCGACTTAATGGTTGGAAGAGCCAATGGGTGGCGGATCCAATGGATGACCGATACTGTAAATCGATAAATTGCTGACCAGTCATGCTCGGTAAACGATTGTCAGCGGGTTGAGGCCATGGACTATGCTTTCAGGCGAGTGTTTTCCGGGCCTGGTCGGCCCGGTGGCGTTATGGAAGACAAACTAAAAAAGAGGTTGAGCGCAGGTGACCACGGATCCTAAGACGCAGCTGCTTTCAGAGCCCGCCCAGGGTGTACCGTCGGTCATCGACGATATGGCCGGATACCGCCGGGCATGTCGGCTGCTGTCCCAGGGGAGTGGTGCGCTGGCCGCGGACGCTGAACGCGCATCAGGCTTCCGCTATGGTCACGACGACTACCTGGTCCAGTTCAAGCGCCAGGGGGCTGGGATATTCCTGCTGGACCCACCGGCTCTGACGCAGGCGGGCTGCGACTGGTCGGAATTCAATAAGGCCGTTGATGGTGCCCAGTGGATCATTCATGACTCCCCCCAGGATCTGCCAGGCTTCTACGCACTGGGCATGAGGCCCTCATCGCTCTTCGACTCCGAGCTGGCGGCCAGGATGCTTAATCTCGGTCATTACGGCCTGTCTGCAGTGACCGCACACTATCTGGGGCTGACCCTGGCCAAGGAGCACTCCGCCGCAGACTGGTCCTACCGCCCACTGCCGCGTGATTGGCGCAATTACGCCGCCTTGGATGTGGAGCTGCTGGATCAGGTGCGATCGTGCGAGCTGGAGGATCTGCGCCGTCACGGCAAGGATGAGTGGGCCAGGCAGGAATTCACCTGGCTGCTGGAGCAGGGCAAAATCCCCAAGCTGGAGCCCGAGCAGCCCTGGCGGCATATTTCGCATATCAATGCCCTGCACAATGACCGTCGAGGCCTTGCTGTGGCCCGTTCGCTGTGGACCACCCGAGACCAGCTGGCCCGGCGCAACGACATCGCTCCGACGCTGCTCCTGCCCGACAAGGCCATCATCGAGGCCGGCAGGCTCAAGCCCCGCAACAACGCCCAGTTCCGAGCCATCCGATCCTTGAACGAACGGGTCAGAATCCACACCGGCGGTGAGCAGGACCGCATGTTCGAGCGCTATGCTCCCATCCAGCGCCGGGTCAGACCCTCAGTCTGGAAACAGGCCATTTTGGATGCGTTGCATCTGCCCACCGAAGAGCTGCCTGTGCCTCCCAAGCCGCGGTGTGAGGAGACCAATGCCCCTAAGTCCATGCAGGTCTGGCGGCACCGCCACCCGGAACGATATGCCAGGCTGGAGGCAGCGCGCAAGGCGGTGACAGAGGTGGGACGCCAGACCAACACCCCCGACGAGATTCTGATCAAGCCCCGCTACCTGCGCAACCTCTGCTGGACCGATCAACCGGAGAAGCGGGATGTGGCCGACTTCCTGCGTCAGGAGGGCGCCCGTCCCTGGCAGGTTTCGCTCCTGTCAGAGTCCCTGACTCGCGCTATTATGTAACGGTTGCCTTACTGGCAGATCAAACGGTTTGGATGAATTGGAGCGCAGCGTGAAAATCAGCGTCAGAAACCTCGAGCCCACCAAGGTCAGGCTCACCATCACCGTCGATCCCGATGAGCTGAACCCCTACCTGGATCAGGCCCGTAAGGAGATCGGCAAGCAGGTAACCATTCCCGGCTTCCGCAAGGGCCATGTGCCCGGACCCATCATCGATCAGCGTGTGGGCTTTGCCAGCGTGGCGGGCGAGGCCGTCAACGCCGGCGTGCCCGAGCTCTACTCCAAGGCTCTGGAGGAGAAGCAGCTGCACGCCATGGCCCAACCGCAGATCGATGTCAAGGACATGCCTTCCTCGGCCAAGGACGACACCAAGCTCAAGTTCACCGCTGAGGTGGAGATTCGTCCCAAGTTCGAGCTGCCCGACATCGAGGGCATGGAGATTGAGGTTCCCAAGCCTGCCGTCACCGACGAGGACGTGGACAAGCGTCTGGACAACCTGCGTCAGCGCTTCGGCACCCTGGTCAGCGTGGATCGTCCCGCCTCCAAGGGCGACTATGCCAACATCGACCTGGATGCCGTCATCGATGGCGAGTCCGTGGACTCCCAGCAGGGGGTCAGCTACGAGCTGGGCTCCAACACCATGCTGGACGGCCTGGATGAGGCCCTGGATGGGCTGTCTGCCGGGGAGGAGACCACCTTCGAGGGCACCCTGGAGGCCGGCGAGCACCAGGGCGAAAAGGCCCAGATCAAGGTCAAGGTCAACTCGGTCAAGGCTGAGGAGCTGCCCGACCTGGACGACGAGTTCGCCAAGGAGGCTTCGGAGTTCGAGACCCTGAAAGAGCTGCGCGAGGACGTGCGCAAGCAGTGCCAGGTGGATGCCGAGGGTCGGCAGGCCACTGACGCACGCGACGCCTTCATCGCCAAGCTCCAGGACGGCCTGGACATCCCGGTGCCCAAGGGCATCAAGCAGTCCATGGTGACCGATCAGCTCAAGAACACCGGCAAGGATCCCGACAAGGCCAGCAAGGATGAGAAGTCCGAGGCTGAGGAGAGCGTGGAGAAGGAGCTGCGCGACCAGATGACCCTGGACGCCCTGGCTGAGAAGCTGGGCATCACGGTCAGCCAGGCCGACGTGACCAACTTCCTGGCTTCCATCGCTCAGCAGTACGGCATGGATCCCAGCGCCTTCATCAACGGCATCGTCCGCAACGGCCAGCTGGGTTCGGCCGTGCAGGAGGTCGGCCGTTCCAAGGGCATGCTGGCCGGCATGCGGGCCGTCACCTTCAAGGATCCCGATGGCCAGGAGGTGGATCTGAGCCGTTTCCTGGGCGAGGATGAGCCCGAGGCCCAGGAGGAGCAGGACGAGAGCGTCCAGGCTGCCTCCGCCGCGGCTGAAGTGGCTGACCAGCTCTCCCAGGATCAGGAGTAGCTTTCAAAGCAGCGAACAGGGCCGCACCCAGTGGCGAAACAGCCTGGGTGCGGCCCTGTCGCAACGGTTGCGCAAAGAGCGGAAAGACCGTGGCCGCGTCGATTGCGGGGGCTACTCTCAATACAGATACGTTTATCGAAGGAGACAGGGTGAACAACTCATTGGCAACCAGTCCCGTGATGGAGGAGGGGGAGGCCCCTGCGCCGACCGATCCCATCTTCAATCGACTGCTCAAGGACAGGATCATCTGGCTGGGGGACGAGGTCAAGGACGCCAACGCCAACGTCATCTGCGCACAGATGCTGATGCTGGCGGCCGAGGATCCCAAGAAGGATATCTGGCTCTACATCAATTCGCCTGGCGGCTCCATTACGGCCGGCATGGCCATCTACGACACCATGCAGCTGATCGAGCCCGACGTGGCTACGGTCGCAGTCGGCATGGCGGCCTCCATGGGCCAGTTCCTGCTCTCCAGCGGGGCCAAGGGCAAGCGCTTCGTCACCTCCCATGCACGGGTGCTCATGCATCAGCCTTCGGGCGGCGTCGGAGGCACGGCCACTGATGTCAGGATCAACGCCGAGCTGATCATGGACATGAAGCGCACACTCTCCCAGCTGACGGCCGAGCAGACCGGCCACACCCTGGAAGAGATCTACCGGGACAACGAATACGATCACTGGTTCACGGCCCAACAGGCCCTGGAGTACGGCTTTGTCGACCGGATCGTGACCACCCACGGCACTATGACCGCGGATCAAGGGAAGTGAGCACTCCACATGGCATCTGAAGAAGCGCAATTCGTAGCACGGGCCCGTCGACTGGCCGGCCCTCGTGGCCTGGGCGCCATGCCCACCGACCGCTATGTGCTGCCGCAGTTCGAGGAGCGCACCCCCTACGGCTATAAGCGCCAGGACCCCTACACCAGGCTCTTCGACGACAGGATCATCTTCATGGGCGTTCAGGTGGATGACACCTCCTCGGACGACATCATGGCCCAGCTCCTGGTTCTGGAGAGCCAGGATCCCAACCGCGACGTGATCATCTACATCAACTCGCCGGGGGGATCCATGACGGCCATGACCGCCATCTATGACACCATGCAGTACATCAAGCCCGATGTGCAGACTGTCTGCCTGGGCCAGGCTGCCTCGGCTGCTGCCGTTCTTCTGGCGGCCGGAACCAAGGGCAAGCGTCTGATCCTGCCCAACGCCCGTGTGCTGATTCACCAGCCGGCCATGGAGCAGGACTTCGGCAAGGCCACCGAGATCGAGATCCAGGCCAGGGAGATGCTGCGCATGCGCACCTGGCTGGAGGAGACCCTGGCCAAGCACACCGGCCAGGATGTCGACAAGATCCGCAAGGACATCGAGGTGGACACCATTCTGACCGCCCAGCAGGCCAAGGATTACGGGATGGTGGACGAGGTCCTGGAGCACCGCAATTAGCTCCAGTGACTGCGTACATGATTGATCGTCCGGATGGCGGCGGGTCCTCGGGACCCACGGCCTCCGGACGTTTTTGGCATCATGGACGATGCCAGTCAGAATGTGATTTCGGCGATCCTTGCGGATTCTCCAGGAAGGGAGAGCCATGGGCCGTGTGGTCAGCTACAATGACGGACTGAATCGCTGCGAGTTCTGCGGCAAGGACGAGCACCAGGTGCGTCGCCTGGTCAAAGGGCCTTCCTGCGCCATCTGCGACGAATGCATACGTCTATGCGCCCAGATCATCCAGGAGGATATGGCCAAGGATGCTGCCGACCGGCGGGTGACACTGCCTGCACCCTCAAAGATATTCGCCTATCTGAACCGGTATGTCATCGGCCAGGAGGCCGCCAAGCGCACCCTGGCTGTTGCTGTCTACAACCACTACAAGCGCGTCAATATGGACCTGGGAGACCGAGGCCGTATTGCCGACGCTACGTTTGGAGGCAAGGATGCGGCCCCGCGCGTCCAGGTGGACAAGTCCAACATCCTGCTCATGGGTCCCACCGGCGTGGGCAAGACCTACCTGGCACGAACCCTGGCCACCATCATGAATGTCCCCTTCGTTATTGTGGATGCCACCAGCCTTACCGAGGCCGGATATGTGGGCGAGGACGTGGAGTCCGTCCTGCAGGGGCTGCTTCAGGCTGCCGACGGCAACATGGATCTGGCCCAGCGCGGCATCATCTACATCGATGAAATTGACAAGATCGCCAGAAAGTCTGGCGAGAACACCTCCATCACCAGGGATGTGTCCGGCGAGGGGGTTCAGCAGGCCCTGCTCAAGATCATCGAGGGCACCCAGGCCCGTGTGCCGGTACAGGGTTCGCGGCGGCACGGCGATGTCCGCACGGTCGTCATGGACACGGCCAACATCCTCTTCATCTGCGGCGGCGCCTTCGTCGGTCTTGAGGAGATCGTCCGCCGGCGGCTGGGTCTGCGGGAGAGCGGATTCTCGGCAACTCAGGGGAGCGATAGGGTACCCGACGATCGGGTCATGAGCCAGGTCAGGGCCGAGGATCTGGAACAGTTTGGCCTGCTTCCCGAGTTCGTGGGGCGGTTGCCGGTCATCTCCACCCTGGAGCCGCTGGGCGCCCATGAGCTGCGGCGGGTGCTGACCGAACCGGACAATGCACTGGTCGACCAGTACCGGCGCATGTTCCTGGATGACGGGGCCGATCTGGTCTTCACCGATGCTGCCCTGGACCGTGTTGCTGCCATCGCCCTGGAGCGCAAGGTGGGCGCCCGCGGGCTGCGTGGAATCATCGAGCACACCCTTGAGGCGACCATGTTCGAGTTGCCCGACAGGACGGATGTCTCCCGTGTCGTGGTGGATGCCGACGCCGTGGACGGGACGGGATCGCCCCGGTATGAGACCGGGCAGGGTATGGCCGCAGCCGCTGGTCGTCGTTTGGCCTGATCCCGCCACGATGAGCGCCGCTGTTGGCCGCGCCCGATAGGATGATCATTGATGCCGGAAGGAGGGCCCATGGGTGCTCGTAGCGCTGTTGTGGTCACGCACAGCCGGGTCCGGGCAAGCGGCCACCTGGTGGACGAGGTCGAGGAGCAGCTGCGCCGGGACGGATTCCGCGTCTCGGTTGTCGACAACATCGCCGCCCCGGAGTTTGGCAGCCCCAGCCAGAAGGTTGCCGACGACACCGAGATCGTCATCGTTCTGGGCGGCGATGGGACCATTCTGCGTGCTGCGGAGCTGGTCAAGGGCACCCAGGTGCCCATCCTGGGGGTCAATCTGGGTCACGTGGGGTTCCTGGCGGAGTTCGAGAGCTTCCAGATAGGGGAGGCCATTCGCCGGGTGGCTGATCATGACTACTCCATCGACGAGCGCATGGTGGCCCATGTGGACCTGTGGATACCCGGAGCCGATCGACCACTGAGCGACTGGGCCCTTAATGACATGACCCTGGAACGATATGATCGGGGCAAGATGATCGAGGTATCGGTCCGAGTGGACGATGTGGAGATGAGCTCCTTCGGCTGCGACGGCATGATTGTGGCCACCCCGACCGGATCGACGGCCTATGCCTTTTCGGTGGGCGGGCCCATCGTCTGGCCGGATGCGCAGTCGCTGCAGATGGTGCCCATAGCTGCCCATGCCCTCTTCGCCCGATCCCTGATCATCGGTCCAAAGTCGCAGTTCACCCTGGACATTCTGGGTGATTCCCAGTCGGCCGGCTGGATCTGCAATGACGGGCGCCGTCAACGGCCAGTGCCCAAGCGGTCCCGCATCGTGGTGCGGCAGTCCCATGACATCCTGAGGCTTGCCAGGCTGTCCGGGGTGCCCTTTACCAGACGGCTGGTCTCCAAGTTCGACCTGCCGGTGGTCGGCTGGAGGGAGCAGCATCGCCCCTCGGCGGCTGCAGACGGGCAGGACCAGGGGGAGCCGCAGGAGTCGAACAAGGAGCACTGATGCTGGAAGAGCTGGAAGTACGAGACCTGGGTCCCATCCATCATGCCCTGCTACGGCCTGCTGCTGGCATGACGGCCATCACCGGGGAGACCGGGGCTGGCAAGTCCATGCTGCTCAACGCCATCAGGCTGATCTCGGGATCCACTGCCCGTCCGCAATTGGTGTCGCCTGGAGCACACGAGTCCTGGGTCCAGGGGATTTTTGATGCTGGTGCGGCAGGAGCCGGGAATCCAGTGACCGCTGCCATAATCGAGGCTGGCCTGCCCTTGGAGGATGAAGGACAGATCTTCCTGGCGAGAACCATGCCTGTCAAGGGGCGTTCCCGTGCCGCTCTGAACGGCAGGACGGCCCCTCGTGGCCTGCTGGAGGAGGTGGCTGGCATGCTGGTCACCGTCCATGGGCAGGCGGATCAGATGCGTATGGCCAGTCCGGCCCGGCAGCGCGAATTTCTGGATGCCTATGCCGGTGACGGTCTGCAGCTGGAGGCTTTTTCCAAGGCCTGGAGGCAGTACCGACAGGCCCAGGGCCATCTGGAGGAGCTGCGCAACCAGCAGTCCGGCGCTATGGCCCAGGCTGATTATCTTCGCGAGTCCATCGCCCGGATCGACCGTGTCGACCCCCATCCCGGCGAGGATCGTGAACTCAAGGCCCAGAGAGACCGGATCGAGCATGCTGCCCAGATCAGTCAGGGAGTCATGTCCGCACTATCCGCCTTGGACGCCGGCCAGATTGACCCGGATGCAGACTCACCATCGGCTACGGCCCTGGTAGAACGAGCCATCGCCGCCTTGGAGGGCATCGGTGTAGAGGGGGTCTTTAAAGAGTCGGCCCAGAGGTTGCGCTCGCTGAATGCCGACCTGTCCGACCTGGTCTTCACCCTGAGCAGCCAGCTGGACGACGAAGGCCAGGAGGGCGATCTGGACAAGATCAACGCCCGCATCCACGATCTGGATGAGCTGACCCGGCGCTGGGGACCAGACATCGACGACGTTCTGGCCTGGCGCAAGAAGGCTGCGTTTGAACTTGAGGACATGGATGCCTCACCTGAGAAGCTGGAGGAGCTTCAGGTCCAGGTTGAGCAGCTTCGCGGGAGCGCCCTGAAGGCCGCACGGAATCTGTCTGCGTCACGGGGCAAGGCTGCACGAAGGCTGAGCGAACTCGTCGACGGCGAATTGCGCTCCCTGGCCATGTCGGGTGCCGGGCTGGAGATCCGTGTCAGGCCACGCCAGGACCAGGACATGGACGGGCATGGTCTGGATCAGATCGACTTTCTCTTCAGGCCGTATCCGGGTTCGGACCTTCTGCCCATGGGCAAGAGCGCCTCGGGCGGCGAACTCAGCCGGCTCATGCTGGCCCTGGAGCTGGTGGCCGCCGAAGGCCGGACCTCATCGGGATCTGACGGCGCTGGAGATGGGCATAATGGTCTGGATTCCCAGGTTGGCGACCCGACGATGACCTTCATCTTCGACGAGGTGGATGCTGGAGTCGGCGGTCGGGCTGCCGTCGAGCTGGGTCGTCGTCTGGCCCGGTTGGCCGTCACCGCCCAGGTGATCGTGGTCACCCACCTGCCGCAGGTGGCTTCCTGGGCCGATCGGCAGTTCGTCGTGGCCAAGGGGCGTGAAGGCGGCGATGCCGTAGAGACCCTGGTCCGCCAGGTGGAGGGCGAGGACAGGGAGCGGGAGATCGCCCGGATGCTGGCGGGCAGCGAGTCCACTACCTCCCTGAAGCACGCCCAAGAGCTTCTGGCCTCCAGCAGGCTCCAGGCCCGATAGGTCTGATTGTCGGCTCAACTTTGCCATGCCGAAGTCCCTCGATTCAGCGACTTTGACTAGTTGCGACGACTTTGTTGCTGACGACTTTGTCGCTTTTTGCGGCCGTGCTGCTGCATGCTCGACATCTGTCCTTCTGTTGCTTTTCATTCTGACGCTTTGACGGTAGGCAATCGGCTGTTGGCGGCCGTGCGGCAACGAACATGCTGGATTTTCGTTGATGACACCGTATCCGCCCTCGACATGAACAATGCGGCGGCGACCTGGCCCAAATGGATTTTGTCTGAAATTGTGATCGGCCGGGGATTTCGGCACCAGAGACGTATCTATCAATCCATGAACCACCCCTTGGAAGATCAAGGTCGGAGTTTGTCTCCATGATTGAATTGTTATAGTGTATATATGAACACCGGCACAGCTCAGCCAGGGTCGTGCCGACAATCAATGAAAGGGGCTTGGATGAAGCTGATCATCTCATCCCTGTCCGGGCAGCCGATTTATCGGCAGATCGAGGACCAGATACGTTCGGCCATCCTGACCGGAGATCTGAAAGCGGGGGAGGGACTGCCTTCCCTGCGACATCTCTCACAGGAGCTCAGGGTGTCCGTGCTGACCGTGACCCGCGCCTATACCGAACTCGCTCAAGAGGGTTTGGTGGAGAACATCCAAGGCAAGGGGACCTTTGTGGCCGACAGCGGCGACCAGGTCATGCGGCAGCATCTGGAGGACCGCGTGCAGTCCCTGCTAGGCGAGGCAGTCGATACGGCTCGTCGGGCCGGCATGGAGCCGGATCGGATTCGCGGCCTGCTCGACGGCCTGCTTGGCGACAAGGGTTCTGCGCCCGCGTCCGAAGAGGGAAAGGAATAGCAGCATGTGCGCATCACCGGTGATGACAACCTCTGGCGAAGATGTCGACTATGCCCTGCGCGTCAGTGACCTGGGGAAAAGCTATGTCAGGGCCGACGGCACGGGTTTCCGCCTGCACCAGGTCACCATGGACCTGCCCTTGGGCTACATCATGGGATTGATAGGCCCCAACGGCGCAGGCAAATCCACCTTGATCCGGCTCTTGCTGAATATGACCCGCCGGGACAGCGGAGCAATCAGCATTTTGGGCCGTGATCCCTTGAGCCAGGAGGAGGAGGTCAAAGCAGACCTGGGCGTGGTCTTCGATTCCATTTATTTCCCGGAGGCATGGAAGGTCAAGGCCGTCGAGCCAGTGATGGCACCCATGTATCCCTCTTGGGACAGTGATCGCTATCACGACTATCTGCGTCGGTTCGGTCTGCTGGAAAACCGTAAAATCGGCAAGCTTTCCCGTGGCATGCAGATGAAGCTGATGCTGGCCGTCGCCCTCAGCCACGATGCAAGGCTCCTGATTCTGGACGAGCCCACCAGCGGTCTGGATGTCCTGGCCAGGGACGAGCTCATGGATATTCTGCTGGACTACATCGGCGACGGTTGTCACTCGGTGCTTTTCTCCACGCACATCACCGCGGATCTCGAACGGGTGGCTGACTTCGTCACGTATATCAATCGGGGGTCTGTCTTCTACACCGGCCCCAAGGACGAGTTGGTGGAGGCTTTCCAGATAGTGAGAGGGGGGCCGGACGATCTGGCTGGAGGGCAAATGCCGCATCTGATGGGCTTGCAGCGCTCCGCCACAGGTTTTGAGGCTCTGGTGCCCACTGAACGCTTGAAGAATTTTCTGGCATCGGCTTCCCCAACCGCCATGGAGCCTTCAGAGGACCGCTACCTGGTGGAGCGGGCCGACTTTGACAACATCATCAGACTGACCGCAGGCCCACCTGCTGCGGCCGACAAGAACAAGGAGGTGGAGTCATGAAGGCGATAGCCGAGCAGATCAGGCTGGACATGCAACGTTTCTCAGGAGCAGGGAGAACTTGGGTTGGTGTGCTGATTTTCCTGTCTGCGCCCGTCATCGGAATCCTGCTGAACCTGGTCATGGCTCTGACAGGCCATGATGGGGATGATGCACGGACTGCGTTGACGGGATTGGTGGCCGGCATGGGAATCGGACTGATTGTAGGTCTGGTATCTGGTTTGTTTGTCGATTTCAGCAATGCGGCGATTCGGTTGAACGGTCTGCTGCCCATAACACGTGATCACCAGGTATTCGGACGCTATGCTGCTGTAAGTCTGCTGGTCCTGGTTCAGTCTTGCGGCTATGCAATATTCTATTTCTGCGTTGCTGATTCGTTTTTGCAGGGTCAGGACCATTGGCGTGCTACCGTCCTGTTTGCTCTGGGATTGTTCATATCGGAGTCTTTGCTCTTTGCAGTAGCTGCCCCCCTGTTTTATTGGCTGGAAATGGCGAAAGCCGTGATAGCTTTTCTGGCGCTTCTTGGTTTGGTACCAATAACGGCCCTTGTCGGCAGTTGGCTGCCCTTTGACTGGGGGGCCGTCTGGAATTCAATCATGCGTTTTTTGACATCCGACCTGTGGCGGCCGGTGCTCCTCGGGCTGGCGGTGATTCTGGCGGCTGATATGGTTTCGATAGCCATATCTCGCAAGGTCTATGCCAGGAAGGAGATCTGAGTCAATTCGCTCAGGCTTCAGGACTGCATGACCGCGTGGCGGACGTAGTCGGACATATCTCCGGGATCGATGCAGTCCTGGAAGCGCACAGGCGCGTTTTCCAGGGTGCGCAGAGCCTTGGGGGGCCTGGTGTTGGTGGACTCGGCCAGGATGTCCATGCAGTCGAAGTCGCTGTCCGGGGTCTCCAGGCCCAGGGATTGGCAGACCACCCGGGGGAACTTATAGGGGCTGGCCGTGGACAGCAGCACCCGGGGCACGGCAGGATCCCTGTCGGTCTGTCCGGTCATGACCTGGTAACCGCAGGCCGTGTGCGGATCGATCAGGTATCCCCGGTCCTCCCAGCAGTCGCTGATGGCTGATCCCACCTGGTCCTCGTCGGCCCAGCCGCAGGAGAAGAGCCCGCGGATTCTGGTCAGCAGGGCCTCAGGCACCTGGTAGCGTCCCTTGGACTCCAAATCGGCCATAAGCGAGGCAATCAGTTCGGTGTCGCCGCCGGCCATGTAGTAGAGCATCCGCTCCAGGTTGGAGGAGATCAGGATGTCCATGCTGGGGGAGGTGGTGGCGTAGAAGGGGCGGTTGCGGTCATAGACGCCAGTGGTCAGGAAGTCGTTGAGGACCCGGTTGCGGTCCGAGGCCACGGTCAGGCGGGCCACCGGAAGGCCCATCATCTTGGCGTAGTATCCGGCCAGCACATCGCCGAAGTTGCCGGTGGGCACGCAGAATTCGACCGGATCCCCAGGTCTGATCACTCCCCATTCCATTAGGGACCCGTAGGCCCGGAAGTAGTAGACGACCTGCGGGGCCAGGCGGCCCACATTGATGGAGTTGGCCGACGAGAGAACGGTTGAGGCCTTCTCGTCCAGCTCATGAGCCAGATCAGCGTCGGCGAAGATGGACTTGACTGCGGACTGGGCATCGTCGAAATTGCCCCGAACCGCGCAGACCTGCAGGTTGCCGCCCTCCTGGGTGACCATCTGCAGGCGTTGGATCTGACTGACCTTGCCCTGAGGATAGAAAACAGTGATGCCCGTGCCCGGCGCGTCTGCGAAACCGGCCAGCGCCGCCTTGCCTGTGTCTCCGGAGGTGGCCGTGAGCACCATGATCCGTTCGCCATCGTCCCCGGCCAGGGCCATCAGTCTCGGCAGGAGCTGCAGGGCCACATCCTTGAAGGCCGAGGTGGGCCCGCGGAAGAGCTCCAGTACGAAGTCGTTGCCGCCCAGGTCCACCAGAGGGGTGATTGCCGGATCGGACCACTGCTCTCCGTAGGCTGCGTCCAGGCAGGAGTCCAGCTGAGCGGAAGAGTAATCGCTCAGCAGTCTCGAAAGGACCAGTTTGGCCGTGCCCTTGTAGTCCAGGCCGGCAACGTCGGCAGGGTCGATGGTCAGTGCGTCCAGTCCATCGCTGACGTAGAGTCCGCCGTCAGGAGCCAGGCCTCGTCTGATGGCCTGCTTGGACTGCAGCTGCTCCTTGCCGCCTCTGGTGCTGTGGTATGTGCTCATGGTTGCCTGCCCCTCCGCCATGTCGCCGAACTGATCATTACCAGGGCATTCTACCCCGTGCAGGGGTCCGAACCATGGCCTTGCTCGGCTCGCGGAGGAAACTGTCTGTGGACGCCAGGGCCTGCCAGGGGTCGGCATGGCGTACAGTGTTGCCCACCAGCCCCTGTATCCGAGGCTGTACGTTACAGACAAAGGAGCGACCCATGGTCGAAGAGAACCCGGTACAGCAATCCTACGATGTCCTGAACTCTTCGATCTCGCAGGTGGATCCGGAGATCGCAGCACTGCTGGATGGAGAGTTGGAGCGCCAGCGCGGCGGTCTGGAGATGATCGCCTCTGAGAACTTCGTGCCCAAGGCTGTCTTGCAGGCCCAGGGATCCGTGCTGACCAACAAGTATGCCGAGGGCTATCCCGGCAAACGCTACTACGGCGGATGCGAGTGGGTGGACCAGGTCGAGAACCTGGCCCGGGACCGTGCCAAGGCCCTGTTCGGCGCCGAATATGCCAACGTCCAACCGCATTCGGGCGCCCAGGCCAACGCCGCCGTCTATCAGGCCCTGATCAAGCCCGGCGACACCGTGCTGGGCCTGGCCCTGGACCATGGCGGCCACCTGACACACGGCATGAAGATCAACTTCTCCGGACGCTTTTACCATGCTGAGTCCTACGGGGTCGATCCGGACACCTTCCGCATCGAGCCTGAGATCATCCGCCAGCGGGCCCTGGAGACCCATCCGGCCCTGATCATCGGCGGGTGGAGCGCCTATCCGCGCATTGAGGACTTTGCAGCCATGAAGGAGATCGCCGACGAGGTGGGGGCCAAGTTCTGGGTGGATATGGCCCACTTCGCCGGCATGGTTGCGGCCGGTCTGCATCCAAGCCCGGTGCCCTATGCCGATGTGGTCTCCTCCACAGCCCACAAGACCCTGGGCGGACCCAGGTCCGGGTTCATCCTGGCCCGTCAGGAGTATGCCAAGAAGCTCAACTCCTCGGTCTTCCCCGGCAACCAGGGCGGCCCGCTCATGCATGTGATCGCCGCCAAGGCTGTGGCCTTCAAGCTGGCCGGCACGCCTGAATTCAAGGAGCGGATGGAGCGCACTCTGGAGGGCGCCAAGATTCTGGCTGAGCGCCTGATGGCCAAGGACGTGGCCGACAACGGCATCACCGTGCTCACTGGAGGGACTGATGTCCACCTGGTCATGGTGGATCTGCGCAACAGCGAGATGGACGGCCGTCAGGGGGAGGACCTGCTGGCCAGGATCGGCATCACCGTCAACCGCAATACGGTCCCCTTCGATCCGCGTCCCGCCTCTGTGGCCTCCGGACTGCGCATCGGGACCTCCGCCCTGGCCACGCGCGGATTCGGCCCGGCCCAGTACGAGGAGGTGGCCGACGTGATCGGCACTGCGCTGGCCCAGGGTCCCCAGGCGGATCTGGATGCCCTCAAGGCCCGGGTGGACCGCCTGGTCGAGGCCTTCCCGCTCTATCCTGAGCTGGATCAGACCCACTGATCGGCCCTTGGAGGAGGCAGGCGCGGCAGTGCCCTCCCTCCTCCTGTCGTCATTGCCCTCGCTGAGGGTTACAATCGGTACAGAATATGGGTCTGGCAGACCCGTGAGGGCGAAAGGATCCGACGAACATGAGTGAAGACGAGAACTCCGATCGTCAGGATGTGTTCGATCGTGTCTGTGCCATGGCCGATGCGGCGGCTGCTGCACAGGCAGGCCTGGCAGGCATGAACGGCCAGGCCAGGAATGCCCTCTTGCTGGCCCTGGCCGATGCACTGATCGATCAGGCTGATCAGATTGCCGCAGTCAATGAGCAGGACTGCACCCAGGCTTTTGAAGAAGGAATGAGCGCCGGTCTGATAGACCGTCTGCGCTTGGACAAGGTTCGTATCGCGGACGCCGCCCGGGGCGTGCGCATGGTGGCGGGGCTGACCGATCCCCTGGGCGAGGTGGTTCGCGGCCATGACATGCCCAACGGCATGCGGCTCAATCAGGTGCGGGTTCCCCTGGGCGTGGTGGCCATGATTTACGAGGCCAGGCCCAACGTAACCATCGATGTGGTGGCCCTCTGCCTCAAGTCCGGCAATGCGGCCCTCCTGCGAGGGGGTCACGCGGCCCAGCGCACCAATCGCGCCCTGGTGGAGCTGATAGCCGGGGTCCTTCGTGAGCAGGGGCTGGATCCGGCTCTGGTGGCTTCCGTGGACCGATACGGTCGCGAGGGGGCCCAGGCTCTGATGAAGGCACGCGGCCATATCGATCTGCTGGTGCCCAGGGGCGGCCGAGGGCTGATCCGCAGCGTAATCGAGCAGGCCACTGTGCCCACCATCGAGACCGGGGCAGGCAATGTCCATATTTACGTGGACCGCTCAGTGGATATGGATCAGGCCATCCCCATCATCGTCAACGCCAAGACCCAGCGGGTGGGCGTCTGCAACGCCGCTGAAAAGCTGATCGTGCACAGGGATGTGGCCGCCGACTTCCTGCCCCGTGTGGCCCGAGCGCTGACGCAGGCCCAGGTCGAGCTGCACCTGGATGCGGTCTCCATGGACATCCTTGCCGGGCAGGGTCTGCCTGATGATCTGCTGGTTCGCGCTGAGGAAGCCGACTGGGACCGTGAGTATCTGGATCTGAAGATGGGGGTGCGTGTGGTCGACTCCCTGGATCAAGCCATCGATCACATCAACCGTCACTCCACCGGTCACACCGAGGCCATCCTGGCTCGGGACTACGAGGCCGTGGAGGAGTTCTCCCGTCGGGTGGATTCGGCCGTGATCATGGTCAATGCTTCGACCAGATTCACCGACGGCGGCATGTTCGGCATGGGCGCTGAGCTGGGCATCTCCACCCAGAAGCTGCATGCTCGAGGACCCATGGGTCTGCAGGAGCTGACCACTACCAAATGGATCGGTTACGGCAGGGGGCAGGTGCGGCCGTGAACGAGAAGATCGAAGAGCTCTTCCAGCGCGAGCACGACAATCCGCGCATCTGGCTGAGGGTGGCTTCAGAGCGGCTGAGCCTGCTGCGGTACGTCTTTCTGGTGCAAATCGAGGATGGCATCCCGGATGCAGACCAGCGCTCCTGCCTTGAGTACGCCGACGCTGTCCTGATTGGCTGGCCTGACGAGCATGCCGATGATGTGTACGACCTGGACCAGGACCAGCTCAATCAGGTCAGGCACAACATCACCGTCATGGAGGAGCGGGTGCCGGTCTTCCGCAAACAGGAGCAGGAGGGGCGCATCGCTGACCTGTCCGATTCATTGGTAGCTGTCACCGGATGCGTGGCTCAGGTTCGTCGGGCATACCAGCCGGGCTTCCCCCTGCCCACCTATTCCGAGATCCGCCGGGTGGTCCAGGAGGAGTGGAATGCCGATATGGAGCGGATTGATCCTGACCGGGTCAACCCCAGCGCCGAGCAGATGCGCCAGGAGGCCAAGTCAGAGAACGAGGAGAACGCCTCGGAAGCCAGACGGGAGGGCGAGCAGGGGTGAACCGGATGATGTCTGAACTGTCCAAGGAGGGGGAATCCGGGCAGGAGCCATCAGATATTGACGGATCCTGTAGGCCTTCTCACCATAACCGCCGACCCCGGGTGGGGATCATGGGCGGCACCTTCGACCCCATTCACAACGGCCACTTGGTGGCTGCCTCGGAGGTGGCCTGGGTCTACGACCTGGATGAGGTCATTTTTGTGCCTACCGGCCGTCCGGCCTTCAAGCTGAACAAGACGGTGACCAATGCTGAGGACCGCTATCTGATGACCGTGATCGCCACGGCCTCCAACCCCAAGTTCACCGTCTCCCGGGTGGACATTGAGCGTCCTGGCATCACCTACACCGTGGACACCTTGCGCGACATCAAGCGGATGCGTCCCGACAGCGACCTCTTCTTCATCACCGGGGCGGACGCTGTGGCCGAGATCATGCGTTGGAAGGATGCCAACCGGATGTGGGACCTGGCCAAGTTCGTCGCCGTCTCCAGGCCCGGCTACTCCTCCAGCCTGGACGACCTTCAGGTGCCTGCCCAGCGGGTGGATACCTTGGAGATTCCGGCCCTGTCCATCTCGTCCACAGATGTGCGCCGTCGTTCGGCCAGGGGCATGCCGGTCTGGTACCTGGTTCCGGACGGGGTGGTGCAGTACATCAACAAACACGGGCTCTACCGCTCGGCTTCCTGAGCTTCGCATGCTGTCGGACTCGCCAACACGGACAGCCCGGCTGTGTCAGCGCGCGCCATTATTATGGAGGCTGTCCGCTTCAGCGAAAACAACGTTTGGAGATATGGTGAGCGCGATACTCAAAGGCAGACCAGGAAAAAATCTCATACTTGTCACAGGCCGGGCCCATCCCAGACTCGCGGCGGACGTGGCCGATCAACTCGGCATCGACGTCCTGGAGACGACGGCATACGACTTTGCCAACGGCGAGATGTATGTGCGTTATACTGAGTCGGTGCGCGGTGCGGATGTCTTCGTCCTGCAGACCCACTCAGACCCGGTCAACAAGTCCATCATGGAACAGCTGATCATGATCGACGCCCTCAAGAGGGCCTCGGCGCGATCCATCACCGCGGTCTGCCCGCTCCTGGGCTACTCCCGTCAGGACAAGAAGCACCTGGGGCGCGAGCCCATCTCCTGCCGGCTCATGTTCGACCTGCTCAAGACGGCTGGCGCGGACCGGATCATGTCGGTTGACCTGCACGCCGCCCAGTCCCAGGGCTTCTTCGATGGGCCTGTGGACCATCTGATCGCCATGCCTGTGTTGGTGGACTATGTGCGCGACCGGATGGACCTGTCCAAGGTGGCCGTGGTCTCTCCAGATGCCGGCCGCATCCGGGTGGCCGAGCAGTGGGCCCAGCGCCTGGGAGGCGTTCCCCTGGCCTTCATCCACAAGACCCGTGACATCACCCAGCCCAACAAGGCTGTGGCCCATCGGGTGGTGGGCGACGTGCGTGGCCTGGACTGTGTGCTGGTGGACGACCTGATCGACACAGGCGGCACCATCACCGAGGCCTGCAACGTCCTGGAGGAGGCCGGCGCCAACTCCATCACCATCGTGGCCACTCATGGCGTCATGTCCGGGCCTGCCGTGGAACGGCTCAAGTCCTGCCAGGCCAAGGAGGTCATTGTCACCGATACGGTCCCCATTCCCCAGGAGAAGCGTTGGGATGGATTGACTGTGCTGTCCATCGCCCCTCTGCTGGCCTCGGCCATCAAGGCGGTCTTTGAGGATGGCTCGGTGGCCCGGCTCTTCGACACGTATCCGGCTCATCACGGCCAGGGCTTCCTCTTTGCCTAAAGCCCTGCCTGCCCGGCATGGCGTGGCGTAATCGTCCGGCTGTGGCATAATAAACCTGGCGGGGCCTCAAGGGTTCCGCCCTTCCCCCATGGTGTAAAGGCAGCACACGGGTCTTTGGAACCCTTAGTCTTGGTTCGAATCCAGGTGGGGGAGCTTACGCTCGCCGATTCCGGTCGGAGACGGCCTTGTTGGGGTCGGTGACCAACCGAAAGGAACTGTCTTGGCAGTCAAGAAGATCGAAACCTGGCTCACCGACATGGACGGCGTGCTGGTGCACGAGAACACGGCCCTGCCCGGAGCTGCCGAATTCATCGACACCCTCAAGCGCAACAACCGCCAGTATCTGGTGCTGACCAACAATCCCATCTACACCCCTCGTGACCTTTCGGCCCGCCTTGGCCGTTCGGGCATCGACGTGCCCGAGGATCGGATCTGGACCTCGGCCCTGGCCACCGCCGACTTCGTGTCCCGGACCATGCCGCGGGGATCGGCCTATGTGATTGGCGAGGCCGGGCTGACCACGGCCCTGCACGAGGCCGGATTCATTCTTTCCGACATCAACCCGGACTATGTAATCCTGGGCGAGACCCGGACATACTCCTTTGAGTCCATCACCACAGCCATCCGCCTGATCCTGGGAGGCGCCCGCTTCATCTGCACCAACCCGGACGCCACCGGCCCCAGCGAGAACGGCGTCCTGCCGGCAGCCGGCGCGGTGGCGGCCCTGGTGACCAAGGCCACCAACCGGGAGCCCTACTTCGTGGGCAAGCCCAACCCCATCATGTTCCGCACGGCCCTGAACAGGGTGGGCGGCCACTCCGAGACCACGGCCATGATCGGCGACCGGATGGACACCGACGTGGTGGCCGGAGTCGAGGCCGGTCTGAACACCTTCCTGGTGCTGACAGGCATCACCACACGTTCCGAGGTGGAAACCTTCCCCTACCGCCCTGACCAGGTGGTGGACTCCATTCAGGATCTGATCGACATCGCCGAGAGCGGGGTGGTGGAGTTTTGAGCGGCGGCAAGACGCTGACCGCTGGCATCATTCTGGCCGCAGGCGAGGGCACTCGCATGCATTCGGCTCATCCCAAGGTTCTGCACACCTTGGCCGGCAAGACCTTCCTGCAAAGGGTCATGACATCGGTGACCGCCCTGAATCCCGAGCTGACGGCCGTGGTGGTTCATCATCAGGCCGACCTGGTGGCGCAGGCTGCACGCTCTTACGATCCCCAGGTGCGCATCGTGCGTCAGGACAGCCGACCGGGCACGGGGCGTGCGGTCCAGTGCGCCGTGGATCAGCTGGATGGCGAGCTCCAGCACGACGGCCAGGTGCTGATCGTGGCCTCGGACATGCCCCTGCTGGACGCGGATACGCTGCAAAGCCTGCTTGACTATCATGTCAATTCCGGTGACGGGGCCACCGTGCTGACGGTCAATCTGGACGACCCCACCGGATACGGCCGCATCATTCGTGACCAGGATGGACGGGTCCTGCGCATCGTCGAACAACGGGATGCCACCGGCACCGAGCTGGCCGTCAAGGAGGTCAACACCTCCGTTTACGTCTTCGAGGCTGATCTGCTTCGACAGGCGGTTCGTGGTCTGGACGACAGCAATGCCCAGGGGGAGTTCTATCTGACCGACGCCCTGGAGACGGCCCGTCGCCTGGGCCGGGTCGGGGCTTTCGCCGCTCCTGATCCACTCAAGGTGGAGGGTGTCAACGACAGGATCCAGTTGGCTGATCTGGCCAAGGCCCATAACCTGCGGGTCTGCCAAGAGTTCATGCGCCAGGGGGTGACCATCCTGGACCCGTCCACCACCTGGATCGAGGACGACGTGGTCATCCAGCAGGATGCCGTCATTCTGCCCGGATGCTTCCTGCAGGGTCATACCGAGATCGCCTCGGACGCGGTCATCGGCCCCTATACCACACTGATCGACGCCATCGTCGAGCCGCAGGCCAGGGTGGAGCGTTCCCGCGTGCAGGAGACCCGGATCGGAGCCAGGGCCAACATCGGCCCATGGACCTATCTGAGGGCCGGCAACGTCCTTGCCGAGGACACCAAGGCCGGGGCCTTCGTGGAGATGAAGAAGGCCACCATCGACCACGGGACCAAGGTGCCCCACCTTTCCTATGTGGGTGATGCCCACATAGGCCACGACAGCAACGTGGGCGGCGGATCCATCACGGCCAATTACGACGGCGTGCACAAGAACCGCACCGAGATCGGGTCGGAGGTGCACGTGGGCGCAGGAAACCTCTTCGTGGCCCCCGTCCAGGTGGGCGACGGGGTCACGACCGGCGCCGGATCGGTCATCCGTCATCCGGTCGAGGACGGAGCCATGGTCTACTCCACCAATGACCAGCATCAGGTTCCGGACTGGAAGCCTGCCTGGGAGCGGTAATCTTGGGAGCATCGGCTTCACAACAAGGAAAGGCGTGACAAGTGCCAGCATTGCAGGAATCCATCGACGCGGTCCGGGTGGCCGCTCGGGCTGCCAACGATGTCAAGGCCATGGACATCGTGGCCTTCGACGTCTCCCGGCCCATAGCCATCACCGACATCTTCATGGTGGCCACCGGCAGCAACGAACGTCAGGTCCTGGCCATCGCCGAGGAGGTGGAGAAGCAGCTCCATCTGCAGAAGAATCTGGATCCCCGCTCGCGGGAGGGCGTCCAGGAGGCCCAGTGGGTTCTGCTGGACTACGGTGATTTTGTCATCCACATCATGCACAAGCAGGCCCGGGCCTACTATGACCTGGAACGGCTGTGGAAGGACTGCCCTCAGGTGGACCTGCAGCTGGAGCACCCCTTCACCCTTGCCGATGACGACCAGGACAGCCGACTGGCCTCCAAGGCTGATGATTTGAATGGGGATGATCTGCGCAGCCGTTTCGCCGACCCTCAGGAAAGCCATGACTGACTCGGTTGCCACCGTCGAGGACGGACGGCATGTGCGCTCCATGACCGTGGTTCGTCATGGGCAGACCTCATATAATGCGAAGCACCGGATGCAGGGCCAGATCGATATTCCCCTCAACAGCGTGGGCCGCTGGCAGGTGGAGAGGGCTGCCGAGGAGCTCCGGGCTGAGTACGTGGATGGCGCTCCTCAAGACCGTCACCTGCTGGTGGTCTCCTCTGACCTGGGCAGGGCTGCCGCCACCGCCCATGCCTTTGCCGACCCCCTGGGCCAGACGGTCCATCTTGATCCAGGTCTGCGCGAACGCAGCTTTGGCGAGTGGGAGGGAGCCAGCGCCGAGGAGGTTCGCCAACGCTGGCCCGAGGACTACGAATCCTGGTCCCGAGGCACCGGGGGAGAGCTGCTGCACGGTGCCGAGACCAAGGCCCAGGTAGGCAAACGAGGCTTGGAAACCCTGAACCGTTGGATCCACCGGGCTGGTTCGGATACGGATCTCATGGTCTTCTCCCATGGGTCCTTCATAGCCCAGGCCCTCCAGGCTCTGCTGGGCATGGCCAGTGAATATCCCGAATACCTGGGTCTGGTCACCATGCGCAATGCCCACTGGGCGCGATTGATGCCACGAGACCTGCCAGACGGCGGTCTGCGCTGGTCCATGATCGACTACAATCGCGGTCCTGCCATCGCCATGCGGGGGGACTGGGACAACCCCCGAGGGCTGGTTCAGACCGACTGACCATCACAGGATCGCCATGACGACCAGCTACCATAAGAGCGCAGCAACCAGCCGTTGGATCAAAAGGGGTCGGAGTGAAGCAGTTCTTTCATGACATTTCCTGGGCGCAGATCGTCGCCGGCGCTCTTGCAGCCATGACCTCCTTCTGGCTGGCCGCCAAGATCGGCGTGGCGGGATCCATCATCGGCGTAGCCATCGGTTCCATCGTCTCTGCTGTGGCCTCGCAGATCTACAAGAATGTCTTGGAAGCCTCTGGTCAGAAGCTGCAGGAGTCCGTGGTTGGCGGTGCCGACCAGGATGATGACGATTCCAAGACGGATACGGAAGGCGATTCAGCCGCTGATGGGCAGACCAGGGTCTTGCCGGCACAGGGGAAAGGCGCTTGGGACGATTCCAGCGGTGCTGCCGACGGGTCCACCCAGGTCATGGCGCCGGTTGATGGATCCACCCAGGTCATGCCTCCTGTCGGTGGCGAGAAGACGGCAGCCAAGACCGGCAGAACCATTTCGTCCAACAATGGTCCTCGGGCCCACGCGGCCCCCATCGCGGCAACGAGCAAAAAGAAACTGGATCAGCGCCGCCGCAACGTCATCATCGTCTCCGTGGTCAGCGCTCTGGTGGCCGTGCTGCTGTCCGCCCTGGCCATCAATGCCCTGACCAAAGGCGAAGGCACCGACAAGGTGGTCCGCAACGTGGTCAGCCCTTCGACCAGCCAGGTAACCCCCAGCCATGAGGAAGAGACCCCCTCCAAGCCTGCACAGCGTACTGAGCAGCCTGAAGACCAGGCGACCCCGGGTGCCCCCCAGAATCAGCCTTCGGGAACGAATCAGCACCAAGGCAACGAACAGGGATCCGGGCAAGGTCAACAGCAGGGAGGGAACCCCACGAGCTCGCCTTCGCCGTCTGCCGATGCGACAGGCTCCACGCCCAGCCCCTCAAGTACGGCTTCCACACCCCAGTCGTCGCCGACGAGCACGACCAATTCCTTGCCTCATAACTGACCGGTTGCACGGCGCGGCACACCCATCCCACCATGTAATGTGACTAGGGTCACTTTCAGACGGGCCAAGAGGCTCGTCACTAAGGACCTGGTCCCGAAGGCGGGATCAGCGATGAGAAAGGTGTATGTATGCGCAAGGTTCTGTGCTCTCCCGGCTCCTATGTTCAGCAGGAGGGCGCCATGGGAAAGCTGGCTGGAGAATACGCGGCTCTGGGCACCAAGGGCGCCCATCTGATCGTCGACCCGGTCATCGACGGGCTCTACCACAACGACATTGTCGCCTCCTTTGAGCACGATGGGATCCCCTACGAACTGATGAAATTCGGCGGCGAGTGCTCCATGGAGGAAATCGACCGCCATCGTGCCCATTTGGGCGACAGCGACGCGGTGATCGGCATCGGCGGCGGCAAGACCTTGGATACCGCCAAGGCTGTGGCCCACTTCGCCCACCTGCCGGTCATGATTGTGCCCACGGCAGCCTCCTCGGATGCGCCCTGCTCAAGGCTGTCCGTGCTCTACACGCCCGAGGGCGTCTTTGACCGTTACCTGCCCCTGCCTGCCAACCCCAATGTGGTCCTGATGGATACCGACGTGATCGCCAAGGCACCGGTGCGCTTCCTGGTATCAGGACTGGGCGATGCCTTCGCCACCTACTATGAGGCAGCCGCCTGCGTGCAGTCGAACGCGGTGACCATGACCGGAGGCCACGCCACCATGGCTGCCTTCGCCCTGGCCCGTCTCTGCCGTGACACGCTGCTGGAGGACGGGGTCAAGGCCGTGGCCGCCGCCAAGGCCGGTGTGCGCACAGCCGCCCTGGAGAAGATCATCGAGGCCAACACCCTGCTGAGCGGCCTGGGCTTCGAGAGCTCCGGACTGGCTGCAGCCCACGCCATCCATGACGGGATGACCGCCCTGGAGGGCACCCACTCCATGCTGCACGGCGAGAAAGTGGCCTTCGGCACCCTGGCCCAGCTGGTCCTTGAGGATCGGCCCCTGGAGGAGACCCGCCGGGTCTACGACTTCTTCCGCAGCGTGGGTCTGCCCACCTCCCTGGAGCAGATCGGCATCGGCCAGGCCAGCGAGGAGGATCTGCTCAAGGTCGGCGAGCACGCCTGCGGCCCTGACGAGACCATGGGCAACATGCCATTCGAGGTGACCCCGACCGATGTGGCTCACGCCCTGCGCGCAGCCGATCAGCTGGGCAAGCAGCTCTGATACGCCATTCTCTGGTCCCTCGTTGAGAGGCCAAGCGGCCGTCGGCATGAAGTCGGCGGCCGCCTTTGTTTCCTCCGGTTTTGCTCCGGTCATCATTGCAGGGAGCTGGCGGCCTTTCGTATGGCTTCTTCACTTGGGCATGTGGCTGGACCCCGCTGGGTAGTGGAAAGTGCTCCTGCACAGTTGGCCAGCACCAGGGCCTCCTCAATGGGCAGACCTTGGAAGATGCCCGCGCAGAGGACACCCGAGTGTGCATCGCCTGCACCGTTGGTGTCTATGGCATGGACCTGCGGGGTGGGAATGTACTGGCTCTGCATTGCATCCTTGGGCTGGCAGTACCAGGCACCGCGGGCGCCGGCTCTGAGAACCACCGGACTGTCCAGTCTCAACGAAAGCGAGCGGCAGAGGGATTCCAACTCAGTAACGTCGCCAGTTTCGGGTTGGCACCCCAGACGTTTCGCCAGGATTGGTCCCTCGCGTTCGTTGAGGGACCAGATAGGATGCAGACCGTTGACCGCATCAAGTACATCCAATGCAATATCGGCCACCATGGGTCCCAGGTCGAAGAGCACCGAAAATCCTTCGCCCTGGTGTTTCTCGGCAAAACCGAGCAGGCTTCGGGTGTTGTCCTTGTGGCAGAAGGAATACCCACTCAGGTAGATGACATCACCGGGAACCAGATTCATGCTTTCGTAGGTGCCCTCCGGTACCCGGGTCTCTGCGCCCCTCGCCGATACAAAGGTGCGTTCACCCGAGGGTTCGATCATGGCTACCGAGTATCCGGTGTCACAGTTATCCAGCACAGGCCCTTGTGCGGGAACCTGCAGGGCAGCAAGGGCTCCACGGGCCATGTCCGCCATCGGACCTGTGCCGATCGCCCCCATGTAGGCTATGGGTGCCCCCATCCGCCTGGCTGCCTGGATCACGTTGTATCCGCCGCCGACCTTTATGGCGGTTCGCCTGGCGAAAATGTCCCCTCCGCGTTCCGGGAGGTGGTCGATGTTCATGCTCAGGTCAATCACCACCTGACCGAGATGAAGGATGCTGGGTTCAGTCATTACCGCTGCTCCTCATCGCCACGGAGTCCTTGGAGAGGAGGTGCAAAATGGCATAGAGGATTCCTCCCAGCAGGAGGGATACCAGCCATGCCAGGCCGTTCCTGCCCAGGAAGCTGCCGGCCAGCGGTCCTGAGAACCAGACCTCGTTCTTGGAGACCTGGGCCGTCACGAACAGGAAGCCGACGACTATCCCCACCAGCCAGCTGACGATGGCCGGGAGGTTGATGCCGTGCCAGTACCAGTATGGGGAATCGGCTTGAAGATTCAGCAGGCCGTCCGAATCGTAGCGCTTGCGGAAGATCATATCTGACAGGAAGATGCCTGCCCAGGTGCTCAGCGGCACTGCCAAGAGGGAGATGAAGGTGACGAAGGGGCCGTAGAATCCGTCGGAGCCCAGCGTGAAGTACAGGGCTCCGCAGGTGGTCACCACCACATCGACGACGACCGCATATACGCGGGGAATTCTGATGCCCAGGGTGATGGTGGTCAGGCCGGCCGAATATACGGACAGGTTGTTTGACATGAGCAACCCAGCGAAGGCGGCAATCAGATAGGGGATCGAAACCCAGGCGGGCAGGGCGCTTCGAACCGCGGCGACCGGATCAGCGGCGGAGGCAATGGTGGAGTTGCCTGCTGTCAGGACCGATCCCAGTCCGATAACCACGACCAGGGGGATGCCGGCGCCGGCTGCTGCAGTCAGGATCAGAGAGCCGGATTTTACCGAGGTCTTTTGGTAGCGGGCCATGTCTGCGCCGGAATTGACCCAGCCGATGCCCGTCCCTGCGGCTATGGTGCCGACTCCGATAAGGAAGGCGCTGGCTGACCCGGGGGCATTGCCGATGAAGGAGGACCAGTCGACGGTCGTGGCCAGATAGATGGCTACCAAGAGGGTAAGGGCTCCGAATATCCAGGTGGCCCACTTCTGCACAGTGAGGATGAAGGCGTGGCCTGCGGCCGAGACCACCACGGTCAAGGCTACGAAGACGGCAATACAGACGAAGGTCAGGAAGGGGGAGCGCTTGGCATCAGCTGATGTGCCGAAGATGATGGCGATCAGGGAGAGCAGGGCAAAAGCGCCAGTCATCGTGTTCACCGTCTCCCAGCCCAGCCTGGATAGCAGAGCCACCAGTGTGGGGCCCGCATTGCCTCTGACGCCGAAAATGGCTCGGGACAGGGTCAGCGTGGGGGGCGCCGCCTCTTTTGCCGGCTATGGAAATGATGCCGACCAGTGCGAAGGATCCGAAGGCTCCGATGGTCGTGGCGAGCACGGCCTGCCAGAGGTTGAGGCCCTGGGCAATCAGGGTAGCTCCCAGAGGGATTCCCAGGATCGAGATGTTGGCGGCGAACCAGACCCAGAAGAGCTGACCGGGCGACCCGTTCCTCTGATCCTCGGGCACGGGTTCGATGCCCCTTTGCTCAACTCTGGAGAGGATGGTGCCCTCTTTTGGTGCAGTTGACATGGATTGTCTCCTTTGACTCACGATGTACTGGATGCAGCGATGGATTGTCTGGTCAGGCCTGTGGTGTGGTCTGGGTGGACCCCATGATCTCGGGGTTGACTGGATTTTATATTCTTGTATTCCTGAAGGATTCTGTCGTATCCGTTTTGCGCTTTACCTTAGGGTAATCAGGCCACGGGCAGTTTTCTGCAGGTCAAGGTGAGATACCGAAGCCACCTGGGAGCAGAGTGCAGGGTCGAACACCTCGGGGCCGGTGCATGCGCCGGCCATGGCGCCGGTCATGGCAGCGATGGTGTCCGTATCGCCGCCCAGGTTGACTGCGACGAATAGAGCCGATTGGGGATCGTCGGCGAATCTCCAGGCCAGGGCAAAAGCGGCTGCCACAGACTCATTGGCCTCCACCGAAGTGCCGCAGTCTTCGATGAGGTGGCGTTCGAAGTCGTCCTCATCGCTGAATTCTTCGGACACTTGTATTGCCTGGCGGGCCCGAGCGGGAACCGATGCCTTGGGTGTCCAGGCTCCGGCGGTTTCCATGGCGGGTACCAGGCGCAAGGACTCACTCAGTGCCTGGCGAACGGTCATTCCTTCAAGTCCCAGACTGACTGTCGTAGCGATCAGCGCTGCGCTTTGAAAGCCTGTGACCGTGTCGTGGGTGACCTGGCAGGACTCGTAGATGCGATTGGCCAGCCGTCTGGTGTCTGCGGGCCTGTTGGCTATCCCTACCGGGGCGACTCGCATGGCCGCCCCATTGGTGGTGCCGGTCCTTCCTGTTGTCATGATGTCCGCGCCATGGCGAACCTGTTCCAGGGCCAGCTTGGTGGATGGCCCGAGCAGGTCGAGTGATCCGCGTGACTTCATGCCGTCCTCCCAGGCCAGAAGGCGCTTAGCGAACTCTTTGGGATCGATGTGTCCTCTGCCCTCGATGATCAGCTCTGCGACAATCAGTGCCTGCTCGGTGTCATCGGTCACAGATCCCGCAGGCATACCTGGAGCGATCGGCTGATCCGCAATAGCATCACGAAGGGTGTCAACCCTGCCGTAGGCCTCATGGATGGCTGCTGGACTCATGCTCTGCGTGGGCATGCCCAGCGCATCTCCCAAGGACAGCCCAGTAAGTGCGCCCAGTGCGCCCTTTTCAGTTCTGGTCATTGTTGTGCAAGCCTCCAGAGTCGTTGCGATGAGCCCATGAATCTGTTTGCAGATAGACTGCGACATCCTTAATCAGAATAATTGTAAGGCCCTTGGAGGTTTGTCGGCACAAAGGTTGTGGCAGGCATGATTCACAATGAAGAATGGGAGTCTGAGCGAGCTCTGCCCTGTTAGGTGGGAGATAAAAACAATGCTGGTTAGTCGAGGTTAAAGATTTGATTGAGGTGTGGGTTCTATAGATTGCCGACAGTGATTGGCGAAGATTATCCCTTGATGCCGTACGGAGTTTGTCGGGGTGTCCTAATCTTGGCTTCGGCATGGGTGGGCTATAGGAACTAAACGCGTTGTTTATGTTGGGGGTTTGGCCTTGTGGCTGTAAGCGTGTTGGGTGGTTGTTAATAGGTCGGGTTGTTAATAGGGGTCTTGCAGGGGTGCCCGTTCCTGTTCGATTGGGGAATGAGAACCAGATCGAAGAGGGCCAGGCATTGCCCCATATGCCATGGGCGGATGCGCAAGCATGGGCGCAACAGATCAGGCACGCAGCGCTGGATGTGTCCTCCTGCTCGATCACGTCCACCGCGCGCAGGCAGGACCAATCGGGCCCGCGCCGCGCAGTTGAGGGAGTTCCTGGACTGGCTGCTGACGGGCAGGGCCGGGAACAGATGGGGGCCATGGGCGCCAGGGCCTGGCGTAAACGGGTCGGCTGGTGCTGGAACATCAAGCCGGCAATCACACCGGACGGGGTGGTCCATCACACGCTCATGGCCGACGGCACGTATGTGGCACACGGCTGGTGCCTCCTGATAGCGATCGACGGGCAGACGGGCCAGGTCATCGACTGGCAGTGGTGCCATCAGGAGAACACGGCGGCCTGCACGGCCCTGTTCTCCCGCATCCCCGGGCCCGACGTGCTCATCGCCGACGGCCTTCGCGGCGTGCAGAAAGCCTGCCATGCCTGCTGGCCGGGCACGCGCATCCGACGCTGCCTGGTGCACGTGCAACGCAACACCAAAACCGACCTGACACTCAAACCACGACTTCAGGCCGGCAAGGAACTCAAGCGACTCTCCGACCAGCTCACCCGGGCCCATGCCATCGAGGAAGCGGTGCGTTGGGGTGAGGCCTTGAACGCCTGGCACGAAAGATGGAAAACCCTCATCGACGAACGCACCATGGCCAAGGACGACCCAGCCAACCCCAAAGCCAGCCACCAATCCTGGTGGTGCACCCACCAGGAACTCCGCCGCTGCTACCGCAGGCTCGAACACCTCTTCCAAGACAGGCCGCTCTTCGCCTTCCTGGAACCCGAACTCACCGCCGGCGGGCCAGTGGAACGCACCACCAACCGGCCGGAAGGAGGAGTCAACTCACCCATCAAACGCACCCTCCTGCAACACCACGGCCTACCCGAGAGCCACATGAGACGCGCCTGCGAATGGCACTGCTACATGAAAACCGACAACCCCGACCCCGCCAGCCTGATCAGGGACGAACACCACCAGCCACAACCAGCACCCAAACGGGAAACCAGACAGGAACAGGACGAGCCCGAACACTACGGCACCGCCATCAACTGGAACGAGTTCCACACACCAGTCAGATACCCCAACACCAAACTCTGACCAACACACAACCAAACCCACACACAGAACCTAAAACAACGCGTTTAGTTCCTATAGGCCCATTTAAATCAGTTGAGTCAACATTGTTGTATAGGATATGCCCCGAATCCGGCCTATAAAAAGCCTCCAATAGGGAAAGCAGCGTAGTTTTACCTGAACCCGACGAGCCCACGATGACGGTTCTTTGGTGTGGGACTGCGCTAAAACTAATGTTCTGCAGAGTGGTATTTCGTTCATCATCTTTGTCCGCTGTATTGTAAGAAAAGCATACATCTTTGAACTCCAGCGTAATGTTGGCTGTATCAAACGAGGAATGCCCATCTGGGGAAAGCATATTGCTCGAACTTACGGTTTCGCTTTTATCGCGCAAAGATTCAATGTCTTCTATTCTCCTGAGTGGTCCTAAAGCTTTGAAAGCCGTGGTTATAGATGAGGAAAAGGAGCTTAGCGAAGAAACAACCATAGTCAAATACATTGAAAAGGAGATGAAATTAGAAATATCAAGATCCCCTTTCGCTATTTCCGCGCCGCCAAAGGAAAAAACGATTAGTAAGGTCAGCTGTATGGCGCAGTTCACAATGGACCGAATGATTGTTTCCTTGTTGGCCACTTTTACTGTTGCCCGATACACTTCTTCTGCGGTACCGACTACTCTTTTCGTTTCAGGCACTGTTGCCATAAAGGCCTTAATTGTGCGAATTCCAGCTAATGATCGCAGTATGGCATTAGACAGTCTTGCTGTCTTAGCTTGTACCAGTTCGGTATAGGCCTGCAGACGAGAAGAAGCAGCAATCATCAACAGAATGGATGTGCACGAAGTTATAAGTGCCACGGCAAAGAGTCTGGTATCAATGAACAGCATAGCGACAGCTGATCCGCAAGCTGTTAACAGATTCGCGGCCACTTTAAAGAAGTCTGATGACAGGGCTGAGCGTAACTCATTAGTATCTGAGATGACAGTTGAGACATAGTCACCCGACTCCCTCTTATCATACTCTTGTACCGGCAGGCCGAGGATACAGGTAATGAGATTGCTACGTTTATCGAAAACTATTTTCGCCGCAAGGCGGTTTGCCATATTGGATCCCAAACCATCCAGGACGATGCCTGCTACAAACAAAAGCGCCAAGACTGCAATTGGTCTCACCAACTTCTGACTCTGTTCTATGGCGTGTAGAAGATAATTGACACACAGAGGTTGTAGTAACGCCAGACCTGAAGACACTATGCCCACAGACATCACAACAACAGTGATAGCTGTGTGCGGTTTCAATAGTCTGAATACATTAAAAATTGTGGTTTTTTGACGTTGCTGAGTTTGCATAGTTGACATGATTTCCGCTATTCGCCTATGGCTGTTTGGACGGTTTCAATTGCCGATCGCTTCAAACTAGAACGTGCAGAGAAAAATGTGGAAAGTGTTCCCGCGGCGATAATGGGCACAGCAAGGATAATGAAGAACTTCCAGGGGAAGACCACTACAAAGAGATTCTTGGAAAGAGGGAGGAATGTCACAGCGGTGAAAACTCCGACGAGCAAGGTGGCCCCCGCAGAGATAAGGATACCGGTGGTCACGAGGATGAAACCATCCAAGGCCGATATGGCAAGTAGCTGTCCGGGCACAGCGCCCGCGATGGAGATAAGGGCCAGATCAAGGTTGCGTTCCTTGGCAGAGATGGCGAAACTGGCGACCGCACCGATTACAGCAATGAGCAAGGCCGACCACAGGCTGGACATAAGCTCTATCGGTGTGGCTGATCCCATGTCTTTCAACTGGGGAAAGCCACTTATGGCAGCAGTACTGGTTTGACCTGTGATTAACAATCCACCGAGCAGGAACAGGCAAGCAGTCAGTGAGATGATGGTGGAGCCGAATGCCTTCCCGCGACTTCTCACAATGGCTTGTGCCCGTGCGATCTTCCAGACATCGGATTGCACAGGAACCAGATTCGTCCATGTTTTGGTGGCCCATTGGATGATGGGTCCTCCAGAATAGGCCAGAGCGACCAGAAACAGCAGTATCGCGATGATCGGGCCTAATGACATGGGTTGCATGATGATGCCCAATTGGGTCTTACTCAGAGTTTTGGGGTCGTTCAACACCAGGATGACGGCAGCGACAGCCGGTGCCAGCAGGGCGATGAAACCACCGATAATAAGGAATCTCCTCAGACCGCGCCCAGCTCTCGTGACGTGGACTTCCTCAGTTCCTGAACCTCTCAGCAGCTCAACCGGAAGCACTTTCCTCAAAGCACGCAGAGTAAAGAGAGCACCCAACAAAGCCACAATGAAACCGACTGCAAGCCCCCTCAAAGCAAAGTCTAAGAAACCCTGCCAAGTAAAAGTGATAAGCGGCGGTAACAGCACGGCCTCCAACTGGAACTTTAGAATCCGTGGGGCAAGAATTGGCGCCAGCGCCATACCAACGATGGAGGAGATCAGAGTCAGCACGAACACCTGCACCATGGTGAGGGTCAGCACCTGCCTAGGTGTGGCACCAAGCAGGGACAACAATGCAAGTCCCTTCCGCCGCTGCCTTATGGAAGCCTGAATCGTCACCATAATGACCAGGCAACCCAGGACCATTGCTATCTGGTAGACCGAGTCCACGTTAGTGCTGAGATGGTGAGATACCACACCCACTTCCCCCGGGGAATCATGTTTGAGATCATTGATTCCCTTGCATACACTCATGGCGCACAGAATCGTCTGCGTGACCACAAGCACAAGAAACACACCGGCCCAGATTCCTCTATTGGCTTTCAGATCATTCAACGCCCACTTCATGACTTACACCTTTCACGCCGCATCGCCATACAGAATCAGGGCAATAACTACGCTTGCTCTTCCACATTCCCTGATGCGACAAATCCGCCATCACTCATGGTGTATACGACGTCGCATTGCCGGGCCAGGCGGAGATCGTGTGTGACCACGACCACGCATTTACCGGGTCGATGGGAGAAGTCCCGCAACTGCGAGAAAACCAACTGTCCGGACTTCTGGTCAAGAGCACCTGTCGGCTCATCGGCGAACACAACATCGGGATCCGCGACCAAGGTGCGAATCAAGGATACCCGCTGCTGCTCACCACCTGAGAGCGAACTAGCTGCGTCATTGTCGTGCCCGCTCAAGTGGAACTTATCCATGAGGGCATCGATGCTTCCTTGATCGACCTTGCGATGGCTGAGAGTCAAGGGGAGCAGGATATTGTCACGAACGGTCATGGACGGGACAAGATTGTAGGACTGAAACACAAACCCGATATGCGATCTGCGAAACAAAGCCAAGTTACGCTGGTTCTTCTTAGTTAGTTCCTCACCCAGCACCCACACATTTCCTTGAGATGGCTGTTCAAGACCAGAAAGGCAATATAGCAAGGTGCTCTTACCACATCCAGAGGGCCCTGTAATTGCGGTCATGGCACCACCAGCAGCAACAAAAGAAAGATCATTGAATACCACAGTGGGAGTCCCGTCACCCGAGACGAAATTCTTACTTAGCTGTTCAGCTACTACCACACCATCACGCATAATATTAACCTTCATGGTACTGAGATCAGAGTATCGCCAGACCTCATGCGATTATAAAGCCCCACGACAACGAGTACTGAATCGGACATTTCTATTGAAACAAACGCCCCATATCTGAAAAAGATAGGTCCGTTATTGTACCTTAAATCACTGAGGATATAAGGTCCTGGTTCACCGCCTATTGCTTCCTCTAGTTTGAGGGTTAATCTTTCAAGATGCTCATCAGAAAAGGGATATATGGTTATGAATTTTCCACTAGAGCTGCGTCCTGCATATTTGGTATTGGAGGATCGGTACTGTTGTTTATCCCTGAGATATTTGAACATAACATGCTCTGAAATACAGATTTTAGAAACTTTTTCTAAAACTGATTGTGCATTGTCAAGGGAAGCCGTCACATGAATTTTCCATCCGTGGGTCCTCATTATGCAAGCAGTCGGCTGCATATATGTCTATACTTCGGATTTATTTGAAGCCCATCCTATCGGACAGTCAGGTTCAGGATCCCATGACTCTTCGGCATGTGCCATGAGACTACGGCTATCGACAAAGAAAGGAGATCCTGGGTGCGTCGCCCGCATGTATACAGCTTCCCCAATCATTGCGTCTCCCATCGTTGCGGACTATGCTTTGTAGTAATATTATCAGAACCCGGTTCAGTGTCAACTTCTGTTTTAACTCGCTTCTTGAATATTAATAACTTGCTCATTGCCTTTGATAGCTAAGTACCCATACGTCGCCTTTTAAGATGGCAACTTTCCTTTGAGTAGAGATGGACCTTCAATTGCTGCATCCAATGATGTCAAGACACCAAGCCGTTTGCATAGCAAACTTTTCCCAGCGTCTATACTTACCTGATCCTCCCCCGTGGCTTCCATTCTGAATGATATTAACGACTGCGTCTGCACCGATTTCCTGGAGCAGTGACACCCACTTCAGAGATTCTGGGCTATAGGAACTAAACGCGTTGTTTATGTTGGGGGTTTGGCCTTGTGGCTGTAAGCGTGTTGGGTGGTTGTTAATAGGTCGGGTTGTTAATAGGGGTCTTGCAGGGGTGCCCGTTCCTGTTCGATTGGGGAATGAGAACCAGATCGAAGAGGGCCAGGCATTGCCCCATATGCCATGGGCGGATGCGCAAGCATGGGCGCAACAGATCAGGCACGCAGCGCTGGATGTGTCCTCCTGCTCGATCGCGTCCACCGCGCGCAGGCAGGACCGGGCCCGCGCCGCGCAGTTGAGGGAGTTCCTGGACTGGCTGCTGACGGGCAGGAGCCGGGAACAGATGGGGGCCATGGGCGCCAGGGCCTGGCGTAAACGGGTCGGCTGGTGCTGGAACATCAAGCCGGCAATCACACCGGACGGGGTGGTCCATCACACGCTCATGGCCGACGGCACGTATGTGGCACACGGCTGGTGCCTCCTGATAGCGATCGACGGGCAGACGGGCCAGGTCATCGACTGGCAGTGGTGCCATCAGGAGAACACGGCGGCCTGCACGGCCCTGTTCTCCCGCATCCCCGGGCCCGACGTGCTCATCGCCGACGGCCTTCGCGGCGTGCAGAAAGCCTGCCATGCCTGCTGGCCGGGCACGCGCATCCGACGCTGCCTGGTGCACGTGCAACGCAACACCAAAACCGACCTGACACTCAAACCACGACTTCAGGCCGGCAAGGAACTCAAGCGACTCTCCGACCAGCTCACCCGGGTCCATGCCATCGAGGAAGCGGTGCGTTGGGGTGAGGCCTTGAACGCCTGGCACGAAAGATGGAAAACCCTCATCGACGAACGCACCATGGCCAAGGACGACCCAGCCAACCCCAAAGCCAGCCACCAATCCTGGTGGTGGACCCACCAGGAACTCCGCCGCTGCTACCGCAGGCTCGAACACCTCTTCCAAGACAGGCCGCTCTTCGCCTTCCTGGAACCCGAACTCACCGCCGGCGGGCCAGTGGAACGCACCACCAACCGGCCGGAAGGAGGAGTCAACTCACCCATCAAACGCACCCTCCTGCAACACCACGGCCTACCCGAGAGCCACATGAGACGCGCCTGCGAATGGCACTGCTACATGAAAACCGACAACCCCGACCCCGCCAGCCTGATCAGGGACGAACACCACCAGCCACAACCAGCACCCAAACGGGAAACCAGACAGGAACAGGACGAGCCCGAACACTACGGCACCGCCATCAACTGGAACGAGTTCCACACACCAGTCAGATACCCCAACACCAAACTCTGACCAACACACAACCAAACCCACACACAGAACCTAAAACAACGCGTTTAGTTCCTATAGCCCCTGATGCCGGAGAGACCGTTCTGTATCAGCATAGAGGCTAGATTGGCTGAGCTCTGATAAGGATGCGAAGGGTAAGGAATACGAGCGGTGTCCATCTCAGTTACACCCCTTTAGATAAAACAGTGCCGCCCTAGTGTGCATATCATATAAATATGATAGAGGCAGTGGCGGCTTCTAACAAGCTTTAATATACTCGGGATATCAGTTAGAAAGCTTCATCAAGATAAAGCTTCACAATATAAACACATTTCTTATCGGATGGTCTTTCTTCTATCATGAGCTACTGCAGATCACCCTTCAATCGGCAAACATAAAACTGGTCGGCTCGGCCGGGGTTGTGGTCATCGGCGGCTGCGCCTTGATGTCTGGCCGCCGCTGTCGCACGCCTGCGGCGTGCTGCTGAAGGGGTTGGGAATGTGGTGTTTGTGCCGCCCCCTTCCATTCTGGCCCGGGCCGCTGCGACTCAAGCCCCGAGCGTCTCCGCCCACACCCCGCTCCGGCCGAGGGGGCCGAACAGCATGCCCCCTCGGCCTCCGGGGGAGTGTTCGGATCCACGCGGGGGCTTGACTCTCCGCTATACCCGGGCCGCCATTCCAGGCGTCGGCACAAACAGTCCCGGCACCAAGGAAAGGAACACCCATGAACACCACAACCACAGTGACCATGCTGCCCATCGACGCCATCAGGCCCAACGACGCCAACCCCCGAAGCGAGATAGGAGACGTGTCGGAGCTGGCCATGAGCATCGCGTCCCAAGGCATACAGCAGGCCCTGGTCGTCACGCCGGCGAACCAGGAGGGGCGGCACACCCTGGTCATCGGACACCGGCGGCTGGCGGCCGCCGAGCAGGCCGGCCTTGCAACCGTGCCCTGTATCATCACCGACATGGACGAGCAGACCCAGGCGGAGGTGATGCTGGTAGAGAACATACACCGTGACCAGCTCACCGCCCTGGACGAGGCACGCGGATACGCCCACCTCCTGGACCTTGGCGAAGACGTGGACCAGATGGCCAAAGCCACTGGCCGCAGCCGCAGCACCGTGCAGCGACGGCTCAAAATATCGTCCATCGACGACGAGAAAATACTCGCGCTGCCATCCCAGCTGAGCTTCGAGGAATTGGAGACGATAGCCGACTTCCGCGACGACGAAGGCCTGCAAGACCAGCTCATCAAAGCCGCAGGCACCAACAACTGGAACATGACACTGCACCAGGTCCAGGCCAAACGGTCGCTGGACAAGTGGATCGAACAGGCCCAGGAAGCCATCAAGCAGGCCGGGCTGCCCATCGTGCCGCTGACACCATCACAATCCTGGTCTGACCCGGAAGGTTGGCGCACCATCGCCCGATTCTCCCCGGATACCGACCCCGACCCCAAGCAGGCCCTCGACACATGGCTGGAGGAATGGGAAGGCGACAAACCCACGGCCGCCGGACTGCTCGACCGTGGCGGACAGTGGCGCGTCAAAATCACCCTGCTGGAGCCATACACCCAACAGGACCAGGAGGACGAACGCCGGCAAAGAGAGGATGACCTGGCCAGGTGGCAAGCCGAACAAGAAGCCGAAATCGCACCGGCCAAGCAACTGGACACGGCAAGCCACGACCTGCGGCTGGCCTACACGCAACGGCTCATGTCCCTCAAACGCCCCGCCAAAAACCAGTCCCAGGCCCTGTCCATGCTGGTCATCGCCCAAGCGAGCCAACGCACCTGGTGGGTCAGCCGGGACCAGGTGCGGGACACATGGCGCGCCATCGTCCAGGACCAGGAAGCCGAGCTGGCGCAAAAGGCCGACCTTGACGAGAGTCGCCGCACCCAGACGGCCTTCGCCCTGTGCCACGCCATCATGGAGACACAGATCAACCACGAGACCTGGCGCAGCCAAGACGACATAGACGGCCTGCTCAAACCCCTCTACCGTGCCCTCCAAACCGCAGGCTACGCCATCAGCGACGAAGAGCAATCCGGTCTCGACGGCGACCTGGTGCCCCGACCTGAAGAGGAAGACAACGAAGGGAACGAAGATGAAACAGACGACGGCGACCAGGAGGAGGACACCAAAGAGTGAATGAACCCCGCAGCCGGCCCCGCCACCAAGCGGGGCCGGCTGCCGGCGGCGGCGCAGCGATGCCTCGCGCCACCCCACGGGGTGGAATCGGCATCGTCGAACGCCCCGCGTTCGGACAGCCAGACCGCAACGCGAGGAACGCACGACTGGTTTGTATGTGCAATTTGTACTACACTCATGGTCATGGAGATCGAGATAGAGCAATCAGCCCGCAAGCACGGCTGCGCCGACGACGAAATCAGGCACGCGGTCCTCCACTCCATAGGCCACGAACAAATCGAGGGCTACGGCGACGAGATGACGGTGGTCTTCGTCGGCCAGCCACACCCCGGGGCCCTACCCGACAACCTGCTCGAAGTCATCGTCAGCAAATGGCAGGACGGCCAGCTCCACGCCTTCCACGCCATGCCGCTGACCAGCCGGTGGCAACATCTCAGATACCAATAGACACAACCAACAAGGAGCCAGACCATGACCAACACACAGACACCCGCCGACAGGGCAGCACACGCCGAAGCACTCGACCGCATGGCCGACGCCGGCCAATTCACACCCATCGAAGGCACCCGGGTATACCGGGGCTACGACGCCGGCCCCCTGACCGACGACGACCTGCTCTCCATCTTCGCCGGCCGCCCCCGCGACGAACTCAAACAACCCACCAGCAAAACCTGGCAGGTACGCACCACCCCGGCCCTGGACCAATGGGCCGAAGCCGCCGTCAAAACAGAAGGCACCAACCTATCGGCACTGATCCGCCAAGCCACCGCCGAATACCTGGCACACCACTACCCAGGACTCCGAAGCCAGATGGCCTGACCCATCAGGGCAACATCATCAAGGGACCCCTCAACGGGGTCCCTTTTTCCATGCTCGGCTCGGCCGGGGTTGTGGTCATCGGCGGCTGCGCCTTGATGTCTGGCCGCCGCTGTCGCACGCCTGCGGCGTGCTGCTGAAGGGGTTGGGAATGTGGTGTTTGTGCCGCCCCCTTCCATTCTGGCCCGGGCCGCTGCGACTCAAGCCCCGAGCGTCTCCGCCCACACCCCGCTCCGGCCGAGGGGGCCGAACAGCATGCCCCCTCGGCCTCCGGGGGAGTGTTCGGATCCACGCGGGGGCTTGACTCTCCGCTATACCCGGGCCGCCATTCCAGGCGTCGGCACAAACAGTCCCGGCACCAAGGAAAGGAACACCCATGAACACCACAACCAGCCTCCAGGACGACGTCAAGCAACTGAGCCAGGACCCCCAACTCATGCTCACCGCAGGCCGACAGGCCCTCGACAGCATCATGCGCATACTCGACGGCACCCACCAGCCCGAAGCCATAGGACACGACCGGCTCACCCGCATGGCCGCGCTGATAGAAACCTCACTGCCGCACCGCGACGCGCTCCTGGTCGCCGCCATCAACCCCGACACCACCCGAGACGACCTGACCACCATCACCGAACAACCCCACGACCCCGCCGCCGTCAAACTCATCTTCACCAGCCTCACCACCTGCTTCGAAGGCCGGACCCCCGTCAACCAGGAACGCGCCGACAGAGCCTACAACCTCTTCGACCAGCTCACCGCCGCCGTCGGCCCCACCCCACACCTCAGCGCCTCCAGAGCCTACCTGGCCTGGGCCGCCCGCGACCCCGACCAAGCCAGCTCATACATGGTCCAAGCCCTCACCCTCGACCGAACCAACAACCTCGCAGCGCTCATCGCCCTGGCCCTCAGTAAGAACATCAACCCCACCGACGACTAACACCACACACAACCAAACCGAAGAGGTCTCCTCCCAAACCAAGGAGGAGACCTCTCCGCGTCCGATGCGTTTCTCCCGCCCCATAAAAGGGGCACTCGAATCCGCTTCATTCCCTAGGAATGATCGTTGTTTAGATTAATCATGCTTGTCTGCAGCATCAACGGCATGAATGACGAGTAGGGAGATGAGAATGGTGAGAACCTCAGTTATCAAAGATGAGAGCGCCATGGCTTCCCACCTGCTGAAGGCCAAGGCCATCAACCCCATGAGAAACACAAAACTCACAACTTCGCTAACAAGCTTCTTCAAGACCTTGTGACTGCTCATGCTAAACAACACATCCACCAACGCATCAGTTATGTAGGTACCAAAGAACCACAACAGAAAGATAACGATGGTACCCAAAACCCCACGCCACCCATGCACCCAGGAACGAACGCCACCGAAAGGGAGCAAGCGATAAGTGACACCAATGCCGACCGCAAAAGGAAAGACAAAACCCAACAACACAGTTCCGAAAAAACCAACACCGGTAATCGCATCCGAAACCGTTACATGGTCTGATCGTCCACGGTCACTCATCGCTCACCCCTCTCTCCATGAATCAGAGGAACAAATCAACCCATGTCGCCGTGTATTCAGCAATATCGTAAGGGATGCCCAGCTGCATCAAACCTGAGACGATAGCGGCATGAGTCCAGACGCCGGTGGCTTCCAGGAAGTCTGCAATCCGACCGGCCCACGGAGCAATCTTGGCAGGAAGCTTGGAACCTCCCCAGCGCAGAAGCTTAATGACAGCTTTCTTGGCGATCGTCGTAGCCCAATTCCTCGATTGGAAGCCATTACCGGCAGTGCCATCATGCATCGAGAATGCATACTCGGTCAGGATGCCAGCACCTTCATAATCACCGTTTTCCCATGCGGTATCCGCTATCTCCAGCACATCCCTCGGAGTCAGCGAATCGGTGACTTGACTCACGATAGATGTCGAAGCGGTATCCACAGGCTCTGCAGCCATCGCCTGACTGGGAACCATGGCGACTCCCATAGACAGCGCAAGTGGAACAGCAACGCTGGCGAGCAACCTACTTTTGATAGTGTTCAGAGCTTTCATCATAAGCCCCTTTCCGTTTGCTGAGTCAATTCATCCTTGATAACCAATAACGAAGTCAGCGGTGTCAGCCATGGCACCTCTGACAACCCAGCTAAAACTGGAATACTGCACTGATAGATAGGCCTAACTATCATTCTTGAGTTATTACATCAACGGTGACAGTAGCACCACCGTTACACCATTATAGGGCTATAGGAACTAAACGCGTTGTTTATGTTGGGGGTTTGGCCTTGTGGCTGTAAGCGTGTTGGGTGGTTGTTAATAGGTCGGGTTGTTAATAGGGGTCTTGCAGGGGTGCCCGTTCCTGTTCGATTGGGGAATGAGAACCAGATCGAAGAGGGCCAGGCATTGCCCCATATGCCATGGGCGGATGCGCAAGCATGGGCGCAACAGATCAGGCACGCAGCGCTGGATGTGTCCTCCTGCTCGATCGCGTCCACCGCGCGCAGGCAGGACCGGGCCCGCGCCGCGCAGTTGAGGGAGTTCCTGGACTGGCTGCTGACGGGCAGGACCCGGGAACAGATGGGGGCCATGGGCGCCAGGGCCTGGCGTAAACGGGTCGGCTGGTGCTGGAACATCAAGCCGGCAATCACACCGGACGGGGTGGTCCATCACACGCTCATGGCCGACGGCACGTATGTGGCACACGGCTGGTGCCTCCTGATAGCGATCGACGGGCAGACGGGCCAGGTCATCGACTGGCAGTGGTGCCATCAGGAGAACACGGCGGCCTGCACGGCCCTGTTCTCCCGCATCCCCGGGCCCGACGTGCTCATCGCCGACGGCCTTCGCGGCGTGCAGAAAGCCTGCCATGCCTGCTGGCCGGGCACGCGCATCCGACGCTGCCTGGTGCACGTGCAACGCAACACCAAAACCGACCTGACACTCAAACCACGACTTCAGGCCGGCAAGGAACTCAAGCGACTCTCCGACCAGCTCACCCGGGTCCATGCCATCGAGGAAGCGGTGCGTTGGGGTGAGGCCTTGAACGCCTGGCACGAAAGATGGAAAACCCTCATCGACGAACGCACCATGGCCAAGGACGACCCAGCCAACCCCAAAGCCAGCCACCAATCCTGGTGGTGGACCCACCAGGAACTCCGCCGCTGCTACCGCAGGCTCGAACACCTCTTCCAAGACAGGCCGCTCTTCGCCTTCCTGGAACCCGAACTCACCGCCGGCGGGCCAGTGGAACGCACCACCAACCGGCCGGAAGGAGGAGTCAACTCACCCATCAAACGCACCCTCCTGCAACACCACGGCCTACCCGAGAGCCACATGAGACGCGCCTGCGAATGGCACTGCTACATGAAAACCGACAACCCCGACCCCGCCAGCCTGATCAGGGACGAACACCACCAGCCACAACCAGCACCCAAACGGGAAACCAGACAGGAACAGGACGAGCCCGAACACTACGGCACCGCCATCAACTGGAACGAGTTCCACACACCAGTCAGATACCCCAACACCACACTCTGACCAACACACAACCAAACCCACACACAGAACCTAAAACAACGCGTTTAGTTCCTATAGGCCCCGATCTGGCGTTTGCAAGCCCAACGAATATAAAAAGATCCCGAGGTGACCTCGGGATCCTATCTGTGGAGCTAGGGGGATTCGAACCCTAAAATAGGCAAAACCGGAGAATCAAGGGGGAGTAAGTATGGGACGGTGAGACCTACTCCTGATTGACTTTCGTTGGCTTTTTTCGTATGCCATCTTGGACAGTTGGAATAGTTAAATTAGGCAGGTTGCGCTCAAAGTGCGCTCAAAATTGCCGGTGTTTCGTCCTGTCGTACTTGCGTCGCATCCGCTCGTAGTCCTCTGTGCTCCCCCATACCCTGATCGCCGAGATGTCCTGCCTGACTTCATTCTTGGCCGCCTCGATTCGCGAGCGTTCCTCCGGTGTGAGAGTGGGGTCTTGGAGCTTGTCGAGTAGCGCGTCCTTATGGCGTTCCATGGTGGCCTTGATCTGCAGGTGGCGTGCGATGACCGTGTCCTGGTCTGCAGGGTTGTAGCCGCGGGGGCGCATGCTTACGTCCTGGGTGTCATCGTAGTGGATCATGGGTGTGGGGCACGCCTTCGTTGCCCTATGCCGGGACGCGGACGTGTTCGACTGTGACATCATGGCCTCCGGGGCCTGGACCAGATCCTGCATATTCGAATACTACGATTTTGCCTCGTCCGTGTGCTTCCTCTACCATGTGCGCCCCGGCCCATGCTGGGATGATTCTACAGGGTTTCTTGGCCAGATGATAACCCACACCGTGGAAAGCAGAAAAGCGCCCCCGTTCTCCGTTCTGCCGGAGGCGGGGGCGCTTGTTCGTGGTGGGGTTTACTTGCCGACAATCCGCCGGACGCTGGCCCCGGACTCGACCTCGGGGACTCCGGCGATGGAAGTGAGTAGGCTGATGACGGAGGCGAGGGCCGCGGTGCCGGCCACCATGGGCCAGTCCACTGCGCCGATTGTGGCTGCGCTGACGGGGATGGCGGCCATGGCGGCCTGTGCTCCGGTCTTGACGGCGCGCACCAGGGCCGCCTTCACCCAATCCTTCAGAGACGAGCCTGCTGGCGGCTCGGGCGGGTTGGCGGCCGCGTGCTGCGGTAGCGTATTTCGATCTGTCATTGTTGTCTCCTAGTAATTGATGGTCTGTCCTGGGTAAATCAGGTCGGGGTTGGCGATGCCGTTGGCCGACGCCAATGCTTGGACGGAAGTGCCCAGGGATTGGGCGATGCCCGAAAGGGTGTCGCCGGATTGCACGGTGTACGAGTGTCCGCTGTCCTGGGCTGCGCCACCTCCGAGCGACAGCACCTGGCCGGGGTAGATGAGGTCGGGGTTGGCGATGCCGTTGGCCGATGCGATGGCCTGGACCGAAGTGCCGTAGCGGAACGCGATGGAGCTCAGGTTGTCACCAGGCTGCACCGTGTAGGAGCCAGCTGGTGCAGCGGCCGCCGGGGCCGCGGAATCGATGCGCAGCACCTGGCCCGGGTAAATCCTGTTGGCGTCGGCGATTCTGTTGATTTCTGCCAAATGCTGCCAGGAAGTGCCGTACGCCGAGGCGATGCCCGAAAGGGTATCGCCGGATTGCACGGTGTAGGTGTCGCCACCAGAAATATTGGTGTCAGGCGCTACTGGAACGGTGATGTTGGGCGCTGGCTGCTGGGAGCCATCGAAGGCCGCATACGCCAGCCAGTCCTCGCGGGAGCCATAGAACTTGTTGAGATCCAGCGGTCCGTTGTACCCGCTTAGCCGGCCGTTGGAGGAGTACTGGCGGATGGTGCACCCGTACGCGTTCTCGTTCCACGGGGCGTCCTGGTAGCCGGTGCCATCCATTGATGCGTACTGGGCGACCCACAGGCCGCAATCGTGGCTCTGGCCGACCTGGGCGATTTGGCCGTACACGGACGCTGACGCGTAGATGAGCGGCTTGATGCCGGTCAGACGGATGATTTCCGCCACGACCGCGTCCAGATAGCCCACATTGCCCCAAGCGTTATTGGAGCCCGACTCCCAATCGACCGCCAGAACGGCCTTGTGCAGCCATCCACGGACCTGGTCAACGAAGAACTTGGCCTCGGCCTGAGCGCCGGAGCCGCGGACGTACATGTATACGCCAGCGAGCTTGCCGCAGTCCAAAGCCTGGTCGACGGCGCGGGCGCAGTCCGGGTTGACGTACCCAGTGCCCTCGGTCGCTTTGGCGATGATGAATTCAGCTGGCACCGAGCTCACATCGATGCCAGACTGCCAGCTGGAGATATCTATGCCATTAAGAGCCATGACCGGCCCCTCTCCGCCCGTTTCCGGGCATGAAAAAAGCCGCCCCACGATGGGACGGCCATGGTTGTGGTTCGCGCCTGGCTAGCTGGCCAGGACGAGAATGAACAGCATGATGGGCAGCAGGTCGCGCAGGAGCGAGGCCAGCAGAAGGCTGAGGCCTAGAGTGGCGAGTCCTGCCGCCGCGATGCAGGCGAGGATGGCGAGGAATGCGGATGGTTTCATGGCTGTCTCTTCTGGTGGTGTTGGGCGAGGTACGATTCGGCTTCCTGCATGACCCAGCAGGAGGCGTGGAGGGCTTCGAGCTTGCTGAGCTCGTAGCGCACTTTGGCGCTTTGGTCGCCGGGCTGCTCCATGAGGCCGATTAGCGTGTTTTTTATAGTGTCCTTGCGGATCTCCCGCAGCTGGTCTTGGACGCGGTCGACTTGGGCGCGCAGCTCTTGGATCTCGTGCCAGTGCTTGCCCATAGCGGATCCGTAGGGCAATTGATCAGGGTCGATCCGCGAGTACAGCCATGTGGCCAGGTGGCGCGCGCTTGTCGGCCAGAGGTTGACAACCAGCCCCACTAGGGCGAGGAACACGCCGTCGGAGATCAGGCCGCCGGTCAAGTGCTCAAGCATGTTTCCTCCTACCGTGCCTGCCGGCCTGACCCGGTCGGCTGGCTGGGATCACACGGTGACCAGTGGATGGTAGACGATTTGGGCGTTGTAGTTCTTGTGGTCGCCGGACGCGCCGAAGATGTCGCCGATGCGGCTGAAGTCGCGTCCGTCGAACTTGCCTTGCCATACAAGGTTGTCGTCTGTCAGGCCCACGAACGTGGTCCACACGCCCAGCGTGGCCGCATGCTCGATCCGGCAGATCAGGTTGGCACCCTGCGCTTGCGGACGATTCGCGCGGATGCGCGCATGCAAGACGCCGTGGGACAGCACAGCCGTTCCTCCGAACTGCTCCACGTTGGATCCGCCGGCGGTCAGGGCCAGCTCGCGATCGCGCCAGACCGTGTCCCCTCCGTGCAGTATTGCCGACGCCATCAGCTGGCCGAATATGCCGGACAGCTCGTCGCCGGGATGGATGTCCATATATCCCGGATCAGCGATCCCCCAGGACCATGCCCCCCGAACGGCCTGGACGGCTGGGACCAAAACCGCGGCCTCCATGGCCTTGGCATACACGTGGCGCAGATCGTTGCTGGGCCACGACGCATCCCACATAGCCGGCACGAACACCACATGTGCGCCAGGGAACAGATCCACCGCATGCTGCAACGTGGATCGGACGGCCTCCTGATAGCCGGCTTGGGAGGCGACGCTCCCGTCGTTGCGCCCTCCACCGATCAAAACGACCGAAACGCGTCCCAGATCGGCCGCGAGAGCGGAAGCCGCGTGGTCCAGCTGTACTTTGAAGCGGTCTCCTGTTCCACCGAGCATGCCTGATCCCGCGACCGCATAATTGCGGCATTCGAGGCCCAGCGCGTCAGCGCACCGGCGCGCCATGCTGCTCATGGCGGGATTCGAGGTGCGGAAGCCGGCCATGTACGAGTCCCCTACGGACACCAGGATCGAACGGCGCGCGAGAAGATCGCCATACCAGGAATCCAATGCGGTCCGTGTTTTCGAAGCGCCATCGCCGATGAGCTTCGCGGTTGCTGTGTCGGAACGCTCTCCAGCCTGCTGGGCGTATGCTCTGGCTTGCTTCTCGCTCGTTTTCGCGGCCTCGCTGGCCCGTTCAGCCTCATCGCGCGCCTGCCTGGCCTGGGGCGTGATATCGCCCACCGGGCCCGGGATCGCCACCGTCTTCCTATCAACAATCTGGTCGACCATCAAAACCTCCATACGATAGATAACCGGGAACACCACAACAAACAACGGAACCAACATGAGCCAGGACAACAACGCAGAGCCCGCAGCCGGGATGATCCGGAAGTGAAAGCGGAGGCGGCCACCGATGGGAGCCACCACGCTTCTGAATGGTTTGCAGCGAGAAAGACCGTGACGCCTATCAGCGTCATCATCGGCAGGACTGGGGGCATGGTGCTAATCAAGTAACGCCCAGCGGCCCCAGCCCAGGACCTCCACGACGCCGGACCTGCTAGCGGTGATCCTCCAAGAGCCGGTGCGCCGACCGCTCCACACGACCTCCGTGAAAGCTTCAGGCGGCACATAGGCGACGGCCAGCCCATCAGGGCCGTGCGCGTCGCATGAGCGTGAATACCACACTCCGCCATCCGGGGCCAGCAGCTCGAACAAGCATTGCCAATCCACCAAGTCCACCGGCGCGAAACCCTCGCCCTGGTCGCGCTCCCACCTCACACCTATCCGGTTCGTCACCCCACGAAGCAGCAGGATATCCTGCCGGCCCACACGCTCGGCCAAAACCCCTTCAGCCATCATGGCCTCCTTTCACGCTATGCTGACAACCGTCACGCTCATGTGCACGTCCCCGACTGGTGATGGCGATTCCACTGTCGATTTGCCGCGCAGCTCCACTCGCTGGTTGCTGGTGATCATCGTGGCCCCGGTGCCGCCAAAACTGTCTCCTATGCCTGTGGAGCCTGGGAAACTCGTTATTCGGGAGCCGCCCACCAAACACTCCAACAGGGGTATGCCATCCCCGTCTTTGACTGCGCTGACCGAAATAAGCACCAGTGCGCGCCCCTTCTGATATGACGTGTCACGTGCCGCTGACAGGGATATGAGCGACATCCAGTCTGCCCCCAGTTGCCCACCAGGGGATGAGCCGGACACCACAGTTACTGTGGGAGTAGCCCGTCGGATCTGCTCCTGTTGCAAAGCTAGCTGCTTGGTCAGTTTGGCAAGTTTGATGGTCACTTGACCGATTTCTGTGGCCGTCGGTCGGTTCGCCTCGTTCTTTTCGCGTTCCTTCCTGCGGTCGCGGCGGTCGCATGAGAGGAATCCGTCGAGGCCACCTGGTTGGTATCTGCCCATGCCATTCACCTTTCAGCCCGCGGTCGTGCTTGCAGGTCGAGCCAGTCGCTATCGGAGGAGCCCTTCACATCAGTGATCTTCAAAGCGAGCCTACGGTCGCCCAGGAAGTCGTCCTCTACGCGGAGGTCAGCCCAATCGCCCACGTGCACGTCATATTCCTCGCCCACTGACAGTCCGATGGTCTCGGACATGCCGGCCCCGTACCAAGCCTGCGCCGCGGCGCAGTGTTTCAGGGTTGCTAGTTCGGAGACCGTGGTGTGCTCGCTGTTCTTGGCCTGCAGGACAGGCCAGCCGTGTTCGGTCAGATCGTCGCGTGCGGCGCGAGCCATGACGGTCTTATCGGCGTTCTTGCCGCCCACGGCCCACACGTCCGAGCACATGCCGGACCCATCCTCCTGGTAGCCAGTCAGACGCACTCGCTGGCCGGGCACCGATGCGGTCCACCGCCAATGATGGTCGGCCAGCTCAGGGGCAGATTCGAAGGCGAAGGTCAGGCGGCCTGATGAGTCCACTTGGGGGTTGAAGCGTATCTCATCGCCGTCAAGCAGGTCAGCAAGATCGGAGATACGATCAGCGACGGTAGCCAGGTCCCATCCGTAGTAGGTGCGTGTGTGGTCGCCGCCCTGCCGGTCGGGCAGACTAATCGGCAGGCCGCCCCATGTCATTGCCTCTCTGAGGAGCCCTACAGCGATGTCGCGGTAGGACCCGTCGAAAGTGAGCGCCCAGTGCCCGGCCGGATGGTCCTCGTCCACGAGCACGTCGCCGTCGTGGAAGGCCGTGTCCAGCGCGTGGTCGAGGACCAGCCGCTTACCCAGCAGCGTCCATCCGCCTCCTGCGCTGATGGACAACGTGCGGGTAGCGGGGTCCCACTTGCGTGAGGTGATTACGCCGGCGTGCTTGACTTCGGCGGGTGTGCGCTGCACCGCCAGGATTGTCCTCCAAGGGCGCAGCAGCTCGTACGGGTCGAGGCGGCGGAGAGCGGCGCTGGCCGAGCCCATGGCCACCTCGGCCTGCATCTGTCCGGGCTCCGAGATTGAGTCCGACCAGCTGCAGGACGTATACGGGAGCCGCCCTAGGTGCTTGCCCGTGCGGGCCGAGTAGGCGTGGAGCGTCAGAGGTGCGTCTGCCATCTGCTCACCTCCAAGCCGGCCGAAGGGACACGCCTACTTGGCCGCCATTCTGTGCTTGCACGCTGATGTCGCTGATGCCTGGCGGAATGCGGAAGGCGTCGTCGTATTCGATTACCCCCTGCGAGGGAACCATGTCCGTGAAGTCCAGATCCAGGCGGCCCCCGTCGCCGCGCCAGCGGACCGTGTGGCCGTCCAGAGTGAGCGTAAGGGTTTGTGCGCCTTCGGCGCGCACGGACGGCCAGGTGGGGGCGTTGCCGGCGTTCTCCACCCGTGCGAGCGCATGGGTAGCTTCGAACCATATGCGGGGGCCATATTTGAGGGGGTCCGGGCAGTAGATGATGAGGCTGAAGGTCATGGAGCGCAAACTCGCCAACATGCTTTGGGCCGGGTCGTCGGCCAGCCAGCCGCTCATCTCCCTTCGGCCGGAAGCGTCATCGACCACAAGAGTGAGCGGGCGGCAGGCCATCGCGTTGATCCGGTCCACCAGCACGGATAGGGCGAGCGTGGATTGCGTGGACGTGACGCAACGGATTGTGACCGTGCGCGACTCCGCGGTCAGCCTGACCGGCCAGTACGACCCATCCTGCTGCGGTATGGCTTGTCCGGTCTCACGAGGCTTGGTCGCGCCGTACAGGCCATCAACCCCGTCCTTCCTGATCCATGCGTCTCCCATCCGGTCGAGCCTGTCGTCGGTCAGAGTCAATGTGTCATGGTCGCTGACGAGCTGGATCCTCATCGCTCACCCCCATCTGTTTACGGCTGATTCGGCCCTGGTGTCGAACATGGCAAACAGCACGTTCGGATCGGATCCACGTGCGTCAATCGCCACATTCACGCTGGCACCGGCCGTTTGGCCTTGGGCAGGGCGCTGGAAGCCAGTCAGTGAGGCATTCGACGCGGGTAGGCCGAAGGAGCTGCCGTCGAGGGTGAGGCCGTCGGTGAGCCGGCGCATGCTGCGGGCGACGGTGGGTTCGCTGTCGGTGATGCCCAGGGCCATGCCCCGGCCGATCATGACGCCTACCTGGTCGCGGAAAACGCGCGAAGGCGAGTGGATGCCGAGTTTATCCTTGACCCAGTTGAGCGCGTTGCCGGCGGCATTGGCGGCTGCTTGTGCTAGCTGGCTAGCGGCTCCAGCGAGTCCTTCGGCAATTCCTTTGATGATGTTCATGCCGACTTCCCCCCAATTTACTTTGCCGAAACCGTCTTTAATGCCGCTGATGATTTTTGGCAGGGCCGCTAGCAGTTTGGGGATTGCCTGGAGCAGGCCGCTGGCCAGAGCAATGATTATTTGGATGCCTGCCTCAATGATTTGAGGTAAGTTCTGGGCCAACGTATTGACGATATTGGCGATAATCACTGGTATTTGGGCTGCCAGCTGCGGTAGGGCGTTAACCAGTCCGTCAATCAGGGAAAGAAGCAACTGCGTTCCCATTTGAATGATCTGGGGCAGGTTCTGGGTCAACGTCGTGATGATTGCAGTGAGGATGACAGGTACCTGGGCCGTTAATTGGGGCAGTGCGGCTACCAGTCCCTGGATCAGGCCGAGCAGGATATCCATGCCGCCGGTCAATATGAGGGGTAGCATCGAGGTCAGAGCCGTGAGGAACGTAGTGATGAGCATGGGTATCTGCGCGGCCAGCTGGGGCAGTGCGGCCACCAGTCCTTGGATGATTCCGCTCAGCAACTGCATGCCTGCCGACATGATCAGCGGTAGTTGCTGCACCAGGGCAGTGATGAGCGTCATCACCATGTTCAGAGAGACCGGGACGATCTGCGGCAGGTTCTGGGCCAGCCCCTGCACCAAGGAGGCTATGATCTGTGCGGCACCTGCTATGAGCGAGGGGGCGGCGGCGGTGATGCCGTCCATCAGGCTGACTATCACCTGGGTTCCCGAGGCCATGATCCCCGGCAGGGCGGCTAACACCTTCGCGGTGATCTCGCCGATCATCGCCGGGGCCTTCCCTGCGATGTCGTTGATCATGGCGGCCAGTCCGCCATCCATGCCCTGGCTGAGCAGGCCGATTCCGGCGACCAGGGCCGAGGCGAGCGCGCCGATGCCGAAAAACTTCAGGAAGTTGCCTGGGGCGAAGAATCCGCCGACCAGGCTGCCGACCTTGCCAAGGCCTGCCTGCAGCGGGCCTCCTATGATGTCGCCGAGCCCGCCGAACAGATTGCTCACGTTCGAAGCCAAGGGGGCGAACGCCCCTTTGATGCCGACTCCTATGCGTGTGAAGGCTGAGCCGATTTTGCTGTGCCCGAGCTTGTCGAAAGCCGACGAGAAGCCCTGGCTCATACGGGTGGAGAAGACCTGGAAGTGCATGTCCGCCACGCTGGTCAGCCTGCCGAAGCCTGCTCCTAGTGAGGAGCCCAGTCCCGCGATTTTCCCACCGATATCGGTGGCGGCCAGCTTGGAGCCCATGTTCCTGAAAGGGGTGGTCAGGCCGTCCACGCCCTTGCCTATGCGGTTCAAGGCATTGGCGAACGGGTCGCCGTCGACGGCCATCGCCTCACGCAGATCCTTGTTGAAGTAGCCCTTGAACTGCTGCAGGCCGCCCATGGCACCCTGTAGATTGTCCGGCAGGCCCTTCACTTTGTACAGCAGGTCGCTGATGCCTTTGTCTCCGGCATGACCGATCCTGTCGAAGGCTTCGCTGACGGTCTTGACGTTGCCGCCAACCCCGGCCAGCACGCCGAACCCGGCCGCCAGCGATGCAATTTTGCCGGCCAGGTCGCCGATGGATTCCTTACCGTTGTTGAGGTTGTCGGTGAACGCAGACAGCCAGTCGCCGGCCTGTTTGACAGCCGGCGCGAGCTTGTCCCCGAACATGTCGGCGAATGGTTTGAGCTGTTTGGCGACAGCGTCGATGGCCGGGTTGAGCTTGTTTAGCAGGTCACGGGCCGCGTTCAGGACCGGAGTGCCGAACTCTTCACCGAGCCGGCCCATGGCCGCACGCATGTTGTCGAACGCTCCCTGGAAGGTGTTCCCGGCGGCGAGCGCTGCGCCTCCAAGGCCTTCCTCCATGGCGTCGGCGAAGGTCTGGAAGTCGATCTTGCCGGAGGAGACCATGTCGGAGATCTGTGCGCTGGTCTTTCCCAGGTGCTTGCCGAGGAGTTGGAGGACGGGGATGCCGGAGGACATGAGCTGGAGCATGTCGTCGCCTTGGAGTTTGCCGCGGGCGGCGACGGAGCCGAAGATGGTGCCGATGTCGGTGAGGCTGCGACCGGAGATCTGGGCGGTGTCGGCCACGGTCTTGAGCACGCGGGTCATCTGGCTGCCGGATTTGATGCCGGAGGCGCTCAGGCTGGCGGCGACAGTGGCGGCGTCGCCCAGGCCGAAGGCGGTGCCTTTGACGGAGTTGAGCGCGTCGGTCATGATTTCGGTCACGTCGCCGGCGGAGTGGCCTAGGCCTTTGAGTTTGGCTTGCGCGTTTTCGATGGCCAGCGCCCGGCCGAAGCCTCCCTTAGCTGCAAGGCCGGCTATGCCGCCGGTGATGGTGCCGATGACCCCGAGCCCGGTCTTGCCGATCTTGTTGAAGGCATCCCCCATCTTGCCGACAAGGCTTGTTGAACCACGGGTGGATGCTTTGTCGATGCTATTGCCGAGGTCGCCTTCGATTTTTCGTCCGAAGCCGCGTCCGGAGGGCTCGACCTGGACGTATACGGTTCCCACGTCCTGTGCCATCGGTTGCTCCTACTTTGTTCTTAGGTCGGTCCCGATGGCGGTCGGGTCAGTCGGATATGTGGAAGGTGTCCTGAAGACGCTTGCGTCGGGCGAGCCTTTCCTCGTGTTGTTGGCTGGTTTCCTGGCGGGACGGCGCGAAGAGGTTGTTCCTGGCGTCGGTCCAAGGGCGATAGCCTTTGTGTTTGAGTCTGCCTTCAAGCTCCATCTGGTCCCATAAGGCAATCTCGGCACCCGTGGGGATGTAGGACCATCCTGCGAGTGCGGCATAGCTGCTGCTGGTGTGGTTCCGCAGTATTTCTCGTGTAAATCTCCAGGCAGTGCCGAAGCCGATATTGGGGCTGGGTTTGCTCATTGCCGGGGCTTTCAGCCATGCGCGCAGGCTTACTGGTCGCCAGGTCGTGCGGTAGCGCTGCTGCCAGTCCGCGTCTAATGCTCCTCGGTGCTGTCCGTGGAGGATGAGGAGGTAAGCGCTTTTGGGTCGATGCCGGATTCCGTTGCCCAGGCTTTTACAATTCCGGTCAGCCACCCCATGGCGTTGTCGGACCTGCGTAGCTTGTTCCAGAGGGTGGGGTGGATCTGTTCGAAGTAAGCCAGGAAAACCGCCATGGCTTGGTACTGCTCTTCCTCCGAGAGGACGACCTTGCTTTTGATAATGAAGATCATCTGGATGATTTCCAAGGGCAGCCCGGCCTTGCTGTTCAGGTTGGGCAGGTCGAACTTCAGTCCCAAGGCCTCCAGATGGACCTGGGGGTATTCCTGCTCGTCCTCATCGATTTGGGGTTCAACTACGGCGTAGGTGGTCTTATCGCTCATGGCGGTCTCCTGGATGTTGATTGTTGTTGTGGTGGGGCGGTCTGTTCTGGGTTAGGGTTCCCACCCCCGCGAGACCGCCATCCAGCGGGGGAGGGAAGTATGCGTGTTCTGGGATGTCAGGCCTTTTTCGCGGCCGCCTTCGGCGTGGTGGCGGGCGATGCTTCGTCGGAGAGCAGTCCGTAAGCGTGGAACTGGTAGCCGTCGGAGGCTTTCGCCATCTGCAGGGTGACCGTGAACTTGATGGTGTCGGTGTTAGTCAGGGTCAGGTCGTCGCGGTCGCTGACCTTGGCCTTGCCGCCACACACGATGATGGGGTTGGCGTACTGGTCGAGGGCCGCCAGCACGAAGCCGTAGCGCTGGTTGGTGGTGGCGTCCCTGATATGGAAAGCGCCGTGCTCGTCGGCGGCCACGCCGAAGTAGGCCTCGGCCATGTCGCGTTTGCATTCGATGCCGGGGATCTGCAGGGTCCAGTATCCGGGCTCGGTCTCGGAGACCACGATGTCGCCGTTGTGGGCTTTGATGTCGGTGGTGTCGCCCGGCTCGGGGTGCAGGGTCGCGCCGTCTTCGGAGTTGTAGCCGACGGGCTTTTTGCCCTCGGGCGGCTGCCATGCCGTGTCTGCAGGCATGGTGAACTCCTCGCCGTCCTTGAACAGGAAGAGCGCGTAGTCCTTGATGAGCTTGACGAGGTCGGCGTTGTTGCCGCTGGTGATGTAGGAGGTGTCTGGCTTGGTCATTGCCGTATGTGCCTTTCGGGTTGGACTGTTGTAGAGGTGAGGGCATGTGGCGGCATGCGGTTTGTCGGGTTATGTGGTAGATACCTGCAGAAGCAGAATCGCGTAGGCGAAGATGAGCGGCCCGTCCGCCTGCCGCATGGGGCCCGAGGAGGGTGCTGCGGACACGATGGGGAAGGGCAGGCCGCCGGCTGTGATGGCGTGGATGATGTCGGCGGCAAGGTTCTGTGCCTTGGCGAAGTCGCCGGTGCCGTCCTCCCGGCGGGCGATGACGCTCAGGCGCAGGCGCACGTATTGGCTGACGGGTGTGGCCATGCCCTGTGGCTCCCCGGCCAGAACGCACTCCAGAAGCGGATTGCCCTTGTCGCGCAGGCTGCCGAAGTGCACGCCGGGGAAGCAGGCTCGCAGAAAGGGCAGGAGCGTGGCCTCAATCCTGGGGGTACGGGCTGGCGGCGTCATACGCGCACCCGCCCGAGCGCCTGTGTCAAGGCACCGTTCTTGGTCTCGTTGGGCCCGTCGGTGATTAGGGTGACGCCGTTGCGGGTCCTGCCCTCGCTCTGGTCCCTGACCTTGATGCGTCCATGGGGATCGGGGCCAACGGCCCGCTCGCAGGCTTCGTGCACCACCTGCTGGATCCGTTGGCTTTTCAAGACTTCGTTGCTGAACGCCTGCCGGTTGAATACGAACTTGCACCGTTTTGCCATGTTCAGCCTTCCTTAAGCGACACGTTGATGACCTCGCCGATGTGGCGGCCGGCGGTGTCATGCCAGACGGCCACAGTGCCCTCAATCCGGGCCATGCGCCCCCTGACCCTGACCACATCGCTCTCCCGGATGCCGGTGGGCTCGGGGGAGCGGATGTAGAGCGTGCAGTTGTGTTCGACTGCCAGCGAGTCGGTGTCGGCGGCGGTGTCCTTCTGGAGGGGTGCCACCAGCGCCGGCATGCTTTTCCACAGGTGCAGGCCGGACTGGAAGGTGTTTCCGTCTGCGTCGGTGTCTGCAAACCCCCGGTAAACCTCAATCGTCTCCAACCGGGTCTCCCATCTGAATGACGAAGGCCCTGCGTGCGGCACCTACGCCGAGCGACCTTTTCTCACTGTCGAGCAGGTAGAGGTCGCCCAGCGGGTTGCTAAACGTGTAACCGCTGGTGAACGGGCCGGTGGTCTCGTTCGCCTGGCTGGTGCCTGCTGGCAGACCGGTTTCGTCGGCCGCCAGCGCCCGTTGGACCATGGCGCAGCAGATGTCGGCGCAGATGCCTGGCTCCTGCAGCTCGTAGTCGGCCCACCGGGGGCAGGTGGCCCGGATCTTGCGCGAGGCCCGGGCTAGCAGGACGCCGGCCTTGCTGTGCTGGTCCCCGGTCAGCTTGTGCCAGCCGGATTCCAACTCCTCAACGGATGCGAAGGCGTTGTCCTGCGGGGTTTCGTCTCGTCCGCCCATGGTTCCTCCTAGAGTTCGTCCACCCGTTGCTCGCCGGTGTCTAGGTTGCGCGTGATGCGCACCAGGACCTTGTCGGGGCGGGTGGCTTCGAAGGTCTCGTAACGGCCGGCGGGCTCGTCCTTCGCGGAAGAGGCGGGGGCTGCAGGCGGCTCCTTCTCTTTGTCGGGTTCCTCGACGGGGGTTTCCTGCACGGGCTCGGTCTGCGCATCTTCGGGCTCGTTCGCGGTGACGGCCTGGGTCGGCTCCGATTCAGTCTGTTTCTTGGCCGCTGCGCCGGCGGTCTTCCTGCTAGCCATTGATGACACCCTTCAGTCGTGCAGCTGCCTTGCCGCCGAAAACGGCAAGCCCGACGAAGAACTCGATGCGGGTGCGGTAGGCGGGCTTGTCCTGCAGCTGGCCCAGATCCTGCACGTTGACGCCCCCGTTGGTCAAGCCGGTGACCGCCTGGTCGCCTTCCGAGGAGCCGTACCGCACCGCGTAGATGCTGGAGGTGGCTGTCGCTGTGCCCTGGGTCTCAGACTGTGCGAGGATCTGGGTGCCGTCCGGGTTGGTGCCGGCCTCCAGGATGGGGATGCCGTTCCACTGGATGGCCCGCTTGCCGGCGATGTCCTCTTCGAGGACCGCGTCCAGGCTCACGTGCCGTAGTGCGGATCCGATCTTGCGCACGACCGCGGAGTTGGCGTAGATTGCGCCGTTCTGGGCGTTGATGCCTGGCACGGCTGCCAGAAGGTCATCCAGATGGTCCAGGAAGGCGTGGATCTCTGCTGTGGTGGAGCCCACGATGGGAGCGCCGTTGACGCCGGCTTCCAGGACTTGGCTGCCGACCAGGCGTTTGCGTAGCCCGTCGAAGGCCTTGGGGTCCACGTCGGTGTCGCCGTTGAAGAAGGTGTCTTGGAATTTGTAGGACAGGGCCTTGGTTTTCAGAACGGTCTGCTCGGCCCGCTGGTCGTTGAGGTTGCTGCGGGTCTTCTGGATGAAGGTGTCCACGTCCGCGTCGCCGCCCAGGATGTGCAGGGACTCGGTCTTCTGGTTGACGGTGCCGGTGGATTCGGTGTATCCCTCGTTTACGTTGCGGAACTCGACTCCCGGCAGGCTTGCTTCCGCATCGTAGGAGAAGGCGTTGCCCTCGATCGGCATGAAGGGGATTCGGTCCAGGATGGGGCTGGACTGCACAAAGGTCTCCAGCACGCCCTTGGTGAGCATGTCCTGCGAGAGCTTCGCGGATTCGGCTAGTGTGACGGCCATGGTTGATGGCTCCTTTCAGATGGTGTTCATTGGTCCGCATAGGCGGCGGCCAGCAGCTGGGCGGGGCTCATACGGCCCCAGTCGCCGCCTGCGGTCGGCGGGTTGGCAGGCGGCAGCTTGGGCTTGGTGCCCTGCTGCTTCTCGGTGATCTCTCCGATGGCCTCCTGGAGCTTCTGCGCGTTCGCCTTGAGCGCGTCCCCCTCGCCGGCCAGCAGGGCCACGACCTCCCGGCTCAGCCCGGTGTCATCGGCGATTGAGCCGAGCAGCAGCTCGCGTTCATGGGCCGCCTTGAGCTCGTCGCGTTCCTTGGCCGCCTGCTCGGCCTGTTCGCGCAACTTATCAATCTCGCTCTTTTTCGCCTCTTCGATCTCGTCAAGCTTGGCCGCTTTCGACTTGATTTCGTCGTAGTCGGCGTACCTGGCCTCGATCTCGGCGGCGCGCTTGGCGAGCGCTCGGCTGAATTCCTTGGACTCGTCTGACCGGCCGGCCTTGGGGTCGGCGGGTTTCGGGGCCGAGGGTTTCGGCTCGGTCGCGGGTGTGCCTCCGGATGCTGGATTGGGGTCGGGGTTGGTGACGCAGCGGATACGGCGGGGCACGGGATGGTTGTGCATGGGGTTTCTCCTTGGATTGGTCGGACGCACGGTTAGCGACGCGGCGTGCGGGGTCCGCGAAAGATGGTGCTGTGAGAGGATCTGGTGGCGGGTGCAGGATTCGAACCTGCGTAGCCTGAGGCGGCCGAGTTACAGTCGGCTCCCGTTGTCCTCTTGGGTAACCCGCCGGGGTGTGGTAGCTTGGATAGTGCCAGGAGGCCCTCCGGGGTAGTGAAATAACCTACGGAAACCAGGGGATTGTCTCCTGGCTCTACTTTTTCAGTGTGACCTCCTTCAGGCCGTTGTTGCTGAGAATCCATAGTCTCTTGATGGGTGTCTGCGAGCGCTGGTTATAGAGCGCAAGCTGGTTGATGAGCTTGTCTGGCACTTCGGTGTCGCCTAGGTCGATGATGAAGGAGTCCTTGGTGACGCCTTTTCTGGCCGCCTTGCTGGTGGCTTCGGAGATGCGTTTGGCGATGTGCGAGTATTTGGCGGTTTGCATGGACTTCAGCTCGTAGTCGCCGTCCTGCTCGTTCCAGTGGAAGTCGTTGGTGGGCAAGAACTTTCGTCTGTCCTTGGGGATCCATCGGTAGTGGTTGCCGAGTTTGGCGAAGCGTTCGAGGAATACGATTTCGTGCATCTCCAGCACGTCCTTTGATGTGGGGATGCCGAGTTTTCGCTGGCGGGCGTCCCAGACGCTTTGGGGATGCGGTTTTTCGTTTTGCAGGGAGAGGATGCGCCGTTCGTCCTTCCAGGCGGTACGTGTCCTATCCGTGGCGACCCCATCCTTGAGCTGGTCGGGGTACATGGTGCGCATGCGTGCCAGGCGTTCGCGGTAGTCGCCGCTGCCTGTGGAGTCCCACATGCGGCGGTACCGGTCCGGGTTGAAGCCGGCGAGGTGCTGCTTGCCCCAGCTGGGCACTATGCGGCAGTCGCAGTGAGGGTGGTAGGAGTTTCCTAGACCGGCTGACTCCTCGCTGAGGTAGGCGAAGCCGCGGGAGGCGAGCATGAGGCAGAAGGCGCAGGTGGTGGGGCCGGCCGGCACTCTAGCCCATTTGGGTTTGGTTGGGTCCAGTCTCATGTTGCGCTGCAGTGTCAGGCGTTCCGATGCTGCGATCATTTCGGCGATGAACTGCTGTGCGTCATCCAGGTTCGACAGGTCGGGCCACAGGTCCTCGATGTGTTTGCGGGCCCGTGACCGGCGTTCGGCGACCTCCTGGTAGGTAAGCCCGGCGAAGTCCGAATCGTTGAATCCGCCCTGGACCTGCCATAGGGTGCGGTCGGGGTCGATGAGGGCAGTGTGGTCGAACGTGGGGAAGTCGGCATCTCCGTATTCGGCCCATAGGGTGCGCAGGGTGTCATAGTAGTCGTTGGCCATCTGGCTGGCGTCTCTGGCGTACTGGGCTATCAGGTCTTTCGCGTCCATGGGGTCGCGTGAGAGGACCACCTCCAGTTCGTCGGCCGCAGTCTCGCGGAGGGCATCGAGATTCCTGCGGTGGTCCTTGTGGGCCTGGTCAAGCAGCCGTTGGAGCTCCCGCATGCGGTCCGGGCTTGGATGCAGGGCGTTGAGACTCATCATCCACCTCCGGTCCATGTAGCATGGTCGCTTTCAGCTGGTCGATGCGTTCCTGAGTTCTTGCGCGCTGCTGCTCGCTGCGCAGGGTGCGGCGCTGGCGGTCGGACAGGTCGAGCATGTCGTAGGTCACGTCGCTGTCGGCCGGAAGTACGCCGGCCTGCACGAGTTTCACGGCTGCGTCTGCTGCCGCGGCCCGGCTCGGTGTGGCGGGGTTGCGCCATTGGCAGGAGATCGCCTGGGCGGTTCCGTCGGGGCCGGCCAGGTTCTGGGCCCTTGCGATGATGCGCTGCCAGGCGGGGCCGAACCAGGACTGGCATTGCTCGGCAGTCAGGCACAGCTCCTTCTGGGCCTTATCGATTGCCTCGGCGGAGGAGGGGTTGTCGGTGAGCACGCCCATCGCGTCTGGCGGCAGGCTGGTGGCGGAGGCGAACATTGTGGCTGTCTGACGCAGCTGCGCGCTGTGAGGCTCGAAGCTGTACTGCGGGAACTGACCGACGGTGGGCTGCTCCCCGTCGACATCGCTGGGGATGGCCAGCACCTGGTCCAGCATGATCTTCCAGTTGGGAATCCTGCCCCCATCCTCATCGGTGAACATGTCCTCGCTGACTCCGATAAAGTAACGGGGCGGGACGGAATACAGCTCGGCCTGCATCTCGGAACGCAGAAAGGTGCGCACGGCGCTGTCGGTCAGGCTCATGACGGTGCGGCTGATGCGGCTGCGGCCGAAGGGGCGTTTGGCGTCGGGCTTGTAGGCCAGCAGTTCGCAGGGCAGGCGCTGGCCGGCGTGGTCTGTGCGCGAGTACACCTGCCAGACAGGGCCGGACTGCACGATGCCGACGGTGTGCTCGGTGTCCATCAGGTACATGCCCTGCAGGAGTTTGCCGTCGTCGGACACGTCGAGCAGGAGGGCCGCAGCCAGGCCGTGCAGGCGCTTGTCCCACACGCCGGTGGCCACGTCCGCTGTGAACTCCTGGATGATGGCTTCGGGCTCGCCGATGGAGGTGTCGCCCTGTAGGGCAGCCAGGAAGCTGCATGAGTGCACGAGCGCGTCGGTATGCGCGGACTGGGCGGTCTGCAGCAGGCCGTTGGCGTCCATCAGGTCGGACACCTGCCTTGACAGCTCGGAGCCGTCCTGGGTGGTGACCCCATCCAGGACCACACGGTTGGCGAGCGCTTCGACGGCTTTCTCGGGCCAGCCCACGACGATGTCGATGTCCTTGGCGATGGGCGGCAGGCTGTAGCCTATGTCCTTGAGTTCGTTGCGCCCGTCGTAGTATTTGGTGCGGATCAGGTTGCGGGCGCGTTTTTCAAGCAGGCGGCGCAGGAGCCTGCGGTAGAGGGTCTGCTCAGCGTTGGACAGGCCGCTGATGGTCTGAGGCGGGATGATCATCGTATGAGCCTCTGCTTTCGGTTGGGGTCGCGTTTGGTGACCGCTGTTCCATAGAGGGCGAGCGTCACCGCGATCAGGGGGCTGATGTCGATGTCGGAGCCGAGCTTGTTCCAGCCGACTGCTCCTGAGCCGCCGATGTTGCGGGTGGTGGCGTTGGCCACGGCGATGTCGAGGGCGGGCTGTTTGCCGTCGGCCAGGTGGGTGAGCTTGCCGTCCCTGAGCATGTCCAGCATCCTTCCGCAGGCGCGTCCCATGTCTGGGGCGCTGGTGGTGATGACCTTGACGTGCCGGGCTTTCAGGTCGGGCAGGAGGGCCATGGCGGGCGACTGGCCGTCGATGACGACGGCAGCGGTGCGCGGCCACCGGTCGGCAATCCAGTCGACGGCCCAGGCGCTGCCCTTGGACCGGGTGGATTCGAAGGCCTTGAGCTCGATGTGGGCGCTGCCATCTGCGTGCTTGACGCAGCCGCCGATGGCCAGACTCGAGCGGTCTGGGGGCATGTCGATGGCGTAGCCGACCAGGCCAGCGGTGTCCGGCTCGTCGGTGGCCGCCATCCGCCATTGCGCCGGGTCGATGGCGCTGCTGGCGGCGACGGTGTCCCAGATGCCGAGTCCCTCGCGCCGGAAGCTGTCAGGGCTGAGCTGTTTCTGCAGGCGCAGGATCGAGCTGGCCGGCGTGCGCCTGGGGTAGGAGGGGTTGGCCATGGCCCATTGCTTGCGGTCGTCGGGGTCTGCGCCGGGGTCGGCGCTGAATTCTAGGTAGAGCATGTCATCGGTGCCGGCTAGTGCCTCCTGGCGGCGGATGGTGAATGCCTCGCTGGGGTCGCCGGGCTTGGGTGGGGTGCCCATCATGATCAGCAGGCCGTTGTCGGCGGTGTTCATGGCGGGGACCATGTCGCTCATAGCGGTCTCGGTCAGAATCTGTGCCTCGTCCAGGATGACGATGCCCACGCCCTTGAACCCGCGGCCGAACCCGCGTTCCCTGGCCCCGAACAGGATGCGAGAGCCGTTGACGAAAGCGACTTCCTGCTGCCCATTGGCGCTGCGGATGCGGGCGATGCGCCGGCGTGCGCCTTTGCGTCGGGCCATGGAGCGCATGTCGCCGAACGTCTCGTCCGAGGTGCGCGAGCGGTGGGCGGTCCACAGGACCAGGAGTCCGGGGTGCAGGATGCACAGCATGAACACCATGGATCCGATCAGGAATGTCTTGCCCACCTGCCGGCACAGGCTCATGACCACACCGCCAATGCCTGCTGCGTACCTTCCGTCGGCTCGCTTGGCCAGGATGAGCATGCCCAGCGCGTCCTGCCAGTAGTCGAACTCGATACCCAGGAGGGCCTGCGCTAATTGCCTGACCCTGGGCCATTCCGAGGAGACAATGCCAGAGGGGATGAGCAGGTGGCGGGCGGCCTCAGATAGCTTCGGCGCTGAACGGGACATCCTGCGCCTCGCTTTCCTGGTCGTCCAGAGCGGCGACCGGGTCGTCGTCCTCCCGGTAGTCCTGCAGCTCTTTGGAAGCCGCGAGCAGCTGCCTGGAGATGGCGGGCAGGTCACGGCTGGAAGTCTTGTCGGATTCAATAGCTTTCCTCAGCCGGCGCACGGTCAGGCGCAGCATGTCCTCGTAGGAGGGCAGCGGGTCGACCATCTCCTCGAAGTCTTCCTGGGTAAGCCGCTCGGGATCCTTGCGCCGGCGGCGCATGATCTTGGCCTGGCCGGCGGGCTGACGGGGAGAGGAGGCCGGGCGGGTGCGTTCGCGGCTGGCCTTTTTGCGGCAGGCCGGCGAGCAGTACTTCTGGTCCTTGCGGGAGGGGATGAAAGCCTTGCCGCATTGCGGGCATTTGCGGATTTCGGCGGACAGGGCCTCGTGCGACGTTTTACCGCGGCTCATGCCCCTTGCCTCCTCGCCAGTCGGCAGTATGGCTCCCGGTATGCGACGCTTCGGTGCCCTGCGACGTTTTTCATTTTCCTTGGTATCGCCCGGGGAGAGATCAGCACTGCACCCGAGGCGGCTGTCGACCGGCCCTGGGGGGCACCCCCCCAGGTCACCACTCGCCGCTGGTTTCCATCGGCAGCGAAGTCGGTTGAATATCCTGCGCATGGCCTCTTTCGCGCAATGACGCGATGCGCCGGCGCGCCCACTCGACGGTGTGGTTGCTTCGGGTGCGGTTGCACCAGCGGTGGGCCAGGAAGCAGTTGGAGAACTCGGTGGGCGAGCCGCCCTTGGACACCGGTATCATCTCGTCGACTTCGGGGCTGCCGGGAAGCCCGGCCGGCAGGCTCTTGTCCACCGGCTCGCCGCACAGCCAGCACGTGTCATACGCTGCTTTGACCCTGGCCGCCACCTGGTCCCGCCTCCACCCGTTGGCCCGACGGTTGTTACGCCTGCCCATGCGCAGCCCCTATCATTGCGCGGTGTTCACTGCTGCGAAAGACGGTGCGCCCCACTCGTCAAAGGAGAAGGCGGGTGGGGCGCGCTGTTGATCGGAAAGAGATCATCGGAATCAGCCATACTGGTCGTCCCCGGCTTCCGCTGGGAAGGACCAACACTACCAACATGCACGATTACAGCAGCGGATGCAAGAAACGATTACACCTCTCGGGTGCAGGCCCGCCAGATATCCCACAGCAGGTAGACCGGCTTGCCGTCCTGCCTGGCCACCGGCTCAACGATGCCGCGCAGCTTCCACTGTGCGATGGTCTGCCGCCGAACTGGCATGCCGCAGGACCTGAGCAGGCGCGCGAGGCTGGCGGCAGTGCCTTGTGCACCGCTGGCGGCCAAGCGCAGGATACGGGCCTGCTGGACTTCGCGCACCTTGAGGGTGGTGTGGCATGAGGGGCACACGGTCCAGCCGGATTCCAGGTCGTCCTGGGCGCACCACAGCTCGGATCCGCACTGCTGGCAGTAGCCTATCAGCGTATGGTCCTCGAGCGGCTCGAACTGTCGGTCCATGCGCTGGACGAGCGTCGCGGCCATCCGCTTGATGATGGGCGCGTCAGGCCGGGTGAGCAGGCGGTCCACTCGATTGGTGGCGGCGGTCAGCAGGCCCTCGGTCGGCACGTGCCGCTGGCGCACGCCCACGGCCCGCCCTAGGCTCCACGCGAAGTGTTCGATGTCCTCCAAGAGGTTCCATGCGCCTTCGTTCAAGGGAATGGGTGCAGTGGTGCGCATGCCCGCATGGGAGCTGTGGGCTGTCACGGACGCCTTCTTCGCCGCCAATTGCCGCAGATCGGGTAGATGGACGCGCAAGGCGCGCAGGTCCTGGTCGAGCTGCCGGTGGTCGTGGTCCTGGTCGTCCGTCTGGTTCATGCGCGCTCCTTCTCTGTCGTCGACCAGAGACCGACGACAGTCCGCCCCTCCGCCGTCGGTTTGCTTAGCGGCTTGGTGGTCTGCTTGGACGTGTACCTTGCCTGGGCCCAGGTGAGGATTCTCTCGCGCAGCACGCTGCTGGTCATGCTTCCTCCATGGGGTCGTAGGGGTTGCCGCTCTGCCGTCTGGTGAACCAATCCAGGCATCCGTCCTGGTGTCCCTGACGCCATGCCTCAGCCTGGAGGGCCGACATGCGTTCGTGTTGCTCCGGCGGCTCTTCGGGGGAGGGGGTGTGGTCGAGGATCCATTGGGCCAGCCTGCGGGCCGTGGGCACGTCGACCATGGCATACATGTCGAATTGGTCGCCGGACAGGCTCAGGCGCAAACCGCCCGCAGCCAGGGTGACATCCACATCCGGTTGTCCGCTCTGCTCGGACCAGGACTCGTGCGAGACACAGGCGTAATCGCCCTCGCTGCCTCTGCCGCTGCTCCAGGTGACGCCCGTCTTCCGGTCAGTCCTGTTGTCCTCCGGTGTCATCGTGCTCACGCTGCCTCCTCCGGCTTGCACTTGTTTGGGTACTTCGCGTCTATCAGACGGGCATAGAGTCTGAAACCGAACCCGCCGTCCTCACTCACCACCGGTTTGCCGAGGAATCCCAAACCATCGTCCTCATACAGCGGCACATCGGTGAGGCCGTGGCCGTCCGCCAGCCACTCGTGCTCCAGCGCCGTCATCCGCGCGTAGAGGTCGGTGTTCATATCACTCTCAAACTCATCCAGGGACAGCACTAGCCGGTTCCTCACATCCGTGAGCCCCATGCATGGCTTGCCGGCACCGATCGCCCTGGCCTGGTCGGTACTGGTGTTACGGACAACAATCGCCCCCAGATTACCGTCCCGCTCCTGAACCAGATAGACCCTCAATCCTCCGCTCATGACTCCTCCCTGAACAGATCCTCCACGGATTCCAGGTGCTTGCCGATGTGAGCGACATAAAGCGTTTTTACGCCATTGCAGGTGATGCAGAACTTGGTTTCCGTCCTGGGGAACAGACCGTCGAACATCTCGAGACTCACTCCTGCGAGCGCTTGGAGAAGGTTGTCGTGTGTGCGGTCGAGTGCATCTTCAGGCCCGAGGCGGTAGATGCCGAGCAGCTTGCTGTCGTCTGCTCTGATGTAGCGGATCGCTTCGGCTCCTTGGAAGCTTTCGTCGCGGACCTCGTATTGCTTGTTGCCTTGTTTGATCAGCTGGTAGATGTCTGGCCTAATTTTGGCAGTGATGATGGTGGTGGCTTTCAATGCTGCTCCTGGTCTGTCTCTTGTCGAAGTTGGTCAGTGCCTGGCGCGCTTGCCTCAGAAGGTGCTTCAAGAGCCAGTATGCGGTGGTGGCGTGTGTAGTTTGAGTAGGCCTCCTGTATGCGGTTGTGTCGGGTTTTGGGCAGCACGATCGTGGGTGAGAGGCACGGGCTGGTCATGCAAGAGAGGAAGGGTACACGCTGTCGGCTTGCCTGGCGTTTGTCGGGGGCGTACAAGCTTGGGCACAGGTCGCATGTGGCCGTGCCCTTGGTGGTGAACGCGTGCTCGGATTCGACGTGCAGGTCGTCGGCCGCGGCCGGCAGCACGTCGGGCAGCTTGCGGACGTCGGTCCCGTCGAACGCCAGCTTTGTCCCAGCAGGCGTGGCAAGACCGGCTGTGCATTCCTGGCGTTCGGCCAGCAGGCCGTCGTCCAGTGAGATTCTCGTCGCTTTTCCTTCTTGACGTGTTCGAGGATGAATTGGGCGAGGGGCAGGGCCGACCTGTTTCAGTTCATCGTTCATTGCTGGTCGATTCCTTCCAAGCTGCTACGCAGGTCGGCGAGCATGACCACTTCGCGTGATTTGAGGGGTTTGGAGAGCATGGTCTCGATCGCCAGGCCCGCGTCCAGGGTCCGCTGGGCCAGACTGGCGGTGTCGTAGACCACTTCAGTGATCGGATCGATGTCGCCCCAGCGTTGCAGGTGTTCCTGCTTGGTCTTGGAGTCCATGGCCCTGCGCACCAGGGCCAGGTAGGAGGCAGAGGCCTTGAGGATGCCCTGCGCCTTGGGCAGCAGCTCCACCAGCATCTCCGGGGTGGCCTCGTCCGGGACCAGCGCGTCCACGCCCTTGTTCCTTCTCGTCTCACTCATGATTGACTCCTTCCGTGTCCGTCGGTATCTGTACCGGTGTCCATCCGCCTTGGTCGTCCAGGAGCACCCAGCCGCGGGTTTTGGTGTGGATGGGTTGGTCCTTCGGGTATTGCCAGGCGTGGATTAGCAGCCCCTCGTCGTACGCCTGTGCGGGGTTGGAGTGCGCCCACCCGTGGCAGCCAGTGGTGCCCGATCCGCACAAAAGCACGAGGTTGGAGGGCAGGTGCAAGCCGTCCCATGGATGCGAGCGCGGCCTGCGATGGTGTCTGCTGCCTGGGATGGCTTCCAGGCTGCGCCCGCAGCGCGCGCACCGCCAGTTGTCGCGCCGGTCCACCAGGCGTTTGACCTGTTCGCTGGGCTGGTTGCTCATACCTGCGCCTCCCACATCTTCCACAACCACACATGAGAACAGCGCCGGCTCATAACCGGCCCCCATTCCACAGGTCATCCGGCGGATAGTGGCCTCCCTGCGGCATCTCCGCCTCGGAATCACGGCTGGGCTTGTCAAACGGGTGCTCAGCCTTAAAACCATGGACCTCGCTTCCACTCAAAGCCTCCGCCAGCGGCGAGCGCCCACCGCCAGCGGCTTTCAGGCCGTCCAGCATCATCTGGTACTCTGCGATGTCCCGATCCAGGCAATGAGACGTGCGGTGATCGGTGGCGGGTATGCGCTCGCTGATGCGGTGTGCGAGCGCCGGGCGGATGGTATTGAGGAGGATGCGCAGGCTGGATACGTCCATGTGCTGGTGGCTTGTGTTTTCGAGCAGGCCTGGCATGGTTTGGTCCAGCCATTTGGTGTCGAAGTGGACGCTTGACCCTGCCGGATGCAGGATGGCTTGTTTGGTTTGGCGGCGGAGCCAGGCTGCGAACATGCGTTGGGCTGAGGCTTGTTTGAGTCCGGTTCGGCTTTCTTCCAGCAGCCTGTTGTCCCTGTGTGTGCGCTGTGCCCATGCCGACGGCCCGTCTGTGTAGGTCCGTCGGGGGGCGATGACTGTGTGCAGGCTTGTCTTCACTTGCTTGGCCTGCAGGTCCGTCACCCGCATCTCCATCTCCAGGAGCAGATCGGAGACCGGGTTCAGGCCGGTGGTTTCCACGTCGATCCATAGCAGTCGGTGCGGCAGGTTGCTTCGATGGTTGCCGCTCATGCGATCTCCTTGAGTTCGTCTGTTCGGGTGGGCAGTCCCAGCTGTTCCAGGGCTTGGTCCGGGGTGGTTCCTGTGTTCAGCAAGTCGGCCAGGTGGCAGCCCAGGTCGACGTCCGGGCTTTCGCCGTCCTCGCAGCGCAGCAGGTCCCGCACGTGGGCGCACTTCCAGGTGTGCTTGTGTGGCTTGGCGGGGATAGCGTCGGCTGTGGCCGGCAGGCCCGGGGTGGCTGCCTGTCGCTCGTCGCGCAGGCTCTTGGCGCGCTTTGTGATCCATGAGGCGAACGCGGCGTCCAGGTCCCGGTAGCCGTAATGCCGGATGCCTTTGGCTTTGATGGCGTCGCGGAACTCGGCCTCCAGGTCCGGCACGTCCACGAAAGGCAGACCGCGCTCCCGGAGCTCCACCGCCCGCTGGTAGCAGGACGGCGACGGATGCCACGCATCCACGTCGGGCCAGTGACCATCATCATCGGAGGGGGAGGGGTTCTCTTTTTCTCTCTCTTTTTGGTTTTTGGTTTTAGGTTTTAGGTTTGTTTCCGTTACTTGCCTGTTATCGGGACTGTTACGTAACGCGTTACTGTCGGCGTTATCCTTGCGTTGTTTTGCCCGGTGTTTGGCTTGTCGCTTGGCGTTTGACGTCTTCATCTGTTCGATTTCCTCTCGTGAGTTCTGCGATTCCAGGTAGTCATGCACGCACGCTCCGTCTTCGGTTTCGTCCCACAGGCCGAGCTCGAACATGCGTTCTTTCTGTCGTTTTTTCACTCCCAGCAGCTCAGAGATCGCGTAATCGGAGATCCGGCCGTCGGTGAGCTTGTCGCTGCAGAAACTGATTGAGATGACCCACAGGGCGAACTCCTTGGGATATTCCTGCGCGATGCGCCGCATCTTTTCGTTCGTCCACAGGTCGTTGCGCAACTGCGCGAAGCCGCCCTTCATGACCGGGCATCCTTGAAACGCGCAGGTGTGAACGGGGCGGTGGGCATCGTGTCGTGCTGGAGCGCCTGCCTGTCGGCGTCGGCAGCCCACTGTTCATCCGTCACCGTGCGCATGCAGGCCTCGCCCCGCACGTGCCTGCCATTCATATCCTCGCCCGTAAGGCTTTCGCACCGTTTGCTCATGATTGCTCCTCTGTAGGCTCCTCCCCGTCCTGCGGGCGCGGTCCGGGTTCCTGTTCGTCGTGGTTCCTGCCGGCGGCCCAGGCGATGCCTATGGCTGCCGCCAGCAGGATGATGGCTGCTATCGTCTGCTTCACGAGCTCTCCTTGTATGGGTGGGGGTGAGACCTGGAGGTTTCCGCGGAAAGTCTCCCTTTCTCCCAGGCCTTGGCTTTGACCTGGCCGAGCCAGCGGTCGAAGGCATGCCAGGCGCTCATGCCGCCGTCGCGGTCGTAGTATTCGTGGACCGCCCAGCGGATCTGGTGCTTCTCCAACGGCAGCACGCGGGGCTCAGAACTCGGGTTGTCCATCGTCGCTCCCGAACCCGCATCCGTCTCCGGCTCCCTGGAATCCCGGATCGCTGTGGGCCCTTGTCACCTGGACGGTGGACCTGAGCAGGCTGGGGCCCAGGTCGTCCACGGTCATCTCGATCACGGTGCGCTCCGTCCCGTCCTTAGCGGTGTATGAGCGTTGGGAGAGCCTGCCGGTGGCGAGAACCGCGCTGCCCTTGTCAAGGCTGGCCGCGATATGCTCGGCCAGCCCCTCCCAGGCGGTGCAGCGCAGGAACACGGTCTGTCCGTCCTCCCACTGTTTCGACTGCCTGTTGTAGGCCCGGGGCGTGGAAGCGATGGTGAACCCCGCCACCCGTTTGCCTGTTCCCGTCGTACGCAGCTCGGGGGCCGCGGTCAGGTTGCCGTGCACGCTCACGGCTGCTTCGTTAATCATTCGATTCCTCTTTCCATTCGATGCCCTGGCGCATCAGGTCCAATCGACGCCACATCACCAGGTCGCTCTTTGACAAGGCCGCCCGGAAGGACGGGTACCGGCAGAAATGCACCAACAGGCGCTCAACCGCGCTCACGCCAGCACCTCTCCAACGCCGTCGACAGGCCCGTGCCCCTGCGGGAGCGTCGGGCTCTGGACAGCCAGAGCGCTTTGGCCCGTGACTGCTGCACCAGGTAGCGCGACTCGGCGGCCATCCTCCTGCTGCGCTCGCCGGCCCACGCGCAGCTGGCCACGGCGATGGTGTCGGCCACCTCGTCCAGGAAGGCATCGACCTGATCCGTGTCGTAGCCCTCACGCAGGCGATGGGTATCGAACTCCTTGTCATGCACATCCTTGGGTGTCAGCATTCGTCGCCTCCCTCCGCGGTGCCCTGGCGCAGGGCGCTGGCCTTGTACGCCCGTACCACAGCCGGGTCGTACCTGACGGCTCGGCCCAGCTTGTAGTACTCGTGCAACTCCCGGCCTTCGAACCGCCACAGGGCGAGGGTCTTGACCGGGATCCCCAGGTATTCGGAAACCCGTCGGGGAGACCATGGCGTCTCGGCCCCAGAGCGTTCAATCGTCCTGGCTTCCATTGCGCACCTCCTTCGCTTCTGCCATGCCGGCGCGTGTCAGCCGGTAGCGCGAGCACCTGCCGCCAGCCTCGCTGCGGCCTCCCTGGTCCGCGACCTCCACCAGGCCCAGCCGGCACAGCTCGGACAGGCGCGTGCGGATCGTGGACTCGCCCAGCGGGCGGGCCTGCGGGCGACACCGTTCATGGATCCTCTGGGCCTTGCGATCCACCCGCCACGCCTCGACAGGTGCGGCGTTGTGCCGACGCAGTTCCAGCAACGCCTCAAGGGTCAGCCGCTGCTTCTCCTTGGTCTTCACCCGGCCGGCCGCCTCGAAGCTGGTGGACGGGTCACCCTCACGGGTGGGGGCTACCAGCAGATCCTCTATCGTGGGTTGCCTCAAGCGCACAGCTCCCACCTCCCCAGTCCGTACCAAGCCAGGGCCAGGCCGGCGACGGCTGCCGCCAGGTGCGCCAATGAGAGCACACCCTTGGTGAGCGCGTACGTCAGCCACGTCGACCCCCAGCCTGCGAGCAGCAGGCCGGCCGACCCTGCCAGCAGAAACAGGAACGCTTTCATCGCCGTTCCTCTTCGATAAGCTGTGCCGCAGGCCCGCGGAAGCTTATTTCGGTTCTCCTGTTCCCGTCGGTGGATGGCCGGTTCTTCAGTAGAGCCTGCTCGTCCGCGTCGCCGCGCTGGTAAGAGCAGGAGGGCTATTAGTTCCTTTTTGTGGACGAGCAGGTTCGTCATCGACATGGCCTGCCTGAGCTTTTCCATGCGCTGCCTTGGCTTGGCGGGTATACAGTTGCCGGACATTGGAATAACCAACTTTCTTGTCTATGAATCCGCTGTGCCACCAGTGGCTTCTTTTTTTCTGTAACGAGTGAAACCGGGGCGGAGGGGGAAGAAACCGCCCCGACGGTCCCCTAAGATGGATTGCAAAGCCGCATATCGGGTGCGGTTCTCACCAAAGGGGAAGCGTGATAGAAGTGGCCATGAACTCAGCTACATACCTGCTGCAGTATTTCCTTGACGAAGAGGAAGCAAGCGATATCGACGTGTTTAAATTCGCCGACTTATCGGCCGCTATGGCGGAAGTTGACGAAACATTATCGGCCGCGGCATTCGGTGGTGACAAGGAGGCGGGTTCTGCAGTCAATTGCTTGTCGGCTCTCTGGGCGTATCTTGTGGAAGCCTTCAATCGGAATACGAGGGCAGGAGTCACTAAGATCAAGCAGGGGGCTGTCTCGTTGAGCAACGAGTGCGAGATGGCATTGCGGATAGCGGAACGGCTGCTTGGGGACAAGGTGAACAGGTATCCACAAGAGCGCCGTGACAGTGTGCAGGAGCTCGTCAATACTCTGCCTGATGCTCTGAAACCGCTTTCGATCCCGTCGGAACTGAAACGGTACGTGCTTCTCCTTGCACATGAAGTCCAAATAGCCTTAGCCTTATACGATACGACCGGTGACTTTAAGCTTGACGATGCGTTTTCCAGGCTGCAGTCAGCGCTATTCGTTGTGGCTACTTCTTCAACCGAACTGGAGCAGCACAACGGTTTCATGAGTTTTTTGAAGGACAAGCTCCTTCCATGCATAACCGCCGTCTCACTTACCTTGGGCGTTCCCCAGGCAGCTATTAATGACATCAATTTGTTTACTCCTCAGATTGGGCAGTCAAATCAGCAATCATCTGCTGAAAAACATCAGCCCGATACTCGTCCAACTGCTCCCGAGTCGGAGACTCCGACCGCTCAGCAATGACGATCTGCCTCGTCAAGCCGTGAAGATTTGCGAGTACTTTAAAAAAGACGTTCGATGCAGTGTCGAACTGATGACCTTTATATTTAGGCATAGCCAAACCTTTCATCCTTGCTCCTCTTTCGCGAACGTCGGCTGCTTAGTGCGATGACCGATTGAGACAATGAGGGCACCTACGCAAAGGAGGGAGGTGAGGGAATGCAGCGAGATCCTATTGACTCGGCGAAGGATGCCCGGGAGGCCGCGCAATTTGGAAACACTCAGCGAGCGCTGGTCGCGTTGGCTGATGCCGTGCAGGGCATAGCCGAGTACCAGAGGTATATACGTAACGACCAGTTGAAGATTAAGAAGGCGTTGAATATCCCCTGATATGTGTCTCTTGTCGTTCATCGAGGAGAGCTTCATCTCCCGGTGGACGACGTTCTGCACTGCACCCAGCATGGCGGGGTGCTGCCTCTCGAACTCTTCTGCCGACATGGGGGCGTCCACAGTCCGATTGTTTCCCGGTTCGTCATTGATGGTATTTCGTACACCGGCGAGCGCGCCGGTTGATTCCTTGGAGAGCGGCTTTCCCGCCGTTTCCTGGTAAACCTGTGCCATTACTCCTCCTCTTCTGAGAGCGCCGATGATGCCGGAGACTCCCCGTCGCAGTCATTGAGTGCTTCGCATGGATCAACGCCGACTGCTTTCGACAGCTGTATGAACTTGCTGAGCATCATGTCGCCGGCTTCAAACCGGGCGTTCAATGTGGGCCTGGCTATGTGCAGCGCTGATGCCAGTTCAGTTTTGGATTGCTCGTTTATCAGTGCCTTTTTGCGAAGCACGTCTATGGCCCGAGCAGCAAGTTTGTAAGAGCTTTCTAACATGATGCCTACTGTAAGAACTTTCTTTCACAATGTCAAACGCGCGTTGCGATTTGTAAAAAAGCTGTTACATGTCTAATCTTATTGCCATGGCAAAGTATGCGAGCGTTTGGACGCTGACTGATATCACGGTTATGAGGCTTATTTCAGAAAAGCGAGATGAGTCACCGTTTCAAATATCAGACCGCGCGCTCGCACGTGCCATTGACGTAAGTGCACCAAGAGTCAGTGACCTTTTCAATTGCAGGCATGGTTCGCCTTCTTTGCGTGAGTTTATAGCGCTGTGCCAAGTCTTCAATCTCAATCCAGCCTCAACCCTAGAGAAAGCACTGGAGCTAAGTCGGCGAACCGAAGAACAGGAGAGTAGAGCAGCGAGGCTGGATCAGGTTGCGGCTCATCCAGAAGATTTCGATATCGCGGCTCTGCACGATCCGAATGCGGCAATGGAAAGGGAGACTCCACGAGATTGAGATTCAGAGGGAGAAAGCGGGCATGAGACATCCTGATATAGCTGAATTATTGCGCGAAGCAATGATGCTTCAAGTCAGGGTTGAAGAGCGCGCACTAGTCCCGGATTTATGCGGATTCTACTGGGACGAGAACCGCACGATTATGCTGAACGACTGCCTTCCCGACTGGCAATACCGCTGCACCCTCTGCCACGAGCTCGTGCACGCCAAACACCGCGACTCGGGTTGCGGACTGGCCGGCGCAAAAGGCGAGCGCCGGGCCCGTAAGGAGACAGCCTTGCGCCTCGTGGATCCAATAGAGTATGCGAGCGCCGAGGCCACATATGACGGTGACATGTTTTTAATAGCCTCGGAGCTGGGCGTTACCGTCCAAGTCATCAATGATTACAGAATGTGGCTCGACAACAACGTCAGGGCCTGACGAGAGGGAGAACAGATGAAGACTGGAATACGCGCTCGCGGTATCGTGGCCGTGATTGGGGCTTTGATGATGGTGCTGAGCCTGTCCGCCTGCGACACGCAGAAGGAGGTGCCTGACGTGACGGGGAAAAGCTTCTCGGAAGCCACCGCGACTTTGTCGAAGGAAGGGTTCACGTACGATGCCAAGGATGGGACCGACCGCATCGCATTCGATGGCACAGTCACGGGTCAGGACCCCAAGGGGGGCACCAAGACCGATGATACGAAAGTGAAGCTCACGGTGAAGAGCTCCATGGATGAGTTCCGTGAGAAAAACGAGCAGCAGCAGAAGGAAACGGCTGAGAAAAAGGCGCAGCAGCAGAACACGCCCGCTCCCAGCGCAGAGAAGTCCACATCGGGTGGTCTTACCCAGACATACGCCCTGTTGGCTTGCAGGCAAAGAGGTAAGCAGGAGTTCCCTTACGGGTTCAAACCGCATTTCATAACTGATGCGGCTGAGCCGATATGGTCGCCAGACAGCGTGCTGCTCCAGTTCGGGGCCACGGTGAAGAACGAGTACAACGCGAAGCGTGACGTGATCGTGAACTGCAATGTGCGCGGATCCAACGACAAACCGGAAGTGTTCGGCTGGACGGCCCAGTAGGCAAAACATAAATGCCCCGTCTGCACTGCCATGCGACGGGGCGGTGAGAACAAATCGAGAGACATGCCTCACGCTACATTCTAGCGTCGGGGCGGAATGGAGCGAACCATGGCGAGTGTGAGCACGTACCAGACGGCCAAGGGCCGGCGGTACATGGTCCGGTATCGGACCCCGGACCACAGGCCCACCATCAAGCGGGGATTCACGCGCAAGAAGGATGCGGAGCTGTTCGCAGCCAAACTGGAGACGGACCTCAACGACGGCACTTTCGTGGATGTTTCCAAAGGCCGCAGGACGGTGGGGGAGCTGGCCCCCGCGTGGCTGGCGAAGAAGAGGATAGCGGTCAAGGCCAGCTACTACTACACGCTTGAAACGGCTTGGAAAGTGCATGTGAAGCCCAGGTGGGCGAGACGCTCCATCCGCTCCATCAAACGCAGCGAGATACAGCGGTGGGTGGCCGGCCTGTCCACGGGCGACGAGGGCCGGCCGAAGAGCGCCAGCGTCGTCATCCGGGCATACGGCATCCTCGCCGGCATACTGGACGATGCGAAGGCTGACAGGCTGCTCGCCGAGAATCCGGCCCGCGGGGTGACCCTGCCGAAGCGCCGGCGCAAACCCCACATTTACCTCACCGAGCGGCAGCTGTACGCCCTTTCGGACGCCTGCCTGATACCTGGCAGGAACAGGAACGCCGACCATGAGCGCTTCCAGCGCTCAGTGCTGGTGCTCGTGCTCGGGACCACCGGCATGAGGTGGGGCGAGTGCATCGGCATGCGCATAGGCCTGGTGGACTTCCGCCGGCACCGCATGCAGGTCAGGGTGTCCGCAACGGAAGTCGACGGCAGGATGGAGGTGGACGTGCCCAAGACCGGCAGCGAGCGCAGCGTGGTGTTTCCCGCCGTCCTCGACGACAGGCTGCACCGGCTGATCGGCGGGCGTGGCCCTGACGAGCTGTTGTTCACGGGGAGCTTCCATGGCTACGCGAAGTCGGTGTCGCCGAAGGATGGCGGCAAGTGGTTCGCCCGTGCGTGCGATGCGGCCGGGTTGGAGCGGATGACCATCCATGACCTGCGGCACACGGCGGCCAGCCTGATGGTCAAGAGCGGGGCGAACGTGAAGGCCATCCAGCGGCAGCTGGGGCACACGTCGGCCGCGATGACCCTGGATGTGTATGCGGATCTCTTTGACGAGGACCTGGATTCGGTGGGGGAGTCGATGAACGAGCTGCTGCTGCAAAGTGCGCTCAAAGTGCGCTCAAAATCGGTTTCACCGGTTGCGTGATGTGTCCTGAACGTTGAAATCCCGGCCCTTTCGGACCGGGATTAATCGTGGAGCTAGGGGGATTCGAACCCCCGACCTTCTCCATGCCATGGAGACGCGCTACCAGCTGCGCCATAGCCCCGTGCTTGCCTTGCTTGGTGAAGCCTTGCTTATAGTACACCGGGATTGGCGAATGGAGCAACTCAGTGTGTTGCCCCGGAATTGCAGGGATTGTGAGCTATTTGATGGATTTTATCCTCGAATGGTCTTGAGGCATTCCTGAGCTTGCAAGTGCGCTAGCATGATGAACAAGGGGCGACCAAGGGGGTCGGCAGCAACGGAAAGGCGGCGGACCATGACCGGCAAAAACGATGCCGAAGTGCGGGTTGAAAAGCGGAACGAGAACCATCCTGGGGACCAGCTCATCATCAACTGCCTGCCCTTGGACCAGAGTGAACGACAGGAATTCCTCCAGGCGGCTCCAGGCGTTCGTCAGGAGTTCATTGTCGACACGGACATGCGGCAGAGCATGCATTGGCTCATCGATGTCCCTGAATCCCTCCGGTCGGAGGCCACGATCATTTTGGGTAATCCGCCGACCGAGCAGGTGGTTGCCTGCCGTAACCTGGTCTGGCTGCAGACCAGCAGCGCGGGTGTGGATGCCTACATGAAACCGGGGGTTCTGCCTCCGGACGCCATGTTGACCAGTGCCTCAGGCGCTTACGGGCAGTCGGTCTCCGAGCACATGTTCGCCATGATGTGGGCTCTGATGAAGGACCTGCCGGCCTACCGGGACAATCAGCGTTTGGGCCGTTGGGAACCTCGCGGGGCCGTCCTTTCGCCGCATGGCTGCCAGGTCCTGGTTTTAGGCACAGGGGATATCGGAACCTCCTTCGCTCGTCTGGCCAAGGCCGTAGGCGCTCGTACCATCGGCATCAGGCGCCATCCCGACCAGCCGGTGGAGGGGTTCGACCGTCTGGCTGGTTTTGATGATCTGGATGCCCTGCTGCCTGAGATGGATGTAGTGGCCCTGGCCCTGCCTTCAACGCCGCAGACCCGGCACATCATCGATGACCATCGTCTTGCATTGATGAAGTCCACCGCCGTGCTGATCAACGCGGGCAGGGGAGATGCCGTGGACTGCATGGCTCTGGCCCAAGCCCTGGATAATGACGGCATTTTCGGTGCAGGTCTGGATGTGACCGAACCGGAGCCCCTGCCTGAAGACCACCCACTCTGGAGGCAACCACGCTGCCTGCTCACCCCGCATGTGGCCGGGGGAGCCCACCTGCCCTCCAACATGGACAAGGTTCGGGAAATCTGCCTGGATAACCTTCATCGATTCATGGATGGCAGGCCCCTGCGCAACCGGATGAGGTGACCGCTGTGTCTACAGAGCGAAACCGCAGCGGCCGCCGTCATCGGCGGACAATGGTTCTGCGGTGGGCGGCCGTCCTGCTGGCGCTTGCATTGATTGTGGCGGGCTCCTTGGCCCTGGCTGGCAGGCTGGTGGGCGTCGGGCCTGCTCGCCATTCAGACAATCAAAACTCCTCAGCAAACGGCCCCAGGACCGCTTCTCACGGCCCGGCCGGGTATTCTCCAGAGCAGACCGCGGCCCATTCGCCTCTGACCTCGCCTGTGGACTACAACCATGACGGCGTGGATGACTACACGGCCATGGTGCGTGGAGCCCATCAGGAGGCCCGCCGCCATCCTCATTATGACAGCGGCTACTACCAGGGCGGCTATCCCCCCGATGACCGCGGCGCCTGCACCGACGAGATCTGGAGGGCCTTCCGGCAGGCCGGCTACGATCTGAAAGCCATGGTCGACGCCGACATCGCCTCGTCTCCTGGGGCCTACGCCGGAGTGATCAACAGCCCGGATCCGAACATCGACTTCAGGCGGACCAACGTCCTCGGCGTATTCCTGTCCCGGCATGCCCAGCGTCTGACCAACGACACTGCGGCCACCGACCAGTGGCAGCAGGGCGACATCGTCATCTTCGACACCTCCTGGCACATCGGCATGGCCTCCGACAGAAGGGACAGCCGGGGCATTCCCCTGCTTCTGCACAACATGGGCCAGCGCGACAGGGAGAACGACTACCTGGGCTCGCCGGGCCACCGTCCCATCACCGGGCATTTTCGCTTCGACGCCTCCAAGATCCAACCTGCCGTCCTGCGGCCATGGCGGGGATGACCGGGGACTACCCTGCGGAATTGAACACGGCGGCAACTGGTTATCTGCTACTATCGGTTCGGCCAGAAACGTCGGCCAGGTTTGAGCACGAGAGGCGGTGATGGCGATGATGAGAGTATTCAGCACCATGAACGGGCAGATCGAGCAGATCGGCAAGGCTTCCAAGGGCTCATGGATATGCTTATCGGCGCCCACCGATGTAGAGCTGGCCAACGTCTCCCAGGCCACCGGCATCGACCTGGCTGACCTGCGTGCCCCCTTGGACGATGAGGAGCGCTCGCGTGTGGACGTGGAGGACGAGTACACCATGGTCATCGTCGATATTCCCCGGGCTGAGGAACGCGACGGCCGGGACTACTACGAGACCATCCCCCTGTCCATCATCGTCACCGAGGATCTGATCGTCACCGTCTGCATGCAGGACACCGTCCTGCTCCACCCCTTTATGGAGGGCACCATCCGGGGTTTCAACACCTTCATGAAGTCCCGCTTCATCCTGCAGATCCTCTACCGCAACGCCACCCTCTACCTGCGCTACCTGCGCATCATCGACCGCGAGTCGGACCGGCTGGAGCTCAAGCTGCGCCACTCCATGCAGAACCGCGAGATTCTTATGCTGCTGGAGCTCAACAAGACCTTGGTCTACTTCGCCACCAGCCTCAAGTCCAACGAGATCGTCCTGGAGAAGCTGACCGGCCTGGAGCGGATCAAGCGCTACCCGGACGACGAGGACCTTCTGGGCGACGTGATCACCGAGAACAAGCAGGCCATTGAGATGGCCAACATCTACTCAAGCGTGCTTTCAAACATGACCGACGCCTTCGCCTCCATCGTCTCCAACAACGTCAACAACGTCATGAGGATCTTCACCATCATCTCCATCAGCCTGTCGGTGCCCACGCTGATCTTTTCCATGTATGGCATGAATTTCAACCAGGGCATGTTCGGCATGCCCTTCACCGACAAGCCCTGGGGCTTCGCGGTCGTGGTGATTCTTTCGGGTCTGGTGACCGCCTTGGTGACCTGGTTCCTGACGCGCTCGAGAATGTTCAAGTAGGGGCCGATCATGTTTGCACGCAGGATTGCGGCGGCTCTGCTGGCACTGGTTCTGGCGGTGCCCCTGAGCGGGTGCGGCCGTCAGGAGGATCGCTACCGGGCGGGTTCCATCGGGCCCAAGATCAGCGTGGGCATCTCCTTCGACCAGCCCGGGCTTGGATTCGCCCAGTCCGGCCAGTACCGGGGTCTGGATGTGGATGTGGCCCAGTACGTGGTCCACGAGCTGGGATACGCCGAGTCGCAGATCGTCTTCCGCCAGGTGAAGCCTGCAGACCGCGAGCGCATGCTCGAACAAGGCCAGGTGGACATGGTCGTGGCCGGCTACTCCATCACCCGGGATCGGCAGAAGCTGGTGGATTTCGCCGGACCCTACCTGGCTGCAGGGCAGGACCTGCTGGTTCGTCGAACCCAGAATGACATCGCCGGGGTGGAGGATCTGGCCCAGAAGCGGGTCTGCGTGGCAGCGGGGTCCACCTCCGGGGCCCTGGTGCGCTCGCTGGCACCCCAGGCCCAGGTCCAGGAGCGGGAGGAGTTCCCCGAGTGCGTCACGGCCCTGCTCAGCGGGGACACGGATGCCGCCAGCGGCGACGATTTTGCCTTGGCCGGCCTGGCTCATGTTCGCGGCGGTGGCCAGCTGCGCCTGGTCGGCAAGCCCTTCTCCAACGAACATTACGGCATCGGCGTGCCCCACGGGGATCCGGAGCTGGTGGGCGTCATCGACCAGGCCCTGAAGAGGATGATGCGGGACGGCTCCTTCAAGGCCGCCCTGAGCCGGGCCTCCAGGTCCATCGGCTATTCCATTGATGCCGCCGCCCGCACGCTGCGGCCCGGCGATCGCTGAGCAAGGCTTCCGCCAGGATGACGGATGCTGGACACTGGCTCGGCCGTGTCCATGTGAATGGCGATAATTCACCATATGAACGCGAATGAAGACAGGGATCATCAGCAGACCCAGGAATCCGATCAGCCCAAGTTCCGCTACGATGCCGCCATGGCTCAGACCATCGAGGAGCACTGGCAGCAGCGCTGGGACAAGGAGGGCACCTTCTGGGCCGCCAACACCAAGGGCGACTTGACCGATGCCCAGGGCGATCATGCTGGGGGCCGCAGTCCCTACTTCGTCATCGACATGTTTCCCTATCCCTCGGGCAAGGGCCTGCATGTGGGCCACCCCCTGGGCTACATCGCCACCGACGTGGTCAGCCGCTACCACCGGATGAAGGGCGAGAACGTCCTGCACGCCATGGGCTACGATGCCTTTGGCCTGCCCGCCGAGCAGTATGCGGTCCAGACCGGCCAGCATCCCCGGGTCACCACCGAGCAGAACATCGCCAACATGCGCTGGCAGCTGCACCGGCTGGGGCTCAGCTTCGACGACCGCCGCTCCTTCGCCACCATCGATACCGACTATGTGCGTTGGACCCAGTGGATCTTCTCGCGCATCTACGAGTCCTGGTACGACCCCCACTACCGTCGAGCCGACGGGGGGACGGGCTCGGCCAGGCCTATCAGCGAACTGGTCGAAGCCTTCAAGTCCGGCAGCAAGGCCATCCCTGGCCATCCCGACGCCTCCTGGGATGATTTGGACGATGCCGAGCGCTCCGAGGTGCTCAACGACTTCCGCCTGGCCTACATCTCGCGCTCGCCGGTCAACTGGTGCCCCGGGCTGGGCACGGTCCTGGCCAACGAGGAGGTGACCGCTGAGGGGCGCTCCGAGCGCGGCAACTACCCGGTCTACCAGCGTGAACTCAAGCAGTGGTCCATGCGCATCACCGCCTACGGTCACCGGCTTCTGGAGGATCTGGACATTCTGGACTGGCCCGAAAAGGTCAAGCTCATGCAGCGCAACTGGATCGGGGAGTCGCACGGGGCTTCGGTGGACTTCACCGTGCCCAGCCCTGACGGCGATCAGACCATGGAGGTCTACACCACCCGTCCCGATACGCTTTTCGGCGCCACCTTCGCCGTGGTCTCTCCCGAGCACGACCTGCTGCAGCACCTGCCCCAGGAGTGGCCTGAGGATGTGCCTGAACAGTGGAAGGGCGGCTATGCCACTCCAGCGGAGGGCGTGCAGGCCTATCGACGGGCCGCCGAGGCCAAAACCGCCAAGGATCGCGTGGACGAGGGCGGGGCCAAGACCGGCCTGTTTACCGGGCTGTACGCTCTCAACCCCATCACCGGGGCCAAGCTGCCTATCTTCACCGCCGACTACGTGCTGATGGACTACGGCACTGGAGCCATCATGGCTGTGCCAGGCGGCGATCAGCGCGATTACGACTTCGCCGTCAAGTATGGCCTGCCCGTCGTCTATACGGTCAGCCCGCTGGATGATTCCGGACAGACCCTGGACGACTATCGAGGCAAGGCGCCTTTCGTCTCCCACGACGGCATTGTGGTCAACTCTTCGGTCCATGCCACTCAGGCCGTTGGCGACCCGCTCAGCCTGGACGGTCTGCGGGTTGACCAGGCCATTGAGAAGGTCACTGAATGGCTGGAGTCTGCCGGGGTGGGTCATGGGACGGTCTCCTACCGGCTGCGTGACTGGCTCTTCTCCCGTCAGCGCTACTGGGGCGAGCCTTTCCCGGTGGTCTATGACGACCAGGGCCTGCCCCACCTGCTGCCCGACGACCAGCTGCCGGTGGCCCTGCCGGACGTGCCTGACTATTCGCCCAAGACCTTCGACCCCGAGGATGCCCAGTCCAGTCCCGAGGCACCGTTGAGCCGCAACCAGGACTGGGTGAACGTGACCCTGGACTTGGGCGACGGCCCCAAGGTCTATCACAGGGACACCAACACGATGCCCAACTGGGCCGGTTCCTGCTGGTACTACATGCGCTACATCGATCCCAAGGATGACCAGCACATGGTTGATCCGGAGGAATACGACTACTGGCTGGGGCCCAGGCACAATGCCACTGCCGGTGAGTCGGGCGGCGTCGACCTCTACGTGGGCGGCGTGGAGCACGCCGTGCTGCACCTGCTCTATGCCCGATTCTGGCATAAGGTCCTCTACGATCTGGGTTATGTCTCGTCCAAGGAGCCCTTCCACAAACTCTTCAACCAAGGAATGATCCAGGCCTACGCCTACACGGACCAGCGCGGCCAGTACGTGCCCGCCGCCGAGGTGGAGGAGCATGAGGAGGGCGGCAAGGTCAGCTACACCTGGCAGGGTCAGCCGGTCAACCGTGAGTTCGGCAAGATGGGCAAGAGCCTCAAGAACATCATCACTCCGGACGACATGTACCGCACCTACGGGGCCGACACCTTCCGCCTCTACGAGATGAGCATGGGACCCCTGGACGAGTCCAGGCCCTGGAACACGCGCAACGTGGTGGGCGGCATGCGCTTCCTGCAGCGGCTCTGGCGCAACGTGGTGGACGAGCAGACAGGTGAGGTGGTCCTGGACGAGGGTGAGCCCGACCAGAAGACCCTGAAGCTGCTCAACACCACCATCCACGACGTGACCGTGGAGATGGAGGCCATGCGTCCCAACACAGCCATCGCCAGGATGATCGTGCTCAACAATCATCTGACCGGGCTGAATCCGACGCCCAGGGCAGCCATCGAGCCACTGGTGCTCATGCTTTCGCCCATCGCCCCACACATCTGCGAGGAGCTCTGGAGCCGACTGGGTCACAAGGAATCCCTGGCGCATGCCCAGTGGCCGACCTGGGATGATCGCTATCTTGGCGAGGACACGGTCACTGCCGTGGTCCAGATCAAGGGCAAGGTCCGCGGCAAGCTGCAGGTCAGCCCCGACATCGCGCCCGACCAGCTCGAGGCCATGGCCCTGGCACTGCCCGCCGTTCAGGAGCGGCTTGGCGGCAAGGAGCCTCGCAAGGTCATCGTCAAGGCGCCCAAGATCGTTTCGGTCGTGCCGGCCTGATCCTGCACTGCCCGCAGCCAGGCTGTGGACAGGAGATGACCTTCGACCACATAGCCCCTCGACCTCATATCGGGGGGCTTTTTCATGCCAGGCTGGGTCCATGAGCATCAACATCACCCAGCCGCCGGCACCGCCCTTGCAAGCTCTGGCTCTGAATCAATCTGCCCGGTCAGAGGGGTCAGCCGAAGGCATGGCCGAATCCCAGACTCGGCGTAATCGGCCCGTCTGGTCGTTTACCCCGCTTCAGGCCTTGACAGCCATTCTGATGCTGGTGGTTGCCCTTGCTGTCAGCCTGACTCTGCTGGTCCAGCAGGAACGGGCGCTGGCTGCAGGAGTAGCAGTCGACGGATCCGGGGGCATGTCATCGACTCCAGCAAACGGCGATGCCAATAGTGCTGCACGCCGAAGCAAGCATGTTTCAGGAAACGTTCCCAGTCGGAACACCCATGGTGACGAAGGCAGCGAGCATACTGACTCGGTCTCAGATTCCGCTCAGCATGGTGAAAGGGCGGGCAATCCCTCTGCTGCTCCGGCCACCAGCACCTCCGCGGGAACAGTAGATCAGACTGGACGAGTGAATCTCAATAGCGCCAGCCAAGAGGATCTGGAGAATGTCAAGGGAATCGGACCGGTCACGGCAGCAAAAATACTGGAGCATCGTCGTGCTATCGGCGGTCGCTACGCCTCGGTCGATCAGCTTTTGGATGTCCCCGGCATCGGTGCCAAGACCCTGACCCGATTACGCCCATATCTGGTGGCGCAATGATGGCCGGCCGGGCAGGAGATCGTCCTGCTGCTGATCGAGAAAACGGCAATCGCAATCTTCGTATGCTCCCCGCTGCCTGTCTGGCCTGGGCGATTGCCCTGCTGGTTCCGTGGCTTCTGGACCGCATCATGGGCGGATCCGTGGCCGGGCCAGCCAAAAGCGGCGGCTGGTCCAAGACGGCAGGGGAGTCCAGAGGTGGCATAGCTGGTGGGGGCACGGGCATGTCGGTCTGGTTGATGCCGCTTGTCTTGGCGCTTCCATTACTCATAGCTATGGTCCTGCTTGCCTTCAAACTCGTTTGCTTGGTCGCTGCAGAGAACTCCGATTGCAAGGGTCAGGTATTGCGTCACCCCTCTCGCTCATGCCCACGAAACCGCCTGCCCCAAGGTTGTGAGTCTCCGTGTATCCCCACCGTGCCGACCTTGGCATCCACTTGGTTTGGTCCTCGGAAACTGCCGACCTTGGCTGTCTTGGCTGCGGTGGCTCTGACTGCAGCATTTGCCGCCGCAGTCGGTCATGAGTCAGCGCGCAGCGGGCCGGCAGCCCGGCAGATCCGTCAGGGAAAAGCGCTGGCCGAGATTCGCGGCCGGGCTGTGGGCCCTATGAGTGCATCCTCTCGGCGAGGCTGGGACTGTCAGGCGGAGATCAGGCTGCGATGGGTGACTGTGGCCGGGGTACGCATGCCTTCCGATGAACGGATCATGCTCTTCGCTCGAAGCCGATCATGCCTGCTGCAACAGGGCGGGCAGTATCGTGCGCGGGGCCGCTTGGAGCCCTCTGCTTACGGCCGTCCTATTCCCTGGCTGGCTGTGGAAGACGGGGCGAAAGAGGTCGAGCCGCCAGACCCCTGTAGACGATTGATCGCCCGTATGCAAAGGGCCTTTCTCGAACAGACCGGCAGACTGGACGATCAGGGAAGGATCCTGGTGCCGGGTTTGACCATGGGCATCCTGGGCAACCAGGCCCTGCCCGGATCGGATGGATCCCTGGGCAGACCGGCAGTGGAGCCCGCCTATGCAACCCGTCTGACCCAGGACTTCCGGGCATCGGGCATCCTGCATCTGATGGCTGTCTCCGGCGGGCACTTCATGATCCTGGCCTCGCTGCTGGTGAGGATCATGCGAGCCCTGCGCTCGCCGCCCTTGCTGATGGCCTTGGTTTTGTCTGCCGCCTATCTGGGTTTGGGCATGCTGATGGTTCCCGGGGATTCAGTCTTGCGAGCTCAGGCCATGGGGCTTCTTTCGGCATTGGCTCTGGCCGCCTGCCGGCCTGCCCAGTCATTGAACACGCTGTCCTGGTGCGTCCTGCTGGTTCTGATCCTGCGACCTTCCATGGCTGCCAGCTTCGGCTTCGCGCTCTCTTGTGGAGCCGTGCTGGGCATCGGCCTGGGTGACCGGCGGTTGTCGGCCCTCCTTGAGGATCATCTGCCGGCATTTCTGGCACGTCCATTGGCCACGACCCTGTGCGCCCAGGCCGGTACGCTGCCCGTGCAGGTGCTGATGAGTCCTGGGTTGCCTCTACTGGCTCCACTGGCCAACCTGCTGGTCACTCCTGTGGTCGACGCTGCCACAGTGACCGGTCTGCTGGCACTGCTCACCTCCTGGCTCTGGCCTCCAGTGGGTCTGTTGCTGGCCCGACTGACCTCCCTGGGTACGGGAGTCATGGCTTTTGCCGCCACCTGGCTGGGCGAAGCGGCTGCTCCGGCGGCCTGGCCACCGGGGCCGGTCGGTAGCGCCTGCCTGGTTGGTCTGGGTCTCATGGCCATCATCGATCATCGGCTGATTCGATTCATCCGTGCTCGGGGGCGGGTTCATTCATGGTCGGCTGCGGCAGCGGCGAATTCGGGGGTTCCCTTCCGGCCGTCGGCTTGGGTGTCCATCAAGGGCTGGCTACGGCAGACCTATGGCCTTCTCGCCCAGATGGTCTTCAAAAATGACCGAGGGTAATGTCCAGCGATGAAGGGAGATTTGAGTCATGACCAAAGCTCAGCAGGAGAACCCTTCCGTCCATCTGGTGGTCGGCGGCGATCCCTTCCTCAACGCTCAGCGTTTCAAGGAGCTGTGCGCGCAGGCATGCGCCGCCCATCCGGACAGCGAATACATCGAGCTGGACGCGGCCGACTGCGACGCTTATGCTTTTCAGGAAGCGGTCGGACCCTCCCTGCTCAGTCAGACGGCTGTGGTTTGTCTGGATGATCTGCAGGCGGCTGATGAAGCCCTGAACCAGGCCCTGATCGATTTCTGCCGTGAGAGCGCAGGGGCCGGATCCAGCATCGTCATCGCACGTCATGACGGGGGCAACCGGGGTCGTAGGCTTCTGGACCAAATGGCGCGGGCCGGAGCGGTGACGGAGCGGATGCCGGATCTGAAGAAGTTCGACGACAAGGTCGACTTCGTCTACGGGCGTTTCAAAGCCCATCAGCGCCGCATCCAGCCACGGGCGGCCCAGCGCCTGGTTGATGTCCTGGGCGAGCGCACTCCGGAACTGGCTGCCATGTGCTCCCAGCTCTGCTTCGATTTCGACCAGGATCCCATGACCTTGGAGATCGTCAACCGTTATCTGACCGATAACCCGGCTGTATCCGGTTTCGCGGTGGCGGACAGGGCCCTTGCCGGCAGGCCGGCCCAAGCCGTCGTCGCTCTGCGTACAGCCCTGGAGCAGGGCAACGAACCCGTCTCCCTGATTGGCGTACTGGCCCTGAAGCTGCGGACGCTGGGCAAGGAGGCGGCCATCGAGTCGGGATCCATTACCACAGCCGAGGCCAAGGCCGCCTACTGGCAGTTGCGGGAGGCCAAGAGACAGCTGCATGGATGGACCTCCGCCGGCCTGGCGGCCTGCATCGAGGCCTTGGCCCAAGCTGATGAGATCAGCAAGACCAGCAGCGGCGACGCCCGCTATGCCCTGGAACGGGCAGTGGAGCTGATCGCCGCCAAGGGAAGGACATTGGCATGAGCCTGCAGGTCAGTGCCCGGCAACAGGATGGATTTGAACTGGCTGTGCCTACAGGCGAGGACATGCAAGGCCTGGGCAGAAACCTGGCCTCGTGTCTGCAAGGCGGGGACGTGATCCTCCTGTCCGGGCCTCTGGGGGCGGGCAAGACCACGCTGGCCCAGGGGCTGGGCCACGGACTTGGAGTGGACGGCCCTGTGGTCTCGCCCACCTTCACCATCGCAAGAGAGCTGCATGGCCATCTGTCCGACGGCTCGCCGGTTACCCTGATCCACGTGGATGCCTACCGGCTGGGTGGACAGGGCTATCTGCCTGGCGAGGATGCCGTGGATCGGCTCCTGGACGAGCTGGAGTCCCTTGGTCTGGATGAGGAATTGGAAGACCCCGGCCAAAGGACCATCATTCTGATGGAATGGGGCGAGCAGATGGCCTCTGCCCTGGCCGATCAACGTCTGGAAGTGACCATCGACCGACACGTGGATCCCCGGGAAGATCCTGAGGCGCCACCCAGCTCCCAGGGTCAGCGTATGGTACGTCTGCGTGGAGTGGGTCCGTCATGGGCCAATAGAATGGATCAGCTGAGAAAGGCGATGACGGCATGAGCGGGACCGATACGTCCCTTTTGGTGATCGATACCTCATATGGCTCGACTGTGGGGCTGCCAGGGCGGGAACCGTGCATCGAGACCGACTCGCGCTCGCACGTTGAACGCCTCCAGGTCAATATCGCCAAGGTCATGGACCAGGCTGGGCTGTCTGCAGACGATCTGCGGACCATCGTAGTGGGACTGGGGCCTGCGCCTTTCACCGGTCTGCGGGCAGGCATCGTCACCGCCAAAGCCCTGGCGTTCGCCACGGGTGCCCGTCTGCTGGGACAGGACATCCTGGAGCCGCAGGCCCGCTATGCCTACAGCAGGTTCAAGCGGCAGGGCCAAGACCATGCACGGCTTCTGGTTCTGGCTGTCAACGATGCTCGACGGCGGCAGCTCTATTACCGTCTCTTTGACGACTTCGGTGGCGCAGAGGCTCCGGCACGGCCGCTGACCGAAATGAGCATCGACTATCCGGCGGCTATTTGTGAGAAGATCGCGGCCATTGCGGAAGAGCGGGAGTCTGTGGATCAGGACCCTGTCACTCTGGTCATCAGCGGCCATGGAGCCACCCGCTATGCCGACCAGTGGGAGCGTCTGGATCAGCATTCCGATATGCGGGTTGTGCTGGACGAAGGATCCTTCCTGGAGGATCGGACACGGGGGACAGGCCTGATGGCTGCTTGCGCTACCAGACGTGCCCAGCATGGGCTGATCGACCCGGTGGAGCCACTGTATCTTCGCCGGCCGGATGTCTCTGTGCCCAATCCGCTTAAGCATGTGGCAGTCCAATCATGATTCGCGGGGCGGTCTTGGAGGACCTGGACCGGTTGGTTGATCTAGAGGCTCGCGTCTTCGGCGACCAGGCCTGGAGCCGGCAGGAGCTGCGGTTCGAGTTGTCTGCGCCTTCACGCACCTACCTGGTATGGGAAGACCAGGGTGCCATACTGGGCTACGGAGGCTATTGGTCAGGCGAAAGGGATGCCGAGCTGATGACTATCGGGGTGCTGCCGGAAGCCCGGCATCGGGGTATTGCAGGATCTCTGCTGGCCAGGATAATTACCGGAGCCGATCGCGAGGGTCTGCAACGTATGAACCTGAAGGTCCGCGTAGACAACCCCGTGGCCATTGACCTCTACAAGGACTTCGGCTTCTCACAGACGGGTCTGTGCAAGGGCTACTATCAGCCTGAGGATGTTGACGCCTGGGCTATGACCAGACCTTTAAGTTCGGTTGGACCGGGTCCGGTGGGTTTTGTCAGCAACAAGCTTTCGGAGGGACAGGAAAGGATCATTGACCATGAGTGAGCCCCTGGTGCTGGGCATCGAATCCACCTGCGACGAGACCGCTGCCGCCCTGGTCCAGGGCAACCGACTGCTGTCCAACGTGGTCGCATCCTCCATGAACGAGCACGCCCGCTACGGCGGCGTTATACCTGAGATCGCCTCGCGGGCACACGCTGAGTCCTTTGTGCCGGTCGTCTCCAAGGCCCTGAAGGACGCGGACATGGACCTGTCCCAGGTGGATGCCATAGCGGTCTCGGCTGGTCCTGGACTGGCTGGATGCCTGGCTGTAGGCGTTTCCGGTGCCAAGGCGCTGGCTTGGGTGGCGAAAAAGCCCTTGTATGGCATCAACCACGTCATAGGACACATAGCGGTCACCCAGCTCCAGTTTGGCCCCTTCCCTCAGAATGCCCTGGCCCTGATCGTCTCCGGCGGCCACACCTCACTGCTGCATGTGGATGATCTGGCGCGATCGGTCCAGGTGGTGGGCACCACCTTGGACGACGCGGCGGGAGAGTGCTTCGACAAGATCGCCCGTCTGCTCGGCTTCCCCTATCCGGGCGGCCCCCACATCGACCGCCACGCCCGTCTGGGCGATCCTCATGCCATTGCCGTGCCCCAGGGGCTGACCAAGGGCCGGGCCGGAGCCGAGCATCCCTATGACTTCAGCTTCTCCGGGGTCAAGACGGCCGTGGCTCGATGGGTCGAACGCAGACAGCAGGCCGGGCTCGACATTCCCGTGGATGATGTCTGCGCCTCCCTGGCTGATTCCGTGGCCACCGTCCTGTCCCGCAAGGCCATGGCCGCCTGCCACAGGTTCGACACGGATACCCTGATTGTCGGCGGCGGGTTCTCGGCCAACTCGCAGCTGCGTGGCAAGCTCCTGGAGTTCGGCGACCAGGAGGGCATCAAGGTCCGCATTCCCAAGATCAACCTGTGCACGGACAACGGCGCCATGGTGGCCATGCTGGGCGTCAATCTGGTCCAGGCCGGACTGGCTCCCTCTGCTCCTGACTTCTCCATCGATTCGGCCATGCCCATGGACAGGATTCTCATGTGATCGACACGCCAAGTTGTCGTATACGAGAGTCCTGACTATAGTATGGTAATTGTGTTCAGCGAGAGTTGAACGGGACATTCCCGCATAGCTCAGTTGGCAGAGCGTTCGACTGTTAATCGAAATGTCGCTGGTTCAAGCCCAGCTGCGGGAGCTTCCAACCGCCGGTTATCCGGCGGTTTTTTTATTTTTCATTTGTATTGTGCGATCAATACAACGAATGCAAGACCCGTTGCCCCAAGCGCTCTTGGTTGCTGTATGTACAGATATCAGAATGATCATTTGATTGAATTGCTGTTCAAAAGGATGATTAGGCAGTCGTTCGTTCGACACTGGGCTGTCCCTTTTCGAGATTGTGCAAAGCTGCAGCTGAGTGCTTTGCAGAATACACAACGTTGTACCATTCAGATGATCCATAGTTCCAATATGGATGAGAAGCATGGACGACAAAGTCAGAACGAGGGAGTCAGACAGTGACGCAAGGGCAGCAAACTCACAGGAGCAGGGCACAGTTCAGGGTGGATGAGGAGCAGGAGTCCACGCCCATCGACGATCGACTCTTCGGATCTTTCGTGGAGCACCTGGGCCGGGGCATCTATTCGGGCATCTATGAGCCGGGTCATCCGACAGCAGACGAGCAGGGTTTTCGCGGTGACGTCATGAATTTGGTCAAGGAATTGGGCGTGACCATTATCCGATATCCGGGCGGCAACTTCGTCTCAGGCTATCGCTGGGAAGATGGCGTGGGTCCGCGCGAAAGCCGTCCTCGTCGCCTCGACCTGGCCTGGCACTCTAGCGAAAGCAACGAGTTCGGCCTGCATGAGATGAGCAACTGGCTGGACAAGCTGGGTGGCAACGAGCTCATGGAAGCCGTCAACCTAGGCACAAGGGGCATGCAGGAGGCCTTGGATCTGCTCGAATACTGCAATGTGCCATCGGGTACCGAGTTGTCGGAACGGCGGCGTGCCAATGGCCATGATCGCCCCTTCGACATCAGGATGTGGTGCCTGGGCAACGAAATGGACGGCGACTGGCAGATCGGCCACAAGAGTGCACAGGAATACGCCGATCTGGCCAACCGGACGGCTGTGGCCATGCGAATGATCGATCCGGAACTGGATTTGGTTGTATGTGGATCTTCTTCGCACACCATGCCCACTTTCGGTCTCTGGGAGCGTACCGTCCTGGAGCGCTGCTTCGAAAATGTGAACTTCCTCTCATGCCATGCCTATTACGCGCCCAAGGATGGAGACATGGCCAGCTTTCTGGCTTCCGGCGTGGACATGGACAGTTTCATTACCGATGTAGCGGCCATCATCGCCGCCTCGCGTGCCCGGCTGGGCAGTGATCATCAGGTTTTCATCTCCTTCGATGAGTGGAATGTCTGGTACCAGGATGCTCAGGCCAGCAAATCGCCGGAAGGCATCGGCAATTGGCCTCTTGGCGCGCCGCTCTTGGAGGATGTCTATTCTGTGGCAGATGCCGTGGTGGTGGGTGACCTGCTGATCACATTGCTCAGGCATGCTGATGTCGTTCATGCGGCCAGCCTGGCCCAGCTGGTCAACGTCATTGCCCCCATCATGACCGAGCCCGGCGGCCCGGCCTGGAGGCAGACCATTTTCTATCCCTTCGCCCTGACTGCCCGTTATGCGCGGGGTGCCCGTGTACTCAAGAGCGTGCAAAGCGGCGACACCTATGAGACCTCTCGCTATGGTCAGGTGCCCATGACTGATTCTGTGGCCGTTAGAGGTGCCGACGGTTCCCTAAGCGTATTTGCAGTCAACCGTAGTCTTGAGCGTGCCGTTGATTTTAGCATCGTGCTGCCTGAACAGGATCGACATCGGAAGGTGGCGGTCAGCACCCTGCACGAGGATGACCCGTCGGCTCGCAACACCCTTGAACATCAGGAACGGGTCGTCATGCACGCCAGACAAGACTTCAAGATGGAAGAAAATGTCATCAACCTTCAACTGCCTCCCATCTCTTGGACGCTCATTCATTTGGCTTAGAGGGCAAGAAGGCATCTTGGCTGGGAATCCTTTCGAGGACTCTCGAGTAGCGTGTCTTGACAATCCATCTGAGTGTGGACGACTACATATTCGACCACATGCCTCCTATTAGTCCGCAAGGCTTTGGCATCAAGTCCATCATGATGGTGGACGCTCAATCGGGCATCCGTGATGACGGAATGAAGGTGCGATTATGGCCTGTGCGCGTGACCATAAGAAGAAGGGCATCCAGAGGGTTACCGGCCGGATGCCTGACATGCCTTCCGGCTGTCGGCCTCCCTGGTTCCCCAGGTCCCTGCTGGCATTGATGCTGGCCTTGGTCCTGTCGGCCGGAGGGCCTACGGCAACCGTCGCGGCTCAGCCTGCGCCGACCCTGCCTTCGGCTGCAGCTCCGGCGCAGATTGATCGAGTTACCTCATCGACCTCTGCCTGCCGCCGGGGCTGGCTGTGGCCCCTTGAACCTCTGCCTGGCGACAAGGCTGTTCTGCAGGTTATGCGTCCCTTCGATCCTCCGGATCATCCATGGCTGAGCGGTCATCGCGGGATTGATCTGGCAGTGCAACAAGGCAGACGCATCCGGGCCCCAGCAGACGGTGTCATCACTTTCACCGGTTCTGTAGCAGGCAAGGACGTGGTCTCCATTCGTCACGGCAAACTGACCTCCACCTATGAGCCGGCGAAGAGCTCGTTGCCGGAGGGAACCCGGCTGCAGGCAGGCACAGTCTGGGGAAAGGTAGATGGGGTCTCTGACCACTGTGACCAAGATTGCCTGCACTGGGGGCTGAAAGATGGTCATAACCACTATCTGGATCCAGGCGCTAAAGTCGGACGGCATCGCATTCGCCTCAAGCCTCTATAGGAGTGCAGGGGTCCGCCTGCAAGACTCGCGCGTCTGCAGACCAGGTATATCGCAGGCCCGGGGGAGCGGTTAGAATCGTAAAGCATAACGCCGTTTCAGCAGGGAGTAATCATGCAGAACATGCAGCAAGAATTTACGCGTCCGCTTGAGAAGCCCATAGACGCCGATGCCGGTGTCTTCTCCCTGCTTGAGGACAGGGTGAAGCGCCTGGGCGACGATCCTCTGATCGAATACCGGAGCGGACGCGAGTGGAACACGATAACGGCCCGGGAGTTTCGCGACCGTGTGGTCGCGCTGGCCAAGGGGCTTATGGCCCGGGGGGTAGACCGGGGGGATTCAGTGGCTATCGTCTCGCACACCCGATGGGAATGGACTGCCCTGGACATGGCCATCCTGGCTATCGGGGCCGTGACTGTGCCGGTCTACGAGACGGACTCTCCCGATCAGATCCGGCGCATCTTCAACGACTCCCATGTCGGCATGGCCTTTCTGGAGGATGACGACATGAGGGCCCGGGTGGATGCGGTTCGCTCCCAGTGCGCCTATCTGAACGACTTGTATGTGATCACCAGGGGAGCGCTGACCACCATGACCGCCTACGGACGGGCGGTGGATCAGGCAGACTTCCAAGCCCGTGCCGACTCGGTGCAGGGATCCGACTTGGCCACCATCGTCTACACTTCAGGCTCCACGGGCAAGCCCAAGGGCATAGAACTCAGTCATAGCAACATCGTCTTCACCGTTCGTTCGGGTACCCAGGCAGTCCCTGACATCTGCCTTGGTGAGGGCAGACGGCTTCTGCTCTGCCTGCCCCTGGCCCACGCCTTCGCCCGTTGTCTGCAGTTCTTCGCCATCGCCACGGATCTCACTCTGGGGCTTACCGGGTCCATCCGCAATCTGTTGCAGGACATGCAGACCTTCAAACCCACTTTCATCCTGGCTGTGCCGCGGATCTTCGAGAAGATCTACAACGCTGCCTCCCAGCGGGCCGGAACAGGTGCCAGGGGCAGGATTTTCCTGGATGCCGCAGGTGTGGCCAGGCAGTGGTCTCGTCATCAGCAGACAGGAAGCCGGGTTCCCATGTCGCTGAAGACCAAGCACCTCATGTACACGGGCACCGTCTACGATCCCATCCTGGAGGCCTTGGGCGGCCGGGTCCGGTATGCCATTTCGGGCGGAGCCCCCCTGGATAGGGACATTGCGGATTTCTTCAACGGCATAGGTCTGCCCCTGCTGGAGGGCTACGGCATGACTGAGACCATGGGTCCGGTGACGGTCAACCCCACCAAAGGCTACAGGCTGGGCACCATCGGCCTGCCCATGCCCGGCATCACCGTGGGCATCGACCAGGAGGGCCAGCTATGCGTCAAGGGCCCCGATGTTTGCATGGGCTACCACAACCATCCAGAAATCACCACCAGACAGATTCGCGACGGTTGGCTGCTGACCGGCGATCTGGGCAGTCTGGACGAGGACGGGTTCGTTCGGTTGACCGGCCGGCGCAAGGAGATCATCATCACCGCAGGGGGTAAAAACATTTCGCCGTCGCTGCTGGAAACAGCCGTCGAGCGTTCGCCCATTATCAGCCATTGCATGGTCATCGGGGACCGCAGGCCTTTCATCTCGGCCCTGATCACCCTCAATCTCGAGGAGGTCAACAAGTGGTTGGGGGACCAGGGCGCTGAACCCTTGGACGATGCCGCTTCGGCTGGGGAGAACCCCATCATCCGCACGGAGATCGATCGTGCGGTAGACGCGGCCAATGCTCAGGTCTCCCGGGCCGAGGGGATCCGTCGCTATCTGATTCTGGACCAGGACTTCACTCGTGAAAATGGACTGCTCACCGCATCATACAAGCCCCGTCGTCAGGAGGTTCTCAAGCGGTATGAAGACCAGATCGAGCAGAGGATCTATGCTCAAAGACCTGCGTCGGCTGGCTTGATGTAGCCTGTATCAATCAGAGCCGCCTTGAGATTGGAGGCTGAAACCGCAACCAGTGGTCTTGAAAGGCGGCGCAGTTGCTTGCCGTCTTGGTTGACGGTTTGGATCGTATCCATGGCTGGCACCTTGCCCTGGCTGTTGAGTCCGACACAGGCCTTGGCAATATCAGCCGCAAGCCCCAGTCTGTCCTCCAGACCAGTCATCCACTGCCGTCCGTCCACGATTTGAGGGATGTTGTCTACGTAGGCGCCGTATCCACTGATGATGGGCCAGGCAGCGTGGTCGTCCGAAGGTGTGGAATCCTGAGTCCTGCCCGTGCCCTGTGAAGGATCCGCCTGCGACCCCGTCGGATTCTGCGCTGTAGGACTCTGAGCGGGTTTGGGCACGCGCTTCCGGTGCAGATCCTGGCGACCGACCATGGATCCCACAATGCCTGATATTGAGATCTCTGGGTTGACGTCCGCTGAAGAACCCCGATATCCCAGATCCCCGAGCTCAGAGACCACACCGGAAACAATGAAGTCGTTCATGGCCAGAATGCCGTCCACCTCGGTGCGGGTCTTGGCGCCATCGTTCATGGCCAGGCGGGTCGCCAGCTCTTTGCCGGTAGCTGAAGCGTCCTTGCCCGGATCGAAGGCGATCGCCTGCCAGTCCTTCTCGGTGCTGTCTGCCTTCAGGAGCCCCGAGGGGCTGACAGCCCGTCCATCCTTGAAGTAGGGCCCCAGCACCTGCCAGATTCCAGCGAAAGCCTGGGCGGGGAAGGAATGCTGTTCATCCTGATCCTCTTGCTGGTTCTGCTCAGCCTGGCCTGCTTCACCGCCCTTGTCAGCAGGGGATTCATCAGATGACGCATCAGTTGTCCGGTTCGGCAGCAGAATCTCGATGCGGCAGGGGTTGTCCTTGCTGGCCTTGTCCAGCTCCAGCTTGCTGGCCAGCTTGTCCGCCTGCATCTGACCAATGGCCCGTGCATCGGACAATTGCACGAACAGATCCGGCTGGATGCCCGGCACCTGGTTGGCCAGCAGAACCACATGCATGCCGGCGCCCGAAGCCAGACGCAGAGACGAGACCAGACGTGCCCGCGCCTTGTCTTTGGAGTCGGCAACCAGAGACTTGCTGGTATAGTCGCCATACTGGCGGGTAATGGAGTCAGGCGAGGTCATGGGTGCCACCACCAGTGTGGTCGGCTCTGAAGCCTTCCCGGCCTTGCGCTCCGAAAGACGGTTGACCAGGTAATCCTGCAGCTCCTTGCTCTGATCCTCCAGATTTCCGCTGGTGTAGGTGTCGATGTGTTTATCGGAAAGATGCTCCTTGGCCAGTGCTGACTTGAGCTCAGGAACCAGCGCGGCCCACTTGTTGATGGGCGTGTGCTGGGAGAGCGTGATGCCGTCGGAGGGAGTGAAAATGGCCACCCGACCGGGGACATCAGCGGCCGCAGTGGTTCCCTGGCTCTGCGGGGCGCTCGGAGACTGCTGTCCACTGCCCGAGGCCGGACCACCGCAAGCGGCAGCCGAGGCTACCATAGCCAGGCCTGCCAGCAGGGCCAGCAAGCTGGACAAACGCCGTGCAAAGCCGGTCTTCTTCACGTTCGCTCCTTCGTTCCGACAGGGCCTGACTCTGGCCGGGTCCCGAGCAACCATTCTATGGGCTCTCGGGCAGGAGCGTATGAAGGGTCGATGTTTCGCGTACACGGTCCTCGCTGATGGGACAGACAGTGAAGGCGGATCTGAGGAGATCAACCGCCTGCAATAACCGTCCGCAATGGCAAAAGGCGGGTGTTTTTTCTCTGATCTGCTAGTCTGCTTTGGCCGCCTTGTGTCCCTTGGCCTCTGCGGCACCTGAAGACATACGCTCGGCAAGAGCATGGTCCAAGGCGTCCATGAACCCTTCGGTGTCCAGCCAAGGCTGATCAGGACCTACCAGACTGGCAAGATCCTTGGTCATGCGACCGGAGCGAACGGTCTCGATGACCACGGATTCCAGTGTTTGCGCGAACTCGGCCACCTTGGGCGTCTCATCCAGCCGCGCCCGCTGCTTGAGTCCGCCGGTCCAGGCGAAAATGGAGGCGATCGGGTTGGTGGAGGTGGTTTCCCCCTTGAGCCAGCGCCGGTAATGCCTGGTCACGGTCCCATGGGCGGCCTCGGCTTCAACGGTCTGCCCGTCGGCCGTCATCAGCATGGAGGTCATAAGGCCAAGAGACCCGAACCCTTGCGCTATCGCATCGGACTGGACATCGCCGTCGTAGTTCTTGCAGGCCCAGACGTAGCCGCCCTGCCACTTGAGCGAGGAGGCCACCATGTCGTCGATCAGCCGATGCTGGTATGTCAGCCTTTCTTGCTCGAACCGGCTCTGGTATTCCTGCTCGTAGACCTGGGCGAAAATATCCTTGAACCGGCCGTCGTAGGCCTTGAGGATGGTGTTCTTGGTGCTCAGGTAGACCGGATAGTGCCTCTGCAGGGCGTAGTTGAAGCAGGAGCGGGCGAAGTCGCGGATGGAGTCGTCGAGGTTGAACTGTACCTGGGCCACGCCTGGACCAGGGTAGACGGTCACCTCCCGTGTCACCGGGTCGCTCCCGTCTTCAGGAGTGAAGACGACGCTGAGCTTTCCCGGCCCCGGAACGGTGAAATCAGTGGCCTGGTATTGGTCGCCGAAGGCATGTCGGGCCACTACGATGGGCTTGGACCACCCGGGAACCAGCCGGGGGATGTTATCGATGACGATGGGCTCGCGGAAGATGGTTCCGCCAAGAATGTTGCGGATGGTGCCGTTGGGCGACTTCCACATGCGCTTGAGGCCGAATTCCTTCACCCTGGCCTCATCAGGGGTGATAGTGGCGCACTTGACGCCCACATGCTCGCGCTCAATAGCCTGGGCCGCCTGCACGGTGACCTTGTCGTCGGTGGCGTCCCTGTTGCGGATGCCCAGGTCGTAATAGTCCAGGTCCACGTCCAGATAGGGCAGAATCAGCCGTTCCTTGATCATTTTCCAGATGACCCTGGTCATCTCGTCACCGTCGAGCTCGACGATGCGTCCTTTCACGGCGATCTTGTCCATGGCGGCCTCCTATCGGTCGGCGGGTCGGGGGCCGGATCCTGCTCCCGGTGCCGCAGTTGCGCTTGCGAACTGTTCTATCCCAAGTTTGTTACTCTCTGTTCCCAGGCTCGTAACCCGTTCGTAGCACGCCGGAGCGTCATCATGAGGCGCTAGGCTGGCAGACATGACACAGGATATCGAAATCGGTCTCGGCAAGAAGGCCACGGTGGCCTACACGCTCGATGATGTCTCCATACTCCCCTCCAGAAGGACCCGGGATCCCCAGGATGTCTCCACAGCCTGGCAGGTGGATGCCTACGAGTTTGACCTGCCCTTGCTGGCGGCGCCCATGGACTCGGTGACCAGCCCTGAGACGGCCATTGCTCTGGGACGATTGGGTGGACTGGGCGTGCTGGACCTGGAGGGGCTGTGGACCAGATACGAGGATCCGCGCCCCCAGCTGGACCGGATAGCCCATGCCTCGCCGGAGCAGGCGACCGGGGTCATTCAGGAGGCCTACCGGGAACCGGTCAAGGCGGAGCTGATCACCCGCCGTCTGCAGGAGATTCGCAAGGCCGGGGTCACGGTGGCCGGAGCCCTGTCCCCTCAGCGCACCCAGGAGTTCTATGCCACGGTGGTCGATGCGGGCGTGGACCTCTTCGTGATCCGAGGAACGGCGGTCTCGGCCGAACACGTCTCCACCAGCCATGAGCCTTTGAATTTGAAGAAGTTCATCTACGACCTGGACGTGCCGGTCATCGTCGGCGGGGCCGCCACCTACCAGGCTGCCCTGCATCTGATGCGCACCGGTGCTGCCGGGGTGCTGGTCGGATTCGGCGGGGGAGCATCCTCCACTGACTCCGCCACCGTCGGAATTCAAGCCCCGATGGCCACGGCCATCTCGGATGTAGCCGAGGCGCGTCGTGACTACTTGGACGAGTCCGGTGGACGCTACGTTCAGGTCATCGCCGACGGGGAGACTGGCACCTCGGGTTCCTTTGTCAAGGCCTTGGCCATGGGGGCCGACGCGGTCATGCTGGGCACGCCACTGGCCAAGGCCACGGAGGCTCCCGGCCAGGGCATGCATTGGGGGGCCGAGGCCCATCATCCTGAACTGCCAAGGGGTCGCAGGGTCCAGGTAGGTCAGGTGGGGAGCTTGGAGCGCATACTCTTCGGCCCCAGCGACCGTACCGACGGCAGTCTGAATCTGATCGGGGCACTTCGCCGGGCCATGGCTTCCACCGGTTATGTGGATGTCAAGAACTTCCAGAAGTGCCGTGTGGCAGTGACCCCCGCCCCTCGCTGCTGAGCAGAATAAGGCATTCACGGTCCAGTTATCCACAATCCGCATCAAGGCCGGTTCAGGTTGACCACATTCCTGAACCGGCCTTTACAATTCCTCGGTGCATTCCTACTCTGGACGTAATCGCTGTCGTTGCGTCGGTTGCCCAGTGCGCCTCGCCGGCATGGGAGGGGGGACAAGCACATCGGAGTGCGAGGAGAGAAGTATGACGGAGTATATGGATCTGGCGCCGGTCTGGGATCACGATCGAGCAACCGAGGAGTCGACAGGGCAGGAGATCGGCGGCTGGTGGCCGTCAACCTGTACGCAGGTGCCGCTGGGACTTGGCGACATCAATCTGACCGTGCGAACGGTCAACTTCATCCGGCCGGGGGATGCTGCCGGGCATGAGGGTCTGTCTGCGGATCTCAAACGTATTCTTGTCAATCTGTGCGCCTTGGCATCCAGGGTCTTCGATGTGTTGCGGGGCCGTTTGCCTATGAAGAGCCTGGACCGTGTGCTCAACCGCGTCTGCATGGAGCGATTGGCCCTGCTGGCCCAGTTGCTGCGGGATCGGCATCTGGGCATGGTCCGCACAGCGGATCACGTCGGCATGACATACCTGCCGCTGATTCCTAAACTGGTCGAGCTCTACCGCGTAGACCGTGACCGGTACGAAACCACCATCGGATTTCTGGTCGGCGAGCGCACAGTGCTGACCAACCTGATCGTCGCCAGAAGCGGTTCGCGCTGGGTTTGCGTCCGCTTCGACATGGGTTAGGCGGCGGCTTTGGCGGGGTGACCCATATGATGGTGGGTATGTTGCGTGAATATACGGTCGAGCTTCAACACCCGACGACGGACAAGGACACCATCTATTCACTCCTGGCAAAACGCACCGCCCGCGATCCTGAGGAGCTGGTTGCCCAGTGGCAGGATCCCATGACCAGAAACTGGCACGATGTCAAGGCAGGGCAGATGTCCGCACGGGTACGCGCCGTGGCCAAGGGCTTGATGGCCCTGGGCGTGGAAAAGGGCAGTACCGTGGTCATCTACGCCTCCACCAGTTACGACTGGGGGGTCACAGACTTCGCCTGCGCTGCCATCGGGGCGGTCTCTGTGCCCATCTATGAGACCGACTCGCCCAACCAGGCCCAGAAGATCGTCCAGGACGTGGACTGTGTCCTGGCCTTTGCCGGCGACTCTGAGCACGCGCAGATCCTGGAGCAGGTCCGGGGGTCCTCGCCCAAGCTTAAGTACGTCTTCAATTTCGAAGCCGGGGGCTTGAACGCAGTCAGTGAATTCGGCCAGGGGATAGAAGACGAGCGCCTGGATCAGGCCATCGCCCAAGTCAAGGCCGACGATCTGGCCACCATCGTCTACACTTCGGGCTCAACTGGGGAGCCCAAGGGCGCCATGCTCTCCAACCGGAACTTCGTCCACATCGTCTTCGTGGGCTGGGATGTGCTCTACCACATGCTGGCAGCGCCCTCCCGCCTGATGCTCTTCCTGCCCCTGGCCCACTGCTTCGCCCGCTACATCCAGTATGTGGCCATCGGCGCCCAGGGCGTGGTCGGATACGTTTCCAACGCCAAGCACCTGCTGACCGATCTGCGCACCTTCCGGCCCACCTATCTGCTGGGCGTGCCACGCGTCTTCGAGAAGGTCTACAACGCCGCCTCGCAAAAGGCCGGCACCGGCATGGCCGGCAAGGTCTTCGCCAAGGCCACCAAGCACTTCATCAAGTGGTCCAAGGACGAGCAGGAGGGGCACGGTCATTCGTTGTTTACCCGCCTGGCCCACGCTTTCTATACCAAGACCGTCGGCAATACGATCGAGTCCGCCCTGGGCTCCAACTTGAGCTACCTGGCCTGCGGCGGCGCGCCCATGAATGCCGACCTGGCCCATTTCTTCAACGGGATCGACGGGATCACCTTCATTCAGGGCTACGGGATGACCGAGACGGCAGCACCCTGCATCGTCAACTTCGAGGACGCCAATGAGGTAGGGTCGGTCGGCCGCCCTGGTTCGGGCATCACGGTCAGGCTGAGCGACGACGATGAGCTCCTGGTCAAGGGCCCCAGCGTCTTCATGGGCTATTACCACCAGCCCGAGCTTGATTCCACCGTGCTCGATAAGGACGGCTGGCTGCACACCGGAGATCTGGCCCAGATCGACGACCAGGGCTTCGTCTTCATCACTGGCCGCAAGAAGGACGTCATCATCACCGCCGGCGGCAAGAACGTGAGCCCGGCGCCTTTGGAGGATGTCATCAGCACCTGCCCCATAGTCTCCCAGGCCGTGGTCGTGGGCGACGGCAGGCCCTTTGTGGGCGCCCTGGTCACCCTGGATGCCGGGATGCTGAAGTCCTGGCTGACCTCCCAGGGCCTGGACGCTGACATGAGCATGGAGCAGGCCAGCCATAACGAGGCCATCCATGCTTTCATCCAGCAGTATGTGGACAAGGCCAACTGCAACGTCTCGCGGGCCGAGTCGGTGCGCAAGTTCCTGGTGCTGGACAAGGACTTCAGCCAGGAGGACGGCACCCTGACCCCCAGCCTGAAGGTCGTGCGCCCCGAGGTGCTCCGCCAGTATGCCGAACTCGTGGACAAGGTCCTCTATGCCCCCAGGACGCCGGCCAAGCCGGCCGCCAAGGAGAACGACATCGTCAGCAGGGCTCGGACCACCATGAGCGACTCCCTGGCCAGCATGACCGGACGCATGCGTGATGTCCGCCAGGAGGAGGAAGCGGCACCAGAGGATGTGAAGGACGGCCGCGACGGCCGGGATGACGAGGAGTAAGCAGTGGCGATTCGTACAATCAGAGTGGTTCCAGATCCGGTTTTGCGCACCCCCTGCGATCCAGTGACCAGCATCACCCCGGCTGTGCGCAGTCTGGTGCGTGACCTGGTGGACACTGTTGACGACCCGGGCCGGGCCGGCCTGTCGGCCAACCAGATCGGCGTGGGCCTGCGTGTCTTCTCGTACAATATCGGCGGCAAGGTGGGCTACATCATCAATCCGGTCATCGACAAGACCTCCGGCGAGCAGTATGGCGAGGAGGGATGCCTGTCCCTGCCCAACCTCTGGTATCCGACCAGGCGGGCCGACTACGCCCGAGCCCACGGCATCGACTTGGACGGCAAGACGGTGACTCTTGAAGGCCATGGCATCATGGGGCGGATGATCCAGCACGAGTGCGACCACCTGGACGGCCATGTCTATGTGGATCGGCTGGAGAGCGACGTTCGCCGCAAGGCCATGCAGCAGCTCAGATCAGCCAGGTAGGCAGAGGGCGAACGCGATGCCCGAGGTCATTGGCCTCGGGTATCATGGTAATTCGGCGTGTCATTGCGCAGGTCTGCTGTCACGGGCGGGCAAGCGCGCCAAGAGTATTCCCGAACGCACGCCGCAAATTCGCGCCATGTCCGCGACGTCCTGTGTCGGTCGGCTCCTCGGAGTTGCACGCAGGTGCACATGGCCAGGCAATAACCGACAATGAAAGGTACGGACATGGCACAGATCACCATGAGCGAAATGCTGAAGGCCGGCGTCCACTTCGGACACCAGACCCGTCGTTGGAACCCCAAGATGAAGCAGTACATTTTGATGGAGCGCAACGGCATCCACATCATCAACCTCTTCAAGTCGCTCGGTCTGATCGACAAGGCCTATGACTTCATCAAGCAGACCGTGGCCCACAACGGCACCGTGCTCTTCGTGGGGACCAAGAAGCAGGCCCAGGAGGCCATCAAGGCCCAGGCCACCCGGGTGAACATGCCCTACGTCTCCGAGCGCTGGCTGGGCGGCATGCTGACCAACTTCCAGACCGTGACCAAGCGGGTCGGCCGCTTGAAGGAACTGGAGGAGATGGACTTCGACGACGTGCACGGCTCGGGGCTGACCAAGAAGGAGCTCCTGCTCCTGCGGCGCGAGAAGGACAAGCTGGAGCGCCAGCTGGGCGGCATCCGCAACATGAACCGCACCCCTTCGGCCCTGTTCGTGGTCGACATCAACAAGGAGGCCCTGGCGGTCTCCGAGGCCAACAAGCTGGGCATTCCGGTGGTGGCCCTGGTGGACACCAACACGGATCCTGAGCTCGTCACCTACCCCATTCCGGCCAACGACGATGCCATTCGCGGCGTCGAGCTGCTGACCAGGCTGATGGCCGATGCCGTGGCCGACGGTCTGCTGGAGCGCTCCGGCAAGGCCGCCAAGACCGAGGAGGCCTCCGACCAGCCCATGGCCGAGTGGGAGAAGAACCTGCTGGAGAACAAGGATGGACAGCCGCAGGAGCAGGCCCAGGAGACCGCCCAGGCTCCCCAGGCCGAGCAGCCTGCGCAACCGCAGCAGGAGACCCCCGCTGCTGATCAGGCCGCCTGAAATCTGGCGTCTAGATAGGAGAGTTTCATGGCAAAAATCACCGCTGCACTGATCAAGGAGCTGCGTGATCAGACCGGCGCCGGCATGATGGACGTCAAGAAGGCCCTGACCGAGGCTGAGGGCGATATGGCCCGCGCCAAGGAGATCATCCGCGCCACCGGCATCCAGGCCGCAGGCGCCCGCGAGGGCCGCAAGGCTCAGGAGGGCCTGATAGCCTCCACCGTCGTCGAGGGCGGACAGGGCCAGATCGGCTATGCCGTCGAGCTCAACTCTGAGACCGACTTCGTGGCCAAGACCCCTCAGTTCATCGAGTTCGGCCAGGAGGTCATCGGCGACGTGGCCAAGGCTGATGCCTCCAACACCGAGCAGGTCGATGCCGCTCCATCCAAGTCGGGCACCGTCAAGGAGAACGTTGAGGAGGCCGGCGCGCTCTTCCATGAGCACGTCAAGGTCGGCCAGGTGGCCCGGGTCGAAGGTCCCCGTGTGGAGATCTACGCCCACCGCAAGTCCGTGGAGATGCCCCCCTCCATCGTGGCCATGATCGCCACTGACGAGGCCGGCGCCCAGGTGGCTCATGAGGTGGCCCTGCAGATCTCCGCCATGAGCCCCAAGTGGCTCAGCCGCGAGGATGTGCCCGCCGACGTGGTGGAGTCCGAGCGCCGCGTGGCCACCGAGAAGTCCCAGGCCGAAGGCAAGCCCGAGAAGATCATTCCCAAGATCGTCGAGGGGCGCCTGAACGCCTTCTTCAAGGAGACCGTCCTGCTGGAGCAGCAGTACGTCAAGGACACCTCCAAGACCATTGGCGACCTCTTCAAGCAGGCTGGCGGCAAGGCTCTGGCCTTCGCCCGTCTCGAGGTCGGCAAGGGCGACGAGGAGTAGTCGGTAGTCCAGCAATGTCTTGGGTCGTCTCGTCCGATCCTGTCTGAGGGATAGACAGACGGCCGGCATTGATAATGACTGATGATAGGGGAGTGGCTTTCGTGGCCGCTCCCCTTCTTTCGTCCTGGGCCTATCACCTCAGCCTGCTCAAGGAGGGGTTGTCGCCCAGCCTCGATACCCTATTAGCGGCGTATTCCGCCCGTCATCATGTCTGGAGAAAGGGTTTTTATGACCGGATCCGATTCAGCGCAAAACCCAGCATCGCCTCGTCGTGTGCTGCTCAAGCTCTCCGGGGAGGCCTTCGGGGGAGGCGAGGTCGGCATCGACGTTCAGGTGGTCAAGCGGGTGGCCAAGGAGATCGTCCAGGCGGTGCAGAGCGGCGTTCAGGTGGCCATCGTGGTAGGCGGCGGCAACTTCTTCCGCGGAGCCGAGCTCAGCCAGGCCGGAATCGAACGCTCGCGCGGCGACTACATGGGCATGCTGGGCACGGTCATGAACTGCCTGGCCCTGCAGGACTTCCTGGAGCAGGATGGGCAGGCCACCAGGGTGCAGACAGCCATCACCATGGGCCAGGTTGCCGAGCCCTACATCCCGCTCAAGGCCATCCGTCACCTGGAGAAGGGACGCGTGGTCATCTTCGGCGCCGGATCCGGCATGCCGTACTTCTCAACCGACACCGTCTCCATCCAGCGGGCCCTGGAGATTCATTGCGTCGAAGTCCTCATGGGCAAGAACGGCGTGGACGGCGTGTACACGGCTGATCCCAACAAGCAGGCTTCTGCGCGCATGTTCACCAATCTGAGCTACCAGCGGGCCTTGGTGGACAATCTGGCCGTCATGGACGCGGCAGCGCTGTCCATGGCCAGGGACAACGACATGCCGATCCGCGTCTTCGGACTGGAGGGTGAAGGCAACGTGACCGGAGCGCTCAAGGGCCAGCGCCTGGGCACCTTGGTCCACGGCGGTTCTGATCGTACCCTGTGACCGGCTGCGGGCACACCCCGCGCCGCTTGGCCCCTGTGGCCCCATGGCCGTAGAGTATAAGAATGACGGACCTCGCGCGCACAGGCGGATGGTCCATACAGCAAGGAGCAGATCATGACCACAGTGGTGGACCAGGCCGGAAGGCAGATGGACAAGAGCATCGAGGCGACCAAGGAGAACTTCTCGGGAATCAGGACCGGGCGTGCCAACCCCTCCTTCCTCAACGACATCATGGTGGAGTATTACGGCACACCCACCCCCATCAAGTCCTTGGCATCCATCGGCGTCCCGGAGCCCCGTACGCTGGCTGTCACCCCCTTCGACCCCTCCCAGGCAGGCGCGGTCGAGAAGGCCATCCGCGATTCGGACCTGGGCGTCAACCCCAGCCGTGACGGCAACGTCATCAGGGTCACCATGCCCGAGCTGACCGAGGAACGCCGCCGGGACTATGTCAAGCTGGCCAAGACCAAGGCCGAGGAGGGCAAGGTGGCCGTCCGCAACATCCGGCGCAAGGTCAAGGAGGAGCTGGAGTCCAAGGTCAAGGATGGCGACCTGGGCGAGGATGAGGGCAACCGGCTGCAGAAGGAGCTGGAGACCGTCACCAAGCAGAAGAACGACATGATCGACCAGCTCCTGGATGCCAAGGAGAAGGAGATCCTCGAGGTCTGATCCGCCTGGGGAGGATCCACACTTCATGAGTACTAAGGAAAGCTCCGCCGAGAAGGCGGGTCAGGATGCCGTCGCAACCCTGAACAAGCGAACCGGGCGCAACATGCCGCAGGCGGTGGCCACTGGCGCGCTTCTGGTGGTCATCATCCTGGCCTGCATCCTGGTGCGCATCGACGCATTCATCTACCTGATCGTGATTTTCATGACCCTGGGGCTCTGGGAGCTCAGGGTGGACTTTGCCACGGCGGGCCTGCATATACCGGTGGTCGAGCTCTGGATCTGCTCGGCGGCCACCATGCTGGCCTCTTTCTATGCGCCGGACCATGTCGCGGTTATGACCGCCGGAGTTCTGGTCACTGCTCTGGTCGGGGCTCTTGCGGCCACCCGCAACCATCGCCTGGGCGGTCGTCTGGCCAAGGCGGTGAATGCCAAGCTCTCGGGCAAGGATGCGCAGACCATGGCCGACGCCTCCTACGGTGCTGCAGAGCAGGGGAGCCGGTCCAGCAGCCTGGCCAATGTGGGCGTCACCCTCCTGACCGTTGTCTACATCACTCTCCTGGCCTGTCTGATAACCCTGCCCACCACCTTCGGCGGGCATCCTGCAGCTCATGCCTTCATGGTGATTTTCCTGCCCGCCTTAAGCGACATCGGCGGACTTCTTTTTGGTTCGCTCTTCGGCAAGCACAAGATTTCGCCCCGCATCTCGCCCGGCAAGTCCTTGGAAGGTCTGGCCGGCTCCATGCTCTGCTGTCTGGTTGGTGCTTTGGTCATCTTCGCGGCCACCTATCCCATGGCGGATTGGGGAAGGATCTGGTGGGTCGCTCTGCTCATGGGCATCATGGTCGGAGCCACAGGCACCCTAGGGGATCTGAGCGCATCCTTGATCAAACGCGATCTGGGGATCAAGGACATGGGCCACCTGCTCAAGGGCCACGGCGGGGTGCTGGACAGGGTGGATTCCATCCTCATGTCCGCGCCCTTCATCACACTGGTTCTTTTGATTACCGGCCTGTGACCGGGATTGATGGTCGGATGACTGATACGGGATGAGGTAGAGGTATGACAGATGTCGACATGACTGGTGCCGAGCCTGAAACCGGCATCACCCCTGGTGGCAAGAATGGCGCCTTCAGGGACGTTCTGGCGGCCGACCATGCCCGTCGAGGCAAGCCGCCGCGTCACTTTACGGACATGGACCTAGAGGAGCGTCAGGAGGTCTGCGCTCAACTGGGTCTGCCGAAATTCCGGGCCTCGCAGCTGGCCAACCATTACTTCAACCATCTGTCCACCAATCCGGACGACTTCACGGATCTTCCTGCGGCCAGCCGCCAGGATGCCGCACACCGCTTCTTTCCTGAACTGATAACCCCGGTCACCGTCCAGAAGGCAGATCAGGGGACGACCATCAAAACCCTCTGGGAGCTCTTCGACGGGTCCAGGATCGAGTCTGTGCTCATGCGCTACCCTTCCAGAGCCACCCTCTGCATTTCCAGCCAAGTCGGCTGCGGCATGGGCTGCCCCTTCTGCGCCACAGGTCAGCTTGGATTGACCCGGAACATGTCGACTGGTGAGATTCTGGAACAGGTAAGGGCCGCATCCCGGATGATGAGGTCCGGACAGGTCGCCGGAGGCCCGGGGCGCCTAAGCAACATCGTCTTCATGGGTATGGGCGAGCCCATGGGCAACTACCGGGCCGTCCTGTCCGCAGTCAGGCAGATCAGCGCCCTGCCGCCCAAGGGATTCGGCATCTCGGCCAGGAACATCACCGTCTCCACGGTCGGCGTGGTGCCCGGCATCCGCAAGCTGACCAGAGAGGGGGTCCCGGTCCGTCTGGCCGTCTCCCTCCATGCCCCCAGCGACAAGCTGCGCGACGAGCTGGTTCCCATGAACCGGCGCTTCAACACCACCCAGGTCCTGGACGCGGCCCACGACTACTACCTGGCCAGCGGCAGACGGGTCAGCATCGAGTACGCCCTGATGCGCGGCATCAACGACCAGGCCGAGCACGCCCGCCTTCTGGCCAAGCGCCTCAACCACTACGGGGACGACTGGGCGCATGTCAACCCCATACCCCTGAATCCGATTGAGGGGTCTCGCTGGACGGCCTCCAAGCCCGAGGACGAGCAGCGCTTCCTGGACATCCTCCACAAGGCCGGCATCACTGCAACCATGAGGGACACCCGCGGATCGGACATCGACGGCGCCTGCGGGCAGCTGGCTGCAAAAGCCGTCAAGCTCCAGGCCTAATCCGGTATTCTGCAATCAACATGCCATAGTGTGGACATGCCATGGTCTTCGGGCACTACAGAAGCTAATGTCGTGACTCAAACAAATCGGTTCAGGCAGGAAGGCGGGTCGCATGACGGTAGCGGTTCGTGTCATTCCCTGTCTTGATGTCGACCAGGGCCGTGTGGTCAAAGGCGTCCACTTCAAGAATCTGCGCGATGCAGGCGACCCGGTCGAACTGGCTTCCGTCTACTACCAACAGGGCGCCGACGAACTGACCTTTCTGGATGTGACTGCCTCTGGAAGCGGGCGAGCCACCATGGTGGACCTGGTCAAGAGCACTGCCGACCAGATCTTCATTCCATTGACTGTCGGCGGAGGCGTGCGCACCCCGCAGGATGTCGACACCCTCCTGCGGTCAGGGGCCGACAAGGTCGGCATCAACACGGCAGCCATTGCCAATCCGCAGGTCATCGGCGACATCGCTCAGCGGTTCGGTCGCCAGGTCCTGGTGCTCTCGGTCGATGCCCGCCGATCCGATGCCCAGGGCATTACCTCAGGATATGAGGTGACCACCATGGGCGGCCGCCAGTCCACCGGCATCGATGCCATCGACTGGGTCAAGCAGGCCCAAGAACTCGGAGCCGGCGAGATCCTCCTCAACTCCATGGATGCAGACGGCACTCGTCAGGGATTCGATCTGGAAATGATCGCCGACGTGCGCAAGGCCGTATCCCTTCCCCTTATCGCCAGCGGTGGCGCAGGCAAGACCGCCGATTTTCCTCCAGCTGTCAAGGCCGGGGCCGATGCGGTCCTGGCGGCTTCCGTCTTCCATTTCGACCAGGTGTCCATCAAGGATGTCAAGCAGGCGCTCCATGCGGCCGGGTATCCGGTTCGATGGCAGGCCTGAACCAATCCCGCAGATAATTCGACACCGCATGCTGCATGGCATTTGCTGGCCATGTTGGCAGCCATCGTGAAACTATACCCATACCATAAACAATCAACCGACAAGGATGTGTCGGACAAATCAGGAGAATGAGGATCAATGTCACAGTCTTCGAGGGACCAGGAAGCACGTTTGGATCCGAGCATAGCGGCCAGGCTGAAGAAGGATGCCAAGGGACTTGTGGCCGCTGTGGTCCAACAGTATGACAGCCGTGAGGTGCTCATGGTCGGATACATGGATGAGGAGGCCTTGAGACGGACCCTGACCACGGGAAGGGTCACCTTCTGGTCCCGCTCCAGGCAGGAATACTGGCGCAAGGGAGACACCTCCGGGCATGTCCAATACGTCAAGGCAGTCAGCATCGACTGCGACGGGGACGCCTTGCTTATCGAAGTCGACCAGGTGGGGGCGGCCTGCCACACCGGACACAGGTCGTGTTTTGAAGCCGGAGGACCCTTGCCAGCGGTGCAGGGCAACCGCACGCAGGCGCAAATGCAGAGCCAGGAAGGGTAGTCCAATGCGGAAAGACGCTAAGGTTGTGACAGGGAACACACAGGAAACTGGAGGGAAGGGCTCTATGACCGTCTTGGATGAACTGGTGGCCGGCGCCGTGGAGGATGCAAGGAGCCGGGTGCAACAGATTCCCTTGGAAAGTCTCAAGCAACAGGTCAGGAGCATGAAGCGCAAACCTCTGGATGCTGCGCGACTGCTCAGGGAGAGCGTCGGCATTCCGATCATCGCGGAAATCAAGCGAGCCTCGCCCTCCAAGGGGTACCTTGCCGACATCAAAAATCCCGCCGCCCTGGCCCGGCAGTATGCAAACGGGGGTGCCTCGGCCATATCGGTCCTGACCGAGGGCAGACGCTTCCTGGGATCCTTGGAGGATCTGCGGCAGGTCAGACAGGCCGTGGGTATTCCCGTGCTCAACAAGAACTTCATCGTCTCCGACTACCAGGTCTGGGAGTCCAGGGCCAATGGGGCCGATATGATCCTGCTGATTGTGGCGGCCTTGGATGACACGCGTCTCAAGCACCTGCTCGACCTGGCCGGGAGCCTGGGCATGACCGCCCTGGTCGAGACCCATGATCGCCAGGAGATCGAGCGGGCCATTGCGGCCGGCGCCAGGGTGATCGGCATCAACGCCCGGAATCTTAAGGACCTGAGCGTTGACGTTGACCAGTATGCCCGCCTGGCCTCCAACCTGCCCAAGGATGTGGTCAAGGTGGCCGAGTCTGGAGTGTTCGGCACGGTCGAGCTGGAGCGGTACGCCCGGGCCGGGGCCGATGCGGTCCTGATAGGAGAAGGTCTGGTCACCTCACAGGACCAGGAGGGTACCGTCCGCTTGCTGGTTCAGGCTGGTCACCGCTTCAAGGCCGCCGAGGCCAGGCCCCTCTCAACCCATGACGGTCCCTATTTCGGCCCCTATGGCGGACGTTTCGTCCCTGAGGCCCTGGTGGGCGCCCTCGACGAGCTGGAGCGTGTCTACAAGGAGGCCAAGGCCGATCCGGCCTTCCGCGAGGAACTGAACAGACTCAACCGGGTCTATGTGGGGCGTCCTTCGGCCCTGACGCCGGCGCCTCGGTTCGCCAAGCTGATCGGCGATCGGGTCGGCGGTCAGGTCAGGGTCTTCCTGAAAAGGGAGGATCTGAACCACACGGGCGCCCACAAGATCAACAACGCCCTGGGTCAGGGGCTCCTGGTCAAGCGCATGGGCAAGACCCGGGTCATCGCGGAGACCGGCGCCGGCCAGCACGGCGTGGCCACGGCCACGGTCTGTGCCCTCCTGGGCTTCAAGTGCCGAATCTACATGGGGCAGATAGACGCCCGCAGACAGGCCCTGAACGTGGCCAGGATGCGAATGCTGGGAGCCGAAGTCGTCGAGGTGACCACCGGGACCAGGATCCTCAAGGATGCCATCAATGAGGCTCTGCGCGACTGGGTGACCAACGTGGAGACCACCCATTACCTGTTGGGCACGGTCGCCGGCCCCCACCCCTTCCCGACCATCGTCAGGGACTTCCAGAAGATCATCGGCGAAGAGGCATCCGCACAACTTTCCGCATACGGCATCGACCATCCTGACGGGGTTGTGGCCTGCGTCGGCGGAGGCTCCAACGCCATCGGCATCATGAACACCTTCCTGGACGATCCCCGGGTCTCCCTTTATGCATATGAGGCCGGCGGGGACGGGCCCAAGTCGGGCAAGCACGCCATCCGCCTGTCGCCCGGCACCGGTCAGATCGGCGTCTTCCAAGGAACCAAGTCCTATCTCTTGGAGGACGACCAGGGCCAGACCATGGACACCTACTCCATCTCCGCCGGCCTGGATTACGCCTCAGTGGGGCCTGAGCATGCCTGGCTGCACGACATGGGCCGGGTCAAGTATGACTACGCAACCGACAAGGAGGCCATGCAGGCTTTCAGCGACCTGTGCCGGACCGAGGGCATCATCCCCGCCCTGGAGTCCTCGCACGCCTTGGCTGGAGCCAGCAAGGCGGCCACCGACCTTTTGCGCAAGGGAATCAGAAATCCTGTCATTCTGATCAACATCTCGGGCAGGGGCGACAAGGATGTGGCCACGGCGGGCAGATGGTTCGGCTACCTGTCCGAGCAGGAGGCCAGCGCTCTGGAAGCCCAGGCCGGGCACAGCAGAAGCGATCAAGCAGAAGAGGAGGCCCGATGATGGTCAACCAGCAATGGCAATGGCAGAAAGCGCCCGTCCAGCCTGTCCAACCCCAGCCTGTCCAGCCCCAGCCTGTCCAGCCCAAGGGGATCAGCCGCGCGGCCAGCCCGGTAGCTACTACACTGCAGGCCCTCCGCCAGCAGGGCAGGCCGGCCTTCATCGGCTACTTCCCCTACGGATTCCCCGACGTGCCCACATCCTTGGAGGCCATGCGGGTCATGGTGAAAAGCGGGGTCGACATCGTCGAGATCGGGCTGCCCTACAGCGACCCGGTCATGGATGGCCCGGTCATCCAGGCGGCCAGCAAGTGTGCCATCGACAATGGCGTCAAGGTCGAGGGTGTCTTCGACGCGGTCCGCCAGGTCCAGGCGGACGGTGCCAGGGCTCTGGTCATGAGCTACTGGAATCTGATCATGCATCACGGAGTGGCAGACTTTGCTCAGCGCATGGCCGAGGCCGGCGGGTCCGGGCTGGTCACCCCGGATCTGATCGTCGACGAATCCGGGGAATGGATAGAGCAGTCGGACCGGTATGGTCTTGACCGGGTCTATCTGGTCTCGCCCGACTCCACTGATGCACGTCTGCAGATCACCTCCCGTGCAGCCAGGGGCTTCGTCTATGCGACCTCCCGGATGGGCGTGACCGGCGAACGCACCAGCATGTCCAACTCGGCCCAGAACCTGGTGGCGAGAGTCAGGCAGGCTGGGGCCCCCTATGTGTGCGTGGGCATCGGGGTGTCGACCGCCCAGCAGGCCTCACAGGTCGGCGCCTACGCGGACGGGGTCATCGTCGGCTCGGCCCTGGTCCACTGTCTTCTGGATGACGAGGGCAGGCCGCGGAAGGACCGTAGAAAGGCACTGGAGTCCCTGGCTGAGGTTTGCTCCGACCTGCGTTGGGGCATCTCACAGGCCAGGAAGTGAATGGGGCTGTAAGGCCCAGGGGCTAGATTGGGGCTTTATGACGCTTGCCTACATTCCATCGCCGGGAATATCCAGCTTCCATCTGGGGCCGGTCACCATCCGGTTCTACGCGCTGACCATGCTTCTGGCCATCATCGTGGCCGCCTGGATCACGGCCAGGCGCTGGAAGAAGGAGGGCGGCCGGACCGACCAGATTCTGGACATCGCCATCTGCGCGGTACCGGCCGGCATCGTCGGCGCAAGGCTCTACCACGTCATCACCACCCCTGAGCGGTATTTCGGAGCTGATGGCAACCCAGCGGACATTCTGCGCATCTGGCGTGGCGGTCTGGGCATCTGGGGTGCAGTCCTCCTGGGAGCACTGGCAGCCTGGGCCTGGTGCCGCCACAAGAATTACCCGACCGCCCTGCTGGCCGACAGCGTGGCTCCTGCCCTTCTGGTGGCTCAGGCCATCGGGCGGCTGGGCAACTGGTTCAACCAGGAGCTTTACGGGGCCCCCACCACGCTGCCCTGGGGGCTGAAGATCGACGCGGCAGGTTCCGCCATCGGCAGCAGCGAACAGTGCTATGACGGGGCCACCTGCCCGACCGGCACCCTCTTCCAACCCACATTCCTCTATGAGATGATCTGGAACCTGATCGGCGCGGCCCTCCTGGTCTGGATCGGCCACAAGGCCGTGAACGTGCTCAAGGCCGGCTCCCTCTTCGCCCTCTATGTCATGTGGTACACCCTGGGGCGCACCTGGATCGAAGCCCTGCGCATCGACTTCGCCCATGAATTCCTGGGAGTCAGGGTCAACGTCTGGGTGTCCATGACGGTCTTCTTCCTGGCGGCCGCAGCCTTCGTCCTCATAGCGCGCAAGGGCAAGCCGACCTCCCTGCTCTCAGAAAAGCTGAGGACCATCACCGAACTCGAGGTGCGTCAGGAATCCGAGGCCCGGAGCAAGTAGGACAGGGGTCATCTATCCAAGGGCCGGCAGGTGTGCAATTGGGCCACAAACCGGTGCCGCCGGTCTTCCGTACAACATAGAATAATCTCCATGAGCATTCAGATAGCACCCAGCATTCTTTCCGCCGATTTCGCCAACTTGGAGCGGGATCTCAAGGCTATTGCCAATGCCGATATGGTCCACGTGGATGTGATGGATCACCATTTCGTTCCCAACCTGACGCTTGGCGAGCCTGTGGTGGAGCGCATCTGCCAGGTGACCGACCTGCCGGTGGATGTGCATCTGATGATCGAGGACCCCGACCGCTGGGCCCCGGAATTCGCCAAACTGGGTGTCGCCTCCGTCACCTTCCACACCGGAGCCGTCCATGCCCCGGTCCGTCTGGCCCGCCAGCTGCACGACATGGGGGTCAAGGCCTGCCTGGCCGTGCGTCCTGCCGAACCTGTGGAGCCGATCTTCGACATTCTCGATGAGTTCGACATGATTCTGGTCATGACCGTGGAGCCAGGATTCGGCGGCCAGAAGTTCCTGGACAATCAGATGCCCAAGACCCGTCGCCTGCGAGACCAGATAACCGCCCGCGGCCTGAAGACCCACATCCAGGTCGATGGCGGGGTGAGTCCCACCACGGCTCCCATCGTGGCAGAGGCTGGAGCCGATGTCCTGGTGGCAGGCTCCGCGGTCTACGGCGCTGACGACCCGGCCAAGGCCATTGACCAGATCCGGCAGGCCGCGCAGGTAAGCTACAAGGACTGACAGGTTTTGCAGGAAGAATGGAGATAGCCAGATGAAGACCTTCGATGGGTTGTTTGAGGAGCTCACGACCAAGGCCAAGGAGCGCCCAGAAGGATCCTTGACTGTTGAAGAGCTGGACAAGGGCACGCATTTCATCGGCAAGAAGATCAATGAAGAGGCCGGAGAGACCTGGATCGCCGCTGAGTATGAGGGCAAGGAACGGACGGCCGAGGAGATGAGCCAGCTGCTGTACCACATCCAGGTCATGATGATCGATCGAGGCATCACCCTGGAGGATGTCTACAGGTATCTGTGACCTCTGATCCTTTCCCGTTGTAGATTCGCTTCCGCAATTAGGAGGTTGCCGTGTTGAAGGTCGCGGTGCCCAATAAGGGCATGTTGTCCCAGCCCGCATGGAGGCTGCTATCAGAGTCAGGCTATCGTCTGCGTTCCAATGACCGGCAACTGGTGGTCGATGACGTCGACAACGACATCCAGCTCTTTTACTTAAGGCCCAACGATATAGCGGTCTATGTCGGCTTGGGGACCATTGATCTGGGCATCACCGGGCGTGACCTGCTGCTCAACTCCGGAACCAGGGCCGTCGAGGTCATTGAGCTGGGATTCGGCGCATCCACATTCAGATTCGCCGCTCCGGAAGCCAGTGCTATCAACACTTTGCAGGACGTGGACGGCAAACGGATCGGCACTACCTTCGACCGGCTTCTTGAGGACTACCTGACCAGCAAGGGACTCAAGGCCGAACTGATCCACTTGGACGGCGCAGTGGAGTCCTCAGTCCAGCTCGGGGTAGCCGACCTGATCGCCGATGTGGTCTCCACCGGCACCACCCTGCGCAACGCCGGGCTTCGGGTCTTCGGCGATCCCATTCTGAAATCGGAGGGGATTCTCATCAGATCACCCCGTCTGGATCCAGATGATGAGCGGTTGGCGGTCATGTCCCGCAGGCTGGAGGGCGTGCTGACAGCCCGCCGCTATGTACTGATGGATTATGACATCCCGGTAGAGCGCGTAGCCATGGCGGTGGGCATCACGCCCGGCTATGAGTCGCCGACAGTATCCTCCCTGCACGACAAGCAGTGGGCCGCAGTCAGGGCCATGGTTCCCAGGGATCAGGTGAACAACCTCATGGACCGCCTCTATGAGATCGGTGCGCGTGCCATCCTTGTAACTGCCCTTCAAGCTTCTAGAATGTAGTCGGATGGCACTGATTGATCGAATTTCACGCAGCAGGTACAGCCCTGAGCCGCGGTCGGTGATTCTCACCGTACCCAATGTCATCAGCCTGCTTCGTATCCTATCCATACCTCTTATTGCCTATCTGGTGGCCAACCGGCATCTGATCATTTCCTTGGTGGTCATGCTGATTTCGGCCCTTTCAGACGGTGTGGATGGAATCATTGCCCGCAGGTTCAACCAGGTCAGCAAGCTGGGACAGATCCTGGACCCGGTTGCCGATCGGCTGCTGATTCTCTGTTCCGTCCTTGCCCTGAGCATCGCCTCCATACTCCCATGGTGGCTTCTGGCCCTAGTCGGTGCCCGGGATGTGCTCATGGGTCTGTTGGTTTTGGCGCTGGCCCAGCATGATTATGGCCCCTTGCCGGTGCACTTCGCTGGCAAGACTGGCACGGCCGTGCTCATGCTGGCCATACCGGCCCTGATTTTTGCGGATGTGGGCACTTCAACTTTCTTCCGTCTCTTCCACCTGGTGGCACTTGCGGCCGTCATCTGGGGGGTTGGCCTTTACTGGCTGGCAGGGCTGATCTACGCACGTCAGGGCATCGGATTGCTTCGTCAGGACCGCCATCATGACTGAACCACAGATGACCCCCCAATCCTTCCCCGTGCCGCCTGACCGTGCCTTGATTCACCGCCGGGCGGCTTTTTCGCATTCCAGCGCAGGTCTGGAACGCCACTATGTGGACCAGGAAAGCTCGGAGCCAGCCCAGGAATCCATGCGTCGGCGCATGGCTGATGAGTCACTGAGGCTGATTGACGACCTGACCAACCGTCCCATGGACCCCATGTTCGAGGACGCCCGTCTGCTGCCCGCTGAGCGTAGATCGCGACTGAGCGTCTGGGTCAATCGGATACTGGTCTTTGTCATTTGCGTGCTGGTCGGCCTGGCGGGCACGGGTATAGTTCAGGTGTTGCACCGGGACCCGCGTCAGAAGGTACGCGAGAAGCTCATCTCCCAGGTGGAGGGGGTCAGCAAGCGTGCCAATGACCTCAACAGTCAGATATCGGACCTTAACGGCAATATCGACACGCTCTCGGCTCAGGAGGGCGGCCAAGGGCAGAACAGCACGCAGACCGCTGACGATCTGACCAACGGCACCAGCAAGGTGCAGGGGCAGGGCGTCGTCATCACCCTGGCCAACCCCATTGCCTCCAAGGATTCCCGGGACAATGCCGATCAGATCAAACTGCTCACCGACCAGGACCTGCAGTGGTTCCTGACCAAGCTTTGGTCTGCTGGGGCCGAAGCCATTGCCATCAACGGCAATAGAATAGGAACACAGACATCAGTGCGTACAGCCGGTCAGACCATTTTGGTGGGGACCACCTCGATCGAGTCACCCTACAAGATCGAAGCCATCGGCGACCAAGGCGCCTTGTCCGATCTGATGGTTCGCAGCGATCTGCAGGGCCGCCTGCGTGACCTCAAAAGGGCGAACATCACTGTCAATGTGGCCAAGCAGCGGCGCCTGAATCTGAATGCAGTGAGTTTGCCCAATCTGTCCTATGCCGGAAGGAGTCATTGACATGTCGGCAATTCTCGGCCTGATCCTAGGCGTGGTGGCGGGCATCTTCCTCAAGCCCGACATTCCCATTGTCCTGCAGCCTTATTTGCCTATCATGGTGGTGGCCGCCCTGGATGCCCTGATGGGCGCAGTCCGCTCCTACTTCGAACGCAGCTTCTCGGACCGGGTCTTCGTGGTTTCCTTCATCTCCAATGTGATCACGGCCACTCTTCTGGTCTTCCTGGGCAACCAGCTGGGCGTGGGTTCTCAGCTGTCCACGGCCGTCATTGTGGTCCTGGGCATCCGGATCTTCTCCAACGTTTCCGCTATTCGACGGTTCATTTTCAAGGGGTGAGCATATGAGACACACCCTGAGGAAGAAGCGCGACGAGGGAATGCCCAAGAGCATTCCGCCTAGGAGACCCGGACGGGTCAGGGCTCCAGCCGACGATACGCAGACCGGTGCTTTTCCGGTGGTTCGCCGTCGGCCTCTGCGCACCCTCAATTCCAACGCCACCAGGGTCAGACTGGTTACCAGCGTCCTGGTGGCCCTGATGTGCGCCCTCTTGGGCTTTGGATATGCGGTCCAGGTGCACAATAACCAGTCCTCCTACCAGAGTCTGTCCGAGGAGGAGCTGGTACGGGTGCTGGACGAGACCAGCAACCAGGTCGATAAGCTGGAGGAGCGCAAGAGCCAGCTCAACCAGCAGCTGACCTCCATCAAGTCAGCCGCCGACAAGCAGAAGGAGGCCGCCCGCATAGCCCAGCAGAATGAGCAGAGCAGCGGCATCCTGGCCGGACGGCTGCCTGCCCAGGGCAGGGGAGTGGTGGTAACGGTCACCGAGGACAGTGACCGGGTGGACGCCTCTACCATGTTCAATCTGATCGAAGAACTGCGCAACGCTGGCGCCGAGGTCATATCCTTCAACGATGTCCGAGTGGTTACCAGCACCTATCTGCTGGACACCCGCACCGGTCTGCAATGCGACCACGCCAAGCTGCGCAGCCCCTACATTGTCAAGGCCATTGGGGATCCGGACAGCCTGCAGAATGCCGTTCAGATCGCCGGGGGAGTGGGTTCGCGGATCAAGGTGCAGTTCCATGCGACCGTATCCGTGGAGCAGTCAAATAGTGTCAGAATCGACCAGGTTCGACGCGTGCAGGACTACCAGTATGCAAAGCCTGTAGAATAGACAATTATGACAGATCCTATTCCCACTGCGGGCGAGACGACCATCATCGGCATGCCGGCCCTGAACATTCCAGTCACCTCCAACGGTGACCGTCCACTGACCAAGGACGATCTGGAGACCATGGCACGATTGCCTGAGGGCACAGCCCTGCTGATCTCTACCAGGGGAGCGGTGTCAGGATCGCGCTATCTGTTGGACGAGGATCAGGTCAGCGTGGGTCGCGATCCGAAGGCGGACATCCTGCTGGATGATTCGACGGTCTCCAGGGCGCACGCCATATTCGTACGGACCGACCATGGTTTTCGGGTCGAGGATACTGGCAGCCTCAACGGCACTTACGTCAATCGTGAACGCGTGGACCAGGCCGACCTGCACAACGGCGACGAGATCATGATCGGCAAGTTCAGGCTGGTCTACTTCGATAATCGGGCAGTCATCGCCAAGAACTGACAGGGGGCACGGCATGGCCGAAGAGTTGCCGACGCTGGTGCAGGGGGAACTCTTTTCGCCTGAGCAGGCTGAGGGCACGACCCGGGGCTACCGGGGAACGGTCGCGGCCAAGGTGGCCGGCATCACCTATCGGCAGCTGGATTATTGGGCCCGCAAGCGAATCGTCGAGCCGTCGATCAAGGCCTCGCACGGATCAGGCTCCCGCAGGCTCTATTCCTTCAAGGATGTGGTCATCCTGGCCGTCCTCAAGCGCCTCTTGGATGCCGGTGTCAATTTGGTCAATGCCACGAACACGGTGAACTATCTTGAGCGTCGGACTGTCGGTCAACTTGAGCATGTGACTGTGGTCTGCGATGGTGATCAGGTCACAGAATGCTCAGGACCCGATCAGGTCTTTGCGCTGATGCAGTCCGGGCGTGCCGTCTTTGCTATCTCTGTGGGTGCTATCTGGCATCGCATGGATCTGGAGCTGCAGACCTGCGACCACGTGGATTTGACTACTGGACAGCTGACCCCGGGTCTGCCTGAGCGACCTATTGACGAGCTGACGGCTATGCGTCTGCGCCAGCGCCTGGAGCAGCAACACGAGCAGCGCCAGCGGACTGCATGAATTTCGCGACGGTGAACTGGAGCAGGGGAGAAAAATAACAGATAATTTGACATAACGTACATTATCGGCTTAACTAGGTCACGATTCGATTTTGCGTTTCCGGTGATTTCATGGTTACTCGGTTGTGGCCAATTTGGTAAGGTTCACCCAGGTGACCTCGGGTGAACCTAAAAGAGACGATACAGTTCTGGCCGACTCAGTGCTGAGTCTGATTATTGCCGAAGTAATCCTCGGCAGCCTGGCACAATTGATCGACTTGGTCGATGACGCGGTAGCAGCCGTGAGATTTCAGTTCTCCGGGCTCAGCATAGCCCCAGCCGCATCCCAGACAGTCCAGACCGGTTTCCAGCGCACCATCGGCATCAGTCCAGCGGTCGCCGACCATAAGGGCACGGTCACCGAGTTTGGTGTCAAAGCCAAGCTGTTGCAGAGCGTGTGTGATGACCTGAGCCTTGGTGATTCGTGTGGAGTCCCTGCTGGCACCATAGATGCCATCTACCAGTGGTGTCAGTCCGAAGTGGTCACATACCGGCTGAGCCTGGTACTCGGGTTTGCAGGTGGCCACGGCCAAGGTCAGACCATGCTCGTGCATACGATTCAGCTGTTCGGGAATGCCGTCAAAGACCGTAGCGAGCAGACGTCCAGGGATGTGTTGTCCAGGATGGTCAGGATCATCAAATACCGCTATCTCGCTGTAATAGCGCCGGTAAATCTGGACGCCCTTATCGATGTCTTCTTCTCTGATGCCGTTGCGGCGCAGGGATACTTCAACGGCAGGGCCTATGAATCGGCGAAGCTCGCTTTCATCGGGCACGGGATGACCAAGCTCTTTGAAAGTTTGCACCACGGAGGCGATAATGCCCGGATGCGAGGCGGTCAGGGTGCCGTCCAGATCCAGCAGAACCAGACGGCGCGGTGATTTACTCATAGTCCGGGAACCATCCTTCGCGGTGCATTTTCAGACGCTTGTCAAGCACAGCCTTGAGCTCGTCCTCCGACCGGCGCTCCAGCAGCATGTCCCAGTGGGTCCTGGTCGGTTTGCCTGTCTTGCCGGACTCCTGCTCGTCATGCCCCTCAAGGTGAGCGATCTGCCCGCAGCGGCACTCCCACTCCTGCGGCACCTCAGCGCCTTCAGCCAAGGGCAGGATAGTCCGATGGCCCTTGGGGCAGACATAGGCGACCTCGCTGCGTGCAGCAAAATCCACATTCTGATCGGATTCCAGGGACTTCGCCCCAATACTCATGCCGCGAAGACTGCGCTCTGCCATGATTCCTCCATACTCGTGTCCGTCACTGCCTCCAAGCTACAGAACAGTGTTGACCTGATACTTATTCCCGGATTGGGCCCGTGTTCACTCCACGCCTGTATAAGCCACAATGCCGCGGTTGACCTGGTCTGCGGCGATGCTGGCAGTCCTGGCCAGGTGGTGCCCTCCCCTGCCCAGGTAGGGCTCCACCTGGACGATCTGGGTGAGCACATCGGACAGACGCTTGGCGTTGCGCACGAAGTCCCCCGCCGTGAGATCGCTGTCACGCAGGATGGTGGTCAGCGAGTCGCCGCAGGCCCAGTCGTAGATGGTCGGCCCCAAGCCAAAGTCGAGTTCAGGCGGCAGTCCCAATCCAGCCTGATCGCAGCGTTCCTGTACCTGGGACCACTGACGCTTCATATCCTCCATGGCGTCAACCAGCCTGGGAGCTCGATACCCGGCCCTATCCCCCGGCTGCTCCCCTACCCCACGGCGGGATTCGTAGACCAGCCCGGAGACGGCCGCTGCAAGTTCAGCGGGCTTCAGATCGTTGAGGATGCCACGATCCAGGATCTCGGCAAGACTCAGATCCTGCTCGCTGTAAATTCGCCGAAGCAATTGCCCCTTCCGGGTCAGTCGGCAGTCGTCAGGATCCACAGGTCGCGTGTAGCGCAGGTCGGCCAGAATCTGGCAGATCCTGTCGAACTGGCGCGAGACTGACCCTGTCTTGGACTCGTACTGTTCCCGGGTGCGCTGCAGCTCCTTGTCCATGCGGATCCACCGGTTCCCCCAGCGCAGGTGCTTGGGCAGATCCGGGCACTGGCGGCAGGGATGGTTGCGCTCCTGCTCGCGCAGCTGGTCGATGTGCCGGTCAAGGTCTCGGAACGCCCGGTCGCGGGCCTTCTCGCTGGTGAATCGTTGGCGCTTCAGACGGCGGCGGTCGTTCTTCTGGGCCGAAGAGAGGGCCGTACGGATGCGCATGAACTCGATCAGATCGCCACGGCTGCACTGGGCGGCCTTGCGGTAGTCCTCCAGACCGCTGGTCAGGGTCTCGATGCGTTCCTCCAGCTCCGAGGCTGATCGGTTGGCCTCCCACTGAGCGAAGGAGTGGTCCAGGGTATCCCGAGCACGCGTATAGCTGGATGAGTTGAGCAGGTTGACGGCCATGTTGAAGGTGGGTCGGAAGCTGGAGTGCAGCGGGTAGACCCTCCTGCTGGACAGGGCGGCCATGGTCTTGGGGCTGAAGTCCCGGTGGTCGACGACCACCACATGGCCGATGTCGTCGATGCCGCGCCGGCCGGCCCGTCCGGTCAGCTGGGTGAACTCGCCGGGGGTCAGAGCTACATGGCCGGTGCCGTCGAACTTCTCCAACTTCTCGACCACGACGCAGCGGGCGGGCATGTTGATGCCCAGGGCCAGGGTCTCGGTGGCGAAGACCACCTTAAGCAGTCCCAGCTCGAACAGATGTTCGACTATCTGCCGGAAAAGGGTGACCACGCCGGCGTGATGGGCGGCGAACCCCTGCTCCAGAGCGAAGCGGAACTGGGCGAATCCCAGCGCCTTGAGATCCTCCTTGCTGAGCTGGCCTGCTGCCATGGAGTCCACGATGTGCCGTATGCGGCGGGCCTCCTCATCGGTGGTCAGCTGCAGCCCTGCCCGGATGCACTGCTGAACAGCCTGGTCGCAGCCGGTGCGGGAGAAGATGAAGTATATGCCGGGCAGCATGTCCATGAAGTCCAGCTCATCGACCACGTCGGCCCGGCTTGGACGGTACCGCTCCCCCATCCTTCGCTCCGGCCTGCCGCCACGGCCATGGCGATGGTGATGTCCTTGGTTACGGGCCTGGGCATGCTCCTGTCCGGCCTTGTCCAGCTGGGCCAGCCGGGAGACCAGACGCGGGTTGATCTTTGGGGTCTGCCGTCCTGAGCCGTCGTGCCGATACAGGTCCAGGATCTCTGGCTCGGTGTGCCTGTCGGCCTGAACCAGGACGTGCTGCTCCAGCGGTACCGGCCTGCGCTCGGAGACCACCAGATGGGTGCGTCCGCGCACTGAGGAGATCCAGTCGGAGAATTCCTCCACGTTGGACACGGTGGCCGACAGCCCCACAATGCGGGTGGAGGCCGGAAGATGGATGATGACTTCCTCCCAGACGGGTCCTCGGAAGCGGTCGGCCAGATAATGGACTTCGTCCAGGATCACGTACTTCAGTGCCGTCAGGGTGGAGGACTGCTCATAGAGCATGTTGCGCAGGACTTCGGTGGTCATGACCACGATGTCCGCCTCGGAGTTGATGGAGGTGTCGCCGGTCAGCAGCCCCACCCGATCCTCGCCGTAGCGGTCGACCAGGTCATGGTATTTCTGGTTGCTCAGGGCCTTGATGGGGGTGGTGTAGAAGGTCTTGACGTTCTGTTCCTGGGCCAGGAATACTGCGAAGTCAGCCACGATGGTCTTGCCAGCGCCGGTCGGAGCGGCCACCAGGACGTTGTCGCCATCTTCCAGGGCGGTGATGGCCTCCAGCTGGAAGTCATCCAAAGGGAAGGGCAGCTTGGACTGAAAGCGTGCTGGCGCACCGGTCATTTGTTTGCGGTGACGACTGAAACGCGCGTAACGTTCCGCCGGCCCCGGTTCGGATGCTGATGAATCCTGTCCGTGGTGACGATGACCTGACATGTTCCTCCAAGAACTACCTATTGAAATGCTTCCACCGCCGCCAGATGAGGCCGTGGTTCCTCCTGCGCTGCTCCTTGCGCTCCAGCACCAGGGCATGTGCCTGGCTGTATCGCTCGGTTGACTGCGACAGGGGCAGGGCGAAGGCCGGTCCCTCAGTCCTATCCGTTGCCTGGGACTGCCCTGCCGCCGGGGGTTGGGGCATGTGGCGGTTCAGATCCTCTGAGACCCGCCCTATGGAGCGGCTGGCTGCCATGGCATGTCGGATGGCGTAGACGGCTCCGCCGATCAGCATGGCCAGCATGAAGATCACCAGAAGGATCCAGATCCATCCAGGCATGGAACTCCTCTCCGACCGGGACTAGTGCCGGTCCTGCTCCTTGTCGTGAGCGTCGCTGATGGTGATCTCGCGCTGGGCGCGGGCCAGAATCATGGTGCGAAGGGTCTTGGGCGCCACTGCGGTGATGTGCTTGGCGTGGGCGATGCAGAAGGCCACGAACCAGGAGTCCGAGGAGACGGTAAGGTGGACCTTCTGCCCGGGTCCGCAGGGCTCAACCGAGGCGCCCGGCAGGGACTTGATGTAGGGCAGGTCAGGACGGTCGGTGATGAAGACCGCAGCCGTGCCGTTGTCGAAGGACCACTTGCGCAGCTCGCTGACCGGCACATCCGGGAACTCCACCTTGTGGCTGGGCTTGACGATGGTCGCATGCTCGATTCTGGCGATTCGCAGAACCTGCCACTGCCGGTTTCGTCCGGTGCCCTGCTTGAGGTGGCGGCTGGAATCCGAGGGAGCGTCCGCAGCCTCAGTGCCCTCTGCTGCGTCGCCGATATCGGTCCAGGCGGCGACATAATAGACGCCCTCGTCCACGAAGATCTTGGCAGGGGCCACCACCTTGCGGCGGGTCCGGCCGGCAGCGTCCGTGTACTCCATGTCCAGCAGGGACTCGGTCTTGATGGCCCGGCGGACCACCGAGAAGCTCTTGGGCTCGGTCTCATACCCAGTGAGTGATAACCATGGTGTCTCGCCCGGCCCTACATGCGTGCGCAGGCGCTGGTAGAGCGACTCAGCCTGGGTGCGGGACTGCTCGGGCAGCAGGGGCGAATGGGCCAGGTAGTTGAGCGAGGCGGTCAGCATGCTCAGGTACTGGGGCGAAATGCCAGCCAGCCGTTCCAGCCCCAGCGAGTTGGTGGCCGAGACGATGCCGCTGTCGTCCAGCAGGGACCAGTCGATGTCGAAGAACTGGCTGCCGGCCATCTCCCCGTCGTCCGAGACCGTGGTCAGGGTGTTGATGTCCTTGTGGATGGTATTGACGTACTTGCGCAGCTCTTCCTTGCTGTTGGGGTGGCCGATGAAGCGCTCGGCCAGCTCGGCCAGGGAGAATTCCTCGCCCAGGTGTGCGGACAGGAAAAGCATGAGCCGCAGGCGGCGATCCACCTCGGACCCGGTCTGGAAGGAGGATGCGCTGGCCCGACGGGCGTGCCGAAGGTCGGTATCGTCGTCACTGAGGTCGGTGGCGAAGTGCTCGACGCTGGTGCGAGCGATCTCCGGGGAAATGACCGTTGCCGCGCCGGGGCTTATCGACTCGTCGGCCAGCTTGAAGCGGGCGGCAGCATCCAGACGCCGCCGGAAGGCGTCTGCGGCCTCCTGCGGGCTGACGATGGAGGCATCGGGGTGTTCCAGGACGAACATGGCCAGATCGTCCGAATCGGCATAGGCCACGTTCAGATTCTCTCCGTCCACGTCCACGGTGGCGGCGAAGCGGCGGGAGTCGATGACCTTGACCAGATTGTCGGGAATGCGCTGGGTTCCCAGTCCCGGAGCTATGGAATCCAGGCCCAGTCCGGGGATGGGCACCTGCGGCACCCGAGGAGTGGTGCGCGAGGCAGGGCGGACCGGCTCTTCGCATGCCTCCTGGGACATGGCGATGGATCGGGCCAGGTAGTTGGCTGCGGCCAGCACCGGCATGTCCTCCTGGTTGAAGTGCATACGGATGCGGGGCTCGTCCCCCAGTTGCAGGCGGTAGGAGGCGAAATCCTGCCCCTCGGACTTGGAGGAGTACTCGGGCTGACGGGATTCGATGGCGATCCCCATGGCTGCCAGCTTGGCTCGGTCACGCTGGAACTGTTTGGCAAAGGCGGCCTTGGCGGCCTGATCGGCCAGCTCGCCGTAAGAGTCGGCATAGGCCTTGACCCGCTGCGCTATCTGCCGAGAAGTCAACCATTGAGGGAAAGCGGACGATAAGACGGCCAGGACATCGAGTTCGTGTTTGCCCCACTTATCAGAGAAACGCCGTCTTCCGTTCGTACCTTCTGCCATCAGTCCTCGCGTATCGTTAAAATTTTGACTGTTAGTGCGCCTAACGCACATCTGTCTATCATAGATTCATTTTTAGGAACGTGGGAGCCAAACACTCAAATACGGTCCCTTTTCTTGACAGGCTGAACCCTCTTGCGCCTGGCTTTAGACCCACTCGTCCGGTTCGATCCCCTGGGGTCCCACATACTGGCCATTGGGCACATATGAGGAACGCCCCTGGTCGCTAAGATGGGCATCCGCATACAAGGTCACATCCCTGCCGAAGGTCCAATCCCCCTCGATGGTGACCGAGTTGGCAGCCGCCAGGCTGGGAACCCCGTAGGGGAAGCGCTCGTCGAAATCGGCGATGTACTTGTAGTAGCGTTCATCCAGCTGGACGTTGGGGAAATCGTAGTTGCCATCCTCCATCTCGTAGGAGTCGGTCAGATGGAAACGGTCGGAGCGCATGATGAACAGGTCGTCGGTGGTCTTGACCGGCAGGAAGCGCATGCGGTCCACCTGCACGCAGATGGCTCCCTCAAAGAGCGTGGCGGCGGAGCCCATGGCAGTTTCCAGTTGCACCACGGGTCTGGTGGAAGGATCAGTGGGGTCGACGGTCTTCCGGTTTTCAATAATGGGCAGGGGCAGCACCCCGTCGTACTCGGCCAGCTTGTCGCGCAAGGCATCGACCCGGACCCAGATGCTGTTGGTGTTGAAATAGGGGTGCTTGCGGATGGACATGGCCGAACTGCGGTCGTGCGGATCCACCTGGGACATCTCCCGCAGGATGAGGCGTCCGGTGGCCTTGTCGATGACGATGTGGCCGCCCTTGCGGTCAGCCTCGGTCCGCTCGGCCACCTCGATCATGAAGGGCGCTCCGGACTGTGCGAAATAACCGGCCAGGGTCCTTGAAGGCCTGGCGCCCAGGTTGTCGGAGTTAGAGATGAACAGGTAGTCGATCCCCTGCTCCTTGAGTGTGTCCAGCAGGCCGGTCTCCCAGATGGTCGAGAAGATGTCGCCGTGGCCGGGAGGGCACCATTCCAGGTCGGGCTTGGCCGGGAAGTCGACAGGACGGCCGGTTTCGGCGTCGATTTTGGGCTCGATGTGCTGAATGATTTCCATGGGCACGTCGTTCTGGACGAAGCGGCGGTCCTGCTTGACCACGCGCATGGTGTCTCGTGAGGTGCGGAAGGAGTTCATGAAGATCAGCGGCAGAGGCACCCCTAGGCGCTTGCGGGCCGTCAGCACTTGGCCCATGATGATGTCCAGAAAGCGCATCCGACGGGCCTTGTGGCGACGGATGGGCAACAGGGACTTGGCCTTTTCAAGACCCATGGAGGTTCCCAGACCACCGTTGAGCTTGATGAAGGCGGTGCGGGAGAATGCGTCCAGTGCCATGTCCATGTCCATGGCGTCGTGGATGTCCTTGGTGCGGGGCACGTCCTTGAGCGGGGTGATGTCCTTTTCACGCACGCAGGCTTTGGCATCTCCCCGTTCCCAGGTTTCGTAGAGGTGCCTGAACTGGTTGATGGAGACTTCGCTCATGCCCTTGTCGCGCATCTTTGCGGCCGAAAGGTCGAAAACGTCTGTGCTCATGAAACCCCTTCCGGGCTGGGACGACTTGCGGCCGACGCGGGTTGCGCCGACCGTTCAGAATAATGATAGCAAGTCGATCATGGGGCTCGGTCTGTCTGCACTAGTCTGCCGGGACTCGCCGGGCCATTGTCGGCCCGGTGACGCTGTGCTACCATCTCTACTCGGTGCTGATGCACCGTCGGGCCGTAGCGCAGTTTGGTAGCGCACTTGACTGGGGGTCAAGGGGTCGCGGGTTCAAATCCCGCCGGCCCGACGAGATAGCAATGATTCCAAGGCTTCCGGGCCTTGGAATTTTTTGTATGCCCCGAATCGGGCACATTTCGGGCACATCGCCCTTGCCTTCGGGCACATTCCGGCTCATTCCGGCCGCACCGTATTGCGACGGATAAGTGCCGCCACATCCTCGGGCCGGTATCTAACCAGACGACCTATATGCACGTACGGAAGCTCGATTTTCTGCGCCCTCCAGGCGTTCAGGGTGCTCACCGGTATCACCAGGATCTCGGCCGCTTCCGCAGGGGTCAGCAGCCTGGTCGGTGTCATAGCCGGGTTATCGTTCATTGTTTGCTGTATTTGGCTCATACCTGTTCCTATGCGTCAGCGCGCACCGCCGTTAGCTGGTGCTGGATATCGCTAAATGGAACAAATTGTTATCTGACGCATAGAGGTTGATATGGCAAAAGCATGGATAAACGACAGATGGTTGAAGGCCGCCCTGGTCACGACGGCACAGGGGCACACCTCCAAGGAGGAACCGTCCGCATATATGAAGCACTCCCTATCCAAGCACACCGACGACCCTGAGAACGCCAAGGTCCCTGAGCGATACAGGGCCAAGGACTTCGGCAAAGGGTCACGCTGGGAGGTGCGATGGAGGATTGATGGAATCACACGAAGGAAGTTGTTTCGCTACCGGGGTGAAGCGGAGGCTTTCATGGCCGAGATCGAGGACCGGATACGGTCGAACCGATACATGGATCCCCGAGACTCCTGCAGGCCGTTGCGACAGGCAGCGGACTTATGGCAGCAGGGTCTGGCGGGCACTATCAAGGGATCGACAGAGGGACGCTACCGGCGTGAGCTGCGCGTGTGGGTTCTGCCTCAATGGGGTGACGTAGCTTTGAAGGACATTTCCACGGCGAGGATCCAGCGCTGGTACGTCAGCCTAGCCGATGGGACGGCGCCTTATGGAGGTGAACGAGGCTCGGCCTCCTCGCTGTCCGCGTCCTCAATCCGCTCCGTAGGCAAGATTGTGTTGGGCTCGATTCTGGATGTGGCTGTGGAAAACCGCTGGATAGATACCAATCCCGTCGCCAAAGCCAAGGTGCCACATAACAGAGCGGTTCAACGGCGAATATATCTAACCCCACAAGAGATCAAGATCCTGGCGGGTCAGATGGACGAGGCCAATGCCACGGTCATTTACTTGCTTGCGTATACGGGACTGCGCATCGGCGAGGCACTGTCTCTGAGGTGCGGGGACGTGGATCTGGGGAGAAACCGGATTAATGTCCTACGCACCCAGTCGGTCGATGTTGATTCGCATATCGTTGAGACATTGCCAAAGGGAAACAGGACCAGGTTTGTGCCCATACCCAGCCAACTGCTGCCCAGAATTAAAGATTTGCTCGACGGCCATGGCCCCGAGGATTACCTACTGCGCGGGCCGAGAGGCGGCAGACAGACCACCACTAACTGGCGGAACCGGGTATGGGCTCCAGCACTGCGGGATGCGGGCATGCAGGATATCGAGGGCCTGGTCATCCACTCCCTGCGCCACACCTACGCCTCCCTGGCGATCAAGGCCGGGGCGGACGTGAAAACCCTGCAGGCCGTCCTGGGCCATGCCTCGGCCACAGAGACCTTGGACACCTACGCGGACCTATGGCCCAACCGCACCGGCGAGGTGGCCGAAGTCATCGGCCAGGATATCCAAATCTGACATGGCGGAGTATAAATAAGGGTGCTTTTGCCTGTTGTTAGGCAAAAGCACCCTTGCATAATTTCCAGTGAGTTCCCTTATTTCCAATCAGGGTCTGAGCGTCGGGCATGTTCAGGGTTCGAATATGTCCTCTATAGTTAAATCGAATGCATCCGCCAGGCGGAAAGCAAGTGGCAGCGATGGGTCGAAATGGCCCTTTTCAATCGAAATTACGGTCTGACGGCTCACTCCCAGTTTTTTGGATAATTCCCCCTGAGACCAACCGTGTTCTTTTCGCAACTTTGCCAGATGGTTATCCACGACTGATGAACCTCATGATTGTGTAGGCCAGGACAAAAACCAAGAGCATTGCTATCAGAATGCACACCAACATGAACGCCCACTGATCCTTACCCAACAAACTGGCCAGCAGGCAGCTGAAAGAAACAACTCCCAAAAAAATGCGATATGAGAGCTGTTCGGCTTTCCCGTACCAGTGGTTCTCTATGTTCTCCCCGGCATGCTGATCTGCTCCGGGCAAGGTGTCGGTATCCACCAAGATGACCCAGCAAAGGCTGACTGATACTGGACAAAATGCCGCAGTCACGATAAGCGCCTTAATAATCCATGGCATAGTCTGCGGCATGAAGCTGGCGACAATAATTCCCAGAACGAAACCGCTGACCAGACCTGGAATCAATGCTGCAGTGAGAGCCGACATCGAATGGGATCCAAAGCGAACAGTACCAAACGGTCTTGGTCGCGCATGTGCCGTTGGCTCGGACAAACTTTGTGAGCGGGTCAAGTCGGATGTTGCCTTGCTTTCGTTTTTCTTCACGGGGTGCTCCTTGCCGAATGCGAATGTTGAACAGGTAAACCGGTCTGAGCACGACTATAATGTAAAGCTAGCTTTACGTCAAGTGTGTTTGACATATTTTTGTTTCGTCATTTCTCCTTGGCTATCACCAACAGCATTGACGATGAAGTTCACATCATTGAAGGTGTAATGCGGTATTCGGATATGAGGTCCCCTGCCATTCTCCGATGACTGATGGCTGGACCTCTCATGTGCAATTGAGGCCGAAGCAAGACCAAGAAGAGTAGTTTGCGCTACTTAGAAGGGTCCTGCTTTCAGGGTTTCAGTCCCAGGGTTTCGATGGCTTTGGCTACGGCGGCTGTGCGGTCGTTGACTTCGAGTTTGGCGAAGAGTCGGCTGAGGTAGGTTTTCACGGTGGTCTCGCTGATGTACAGGCGGGCGGCGATTTCTCGGTTGGTAAGCCCTCTCGCGGCCTCTCGCAGGACCCGGGTCTCCTGTTCGGACAGGACCGGTCTGTCTTGCGGGTGCAGGGCTTTGCTGACCGCCTTCGCCGCTGACGGATTCAGCACGGTGGCTCCTGCCACGGTGTCTCGGATGGCTTGGGCCAGGATGTGGGGTTCCACGTCCTTGAGCAGGTAGCCGTTGGCGCCGGCCTCGATGGCGGGCAGTATGTCGGTGTCCGAATCATAGGTGGTCAGGATCAGCACCTTGGTCTCGGGCTGGGCCGCCAGGATCCTGCGGGTGACTTCCGGGCCGTTCATGTCCGGCATCCGTAGGTCCAGGAGCAGCAGGTCCGGCCTGGTCCGAGCCACTGCGGCTATGGCTTGGGCGCCGTTGCCGGCTTCGGCCACGACCTCCAGGTCGGCGTGGCGGGTGAGCATGCTGCGTATGCCCTCGCGGACCATGGGGTGGTCGTCGGCCATGACGAGACGTATCATGCTTCCTCCTCGCCGGCCCGGTCGTGGTCGCCGGGCTCTTCGGTCGGTACTGTGATGGTTATTCGGGTGCCTTGCCCGGGGCCGGATGTCACGGTGCAGGCCCCGCCTGATTCCTTGGCCCTTTTGGCCATGTCCCGCAGCCCGTAGCCGTGGCCTGCTTGTTCCATTCTGATGGAATCCAGGTTGTCGGCGTCGAAGCCGAGACCGTCGTCCGTTATCAGCAGTTCCAGCGTGCCCGGATGTGAATCGTGCGGCCCGTTCTCTTGCGGTACCAGGCTGATGTGCACATGCCTGGCTTCTGCATGTTTGGAGACGTTGGCCAGAGCCTCCTGGACGATGCGCAGCAGGTTGACCTCGGTCCGCCTCGGCAGTGCCGGCAAAGGCTGTTGGATGCGGCATTGCGCTTGGAATCCTGCCTCTTGCGCTGCGGCTTGCACAGTCCTTTCCAGGGCCATGCTCAAATCCTTGCCGTCCAGGTCGGCCGGTGCCGAGTCGGTTATCATCCGCCTGGTGTTGTCCAGGGAGCTTTGTGACAGGTCGGCGATCATGTCCAGGTGCCGCCGGGCCGTTGGCAGGTCGTCGTCCAGCTCTTCGCGGGCCACCCTGGCCAGGGCCAGTACCGAGGCCAGGGATTGGGCTATGGTGTCGTGCATTTCACCGGCAACCCGTTCGCGTTCGATCGAGGCGCCTTCGGCCAGGCTCAGCCTGCGGATGGTCTCCTGCTGGGATTCGAGCTGGTCCAGGAGCATCTGGTTGTGCCCGTTGGTCAGGGCGAGGATATCGAAGGATTTGCCGATCATGGCCGAGAACACCACTACCAGGCCCATGAGCATGAGATTGCCGGCCAGGTCGGTGCCCAGGAACCTGACGCCGGCCATGGCCATGGCCACGAACACCGCGTTCAGGACCCCCACCAGCCCCAAGGCCGGCAGGTAGGCGAAGGCAATAAACAGTTGCGGAACCACGAAGAGTTGCGCCAGGATCGCCACCCCGTCCAACCAAGCGCCCACAGGCAGGCAGACCAGGGACAGCAAGGCGAAGACCCAACCGTGAGCGCCGGTCTTGCTCACCGGCTCGGCCATGCCCGGCCCGTCCATCTGGTAAGGCTGGTCATAGACCCGCCCCAGCACGAAGGTCATGAAATAGAGGCAGGGCACGAGTATGAGCAGGCTCGACAGCAGCCTGGCGCCTATAGGGACCGATGTGAAGCAGCAGTCGGCCACCACCATTTGGGCAGCGCACGGTTCCATAGTGTTATCGCTGGCCATGTCTCAATAATGCAAGATTCACCGATAGTAATCTCAAAGAGGATTCCATCAGAACCTCAACCAGTCATCCAGCTCCTCTGCTCGTTCTCATGTCCGGCTTGTCAAAGCTCTCCCCTGCCAAGCAACCCACCAACCCTGCGATGTGCGACCACTTCACCAGGAGCTGATGGACACGGACTTCACCGACACCCACCACTTCGAGGTGCCGGTCACCTTCTGTGAGGGCAGACAGGACCACCACGTCTCCTCCGCCGTCGCCCGCGACTGGTACGAGACAATCGACAGCCCCAAAAGCTGGCACTGGTTCGATCGCTCCGGCCACTTCCCCCAATGGGAGGAACCCGACCGCTTCCTGGGATGTGTGCTGCAAGACTTAAGTCAATAACTGATCGCAGAACCGGAATCCTTTTTTTGCCGAGAAAGCACTTCCTCAATATGCTTTTACTGCTGCTCTGCCACAAGCTGTCAGCTACTGTAGACTCGTCTATATGCTCCAAGTAATTACGAGGAATCCCCTGGAAGATAAGGGCGAAGCACAATATCGTCAGCTGGTGAGAGTGGGACATAAACTACTGAGTGTCGCGGTGTTCGGGGACACACATGGTAGCGTCCCGAAACTGGTGCTGCTTTCAGGGTGTGGAACCCCTTCCCCTCTGTATGATTTCAAGGCTCTCATTACTAGACTGCAAAACTCATACTGTCTGATTGTGGTGGAGAAGTCCGGGTACGGGTTTAGTGACTGGTCTCGGGACCCCAGAGATATCGACACGATGTTGGATGAGACCAGGGCGGCGCTGCACGGGGCCGGAGTGACTGGGCCCTATGTGCTCCTCCCCCACTCAATGTCTGGGCTTGAAGCACTTTACTGGACCAAGAAGTACCCTGCCGAGGTGGAGGCCATCATCGGATTGGATATGGCCACGCCACAGGCTTATGAGACGCGCAACCTGGTGCCTCCCGCCGCAGCCACAGCACTGTTGGGCGCCCTTTGCCGGACAGGACTTCCTCGTCTCCTGCCCAGACTGACCGCGGACCAGTCACCCGCCATCAAAGCAGGAAATTTGTCTGCTGAAGATAAGGCGGTCTACCGGACCCTCTTCTTCAAGAACTTCATGGATCCAGACATCCAGCGAGAGATCAACACGGTCAACGCCAACGCCCGCAAGGTTGCGGAAGCTGGATTGCCACAGATCAAGATGCTGCAACTGGTTTCCAACGGGAAAGGCACTGGCTTCAGCAAGGATGAGTGGCGATCCATCCAAGAATCCTTCAAAGCGCAGCAAGGTAACTCACAGATACGGTATTTCGATGCCCCTCATTATCTCCACGACTATGTGCCTGAAAAAATGTCCGAGGCCATCAGGGATTTTATAAGCGGAAAACCTGACCGATCCAGCAAGGTTATCCGGCACACACTTACATCTCATCCCTGAATCAGTTCCAAGCAATCTCATTTTATGCAGTCAGACGATTTCTGTGCCAATGTCATCAGACACTTCCTTCTGGCTAATCCAATCGGGCACATTTCGGGCACATCGCTACCCATAAGTACCCGTATCAGCTTGCATCAGTTCATACTTGGAATCTGCTAGAATTGGCAGTATTCCTTGGATAGTTAGCAGCAGTTAAAGGCAGCTCGCATGTACCAGAACAGCGGCTTATCTTACAAGGGGTCGCGGGTTCAAATCCCGCCGGCCCGACCAAATAGCAACGATTCCAAGGTCTTAGGCCTTGGAATTATTTGTAGTTCCAGGCCCTTTGATACCTATTTGCATATATTTGTCGCTTCGCTCGTTGTTCACGTTTCCCTTCATTCGCCAGCTGTGAGTTCATGATCGGCCAGAAGATCTTCGGGGTCGGCGTTGAGCTGAGCGTAAGCCGTCATCAGCTTCTTTCTCAGAGTCCACGGCAACGCGGCCGCGCCTTCCCTTGATGCTGATGGTCTCTGCGGATGCATTCCTGCGCTGATACAGGCGCAAGTTCTCTACGCCATCCTCCTCCATCCAATCACGTAGGTCGTGGAGTCAACCTGGATCAGTTGACGTTTGTGGCTGGCTTCGGCCTGGCGGACGGTCAGGGTTGAGGTCGCCGGTATCCTCCTGTTCTATGCAGAACTACAAAGGAGCGTACCCAGGGCAACTGCGGGAGTCTGGTAGAGGGTCATAATCAAAACCACCGCCCTGGGTCTGGCCCGAGATGTCATCTCGTTGAGTGCCGTGTACGCTCAGCCTTAGCTCTGAGCGGCAATCGAGTCTTGAAGTTTTGCGTTCGGCGCCCTCACGATGTAGAATTTGTACTGTTAGAAGCCGCCACTGCCTCTACTGCCTTTCGGGGTGGAACGCATACTATGGCGGTATTTTTTTACCCGGAGGGCACATGGGATTCACAACTGCAACCAAGTTGCCCACATACCCCAGCCATCCTTATCGCGACTCTGCAGACCTGGCCCAACTGCTTCTGGATAACGGGTTGACAGGCATCGGCGTGCAGGACCTTGCGGATCGTTTGGAATTGGTAGGCTATTATCGCCTCAAGGGCTACTGGTATCCTTTCCTTACTCCTATGGTGGGTAGCAGTAAACGAAAGTTGCCCTTTCTTTTGAAGACTGCTTGGGACCCCATTTGGGAACGGTACGTGTTCGACCAGGAACTACGCAACATCGTCTTCGATGGCATCGTCAGCATCGAGGTCTTTCTCAAAAGCTACATGGCTGCCGAACTTGCCAAAGCAACGGGTCCGTTCGGTTACCTTGAGCCTGCCGGTCTGCCTGGACTCAGCACCGAAGAGCATAAGAGTGCGATTGCCGGCATAGCCAAGGACTATGAGCGATCTTCGCTGCCACAGCTTAAGCATTTCAAGAGCACCTACCGCGACCCGCTGCCGCCCATTTGGATGCTAGTGGATTGCCTGTCCTACGGCGATTTCAAGAAGATCTTCTACAAGGGTGCTGACCCTGCCATCAAACGCAGGTTGGCCTCGCAACTGGGAATCATGTCTAACAAGCCCGGTGTCGGCAATGAGAAATTGTTGCGCGGTTGGCTCGAGAATATCCGTGTCGCCCGCAACAAGACCGCCCACCATGACCGCTTCTGGAACTGCATAGACCCGAAGATGACACCCATCAAACCCAAGCTGTATCCCGCAAATGCCGACTGGTGGGGTAACGAATGGGAGCCCTTCCGCCGACCGGAGTCGAAAGGTCCTGCAGGATTCCTGACTATGGAACACTTCCTCCTGAAGCAACTGGGCGTCACTCATTGGCGTACAAACTTCATAGACCTGATGAACCGCTATCCTGGCATTCCACTCAAACCAATGGGCTTCCCGGACGACTGGCAGAAGCTGCCCATATGGCAATAGAGTCTTCTATCTTCTCTATTTAAAATGCACGGTTTTGATTTCTCAATATGTATGTCATATTCGTACTAATATCCTCAAACAGATGCTGTCGTTAAGCGCTGAAACAGTACTAAGTGGTAACCTTTTGGCTCGCGTCTTATGCCCCAATCTCAGGTCACCCGCTCCCCCAAACGTGAACTCATTTCACGCGCCTACAACCTCATGCTCCGCTCATATCTGGCTGTCTTCTTTCATGATGCTCAGTGCGGTTTCAAGGCCATTATTTCCCAGGCTGCACGTGTCCTGCTGCCTCAGGTGAATGATGACGAGTGGTTCTTCGATACGGAGCTGCTTGTACGCGCCCAACAGGCTGGGATGACCATGCTGAAGCTTCCTGTTCGCTGGGTGGAGGATGCCGGCTCGACGGTCGACATCCCAGACACGGTAAAGAAGGATCTGGAAGGTATGCATCGGGTCAGGGAGGGTATGGAGGCCCGAACGGTCGAGGAGCTTCGCGTCGACCTGGACTTCCCTGCCGTCTGGGATCAGATCCGCCAGTATGAGCTACGTGGGTCCCTCTTGCCTGCCAAAGAGGAGGACCCGCATTCACATATGAAGAATCCAGGCAAAGAAACTGCCGTTTGTTGAGCGGCTGACAGCAAACGAAATCTCGTACAGACAGAGCAAACTTCACTTATCATGAACGCTTCATTGGCTTCTCACAGCAGCTTTGGCTTCTCCCCGCATTCACGGACTACCAATCCGCCACGATCAACAAGCGCAGATGCAGTCGCTGACGAACACGCTTCCCGCGCGTATATTCTGCCCAGACGGACTCGTGGAGACTGGGTGGCGCTGGGTGTCATGCTGCTTGCAGCCTGTGCAATATTCTTCATCAACCTTACGGCCTCCGGGTATGCCAACGAGTTTTATTCGGCTGCGGCCCAGGCAGGCTCGGTCAGCTGGAAGGCCTTTCTCTGGGGGTCCCTAGACTCAGGAACGCCATCACCGTGGACAAGCCGCCGGCAGCCCTATGGCTGATGGCGCTTTCCGTGCGCATCTTTGGACTGAATTCCTTTGCCATCCTCCTGCCGGAAGCGCTGATGGGGGTGGCGACCACCTACCTGCTCTATGCCACCGTGCGTCGTTACTGGGGCAACTGGGCAGGCATTGTCAGCGGTTTCATCTTCATGCTCACTCCGGTAGCCGCGCTCATGTTCCGCTTCAACAACCCCGATGCCTTGCTGGTCTTATTGATGACCGGTGCCAATCACGCGCTCCTCAGATCCCTGGAGTATGCCGACCATCCTTCTGGCAATCGAAAGCGCACTTGGTGGATGGTCCTGGCCGGTGCTCTGATCGGATTCGGCTTCCTTACCAAGCAACTGCAGATGCTGCTCGTACTGCCTGGCTTTGCCCTGGCTTTTCTTCTGGCCTCGCCTACAGGCATGGTTCGTCGCATCCTGGATTCACTGGCTGCCATTGGTTCCGTGATCGTCGCTGCCTGCTGGTGGGTGCTGCTGACGGTCATCGTGCCTGCCGGCTGGTGGCGGTCGCGGCGGCGGCATGTGGGGCCAGACTGGCCTCAATCGTCTGTTCAGCGGCGAGTTCGGTACGCAGATTTCCTGGCTGGCACCTTTGGCTTTCGCCGGCATTGTCATCAGCTTGCTGGTTATCGGCAGGGCTGTCCGTACTGACGTGCGCAGGGCCAGTGTCATTGCTTTCGGAGGTTGGTTGATCGTTACCTGGCTCGTTTTCAGCTTTATGGCCGGCATTTTCCACCAGTATTACACTGTGGCTCTGGCTCCTGCCCTGTCTGCGCTGGTGGCTATCGGGGCATTCAGTCTGTGGATCGCCCGGGACAAGCTCTGGGCCAGGATCGTCACGCCGATTCTTATCGCCTTCACGACCTTCTGGGATTTCAGTCTGGCAGGTCGCTTCCAGTGGCTCCCCTGGCTCAAGTGGGCCATTCTCATAATCGGTCTCATGGGTGCTCTCGGCTTTGCCCTGGCTGGGTTGTTGCGAATACGACGACTCGCTCTTGCAGCCCTCATTGTCTCAGTCATAGGGCTTATGGCTGGCCCTACTGCATGGACGCTGTACACCGTATCCCAAGGACACATGGGATCAATCGTCCTGGCCGGCCCCAGTCTGACTTCAGGGAGCATGGGTGGCGGCCCCGGTGGTATGCCCGGGGGTGCTCCTGGTGGTGGCCAACCCGGCGGTGGCCAGGCAGGCGGCAGGGCACCTGGCAATATGCCACAGCAAGATAAGCCTGGAGGTGACAGCGGTCCCATGGGCTCATATCAAATGGGCCAAGACCCGATGAATCAGCAAGGTCAGCCGAGCAAGCAGGGCCAGATGTCTGGTGGCAGTTCTAATGGTCAACAGGCTCCTAGCGTGGGTTCTCAAGGGCCAGGTCCCATGGGCCAGGATTCCTCGGGGTCACAAGGGGAATCCAGCACTTCGGGTGCGCCTTCCATGCCATCACAGCGCAGGGGCAAATCTGGATTCCATGATGGATCAGAAGGAGAAAGGATGAAGGGAGGAAGTCTGCTTGGTGGAGGCCGGTCCAGTTCCAAGATCGTCGCCAAGCTGGAAAAGTCATCTGACTCCTATCGCTGGGCTGCTGCCACGACTGGATCCCAGCAGGCGGCGGGCTATCAGCTGGCTTCTCAAAAGCCGGTCATGGCCATTGGCGGGTTCAATGGTTCCGATCCCTACCCCAGTTTGGAACAGTTCAAGCAGTACGTGAAGGATAAGCAGATTCATTACTACATAGCTGGTGAGATGGGTGGCCATCAGATGGGAGGTTCCGACACCGCCACACAAATCTCGCAGTGGGTGGCCAAGCACTATACCGCAACGACTGTTGATGGTGTCACTGTTTATGATCTGACCCAGCAGCAGGCCAGCTGAGCGCAAAGAGGGCCGAACTATCCAAAAGCTACTCCCTCCGTTTGCGGTTACAGGATAAAGACGAGACGAGCTACTGACTTCTAATCTGTCGGTTGCGAGTAGTTTCCTCGTTTGCGCGTTGAAAAAGTGCAAAGCAGTTAAGAGCTAAGCAGTGAGTGGATTGGAACTATCCCAGCCCGCTCATTTCTTATTGATCAATACAGGATGGTATTTGTGTCCGATTAGAGCAAGACTAGTTATTGCAGACCAAGGCACTTCAGGTCAAACTCAATAGCGTTATTGATTTCATTACGCTGGTCTGCGTTGCATTGGTTTGCATTGCACGGTGGTAGATAATCCATACAAATGGAACTATTCTCAAACAATCATCGGCTAATAAGATTCTGACTACCTCTGCCATATGAATAGGAGGACAAATACTTACAAACAGCCGATTACGGCATTGCATACCAATTAGTCGGCCTGGCTTCATAGCTGTAAAGTTTATAGTTATACAAACAGACAATGGGGTGCCGATCAGGGAGTGAAATGTCCGAAAATCCGGGCGGGACAAAGCCCAAACGCAATTGGAGGCGGGTCCTTCTTGCCCTGGCAATAGTACTTGTTCTTGTCATGGCAATCATTCTGCCGGGGGCTTCCATTTTGGTCTATGAGGACACCTTCGGAAAACGGTATAACACTCCTGGATGGATGCGTTATGCGCTCGCAGACTTCCCTGGCTTGCGCATGAAGCGCTGCGTCTTCCGGTCCAAGGAAGGTAAGAAACTGGCTGGATATCAGTATTCGAGAGAGAATTCGAACCAGCATAGGGACAAGGCCAAGGGCCTTGTGGTCATTGCTCATGGTTTCGGCGGCGGCGGACAGAACACCTACATGGATGTTGCCAACTACTTCACCTCCCGGGGCTTCCTGGTCTTCACCTATGACGCCACCGGCAACGATGAAAGCGCCGGCAAGTCCGTCAGGGGGCTTCCTCAAGGAGTCGAGGATCTAGACCAAGCCCTTCGTTTCGTGGAGGGCGAGCAATCATATAAGGGCCTCCCTCTTTTCCTGTTCGGACAGAGCTGGGGAGGCTACGCCGTCGGCGCTGTTCTCAACCTTCACCAAGAGGTCAAGGCCGCAGTCATGGTTTCTGGGTTCAATCGCTCGATCGATATGATGCGTCAGCCCGGCAGAAAAATCGCTGGCCCTGCCGTCTCGCTCATCATGCCCTGCGTGAGCTTGTATGAGCAAGTAAAGTTCGGGAAGTTTGCAGACTATACCGCTTTGGATGGCTTGAAGAAATCCAAGGCGGGAATTTTCATCACTCAGAGCCGGGACGATCAGGTGGTCCCAGTCAGATATAGTTATGACCTCTTCCATGAGGAATTTCAGTCCAACTCACGATTCCGGTTCCGTGAATACCAGGATCGCGGGCACGCCTATGTCTACTATTCCCAGGACTCGGTGCGATACCGAAAGCAATTCGACCAGGAATACAAGGAGCGCATGAGACAACTGGGTCAAAAGCCGTCCAACGAAAGCTATAACGCATATTCGGCCAAGCATTTCGACAAGTCGAAGGGCTACGAGCTGGATGTGCCGTTGATGAACCAAATGGCGGACTTTTATCGCCAATATATGGATTAAGCCGTAAAGATACAGCCGGATGCAGCCCTCTTCCATTTACGGATAAGCCCGCTTGCATTCAGTGCTATTCAGTGGTTTGCAATGTCGGCCTGATACCAAAGGACGGCGATGTTGATTCGGTCCCTGACCTTGAGTTTTGCCAGTATGCGGCTGACGGTCTTTTTGACCGAATCAGGCTGCAGCTGGAGATGCTCAGCAATCTCCGCATTCGTCAGGCCTTGGCTAACCAGCGAAGCGACCTCAAGTTCGCGCTTACCCAGCTGAGCGAATTTTTCGCGAGCCTTAGACTCATCACTGGCTCTTGTCTTTGGGACTCCTCTCCTGATTACTTCGGCCGTGATGCGCGGCGTGAGAATGGCATCGCCTGCATGCACCGCATGGATGGCTCTGTTCAGATCGGCTGTCTTGACATCCTTGAGCAGGAATCCAGATGCGCCTGCCCCTAAAGCTGTGAAGGCATAGTCGTCCTCGTCGTAGGTGGTCAGAATGAGAATGCTTATTTCAGGATGGAGCTTTTTGATACGACTGGTGGCATCCAGCCCGTCCATGACAGGCATGCGCACATCCATCAGAATCACTTCGGGCAGAGATTGCTGATTGTCGGCGGCTGTGGCTAGCTGGTCCAGAGCCTCTTGGCCGTTGGCTGCCTGCGCAACGACATGTAAGGTTGGGTCCTTGGCGACCATGAGTGCCAGTCCCATGCGGGTCGGGCGCTGGTCGTCGACCATCATGACACGGATCATGCGTTCTCCTTCATGCCGATATCGTCAGCTGCCGTAGCAGCTAGTGAGGGTATGCGGGCCTGCAAGGTCCAACCATCAGAACCCGGACCCGAATGGAAGCTGCCACCATGAGCTTGCACTTCGGCCCTTAACCTGGCAAGGCCTGTACCGCTGCTACTGGTATTGTCGGCTTCGTTATTCAAGATTCGTCCATCATCGCGAACGGTGATACCTATGCCGCCCCGGCTGTTGTGATCCCAGGAGACCACAATACGATTAACCTCCTGTCCGTGGCGGAGGGCGTTGGTGATCGCCTCCCTGGTGACAGTGAAGGCAAGGTCGGCCTGTTCGGAATCCTGTGGCCGACGGCCTGTCTCCGTCAAGGCAGTGCTGATGCCGACATGCCGGGCGTGGTCGAGGATGGGTTTGATGTCATCCCAGCCATGCCTCTCCCCTGTGGCCGGCTGTGGGTCGTTTTTTGGATCTGTTTCTGATTGCAGGGCTTTAACAGCCGTTCGGGTATCATCCAGTCCCTGCCGTGCCAGGTCGTTAATCATCGAGATAGCCTCATCAATTTCCGGTTTTCCGCTGGCATGATCCAGTCCCTCAGATAGGGCGATAATGGCAGTCAAGTCGTGACCCACGCTGTCATGCAGTTGGGCGGCAACCCTGGACTGATACATGGCCTGGTCCCGCTCATGGGCCAAGGTTAGAGCATGCGAGCGCTCCTCCTCCAATGCCTGCTCTGACAAGCGTGATTGCCTTACGGAGCGTGAGAGGAAGGCGACTGTCAGGCAGAGGGCGATAGTCAATCCAGTCGGATACAGAAGGTCGGTGAAGTGGACATCACGATGCCAATTGGCAGAGAATGCAATGCTGAGCAGGCCCAGAATGGCGGAACTGCCCAGCCCAGCTGTCAATGATGTCACGCTCTTGGCTTCTACCGCGCAGGCGTAAAGGCTGACGAGCCAGGGAATGATCAGGTAGGTGCATCCCGAGCCATAGATTGCGGCAGTCAGGGCAAGCAGGCCACTTACCACCAGCAGGGTCGCCATAGGATATAGGCGGCGCAGGCATAGGGTGACAAGTGCGAGAAAAATAATGACCACAAACAGGGGCAAGCCCCAGCTGGTAGACTTCATGACCTGGTAGAGGGTCTGGTTGGCGCTGCTTGGGGCAAGGATCAGCCTGGTCAGCATCCCTGTCTCGTAGAGGGCGCAGAAAAAGACTGCCACGAAAGCCGTATATGGCCGGGTCCACAACTGAATCCAGCCTTGAGTTTTCTTGCCTGCTCTCATCGGTGAGCCTCTTCCTGATAACTGCCGGTATTCCATTATGCTGTCAGACACTGAGATATGCGACCTTGTGAGTGCAGCATCCTCTCATTATTGATTTTGTATTTGAGGCTAAATGGCTCTGCGGGCCTGGTGTCGGAACATGAGGAGGCTAATCAGCACCCAGAGGATTGCCGTCATGCACGAGGCCGCCATAGAGGCCGTAGACGCGATATTGCCCATGTCACGGGCTGCGGATGCAGTGGTGATCAGGGCCAGAGGATAAGGCAGCGCCAAGGACGGTGCGGCAAGCGACAGCGCACAGCCTGCCAGAGTGAGCAGAAACATGATGCTCATGGTTGAGGCAAAGGATTCGGCTCTGGCAGCTATGGCCTGTGTCAGAGTCATAATGGCCCACACTGCCAATGTCATCGGTACGCCACGCATAAGATAGGGACCGAGTTCCGCTGGGTCGAAGCCTCCTACCAGAACACCCACGAGTATGAATTCGGATTCGAAGATGGCGACGGTAAGGAGGGAGGCCAGCAGTCCATGCATCACCTTCCCGGCTAGGGCAGTCCCGACCATGCCTGAGGCATTAAGACGCTGCCAGTTTCGTCCCTTGTGCTCGTTGGCTTCAACCTGGGCTGCAAAGGCCGCGACCAGGACTGGCATGAAGACCATGCTTGGCAGAAGGATCGCCTGCCCCCAGACCGCAGCCCAGGTCACCCCTTGAGCCTGGAAGTCCGGTTTGTAGCTCTGATACTGGTCCCAACCGTTGAAGATTCCGACGGCGTCGAAGAGCATGGTGGCCAGCCAGTACCAGAGATTGCCGGCCTTGCGAATCTCCCATTTGAAGGCGGCGGCGATCGATGGCTTGTGGCGATGCATCGGGGTGATGGTTATAGCGTTTGCAGGGTATTGCCTGTTCATCGGCCTGACTCCTTGACCTTGACGATGAGTGCTGATATTCCCGACCAGATAATGTATGCCAGAAGGCTGGTCAGGACTTTTGGCCAAGGATTGGCGACCAAGGTCATTCTGGCAAAACCATCAGAGCTGGCTGAAAACAGGAACGGGCTGGCCGCGGAACTGATCCCGGCTGGGAAGAACCAGCCCAGAGCCGGCATATTTATCGGGCCCAGTCCAGTCCCGATCAGACCAGCTATCACACCCAGACCCAGTCCTATGGCCTGCCTTTCGATAGTCAGGGAGAGGGCGAGTTGTATAGCTGTGACAGCCATGGATGAGAAGCAAGCAATCAGTGCCGGAAGGAGTATGTATTCGGCCAGACTGCCATCGAGATGGAACCCTTGTGCTGAAGCTGACAGCGGTATACACGCCAGAGGAATCACGAAGCATAGCGAAATCACACACCCCGTAACTACGAGCTTGGCAAGAAACCTCCCAGTCGCACTCTGGCCTAGGGATCGCCATTTGAGATCCATGCGCTCGCTGCTCTCCATGACGGCAAGCCGGCTGGTCAGCAGCGCTGCAAGGATGGGTGCCAGCAGACCGACAGTTTGGAATATCTCACCTTGGGCAAGGGCTACGGTACGAGTGGCGGGGTTCGCAGACTCGGCTCGTTTCATGAAGGCCAAGCCCGACCATGCCGAAACCAGGGCAATCATGCCCAAGGCCATCCACCAAAATGAGGAGCCTTTCAACTTGCGAAGCTCCATCGAAAGCAGAACAAGCAGCCCTCCTGGATGGGATGGGCGTGGCGGTTTCCCCAATCGAAATTCTTCGGACCGTATGGAGATTGATTCGACAGAGCTCATCGTATGCTCCTCTGTTTATGACCGGACGGCTGCATAGGGCACTGCGCTGCATGACTCTGCGGGTTTTCCACTAGTTCGAGGAAGGCCTCTTCCAAGCTCTTACGTTTGGAAGCGACACGGTATACCTGCAGACCATGCGATACCAGTCGAGTTACCAGCGACCCGATTTGCGGATCTGGTATCTCGGGAATGCGCAGGGTTGCGCTCTTCCTGATATATTCGTGTTGAATGCCTTGAGTTTCGAGCATCTCTGACGCGAGCCCAGGATCGGATACCCGTAGATCGATATGACCCTCTTCCCGCAGGTTTTTCAAAGTTCCCTGGTAGAGCAAATGACCATCGGCAATGATGCCAACCACCGGAGCCATCTTTTCAATCTCCGATAGGATATGGCTGCTGATGATGACGGTGACCCCCTCTGAGGCGGCCAAGTCCATAATCATTTGTCGCACCTCGACCACCGCCTCGGCATCCAAGCCATTGGTGGGCTCATCCAGGAGCAGGAGCTCCGGCTGCGAGATCAGCGCCATGGCGATGCCCAGCCGCTGCTTCATCCCCAGGGAGTAGGCGCCCGCCTTCCTCTTCTCGTATCCCCGCAATCCAACCTTGGTTAGCACTTCTGAGGCAGCTGAAACTGGCAGACCCAGATAATCGGCTACCATGCGGCAGTTATCCAGTCCCGACAGGCCTGGATAGAAGCTGGGTCCTTCAATCATGGAGCCCACACGGCCCGGCTGGATCGTGGTTTTCTTTCCAACCTGCTGTCCTAGCAGCCACATGCTTCCAGCAGTCGGTTTCGTCAATCCCAGGAGGAGCTTCATGGTGGTCGATTTTCCGGCCCCGTTTGGTCCCAGCAACCCGTAGACCCCGCCAGCCGGTACCCGTAGATTCAGCCCATCCACGGCTTTGAAATCTCCATAGGTTTTGACCAACCTCTGTGTGGACACAGCCAGTTGCGGGTCGTTGTTTCCGTCCGTATATGCCATTGCGCCTCCCTTTCCAATCGGAATTCAACTGATTCCTATGCAAGTTCGACGGGCGCAATCCTTCAACGCGGGAAAAGAAACTGTCCCCTGCAGGGGACACGTCGCTGCTGACGAGGCTAATTTGCACCCATGGGAAAGGAGTCACGCTGGATTTAGTCGTTTTCATAATCGGAGGGGGAATACTTCGCAAACAAGCAGGATCAAAAGCTGCCTCCTCAAGAACCTGTTATTGGGGCGTTTGGGGCCGGTGTGTGCATGCACTGCCTCATCCATCCCCAGGAAACAATTGATTTGACCTTGACATGATGGCAGGGTTTAGGGTCAAGGCATGACACGTGAGAGCGAATTCAGTGGTGAGGGCAGCAGGAGCGGCTTGAGCATCGGTCAGATGTCTGAACTTACAGGGGTCAGTAGGAGAATGCTGCGCCACTGGGAAAAGGAAGGACTGATCTATCCCATTCGTGGACTGTCGAATTACCGGCAATATATGCAGGATGACGTCGCACGGCTGGAGCGAATTGTGACCTACAGGGAGATGGGATTCAATGCCAGACAAATCAAGGCATTGCTCGATTGCAAGACACCGCTTGCTTTGGACGAGTTGCAGGGACAGCGCTCACGTATTGAGGAGAAAATCCAGCTTTTTAGGAAAGCTGCGGATCGTCTGGACCGACTCATAGCCCTTGCCAAGGGAAAGTCAGGTAATGATTCAGCTCCTACGAAGATCGATCAGGAGGACCAGTACTTTTCGGAAGCATACGAACGCTGGGGTACTAGCAGGCAGTGGCTTGAATATGCGGAGCGAAAAGCTATGTGCTCCGAGCAAGAGCAGAAAAAGGACACGGCCTGGCTCAAAAATGTAGAAAGTGAGCTTGCACAAGCCAAGCAAAAAGGTCTGCCACCGTCCTCAGATAAGGTTCTAGAACTGATTGACGAACATCGGCAGGCTTTGTCATGGTTGCACGTAACGCCTTCCATGCACGTCATTCTTGGACGCATGTATGTGGCTGACCCACGTTTCAGATCCCACTATGAACGACTGGAACCTGGATTGGCGCCATGGATGCTTGCTGCAATCGAAGCTGCGGCTCGTGCAATCGGGATAGATCCGGCAACAGCCAAATGGGAGTGATGCAGTCAGTGTCTTCCACCTACGTATCACGCTTTCTGTTTGACCACCCAATTGAAAACCCTTCAACTAAGGAACGAGGTAGCCATGGACAACCATGACCAGCCCGAAGCTACTGCTTATACAGGTGCAGGCATAAGTCCCGTGCCGGAGCCAGGGAAGGATACGGAGCCGCCGGAGCCTTATAGAGGCATCTATCTCATGCCCATGTTCATGTGCCTGTATAGCCATGATCTAGAAGAATCAGAGGTTTTCTGGACGCAGGGATTGGGTTTCATCAATTTATACACAATGCCAGGCGTGATGATTCACTTGCGGCGCTGGGCCTTTCAGGATGTGCTGATCCGCAAGAGTGGCCCCAATGCTGGCAGCCCTGATGCGGATATGGAGTCCATAGGAAGCCTGAGCGTAGCAGTCACGGAAAAGCAGATAGGCAAGATTGTGGATGTATGCGAGCGCCTTCGTCCGGGATCCACTTCAGCTCCAGTACGTAAGCCGTGGAACTCGCTTGAAGCTAGGATTCACACTCCAGAAGGCCTGGCTCTTACCCTTACGGCTGCCTTGGCTGTCGATAAAAGGCAGACCGAAGTTTATCTGAACTCGCACGGTCAATGAGCAAAGTTCAAGCCCTTCTCCCCTGTCATGATTTGATTTTAAGAGCAACAATTAAAGGCCTCGAACGGCCGAGAGAAATAGAAATAACTATAACGTTGGTTCTTCTTATAACGTCGGTTCTTGCCCCAGATCCAAAATAGGCTATCGTTTAAGAGACTATTGGTTATTAACGCTAGTCGTTCTGGTTTACTGATCGGGTCTTAGGCCTAGAGTTTCGATGGCTTCCGCTACTGCAGCCGTGCGATCGCTGACCTCCAATTTGGCGAAGATCCGACTGAAGTATGTTTTTACTGTTGCCTCGCTGATGTATAAGTGTTCTGCGATTTGCCGATTGGTCATGCCTTTGGCGGCCTCGCGCAGCACACGCGTCTCTTGTTCGGATAGTGCTGGTCTGGTCGCTGGACGCAGTGCTTTGCTGACTGCTTCCGCGGCGGTCGGATTCAGCACAGTGGACCCTGCAACAGTGTCACGGATAGCTTGGGCCAAGACATGCGGTTCTACGTCTTTCAGCAGATAGCCATTGGCTCCGGCTTCTATGGCCGGCAGAATATCGTGGTCGGAATCGTAAGTGGTAAGGATCAATACCTTGGTTTTGGGATAAGAAGCCAGCACTTTCCGGGTGACTTCAGGACCGCTCATATCAGGCATCCGCAGATCGAGTAGCAACAAATCCGGACGTGTTTTCGCTACAGCCTCTATGGCCTGGGTGCCATTACATGCTTCGGCAACCACTTCAAGGTCTGCATGGCGTTTCAGCATGCTGCGTATGCCCTCCCGAACCATGGGGTGGTCGTCGGCCATGACAAGTCGGATCATCTTTCCTCCTTATCTGGTCGAGTAGTGTTACTTGGTCTTTCGACAGGAATATTTACAGTTATGGAGGTGCCTTGCCCGGGAACGGAGGTTACCGTACAGCGCCCACCCGCGTCTTGAGCTCGTTTGGCCATATCTCGCAGACCATAGCCATGCCCCGCCTTTTCCATCTCCTGGAAATCCAAGTTTTGAATATCAAAACCACGACCATCATCCTTGATCTGAAGTTCCAGGAGTTCCTGCCCTTTCAAAAGCAAGCTCACCTGTACATGCTGGGCATTGGCATGCTTGGAAATATTAGTCAAGGACTCCTGGACTATACGCAGCAGGTTGACCTCGGTCTGCTTAGGCAAGGGCGGCAAGGTTCGTTGAATCTGGCACTGTGATTGAAAACCTGTCTTTGCTGTGGTGGCATGCACTGTCCGTTCCAGGGCCGTCTTCAGGTCCCTGCCATCCAGATCAGCCGGTGCCGAATCCGCAATCATTCTTCTGGTGTCATCCAAAGAACCCTTCGACGTGCTGGCGATCATTTCCAAATGCTTCTGAGCTGCAGGTATGTCGTCGATCAGTTCTTCATGAGCTACCCTGGCCAAGGCCAGAATGGAAGTCAAAGACTGGGCGATTGTGTCATGCATTTCATTGGCCACACGTTCACGCTCGATGGACGCTCCTTCGGCTCTGCTGAGTCTGCGAATCGTCTCTTGTTGAGACTCCATTTTGTCCAGCAGCATTTGATTATGTCCGTTGGTCAAAGCCAGGACATTGAAGGACTTTCCAATCATTGCGGAGAATACCACTACGAGAATCATGAGCATAAGATTGCCGGTTAGATCTGTACTCAAGAACCTTTTTCCAGCCAAAGCCATGGCCAAATAGGCTATATTCAGGACTCCTACCAACCCCAGAGCAGGAAGGTAGGAAAAAGCGATGAAGAGTTGTGGCACGATAAACAGCTGAGCCAGAATGGCGGTACCATCCAACCAAGCGCCCATGGGTAGGCAGACCAGCGTCAGCAGAGCGAAAATCCAACCATATGCTCCTGTTTTGCTTACCGGCTGATCTGCCGTTTTCCGATCAAATCTTTCAGACTTGTCATATACCCTAGGCAGAACCACGATCATGAAAAACAGGCAGGGCAATAGGATGAGAAAGCTTGAAACAAGTTTATAGGTCATGGATGCAGTCGAGAAGAAGCAATCGGCTCCTGTTACGCAACCTGCTTCCACAATGAAATACCAGTTCCAGGTGTTATGAAGACGTCGACGCTGGGCATCGGTTCTTGCGGTCGCGTCAAGTTGACCGTCAACGCAATCACCATCCAGTTTCATCGAGAGCCGGTCTTGCCGTTGGCCTTCTCGATTGGTTTCCTCAGAGATCTTCACTCATGTCTCCCATGACTTCCACACTTATTCACCCTACTGCCAAAATGCCTGTAGAAATCGTCGGGTTTTCCTGTTTCCGAGCCTCGAAACCGGGATCTTCATTGGTTTTTGATTGTCTTACCAGCGAAAATTTGCTTGCCTTTTCGGGGATACAAGAGAGCCAAGGGAATGAATAGCAAGGACAGACAACCCATTGCTAGGAAGACCTTGCTGCTGCCGCTGGCATAGGAGGCCCTGATCAGAGGCATAATCATATCCCGCATGGATTGGGGCATACTGGCGAATTGTGATTGAGCACCTGCCGAAGTTCCGGATCCAATAGTATCTGCGATGGCTTGCGCTCGGGATGCGCTTACTCCGTACTTGCCCAAGGCCTTATGAATATCCAGGGCAAAATAATGGGTGCACAAGGGTCCAAGCATTGCCATGCCTAAGGCGCCGCTGAAGTTTTTGAAGGTCTGATTGATGGCAGTGACTTCGCCATAAGAGGCGTTGATGGCCCGATTGACCGCATCAGTGGATGATGGCGAGAACATGAATCCGATCCCTGCACCCGCAACCACCATGGAAAGTGACAGCCAGACGGTATTGGAGGGCAGTCCTTTATCGAGCGAACCGGCTGTAAGCGACATGAGGGAGAAACCTGTTGCAGCTATCAAGCCGGCGATCAGCAATACCGGTTTCATGCCATGTCTGTTGAAGAGTTGGGCGCCTAACAAGGCGGAAACCAGGAAACCTAAGAAAAAGTAGAGGATGAACAGGCTGGTCATCAATGTTGACCGGTTGAGTGCAAGGAGCCCATAGACGCTGAGGAAGTACATGATGGGTTGGAAGATCACGGCGGCTACCAACATGGCGAGCTGGGAAATGTCGAATGGTGGGTTGCGGAAGATTCTGAGTTTAATGATTGGATTGCCGACGTGCGAATCCCAGAAGCCGAACACCAGGAATAGCACGAGGCTGGCACCAAAACTGGCAATAATGCGCCAATCCGACCAGCCAACGGTGCTGCCCTGTTGAATCGGCACGATCAGAGCTATCATGGCGAGTCCTACGGCCAGGCCGCCAGCCCAGTCAATATGCTGACTGCCGTGTTCGGTTGTGGGTGAGTCCTTCGGAATCATCGAGACGATCATGGCGATTGCCGCCAGAGCAAGAGGCAGATTGATAAAGAAGATGTCGCGCCAGGAGTATTGAATCAGCCAAGAGCCCAGAATGGGGCCCAAACATGTCATGGCTCCTGTGATGGCGAAGAACAGAGCCATGTTTCCGGCCCTCTTGTTTTCGGCCGAGTAGGAGAACAGAATACCGATAGCGGCCGGGAACATCATGGCTGAACCAATGCCTTGGAGCGCTCGGGAGAAGATCATCAGCATCAGCGAGAGTGAATTGGCAGGAACAAGTCCGCAACATAAACTGCCCATTCCAAAAAGGAATGTACCTGAAAGCATGATGCGCTTGTAGCCCGCTAGATCCGACAGATGCCCGCAGATGGGGAAAGTGGCGGCCGCAGCCAGCATGTAGGCGTTGACAATCCACTGTATGCCGCTTGCGGTCAGACCCAGACCTGATTGGACTGCCTGACTCGATAAGGAGACGATTGTCGAATCTATGTTGGTCATAGAGACGGCGACAATAAGTCCAATCATGATCAGGCTGAGTTTTTTGTGATTGATAGGAGGTTGTGAAGCCCCGATCACTGGCAAGGGGTCTTCTTGTCTTTTGACTTCGCAATCTTGCATGCTGTCTCTCTTTCGTGTTCGCGCAATTGATATCGCCGTAATCGGCTTTGGAGGCGCTACACCATGAGAGTAAAAAGATATTCTCGCTTCTTATGTCATCCCAGTCGCTATATCTATGTCCCCCATTCGGATGACATGTTGACTGCTGTGTCAGAGCTGGGACTAGAAGATCAGCAATGCAACTGTTCGCGGAAATCAGACTGTGTGAGTTATAGGGCTGTCTGGTGCTGGCAAAGGTACTGTCTTGCAGTTTATTAACAAGGGTATGAGCTAATTGATGGTGAGATCGATAGCTATGTTAGTTAGATCACCCAGATGACTCGTGAGCAACTGCCCGCTCAAATAACCAATGTGAGCGAGATTCACTTGACGCTGTGAATGAGTAAATATCAACAACAGATAATGCAATGTGAGGATATTCTCCACGCGGTCAACCTGGGTGACCTGTTGTTATTGTTGTCCATCGTTGAGCCACCCTTTGAGCTCTGTAAAAATAGTCTATTTAGGGACGTCGCAGACCGAGAAGGCGAAATTCATCAGAGTTCCTGCTGATTTACTCTTGTCTGATTTTATTGTTTCAATGCTTTTGAGATGCTCATTGTCTTGTACCTGGTTCAGTGCGTACTGTTCACCATCTGAGGTGGTAAAGCGGAGGATGGGGTCTCCCTGCTTGCTGAGCTTGCATGACACGGTGCCCTCATCAACTTTAAGAGGCCAGGTGTGACCCAGATCTTCTTTCGAAATTGTTTGCGGGTTGCTGGTAGCTGCAACCTTATTGCTTCCATCAGTGGAATACTCTTCAGGGTGCTTCATGCCGTCAGCGCAGCCGACAACCCCCACTGTCAGCATAACTGTGGCGCATATAAGCAAAATGGTTCTGAGGCTCTGCTTGATTCGTTTCATAATTATCGACGTTCTTTCATACTTGGAGGCGGTTTCTAGCGCTCGCTGGCCAAAGCCATATATCCGTCCTCAAGGTTGGGCGCAGTTTCTACAGAGCCTGCTGGCGGTGTATCAGTAACTATGCGGTATCTTGTCCCCTGTGGGGTGGGTTCCGCGTTGATGATTGTGGCATTTTCCGGTGGGGCCGAGATGGGAGGCGTGACCCAGGTATGACCGGCAGCTTCATGGATCAGCCCCGCAGTCGGCCCGTCATACTGGTTGTGTCCGACACGTAATACGCATACCCAGGGGCAGGTTTGTGCAACATCATCGAGTATGTGGGTGGAGAGGATAACGGTTCGATCCTGCCCCAGCTGGGCAAGGAGCGTGCGGAACCGCATGCGCTCTTCGGGATCCAACTCCGCTGTGGGTTCGTCGACAACCAGTAGCTGGGGGTCGCCCATAAGAGCCTGTGCGATGCCAACTCTGCGCCTCATACCCCCGGACAACCCTCCGATAGGTTGGTTCATCACGTCTTCCAATCCCGCCTGTTCCAGGAGGGTATGCGCCTGCTCCTGCCGCATGTGTTTGTTGTCAATCATTTTCAAGATGCCGATATAGTCAAGGAATTCAAGCGGGGACAGGTTCTCGTAGGGGGTGATGTGCTGTGGCAGATAACCCAGGTACCGTTTTAGATTTCGCCTGTTGGCCGGCAAAGACAGATCTTGTCCATCAATAAAAATTTTACCTTTAGTCGGTTTGATTATTCCGGTGAGAATACGCATGAGGGTTGTTTTACCGGCACCATTTGGACCAATAAGTCCTATCATGCCCTTTGGAAGATCAACGGTCAGATCGTTCAAAGCGGCCGGTCTCCCCCGAAAATCCTTGGTCAGATGGTCAATGGAGATAAACATGTGAGTAATTCCTTTCAAAGTCAGATGAAAGTCAGACCCGAGCTTTTGTGTGGTTGGAGGCTATGTTTGCACCAGTGAAAAGAAGGAAGATAATACACACCTGCCAGAGCAGGGATATGACTCCCGATTGGACGGTGAAGGGACCGTTCGCCGGCATGTACATAGGATCGGTATGAAACCATCCCTGCGCAATGGGATCGCCAATGACTGCCAGCGGGCCACCATTGAGCGTTGGAAGTGGCAATAGGGGGGTATAGAAAGCCAGCCAGGCCCATGTCAGGACGGCAAGAATCCGGGCCAGGATTGTGGGTAACAGGGCTCCTAGCAGGGCGGATATCCCCATGGCAATCAGCATTGATGGTGAGAGTATGACAAGTGCTACCGCCAGGGCCACGAGTATTGCCTCACCATTGCCGTGGAAGGTTTGGTAGACCGCGATCAATACCAGGAAAAGCAGGGAGGAAGATATGCAGATAACCCATGCTCCTAGGACATGAGCTGAGCGGATGACAGCCATCGGTAAGGGGGAGGTAGATTCAAGCTCGTCCATTCCAGTTCGTCTGCCGGCAGTCATCAGGTCGCTGAACGATGCTGCGTATGCCAGCGCGGTGAAGATGGCAAGAACCTGTCCGGTAAAGACAAGACCCTGTATGGTGTTGAGTCCAGGTGACATGGGAGAGGCATAGGCCAAAAAGAGGGCGAAGAGCGCCAGCGGCATGCTGGCTATCCATAAGGCTTTACGCCGATAAAACATCAGTAGCGTGATGCGTACAAGGCTGAGTATCCTCATAGTTCTGCCACCTGCAACACATTGCGTTCTGTATTACTGCACGTTTTCCATCCGAAGATTGCGCCTGCTGCTGCAATAATCGATGGGACGAGTCGTTGCCGGACTGGATCGGTGATGTATGGATCCCATATAAAACATAAAAACAGCCAAATAGCTATGGAAGCCAGCGACGATGTTGGCATAGACGTGGTGAGTACGGCTATAAGGAAAACCAGACAGTTGACAATGAACATACTGCCAACCGGGGTAATGATGCTCACCCATCCCATGTCACGTGGCCAAAGTCGCATCACATGCAAGCCGATAAAGAGAAGGCCTGCGGCAGTAAGATTTGCCCCGGTAATGATAAGCAGCCTGGTCACTTGAACTCTCCGCCATCCAGTTGGAGTTGACTCAGTAAGTTCAACGATTGGGTCACCATTGAGCACAAAAGCTGTAGATAGGCCAGCAGCAATTACCGGCACTTGGGTGAGAACCATCATAACTGGCCGTATGCGGCTCAATGACCAAATGCCCTCCAGTAAGAAGCCCGCAAGAAGAACACCTGCAGTCAGTATGAATGGCAGCAATACCAGCCTATAAAGCCTCTTGAGCTGTATACCTACGAAAGCCAACCTCGTCCACCTTCCTCATATCTGGTTTTGGCCTCGGCTGCCGCCAGACATTGCTCGCTGCTCGTTCCGTCTGCTTAGTTAGTAGCGAGAGAGGATGGAAAGGTTCATTAATTTTTATCTCCACCGGCGAGTTGAGTATGCCAGGCAAGAGGGGATGTAAGGATAACAGCAGATAGGAGTCCCACTGTAACGAGGATGAACCCTGCCCAGGCTGCGGCGGTAGTGGGTGCCGAATTGACCCATGCCGGTAGGAAAAATGATGACCTCAAGTTCTGCAAAGTTCTCATTAGTGGTGCAAGTATCCCTAGGAGTAGTGCAATCCAAGAGCATTGCCATATGCATAAGAGGGCCACGATATTCGCCAGGAGTGTTATGGGGGCTATCGTTTGGGCAATAACCGGCAGGGGCCTTATTCCAGGGTTAATCGCAGTGACAATCAATGAGGCTGCTCCCCCGACGACAATATTGGAGATAAAGGCCAACAATAGCCTAGTAGCTACTACAACTTGAGGTCCCAGGGGCATACTGAGCATTAATTCACGATCATCTTTAATGGAAAAGACCAGGATCATGGTCAGTGCCATGTTGAGCATGAGCATATTTGAAAAGATATGCGTACCGAGACTGCCGTAACGCGCACCTTGCATAAGGTTGCTGATTAAAACCGAGCACGCTGCTATCGCGATTTCCACCAGTAAGATATATCGCGGTATGAGGCGGAATTGTGCCAGAACAAGCGGGCCACAGGAACGCACTCGACGCATGAATGGTATCGGTTGATCCGTTGCCAGCGACGGCTTCTGGTGGATGGCCTTCATTACGCTAGTAAAAGCCGGAACCGCCGGCTGTGCATTCTGCTCTTTTTCCCTAAGCGCCTCTTGAACTTCACCCCGGTATTCTTCGGTGACTGGGCCTGTGCTGTCTGGGCTTGTGCTCTTATATCGGTCTGTCATAATCACCCCTTCAATTATCTCTGGCTCGGCACTTTATGGGTTTTGACAGGAGCGAGGTCGGTCAACTGTGGGCGCAGGATCTGCCTTGCCCGAGCAATGCGAGACTTCACAGTCCCAACCGGGACGTCGAGCAGGGAGGCTATTTCCGTGTAGGGTAACTCGTGGAGCCAGGCCAGCGTCACCGTATAGGCCATTTCTGCTGGGAGTGCATCAATCCTTTGCCGTATTATTTCCATCGTCAGATCCTTATTGACCAGTTCTACAGGCTCCAGCTGATCATCGGTTATCGAGTCAAGTTCCGCCTGATCCATTTGGTCAGGTGGTTTCGGTTTGCGACGTTTCATATAAATTTGCCGCCGGGCAATGCTGAGTATCCAGGTGAGCACCTTGCTGTCTGTGCGGAAGGTTTTTGAGGAACGCCAGCAGCCCAGCCATGTGTCAGCAAAAACTTCACTGGCATCCTCATCGTCGGATATTCGCAAGGAAATAAAGGCTTGGACGGTATGGGCATACTTCTTGTAAAGCGCTTCAAAGGCCGATTCATTCTCAGCGGCCACCAATTTGATCAGCCTTATATCATCAGCATCTGGATCAATGCGAGATCTTTTCACTGATGATGTCCTTCTCCGTATTGTCTACATTCTGGATATCGTCCTGCATACTGTTATGCAAGCGGTTATCGCGGTTATGCTCCATTGCTATTACGAATATACTGGGATGCTGCTTTTAGGGTCGCCCATCCTGTGAATCCCGTCGCAAGACAATTCCTTAACGTCTGCGTATCAAGCAACTTCTTATCAGGCGTAGGTGTCCTAGCGCTTATTTGCGTCCTTTCAAGTACTTCCGTATCTTCTTCAGGGCCCAGTCGTAATGGCTGGAGGTCGAAGAGATGAAGGCGGAGCCCAAGGTAGAGTTTCCGGTCCATGGGAGGGCGCCCTTGGTGAACAGCTGTTCGTTGGTGAACGATTGCGCCAGGGCCATGACCTTCTTATGGGATTCGATAAACAGGTCCAGAGCCTGATCGTAGGTGGTGTCATCATGCTTGTCCCGCAGCTTCACATTCATTTCGCCGTAATTGCGCCAGTTGTAGCCGTCAGGAAGAAAGTCGTGGGTCCTGCCCTGCTGGTTGTCCTCCACCCAGTTCAACAGCAGCTGATGCCACTCGTAGAGATGGACGAGCACGTCCTTGATGTTCCTGTCGCGTGCCCAATGGGCCCCCTTCTCCTTGCTCAGGTCGAAGGAAAAGCGGCCATTGCGTTCTTCGGGTATTAGCGGCTCAAGCAGCGCCATGATTTTGTCGAAGCCATCATCAGCCGCCTTGATGAGTTCTTCCTTGGTGGTAGGTCGCACCATGACGGTCCTCCATTTGTCTGTTGTTGACAAGGCTTGACTGGTTCATCGGCACCTGTCTCGGTTTGTCATCGACTGTACCCTATATGAGCCTTACAAATGCTCGCGTGTAGGAAATCGTCGCGAACTCAAGTGCTTACAGTTGCACCTACCAATCAAATTCATCAAGCCGAGCGCTGCATATACCGACTTAATTTATTTAACAAGGGGCATAAAGGAATGGCAGAGGTCGGCAGGCTGCATTGGCGCAAATATGTATTCGGGTGCATACAGCAGGACTTTATTACTCGCCTATGGCATGCGATATGACGCTGACAGAGTTCTCGAATCTGGTGGTCAGGGCTTGGATTCCTGTGGCTGCGGCACCAAGCACGGATGCGATGAGCACCACTACAATCCAAGCGCCCCATTGCACGCTCATCTGTGCTTTGCCCATGAAGCGCGAGAGCATGAAGGTCAGGGATGAGGTGCAGAGCAAGGTGATGACCAGGGAGAACAGTGTGCTGGTAATCATAGTGATGATGCCGTCAAGTGCGCCCAATACTCTGAGCTGGCCGATTCCGGCACCTGATACGTAGGTCAGCGCCAGATCAAGTCCTCTGCCTTTGGAAGTGATCAAGGTGCCTGCAATTGCACCTGTTATCGCGATGATCAGTGGCGGTCCAGTGAGCGCCAGGAGACTCGCAAACATGTCTGCGGTCGCCGGAACAGTGCTGTCTGGTGTGGGGGGCAAAGCGACTTGCATGGTGGTGATCATCGTGCTCAACCCTCCGCCGACGGTCATCAGCAATGACAGACCTGCAGTCATCGGGATGATCGCCGCTCCCTGGCGCTGTATGCTGCCGACAGCCTGCTGGCCTGCCAGCCTCCAGGTTCTGGATGGCAACGCCACAATACGCGTCCATATCGCCGTGAAGCCGGGCAGGAAGTATGGTGCGAAAGCTGCCAGCGAGAATATCAGGAGGAACATGCCGCCCATGGCGAAGGCGAGAAATACCGTCATCCGATCCGCAGCGGCATTGCTGCTCATCTGACTTGCAGGAGGGTTAGTTGCAAGTGCGAAAGCTGGAATCAGCAACATACAGCCCGCGCCAATCAAGCATACGATTCCCAGGAGGAAGCGGAAGACGCCTATCCGCTTTGGCGGGTTCTGGGATTGCCTGAGGGCTTCCATTGGTCGTATTTTCGAGAGCGAACGGATAGTCAACAGGGTGCTTATGAAGATGGGCGCAGCGCTGAAAGCGAGGCCCTTGCCCAGCGAATTGAACAGGTGGCTGCTGGCATATGTCAAATGCAAATCGAGTGGATTTGTCACCATGGCGAAGATTAAGGGTGTAATCACTGGCAGCAAAAGGCAGGTGGCTGCAATAGACAGGATGCATAATCCCATGACAATCAGCAGATTCCAGGCCAGCAGTTGCCAAGGCAGAGCGCCTTGCAAAACCATGAGCGCCAGTTGATGCCGTCGTTGATTCAGTGCTGAGTTCATGACCCATAGCAGCACAGCTACGGTGATGATCACGCTGAAGGCTAAGGCGGGACCAGTGTATGAGGATCCAAGTTCCTGCTCCGGACCTTGATAGTCCTGATCAATGATTGCGGCGACCGCGATGAGGGAGCAGATGACAGTCTGGGATACGACCATGGCCAGCAAGACGGCGCTCCAGACCATGGGCGCTGCTTTGAGTTCGGACAGAGCGCCTCTCATGCCATGGGCGCTTTCGCAGAGAATGACTGGCTGATACGGCCATCGCGCACGGCAAACAGCCGATCGCACTGACCCGCCACCTCATTGTTATGCGTCACCAATACGATGGTTTTCTTTTCGTGGTTGGCAAGGTCCTTCAGCACCGATATGACCTTTTCTCCAGATTCCTGATCCAGGGCGCCAGTCGGCTCGTCCGCGAATACCACGTCTGCGTCGGATAACAGGACGCGGGCCAGGGCAACACGTTGCTGCTCGCCGCCCGACAGCAGGGTGACGCTTTTCTTTTTCTGATCGATCAGGCCAAAGTACTTCAAGAGGGAATCCGCCGTCTTTCTGGGAAAGCGGGATCCGCGAAGGGTGAATGGCAGAGCCAGATTCTGCTCGACTGTCATGCTGGTGATCAGGTTGTAGGACTGGAATACGAAGCCTAGATGCTGGCGTCTGAACTTGGTCATTGCCGACAGCCCCAGACGGGTTATGTCCTTGCCCAGCAGAAGCACATTGCCACTAGTGGCCTTCTCCAGCCCAGCCAGGCAGTACAGCAGCGTCGATTTGCCGCTGCCTGACGGCCCTATGATGCCGGTCATCTCCCCCGGATACGCAGTGAATGCTATGTCATTGAGAATGGTCAGCGAATCGCCGCGGCGCGGGGAGACCACCATGGACAGCCCCGTAGCTTCAATCGTTGGTGTCGGGCCTCTGCTCACGCTTAGGTTGGGGTTATTCATAGTTGCATCTTTCCCTTGGATGATCATCGACGACCTTCCAGACCGAGGCATCTACGCTCAGTAATGCTGATTCGCCTCGCGGATGTCATGTGCCCTCGTTCGTCGCTTGACCCTGTATGACGGTCATCCTTGTCGTCATCAGTCACTTCCATTGATATCAGCGAAAGAAGGGATGAAATACCCTGATTTACCCTGAATTATCCCTGACTCGGCCCTGATTCTTTCGGAATAAGAGGCATGTTCAGGCAGGCATGCTTACGCGGCGCCACCGGTAATGTCAGCAGCGCCGGGGATCAGCTGATTACTGCTGCAGGCTCATTCGCTGACAAGCAGTAGGGATTTGATGGCGGTGCGCTGGTCCATGGCCTCATAGGCCTCCTGGATGTGATCCAGGGCAAAGCGCTGGGTAAAGACCTTGCCTGGCTGGATGCTGCCCTTGAGCACTTGGTCAAGTAGCAGATGCCTGTCATATGTGGTGACTGCGGCCGTGCCTCCTCGCAGCCCGACATTGCGCCAGAACAGCTTAGAGGTGTCCATGGTGGCCTGCTGCGGTACGCCGACCCGGCCGACCACTGCGCCGGGCCGAGCCACCCTGACGGCGGTATCTGTGGACAGTTCGGTGCCCACGCATTCCAGGACCGCATCGGCTCCGGCTCCGTCGGTGAGGGCCATGACCTGCCCCACAGCAGCATCTCCACGTTCAGTCACGATGTCAGTGGCCCCGAATTCACGCGCCAACCTCTGGCGGTCCTCATGCCGGCTCATGGCGATGATGCGTTCGGCCCCACGCAGCTTGGCTGCTATGACACCGCACAGACCCACCGCTCCGTCGCCCATGACCACGACCGTATCGCCATCTTTGACCTGGGCTGTAGCGGCTGCATGATAACCGGTGGCCATCACGTCGGAGAGGGTCAGCAGGGAGTCGAGCATGTCGTCGCTGTAGTCCTCAGGTTGGCCTGGAATCTTCACCAAGGCCCAGTCCGCGTTGGTGAATCGCAGATACTCGCTCTGATAGCCGCCGCTCCCCCGCCTGTCCGGATCAAGGCAGTCACCGTCGAAGCCGGCCCTGCAGGCCGCGCAGTGCCCGCAGCCATGGGTGAAGGGTGCTATGACGAAGTCACCAGGTTTGATATGAGTGACATCCGAGCCCACCTTTTCGACCAGGCCGATGGCCTCGTGCCCTACGTGACTGCCTGCGGGCATTGAGGAAATCCCCCGGTACCACCACAGGTCGGATCCGCACACGCAGGCCCGGACGACCCGAATCACAGCATCTCCGGGCTTTTCGATGGTCGGCATCGGTGCTTCCTCCAGCTCGATGCGGCCTGGCTTCACAAACTTTGCTGTCTTCATGCTCCTGCTCCCCATTCTTCACTACCTGGCGGATCCGTCTGCCAAGTATGCGGATGAAACATAGTCTACGGAGTCCAATCCGCTCGAAGTCAAGTCAAATCCTTATTGTGCGCGATTCACAGAGGTGCGGACAAGATTGTCACACGGGAATACGGTCATAAGATGCAGCCATATATAGGTGCTTTATAGGGGTGCCGTATCGGAATACCGTCATATGCCTTGTGATTCGGCCGAATCTCAAGGGATCAACTCATTTGGAAGAGCTTTCATGACCGCCAAGTTCCTTAAGGAAGGCAGCGTAGGTCTGGGGGTTGCGATGGTTTTTGCCTGCTTGGACGATCAGCCCGTGATATTCACGCAGATCGTTGAGTGGCCATTGATCAACCTGAATAAAATCCGCCTCGTACTCTTCACCCTCCTGGTATGACCGCAAGGAGGCCCAACCCAGACCGTCCAGCATCCGGCGTGCATAGGCATCCCAGATAAAGCAGCGCTGGCCGAAGGCATAGAGCCGTATGACATCCGCCGTCTCGCGTCCAATCCCGGCAATGGTGAGCAGGTCGTCACGCAGACCTTCATCCGCACAGTCCTCCACATCGGCCGTGCGGATGCCGTGAGCCAGCAGCCACTGAGCCAGGGCCTTGCATGTGCGTGCCTTGGCCTTCATGAAGCCGCTTGATCTGATCAAGTTCGTCAGCCTTGCCAGATCGACGTCGGCCATGTTGCAGGGGTTGAGCAGATCGGCCTTGCGCAGCTGCTCGATGGACATGGCCGCGTTCCCCCAGGCTGTATGCTGGACCAGCACCGCTCCGATCATCATCTCGAAGTCGGTCTCTGCCGGCCACCAATTCTGCAATCCCAGGCGAGCGAGCAAACGTGAATACAGCCACTTTGAGCAACCGGCATTTATCCTGCCTGAATTGCCCATAACGCCTCCATCAAACTACTTGACGCTTTTCATGGTAACAGCTGGCTCCAGCCGGTGCGGAGCGAGTCAGAGAATGGCAGGCGCCTGGGCGAAATCAGTGATAGCGCCATCGGCCTCAGAGCGGATGGCATCCCAATCCTTGGCCGAGGACTGGTCGTACATGGCCCAGACCTTCATCCCAGCGCGTTTGGCGGAATCGACGGCGACCAGAAGATCCTCGAACACTGTGCAGTGGTCGGGCGTGACGCCCAGCATCCGTGAAGCCAACAGGTAGATTTCCGGTTCCTCCTTGCCGATGCTTTTGGCATCATCCACGCTGCAGACCTGGTCGAAACAATCGGTCATCCCAGCGTGCTTCAGAGCAGCCTGTCGCAGGCGCGGAGGGAGGCTGGTTGCCACAGCCAGGGCGGCACCGCTGGCTTTTAGCGCCTGCAGGTAATCGAGTGCATGTGGTTTGGGCTGCACAGCTGTGGCGTAGAGCAGGAGTGCGTCCTCGTTCCACTCCTCCACAAGATCTTCTGGGCGCTCGTCAAGGTGGAAGCGGTCGATGGTGTATCTGGCGATGGCACCGGTCTGCATGGAGGCCACCACAGATGCGTAATCGTCCGGCATGGGGATGTTGCGGCGAGCAAAGAAACGTTGGTCGATTTGCTTCCAGACTCCCATTGAATCCAGAAGTGTGCCGTCGAGATCGAAGATGGCGGCCTTGCCAATGTTGACTTTTGTTCTATCTTCGCCCACGCCGCACGTTCTCCTGTCTGTCGAAGTTCTTCATAGTAGCATGACCTAAGAGCATGACCTGCCCAGCGGCTTAGAGCCAAGGCCCTCCCCGATCAGCCTTGGCTGCAGAAAAGTAGGTAAGTTCAACAGTTTAATATTGCCATGCAAGCTATTAATCTCAGCGATTGTCAATTATTTTGCGCTCAGCGAGCGAAAAGCACATAAAAGTTGAAGAATATATACAATATTGGTTGAAACAATGTTAGCATGCAAATACTAGAGAAAATCATCGAAAAAGGAGACTTATGGCTATTCAAGAAACAACAGCGGCTCTGGCTGATCCCCTGCGTCGTCGTGTGCTGGATCTTTTGGAGCAGGGCGGCATGGAGGCGGGACGCCTGGCCGAAAAACTGGGAATGACGCCATCCAAGCTGTCCTATCATCTGCGGAAGTTGAAAGAAGCAGACCTGATTGTCGGCCACAAGCAGGGCACCAGGGTCATCTACGAACTCAATCTGAGTGTGCTGGACAGCACTATTCAGTGGCTCTACCGCCTGCGGACCAGCGCCAGCGACAAGAGAAGTCTGCCCGAGCCGCGGACTGTGAGCAAGGAAACTGGTTCGACGGCGGTTTCCGAGTCCTAAGGAGACTCTCATGGCGGATGGCAGCAAAGCGGGTCGGTTCGTCCCGACCCTTGTCGCGGCTCAGTGGTTGCCGGGGATAATCATGCTGGGCGTAGGCCGCATAGTGGTCAATCGTCTGCCGAATGAAAACGTCCCGCTTCATTGGAATGCACAGAACCAGGTGGATCGCTGGGGTTCTCCCCAGGAGCTGGTTTGGATGCCCTGCTTCTTTCTGGTCATTGCGCTGATTTGGACCATCCTCATGCTCGTCCTGCGCGCATATTTGATTAAACGTGGTGATGAAGCGGGGCATACCTTGACCGTTTTTCTGCTTGGTGGTCTATGCATGCAGATTATTTTCGCGGTTTTAGATCTGTTCGAAATAGCTGTTGCTGATCCGCATTGGGGCTGGTGGCCGACGGATTTCGGCATCGATAAGGTCGCCATGCTATTGACCGGTCTGACTCTCATAGTCATCGGCAATCTTGCTCCTAAAACCAGACCCAACGGCATCAGCGGTTTTCGAGTGCCAGGTGCCTACGCCAGCCGCGAGGCTTGGCGCCGTTGTCAGCAGTTTGGCGGGGTGGTCTTCATGATTCTGGGCGTGGTCATGATCCTGGCCGCCCTGGCTTATAGCGGAGTCAGGCTCTACTGGATCTGTGGAACCGCTCTGGCAATCGTCCTTGTACTCATATGTGCCTATGGTTCATACGCTGGCAGAAAGTATGCCGGGCAGGGCGGACCTGTCTACCACCGTTAGAGCTTATATGCAATGAGTGGCTTGAAGGAGACTGCAAATAACAGATCTGCATATACGCAATGGGGACTGTCTGAATCTTTTGGAAGGATTTGGAGGTCCCCTAAATACAACAAATGTCCAGAAACACAGTTCTTTCTACAAGGATTTGCAGACAAGGCCGTCTAGTCGAGAAGGCAAGGTCCCTGGGCCGACTAAAGAACCGGCCCAGGGACCTTCTTTATTTGCGCTTCTTCTTCTCGCGGATATGCACGGAGATCTGGATGGGAGTGCCCTCGAAGCCGAACTCTTCGCGCAGACAGCGTTCCAGATAGCGGCGGTAGCCGTGCTCCAGGAAGCCGGTAGCGAAGATCACGAAACGCGGCGGTCTGGTGGAGGCTTGGGTGGCGAAGAGAATCCTCGGCTGCTTGCCGCCCCGCAGCGGATGCGGGTGCGCGGCCTGAACCTTGCCCAGGAAGGAGTTGAGCTTGCCGGTCGGTATGCGCTTGTCCCATGATTCCAGAGCAGTGCGCATGGCCTTGGCCAGCCGGTTGGTGTGCCAGCCGGTCTTGGCGGACAGGTTGACCCGCTCGGCCCAGGTGACCCGGTCGAATTCGGTCTGCCAGAGCCGCTCAAGACGCTGACGGCCGAAGTCGTCCAGCAGATCCCACTTGTTGAAGACCAGGACGATGGCCCGGCCCGCATCCACGGCCTGGCTCATGACCTTCAAGTCCTGGTCGGCGATGGGCTGGGAGGCGTCGAAGAGGATGAGCGCCAGCTCCGAGCGTTCGATGGCCGCCTGGGTGCGCAGGCTGGAGTAGTACTCGGCACCCGAGATCTTGTGTAGGCGGCGCTTGATGCCGGCGGTGTCGATGAAGAGCCAGTCCTCGCCGTCCACCTGGACCACCTGGTCGACCGGGTCACGGGTGGTGCCGGCCACATCGTGGACCACGGCCCGCTCCTCGTGGGCCAGCTGGTTGAGCAGGGAGGACTTGCCCACGTTGGGCCGCCCGACCAGAGCCACCCGGCGCAGGCCCTCCGGGGTGAGGAATCCCGAGGTCTTCTCGGCCTTGCTGAGCTGTTCCAGCGCGGCGTCCAGCAGGTCACCTATCCCCCGGCCGTGCATGGCGGAGATGGCATAGGGTTCTCCCAGGCCCAGCTTCCAGAATTCGGATGCGGTGTAGTCGGCCATACGGTCATCCAGCTTGTTGACGGCCAGGACGACCGGCTTGCCCGCGGCCCGCAGCATGGTGACGATCCGCTCGTCGCTGGCGGTCAGCCCAACCTGGCCATCCACGACCAGAATGACAGCATCAGCCAGGGATACGGCGACCTGCGCCTGGGAGGCGATGGCGGATTCGATGCCCTCCACATCGCTCTCCCATCCACCGGTGTCCACCAGCTTGAATTGGGTGCCGGCCCACTCAGCCTCGTAGCTGACACGATCCCGGGTCACGCCAGGGGTGTCTTCGACTACGGCAGCACGGCGGCCGAGAATCCTGTTGACCAGGGTGGACTTGCCCACGTTGGGCCTTCCCACCACGGCCAGCACGCCCACGGCCTTGGGGCCATGGTCCTGGTCATCCTGGTTTTCGGAGCCTCCCTCCAGCAGGGCTCGGTCCTCTTCATCCAGCTCATAGTCGTCCAGGTTGCGGGCATACTCGTCGTAGGATTCCTCCTCCATGGCCGAGGAGACCAGATCGATCAGGACCTTCTGGGTCTGCTCGAAGGTCAGATCGGAGTTGTCCACGGTGGTCACCCCATCGGCGGCGCTCATGAAGGAGGTGACCTTGGAATCCCGGGCATCCCGGGCAGCCAGATCCTCGGCGCCTGCTGATCCAGCCTGAGCCTGGCCGCTGCGGCGGGCCTGACGGACCTCTTCACGGGCTGTCAGCAGCACACGGACCTGGGCATCCGGGGCCACTACGGTGGTGATGTCCCGTCCTTCGGCCACCACACCGCGCTCCTGGTCGTCCATGATGGCCCGCTGGGCGGCGATGAGGACATGGCGCACGGCTGGAATCGAAGAGACCACGGAGACGTGTTCGGAGACCCTGGTGGAGCGTATCGCTTCATCCACGTCACGGTCATCCAGGCTGACTCTGGGATGTTCGGGGTCCAGTCCCATGACCAGGTGGCCGCCGGTGATGGAATCGGCCACGGCCTCAGTGATCGCCTCCTGGTCGGGCTGGTCCGTATCCAGGTCCAGCCCGCGGTCCATGCACCAGAGGGTGGCCGCCCGGTACATGGCGCCCGTGTCCAGGTAGGCCAGTCCGAAATGCTTGGCCAGGGCCCGCGAGGTGGAGGACTTGCCCACTCCCGCAGGGCCATCGATGGCGACGGTGATCACAGTCCGACCTCCTTATCCAGGGCCTTGATCTCAGCTGCAGAGAGCACCCGGTAGGAGCCAGGACGGATCTCACCCAGCCGGATGGGGCCGATCTGGGTGCGCACCAGCCGGGTCACCGGGTAGCCGATGGCCCCGAAGATGCGCCGGACTATCCGGTTCTTGCCCGAATGCAGGACCACCTTGACGATGGTGTGCTCGCGGTTGTGGTCGATGATTGCGCAATGGTCCAGCCGGATCAGGCCGTCGTCCAGTTCCACCCCCTGGGTGACCAGCCGTCGGCAGACGTTGCCGCCAATGTGGCCGCTGAGCGTGGCAATATAGGTCTTCTCCACCTCGTAGCGCGGGTGCATGACGTGCTGGGCCAGCTCCCCGTCGTCGGTCATGAGGATCAGGCCCTCTGAGTCATAGTCCAGCCTGCCCATGTGGAAGACGCGCTCGTAACGGTCCCCGATGATGTCGCGCAGGGTGAACCGGCCCTTGGGGTCGTCCATGGTCGAGAGGACCTTGCGGGGCTTGTTCAGGGCCAGGGTGACATGCTTGTCGTTCAGATGGATGCGGGATCCATCCACGCGGATCTGCTGATGGGAGGGGTCCACCCGGCTGCCCAGCGTGGTGACCAGCTTGCCGTCGACCTCGACCCTGCCCTGGGTGATGATCTGTTCGCATTTGCGACGAGAGCCGAATCCGGCCTGGGCCAGCACCTTCTGGAGGCGGATGCCCTCCTCCCCCTGTTCGCGCGCTCTGATCGCCTGTGTGTATGGATGTGGCATCGTTCTCCCAACGTGGCCTGATAGATATGTAACGGATGACGTTCTGGACGACCGCAGCCGCCGAAAGGTCATATCATACTATATCGGAGCCTAGGGAAGTGTTGTTGGCTTGCCCTAAGCTAGAAACTGTTGTTGTTCATTGTCGTCGAAGGGATTGCAAGGTGGGGAACATGACTATGGAAGCAAGTGCTGAGCCGGTCCTCGAACAGGCCGACGGGCAGGTTGCCGCAAAGCCCGTCCGCAGGCGGATCAGGCCCCGTGATGTTCGGTGGATTCGTGCGGCCGCAGAGCTGGTGGGCACCTTCCTGATCTGCGCGGTCATCTACCTGTCCTACAGCTTCGGCCAGCTGGTCATGGGCCAGCCCAGCGTGGTGCTGCCGGTCCTGGGAACCGCCCTGACCTACCTGGTCGTTACGGCCATGCTGGGCGGCGTCTCCGGCGGCCACTTCAACCCCGCCGTGACCGTGGCCGCCATGTTCACCTCGCAGATCAGCATGGTGGACGGATTGATCTACATCGTCGCCCAGGTGATCGGCGCTATTGGCGCCGGTGCACTCGCAGTCGCCCTTATCCCGGTTAGCAAATCTGTGCCGGACAGGACCTGGCTCATGTTCTCGGTCAACGGTTTTTCCGGCGGATCACCCGCTGCAGCCACCCTGGGCCAGCAGCACATCGCCTTCGGGGCGCCCATGGCCATCGTGGTTGAGCTGATCGGCTGCATGATCGTGGTGGCTGCGGCCATCACCACCCTGCGCTCCGACGGCCGCGCCCGCCGCAACCATGCTCTCTATACCGGGCTGGCCTATGGCGTCGGCGTGCTGGTCACCTACCCCATCACCTGCTCGGGACTGAACCCGGCTCGTTCCACCGGCATCGCCATCTTCGCCCAGTCCAAGCACATGGCCGTCAGCCCGATCTCGCAGCTCTGGCTCTTCTGGATCTGCCCCCTGCTGGCTGCCTCTCTGGTGGCCTTGGTCATCATCATGACCAGCATCGTCACCGACAACATGGCCATGCGTGCCATGGGTGCCGCTACTGATGCGCAGCTAGTTGTACAGGTGGATGCAGATGCTCAGGCACAAGCACAAGCTGATGCTTTTGCCCCCGGTGCCCAGGCTCAGGCGGGCCCGGATGCTCAGGGTGAAGCCTTTGCTCCTGCCGGTGCCCAGGCTCAGGATCAATCGGCCCAGGCATCTTCTGCTCCGGTTCAAACCCCTGTTGCTGATACAACTGACACGGCCGCCCCTGCAGACACCACTGCTCAGACCGTCGATGTATCTTCTCTATCCGATTCCGATGCAGAGCAGGATGCTGATGCTGGAAAGGATGCTGTTGCCCCAGCTAATGCAGGAACCATTCCCGATCTACAGGTCGAGCCCCTTCATACTGCTTCGGAAACAGAAGACAGTGACGATCAATCCGAAGACAAGCCTACTGAAGGCTGAGAGGGGTCACAGCATCAGCTGAATGCTGGTGTAGGTGACCAGCAGGCCGATGCCCAGGGCGATGCTGATGAAGGCATCGAAGGGCACCGACCGCACCTTCCAGGGGCTGCGTTCCTTGAGGATCAGACGCAGGGCACCGCAAACCAGGGCCGCGACGGACACCAGTCCAGTCGCGGCCCATGTGTATCCGCAGAAAGCCACGAGCGCGGCGACAAGCACCACGAGAAAGATGATGGCCTCGCAGATAGGGCGACCCTCCTGAGCCTCCGAGACGAAGGGGTGGCCTCGACCAGAAGTCTTGGGCGGTTGCGGGGGCTTGAGGTTCGGGTTTTCGGTCTTAGCCGCGTCTGCCATGTTCTCCTGCCTTCCGCACATGCTCTGTCGGTTCGAGCCTACCAGTGCTGTTGACGCAAAGCGACCGTGCCGCCATCGCCCTGAAACGATGATGGCACGGTCGCTCTTTCAACAAGGAGCCGGAGCAGTCCGATCAGTTCTTGTGCTGGAAGATCAGGTGCTCGTTGGCGAAGGTGTCGAAGCCCAGGCTGTAGAGCTCACGGCCGTAGCCGGAGTTCTTGATGCCTCCGAAGGGCAGCTCGGGCATGGTCACCCAGCCGCCGTTGATGAAGGTCATGCCGGTCTCGATGCGGCGGGCCAGGGCATCTGCATGGTCGGTATCCGAGGAGAAGACCACACCGCCCAGACCGTAGCTGGAGTCGTTGGCCAGCTCGATGGCCTCATCCTCGTTGGCCACCTTGTAAATGGAGGCCACAGGGCCGAACATCTCCTGGTTGTAGACAGGGTTGTCACGGTCGATGTCCGTCAGAACCGTCGGGGTGAAGAAGGCCCCCGGCGAATCGTAGGGCTTGTTGCCGTAGGCGACCTTGGCTCCACCAGCCACTGCCGTTTCGACCTGCTTGGCCAGGTTGTCGCGGGCGGAGACCATGCACATGGGGGCCAGCGTGGTTTCGGGGTTGCTGGGATCGCCCAGAACCGCGTGCGAGAAGGCGTCGACGATGAGCGAGACGAAGTCGTCGTAGCGGTTCTCCGTGACGATGAAGCGCTTGGAGGAGGTGCAGACCTGGCCAGCGTTCGTCAGCCTGGCGCCTGGGGCCACCTTCTTGAGCAGATCCCAGTCAGCGTCATCCAGGACGATGAAGACGTCGTTGCCGCCCAGCTCCATGGAGGACTTCTTCAGGTTGGCTCCAGCCGATTTGGCCACCGAGGCGCCGCCGCGCTCCGATCCGGTCAGGGCCACGCCAGAGACGCGGGGATCGGCGATGGCACGGTCAACCTGGTCATAGTTGACGAAGAGGTTGGTCAGGCTGCCCTCGGGGGCTCCTGCTTCTCTTACGGTCTGTTCGAAGGCCACAGCCGAGCCGGGCACGTTGGAGGCGTGCTTGAGGATCATGGGGTTGCCCAGAATGAAGTTGGGGGCGAACACGCGCATGATCTGGTAGTAGGGGAAGTTCCAGGGCTCAACCATGAACACGATGCCGGTGGCCTGCTTGACGTAGTAGGCCTTGCCGGCGGGGTTGTCCAGGGGGACGGGAGCCAGCAGCTCCTCGGCGTGATCGGCGAAGTAGTCGGCGATGTCCGCGCACAGCTCCACCTCGGCACGGGCCTCGCCCACCAGCTTGCCCATGTCCAGGGTCATGTTGGCTGCCAGGGTATCCTCGTTCTGACGGAAGAGCTTGGCGACCTGGTGCAGTTGTGCGGGACGGTCACCGGGGCCCTCCTGCTTGCGCCAGGTCTTGTAGAGGTCATGGCCGCGGGCCAAGGCGTTCTCCAGATCCTCGTCGGTGGCATCTGGATACGTCTTGATCAGTTGGTTGTTAAAAGGATTGACTGTCTGATAGGTCACAATATCTCCTTCGAATTATGGGTACCTAGTCAGCATCATCGCTGGTCAGTTCCTTCAGCATATCACCGCATTGGACCCCACGGTCAAGGAATTTGCCGCAGGGCGACATTCGGCCGCAGGGTCCGGTTTTATCAGTGGAAGAAGTGGCGGGTACCAGTCAGATACATGGTCAGATCGGCATCCTGGGCGGCCTTGATCACCTCGGGATCACGGATGGATCCTCCTGGCTGAACCACGGCCCTGATGCCGGCCTGGATCAGATATTCCAGACCGTCAGCGAAGGGGAAGAAGGCATCGGAAGCGGCCACCGAGCCCTTGGCACGGTTGCGGCCCTCGTCCAGGGTATTGGCCCGCTCCACGGCCAAATGGCTGGAGTCCACCCTGTTGACCTGGCCCATGCCGATGCCCACGGTGGCACCCTGGTTGGCCAGGAGCACAGCGTTGGACTTGATCGAGCGGATGGCCCGCCAGGCGAAGGTCAGATCATCCATGGTCGCCTGGTCGGCAGGGTTGCCGGAGACCAGACGCCAGGTGGAGGGATTGTCTCCCGGGGCGTCGATCAGGTCGGGCGTCTGCACCAGGGCTCCCCCGTCGATGGGACGAATGACCGGACGCTGACGCGGGCGGCGTTGCACAGACAGGATACGCAGGTTCTTCTTGGTCCGCAGCAGGTCCAGGGCCTCGGGCTCATAGCCTGGTGCCACAATCACCTCGGTGAAGACCGGCTTGATCTGCTGGGCCATGGACAGCGTGACCGTGCGGTTGGCGGCGATGACCCCGCCATAGGCGCTCATGGGGTCGCAGGCGTGGGCGCGGCGGTGGGCCTGGGCGATGTCCTCCCCCACGGCCAGACCGCAGGGGTTGGAATGCTTGACCACGGCCACTGCGGGCAGGTCGGGGAAGTCCCAGACCGAGCGCCATGCGGAGTCAGCGTCCACATAGTTGTTGTAGCTCATTTCCTTGGCCCCGCCCAGGTGCTCTGCCGCAGCGAAGCCGTCCCGGTCCAGCGGGTCCAGGTAGAGGGCGGCCTTCTGGTGGGGGTTCTCCCCGTAGCGCAGTTGGTTGGCCAGACGCCAGGTGCGGGTCATCGCCTGTGCTGGTTTCTGATCCTCTGCCTTGTCCTGCTTGTCGTCAACCCATGTGCGAGCTGTCCACTCGGCGATGGCCGCATCATAGGAGGCTGTCAGAGCGAAGGCTTTGGCAGCCAGACGTCCGCGCTCAGCCAGGCTGAAACCGGTGCCGGAGGCGATGCGATCGGCGGCCAGGGCATAGTCGTCCGGGTCGGTGATCACAGCCACGCTGGCATGGTTCTTGGCGGCGGCCCGGATCATGGCGGGTCCGCCGATGTCGATGCGCTCCAGGCACTGGTCCGCGTCGGCGCCTTCGAGGACGGTCTGTTCGAAGGGATAGAGGTTGACCACCACCAGGTCGAAGGGGGCAATGTCCAGGTCTTTGAGCTGCCGGACATGGTCGGGGTTGGTCATGTCGGCCAGCAGCCCGGCGTGGATGTGCGGATCCAGGGTTTTGACCCGGCCGTCAAGGCTCTCGGGAAAACCGGTGACCTTTTCCACCGGGGTGACCTGGACGCCCAGATCCTGCAGCTTCTTTGCGGTGCTGCCGGTGGAGACGACCTCGGTGCCTGCCTGGCGGAAGGCCGATGCCAGGGCCTCAAGGCCCTGCTTGTGGTAGACCGAGACCAGCGCTCGGTTGATGGTTCGATTCGTGGTGACCATGGAAACTCCTACTCCTATGCTTGAATGCCGAGGCGCCCCGCCACCTTCGGACCTACTTGCCTGGTCTGCGGGTGGACGAGACCTGTCGTGGTGTGTCTGCTCGGTCGGTTGCCTTGGGCTCCTTTCCCTCCTGACCGCGTGATTGGTTGTGTTTTTTCTTGTTTTCCGCCTGGGCGGAAGTTTTTTTGGCGTCTGCCTGGCGCAGATAGTCAATCAGGATGTCCTTGATGATGATCAGGGCGGCGATGACAAGTGCCAGCAGCCATATTCCCAGCAGGCCGACCCCCAGGGAGGTTCCGATCATGCGCAGGGAGGAGGCTATGGGCACGCCCACTCCGGCCAGTCGCTGGCGGCCCAGGGCCCCGTTGGAGAGTTGGAAAAGCAGGGCAAGACCGAGCAGGGCGACCATCCAGGCCAGGACCATGGCCAGGGTTGCCATCAGGAAGCAGACTGCAGTATCCCGGGATTTCAGACCTGCTTGGCGCACAGCGGCGTGAATTCTGACACCCCATGGCCCGGTCAGCAAGAGAATGCCGACAACCACTCCGGCCAGCAGGGGCAGGTTGAGCAGGAGCAGACGAATCTCCTGCCGGGAGACCGGCTCCGGGAACAGCCCGAAGAGGGGCAGCGAGGGCAGACTTGAGGCGTGTCCGGACCAAAGGGTGAAGGTCGCCAACCCGCCGATGTTGAAACCGCTTCCGAAGAGCCAGGAGGCAGCCCAGATGATCAGATTGGGCAGCCAGGCCAGGGAGGCCAGGCTGGTCGTCACAGCCGAGGCGGTGCCCATACGTGTCAGTTTGAACAGGCGGCCCACGTCTCCGTGATAGAGAACAATCCAGACGATCAGGGCGATCAGGCCGGCGGCCAGCATGGCGGCCAGGAGGATCAAGCCGGCCGTGAGCCCGAGCCGGATGGTCCTGCGGACCTGGACCGGCAGAACCTCTTGAATGCGTTTGGTGAAAGCCTGGCGGAACGGTTCAGAGCGGACCCAGGCCCAGCCGTAACCCAATAGGAAGACCAGGCTGGTTCGAAAAAGCATGACCGGGGTGGTGTCCACCTGGACGGTCTGGCTGCCCTGCATGAGGATGAGGCTGCAGAGCACCCAGACGACCAGGCCGGCAATGCAGCCGCCGACGGACATGCCCAGCCGACTGACCAGGGAGCGGATCATCCAGATCAGCAGGCCGGTCAGCAGGAGGGGGATGATGGTCAGGGTCAAGGCCCCGGCCGTGAATCCACAGCCCTGGGTGAGCAGGGTGATGGTTTCTGTCAGGGCCACGGTGGCCATGGACAGTGATGGCCCGCCCTCTTCAATGGAGATGATGAGCAGGAGCAGGGCCATGCAGGCGCCGAGGGCGACAGTGTAGATAAGTATGGCTAGGAAGGCCTCTAGGGCCCCCCGGAGCCATACTTTCACCCTGTCGGTCATATGATGGCATGCTCCCGTAGCAGGTCGAGTGTCAGCCGGGCGGTCTCGCCGGGTGTAGTGCCCACCTGGATGCCGACGGACTCAAGCACTTCCTTCTTGTCTGCAGCTGTGCCCTTGCCGCCCGAGATGATGGCTCCGGCGTGGCCCATCTGCTTGCCCTCTGGGGCGGTGAAGCCGGCGATATAGGCCACGATGGGCTTGGTCATGTGGGTGGAGGCCCAGCGGGCGGCCTCCTGTTCAGCCGAACCGCCGATTTCGCCGATCATGACGCAGGCCTTGGTTCCGGGATCGCGGTTGAAAGCCTGCAGAGCCTCCAGCATGGTGGTGCCCACAATGGGGTCGCCGCCGATGCCCAGGCAGGCGGTGAAACCGATGGAGGACAACTCCCCCATGAGCTGGTAGGTCAGGGTGCCGGACTTGGAGACCAGCCCCAGCGGGCCGCGACCGGCGATGCCCTGCGGGATGATGCCCAGGTCTGCGCCGACGCCGTTGGGCCGGTCGGACATGGTCATCAGACCCGGGCAGTTGGGGCCGACGATGCGGCAGCCGCGTTCCCTGGCCAGGGCCACGCAGTAAGCGGTATCGGCCACGGGAATGCCCTCGGTGATGACCACGATCAGGGTGATGCCGGCCTCGATGGCCTCGACCATGGCGTCCTTGGCGAACCTGGGCGGGACGAAGACCACGGAGGTACGAGCCCCGGTCGCCTGCCGCGCTGCTGTGCAATCGGCGTAGACGGGCACATGACGAGCCTGGCCGTCAGGGCCGTCAAAGTCGACTGTGATTCCGGCCTTGCGGGCGTTGACCCCAGCCTGGATGTTGGTGCCTGCCGCCATCATGCGGGCCGTGTGGACCATGCCCTGGCGACCGGTCATGCCCTGGACCATGACGGGGGCGCCGTCTTCAATGAAGAGGGTCATCGTCCCGTCTCCTTTCCTGCCTGGGCGGCCAGGGCCACGGCCTGGTCTGCCGCCTCCTCCATGGTGCGGGCCACCTTGAGCCGAGGCTCTTGGGCCTTGGCCAGCAGGTCCAGTCCCTCGGCAGCCTCATTGCCGTCGAAGCGGACCACGATGGGCCGGTCGTCGTTCTGGTCCTGCTCGCCCGCAGCGTTCACGGCTGCCAGGATGCCCTGGGCCACCTGCTGGCAGGAGGTGATGCCTCCATAGACATTGACCATGACCGAACGGACCTTGGGGTCGGAGAGGACCACGTCCAGGCTGGTGCGCATGACCTCGGGCGAGGCGCCGCCGCCGATGTCAAGGAAGTTCGCGGGTCCAACAGGAACGCCCTGCCGGCGCCCTGACCCAGCCACGGCATCCAAGGAGCTCATGACCAGTCCTGCGCCGTTGCCGATGACGCCTACCTGGCCGTCCAGATGGACGTAGTGCAGGCCAGCGGCCTTGGCCTTGGCTTCCAGAGGGTCGACCTGCGCCGGGTCCGTGAACCGTTTCCAGCCGTCGTGCCGGAAGGCCGCATTCCCGTCCAGGGAGATCTTGGCATCGAGGGCGTCCAGGTGCTTGGTGGCCTCGTCGTCCGGGTCGCCCACCTTGGCCAGGGGGTTGATCTCGACCAGGGTCGCGTCGCTGTCCTGGAAGGTGTGCCACATGCCCAGAAGTATCTGCGCAGCCTGCTCCAGATCGGCATGGTAGAAGCCGATGCGCTCGGCCATGGTGCGGGCGGCCTGCCTGTCGAAATCCTCCAGGGGGCCGATGTGCAGGCGCCGGACTGATTCAGGGTGCTCGCGGGCGATGGTTTCCACCTCGGTGCCGCCGCTGGCCGTGGCCAGGACATCGTAGTCCCGGGAGGTGCGGTCCACCGAGATGGACAGGTAGTACTCGTGCAGGATGTTGCGTGCCTCGGTGACCAGGATCCCGCTGACTGGATGGCCATCGATGTTCATGGGCAGGATGGCCTCGGCCAAGGCTACGGCCTGATCGTGATTCTCGGCTCGCTTGACGGCTCCGGCCTGTCCCCTATGGCCAATGGTGGCCTGGCCCTTGATCATGCAGGGGTAGCCGATGACGTCGGCTGCCTGGCCGGCCTCTTCTGCGGTTGAGGCATAGACGGCCCTGGGTTGGGAGATGCCATGTTCAGCGAGCAGCTGCCTGGCCTGGTATTCGTACAAATCCATGGTGAAGGTCCCCCAATCGTGCTCAGGCAGGCATGTTCATCAGGCAGGTGACCGGGTAGGCACCCAGGGCCTTGCGACCGTCCAGACCGTTGAGCTCCATGACGAAGCTGAAACCGGCCACCTGGCCCCCGGCCTGCTCCACCAGACGTGCCGCTGCCTGGGCGGAACCGCCGGTGGCGATCAGGTCGTCGACAATCAGGACCCGCTGGCCAGGGCGCAGGGAGCCCCGCTCGATTTCGATGCGGGCGTTGCCGTATTCGAGGGCATACTCCTGGCTGTAGGTGGGCTCGGGGAGCTTGCCGGCCTTGCGCATGGGCAGGAAGCCCTTGCCCAGATCGGTGGCCAGCTGGGGGCCGATCAGAAAGCCGCGTGCCTCAAGCCCGGCTACCAGGTCGAAGTCCTCCGGCTTGACGGGCAGGGTGCGCTTCATGGCGTCGAGGATGATGGCCAACCCTCTGGGATCCGACATGGCGGGGATGAAGTCCCTGAAAAGGATCCCCTTCTTGGGAAAGTCCGGAATGGTACGGATCAATGAGATCAGATAAGCGGCGTCATCATCGCCCACCTGCTTAAGTTCTCCAACCTTGATATCGTCCGATTGAGCCATGATCCTCTTTCTGTTTTGCTCCTTGGAAGTGGTTGCGGGGCCATCATACGCGCGCCGCGTTTCCGTTCGGAGTCAGCCTGACGGGAGGTGTGGCGCGCGTATGAGGTTCAGGACTTGGTGGAAGTCGAATCCGAAGTCTTGGCAGCCTTGGCAGCCTTGGACGCATCCGATTCGTCGGTGTCATCGGACTTCTCAGCAGTCTCTTCCTTGTCCGATGCGTCTTCAGGCTCCGGCTGGGTATCCGACTTAGCCTCGGCATCATCCTTGCCTTCTGAGGCGGCAGAGTTTTGGGCGGCAGCATCATCGGCGGCGGTTTCCTCACCGTCGGTATTGTCGCTGGCTTTGTCGTCTTCTTCAGCGGCGGTGACCTCGGCGGGCGCATCCGCGTCCTCGGGCAGGGGGTTGCCGTTTTCGTCAACCTCGTCATCGTGGATGTATGCCGGAACGATGGGCGGCTTGGTGATGGCCTGGATGCGCCAGCGGGACTGCGAACCCTCGGAGTCGATGACCACCTGTTCCTTCTCCAGGTCCACGGAGACGACCTTGCCCAGAAGGCCCGTGGTGGTGGCTACCTCGTCACCGGGCTGCAGGGACTGGCGGAAGTCCTGGACAGCGGCCTGCTGCTGTTTGCTCTTGCGGGAGCTTCCCCACATCATGGCGATCATCAGGGCGATGATGACGATCATGAAAATCATGGATCCCATGGCTGTTTCCACTCCTTGTTTCGGCGGGTATCAAACGGCGATATGCATTGCTGCGAAGACCCCAGTCTAGAACAGCTTCATGACATCCTCGGGCGGTTTGCGGCCCAGGTGCTCCCAGGCCTTGGTGGTGGCCACACGCCCCTTCGGTGTGCGTATCAGGAAGCCCTCGCGCACCAGGTAGGGCTCACAGACCGTCTCGACCGTCTCGGCCTCCTCGCCCACCATGGCGGCCAGGTTGTTCAGGCCCACGGGACCGCCGTCGAAACTGTTGACGATGGCCTTGAGGACGGCCAGATCCAGACGGTCCAGCCCCTCGGAGTCGATCTGGTAGAGGGACAGGGCCTGCTTGACATCGTCAGGGCCGACCTGGGGAAGATCGTGGACTATGGCCCAGTCGCGCACCCGGCGCAGGAGGCGGTTGGCGATCCTGGGCGTGCCTCGGGAGCGGAGGGCCAGCTGATGGGCGGCGTCATCATGCAGGACGATGCCCAGGACCTTGGCCGACCGCTCGACCAGCTTCTCCAGCTCCTCCTCCGGGTAGAAGTCCAGGTGGGCGGTGAAGCCGAAGCGGGCCCGCAGGGGCGAGGGCAGCATGCCTTCGCGGGTGGTGGCGCCGATGACCGTGAACCTGGGCAGGGTCAGCGGAATGGAGGAGGCTCCAGGGCCCTTGCCCACCATGACATCCACCCGGAAGTCCTCCATGGCGATGTAGAGCAGCTCCTCGGCGGCCCTGGGCAGGCGGTGGATCTCGTCGATGAAGAGCACCTCGCCGGCTTCCAGGGAGCTCAGGATGGAGGCCAGGTCGCCGGCATGCTGGACGGCCGGGCCCGAGGTGACGCGGATGGGCACCTCCAGCTCGTGGGCGACGATCATGGCCAGGGTGGTCTTGCCCAGGCCTGGAGGGCCTGCCAGCAGGATGTGGTCCGGGGCCACGTCACGTTTTTTGGCGGCCTTCAGGAAGAGGCCCAGCTGGGCCTTGAGCCGGGGCTGTCCGATGAATCCGTCCAGGGTTTCAGGACGCAGCTCCTCGTCGCTGACCGGCTCGCCTTCGATGGGCCTGGCCGAGACCATCCGCAGGGATTCCTCCTGGGCGTCGCCATTCTGGGAGTCGATGTACCCGGTGGTCATCTGCTTGTCAGCCATGGGTCAGCGCCCCCTGTCCAGCCGGGTCAGGGCCTGCTTGAGCACCTTGGGAATGTCGGCCGACTGCAGGGGCAGGGTGTAGCCGCCCTCGCTGCAGGTCTGCTCCACGGCCTGCTCGGCATCACGCTGCAGCCAGCCCAGGGAGATCAGTCCCTCAACCACCTGGTGGGCGCCGTCGTCGGTCTGGGCGGGTCCCTGTCGGCCTGTGCCGGCATCCAGATCCAGCTTGCCGGAGAGCTCGAGGATGATCTTCTGAGCGCCCTTCTTGCCCAGGCCGGGCGCCCGGGACAGGGCCGCAGCATCGCCGTCGGCCACGGCCTGGGCCAGCTGGTCCGAGTTCAGGGTGGCGAGTATGGACAGGGCCACGCGCGGTCCGATGCCGCTGACCTTCTGCAGCTGGGCGAAGAGGGATTTCGACGTGCGGCTGAGGAATCCGTAGAGGGTCAGCGCGTCCTGGGTCAGGGAGAGGGCCGTGTAGACAGTGACCGTGGATTCGGCCCGCATGGAGGCCAGGTCCGACTGTGGCATGCGCACCTCGAACCCCACCCCCGAAACATCGATGACGGCGGAGCCCGTTTCGATGGCGGCCACCCGCCCGGTCAGCATTGCCAGCACTTGATCACCCCTCGATGAAATCGAACGTCTGTTCGAATCAGCTTACATGTCTCGCTGGACTCCTCGATGCTTGCCATACTTGGCGGAGGCCTGTGCCCACTGCCGTTGGGCCTGGGTCAGATGCTCCTCGCGCTCCCCGCCCTGGATGGCCCCGGCGGGCCTTAGGGCGTGGCAGATGGCCTGGGCCAGAGCGTCGGCAGCATCGGCGGGCTTGGGCAGCTGGTTGAGGCCTAGAATACGGGCCACCATCCGCTGCACCTGGATCTTGTCGGCCTGCCCGTTGCCGGTCACAGCCATCTTGGCCTCGGTAGGGGTGTGCAGGGCTACGGGGATCCCCCGCTGCGCCGCCCCCAGCATGGCCAGCCCTGCCGCCTGGGCGGTTCCCAGCACGGTGTTGTGGTTGGACTGGGCGAAGACCCGCTCGATGGACACCACGTCAGGGCTGAAACGGTCCAGGGCGGCCGTCAGCCCCTGGTAGATGGCCAGCAGCCGCAGGTCCTGGCTCTGTTCGGGGTCTGAGCGCACGACGTCCACATGAACAAAGGAAAGCCGGCGCGATGCACCGGCTTCAATGACGCCAACGCCGCATCGGGTGAGCCCCGGGTCGACGCCGAGAACGATCATAGGGTCACTCGTCGTCCAACTGGGCCATGACCTCGTCGGAGGCGGTCCAGTTGCTGTAGATCTCCTGCACGTCGTCCAGGTCGTCCAGGTTGTCGATCAGCTTGGAGACCTTGCGGGCGGAGTCCAGATCCAGGGTGACCTCGCTCTTGGGGTTGAGGACCAGGTCGGCGGAGTCGTAGTCCATGCCCGCGTCCTGCAGGGCCTTGCGGACGTTGACCATGTCGCCGGGGGCAGTCAGCACGGTGTAGCTCTCGCCGTTGTCCTGCACGTCCTCAGCACCGGCCTCGGCGGCCTTCTCGAAGACCGTGTCGTAGTCCAGGCCCTCTGATGGGACGATGATCTGGCCCTTGCGCTCGAAGTTGAAGCTGACCGACCCGTTCTGGGCCAGGGAGCCGCCGCCCTTGGTCAGGGTGGAACGGACCTCGGCGGCCGCGCGGTTGCGGTTGTCGGTCAGGCATTCGATGATGATGCCCACGCCGGCGGGAGCGTAGCCCTCGTAGACGATGGTCTCGTAGTTGGCCGCTCCGGCCTCCTCGCCCGAGCCGCGCTTGACGGCCCTGGTGATGTTGTCTGCGGGCACGGAGGACTTCTTGGCCTTGACGATGGCGTCGTAGAGGGTGGGGTTGCCGTCGGGGTCACCGCCGCCGGTGCGGGCGGCGATCTCGATGTTCTTGATCAGCTTGGCGAAGAGCTTGCCACGCTTGGCGTCGATGGCTGCTTTCTTGTGCTTGGTGGTCGCCCACTTCGAATGCCCTGACATATGTCTCCTGACGGTACGAATGCGTAAACGAATGGAATTCTAGTTCCGCTCTTCGACAATTTTACGGGTTTTCAGGCCCTTTCGTGGGGGCTTCATCGCAAGGAGAACCAGCCTTCCGGCCCACCAGCCTGCCCAGCAGGCCACGGCGATGATCGGGCCGGGCCGCCAGGGCACGGGCATAGACATCCAGAACCTGGTCGGTGACCCGTTCCCAGTCGTAGTCGCTGGCCCGGCGCATTCCGCATGAGGCCAGGTCCAGGCGGGCAGGTCGGTCGTCCAGCAGGCCCAGGACCGCCCGGGCGCAGTCCTGGGGGTCTCCGGTGGCGAACAGCCGCGCGCTGCGGCCGTTCTGGGAGACATCCTCGAAGGCGGGCAGGTCCGAGGCCACCACCGGGCAGCCAGCCGCCATGGCCTCAACCAGCACGATGCCAAAGCTCTCTCCCCCGGTCTGCGGAGCCACATACAGGCCAAGGCTGTGGTAGAAGGAGGCCTTGTCCTCGTCGCTGATCCGGCCCAGGAAGGTGAAGTGCCGGGCCAGTCCGGGATCGACGTCCTCAAGTATTTTCCGGGCCTCCGCCTGGCCGTCACCTGCACACAGGAAGCGGGCTCCGGGCACCCGCTGCAGGATGGCAGGTGCGGCCTGGGCCAGAATCCTGAACCCCTTGCGCTCCTCCTTCATCCGTCCCAGGAATCCGATGGTGGGCTCCCGCTCGCTCCCCTGCCATTCCGGGCGCGGCCGGGCATTGCACAGGGCTCTGGTCTCGATGCCGTTGGGGATGATCTGGCTGGGTATGCCCGGTTCCAGCAGATTCTTGGCGTTCTGCATGGCCGAGGGGCTGACGAAGATGGCCTGGCTGATGTTGGCCAGGTATCGGCGCAGGTAGCGCCTGGTCAGCCTCAGGGCCAGCGGGGTCGTATCGAAGGCCGCATGGAAGGTGGCCACATAGGGGCAGGGAATGAATCCGGGCCGCAGGGGCTTGTGGCTCAGGGAGGGCACCTCGGGCTCGTGCAGGTGCAGGATGTCGAAGTGGCCCTGCCTGACCCACTGCCGGGTCTTGTGGCCGGCCACGCCGAAGTAGCTCAGGTTGGCCACGGATCCGTTGTAGGGAATGGAGAAGGAGGAGCCGGTGGTATGCACCCAGAGGGGCATGTCCTGGGTGCGTCGGCCCGGGGCCAGAACCTGCACCTGGTGGCCACGGTCCATAAGATGCCTGGCGAAGTCGCGGATGTGCAGTTGGACACCGCCCGGGGTCTCGAAGGAGTAGGGCGAGATGATACCCACCCGCAGGGGCGCCTTGATGGCGGCTCGCTCTGATTCCTGCTCAGGCCTTTGCTCGGGTGCCTTCATGCCCGTCACCTCCCTTGTTCTTGGATGCCTGGGCCAGGATGAAGTCCGGCAGGTCGTGCATCCGGGAAAGATCCAGATCCTCAAGGAAAATCGGCTGGAGCATGTGCCAGTCCTCGGGATGCTCGCGAATGCCCTGGGCCCACTGGTCCACCCAGGCCTGGGTCAGGTCCTTGACGGCCTGCTCCCGGGGCATGTCCAGGTAGGGCTCGATGGCGATGGGCCCGTCCACCTGGCAGACATAGCCGTAGGGTGACTTGGCCTGCCGACGGCGCTCCCCCGTCAGCCTTTCCCTGTGCATGTTCACGGTATAGAGGGGCAGATGGGCATCCAAGGCGATGACGGCAGGTCCGGCGGCCACGCGAATCCAGGAGTCGAAGGCCTTGACGAAGACGCCACGGCGGCTCAGGTCGCGGTCGGCCAGCAGGGGCACCACCTGGCCAGGCTTCCGCAGCAGGGTCGTCAGACGGCCGGTGATGTCCGGCTCACCGGTCAGCAGGATGTTCATGCCCAGGCGGCGACGGATGTCCGCAAAGGTGTTCAGCATCCCAGGATCCCGCAGCCGCTCGGCCACCGTAGTGACCTGGCCTACCGTGGAGCAGGCCCAGAAGCCCGCGTAGTCCCAGTTGCCCTGGTGGCCCATGCCGATGGGCAGGGATCGCAGGCCGATGTCGCTCTTGGCCGGATCCGGGTAGGCGCTGCCGCCGCCCTGTATGCGTGCCAGCAGCTGCTCCTTGGTGCGGGCCCCCACGGTCAGGGCCTCGACGAAGTAAACGAAGTAGGAGCGCATGCCCTGGCGCGAGGTGCGCCGCAGGCTGCGACGGCCGGCCTCTGGCATGACATGGGCCAGGTTGCGCTCCAGCTGTCTGACGCCGCCTATCCGAAACAGCCAGCAGAGGTCGGCCGCCGCCAGGAAGAGGCCGCGCAGCAGCCCCTCGGGCACCAGGCGCGCATGCTGCGCCAGAAAGATGAGCAGTCGGTCCGGCATAGGCTCACTCGTGGTTGGGGTTGGCGGGCTGCGGGTTGCGGCTCATGTCCTTGGCGACGTGGCTGATCCGCTGCCAGACAGTGACGATGCCCAGCAGGGCCAGCAGGACCAGGAAGCAGCTGAGCACGGCCAGGGGCAGCCCGGCTCCCGTCAGGGCCATGCCCACCAGGATGATGACCAGCCGGTCCGATCTGGTGGCGATGCCGTTCTTGGCCTCGAAGCCCTCGGCCTCGGCCCGGGCCCGGGCGTAGGAGGTGACGAAGGAGGTCATGATGGCGAAGAGTGCTGCAGCCATGCCCACCTGTGCCCAGATGTCGGGACCCTGGTGGTTGCCATCGGCCACCCAGGCCAGCTCGTGGCGGCGCAGGTAGATGATGACCCCGGTCAGGACGGCCCAGTCGGCTATCCGGTCAAGGGTGGAGTCCAGGAAGCCCCCGAACTGGGTGCCACCGCCGGTCAGCGCGGCCACGGAACCATCCAGGGAGTCGAAGGCCACCAGGATGGCCAGGACGATGGCCCCGGGCAGGAGCCAGCCGGTGAACCCGGTCGCGATGGCTACCAGGGTGGTGCCTACGGCTCCGCTGATGGTGACACCGTTGGCGCTCACGCCCAGACGAACCAGGCCGCGGGCGATGGGGGCGATGATGCGCTTCCAGGGGCGCCGTAGATGCTCGAACATTGGTCAGTCCTGACTGCAGGAGGTGTTCGCTCGGAAGTCGTCTGCCGAGTTGATCTGGGCGCGGACCTTGATGGCCTCGTTGATCCAGGCGCGGGCCTGCTCCACGGGCACCCCGTTGAGCTGGCTGCCGTCGCGGAAGCGGAAGGAGACCGCGTTCTTGGAGGCATCCTCCTCGCCGGCGATCAGGATGAAGGGGGCCTTGGACTTGGCCGCGTTGCGGATCTTCTTGCCGAAGCGGTCGTCGGAGCGGTCGATCTCGCAGCGGACCATGTCGTCGCGCAGCTGGTCCAGCAGGTGCTCCAGGTGGGGGGCGAACTCGTCGGCCACGGGCACGGCCTGCACCTGGACGGGGGCCAGCCAGGCCGGGAAGGCGCCGGCGTAGTGCTCCAGCAGGATGGCGAAGAAGCGTTCGATGGAGCCGAAGAGGGCCCGGTGGATCATGACCGGCCGCTGGTGGGAGCCGTCGGCGGCGATGTACTCAAGCTGGAAGCGCTCGGGCAGGTTGAAGTCCAGCTGAATGGTGGAGACCTGCCAGGTGCGCCCGATGGCGTCCCGGGCCTGCACGGAGATCTTGGGCCCGTAGAAGGCGGCGCCCTCGGGGTCGTCGACCAGCTCCAGCCCGGAGTCCTTGGCCACCTCGGCCAGGGTGTTGGTGGCCTCCTCCCAGACCTCGTCGGAGCCGACGAACTTATTGGGATCCTTGGTGGACAGCTCCAGGTAGAAGTCGTTGAGGCCGAAGTCCTTCAACACCTTGAGCACGAACTGGAGCAGGTTGGTCAGCTCCCCCTTCATCTGGTCCCTGGTGCAGTAGATGTGGGAGTCGTCCTGGGTCAGGCCGCGCACGCGGGTCAGGCCGTGGACCTCGCCGGACTTCTCGTAGCGGTAGACGGTGCCGAACTCGAACAGCCGCAGGGGCAGCTCCTTGTAGGAGCGCTGGCGGGACTTGAAGATCAGGTTGTGCATGGGGCAGTTCATGGGCTTCAGGTAGTAGTCGAAGCCCTGGCGGGTGACCTTGCCGTTGGCGTCCTTCTCCTCGTCCAGGTGCATGGGCGGGTACATGCCGTCCTTGTACCACTGCAGGTGGCCCGAGATCTCGTAGAGGTGGCCCTTGGTGATGTGCGGGGTCTGCACGAAGGAGTAGCCGTTGCGCCGGTGCATCTGCCGGGAGTAGTCTTCCATGGCGTTGATGATGGCCGCGCCCTTGGGGTGGAAGACGGGCAGGCCGGGCCCGATCTCGTCCGGGAAGGAGAAGAGGTCCATCTCGGCGCCCAGCTTGCGGTGGTCGCGGCGGGCGGCCTCCTCCAGACGGGCGGTGTAGGCCTTCATGTCGTCCTTGTTGGCCCAGGCGGTGCCGTAGATGCGCTGGAGCATGGGGTTCTTCTCGTCCCCGCGCCAGTAGGCGGCGGCAGTGCGCATGAGCTTGAAGCTGCGGATATAGCGGGTGTTGGGCAGGTGGGGGCCCCGGCAGAGGTCCTTCCATACCGTGTTGCCCTCGCGGTCCAGGTTGTCATACATGGTCAGCTCGCCGCCGGTGGCCACCTCGGTGGCCTCCTCGCTGTTGATCTCGGCCTCCTTGGCCCCGATCAGCTCCAGCTTGTAGGGCTGGTCGGCCTCCTCCTTGCGGGCCTCCTCCTCGGTGACCACGCGCCGGCGGAAGCTTTGGGAGGACTTGATGATCCGCTTCATCCGCTGTTCGATCTGTTTGAGGTCGTCGGGGGTGAAGGGCTTGTCCACGTCGAAGTCGTAGTAGAAGCCGTCCTTGATGACCGGGCCGATGCCCAGCTTGGCGTCCGGGCGGATCTCCTGGACGGCCTGGGCCATGACGTGGGTGGCCGAATGCCTCATGATGGCCAGTCCCTGGTCGCTCTCCAGGGTGATGGGCTCGACCTTGTCGCCCTCGTGCAGGGGTGTGTAGAGGTCGCGTGGCTGCCCGTTGAGGTCGACGGCGATGATGTCCTTGTCGTCAGCAAAAAGCTGGACGCCAGTCTGATCCGCCGCCACCTCCTTCCGTTCGCCCTTGACGATGATGGAGATGCTCGACTGTGTCATGAATGCCGTCCTTGCTATCGGAGCCCGCGTTACAGGGTGCAGGCTGGACATGGTTATCGAGCCACAGCCTAGGTCGTCACTCAGACAAGGAGGGGCCTTTGTTGCCCATGGAGCGCAGATAATCCTCGGCTTCCCGGACCAGCTCTTCGGCGGCCGGCTCGTTCACCTGGGCCTGGTCGACGTCCATCTCCAGACGGTGGACGTAGTTGGCCAGATCGTCGTTGCAGCGCAGCAGCATTCCGGCCTGGGCCTTCCACTCGGCGGCCTTGCGGGGCAGCTCCCCCTCGTCAAGGTGGACGCCGAGCATGGCCGAGAGCCTTTGCAGCAGCTGCAGGGTGCCCTGGGCGCACTCGTCGCTGCCCAGGTACTGGGGCACGGAGACCCAGATGGACTCGGTGCTGTAGCCGTCCTGGGTGGCCAGGGCATCCAGCACGGTGGGGATGCCTATGGGGCCGGAGTGGCCGTCGGTGTCGGTCTTGGGCTGGTCGCCGGCCAGGTCGTCGATGGGCAGGGGCCTGGTGTGGGGGCAGTCGGCGAACATGGCGCCCAGGGTGATGATGGCCTCCGCCTCGTCGTCTTCGGCCCAGTGGATGCTGCGCCGGCAGAAGTCGCTCCAGTGGTAGTTGGGTTCCGGGCCCATCTCCAGCAGGAGGGTGTGGGTGTCATCAATCCGCACCCGGTAGATCTTGGCGGAGGGCCAGATGATCCGCCGCCTGCCCTGCACATGGCAGAGCATGGGCCGTGACATCTGGTAGTCATAGAACCCGTCGCCCGGAATGCTGCCGATCTCGTGGGACTCGTAGACGTTCAACAGGTGGCGGATGACGTTGGTCGAGGCTGAGCACGCATCGTTCCAGCCATCGAAGGCGGCCACCATGGTGCAGTGCTGCCTGGCTTCTTCACTCATACCTCTCACCCTACCGGTAGGAAGCCTTGTATTTCGCGGCTTTGCCATCAGCGGAGGGTGGCTCTATGACGCGGCGACACGCGCTTTTTGCCAAGTGCGGAGGTCTACGCTACAGTAGTGCAACGTGCTTCGGCAGTCACCACCACGGTGAAAGTTGAAAGTGCGGGCATAGCTTAGTTGGTAAAGCGCGACCTTGCCAAGGTCGAGACCGCGGGTCCGAGTCCCGTTGCCCGCTCGAGGTTTCGAGCAGTTTAACCAATACGGTGGGTTAGCCAAGCGGTTAGGCAGCGGCCTGCAAAGCCGTATAGACGAGTTCGACTCTCGTACCCACCTCTCTCTCGAAACGAGAATGACCCGGGCGGTTGGCGCAGAGGTAGCGCACTTCCCTGACACGGAAGGGGTCACTGGTTCGAATCCAGTATCGCCCACAAGGATCACTTCGGTGGTCTTTCCCAATCCGGGCGATTGGCGCAGCGGCTAGCGCACTTCGTTCACACCGAAGGGGTCGCAGGTTCGATTCCTGCATCGCCCACCTGGATTTTCCGCTTCTCCCCTACCTTCCATCTAGAGACAGTTTTCAGTCAGTAATTGATGCCTACAAATCTTCTCAATTATCAGTGATTGTATTCCTAATGATCCCCGACTAATTATTCCTCCAGCTGGAATTCAGGTAATAAATTATTGTTACCAATACAAACCAGGTTTACTTTTCAGGCTCTCCTACATTGGTCGTATCCGCTGAATTGCGCACCAGCTGCCGCTTGCCATGCCGGTTGTCATGGCGGATAGCGAACGGAGTGTTGAGCATGTCCGGGACCTTGTGATAATTTGCTCTTAGCAACAGGTCGGGGGACCTGCCTGAAACGGGAGTACCTGTGCATCCTTGAAGAGGTGATAGCATGAAGAAAGGCCTAGGCCAATGAGGGCACGTAACTAGCCTGGCTGAATCTGCAATGCGCCACAGCTTGAGGAAACTGTGGTCTCCCTGTTTTATCTATGCAATACTTGCGTGGTCTGTTTGCGTGGCCACGTTCCGGTTGTCGCCAATGGCGGCGGCCGCGCTGTAAAGCTCCTCCGGCGGCACAGAAATATACCCCCCTCTCCTGCCGCCGGAGGTCTTACTTTTCAGGCCCTATTTGAGGGCCTGCAGGTACCGGTAGAGGGTGGGAATCGATATCTTGAGCTCGGGGGCTACGATGCCCACCGCGCCCTTGATGAGGAAGATGCCCCGGTCCTTGATGTTGCGGATGATGTCCAGCCTGTCCTGCTTGGTCAGCTTGTCCATGGGGATGTTGAACTGGCGGACCTCGTCCCTGGTGATCCTGCGGATGTTCTCCGCGGGCTCTTCGCTCACGTGGCGGCGCGAGGTCTCGGTGGAGATCTGCACATCGTCGGAGTCGATCGAGGACAGAGTCTGCAGCACGTGGGCTGCCTGCTGCAGCTCGGTGATGTTGATGCTGATGCAGAGCAGGCCAATGACGGTCTGCTCCTGGTTGCGGATCAGGTAGGAGGAGACGCGGAACTCGTGCTTGTTCAGGCGGCGCCCTCGGTAGTCGGAGACGAAGTCGGCCCCGTCCTGGTCGGCCCGTATGGCCAGCTGGAACGTCTGGTCCGTAACCCCGTCGCCCAGGGAGCGTCCGGAAAGCTGCCCGTTGCGGATGAAGACGATGGAATTCTCCGGGCGGGTGATGTCATGCACAACAATCTCGGCCATAGGGCCGAAGGAATCGGCTATGAATTCTGCCAGGGGAAATACCTCTTCAAGGTTGTCTACTGTGAAATGCATGGCTGATCCTCAACATCCTAACAGGGCGGCTTGTAGCCACCGGTTGGTGCTGCGGGAAGCGAAAGGTATTGGATGGCGTGATATGGTCCATCACCTCCATACCAGCCAATCGGCCTCCTCTAATCCCGTATATTAGACCTTCTTTTGCGCACTTCTGTCCGTTGCATACGGCCTATCGAGGCCGCAGGAGAGCCGAAGTGCAGAAGGGATTTTCATGGTAGCGCACGAAGGCGGCTGATTCTTGCTTTTCGCAAACCCGGCCAGTCGTAACGGACGCAGCGTTGTGGCGGAGCCGCTTCCCATGAATCCTGCAGGCCAAGTCAAGAACGGAAACCTGATAATCATGGGGAACCGAGTGATTCAGAAGCTGAGGATAAGTACCTGTAGCGCGCCTAGGACAAAGTGCATAAATAATGTGAGTCTGGTCACGTGTGTTGGGATCGGTTGGATCTAAAGGCCACTTTGTCAAAGAAATTAAACAAGTTGATACGACACATGTCTGAATGGATAAACAGCGGCCGGGCTGGCTAGGGGCTGTTAAGCCTCCTGGCCGGCCTGGCCGTGTTTCCTCCTCTCCCAGGCAGAGGCGGGAGCGTGCATGCCTGCCCCTTGCTTCCGCCTGCAGAAGTGTGATGGGGGCGCGGGAGGATGTGTCGGCTCTCTTGGGGTTTGAGCCTTCAGTGACACGTTTCCTCCCTGCTCCCCCTATGTGGGCCGGGGGCGGGGGGATTGATACGCCGCCCGGCCGCTCTTACTCGTGCGAAGCGTGAAGCAGCTGGCGTGTTTCCTTCCGGTGGCGGCGGGATGCGAGGACCCCGCCCATGCCGGTCATGCCGGTGGCCAGGGCCAGCAGGATGCCTTCCCCGCCTGCCTTGGGGAGCACGCCTGCAGGCAGGTACGTGTATCGGAGGGTGGTGTCCGGGTTTTGGGCTGTGCCTCCCAGCGTGTAGTCCACGCTGACGGTGACTGTGCCCGGCTGGTGCGCGGGCGTGGTCACGGTCACGCTATTGCCGTCGCCGCGCGTCAGCCCTGATGCGGCGGTCTGGTCGAACCTGACGCCGGTGATCACCAGAGCCAGGTTGAACGACACCGGCACAGGAACCGACTTGCTGTTTGTGCTGCCGTCGCCGAGCTGGCCATTGCCGTTCCATCCCCAGGCGTAAGCGTTGCCGTCGCTGCCCACGGCCAGCGAATGAGCGTATCCGCCGCTGACCTGTGCGGCTTGCAGTCCTTTGCTCTTGTCGGTGGGGCTGGCGGGGTCGCGCACGCGCACAGGAACAGACGAAGAGCTGCCGCTGCTGTTGTTGCCGAGCTGGCCATAGCCGTTGTATCCCCAGGCGTAAACGTTGCCGTCGCTGCCCAGGGCCAGGGAATGCAGGCCTCCGGCGCTGACCTGCAGGTAGGTGAAGTCCGCTGGCAGGTCCGGGTAGGTCTTCCGGTCGGGCGTCTTCACCCTGACCGGCGTATACCGTGTGGTGCTTGTCCCGTCGCCGAGCTGGCCATACTGGTTGTCTCCCCAGGCGTAAACGTTGCCGTCGCTGCCCATGGCCAGGGAATGATAGTATCCGGCGCTGACCTGCAGGTAGGTGAAGTCCGCTGGCAGGTCCGGGTAGGTCTTCCGGTCGGGCGTCTTCACCCTGACCGGCGTATTCCGGTTGCTGCTTGTCCCGTTGCCGAGCTGGCCATAGTTGTTCCATCCCCAGGCGTAAACGTTGCCGTCGCTGCCCAGGGCCAGGGAATGCTGGTATCCGGCGCTGACCTGCAGGTAGGTGAAGTCCGCAGGCAGGTCCGGGTACGTGCTGCGGTCGGGTGTCTTCACCCTGACCGGCGTAGATTGGCCGCTGTAGCTTGTCGTCCCGTTGCCGAGCTGGCCAGAGTCGTTGTATCCCCAGGCGTAAACGTTGCCGTCGCTGCCCAGTGCCAGCGAATGCCATCCTCCGCCGCTGACCTGCAGGTAGGTGAAATCCGCTGGCAGGTCCGGGTACGCCTTGCGGTCGGGCTTCCTCACCCTGACCGGCGCATGCTTGTCGTCTCTCGTCCCGTCGCCGAGCTGTCCACTGCTGTTGCTTCCCCAGGAGTATGCGTTCCCGTCGCTGCCCAGGGCCAGCGAATGGAAGACTCCGGCGCTGACCTGCAGGTAGGTGAAATCCGCAGGCGCGCCTGCAGGCTTCCCCACCATGACCGGCGTGGTCCGCATGGTTTGCGTCCCGTCGCCGAGCTGGCCATTCAAGTTGTATCCCCAGGCGTAGGCGTTCCCGTCGCTGCCCACCGCCAAGGAAAAATTACCGTTTGTTGATGCGCTGATCTGGTTGAATCTGATGCCCCGGCTGGCGCTGTCGGGCGGGGTGATGGTGGCGGGTTCCCTGCCCAGCTGGCTGCCCTTGTCAGGGCTGATGCTCCACTTGGTGTTCCGGCTTGCCGGCGTCCAGTGGGCGGTCAGGGTCAGGTCCTTGTCGACGGGCCTGCTGAAATCGTAGGCGACATCCCCGGTGAACCATCCGTCGAACAGGAAGCCTTCCCGCGCAGGGTCGGGGGAGGGGCGTTTCGCCCTGCCGTACGGGGAGGGGAAACTCTGGTCTGCTGGTTTCGGGTTTCCGCCGCCCGTGTCGAAGCGGACCGTGAGCGTGGATCCTGGTTCGGCAGCTCGTGCCGGCGGCTGGTCGACCGTGTACGCAAGGCTCCTGGCGAAAGGCTGCCCGTCCTGCCTGCCGGTGATGAGGATGGCGGCTTGTCCCGGCTTGCGGGCGGGCATGTCCGCCCGCCAGGCGCTGCCGGTCTTGCTGAGGCTGAGCGGCTGGCCGTCCAGGCTGGCTGATTCCAGGATGGGCGCAGCAGCGGTGTCGAGCCTGGCTGGCCTGCCGGGCTGGCCCTGCCCGTCCAGACTCCACCTGTATAGGCTGCCCTGCCTGCTGATGGCGGCGATCCCGCCGCCGGCAGCGGCGGCCCGCACGTACTGCTGGCTCCCGTCGTCCGCACGCTTGGGGGCTTCGCCGGGCTTCCAGGCCCAGACGAGACCACTGGAATCAACCAACGCTGCTTGTGTAGCGTCACTGCTTATTGCTGCGACGGCAGAATGGTCGGGCATTATCAGCAATTCTGGCTGGGTTTGTCTGTTGTCCAGATAACTGGTCTGGCCGGTAAAGTCCAGAAGCACAAAGCCATGATCCGTGGCTGATATCTGAACAATTCGGTGAGCAATCTTGACGGGTTGGATCTGAGTGGTATCAATGGCATCCGGCTTCCAAGTCCAGATTTTGCCCTTGCTATCCATGGCGAGCAGGCGATCAGCATTGCCAGCCACCGTGATTGCTGGGGCCTGCTTGGGCAAGCTTATGGCCTTTTCTGTCGGCTTCCCCATGCTGGTCCATGTGCGTATACGGCCATCCTGATTCACTGCTATGAGGCGATCGGCGGCCATGGCAATGCTGGTGTAGGTCGTGGAATCTGCGTCAAGCAGGGCAGGCGTATCCCCGCCTTTGCTCCAGGTGTAGATGCGGTGGTCCCTGCTCAAGGCAGCAAAGCCGTCATGGCCAACTATTCCAGTCATGAATCGCACGTCACCGGGTTCGCCCTGAGGCGATGGCACCTGAACAGGCATTTCAGCCTTTGATGTCCACGTGAACAGGCGGCCATCGCCGGTCACGCCGATCAGCTTGTCGTCATGGGCTTCCAATGCGCTGAACGATGGTGAGTCCGCACTCGGGGGTGTGATGGTGATGCTGGTGCCGCCGGAAGCCGGACCATGGTCGGGGCTGAGCGCCCAATCAGTCACCGGGGTCCACTTGGCCTTCAAGGTGATGTCCCTGGTGATCGGGGTGAGGAAATCCATCATCGCGTCATGCTCGGACCAGCCGTCGAAACGGTAGCCGTCGCGCTTCGGATTATCGGCAGGCGGCGACGCCAAGGAGCCATCCGGCACAGTTACACGTTCCCCTTTGCTTCCATTGGCAGGGTCGAACACCACAGTATGGGAAGCAGCAGCAGACTGGGTCCCAGCAGGTGAATAAAAGCTGGATGACGAGATTCCAAGGGATTGGGAAGAACCTGTCGGGGTTTGAACAGGGGAAGAAGAAACAGATGACGTCGTCAGCGGCGACGGGGAAGGCAGGCTGGTCGGTTGTAGATCGCTCAGGGAACCGTTATCTACCTGAGCGGTATAACGACCCCCCCCCCGTTGACATCTGAGCCGGAGGCGAAGACGGTGCCGGTGGCCATGCCGGTCAGCAGGAGGGGTATCAGCACCATTGCTGACATGAGCGACCGCAGGCCAAACCTATGCGTACGAGAATCGGCAGACGTCGACGACGAAACCATAACAAACCTCCCCAAAGGATTCAAACGCTTGGCTGACCCAGTCCCCCGCAACCATGGGCAGCGCATGAGCAAATCCTATCATGCAGCCATCCGAGCGTCGAATCCCCCGGCAATTCACCCAGGCTCAGCTGGCCGCCACGCCGCCCACTGCGGGCAGGGCGCCGACCATGAGCATGATGGCCACGAAGATGGCCAGGCCGATCCGGTAGATGACGAATCCCCGGTAGGAGAAGCGCGAGACGATCTTCAAAAAGGCGATGATGACGATGTATCCCAGCAGGAAGCTGACCACGGTGGCGCAGATGGTGGCCCCCCAGCCAGGGAAGGCAGCGTCCGCGTTGATGTTCTTCAAGGACTTGACCGTCTCGAGTATGCCGGCGCCGAAGACGGCAGGGATGGCCATGAGGAAGCTGACCCGGGTGGCGGACTCGCGGGTGTAGCCCAGGGCGCGGCCGAAGGTCATGGTGCCGCCCGAGCGGGATACGCCGGGGATCAGGGCCAGCATCTGCCCGATGCCGAAGAGCAGGGCGTCGCGGGCGCTCATCTGGCGGATCTCCTTGTTCTGGCGGCCGTGGCGGTCGAAGTAGTCCAGCAGCAGGCCGAAGACGATCAGCACCACCACGGTGATCCAGAGGTTGCGCAGCTTGGTCTCGATGATCTTCTGGAAGAGCAGGCCCGCCACCACGATGGGCAGGGTGCCCAGAATGATGTACCAGCCCAGGGCCGCGTCATGGTCCTTGGAGCCCATCCGCTCACGCCAAGAGGAGCCGTCCTTGCCGGCCAGGCAGCGGAACCAGTGGGTCAGTATGCGGGCGATGTCATGCCGGAAGTAGAGCAGGACCGCCATCTCGGTGCCGAATTGGATGATGGCCGTGAAGGCCGCGCCCGGGTCCTGGCCCAGCAGGCCGCCCACGATGCGGATATGGGCGCTGGATGAGACGGGGAAATACTCCGTCAGGGCCTGCACCAGGCCGAACAGAATGGCTTCGAAGAAATTCATGGACCCCTCTTGCTATGTCGGACAACAATGGCAAGCATAGCCACCGCGCAGGGCAGGCAGAGCCAAGGGCCGGGCATGTCTCGCAGAATGCCCACAATGGGTCTTGTCGGAATCGACGACTCGACGAATAGGGGTGTGGATCATCATGGCCAAGACCTACAGAAAATCCAGGGGCGGGGCCCCGGCTGGATTCTTCGAGTGCGAGGGGCGCGGGCTTCAATGGCTGGGCCAGGCCCAGGCGCAGGGCGGTCCCCGGGTGGTGGACGTCTACGGCTGGGGCCCGGACTACCTGGACATCGAGGAGGTGACCTCCGCCTCCCCCACGCCTGGCGCGGCCTACCGCTTCGGCGCCCAGCTGGCCCACATGCATGATGCCGGGGCCGACCACTTCGGCTCCGCGCCCGAGGGCTACACGGGCACCTGCTACTTCGGACCCCTGCAGGATCCGCTGCCCATGGACGTGGGCGCCTGGGACGACCCGGCCACCTACTGGGCCAAGGGGCGGCTGGAGCCCATGGTGGGCATGGCCATGGATCGGCGGGCCCTGAACCGCGATGACATGAAGATGACCGAAGAGGTGATCCAGGCTCTGCCTGAGTTGCTGGGCGCGGCCGCCAATGACAAGCCCGCCCGGGTCCACGGGGACCTGTGGAGCGGGAACGTCATGTGGACCAGGAACGACGGGAACACCCAGGCCGTCCTGATCGACCCTGCGGCCCACGGTGGCCACCGCGAGGAGGACCTGGCCATGCTGCAGCTGTTCGGCATCCCCTACCTGGGGCAGATTCTGGACGGCTACCAGAGCGTGCATCCCCTGGCGGCCGGCTACCAGAACCGGACCACGCTCTGGCAGCTCTACGCCATCGCCGGGCACTGCGCCTTCTTCGGCGGCGGCTATGTGAGCGAGTACCGGTCCATGTGCCGGTCGCTGCTGGGCTGACTCAGCCGACTCAGCTGAAGATGTCCTTGAGCTTGCTGAAGATCCCCTTGCGGCCCCCGGCTCCGGCAGGCTTGGCGCTCTGCGGGACCTGCCTGGCTTCGGAGTCGTGGCTGTTGGCGAAGTCCTCAATCAGGCGGCGCTGATCGTCGTCCAGCTTGGTGGGGATCTGGACCAGCACGTGGACGATGATGTCGCCGCGCTCCTCCCGGTTGCCGAGCCTGGTGACGCCCAGACCCTTGATGGTGATCTCCTGGTCGGGCTGGCAGCCGGCGGGAATGTCCACCTGGCGCTGGCCGTCGAAGGTCTCCAGGTCGACCTGGTGGCCCAGCACGGCCCAGGTCATGGGCACGGCGATCCAGCAGTGCAGGTCCTGGCCGCTGCGGGTGTAGTGCTTGTCGGGCTTGATGGTGATGTCCACATACAGGTCGCCGGCGGCACCGCCGCCCTCGCCCACCTCGCCCTGGGAGGCCAGCCGCAGCCGGGAGCCGTCAGCCACGCCTGCGGGCACGTTGACGCCCACCTCGCGACGGGTGCGCACACGGCCGTGGCCGTTGCAGACTGGGCAGGGGTGCTCGATGATGGTGCCGTGGCCCTCGCACCGCTCGCAGGGTGCCTGACTCATCATCTGCCCCAGCAGGGTCCGCACCACCTTCTGGGCATAGCCCTTGCCGTTGCAGACCGGGCAGGTCACCGGTGAGGTCCCCTTCTGGGCCCCCGAGCCGCCGCACTCCTGGCAGAGGCCGTAGGTGCTGATGGGGGTGCGTACCACGCCGCCGAAGATGGCGGTCTTCATGTCCACGGAGACCTGGGCCAGGGCGTCCCGGCCGGGCTGGGTGCGCGGAATGGGCCCCTGGGTGGTGCCCCCGAAGCCGCCGCCGAAGAACTGGTTGAAGACGTCGCCCATGTCGAAGGGGCTGCCCCCCTGGGAGGCCTGGGGATCGTTGGGGTCCACGCCCGCGTCGTACATGCGCCGCTTCTCGGGGTCGGAGAGCACCTCGTAGGCGCTGTTGACCTCCTTGAACTTGTCCTCGTATTCAGGCCCGGCGATGTCCGGGTGGTACTTGCGGCTCATCTTGCGATAGGCGCGCTTGATGTCCTGATCGCTCGCGCCGCGCTCGACTCCCAAAACCTCGTAGTAATCTGCCACCGATCATCCTTTTCGTTTGATGCCCTCTCGACCCATAGTTGCATGGGCCCACGATACCTATGACTTATGCTGCTGCCCTGACGGTCACGGCTCCCCGCCGCCGGCCAGGAAACCGGTCAAATACGAGGCCACGGCACGAACCGCGCTCATGGTCGCCGGATAGTCCATATGGGTCGGGCCGATGGAACCCACGAAGGCCACGGGCTCGTCCGCTTCGGAGCCGTCGGTCTGCCTGGACCGGGCATGCCCGTATCCGCTGGTCACCACCGAGGCGTGGGCCAGCTCCGGGGTCCGGGTCTCGGTGCCGATGGCCACGCTGACCCCGTTGCTCTCGCGGGAAAGTTCGCTCTGGGCCCGCATGAGCCGCATGAGCACCACCTGCTCCTCCAGGGCATCCAGGAGCGAGCCCAGGTCCCCCAGGGAGACGGCCTGGCTGTGGGTCAGCTGGGAGGTGCCGGCCATGTAGAGGCCGCTGGTCTGCTCCCGGGTGGCCATCTCGTCGAAGACCGTGGCCACCAGGCGCAGCATGGACTTGTCGCGGCCCTCGGTCAGGGAGTCGGCCAGCATGCGGCAGCGGTCGGCGGCGCGGTCCAGGGGCAGGTCCTGGCACTGTCGGTTGATCTGGTCGGACAGGTCCGCCAGGTCGTTCGGATCCTCCTGCAGGGCCCCGTGCAGGGTGCGCTGGACCACCCGGCCAGTGTCGGTGATGACCACCATAAGCACGGTCCCCCGGCTCAGTCCTATGAGTTCGGCCCGGCGCAGGTTCGAGCTGGCCAGGGAGGGCGAGGCCACCACGGCGATCTGCCCGGTGATCTGGGCCAGAAGCCGGGCGGCGTGCTGCAGGGTGTCCTCAAGGTTGACCGACCCGGACAGGAAGGCGTTGATCCCCCGGCGCTGGGCGGCGGACAGGGGCACGATGGTGGCCAGCCTGTCGACAAAGTAACGGTAGCCCTTCTGGGTGGGGATGCGGCCGGCCGAGGTGTGGGGCTGGACCAGGTAGCCCTCGCTCTCCAGGGCCGCCATGTCGTTGCGCACGGTGGCGGAGCTGACTCCAAGCTGATGGTTTCTGGTGAGCGAACCCGACCCTACCGGCTCGCGAGAACGGATATAGTCCTCGACGACCGCGCGCAGCACCAGCATGCGTCTGGTATTAGGCAATGTCGCTCCTTCCGTCATGGTTTCATTATTAGCACTCGGGCCATGAGAGTGCCAAAATGTCGCGCGAAGAGCCGAATTGTGTCGTCTCAAACCGATACGATGGAAGCGCAATGTGAAGGTAATCGAACATTTTCGACACAAGTCGAACATGGAGACCTCTAGATTGGAAGGAAAGCAGCACCATATGGCAGATTTCACATGGTCCGAACTCGATGAGCGGGCTGTCAAGATGGCCAAGGTCCTCTCGGCCGACGCGGTCGAGAAGGCCGGAAGCGGCCACCCCGGCTCCCCTATTTCGCTGGCGCCCATCGCTTACGCGCTCTACCAGCACTTCATCCGTCACGACCCCAACGACCCCGACTGGGTCGGGCGTGATCGGTTCATTCTTTCCGGCGGCCACGCCTCGCTGACCCAGTACGTGCAGCTCTACTTCTCCGGGTACGGACTGACCCTGGACGATCTGAAGCGCTTCCGCACCGCCGGCACCAGGACCCCCGGCCACCCCGAGTACGGCCTGACCCCCGGCATCGAGATGACCACCGGCCCGCTGGGCCAGGGTCTGGCCTCGGCCGTGGGCTTCGCCTATGGTCAGCGTTACGAGCGCGGCCTGCTGGATCCGGACGCACCCGAGGGGCAGTCCCCCTTCGACCATAAGGTCTGGGTCATCTGCGGCGAGGGCGACGTCGAGGAGGGCGTCTCCTCCGAGGCCAGCTCCCTGGCCGGCGACCAGCGCCTGGGCAACCTGACCGTCATCTTCGATGCCAACCACATCCAGATCGAGGGCGACACCCGCATCGCCCTGGGCGAGGACATCCTCAAGCGCTACCAGGCCTACGGCTGGTACACCGACGAGTTCAGCTTCATCCAGCCCGACGGCTCCTACAAGGAGGACGTCGAGGGCCTGGCTGCCGTCCTGGAGAAGGCCGAGCAGGTCACCGACCGGCCCAAGTTCATCAAGGTGGACACCCTGATGGCCTGGCCCACCCCCGGCAAGACCAACGATCCTTCAGCCCACGGCTCAGCCCTGGGCGCCGAGGCTGTCGCCGGCCTGAAGAAGACCCTGGGCTACGACCCTGAGCAGAGCTTCCAGATCGACGAGGAGGCCCTGGCCCACGCCCGCGAGGTCGCCCAGCGCGGCTTGGCCGCCCACAAGGACTGGGACGAGAAGTACCAGGCCTGGCGCAAGGCCAACCCCGACAAGGCCGACCTGTACGACCGCATCCATGCCGGCAAGCTGCCCGAGGGCTTCGACAAGGCCCTGGACGACCTGGAGGCTGGCTTCGAGCCCGGCTCCAAGGTGGCCACCCGCAAGGCCTCCGGCGCAGTCATCAACGCCCTGGCCCCCATCATGCCCGAGCTCTGGGGTGGATCCGCCGATCTGGGCGGCTCCAACAACACCAACATCAACGGTGCCGTCTCCTTCGCCCCCGAGGCCGACAAGACCGTCCAGTGGCCCAAGGCCAGCAAGTACGGCCGCCAGCTGCACTTCGGCGTGCGCGAGTTCGGCATGGGCGCCATCACCAACGGCATCCTGCTGGGTTCGGACACCAGGCCCTACAACGGGACCTTCTTCCAGTTCAGCGACTATGAGCGCCCCTCGGTGCGCCTGGCCGCCCTGATGGACATCCCCAACCTGTATGTGTGGACCCACGACTCCGTGGCCCTGGGCGAGGACGGCCCCACCCACCAGCCCATCGAGCACCTGACCGCCGTGCGCGCCATCCCCCAGATGGAGGTTGTGCGCCCCGCCGATCAGTACGAGACAGCTGAGGCCTACCGCGCCTTCTTCGAGAAGGACAACACCCACCCCACGGCCATGATCCTGACCAGGCAGGGCGTGCCCACCCTGGAGGAGACCAAGGCCAAGGCCCGCGAAGGCGTGCGCAAGGGCGCCTACGTGCTGGTCGACACCGAGGGCCAGCCCGACGTGCTGATCATGGCCACCGGCTCCGAGGTGCAGCACGCTGTGGCCGCCTCCAAGACCCTGGCCGAGCAGGGCGTCAAGGCCCGCGTCATCTCCGTGCCCTCGCTGGAGTGGTTCGAGGAGCAGGACGACGAGTACAAGGAAGCCGTTCTGCCCGCCTCCGTCAAGGCCCGCGTCTCCGTTGAGGCCGGACTGGCCACGCCCTGGTACAAGTACCTGGGCAGCTATGGCAAGCCCGTCTCCATCGAGCAGTTCGGCCTGCAGGGCAGCGGCGACGAGAACATGCGCGACCTGGGCATCACCGCCGATCATGTGGTCGAAGCAGCACAGGCCTCCCTGGAGGAAGTCCGTCGGGCCCGCTGAACCCGGCATCGTGATCAATCGGGGGCCGTCCGCGACGCCGGCCCCCTCCCCTGCAGGCACGCCCGAAACGCGGGTCTGCGGGAATACAGCAACAGACTTCCCGGTAGTGCATAGTGAATGTGATTCCATCGGGAACCCAAATAAGGAGTGACAAGATGGCAGAAAATGCAAACACCCAGCGCACCAGCGATTCAGGTGTCTCGATCTGGTTGGACGATCTGAGCCGCACCCGCATCGAGTCGGGCAATCTGCAGCAGCTGATCGCCGAGCGCAATGTGGTGGGCGTGACCACCAACCCCTCGATTTTCCAGAAGGCCCTGAGCCAGGTGGGTCCCTATGACGAACAGCTCAAGCAGCTGGGCCGCATCCCCGTCGATGAGGCCGTCCGCGAGCTGACCACCACCGACGTGCGCAACGCCACCGACATCTTCCGCGAGGTTGCAGAGAAGACCGACTACGTGGATGGACGCGTCTCCATCGAGGTCGATCCTCGTCTGGCCCACAACACCGAAGAGACCGAGAAGCAGGCCGAAGAGCTTTGGAACAAGGTCGATCGACCCAACGCCATGATCAAGATCCCCGCCACCCTGGAGGGCCTGCCTGCCATCACCGCCACCCTGGCCAAGGGCATCTCGGTCAACGTGACCCTGATCTTCTCCCTGGAGCGCTACAAGCAGGTCATCGACGCCTTCATCGAGGGCATGGTCCAGGCCGACAAGAACGGCCATGACCTGAAGCACATGGGCTCGGTCGCCTCCTTCTTCGTCTCCCGCGTGGACACTGCGGTTGACAAGCTGCTGGAGGCCAACGGCTCCGACGAGGCCAAGTCCCTGGAGGGCAAGGCCGCTGTGGCCAACGCCCGCCTGGCCTACGAGCTCTTCGAGAAGGCCTTCGACAGCGATCCTCGCTGGGCCGGCCTGGAAGCCAAGGGCGCCAAGCGTCAGCGTCCGCTCTGGGCCTCCACCGGCACCAAGAACGCCGCCTACTCCGACTGCAAGTACGTGGATGAGCTGGTGGCCCCTGACGTGGTCAACACCATGCCTGAGAAGACCCTGAACGCTCTGGCCGATCACGGCAACGGCGCTCCCTCTGTCAAGGGCACCTACGAGGAGAGCCACCAGGTGATGCAGAAGCTGGCAGACCTGGGCATCAACATCAAGGATGTGACCGACAAGCTGGAGGCCGATGGCGTCGCCGCCTTCATCGACTCCTGGGATTCGGTCCTCTCCGACGTGCAGAAGGGCATCGACCGCGTCAACGGCTGAACGCCTGACGATAATTGTGCCCCCGTCCGGCTCAAACCGGACGGGGGCACAATTCGTATCAGTTACTCGGCCTTGGCCTCCTCGACCACCTGCTGCAGGGTGGCGATCAGGGCTGGGCTGTCGTTGGGCATGTTCAGCCTGGTCAGGGTGCCGCCGGCGGACTCGATGGCCTTGGCCAGCTCCATGTCCACGTCGTAGCAGATCTCCAGGTTGTCGGCGATGAAGCCGATGGAGGCGGAGACGATGGTCTTCATGCCGCTCTCGGTGATCAGATCCTTGGCCACCTTGACGAAATCAGGCCCGATCCAGGGCTCCTGGGTGCGGCCTGCCGACTGCCAGGCCAGCACGTACTGGTCCTCATTGAGGCCGGCGGCCTGGGCCACGGCATTGGACAGACCGATGACCTCATCCTTGTAGGGGTCCCCTCCCTGGATGATGCGCAGGGGCAGGGAGTGGGCGCTGAAGATCACCTTGGTGTCCGGCCGGTCGGTCAGATCCTTCTTGGCCACCAGCTGGTCGCTCCAGAAGTGGATCAGCTCCTGGTGGTTCCACCAGGACCGCACCGGCAGGTATTCCATGCCCGGATGGGCCTCGATGGCCTTGCGGGCGCGGTTGTGGTAGTCCTCGCTCGAATAGGAGGAGTACTGCGGGGCCAGGGGCAGGCCGATCACCCTGGTGATGCCATCGGCGGCGATCTGGTCGACCGCATCCTGGATGAAGGGGGTGATGTACTTCAGCCCCTCGTAGACCTTGTAGGCGCCGGGGTGGGCCTTGTCCAGCGCAGCCTGGAGGCCGTCGCGCTGGGCCGTGGTGATCCTGGCCAGGGGCGAGGGCAGGCCGATGGCCTTGTAGCGGCCGACCAGCTGGTCCATGAGCGGCTTGGGCGGCTCCTGCCCATGGCGGATGTTGGTGTAGTACCCCCTGATGTCGGACTCCTGGTAGGGGGTGCCGTACGCCATGAGGAGGACTGCTGTAGGTTCAGTCATCAGCAACTTCTTTCTGTGAAAATGGAATGCAGTATGTCAGGCCGATATTGACCAGGGCTATGACGATGACCACCAGGAACATGTTCCTGTAGGAGGCCAGACCGGCCTGTCCGCCCGCCTTGCCCAGCTCAATGGCCGAGGCGAAGAGCAGTGGGGCGATGGTGGTGCCGATCTTCTTGCAGGCCGACAGCCCGCCGATGGCCTGCATGCGGTTCTCGGGCCCGGCCAGCCTTCCGGCGATGACCTGGAGCGGCGAGGACATCATGGAGCCCATGCCGACCCCCATCAGGAAGGACAGGACCATGAAGAGCTGCAGGTTGTGCAGGGTCAGGGTGATCACCAGGGCCATCAGGCCTATCAGCGATGACGAAAAGACCAGCGTGGTCCGGTAGCCGAACTTGTCGACCAGGAGACCGCCCAGCCAGGACCCGACCACGGAGCCGAGCCCGACGCCGACCATGACCATGCCGGCCGAGCGGACCGGGAGCCCGAAGACGGAGTGGACGTAGGTCGGAATGTAGACGAAGAGGGAGAAGAACATGCCTCCCAGCGTTCCCAGCAGCAGGGTGAGCCCGTAGGAGGGCAGCTTCAGCAGGCGGATGGGCAGGAAGGGCATGGTCTCCTTGGAGTTGCCCAGCCCCCGCTCATGCACCAGGAAGACCGCGCCGGCCACCACTGTGACCAGGAGGCACCCGATGATCAGGGCCAGATAGGCGGTGCCGTACTGGAGGAAGGTGATGGCCACCATCAGCAGGGCCAGAGCGATGCTGAAGGAGCCCAGGCCCAGGTAGTCGGTCTTCCAGGCGCGGTCGGTCTGGGAGTCGCCCATCATGAACCAGGCCAGAATAAACAAAATGGCCAGGAAGGGCAGCATCATGAAGTAGTAGGCCCGCCATCCGTGGGTGATGCCCAGGAGCATGCCCGAAAGGACCGGGCTGACCATGGCGGAAAGGCCGGCGATGATGCCCACCGTGGAGACCTTCCTGCCCTGGTTGTTTCTGCGGGCGCGCTGCAGAAGGACGTTCATGGACAGGACCATGATGCCGCTGTCTCCCAGGGACTGGATGAACCGGCCCAGCAGCATGACCGCATAGTTGGGCGAGACCGCCGTCATCAGACATCCAAGGAACCAGAAGGCCAGCTCCCAGAGGAAGACCTTCCTGGTCCCGTGGGCGTCGGAGAGGTTGGAGGTGATGGGGGTGCCCACCACCAGTCCCAGGGTGTAGAGTCCGACCACCCAGGAGGAGCCCATGGTGGTCAGGCCGAAGGTCCGTGTGATGGACGGCAGCATGGTAGGCACCGCTCCCCCATCCAGCTGGGTGATGAAGACGATGACCATGAAGAACCATATGGGCGTGGAAAGGATCGATCTTCTCTCTCTTGCAGACATGGTGTTACTGTCCCATCTGGTCCGTGAGCAGCCTGTCAATGCGCTCGGGATCGGTATGGGTGCCTACCAGGAAGTAGGGGAATTCGCCGTAGATGGAGCTGGCTTCGATGTAGCGCATCTCGGTGACGATCTTCTTGAATTGGACAGGGTCGTCGGCGAAGAGGGTGACGCCCCACTCGTAGTCGTCCAGGCCGATGGAGCCCGTCAGGATGATGGAGACCTTGCCGGCGTATGAGCGGCCGATCTTGCCGTGGTCGTGCATGTAGGCCTTGCGCTGGTCGTAGGGCAGCGTGTACCAGTTGGCGCCTGGGACGCGGGTCTTGGACATGGGATAGAAGCAGATGTAGGGCTTGTCTGGCGTCTTGGGATGCAGGCTGGCGTTGACGTAGGACCAGCCGCGGTCCGTGGTCGGCTTGCCCGAGTAAAGGCCCACCTCGGTGACCGACACATAGGAGATGGTCGGCTCCAGATAATCGGAGATGCGCAGCTTCTCCAGGGAGGTCTCGACCTCCTGCAGCTGGTCCAGGCTCTCCCTGAGGACCATCAGGCCCAGGTCGGCCTTTTGCCCGTTGACCTGGCACCAGTAGTGGCTACCCTTGCCCTGGGACTGGACCTCGTCCAGCTGTGCGGCCAGGGCCTTGAACTCATCCAGGCATTCCCGGCGTTCGCCCTGGGGCACTCGGCGCCACTTGGCCCAATCGATCTTCCAGAAGAGGTGGAGGCAGAACCAGCCCTCCAGGCTCGGTGCAGCTTGCTCAGCCATGAGCACTTCCTTTCGCTTGCTTAGCTTGCACGGCATTGTGTGATGCGCCGCTCGTCGGGCACACCGTTCTCCACTCTATCCGTCAGACGGCTGAATTGTTGGATTATCGATGCATTGTGAATGACATATTCTGGTAATAGTCAAGGACTAAGAGCACTGCACTAAAGTCATTCAAATATGGAAAAACCCCGGTCGATGCCGGGGTCAAGTATTTCAGGTATTGTCTGCAGGGATCAGGCCAGCTTGTACTTGGAAATGAGATCCAGAGCGATGATGATGGCCACCCAGATCAGGGCCACGATAATGGTCAGCCGGTTCAGGTTCTTCTCGGCTGCGCCCGAGGTGCCCGCGTTGGAGCCGATTCCACCGCCGAACATATCGGACAGGCCGCCGCCCTTGCCCTTGTGCAACAGAATCAGCATGGTCAGCAGTATGCTGGCGAGGATCACAACGACTTCGAGCACAATCTTGACAATGGTCACGGCACATACCTCCATGTAAGGAACTGGGAACAAGTATACAGATACCCAGGGAAAAACGCATCAGCCCTTGGCGGCCAGTCGCACGATTCGAGAGAACTCCTCCACATCCAGGGAGGCGCCGCCCACCAGAAAGCCGTCCACGTCCGGCTGGGTGATCATCTGGGAGGCGTTCTTGGAGGTGACCGAGCCGCCGTAGAGGATGCGCACGGCCTGGCCGGCCGGTTCCCCGAACTTGCTTGAGATATGGTCGCGGATGGCCCGGGCGGCCTGCTGGGCGGTGTCCGGGGTGGCCACCATGCCCGTGCCGATGGCCCAGACCGGTTCGTAGGCCACGATCAGGTTTTCCATGTCCTCCTTGGCCAGGTCGCGGGTGACGTCATTGACCTGGCCAACGGCGAAGTCCAACTGGATGCCCTGGCGGCGCTCCTCGTAGCTCTCCCCCACGCAGAGGATGGGCGTCATGCCCGCAGCCAGGACGGCGCGGACCTGGTCGACGATGTTGGCATCGTCCTCGGGATGGTACTTGCGCCGCTCGGAGTGGCCCACGATGACGTAGCTGCAGCCCAGCTGAGCCAGCATGTCGGCGGACACATCCCCGGTGAAGGCACCTTGGGCGGTGACGGAGACGGCCTGGGCCCCATACTCGATGGGCAGGTTGTCGGCCTCCACCAGCACCTGGACGGAACGCAGGGCGGTGAAGGCGGGCATCAGAGCCACCTGGCAGCGCCTGCGGTCGAAGTGGGCGTCGCGCAGGAGCCAGGCCAGCTTCTGCACGAAATAGGTGGCTTCCAGGTGGTCGAAGTTCATCTTCCAATTGCCGGCCACCAGGGGAATGCGTGCCATACCAGACCTTTCCATCCGCGCAACAACAACAATGCCGGGCCGCCGGATGCGAAACCCGGTGACCCGGCATTGCCCGTCTGTCTGCCGATCTTACTCCAGCACCTTAAGGCCCGGAAGCTCCTTGCCCTCAAGGAACTCCAGAGAGGCGCCGCCGCCGGTGGAGATGTGCGAGAAGCCATCCTCGGGGAAGCCCAGGTTGCGCACGGCCGAGGCGGAGTCGCCGCCTCCGACGATGGTGAAGGCTCCGGCCTTGGTGGCGTCGACCAGACCCTGGGCCACAGCCCGGGTGCCATCGGCGAATGCCGGGAACTCGAAGACGCCCATGGGGCCGTTCCAGACCACGGTCTTGGAGTCCATGATCTTGTCGTGGAAGAGCTTCTGGGAGTCGGGACCGATGTCCAGACCCATCTTGTCTGCGGGGATGCCGTCGGCAGGAACCACCTGGTGGGGCGAATCCGCCTTGAACTCGTCAGCCGCCACGATGTCGGTGGGCAGGACAAGCTCCACGCCCTTCTCGCGGGCGGTGGCCATGTAGCCCTTGACGGTGTCTACCTGATCCTCCTCCAGCAGGGAGGAGCCGACCTCGTAGCCCTCGGCCTTGAGGAAGGTGAAGACCATGCCGCCGCCGATGACCAGGCGGTCGGCCTTGCTGAGCAGGTTCTCGATGACGCCCAGCTTGTCGGAGACCTTGGAGCCGCCGAGGACCACAGTGAAGGGCCGCTCGGGGTTCTCGGTCGCCTTGGACAGGGCCTTGACTTCCTTCTCGACCAGCAGGCCTGCGGCAGAGGGCAGGAACTTGGCCACGGAGTAGTTGGAGCCCTGGGCGCGGTGGACCACGCCGAAGCCGTCGGAGACGAAGACGTCGCCCAGGTCGGCGATCTTGCGAGCGTAGGCGTCGCGCTCGGCCTCGTCCTTGCTGGTCTCCTCGGGGTTGTAGCGCACGTTCTGCAGCAGGACCACGTCGCCGTCGTTCATGGCGGCCACCTTGGCATGGGCATCGGGACCATAGGTGTCCTCGGCCAGGGGGACCTGCACGCCCAGCAGCTCGCCCAGGCGGGCGGCCACAGGGGCCAGGCTCAGCTCGGGAACGACCTTGCCCTTGGGGCGACCCAGGTGGGCCATGAGGATGACCTTGGCGCCCTGGCCACGAAGCTGCTCGATGGTTGGCAAGGCGGCGCGGATGCGGCCGTCGTCCGTAATGGCGGTGCCGTCCAGCGGCACGTTGAAGTCCGCGCGGACGAGCACGCGCTTGCCCTTGAGATCACCGAGGCTCTTCAGTGTTTTCATGCGTATCCTTTCTGACTGCGGGTCCATGCGCCCGCTCCCCTGCCATGGTACTCAGGCAGACCGACCTGTGTGAGCTATCTCACTCTTGTTTGGCCTGTTCCTCGGCCCTCTTCTTTTCAACCTTGGTGGCCAGCTGCAGCAGACGGCGGATGCGTCCGGCGATGGCATCCTTGGTGACCGGCGGGTCGGCCAGGCGACCCAGCTCTTCGAGGGAGGCCTCGCGGTGGTCCAGACGAAGCTGGCCGGCCGCACGCAGGTTCTCGGGGATGTCGTCGCCCAGAATTTCAAAGGCCTTGGTGACCTTGGCGCTGGCCTCGACGGCGGCCTTGGCGGAGCGGCGCATATTGGCATCGTCGAAGTTGGCCAGGCGGTTGGCCTTGCCGCGGGATTCACCGTCGCTGCGCTTGCCGGTCCACTCACGGGAGGACTTGGGGGCGCCCATCAGGTTGAGCATGCGTTCGATGACGTCCGGATCACGCAGGGTGACGCGCTCGGAGCTGCGCACCTGGCGGGCCTTGGCGTTGATGCCCAGGCGGCGGGCGGCGCCCACCAGGGCCAGGGCGGCTTCGGATCCTGGGCAGACGATCTCCAGGTAGGAGGCCTTGCCCGGGTCGGACAGCTCGCCATGGGCCAGGAAGGCCCCTCGCCAGGCGGCCTTGACCTGGGCGATGTTGCCGGAGACGATGTCGGCGGGAAGACCGCGAACCGGATGCTTGCGGCGGTCCAACAGGCCGGTCTGCAGGGCCAGGGCGCCGCCCGCCCGCAGCACGCGGACCGAGTAGCGGGTCAGGTTGCCGGTGGGGGCCTGCCGCTTGACCTGGATCAGATCGGAATCATGACCGTAGACATCCCTGATGGTGTTCTGCAACCACTGCGCTGCCGGCAGGGAGTCGAATTGCGCTTCCACCACAATGTGACGCTGAATGATGTGCAGTCCGCCGCCGAAGCGGATCATGGCCGCCGATTGTGCTTTCTTGGCAGAGGGGGGTTCGTTGTCAATCGCGGCCAGCTCGCTTTTGACATCATCAAGTAGGGCCAAGAGCCGTCCTCCTACGAAAAAATACTGAAAAATGAATACTTCTCGGCCGCACGACACACCTGCCGTGGCGACCACCGGATTACTGTGATACCGAATATCTTGGACAAATTGCGCCTTTGGCTATCCGCGGGAACGGTGCGGCAGCTCGCGGGCCGAGACCGTCACCTCCATTCCCCGGGACCGCAGACGGGCGGCCAGAGCGTCGGCCATGGCCACTGAGCGGTGCTGTCCGCCAGTGCAGCCAAAGGCGATGGTCACATAGTGCTTGTCCTCGCGCGCATAGCCGCTGAGCGCGGTCAAGATGGCGGTGGTGTAGGCATCCAGGAATTCCTTGGCGCCCTTGCTGGCCATCACATAGTCGCGGACCGGGCCGTCATGGCCGTTCAGGTCCCGCAGCTCGGGGACCCAGTAGGGGTTGGGCAGGAAGCGCACGTCGGCTACGAAGTCGGCATCGATGGGCAGGCCGTACTTGAATCCGAAGCTCATGATGTGCACGCCCACGGTGGTCGGGCCGGAGCCCAGGACCATTTCGTAGAGGCGCGTGGAGAGCTGATGGATGCTCAGGTTGGAGGTGTCGATGACCATGTCCGCGCGCTCCTTGAGACCGCCCAGCAGGCGGCGCTCCTCGTGAATGCCGTCGATCAGGCGGCCCGAGCCCTGCAGGGGGTGGGGACGGCGGACGGACTCATAGCGTTTGACCAGCACCTGGTCGGAGGCGTCCAGAAAGAGGATGCGGCAACGCACGCCCAGGTCGTCCAGATGGCTGAGCACGGCCGACAGGTCGTCGAAGTAGGAGCGGGACCGGACGTCGATGACGGCAGCCAGGCGGTGCAGGGAGCTTCCAGCGGAGGTCATCATGTCGACCAGTGGGACCAGCAGGCGCGGGGGCATGTTGTCGACCACATACCAGCCCATGTCCTCCATGGAGTCGGCGGCGCGGGAGCGGCCTGCGCCGGACATGCCGGTGATCAGCAGTACCTCGAAGCCTGCGAAGGGCGGTTTTTCCGTCGTCATCGTCATGCCTCCCTCAAGGCTTGGTCCATGGCGGCCACCGGAACAGCGGCCAAGGGTCGGTCGGTCATCAGCGCCACCTGACGCACGGCTTGATAAAGCAGCATGCGTTCACCGCTGATGGCCCGTGCGCCCGGCCGTCGGCAGAAGGCCTTCATGAGCGGGGTGGGTCGGGGGTCATAGACCACATCCAGCAGGACCGGGCTCATGCGACTGCCGCCATCAGCCGTATTGAACAAATCGGCCAGGGGGTCGGCTGCACCCGAAGGCAGGGTGGAGACGACAATATCAGCCTTGGTCAATGCCCTTTCAGCTGCCTCAGCCCGGTCCATGGCGGTCACGTTTGGTTCAGGCAGGCCCAATCGGGAGGAAAGGTCCAGCATGTGGTCACAGTGCTCCGGGTTGCGGGCCAGCAGGTCCGCACGCTCGACCCCCAGCACCTTCAAGGCACAGAAGGCGGACTCGGCGGTGTTCCCGTTGCCGATGACCAGGGCCTGCGCTCCCCCATACGGTTGGTCAGAAAGCCGGTCCTGACGACCCTGACCGGCTGCCTTAAGCAGGGCGGCCAGATCGTCAGGGTCGTCGTCGGCCCGGCAGCGGTCGGCAGCCTCCAGCAGGGCGGCCACGATCCCCTCCACGTCGGTGTTGTAGAGGGACAGGCCCCTGGCTGGGCCGCCCTGTGCAAAGACTGCTGTGTTGGCCACTTTTAGGGTCTGGGACCAGCAGTCACGAAAATCGCCCAAGGGTCCGACGGCACTCTTCAAGGGCATGGTCAGGCTGAGACCGGCCCAGGACTGGTCAAGGCCGTGGATAAAGTCCGGCAGGCCGTCAGCGTCCATGCGCACACGGTCGTAGCGCCAGCCGTCCAGGCCCAGCGCGGCATAGGCTGATCTATGCAAAAGTGGCGACAGGGAATGGCTGATGGGGTCGCCCAGGACGGCACAACGACGATCAGGCCCATTCATATCTGCAATCACGCACCAATCAAGATCAGGGCATGGCCTTCTGCCAGCCTTCTGAGCCATTTTATCGCTGGCTGTCCCCGGCCTGATCCTGGTCGCTGTGCAGGGCCTGGTAGATGGCCTCGGCCTTGGCGGATCCGATGCCCTTGACGGCCTCCAGCTCCTCCTGGGATGCCTGGCGCATGCGCTTGACCGACCCGAAGTGATTGAGCAGCTTCTTCTGGTAGGCGGGGCCGATGCCCGGAATCTCGTCCAGGGCCGACCGGAGGGCACCCTTGCGCCGGGTCTGCCGATGGTAGGTGATGGCGAAGCGGTGGGACTCGTCGCGCACCCGCTGCAGCAGGTACATGCCCTCGGACTGGCGCTTGAGGATGATGGGATAGTCGTCGTCGGGCACCCAGACCTCCTCCAGGCGTTTGGCCAGCCCGCACAGGGCCACATCATCCACCCCGCAGTCGTGCAGGGCCCGGGCGGCGGCGGTCACCTGGGGCTTGCCGCCGTCAACCACGATCAGGTTGGGCTTGTAGGCGAAGTGGCGGGCGGCGGTGTTCTGCTGGACGATGGCCCCCTCCTCCTGCTCCACCAGTTCGGGTGCCTTGTCGTTGGCCTTTCGCTCGGCCTCCATGCTGTCGCCGCTGTCGCCTGCGATGTTGCCATGGCGGAAGCGCCGGGTCAGGGTCTCGTAGATGGCGCTCATGTCGTCCACAGCGCCCTTGCCGTCCTCGCCGCGGATGGCGAATCGGCGGTACTCGGACTTCTTGGGGACCGCGTCCTCGAAGACCACCATGGAGGCCACCTGGAACTGGCCGCCCACGGTGTTGGAGATGTCGTAGCACTCGATGCGCAGCGGGGCGCGGTCAAGACCCAAAGCCTTGGCCACGTCGTTCATGGCCTGGGTGCGGGTGCCCATGTCGCTCATGCGGCTGAGCTTGCTGCGCTGCAGGGCCTGGCGGGCGTTGGCGTTGGCCCGGTCCATCAGGGACTTCTTCTCACCCCGGCTGGCCACCCGGATGGTCACTGAGGACCCCCGCAGCCCCCGCAGCCACTCCTGCAGGTCGCCGGTACGGTCGGGCTGGATGGGGACGATCACCTCGGGAGGCACCGGGGAGATGGGGGCCAGCAGGTCGGCGCGTCCGGTCTGATCCTGATGCTGGTGTCGGCTCCTGGTGGCCTTGGCCCGGGCCTCGGCATCCAGGGCCGTGACCCTCTGGGTGGAGCCCATGGCATCCCTGTCCTGGCTGATGGAGACCTGGGTCTCGGAATCCCCAGGCAGCTTGTGCAGCTCGCTGTCGTTCTCATTCATCAGATCCGAGTAGACCTGCACCAAGAGGTCGCTGATCAGCTCGCTGTCGGAGACGTCCTCGACCCGCTCCACGCTCCAGTTGCGTTCGCCGCGGATGGCGCCCGAGCGCACGAAGAAGGCATGGACCGAGGCCTCCAGTTCGTCAGAGGCCACGCCGAAGACGTCCACATCCACGTTGGAGGCGAAGGCCACGGCATTCTGCTCGATGACCGTGTCCAGCATGGCGATCTGGTCGCGCAGGCGGGCGGCCTTCTCGAAGTCCAGCTCCTTGCTGGCCTTCTGCATGCTCCTGGTCAGCCCGGCCCGGTAGCTCTTGCCCAGCCTGCCGGTGATGACCCCGGTCAGCTCCGTGCACAGACGCCGGTGGTCGCTGGCGCTGATCCGGCCCACACAGGGGGCTGAGCACTTGCCGATGGAGGCCAGCAGGCAGGGGCGGCCGCTGAGCTTGGCCTTGCGGAAGACGCCGGGGGTGCAGGTGCGCACCGGATAGGTCTTGAGCAGGGCGTCCAGGGTGTGCTTCATGTCCCATACCTTGGCGTAGGGGCCGAAGTAGCGGGTGTCGTGCCGCTTGCGCACGCGGGTCATCCATACCCGGGGGAACTCCTCGCCCACGGAGACGGCCAGGTAGGGGTAGGTCTTGTCGTCGCGCAGCTTGACGTTGAAGTGCGGATCGAACTCCTTGATCCAGGTGTATTCAAGGGTCAGGGACTCCAGGTCGGTGCCCACCACGGTCCACTCCAGGCTCCGAGCCGTCAGCACCATGGTCTGGGTGCGCGGGTGCAGGTTCTCCAATGGCTGGAAGTAGTTGGTCAGACGGTTGCGCAGGTTCTTGGCCTTGCCCACGTAGATGACCCGGCCGTCGCCGTCCCGCCACTTGTAGACCCCCGGCTGGGCGGGGATGTCGGAGGTCTTGGGGCGGAAGAGGTCCCGGCTGTCTCCCAGCAGGGGCGCGCCGTTCTTGTTGACGCCGGTCGTGGCGCCGGTGGCGGACTCTTCCTCCAGGGCTTGGGCGGTGCGTCGCCATACCTGCGGCGTGTGCCGCTCGAAGCAGCTGCGGGTCATGATCGTGTGGCCTTGGCTACCTTGGCGGGATCGAGCATGGGCTTGAGGTACTTGCCGGTCCAGCTGTCCGGGTTGGCGGCCACCTGCTCCGGGGTGCCCTGGGCCACCACGGTGCCGCCGCCGTCGCCGCCCTCCGGTCCCAGGTCGATGATCCAGTCGGCGGTCTTGATCACATCCAGGTTGTGCTCGATGACGATGACCGTGTTGCCCTTGTCGACCAGGCCGTGCAGGACCTTGAGCAGCTTGCGCACGTCCTCGAAGTGCAGGCCCGTGGTGGGCTCGTCCAGGATGTAGACGGTCTTGCCGTCGGAGCGCCGCTGCAGCTCGGTGGCCAGCTTGACCCGCTGGGACTCCCCTCCGGACAGGGTGGGCGCCGGCTGGCCCAGGCGGATGTAGCCCAGGCCCACGTCCACCAGGGTGTCCAGGTAGCGTGCGATGGAGGGATAGGCCTTGAAGAAGCGGGCGGCCTCCTCGATGGGCATGTCCAGCACGTCCGAGACGGTCTTGCCGTTGTAGGTGACCTCCAGGGTCTCCCTGTTGTAGCGCTTGCCATGGCAGGTCTCGCACTGCACGTAGACATCGGGCAGGAAGTTCATCTCGATCTTGATGGTTCCGTCACCGTGGCAGGTCTCGCAGCGGCCGCCCTTGACGTTGAAGGAGAAGCGGCCTGGACCATAGCCGCGCACCTGGGCCTCGGGGGTCTTGGCGAAGAGCTGGCGGATCTTGTCCCAGACGCCGGTGTAGGTGGCCGGGTTGGAGCGCGGGGTGCGGCCGATGGGGTTCTGGTCCACGTGGATGACCTTGCGCACCTGGTCAACGCCCTCCACCCGGGTGTGCTTGCCGGGCACGATGCGGGCGTTGTTGAGCTGGTCGGCCAGCACCGGATAGAGGATGGAGTTGACCAGGGTGGACTTGCCGGAGCCGGAGACGCCGGTGACCAGGGTCATGACTCCCAGCGGGAAGGAGACCTTGAGATTCTTCAGGTTGTTCTCGCGAGCCCCCACCACGGTCAGCTGCCGGGTCTTGCTGGTCTTTCGACGGCGCTTGGGCACCTCGATGGAACGGCGTCCGGCGATGTAGTCTGCTGTAATTGAACGCGAGGCCTTGACCAGGTCCTGCGAGCGCCCGGAGAAGATGACCTCCCCGCCGTGCTCGCCGGCTCCCGGGCCGATGTCGACCAGCCAGTCGGCCTGGCGGATGGTGTCCTCGTCGTGCTCGACCACAATCAGGGTGTTGCCCAGGTCGCGCAGCCGCTGCAGGGTCTTGATCAGCCGGTCGTTGTCCCGCTGGTGCAGGCCGATGGAGGGCTCGTCCAGCACGTACATGACGCCCACCAGGCCCGAGCCGATCTGGGTGGCCAGGCGGATGCGCTGGGCCTCGCCGCCGGAGAGGGTGGCCGCCGCCCGGGACAGGGTCAGGTAGTTCAGACCCACGTCGTTGAGGAAGCGCAGGCGGGCGCGGATCTCCTTGAGGACCTCCCCGGCGATCTTGGCCTGGGCGCCCTCCATGTGCAGGCCCTCAATCCACTTCAGGCTGGCGGAAATGGCCATGTCGCAGACCTGGGCGATGGACAGGCCGTCCACGGTCACGGCCAGGACCTCGGGCTTCAGGCGCTTGCCCTGGCAGACCTGGCAGGGCACCTCGCGCATGTAGGACTCGTAGTACTGCTTCATGGGCTGCGAGTCGGTCTCGTCGTGGCGGCGCATCAGGGTGCGGACCACGCCCTCAAACCCGGTGGTGTACTCGCGCAGGCGGCCCCAGCGGTTCCGGTAGGAGACGTCCACCTTGAAGTCGTGCCCGTACATGACGGCATGGCGGACATCCTCGGGCAGGTCCTTCCAGGGGGTCGAGGTGGAGAAGCCCATCTCCTTGGCCAGGCCGTCCAGCAGGTGGCCGTAGAAGCGCTGCTGGCTCTTGGTGCCGCTCCAGGGCTCCACAGCCCCGTCCTTGAGGCTCTTCTCCGGGTCGGGCACCACCAGCTCGGGGTCGATCTCCAGGTTGAATCCCAGGCCGGTGCAGGCCGGGCAGGCTCCGTAGGGGGCATTGAAGGAGAAGGTCCGGGGCTCGATCTCGTCCAGCTCCAGCTCGTGGCCGTTGGGGCAGGAACGCTTTTCGGAGAAGGGCTGGCGGCGGTCGGGATCCTTGGCATCCAGATCCACGAAGTCGGCCACCACCGTGCCCTTGGCCAGCCTCAGTGCGGTCTCCACAGAGTCGGTCAGCCGCTGGCGCATGCCCTCGCGGATGACCAGCCGGTCCACCACCACTTCGATGGTGTGCTTCTTCTGCTTGGTCAGCTTGATGGAGTCGGACAGCTGGTGCATGTCCCCGTCGATGATGGCCCGGGAGTAGCCGTCGGAGCGCAGGAGCTCCAGGGTCTCAACGAACTCGCCCTTGCGGCCCTTGACGATGGGGGCCAGCAGCTGGAAACGGGTCCCCTCCGGCCTGGACATGAGGGTGTCGACGATCTGCTGCGGCGACTGGGCCCGCACCTCGGCCCCGCAGACCGGGCAGTGGGGAATGCCTGTCCTGGCGAAGAGCAGGCGCAGGTAGTCATAGACCTCGGTGATGGTGCCCACGGTGGACCGGGGGTTGCGGTTGGTGGTCTTCTGGTCGATGGAGACGGCCGGGCTCAGGCCCTCGATGAAGTCCACGTCGGGCTTGTCCATCTGGCCCAGGAACTGGCGGGCATAGGCGGAGAGGGACTCCACGTAGCGGCGCTGGCCCTCGGCGAAAAGGGTGTCGAAGGCCAGGGAGGACTTGCCCGAGCCCGACAGGCCGGTGAAGACCACCATCCGGTTGCGGGGTATGGACAGGTTGACGTTCTTGAGGTTGTGGGCCCGGGCGCCCTGGATGACGATTTTGCGGTCGTTGGGCACCGTGGACAGGTCCGCCACCAGGGACCCCTTGGATTCGATCATGCGCGGGTTCTCGATTGCCGCGTCCACTGTCGACTTAGGCTTGTTCTGCTGCTTCACGTGCTTCCCATCCGCTTCCCTGAAGACCCATGGCCAAGGCTGAGGCCAAAGCCTGACCATACTATCGCCGGGGCCGAATAATTCGAACAGGTGTTCGATGACGGCTTAGATGGCCGGGGCGGGCGGATCCAGGGGCGGACGGCCGCAGCCGTTGAGGAAGCAGTCGTGCTGGTGGTCGTTGATCATGCCGGCCGCCTGAAGAAACGAATGGACCGTCACCGGCCCCAGGAAGCGCAGGCCCAGGTCGCGCATGTCCTTGCAGACGATGGCCGACAGGTGGTCGTAGCGCGGTATGGACGGATCGTCCGGGTAGTCGTGGTTGATGGTCAGCCCGCCGGTGAAGGACCAGCAGTAGCGGTCGAATGCCTCCCCGGGAAATCGGCGGGCGATCAGGGCGGCATTGGCGACCGTGGCTTCGATTTTCCGCCGATTGCGGATGATGGATGGGTCAGCCATGAGAGAGTTGATTCGGTCGGCATCGAAGGCCGCGACCGCTTGAATATCGAAGTTGTCGAAATCCTTGAAGAGGGCCTGGCGGCGATGCAGGACCAGCTGCCAGCTGAGCCCGCACTGGAATATCTCCAGGGAGAGCATGGCGAAGAGCCTCTGGGAGCCGTGCAGGGGGCGGCCCCACTCATGGTCGTGGTAGCTGCGCATAAGCGGATCATCCACCCGAGCCCAGTCGCATCGATATACAGGTTCGGCCACTTCACGCTCCCCTCTGCAGTATTTGGCTTCAGGATTTGGCTTCAGGCTAGCACCGGCGGCCGCCCGGTCCGGGTGGTCAATACCACTGAGCCGGGCTGGCCGATTTAGAGTTGAAGCAGAGGCCGGTCGGCCCATGCCCGGGGCCATCCCCATGGCGGCGGTACGGTTGCGGCCGGCAAGGAGAGGAAGCATGTGCCATGACTGACAAGGACAATCCGCGCAGACTCTGGACCGACGACCAGGACCCGGTCGAGAGGGCCAAGCGCACCTCCCCTGCCATGCAGGGCAGCCAATCAACCTCGGGCTCGTCATCGGCAGCCCGGAGTTCGAGGAATGAGAGTTCAGCATCTTCCGGTGCGTCGACTTCAAATTCTTCGGCTTCAAATTCGTCTAGTTCAGGTTCATCGTCTTCAAGTGCCTCAGCCAAGCAGTCTGTTGATTCGTCGCAGAAGGCCTCGACTGAAAAAACCAGCACAGATGAGACCGCCAGTAGAGGCGAGAAACGCTCTGATAACAGCAGCACTAAGGCAGCACAGGAATCAAATCAAGCACAGCACCAAGCAAAGGAACAGCAGAACAAGAAGGGTCAGCCCGAGAAGGAGCAGGAATCCTCCAAGGGGCGCGGCTGGAAGCTCTTCGAGGACATCCTGCTCTGGGTGGCCTGGGTGGCCATGGTGGGCTTCAACGGCTATGCGGAGGTCTACCACTTCAATGGCACGACCGTGGGCGGGCTGGCTCGCAAGGTAGACCTGTGGATCATGCCTGCCGGATACGTCTTCGCCATCTGGGGGGTCATCTACATTGCCCTGGCCATCTGGCTCTTCCGCTTCTGCCTGGCCGGGCCAAGCCGCAAACGCCTGGGCTTCCTGCCCTTCACGCTGAGTGGGCTGCTCTTCGTGGCCACCTGCTGCCTGAACATCGCCTGGCTGGCCCTGTGGCACATGGAACGCAACTTCTGGGCCCTGGTCATCATCCTCGTTCTGACCGTGCTGGCCTGGATGCTCTACGCCCTGGTGCGCCGGGACGCCACCAAGGCCGGAACCCCCACCGCCGCCAAGGCCCTGGACTGGATTCCCTTGTCCATCTACGCCAGCTGGCTGAGCGTGGCCACCCTGGTCAACGCCGGATACATGGTGGTCGCCGGGCACAAGGTCGGCAACGCCGTCCAGGGATTCGCCACCATCATCGTGGTCGGCGCCCTCCTGGCCGTCGCCTACCTGATGAACAGGCACGGCAAGGACTGGGTCTTCGGCCTGGTGGTCATCTGGGCCTGCCTGGGCATCGGCATCAGGATCTTCTCCTTCGCGGCCGCCATGGGCGTGCTGGTCATCGCCCTGACCGCCGTGGGCGCCTTCCTGGTCTACTTCCCCTGGGACAAGTTCAGGCTGGTCCGTCGCTGATCCATCCATGATCCATCCATTGCCCCGTCAGCCGAGACGCACTGGCGGGGCTTGCTTCTTGCTACCATGATTCCTTGCAAGATTTGAATCCATAAGGAAAGCGGGGTCGGAGGCGGCATGGCTATTGAGGCGCAGGGACTTGAGATCCGGATAGGTGCCCGACTACTCCTGCAAGCCACCGACTTCCACGTGACCAAGGGCGACCGGATCGGCCTGGTGGGCCGCAACGGCGCCGGCAAGACCACGCTGACCCGGGTCATCACCGGCGATATGCTCCCCTCGGCCGGCAAGGTGCGGGTGACCGGACAGCTGGGATACCTGCCCCAGTCCACCCATGCGGGCGACTCCGAGCAGAGCGCCCTGGACCGGGTCATGAGCGCCAGGGACATCGCATCCATCATCCAACGGATGCGCAAGGCCGAGACCGATATGACCAGTCCCGACCCCAAGGTCATGGAAAAGGCCATGAAGCGCTACGACAAGGCCCAGCAGGACTTCGAGAACGCCGGCGGCTATGCGGCCCAGTCGCAGGCCATCGTCATGGGCGAGAGCCTGGGGCTGAGCCAGGAGACCCTGCAGCAGGCACTGGGCACCCTCTCCGGCGGTCAGCGCCGACGGGTCGAGCTGGCCAGGATTCTCTTCTCCGACGCCGACACCCTGATTCTGGACGAGCCCACCAACCATTTGGATGCCGACTCCATCGAATGGCTCAAGGGCTACCTGCGCCGGTTCGAGGGCGGCTTCCTGATCATCTCCCACTCCACCGAGCTGCTGGACGAGACCGTCAACCGCATCTGGCACCTGGATGCCCAGCGTTCCTGCATCGACATGTACACCATGGGATGGAAGGCCTACCTGCGCCAGCGGGTGGTGGACGAGGAGCGCCGACGCCGCGAACGGGAGGTGGCCGAGAAGAAGGCCGACCGGTTGATGCGGCAGGGCATTCGCCTGCACGCCAAGGCCACCAAGGCCGTGGCTGCCCAGAATATGATGCGTCGTGCCCAGCGCCTGCTGGCGGACACCCAGGAGGCGGAGAAGGCCGAGAAGGTGGCGGACCTGCGCTTCCCGGATCCTGCTCCCTGCGGCCGCACGCCCATCATGGCCGAGGACCTGTCCAAGGCCTACGGCTCCAACATCGTCTTCGCCGGCATCAACCTGGCCATCGACAAGGGCTCCCGGGTGGTCATCCTGGGGTACAACGGCGCTGGCAAGACCACCACCCTGCGCCTGCTGGCCGGCATCGAACAGCCCGACACGGGCAAGGTGACCCTGGGGCATGGGGCCAAGATCGGTTACTTCGCCCAGGAGCACGACACCCTGGATAACGATGTCACCGTTCTGGAGAACCTGCAGCATGTGGCCCCTGACCTGGACAACACCCAGGCGCGGACCATCCTGGGCTCCTTCCTCTTCTCAGGGGACGACGCCATGAAGCCCACCAAGGTGCTTTCGGGCGGCGAGAAGACCCGCCTGGCCTTGGCCACCCTGGTGACCAGCCGGGCCAACGTCCTTCTGCTGGACGAGCCCACCAACAACCTGGACCCCGCTTCACGCGAGGAGATACTCAAGGCCATCGCCAAATACGAGGGGGCCATCGTGCTGGTCACCCACGACGAGGGGGCCGTCAAGGCGCTTAACCCTGAGCGGGTGCTGCTCATGCCCGACGGTGATGAGGACCTCTGGAGCGACGACTACCTGGATCTAGTGGCCGAAGAGTAGGCAGCCGCAATAGCGAGCGGGTCAGTCGTCCCCTCCTAGGACCTCCACGCCCTTGACCCCTGGGGTCTGACCAATGGATTCCACCAGCTCGGTCACATCCCCCTTGCCCAGCAGGTTGACGGTGACATCGGCGCCCTTCCAGGCATCCCGGTGCAGCTCGTGGATGGTCAGCACCCGGGATTCGAAGCCCATGCGGGTGGCCAGGAGCAGGGATTCGCGCAGACAGCCGTGGCCATCCTGATATACGATGCGCAGGACCGTGTTCTGACGGTTGCGCAGGAACCACTTGAGGATGGGTGCGATGACCAGGACGGCCAGAAAGTAGAAGACGACCGCCAGGATGGCGATGGCGAAGAGCTGGACCCCGCAGGCCATGCCCACGGCGGCGGCCACCCAGATGGCGCTGGCTGTGGTCAAGCCCTTGACCGAGTCGTGGTTGAAGAAGATGACCCCGGCCCCGATGAAGCCGATGCCCGAGGCCACGCCGGCCGCGATTCGCGAGGCATCCCAGGAGTAGTTGCCCACAGCGGCCTGGATGCCGTAAAGGGAGACCATGGTGAACAGGCAGCTGCCCAGGCCCACCAGAATATGGGTGCGGATGCCAGCGTCGTGTTTGAGGAACTCGCGCTCGAAGCCGATCAGGCCACAGAGCACCACCGTCAGGACCACCGCCATAATCTGCCCTTGATTCGGCATTGCGAATCCCTGCATGGATTTCCTTCCTGCCCTCGTAAATAGGCAGACCTTATAACGCTTGCAGGACAAGGCCATCGGATAGAGTGGAGCCAGCACGTGGCCGGCCGTGCCGCCGCCGCACGTGGACCTTTTGAATGAGGGGTGTGATGCCATGAAGCCGTCACCAGATGAACGCCGCGAAGCCCGCCGGACTCTGGCCACCAGCGCCTATACCGCCGACATGATCCGATCCTTGGAGCAGCCGTTTTTGGATGACGGGGTGCCCCTGATGCGTATCGCCGCCGGATCCCTGGCCTCCGTGGCCGACGTCATGCTGACCCAGGCCGGGCTGGAGCCGGCAGGAGCCAGGGTCGTCCTGCTGGCAGGGGCCGGCAACAATGGCGGCGACGGTCTCTATGCCTCGGCCGATCTGGCCAGACACGGAGCCGACGTGACGGTGGTGGCGACCGGGCGGAGCCTGCACCAGGGCGGATTGGATGCCCTCCTGCGCGCCGGCGGAGTGGTCACGGCCCTGGATCCCCAGGCAGCCATCCCCGGCTGCGAGGCACCGGCCGGCCCGGACCAGGCCTCCGAAGAACTGGACCAGGCCCTGGAGCTGTGCCGACAGGCGGATCTGATCATCGATGCCATGACGGGCATCGGCCTCAAGGGGGCGCTGCGCGGCATCCCCGCCGCTCTGGCCGCGGAACTGGGCATGGAGGGCGGCCTGCCCGATAGACCAGCCTGGCACGACCCCGCCGGTCAAGACAGGCCCCTGGTGCTGGCCGTGGATACTCCCTCCGGCGTGGACATTGATGAAGGCACCCTGCCCGGGGCCTACATACCGGCGGATGTGACCGTGACCATGGGAGCCATGAAGCCCTGCCTGATGCTGCCTCCGGCCGCCTACGCCTGCGGAAGGGTCGTCCTGGTGGACTTCGGCTTCGACACCTCGGCCCTGGTCCCCAGCGTCTCCTGCATGAACGCCGAGGACTGCGCCGGACTTCTGCGGGCGCCCCGGGTGGATGACACCAAGTACACCAGAGGCGTGGTCGGCCTGGTCACGGGATCCGCCCTTTACCATGGCGCGGGGCTGCTCTCCAGCAGGGCGGCGGCCAGCGGCAATGTGGGCATGATCCGTTATTGCGGCCCCGAGCAGGTGGGCAACCTGATCCTGCAGGAGCTGCCCGAAACGGTCCTGGGCCGTGGAAGGGTCGAGTCCTGGGTGCTGGGTTCGGGTGTGCCCACCCGGCAGGCCCTGGAGGCCGCTGGACCTGAAGGCCAGGACGATCAGCGGGATCTGATTGCCGACATACTCAGCCGGCAGGCCGCCGATCTGGACGAGGACGAGGCAGCGGCCGATCCGCCGGTGGTCGCCGATGCCGGAGCCCTGGACCTGCTGCCGGACCGGCTGGGGCCGCGCACCGTCCTGACCCCGCATGCGGGCGAGATGGCCGCCCTGCTCAACTCGCATGGCGAGAACGTGGACGGGGACCAGGTCATGTCGGAACCCCTGCACTGGGCTGTCCGCGCCTGCCAGTTGACCGGGGCCACCATTTTGCTCAAGGGCGCCATCACATTGGTGGTCGGCGAGGACGGCACCGACCGCCCCCGGGTCATGACCACCGGCTTCGGGCCGGCCTGGCTGTCCACGGCCGGATCAGGGGACGTGCTCTCCGGCACCATCGGAGCGCTGCTGGCCCAGAACGCCGGACCGATCCAGGATGATGCAACATTGATGGTGGATCTGACGGCTGCTGCGGCTTTCCTGCATGGGCTTGCCGGTTCTTTGGCCAGCGGCGGCAGGCAGACCGGCTGGGAGCAGCCGCTGATCTTCGACCCCCGCAAGCCCCAGGATTTCGCCGATCTGGTAGCCGAGGACAGCCTGCGGGATGGTCACGGGACTGTTGCAGGACCCATGGGACAACCTATTCGCGCCGGGCAGGTGGCCGATGCCCTGCCCAGGGCCATAGGGCTGGTCATGTCAAGAGCCGAGGGAACTGCCGACCAGAACGACCAATCCGCCCAGGATGGGGACGATGCCTCTCAGTTCTTCGAGAACAGCTCGCTTTGGTTCTAAACACGTCCTCAGCAAAGGAGTCTATTCGATGACCGCGCAGCTCATCGTCATGCGTCATGGGGAAAGCGTCTGGACTCAGAAGTCGGTCAACCGTTTCGCCGGTTGGGTGGACGTGCCCCTGACGGAACGGGGACTGGATCAGGCCCGCCATGCCGGACGGCTGCTCAAGGAGTCAGGCCTGCTGCCCGACCTGGTCTTCACCTCCCTGCTGACCCGCAGCATCGTCACCGCAAACACGGTGTTGGATCTGGTTGATCGGGCCTGGATTCCGGTGGAGCGCACCTGGAGGCTGAACGAGAGACACTATGGCGCCTTCCAGGGACAGACGCGACCGGCCATGCTGGAACGCTACGGCCAGCAGCAATTCGACATCTACCGGCGTTCCTACGATGTTCGGCCGCCTGCCATCGCAACCGATTCGCCATACTTTCAGGGACGGGATCCGCGCTATGCCCCGGCCATGCGCGACAGGCTGGACAGCCGGAATCCGGCCGAGATCCGTGCCGAGTGCCTCAAGGACCTGCTGCTCCGCCTGCAACCCTATTGGCGCAGCCGGATAGCCCCGAACCTGGCCCAGGGCCGGACTGTGCTCGTCGTCACCCACGGGTCCGTGGTCCGCAGCCTGATCAAGGTCCTTGAAGAGGTTGACGACAAGGACATCAGATCCATCAACGTGCCCACTGGCGTGCCCATGGTCTACAGCTTCGTGAACGACGAAGACGGCAACCCCCAGGTCCAGGGTCCGGGTCGCTATCTGGATCAGGAGGCCGCCGACCAGGGTATGGCTGAAACCGCGGCCCTGGGCCGATAGGGCCTTAGGTATAGATTGGCTTGTATGACACTGCTCCAACTGCGCTACATCGTCAAGATCGTCGAATGCGGCTCGATGAATGAGGCCTCGCACGAGCTCTACATCTCCCAGCCGGCACTGAGCTCATCGGTCAAGGAGCTGGAGAACGAGCTGGGCATCGAAATCTTCACCCGCCACTCCCAGGGGATCGCTCTGACCGTGGACGGGGCGGAATTCCTGACCTACGCCCGCCAGATTCTGGACCAGACCGACCTGCTGGAGGCCCGCTATAAGCAGGTCAGGCCCCGCAAGCAGCTCTGCCGGGTCTCCACCCAGCACTACATGTTCGCAGTGGAAGCCTTCGTGGAGATGATCAACTCCATCGATTCCGACGAGTACGAATTCACCATACGGGAGACGCGCACCAGGGACATCATCGACCAGGTGGCCACCCTCCAGTCCGAAATCGGCATCATCTACGAGTCCGACTTCAACAAGCGGGTGCTGTCCAAGATGCTCCGGGAGAAGCACCTGGACTTCCACCCCCTCTTCCGGGCGGACCTGCATGTATTCATCGCACGAACCAACCCCCTGGCCGATCGGGCCATGGTGACCATGAAGGACCTGGAGCCCTACCCCTTCCTGCAGTACGAGCAGGGCGAAGAGGGCTCCTTCTACTTCGCCGAGGAGGCGGTCTGGCCCGATTACTCCCCCAAGCAGATCACCGTGAGTGACCGGGCCACCATGCTCAACTTCATCGTCGGGCTCAACGCCTACACGGTCTGCACCGGCATCGACAACGAGGACCTCAACAACGAGAAGATCGTCAGTGTCCCCCTGGAGTCGGACGAATCCATGCTGGTGGGCTGGATCGTCAACAGCCGGACCAAGCTGTCCCATGCCGCCGAACTCTACTTGGACAAGCTGCGCCAGGTGGTGTCCAACCACGGATACTCGCTGATCGAACAGGAGTCAGACAAGTAAGAGCCAGGCAAGCGACAGTCCAACAGATAACAGTTCCTCCTGTAGCGGTGACGAGTGAACTTCGCCGCTGGTCACTAATCGCCGTTCACTTTACTGCCAGCGCTTTTCCCTGTGCTCCGATGGAGGGCATCTTCCCCTGATGGCCCACATCCTGCGATTTGAGCCCCAGGGCCTTGAGCAGGGCTCGATCCAGATGTTCCAATCCGCCTTGGCTCTTGGCCGCTGCGGTCAGATCCCAGACCCTGCCGTTGATCATGATGGTGGGGGTCGAGAACTCCCCTTTGGCGTCCTTGGCATCCTTGCGGGTGATGGCATAGGCATTGACCTTGTCCACCCATGGCCTGTAGGTTCCCTGGGCGAAACGGTCTGCCAAAGCCCTGGGCACGCCCACGCCCACGGCCTTGTCGGCCAGACGTGCATCGGAGACCGCCTGATAGGAGCTTTCATTGGGTTGGAAGTCTGCTGCAAAGACGGCGGCAGCGAAGGCCGGCAGATGATCCGGATCCTCCTGGGCCACCATGGCCAGGGCGTTGTCCACGCGGCTGGAATACTGGTCGCTGGAGGCCGAATCCAGGAAGTTCAGAAAGTTGTAGGTGACGTTGATTTGGCCGGCGCTGATCATGCGCTGCAGCTGGGGATCGATGACCCGGCCCACCTTGCCGCACCATGGGCACATGGGGTCCATGAAGATCTCAAGAGTAGGTGCATCAGCAACCTTCTTCTTGTTGCCGACCCCCTTGGATGAAACGGTCAGCCCTCCCTGGTCGTCGGCCACCGATGGCTTGACGGTGACCTCCTGCAGGGCCTTGTAGGCCTTGGCATCCCCGCTGGGGCCATGGCTGACTTGCGCGGTCGACGCTCCTGATGAGGGCTTTTGGGCTGACTGGTTGCCTGTTGCATGATCAGCCCACAGCATGTATATGCCTGCCGCAAGTACCAGCACAAGAGCTACCGCCACCAGTATCAACGGAACCCTCCGCGAGCTCTGTACAGGTGCACTTTCTTCAGAGCCGCTCTCCTGAGGCTGACCTGTCTCTACGGGTTTCTCCTCAGTGGCAATTCGCCCTTCAGCAGGTTCTGCAGTATCCGCAGGTTTTGCTGCATCAGCTGAAGTGGCCGAAACGGTAGGCTTGGTCGCATTCACCGCATCGGCCGTAGTCCGGTCCGGTTCCTCATGACCGTTCTGCTCCAGAGGTTTTGTCATGATCCATGGCCTTCCTTGCGATGATGATCCGTCGGCCTGCCCGCCGGACTTTTACCAATCTACACGAGGGTCGGCCGCCGGGATGACCGTCCGGAGAATGTGCGCCGATATGAGCTGGTCACTTGCTCAGGCCCCGTAGCGCTCCAGATAGTCCCTGGCGGCATCGGCCGTGCGCTGATCCAGAATGGGCGACCCGTCCGGGCCTTTCATGGAGGCGGCCGCGTCGAAGATCTGGCGGACGTTGACGATGCTGATGACCGGGAAGTGGAATTCGTCCATGATGGATTCGACAGCCGAGCCTTGGCCCTGTCCGGTGCGCTCCATCCGGTCCACGGAGAGCACCAGGCCGACGATGGTCACCTTGGCCTGGGACATGATCTTGGGCACCACCTGGCGGACCGCGGTCCCGGCGGTCATGACATCATCCACCAGCAGCACCCTCATGCCATCCCTTAACTGGGTGCCGACCATGAGCCCTCCGTCGCCATGGTCCTTGACCTCCTTGCGGTCAAAGGTGTAGCCGACCGGCATGCCGTGCGCCCCGCTCAGTGCGATGGCGGTGGAGACGGCCAGGGGGATCCCCTTGTAGGCCGGACCGAATACCGTATCGATGTCGGCGGGCAGGGTCCCCTGCTGCACAGCCTGCACAATGGTCCGGGCGTAGAACTCTCCCAGCAGGGCGATCAGCCGTCCGTCGTTGAAGGCCCCGGCGTTGATGAAGTAGGGCGAGCGCCGCCCCGACTTCAGGGTGAAATCACCGAACTTGAGCGCTCCGCTCTGCAGCAGGAAGCTGGTGAAGCCCTCCTGGATGCGGCGAGTCTGCTCCTGCGTATCACCGTCATGTTCGGCCCTGTTTTCTGCTGCGGATGCGCTCATCGCCAGCACTCCCCTTTCTTGAGCAAATCGGCCAGCTTGGGCCGCTCGTCCAACAGATCGTCCAGCTCCCGGGCCACTCTCATGGGCGCCACAGGATCCACCAGGGCCGCAGCCCCAACCTCCACGGCGTTGGCTCCGGCATAGAGGAATTCCAAGGCCGTGCGTCCCGAGTCGATGCCCCCGATGCCGATGATGGGAACCTCGGGCAGTGCCTGGCGCACCCGCCAGACGAAGGACAGAGCTATGGGCAGGATGCAGGGGCCGGAGACGCCGCCGGTGCCCTGGGCCAGGATGGGCCTGCCTGTGTTGATGTCGATGCGCATGCCCACCAGGGTGTTGATCAGGCTGAGGGCATCCGCTCCCCCATCGACGGCCGCCCGGGCCACCTCCACGATATCGGTGACGTTGGGGGTCAGCTTGACCACCATGGGCTTGTCGGTCAGACCCCGCAGCCTGGTGATCAGCCGGTTCAGGGCCTTGGCGTCGGTGCCTACGGACATTCCCCCGTGTGAGACGTTGGGGCAGGAGACGTTGATCTCCAGCATGTCAGCCGGGGAGTCGGCCAGCCGTTCCACGACTGTGGCATAGTCCTCGTCGCTGTGGCCGGCCACATTGGTGACCACGTTGGCTCCCAGGGCCTTGAGCCTGGGCAGCTCGTCCGCCAGGTAATGGTCCACGCCCGGGTTCTGCAGGCCGACGGAGTTGACCATGCCGGCGGGGCTCTCGGCTGTCCTGGGCGTGGGGTTGCCTTCCCAGGGCACCGGCGAAACCCCCTTGGTGGAGATGGCGCCCATTTGGGAGACGTCGTAATAGTCGCCGCATGCATCCAGGTTGAAGGTGCCCGAGGCCGTGCCCACCGGATTCTTCCAGGGCGTGCCGGCCACAACAGTGCCATGCCGCCAGGCGTGCGGCTCCAGAGGGTCCATGATTGTCAGCCCGCTCATCGTGCCTCCTTCTTGTCCTCGCCTGCATCCCAGATCAGACGGTCGGCGGCAAAGACCGGGCCGTCCTTGCAGACCTTGAGCCTGCCGTCCACGGTGTCGACCGTGCAGGCCACGCAGGTGCCATAGCCGCAACCCATCCGGGACTCCATGCAGCATTGGGCGGGCAGGCCGGTCTGGCGGGCCCAGGCGGCCACGGCCCGCATCATGGGCAGGGGTCCGCAGGTCAGAATGATGGTCCGCTCGGGATCGATGTCGCCGCGCACCCGGTCCAAGAGGGTTATGACATCCCCGGAGGCATTGTCGATGGATTCCAATCGATCGGTCAGCGGGCCCATGATGGCATCGGCGAACCGATGGTCACGGTAGCCCAGCAGGGCGGTGGTGCGCACACCGGACCGGCCTTGAAGGCACTGGGCTGCGCGGATCAGCGGGGGGACGCCCAGGCCGCCGCCCACCAGCAGATAGTCAGCCGGCTTCTCCAGGTCGAAGCCATGGCCCAGGGGCCCCAGCAGGTCCACAGCCATGCCTGGCTGCAACCGGGAGAACTCATAGGTCCCCTGGCCCACGACGGCGAAGATGATCTCGATCTGCTCGCCCTCCAGGACCCGGCTGATGCCGAAGGGCCTGGGCATCATGGTCATGCGGTCGGCCGAGTAGAGGTTGATGAAGGCTCCTGCAGGAGCATGGGCTGCCAGGTAGGGGTCGCAGATGGTCATCCGCCAGACCCGCCGGTCCAACGGCTCCATGCCGGTGACCTGGGCCGTGCGGCGTCCGGGCATCCGGCCTGCCTGTTGGGCCTGCTCCTCCACCCGGCTGGTGGATATGAAGAGGTTGGGTTTCATCGGGCCTCCTTGATCGCCTGATTGAGATCGTCCTTCATAGCCTGCGCGGCTTGGCGGGCATCGCGTGTGACCATGCACAGGACCGCCTGAACGCTGAGCTGCGAGCTGTAGTCCGGATCCTTTCGCCAGGCTGCGATGATTCCCCGAGAGGAATTGACCACAGCGCCGCCGCCGGACCGGTCGAACATGGGCGCCACGTCGGCCGCCGAACCGCCCTGGGCTCCGTAGCCGGGGACCAGGAAGAAGGTGTGGGGCATGGCCTGACGCAGAAGGGCCCCGTCCTCGGGGTGGGTAGCGCCGACCACGGCTCCAAGCCGGGAATAGCCCGATTTGCCTATAGAGGGCCGCCCCCAGGATTCGACCAATTCGCCCAGGCGCTGATAGATGGTGCCGCCGCCTGAGTCCGTATCCAGGCCCAGCTCCTGGATCTGGCTGCCCGAGGGGTTGGAGGTGCGCACCAGGGCGAAGAGGTCGCCCTGGATGTGCTCGGCCGCTTGCAGGAAGGGTTCCACCCCGTCGGAGCCCAGGTAGACGTTGATGGTCAGGGCATCCTCATACCAGGGGAACCTCCCGCCTGTTCGGTCCGGGCCATCCACAGCCTGCTCCGGGGCGAAGGGCAGGGGAAGCCCATCCAGGTGGGCGGCGTAGGCCTCGGCCGTGGAGCCGATGTCCCCGCGCTTGACGTCCCCGATGACGTAGAGGCCTCGATCGGCTGCGGCCCGGCAGGTGCCGGTGTAGGCCCTGATGCCCCAGGCTCCTAGGGCCTCGTACATGGCGATCTGGGGTTTGACTGCAGGTACCAGGTCGGCCACGCCTTCCAGGATGGCCAGGTTGAAGCGCAGATAGGCCCGGGCCAGGTGGTCCGCCCAGACCGCCTGAGCCTGCTCGCCCTGGGCCTGCTGCGGATCCTTGGGGTCCAGGCCGATCCGGGCCATGCTCCCGGCGGCGCGCTGCCTGGCCTGCTCGATCAGCTGGCTGGGCAGCAGTTCCGGTCGCGGATCCAGGCCGACCACGGTCGGATTCTGCTTGTCCTGGATGAGCGCGGTCAGTCGGTCCATGCTCAGTTCCTTTCCCTGGTGATGACACGGCTTGCAGGCAGGCGGGAGAAGACCAGACGCCCCTCCTTGATGGTGGCCATGACCCGTCCGGTCAGCTCCGCCCCGGCAAAGGGGGTGTTCCTCGCCTTGGAGTGGAAGCGGCTGGGATCAACCTTCCACTTGGTCTCGGGGTCCAAGATGACCAGGTCGACGGGTGGCTGGTCGGCCTCGCTGTGCTGATCGACTTCCAACAGAAGGTGACCGGTGTCGGCTTGATTGACCTTGTTGGCCTTGCGCGAGGACAGGTCTTCGGGCAGGAGTCGCCGCATGCCCATGAGCTCGGCCGGCGCCAGGGACATGAGCTCGATCAGGCGGTCATGGCTGATGAGTCCGCTTGTGACCAGAACCTGGTTGCAGACCGCGTAGGCAGTTTCCAGGCCGATGATGCCGTTGGGGGCGTCCTTGAGCCCCAGCGCCTTCTCGGCAGCGGTGTGGGGGGCATGGTCGGTGGCAATCATGTCGACAGTGCCGTCGGCCACGGCCTCAAGCGCAGCCTGCTGGTCAGCGCGGGAGCGCAGCGGAGGGTTCATCTTGGCCATGCTGCCGCAACGCAGCAGATCCTCGTCGCAGAGGGCCAGATAGTGGGGCGCGGTCTCGCAGGTGACCGGCAGCCCACGGGCCTTGGCCCTTCGGACGGCTTCGAATCCCCCGGCAGTGCTGACATGTTGCAGATGCACCCTGGTGCCGGTGCGCTCCGCCAGGGCGATGTCGCGATGGATGATGGCGGTCTCGGTTGAGGCGGGAATCCCCTCCAGCCCCAGTTGACGGCTGACAGCGCCAAGATTGACCTGACCGTGCTCGTGATGTTCGCAGTGGTCCAGGATGGGCAGGTCGAATTCCCGGGCGTTGGCGGCCACAGCCTCCAGGGTCTGGTCGGTGACGGCCGAGCCGTCGTCACTGATGGCGACTACGGGATGGGCCCAGCCGTGGCCGGGCAGGTGACCCGACCAGTCGTCTGGGTTTGAGGCCTGACGGCCTGCCCGGTCCATGGTGGCCGCCACACAGAGGGCGTAGTCCGCCGGCAGGCGCAGCCCGTGGTCCCGCTCATAGGATTCCAGATAGTCGATGACCGTGCGCCCGTCGGCCATCCTGGCGTGTCCATCCATGGAAGGCCGGGTGTTGGGCATGAGCAGTACGAGCCCGTAGCCTCCGGCCGCTGCGGCAGCTGTGCCGGTGACCATGTCCTCCTTGTCGGTCTGCCCAGGGTCGCGCAGGTGAACGTGGGGATCGACCAGGGCCGGAGCCAGCACCAGCCCTGAGGCATCTATCTGATCCACCCCTGCCGACATGGCATCGGTCTCGTCAATCAGCTCGCTTTCGACTGCCTGGGGAAGCACCAGATCGATCGCCCTGCCGCTGCGCCAATCGGTCAACCCCAGCAGCCGCATGTCAGTCTTCAGCCTTCTCGTCGCAGTAGTCGCAGCGGTAGACCCCGGCAGCGTCCAGGTGGAAGCGCTGGTCCACGCCGGTCTCCACCGTGGTGACGCAACGCGGGTTGACACAGGTGATGACGTTGACCAGATGGTTGGGGCGGTCAGGCTGATGCTTGCTGACGATCCTGCCCTGCCGTACCACGTCGACGGTGGCCTCCGGGGCGATGAACCCCAGGGCGGTCAGGTCCAGATCCCCGGTCTGCTCGATCTTGATGATGTCCTTGGACCCGTACTTGCGGCTGTCCGTATTCATGATCAGGGCCAGCCGGGTCTGCGACGGATCCACGCGCAGATAGTGCAAGACCTTCAGGGCTGTGCCCGCACGAACGTGGTCGATAATGATGCCATCAACAATGCTGGTGACCTTCATGCGGCCACCTCCTTCTGCTTGCGGTAACCGGGCAGTTCGTCGCCCAGCAGGGCGCTCTCCAGGGCCATTCTGACCAGCATGCCGTTGCGGACCTGCTGGAAGTAGGCCGCCCGCGGATCATCGTCCACCTCCACGGCGATCTCATTGACCCTGGGCAGCGGGTGGAGGATGGCCATGTCGGGACGGGCGGACCGAAGCTTGTCGGCATTCAGAATGTAGGTGTCGCGCAGACGCAGGTAGTCGTCCTCGTTGAAGAAGCGCTCCTGCTGGACACGGGTCATGTAGAGCACGTCCAGGTCGCCGATGACCCCATTCAGGTCCCCGGTCTCACGGTAGGTGCAGTCGGCCGAGGAACGGATTCGTTCCAGAACGTACTCGGGGGTGCGCAGCTCGTCGGGGCTGATCAGGACGAAGTCCACGTGGCCCAGGCGGCATAGGGTGGTGATCAGGGAATGGACGGTGCGGCCGAAGGTCAGGTCCCCGCACAGGCCGATGGTCAGGTGGTTCAGCCGGCCCTTGCGCGCGCGGATGGTGGCCAGGTCGGTCAGGGTCTGGGTCGGGTGCATGTGTCCGCCGTCTCCGGCGTTGATGACCGGGACCGTGGCTGCCTGGGAGGCCACCAGTGCGGCACCCTCCTTGGGGTGGCGGATGGCCACGATGTCGGCGTAGTTGGAGACCGTCTTCAGGGTGTCGCTGATGGACTCCCCCTTGGAGACGCTGGCCAGCTGGGCGCCGGCGAATCCGATGACCTGGCCGCCCAGACGGAGCATGGCCGTCTCGAAACTGAGCCGGGTGCGGGTGCTGGGTTCATAGAAGAGCGTGGCCAGGACACGGCCGTCGCAGGTATGGGCCACCTGACGGCGATGGGTGTCGATGTAGGCCGCCCGATCCAGCAGGTCCAGGATCTGGGTCATGGGAATGTCGTCGAGGGTTACCACACTTCGCCCACGAAGCGGAACGACGGCGGAAGAGGTGTTGGATGCGTGATCAACTTGTTGGGACAACGGCTCACCTTCCTCAAGGTGGCCACCTTATGTGACCTGAACAAGCATACGACCCCGGATGGACCCAGGGTCAGCCGCCGTAGAAGAGCCGTTCCATGACCTGCCTGCAGCGGCGCATGGCCGCCAGCAGCTCGTTGACAAAGCGCTGGCCCCGGTGGGCCGGGTAGCCCAGGCAGACCGCAATGCCTCCCAGAACCTGCCCGTCGTCAGGCAGGATGTCCGACTGGGATACCCTTCCGGACCAGAGGAAGTTGGCGTTGCGGGCTGCTGTGCAGAGCACCCAGCTGCTGCGCAGGGCCTTGGCATCCTTGGCCTTGATAAGTCCCGCAGCCTCCAGGGCATCCAGGGCGGTCAGCGTCCCGGTGACCTGCAGCTCAGGCAGATCGTGGGCATGACGCAGCTGGAGGAGCTGAACCGTCCATTCCACGTCAGACAGCCCTCCCCGGCCCAGCTTCAGATGCCGGTCCCGACGCACGCCGCGCGGCAGCCGCTCTGCCTCCATCCGGGCCTTGAGACGGCGGATCTGCCCCAGCTCCTCCTCGTCGGGCGGCTGCTGAGGGTAGCGGAGCGGATTGGCTATGCCCTCCAGGAAGTCCTTGGCCAAGCCGGCGTCCCCAGCTGCGAACCTGGCCCGGATCAGGGCCTGATGTTCCCAGGTCTCCGACCAGTCGCGGTAGTAGCGCTGGTAGGAGTCCAGGGAACGCACCAGAGGCCCCTGACGTCCTTCGGGGCGCAGGTCGAAGTCCAGGTCGATGCCGGGCTCCAGGCTGGCTGGTCCAGCCAGGACGGCCCGCAGGTCGGCGGTCACTCCACGTGCGAATTCGGCCGCCTGGTCCTGGTCGGCGCCTGATGCCGGACGGTAGACCAGCATGATGTCGGCGTCCGAGTTGAAGTTGACCTCCCTGCCCCCGTAGCGACCCATGCTGATCGCGGCCAGATCGGCTGGCGCGCCAGCCTGTTCCGAACGGTGGTCCACGGCCCAGTCCAGGGCGGCATTGATGGCCGCATCGTAGACATCGGACATGCCCGCCAGGCAGGCCTGCTGATCGTCCACCCCGCTCATCCAGCCCAGCCCGATCCGCTCGATTTCCTGTCGGCGCATGGCCCGGACGGCTGTGGCGAACTCCTCCAGCGAGTCCGAATGCCTGGTTCGATAGGCTGCGGCGCGCTTGTCCAGAGTGGCCCGATCACGGGGGATCATGTCCTGGTCATGGCCCAGCCAGGTCACCGACTGGACGGACCGGGCCAGGGCGCCGGACAAATAACGTGAATTGGACAGGACATGGCAGAGGCGGCGGGCGGCCGAGGTGGAGTCCCGCAGGAAGCCCAGATAGGTGCTCTTGCCGCCGAAGTGCTCCTCAAGGGTTCGCCAGCCCAGGAGTCCCATGTCCGGATCCTGCCCCTCCCCCAGCCACTGGAGGACGGCGGGCATGAGAATGCGGTTGATGCGCGCCGATCGGGTGACCCCTGTGGTCAGGGCTGTGACGTGGCGAATGGCTGCATCGGGGTCGGCGAAGCCGATGGAGGCGAACCTGGCGCGGGCCGCCTGGGGGCGCAGGCTGACCTCGTCCTCGTCCACCTGGGCGTTGATGGGCAGCATGGGACGGAAATAGATGGCCTGGTGAAGGTTGCGGACCTCGATTCTGGTGGCCTGGTATTGGGCCAGCATCTGGTCGGCGTGCAGACCGAAGGCCCGGGCCAGCCGCCTCAGATCGCGGTTGCTCTCCAGCTCCTCCAGGCTAGGCGGCCGCTGGCCGAGTGTGCCTGAACGGGTGATTTTCGGGAAGAGGTGGGTGCGGCGCAGCTGCCACATCTGCAGGCGATGCTCCATGACCCGCTCGAAGCGATAGTCATGGTCCAGCTGGTCGCCGTGCTTGCGTGAAATGTAGCCGCCGCGGGACAGGGCCTGCAGGGCATCCAGGGTGGCTGGACAACGCAGATCCGGGTCGCTGGAGCCATGGACCAGCTGGAGCATCTGGACGGTGAATTCCACATCCCGCAGTCCGCCCTGGCCCAGCTTGATTTCGCGCTCCTTGCGGTCCTCGGGTATCAGCCGCTCCACACGCTGGCGCATCCGCTGGCAGTCGTAGACGAAGTTGGGACGCTGACAGGCACCCCAGACCAGGGGCTCGACCATGGCCGAATAGTCCTGTCCCAGGGCCTTGTCGCCAGCGACAGGACGGGCCTTGAGCAGAGCCTGGAATTCCCAGTTCTCAGCCCACTGGGCATAGTAGTCGGCGTAAGAGGCCAGACGGCGCACCAGGGGGCCGTCACGTCCCTCGGGCCGCAGGGCGGTATCGACCTTCCATAGCGGCGGCTCGGTCGATCCGGGAATGACCGCCTGGCAGACCCGCTGCAGGAGGACGGCCATGGCAGTGCCGACGGCAATAAGATCAGTCCCATTCGGGTCCGCCCCCGAAGCCGGCTCCACCAAGTACATGAGATCCACATCGGACACGTAGTTGAGCTCCTGAGCGCCCAGCTTGCCCATGCCAATGACGGTCAGACGGCATGAATCCGCATTGGGGACCTGACGGCAGGCAATGCTCAGGGCCCCTTGGAGTGCGGCATCGGCCATGTCTGACAGGGCCCTGCTGATTGCTGGCTCCAGCTCCAGAGGATCCTCAGCTGCCAGGTCTCGGGCCATGACTGCAGCCAGCTGCAGCCGGTATTCGAACCGCAGTGCATCGGCATACGCGGCCAGTGAAGGCGAGGATTCTGAATTCTTCTCCACCTTGTCCAAGGCGTCAAGGACCCGCCTCTGCCTGGTTTCCGCCGAACAGTCAGCCAGGTGGTCGGGGTCGAGGGCGGCTGCCTCTGCCAGTTCCGGCCGCGAGCGCATCAGTCGGCCCATGGCCTCCGAGGCCCCCAACACCCTGATCAGCGACTGGGTGGCCTCTTGGTTTTCCTGCGGGGATCCGGAAAGAAAGCCCGGCCGGACTCCTTGCGGATACTGCTCCAGAATTCGTATCAGCCCCGCAAGGGCTTCGTCCGGATCACAGGCCTGGTCGAGGCTCTGGACCAGGGTTTGCGCCAGAGCCTGGTCGTCCACCAGGCGGGCAAGCCGATCCAGCCGGACCCGGGCCTTGTCCAGGTCGTGCAGCCCAAGGTGGATCAGGGTCGAAGTGGTCGGTTGCGCCGGATCTTCCATGACTCATCCCCTGCCTTTGCTTAAGGCTCCGCGACGACTCTGATGTCTGCGGAGCCGGTACAGGCATTATAGGGGTGACGGGTCGTCAGCCCTTGCGGCCCTCCCGAAAGGCGCAGACAGCGCAGTATACAGTGACGACGGCTAAGCACACGGAGAAGATCAGTGTGGGCCATGTCAGCAGGCTGCCGTCCCGCACAGCCTCAGCCAGGGATTGGACCAGCCAGATGGCGCAGGCTGCAGCAGTCAGGCCATACATCCGAGAACGAGCCTTGCCGGTGATACGCACGATTGTGCTCCTTTTTACCGATGTTCCAAAGATGGTTGATCGGCATGAGGGACGGCAAGTGCCCATCCCTCATGCCGATGATTGGTTAGCTCTTGCGGCGCTTGGACATGACGTCGATAGCCACGGCCAGCAGGAGCACCAGCCCCTTGATGGTCTTGACGATGGCCGTGTCCACGCCCATGATGGACAGTCCCTGGTTGATCACACCCATGACGAAGGCTCCGACGACCGCCCCGGGAATGGTGCCGATGCCGCCGGTGACAGCCGTGCCGCCGATGAAGCAGGATGCGATAGCGTCCATTTCGAACTCCATACCAGCCTGGGCGGTGGCCGAGGCCAGTCGTGAAAGCATGCAGATGGCTGCCACAGCGGACAGGAAGCCCATGTGGACGAATAGCGTGAAGTCCACCCGTTTGGCGTTGATGCCCGAGAGCACGGCAGCCTTGCGGTTGCCGCCCACTGCGTATACATGCCGGCCGAAGACGGTCCTGGTGAGGATGAAGTTGTAAATCAAGACCAATACGGCCACGATGACCAGCATTATGGGCGTTCCGCCCTGGTTCTCATTGCCGGAGGAGGCCAGCAGGTAGGTCACGAAGAGGATGACGACTGCGGCCACGATGATCTTGCCGGTCATCAAGGCCTTGGGCTCAGGAACCAGACCTACAGCCAGGGTCTTGCGGCGGCGGGCAATCTGCGACCAGGCGTATGCCAGGATGCAGATCAGGCCCAGCACCACGGTCAGACCGTCGAAGGGGCCCCACCATCCCAGAATGTTGGGCAGGTAGTCACGGGCGATCCCCCTGAACTGTGCGGAGGTGATAGGCACGGACTCGCCGACGATGACTGTGGCCAGACCACGGAAGATCAGCATGCCGGCCAGGGTGGTGATAAATCCTGGAATGCCGATGACGGCGACCCAGAAACCCTGCCAGATGCCGATCAGCAGACCTACGATCAGGGACAGGCCGATGGCCACGATCCAATTGACCCCCATATGTTCCATGAGGATGGCGCACACGCCTCCGATGAAGGCCACCAGCGAGCCCACCGACAAATCAATGTGGGTGGCGATAATGACCATGACCATGCCGATGGCCAGGATGATCACGTAGGCGTTCTGCTGGATCAGCGAGACGAAGCTGTTGGGTTTGAGCAGCACCCCCTTGGTCAGTATTTCGAAGACGACCACGATGACCACCAGAGCGCCGACGATGCCATACTGCCGGGCGTTGCTGGCCAGGGAGGCCAGAATGCCAGGTCCTGCCTGTTCTTGTTCCACCGCCTGGGCGGTGCTCTTTTTGCTGTTGGGCGAGCTCATCTGGCTGCCACTCCCTTCTTTTCCTGGGTCATGCCCTTCATCAGATATTCCTGCGAGAAGTCCCGGCGCTCCACGTCGTTGGTGATGACCCCCTGGCTGACCGTATAAATCCGGTCACAGATGCCGATCAGCTCGGGCAATTCAGAGGAGATGACCACCACAGCCTTGCCCTGGTCGACCAGCCGGTCGATGATCTCGTAGATCTCGTATTTGGCTCCCACATCAATGCCTCGGGTAGGCTCGTCCAGGATGAGCACATCAGGATCCGAGATCACCCACTTGGCCAGCACGACCTTTTGCTGGTTGCCGCCGGAAAGGGTGGAGACGGGCACATCGATGTTGCTGCACTTGATGTTGAAGTCCTTGCGGTACTCCTCCACCCGTGCCCTCTCCAGGTTCTCGTTCATGACCCCATGGCGGCTCATTTTCTTGAGCGAGGCCAAGGAGGCGTTTTCCCTGATGTTCTGCAGCAGATTGAGTCCGAAGACCTTGCGGTCCTCAGTGGCATAGGCCAGGCCCGAATCGATGGCCGACTGGACGTTCGGCAGCTCGACCCGACGGCCATGCATCTCGATTCTGCCGCTGATGTGGCTGCCATAGGATCGCCCGAAGATGCTCATGGCCATCTCGGTGCGGCCCGCACCCATGAGTCCCGCCAGTCCGACGATCTCACCCTGGTGCACTACTAGATTGGCATGATCGACCACGGTGCGGGAGGGATCCTGCGGGTGGTGGACAGTCCAATCGCTGACCTTGAGCACCTCCTTGCCGATGTGCGGCACGTGCTCGGGATAGAGGTTGGTCAGCTCGCGGCCGACCATCTTCTGGATGAGCAGATCCTGATCCAGCGGGTGGTCTTGGTCGATTCGCATGCCGCCCACCGTGGAGCCATCCCGTAGAATGGTCACCCCATCCGCAATCTGCCCCACCTCGCCCAGCTTGTGGGTGATGAGGATGCTGGTCACTCCCTGCTGGTCACGCAGCTGTCTGACCAGATCCAGCAGATGATCGGAATCATCGTCGTTCAAGGCGGCTGTGGGCTCATCCAGAATCAGCAGCCTGACGTGCTTGGACAGCGCCTTGGCGATCTCCACCAGCTGCTGCTTGCCCACTCCAAGGTCCATGACCCTGGTGTCGGGTTTCTCGTCCAGCCCCACACGCTCCAACAGACGCGAGGCCTTGGCCCTCGTCGTGTCCCAGTCCATTACGCCATTGTGGGCCTGCTCATTGCCCAGGAAGATGTTCTCGGCAATGGATAGGAAAGGGCTCAGCGCCAGCTCCTGGTGGATGATGACGATGCCGTCGTCCTCCGAATCATTGATGGTCCGGTAGCGGCAGGGCTTGCCGTCGAACAGGATTTCGCCGGTATAGCTGCCATGAGGGTAGACCCCGGACAGCACATTCATCAGGGTTGACTTGCCGGCCCCGTTTTCCCCGCAGATGGCATGGATTTCGCCCTTGCGCACATCCATGTCGACATTGGACAGAGCCTTTACCGGACCGAAGGTCTTGGTTATTCCCTGCATTCGCAACAAGATGTCCTCGTCGGACATGCTTTCACCTCCTGTGCGCCGACCGTCCCTCCCCTTGACCGGAAGCGGGACGGTCCGGCGCGACTGTGATGCCAACCTCACTTGGTCAGCTGATCGAATCGTGCCTGGGTCAGGTAGTTCGCCTTGACCAGATCGGTCAGGTTGTCCTTGGTGATGGCCTTGGGATCCAGCAGCTTCGAGGGCACCTTGATGCTGTTGTTGTCAAAGGTGCCGTTGATGCCGGTGACCTTCTTGCCTTCGGCGATTTCGATGATCATGTCGTAGACGGCCTGGGCCAGCTTGTTGACGTCCTTGAAGACGGTCTGACCCTGCAGCCCCTTGGAGATGTTGGCCACGGAGATCTCCATGGCGTCCTGCCCGGTGATCTTGGGCCAGTTGTCGGTATTGGGCTGGATGTCGGGCCTCTTGGACTGGATGGCGTTGATGACTCCCTGGCTGATGCCGTCATAAGGACTCAGCACTGCATCCAACCGCTCGCCATGGGCGTAGGTCGAATCAAGAATGGACTCCATGTCCTTCTGGGCCTGCTCGGTCTTCCAGGACTGGACGGAGATCTTCTGCCAGTCTGAAAGCTTGAAGTCCTTGGTCACACCGCCGCCATGCTGGGAGGGACTGACCAGAACGCCCGACTTGAAGTAGGGCTGCAGCAGCTCCCAGGCGCCCTTGAAGAAGTACTTGGCGTTGTTGTCGTCGGGAGAACCGGTAAAGAGCTCAATATTGAATGGACCCTTGGCTCCGTTTTTGAGCCCCAGCTGGTCGATCAGCCAGTTGGCCTCCAGCACGCCGGTGCGCTCAAGCTGGAAGGTCGCATAGTAGTCAACGGCCTTGGTGTTCATGATCAGCCGGTCATAGGCGATGACCTTGGCCCCGGCATCCTTGGCCTTCTCGACAGCCGGCCCGACAGCTGTGCCGTCCTTGGAAGCCACCACCACGATCTTGGCGCCCTTGTTGACCATGTTCTCGATGTCGGCATTCTGCTGGGCGGGCTTGTCATCCGCGAAGGAGAGCACTACCTTGTAGCCTGCTTTCTCCAGTTTGCTCTTGAGGTTGTTGCCGTCCTTGTTCCAACGCTCCTCGGACTTGGTGGGCATGGACACGCCGATGGTGGCGCCTTTGCCGATCGATCCTCCCTCCTGGGAGGAACTGGAGGCACGTGAACCTCCGCAAGCGCCCAGTCCGGTCAGCATGGCGACGCCGATGACAGCCGCCATGGCACGTTGCATCATCTTCATGAAGACTCCTTCATCCTTGAATTCTCCGGCAGGCATCTCCGTCTGCCTGGGCCCCTTCATTGCAGGCCCAGTGGTCAGCATACCCAATTGCGTTAACTTTATCAACTCAACAAAGCTGATTATCTATTTATATGTTTCGTACATGAACTTAATAATTCCCTCGAACTTTTGGCTTTCATCGGCGCAAAAGGTGCACTGGGCGGGGGCAAGCCACGATCTTGGCTACACTGGAACCTATGGCACATCGATTGTTCGGTTCACAGTCCTCACTGCGTGAGGCCAACCGTGCCCTACTGCTGGATACGATCCGAAGATTCGGTGCCATGACCCAGATCGAATTGGCTGAAAATACCGGGCTTTCAACGGCAACTGTCTCCAACCTGGTACGCCTGATGGGCGAGCAAGGACTTCTGGAGACATCCTCCACCACCAGAAACGGCCGCCGCGCCACCCTGGTCATGCTGGCCCGCCGCAAGGGCCTCGGAGTCGGGCTCTACATCGGCCGTCACGAAATGCGGCTGGAAGTTGTCGACGCCAGCCATGCCATCCTGGCAGAGCATGATATGGCGCTGCCACGGCAGCACAAGCCTGACACAACCCTGGAACGGGCCATGATCCTGATCAAGGAGACGCTGACTTCCATCGGCGCCCAATCGGATGAGCTTGTCGGCCTGGGCCTGGCCATGGGGGCCCCAGTGGACTGCAGAACTCACCAGCTGGCCATTCCCGGCATCCTGCGAGGCTGGGACAAGGAGGATCTGATAGGCACCTTCCATGAGGCTTTCCAGGTGCCGGTCCAGGTGGACAACGATGCCAACTTCTCAGCCATGGCCGAGCTGAGAATGGGCGCGGCAGTCGGCAGACGAAACTTCGTTTACATCCACGCCAATGACGGTGTGGGTGCGGGAATCGTCATCAACGGCGAGGTGTGGCGGGGCACCACCGGGCTGGCAGGCGAAATAGGCCATGTCCAGGTGGATCCCTTGGGCGATATCTGCATCTGCGGCAACCGCGGGTGCCTGAATACGGTGGTGGACGAGAGCCGTCTGGTCTCCTTGCTGAGCGTGACCCATGGGAACATGACCCTGGAGGATCTGGTGGGCAATGCCGTCAAGGGGGACCCGGGCTGCAGACGGATTGTGGGCGACGCGGCCATCCGCATCGGCAATGTAGTAGCCGATCTGTGCAACGCCGTGGATCCCGAGGTGGTGATTCTGGGAGGCATTCTGAGCACAACCGAAGACGTGTTTCTGGAACCCCTCCGGGAGACCCTTCAGCGCATGCTTTTCCCTGACGCCATGGTTCCCATGGAGGTGCTCCCTGCCCGCTATCCGATTACCGGTTCCGCTTTGGGGGCGGCTATGATGGCTGTCGATAGCGTCAACGAACACATTGATGTGTCCAACAAGTCCGCAGGTCGATCATCGTAGAGGAGGTGACCTGGATTGCATAAAACCGCTGTCTTGATGCAGATGGACGACCTCTGCATCAGGTTCGGGTTCGTTGAGGCCCTCAAACATATCAACCTGGATATCCGCCAACACGAAGTGCTCGCCATCGTAGGCGACAATGGAGCAGGCAAGTCCACACTGGTCAGGATTCTGTCCGGCTTGATCCGACCCGACCAGGGTACCTTGCTCTGGAAGGGCCGACCGACCAGCATTCCCTCGATCAGAGTCGCCAATCAGTTGGGCATTGCAGCCGTTTTCCAGGGGCAGGACTTCTGCGACAACCTGGATGTCTCCTCCAACCTCTTCCTGGGCAAGGAATTGCGCGATCGTCACCATCGGCGTGATGACGAAGCCATGCGTCGGCGCACCCGTCAGGTCCTCCAGTCGCTGTCCTCCCCCATCCGCGTGGGACAACCCATGGCAACCCTTTCCCTGGGGCAAAAACAGACTGTATCGATCGCCAGGACCCTGCTGGACAATCCGGAGCTGATCCTGCTCGACGAGCCGACGGCCTCCTTGTCAGTCATGCAGTCCGCAGAGGTGCTCAACTACATCAAGCGCATGCGTTCCGAGGGGCGCAGCATACTCATGGTCTGCCACGATCTGCCGGACGTTTTCGCGGTTTCCGACCGTATAGCAGTCATGCGCCAGGGACGGCTGGTAGGAGTCCTTCCTACGGCCAAGACATCTTATGAGACTGTAATAGCCTTGATTTCGGGCATTGATCCCGAAGATGTCATACAGAACCAGGAGCAGCTGGATGCCATGGCCAGAGCCAACGCCCGCGTCCACGCCCTGCGCGGCACCAGAAAGATATTGCCCGAGCAATCATGAACGAAGGAACCCTAGAATGCAGCTGACCGATACCCTCCTGACCATTGCCTGCGCCCTGATAGGGCTAGCGGTGGGACTGATCTACGGACTTCTGCCGAAGAAAAACGACCGACTGACCGATTCGCAGCAGCGCTGGACACAGGTCCTATCCCTGATCGGGGTCGGCCTGGTGGTGATCCTTATTCTGCTGGGGCGCGACCTGGCCTCCTGGGTGACCATCGGAGGGATGATCCTCGGTCTGTTGATTGGCATGATACCGCCGCTGAACAGGGCTGCACTCAAGGTCTGGCCATGGCTGAGGCCCCGCACCGACAATCAGGGCCAAAAGCGTCGCTGAAAGCTGGCGATCACGCTTTTGCCGTCATCGATGCGGGGCCTCCCCCGATCCTATGCAATTATTTTTGGCTGCTGACCGGCTCCTCCTTGGCCCCCGCCTGATGGAAGAGGTGGCGGACGTTGTGCCAGATGCGCCTGGTGACGCCGGAGTGGTTCATGGAGTAGAGGTGGATGCCGTCCACCCCATGGGCCACCAGGTCGGCGATCTGCTGTGAGGCGTAGATGATGCCCGCCTCGCGCAGGCTGGCCCGGTCGTCGCCCCAGCGCTCCAGGATGGATTCAACCGCCGCCGGGATCCGCGCCTGGCAGACCTCGCTCATGTGCCGGACCTGGCCCTCGTTGGTGATGGGCATGATGCCGGCCTCGATGGGCACTTGGATGCCGGCTGCCCGGGCCCGGTCCAGGAAGTCAAGAAAATCAGCGTTGTCGTAGAAGAGCTGCGAGACCAGATGATCCACACCGGAATCCACCTTGATTCGCAGATTCTCAATGTCCTCCTCGGGCGAGGCGGCCTCAGGATGGGTCTCCGGATAACAGGCCCCGTATATCGACAGGTTGGGCCGACGGGAGCGGATGTAGGCGGCCAAGTCGCTGGCATGGTCGAAGACTCCGGCGGGCTCGCGGCCCTCCACGCTGTCGCCGCGCAGGGCCAGCACCGCTGCCACCCCTGCATCATCGAACATGTCCAGGGCCTGGTCGATCACCTCGCGGTCCGCATACTGGGCGGTCAAGTGAGCCACGGCAGGGATGCCGTACTCGGTATGGATGGTCTTGGCTATGCGGGCCGTGGCTGTACGGTCCGAGCGCCGGCCGGTCCCGTAGGTCACCGAGATGAAGTCGGGCATCAGCCCTTCCAGACCGTCCAGGGTGTCATAGATGGTGCCCACCGGGGCATCGCGCTTGGGGGGAAAGACCTCCAGGGAAAAGATAGGCTCATGCATGATCCGACTCCTGACTGGACGATAGTTCCGCACGCACCTGATGGGCGGCGGCCACCATGTGCTCCAGGCTGGGCCAGGTCTCCTTGTCGCCTCGGGTCTTCAATCCGCAGTCGGGGTTGATCCAGACCTTGGCCGCGTCCAGCTTCTTCAGGATGGCGTGGATCCGGTCCACGATCTCCTCGGTGGAGGGGATGCGCGGCGAGTGGATGTCGTAGACTCCGGGACCCGCCTCGGTCTCGAACCTGGCCTCCTGGATGGCATCCAGGACGGTCAGGTCGGAGCGGGAGGCTTCGAAGGAGATCACGTCGGCGTCCATGGCATCAATGTCCTTGATGATGTCGTTGAACTCCGAGTAGCACATGTGGGTGTGAATTTGGGTAGTGGGTTTGACCCCGGAATGCACCAGCCGGAAGGCGGGGATGGCCCAGTCCAGGTATCGGCTGTGCCAGTCGGAGCGCCGCAGCGGCAGCTTCTCGCGCAGGGCGGCCTCGTCAATCTGGATGATGCGGATGCCCGCGGCCTCCAGGTCCAGGACCTCGTCACGGATGGCCAGGGCCAGCTGGCGGGTCTGCTGCTTGTGATCGATGTCCTCGCGGGGCCAGGACCAGTTGAGAATGGTCACCGGACCGGTCAGCATACCCTTGACCACATGCTTGGTGCGGGACTGGGCATATGAGGACCAGCGCACGGTGATGGGCCTGGCGCGGGAGATGTCCCCCCAGACGATGGGAGGCTTGACGCAGCGGGTGCCGTAGGACTGGACCCAGGCATTCCGGGTGAAGAGGTAGCCCTTGAGGTTCTGGCCGAAGTACTCGACCATGTCGTTGCGCTCGAACTCGCCGTGGACCAGCACATCCAGGCCGATCTGCTCCTGGTGGTCGATGACCTGGTCGATCTTGCGGGCGATGAAGTCGTCGTAGTCCTCCTGGCTGATCTCCTTCTTGCGCAGGCGGGCCCGCTCGGCGCGGACCTCGGCGGTCTGGGGGAAGGAGCCGATGGTGGTGGTCGGCAGCAGGGGCAGACCCAGCTCCTGGGCCTGGATCCTCTGGCGTTCGGGCCGGGCCGGGGTACGCACAAAGTCCTCGTCCTTAAGGCCGGCCAGGCGCTGCTGCACCTGGGGGTCGGGCTGGACGCGGCTGCCGTCGAAGAGCTTCTGGTTGTCGGCAAGGGCCTTGCTGGAGCGACGCTGGTCCTCGTCGGCATCGGCCAGCTGGGCCAGGTCGTGCAGCTCGCCCAGCTTCTCCAGGGCGAAGGCGAAGTGGGGCCGCACGGTGTCGGCATCCAGCCCATCCTCGTCGGCCACGGTATAGGGCACGTGCAGCAGTGAGCATGCGGTGGACACCACCACGTGCGGGGTCACCTGGTGCAGGGCATCCAGCAGGCCCAGGCTGACTGCATAGTCGTTGCGCCAGATGTTGCGGCCGTTGACCAGGCCGGCGAAGATGGCGGTTCCCTCCGGCACGCCATGCTCCTTGAGGGCCGCCAGGTTCTCATCCCTGCCCTCGACCAGATCCAGGCCGATGCCGTCGAAGCCCAGGTCAGCCAGCCGGGCATAGCAGTCGCCAATATGGCCGAAGTAGGTGTTGAGCAGGATACGGACCTTGCCCTGGCCGCTCTGGCGGGCCTTGAGAATGGGCCCATAGAGGGTATCGAACAGGTCCTGGTCGCCCGGTTCCTTGTCCAGGACCAGATAGGGCTCGTCCAGCTGTACCCAGTCGGCGCCAAGGCCGATGAACCGCTCCAGTGTGGTCGCATAGGCCTTGGCCAGGTCCTGGACCAGTGCCGGGTCAGGATCCAGCAGCTCGCCCTGGGGGCCGCGTGCCAGCTTGAGGAAGGTGTAGGGGCCGATCAGCACCGGCTTGGCGGCGATGCCCTGCTTGCGCGCCTCCTGGAACTCCTTGAAAGGCTTGTCGCCCTCAAGGGCGATTTTGGTGTCCTGGTCGATCTCGGGAACCAGGTAGTGGTAGTTGGTGGTAAACCACTTCTTCATGGGCAGGGCGGTCACGTCACCCTGCTCCCCCTGGTAGCCGCGGCCCATGGCGAAGAGGGTGTCCTCTGGGCCCAGGCCCAGCTTCCGATAGCGCTCGGGCACGACGCCCAGGAGGATGGATGTATCCAAGACCTGGTCGTAGTAGCTGAAATCGTTGACGGGAATCAGGTCGACGCCGGCCTCCTGCTGAAGCTGCCAGTGTCTGGCCCGCAGATCGGCGGCCGTGCGCCGGACCTCGTCCAGATTCCGTTCGCCCTTCCAATAGCCCTCGATGGCCCTCTTGAGTTCGCGGTGCGCGCCGATGCGCGGGAATCCGGACACGGATGTAATCGCTGCCATGAAACCTCCCAGTTTCGTCCTGATGTCTTTGGTCAGCCTATCAGCGGCGGGAGGAGGCGGGTAATTGGTGCAAATAAGGTGTCGCCATAACCTGAATCGATAACGGCAGGACGGCAGCAACGGGATTACTGGACGCTAAGACTGCCTATAGAAGATCATCTACGCCTTGTTCGCCGGTCAGTCTTCAAGGTCCTGGGGGCCCAGAATGCCAAGCAAACGGGCCTGGTGGGTTCCCCAGTCGGTCAATGGCCACTCAGACCCCAGCACGACCATAGTGGCCGGGGGCAGTCCAAGATTGAGCAGGTCCAAAAGGTCGGGATCGGAGTTGTCCTCGGCCAGCCATTGTGAGCAGATAGACATGGTGGGCTCATGACCCAGGATGAGGACCCGGCGGTCACGATCCTCGGTCTGCGCCAGCTCGTCGAAGACCGCCTGCATGCCGGATTCATAGAGGGATTCCCGGTAATCGACACGCGGCCCATCCCCCAAGGGCTTGAGCATGCCGTCCAGGGTCTGACGGGCCCGGGGTGCGCCCGAGCAGATGATGCGGTCAGGCACCAGGCCCAAAGCGGTCAAGCCACGGCCCATGATCCGAGCCTGTCTCTGGCCACGGTCGGTCAGCTGGCGGCTGCGATCGCCCTGCGACCCCTGGCGTCCGGTCTTGGCGTGACGCATGAGCATGAGGGTTCGGCTGCACCGCCGCAGATCCTCAGCCTTCAGACCCTTTCGCAAACCCATCCATGCTTCCTTTCCCGGCAATCTCATCAGTCGCCCTTCCCATTATGACAGAGCCCAGTGGATACGCCGGTCATGGGTGATCAGTCTTCCTGATCCTGTCCGCTTTGCAGAGTTCGCACCTGATGGTCCAGGTCACGCAGCACCTTGCGCAGCTTGCGATCGGAGATCCGGCGCAGCTCCAGATCCTCGAGATCCTCCAGGTTATCCATCTCGGACTCGCGATTGGAGCCGCTGGTCTCGGCAGGCCCCCGGCCCTGATCCACGTCTGTCTGGTAGTCCTTGGTGGCCCGGATATGCTTGCGCAGAGCCTGCTGGCCGGAAGCCATGGCCCTGCTGGTCAAGAGGAAGCCGGTGTGCCCGATCATCTCATGCTCGGGTCGGACCGCCAGACCGTCGGCCTTCCAGGAGCGCTCCAGGCTCTCCATGATCTCGGGCTCGGTCCACCGGCCGTCGGCGCGCAGGGCCTCGGCCAGCCGGCTGAGCTGGGTGGTGGTGGTCACATAGGCGGTCAGCACGCCGCCGGGGGCCATGACCCGGTAGGCCTGCTCCAGACGGTTCCAAGGGTCCAGCATGTCCAGAACAATACGGTCGAATTCGTCCTCGGGCAGGTCGGCGGCAAGGGTGTCGAAGTCGCCGGTGCGCAGGTCCCACTGGGCAGGGCGCTGTCCAAAGAAGACGGTGGCATTGCCCATGGCCACCCGGGCGAACTCCTCCCGTCGCTCGATGCTGGTCAGCTTCCCCTCCGTGCCGATGGCATCCAGCAGACCCAGGCTCATGGCCCCTGATCCGGCTCCCGACTCCAGGACCCTCATGCCTGGACGGATGTCGCCCAGGAGGATGACCCTGGCCACGTCCTTGGGGTACATGATCTGGGCGCCGCGTGGCATGGAGAGGATGTAGTCCTCCAGCCGGGGGCGCATGACGGTGAAGGCCCATCCTCCTATGCTTCGCGAGGACTTCCAGGGCTTGGCCCTGTCAGGTGCTTCTGTGGCAGTGCCGGCATCCTGCTTGTGACGCATCCGCCGCCACTTGTCAGCCGATATGGTCACCACCACGGATCCCTCGGGCAGGCCAATCATGGCCTCGTGCGGCAGGAGCCCGTGGTCGGTCTGGGTCAGGCCGCCAGGTTCAAGCATGACCGTCAGCCTGCGGCCACGCCGGTCGGTCAGCTGGACCCGCTCCCCTACGCTCAGCGGACCGCGTCTAAGGCTCATGCCCCCTCAGTCCTCCTCGCCCTTGGTGAACTGGGAGTTGTAGAGGGAGGCATAGGCGCCTCCGCGCTCCAGCAGCTGGTCGTGGGTGCCCTGCTCGACCACCGAGCCGTGGTTGACCACCAGGATCAGGTCGGCATCGCGGATGGTGGACAGCCTGTGCGCGATGACGAAGGAGGTTCTGCCCTTGCGCAGGGTGTTCATGGCCTGCTGGACCAGCAGTTCGGTCCTGGTATCCACCGAGGATGTGGCCTCGTCCAGGATCAGGATATCGGGGTCGGACAGGAAGGCCCGGCAGATGGTCATCAGCTGGCGTTCGCCCTGGCTGAGCTCGCTGCTGTCCTCATTGAGGACGGTGTCGTAGCCCTGGGGCAGCTTGCGGATGAACTCGTCCACGTGGGTGGCCTTGGCGCCATCGATCATGGTCTGCTCGGGGATGGTCTGCCCCTCGTCCAGCCCGTAGAGCAGGTTGTCGCGGACGGTGCCGTCGAAGAGCCAGGTGTCCTGCAGGACCATGCCGAAGTGGCTGCGCAGGTCGTGGCGGGTCACCCTGGAGGTGTCCACGCCGTCGATGGTGATGTGCCCGCCCTGGATCTCGTAGAAGCGCATGAGCAGGTTGACCAGGGTGGTCTTGCCGGCGCCGGTGGGCCCGACGATGGCGATGGTCTGCCCGGGCTTGGCCTCGATGGACAGGTCCTTGATCAGCGGCTCGGCCGGATCGTAGGAGAAGCGGACGTGGTCGAAGCGGACGTGGCCCTCGACCTTGCCTCCGGTCTCCTGGCCCAGATGGTCGGGATGCTCGATGTCCGGAACCTCTTCGGCCTCGTCCAGGAAGTCGAAGACCCTGCGGCAGGAGGCCAGGGAGGACTGGAGCATGGTGCCCATGGAGGCCAGCTGGCCGATGGGCTGGGAGGCCTGACGGGTGTACTGGGTGAAGGCCTGCAGGCCGCCCAGGCTCATGCTGCCGTTGAGCACGTGCACGCCGCCGATGATGACCACGATCACGAAGCTCAGGTTGCCGAAGAAGGTCGACATGGGCGTGACCAGGGCCGAGAAGAAGGAGGCCTTGAAGCTGGCCTGGTAGAGCTCCTGGTTGCGCTCCTCGAACTCCTCTTCAGCCTTGTGTTGGTGTCCGAATGCCCGGACCACCATGTGGCCTGAGAACATCTCCTCCACGTGGCTGTTGACCTGGCCGGTGCGTATCCACTGCCTGGTGAACTGGGGCTGGGTCTTCTTGAGGATGACGCCCGCGCACAGGGCCATGACCGGGATGATGATGAAGGCGATCAGGGTCAGCAGGGGCGAGATGGTCAGCATCATGATGAAGGCGCCGATGATGGAGAAGACCGAGAAGAGCAGCTCGCCCAGGATCTGCTGCAGGGTGCCCGAGATGTTGTCGATGTCGTTGGTTGTCCGGCTCATGACCTCGCCGCGCGGGGTCCGGTCGAAGTACTGCAGGGGCAGCCGGTCCAGCTTGTCCTCGATCTGCCTGCGCATGGTGTAGACCGCGTCTGAGACCAGACGGGTCATCAGGAAGTTCTGCACCAGCCTGACCAGGATGGAGATCAGGTAGATGCCGATGACGAACATGAGGATGGTGCCGAAGCGCCCCCAGTCGATGCCCACGCCCACCTGGACGTTCATGGAGTCGATCATCCGGGCGAACTTGTCCTGCCCGCGGGACTGCAGGTAGGTGACCACAGCCTGCTTGGGGGTGCCGGGTTTGGCGCCCATCTTGACCAGCATGGAACCCAGCAGCCCCTCGAAAAGAACGTTGGTGGCCTCGCCCATGACCTTGGGTCCGATGACGATCATGGCCACGGCGATCATGCCGGAGAGGACCATGACGATGACCCTCCAGGGGCTGGCCAGCAGGTAATGGACCAGCCGGCCCACGGTGTGGCGGCGGCCGCCTACGGCCTTCGAGCCTGTATTTGCGCTCAAGTTCCTTGCCATCTACTCGGCCCTCCCCTCGTCAATGCTCAGCTCTTCCACGTCGGGACCCTGCCCGCCCTGGGATTGGACGATCTCCTGGTAGGTGGGGCAGTCCTCCATGAGCTCGTCGTGGGTGCCCCGGCCGACGATTCGGCCCCGGTCCAGGACCAGAATCTGGTCGGCCTCGCGGATGGATGCCGCCCGCTGGGCCACGACGATCTGGGTGGCCTCGCGGGTGACCGGCACCAGGGCCTCGTGCAGGGCGCGGTCGGTGGTCATGTCCAAGGCGGAGAAGGAGTCGTCGAAGGTGTAGATGCGGGGGTTGCGGAGAATGGCCCTGGCCATACAGAGCCGCTGCTTCTGCCCGCCGGAGAAGTTGGTGCCGCCCTCGGCCACGCGGGCATCAAGGCCCTCGGGGATTTCACGGACGAAGTCCTCGGCCTGGGCGATGTGCAGGGCCTGCCAGATGCGGTCGTCATCGGCATCGGGGTCCCCGTAGTGCATGTTGTCGCGGATGGTGCCGGTGAAGAGGGTGGCCTTCTGCGGGACCGGCCCGAAGATCAGGGCCAGCTGGTCGGGGTCGTACTCGCGCACATCGTGCCCGTCCACCAGGACCTGGCCGTTGGTGACGTCGAACATGCGGTTGGCCAGCCGGATGATGGTGGACTTGCCGGATCCCGTGGCCCCGATGATGGCCGTCGTGGTCCCCGGCCGTGCAGTGAAGGAGATATCCGAAAGGACCGGGTCCTGGGCGCCAGGATAGCTGAAGTCCACATGCTTGAACTCCAGCAGCCCCTGAGGGTGCTCGTTGCGGTAGGGACGCTCGGGAGCGGCGATCTCGCTGGTGGCCTCCAGGACCTCGTTGATCCTTCGGGCGGCCACAGCGGCCCTGGGCAGCATGACCGACATCATGGCGGCCATCATCAGGCCTGACAGGATGATCATCAGGTACTGGATGAAGGCCTGCAGGGCGCCGATCTGCATGGCTCCGGAGTCGATGCGGCGGCCGCCGAACCACATGATGGCCACGTTGGACATGTTCAGCAGGAACCACATGAGCGGCACCATCATGCTCATCAGCCGGCCGGTGGAGATCAGGACACCGTAGACGTCGCGGTTGGCCTTGTCGAAGCGGGCGGCCTCGGTCTTCTCGCGGACGAAGGCACGGATGACCCGCACGCCGGAGATCTGCTCGCGGACCAGGCGGTTGACGGAGTCCAGCATGTTCTGCAGGCGGGTGAACAGGGGGCCCATCCTGCCCATGAGCACCAGGGCCACCAGGAGAATCAGGGGGATGATGACCGCCAGGGACCAGGTCAGGGGGCCGTCCTGGCGCAGGGCCAGAATCAGCCCGCCGATCAGCATGACAGGGGCCTGCAGGATGATCATCAGGGTCTGCATGGTGGTCATCTGCATCTGCTGGACATCGTTGGTGGTGCGGGTGATCAGGGAACCGGCCGAGAAGCGCTCGATCTCGTTGAGGCTGAAGCCCTCCACCGAGGCGAACAGGTCCCTGCGCAGCTCGTAGCCCATCCTCATGGCCAGCCGGGTGGCGCAGTAGACGGCGACCACGTTGGCCACGATCTGGAGGGCGGTGATCCCCATCATCTGCCAGCCGATCCTGTAGATGGCATCCTGGTCGCCTACGGCCACGCCCTTGTCGATGATGTCCGCCTGCAGGTTGGGCAGGTAGAGGTTCAAGGCCGTCTGCGCCACCTGAAAGAGCACCAGAACGGCCGCCTGGAGCCAATAAGGCCTCAGGTAGCGGGTCCATATCTTGATCACGTCAACATCCTTCACGCATACAGATCTGCCGCAGTCCCCGGGCAGACAAACCACTGTAGTCTATACCCGTGCCTTGGAGAACGACTTTGCTATTCCTTGAGCTGATATGGGCGTGTCAGAAGGTGGTCAGCAGCAGTGCGTTCAGACGGCGAAGGCACCCCAGCGTCCGTCACGGTGGACCACGGTCAGATCCAGCCCGAAGAGCTCGCTCAGGCGCGGACCGGTCAGTCCACCCTCCAAGGGGCCCTGGTAGACGATGGTGCCTGGATCCGGGTCGCCGGTGTCTGCGGTGTCGGCAGGACGCCGGCCCATCATGGCTATCCGATCGAAGCCCAGAGGAATCTCCTCAAGCCGGTGGGTGACCAGGATGACCGTGCGGTCCTTGTCCTCCCTGCCGATGTCGCTCAAGGCCCTGAGCACCAGCTCCCGGCCGCCCAGATCCAGTCCGGTGGTCGGCTCGTCCAGGATGAGCAGGTCGGGATTGGCCATCAGCGCCCGGCATATCAGCACCCGGCCGCGCTCCCCCTCGGAGAGCCGGTACATGCGCTTGCCCTTGAGGTAGGCGATGCCGAACCGGTCCATCAGGGCCAGGGTGGCCTCTTCCTGCTTGGCCGTGAAGGTCTCCCTCCAGCGTCCGGTGGTATCGCTGAAGGCTGTCAGCACCACGTCGTAGGGATCCTCCTGGGGGCTGATGGTCTTGGCCAGGCCAGCCGAGGCCAGACCAATCCGATGCCGGTAGGAGAAGACGTTCACCTTGCCCAGCCGGTTGCCCAGAATCTCCACGCTGCCGGTGCTGGGGAAGCCTCGGGTGCTCATCATGGCCACCAGGGTGGATTTGCCCACGCCGTTGGGTCCGAAGAGGACCCACTTCTGCCCCTGGCCCACCTCAAGGTTGACATCGTTCAGTATGACCCGGCCCTGACGGCGGAATCCCACGTGCTGCATGAGCACGGCCTGCTGTTCTGCCACGCTTTCGGTCATGGTCACAGGGCCGTTCCATAGGAGTCCAGGCGTGGATTGTCCCGGTTGCCGCCGACCAGGAAAAGCCCCAGCACGCCCAGGCAGAAGACCGCCGCGATGGCGATGGTGGCCCAGATGGGAACGTGGGGCAGCCACATGCAGACCAGGAAGGCCAGGCCGGAGCAGATGATCAGGGCCCAGACCAGAATCCGCAGCCACTGGCGCACGCCGCTGGGAGCCCTGAGCAGACGGGGATTGCGGTCATTGGGATCCACGGAGTCCTTCTGCACCAGGTCATCGGTATGCCCGGTGGGCTTCCACTCGGCGCCCTGGCCAGCCTCCAGCCGGCGGGAGCGTTCCTGCAAGGCCCGTTCGTCCATCACTCCGGCCCTGCCCTTGGCCGTCATCCTCCGGTCGTCGCTGCCGCCACGGCGGCTCCGCTTGGCCTGCGCCCTACGTTCAGCGCGGTTGGTCATATCCCACTGCCTCCATCCCTTCGATCGGCACCATACCTTTTCATATTAGCGTGGGCGCTTGTCGGCCGCAGGCAGGGCCATGGCGCGCTCATCGGCTCGGATGGGGGCGGGCAATTCAGTGGCGCCAGTCAGATACCGGTCCACGGCCGCCGCGCAGGAACGGCCCTCGGCCAGGGCCCAGACCACCAGGGATTGGCCGCGTCCGGCATCACCGCACACGAAGATGCCGTCACGTTCGGTGGCGTAGTCGGCATTCCGTGCCACGTTGCCGCGCGGGTCCAGCCCTAGGCCGGTCTGTCCGGTCAGGGTGGCCGTCTCCGGATGGGCAAAGCCAATGCTGATCAGCACCAGGTCGGCAGGCAGAACCCGCTCGGTGTCGGGGTGGGGGATGATTCGGTCCTGGTCGTCACGGCTGACATCCACCACGCGAACGCCGCGCACCCGTCCCTCATGGTCCCGGTCGAAGCCAGTGGGGGCGCTGGTCCGGTCCAGGTTGATCCGGTCATCGGAGCCGTCGCCCAGGTATTCCAGGCTGTCCACCGCGTACTCGTAGTGGCCGCCCTCCTCCATGGAAGAGGTGGGATTGTAGAGCCGGGCGTAGGTTGGCCAGGGCCGGTTATCGGGCCTGGACGAGGGCTCTTTGGGTCGGATCTGGAGGACGGTGACCGACTTGGCACCCTCTCGCAGGGCCGTGCCCAGGCAGTCCGACCCTGTGTCGCCGCCGCCGATGATGATAACGTCCTTGCCGGCGGCATCGATGTCATTGATGGGCTCGCGGCCCATCAGTTTGCGGGTGGGGTCGGGCAGGAAGTCCATGGCGTAGTGGATGCCCTTCAGCTCCCTGCCGGGAAGGTCCACCCGCCGGGGATCGGTGGAACCGATGGCCACCACCAGGGCGTCATAGCGGGCCCGCAGCTGGTCCCAGCCCAGGTCCCGGCCCACCTCGACGCCGGTGCGGAATCGGGTCCCCTCGGCCTCCATCTGCTCCAGCCGACGGTCCAGCAGGGATTTCTCCAGCTTGAAGGCTGGGATGCCGTAGCGCAGGAGTCCGCCTATGGCATCGGCGCGCTCATAGACCACCACCGTGTGCCCGGCCCGGGTCAGCTGCTGGGCGCAGGCCAGCCCTGCAGGACCCGACCCGACCACGGCCACGGTCATGTCAGTCAGCCGCTGGGGCGGCCTGGGCTTGACCAGGCCCAGGGACCAGGCCTGGTCGATGATGGTCTGCTCGTCCAGCTTGATGGTGGTGGCCGGCTGGTGGATGGAGAGCACGCAGGAGGACTCGCAGGGAGCCGGACAGATCCGTCCGGTGAACTCCGGGAAGTTGTTGGTCAGGCTCAGCCGCTCGTAAGCCTCCTCCCAGCGGCCTCGGGACAGCAGGTCGTTGAACTCGGGGATCAGGTTGCCCAGGGGGCAGCCGGTCATGCAGAAGGGGGTGCCGCAGTCCATGCAGCGGGCGGCCTGCTCGGCGGTCCAGGGACCAGGGCCAGTGGTCTGGTGCACGTCCCGCCAGTCCTTCAGTCGTTCGGCTACCGGGCGCTCGGCCAGCTCGTGCCGGGTGCGTACCTTGAGGAATCCCTTGGGGTCGACCATATCAGTGCGCTCCTTCCATGACCTGGGCGTAGGTGGCGTCCCAGACGCCGGGCTCGTTGAAGTCCACCTGCTCGCGTTCGGCCTCTTCCATGGCCTTCTTCATGGCCAGATAACGACAGGGAACCAGATGGGTGAACCGGGCCAGCGCGCTCGGCCAGTCCTCCAGCAGCCCGGCCGCAGCCTTTGACCCGGTCAGCCGGACATGCTCCGCTATCAATTCCTTGAGCATGGCCGCCTGGTCCTGGTCAGGCTCCAAGGCCAGCAGGGAGCCGTCATTCCAGGCTTGCGGATTGAGCCGGGAGGTGTCCATGTCCAGCAGGTAGGCATCCCCTCCCGAGAAGCCGGCGCCGAAGTTGCGCCCTGTGGGACCCAGAACCACCACCAGGCCGCCTGTCATGTACTCGCAACCGTGGTCGCCCAAGCCCTCGACCACGAAACGGCCGCCCCCGTTGCGTACGGCGAAGCGCTCCCCGGCCCTGCCGGCCACGAACATGTCGCCCGAGGTGGCGCCGAATCCAGCCACGTTGCCGCAGATGACGGTCTGATGCGGATCAAACCTGACGCCTTGGGCAGGCTGGAGGATCAGACGGCCGCCGGACAGGCCCTTGCCTACATAGTCGTTGGCCTCGCCGATCACCCGGATGGTCTCGCCCCTGGGGATGAATGCACCCAGGGATTGACCGGCAGAACCTGTCAACGTGATGTCCACGGTGTCCACAGGCAGGCCGGCGGCTCCGTATTGGCGGGTGATTCTGTAGCCCAGCATGGTACCCACGCTCCGGTTGACATTGCGCACGGTTGTCTTGATGGCCACCGGCCGGCCCTCGTCCAGGGCGTCGACGGCCTGGTTGATCAGGTCCACATCCAGGGACTTGTCCAGTTCGTGATCCTGGGCCTGCGTGTGGTGCAGCACCGTGCCCGGGGTGGGGCCAGGCTTGCGCAGGATGGCATCCAGGTCGATGCCCTGGCTCTTCCAGGTGCGCACGGAGGGGTCCCGGCGCAGGCACTCCACGTGGCCGACCGCCTCCTCCAGGCTGGCGAATCCCAGGGAGGCCAGGATCTCCCGCACCTGACGGGCCATGAACATGAAGAAGTTGACCAGGTCCTCGGGCCGGCCGGTGAAGCGCGAGCGCAGCTCCGGATCCTGGGTGGCTATGCCCTGGGGGCAGGTGTTCTTGTGGCAGGCCCGCATCATGACGCAGCCCTCCACCTGCAGCGCCGTGGTGGCGAAGCCGAACTCCTCGGCCCCCAACAGGGCGGCTACGACCACGTCGCGGCCGGTCTTGAGCTCCCCGTCGCACTGGACCACGATCCGCGAGCGCAGATCGTTCATGACCAGGGTCTGCTGGGTCTCGGCCAGGCCCAGCTCCCAGGGGGTGCCCGCGTGCTTGATGGCGTTGAGCGGCGCCGCCCCCGTGCCGCCGTCCTGGCCCGAGATGAGGACCACATCGGCATGACACTTGGCCACGCCCGCGGCCACGGTTCCCACCCCGTGCTCGGAGACCAGCTTGACGTGGATGCGGGCCCTGGGGTTGGCCATCTTCAGGTCGTGGATCAGCTGCTTCAAGTCCTCGATGGAGTAGATGTCGTGGTGGGGCGGAGGCGAGATGAGCTCGACACCGGGTGTGGAACGCCTGACCTGGGCGATCCAGGGCGGGACCTTGGCGCCGGGAAGGTGGCCGCCCTCCCCCGGCTTGGCTCCCTGGGCCAGCTTGATCTGCAGGTCGGTGGCCGAGACCAGGTAGTCGCTGGTCACCCCGAACCGGGCCGAGGCCACCTGCTTGATGCGGCTGGTCCTGGCAGGGTCTGCAATCCGGTCCGGCGACTCGCCCCCCTCGCCCGAGTTGGACCGGGCGCCGAGCCGATTCATGGCCAGGGCCATGGTCTCATGGGCCTCCTGGGAGATGGATCCGTAGCTCATGGCGCCGGTGGAGAAGCGGGTGACGATGGACTCGGCGGGCTCCACCTGGTCCAGCGGTATGGGCGCTCTGTCGGAGTGCAGCTCCATGAGGCCGCGCAGGGTCATGCCCTGCTTGGCCGCCGCGTTCACATGGTCGTTGTAGGCCCGGAACAGCCCGTAGTCCCCTCGCTTGGTGGACTGCTGGAGCAGGAAGATGGATTCGGGGTCGTTCAGGTGGTCCTCGCCGGTGCGCCGCCAGTGGTAGTTGCCGCCTGTCTCCAGGTCATGCCCGGATCCGGCGGTCCACTCAATGGGGTAGGCCACCCGATGGCGCTGGGCCACCTCGGCGGCTATCTCGTCCAGGCCTATGCCCCCCACCAGGGAGGTGGTGCCGGTGAACCAGCGGTCGATGACCTCACGGCTCAGTCCGACGGCCTCGAAGAGCTGGGAGCCACGGTAGGACATGATGGTGCTCACACCCATCTTGCTCATGATTTTCAGGACCCCGGTGCTCAGGGCCCGGACCAGGTTGGCGGAGGCCTTTTTCGCATCCACGTGCAGGTCGCCACTGTTGGCCAGGTTCTCCACAGATTCCAGAGCCAGGTAGGGGTTGACGCAGGCGGCGCCGTAGGCGATCAGCAGGGCCACATGGTGGACCTCGCGCACGTCGCCGGCCTCCACTGCCAGGGAGACCTGGGTGCGGGTGTGCCGACGGAGCAGGTGGTGCTGGACGGCCCCGGTCAGCAGCAGGGAGGGTATGGGCCCCCAGATGTGGTTGGAGTCCCGGTCAGAGAGGACAAGGACATTGCAGCCCTCCTCGATGGCCTGATCCACCTCTCTTTCGATGGCTTCCAGACGCTCCTCAAGGGCCTTGCCGCCCCCGGCAACCTGGTAGAGGCCGCGGATCAGACGGGGGCGGAAGCGGCCTTCCAGGATCGGCGCCCGGTCCAGTCGCTTGATCTGGGCCATCTGGACAGAGTCCACCACGGGCAGGTCGATGTGGATCTTCCAGGCGTGCTCGGGGGTGTCCTCCAAAAGGTTGGGCTCGGGCCCGATGGCCGAGGCGATGCTGGTCACCAGCTCCTCGCGCTCCCAGTCCAGGGGCGGGTTGGTGACCTGGGCGAACTTCTGGGTGAAGTAGTCGAAGAGCATGCGCGAGCGGCGCGAGAGCACGGCGATGGGCGCGTCATTGCCCATGGAGCCGATGGGCTCGCTGCCGGTTTCAGCCATGGGCCCCAGCAGCATGGTCAGGTCCTCCCGGGTGTAGCCGAAGGCCTGCTGCCGCCGGTGGACCGAGATGCGCGAGTAGTTGACATGCTCGCGCTCGGGCAGGTCATCCAGGCGGACGGTCCGCTCCGAAATCCACTTCCGGTAGGGGTGCAGACCCGCCAGTTGGTGCTTGATCTCGCTGTCGGGCACTATCCGGCCCGCTTTGGTATCAGCCAGGAACATGCGTCCCGGCTCCAGCCTGCCCTTGGCGACGATGGACTCCTGGGGCGTATCCTCAAGGACGCCGGCCTCCGAGGCCAGGACCAGGTGGCCGTCATCGGTCAGCTGCCAGCGGCCCGGGCGCAGACCATTGCGGTCCAGCTGGGCGCCCACCAGGGTCCCGTCGGTGAAGACGATGGCCGCCGGGCCGTCCCAGGGCTCGATCAGGGCGTCGTTGTATTGGTAGAAGGCCTTCAGGTCGGGATCCATGTCCGGATCCTGCTGCCAGGCCGGAGGCATCATCATGGAGACGGCGTGGGGCAGGGACCGTCCTGCCAGGTGGAGCAGCTCCAGGGTCTCGTCGAAGGTGCCCGAGTCCGAGGCTCCAGGGGTGTTGACCGGCAGCAGCGGGGCCATGTCGCCCAGCAGTTCCGAGCTCAGCTTTCCCTCGCGGGCCGACATCCAGTTGCGGTTGCCCTGGATGGTGTTGATCTCCCCGTTGTGGGCGATCATCCTGAAGGGCTGGGCCAGCGGCCAGGAGGGGAAGGTGTTGGTGGAGAAGCGGGAGTGGACGATGGCCAGGCGGGCCTTCAAGACCGGGTCACCCAGATCGGGGAAGAAGCCCTGCAGCTGCTTGGTGGTCAGCATGCCCTTGTAGGTGATGGTCCGGCAGGACAGGGAGGCGAAGTAGACGCCCAGCTCGTGCTCGGCCCGCTTGCGGACCCGGTAGCCCAGCCGCTCCAGATCCAGTCCTCCGCGGCTATCCGGCCCGGCGTCGCACATGATGGGCATGAGGAAGCGAGGCATGGAGGCCAGAGCCTGCAGACCCAGTCCGTCAGGATCGGTGGGCACTGACCGCCAGGCCAGGACGCGCAGCCCCTCCTGGCCGGCGATCGATGCTATGGCCTCCTCCTGGCTGGCAGCCTGAGCCGGGTCCCTGTCCAGGAAGGCCATGCCCGCCAGATAGTGGCCGGCTTCGGGCAGATCCCGGCAGACCCGGGTGCGCATGAACTCGTCAGGCATGGAGAGCATGATTCCAGCCCCGTCGCCGGTGTTGGGCTCGGCTCCCACGGCCCCTCGGTGGTCCAGGTTGACCAGGACGCGGATGCCCTGCTCGACGATCAGTCTTTCATCCCGTCGGTTCAGGGTGGCCACCATGCCGAAACCGCAGGCATCGTGTTCCGTATCAGGGTCGTAGAGCCCTTGCGGGCCGTGGACATGCAGATCGAGAGGGGCCGTGAATGACACCGCAATCACCTCATTCGTGGACGGGGGCGGGGCCGGCATGCTCCACCCTTGAGGAGCCTTGTCAATGGTGAATCAACAGAATAATGCATCCACAGGTGACATCCGTGTAACGTTCCGCAGTGTCTAACGAATTCCTACCGCCTCCAGGACCTGGTCGATGACCAGATCGTTGAGCAGGCGGCCCCGGCGGGTCACCTGGATTCGGTCACGCACGGGCAGCAGGAGGCCCTGATCGACCAGATCCCTAAGGATCTTCGGGTCAGCCGGACGACCCGCCTGCCTGGTCAGCCGTTCCAGCCCCAGGCCTTCCGGCAGGCGCAGGGCCAGCATGACCGTCTCCTCCAGGTCCTGCCTGAAGCCCAGAAGCTCGGCATCCTGCCAGGGCACATGTCCGGCGTCCATGGCGGCGGCCCAGTCCCTGGGGTGGGCGATGTCCCAGGAGCGAATGGCCCTGGCACGCCGCTCCCCCAGGCCGGGCTCCGGCGACAGCCACCAGCGTGCCCCGGGATCGGCCTCTTGCGCCGCTGCTGTTCCTGTGGCCCTGAACCCGGGAGAGACGGACGGCATAGGCTCCTGTTCCCGAGCTTCATCCACCGGCGCCATGCCTGTGTCCTGGCCTTCCAGAGCACGATAGTGGGAGTGGGCGCCGGGGCCGATGCCGGCCCAGTCCACGTTGTGCCAGTAGCCAAGGTTGTGGCGGCTCTCCTGGCCGGGGCGGGCCCAGTTGGAGATCTCATACCAGTAGAGGCCTGCCTGGGAGAGCATGTCGTCGGCCATCTCGTACTTGGCCGCCTCGTCGTCATCATCGGGTGCAGGCAGCTGGCCCCGGCGCACGGCTCGGCCCATCTTGGTGGTGGGCTCCAGGGTCAGGGCGTAGGCGGAGACATGGTCCACGCCCAGGTCCAGGGCCGCCTGCAGGCTGGTCCGCCAATCCTCAAGCCGCTCCCCCGGCGTCCCGTAGATCAGGTCCACACTGGCCCTGAGCCCCAAGTCCTTGGCGGCGGCCACATCTGTGGCCACATTGGCCGGGGTATGGGTGCGATCCAGGGTGGCCAGGACGCTGGGCACCGCTGACTGCATGCCGAAGGAGACCCGATTGATGCCGCCCCGAAGCAGATGCGCCAGATAGGCCCGATCAACGGTGTCGGGGTTGGCCTCGGTGGTGATCTCAGCCCCGGGGGACAGCCCCCAAAGGTCGGCCACGGCCTCGACCATGCGCACCAGATCCTGGGCCGGCAGAATGGTGGGCGTGCCTCCGCCGAAGAAGATGGTGGACACGGGCGGCTCTATCAGGCCTCGGGAGGTCTGCCAGTCGCGGACCATGCGCATCTCCTGGATGGCCAGGTCGGCATAGTGCTCCCGGCTGGCGCCCCCGCCCAGGTCGCGGGCCGTGTAGGTGTTGAAGTCGCAGTAGCCGCAGCGGCGCATGCAGAAGGGCACATGGATGTAGACCTGGTAGGATCCCACCCGTTCAGCCCTCCTTCCTGGCGGCGGCCCGGATCTTGTCCTTGGTGTCCCGGTCCTGGGCCTGGCCGGTGCTCAGGGCGGCGATGAAGGCCTCCTGGGGCACCTCGACATGTCCCAGCATCTTCATGCGCTTCTTGCCGGCCTTCTGCTTCTCCAGCAGCTTGCGCTTGCGGGTGATGTCCCCGCCGTAGCACTTGGCCAGCACGTCCTTGCGCAGGGCGCTGATGGTCTCCCGGGCGATGATGCGCGACCCTATGGCCGCCTGGATGGGGATCTCGAACTGCTGGCGCGGGATCAGCTTGCGCAGCTTCTTGGTCATCATCACCCCGTAGGCGTAGGCCTTGTCCTTGTGGACGATGGCCGAGAAGGCGTCGATCTTCTCCCCCTGGATGAGGATGTCCACCTTGACCAGGTCGGCGGACTGGGTGCCGTCGGGCTGGTAGTCCAGGCTGGCGTAGCCCTTGGTCCGGCTCTTCAGCTGGTCGAAGAAGTCGAAGACGATCTCGGCCAGGGGCATCCTGTAGTGCATCTCGACGCGCTCGGGGCTCAGATACTCCATGGTCCCCATCTGCCCGCGATGGTCCTGGCAGAGCTCCATGACCGGTCCGATGAACTCCTTGGGGGTGATGATATCGGCGCTGACCACGGGTTCCAGAATCCGGCGAACCTTGCCGTCGGGGAACTCGCTGGGGTTGGTCACCGTGTGCTCGCTGCCGTCCTCCATGGTCACCTGATAGGTGACGTTGGGGGCCGTGGCGATCAGATCCATGCCGAACTCCCTGCTCAGGCGCTCGGTGACGATCTCCATGTGCAGCAGCCCCAGGAAGCCGCAGCGGAAGCCGAAGCCCAGGGCCACCGAGGTCTCCGGCTCATAGACCAGGGCGGCATCGTTGAGCTTGAGCTTGTCCAGGGCGTCGCGCAGTTCGGGGAACTGGGCGTTGTCGATGGGAAAGAGCCCGGAATAGACCATGGGCTGGGGGTCCTGATAGCCGGGCAGGGGCTCCTTGGCCGGGTTGGCCTCGGTGGTGACCGTGTCGCCCACCTTGGACTGGCTGACGTCCTTGACGCCGGTGATCACATAGCCGACTTCCCCGGCACCCAGGGCCTTGGTGGGTGTCATGTCGGGGCTGATCACTCCCAGCTCGATGGGGTCGTGCACGGTCGCCCGGCCCATCATGCGGATCTTCTGGCGCTCCTTGAGCTCGCCGTCCACCATCCGGATGTAGGTGACGATTCCCCGATAGGAGTCGTAGACCGAGTCGAAGATCAGAGCCCGGGCCGGGGCCTTGGGATCCCCCTTGGGGGCCGGCACCTGGTCCACGATGCGGTCCACCAGCTCACGGATTCCCTGGCCGGTCTTGCCCGACACCCGGAGCACCTCGTCCGTGGAGCAGCCGATCAGGTTGGCGATCTCCTCGGCATGCTTGTCCGGCTCGGCCGAAGGCAGGTCGATCTTGTTGAGGACGGGGATGATGGTCAGGTCATCCTCCAGGGCCATATAGAGGTTGGAGAGGGTCTGCGCCTCGATGCCCTGGGTGGCGTCCACCAGCAGAACCGCGCCCTCGCAGGCCTCCAGGGCACGGGATACCTCGTAGGTGAAGTCCACGTGGCCCGGGGTGTCGATCATGCCCAGGGTGTATTCGACGCCGTCCTTGACCCAGGGCAGGCGAACGGCCTGGGACTTGATGGTGATGCCGCGCTCCTGCTCGATGTCCATCCTGTCCAGGAACCGGTCGTGCATCTCGCGCTTGGGCACAATCCCGCTCAGCTGCAGGATCCGGTCGGCCACCGTGGATTTGCCGTGATCGATGTGGGCGATGATGCAGAAGTTGCGGATCAGCGATTGGTCGGTGAATCCTGGTTGGTTCTTGGCTTCCTGCACCGGTCTGCTCTCCTCACGTACGTCTGGTCTAACGATTCTAGACGATGCCCTGGGCCGAAGCGCCCGCCTATGGCGGATTCTTCTCCCGGTCGGGTGCTACTATGGTGGGTTGTCTGTACAGATACATTCATCGTTTGGAGCAACATTGGCAAACATCAAGTCGCAGAAGAAGCGGGTCATCACCAACGAAAAGGCGCACCTGCGCAACAAGGAGGTCAAGAGCGCAATCAAGACCTCCGTGCGTTCCGTGCGCAAGGCCGTGGATGCCGGTGACAAGGAGGCCGCTCAGGCTGCCTACCAGGTGGCCGCCCGCCGTCTGGACAAGGCCGCCGGCAAGGGTGTTATTCACCGCAACCAGGCCGCCAACCGCAAGTCCGGTCTGGCCAACGCCGTCAACGCCCTCTGAACCGGGTGCCCAGATGGGCCGGTGATCCAAGCGCTTGGGTCACCGGCCCTTCTTCGTATCCGGTTTCCGGTCGGAATCCTCGTCGGTGTGCTTGATGGTGACACTGATGTTCGACCGGCCACGCATCAGATGACGGATGGCCCTGGCCAGCTGGGCATCGTTGAGCGGCAGCCGGGCCGAGCGCCGGTCCACCGCCCCAGGCACCAGAATGTTGAATTTCACCGAGATGATGCGCAGGACGACCACCAGGGCCACGATGGCCAGGTCCAGGGCCATGTCGACCCGGGCCGGATAGAGCCCATGCTGCTGGGCGCGCGTGGAGGCCAGGGTCAGCATGCAGCCGATCAGGGAGGGCAATGCATACCAATGCTGGTCCTGGATGACCGCAGGCACCTGGTTGAGGAGGATGTCTCGCAGCAGGCCGCCAACCAGGGCCGTGGCCATGCCCATGAAGATGGCCGTCATGCCACCGGTTCCACTCATCAGCGCCTTGGCCGTACCGTTGACGGCAAAGGATCCCAGGGCCATGGCATCAGTGACCAGCATGGACCAGGTCATCCTGCTGATTTCAGGATGGGCGACAGCCACCACCAGGCCGGATGCCAGGGTGACGATGACTGAGCCCTTGTCGGTAATGCCGCTGGGCGGCACCTGACCCAGAAGAACGTCTCGGACCACCCCGCCTCCCAGGGCACTGATCCAGGAGACCAGCAGAATGGAGATGATGTCGTAGCCCTTGCGCACGGCAGCCAGGCCACCCGAAAGCCCGCAGCTGAAGATGCCCAGGTACTCGATGACCATGAAGATCAGGTTCCCCTCCAAGGCCGTCTTCATCCCGCGCTTCTCCTCCCGGAATCGTCCCGCACTCAAGTCTGTCTATAGATTAGCCAAGCACAGAGCTGAACAGGCCGGTGATGTGCGCAAGGCCACAAATATGAAGGAAGGCGACCCAAGGCGAAACGTCGCCCTGAAGTCGCCTTCCATCCAAGACCTGTCAGGCAGGAATGGGGTCAGCGCTCAGCAGACCTTCCACATCCAGTCGTGCGGGTCTTCGATCTCGCCCAGCTGGATGCCCAGGAGCTCGTTGCGCAGGTCCATGGTGACCTTGCCAGAGCCGCCGTCGGCCACCTGGACGTCGAAGTTCTCGGACTTGAAGCGTCCGATGGGGGTGATGATGGCGGCGGTTCCGCAGGCGAACACCTCGGTGACCTCGCCCGAGCGGATGTCGTCCAGCAGGGTGTCCAGGCGGATCATGGTCTCCACCACATCCCTGCCGTGATCCTGGGCCAGGGCGATCAGGGAGTTGCGGGTGACGCCGGGCAGAATGGTTCCGGTCAGGCTGGGGGTCTCCAAGTGGCCGTCCTTGTGGACGGTGAACATGTTCATGCCGCCCAGCTCCTCCAGGTAGGTCTTGGTGGCCGCGTCGACGAAGCAGACCTGCTCGCAGCCATGCTCGGCACCGCGGTTCTCACCCAGGAGGGAGGCCGCATAGTTGCCGCCGCACTTGGCAAAGCCGGTGCCGCCGGGGCCGGTGCGGAACCACTTGTCCTCCACCCAGATGCTGACCGGCTTGACGCCGCCGGCGAAGTAGGGCCCCGAGGGCGAGGCGATGACGCAATAGTCCACCGCATGCGGGGCGCGCACGCCCAGGAAGGGCTCGGAGGCGAACATGTAGGGGCGCATATAGAGCGTGTACTCGCGCCGCTTGGGCACCCAGGCCGCGTCACGGCGGACCAGGGCCGCAACCGATCCCAGGAAGTCATTGGGCTCAAGCGGAGGCAGGGCCAGACGCTTGGCTGAATTGTAGAAGCGCTGAGCGTTGGCATCGGGGCGGAAGAGCCAGATGGAGCCGTCGTCGTGGTAGTAGGCCTTGAGTCCCTCAAAGGCCTCCTGGGCGTAATGGAGCACCGAGGCCCCCGGATCCAGGCTGAGCGGTCCGTAGGGCTCAACCCTGCGATCATTCCAGCCGTCTTCCGAAGTCCAACCCATGTGGGTCATGTTGTCTGAGAAGAGCTGGCCGAAGGCGGGCTTGTCAATCAGCCGGGCACGCTCCTCGTCAGAGGCGGGATGATCGTTGGGAATGACCTTGAAAGCGTCCGCCAACTCATTGAGTGCCTTCGGGTCGTGATGTGATTGCTCTGCCATTGTCTACCACTTCTTCTTGCTGCTGTATTTGTTTGCTCGGGTGCAATGCTTATGGCGATGCCCGGTACCCGAACTATCGCATAGGCAGGCCTTGACCTGTTCAGCGCATTTCGCATAGTGACCGTCATAGGCAAAAAGGCCGCAGGATCATGATGATCCCACGGCCTTAGCAGCAAACGCCTTGGCAGTAACGAACCTCTGGGTTCACTCGCTCTGGGCGTCAGCCTCCGGAGCGGCTTGCGCATCGGGCTGTTCGGTCTCCTCAGTGGGGGCCGCCAGGCTCTCCTCCTTGGGGATCTCGACGGAGACGATGGATTCCTCCATATCGTCGATGATCAGCTCGGAGCCCTCGGGCAGCTTGACATCCTTGGCCAGGATCCTGTCGCCCTCGGACAGGCCCTCCACACTGATGTCGATGCGCTCGGGCAGGTTGGACACATCGGCCCGGACCTGCAGGTTCTGGGTGTCGATCAGGGCCACGGCAGCGCCCTTGGTCTCGCCGCTGACGAAGACGGGCACCTCCACGGTGACCTTCTCGCCTGCGCGGACCTCATAGAAGTCGATGTGCTCCACCTGGCGCTTGACCGGGTTGCGCTGCACGTCCTTGACCACGGCCGTCTTGGTCTGCCCGCCGAAGCTGATGGAGAAGAGGGCGTTGGCGCGGCGCAGGGCCAGAGTGGTCTCGCGCATGGGCAGCTTGATGTAGTCGGGCTGGGCGCCGCCGGCGTAGATGGTGGCGGGGATCTGCTGGGCCACGCGCATGCGGCGTGCCGCCCCCTTGCCGAATTGGTCGCGGACTTCGCCCTCGAGCTTAATTGTGTTAGCCATGTTGGCTTCCTTCCTTGAGTGGTTCCTCAAGACCGACCTGGGCCGGTCCTGGCGCATCGCCGCGTCGGATTCCGGACCGCCCATAAGGAAAGGCCGCCGATGATCCAGCCGAGTCGATAACGGAGGCCATGAAGCCTCCCTCGCCAAAGCAACGTGCCTACTTTAGCACCGGGCCCTCCCTTCTCCAAGTAGGCGGCTATTCTGGACATATCCCGCGATTATTGAAGGAGACAACGTGTCGTTACTAGCATCGGTCAAATCTTTTGTGGCACACCAGGTGGGTCATGGGGAGGGACCGACTGGCGAACAGGCCGCGGATCCGTCAGGTGCCGCCCAGGAAGCCCTCGCCCTGCCCAATACGCATTTCTGGTCAGCTGACTACGCCACCACCACGCGCATGGATCCGGCCTCGGGACTGCTCTCGGCCACCACCGCCGGCATGGGACCGGTGCCTGACGACATGACCGTCTATGACATCTACGCTGATCGGGCCCGCCGGACCCCCGACCAGCCGGTCCTGCACTTCGTTGAAAACGGCAGCTGGACCTACCGGACCGGCCGAGAGATCCTGCACGACATCAGGACCACCGCCAAGGGCTTCATGCACTACGGGCTGAAGAAGGGCGATGCCGTGGCCTTCATGTGCAGGACCAGCTATGAGTGGGACATCGTGGATGCCGCGGTTCTGTCCATCGGCGGGATCATCGCCACCATCTACGACACCGATTCGGCCGAACAGATCCGATTCATCGTCAACAACTCCGACGCCAGGCTGCTGGTGGTGCAGACCACCGAGATGCGCGCCAAGGCCGAGGGGGCCGATAAGGACTGCCCCACCCTGGAGCGGATCGCCTGCCTGGAGTCCGGGGCCCTGCAGGAGCTGCAGGCCTACGGGGAGTCGGTCAGCGACGCCGAACTCGACGAGCGGATCAACTCCATCCGCAAGACCGACCTCTGCTCCATCGTCTACACCTCCGGTTCCACAGCGGCGCCCAAGGGCGTGGAGATGACCCATGAGCATTACTGCCAGCTGGCCAGGAACCTGAACGCCTTCATCCCCAATCTGACCCACGACCCGGATGGATCCATCCTGCTCTTCCTGCCCCAGGCCCACACCTTCGCCCGGGCCATCAGCTACGGGGTCGTCTACGGAACCATGCAGGTGTACATCTCCTCCGGGCTGGCCACCCTGCTGTCCGACCTGCAGGAGTCCAAGCCCACGGTCATCATCGGCGTGCCCAGGGTCTTCGAGAAGGTCTACAACGCCGCATCCCAGAAGGCCGGGCATGGCATCAAGGGCAGGATCTTCAACGGGGCGGCACGGGCGGCACGCACCTACATGGAGGACATCTCCCGCAAGGGCTGGCCGACCAAGCGCAGCGCCCTGCGGCGAGCCATCTATGACCCGCTGGTCTACGCTTCCCTGCGCCAGGTCTTGGGCGGACGGGCCAAGTGGATCGTCTCCGGAGGCGCTCCCCTGGATCCTGAACTGTTGGGGTTCTTCCGTGGCGCCAATGTTCCGGTCTATGAGGGCTACGGCCTGACCGAGACCACCGCACCCTGCGCCTTCAACCCCCTGGGCACCCCCTACCACCGGGGCTCAGTGGGCATCCCCTTCCCGGGATTCACCATCCGCATCGCCTCGGACGGCGAGGTGCAGATCAAGGGCGTCTGCGTATTCCACCGCTACCACAAGAATGAGGAGGCCACTCGTGCATCCTTCACCGAGGACGGCTGGTACGCCACAGGCGACCTGGGCCGGCTCTCCCGAGACGGGTTCCTCTTCCTGACCGGGCGAAAGAAGGATCTGATCATCACAGCTGGCGGCAAGAACGTCTCCCCCAGGCCCATCGAGGAGGTCATCGAGCGCTCCGAGATCGTCTCCCAGGCCCTGGTTCTGGGCGACAAGCGCCCCTTCATCTCGGCCCTGGTCACCCTGAACGAGTCCGCCCTGCGGCCCTGGCTGGCATCCAAGGGACTGGATCGCAACATGTCCCTGCAGGAGGCGGCCCAGAACGCCGTGGTCCGGGCCGAGGTCCAGGAGTATGTGGACCGGGCCAACGAGGGCGTCTCCCGGGCCGAGTCAGTGCGCAAGTTCATCATCCTGCCCGAGGAGTTCACCCAGGACAACGGGCTGATGACACCATCCATGAAGGTGATCCGGCCCAAGGTCATCGAGCGCTACGCCGACCTTCTGAACACCCGGATGTACACAGCCAAGCGCACCCCGGCACCCCGCCGCTGAGCAGGATCAGAACCCCAGGCGCTCCAGCTGCTTGGGGTCGGTCTGCCAGTTGCGGGCCACCTTGACATGCAGATCCAGCCGGACCTTGCGACCCATGGTCCGGTTGACGGCGGTGCGCAGCTTCTTTTTCACCCGAACCAGGTGCTCGGCCCCCCGTCCAATGACGATGGGCTTCTGGGAGTCGCGCTCTACATAAATCCCTATATGGATGGTGTCGCGCCCGCCCTGAGGATCCGGATCGATGGACTCCACGCGGACGGCCAGGGAGTGGGGCAACTCGTCGTTGAGCTCCTCCAGGTAGGCTCCGCGGACCAGTTCGGCGATCATGTCTTCGGGACGTTCCTCGGTCAGCTGGTCGTCAGGGTAGAGCTGAGGGCCCTCAGGCATGGCATCCATCAACACCTGGGCCACCTCGTCCACGTTGTCAGCTTCCAAGGCGCTGACCGGAACAATCTGGGAGAAGTCGGCAAAGGCGCCTATCTCCAGGAGCTTGTCCACCAATTGACCCTTGCTCAGCTGGTCAATCTTGGTCACCACGGCGATCAAAGGCTTTCGCCAGATCCACTTGCCCTTGTCCTTGCGGGCGAACTCGGACCGAAGCCGGCTCAAAATGCGGCGATCGCCGGGGCCAATGGCCTGGTCGGCAGGCAGCAGGAATGCAATGGCATCGACATCCGACAGGGAGGCTTCCACCACGTCGTTGAGCCGCTGGCCCAACAGGGTGCGCGGACGGTGGATGCCCGGTGTATCCACCAGGACCACCTGGGCCTCGGGACGGGTCATGATCCCCCGGATAGCCTTGCGGGTGGTCTCCGGCCGGGAGGAAGCTATGGCGATGGGTCGGCCAACCAGGGCGTTCATAAGGGTGGACTTGCCCACATTGGGTCGGCCCACTACTGCCACGAACCCCGATCGGTGGGCCGGTGCCTTGGCATCGCTCTGTTCTTCCTTGGTCATGAATTCTCCTGACTGTCCTGCTCGGGTTGATCCCCGTCGGCCTGTTCTTCTTCTTGTTCCGCACCGTCCTCCAGGGCGATGCTTGATCCGTTGGCTGGCTCGACCACGATGGTGGCGATCTTCTTGCGGCGGCCGACCGCCTCGCCTGCGGTCAGCCTGATTCCGCGTGTCACCGCCGATGCGCCCGAGACGGGCACTGAACCAAGCAGCTTGGTCAGCAGGCCATAGACTGTGTCCACATCGTCCTCGTCGATGGTGATCTCGTAGAGCTCCTCCAGGTCGGTGATGGGCGTGCGGACCGGCAGTTGCCAGGTGTGCGGGCCGATCTGTTTGGGCTCATCGTGCTGGACCCGGTCGTGCTCGTCCTCCAGCTCGCCCACGATCTGCTCAATGGCATCCTCTATGGTGACCAGACCGGCGATGCCCCCGTACTCGTCCACGACCACGGCCAGGTGGTGGCGGGAGCGCTGCATGTAGTGGAAGAGGTCGTCCACCGGCTTGGATTCAGGTACCAGAACCGGCCGGCGAATGATGGAGGCGACTGATCTGTCGCCCTTGCGGTTGAAAGCCAGGGCGCGGACCACGTCCTTCAAGTAGACGATGCCGACCAGGTCATCCACGTCGTCCCCAATGGCGGGAATGCGGGAGAATCCCGACCGGGAGAAGAGCTTCAGGGCCGAATCCAGGCTGGCATCCTTGGAGATGCAGATCATGTCGGTGCGGGGAACCATGATCTCGCGCGTCAGCGTGGTCGACAGGGTCAACACGTTCTTCAGCATCTCGGAGATCTCGGGATCGAAGGCACCGGCCTCCACCAGTTGGTCGACCATGGCTCGACCCTGCTCGATCTGGATCTTCTCCAGCTCCTCGTCGTCGGAAAGGTCGCCGCGGTGGTTTTTGCGGGAGCGGGCTTCGGCCTGCCGCCGACGCTTGAAAGGCGTCAGAAGAACAGCCAGCCCGACCAGGCGAACATGCTTGAGCAGTGCCTCCATGGGCTGGCGGGACCGTCCATGAGGACCCAGGGTGACGGAGATGGCGGCCACCAGGACGGCCATGACCACTCCGCACAGCAGTTGCTCCCAGAGGGGCAGACCGCCAAGGGCAGCCATGCAGGCCATCAGGACACCGACCAGGATGTCACAGATGATGCGTACGTAGGCGCAAGCGCTGCCCGTCACCTGACGCTGGGAGATCAGACTCTGGGCCCGATGAATGCGGTCGATCCGCTTCATCCTGGAGAACTGGCTGAGCTCCTGGTCGGTCTGCAGGCCCAAAATCAGATTGTTGAGACTGGATCGGGTCACCCTGTTGAGCGCCCCCTGGGCCTCGGCCAGAGCCAGGGAGAGCACGACCAGAGCGATGGCGGCCAGAGCCATGACCACCAAGGCGACTATGGCCCGGTCACTCATGGGATCTGCCTCTCCGGTGGGCACCACGGCCATACCGCTCATAGATCTCCAGAGCGTTGGTGGCCCCGGCCGGCAGCCCGGCCTCCGCAATGGGCCCCTGCCTCAGGGCCAGAAAGGTCAGCAGCAGCTGGCGTTGCAGACCGAACATCTGCTCCTCCTGCTCCCTGCTGGTGTGGTCGTAACCCAACAGATGCAGGGTGCCGTGAATGGCCAGCAGCAGCATCTCCTCCATGGTGGAATGACCGGCTGCCAGGGCCTGCTGTGCCGCCACCCAAGGGCAGATGACGATGTCGCCCAGGATGCCCTCCTGCCGATGGTTCTCGTCGCCGGGGCGCAGCTCGTCCATGGGGAAGCTCATGACATCGGTTGGGCCGGCCAGGTTCATCCAGCGCTCGTGCAGCACCGCCATGGGCTCGGGGTCGTTGAAGATGATGGTCATGTCGGACTGGGTGCTCACCCGCATCTGGTCCAGCACCCATACTCCCAGGTCGGAGAAGGTCTTGGCATCGATCAGCCACTGGGTCTCGTTGGTCACTTCCACGCTCATGCCTGCTCCCGTCTCCGGCTGCGGGCTTGATCGGCACGGTCGTAGGCCCGGACAATCCGCCCGACCAGCCGATTGCGCACCACGTCGGCCGCCTGCAGGTGCACGAAGGCGATGTCGTCGATGCCGTGCAGCACCTGTTCGATGGTGGCCAGACCAGATGCAGGCCCGCCCAGATCCACCTGGGTGACGTCGCCGGTGATGACCATCTTGGTATTGAAGCCCAGGCGGGTCAGGAACATCTTCATCTGCCTGCCGGTGGTGTTCTGCGCCTCATCCAGGATGACGAAGGCATCGTTCAGGGTTCGTCCGCGCATGTAGGCCAGCGGGGCCACCTCAATGGTCTCATCTGCCAGAAGGCGGTGGAGCCGCGAGGTGCCCAGCATGTCGGCCAGGGCATCGTAGAGGGGCCGCAGGTATGGGTCCACCTTCTCATTGAGGGTGCCGGGCAGAAAGCCCAAGCTCTCCCCCGCCTCCACGGCAGGCCTGGTCAGAATAATGCGCCCGATGCGTCCGGCCCGGAATTCCTGAACCGCCTTGGCCACTGCCAGATAGGTCTTGCCGGTGCCTGCCGGTCCGATGCCGAAGGTGATGGTATGCGTTTCAATGGCGGCCACGTAGGCGGACTGGCCAGCGGTCTTGGGCCTGATCGGGCCCTTGGAGGCCTGGGTCAAGGGGCGGCGACGAACTGCAGCAGGGGCTGCCTGACTCGATAGGTTGTTGCCGTCCAGGGCGTTGACCCCCTCTGACTCTGCAATAGCCGTCTGCTGATAATTGCGGTCTGCAGGGATTCGATCCGCCGTTTTACGGCCTCTTGCCTGATGGTCTGCCGAGTTGGCAGCGACGGGCTTCATTGGATGGGAGTAATCGGTTGCGTCGGCGGTCCCCAAGCGTCGGTGGTCCAGTATTCGCCCCACCTGATCGGCATCCACAGGGACCTGATCTGCGGTCTGCATGAGTTCGGACAGCAGGTCACGGATCTGGGCCGCCTGAACGTCTCCCTGTCGATCCCGGGCCCTCAGCATGATCCGATTGCCCCGAACCAGGATGGAGACCGCTGGGAAGGCGCGCTCGATCCTTTCGATGACTGCATCCTCCGGCCCCAGCACCTGAACCGGGTCGATCCCCTCTGGAATCTCCAGGGTTCGCGTAGTTACCGCCACGGATTCCCTTCCTGCACGACGACGATGGTGAACACGGGCCTCACTCAGGCAACACCTGTCCGGTCAGAACGTGTGCGTGGACATGGAAGACCGATTGGCCGGCATCCGCTCCGGTGTTGAAAATCAGCCGGTAGGCTCCATGGAAGTCCTTGTCGGCGATCTGCTGCGCCAGCTGGACGATGTGGGCCAGAGTGTCGGGAGCGGCCTTGGCCAATTCGGCCACGGACGCGTAGTGGTGACGCGGGACGATCAGGACGTGGACAGCGGCCTTGGGGTTGGCATCCTTGAAAGCGTAGACGGTCTCATCCTCATAGACCTTTTCGCTGGGGACCTCCCCTGCCACGATTCTGCAGAAAATGCAGTCCTCCTGCCGATCGTCATCGCTCATGACCGCTCCTCACTGTTTGCCGACATTGCTGTTTTTGGTATTTTCGCTGTTTTCCATCTTATTGTCGAGGTTGTATATTGCGCGCGACTTCATGCGCTGGGCTCAGGGGCTGCTGACTGCCAGCGGCCCATCATGTCCGCCAGCAGGGTCAGGGCTACAGGTCCGGCCAGGGAAGCCCGGAGGATGTTGCCGCCCAGCCGGACCGGCAGAGCCCCCTGCCTCATCATGGCCTGAATCTCCTGATCGGCAATCCCGCCCTCGGGTCCCACAACCACAGCTACGGACGAACCGGCCGGCAGATTGTCTACACGTTTACGGACCGCATCCCATCCAAGGTCAGCATCCTGGTGCAGCATCAGGACCATACTTCCCTGGTCGGTCGCCTTCCGGCACCAAGAGGCCAGGCCATGGCTGTCCACCTTATTGAGCAGTCGAGGACGGTAGGTCCTCCGGCTCTGCTCGGTCGCGGCATCCAACGCGGACTGCCAGTGCCGGTCGTTGCGGCCCGGCCGCCATTTGGCTATGGACCGGTCAGCCTGCCAGGGCATGACCTGATCGACTCCGATCTGGGTGGCCATGTCGATGGCCTGCTCGTCCCTGCCGCCCTTGGCCAAGGCCTGGACCAGAATCAGTTCCTGCTCGGGTGGTGCCTGCCGCCCTACTGCGGTGACCTCCACCAGGCCGGTCGAAGCATCCCTGACCAGAGCGCTGATATGCAGTCCGTCTCCGTCGGAAAGATCCAGTTGGTCCCCGTTCTTTAGCCTCATAGAGCCCAGAGCATGGCGACGGATGCGCTCGGGCAGGGTCAGGCGCCAGCCGGTATGGAGCTCATCGCTGGCCAGTGGGGAATCATCGTGGTCGGGATCCAGCAGGAAGAGGGGTGCAGTCATGGTGTTAGGCTACAGCCCGCCGCCGAAAAGCGCTCTTCCGTGACGACACGCTCCCCCAATCGCCCAGTGCGCAATATCGTCTGAGATGCTATGATTATCTCCGTTGCGATTACGCACCTGTCCGGGTGGCGGAATGGTAGACGCGCTAGCTTGAGGTGCTAGTGCCTATATATATACAGGCGTACGGGTTCAACTCCCGTTCCGGACACTCGATTCCTTATCAATGGGGACTACAGGGATCTCCATCCTGCTCACATACTCATCGAAGTCATTGGACTCGTATTCGCCAATCAGACAGAATTCCAGAGGATCTCCGTCCACCCGGTAGCCCATGGTCTTCAGATCTTCGAGCATCTTGGCATGGATTTGTCTGCACCGGGTGAAACTGCCCGCGAAGGTGCAAGAGGCATAGGTGCCCGCTGGAAGATCGTAGTCACCACGGAACCCTGGATCGGGACAGTAGAGCAGGATGGCCTTGGGCTGGAACCAGCCCTTAAGCGGATGCGAGGCATCCACCTGATAGCAGGTCAGCGTATTGAGAATCTGCAGCGCCTCATGGTGCAATGCCGTGTAGTGGGCGAATGCAAAGGGAATCCGGTCATAGCCGATCATGTGGTCCGCCACCAGAGCGCAGTGACGCAGGGGACGGTGGACAATGACGGTCCGTGCCGGGGATATGGAGGTCATGGCCTGCGTATACTTTTGCAAGCTGCTCAACAGTCCCCGCTTGATCGAGGCCAAATACCGCATCTGGCTGTCCACATGTTCCACTTCCTCGTCAATCAAGGACAGGGTGGCGTCGAAGGTGCGATTCTCCAGGTAATGACCGATGCGGTCCAGGCTGAAATCCAGCTTCCGAAGGGCCTGGATGACGTTGAGCCGAGCGAAATCCTCCGGCCCATAGAGTCGATAACCGTTGACCGGATTGCGCCGGGGCACCACCAGCCCGATCCGCTCATAGTAATACAGGGTCTCTGTGGTGATGTCATACAAGCGTGCCGTCTGACGGATGGTGTAGCCCTCCTCCATCAGGCTTGCTGTTTCGTCATCCTTGACTTCCATAACTACCTCCTGCAAGGGTCTGGTCCGACCCTAAGGTTTTTCATGCCCCTCTCACCTGGACCTTTTATGGACGTGATCCATCATATCAGCCTAAAAACCTTGCTCTGCCAAGGTTTTGCCCCCTGTCTGCATCTTCAGATTCAAACTTCCGCAATGACCGTTTGCTCGATTTGACCCTCGTCTCACACCAGGCCATAGGGTGAAATTCATACAAGGTCGACGGGGACACAACCGCCGACCGAGCACTACCTCGCGGAAAGGAAAATCATGCCAACCGTCACTACAGAATTTGGCACCTACCATGGCATCACCACCTCTCAGGGGACCGTCGCCTACTTGGGCATCCCCTACGCCAAGCCTCCCGTCGGCGCACGCCGCTGGAAGGCCCCGGAACATCTGGATCGTGAGCACCGGGACTACGACTGCACTCACTTCGGCGACTCCGCCCTGCAGAAGTACGATCCCGTCATGTATGCCTCTCGCCGTCAGCAGAGCGAGAACTGCCTGAGCCTGAACGTCTGGGTCGGTCATGAGGGCGCCCAAAAGCTGCCCGTCATGGTTTTCATTCACGGCGGCGCTTACGTGGAGGGTGGTTCGTCCGACCCCATGTATGACGGAAGCAACTTCACCAAGCGCAACGATGTTGTCTATGTCACCATCAACTACCGGGTCAACCTCTTCGGGTACATGAACCTGGCGGGGCTGCCCGGAGGCGACGAATACCGGCAGTCAGGCTATCTAGGGCTCATGGACCAGGTGGCTGCCCTGCAGTGGGTCCAGGAGAACATCGCTGCCTTCGGCGGAGATCCTGACCGGGTCACCCTCTTTGGCGAATCCTGCGGTTCGGGCTCCACCATGCTGCTAACCGTCGCCCCAGCCGCCAAGGGACTCTTCCAAAGGGCCATTGGCGAATCCGGCCCCATCCAGCTCTACAACACCCCGGAATCCACGGCTCCCTATGCCCAGGAATTCATGGAGATGATGGGCTGCAAGACTGCCCAGGAGCTGGCGGCCCTGCCCGTCGGCGACATCATGATGAAGTTCACCGGAGATTTCTTCGCCAAGCATATCCATGAGATCTCGTTGATCTTCGCTCCCACCACCGACGGCGACTACCTTCCGGCCAAGCCTCTCCAGGCATTCAAGGACGGTGCCGCAAAGGACGTGGAGATCATGCTGGGCTGCAACGCCGACGAGTTCGCTTACTGGAAGCTCTACTTCAAGGACTTCGCCAACGAAATGCCCGACTTCTGGCACCACCAGGCCATTTTCCACTTTGACGGCAAGCTGGACTCCGAGCGCTACGAGAAGCTTTGGGAGCAGGCTCACCCCGGAGAAGACCCCGCCGAGCGCTATCTGGAGTACACCAACCAGATCGGCTTCAGGGTTGGCACCAACCTCATGTGCGAGTACCAGTCCAAGTACAACACCGTCTACCAGTATTTGTTCACCTACGCCTCCAAGATCCCCGGCATGGGCTCCTGCCATGCCATTGAGCTGCCCTTCGTGCTGCATAACACCCAGCGGCCTGACCTGCCCGAGACCTTGACCGGCGAGGTGCCGCCCATGCACCTGTCTGATGAGATGAACGACGCCTGGTGCTCCTTCGCAACCACCGGCCGTCCTGTCAGCGGCGCCGGGGATGCCTGGGAGTCCTACAGCGTCGACCATCCAGACACCATGGTCATCGACGAGAACGGCTGGAACCTGCGCCGCGACGTCAACAAGGAGAACATCGACCTGCTTCGGCCGGCATTCGAGGAGTGCCTGCTGGACGGAGACCGTCACTAGGCCGCCTGTTCCACGTAAATCGTGGAGGGAGAGAACATGAACACTCGAAAATCATCCAATTACCGCTGGGTCATCGCGGCCGTGGTCTGCCTGATCGGCATTCTGTCCAACTACATGCAGTACCAGATATCCGCCCTTGCGGTCTACCTGATGCCCATGCTGCACATCGACCAGGCCGGATTCTCGACCCTGCTGCTCATGCCCATGCTGACCGCAGTATTCCTCAGCATCCCCATGGGCACCATCGGTGACCGTGTCGGCCCCAAGAAGGTAGTGCTGACCGGTCTGGCCATCGCCGTGGTCGGCGCCTACATCAGGACCTTCGGCCTCAACTTCCCCTTGCAGATGCTCTCGATGTTCCTGTTGGGGGCTGGCATCGCTGCCCTGAACGCCAACCTGGTCAAGATCTTCAGCGTCTGGTTCGGCGATCAGACGCAGATCGCCATGGGATTCTTCTACGGCTCGGCCGGCATCGGGGTCATCCTGGCCCAGATGGTTGCTCCCCGGTTCTCGGTGCGCACCTCCTATCTGAGCGCAGCCATCATCCTGACCGTGGCAAGCCTGCTCTGGGTCTTCCTGATTCGTGACGCTCCTGAAGGAGTGCAGCTGCCGCCAGCCACCGATTCTCCGCTCAAGTACTTCAATGTCGCGGCAAGGAGCCGCAATGTCTGGCTGATCGCCCTCTGCTACGGCTGCTCCATGGCCGCGTCCACCGCCTTCGCTGGATTCATTCCCCAGACGCTGATCAACAACAACGGCTTCAACAAGACCTCAGCCGGTCTGGTTGCCTCTGCAGCTGCCTTGGGATCCATCGCAGGATCCATCATCGGACCCATGATCAGCTCTCGTCTGGGCAAGTGGAAGGGCTACCTCTTCGCCACCATTCTGGTGGGTACTGCACTCATGGTCTACTTCTGGGCAGTTGTGCTTATGCTGAAGAAGGCCCCGGTCGTGGGTCTGCTCTGCTGCATCATGTTTGTTTCGGGCGCCTTCGGTGCCATAAACGGCCCCATCGTCCAGGCTATGCCCTTCGCCCTGCCTGAGATTCGCGGCAAGTATGCCGGAAGCGCCGGCGGTCTGGTCAGCACTGTTGGCCTTCTCTGCGCCTTCCTGCTGCCCATCATCATCTCCTCGGTCAGCAAGGGCAACTACGTGCTCAACCTGGGACTGGAAAGCATGATCTTCCTGCTCTCCGATGTCTTCGTTCTGCTCCTGCCCGAGCTCGGCCCTCAAGGCGAGATCGCCAAGCGCATCGCCGCCGCCGACCGTCAGGCTGCAGAAGAGAAGAAGTGATAGCTCAGCAAAGCTGAAACTGTAACTGCCTGAGGCGGCGCGACCGGATGTTTTCGGTTGCGCCGCCTATGCTGTTGTCAGAACAAGAGGGAGGAGCGGCAGGCGTGCTCAGGGTGAACATCGACTCCATAGATGATGACAGAATCGAGGCCTACACCAGGCTGACCGAGCCTCAGCTGCGCAATCGTCTGGAACCCGCCAAGGGCCTGTTCATCGCCGAGTCCCCCAAGGTCATCGCCCGCGCCCTGGACGCCGGGGTTGAGCCCATCTCCTTCTTGGTGGAAGAGCCCTGGCTGGAGGGGATGCGCCCCATGTTCGACCAGGTGGACGCAGCCTTCGGGCCCGACATTCCCGTCTACGTAGCCAGCCCCGCACAGCTCAAGACCATCACCGGCTACCGGTTGCATCGAGGAGCGCTGGCTGCCATGAGGCGCTGGCAACTGCCCACTGTGGAGCAGATCTGCCGCTCAGCAAGGCGGGTGGCCGTCATGGAAAACATTGTTGATCACACCAACATCGGCGCCCTGATGCGTTCTGCGGCCGCCTTGCAGGTGGATGCGGTCCTGGTCACTCCCTCCTGCTCCGACCCTCTTTACCGCAGGGCCGCACGGGTCTCCATGGGCACGGTCTTTCAGGTTCCATGGACCAGGATTGGCGGCGACGACATCCACGCCTGGCCCGACCAGGGTATGAGCCAGCTGCATGATCTGGGCTTCACCACGGCGGCCATGGCCCTGAACCGGGATGCCATCAGCCTGGATGAGCTGGCGGAACGGCTAAGGCCAGGTCCCGACCGGATCGATCGCCTGGCCCTCATATTCGGTACCGAAGGCGACGGGCTGAGCCACAGAACCATCGCCCGGGCGGATCTGACTGTGCGCATCCCCATGAGCCACGACGTGGACAGCCTGAATGTGGCTGCCTCAAGTGCCGTGGCCTTCTACGCGACCAGACCCGAACAGGCTGGCTGAGCCTTGCCAGCTGGACAAACAGGCAAACCTTGGCATCAGGCATCTTCGAGTGTCAGTCGGGCAGCCACGGAAGGCCAGACGAACCTGACGCAATCAGCGCTCTTGGGAGACGGCCTGCGAATCCTCATGAATGTAGTCGTCGGGATCGATGGTCCCCCGCCAGCGGCCGATGGCCTTGAGTCCGTGGTACATGACCAGCGTTGCCACAGAGCCGATGGCGATGCCGTTGAAGCTGACCCCGGCCACAGCAAAAGTGAAGTCCGCGATGCCCACGATCATGACGACGGCGCCCACGGTCATGTTGACGGACTTGCCGAAGTCCACCTTGTTTTCCACCCAGATGCGGATGCCCAGCATGCCGATCATGCCGTAGAGCATGGTGGTGACCCCGCCCAGAACGCCAGTGGGAATGGTGTTGATGATGGCCCCGAACTTGGGGCAGAGGGAGAGCAGGAAGGCGAAGATTGCGGCGCACCAGTAGGCGGCCGTGGAGTAGACCTTGGTGGCGGCCATGACGCCGATGTTCTCTGCGTAGGTGGTGGTGCCCGAGCCTCCGCCCAGCCCGGCCAGCGTGGTGCCCAGACCGTCGGCCATCAGGGCGGTGCCGATCTGGTCGTCATAATCGCGGCCGGTCATCAGGGCCACTGACTTGACATGACCGATGTTCTCGGCCACCAGGACAAGCACCACGGGGATGAACATAGCCAGGACTGATGGGTCGGCCTGAGGAGTGTGGAAGTGAGGCAGACCGAACCAGGCGGCCTTCTCCACAGCCGCGAAGTCGACCTGGCCCTGGGTGACCGCGAAGATGTAGCCGACGATGACTCCCAAAAGGATGTTGAGCCGGCCGATCAGGCCCTTGAAGAGGACGGCTATCAGCATGACGGCCACCAGGGTGACCAGGGCGGTCAGCGGAGCTGATTTGAAGTTCTTCCAGGCCGAGGGCGCCAGATTGAAGCCGATAATGGCCACGATGGCGCCGTTCACCACCGGGGGCATGATCAGATCGATCCATCGCGAGCCGGCGAAGTGCACGATCAGGCCGATCAGGAAGAGCAGGGCGCCGGTGACCATGATCCCGAAGGAGGCCACAGCCAGACCCTTGTGGGCGGTGGTCACTGCCAGGACGGGAGCGATGAAGCCGAAGGAGCTGCCCAGGTAGGAGGGCAGCCGGTTGCGGTTGATCAGCAGGAAGAGGGCCGTGGACATGGCCGTGAAGAAGAGGGTGGTAGAGGGGTCGAATCCGGTCAGAATGGGAACCAGGAATGTGGAGCCGAACATGGCGATGACATGCTGGGCGCCGATGCCAGCCGTTCGTGGCCATGTGAGTCGCTCATCGGGTTCCACCACTTCGCCCGGAGCCAATGTTTTCCCGTCGCCGTGCAGTTTCCAGCCCATGGACAATGCCATTTCACTGTGCTTTCTCTCATGCGCCGTGCCGGTCACGGCGGACCGGAAACATCAGTATATTCGCATGGGAGGACCCGGGTCGGTCTACCGGGCGGATACCCTCACTGATAGGTGGGCATGTTTTCGAAGTTGAAGCCGATGGCGGCCAGCTGCTCACGACCCTCAGGAGTGATCATGTCCAGGGTCCAACGCGGCGACCAGGTCCAGTCGATGCGGAACTCCTCAACCAGGCCCGCCAAGACGCTGGCGCATTGGTCCTCGATCAGGTCGGTCAGCGGGCAGGCCGGCGTGGTCAGGGTCATGGTGATGATGGCCCGTCCTAGTTCGTCGATTTCGATGCCATAGACCAATCCCAGATCGACCACGTCAATGCCCAGCTCGGGATCGATGACCTGGTGCAGTGCCTCCCTGACATCCTCAGCAGTGGCCCGGCCGATGTCGTCGACGGCTTTGAGAGGAATGGCCTCCTCAGCGGCGGCCTCAGCATCAGCGGCATTCTGGTCCGCAGTCCTCCCACCATTGGCGGCCGACGCACTGGCCGGGGTTTGGGCACTCGAGCCTTGGTCCGCTGACGGGCCTTCAGGGGAGACTTCAGAGTTAGCTGTGTTGGCACGCTGATCGTCAGACTTGACCGAATCGGACTTCTTGTCCGCCTGGCCGTCGACCTGACGCATGGAACCGCCTTCGGCCGACTTCAGCACCGTTTCCGCGCCCAGGGGATTGCTGGCCAGGGCCTGTGCCGTGCCGGGATCGCTGATCGCCCTGCCCACCGAGGCCAGGATGGAATCCTGGGGCTCGGGTACCAGATTCGTATTGCCGCTCATGCCTGCTCCTCCTTCTCACCTTTGTCGCCCTCTCGCCCAACTGACAGGGCCTGGGCCACCGAGGCCTTCATGCCCTCCCAGCCCAGCAGGGCGCACTTGATTCGCATAGGATACTTGGACACGCCCTGGAAGACCATGGCATCACCGAGAGCGTCCTGCTTCCTCTCGTCCTCGATTCCGGCTCCCCGCGATTCCATAAGCTGGCGGAAGTCTGCAGCCAGATCCATGGCATGGTCAACGGTCTGTCCCTGGACCAGATCCACCATGATGGACAGGCTGGCTTGGCTGATTGAACAACCCGAACCCTGCCAGACGATCCGCTGGATGAGGTCGGGACCGCCCTGCTCACCGGGCGCCACCTCCACATGAATGGTGGCCTGATCCCCGCAGGTGGGATTGAACTGGTGGGACTCGGCAGCCAGGCAGGCCTCGTGCTCCACTCTGATGGCCACGCCGTCGCCATCAGGGTCTTCTCCCCCATCAGCCTGATCCCCTACACGCCCGTGAGGATCCCGGGCTGCGTCCAGGATCACCTCCTGGTACATCTGCTCCAGTTCTTCGTCATCCATCCCGAAATCCGCCATGTCCTCAAACCTACCAGTATGTCTTTGCCAAATCCGTCTATGCGCTGCCGGTGAAGACCCTCAGGCCACCCGGAAGAACTTGCGGACCCCGGCGACGGCATCCAGCAGGGCATCCGTGTCGGCCACGGTGTTGTACACGCCGGTCGAAGCCCGGTTGGAGGCCATCAGGCCAAAGTGCCGATGGACCGGCTGAGCGCAGTGGTGTCCTACGCGGATGGCAATGCCGCGCGAATCCACATACTGGCCTACGTCATGGGGATGGACCCCTTGAACGTCGAAGGCGACCGTGCCGATCCGGTCCTCGGGAGTGGTCGGCCCCAGGATGCGTACCCCGTCCAACTCCCCCAGCCTCAGCAGACCTGCAGTGATGGCCTTCTCGTGTTCGGCCATGTTCTCCATGCCCAGATCCATCAACCAATCGGCAGCTACGCCAGCGCCGATCATCTGGGCCACCGGCTGGGTGCCGGCCTCGAACCGGGCCGGAGGATCCATATAGCTGGCTGGGCGGTCCAGATAGGCCAGCTCCACCATGGATCCGCCGAATGATGCCGGAGGCAGGGCTTCCAGCAACTCACGGCGGCCGTAGAGGAAGCCCACGCCGGTGGGGCCATACATCTTGTGAGCACTCCAGGCAGCGAAGTCCACATCCATGGCATGCAGGTCCACAGGCAGGTGAGGCACCGATTGGCAAACGTCCAGCACCACCAAGGCACCCACCTGGTGGGCACGACGGACGATGGGCTTGATATCAGTGATGGCGCCGGTCACATTGCTGACGTGGGTGACGGCGACCACCTTGGTTCGCTCGGTGATGACCTGGTCGGCTGTATCGGCCAGAACACGGCCATCCGGGGCCAGATCGAAATACTTAAGGACGGCTCCAGTCCGGTAGCAGAGCTCCTGGAAGGGCAGGAGGACCGAGTGGTGCTCGGCCTTGCTGACCACGACTTCATCCCCCGGCTTCAGGGCGAATCGACGTGCCGCCTTGCCTCCACGACCCAGGCTGGCGTTGCCGAAAGCGGTGGCCAGCAGGTTCAGAGCCGCTGTGGCCCCGGCGGTGACGACAATCTCTTCGCCGCCCTCCTGGCCTTCTGCGCCTACCAGGGCGGCCACGCGGGAGCGGGCATGCTCGAAGGCCATGGTGCTGCGGGCGGCCAATTCGTGCGCGCCCCGATGCACCCCGGCGTTGTCCTTCAGGTAGAAGTCCCGAACGGCATCGATGACCGCCAGGGGCTTCTGAGCCGTTGCGGCCGAATCCAGATAGACCAAGGGGTGGCCATGCACCTGCTGGTCCAGAATCGGAAACTGCTGCCGAATGCTGTCATCAATGACCATTGCGGACCTCTTCTCTTATCCTCAGGCCAGGGCTGATTCCGAGTCGGCGCCCTCGGGCAGATACTGGTCGTACCCGGTCTCCTCCAGGGTGTCGGCCAGCTCGGGGCCGCCGGTCTTCACAAAGCGGCCGTCGGCGAAGACATGGACGATATCAGGCTTGATGTACTTGAGGATTCGGGTGTAGTGGGTGACCATGAGCACGCCCATGCCGGTGTTCTCCTTGGCCCTGTTGACCCCCTCGGAGACGATGCGCAAGGCGTCCACGTCCAGCCCGGAGTCGGTTTCGTCCAGGACGGCGAATTTGGGCTTGAGCAACTCCAGCTGCAGGACCTCGGCCCGCTTCTTCTCGCCGCCCGAGAAGCCCTCGTTGACCGAGCGCCGGGCGAACTTGGGATCCATGCGCAGCCGCTTCATGGCATCATTCAGGTCCTTGGTCCACTGGCGGATGGCCGGGGCCTTGCCGTCGATTTCGGTCTTGGCCGTACGCAGGAAGTTGGTCATGGACACGCCCGGCACCTCGACCGGGTACTGCATGGCCAGGAAGAGCCCGGCCTTGGCCCGCTCGTCCGGGGTCATCTTGAGCAGATCCTTCCCATCCAGCAGGGCCTGGCCGGAATCCACCTCATACTTGGGATGGCCGGCCAATGTGTAGGCCAGGGTGGACTTGCCCGACCCGTTGGGCCCCATGATGGCGTGGGTCTCGCCGGAGTTGACGGTCAGCGTGGCACCCTTGAGGATCTGCTTGCGACCCTCCTTGGTCTCCACTGAGACGTGCAGATCCTTGATTTCCAATGTGGACATGTCAGTTCTCCTCCAAAACGTGCTGCATCTCTTGATCCTCGCCGGCCGCCAGCCTGCGGTCGATGACCCCCATCAGGTGCCCGGAGACGCTGGGGACGTCGATCTCCTCCACCAGTTCGCCGAAGAAGCCTCGAACCACCAGCTTGCGGGCCTCCTGCTCGGGGATGCCGCGGGACTGCAGGTAGAAGAGCTCCTCGTCGTCGAAGCGGCCGACCGAACTGGCATGGCCTGCCCCGATGATGTCGCCATTCTCGATCTCCAGGTTGGGCTCGGAATCGGCGATGGCCCCGGGAGTGAGCACCAGGTTTCGGTTGAGCTCGTAGGAGTCGGTTCCAGGCGCGGTGGGCTGAATGAGCGCGTTGCCCACCCAGGTGGTGTGTGCGCCTATTCCGTCCAGGGCCCCCTTGTAGACCACACGGGACTTGCAGTTGGGATGGTTGTGCACCACCATGGTCCGGTGCTCCATGTGCTGGCCGGGATCGACGAAGTAGATGCCCAGCATGTTCAGGTCGCCCTGCTCGCCGCCGAAGTCCTGGTCCATGCGCAGCCGCACGACATCGCCGCCCAGACTGACCACGGAGTGACGCAGGGAGGCCTCGGCTCCCAGGTGGATGCGGTGGTTGCCTATGTGCTTGCTGCCCTTGTCCCACTCCTGAATGAAGGTGGTCGACATCTGCGAATTGTCACCGATGTCGATTTCAACCCCCTCGGCCAGACGTGCCTGGCCCTGGTGCTCGACCACCAGATCGGCCTTGGTGCCCGCTTCGGCCTTGATGACCAGGTGGAAGGCATCCAGTTCGGGGCCGCCGCCGTTGACACGGACCAGCACAGGCTGATCCAGGGTGCCCCTGAGGTTGACCACAGTCGCCTGCTCGCCGCTGGCCCACTCCACAGCGGCCGCTCGATCGCTGGGCTTGAGGACGGTGCCGCAGGGGGCCTGATCCATGGGAACCTGGCTGAAGCTGACCTGATCTGCAGGCGGTTCAGACCCGTCGATCATGGTGACTGAGACCTTGGTCAGGCCGCTGGGCTGGAAGACGGTGAAGAACTCCTCCATCCGGTCGATGGGGGTGAACCGCCAGTCATCCTGCTTGCGGGTGGGCATGGGGAAGTCGTCAGGGTTAAAGGAGCGGGGCTCCTTGTCGGCGCTGGACGGCATGGTGGCCGGGAAAGCATAGGGATCCTTGGGATCCGCATGCGGAATGGTTATTTCGCTGTTTTGTGACATCAGCCTACCGAACCCTCCATCTGCAATTCGACCAAGCGGTTGAGCTCCAACGCGTACTCCATGGGCAGCTGCCGGGAGATGGGTTCTACGAACCCGCGCACGATCATGCCCATGGCCTCCTTCTCCTCCAGGCCACGGCTCATCAGGTAGAAGAGCTGGTCCTCGGAAACCTTGGAGACGGTGGCCTCGTGGGCCATGGAGACGTCGTCCTCGCGGACGTCCACGTGCGGGTAGGTGTCCGAGCGGGAGTAGTCGTCCACCAGCAGGGCGTCGCAGACCACCGAGGAGGAGGACTTCTCGGCTCCCTTGATGATCTTGACCAGGCCCCGGTATGCGGCCCTTCCCCCGTTGCGGGAGATGGACTTGGAGACGATGGTGGAGGAGGTGTGGGGTGCCAGGTGGATCATCTTGGCGCCTGTGTCCTGGTACTGTCCCTTGCCGGCGAAGCCCAGGGAGAGGGTCTCGGCCTTGGCATAGGGCTCAGCCAGGATGCAGGCCGGGTACTTCATGGTCGCCTTGGACCCGATGTTGCCGTCAACCCACTCCATGGTGCCGCCCTCGCGCACATATGCACGCTGGGTGACCAGGTTGTAGACGTTGTTGGACCAGTTCTGGACCGTGGTGTAGCGCACGCGGGCGTGGGGCTCGACCACAATCTCCACGTTGGCCGCATGCAGGGAGTCGGTGGAGTAGATGGGGGCCGTGCAGCCCTCCACGTAATGGACGTAGGAGCCCTCGTCGGCGATGATCAGCGTGCGCTCGAACTGGCCCATGTTGGGCGTGTTGATGCGGAAGTAGGCCTGCAAGGGGATGTCCACATGGACGCCCTTGGGCACGTATACGAAGGAGCCGCCCGACCAGGCCGCCGTGTTCAGGGCGGCGAACTTGTTGTCGTCCGGAGGGATGACCGTGGCGAAGTACTTGCGGAAGAGGTCCGGGTACTCTTTCAGGGCCGTGTCCGTATCCAGGAAGATGACCCCCTGTTTGCGCAGATCGTCGCGGATGGAGTTGTAAATGACCTCGGACTCATACTGGGCGGCCACGCCGGAGACCAGCCGCTTCTTCTCGGCCTCGGGGATGCCCAGCCGGTCATAGGTGGTGCGGATGTCGTCGGGCAGGTCCTTCCAGTCCTTGGCCTGCTCCTTCAAAGGCTTGACATAGTACTTGAAGTCGTCGGCATCGAACCCGCTCAAATCCACGCCCCACTTGGGCATGGGCTTCTCCATGAAGGCCCGATAGCCCTTGAGACGCATCTGCAGCATCCAGTCAGGCTCGCCCTTGTCGGCCGAGATGGCCCGGACCACGTCCTCATCGATGCCCTTGTGGGCGTTGCGCCCGGCATCGTCGGAGTCGTGCCAGCCATAGGTATAGTCGCCGAACTCGGAGATGATCTGGTCGTCTTTTTTGATTTTCTCTTCATTGACGCGGGAGCGGTCGGCCACGTACTGGCTCATTTCCACATCCCGCGATGTGTCTGTCCGCTGCGAGGTGCTGTCCACGAGCTGAGACCTCCTAACACACGCACGGCCGCCATATGCGGCCGATCACACCTTTACAGAATAACCAGGACAGTAGTAAACCGCCAGACCTGGGCTTACGCTCTCTAAGGAATCCAGCCGGCCCTCTTGACAAAGCCGTCGATACGGACAATCGCCCGCTTCCCGACAAGAGGGAAACGAGCGATCATACCGAAAAAGTCCGAAAGGAATCGACCTCAGGCGGCCTCCTGGCCTCCGTGCTCCAGGCTGGCCTTGACCAGGCCGGCGAAGAGGGGGTGCGGCTTGGTGGGCCGGGACTTGAACTCCGGGTGGGCCTGGGTGCCCACATAGAAGGGGTGCTGGTCCTGGGAGAGCTCCACGAACTCGGTCAGCTGCCCGTCCGGGCTGGTGCCCGAGATGTGCAGGCCGGCCTTGTCCAGCCGCTCCTTGTAGGCCACATTGACCTCGTAGCGGTGGCGGTGGCGCTCGGAGATCTCGGTGGAGCCGTAGAGCCGGGCCACCAGGGAATCGGGCTTGAGCACCGCCGGGTAGGCGCCCAGCCGCATGGTGTGGCCCATGTCGCCGTGGCCGGCCACGATGTCCTTCTGCTCCTCCATGGTGGCGATGACCGGGTTCTCGCAGTCAGGCTCGAACTCCGAGGAGTTGGCGTCCTCCAGCCCCAGGACGTGGCGGGCGAACTCGATGACCATGGACTGCAGGCCCAGGCAGAGGCCCAGGGCAGGCAGGCCGGTCTCACGGGCATAGCGCAGGGCGCCGATCTTGCCCTCGATGCCGCGGATGCCGAAGCCTCCGGGGACAACGATGCCGTCCACGCCCTCCAGGGCCTTGCGGGCGCCGTCCATGGTCTCGCAGGTGTCGGCGGCCACCAGCTTGACCTGGACCTGGGACCGGTTGGCGAAGCCGCCGGCCTTCAGGGCCTCGATGACCGACAGGTAGGCGTCAGGCAGGTCGATGTACTTGCCCACGATGGCGATGGCCACCTTGGTGCGGGGGTTGTGGACCCGGTCCAGCAGATCCTCCCATTCGTTCCAGTCGACGTCGTGGAAGGGCAGACCCAGCTTGCGCACCACGTAGGCATCCAGACCCTCCTTGTAGAGGATCTTGGGCACGTCGTAAATGCTGGGCGCATCCACACAGTTGACCACGCCTTCGGCATCCACGTCGCACATCAGGGAGATCTTGTCCTTGATGCCCTGGTTGAGCGGCCGGTCCGAGCGCAGCACCAGGGCATCGGGGGCGATGCCCAGCTGGCGCAGGGCCATGACCGAGTGCTGGGTGGGCTTGGTCTTGAGCTCGTGGGCAGCAGCCACGTAGGGCACCAGGGAGACATGGACGAACATGCAGTTGTCCGGTCCGATGTCCCGACGCACCTCGCGGGCGGCCTCCATGAAGGGCTGGGACTCGATGTCGCCCACGGTCCCGCCGATCTCGGTGATGATCACATCCACATCGTCGCTGGCCTGGGCCCGCATGCGGCTCTTGATCTCGTTGGTCACGTGGGGAATGACCTGGACGCACTGGCCCAGGTACTCCCCCGCCCGCTCCTTGCGCAGGACGGACTGGTAGATCTGGCCGGTGGTCACGTTGGCCTTCTGGGAGAGGAAGACGTCGGTGAAACGCTCATAGTGGCCGATGTCCAGGTCGGTCTCGGCCCCGTCCTCGGTCACGTAGACCTCGCCGTGTTGGAAGGGGTTCATGGTCCCCGGATCGACGTTGATGTAGGGATCCAGCTTCTGTTGAAGAACGCGGATTCCGCGGCTTCTCAGCAGTCGGCCCAGAGAGGATGCGGTCAGTCCCTTGCCCAGTGAAGAGACCACGCCGCCGGTGACGAAAATGTGTTTGGTGATATGCCCTTGCGAATTTCCATGTTCTCTGACCATGGAACTTCAGCCTATCAGGCAGGAGCGACCAGAAAGCGGCCAACACTCGAGGAGGAGGTACGGATTCAGGCACGGCTCAGATGCAGGTGGTCGGCCAGGTAGCGGCCGGTCGCTGAATCCGGGTTACGGGCCACTGATTCAGGGTCGCCCTGGGCCACGATGCTCCCGCCACGGTCGCCGCCGCCCGGGCCCATATCGACCACATGGTCGGCATTGGCGATCATGTCCAGATCGTGCTCGATGAAGACCACGGTGGCCCCCTTGCTGACCAGGCGCTCCAGCACGCCGATCAGGACGCGCACATCCAAGGGATGCAGGCCGGTGGTGGGTTCGTCCAGGACGAACATGGAGCCATTCTGCCTGCGGCCCAATTCGTTGGACAGCTTCAGCCGCTGGGCCTCCCCGCCGGACAGGGAGGGGGTGTCCTCCCCCAGGGTCAGGTAGTCCAGGCCCAGGTCCTTCAAGGTCTGCAGGCCTCGGCGGATGGCCGTGTACTCGCGGCCCTGCGCGAAAACCTCCAGGGCCCGGCCCACCTCCATGGCCAGCAGATCGGGTAGGCTCATAGACTCCGGGTGTGCCGGCGTCGACAGGCGGTAGTGTTCGGCCTCCGGACGGTACCGCCGACCATGGCAGCTGGGGCAGGTGATGGGAATGTCGGGCAGGAACTGCACGTCCAGGCTGATCTGCCCGGTACCGTCGCACTGGGGACAGCGCAGGGATCCGGTGTTGTAGGAGAATGCCGAGATCCCCAGCTTGTCTTTTTTCGCCTGGTCAGTGGCCGCGAAGAGACGGCGCAGCCGGTCCATCAACCCCGAGTATGTGGCCACCGTGGAGCGCACATTGATGCCTATGGGCGAGGAGTCCACCAGGCGGACCCTGTCGATGCCCGCCGGATCCAGACTGTGCACATGCTCGGGCATGGGGTCGCCTTGGATTCGGGCCTGCAAGGCCGGGACCAGGGACTCCAGGATCATGGTGGTCTTTCCCGAGCCGGATACGCCGGTCACCGCCGTCATGCATCCGCGAGGAATGGCCAGATCCAGAGGGTGGACCGTGTGAATGGGTCCTGACTGCATGCGGATCCATTCATCCTCTGCAGGCATAGGGTGACGGTCTCGTACCAGAACAGGCTCGCGTCCATCCAGAAAACCGGCGATGCGTGAGTCCGGGTCTGCAGCGATCCGCTCAGGGGCTCCCTGGGCGAGTATCCTGCCGCCGCGCTCCCCTGCACCGGGACCCATTTCGATCAGATAGTCGGCTGATTGCAAAACCTTGACGTCGTGGTCGACGAAAATCACCGAATTCCCATCGGCCAGCAGGTCGCGCATGACCCCTATCAGCCCCTCCAGGTTGGCAGGATGCAGGCCGGTCGAGGGCTCGTCCAGCACATAGAGCACGCCTGTGGTCTCGTTGCGGACAGCCCTGGCCAACTGGGCCCGCTGCCGCTCGCCGGTGGACAGGGAGGCGCTGGAGCGGTCCAGGGTCAGGTAGCTCAGCCCCAGCTGGATCAGCCGTCTGCCCATCTCATCCAGGGTCTTGCAGAGGGCCGAAGCCATGGGCTGCATGGGTTCAGGCAGCGTGGGCGGCAGCTTCCGACCCCAGTCCAGCACCTTATCCAAGGGCCAGGAGGTGACCTCGGCCAGATTGTCCCCGTTGATCTGAGGCAGACGCGCCCGCTGGTTGAGGCGGGTGCCCTTGCAGTCCGGGCAGGTCCGTTCGGTCAGGAACTTGGCCACCTTGGCCAGACGCTTGTCGTCGTTGGCCCTCTTGAGCTCCTCGGTCACGGTCAGCCGTGCGTTGCGGAAGGTGAAGTCCAGCTCGTGGACACCCTTGATCGAAGTAATGGTGATGTGCTTCTTCTCGGCCGGCCCCTCGAAGACGATCTTGCGCTCCCGATCGGTCAGGTCCCGCCAGGGCACGTCGGTGCGGACTCCGAACTCGCGAACGATGTCGGGCTGGACGTTGAAGCCGAAGGTCCGCCAGGGCACCACGGCCCCCTGGTCGATGGTCAGGCTGTCGTCGGGGACCAGGGTGGCATCGTCCACCTCGCGCACGGTCCCGGTCCCCTGGCAGGTAGGGCAGGCTCCCAGGGAGTTGAAGGCCAGCTCCTCGGCGCTGGGAGGCTCCACCTTAGCGCTGCAGATCGGGCAGGTTATGGGCATCTCGGCTGCGACAGCCAGGGTGGGCTCCTGGCGATGGCCATTGGGGCAGACGTGGCTGGACAGCCGAGAGAACATCAGCCGGAGCACGTTGAGCAGCTCAGTGGCGGTGCCGAAGGTGGAGCGCATGCCGCCCACGCCCGGCCGTTGACGAAGGGCCAGGGCAGGAGGCAGGAAGCGCACCGAATCAACCTGGGGACGCTGGGCCTGGGTCATCCGCCTCCTGGTGTAGGTGGACAGGGACTCCAGGTAGCGGCGGGAGCCTTCGGCATAGAGGACCCCCAGAGCCAGGGAGGACTTGCCGGAGCCCGAGACCCCGGCGATGCCCACCAAACGATTCAGAGGAATGTCTACATCCAGGCTGCGCAGGTTGTGGACCTTGGCGCCGCGGACAAGGATGGCCTCGGGCGGTGCGGAGAGTTTCTCGCTGGTCTGCCCGATGTCGCTCATGCGGTCTCCAGCAGGTGGGCCACTGCTTCCAGGGCCAGCCGGTAGCCGTAGAAGCCCATGCCGGTGATGGTGCCGGTGGCCACCGGCGAGATGACGCTGCGTCGGCGGAAGGCCTCCCGGGATGAAGGATTGGAAATATGGACCTCCATCAGCGGAAGCCCTGCCTGGGTGACCTGGACGGCGGCATCGGCAAGCCCGTAGCTGTAGTGGGTGAAGGCGGCCGGGTTGAGCACTACGGCACTGCCTTGGTCCACTGCCTGATGCATCCAACGGATGACCTGGCCCTCGTCGTCCGATTGCAGCACCTGGACATCCAGACCCAGCTGCAGACCCCATTGTTCGCAGTCCCGGGTCAGGGTCGCCAGATCCTGGCGACCGTAGACATCAGGGTCGCGCACGCCCAGCCGACCCAGGTTGGGTCCGTTGACAACCAGAACCGTCTGCCTGCCCTTGTCGGCATCCGCCATATGTCATTCCTCCTTGCGTATGGCCTGGAAGGCCTCCTTGAGCGCCGAGACCGGCGGGTCGTCCAGGTGGGTGGGTTTGCCCAAACCATCAAGAATGATAAACCGCAACTTGTTGCCACGGGCCTTTTTGTCCCGATGCATGAGGGCCAGCACCTGGTCGAAGTCGCCCCCGTTCCACCAGGTTCTCAGTCCCAGGGAGGACAGAAGCTGCCGGTGGTAGTCGACCGCATCCTGATCCAGATGGCCGGTGATCCTGGCCAGCTCGGCTGCGAAAACCATGCCCACGGACACTGCCTGGCCATGCCGCCAGGTGAAGTGTTCGATCTTCTCGATGGCGTGGCCCAGGGTGTGGCCGTAGTTGAGGAACTCCCGCAAGCCCGACTCCTTGAGGTCCACTGAGACGTGCCGGGCCTTGACCTCGACGGTGCGTTCGATCAGATCCTGGACCACCGTGCCCAGCCACTGGTCGGACTCCTGTCCGTCGAAGGAACGAAGGGACTCAGCCCGCTCCTCCAGCTCGCGCAGGATGCCTCCGTCCATGATGAACCCGGACTTGGCCACCTCGCCCAGGCCTTCTACAAAGATGTCATTGGGCAGGGTCCGCAGGGTCCGCAGATCAGCCAGGACGCCGGCAGGGGTATAGAAGCTGCCGACCAGATTCTTGCCCTGCTCCAGGTTGATGCCGGTTTTGCCGCCGGTGGAGGCATCGACCATGGCCAGCAGGGAGGTGGGGCAGTTCACATAGCGGATGCCCCGCATCCAGGTGGCGGCAATGAACCCGGCCTGGTCTGTGGCCGCTCCACCGCCCAGTCCCACAACCGCGTCGGAACGGGTGAAGCCCTCGGTGGCCAGACGCTCCCAGATGCCCTGGCTGACCTGGATGGTCTTGCCGGCCTCTGCGTCGGGAATGGTAAGATCCACCACCTGATACCCGGCCTGGCGAAGCAGGGCCCGGGCATGGTCGGAATGGCGCTGGACCGGCTGGGTGTGGATCAGGGCCACACGCATGGTCTGGTTGCCAAGCAGCTCGTGCAGCCGCCCGGTCACCCCTGCTCCGATCCTCACGTCGTAGGGGTCGAGACCGCTGACGTGAACCACCCGCTCAGTCAAGGCATCGGCCAGCCGTCTGGCCAGGGCCCGGGGAGTGGTGTTTCTGGATTTAAGGGTGATAGTGGCCAGCTCCTGGTAGACGCTGCGACGCTCACGATAAAGAGCCATCCAGCGCTCCGATGCGCCGCCGCGTAGAAGGGGGCGATGATCCGACCGAGCTGCTCGGCTGACCCCCTCCTCGGGGTCGACTTCCAGGTAGACCACAGCGCCTCCTGCCAGCCGATAGTCCTGCAGCGCCTGGAAGACCTCGGTGCTCATGGGAGCGCCTCCTCCCAGGGACAGGATGCCGCCAGGAAAGTCCTTCAAGAGGTCCAGGACCGTCCTGGTCTCCATGCCGCGGAAAGCCTGCTCGCCCTGAGTATCGAAGATCTCGCTGACCGATCGGCCTGCTTCCTCCTCGATGCACTGGTCCGTATCCCGGAAGGGCGCCTTGATCAGGGCGGCCGTCTCCCTGCCCAGCCGGGTCTTGCCCGCACCGGGCATGCCGATGACGACGGCCTTGGGCATGCTGCTGCTTTCAATCATGGAAGTCCGCCCCTCACCGCAGATGCTCGGGCCAGGACTGGAGGTAGGCTTCGGCGTTGCGCCGAACCTCGTCGAGCGAGTCGCCGCCGAACTTCTCCAAGACGAATCGCGCCAGGGTCAGGTTCATCATGGCTTCGCCGATCACTGCTGCGGCAGGCACGGCGGTCACGTCGGAACGCTGATGGATGGCCTGGGCAGGCTGGCCGGTGGCCACATCCACCGTGCGCAGGGCCCGGGGCACCGAGGAGATGGGCTTCATGGCGGCCCTGACCCTGATGGGCTGGCCGTTGGACGTGCCGCCCTCCAAGCCTCCTGCGTGGTTGCTGAGTCTGCGGATGGTGCCGTCCGGACCGGGCTCCATCTCGTCATGGGCCTGCGAGCCGGGGCGATCAGCCTCGCTGAAACCATCGCCGATCTCCACGCCCTTGATGGCCTGAATGCCCATGAAGGCGCTGGCCAGGGCAGCATCCAGACGGCGATCGTCCTCCACATAGGTGCCCAGGCCTGCCGGCACACCATAGGCAATAACCTCGAAGACCCCGCCGGCGGTGTCGCCGTCCTTCTTGATCTGGTCGATCCTGGCCATCATCCGCTTTTCGGCGTCCTTATCCAAGGTTCTGACCGGCGAGGCATCCAGAGCAGGTCCGTCCTCAGGGCCGGGCGTGACTTCATGGCCCTCCCGGCCGACCCCGGCTATGGAAATGACATGGGAGACGGTCCGTATGCCCAGAGCCTGCTGCAGGAAGTCGGCAGCCACCGATCCCAGGGCCACCCGGGAGGCGGTCTCCCTGGCCGATGAGCGCTCAAGGACTGGGCGCGCATCCGTGAACCCGTACTTGCGCATGCCGGTCAGATCGGCGTGGCCGGGCCTGGGCCTGGTCAGCGGGGCGTTGCGGCCGGTCGCCGGGGGTTCCTGGTCGGCAGGCAGCTCGTCCACGCTCATGATCCGCTCCCACTTGGGCCACTCCGTATTGCCGATCTCGATGGCCACCGGAGAGCCGAGCGTCCGTCCATGTCTGACCCCGGTCAGCAGCCGAACCCGATCCTGTTCAAAGCCCATCCTGGCTCCGCGTCCATAGCCCAGCCGGCGACGGGCCAGGGCCGATTCAATGTCCTTGGTGGACACGGCAACCCCGGCGGGCAGACCTTCCATCATGGCCACCAGGGCCTCTCCGTGGGATTCCCCTGCCGTCTGCCAGCGCAACATATTCAAGCTCCTCGTTCGTTCCTCGTTTGCCAGGTTAGGGCTACGTATGATTATCTTAGAAGATGGTCTACCTCATCCCAGCGCCGGGACTGCTGACCGCCCTCCTCCTGGCCCTGATCGACATCCGCACCCGGCGGGTCCCACGTCTTCCAGTGCTCTTGGGACTGGTTCTGCAGACTGTGACCCTGCTGGTCTTTTCACTGTTCCAGGCTCATCCGATGCTGCTGGTGCAGTGCCTGCTGCTGACTCTGGCCTCTGCAGGCCTTCAGCTCCTGCTAGCCCTGATCCGACCCGGCGCCCTGGGACTGGGCGATGTGACGGCCACGGGTCTGGTGGCCCTGAGCCTGTCGGTTCTGGGATGGGCAACGATCCTGGTCTGGTGGGTGATGATGGGGCTGCTGGGGCTGATAGCCTTGGCCCTGGCCTGGTTGGCTCGTCGGCGTGGTTCGGCCGGAACACGCAACCCGCTCTCGCTGGCCTACGTCCCGGTCATCCTTGCCGCGGCAGCAGCGGCCCTGATCATTGACGCCGTCTAGGCAATTGCGGTCCAAGAGCAGGGCGCTAATCGTTCTGCTCGTTGTGCCGGGATTCCCAGGCCTTGTATTCCTTCACATCGCGGTTGAACTGATCCTGGTTGTCGCTGAACCTGGTCTCTCCCGTGTCCAAGTTGACAGTCACGAAATAGAGCCAGTTGCCCGACTCCGGGTGCATGGCCGCCTGGATGGCCTCGTCTCCCGGGCTGCCGATGGGGCCTGGAGGCAGGCCCTGGTGGACCCTGGTGTTGTAGGGGTCGTCTGCGTTCTGCAGCATGGCATCGGTCAGCTTCAGGGCCGAGACGTTGTTGGAGTAGGCCACCGTGCTGTCCATGCCCAAGGGCATTCCCTTGGCCAAGCGGTTGTCGATGACCCTTGCCACCTTGCCGTAGTATTCCGATTTGTTGACCTCGGCTTCGGTAATCGAGGCTGTATTCAGGATGGTCTGCCGTTCCTGACCTCCGGGTACGCCCAGCTGATCCAGATGCTCAATACGCTTGGAGACCAGGTTGGTCAGGATGGCCTTGGCTGACCCGGCCTTGCGCACATCGTACTCCCCGGGCTGCAGCCAGCCTTCAAAGTCTCCCTGGGCCTCCTGGGGCAGAATCCCCTCCCCCTTGGCTTGAACCAAGGCATCGAATTCGCTCTGCGGCACCCCAGAGAGCTGAGCGGCCCTGGCAATCACATCACGTACCCGCTCGCCGGCCCGCACCTGCAGGAAGCCGCCGGCCTTGTTCCGGTCAGTCAGAATGGTCACGACATCGGAGGATTTCATTCGCAGACGAAGATCGAAGGTGCCGGGCACCAGCCTGGATTCGGATTGGGCGCTGGTGATGGCGTGCAAAAAGGCCTCCGTGGACTTGACCACTCCAGCCTTGACCAAGTTGGCACCGACCTGATCAGCCCCCTGGCCGCTCTCGATCGTGAACTCCAGCGGCGCTCCACCAGGGCCGGGATAATCAGGGGCGACCTCCTTGGTGGCTACGATCCTGGGAGTTCCATGGCGTAGCCCGCCCACCAGAATCACCACGCAGGAGGCAGCAACCACCACGGCCAAAGCGATGAGGAGAACCATAATCCGCTGACGGCGCTTGCGACGTTCACGCCGACGACGCATCTCACGACGCGAACGAGGAGGACGCGGCGGCATGGCGGAGACCGGGGCCTGCCCATCGGCCACCCACTGAACCTTATCCTGGAAGAATTCCTGCATGTCGTCGGCCAATTAGCACTCCTTGTCGGCACGTTGGTTGTCCAGGGCCGACTGCAGCAGCACAACAGCGGACTGCTGATCGACCACAGGACGATGTCTTCGCCCGTCCACGCGGGCATCGTATAGCTGACGATGGGCGCTGACGGTCGTCAGTCGTTCGTCTCGCAATACTACACTGGGCAGTTGCTCAGGGGCAACGCCAGAATCTTGTGCAGCCTCCTGCAGGCGACCGGTCAGGGCACGCACCCAACGGGCCGCCTTTTTGGCGCTTCGACCAGCCTGGCCGCTCAGGAGCAGAGGGTATCCGACTACGACCCTGGACACGCTTTTGTCCAGGATCAGGTCTTCCACCTGGTCCAGAGCCTGGAAGTAGTCGCCCTGAACCCTGATGTTGCCAGCGGGAAAGGCCAGGGTCAGCTCCGGATCCGACAGGGCCAGACCCACCCTGGCTTCGCCAAGATCCACCCCCAGCCATACGGCTGTATGTGATCGCACGGAAAGCTCAGCCCTCTCGTACCTGATCACTCAGGGCCTTCAAGGCCCGATCAATAGCCGAGGCATCCTGACCGCCGCCCTGGGCGAAGTCAGGCTTGCCTCCTCCGCCGCCTCCCAGGACCTTGGAGGCTGTCCTGACCAGGTCGCCAGCCCTGAGGCCGCGATCACGGGCAGCCTGATTGGTGGCTACGAAGATGACAGGCTTGTCATCCTCGCTGACACCGGCCAGGGCGACTACCACAGGGTATTCCTCGCCCATGCGGGCCCGCAGGTCGGTCACCGTCTTGCGCAAGGCATCCACAGAACCGAAACGGCCCATATTCCGGGATGCGATCTTGACATCTTCCGGGGCATGCAGGGCCTGGTTGGCCAGTTCGGGCACGGCCTGGGCCATCTGCTGCTCATAGGTGGCCGCCAGTCGGCGGTCAGACTCCTTGAGCTTGGCCAGCAGGGCCGAGATCCTGGATTCCAGCTCATCGGGGCGGGCGTTGAGCTTGTCGGAGAGCTGGGAGACCAGAGCGTGCTCACGGGCGTTGTACTCGTAAGCCCCCTGGCCCACTACAGCATCGACACGACGGACGCCGGTGCCCACGGAGGCCTCGGACATGATGGAGACCGCACCGATCTTGCCCACGTGATCCACATGGGTTCCCCCGCAGAGCTCACGGCTCCAGCCATCCTCGCCTATGGAGACCACACGGACCACGTCGCCGTACTTCTCCCCGAACAGGTGCATGGCGCCCAGGGCGATGGCATCGTCGTACTTCATCTCCTGCGCGGTCACAGCCAGGTTGTCGCGCAACCGGTCGTTGACGCGTGCTTCCACCGCATCCATGGCCTGGCGGCTGGGGGCCTGCGACCACTGGAAGTCAAAGCGGAGCCTGTTGGGCGCATCCTCGGAGCCGCGCTGCGTGGCCTGGGGACCCAATTCCTCGCGCAGGGCCTTGTGGACCATGTGCGTGGCCGTGTGCGAGCGGGCAATGGCGCCGCGCCGGTTCCGGTCGATGTTGGCCGTGACCTTGGCCTGCAGGGTCAGTGTTCCCTCGGTCAGGCGGCAGCGGTGGATGGTCAGCCCTTTGATGGGCTTCTGCACGTCATCCACCTCCAGGACGGCCCCATCGTCGGTCAGGATCTCCCCCTGGTCGGCCAGCTGACCGCCTGCCTCGGCGTAGAAGGGCGAACGGTCCAGAATCACCTCGACCTGGGCAGGGGCCTTGACGGCCGGAACCGCTCCCTTGCCCTCCTGGATGATGCCCAGGACGGTCGAGCGGCTGGAAAAGTCGGTGTAGCCCAGGAAGACCTGAGGCTCTTTCAGGCTCTTGCGCATATCGTCGTAGACGCTCAGGTCCACGTTGTGCCGCTTCTTCATGGCATCGGCGCGGGCCCTGGACTTCTGCTCGTTCATGAGCTTCCGGAACTCGTCCTGATCCACCTTGACGCCCTGCTCGGCGGCCATCTCCAAGGTCAGCTCAATGGGGAAGCCGTAAGTGTCATGCAGGGTGAAGGCATCCTTGCCGGAGACCTCGGGATCGCCCTTGCCCTTCTTGGCCTTGTTGACGGCCGTATCCAGAATGGTGGTCCCCTTGTCCAGGGTCCGGCGGAAGGCCAGCTCCTCGCCATAGGCCGACTCGGCCACCTCGGAGAAGGTGTCGTTGAGCTCAGGGTAGCTGGGGGCCATGGCCTCCTTGGAGACCGGGAAGAGCTGTGGCAGAACCTCCTGGTCCACCCCCAGCATCTTCATGGAGCGGATGGTCCGGCGCAGCAGACGGCGCAGCACATAGCCGCGGCCGACGTTGCTGGGGCGGACGCCGTCGCTCATGATCATCAGGGCCGAACGGACATGGTCGGCCACCACGCGGAAGCGCACGTCATCCTGGGCGTCGTCGCCGTAGTGCCGGCCAGACAGGCCCTCGGCAGCCTGGATGACGGGGTAGACCTCGTCGGTCTCATAGATGTTCTGCTTGCCCTGAAGCAGGTAGGCCAGGCGCTCCAGCCCGGCGCCGGTGTCGATGTTCTTGTGCTCCAGCTCGCCTACGATGTGCAGGTCGGTCTTGGAGCGGACGTTGTCCACCTCGTAGTTTTCGAAGACCAGATCCCAGATCTCGATGTACCGGTTCTCGTCTGCCGAGGGGCCGCCCTCCTTGCCGTAGGCAGGGCCGCGGTCCACGTAAATTTCGGAGCAGGGACCGCCAGGGCCGGGGCCGCCAGTAGTCCAGAAGTTGTCCTCCATGCCCAGGATCTCCATGTGCTCGGGGTCAAAGCCCTCGTTCTTCCACAGGGAGCGGGCCTCTTCGTCATCGGTGTAGGTGGTCACCCAGATCGTATCGGGGTCGAAGCCGTAGCCGCCCTGGTCCTGCGGCTTGGTCAGCAGGTCCCAGGCGTAGTGGATGGCCTCCTCCTTGAAGTAGTCTCCGAAGGAGAAGTTGCCCAGCATCTGGAAGAAGGTGCCGTGACGGGTGGTCTTGCCCACCTCGTCGATGTCCAGGGTGCGCACGCACTTCTGGTTGCTGGCCATCCGGCTCCTGGGCGGGGTCTGCTCCCCCAGCAGGTAGGGGATGAAGGGAACCATGCCGGCGATGGTGAAGAGCGTGGTGGGATTGGGCGAGATCAGGGAGGCGGAGGGAACCACCAGATGATCCTTGCCCTGGAAATAATCGAGGAAACGCTTGGCGATTTCCGATGTGCGCATGCTGCTTCTGCTCCTTCAGACCCGGTGAACGCCGACGGGATTGCGGGTTGTCCAAATGACTCGGTTGTCCGGGGCGCGAACAGATCGCCCGCGCTCCGGACTCATAGCTGAATACGGTGATTTTACACCGGCCAGGCGCATCTGTCCTGGCCTGTCCGCCCCAGGCTCAGCCCTGGAAACGGTCCAGATAGCGGCGGTCCAGCTCCTCCTGCCGCTGGTGCATTGTCTGGGTGAACTGGCGCACCAGGCCGGACAGGGTCCGTGAGGCCACCTGGTCCTGGTCCTCGCCCAGCACGAATTCCCTCGCACGCTTGGGGGTGTTGGCCCTCACATAGGCCTCGGCCTTGGTCACCAGGACCACGCCTGCCGTGACTCCCAGCCCCATCCAGAAGATCCGTTTGAACATCAGCGGGTCCTCCCCTCGTTCCCTTGGCCGTCATTGGCCTTTTGTGCGGTGGTATTTGGTGCGGTGGAGGGCTTGGATTCGGAGCTGTTGCGGCCTCCTGAAAGGAATGACGAGATCGTCTTGCGCAGGGCGTAGAAGAAGGCCGCCACTTTGATGACCGGCTTGCCCAGCATTGATCCGTACAGATCAGTCAAGGCGCCAACGTTGCCTGCCGTGGTCGAAGCCGCTGCGGAGATGCGATTGACGTCAGTCAGGGTCTGGTTGAGCTGGGTGACCGTGCTGGTGGACTCGTCCAGGGTGGGCACCACATGGTCGCCCGCCTGCTTGATGGTCTGCGCCAGCTGATCGAAGAGCTTCCCCAGACGAATCAGGGGATAGATCAGAAACCCCGCCAGGATAGCGAAGGCAATGGCCGCTATCAGGCCGGCAATCTGTCCTACGTCCATCTGCTACCTCTCTTCCATAGGTACGATACTGGGGACAAGGCTAGCACGCGCCGTCTATCAGTCCAGGCCATGACTGGCCTATTGAAGCCGGTTCATTGATTGAAGGATCGAACCTGGAGGGCCCGCTCAAAGGGAGTCTCCGTATCGAAGTCGAATATGGTGACACTTCCATTGCTCGGGCGACTGCTGGTGTCGTAACGCCCGCCGCCGAAGCGGTTGACCAGACTGAGCAAGGTGTTGCCGTGCGAGATCAGCAGGACGCGGTCGCCATTCTTCAGATGCGGGTCGGCGGCGATCAGGGCGAATCCGCCGGCAATGCGCGTCCAGTACTCGCTGTCGGACTCGGCATCGCCAAAGGGATCGGCCTGCTTGAGGAAGTCCCTGGTGGCGGCCAGTCCGAAACGATCCACGATCTGCTGGTAGGTGCCTGCTCCATGGGGCGCGCCTGCAGCCCACCAGGCCATGGCCATATCCTGCCCCTCGAAGTAGCCATAGAACTGCTCGCGGAAGTGACTGTCGCTGACCGGTTCGGGCTTCTTCTCCGACTGGTTCTGGGCCAGGATCCTACGGACTGTCTCCTGGGCGCGTGTGGTGTCCGAGCAGTAGGCGGCCGCAAAGCTCACCTTGCTCAATTTTTGGCCCGCGCGATCGGCATCCTCCAGCCCCGATGAGGTCAGGGGTGAGTTGGACCAGCCCTGAAGACGGTTGTAGCGGTTGAAATAGGTCTGCCCATGGCGGACGGCATACAGATGGAGCAACATGCCCCCATTATCCCACTTACAATCCGGCAGGGGTGGCAGATCCTGGCATGCAAAGGGCCCCGGACGAACCGGGGCCCCAAAGTTCCTGGTGGTCAGCGAGCGTAGAACTCGACCACGTACTGAATGTTGATCTGAACCGGGATCTCCTCCGGCTCAGGCTTGCGGACCAGGCTGGCCTTCAGAGAGGCCAGGTCCACGTCCAGGTAGCCGGGGACTGCGGGCAGCACATCCCGGTGGACGCCTTCGGCAGCGATCTGGAAGGGTACCATGGTCTGGCTCTTGGGCTTGACCTGGATGGTCTGGCCGGGCTTGACCCTGTAGGAGGGACGATCCACGATGTTGCCGTCGACCAGGATGTGGCGGTGAACCACGTACTGACGGGCCTGGGCGGTGGTGCGGGCGATGCCGGCGCGCAGGACCAGGTTGTCCAGGCGGCACTCCAGCTCGCGGAGCATGGCGGCACCGGTCTGGCCGGACTCGTGGGTGCCCCGCTCATAGGCGGCGCGCAGCTGCTTCTCGGAGACGCCGTACTGGGCGCGCAGCCTCTGCTTCTCCCGCAGACGGACGGCGTAGTCGGACTCGGTGCGTCGGCGGCTGCGGCCGTGCTCACCGGGACCATAGGGGCGCTTCTCGAACAGGCGCTGGGCCTTGGGGGTCAGGGCGATGCCCAGAGCGCGGGACAGGCGGACCTGGCGACGCGCACGCTGAATGTTAGTCATTGATGCAATCCTTACTATTGCTTCTGTCGTTATCTGAACGAAGACGGCCGGAACCGTCGAGTCAGGCCTCTCCAATGCTTCACCGTGCCAAGCACGAACGACCTTGCGGCCGCCGACCCATTGATGGGCTGAGACTCCAGATAGGTTCGCGCACAACCGCGCAAACCAAGTGTTTATTAAACCACATGTGGCCGACCGACGGCAGTGCGTATGTTGTGACATATTCATACCAACGGTCGGCATGATACTAAACCCAAATGGCAGACTCCCCCAACCGATCAACGACAACTCGTCTCAGCGACCGGAAAGGAAGACGATCATGGCCCGCAACGCATACCCTGAGCTGACGCAGGAACGAATCATCCAAGCCGCCACCGAGCTCTTCTCCCCCAGGCGAGCGCAAAAGAGACTGGAGGCCGCGAATCTGATGTTCCGCAAATTCAACCCAAAGGCCAATCCCAAGATGATCGGCATGGAATTCACCGCCCTGGTGGATGAGCGGGACGACTTCGTCGACCTAATCACACAGGGCAACCAGGACGGCTCACTGCATGTGGACCAGGTCGAACAAGCGGCGGAGATCATCCGCCTGCTGGCCAACATGTGGCTGCTGCCCTTCTTTCGCCAGAGAACACAGGCGGAGCTGCGCACCAGAGCCGCCTGTTTCTTCTCGATCATGCAGGGCCTGGGCATCCCCCTGCAGGACCAGGGATTCTCCGACCTGCTCGCATCCTTCGGCACCGACGCCCAAGGCGAAGCCGGGATATGAGCTCGCCCGATCAGGCCCAAACCTCAAGCAAAGGACTGCTGACACCGCCATTCATTGCTCTTCTGACGACTGAGATTCTCTCCAATCTAGGGCAGGACATGTTTGGTCTTCGCGCTTCCGCTTCACCTGCCCAACATCTCAGGATCCGCATCCCTCTATGATCCCTCTATGGCATGGCCTCCGCTCTGGTCGTCCTTCCATCCATATTCCTGATCCCCCTGGGCGGAGCTCTGGCCGACCGGCTGCACAAGCAGTCCACCATGGCGGTGCTGGACATTCTGTCAGCGTTGACTACATCATGCAGGTAGTCGGGGTTTCCGCCCTGGCCTGCCTTCTGTCGGCTGCCTGGATCAGGATCGCCGTCAGAATTCCCGAACCAGCACAAAGCCACTTCCAAGGCCCAAAAGCACTGGTGAGCCATCTGGCTGCGGACACGAAAGAGGCTGCACAATTTCTGGTCAGGCATGGCAACTTCAAAGTGGTCATAGGACTCAGCCTGGCGGCCAATCTGATCTTTGCCTCCTACGTCAACGTGGCCATGCCCTATATGGTCACTCGCACGCTGGGCCTGAGCAATGCCATGCAGGGGCTGGCCGAAGGAATACTTGCCTGCGGAATCCTGCTTGGAGCCATTCTGGTATCCATCCGTCCAGCCTGGTGCCATCTGCGACGGATACCCATGTTGCTCTCGGGCAGCGCCCTGGTTCTCCTTCCCATTGCAGCAGAACTGCTTTTGCATTTGCCTACATATGCCCTCTTCGCCCTGGTAGCCGGATGCATGGCTCTGGCTGCGGGAATGGTGCAGACGGTCAACATCACTTCCCTGTCCTATGAACAGATTCACACCCCCGCAAGGCTGATAGGCAAGGTAATAGGACTGACCAACAGCTTGTGCATGTGCGCGATCCCGCTGGGACAGGCCGCTTTCGGGCCGCTGATCGACCACTGCCCTATGACCCTGATCATCACCGAGGTGGTCATGGTGACACTGCTGACATGTCTGATTGCCAGGATGGCCATGAAACCGGACGAATGACTGGCAAATCAGGCATCAGCCGATCATACTGGGGTCGGAGCTGACAGGAGCGACCAGGGTGGCCCGGGTGCGTGTCAGGCGTGAGACCATAAGGCCGACACAGGCATAAGCCAGCGTAAACAAGGCAACCACGGTCAGCGGAAGGCCCCAGGAGGCCAGACCTGCTGCGCTCGAATCCATGATTGATTGGACTGCAGTGTTGTACCACCAGCCCGGCGTCAGTTTGCCGATCGTCTGCATGACCGGAGGCAGGGGGCCGCCGGAACTCGACCCGGAGGTGAACATAACCACCAGGCCGAAGGTGACCCCGACGGAGTTTATGAGCGAAGAAGAAGGATTGAACTGAGCAAGCATGAATCCAAAGGATGCCGCCGATACAGCGAATACCAGCATGACGAAAAAGCTCAGCAGCACCCTCCCCCAGCCAAGGGAAGCCAAGGACACCCCCGATGCCGCCATGCTGAAGGCAACGAGTGCCACGTAGTATACCCAGGAGAAGCCTGCCAGGATGAGGACTGCCGTGAGCTCCTGTCCATTCAGGCTGCTTGACCGCTCTGGAGAGGCAAGCAGGCGTCGATGTCGGTCAGGAGAACTGAAGGCTCCGAAGAGCGTGGCAACGCAGACCGTCAGCGCTGTCATCAAGGGAAAGGCGGCCAGGCCGACTGTCGTAGCGAAGCCTTTCAACAAAGCTCCATGGTTATCAGTCTTGGGGCTGGCATGGATGCCCATATGTGGCTGGTTGCCGGCATAGTGTGCCACTGCATAGGCAGCCGCATCCTTGACCGCCGCAGATGAATGCAGCTCCATCGAACCTTTTTGGCCTAGACCCGTAAGCAAGGCAGTACGAAGAGCATCAAAATAACTGTCCACCTGCAATTGTGCCAGACTGCCGCGGCTGGAATTATAGGAGGCAGCCGTTTCAACTTTAGGAAAACTCGGTGTCTTACCGCCGCTGTGAGCTTGGGCAGCAGTGTCGTCAAGCGCATCAAGGAACCGGTTGCCATATCCGGCTGGGATGATAACGGTCAAATCGCTTTTACCGGATACATTGGCGTCCTGCAGGGCTTGAGGCTCATCTTTGACTGTCACCAATTGGGCCGACTTGCCCAGATACTGCTCCAGACCCTGGCCCATCGCGCAACCAGCCTGGTTATCGCAGTCTCGGTTGATGACGACTATTTTCGCCTGCGCAGGTTCAAAGCGACCAACCGAGCTTGAGGTATTGGCACGTACCGCGGCCTGCATGTTCGCGGAACCGATGACAATCATGATCAGGCTCATGCCCACTAGATACAGGAGGAGGTAGAACTTATGCGCCCAGATGACGCGCAGTGCTGTTTTACAAGTATTCATACCGTTGTTTCCTTAGGAGCAGACCGCAGATAGCCAGAAAGACGGTGGCCATGATGGCCAGGATGCCGCAGGTGCGGGCGAAGGGTGCCAGGCTGTCGTAGTAGACGATGTCGTAGAAAAGGTTGGAGACCTGCTTGACGGGGTTGAGCAGGTGAAGAATAGGAGCATGCTCCTGGATGGCATTGTTCAGGTCCATGGCCAGGCTGCCGTAGAGACCGATAAAGGCACTCAGCGTGCAGTCGATCCCTATGACCAGGCCAACCTTCGTTTCGGTGGGGAGTTTGGGAATCGCGCCCATCATAGAACCAAAAGCGGTAGCCATAAAGGTGCCCACAGCGATGGCTATGAGGGCCATCGGGTCACGACTACCGGTTTGCACTCCACAGACTGTGCGGACGAAGATGTAGGCAACCAGTAGGCTGACTGCGGAGAAGAGCCAGGAGGCCAGAAAGGCGCCCGCTGCCTGCCGCCACTTGGGGCTGGGAGAACTGGCACGTCGGGCTCCCAAGGCTGAAAGGTTGGGCTGGGTCCTGGCTATCATCTCGGCTGCGGTGCTGGCACCGATAAGGCAGGCCATAGCGAGCACGGCGAAGAAGTAGGGCGCGGTCATAGAAGGGTGGATGTGCGTCAGGCGGATTTGCTTGGTGTAGGTCGGTCCGCCGGATTGCAACAGAATTTGATTGCTTGGTGAAGCCATGGCTGCCCTTGCGGAGTTGGCTTGGTTGAAACTGCCCAGCGAGGCGGACAGAATGGAGACCGCTATGCCTTCTGAGGCAGTTGCATCGGATTGGATGCTGGCGGCTTCGCGGTCGGACAGGACCATGTTGACCAGTCCGTCAGAGCCCGCGTACAGGTAACCAATATCCTTCCGGCTATCCAGACGCGTGTTCGCTTCCTCCCTGGAAGCCACTGTCGTCGGGATAAGCAGCTGAGTGTCGTCGGACCCAGCCTTGGGCTTCTTCGATAGCGATGAGACCAGTTCGTCAGCACCTGGGCTGGCTTTCCAGTTGGCATCCGAGACTATGGCGAAGTGCTGTGCCTCGGCAGTGTAACTGTCTTGCAGGTTGCCCATGATGCCCAGCATCAGAGCGGCCAGAATGACCGGGAATGCCAGGACCCAGAAGAGGGAGGAGGTGTTGCGTATCGAGGTCTTGACGTTGATCAGGAATGAGTTCCACATGGATAGGTGCTCCTTTACGGCAATCGAGCCTATAGACCGCGCTCAGTCGCGCAGTTCCTTGCCGGTCAGTTCCAGGAACACGTCGTTCAGGGATGGCGGACGGCTGGTCAGATGGCCGTAGCTGGTCTGGGTGGATTCCAGGACCGTCAGCACGTCCTGCAGGTTGTGCTCGCCCTGCCGGCAGTGGATGACCAGCTCCTTGCCGTCATAGTCGGCGGATTGGGCCAGGGGCAGGGCACGGATCCGGGCCAGCGTGGAATCCTGCAGGTCCAGTGTCTCGACGGTGACCTGCTCGCCGGCCTGGACCATGCCCTTGAGCTCTTCGGCAGTGCCCAGGGCGATCTGACGGCCGTGGTCCATGATCATGATGCGCGTGCAGATCTGCTCCACCTCCTCCATGTAATGGCTGGTGTAGACCACGGTGGCCCCTTGGGCGTTCAGCCGTTCGATGCCCTCCAGGATGGCGTTGCGGCTCTGGGGGTCCACGGCGACGGTGGGCTCGTCAAAGAAGATGAGGTCCGGCTGGTGGGCGATGCCGCAGGCGATGTTGAGTCTGCGCAGCAGACCGCCCGACAGTTTGCCGGGTCGGAACTTGCGGAATTCGCCCAGCCCCACGAAGTCGATGGCCTGCTCTACCAGCTCCCTGCGTTCAACCTTCCTGGGCACATAGAGGGAGCAGAAATAGTCGATGTTCTCCTGCACGCTCAGTTCGTTGAAGACGGCCACATTCTGTGGAACCACGCCGATATGGCTTTTCAGGTCGTAGGAGGTCGGGGTCATCTCCTGCCCGAATATGCGAACCGTCCCCGATTCGTAGCTGAGCAGTGCCAGGATGCAGTTGATGGCGGTTGACTTGCCTGAACCATTGGGGCCAAGCAGTCCGAATACCTCACCACGACCGACTTCCATGTCGAAGTGGTCCAAGGCCACCATGTCACCGTAGCGCTTCACCAATGCGCTGACCTTCAAGGCCGGCTCTTGCTCACGTGAACTGTTCATGATTCCATCATCCCAGCTACGGCTGGCCCAACACCGTGACAGCCGTCATCAATGTTGTGGATGGTCGAATCAGATCTATGACATTTGTCATGGGTGCTCCCGCATGCGGATAGACGCAGGAAGGGGTAGCCCGACAATTACTATTTGAGACAACAGGGCAACGGGCGAGGAGACATTCATGGGCAGGATAGCTGGCTGGCTGGTCCTGCTTGGTCTGGGGACCTTATGCGGATCATGGTATGGTTCAGGGGTTTCAGCAACCCTGATCGCCGGCCTCCTGGCCTCTCTAGCCGCAGGAGCCCTGTGTGAATGGCTGCTGCCGGCGCCAGGTTCCGTGTGGAGTGGTGCACTGGTGTCGCTTTTGGCAACGTTCATGCCAGTCTGGCTTTTCTTCTTGCCGGCTCTGGCCTTCGAGGCGGGGGTTGGACTCAGAACCATGGTTCCGGCTACCGGATCAGCCGACATGAAAGACACCCAGGCCAAGGACTCTGTGCTGGCCTCCCTCAGACTGCTCTTGGCCTTGCTGCCGGCATTCTTTTGGCTGATACCTGCCATCACTGACCTCGTACTGTTCAGAGGCCTCACCCAACGCTATGCGCTGCTTGCTTTGTTGACATCAGCACTGACGCAAGGCGGCGGACTGGCATGTGCGCACTTGGCCGCTGTTAAGTGTCGTGTATGGCGGATTGAAGACACCGAGCGCTACCGGATTCGCCAATTGCATGGCCGCATCAACGACATGGACGAGGAGCGGGCCCAGGCGACCCGAATGGCGCACTTATCCGAGCGGACCCGGATCGCTCGGGATATTCATGACAATGTGGGTCACCTGCTCACCCGAGCCATCATGCAGATCCAGGCTGGCCGGGTGGTTGCGCAGAGCAAGGGCGATCAGAGTACCGAGCAGATACTGGACGATGTCGGCAAGACCCTGGATGAGGCCATGACCACAATCCGTCGTTCGGTGCATGACTTGGAAGATGAAGGCACCGACTTCGCATCCCAGATGGAGGATGCCAGCTCCGAGGCTTCTATGGGGCGGCTGAAGGTCGATCTGAACAACGGCATTGAGACAGCGCCTGCACCAGTGTGCCGTTGCCTGGCCACCATTGTTCGCGAGGCCATTACAAATACGATCCGCCATTCTTCAGCCAGGTCGGCGCAGGTCATTCTGCGCGACCTCCCTGCCTTCTGGCAGATGGTGGTGCAGGACGACGGCGGGTCTCAGCAGCTGCAGCCTGACAGCCGCGGCATGGGGCTGGCCGATATGGAGGCCAGGGCCAGGGCCTTGGGCGGCACGGCCAACAGCGGCCCCAACCGACAAGGATGGAAGGTTTTCGTATCCTTGCCTAAAGAACCCTGGTCTAACCGCAGCACAGCTGAGCATGTAGAGGATAGGAAGGTCATGGCATGAAAGTCGCTATCGCTGATGACGATCCGATCGTCTGCTCGTCCCTGTCAACGATTTTGACGGCAACCGGTACTGCAGACGTGATCTGGACAGCCAATGACGGCCAGTCAGCCCTGGATTGTTTCCAAGCGACTGGTGGCAGGCCTGACGTGCTGCTGCTCGATGTACAGATGCCTGGCATGGACGGCCTGGAGGCGGCGGAGCGCATCATCGCCGTGGATCCGGCTGCTCGGGTGCTCTTTCTGACCACCTTTGCAGACAAGGAGTACATTTCCCGCGCCCTGGCCTTGGGTGCCAAGGGGTATGTGATCAAGCAGGACGTGGCCTCAGTGGTGCCGGCCCTCCAAGCCGTCATGGCAGGGCAGACGGTTCTTGGAGCTGAGGCCGTGGCTAACCTGTCACTTGGGAAGCAGGAGGAGCAGACGCGAAAGGACCCAGCTGAGCCTGCTCCCCGGCGCTTCCAAACCCTGACTGACCGCGAACGTGAAATAGTCGCTCTGGTGGCCGACGGCCTCGATAACCAGGCCATCGCCAGGCGTCTCTATCTCAGCGAAGGCACCGTCCGCAATCACATCTCCGCCATCCTGGCCAAGACCAACCTGGCCAACCGCACCCAGCTCGCTGTGGAATGGCTGTCCTCGCAAAAGTCATGAGCGCATAGATTCTGCGTTTTCGTCCCTAGACAGCCCCCGAGTCTCGATCCTTCAGAGCTTTTCGATCGGCGCCAAGCGCAGCATCAGCCGCTTGGTCCCCTCGGAACCGAAGTCCACAGTCAGGACCGAGTTGTGACCCTTGTCCTGAATGTCGACCACCTTGCCCAGGCCATACTGGTCGTGGGCAACCCTGTCACCCAGGGAGAAGTCCTGAATGGACAGGCCGTTCGACTTGGGCTGGACCGAGGCCCTGCCAGCGTGCGAGGTTGACGACGGGCTTGTCGTGCTCCGCCGGGTCGTGACCCTTCCATTTCTGGAGGAGGAGCCGAACGACCGCTGCGAGGAGGCCCGCGAGCGCCCGTACCCATTGCGGGAAGAGCCGAAGCCGGAGCCGAACCCGCCGAATGAACGATGACCGAATGCACGGCCGTCGCTTTCATCCTCGAAGCCGCCGAATTCGTCCTCGTCGTCACCCAGGTCCCAGCCTGCGCGCATCCGCTCGTTGCCGGCCTGCCGACGCTTCCAGTCGATCAGATCATCAGGGATGTCATCCAGGAACTGGCTGGGCAGCATCTCATTGACCTGCCCCCACTGTGAGCGGACGGCCGCCCGGGTCAGGTAAAGACGCCGCTTGGCACGGGTCACGCCCACATATGCCAGTCGACGCTCCTCCTGCATCTCATCGGTATCCTCCAGGCAGCGGGAGTGCGGGAAGGTTCCCTGCTCCATGCCGGTCAGGAAGACCACCGGATACTCCAGGCCCTTGGCCGTGTGCAGGGTCATCAGCGTCACCTTGCCCGAGTCGTCGCCCAGGCCCGGCAGCTGGTCCGAGTCGGCCACCAGTGCCGTGGTCTCCAGAAAGCCCGCCAGCGTCGCGTCGGGGGTCTTCTGCTCGAACTCGGCGGCCACTGACTGCAGCTGGCCAAGGTTCTCCAGCCGGGAGGCATCCTGCGGGTCGACCGACTTGCGCAGCTCGTCCAGCATGCCGGATTCCTCCAGAACCTTCTCAACAATCTGGGATGGTTTGGTATCGTGCTCTGCGGCAAAGTCGGTCAGGGAGGTGATCAGATCCCTGAAGGCCTTCATCCGCTTGACCATCAGCGTGGAGGCCCCGGGCACCTCCTCGATATGCTGCACCCCCTCCCAGAAGGAGACCTGATGCAGATCCGCATAGGAGGTCGCCGCCGCCTCGGCACGTGCGGCCAGGCCCCGCTTGGGCACGTTGAGTATCCGTCGCATATTCACATCGTCCTGGGGATTGGCGATGGCGTGCAGGTAGGCCAGGGCGTCCTTGATCTCCTTGCGCTCGTAGAAGCGGGTCCCGCCCACCAGCTGATAGGGCAGGCCGGCGTTGATCAGCCCCTCCTCCAGGGCGCGGGACTGGGCGTTGGCCCGGTACATGATGGCCATGTCGGAGTATGGAATGCCCTCCTCGCTGCGCAACCGGGCGATCTCGGTGGCGATCCAGGCGGCCTCCTGCTGGGCGTTGTCGGCTGCATAGCCCACGATGGGCTCCCCCTTGCCCAGGGCTGTCCAGAGCTTTTTGGGCTTGCGGCCCTCGTTCTTGACGATGATGGCATTGGCCGCATCCAGAATGGTCTGGGTGGAACGGTAGTTCTGCTCCAGGAGGATGGTCCGGGCTCCGGGGAAGTCCTTCTCGAAGTCCCTGATGTTGCTGATGTCAGCCCCTCGGAAGGCATAGATGGACTGATCCGAATCGCCCACCACGGTGATCCAGGCCTGGTCCTGCTTGTCGGCATCGGCACCGGCCAGCTCGCGCATGAGCACATACTGGGCATGGTTGGTGTCCTGGTACTCGTCCACCAGCACGTAGCGGAAGCGATGGTGGTAATACTGGGCCACCATTGGGGACTGCTGGAGCAGCTGGACCGTGCGTACGATCAGATCGTCGAAGTCGACCGCGTTGGCCTGAGCCAGCCGATGCTCGTACTCGGCGTAGACCACGGAGTAGAGCTCCTCCTCGTTGCCGAAGCGGGCGGTGATCTGCTGGCCGCGCTGCCCGGGCCGGTAGTCAGGGGCATACTCCTGCAGCTGTGTACGCCAATCCTGCAGGTTGTTCTTGTAGTCGGATATGCGGCTCAAAATGTTTCTGGGGGTGTAGCGCTTCAGATCGATGTTGAGATCCTTGCCGATCAGTTTGATCAGGCGTTCGGAATCGGCCGTGTCATAGATGGTGAAGCCTGATCGCAGGCCGATCTCCTTGCCATCCCGCCTCAGGATGCGCACGCAGGCCGAGTGGAAGGTGGACACCCACATGCGATCGGCCACGGGCCCGATCAGCCTGCGCAGACGTTCACGCATCTCAGAGGCCGCCTTGTTGGTGAAGGTGATGGCCAGGATCTGGCTGGGCCAGGCGCCGAACTGACTGAGGATCCAGGCGATTCTGCGGGTCAGCACCCTGGTCTTGCCCGAGCCTGCGCCTGCTCCGATCAGCAGGGCCGGGCCCTGGTATTGAACCGCCTCGGCCTGACGATCATTGAGCCCCTTGAGCAGCTCCTTGGCGCTGCGCTGGATCAAGTCCGGTTCCTCGTTCACAAGCCACCTCTTGCCATCTGGTCTCGGTCACCGTCTCAGGCCGGATGGCGCACACCCGGCAGACAACTATTTCTACCACAAAGCGGTGTCATCGATCTTGGCTCATGGGTTAGCCAGCAGACGTACCAGCAGACATAAAAGACCCCGTCCGCCTTGAGAATAGGGAAGGCGAACGGGGTTTAGTCGGGGAAGTCGAGATGACCCAGTCAGTTGCGCACTTGGTCCTTGGCGTTGTTGACAGCCTCGGTGGCGCCCTGCTCAGCCTTGGCCTTGCCGACCTTGGCATCGGCCTTGGCCTGGTCCATCTTGTCGGAGGCGGCGTCCTTGGCGTCGCCCATCTTGTCCTGGGCAGCGTCCTTGGCGTCGCCCATCTTATCGGCAACGGCGTCCTTGGCATCGGATGCCTTGTCCATAACGGTGTCTTTTACATCGCCAGCGACATCGGAAATCTTCTCGCCGGCAGACTTCATGGCATCCTTTGCATCATCCAGAATCCCCATATGGTCCTCCTTAGGTCCTTGAACGCACCGTGACGATGCGTGACCATTGCGGTCAATTTTCACTGTAACAGTCAGGGCCTTGAATCCGCGCATTGACGGGCTGACACGCCAGGAAGACACTCCAATCAGCTGGAGGTGAAACCTGGCGGATCAGGGCAGCCGGACCACAGTCCCAGAACCGGGTTATCTTGGTGTCTATCCGTCGGGACCATAGGGGCCCCGCATTCATGACGACAAGGACGATGACATGCAGGAACTTGAGGAGCGAATCCGCCGCCAGGGCACGGTCAAGCCTGGCAATGTACTCAAGGTGGACGCCTTCCTCAACCATCAGTGCGACGTGCGGCTCTTCGACCACATGGGCGCTGAATGGGCCCGCCTGTTCGCTGGACACCAGATCGACAAGATTCTGACCATCGAGGCATCCGGCATCGGCATCGCCTGCCTGGCCGCCCGCCACTTCGGGGACGTGCCGGTGGTCTTCGCCAAGAAGACCCAGTCCATCAACCTTGACGGCGACCAGTACACGGCCCGCATCTACTCCTTCACCAAGCAGCGGGAGTACCCAGTCATCGTGGCCAAGCGCTTCCTCAAGGAGGGCGAGCACGTGCTGATCCTTGACGACTTTCTGGCCAAGGGCAACGCCCTGCACGGTCTGATCGACATCTGCCATGATGCCAAGGTCGTCATCGAGGGCATCGGCATCGCCGTGGAGAAAGGCTTCCAGGAGGGCGGCCGCACCCTGCGCAAAGAGGGCTACAACCTCAAGTCCCTGGCCATTGTGGAAAGCATGGACCCGGACCAGGGCACCATCACCTTTGCTCACAATAACGCCTGAGCAGGTCGGCGCCAGGTCCGGGCGGCGTACACAACAGCGTCAGTCCACCTGATGCTCGCTGGTGCCGCCCTCCAGGATGGTCTTCACATCGTTCAGGGAGATGTTGACCATGGCATTCACGGCGGCATCGGTGTAGAAGCCGATGTGGGGCGAGACCTCCACATTGGGCATGGCCTTGAGGGTCTCCAGGGCCTGGTTGTCGACCTTGGTTCCGCTCAAATCCTTTTCGAAGATGCCGGCCTCCCCCTCGATGGTGTCGATGGCGGCACCGGCGATGGACTTGGTCTGCAGGGCCTTGATCAGTGCCGGGGTGTCCACAATAGGGCCGCGGGCGGCATTGATCAGGAAGGCCGAGGGCTTCATGGCATCCAGGGCCTGCGCATTGATCAGATGATGGGTGGTCTCGTCCAGCGGCGTATGAACGGTGACGATGTCGGCCCGCTTCAAAAGGGTAGGCAGGTCCACGTAATCCAGGGTGTCTGCCAGCTCGGGGCGATGAACCGGATCATTGGCGATGACGGTGGAGCCCAGGGCCCGGAAGATCCTGGCCACGGCCGATCCGATCTTGCCGGCTCCGATGATCCCCACGGTCAGGTTGTGGATCTCGTGGGCCTGAAGCCCAGCCCAGGTATAGTCGTCCTTTGACTCGCGAGCGCTGGCCTCCCCCAGATGCCGGACCAGACGCATGACCTGGGCCAGGACGAGTTCGGAGACCGACCGGGGCGAGTAGGCAGGCACGTTGGTGACGACCAGCCCGTTCTCCCGAGCGGCCTGCAGGTTGACGATGTCATAGCCGGTGATGCGCAGGGTCAGCTGCTTGAGGCCATAGTCCTTGAGCCGCTGGTAGAGCTCGGGCTCGGGCAGGGCCGCGTGCTGCTGGACGACGATGCCGTCGTATCCCTTGATCATGTCCACGGTCTTCATCCCCAGATCGTGGTCGGTGGTGTCCACCTGGATGTCATTGGCTTGCGCCCAGGCCTGAATGGCCTCCTGCTCGTCGGGGCGCACTGAATACATCAGAATGCTGGTCATTTTCTAGTCCTTGGTAACTGTCCTCGTTGATGGTTGATAGAGAGTGGTTGTTGGATGAATCCCAGGGGAATCATCCGCGATTTTGACGCATATAGTCGCCGATCCGCTCCACGGCGGTATGCAGATCCTCCATGGAGGCAGCATAGGAGATGCGGACGTAGCCTTCTCCCCCGGGCCCGAAGCTTGCTCCTGGGATTACCGCCACCTTGGCCTTTCGAGCCAGGTCGTAGACGAAGCTCCAGCTGTCGCGCATGCCCTCGGGCAGCCGGGCGAAGATGTAGAAGGCCCCCTTGGGATCGATGACGTCCATACCCACCTCGGGCAGGGCCTTGACCAGATAGTCCCGCCGCTTGCGGTAGGCCTCGCGCATCGGATCCGTGTCATTCATCCCCTTGGTCAGAGCCTCCTGGGCCGCGTACTGGGCGTTGGTGGTCACTGAAGTGATGGTGAACTCGTTGACCTTGCTGATCTGATCAATGACGTCGGCCGGGCCAGCGGCGATGCCGACCCGCCATCCAGTCATGGCATGGGACTTGGAAACCCCGCCAAGAACGACCGTCTGCTCAGGCAGGATGGTGCCCATGGACACATGGGTGCCCTGGTAGGTCAGCTCGGCGTAGATTTCATCGCTGAGCACGAAGAAGCCGTGCTTGCGCGCCACCTGGGCCAGAGCCTCCAGATCCTCTCGGGCATAGGTCACCCCGGTGGGGTTGGTCGGATAGTTGAGCACCAGGGCCTTGACCGGACCATCGCTGTTTTCGATGGCGGCCTCCAGCTTGTCCGGCCTGAGAATGAAGCCGTCATCGGAGGTGTCGACGAAGACGGTCCTGGCACCGCTCAGCTGGGCAATGGGGATGTAGAGCGGGAAGATGGGCGTGGGCAGAATGACCGTGTCGCCCGGGTTGATCATGGCGGTAAGGCCCGAGAAGATGCCCCCGGTGGCCCCGGCCGTAATCACCATCTGCGTGTCAGGGTCGTAGTCCAGCCCGTACTTGGCGTGTAGATATCCGGCTGCCGCCTTGCGCAGACTGGGCATGCCACGACTCTCGGTGTAATGACTGTGGTTGTCCTGGATGGCCTGAATGCCCGCCTGCTTGACGTGCTCAGGGGTGAAGAAGTCCGGTTCCCCCAGGGTCAGCTTCACGATGCCGTCTATTCCGGCGATCTCCTTGTTGAATTCGAGTATGTCGCTCGGCGCCAGAGCTTTGACCCTGGCATTCATATGATCCGCCAATGTCATTGGCTTGTCCTTTCCCATGCGGTTATTACAACCATTGTCGCTGGTGCTGCCCTACCGACTATGCGGTGACGATGCATGGGAAATGCTGTCGACGACTGCAGGGCCGGTGGGTTCCGATCCATGCAACCGTTCCTACAAGGCACGCGGCGTCACAGATCGAATCCGTGCCACCAATAGGTAAATCGTGTGCCCTGCATGCTGAAACCTCCTGCGGAATCTACAATCAGCATTAGCAATTAGCTTACAGCGAAGTTTCAGCAATCCAAAAAGGCGACCATTATTTGACCAAACCATTGCGTGATTATGGACGCGATAGGCATCTGAAGAGCCACACCAGACGGCGTAATCCCCTTAATTGCAGAGACCCGCTCATTCCTCAAGCAGACGCATGGCAGCCTGCGAATCCGTAATCAGCACGTTGGCATAGCCGCCGAGAAGTGCCGCCCGCATGGATGCTATCTTGGGAGGCCCTCCCGCCACCAGTATTGAGCATGGCTTCTTGCGCAAACGATCAAGCTGTATCCCCACCGTTCTTGCGTCAATGCCGTCATCCGCGATGGAGCCGTCAGCAGCGATGAATCGTGAAAGCACATCACCGACAGCCTTATGCTGCAGCATGGTGATCTCTCTGCGGGAGAGATACCCCAGTTTGAAAAGCATGGCATCGTCACGAACGGTTCCGCAGGTAAACACGGCGATATCGGTCCGTTCACCCTGACGAACAATCCTGTCTATAAAACGGTCCTTGAGCACAATGTCCCGAGTCAAGGCATTGTCGAAAATGACCGGCAAGGGCAGCACTGTAGTGGTAGTGCCGAAGGCCATGCCGAATTTCAGGGCGATATCCGCGGCATAGTTGTTGAAATCGGATGCTGAGACACTCCCCTTCAACTGCACCACCGATACATCCTTGTGCTCATTAGGGCGCAGATGATCGGCTACAGCCTTGAGGGTCCTCCCCCAACTGATGCCCAGCCGGTCGTGATCGCCGACGATCTCAGCCAGGTAATCTGCTGTAACAGCACCCAGTTTGTCCCTGATGGCATCTTCATCACCGGTCGAGTCATAGGCCAGCCTGACCTCGCGCAGGCCGAAAGCCACCTTGAGTCTTCTGGCCAGGGACTGCAGATCAGCCTGGGGATCAGTGATGAGCACGCGGACAAGCCCCTCCTGCCTGGCGAAGGCCAGAAGACGCGAAACCGTGGGACGGGAAACGTTCAGTCTGCGGGCGATGGCGCTCTGCCCTAGGCCTTCCTCGTAGTACCAGTGGCAGACCGTGACCGCTTGATTCCTGTGCTGTTCATCGTCGATCATGAAACCTTCCCTTCTTACAGTCGTGTGGAACCAGCATGCAAAAGAGCTTCACAGCCTGCCGGCGATTGAGCATCCATTTTTGAACATATGTTCATCTTAGCATTTTACTTCCGTGCATTCACTGTTACAGTGAGGCCCACAAGGAGGTAACAACCATGCAGATCAACCGCCTCATCGATCACACACTGCTCAAGCCGGATGCAACGCTGGCGCAGATCGACAAGGTCATCGACGAAGCTTTGGACAACCATTTCTATTCGGTCATGGTCAATCCCTACTGGGTTGCCCACGTCCATGAGCGGGTGAAGGGGTCGGATGTCCTGACTGCCTGCGTCATCGGCTTCCCCTTGGGCGCCAACACCACGGCCAGCAAGGTCGCCGAAAGCCGGGAAGCCATCGCAAACGGAGCCGATGAGCTGGATATGGTGATCAACATCGGCGAAATGGCAGGTGGCCGGGAAGACCTGGTCGCCGAGGACATTCGTGCGGTCGTCGAAACCGTCCACCAGGCAGGAAAAGTAGTCAAGGTCATCATCGAGACTGCCCTGCTCAGCGATGAGCAGATCGCGCGGGCCAGCACGCTGGTAGCCGACGCAGGCGCCGACTTCGTCAAAACATCCACCGGATTCGCCAGCCGCGGCGCCAGTGTGCACGACATTGAAGTCATCAAAGAAGCAGTCAAGGGAAGAATCCACATCAAGGCCGCCGGCGGCATTCACACCCGGCAGGAGGCCGAGGCTCTGCTCAAGGCAGGTGCCGAACGATTGGGCACCAGCTCCAGCATGGACATCATCGGCAAGGCCTGACTTCGGCATCCGGGGGCCAGCCCCCGGGCCGACTCTTATATTTTCGGCGGACACAACGCAGCGGCCGCCGAATGCAAACCCAAGGAGGGGTTCATGCAATCGCCAACCTTTCATCCATTCAGACTGCGCGCACAGGAATTGGATGATGGATACCTGGACAGGACGCCCATGCTCCAGTACATCCTGCTCTCCTGTCTATTCCCCCTTTGGGGAGCAGCCGCCAGCCTCAATGACATACTCATAACCCAATTCAAAACCATCTTCACGCTGTCCAATGTTGCCAGCGCCTTTGTGCAGACGGCCTTCTATCTGGGATACTTTCTGATTGCCATACCGGCTTCGCTCATCATCAAGAAGACCTCATACAAGGTCGCCATCATGATCGGCCTTTCGCTGTATACCATCGGATGCTCGATCTTCTTCCCCGCCTCGCGCATGGCCACCTACGGATTCTTCCTGATCGCCCTGTTCGCCTTGGCCTGCGGCTTGAGCTTCCTGGAGACCTCGGCCAACACCTACAGCTCACTCATGGGCCCGAAGAAGTATTCCACCCTTCGGCTGAACATCTCTGAAACCTTTTACCCCTTGGGTGCCATAGCCGGCATACTGCTGGGCAAATATCTGATCTTCGGTGCCGGCCAAAGCCTGGAAAAACAGATGAAGGGGCTTCACGGACAGGCCCGCATCGCCTTCGGCGAGCGCGCTCTTCAACATACGCTGCTGCCCTACAAATACATCATCTTCGTCCTGCTGGTCGCCCTGGTGCTCTTCGCACTGACGCAATTCCCCTCAGGCAAGCCCAAGGTGGATCCGACCAAACAGCAGCCTCAGGCGCGCATCGGTGAGACACTGGTCTATCTCGCGCATAACCGCCGCTTCCTTTGGGGCATTTTCACCGAGTTCATGTACGTGGGCATGCAGACGGCCGTGTGGTCCTTCACCATCAGGTTGGCCATGGAGCTCAATTCCTCGATCAACGAACGCTCGGCATCGACCTTCATGGTCTACAGCTATGCGGCCTTCTTCATAGGCAAGGTGATCGCCAACTTCATGATGAAGTCCATGCACCCCTCCCGGGTCCTGCAGTGGTTCTCGGCATTCGGATTGGCTGCCCTGGTCTACATCCTCCTGGTGCGCAACATGAGCGCCGTCTATGCGGCCATCATCGTCTCGGGCCTGTTCGGACCCTGCTGGGCCACCATCTACTCGCAGACCTTGGATACGGTGACCGACAAACGCCATACGGAAACAGCGGGAGCCATCATCGTCATGTCCATCGTGGGCGGGGCCTTCATCCCCGTAGCGCAGGGATTCGTCGCGGACATCTCGAACATGTCCCTGTCCTTCCTCGTCGATGTGGTCTGCTTCGCGGTCGTCTGCGTCTATTCCACAGCAAAGATGCGTGCTTTCAAGGCTGAAGGCGCTCAGAAAAACCAATGAAAGGAAAACCCATCATGCAACAGCTTCACCTCAATCATGACATGTTCGGCCCGGCCGAGTTCACCCTCTATCAGGACGACGATTTCAAAGCCGTCACCTTCATCTACCCTTCAGGAGTTGAAGCGGTCCGTCTGGAGAACTCCCGCGGCCAGCTCACCGTCCTGCCCTATATGGGCCTGATCATCTGGGATGCGGTCTTCGACTCCATCAGCCTGAAGATGAAGGACATGTTCTCGCAACCCCTTCCCGGCACGGCCATAGCAGATACCTACGGCTGCTTCCAGTTCACGTCAGGACTCCTTGGCGGCGGAACCCCGGCCCCGGAGGACGACTACCAACTCCACGGCGAGGCTCCGACCAGCCGCATGGACAGTGCCTGGCTGGAATTCGGAGATGGGACCATGTCAATACATGGTCAATTTGAATATGTCAAAGGGTTCGGCGACCACTACCTGAGCCGTCCAGCCGTAACCCTGCACGCTGATTCCGGACTCTTCGATATCGGCCTGGAGGTCACCAACCTCTCCAACTACCAGACCATGCCTCTGCAATACATGTGCCATATGAACTACGCCTACGTGCATGACGGGCACATGGAGCAGAACGTGCCTGACGAGGCTTTCCGTCTGCGCCAGACCGTTCCCGCCCACGTCCATCCCACCCCGCAATGGCTGGCCTACAACGAAGAGCTCAAGGCCAGCGGCGAGCTGATCAACGACCTGAACGACGAGAGCCACTACGATCCTGAGATCGTCTTCTTCTCCCAGAACCTGACCAAGTTTACGGATGTGGCCGAGTTCCGGCTCCATCTGAATGCCGAGCACAACTTCCTGACACGGTTCAGCACGGAGCAATTCCCCATCGTCACCCGCTGGATCCTGTACAACGCCGATCAACAGGTGGCGGCCTTTGCGCTGCCCGGCACCAGCACGCCTGAGGGCCGTGCCGCCGCTGAGAAGGCAGGCACCCTGATCCACCTCAAGCCCCAGGAAACACGTTCATTCCTGGTAACCACCGGCCTGGAAAGGTAAAAGCATTATGGCTGACATCACCGTCATCGGTTCCAACATGTACGAGCTGACCACCTTTGTCGATCGCATGCCGGTGGAAGGAGAGACCGTAGAGGCTCCTGAATTCGAGATGGGATTCGGCGGCAAGGGGGCCAACCAGGCCATTGCCGCCGCCCGTCTGGGTTCACAGGTCAGCTTCATCACCATGGTCGGCAAGGACGAATTCGGCAGACAGCAGCTGGAGAACTATCGCAGCAACGGCATCAGCTCCGATGGAATCGGCATCGCCGATGGAAGCAGCGGCGTAGCGCCCATCTTTGTGGACACCAGCGGCGACAATCGGATCCTGATCGTCAAAGGCGCCAACAAACAGCTCACGCCTGCCGCCTTGGACGATAAAAAAGACCTGATCAAGGGATCGAAACTGGTCGTTCTCCAACAGGAGATCGCCTTGGAGACCAACTACCATGCCATTGAACTGGCAGAGGACTACGGCGTGCCTGTACTGCTGAACCCTGCTCCAGCAAATGACGATCTGAACATCGACTATGTCTCCAGAGTGGCCTTCTTCGCACCGAATGAGACCGAGCTGGCCACGCTCACAGGAATGCCCACAGGGACATTGGATGAGATCAAGGCCGCAGCACGGAGCTTGGTAAGGCGCGGAGTAGGCAACCTGATTGTCACCATGGGCGGCAAGGGCGCCCTATGGGTCAGCGCCGACCAGGAGCTGCTGGTGCCTGCAGTCACGGTTGAAGCCGTGGATACCACTGGCGCTGGAGATGCTTTCATCGGCTCGTTCGCCCACTACTACACGCAGGGCGAGGATGTGCCAACCGCTCTGGGGCACGCCAACAGATACGCTGCAATCAGCGTCACGCGCCGCGGCACCCAGAAGGCTTATCCAACAGCCGCCGAGCTGAACGACCTCCTGCTGGAAAGGGTGCAGGCATAAGATCTTCGCTATGGTCGCATTGCCAGGCGTGGACGGGTAGACCGCCCTCGTCTGGCTTTTTTATGTCCCTGCAGTGAAATGCTGTCATATACTGTGCCTCAAAGAGAGGCAGGAGCCACGATTCACAGACACCAGCCAGAAGGGGTGGTAAGTATGACCAATCGAGTGGCGCTGGTCACTGGAGCCACCAGCGGCATCGGGTATGAAACCGCTGGCCTGCTCGCCGATCATGGATACCAGGTATATGCGGCAGGACGACGAGTCGAACGATTGAAGCCACTGGCCGACAAGGGGGTGACGGCCGTGCAGATGGACCTGACCGATTCCGCCTCCATTGAGAAGGCCGTCGCACGAATTCTGCAGAAGGAGAAGCGGATCGACCTGCTGGTCAACAACGCCGGCTACGGCTCATATGGCCCAGTCGAGCAGGTTTCCATCGACGAGGTCCGGCGACAATTCGAGGTCAACCTCTTCGGCCTCGCCCGACTGACCCAGCTGGTGCTGCCAGCCATGCGCCGGGCCAGACGCGGCCGGATCGTCAACACCTCATCCATGGCCGGCCGGATGGTCACCTATATGGGTGCCTGGTACCATGCCACCAAGTACGCCCTAGAAGCCTTCAGCGACGCTTTACGCATGGAAACCCGCCCCTTCGGCATCGACGTGGTCCTTATCGAGCCTGGAGCCATCGCCACCAACTGGGGCGCAATCGCCGCCGACCATCTTCGGAAGGTCACCCGCAAGAGTGCCTATCGAAAGTCAGGGTTCCAAGCTGCTGCTGGATTGCGCAAGCTATACTCCAGCAGGCATTTGACCCGACCATCAACCATTGCCAAGGCCATCGTCCGTGCTTCGACGGTACGCCATCCCCGTCCACGCTACCTTCTGGGCTTCGGAGCCAAACCTCTGGTCGCCCTTCATGCCCTGCTCCCCGCCCGTGCCTGGGACTACCTGATGGTCCATGCCAAGGACCTATAAACGCTAAAACTATGTACCAGAGCAGTATCTTCATTGAAACCAGATGCATACATGAAGCTTAAGCTCCCCGAAGTCAAATACTGTCCCAGCTATTGTGAAATACCAACAGTCTCATTTACCTCGATTTCCTTGCCAAGGCCGGTATTGACCAGGAGAGCCATGCGAACGACGCTAGGTTGGGGTATTGCAAGTACCTTGCCCCGCCTATTCATTGATATTTGGTTGAGTTTCTGACTACCCACGAACAAAGCAATTGCTGTAAGCGCCTTTGAGTATCGGACAGTTATAATCTAATTAATTATCGTCATTTATTAGCGTGCAGCCAGCATGTCCTTCGATAGGGGGTTTCATTGAAGCCTGAAGAATCTGAGCTCAACGCCGATCCGGACTCGCCTTTGGCATTTTTTCTGAACGGAATAAGGAATGGCGTCAATAAAAGCAATGCCGCCATTAAAGACATAGTTCATGCACTGGAACGCGAATCCTCCGGATTCGCCTTGGCATATAAGGCCAGGAATAGTGATTTTCGCCTGGTGGTAGATGCTCCAAAAAATACGCTCGACGCCATCGCCAATGGTGACATTAAGCTGACTGCCGATAGAACAGGCAATACCTTTGCCCAACTTTTGGATCCTAACGGGCGATATGGAAAGAAATTGCCCATCAAGCGCGAGGATTTCAGCGGGGGAATTGATCCCGTTCAAGCGGCGAACGCCATACAACTCAGGGCAATCCAAGGTCAGCTTGAAGACATCGCCCACCAGATTGCAGTCATAGATGTGCGCGTGCAGGAAGTCCTCGAGGGGCAGCAGAGCGATAGGCTCGGCCTCCTACAGAGCGGCATGCGCCTTTATCTGCAGGCCCGTGAAGTTGACGACGACACTCTGAGAAAGCTCCTTATATCTCAGGCTTTGCGCGCTCTATCGGACGCAGAGGCCCAGCTCGAGCTGAAGATGGAGTCTGACGTGAAATATCTCGCTAATGGCGACTATGAGCATGAAAAAGGCAAACGCACAAAACTCATCGATGAAAGAATGGACAGCATCAACAGTTGCTTTCCTGCCATACACCAGGCGTCGATTGCCAGAGCAGCCATTTTTTGCGAACAAGGAGAGCCCAAGGCCATGGCGAAATCCCTGGAAACATATTCGCACTTCATAAAGACGACTGTGGGAGACAATGCGGGCCTTCTAGCGGAATGCGATCGCTCTGATACAGGAACAGAACGGGGAATTTGGCGATCTCGAGCCGCACTTCAACTTGATGTTTCCAATCTAAGCGAGGCCCTAGCATTGCCTGAGAAGCACCTGTACCTTAAGGTATCTGATGAAAAGGATGAGAGCCATGAAGAACGTTAGAGGCTGCACCAATCAGGAATGCGACTCTTACAAAAAGAACGACAAATATAAAAAAGACTATGATTACTGCCCAAAATGCGGCTCAAAACTGATGGCCGTATGCAGATCCCGTGGATGCCACACTTTCATCGATAACCCGGATGGCATTTACTGCGCTCGCTGCTTAGCAAAAAGAAAAGACAGCGCAGATCATGCGAAGAAAAACCTAACCACCATAGGCGGAGGCTTGTTGGCAGCAGGCGGTCTCGTCGCAAAAAACGGTAGGACAATCACCTCTGTTGTAGTGAAAGCAATCAAATTCCTTCCAAAATAAAGGTTCGCGCAAACACGGTATTCATCAAACATCAGCTTTCACAGTTGTCAAAGTACCGCTATACGTATGATTGAACTTATAGGCTCCATAGACCCCAAACGCAGAAGTCCGATTTTGTGAAGTCGCCAGACTGTGAAGCTCAACAAGCAGCCAGCAGAGGGTCTTGTCGGATTGGAATGGCATCCTTCCGACAAGACCCTCTGGCTGATTCACAGAATTCCGTTTTTTCAGGCCTCCAGAGCTCGCGCCCCCAGGAGTGCCTGCTCGGCCGCCATAGGGACGCGTCCCAATCCATCCAGACCGATATTGAGCAGGTAGTTGATGCCGTACTTGTTCAGATGGGCCTTGTAATCGTGAATGGTCTGCGGGCTCTTCCAGTTTTGGTCATGATAGGAGAATCCCCAGGAATCGTTGATGGTCCCGGCGGTCTCATAAAGGCCAAGTTTGGAGGGCTTGAATCCTTCGATCGAGTTGTAATCGACATTCCCATCCGAAGTAGCCTTGTCGCTGGCGTCCGAATCTTCGGGAATCTCGTTGTCCCCCAGAGAGACGTAGTCGTAACGGCCGTTGCCCAGCCTGGAATTGATCAGGCAGTCGGGCTGCAGACGCTTGACCGTATCGTAAATGGTCTGGCTCTGCTCGTCGCTGAGGGTCATGGGAACATCGAACCAGGCGACCGATATTTCCCCGTAGTTGCTCATGATCTCTTCGATCTGCGGCATGATCTTGTGCTTGAACGCACGGTCGTAGTTCTTCTCCCCTGTGAAGTCCCAGCTGTTGTCCCAGGTGGTGCCTGCAGTCTCGATGTCGTTCGAGAGGTATCCGCCCCCATCCGGTTCATGCCAGTCCAGATCCTGCGAATAGTAGAGGCCAAATCGCAGACCAGCCCTGCGGCAGGCCAAGGACAGCTCGCCGATCACATCCCTGTGGAAGGGCGTCGCGTCATAGACGTTGTAGGGATCCACCAGCGACCGGTACATGGCGAAACCGTCGTGATGCTTTGTGGTGACGACCAGATACTGCATGCCGCAGCGCTTGGCCAGGTCGACTATGGCATCAGCGTCAAAATAAATCGGGTTGAAGGCCTGGGTCAGGCGTTCGTATTCCTTGTTGGGGATCTGGAGCTTGGATTGGATCCATTCCGCATAGTTGCTCGACGACTTCCCCTGGTACTCTCCTCCCAGGAGTGAATAGAGACCCCAGTGGATCATCATGCCGTACTTGGCCTGCTTGAACCATTCCACGGTATCGCTCATTATTTACCTCTGTTTCTGTTGATTGACACGAATCGCAATGACCGGCCTCAGATGGTCAGCTTGTCCTTCTTGACGACGAAGGCATCATAAAGGGCCAGGATCACGTAGCAGACCCCTGCGCACATGATCATGAAACCTGGGTCATTCTTGCCAAGCACCCCGCCCAGAGCCTGGAAGAAGTAAGGAGCCACCAGGGAGCCGATGTTGATGCCGATCAGGATGATCGAAGTGGTCAGGTTCATGGAGCCCTTGGGCGAATAGGCCACCATGCGGGCAGTCAGAGCCGGATTGATGATGCCATTGCAGAACCCTGCCACCAGGACCAGAACCAGCAAGACCGGAATGGAGTTGGTGAAGGGCATGGCGATCATGACCACTGCTGTCAGCACCTCGAAGATGAAGACGGTGTATCGTCCGCACCACTTGGCGAGCTGTTCGAAGGCGATGCCGGAGATGATCGAGCAGAGCACCAGGAAGCCGAAGATCCTGGTGGCATCGGCTGCAGAGCCTATATGTGAATCGACCATATGGCTGGCCAGCTTCAGGGAGATGGCCGAATAGAAAAGGCAGACGAAGAGGAAGAGAATGGCCAGCTGGATGACGCCGCCGTTGGTGGACGGCTTGATGGAGGTGTCCTCCTCGACCTCCTTGCCATCCTCCACAATGACCCGATCAAGCCGCTTGGGGACGAAAAGGGAGACGAGGACAATGGGCACGATCAGGAAGAGGAAGACCAGATAGGTGGCATGCCAGGAGATGTTGATCAGGAACCCTGCAATGAAGAGCATGATCGAATCGCCGATGGCGCCTACGGAGTTCCTCCATCCCAGAAGCCTGTTCCTGATTTTCTCAGGGAAGACATCAGTGATGTAGGAGACGCTCAGCGGGGTGAAGATGCCCATGCCCACGCCGAACATGGCCCTCGACAGGAAGATGGCCGGGTAGTTGTAGAAGAAAGCAGGGATGACTCCGAAGACCAGGGAGACGATGAGTCCCAAAAGGACCGTGTACTTCTTGCCCAGCTTGTTGGATATGAGGCCGCTGACCACGGTTCCCAGCAGGACGCCGCCTGTGGGGATGACGACCAGCAGCTCGATGTTGGCCTCCGAGATGTTGGAAAAGTACTGCTTCATCAATGGGATTGTCCCTGAAACGGCATTGGAAACCGACATCAGGAACGATATGGACAAGATGCCCAACATCAAAATCGGTGAACTGGTATTCACCTGTTTCTCTTTCGACTCCATGAAAGTCCCTTCCTCGGAACAGTCATCGCATTCCCTTCGCGATGGCGAGCGATTGATTCACTCATATACTGCAAACAACTAGTTTCAATGGACCATCTTGGTCCCGAACTATTTCAAGAGATAATAGTTTGTTAATAGTATATATCAAATTGAAAACTGTACATGCCGAAGGTGTTGCGTCATGCAGAATTTGCGGGATCCGATATCCAGCGATCACCAAACAAATTGCTGGATCCCGGCCTTTTAAGTAAGCCTTGAGAGGTGCAGGCAAGAGCTTATGCTTATCAAACGATTGGAGCGCTGACAGGACATTCCGAAACAAAAAGTGTCTTTATTAATTATCATTGGCAGAGTAGATAGGACAGAGGGCAAAGTTGCCGTCAGCAGGCGGGCAGAGCAAGCCCGCTGCCGACGGCTCGCCCTATCAAGAGCACGGTATATCAGCTCGATCATTCGTCGACCGACTGCGGACCCGCTGTCTCTTCTGCCCGAAAACAGCATCCGCGCTCCGCTCAAGAGCAGTCAACGTCCATGCCGACAGAAAGAACAAAGGAAATGAGTGATTCATCCCCACAGATAGTCAGCCATAATCAGAATCAGTCCACCTGGGCATCCATCGCAACCTGGCGAATGGCCTATGAAGGTATGGTCAAGTCCAGTTCCGGTCTTGGGGAGGGTGGCCAGGCGGGCGATGCTGTCGAGACGCTGATTCGAGAGGTTGAGGCCAACCCGGATTACACCTCCGTCGGTTATGGCGCCTTGCCCAACCGGGAAGGTGAGATGGAGATGGACGCCGCCTTCATGGACGGGAACAGCATGGCAATGGGCGCTGTGGCCGGCATCCAGCATGTACTCCATCCCATATCAGTGGCCAGGCAGCTGAGCCGGCGCCATACCAGCAGCTTTCTGGTCGGGCAGGGGGCGACCCGTTACGCCCAGGTCAGCGGGTTCGAAATGCGCAATATGCTGACGGATAGGGCCAGAGAGCGCTGGGAGCTGGAAGCCGCCAAGACCGCAAGACCGGAATCTGCCGGCCCCTATCGAGGGCACGATACGGTCGGGACCATCTCCTTGGATATGCAGGGTTCGATGGCTGCCAGCACATCAACATCAGGGCTCTTCATGAAGGAACCGGGCAGAGTAGGCGATTCCCCCCTGCCCGGCTCGGGCTTCTACGTGGACAGCGCCATCGGAGGGGCGGCCGCCACCGGATTGGGAGAAGACATCATGAAAGGATGCCTCTCCTACCGGATCGTCGCCCTGATGGGAAGCGGCTTGAGCCCGCAGGAAGCCTGCGATTCCGCAGTCTACGAATTCGACGACCTCCTGAGGAACCGATACGGCAAGGCCGGCGAGATCTCTTTGATCGCTCTCAACAGGAGAGGGGAATGGGGGGTCGCCACCAACGTAGAATTCACCTTCTGCATAGCAACGAAGGGCGAACGGATACGCATACTCATGGCCAATCCAGACGGCAAAGGCGGAACACGAATCGAGCCAGTGACCAAGGAATGGTTGCAGGAATATGAACGCTCGCTGAAAGCGCCCATCAGATGAGCAGTTGCGACACTTGAGCTCTCCTATTGGTACTGCCGTTATTGGCTATTGGCGTTCAAGAAGTCGGAAGCTTACCGAATGGGCCGATGAACCATATGACGTATCGACATATAACTTGTCGGCCCAGATGCTCACTCCCACTCGATGGTTGCCGGGGGCTTGGAGGTGCAGTCCAGAACCACGCGGTTGATGCCCGGGCACTCGTTGGTAATCCGCGTGGAGATAGTAGACAGCACATCATAGGGCAGCCGTGTCCAATCAGCGGTCATGGCGTCCTCGGAGGAGACCGGACGCAGCACGATCGGCGAACCATAGGTACGCTCGTCGCCCTGCACACCTACTGAATGCACATTGGCCAGCAGCACCACCGGGCACTGCCAGATCTGCCGATCCAGCCCAGCCTTGGACAGCTCCTCGCGGGCGATGGCGTCAGCCTCACGCAGGGTCTCCAAACGTTCACGGGTGATCTCGCCGATGATGCGGATGCCCAGACCAGGGCCCGGGAAGGGCTGACGCCAGACGATCTGGTCAGGCAGGCCCAGTTCGGTGCCGATGGCCCGGACCTCGTCCTTGAAGAGGGTGCGCAGGGGCTCGATCAGCTGGAACTTGACGTCCTTGGGCAGACCGCCCACATTGTGGTGGGACTTGATATTGGCCGCTCCGTCTCCGCCGCCCGATTCGACCACGTCGGGGTAGAGCGTGCCCTGCACCAGGAACTTGACTTCCTTGCCGGTCTTGCCGGCCTCCTCAATCACCTGCCGCTGGGCCTTTTCAAAGGTGCGGATGAACTTCTCGCCGATGATCTTGCGCTTGCGCTCTGGTTCGGAAACGCCCTTGAGGGCGGTCAGGAAGTCCTGCGAGGCATCCACGGCAATCAGCTTGATGCCAGTGGCGGCTACGAAATCATGCTTGACCTGCTCGGCCTCCCCCTTGCGCAAGAGCCCATGATCCACAAAGACGCAGGTCAGCTGATCGCCGACGGCCCTGTGGACCAGAGCGGCCGCCACGGCTGAATCGACGCCGCCCGACAGGCCGCAGATGACCTGGTCGTCGCCCACCGTGCGACGGATCTTCTCCACCTGCTGCTCGATGATGCCCGAGGCGTTCCAGTCCGACGGCAGTCCGGCGCACTGGTGCAGGAAGCGGTCAATCAGGTCCTGCCCCAGAGGGGTGTTGGTCACCTCGGGATGCCACTGGACCCCGTACAGCCCCCGGGAAGGATCCTGCATGGCCGCCACCGGGGCACCCTCGGTATGCGCCAGAACCTCAAAGCCTTCGGGCGCTCGATTGACGGCGACGCCATGGCTCATCCATACATCCTGCCGCGCGGGCGAATCCTGCAGTATTCCCTTGGCGCTGTCGATGAAGGCCTCGGTCTTGCCGTACTCCCCCAGGGCCGCCTTGTCCACCTCGCCGCCCAGCTCATGGGCCATGACCTGGAAGCCGTAGCAGATGCCCAGCACGGGCACCCCTGCCTCGAAAATCCTCTTATCTATGGAAGGTGCCCCGTCCACGTAGACGGAGGCCGGTCCGCCGGAAAGGATGACCGCCTTGGGATCCTTGGCCAGCATCTGGTCCAGGCTCATCGAATGAGGCACCAGCTCGGAGTAGACCCCCGCCTCCCTGACTCGACGAGCGATCAGCTGGGCGTACTGCGCACCGAAATCGACCACCAGGACGGGACCCTGTGCCATAAGACTCCTTATATATAGGTATGCTGTATCTGCCATGGATGCCCGGGAGCGACGATTCGAGGCCCTCGAACAAGTCCAGTATGGTTGCAGTTTTCGACAATGCTACCGTCATTGAGCCCTGGTCGGCACCCCCGGCGGAAATTCAAGTCTGCAAGCAGACAATTCCCTCGCATTTTCTCACAAGAGCGAACACACACTGCAAGAAAACGTTCAGAAAAGTCTGCTCGTTCACGTACCATGTAGGCATTGGGTACGAACCCGACGGATGCCTGAAATGACACCGTACGAGCCCGTAACCGAAGTAAATAAACAATCGCACTATAGTGCAGGAGTACACATGACGAATCCTGTTATCGGCACCCCTTGGGCGAAGCTGGAGACCCCAATCGCCGAGGAGACCCTCGAGGCCGTCGACAAGTATTGGCGGGCGGCCAACTATCTTTCCATCGGACAGATTTATCTTCGCAGCAACCCCCTGATGAAGGAGCCCTTCACTCGGGAGGATGTCAAGCATCGTCTGGTCGGCCACTGGGGCACCACCCCCGGCCTGAACTTCCTGCTGGGCCATATCAACCGTCTGATCGCCGACCATCAGCAGAACACCGTAATCATCATGGGCCCCGGCCACGGCGGCCCCGCCGGCACCTCGCAGTCCTACCTGGACGGCACCTACAGCGAGTACTACCCCAAGATCACCAACGATGAGGCTGGCCTGCAGAAGTTCTTCCGCCAGTTCTCCTACCCGGGCGGCATCCCCTCCCACTTCGCGCCTGAGACCCCCGGGTCCATCCACGAGGGCGGCGAGCTGGGCTATGCCCTCTCCCACGCCTACGGCGCCATCATGAACAACCCCAGCCTCTTCGTGCCCTGCATCGTGGGCGACGGCGAGGCCGAGACCGGCCCTCTGGCCACCGGCTGGCAGTCCAACAAGCTGGTCAACCCCCGCACCGACGGCATCGTCCTGCCCATCCTGCATCTGAACGGCTACAAGATCGCCAACCCGACCATCCTCTCGCGCATCTCCGACGAGGAGCTGCATGAGTACTTCCATGGCATGGGTTATGAGCCCTTCGAGTTCGTTGCAGGGTTCGACGACGAGGACCATCTGTCCATCCACCGTCGCTTCGCCGACATGCTGGAGACCGTCTTCGACAAGATCTGTGACATCAAGGCCCGGGCCGAAACCGACGACATGACCCGTCCCTTCTACCCCATGATCATCTTCCGCACCCCCAAGGGCTGGACCTGCCCCAAGTTCATCGACGGCAAGAAGACCGAAGGATCCTGGCGCGCCCACCAGGTGCCGCTGACCTCCGCCCGCGACACCGAGGCCCACTTCCAGATCCTCAAGAACTGGCTGGCCTCCTACAAGCCCGAGGAGCTCTTCGACGAGAAGGGCACCCTGCGTCCCGAGGTCACCAGCTTCATGCCCAAGGGCGACCTGCGCATCGGCGAGAACCCCAACGCCAACGGCGGCCGGCTGCTCAAGCCGCTGGAGCTGCCTGACATCCACGACTACGAGATCGACATCAAGAAGCACGGCCACGGCTGGGGCGCCACCGAGGCTACCCGCGTCCTGGGCTACTACACCCGCGACGTACTGGCCAAGAACCCCACCGACTTCCGCATCTTCGGGCCCGATGAGACGGCTTCCAACCGTCTGGCCGCTGCCTACGAAGTGACCAACAAGCAGTGGGATGCCGACTACCTGTCGGAGCTGACCGACGAGCATATGGCCCACACCGGCCAGGTCATCGAGCAGCTCTCCGAGCACCAGATGGAAGGCTTCCTGGAGGGATACCTGCTGACCGGGCGCCACGGCATCTGGAGCTCCTACGAGTCCTTCGTGCACGTCATCGACTCCATGATCAACCAGCACGCCAAGTGGCTGGAGGCCACCGTCCGCGAAATCCCGTGGCGCAAGCCCATCGCCGGACTGAACCTCCTGGTCACCTCGCACGTCTGGCGTCAGGACCACAACGGGTTCTCCCACCAGGATCCCGGCTTCGTCGACATCCTGCTGAACAAGAACTTCAACAACGATCACGTGGTCAACATCTACTTCCCCGCCGATGCCAACATGCTGCTGAACGTGGGCGAGCGTTGCTACAAGTCGACCAACTGCATCAACGCCATCTTCGCCGGCAAGCAGCCCGCCGCCACCTACCAGAGCGTGGACGAGGCCGCCGCCGAGCTGGAGAAGGGGGCCGCCCGTTGGGATTGGGCCTCCAACGCCAAGGATGCTGAGGATGCTGATGTCGTCATCGCCACCGCGGGCGACATCCCCACCCAGGAGGCCCTGGCCGCCGACGACATGCTGCAGAAGCTGGGCCTCAAGGTTCAGTTCGTCAACGTGGTCGACCTGCTGAAGATCCAGGACACCGAGGAGAACGATCAGGCCCTGTCCGACGAGGAGTTCACCGAGCTCTTCAGCAAGGACAAGCCGGTCCTGTTCGCCTTCCACGCCTACCCCGGCTCCATCTACCGCCTGATCCACGGACGTCCCAACCACGACAACTTCTCCGTGCATGGCTACGAGGAGCAGGGCTCCACCACCACGCCGTTCGACATGGTGCGCGTCAACAACATGGATCGTTGGTGCCTGGCCGCCTCCGCCCTGAAGCTGGTGGATGCCGGCAAGTACGCCGACCAGATCGACAAGTGGACCAAGTTCCGCGACGAGGCCTTCCAGTTCGCCGTGGACAAGGGCTACGACCACCCCGATTACACCGATTGGGTCTGGCCCGATGCCAACCGCGCCGGCCAGGAGACCATCTCCGCCACCGCCGCAACCGCCGGAGACAACGAGTGATACGCTGATCCGACCCTGAAACCGCCCGTCATGCGCAGCCCGCATGGCGGGCGGTTTCTGTATACTGGACAAGGTTGTGAACAAAGCAGTCATCAAGGCAACCACATCCGGACAGGAGAAGACACAGTGAGTCTTGCAAGCATCACCATCATCAGCCCAGAAGCCGCCAACGGCCGCAATGTCGTGGCCTACGGCCTGACCAAGGCCCTGAGCGCCAAAGCCAAAACGGCCGTATTCAGGCCAATCGCCTGCAGGAAGCACCCATTGACCCCGGAACTGGTTGCAGCCAGTTCATTCCCCGGCACGGATCCGGAGATCTGCCGTGGCAAGTGCCCTGGGCACGCCACTGAGGACACCATGCAGACCCGGGCCGATGTCCTCAACGCCTATGACGGTCTGATGGAGGCCACCCATCCAGAGCGCGTCCTGATCGTGGGCAGCGATGCCTCAAAGCTCTTCGACCCCGGCCTGTTTGCTCTCAATGCACAGATCGCCGCCGACCTGAGGTCCCCGGTCATGCTGGCCGTCTGCACCATCGGCAGGGAACCCGGCCAGGTCATGAAGACCGTGGCTGCCTGCCGCCGGACCATCGAGGCCCAGGGAGCCGTGCTTGCCGGGATCTTCATCACCGGATGCCAGTCTGAGCAGAAGGCGCCTCTTGCTCAGGCCTTCCAAGAATATGATCTGCCGACCTGGACCGTCTCCAAGATGGACTTCGACACGGATCCGTCCGCCGATCAGGCCCGCCAGGCCACCAGCCAGACATTCCAGCAGGAGGTGGACGTCGACCAGGTGGTGAAGGCCGTCGACGCCACCAGCCCCAAGGCCACCACGCCTGTAGCATTCCAGAACGATCTGCTGGCCAAGGCCAAGGCCAACAGGAAGACCATAGTCCTGCCCGAAGGCGGCGAGGATCGCATCATCAAGGCGGCCGACTACCTGCTGGCCCGCAACATCGTCGACCTGATCATCGTGGGCGACAAGGATTCCATTCTGGCTCGCGGCAAGGAGCTTGGCCTCAACAACCTGGACAAGGCCTCCTTCCAGCCCATGGACGACGAGCAGGTGCTGGCACCCATGGTCGATCGCCTCTGCCAGCTGCGCGCCAAGAAGGGCATGACCCCGGAGCAGGCACGCAAGCAGCTGGCCGATCCCTCCTACTTCGGCACCATGCTGGTCGTGCTGGGCAAGGCCGACGGCCTGGTGTCCGGCTCCATCAACTCAACCGCCAACACGGTCCGCCCAGCCCTGCAGGTGATCAAGACCAAGCCGGGCGCCTCGCTGGTATCCGGAGCATTCCTCATGTGCTTCCCCGACCATGTGGCGGTCTTCGCCGACTGCGCCATCAATCTCAACCCGTCATCCGAACAGCTGGCTGACATAGCCATTCAGTCGGCCCAGACGGCCCGCTCCTTCGGCGTGGACCCGCGAGTGGGCATGCTCTCCTACTCCACCCTGGGCTCGGGCAAGGGCCCGGATGTGGACCTGGTGGAAGAGGCCACCCGCCTGGCCAAGGAGAAGGCGCCGGACCTGCCCATCGTGGGCCCCATCCAGTTCGACGCGGCCTGGTCCCCCACTGTGGCGGCCACCAAGGCCAAGGGCGATCCGGTCGCCGGAACGGTCAACGTCTTCGTCTTCCCCAGCCTGAGCGCCGGCAACATCGGCTACAAGGCCGTACAGCGCACCTCGGGCGCCCTGGCCATCGGACCGGTGCTGCAAGGCCTCAATAAACCAGTCAACGACCTCTCCCGCGGCGCTCTGGTGGCCGACATCATCAACACCATGGCCTTGACCGCCGTCGAGGCCCAGGACTGACGACCGTCTTATAACGTCTATGCAAACCACTGGGGCTGCTGCTGGATCTTATCTTCAAGAAGGTTCCGGCAGCAGCCCCAAAACCATGTCGGCCTGGCTATATACCGCGCCTTGTAAGGGCCGACGAGTAATCTTGAAGACTGATTGAGGAGCGCAGGCTCTATACAAGCACATCAGGAGGATGCCCCAATGGCGAAAACCGTCCTAGTCATCAATTCGGGTTCAAGCTCGATCAAGTACCAGCTGGTCGATCTGGAGACCAGTCAGAGCCTGGCCTCGGGTCTGGTCGAGAAGATCGGCGAGCCCACCGACGGCCATTACAAGCATGAGGTCAACGGCGAAAAGCACGAGCTTGAGGAGCCCATCCACGACCATGAGGTCGGGCTCAAGCGTGTCCTGGGCTTCTTCAAGGAGTATGGACCTGATCTGGACAAGGCCGGCATCATCGCCGTCGGCCACCGAGTCGTCCAGGGTGGAGCAATCTTCCCCAAGCCTGCACTCCTGACCAAGAAGACCCTGAGCCAGGTCAAGGATCTGGCCGTGCTGGCCCCCCTGCACAACGGACCCGAGGCTGAAGGCGCCGAGGTCATGAGCCGGCTGATGCCGCAGACCCCCCAGGTCTTCGTCTTCGATTCCTCCTTCTTCTTCGAACTGCCCAAGAAGGCATCCACCTACGCCCTCAACAAGGACATCGCCAAGCAGTACCACATCCGTCGCTACGGCGCCCATGGCACCAGCCACCAGTATGTGGGCCAGCTGGTTCCCGGCCTGCTGGGCAAGCCTGCAGAGGGTCTGCGGCAGATCGTCCTGCACATCGGCAACGGGGCTTCCGCTTCGGCGCAGGTCTCCGGGCATCCCGTCGAGACCTCCATGGGCCTGACCCCTCTGGAGGGCCTGGTCATGGGCGGGCGCACCGGCGACATCGACCCTGCCGTTGTCTTCCACCTGATCCGCAACGCCCACATGAGCGTTGACGAGCTGGACACCCTCTTCAACAAGCGCTCCGGCATGACCGGCCTGACCGGCCACGGCGACATGCGCGAGGTCCACAAGCTGATCGCCGAGGGCGACGAGGATGCCAAGCTGGCCCTGGACATCTACGTTCACCGCATTGTCGGCTACATCGGCAACTACACGGCCCAGATGGGCGGCCTGGATGCCATCACCTTCACGGCCGGCGTGGGCGAAAACGATGAAATCGTGCGCCGTCGGGTCATCGAGCAGCTGGCGCCCTTCGGCGTGAAGCTGGACCAGGAGAAGAACGACCAGCGGTCCAAGGAGGCCCGGATCATCTCCGCTCCTGACAGCACGGTCGCCGTCTGCGTCATCCCCACCAACGAGGAGCTCTCCATCGCCCGCCAGGCCGAGGTCGTCGCCCGCCAGGGCGATGCCTACGGCAACAAGTTCCAGGCCTGACCGTTGACCGGACCTTTCCCCTCAATCTGATTGATGATTGAATGAGGGATGATTGAGTTCAAGGTTTGGTTCTAGGAACCTGGTCCTAAGAGCAGAAAGAGGCCGGCGACCACGGCAATGCATGTGGCCACCGACCTTTTCCTATATGTCTTATAGGTCAGTCCCCCAAAGCCGCCAATGCCTCCTTGTGCAGAAGACCGTTGCTGGCTAGACCATTGCCACCCCATGGACCCGGGTTGCCTGCGAGGTCGGTAAAACTGCCGCCTGCCTCGGTCACGATGGGGACCAGGGCACCCATGTCGTAGAGGTCCAGCTCCGGCTCGGCCGCCAGATCGATGGCACCCTGGGCCAGGAGCATGTACTGCCAGAAGTCGCCGAATCCGCGCAGACGCCAGATCCGGTCAGTCAGGTCGAGAAGCCGCTCCCGGCGGCCTATGGCCTTCCACCCTGTAAGCGACGACAAGGACATGGAAGCGTCTTCCATCCGATCCACTCTTGATACGTGGATGGCCTTGGGGGCCTCGCCCTGGCGCGCCATGTAGGCTCCCTGACCCTGCGCAGCATACCAGCGGGTGCCCAACATGGGGGCAGAGACCGCACCGACCACCATCTGATGGTCTACCTCCAAGCCGATCAGGGTCGCCCAGACGGGTACTCCGCGGACATAGTTCTTGGTTCCGTCAATGGGATCAATGATCCACCGCCTGCCGTTGGACTCCTGCTTTCCCAGCTCCTCGGCATAGATGGTATCGTTCGGCCTTGCTTGGGCCAGAACGCGACGAATCACTGCCTCCGCCTCTTTGTCGGCCTGGGTGACCGGAGTATTGTCCGCCTTGCGTTTCACATGAAGATCCGGCGACTTGAAGTAGCCCGTGGTGACCTGATCCGCCTGGTCGGCCATGGCGATGGCCAGGTCCAGATCCTCCTGCCAGGTCTGCCTTTCAGCCTTGATGCTCATAACACGGCTCCTTTCGCTCGAATCGCTGTGGTTCAGCCTTGGCCCTCGCCTGCCAGCACCCATTTCCACATCCCCGGGAAGTCGGGCATGGTCTTGGCCGTGGTGCTGATGTTGCGCACTCGGATGCCAGGTATCTTGAGCCCGATCATGGCGGCAAAAGTGGCCATGCGATGGTCGGCATAGGTCTCCATGACGGCCCCGTGCAGACGCTGAACAGGCACGGGCTCGATGGCCAGACCGTCGTCCAGTTCGCGGGCCTGACCGCCTATTCTGGTGATTTCCGTGGCCAGTGCCTTCAGACGGTTGGTCTCATGACCGCGCAGGTGGCCAATGCCGTGCAGGCGGCTGGGCCCATCGGCAAAGATCAGGATGGCCGCAATCGAGGGAACGATCTCCCCTGCTGGGGACAGGTCGAAGTCGCCGAGTCCATGAATGGCTTCCCCCCCGGTCACCCTGCAGGTGGGACTGCCCTGCCCATCAGGAACCATGTCTACCTTCGCGCCCATAGTCGTCAGATACCCGGGCAGCAAGCCGCCTGGCTGGGTGGTATGGTCTGGCCAGTTGGGCACGCTGACCTGCCCACCTCCTATCAAAGCCGCTCCCAGGAAAGGGGCCGCATTCGACAGGTCGGGCTCCACCTGGACCTGATCAGGCAGCCCTGTCCCTGCAGTCCCTCTGCCCTCAACGCTCCACCTGCAGCGGTCGGGATTGGCCTGGACCCGGACTCCGGCCTGACGCAGGTCCTCAACGGTCATGGCGATGTGCGGAAGACTGGGAAGATGCTGGCCAGAGTGAACGATGGTCATAGTGCCATCAACCCTGGCAGCCAGCAGCAGGAGGCCGGAAATGAACTGCGAAGAAGCCGAGGAGTCTATGGTCACCTCCCTACCCACCAGGCGATCCGGCGGTGTGAGCACAAAGGGCAGGAAGCCCTCCTGGCCCAGGTACTCGATCTTGGCTCCCAGCTGGGTCAGGCCGTCCAACAGGGGCCTCATGGGACGGCGATAGGCCTGCTCGTCTCCGTCGAATCGTGTGGGGCCATCAGCCAGCATGGCCAGGCCCGGCACAAAGCGCATGACGGTTCCGGCCAGTCCGCAGTCCACGCGAGCGCCACCGCGGAATCGCCCGCCTGCCGGTGGAATGACAGTCACATTCGTAGCCTTGTTCGGGTCAACCCGACAGTCCACGCCAAGGGCCGCCAGGGCCCCGATCATCAGGTCCGTATCACGCGACCTGAGCAGACCAGTCAGCCTGACGGGGCGGCTTCCCAGGGCCGCCAGAATCAGATACCTGTTCGAGAGGGACTTGCTTCCCGGTATGGTCACCGTTGCTTCCAAGGGGCCATCGGCCTGCGGCGCCGCCCATGTCTCTTCCACTGTCATGGTCACCATGGTAACCGCAGGCGCAGAGCTGTTCTTGCTCCCTGCTCACCCCCACAGGACCGGCCTGGACCCGACCCTGTGCTATATTGATACATTGTGCCCATACGGTGATGCCTATGGGTGCCGGGCTATAGCGCAGCTTGGTAGCGCGCCTGCTTTGGGTGCAGGATGTCGCCGGTTCAAATCCGGCTAGCCCGACTTTTGCCTTCGTCCCATGTCGGGGGTGGGGTCCCTGGCATTCATGCCTAGCAATCCTGTAAGGAGAATCGTCAGAGCCAGAAGGCCCGTCAGACTCGCATAAATCGACATGGTGATGGCGATGCCGACCAGATTTCCCAGCGTTAGAAAAATCATCTGCCCCAGAGGCGCCCCTATCATCATGACAGTCTGTACCACTCCCATAGTTGCAGCCAGGTGGTCCTCACCCACTGTGCTGATGAGCATGGTCATGAACCGAGGGTTGATCTTGCCCAAAAGATAGTTCATGACCAGGAGCGGGAGGAACAGCAGGGCAGGAATGCGCAGCCATACCAGGTTGATCCCTACCATGGCGGCTGCGGCCATGACTCCGGTCAGCAAATGGGCCATGGGCAGCCGCCTGAGCGGATCTGCGGCAAGGAGTGCGCCAAGGATAAGTCCCAGCGAGGAGATGCCGTTGATTACGGCTATGGTTGTGCCGTAGCTTCCCCACCAGACCTCGGGCATGGAAATCAGCCCCAGATTGAGCAGGGGCTGCAGAGCCGTCCCCAGAAGGTTGACCAGACAGCCGAAGCCCACCATCAGGACCAGGAATGTAGAGCTGCGGAACTCCCTCAAGGCCATACGGAGGCTGGAGGACAGGCCCACATGCTTGCCCACAGGTGAACCATTGCCTGTGACCTCCGCCCTGGCGAATGCCTTATAGCCAATGGCCACCAAAATTCCCGCCAGCAGAAAGGTGGCAGCATTGATCAGCGCGAATACAGCGAATCTGTTGCCCAGGATAGCGATCAACACCGCACCTCCGCCTGCACTGATGACAGCCGCGACATTGGATGCAGCGGAGGTGATTGAGGTCGCCTGATGGAGCTGGCCTGGCTGGACCAGGTGTTTGAGGACCGGCATCCACAGACTTCCTGCATATCCCTCCAACATGGAAGATGTCATGTCCATGGCTACCAGCAGCAGAAAGACGGACAGGCTCTTGGACCTGCCGATCATTATGGCAATAACCAGATAGATACACACCTGAACCAGCTTGATTGCCACTTGCATCCGCGTCTTGTGCACGGTCCTGTCGGCCAGGTATCCGGTCAGGATGGCCGTCAGGGCTGGAGCCACCAAGGCCATTGAGGCTATGGAAACAGCCAGTCCGGCAAAGGGCATGGTCTGGGCATATACGATGAAAACGATGTTGAAGAGCTCGCCTCCGACCGTATTCAACAGACTGGCCAGAACCATGGTCACAAAAGGCTTGTTCTTCAGAAGCTCCTGCATGGTCAGCCGTCGATCAGGGCAGTTCGATCTTCATGAGGGTCCGATGAAGCAGCCACCATGCCGGCAGGGAGACCAGAAAGATGATCAGAAGCAGCAGAGCAGACAGTAGCGGGGATTGGGAGAGCAAGTTGCCCACTACAGCGTCCAGCAGGAGCAGGACCGCGAACATGATGGGCAGCGAACGCTTCCAGAAGCCTATAGAGAGGGCGATGCCAACCAACCCCACCAGTCCGGCAAGGCTGGTAACCAGCATGAGGAGAACCTCTTCAAGCAGACTGCCTGGCGAGCCCGTTCCAAGCGAACCCACAAGACGGTCGATCAGTAGCATGACGGTCAGGGTGATGGCCGTCCCAGCCAAGTAGGAGAGCGCAGTGAAGAGGCCGACGAAGATCAACTTGGCCAGCAGGATTCGGCTTCGCGATATGGGCAATGAGAGGGTGAGCGCCAGGTTCCTCCCCGTATAGGGCTCAATGAAGACCAGGTTGCAGAGGGCAGCAGCCACCAGGGAAAAGCCCACCAGAAGGATGACCATGGCCATCTGCAGCACGAAGGCCAGGCTTGACAACCGAGGATCTGACTGTCCGCTAGTGTGGCCAATGGCCAGGAACATGCCTCCGATGGCCAAGGCTGCGGCCACTACTGCCAGCCCTCCGAAGATGCAGGGCCATAGCCTGGTCTTTTTCAGTTCTAATTTCAGCAGCGTCTTCATATCAGCCCTCCATGGCCTTGACCAGGGTTCGCTCGGCGACCTCCTGGCCCTGATTGAGGAGCTCCGGCACGCTGGCCCGCAGGCTGACTCTGCCGTCCGCCACGACCATCACGTGGTCGGCCGTGCGCAACACTTCGGAGAGAATGTGGCTGGAAAAGAGGATTGCACTCCCCTGGGCTGCCAGGCTGCGCAGGCTATCTCGCAGCTGTCCGATGGCCACAGGGTCCAGTCCGTTGAGCGGTTCGTCCAGTAGGTAAAGGTCAGGATGATGGCCTATGCACCTGGCCAGGGCCAGCCTCTGCCTCATGCCCATGGAATACCTGCCGACAGGCGTGGCTGAATCGGCGGCCAAACCGACCTTGTCCAAAAGTTGGCTGATCCCGGTAGGCTCGGCATCCCTATGCTCCCGGTCTGCCAATGCCAGGTAGGTCAGGTCAATCTCAAGATTCTCCCTAGCGCTGAGGGACTCATAAAAGACCGGCTCGTTGATGAACACTCCCATCCTGGCCAGATTGCCCGGGTAGTCTTCGCTCAGAGGCCTCCCCAGAAAACAGACTCTGCCGCCGACAGGCCTCTGCATTCCGGTCAGGATCTTCAACAGCGTGGACTTGCCAGCCCCGTTGGCACCTAGCAAGCCCAGAATCTCGCCCTGCCCCAGGGTCAAATCCAGTCCGGACAGCACCTCCCTGCCTTCAAACGCTTGGACAATTCCGTCCGCCTTCAGCACCTGCATAAAACTCCTTTCAAAAATACCGGTGGTATGTTTGGTGGAAACAAAAACCATTGCTCGTTGAGTGCCCGAATCTTGCTAGTAGACAGAGCCCTCTTGGCCTTAAGATATCTATCGGCTCTAAGAGACCCCTTGATCCTGATTCTTGTCAGATTCCTCTTGCGTGGACTCCCCGCCGGTGGCAGTCAAAGGATTGCTCTTCAGATGTGCGTGCAAATGCACGGCCGCACGAATAACCCGATCATCGACGACAGGCGCCCCTATTCCCTTGAGCATATCCGCCAACAGGGAGAACTTGGAGACCACCTGGTCCCGGGTCATGGTCGAGAATCGAATCCCTATCCACATGTTGAGCAGGATGTAGAGCACCTGGGCCAGATCCTCAGGATTGCAGGGGGCGATGGAGCCGTCTTCCACACCTTCACGGACATAAGGAGTGATCGCATCCACAATCCTGTCCATGGATTTCAAGTACATCTGGCCTACCATGCGGGGGCTCTTCAGCAGGGTTCTGGCGGAAAAGGTGACATCGAGACGCGAGTATGCCGACAGGGAGGCGATAAGCTCATTGCGCAGCTTCTCCAACCCGGTCTCGCCAGGCCAGTCCCCCAGCCAGTCTCCCTGGGAGGAGGACGAGGCCATACGCTCGGTAACCGCGCGGAAAATAGCCGTCTTGGAGGGAAAATGGTAGTAGACCGCCCCCTTGGTCATGCCGCCCAGGCCGTCGACGATGTCCTGGATGCTGGTTCCGTCGTAGCCCTTTTCCAGGAAGAGCCGCTGGGCTACATCGAGGATCTGATTGCGATGTCCTTCGGGATCCTTCGGCGTGCCCATGCAGTGCTCCTCTTCCTGTCAGCGCAACAATGCCTGATCATTCTGACCTGACCATCTTTTCTGACAAGAACCTATCATACCACCGGTATGTTCTACTCGCCCAATCACAGGCGTTGATGCCTGGGACCTTAATCCTTCTGCAGGCGGCGGATGGCCTCATGCTGAATGGCCACCACTGCCTTGGCATCGGCGACTCCCGCTGCACAAAGCTCCTGCCAGGAGACCCAGGCCGACTGGACATGCTCGCCCGGGTCGAAGTCGGTGGACCCATGATGCCAGCGACGCAGATGAAGGACCATGATGTGGCCGAGCTCGTCGCTCATCCCCAGAGAGGAGTAGACATCGGGAGCAGCATCGATCCAACCGTCCTCCGGATCCAGGTGGTTTTCTGAGGCCGATGCATCCTCAAGCCCGGGCACCAGACCGGTCTCCTCACGCAGCTCGCGCAGGACAGCCTTGACAGGGCTCTCACCCGGGTCGATGAAACCGGCTGGCAGGCCGAAGACGTAAGCCTGGGCGCCCACCCGGTATTCGCGGGTCAGCAGATAGGCATCGGCAGCGCAGTCATGCACCAGCATGACCACGCAGGGGTCGTGACGGATGAGCTGCCGGTCGATGGTTTCCTTGGAACCATCACGCCGAAACATGGCCACCCGCTGCTGGTCGATAACGAATATCGGGCCGCGGAAGACCTCCCTGTCATCCATCAGCTCGGGAGCGCGGGTCATATCGATGCCCTTGGGCCCCTGGCCATCGCGGCCGTCCAGCCTGGCGGCCAATCGTGCCTGCAGATCCTGTGCTTCATCGCTCATGAAATCGCTCCTCCTCGACCATCAATTCACAGCCGTCAGCGCAACACCATGGTCCAGGGATCGGTGACGATGGATGAGACCTCCACCTGCGGGCGAACACCGGTGGCCGTCTCCAGAGCTCCGGCGATGTCTCCCTTGGCGTAGCGGAACCAGAGGCCCTCGATGGCCGAGTGCGGGGTGTTGATCAGCATGGGTCGGGGCTGGTTGGGCCGACCGGCCATCCTGGCCTCGTAGAGGGCCTGCTGGTAGGCATCCGTGGCAGGGTGATGGCGCAGATCGCTGGTGATGTAGACATCGGCCCCCGTGGATCGAACCAGGTCGAATTCGGAGTCCCCCGATCCGGGCAGCAGGGCGACTGTGGAGACCATGGCCTCGGACGGACCGACCGCCTGAACGCCCAGAGCCGTCTTGGGCAGGAGGCCCGCCACGGTATGGATCAAATCCTCAAAAGACGCGGGCTTGGGAAGCCGTCCCCAACGGCCCAGGCCTACCTGGATCCCCTGACCGGCGTGCAGGTCGCGGTTTGAGACCGGCTGAGGGGCCAGCGGTCGCGCCTCCTGCAGGCCCAGGGCATCGGCAGCCGCCTGGGCCACGCCGCGGTAGGCGGCATCGGCGTTGGTATGACCCACCCAGAGCCCGCAATGGCCCTCGATCAGCCTGGTTATCATATCCCCGCGGAAGCCCAGGCCGGAAACCTGGTGCACCGACCTGAAGAAGAGCGGATGGTGGGTGATCAGCAGGTCGGCATTGTGATCCAGGGCCTCCTGAACCACATCGGGCCGAGGGTCCACAGCGCACCAGATCCTTCTGACCGGCCAGTACGGATCCCCCGCCACCAGACCTGGATGATCCCAGTCCTCCGCGTAGTCCAGAGGGTAGAGCCCCTCCAGCAGATCCACCACCTGGCCCAGGGGCACCGAAGGCCTCTGGGCCTCATCCTGTTCATCAGGCATGACGATCCCTCCTCGGATCCTGCTGGGCCCAGGCCACCCCCGTGTCAGGTCAGTGAGCAGCCAGCTCCCAGTCCTGGCCGATGCCGGTGGACACGTCCAGGGGCACAGCCAATTCAACGGCATGTTCCATGGAATCCTTGACCAGCTTGGTGGCCTTGTCGGTCTCCCCGGGAGCGATCTCCACCAGCAGTTCATCGTGGATCTGCAGGGAGATGCGGCTCTTCAGCCCCTGATCGGACAAGGCGCGGCTGGCCTTGATCATGGCGATCTTCATAATGTCGGCAGCCGACCCTTGGATGGGCGCGTTCAGGGCGGCCCTTTCGGCGGCCTCGCGGGTGGGACGGCGCTTGGATCGCAGCCCAGGGAAGTAGCGCCGCCGCCCGAACATGGTCTCGGTGTAGCCCTTCTCCCGGGCGTCGGCCACCAGGGACTCCAGGTATTCATGGACCTTGCCGAAGGTGGCGAAGTACTTGGCGCGCAGCACATCGGCCGCAGCCGGGCTGATCTTGAGCTGCTGGGCCAGGCCGTAGGTGCTCAGTCCATAGGCCAGGCCGTAGCTCATGGCCTTCACGTGGGAACGCTGGTCCCCGGTGACCTCCTCCATGGGGATGTCATAGACCAGGCTGGCCACGTAGCGGTGGAAGTCGGCGCCCGACTTGAAGGCGTCGATCAGGGCCTGGTCCCCGGAAAGATGGGCCATGATCCGCAGCTCCACCTGGGAGTAGTCCGAGGAGAGCAGCGCCTCGTACCCGCTGCCAGGCACGAAAGCTGAACGGATCTCACGGCCGCGGGCATCCCGATTGGGGATGTTCTGCAGGTTGGGGTCGACCGAGCTCAGCCGTCCGGTGGCCGCCACAGTCTGCTCGTAGGTGGTGTGCAGCCGCCCATCCCGCGGGTTGACCGCCTCGCGCAGGGTCTGCACGATCTGCTTGAGCTTGTTGGTCTCCCTGTGCTTGAGCAGGGCGCCCAGGAAGTCGTTGGCCCGCTCGTTGTTGACTGACTTGATGTACAGGTCCTGCAGGACCGAGACGTTGGTCGAATAGGAACCGGTCTTGGTCCTGTGGGTGGGCACCAGGCCCATGTCGTCGAAGAGCACCTTGCTCAGCTGCTTGGGGCTCTGCAGGTTGACACGGCTGCCGGCCCTATCCCAGGCGATTTCCTGAGCCTGGCGGGCCTCGGCGGCGAACCGGTCGTGCATCTCCTTCAGGCGGGCATCATCCACCTTGGCGCCCTCGGTCTCCATCTGCGCCAGGACTGCGGAGGTGGGCAGCTCTATGGTGCGCAGCAGGCCGTACTGGTGGCGCTCGTCCATCAGCTCCTGCAGCCGCTCGGAGACCATCATGACGTACTGGGCCTGACGCAGAATCCGGGTCCCCCGCCTGCGTTCGTCCTCTTCCTCTCGCCCGTCCAGTGCCAGGGCCCCCTGTGTGGCTTGAGGCTCCTCCTCTACTGGGATGGCCAGGAAATGGGCGACGGCCTGCTCCAGGTTGTCGGCATGAAAATCAGGCTCAGCCAGATAGCCTGCCAGCTTGGTGTCGAACAAGGGCAGGGGCATGTGCAACCCCTGGCTCTCCAGGAGGTGCAGATGCTCCTTGTAGCCATGAACCACGCAGGTGCCGATCCGCTGGTCGATCAGCTCCTGGATGGCCCCACGCATGTCTTGGTCAATGTCTTCTGCCATGAGGACCAGGCCGTGTCCGTCCATGGAGAGGATGGCCAGCTCCTCCAGGCCATAGTCGCCGTGCTTGGCCCAGCCGATGGCGTGGAGAACCCAGTGCTCCTTCATGGCCTCGCTGCAGCGCATGGCATTCTGGTCGGAGTCGCCGATGTCCTTGATTTTGTCCAAGGAATCGGCCATGGCCTTGACATGGTCGGCCGAGCGCCGGCAGAGAGCCTTGTCCGGCAGATGCTTCTGGCACCAGTCCCGCAGCTGGTCGGCGGACTCCGCCTTATCGCGCTCGGGCTGGATGAACTCCTCCTGCTTGTTGCTGACGTCGACCAGGGCGGATGCCGGCGAATAGTCGTAATCGGCGACCGTGTTGAATCCGCGCAGGATCTTCTTGCGGGTCTGCGGGCCGAACTGCAGCTGCTCGAAGATGGGCAGCACCTGATCCGTATGGATGGTGCCGAAACGCAGATCCTCCACCTTCACGCCCAGGTCCAGATCCCGCACCAGGGCATTGACCTTCCGGTTGAGCCGCACCTGGTCGGCGTTCTCCGCCAGGGCCTGGCCCTTCTTGCCGCCGATCTCGTCGGCGTGCTCCAGAATGGAATCCAGCGATCCGTACTTGTTGATCCACTTGGCGGCATAGCCGTCGCCCACGCCCGGCACTCCGGGGATGTTGTCGGCCCCCTCGCCGCGCATGGCGGCCAGGTCCGGATACTGCTGCGGGGTCACCTTGTAGCGGTCCATGATGGCCTGGGGGGTCATGTGCTTGAGGTTCTTGAAGTGGTGGCCGGGGTAGAGCACAGTGACGTCGTCATCCACCAGCTGGAAGGCATCCCGGTCCCCTGACAGGACCAGGGTCTTGAACCCGGCCTGCTCCCCCATGGTGGCCAGCGTGCCGATGATGTCGTCGCCCTCGTAGCCGGGCTTTTCGATATAGGTGATGCCCAGGCCCTTGAGCAGGTCCTGGATCAGGGGCAGCTGGGTCAGCAGCTCCTTGGGGGCGGCTTCACGGGTGCCCTTGTACTGGGGCAGCATGGCATTGCGGAAGGTGCCGCCCTTGACGTCAAAGGCCACGCCCATATGGGTGGGCTTCTCCTTAGCCATGACATCCGCCAGCATGGTGGCAAATCCCCACACCGCATTGGTGGGCTGCCCGGTCGAGGTGGTGAAACTCTCGACGGGAAGGGCATAGAAGGCCCGGAAGGCCAGCGAATGTCCGTCGACGACCAGCAGGGTGCGGCCGTCCTTGTCCTGCTTCTTCGTCTGGTCTTCCATGGGAGGGCTAACGGTCGTTCTGGTTAGCCACGTTGTTGATGACCACGTCGGCCACCTCCTGCATGGTCAGCCTGCGGTCCATGGAGGTCTTCTGGATCCAGCGGAAGGCCTCGGACTCGGTCATGCCCATGCTCTCCATGAGCAGACCCTTGGCCCTGTCCACCCGCTTGCGGGCCTCGAAACGGGCCTTCATGTCGGTGACCTCGTCCTTCAGGGCGTTGATCTGGTCAAAGCGCGAGATAGCCACCTCAAGGGCCGGCAGCAGCTTTTCAGGAGCGAAAGGCTTGACCACGTAGGCCATGGCTCCTGCATCAGCCGCCTTCTCAACCAGGCTCTGCTGGGAGAACGCCGTCAGCATAACCACCGGGGCCAGGTTCTCCTTGCCGATCTCAGTGGCGGCGGTAATGCCGTCAGTGCCGGGCATCTTCACATCCATGACCACCACGTCGGGCCTCAGCTCGCGAGTCAGATCAATGGCCTCTTGGCCGCTGGCCGCCTGGCCGACCACGTCATAGCCGGCATCCTCGAGAGCTTCGACGGTATCGAGCCTGATCAAAGCCTCGTCCTCCGCCACAACCACGGTCCGCCCTTCGGGGGAATCGCTGCGGTTCTTACTCTCTGAAGCCACTTTCAACCTCATTTCCTGAAAGTCCAGCCGATCTTCACCTAAAACCGATGAGGGACGGATGGGGTTCGCTTTATCGTGCCCCCGGTGAGACTCGAACTCACACTGCACGGATTTTGAGGCCGTTTCCTCTACCAATTGGGATACGGGGGCTTTTCGTTACCACAGAGAATCTACCATACTTTGGCGACGACGCAAGGTTATTCGTGTTGAATCTGCCTTAGAATGAAGACAGTTATGTATACAGGCACATCAGCAGTCGAAGGAGAGCATGATGACCACTCAGATCTATCGACGGTTCGATCCTTGGCGCACCTCCCCCGTCCAGGAGAAGGCCCGCAAGCAGATTATGGACAGCCACTACTTCAGCGTCGACAGGGTCACCTTTGAATCCAGCGACAATCAGACCTTCGATCGCAGCATCGTCAGCGAGAAGCATGGAGACACCATCGCCGTCCTGGCCATCACCGACGACGGGAGGATACCGCTGGTCGAGCAGTACCGTCTGCCCACCCACCGCTGGACCCTTGAGCTGCCGGCCGGGCATCCGCTCAACGACAAGGAAGCACCCATCGATGTGGCCACCAGGCGGTTGCGCGAGGAGGCCGGATACAAGGCTGCCTCCTTTAACCAGTTCGCGAGGTTCATCAACACTCCCAGCTTCTCCACCCAGCACACCACGCTCTTCTACGCGGAGGGCCTTACCCCGGTCCAGCCGGCCAGCCTGGCACCAGAGACCCCGCACCAGAACGTGCGGCTCTTCACCGTGGATGAGGCCTACGACATGGTGATTGCAGGGACCATACTGGACGCCAAAACCACCATCGCCATCCTGCGGGCCAAAATCGGACTTTCCGACCTGCACTGACGCACAGATCTGGAGCAACTGCATGTTTTCACAGGTTGACATATCTGGTTGAGACCGGCACCTTCAGACAAGGAACCGGTGGCCTCTCCCCCTGCATTTACCAACGGGGAAAGACCACCGGTTCACTGCTTCATCAGCATCTTGGGAATCTCAGGGTCCGCCTGACTGACTCAATCGACAGTCAGGCGGCAAATCTGAGAATCACTCGTTGGAGCCCACGGTGTGGACGTAGATGCAGTCGGTGTTGCCCGGCTCATGCTCGCCCTGGGCGCAGCTGAGCACCACCAGGCAATCGCCGTCGGAGACCTTGCCCTGCTTCTTCAAGGTGGAGTCCACGAAGTTCATCAGGTCTGCGCGATTGAAGTCGTGGTAGTCCTGCCCGCAGAGGAACGCCTCGGTGCCCCAGCTCAAGGCCAGCCAATGATAGGTGTGCTCATTGGTGGTCAGTGCATAGATGGGGGCAGCCGGACGCTCGCGAGAGATCCGGTGCACGGTGTTGCCCGTCTGGGTGAAGGCCACGATGGCCTTGGCGTTGATCTTGTCGGCCAGATCCACGGCGGCGGAGGAGACGGCGCCAGAGTTGGACATATCCAGGTTGTGCATGGCCGGGATACGGTCGAAGCCGTGCGTGGTGGCGTAGTCGGAGATCCGGGCCATGGTGGAGACCGTGGTGTCGGGGTATTCGCCCACGGCGGTCTCATTGGAGGTCATGGTGGCATCGGCGCCGTCAAGAACGGCGTTGGCGCAGTCGGAGGCCTCAGCGCGGCTGGGGATGGGCGAATGCACCATGGAGCCCAGGACCTCGGTGGCGACGATGACCGGCTTGGCGTACTGACGGGCCAGCTCGATGCAGCGCTTGGTCACCAGTGGGACCTGCTCGAAGGGCATCTCCACAGCCATATCGCCGCGGGCCACCATAATGCCGTCGAAGGCCTTGACGATCTCCTCCAGGTTCTCAACAGCCTGGGGCTTCTCGATCTTGGCCACGATGGGGATGCGGCGACCCTCCTCGTCCATGATCTCGTGGGCGCGATCGATGTCGGTGGCGAAGCGGACGAAGGACATGGCGATGATGTCGGCGCCGGTGCGGATGCCCCAGCGCAGATCCTCCTCGTCCTTTGGGGTCAGCGCCGGCAGGCTCACGGCCACACCAGGCAGGTTGATGCCTTTGTGGGAGGAGACAGGACCGGCCACGACCACCTTGGTGTGGACCTGGCTGCCCTCGACCTTGGTGACCTCCAGGCGGACCTTGCCGTCGTCGATCAGGATGGGATCGCCGGGGTGGCAGTCCCCGGGCAGACCCTTGAAGGTGGTGGAGGTCATGTGCTCGTCACCCTCGACATCGTCGGTGGTGATGATGAACTCCTGGCCCTCCTTGAGGATGACCTTGTCTTCGCCCTGCTCGTTCTTCTTGAACCAGCCACAGCGAATCTTGGGACCTTGCAGATCGACCAGGGCCGCCACATTTCGTCCAGTCTCCTTGCTGGCCTGACGGACGTTGTTGTAAACCTTGAGGTGATCTTCAGGGGTGCCGTGCGACCGGTTGAGCCTGGCCACGTCCATGCCGGCCTTGACCAGCTTGGTAATGTTTTCCAGCGACTCCGAAGCCGGCCCGATGGTGTCGACGATCTTGGCTTTGCGCATATGCTACCTGCCTGTTCTTTTTCCTGTTTACCGTTCTATTGTACAGACTCGGCCTGATGGGAACCACTATTTCCCGTTAGCGCTAACAACCCTTGTGATTCAAAGGGTTGTTTATTGGTTTTTCCCCTGCGAGGCGGTTTCAAGGGACTGCCGACGGCTCTTGAGCACCGAAGCCAGAGCGGCGATGCCTACGGCCAGGACGATGACCAGCAAGGATGCCCAAGTCGGTATATCCGGCACGGCTGTCAGGGGCCGTCCGCCGTTGATGAAGGGCAACGTGTTGCCGTGCAGAGCCTCCAGGATCAGCTTGACGCCGATGAAGGCCAGGACCACAGCCAGCCCCAGGGGCAGATACTCCAGCTTGTCCAGCAGGGATCCCAGCAGGAAGTAGAGCTGCTGAAGGCCCAGCAGGGCGAAGACATTGGAGGTGAAGACGATGAAGGGATCCTTGGTCAGTCCGAAGATGGCCGGAATGGAGTCAAAGGCGAACATGACATCGGTGGTGCCGATGGCCAGGAAGACCACCAGCATGGGCGTGAAGTAGCGCTTGCCCTCGAAGGTGGTCCGCAGACGCTCACCGTCGTAATGGCTGGTGATGGGGATGACCCGTCGCAGGGCCCTGATCAGCCCGTTCTCGTGGTACTCCTCCTGCTCGCCCCGGCTGGAGACCATGTTCCAGGCGGTATAGAGCAGGAAGAAGCCGAAGATGAAGAAGACCCAGGTGAAACGGGTGATCAGCGCCGTCCCGGCCAGGATGAAGACGCCGCGCAGCAGCAGGGCGATGGTGATGCCGACACTGAGCACATAGCGCTGAAGCCGCAGGGGCACGGCGAAATTGCTCATGATGATGACGAAGACGAAGAGGTTATCGATGCTGAGCGAGTATTCGGTCAGCCAGCCCGAATAGAACTCGATGGCCGGCTTGGATCCGGCCACCTTCCAGATCAAAGCACCAAAAATCAGAGCCATGACCACGAAGAAGCCGATGTGCCTGACGCACTCGCCGGTCGAAGGCACGTGCGGCCGGCGCCCGATCACCAGAAGATCGACCACGAAGAAGACGGCCAGCACAACCAGGCTCACAACCATGAACGGCAGAGGTGTCTCGGACATATCACCAGACTCTAGCGGCAAGATATGACGTGCTCGTCTCCCCCGTCAGCCCGTAGGACATCCTCACAGGCAGCGGTCTGCAGGTCGGGCCTGTGATGCTCTTGCCTCCACATCACAGGCCGAACTTGCTTTTTGGCCTACTTACTTTTTGGCCTCGGTCATCTGCCGCAGCTCCTTCTTCAGATCCTTGATTTCGTCGCGCAGACGAGCCGCAAGCTCGAACTGCAGCTGTTGCGCAGCCGTGTGCATCTGGTCGCTCAGCTGACGGATCAGGTCGGCAAGGTCCTGCGCCGGCAGACCGGCCTGGAGTATCTCCTGATGCCGCTTGTCGGCCTCCTCCTTGTCGTAGAGGGGCACGCCCAGGTGGGAATTGCCGGCCTTGTTGGCGTTGCGGTAGCCGCCCGCCAGCAGGGTCTGGGTGTCCACATCCTCCTTGGCCAGCATGTCGTTGACATCGCTGATCTTCTTGATCAGCGGCTTGGGATCCACGCCGTGCTCCTTGTTGTAGGCGATCTGCTTGGCCCGGCGACGGTTGGTCTCGCTGATGGCCTTGTCCATGGAGTCGGTGACCTCGTCCGCGTACATGATGACCTTGCCGGACACGTTCCTGGCCGCACGGCCGATGGTCTGGATCAGGGACCGGTAGGAGCGCAGGAAGCCCTCCTTGTCCGCATCCAGGATGGCCACCAGGGAGACCTCGGGCAGATCCAGCCCCTCACGCAGGAGGTTGATGCCCACAATGACGTCGATCTTGCCCTCGCGCAGCTCCCGCAGGAGCTCCACCCGCCGCAGGGTGTCCACGTCCGAGTGCAGGTACTCCACCTTGATGTCGCGCTCCAGCAGGTAGTCGGTCAGATCCTCGGCCATCTTCTTGGTCAGCGTGGTCACCAGAACCCGCTCGTGACGTTCCACCCGGGCCTTGATCTCGTCCAGGAGGTCGTCCACCTGGCCCTTGACAGGCCTGACCTCCACCTCGGGATCCAGAAGGCCTGTGGGTCGGATGACCTGCTCCACCACACCGTCGGACAAGCCCATCTCGTAGTCGCCAGGCGTAGCCGACAGGTAGACGGTCTGGCCCACCTTGTCCAGAAACTCCGGCCACTTGAGCGGACGGTTGTCCATGGCCGAGGGCAAACGGAAGCCGTGCTCGACCAGGGTCCGCTTGCGGCTGGCATCCCCCTCGTACATGGCTCCGATCTGGGGAACCGTCACATGGGACTCGTCGATGACCAACAGGAAGTCGTCAGGGAAGAAGTCCAGCAGGGTATGGGGCGGGGAACCGGGTTCGCGCCCGTCGAAGTGGCGGGAATAGTTCTCCACTCCGGAGCAGGTGCCGATCTGGGTGAGCATCTCCAGGTCGTAGGTGGTGCGCATGGTCAGCCTCTGGGCCTCCAGCTCCTTGCCCTGCTTGCGCAGCTGGCCCACACGCCAGTCCAGCTCCTCCTTGATGGTCTTCAGGGCGCGCTCCATCCGTTCGGGACCGGCCACATAGTGGGAGGCGGGGAAGATGTGCACGGAGGTCTCATGGGCGATCTCGTCCCCGGTCAGCGGGTGCAGTGTGGAGATGCGGTCGATCTCGTCCCCGAAGAATTCGATGCGGACGGCCAGCTCCTCATAGACGGGGATGATCTCGACCGTGTCGCCGCGCACGCGGAAGGTGCCTCGGGTGAAGGCGATATCGTTGCGTTTGTACTGCATGTCCACGAACTTGCGCAGCAGGTCGTCCCGGTTGATCCGGTCACCCTCGTGCAGGAAGAGCATGCGTCCGGCGTATTCCTCGGGCGTGCCCAAGCCGTAGATGCAGGAGACGGTGGCCACCACCACACAGTCGCGCCTGGTCAGCAGGTTGGCCGTGGCGGCGTGCCGGAGCCGCTCCACGTCGTCGTTGATGTTCGAGTCCTTCTCGATATAGGTATCCGTTTGAGGGATGTAGGCCTCGGGCTGGTAGTAGTCGTAGTAGGAGACGAAGTAGGAGACCGCATTGTCGGGCATGAGCTCGCGGAACTCGGCGCAGAGCTGGGCGGCCAGGGTCTTGTTGGGCTCCAGAATCAGAGTGGGCCGCTGCAGGCGCTCGATCAGCCAGGCCGTGGTCGCGGTCTTGCCGGTGCCGGTGGCGCCCATGAGCACCACGTCGTTCTCGCCGTTCTCGATCCGCGTGGCCAGCTCCTCGATGGCCTCTGGCTGGTCGCCGGAGGGCTTGTAGGGAGACTTGACCACGAAGGGCTTGTCGGTCCGCTCAATGTTGAACCCCATGAAACTCCCTTCCAGGATGCGTCATTCGCCAAGGCCCCTCAGTCGCTGTGCGAGGACCCCTGGGCCAAGGATTTCAGCTCTTCATATATCCTATCAACAGACTCGAACATTTGTTCGATAGGCTGGGATCCGTCCACCAGCAGATCGGCCTGGGCGCGTCGCGAACTGCTGCTGGCCTGGGAACCGATGCGCTCAACAGCCTGGCTTGGCGTCATATGCCGCTGATTCACCATACGCGCAATCCTCGCCTGGCTTGGGGCCTCCACCAGCAGGACCCTGTCGAAATGAAAAGGAATGGCTGATCCCACCTCGGTCAGCAGGGGCACCTCATGGACCACCACCTCGGAACCCTCCAGCCAGGGCTGCTCGGCCTTGGCGGCCAGCTCATAGACCAGCGGATGGATGATCTCGTCCAGGTCCTCGCGGTCCCGGTCGGCCGCCGGGCCGCCGAAGACCCGTGCCGCCAGGGCTGACCTGTCCACTCCACCATGACCGTCCCCGCAGTCTGAACCGAACCGCTCCAGGACCGGCCCCACGCCGGGTCCGCCTGGGGCGATGACCTCATGGGAGAGCCGGTCGTAGTCAATGACCTTGGCCCCGTCCTGAGCCAGCCGAGCCGCCACCGTGCTCTTGCCGGCCGCTATCCCGCCAGTCAACCCTACACGTATCATCCCGACCTCCCGCATAACCCTTATGGCAGCAGATACAAATGGAGGGGCCCGACCGAGGCCGGACCCCTCCATTCACCGCTTGATGCTCACTTCTTTTCCTTGAGCAGCTGCTCACGCAGGGCGGCCAGCTGGTCGTCGGAGGCCAAGGTGCCCTCGGAGCTGGACTCCGAGCTGTAGTTGGTGGTCTCCTCGGAGCTCTGACGGCGGGAGCGGGAGCCGGAGGCGGGCGCCTGGGAGGACCGGCTGTCCTCGGCGGCCGAAGCCTCGGCGTTCTCCAGCTCCTTGGCCACGAAGGCCTTGTGCTGCTCCCAGAGGTCGTGGGCGGCCGCATACTGGGACTCCCACTCCTCCCGCTGCTTCTCGTAGCCGGCGATCCACTCGTTGCTCTCGGGATCGAAGCCCTCGGGGTACTTGTAGTTGCCCTCCTCGTCGTACTCGGCGGGCATGCCGTAGATGGCCGGATCGAAGTCCTCGGAGGTCGGGTCGACGGAGTCGTCGGCCTGCTTGAGGGACAGGGAGATGCGGCGGCGATCCAGGTCGACGTCGATGACCTTGACGAAGATCTCCTCGCCCTGCTTGACCACGGTCTCGGGGTTCTCCACGTGGCGGTTGGCCAGCTCGGAGATGTGGACCAGGCCCTCGATGCCGTCCTCGACGGAGACGAAGACGCCGAACTGCACGATCTTGGTGACCTTGCCCTTGACGATCTGTCCGGGCACGTGGGTCCGGGCGAAGCGCTGCCAAGGATCTTCCTGGGTGGCCTTGAGGGACAGCGAGATGCGCTCGCGGTCCATATCGACATCCAGCACCTCGACGGTGACCTTGTCGCCCACCTTGACGACCTCGCTGGGGTGATCGATGTGCTTCCAGGAGAGCTCGGAGACGTGGATCAGGCCGTCCACACCGCCCAGGTCGACGAAGGCGCCGAAGTTGACGATGGAGCTGACCGTGCCCTCGCGGATCTGGCCCTTCTTGAGCTGGGCCATGAAGGTCTCGCGCACCTCGGACTGGGTCTCCTCCAGGTACTGGCGGCGGGAGAGGACCACGTTGTTGCGGTTCTTGTCCAGCTCCAGGATCTTGGCCTTGATCTTCTGCCCGATGTAGGGAGACAGGTCGCGCACGCGGCGCATCTCGACCAGGGATGCGGGCAGGAAGCCACGCAGGCCGATGTCGACGATGAGCCCGCCCTTGACGGCCTCGATGACGGTGCCCTCAACGACGCCGTCAGCCTCCTTGATCTTCTCGATGTCGCCCCAGGCGCGCTCGTACTGGGCACGCTTCTTGGACAGGATCAGGCGGCCTTCCTTGTCCTCCTTGGTGACGACCAGAGCCTCGATGGTGTCACCGACCTGGACCACATCGTCGGGATCGACATCCTTCTTGATGGAAAGCTCGCGGGAGGGAATCACGCCCTCGGTCTTGTAGCCGATGTCCAGCAAAACCTCGTCATGGTCGATCTTAACGACCGTCCCCTCGACCAGATCCCCATCGTCGAAGTTCTTGATGGTGGAATCGACTGCCTTGATGAAGTCTTCCTCGGACCCGATGTCATTGACCGCGACCTGGGGGACTTCCTTCTTGTTCTCTGCCATTAATTAAATTGTTTCTTGTATAGTTGGTGGATATTTTTTCCGTATTGAGTTATGTGTTCCCGCCGGCAGGCGCGAACATTCTCCATGATAGGAGACACCACGGTCATTGTCGCCGGGAGACCTCGGGCGTGTCGCAGGCAGGGATTCCGGCGGCCCGCTCAGCGGATTCGACCACATTGACCAGGAGCATGGCCCGGGTCATGGGCCCCACCCCGCCGGGATTGGGCGTATAGGCGGCTGCAGACAGCCTGGCGGCCGGATCGATGTCGCCCTTGATCCGCCAGCGCCCCTCCTGCTGATCCCAGATCCGGGAGACGCCTACATCCACCAGGACGGCACCCTGGCCAACCTGGTTCGGGCCAACCAGCCCTGCCCGGCCCACGGCTGCGATGATCACGTCAGCCCTGCGCATATGGGCATCGACATCCCTGGTGCGGGTATGGCAGAGGGTCACGGTGGCATCCACTCCGCGGTTGGTCAAGAGCAGCCCGATGGTGCGGCCCACGGTCAATCCTCGGCCCAGCACGCAGACCTCCTTGCCGGCCAGGTCGATCCCGTAATGGTCCAGCAGGTGCAGGATACCCCGCGGGGTGCAGGGCAGGGGGGTCCGCACCCGGCCGTCGGTATGCAGGACCAGCTGGCCCAGGTTGTAAGGATGCATGCCGTCGGCGTCCTTGGCCGGATCGATGCGATCGATGATCTCGGTGGGATCCACGCCCTCGGGCAGGGGCAGCTGGACGATGTAGCCGGTGCATTCAGGATCCTGGTTGAGCTGATCCACGGCAGCAAGAATCCGCTCCTTGCCGGCATCGGCGGGCAGATCAATCCTGATCGACCGGATGCCCACCTGGCTGCAGTCCCGGTGCTTGCCCTCTACGTATTTGACCGAACCGGGGTCATCCCCCACCAGAATGGTCCCCAGGCCAGGAGTGCGTCCCATGGCCGTCAGCCTCGCCACGCGAGCGCGCAGGTCCTCCTTGAGTTCCGCAGCCGCCGCCTTGCCGTCCAGTTTCACTGCAGTCAATACATCTCCATCATCCAAGCGGGCGCAAACCCTTGTCGAAGTCGTCTGGGCCAGATTAGCGCAGATTCCTCCCCGGACGGGACCAGCGTCCATTGGCCGGTCTGGGAGGACTCGACTGCTGAAGTTGCGTGCTGTCCCCTCCCCAGCGATAATGAGAATCATGCTCAATAAGAGCAGGTTCACCATTTTGAGCCCGTGCAGGAAAGGAAGCCATGGATACGGACACGGATAGAACATCCACGCAGGCCTGCATCGTCTTCGACCATGCCGCCATCCGCCGTTCCGGGCGGCTGATCTGGTCGGAGGGGACCTTCACCATTCCCTCGGGGACCGTGACGGCCATCGTGGGCACCAACGGCACGGGCAAGACCAGCATGATGCAGGCCGAGCTGGGCCTGCTCCCCCTGGACGCCGGCAGCCTGCGGGTCCTTGGGCAGCCGGCCGGCCAGGCCAACGACCGCATTGGATACGTACCCCAGAGCTACACCTCGGACATCGACTCCAACCTTACGGCCGAACAATCCGTCCTGCTGGGGCTGACCGGCACCCGGTTCGGCATTCACCCCGTCACCCGGCAGGACCGCGAGCGCGCCAGAGAGGCCATGCGCTTCGTCGGCGTTGAGGACAGGGCCCACCTGCGCCTTTCCCAGCTCTCCGGCGGCCTGCGGCAGCGGGTGGCCATCGCCCAGGCCCTGGTCTGCGATCCTGATCTGCTCATGCTCGACGAGCCCCTGGCCAATCTGGACCTGGCCGGGCAGCGCGCCACCGTCCACCTGCTGGCGCAGCTCAACAGCCGTCTGGGCATGTCCATCCAGGTGGTGGCCCACGACCTGAACATGCTGCTGCCTGTGCTGACCGGGGCGGTCTACCTGCTGGACGGGCACCCTCATTACGCCCGCATGGACGACGTGCTGGACTCGGACCTGCTCACCCACCTCTACGGCACCAAGGTGGAGGTGGTCACCACTCCCCAGGGGGACATGTTCGTGGCCCCCGACATGGACGAGCCGATCGGGCCCGTCCACAATCGCTACCAACCCAGCCAGGTGGCCCGCCTGCACGGGACGGACCGGGAAAGGAACTCATGACCACGCCAGTCTTCGACCCCCATTGGACGGAGATTCTCGCCGCCCCCTTCATGCGCAATGCCATGGTGGCCGGATTGTGCATCGCCGTGGCCGCCGGAGCCATGGGCTACTTCACCATCGCCAGACACTCCACCTTCGCCGCCCACGCCCTGGCCCACATCGGCCTGCCCGGTGCCACGGGGGCCGTCCTGCTGGGGCTGCCGGTCTCTGCCGGCATGGGCCTGTTCGCCCTGGGCGGGGCGCTGGTCATCGGAGCCCTGGGCAAGCGGGCCTCCCAGAGGGAGATCGCCACGGGCACGGTCCTGGCCTTCGCCACCGGCCTGGGGCTCTTCTTCGCCAGGATGTCCAGCTCGGCCTCCCAGCAGATGCAGGCCATCCTCTTCGGATCCATCCTGACCATCACCCGGGGCCAGGTCGTCGGCTTCATCATCTTCGATGCGATCCTGCTGATCCTGCTGGCCCTGATCTACCGGCCCCTGCTCTTCAGCTCCCTGGATGAGCAGGTGGCCCAGGCTCGCGGCGTGCCCATCGGGCTGATGAACCTGACCTTCATGGCCATCATGGCCGGCGTCATCACCATCGCCGTGCCGGCAGTGGGGACCCTGCTCATCTTCGCTCTGGTCGTCACCCCGGCGGCCACGGCCAACATCCTGGTGGCCTCTCCCCTGCGGGCCATGCTTCTATCAGGATTGATCTGCCTGGCTTCAATCTGGGGAGGCCTGGTGATCTCGGCCATGGTGCCGGCCCCTCCCAGCTTCGTCATCGTGACCCTGTCCACCCTCTTCTGGGCTCTGGCCAAGGGATGGGCGGCCCTGCGCGCCTGATGCCGGTCAGTCCACCAGGGCGGCGGCCATGACGGCGATGCCCTCGTTGTGACCGGCAAAGCCCATGCCGTCAGTGGTGGTGGCAGTCAGCCGAACCGGTGCCCCGACAGCCTGGCTCATGGCCTGCTGGGCCAGGTGACGACGCGAGGAAATTCTGGGGCGCTGGCCGACGATGACCAGGGAGGCGTTGAGCAGCCTGCGACCGTGCTCATGCAGACAGTCCATGGTCTTCTCCAGCATGGCCGACCCATGCATGCCCGCTCCAGGGGCCTGCGCTCCCAGGCCGAACAGGGTGCCGATATCGCCCAGATCGGCGGCTGACAGGATGGCATCGATCAGGGCATGGGCGGCTGCATCGCCGTCAGAATCGCCCAGCAGTCCGGGGGTTCCGTCATTCCAGGACAGACAGGCCAGCCAGAGGGGACGCCCGCCGGTCGGGTCGAAGCGATGGGCGTCAAAGCCCAGTCCAATGCTTGGATGGCCCATGACCGGCTCCAGTCTCAGCGCTTGGCCTTGGTCTTGCCCTTGCCCTTGGTCTTGGCGGCCTCCTGGGCCACCCGTGCCAGGGTCTTGGAAGCCGGCTCCTTGGGGGACTTGGTATGGTGCTTGTCGTCGCCGGGCATGGGCTCCGCATAGCCCAGGTTGACATCCAGCAGGCGCTGGGCCTCGTCCTCATCCAGCTTCTCGGACAGGGCGATCTCGGAGGTCAGGATCTTGCGGGCCTTGATCAGCATCCGCTTCTCGCCTGCCGACAGCCCGTGCTCGTCCACGTCGCGCTGGGAGAGGTCGCGCACCACCTCGGCGATCTTGTTGACCTCGCCGGTGGCGATCTTCTCCACATTCAGCTTGTAGCGGCGCGACCAGTTCATCTCCTTCTCCTCGACCACCGGGGTGCGCAGGATCTCGAAGACCTTGGCCACCGCCTTGGCGTCGACGATGTCCCTGACGCCCACCTTGGCCGCGTTCTCGACGGGGACGTTGATGACCAGTCCGTCCGAAGAGAGCACGGACAGCTGCAGGTACTTGCGGGTGACGCCCTTGACGGTCCGTTCGGTGATGGCGTCCACCCTGGCGGCCCCATGACGCGGATAGACGACCATGTCACCGACCTTGTAACCCATATGCCCTCCAGAACGAGTCGAGAAAATACCATATAATAATGCCATTGCGCATGGACTTGCTGACGGGCGCCCTGGGACGACGCGATTCTCCGCGAGCACACTTCCCCTGGAGGCTCTGAAGACTATTCTGGAAGAAACGACGGTGGTGGAACGAATGCCGACAAGGCTCCACCCCGCATGACGAGCATCGTTTTGCGGATCAGTGATCGAAAACAGAGGTAGGCATGATCAGAAACACAAGCCGCTACACTACACCCAGCACCATCCTGGTGGTTGAGGACGAACCCACCCTGGCCACTGCCATAGCCCAGCGCATCACCGCCGAAGGGTGGACGGCCCGGGTGGCATCGGACGGTGCCAGCGCCGTGCAGGCCGCTTCCCAGATCAAGCCCGATCTGGTCATCATGGACATCATGCTGCCCGTCATGGACGGGCTGGAGGCCACCAAGCGGATCGTGGCCGAGCGGCCGGTGCCGGTGCTGATTCTGACCGCCAGGGACGACGAGGCCGACAAGGTGACCGGTCTGGGCGCCGGAGCCGACGACTACATGACCAAGCCCTTCTCCATGCGCGAGCTGATCGCCCGCTGCAAGGCCCTCCTGCGCCGGGTGGAGCGGGCCAAGGTCATCGCCAAGAACTCCGAGAACGAGAAGGTGCTGGACTTCGGATCCCTGGTCATCGACCCGGCCCAGCGCATCGTGACCCTGCGCGGGGAGCAGATTCACCTGACACCCACCGAATTCGACCTGCTGGCCACGCTGGCCCGCCGGCCCAAGTCCGTGCTCACCCGCGAGAAGCTGTTGGAGGAGGTCTGGGACTGGGTGGATGCCTCGGGCACCAGGACGGTGGACTCCCACGTCAAGGCCCTGCGCCACAAGCTGGGCTCGCAGATGATCCGCACCGTGCATGGCGTGGGCTACGCCTTCGAGCCACCCGAGGATCAGGAACAGGACCAGCGGTAGCAGCCGCGGATGCACGCTATGAGCAAGGACGGCAGAAGCCGGCGCAAGGGGCCCGGTCTGAGTGCGCGTGTGGACCGGGAACGGCCCATTGGATCCTTCGCCTCATTGAAGGTGGAGCTGAGCGTCCTGATCATCATCTCCACAGCCATCGCCTTCGTCATGGCCTGGTTCCTGCTGAAGATGGGCTGGAGCGGCTGGATCGCCATGCCGCTGACCCTGGTGGTGGCCCTGGGGATCACCTACTTCTTCTCCCGAGGGCTCACCGCTCCCCTGCGGCAGATGCGGGATGCGGCCGAGGCCATGGCCGACGGGGACTACACGGTCCGGGTCCACGCCACCACGACCAGCCATGACGAGGTGGGGCTCCTGGCCCAGTCCTTCAACGAGATGGCCGAGGAGCTCCAGCACGCCGACCAGATGCGCCGGGACATGGTGGCCAATGTCAGCCACGAGCTGCGCACCCCCGTCTCGGCCCTGCAGGCCATGGTGGAGAACATGGCGGACGGGGTGACCGAGCCCACGCCAGCCAACCTGGAGGGGATCCTGGAGCAGACCCACCGCCTGTCCGACCTGATCGCCTTCCTGCTGGATCTGTCGAGGATGGAGGCCGGAGCCGCCAGCCTGCAGATCGAGGACTTCGACTTCGGCGACTTCATCGACGAGACCCTCCAGCCCCTGGCCATAGCCGACGCCGGGCATGCCCATGACATCCAGGTGGATCTGGAGAAGGGCCTGAGAATGGAGGGCGACCAGGATCGGCTGCGCCAGCTCTTCACCAACGTCATCAGCAACGCCCTGAAGCACTCGGCCGACGGCACCACGGTGCTGATCCAGGCCCACGAGGACCGGCAGCAGGAGACCATAGTCACCAACGTGGTCAACTTCGGCTCGCAGATACCCCCCGAGGCCCGCACCGATATCTTCCGGCGCTTCGTCAAGGGCAAGGCCGGCCCGGGCACGGAGTCAGGCGGCACCGGGCTGGGGCTGTCCATCGCCCGCTGGGCGGCCCAGTTGCATGGAGGCCAGGTGCAGGTGGTGGACGATCCGCGCGGAGCGGACTTCGAGATCACCCTGCCCAGATATCACCGCGACCCCGACGAGGACGAGGGGGACGGGGACGGCTCCGGTGGGCCCGACGCGCCGCATTGACGGGGAGGCGCACTTCGGCTCATAATGAAATCGAACATTTGTTCGAATGCCATCGAGTTCGAGGTGTGTCATGGTCGCTACCATCCATGGGTCGCCGGAGGCGGCCCCTGCTTCCCTGCCGGAGTGCCGGGTCGATGCCCTGAGTCCCTTCCAAGGGCACCCCAGCCCTGTCCCGCAGGCCCTGGAGGCCGTCCACGCCGGCTTCCCCTCAGTGGCCCAGGACTACTTCAGCGGCGACTTCAGCTTCGACCAGAACGTCATCGTCCACCCCGACTCCACCTTCATCATCCATGTGGCCGGCGATTCCATGACCGGAGCCGGCATCTTCGATGGGGACCTGTTGGTGGTCGACCGGTCACTGGAGCCACGCGAGGGGGACATCGTCATCGCCATCCTGGACGACGAGCTGCTGGTCAAACGGCTGGCCAGGCGCAAGGGACGGACCATGCTGCGGGCCGAGAACCCCGCCTACCCCGACTTCCTGCCCCAGGAGGGCGAGGAACTGGTCATCTGGGGGGTGGTCATCGGCAACTACCACTGGCAGCGGGTGGATACCAAGGGCGAATCCAGGAGCGGCTCTCCCCTGCCCCAGGTCACCTATCCCGGACATACCCCGCACGGACGCAGGCGCACGGGAAGCCAGGGCCGGAAACCCGCCTATCCTTCCACGGGCTGGGGGTCGGCATGAGCGCGCAGAGACCGGCCCAGCCGGCATCCGGGACCGCTCTGACAGGCCGGGTGGTCCTGGCTGATGCCAACTCTTTCTTTGCCTCATGTGAGGCCGTCTTCGACCCCTCCCTGGCGGATCGCCCGGTGGTTGTGCTGTCCAACAACGACGGCTGCGTGGTGGCCCGCAACCGCCCGGCCAAGGCCCTGGGCATCACCAACGGCACACCCTGGTTCACCATTCGCGACCGGGCCCTGCAGGACGGGGTGGTGGCCCGCAGCTCCAACTATGAGCTCTATGCCAGCCTCTCAAGGCGCATGATGGCCATCATGGCCCATTTCCTGCCCAACCAGGAGATCTACTCCATCGACGAGTGCTTCATGGACAGCATCTGGAACGACAAGCGCACCGTCGAGATCTGCCGGGAGCTGCGCGCCGCGGTCCTGCGATGCACCGGCATTCCCGTCAGCGTGGGTGTGGCGCCTACCAAGACCCTGGCCAAGGTGGCCAACCACTGGGCCAAGGACCATCCCTCGACCGAGGGGATCACCCTCTGGAGCCAGGTGGAGTCCCAGTATGGCGACCAGGCTCTGGCATCAGTGCCCATCGACCAGGTCTGGGGAGTGGGCCGGCGGCTGACCGGCAGGCTCATGGGCATGGGCATCACCACCGCCCTGGACCTGCGCGATGCCGATCCCTCCCTGATCCGGCATCGGTTCTCCGTCATGCTGCAGCGCACCGTCCTGGAGTTGAGGGGGCGACCCTGCATCGAGCCCGAGGCGGATGCCGCCAGGGGCGTGCGCACCGATCAGATTCTGTGCTCGCGCATGTTCTCCCACCCCATAGAGGGCTACGCCACCCTGGCCCAGGCGCTGAGCATCTACGCCCAGAAGGCCTGCCGCCGCCTGCGTCGACAGCACGGCCTGTGCGGCAGGGTGCGGGTCTTCTGCTCCACCAGCCCCTATGCGCCCCAGCAGTTCTGCTCAGCTGGCCGGACCGTCGTCCTGGAGGATCCCAGCGACGACCCGCTGGTCATCGCCGGCGCAGCCAGCCGGGCGCTCAAGGGCCGAGTGGATCCTCACGCCCGCTGGATCCGGGCCGGGGTGGTTCTGCTGGACCTGACCGATGCCGACCACTTCCACACCTTGGAAGGACTGGATGCAGCCCGGGACACCCATGGACTGGGGGACGTCCTGGAGGACGCCACCCGTCGTTTCGGCCCCTTCCGCGTGGGCGTAGGCTACGGAGGCATCCGCGGCCAGGGCCGGGGCGACGAGGATACGGGGGCCGATTGGGCCATGAACCGGGGCATGCTCTCCCCCAGGGCCACCACCCGCTGGGACGAGATGGCCGTAGCACAGGCCCGTTAGAGGCCCTCATAGCCTGGAGGAACAGCCGCCAGAGCCAGGGCAGCCAGAGGCAGGGCACCCGCAGTCTCCAGGGCACGGGCGCACTGGCGGATGGTGGATCCCGTGGTGATGATGTCGTCCACCACCAAGACAGGATGACCGGACAGCCGTGAGGGATCCGCAACCGCGATCCGGCCTGCCAGCCGACGCGAACGGTTCCGACGGCCGCCCGCTTGGACAGACTTGGTCCTGACGGAGTTCATGATCAGAGCAGATTCCACACGGGCGGTCAGGCCCTGCCGCTGCAGGGCCTGGACCAGAGACAGGAGGATCGGCTGCAGATGAACCCTCCCCCGCCTTCGCAGGGATGAGGACGAGGAGGGGGCGGGAACCACCAGAATGGCCCTGGCAGGCTTGGGCCGGAGCAGAGGATCGATCAGCCTGGACAGGGCTGGAGCCAGATCGGCCATGACCTGGCCCAGCGGCCTGTCCAAGGGCCGGTTGTCATGGTCCTTCCAGGCCAGAATGACCCGTCTGACAGGTCCTCGATAGGGCGCGCAGGCCAGGGCCAGACCTACGGCATAGGCGGGCGCAGGCACCGACAGGGGCCGGAAGAGCAGGGATCTGCAACTGGGGCAGAGCAGAAGGTCAGGGCGGCCGCAGCCGGCGCAGGCTCGAGGAGCCAGCAGGTCCAGGGCCGAGCCCGCCAAGGCCGAGGCGACAGCACAAGCGGCCTGTCGGAGTCGATCAAATGCCAATGAAGGGTTGCGCATACCGCCCAGCCAACCCCAATACACAGAGGATAGGCAAGCAGATCAGATCCATGTGCATGAACAGGCTGTCTGTTCACAGAATTGTCTGCGGACAGGTTCAGACCAGATCGGCCTCCATGGCCTGAATCAGGTCCAGGGCATCAGCAGGATTGTGCACCCGCAGAGCCATGGCCCCGGCCAGGGCCGCCGGATAGTCGTTGCCGTCAGGATCCATCCGGTCGCCCACGAAGGCGATATCGCCGACATCCACACCCAGTATCCTGGCCAGGGAGGTCACGGCGTAGGCCTTGTCAATGCCCTTGGCCGAGATGTCCACGCTGGTGGAGCCGCCGGAGCGCACCTGCAGGTTGGGCAGATCAGCGGCCACGGCCCGGGCCAGGGCGTCCTTGCGGCTGTTGTCCGGATCCCAGGCCTCCTTGGCTTCTACGGGGGCCTGCTGACCCAGGGCGGAGAAGGTTATCTGGCTGCCACGATCCTCGATGCGCGGCCCCCAGACCTGCTCCTCCCAGTCGCCCAGCTGCTTGGCCCTGCGCTCCAGGCTGGCCTCGGCGGCCTGCCGGTCCTGGGCGCTCAGGTCGTGGGCGTAGACGCAATCCCAGCTTCCATCCTGCCAGCGGTAGTAGCGGGTGCCGCTGGTGGGCATCAGATGCAGTTGGCCGAAACGGGTATCGTCAGGCAGGGCATCCAGCACCTGGTCGCGGAACTGGCTGAACCGCCCGCCAGAGACGATGGCTACGGGCCGAAGCCGGGTCAGGGCGGCGAAATGGACGGCCATGGTCTGATCCATGCGGGTCTTGGACAGCGCCAGGGTATTGTCCAGATCGAAGGCCAGCACCCGTGCCCGTGCGCAGATGGACCCTATGTCTTGGCTGCCCCACCAGGCAACGTTCACCGCACCGTCCTCCGCCATGATTGCTCCCATCCGCTTGTCGATCATCGCTCCATGCTACAAGACACCCTGAATCGAAACTGCCACTGGATTGAGGGGCTATGGTGAGTGTCATGATCAACGATCAGCCGCCTTGGTCCCGCAGCGTCTATCGGGACAGTCATGGCCGCGGGATTCGTCGGCCCACCTTCGGCACCCGCCTGCCCCGCTATCGCACCAGATGCGGGATCTTCGACGATCTGACCGCGGCCCAGATCCGGCGGCTGGGAGCCGGCTGGCCCCAGCTGGTCAAGCCCGTTCAATTCGCGGTCGAGGACGTGCCGCCCTCCGACCCCACCCCCTGGGAGGACAGGGCGGACCTCTTCTCACGCAGTTTCCCGGCAGGCCGCGGCATCCCCGCCAGAATCGTCCTCTACCGGCTGCCCATCCAGAGCAAGACCCGAGACCGCACCGAGCTGGAGCTGATGATCCGCGACGAACTGGTCCTGCAGCTGGCAGACCTTTACGGGCGCGACCCCGAGGAAATCGACCCCATGTGGGGACGCTGACAGGAGACGTTCAGGGCAGGGCAGTGAAGTCGGGGCCGGAGCGGATCAGCGTGGTGGCAGGCATGAGCCCGTCAGGAGCCATGACCGCCAGACCGGCCAGACCAGCCTGGTTGACCGCGTCCACGCTCAGGCGGGCATTCCAGATCAGCCGGGAGGAGCCATGCCCGGAATCCTCGTTCAGCCGCACGGCGGCCACCTGGTCGCCCAGATCGCGGGCTGAAAGCTCATGGGCCCGACCCGGCTCAACCGTCAGCGAGCGCTCATCCAATTTTTTGCCCTTCTCGTCGAACCCGACCAGTTCGGCCTTGATCGGATCCGTCGATGGGTTGACCAGGGTCAGTGCAGCCTGGGCAGGCTGGGATATGGTCAGGGCCGAGGAGGCGGCAGCAGCACCCGCAGGAATCAGGGCCAGGTCGGACTGCGACTGGTCCTGGCTGCCTTGGCCGGTCACCTGCAGGACCGCTCGGACAGGCTGGTCGGCATGCACCTGCAGAGCCAGCTTGCCGTCAGGCACGCCGCCCAAGTCCACCGCAGTGGCCCTGGAACCCTGCAAATCCACCCGCCGCAGGGATTCCCGACCGTCTTCATCCATCCAGGAAAGCTCCACCGCAGTGGCCTTGGAACCCTGCAGAAGCAGAGTGGCCTGGTCTGCCCCGCGCAGGCCGGGAATAACCAGATCATGGCCGGGCGCCGCCAAGGCGGTTGCCTGATCCGACCCGCGCGGATCGAGTCCAGCCATGACATTGACCGAGACCGACATGGCCACTGGCGCCTGGGAGCTGCGAGCCCGGACATAGATGGCCTGCTGTCCGGGAGCCGCCGCAGACAGGTCGTATGAGGCATAGCCTCCAGGCGCCACAGTCATGGTGTTCCCGGTCTCCAAGGACAGGTTGCCGGAGGAATGCGAACCCTGGATCTCAAGACTGATCACCGTAGCCTTGGATGACGGGTTGTAGGCCACCAGCCGCTGTGCGGCCCCTCGGCCGGTGGCGGGCAACAGGAAGTCGGCATCCATGGCGGCCCGGGGACAGGCCAGCGCCTGGATCCCTCGCAGATCGCCCTTGGTGGCCCAGGAGACCATGCCGACGGCAGCCCCTGTGCCCGGCTGGGACTTGAGCATCCGGGAATCGAAGGCAGTGGCCGAGGTGCCTGGATCGAGCGAGGCGGCCATCGCCTTCTGCCCGTCCACAGGATCGGGATCAGTCATTATGGTGCGTCGCCCGCCTGCAAGCGGGGTCAGGCTGGCACTGCCGATGGCTCCAAAGGCGGCGGCTGTGACACGGGCGCTCAGATCGCCCTCCGAGGCCTTGAACTGGTCATCGCCGACCTTGTCCTCATCCGCTACCGTCATTCGAGCCGGGCAGTAGGACGCTGCCTCACGTTGGCTGACCCGGGTGGCAACGACTGTCGAGCCCTGGACCCCGTCGGCCAAGGAGGCCGGAGGCGTCCATACCGTCAGAACAGCAATCAAAACCGCCACCAGAGGCGCCGTGACCAGAGCAGCCACCAGGGATCCCTTGCTTCGTGCACTCATAGTTGCTCCCCTCCAAAGTAGCCAGGACGCGGCAGAGCCACCAGGCAGTATCCCAGCAGGACCAAGCCCAGGGTCCAGAGCCAGACCCTCCTCCAGGTGCTGGCCGCCGCCTGACGGGCCCCGGCCATGTTGACCCCCACATCCCTGCCGGATTGCGAGCTCAAACGGAAATAGGTTCCTTGGGCATTGGTCGCCACCTGCTGGGCGCCATCGCTGGCGGTGATGTTGGACACCAGGTCATCGTTGGGCGTGGATCCCATGCCGCCGGCACCAGAATGGTCGGCAGGCACGTAGATTCCTCCGAAGCCCAGGCCGGATACAGCCGCTACAGCCTTGGAGTCGGCATTGGCCATCAGAGCCGCCGCCGAACGCGAGAGGACATCCTGACCGGCCATCTTCCCGCCGTTCACCATCTGGGCGCGCAGGGCAGGCGAGGCGTCGATCAGCTCGCCTCGTGAGGTGTGCAGACCCGTGTAGGCCACGCGGCCGTGTGAGGGCGAGGTCAGCACCAGCACCCGGTGGGACGGATCCTTGTTCAGATAGTCCACCGCCACTGCCGGAAGCTGCCGGTCATCAGCGGACAGGGGCCCTCCGACTGGCGCCGCCAGACCAGCCGCCGCCACGCCTGCCGTGACCAGGGTCAGGACCAGGCCCAGCAGGAGCCTGACAATCCGTCCTCCGCCATCAGCCGCAGCTGCAGAGGTTGAAGAGGACTGCGCAGGAGGCAGGGGCGGACGATCACCATCGCCGTCTGGAACCTGATCGTGCCCGGGAGCAAGGGGCGAGAAGGGACGGACGGCCCTGCCAGCCAGGAGGCCCAGACAAGCCAGCAGTCCCATGAGTGCAAGCATCACGCCGGGCAGGACCGAACCGGCCACTGGACCGGTCTCATCCAAGCCGGTGCAGACCGCCTGGGAGATCAGCGCCAGAATCAGGCCCAGCAGAACGGTAATCCAAAGAATCCTGGCAGTCTTGAGCGCCCGAGGCACAACCAAGGCGATAAAGGCCAGCAGGGCCACCACCAGCAGAGCGCAGGCCAGGGTGGTCGGGCGCCAGAGCTCAGGTCGCCACCTGATGGGCCATTGGGCCGAAACGTCCAGGTCCAGCAGGCGGGCCAGCAGTTGCCCCAGGCTCCCGGTTCCGGGCTGACCGGTCAGGCCCGTCGAGGGGATCATCAGATCTGCGAACAGCTGCCTCCACAGCCCTTGATGAGCATGGTGCAAGGAATTGACCAGGGTGGGCGCCAGGGCCAGCGCCGAGGGCAGCGGCACCAGGAGCAGCATGACCCGATGGGAGGGCACCAGGCAGATCGCCATGATGAAGAGCGGAATCATGGCCAGCATGAGCTGAGGTTCGGCAGCCAGGACCGGCAGGAAGCAGATAGAGGCCAGAGCCGCCTGCTGCACCGAAGCCTTGGGATGCACGGGAGCCTCGGTCTGATACAGCCCCACGGCTTTGAAAACAAAGGCGAAGGCGGCAGGCATGAAGGCCATGACCGTCAGCATGGGCAGCTGCAGCCCATCCACTATGCCCAGGGCGAATGCCAGACAAGCCCAGAGCAACCCCAGCAGGACGCGGACGGGATTGGACCTGGTGACCACGCCGGCCAGAGCCCAGAACGACAGAGCGGCCAGTCCCGTCTCCGCCAGGAGCATCAGGGCCATGGCTTGGGCTACGTGACCGCCGGTCAGCAGAGCGAAGGGCAGGAGCACCAGGAGGAAGGGGGCAGGAACTGCAGGCTGCCCAACGCCTCCGGCCAGGGACCAGGAGGTGGTGGCCGCCGTCAGCAGTTGGGACCAATCGGCTCCTGACGAGGGCAGGGAGGGCGCATGGATGGCCCCTCCCGAGAAGATAGCGCGACACAGGGGCCAATGGGTGACCACAAAGGCCGCCAAGACCGCTAGGGTCATCCCTGTAGCCCAGGCCATGCGACGCAGGAACTGCTGCCGCAGATGAGCCAGGGCCAGGTGGCTGAGCATGGGATGCTCACGCTGATCATGAAAGGCCTGCCTGCGCTGCCGCCACTGCCGGATTTGCTGGCCGTTGGCCTGAAGAATGTCCAACCGGCGGGGACTGCCATGGCAGGCGGAGGTCAGACGGCGACGCATCGTGAACAAGGATGCAGGGTTGGCCAGAATCCGCCAAGGCGCGCAAAGCCGACAGAGGGCCCTGTAGGGCCGTTTGCCGATAAGATCAACCGCCATGAACCACAATGCCGCCAGAACTCGCCAGAGCCAGACCAGCGGCCACCAGGGCAGGGCAAAATCAGTCAGCAGGTAGCGTTCCCGGGCCAGTATGGGACCCATGGAGGCGTCCAAGGGGCGGTCGGGCTGCACCGCCCGCCCGTTCCGATCACGCAACCCGCTCATACGGGCGCCGACATGGGCCATCCGGGCTCCCGGCACGATTACCACCCGTCCCCCTGACAGGCAGATACGGCGGCAAAGATCGTCGGACTGGCCGAAAGTGCCAGCCCAGGCGCCTGGTCCGTCCAAGTCCTTCATGGTCTGCATGGGCACCAGGGCGCCGGCCAGGCTCACCGCGAAGACATCCTGACGCGCGTCATACTGCTGCTGGTCGGGCTCGCTGTCCACTACCAGGCTCACCGTTCGGTGACGGTAGGCGTAACGACCCACGTCACGCAGCCCCTCGCCCTGCCAGTCATACTGCTTGGCACCCAGCAGGGAGGCAGTGGGATTGCTGTGCCAGGTGTCCACCATCTCGTCCAGGCAATGATTGTCCAGTGGACGGCAGTCGTCGTGCAGAAGCCAAAGAGCCCGGATCCGACCAGGCAGGCGGGCATAGCCAAGCGCCTTGTCCAAGGCATCGCCAAAAGAGGAGGCGCCTCGCGCGCGAACCACCTGCACTTCCACCCGCGCGGGCCCATCCACCGGAAACTGCGCATAGAGCGGCTCTGCGGTGGACCCCGAACAGTCCGCGATGACCAGGACCCGCGGCAAGAGGCTCTGCCGCAAGAGGGCACGCAGGGTGTCCGGCAAATAGGTCAGATCATGCTCAACCGTGATCACCGCCGCCACGGCATCCTCCACATGAGGACTGGCGGCGGGTGAACATTCGTTCATGACCGAAGAGAGGACCTGCCGGACATCCTGGGCTTGAGGCGCGACGAAACTCATGCGTTCCAGTCTACGCAAACCAGGTCACCGAATGCCTCGCTCGGGCATCCGCGGCGATTCAGACTTGACGCTGTGCGCGCATCCTCTTCTTGTAACGGCGGCGCTCCCGTTCACTCATGCCGCCCCAGATGCCGAAGCGCTCGTCGTGTTCGACCGCCCAGTCCAGGCACTGCTTGCGGACGGTGCAGTCGGCGCAGACCCTCTTGGCCTCCTGGGTGGAGCCTCCCTTGCCCGGGAAGAATGCTTCCGGGTCGGTCTGCGCGCAGAGCGCCTCGCTTCGCCAGGATGGTCCGACGTTGACTTCGAACCACTGCATCAGCGGCGTCAGCCTGTTTTTAGTTGTACTGCTATACCGAGTGTCAACAAATCCACTCATAGCGACCCCCCAGTCCCTAGTGTGTTTACACACTTTCATTACAGCTGCTGTAGGGGTCATCTGTCAACCCCTAAATATCTGCCAGCGCAACTGAGCAACACATGCAGGGAGCCATATCGCCCGAAGAGGAGCTGCGGATGGGGGTCAGACTATACTATGACTGGTTCAAGCACGCTTCGCCGCCATCCCGGTCCTTCCCGCCGGAATGACCCCTACAGCGACAGCCGATGAGGAAGGCATACCATTGACGTCCCCAACCAGAAAGATGGGTCTGCCCAACATCAAGGCGGGCAGGAACGGCAAGCCCCAGCACAGCGACGGGTTCCGCAGCAGCCACCGTCTGCGCACGGGCATCTGTCTGGCCCTTACCTTCGTTCTTTGTTTCGTGGCCTCGACGGTGGCGGCCTTCTGGACCGACATCAACGGTCACATGCACGTGCTCGAGCCCGTCAGCCTGGCTCAAACCCACAAGGCCCCGGAGGACATCTACAAGGGCAAAACCCTGAACGTCCTGGTGCTGGGCCAAGACACCCGCGACGGCAAGGGCAATGCCGAGGTGGGCGGCAGCGGCGACGGCCTGGAGGAGAACCACCAATCGGATACGGCCATGGTGGTCCAGATCGCCGCCGACCGCTCCTATGTGAATGTGGTCTCCATTCCCAGGGACTCCATCGTGAATGCCCCGGCCTGCACCACCAGCAAGGGGGAGACCATCCCGGCCCGCCGCCAGGTCATGTTCAACTCCATCTTCGCCGAGGGCTACAACCAGGGCGGCGATGCGAATTCGGCCGCCAGCTGCTCCATGGCGGCGGTCCGCTCCCTGACCGGCCTGGATATCCAGCAGTTTGTGGTGGCTGACTTCAACGGCCTCAAGTCCATCATCGACGCCCTGGGCGGGGTCGACGTGTGCATCCCCAAGGACACCTGGGACGGCTACACCGGCATCAACCTGAAGCGCGGCCTGCAGCATCTGGACGGAACCCAGGCCACCGAGTACGCTCGCATGCGCCACGGAACCGGCGCCGACGGGTCGGATATCATGCGCACCACCCGCCAGCAGTACCTGATCAAGAGCCTGGTCAACGAGGCCAAGGCCGTCAACATCTATTCCGATCTGCCCAAGGCCTACCGTCTGGCCACCACCTCCATGTCCACCCTGCAGCTGAGCGAAGGGCTGGGCAGCTTCCAGACCCTGCTGGGCCTGGGCAATTCGCTCAAGCATATAGACACCACGCATATCTACGCCCGAACCATACCTGTCGAAGAATGGTCCCAGGACAGCAACCGGGTGGTATGGACGGACGAGGCCGAAACCATCTGGCACCTGCTGCGAGAGGGCAAGCCTTTGACCCAGGCCAATGAGGCTGCAGAGTCGGCCTCCTCACCAGGCAGCCAGGCCGGCAATGGTCAGGATGCCCAGGATGCCGCTCAGACAGCAGGCAACGGCCCTGACGCAGGGAACAGCGCCCAGTCCCCCTCTGCGTCCGATGCCGCTGCGCCCAAGCCCGATCCACGCACCGGACTGATCACCATGCCCGACAAGACCCTGATCGATCCGAACACGGGCGGGACCGTCGATCCGGACGACGGAACCATCAAGGATGCAAATACCGGACAGTACATCGGCATGGCGGACCGCTACCTGTTTGCTACGGTCTGTGCGGTTCCGGCGCAGAGATAGCCGATTGAACCCCCTAGGGTCGTTCAGGCATGCTATTGCTGACCTAGTCGGCCAAAGCTACGGAGGTTAAGGGTATGCGGACTGGATCAGACCAAGGCGGACAAGGGCAGGAGCCTCCTAGCTTCATGCCCTCCGGGCATCACCGTCCGGCGGCCGACCCCGGAGCCCCAAGCACCGGGGCCCGACACGGTCGAAGCCAGACGCCTCCCAGCTTCTCCCCATCCTCCAGGGCCGGGCATCAGAAGGCCAGACGCACCAGCGGCTCCTCGAAAACCACACCCAGGCCGGCGGCTGCAGCCGCACCTGTTAAAAACGACTGGCGCAACAACAACCGGAACATGCGGAACGGCACTGCCCTCGTCCGCAGACACCCATTGCGCAGGTTCGCGGCCATTCTGCTGCTGGTTCTGCTGCTGGCGCTGGTCGTGCTGGCGGGTGGGGGATGGTTCTGGATCAATGGCAGGCTCACCCGCGACAAGATGCTGACCGATGCCCCTGGCTCGGAAGCCAGCACCTGGCTCCTGCTGGGATCGGACCAGCGCGACGGTTCTCCCGGGGCCGGACAGGATGCCAGCATCACCGGCTTCCGCACCGACACCATCCTGGTGCTGACCAAGCCCCGGCACGGAGCCGCCTCCTTGATTTCAATTCCCCGAGACTCCCTGGTCAAGCAGGACGGGGATTACATGAAGATCAACGCCGTGGCCTACACATCGGGCTACCGGGCCCTGACCGGCCAGATCGAGGACATCACCGGCCATAAGGTCGATCATGTGGCCCTGATCCGTTTCGGAGGCCTCAGCAAGGTCGTCGACGCCCTGGGGGGTGTCAGGCTTTGCTACGACGCAGACGTCAACGACCCCAACTCAGGCATGGTATGGTCCCGCGGCTGCCATCAGGCTGACGGCGGCATGGCCCTGGCCTTCACGCGCATGCGCTACTCGGATCCCAAGGGAGACTTTGGGCGTGCCGAACGTCAGCGCCAGGCCATCTCAGCCATCAGCGCCAAGGCCCTGCAGCCTTCGGTCATGCTCAACCCGTCCAGGGCCGGCAAGGTCCTTTCGGCAGGTCTGGATGCCCTGGTGGTGGATGAGCGGGCCAACCCCATAGACCTTGTGCGCATGGTCCTGGCCTTCCGCAGCGCCAGCAGCAGCAATGGGGTCACCGGAAGCGTCTACTGGACAGACCCCGACTACTATCCGGGCGGGGGCATCGGTTCCACCGTCCTGCTGGATCAAGCCCGCAACACCGACCTGTTCAACCAACTGGCCCAGGGCAGTCATGCCGCTGGAACTGTCGGCGGCATGTAGCGCCCGCTTTGCGCACACCATCAATCCCGTCCACATTTGACCACATGCCAGGCTTGCTCTAGCGCTCCTGCGTCGGGCAGCTCATGCTGAAGGCATGATCAAGGCCGATTCATCAGCAACTGTATTTCCACTGCCAGCAGCCGGGCCGACAGTCCCGAGCGAGGCTGCATGCGGCGATCGGCACTCTGCTGGCACCAAAGAGGGGAAGGCCAAAAGGGGAAGCGCCCAGGTCATTTTGACCCTGGTTGCGCAGACGGCTCCAGCCCTGGCCCAGGCGGGCATGATCTGGTACGTGGTCGGCCAGGGCCGTTGGATGCTCCTCCTCCTGCTGCTGCCCAGTTTGACGGGCACCCTGGCCATGGTGCTTCTGAGCCTGCTGCGAATGCATCGCCGGTCATCTTCCGCTCCGCCGGCAGGCGCTCAATCGGCATACGGCACAGTATCGGATCGTGCATCCCTATCGATGACTACGGAGAACGAGACCTTGCAGGACCTGGCTGGACTGGCCTCTGACCCCTGCCCTCAGCTGGAGTCCCGGCTCTTGGAATCAGGGCCTTCGGGATCGCAAGGTCTGCCCTGGCAGGGCATCGTCCGCGCATGGCTTGCCGCATCAGGAAGGTCGGCACCGGCAGTCATCGGCATCCGGCCTGACCATGGCCCGCTGGTCATCGATCTGCCCCGCGACGGACCCCACGCCTTGGTGGCAGGCACCACCGGTTCGGGCAAGTCGGTCTTTCTGCAGACCTGGTGTCTGGCCCTGGCCGCCAGTCAGCCGCCAGACCGGCTCAATCTGGTCCTGCTGGACTTCAAGGGCGGTGCCGGCTTCGGCCTGTTGGCCCGACTGCCGCACACCGTGGGCTGCGTGACTAATTTGGACCTGGACCGGGCCGTACGCGCGCTGAACGGCCTTCAGCGGGAGTTGGAGCGCCGCCAGCGCCTGGTCGCCAGAGCAGGGGTCGAGGACACTGCACGCATGGCCGATCCCCCAGCGCGCCTGGTGGTGGTCATTGACGAGTTCCAGGCCCTGCGCCAACTCCTGCCTGACTACCTGGACAGGCTGACCTCTCTGGCCTCTCAGGGCAGATCCCTGGGCATGAACCTGGTGGCCTGCACCCAGCAGACCATGGGGCAGGTCAGCGCCCAGATGCGTGCCAACATGAACCTGGGCATCTGTCTGCGAGTGCGGGACCCCCTGCAGTCCAGGGAGCTGCTGGGCTCCTCCTGTGCCACGGCGATCGACCCTGCCTGTCCAGGTCTGGGCTTCCTGGAGCAGGGCCGGGGCCCCCAGGCCTTCCGCACCTGCTCTGCAGCTGATCCGCAGGCCCTGGTGGGCCAGATCGTCAAGGCCAGCCGCTTTTGCGGCAGCCGACCGCCGGCACCGCTTTTCTCCCCTCCCTTGCCAGAGCATGATCCGGCCTGCGGGCAGGTCCTCTGGCAATCGGGACGGCCTCAGATTCCTCTGGGACACATGGACGACGGGGTTCTGCTCCATCTCTATCGCCTGCCGCTCAGCGGTCATACGGCCCTGATCGGACCTCGAGGTCGGGGCAAGAGCACCCTTCTGGCTCTGCTGGCTCGTTCCCTGCTCACCCTGATGAAGCCCGGAGCCCGACCAGAGCCAAGCTTCGACCTGCGCATCACGCGCCGGACAGGCCATGGCTACAGCAGTCGGGACTTTCCCGCCACGGTGCCGCCACCGCCTCATGGCCGCCAGGATGGCAGCCGTGCATTAGTCTGGATTCTTGACGATGCCCAGGATCTGCTGGATCCGCTTTGTCAGGATCCTCTGGCCCCTCTTCTGCAGGAGGCGCTGGGTCAGGAGGCGACCACGGTGATCCTGGCCGTGGAGACGGCCAGCGCCCTGCGCAGACCAGAGCGTTTCAGCCGTCGTCTGGTGTTCCCCTGCGGCGAACGGGGGGCCGATCTGGCAGCTGGCATCCCCGCCGATCAGCTGGCCACCCTCCCCGCCCGGGCCAGCGCCATTCCCGGACGGTGTCTGGTTCTGGAGGCGGGTCTCGCCATTCCGCTACAGGTGTTCTCTTTAGCCGTAAAACAAATGAACCCTTGAAAAAAGTCACTCATCGTGCTTATCTTGCATAGGGTAGTGATAAAAGCATCGATAAAAACTTCTTGGAGGCTTAGGTAGATGAGTAATGCGTTTGATTGGCGCGCCAAGGCTGCTTGCCGTGACAAGGACCCTGAGCTGTTCTTCCCCGTCGGCAACACCGGTGCAGCCTATCAGCAGATCGAGGAGGCCAAGGCTGTCTGCAGGACCTGCAAGGTCATTGACGCCTGTCTGAAGTGCGCGCTGGACACCAACCAGGATTACGGTGTCTGGGGCGGACTGAGCGAGGACGAACGCAGGGCTCTGAAGCGCAGGGCCATGCGTGCGCGCAGGTCCCAGGCCATGCAGATGCAGTCCTGACACCTTCCCGGTTGCGCAAAACAGGAGAGGGGCGATGGCTTGATGCCGTCGCCCCTCTCTTTTCCTAAAAGGCGCCAGGCATCACACGTCCTGGGCCACGCGCAGCTTGATGTTGATGACCACCCTGGTACCGCCATCCCGGCGGGGCTCCCACTTGACCGTGCCGCCGAAGTCGTTGGTGACGAAGGTATTGATGATCTGCGTGCCCAGCCCGGATCCGGTGGAACGAGCCTGGCCCTGATCCGACTCGGTGCTGTAGCCGTTGCCGTCATCCTCGACCACCACATTGAGGTTGTTGCCGCCCCGGCCCACCGATATGGTGATATGCCCCTCGTCACGGCCCTCGAAGCCGTGCTCGACCGCATTGTTGACCAGTTCGGTCAGCACCAGGGACAGGGGTGTGGCATCCTGGGCGGGCATCATCCCGAACTTGCCCACGTAGGAGATGGTGATGTGCTGGTCGCTGGTGGTAGCCAGATCCACGCTCATCTTGAGCAGGTTGGCGATCACCTTGTCGAAGTCCACAATCTCGTCGGCGGTCTGACTGAGGCCCTCATGAACCACAGCGATGGTCTGGACCCGTCGCTGGGCCTCTTCCAGCTCCTTGCGGACCTCGTCGGACTTGGTGCGCCTGGCCTGCAGCCTCAGCAGGGCCGACACGGCCTGGAGGTTGTTCTTGACCCGGTGGTGGATCTCGGAGATGGTGGCATCCTTGGTCTGCAGCTCCTTCTCCCGGCGGCGCAGTTCGGTCACATCCCGGCAGAGCACGATGGCGCCGATCCGGCCCTGCTTGCCATAGAGGGGCAGGGAGCGCATGGAGACAGCCGATCCGTTGGCGTCCAGCTCCGAGTCCACGGCCGCCTTGCCCGACAGGACCAGTGGCAGGGAGTCGGGCACGGGATCGTTCTCCTTGAGCAGGGAGGTGCCGATCTCGCTCAGGTACTGGCCGATCATGGTCTCCACTGAGCCCAGCCTGCGGAAGCAGCTGATGGCGTTGGGCGAGGCGTACCGCACCACGCCGCTTGACGTCAGCACGAAGAAGCCGTCGGCCACCCTGGCGTTGTGCCGTTGGTTGAGCACTGAATCCGCGTAGGGAAACTCGCCCCGGGTGATCATCTCGAAGAGCTCCTTGCCCGCGTTGATGCTCTCGCTCTCGTAGCGGCCGTTGGACTCGCGGGTGGCCATGTTGGTCTCGCGGACCACCAGACCCAGGGTCCTGCCCTGGTGACGGATGGGGGCATAGACGTCGCAGACCGTGGCGCGGCCTATGGTGCGCAGCTTGGTGGACCGCAGCACCCCCTTGGACTGCATGGCCGCCTCCAGTTCCTCGCGGCGGTCAGCCGGGAAGTGCTCCCCCACCACATCTTCGGTGCGCAGGGACATGACCGTGGAGGGCCGGCACTGTTCGGCCACGGTGAACTCCCCCTCGCCGGTGCGCAGCAGGAGCAGCAGGTCCGCAAAGCTCAGATCGGCGATGACCTGCCAGTCGGCCACCAGGTGGTGGAGCCACTCACGGTCCTCCTCATTGCAGTCGTCGCAGGATGCCAGAATCTCGGAAAAATCAGCCATGCCCCCCATCATACAAAGGGCCCTCGGAAGCAGACAGGCGGGTCATGCCAAGGGCGATGATGACATGCGCGTCCAATGCGCAGGTCTGGGGTAGGGTGGTTGACGGATGTTTCGCCCCGGCGACCGGACCCTACAGGCCCGGACCAGTCAAGGGGCCAAGGGAGGGCCATGGCAACCAGGACCAGCGAGGACGGCAGACCGTCCGAGGATCAGGAGGTCGATCCCGATCTCGAACGCCGTCGTCAACAACGCCGTCAGGAGCTGACCTACCTGCGCCGGGATGCGGAGGTGGCCCACGAGGCCCATCTGCAGGCCAGGGCTGACGCGGTGCGTGCCAAGGCCAAGGCCAAGGCTGCGCGGATCATGGCCAAGGCTGAGATCAAGGCCTCGCGAATCGAGGGCATCCCCGACATGGAGATCGAGCGCAAGGTCCGCCTGGATGTCCACGGCCGTCCCAAGCCCCTCCTGCGTGGCTGGATCCACGCCGTGGCCGCCCCCCTGGCCCTGGCCGCCGGCATCGTGCTGATCTGCCTGGCCCACGGCACTGGGCTCAAGCTGGCCTGCGCGGTCTTCATGGTCGCCTCACTGGCCCTCTTCGGCAACTCCGCCCTCTACCATCTGGGCGACTGGACCCCGGGGACCACGGACGTGCTGCGCCGCCTGGACCATGTCAACATCTTCCTGCTCATCGCCGGCACCTACACGCCCATTTCCTTCGCCCTGGATCCCTTCTGGCGGCGGATCATCATCCTGGGCATGTGGGGGGCCAGCCTGGTGGCCATGATCGTCCACGTCTTCTGGATCGAGGCTCCCCGCTGGCTCTACACCCTGGTCTACGTGGTCTTCGGAGTCTCGGGCGTGGGCTTCCTGAAGCTCTTCTGGGACTCCCCTATGGCCGGTCCGCCGGTGGTGTGGCTGATCGTGGCCGGCGGTCTGGCCTACATCCTTGGGGCGATTGTCTACGGTCTGCGCCGGCCGGATCCCTGGCCGCGGGTATTCGGCTTCCATGAGATCTTCCACTGCGGCACGGTCGTAGGCTACGCCTGCCACATCGTGGCCATCTACCTGGTGGTCTGCAACCTGCGCTGAACAAATCGCCAACCTGGCGGTCTGTTCATCGAGCACCATCCAACACAAGCCACCGGCCGACCTTACGAATCAAGCGATGACCCAGAGAGCGGTGACCCAGAGAAAAAGCCGCTCTCCGTCGACCATGGCGGGGAGCGGCTTCATTCAGGCCGGGCCGGGACGGTGAGGGGTCGTCCCGCTACTTGAGGGGCTGGGCATCCTTGACGGTGACCGAGATGTCCTTGCCGTTGGGTGCCTTGTAGGTCACGGTCTGGCCCTTCTTGGCGCCCATGAGGGCCGCGCCGATGGGCGACTCGGGGCTGATGACGTCGTAGTCGGTGGCCACGGTCAGATCCCTGGAGCCCAGCACATAGACCATTTCATTGCCGGCCATGGTCAGGGTCACCAGGGAGCCGTTGCCCACCGTGCCCGCCTTGGGGGCCTTGAGGATCTTGGCGTTGCGCAGCTTGACGATCAGCTCGTTGATCCGTCCCTCGTTCTTGCCCTGCTCCTCGCGGGCAGCCTGGTAGCCGCCGTTCTCGCTCAGATCGCCCTCGGCACGAGCCGCTGCGATGCGTTCGGTGATCTCGTCGCGGTACTCGCCCTGACGGTGGTCGAGCTCCTCCTTCAGCTTGTCGTAAGCGGCCTGTGTCAGCAGAATCGTCTTTTCCTCAGCCATGTGATTCCTCCTTGTTTGATGCGCTTGTCTCGTGGCCCGACCTGAACTGCAAAGTCAAGGGTATGAAAAAGGCGCCGGCCCTCACCGGCGCCTGGAGACCCTTGTCTACCGTGTCGATATGATGTCGATCACGAAAACCAGAGTATCGTCGCCGCCGATGCCCGCCTGGGGCATCCCCTGACGGCCATATCCATACTCCGGCGGAATGGAGACCACCAACCTGGACCCCACGTTGTGACCGGGCACCGTCTGGTCCCAGCCGCGAATGACCTGCCCCACGCCAATGCCGAAGCTGGCCGGCTGATGGCGCTGGAAGCTGGAGTCGAAGACCTGATCCGAACCCCAGACGACGCCGTGATAGTTGACGGTGACGGTATCGCCCTTGCGGACGACCGGCCCGTCCCCCTCGACCAGCTCCACGGCGCGCAGCCCGCTGGGCGCCGGACCATGGAAGGTTATGGTCGGCGTGGCGCCGAATTCGGCGTTCACCTCGGGCATGGATTGGTCACTCATGACAACTCCTTTGGTTTTCTTGCGTACCAGAGTATCGGTTCGTCGGCCGGGTGACAAGTTGCGACACTGCCGTCCAAGCCGATGAGGCCTTGGTGCCCCGGGTGGGAATCGAACCCACAAGCCGGTGAAGGCGGCGGATTTTAAGTCCGATGCGTATACCATTTCGCCACCGGGGCCGTAACCCATAACGCCTTAGTATATCATTCGCGCAGGAGGGTCCGGCCGTAGTCCAGGACCAGGCCATCCAGAAGGCCGTGCTCGCTGGCCACATAGGTTCCCGAAGCCAGCGCACTGGGACTGGCCTGGCCCAGACGCTCCAGCAGACGGCTCCAGATCAGGGCGCCGCCGCCGATCACATCCACACGGCCGGGATGGATGGCCTTGAGTTCCCTGCGCTCCTGCCGGCTCATGTTCAGCACCCGGTCGTCAACCCGGCGGGCCGCATCGACCGCAATGGACCGGCCATCGACGGCATGGCGATCGTAGACCTCGCATCCCAGGGCCAGGGCGCTCATGGTGGTCACCGTGCCGGAGACCCCGATCAGGCTGCCTACCCCGGCTACGGGAACCTGTTCGAAGGCCCGGTCGATCCAGCCGTCCACATCCTCCAGCGCCTGGTCGATCTGCTCCTGGGTGGGCGGATCGCCCAGCAGATGGCGCTCGGTCATCCGCACGGAGCCGATGTTCATGGAGTAGGAGGCCCTGACCTGGTCCACAGGCAGATCGCTCCCGTCCCCGCCCAGGACCAGCTCGGTGGAGCCGCCACCCAGGTCGACCACCAGGTAGGGCGCAGGAGGCATGTCGGCGCTGCCCCGCTGCTCCAGCACGCTGACCGCGCCCAGAAAACTCAGCGAGGCCTCCTGGGAGCCGCTGATAACCTCGGGCGCAACCCCCAGGATGGAGCGCACCCCCTCCTCAAAGCTTTCTCGGTTGTCAGCGTCCCTGGTGGCCGAAGTGGCCACAAAGCGCAGGCCGTCCACCGGGTGTTCCCGCAGCTGCCGGGCGAAGAGCCGGCAGGCCTCAAAGGCGCGCTCCAGAGCCTGATCGGAGAAGCGGTGGTCGCGGTCCACGCCCTCCCCCAGCCGGATGACCCGCATCAGCCTGGGAGCCACCGGGTGGAGCCCCTGTCGGTCCACCTGGGCTATCAGCAGACGTATGGAGTTGGTGCCGCAGTCCACGCCCGCCACCGTAACCTGATCCATGGAAGCCCCCTTCATTGGTTTTCCTGCTGGTTCGCTTGCCCGGATGCCTCAGTCCAAGGCTGCGCGCACCGGCAGACCTGCGGGTCGAATACCCGACGCACCAGACTCAGAACCCGGTCGCCCAGGGGATTGACCCCAGGCCCCATAATCAGGGACTGGGCAGACAGAGCGTGCAGACACTTGACCCTCTTGGGCATGCCACCGGCCGAGATTCCGGCGATGTGCCCCTCGTCGTCGCCCAGCAGCTGGGCCAGGGCGGAACGGAAGGCCAGATAGAGCTCGTGGGCCCTGCGGTAGGCGCTGGCCAGGTCCGGATCCGAACCAAGCTCGGCATTCCAGTCGGCCATGACGCCGTCGGCCTCCAGCCGGGAGACGGCCTTGACGGCCTCGGGGCTGGTCAGATAGCAGGTGGTCGGAAAGGGCGTGCCGTCTTCCAGCTGGGGCCGGGTGACCACAGCCAGCGGATTGCCGCAGACGCAGCGGGCGCCCACGGCCACCATGCCCCGCGGATAGCGGCCCAGCTGCCGGTTCACGACGGCTGTCTGCTCCGGCGTGGCCGGGGTCGCCAGAAGCTCCTGGATACGGTCTTTGACCGCCGCCAGATCCCGGCCGGTAACCAGGCTGGAGGCTCTAGGCTCGACCCGGATCTTGTCTGCGGCTTGAGATTCCACTGCTGCCTGGGGCCTTTCCTGGGCCTTGATCACGCTGTCCTCATCTTCCCTGATTGTTTTCCTGCTGCTAAGTTCATTGTCGGAGTTCACTGCGCTCCCCCGCCCTCGGATGGAGAGGGGCCATCAGAACCGCCTGGACTGCTTGAACCAGACGGACTGGCAGAGCCGGTCGGACTGGATTCCCCCTTGCTCCCATTGGCAGTAGGCTCCTGGTCGGCCTTGGCGAAGGAGTAGGCCATCTCCTGATACCAGGGCAGGGAGTTCTTCCTGGGGGCCCGGACCCCCTTGCTTCCGGCCTGGTCCTTGTCCTTGCTGCCCGTGACCGCCTCCGGGTGCAGGACCCGGATGGCCTCCTCGTCAGGGAAGACGAATCCCAGCCGATCCCGGGCTTGGGCGGTCACATAGGCCTTGTCGTCCCAGCGCCGGATCTGGTTCTCCAGGTCACGCTTGTGCTCGACAAGCTGGGCCTGCTGGTTGCGCAGGCCGTTGAGCTCGGAAAGATTGATGGCGTAGGCGTGAAAGGTGGAGACCAGCTGAATCAGCCCAAGGGCCACGATGATGACCGCCACAAAGAAGGTGATGGGTCCCGACGACCGCCTGCCTGTCCGCCGGTTGGCGCCGTCACGTTTGTTCTTGGCCATACCCATAAAAATACCCGCGGCAGCCGACGCGGACCGCCACGGGTGAAAGATTCACCGTCGGGTCAAAACCTGCAAGGGGTCCGGCCCGGCTGGCAAGACCTTACTTGGTGTACTTCTTGCAGGCCTTGAAGGCGCTGTAGCCGGCGTACTCGGCGGTGGAGCCCAGCTCCTCCTCGATCTCCAGCAGTCGGTTGTACTTGGCGATGCGCTCGCCACGGGCCGGAGCGCCGGTCTTGATCTGGCGGGTGTTCTTGGCCACGGCCAGGTCGGCGATGGTGGTGTCGGAGGTCTCGCCGGAACGGTGGGAAACCATGGAGGTGAACCCGTTGGCGGTGGCCAGCTCGATGGCGTCCAGGGTCTCGGTCACGGTGCCGATCTGGTTGAGCTTGACCAGCAGGGAGTTGGCGGCCTTCAGGTCGATGCCCTTCTGCAGCCTCTTGGGGTTGGTCACCAGCAGGTCGTCGCCCACGAACTGCAGGCGGTCGCCCATGGCGGCGGTGATCTTCTGCCAGGCGCCCCAGTCCTCCTCAGCGAAGGGATCCTCGATGGAGACCAGCGGGTAGCGCTCGACCAGGCCCTGGTAGTAGTCCAGCATGTAGTCGGCGTCGCGGTCCTCGCCGTCGAAGTGGTACTTGTCGGTGTCCTTATTGTAGAACTCCGAGGAGGCCACGTCCAGGCAGAGGCCGATCTGCTTGCCGGGTTCGTAGCCGGCAGCTTCAATGGCGTCGACGATGTACTTCAGGGAGTCCTCGTTGGACTTCATCTTGGGGGCAAAGCCGCCCTCGTCGCCCAGGCCGGTCTCGTGGCCGTCCTTCTTCAGGATGCCCTTGAGGGTGTGGTAGACCTCGACGCCGGCGCGCAGGGCCTCCCGGTAGGAGTCGAATCCGTAGGGGGAGATCATGTACTCCTGGATGTCGGTGGCGAAGTCAGCGTGGGCGCCGCCGTTCATGATGTTCATGTTGGGCACAGGCAGGATGTGGCCGTTGGTGCCGCCCAGGTAACGGTAGAGAGGCAGTTCGGCGGACTCGGCAGCCGCATAGAGCGCAGCCAGGGAGACGCCCAGGATGGCGTTGGCGCCCAGCTTGCCCTTGTTGGGGGTTCCGTCCAGGTCAATCATGGTCTCGTCCAGGGCGCGCTGATCGGTGGCGTCCATGCCGATGACATTGGGAGCGATGGTCTCATTGACCGCCTTGACGGCGTCCAGCACACCCTTGCCCTGATAGCGCTTCTTGTCGCCATCCCTACGTTCCCAGGCCTCGGCCTCGCCGGTGGAGGCACCGGAGGGAACCAGACCACGCCCCTCGGCGCCGTCCTCGGTCTGCAGAACGACCTCGACGGTCGGGTTGCCACGGGAATCAAGAATTTCGCGCGCGAACACGCTTTCAATTGCTGCCACAACTGCTCCTTCAATAAGTTGTTGTGATGTCTCTTACAGGATACTAGTTTTGTTGGACGGGGGCGGGACCCGCTGGCGTGCCATCGTCCGAGGACTTGGGCAGCCCCCAGGCCAGGTCGTCCAGCAGGGTGTCCACCCAGGCGGTCATGGCCGTCGAATCCATGGGGCCCGATCCCAGGGAGCCCGCGAAGGGCGCCGGGATCAGCAGGGTCTGCGTCACCGGGCGGTACTGGCTGCCCTTGTATATTCGTGCGATCCTGGCCTGCAGGGAGTCGGGCATGGTCACGGGCCTGATCCGCACCCGGGAGCCCTGGGAGGCGATCTCCGCAATGCCCAGGGAGCGAGCCTTGGCCCGCAGCCTGGCCACCGCGAAGAGGGTGTCGAACTGGGCGGGCGGACGTCCGTATCGGTCGGTCAGCTCCTCGTGCAGGTCGCGCAGATCCTGCTCGTTGCGGGCCGAGGCCAGCTTGCGGTAGGCCTCCAGACGCAGCTTGTCCGAATCGATGTAGTCCACCGGAATGGAGGCCTCCAGGGGCAGGTCGATGCTGACGGTGACCGGCTCGGTCCGCCCGGGCTCCTTGTACTCTTCCACCGCCTCGGAGACCATGCGCACGTATAGGTCGAAGCCGACCCCCTCGATGTGGCCGGACTGCTCGTCGCCCAGCAGGTTGCCGGTGCCGCGCAGCTCCAGGTCCTTCATGGCCACGTCGTAGCCGGACCCCAGGGCCGTGTTCTGGGCGATGGTGGCCAGCCTGTCGTGGGCGGTCTGGGTCATGGGCTTGCTGGGGTCGTAGAGGAAGTAGGCGTAGGCGCGCTCCCGGCCGCGTCCCACCCGGCCGCGCAGCTGGTGGAGCTGGGAGAGGCCGAAGCGGTCGGCCCGGTCCACGATCAGCGTGTTGGCGTTGGGGATATCCAGGCCGGTCTCGACGATGGTCGTGCAGACCAGCACATCGATGTCACGGTGCCAGAAGTCGCGGATGACCCCGTCCAGCTGCTTCTCCCCCATCTTGCCGTGGGCCACGCCCACCTTGGCCTCAGGGACCAGAGTCTGCACCTTGGCCGAGACCTTGCCGATGTCCTCCACCCGGTTGTGAATATAGAAGATCTGGCCCCCGCGCAGGAGCTCGCGGCGAATGGCCGCCGTCACCTGGGCATCCTCGTAGGCGCCCACATAGGTCAGCACCGGCAACCGGTCCTCGGGTGGCGTGGCCAGGGTGGACATCTCACGGATGCCGGTCACCGCCATCTCCAGAGTGCGTGGAATGGGCGTAGCCGACAGGGACAGGACGTCCACGTTGGTCCGCATGGCCTTGAGGGTCTCCTTGGCCTCCACGCCGAAGCGTTGCTCCTCGTCCACGATCATCAGACCCAGATCCTTGAAACGGATGCGCGGGTTGAGCAGCTTGTGGGTGCCGATGACCACGTCCACAGCCCCGCTGGCCAGGCCCTCCATGGTCGCTTGGTTCTCCTTGGCGGTCTGGAAGCGGCTCATGGCGGCCACATCCACCGGGAAGCCTTCGAAGCGCTCGGTGAAGGTCTGGTAGTGCTGCTGGACCAGCAGGGTCGTGGGCACCAGGACCACCACCTGCTTGCCGTCCTGAACGGCCTTGAAGGCGGCGCGGATGGCTATTTCGGTCTTGCCGAAGCCCACATCCCCGCAGATCAGGCGGTCCATGGGCACCGGCTTCTCCATATCCGCCTTGACATCATCGATGGCGGTCAGCTGGTCCGGAGTCTCCTGGTAGGGGAAGGCATCCTCCAGCTCCTTCTGCCAAGGGGTGTCCGGGCTGAAGGCGAAGCCCTTGGTCCGCTGCCGGGCCGAGTAGAGCTTGACCAGGCCCTGGGCGATCTTGTGGACGTGCTTGCGGGCCTTGGCCTTGGTGGCCGACCAGTCGGATCCGCCCAGCTTGTTGAGCCTGGGGATCTCGGCGCCGATGTAGCGGCTGACCTGGTCCAGCTGGTCGGCCGGCACGAAGAGCTTGTCTGGCGGGGCGTTGCGCTTGGATGGGGCGTACTCCAGGACCAGGTACTCCCGGCTGCCCTTGCTGGGGCCCACGCCCACGCTGCGCTGGCGCATGCCCAGGAAGCGGCCGATGCCGTGCTGGTCATGGACCACGTAGTCGCCGGGTTTGAGCTCGTCCAGGTCGATGGCCTTGCGCCGGCGGTTGGAGGTCTTGCTGCCTGCGGCCACGCTGGTGCGCCCGGTCAGGTCCCGCTCGGTCAGCAGGGCCAGATGGGCGGACTGGTCCACGAAGCCGTCCACGGCCAGGGAACGGTGGTACTCCACCCCGACAACACCAGTGGTCTGCACGGCCCGGCGCAGACGGCTCAGGGTTCCCTGGGCCGGAGCGGTCACCACAACCCGGTCGCCGCGCTCCAGCAGGGAGGCGATGCCCGAGGCGGCCCGGTCCTCGTCGCCGCGGTACTGGTCCGGGGCCAGGGCATCCAGACGCTCGGCCCCCTGGCGGTCCGGGTCCACCGAAAGGTCGGTCAGCTTCCAGACCTCCCCCTTGCGGTACTCCAGGGATGAGATGACCTCGTCGTAGTCCAGGAAGCTGGCCCTGTCGAAGCTGATGGGCGCGCCCGAGCCCTGCCCGGAGGCGGCCACATGCCAGCTGGCGGCCAGGAACTCGTTGGCGGTCTTGACCAGGTCCTGGGCGGAACGGGCCAGCAGCTGCGGCTCCGACAGCAGAATCAGAGCGCCCTCGGGCAGCATGGACCCTACCGGCACCAGGTCGTCGACCAGGGCAGGCAGGAGGGACTCCATGCCCTCCACCGGAATGGCCTGGGCGATGGACTCCAGCATGTCGTCGGCGTTGGGGATGCTCCCGATCAGGGAGCGGGCGCGGGCGCGGACCTGGTCGGTCAGCTGCAGCTCGCGGCAGGGCGGCGCCCAGATCCGGTCCAGGTCAGGGCCGTAGGTGCGCTGGTCGGAGGCGTGGAAGCTGCGGATGGTGTCCACCTCGTCGCCGAAGAACTCGATGCGCACCGGGTGGGCCATGGTGGGGACGAAAACATCCAGGATGCCGCCTCGGACGGCGAACTGGCCGCGCTCCATGACCAGGTCCACCCGGGTGTAGGCGTTGCGGACCAGAGCTTCGACGGCCTGATCCAGTGGCAGGTCCTGGCCGCGCAGAAAGACCAGGGGCTCCACATCCTGCAGACCCTTGACCACCGGCTGCAGCAGGGAGCGCACGGGCATGACCAGAATGCGGATGGGTCCGAAGTCAGGGTCGCCCTGGACCGGATGGGCCAGCCGCCTGAAGACGGCCATCCGGGAGGCCACGGTGTCTGCCCGGGGCGAGAGCCGTTCGTGAGGCAGGGTCTCCCAAGAGCGCAGCAGGGCCACATCACCCGGATCGCCCTCATACCAGGAGCGGATGGCGCCGGTCATCTCCTGGGCGTCACGCTCGGAGGGGACCACCAGGACGACTGGGGCACGTCCAGCAGCTGCGGCCGCCAGGGCTGGCCTGATGCCCTGGGGAGCCTGGACCATGAGGGAGGTGTCGGTATCGGCGGCAGGCTGGGAGTCTCCTTGGACCAATCTGGTGAAGGCAGCGTCTGCCTGCAGGTCGTCCAGGAGGGGACGCAGGGATCCATTCAGCGATTCCTGTGACTCCGCCTTCTGGGTATGCTCATCGACCATTGAACTGCTCCTGAGCCTGGCTGAGGCCCTTGATGATTACGGTTTCCGCGGCGTCCGCGCCGTCGGCCAAAAACTCAGGCAGACGCTTGCGCTGGTCGCCGGCAAAGGTGCCCAGAACCCAATCCACAGTGCGCCGGTGGGCGTCAGGACCTCCTCGGGCATGCCCCACGCCCATGCGGACCCGGGCGTAGGCGTTGCTGCCCAGGGAGCGGTCGATGGAACGAATGCCATTGTGCCCGCCCGAGGACCCGCCGGCCTTGACCTTGATCCGGCCGAACTCCAGGTCCATGTCGTCATGGATGACCACGACCCGGCCAACAGGTATGTGGTAGTAAGAGCAGATGGAGGCCAGGGCATCGCCGGAGTCGTTCATGAAGGTCAGCGGCTTGGCCAGGAAGAAGGGTATGCGGCATCCGTCAAGATCCAGGGTGCCACGGCCCAGCTGAGCCAGACCCTTGTGATCGCGCAGGTTGACCGACCATCGTTCGGCCAGCAGATCGGCGCACATGAAGCCCATGTTGTGCCTGGTGCCCTTGTACTCGTCACCCGGGTTGCCCAGTCCGGCCATCAGCCAGAAATCGGATGCCATGTAGGTGATACCTCCTGCTCTCGAACGGGACGGTGAGATTCTACACAGGCTCCCCGACCCCGTTTCGCTCAAGGGACAGGCTCCAGTAGGAGACATCATGCAGGGCGAACCGGTCCCAGGCGGCCTGGGGCAGGAGACCGAAGCGGCTGAACCCGAACCGGTGCAGCAGGGCCTTGGAAGCCGAGTTGTCATCGAAGATGATGGCCACGGCCAGACGCATGCCCACCTGCTGGGCGCGCTCCAGCAGGGAATGGACCATCAGGGCTCCCAGGCCGCGTCCACGGCTGCCCCGGTCCACGTAGTAGCCCAGCTCGCAGGTCTCCTGGTAGCCGGGCCGGTCGTAGTAGGCCGACAGGGAGCCGAAGGCCAGCACCCTGCCCTCCTGCTCCAGGACCAGGACCGGATGGCCCTGGTCCGGATCGTGGTCCAGCCACCATTCCAGGCGCTGGTCCAGGCTGACCGGGGCCGTATCCGCCGTGGAACCGCCATCCATGACCGCCTGGTTGTAGATGGCGGTGACCGCCTCCAGGTCCCCGCGGCGGCAGAGCCGGATGCGCGGGGTGGCGCTCACTTGTTGCCGCCCTCCTGGTCGGAGGCCTCCTTGAGGGCTTCGCGCAGACGGTTCTGCGCCTCGCCGTAGGCGCTGAAGTCGCCCTTCTTCAGGGCGGCATCGCCGTCGCTCATGGCCTGGTTGGCCTTGTCCAGGGCCTGTTTCAGGGCCTGCCCCCCTGTGGCCGATGCCTCGCCAGACCCGGTGGTCTTATCCGGGGCCTTGCCGGATTGCTTGCTCTGGTCAGCCTCGGCATTGGTGCGTCCGGTGTTGTCGGCATCGCCGGCCGATGCGCCCGAGTTGCCCTGGAAGGTCTTGTCAAGGGCCGCATCCAGGGTGGCCGAGGAAGAGACCTTGTCCCCGAAGGCCACCAAAACCCGCTTGAGCAGGGGGAAGCTGGTGGCGCCGCTGGACTGGACGTAGACCGGCTGGATGTAGATCAGCCCGCCGCCTATGGGCAGGGTCAGCAGGTTGCCGCGTTTGACCTTGGTGGACCCGGACTGGAGCAGGTTGAGCTCGGTGGAGACCGCAGCATCCGAGTTGAAGTTGTTCTGCGCCTGCCCGGGGCCGGGCACATTGGAATTCTTGGGCAGCTCCATCAGCCGGATGGTCCCGTAGTCCGGTCCTATCACCCCCTTGGTGGACCCGGCGTCGGAATCCACGGACAGGAACCCGGTCAGGATCTCCCTGGTGGAGGTGCCGGCGGGGATGAAGGTGGAGGTCAGCGAGAAGGCGGGCTTGTCAGTCCCCGGTGTCTGCAGGGTCAGATAGTAGGGAGGCTGCTTGACCCCGGCCTTCTGTTCCTTGCTGCTCCCGGTCGGATCCACGGGGGTCTGCCAGAAGTCCTCGCCGGAGAAGAACTGGCTGGCCGAGTTGACGTGGTACTGGGACAGGAGCTGGCGCTGGACCTTGAACAGGCTCTCCGGGTAGCGCATGTGGCTCATCAGGTCGCCCGAGATGGACGAGAGCGGTTTGAACTGGCCGGGGAAGACCTTCTGCCAGGCCTTGAGCACCGGATCCTTGGCGTCCCAGGCATACAGATCCACCGAGCCGTCGTAGGCATCGACCGTAGCCTTGACGGAGTTGCGGATGTAGTTGGCCTTCTGGGAGCCCAGTCCCTTGACGGCCTCCGAGCTCAGGGTGGTCGTGTCCTGGGTGATGGGACCCAGGTCCACCTTCTGGGAGTAGGGGTAGGCGTCAGAGGTGGTGTAGCCGTCGACGATCCACTTGACCCGGCCATCCACCACAGCCGGGTAGACGCGACCGTCCAGGGTCAGATAGGGGGCGATCTGGGCCACGCGCTCCTTGGGCGAGCGGTTGTAGAGGATCTGCGAGTCGGGGGTGACGCGGTCCGAGAAGAGGATCTGGTCGGATCCAAAGCGGATGGCGTAGAGGACCCGGGCCAGGAAGTTGCCCACCGAGGGGCCGCCGTTGCCCTTGAAGGTGTTGGTGGCTCCCTTGGAGCCGGTGGGATAGTCGAACTCCCAGCCTGAGGAGCCCTGGGGCGCGCCGACGATGGAGTACTCGGGCGCGTTGGGCGAGAAGTAGATCCTCGGCTCGTAGTGCTGGCTGTCGGTCAGTTTGCCCTTCGTGGGGATGTCCTGTTCGAAGAACTCGGGCTGCCCGTCCGGGGTGACCTTGTTGCCGTAGGCGGCCACGATCCCGTAGCCGTGGGTGAAGACCGTGTGGTCGTTGACCCAGTTGCGGTTGTCGTTGCCCTCCAGGTCCAGCTCGCGAGCGCCGATGACCGTGTCCTGGCTGACCCCGTCGATGTCGTACTTGTCGACGGCCAGGGTGTCCTCGAAGGTGTAGTACTGCTTGGACTGCTGCAGCTGACGGAAGGTGGGCGAAACCACCTGGGGATCCAGCAGACGGATCTGCGCAGTGGTCTCGGCATCACGGGAGAGGGCGCCCGACTGGACCTCGGTGGTGGCGTCATAGGCCTCGGTCTTCAGCCTGTCCAGCCCATAGGCCTGGGCAGTGGCGGTGATGTTGCGCTGGATGTAGGCGGACTCCATCTCCTGGGCATTGGGGTTGACCCGGAAGCGCTGGACCAGCGCCGGCCAGAAAACGGTCAGCAGCAGGGACAGGACGACGGTGACGGCTACAGCCAGGACGGGAACCCGCCACTGCTTGACGGCCGAACCCAGCGATCCTGCATGGACACGGCCGGGTTCCAGGGTGGACGACCTCAGAATCCAGACCGCCAGGATGATGCCTAGCAAAGCCATGACCACAGCCATGATCAGGGTGACGGGAATGGCCGCCTTGACCGAGGTGTAGGAGGCGCCGGTGATCCGGTCGCCCTCCTCGGTCAGCCTGCCGAAGACGCCCAGGGCCGTGTCGCCGGCCCAGACCAGCATGAACAGGACCAGCCAGACGGCTACCTGTCTGCGGGCGGCACGGGTCATCTCCAGAATGCCGCGGCCCTGCACGGGCATGGTCAAGCGAATACCTCCCATGAGGAAGTTGGTGACCAGGCTGAAGACCGTGGCCGCCAGCAGCATCATCAGCAAAGAGGAGACCAGCAGCCGCAGCCCGGGCAGGATGAAGACATAGAAGCCGTTGTCCAGGCCAAACTGGGGATCGCGCACCCCGAAGGACTGGGCGTTGAAGAGCAGGAGCACCTGCTTCCAATCCGCGTTGAACTGGAAGCCGAAGAACACACCGACGACCAGGGAGACCACCGCGGCCACCTTGAGCGCCTTGCGTGAAGAGACCCCCTTGCCGACCTCGATCAGATCGCCCCTGACCCTGATGGTGGACCCGTCGGGCGAATCGGGACGGCTGCGGATGGCCAGGAAGGCCGAGAACAGGGTCACCGCAGCCAGCAACAGGGCGTAGGCCAGCCACAGGCCCACCTTGATGCCCAGCTGGGTCCAAACAATCCGTGCCGCCCCCAGTTGAGAGAACCACATGACATCGGTGATGAAGCGGCTGAGCCCAAACAAAAGCAGGAGGACGACCAGGACGACAGCGACAACCACAGCCAGAATCCGCATGCCCCTGGAAGGTCCGTTATTGTCCTTCTTGCGGGAAGTCAGCCGGGGGTCACCTGGTCCGGCGAAGCGGAAACGGGGCGTGCTGCCGCCCCCTTGGCCGGGACCCTCCCCATCGGTCTGCACATGCAGGATGACCGGGTCGTCGTCGTTGCGACGCCGGCCTGGTCCACCCGGACCGCCCTCAGGGTCGAACATGGAACCGAAGAAATCAAAGAATGACATGTACCTAGCCTACATGAGACGGCGGTCCTGGATGGCCTGCCTGTAGACCTCCTCCACCTGATCGGCCACCGTGGTCACGTCGTAGCGATCCAAGAGCGCCAGCTGGTCATGGCGCACGTTCCGCCTCCAGGAGGGGTCCCCCAAGGCCTGGGCGATTCGCCGGGCCAGCAGGTCGGGTGTGTTGGGCGAGTCGACGGGCACCAGAGCCCGCTCGTCGCCCATCAGTGTGGACCGGTAGCCGGGATTGTCCCCGGCCAGCACCGGAGCCGTGCCCGAGGCGATGGCCTCCAGCAGGACGATGCCGAAGGACTCGCCCCCGGTGGAGGGAAAGACGGTCAGATCGGATGAGGCCAGCAGGGCGGGCTTGTCCTTCTCGTCCACAAAGCCGGGGAAGGCCACCGGGGTGCGCAGGGCGGCGGCCTTCCGACGGCAGTCCTCCAGCAGCGGGCCCTTGCCGGCCATGGTCACATGCAGGCCCTCGGGCAGGATGCCGGCCTGCTCCCCCGCCTGGAGGGCCGAAAGCAGGATCCCCGCCCCCTTGCGGGCCACGAACCGCCCCAGAAAGACCAGATGCGGCCCCTGGCCGTGCAGGCGCGCCACCTCCTGGTCGCCAGCAGCCTGACGGGCCCGGCGCAGGGCAGCCACGTCCACGGGGTTGGCCACCACCCTGCTGGGCACGCCGGCTGTCTGCCGGGCATAGTTGGCCGCCACAGGCGAGACCGCGATGACCCTGCCGATGCGCCTATGGGTCCTGCGGTTGATCATCCCCAGCAGCCGACCGCCCAGCAACTGCAGGTTTCCCGTGGGGGCGATGTGATAGGTGGCCACCAGGGCCGTTGAAGGGTTCGCGGCGCGGATGACCCGGCCTGCCAAAAAAGGGCTGTAGGGGGCCTGGACGTGCAGCAGGTCGAAGTGCCCGGCCTCCAGGACCCGGCGGATGGGCGCCTTGGGCGCAGGCAGCGGTATGCGCATCCTGTTGCCGTTGAAGGAGACCATGACGTTACGGGACAGGGAGTGGACACCGTCAACCGGCGGATGGGCGGTCTGCCCGACCAGATACTGGACCCTGTGGCCCCGCCTGCCCAGCTCCCGTCCCAGGGTCAGAATGTGCTGCTGGACTCCGTCAAAGACGTCCAGGGTGTCATCGAAGACGAATCCGATGCTGAGCGTCACTGAGCGTCCTGGCCAGCTCCGGGCTCGTTCCCTGCGGCCAGCTGACGACCCTTCAAGGCCAGGGCCACCAGGTGCCGGTCGGCGGCCTCTCGCGCCTGCTGGTCATCGTTGCCCGAGTCCAGATTGTCCACATAGATGGTCTCCACCTGAGCGACCTGGCAGTACTTGAGGAGGGTCTGCCTGCGCAGCTGGTTGTCCAGGGCCTCGCCGATGCCGCTGGACTGGTACCATTCCTTGTCTCCGCCGGTCAGCATGACCAGCTCCACCCGGCGCCCGGCCAGGGCCCCCGGGGTGCCATCAGCGTGGTAGGCGAAGCCCCGGCAGATGACCCGGTCGATGAAGCCCTTCATGATGGCCGGCATGCTGTACCAGTAGACGGGGAAGACCAGGGCCAGCACGTCCGCATCCTTGATGCGCTCCTGCATGGCCTGGGCATCCTCGGGCATGGGTCCCTGGCCCAGGTAGTGGGTCCTGTCCTCCATGCCGAAGACGGGATTGAATCCCTCGGCGCAAAGGTCGATCAACTCGGTGCGAGCCCCGCCCTCGGCCGCCCCGTCCAGCAGGGCATTGCCCGCCGCATCGGTCAGGCTCTTGGGTTCGGGGTTGGCCGTGACTGCCACGATCTTCATAGGGATTCGCTCCTTACATTCCATTTCGCGCCTGCACCGACTGCGTGCAGACCCTTGTCATTGTCAGTCCTGGCAAGGACGGCAACACCGGTTTGGCAAATGCTTGACACTGCTCTGAGGCCCATCTATGTTATTGGGTGGTCGGTAGGTGAAGCTACCGCATGGACAAGGCATGCTGCCGCAAAGTGGTGGAGACACCCCGCGCAGGTCAACAGTCCCCGTCGGATCAAGGCAGGGACTAATGCAGGGCCAAATACCATGCGAAGCCGAAGCTTGAACGATGACAATGGTCGGCTCATGGCCGATCGCCACGCCGTCTTCGAGGCTGCCGACAGGGATGTTCCGCACCTTGGAGGGAGGCCATCGTGAATACTGTCGCACTGCCAGGAATGCTCCGTTCGCCACTGAACGACGACCGCAGCCAGGCATCGCGCTCCACCCGCATATGGACGGGTCTGGCCGTAGCCATTGGCGCTCTGGTCCTGCTGGGGGCCCTGGCCTATCTGCTGCCGGCCCTGGGCGCGCCCATCGGCCCCGCCGGGGTACCCTCGCACGTCTCCACCGACCCGGCCAACCTGCCCTACTACGCGCTTCGCTCCCTCTTCCGCATGTTCACGGCCCTGATCATCTCCCTGGTCTTCGCCTTCCTCTACGGGCTGGCCGCCGCGCGCTCCCGCCGCCTGGGCGCTGTGCTCATCCCCCTGCTGGACATCCTGCAGTCGGTGCCCGTCCTGGGCTTTCTGTCGGCCACCATCTCCATCTGGCTGGTCCTCTTCCCCGGGTCCATCATGGGCGTGGAGGCGGCCTCCATCTTCGCCATCTTCACCAGCCAGGCCTGGAACATGGCCTTCTCCTTCTATAACTCCCTGACCAGCGAGCCCTCCGACCTGGACGAGGCGGTGAGGCTGATGCGCCTGACCCGCTGGCAGCGCTTCTGGAAGCTGGACGTGCCCAACTCCATGATCCCCCTGCTCTGGAACTGCATGATGAGCATGGGCGGCGGCTGGTTCTTCCTGACCGCCTCCGAGATGATCTCGGTCAACAACAGGACCCTGGCCCTGCCCGGTATCGGTTCCTTCGTGGAGGAGGCCACCGCCGAGCAGGACCTGGGCAAGGTGGGCCTGGCCATCCTGACCATGATCGTGGTGGTGCTGCTGATTGACTTCCTGCTCTGGAAGCCGCTGACCGCCTGGGCCGAGAAGTTCCGCTACACCAGCAGCCAGTCCACCGAGCCCCGGCGCAGCCTGGTGCTCACGATCATCCGCCTGTCCGGGGTCAAGGACCTCTTGGGCCTGGTGGGCCATCCCCTGGCCGACCTGCTGGACCGGATCACCCGCCCCCTGGGCCGCACCGGGGCGCGCTGGAGCCGTGGCGGCGGACGCAGGCGGCCAAGCGACCTGGTCTGGTGGGCCTGCCTGGCCCTGATCGGCCTGTGGGGTCTCTGGCAGCTGGACCGCCTGGTCATCCGCCCGCTGGGCCTGGGCGAGGTCGGCCACGTCTTCCAGCTGGGCCTGCTTACCTTCCTGCGGGTGCTGATCCTGATGGTGGTCTGCACCATCGTCTGGGTGCCCATCGGCGCCCTGATCGGCATGAATCCGCGCATCTCCCGCTACCTGCAGCCCCTGGTGCAGATCCTGGCCTCCTTCCCGGCCAACTTCATCTTCCCCTTCGTCACCATGGTCTTCATCATCTGGCGGATCGACATCAACTGGGGCAGCATCCTGCTCATGGCCCTGGGCACCCAGTGGTACATCCTCTTCAACGTCATCGCCGGGGCCTCGGCCATCCCCGACGACCTGCTGGAGATGTCGCGCAGCCTGGGCCAGAACCGCTGGCAGCGATGGAAGACCCTGATCCTGCCGGCCCTGTTCGGCTCCTGGTGCACCGGCGGCATCACAGCGGCCGGCGGGGCCTGGAACGCCTCCATCGTCTCCGAGGTGGTCTCCTACGGCAAGACCGAGCTGACGGCCCGGGGCCTGGGTGCCTACATCGCCCAGGTGACCGCCACCGGCGACACCCCCCGCATCATCCTGGGGGTGGCCGTCATGAGTATCTTCGTGGTCCTGGCCGACCGGTTCTTCTGGTCTCCCCTGCAATCACTGGCACAACGGCGCTATTCCCTGACATGAGAAGTCTGAGAGGTTCGACAATGACCAAGATCAATTCCAACGGGATCATCACGGCCGAGCACGTGACCAAGACCTACCAGTCCGACAAGGGCGCGGAGCTGACCGTCCTGGACAGCATCGACTTCACCCTGCACGAGGGCGAGGTGGTGGCCATCCTGGGCCGCTCAGGCGCCGGCAAGTCCACCCTGCTGCGCATCCTGGCCGGCCTGGTCCCAGCCAGCAAGGGCAGCGTCGAATACCGGGGCAAGCAGCTGGACGGGCCCAACCCCGGCGTGGCCCTGGTCTTCCAGAGCTTCGCCCTGATGCCCTGGCTGACCGTCAAGGACAACGTGGAGCTGGGCCTGCAGGCCCGTGGCGTGCCCAAGAAGGAGCGCGAGAAACTCTCCCTGGCCGCCATCGACGCCATCGGCCTGGACGGCTTCGAAAGCGCCTACCCCAAGGAGCTCTCCGGCGGCATGCGCCAGCGCGTGGGCATCGCCCGGGCCCTGGTCCTCAAGCCGGACGCCCTCTTCATGGACGAGCCCTTCTCGGCCCTGGACGTGCTGACCGCCGAGAATCTTCGCCAGGAGGTCCTCAAGGTCTGGTCCGAGGAGGCAGGCAGCGTCAAGTCGGTCCTGATCGTCACCCACAACATCGAGGAGGCCGTGGAGATGGCCGACCGGGTCCTGGTCCTGGACTCGCATCCCGGCCGGGTCATCGCCGACGTGCCCATCAACCTGGACAGGCCTCGGGACAAGCAGTCCGACCTCTTCCAGTCCTGCGTGGACTACCTCTACTCCATCCTGACCGGCCAGCGCGACAGCGAGGACATCCGCCGCCGTCTGCAGACCAAGGTGCGCAACCGTCAGGCCGTGCGGGACTCGGTGCGGGACGAGGACACCGCCGAGCGCAACCTGCCCGACGCCACCCCAGGCGGCCTGGCCGGTCTGGCCGATGTCATGGTCAACCAGCCCAACGGCATGGACCTGGCCGACCTGGCGGCCAAGCTCTCCTTCGAGGTGGACGACCTCTTCCCCCTGATAGACGCCGGGCTCATGCTGGGCATCTTCCAGGCGGACAACGGGCACGTCAGGCTGACCGACCAGGGTCGTGCCTGGCACGACGCGGACATTCTGGAGAGCAAGGAGATGTTCTCACGGATGCTGATGGATCATGTTCCGCTGATCCGCATCATCGACCGGGCCCTGAAGAACAGCGACGACAAGAGCCTGCACGGCTCCCTGATCCTGGATCTGCTGAGGGCCCACCACTCGGACAAGGAGGCCGTCCAGCAGTTCGACACCGCCATCACCTGGGGCCGCTACGGCGAGCTCTTCGACTACGATGCCGACGACGACCGGCTGACCCTGGACCCGGAGAACCGCACCGAGTGAACAGCCGTCGCAGCTGCGACGGCTGCGGTCCCCTTGGGCTCCTAGAATGAGCCTCGGGCGATGGAACCCGCCCGGGGCTTGAGCCCCGAACCGCAAACTGCTGATAGTTCCTGCACCATGATTCGACGACCCGTCTGTGGGCCGGGTGCAGGCGCATGCCATTCAGCCCGACCCTGCGGACGCTGATCCGTCGGGAACCGAGCCTCCAATGGCCAAACCCCCTACCGGACCTGATATGGCCACAGCCCTGGTGGTGATGCTGGGCGGAGCCCTGGGCACAGGCTGCCGGTACGCCCTGAGCCTGCTGCCGGGCCAGAGCGGCCCCCTGCATCCGGGAACCCTCCTGTCCAACCTGATCGCCTGTGCAGGCTACGCCCTGCTGACCGCTTTCCTGGCCGGGCTGCCCAAAAGCAGGCATGCGCGCCGAAGGCAGCTGACCAACAAGGGCCTGGGTATGGGCCTATGCGGAGGGCTGTCGACCATGTCCACGCTCTCGCTGGAACTGATCCAAGGCCTGTCGGGCGGCCAAGTCCGGGCAACCCTTGCCTACCTGCTGGTCTCCTTTGCCGGAGGCCTGATGGTTTCCTGGGCCATGGCCGCGCTGGGAGCACGTCTGGCCGCACATATCCAGGCGGGTGTGCGATGACCATTGCATTGACATTGCTGATCTGCCTGTGCGGCGGCCTGGGGGCCGGACTGCGCTACCTGCTGGACACCCTGGTCAAGGCCCGCTGGCAAGTGGACCTGCCCCTGTCGACCATGATCATCAACCTGCTGGCCGGATTGGCTGCAGGACTGGTGGCCGCCCTGGCCGCCTTCCACGGACTGCCCGCCTGGGGACGGCTGCTGCTGGCCACAGGACTGCTGGGCGGCTTCTCCACCTTCTCGACAGCGGTCAACGAGGTGCTGGCCCTGGCCTGGCAGAGACGGCATCTGGCAGCCCTGGGCTATCTGGCAGCCTCAATGCTCCTGCCGCCCCTGCTGACGGCCCTGGGCTTCCTGCTGGCCGGACCGGGCCTGTAGCAGATCCAGCCAGCAATCAAGGAGCTGCGGAACCTAGACGCGAACCGGTTCCGGACGACCCTGGGCGGAGTCGGCGGCAATCCCCAATCGGTCGTCATGCCGACGCCACCAGGCGGACAGCACCGAGCCGGAGATGTTGTGCCAGACGCTGAAGAAGGTGGAGGGTATGGCCACGATCGGGTCGGCGGCGAAGGCCTGCAGGGCCAGGGTCGCGCCCAGTCCGGAATCCTGCATGCCCACCTCGAAGGTGATGGCCTTCTGCTGGGCGTAGCGGAACCCCTTGGGGTAGAGGCGGTACATGAGCCGGCTGAAGAGGAAGCCCAGCCCGTACCCGCACAGGTTGTGAAGCATGACCACCGGCAGGACCAGGGCGGTGGCGGCGGTGAAGAGCTTGGCATGGTTGACGGAGACCACCACGCCGATGATGATCAGGATGGCGATCTGCGAGACTGCCGGCAGGGCCACGGTCACCTTCTGCACCTTCTCCTTGAATATGGCGTGGACGGCCAGGCCCAGGGCTATGGGGATCAGCACCACCTCAAGGGCCGTCAGGAAGAGCTGCTTGGTGGGGATGTCCACATACTGGCTGGCCAGCAGGTTCATCAGCATGGGGATCATCAGGGGCGCGCACAGGGTGGAAAGCAGGCCTATGGACACATCCAGGGCCACATCGCCGCGCGACAGGTAGGACATGACGTTGGAGGATGTTCCCGAGGGGCAGCAGCCCACCAGGATGACTCCCACGGCGATCATGCCGTCCAGGCGGAAGATGCGGCAGAGGAGCACGGCCAGCAGGGGCATGATCAGGTAATGAGCTATGGTGCCCACGATGACCATGAGCGGCATCTTGAGGATTCGCTTGAAATCGTCCAGGCTCAGGGTCAGCCCCATGCCGAAGAGAATGATGCTCAGGAAGTAGTTGGTGTAGCTGCGGGCCCAAATGCTAATCTGCGGGACAAAGAAGTTGATGGCGGCCCAAGCCAGGACCACCAGGATGAACCACTTAGTCAACCAGTCACTGAACCGCTGCACCTTTTGCATGATTCCTGACCACTTCCTCTCGATAGTTCTCTCTGTGGTAGGGGCAAAGATAGGAAACCCAAGGCGGGCACGCAGGTGAATGGCCACATTTTGGACGCGGCTATCCCGGTTTACGAGAGGAATTCACTTGACCAGTACGGGCGTGCCGGTGGGCACAGACTGCATGATCCACCGAGCGTCGGGCACCGTCAGTCGGATGCAGCCGTGGGAGCCAGGGCGGATGCCCAGCATATCGGCCTCCTCCTTGATGTAGCCGCCCTTGGAATCAGTGGGGACCGAGTGGAAGAGGAAGACCCCGTGGTTCAGAAAGCTGGTGTAGTAGCGGGCGCCCATCCCCTCGCCGGGGTTGTAGAAGTGGTCGCCGCGCTCAGACTGGATGCGGAAGCTGCCCCTGGGCGTGGAATCATCCATGCCCGTCGAGGCGTACATGGTGTAGAGCAGTTGAGACCCGTCGCGCACATAGACCCGCTGGTCCTGAAGGCTGACCTCCAGGGAGAGGCCGGGGTGGGCCGCTGGATCCGGGTAATCGACCTGCTGCGAAGGCTTGAGCCAATCGATGGGCTGAGTGGAGGAGCCATCAGAGCCTACCTTCTTAGCCTTTGTCTGTTGCTTTTTCTGCTCCTTCGTCGCTGGAGAGGAGGACTTGGATTTGCTCGAATGATGCGCCTTGGGAAATTGTCTCGCCGAAACAGTGGCTGTGCTGGAAGCGCTCGCACCTGCTGATCGTTCCGCATGAGCCGCATCCACTGGCTGGATCAGGTTGACGATCAGGACCGTCAGCAACAGCGTCAACAGGGCGCTTGTCACTACTACAGGCGTGCGGCGGACAGGGTCCAGCAGCCAACGGAGCATGGCAAGCGCACGCCGCTTAAGGCGTTTGCTATCCAATCCCCAGACAGCCATGTCCTTCCCCTTCGTCGCCGTTGAACGAACCTGTTGCACAGTTCATTGTAGTGACAGACGAAACCGGGAGAGACTCAGCCGTTCAGCACCTGCCTGGCCCAATCCTCCAACAGGTCGCAAACCAGGGCGGTCTGCTCGATCTGCACATTGTGGCCGGCCCGGTCCAGTACCGAGTAGGAGGCCCGGGGAAAGCGGCAGGCCAGGTCGAACTGGTCCAGGTAGCCCACCCGGTCGTCCTGGCGGCCGCAGACGAAGAGCACAGGGGCTATGAATCCGGACCAGACCTGGTCGAAGTCCATATCCAGCTGGTAGTGCCCCTCCATCCGAGCCGCCGTATCGGCGTCGGCTGAACGAATGCCGGGCATGATGGTGCGCTGGTAGGCCTCCAGGTGCTTCCGGGACTCCACCACGGCCATCTGCCGGTAGGCATGTCTGGTGAACTCGTCCACCTCGGCCAGGCCCTGGTCGTCCCGGACCAGCACCTGACGCGGGGGCAGGCGTCTGTGGGCGGTCACCGGATCGACCACCGAAGAGAGCAGGGCCATCCCCCGGCAGCGGTCCAGTCGACCGGCCGCGGCGTGGCGGCTGAGCAGCCCGCCCAGGGAGTTGCCCACCAGAGCGAAGGGGCCACCACCGCTGAAAATGTCCACCTGGTCATCCAGCCACCGGGCCAGGCCGTCCAGGTCGAGAATGGACGGGTCGGGCGGCGTGCGGCCGAAGCCGGGCTGGTCCAGATAGATCCGTTCGAAACCCCCCACCCGCTCGAATACGGGGTCCAGGTCGTCGAAAATGTGGTGGTCCACGCCGGACCCGTGCACGAAGATCAGCGGCAGCCCATGACCCCGGCGAATGGCGAACCCGGGACGGGCGCTCACTTCTTGGAGCCGGAGGGAATGCCGGTCTTGAACTCCACGATGTCGCCGTCCTGCATGACGTAGTCCTTGCCCTCAAGGCGCATCTTGCCCTCCTCGCGCACCTTGGCGTAGGACCCGTCGGCGGCCACGAAGTCGTCGTAGGAGACCACCTCGGCCTTGATGAAGCCCTTCTCGAAGTCGGTGTGGATGACCCCGGCGGCCTGGGGGGCGGTCCAACCCTTGTGGATCTGCCAGGCGCGCACCTCCTTGACCCCGGCGGTCAGGAAGGTCTGCAGGCCGAGGATGTCGAAGCCCACCCGGGCCAGCTGGTCCAGGCCGGACTCCTTGAGCCCGGCATCGGTCAGCATCTCGCGGGCATCGGCCTCGTCCAGCTCGGTCAGCTCGGACTCGAACTGGGCGTTGAGGAAGATGGCGGGCGCGGGAGCCACGGAGTCGGCCAGCTGCTTCTTCAAGTCCTCGTTCTGCAGCTCGTCGTCGTCCACGTTGAAGACGTAGATGAAGGGCTTGGCGGTCATCAGATGCAGGTCGTAGAGCTCGTCCTTGTCGATGTCCCCGGCCTGGGCCGCCTGGTCGATGGTCCGCCCCTGGCCCAGAATCTCCTTGGCCTTGCGGACGGTGTCCAGATAGGCGGGCTTGATCTTGCCGCCACGCTGGTCCTTCTCCAGCTTGGGCAGGGCCTTGTCGATGGTCTGCATGTCGGCCAGGATCAGCTCGGTGTTGATGGTATCGATGTCGTCGGCCGGATCCACCTTGCCGTTGACGTGGACGATGTCGTCGTCATTGAAGGCGCGGACCACCTCGCAGATGGCGTCGGCCTCGCGGATGTTGGCCAGGAACTGGTTGCCCAGCCCCTCCCCCTCCGAGGCTCCCTTGACGATGCCGGCGATGTCCACGAAGGTGACCGTGGCGGGCACGATCTTGTCCGTGTGGACCAGCTTGGCCAGAACGGGCAGCCGGTCGTCAGGCAGGGGCACGATGCCGGTGTTGGGCTCGATGGTGGCGAAGGGGTAGTTCTCCGCCAGAACGTTGTTGCGGGTGAGGGCGTTGAAGAGTGTGGACTTGCCGACGTTGGGCAGCCCGACGATTCCTATGGTTAACGACATATCCACCAGTCTATTGCCCGGACTGCCCCGGCGTGGCTCCCCCTAGTCGCCGCGCTCCACCGCATCGATGGCCTCGATGACCGCTCCACGGAAGCCGTGCTTCTCCAGGGAGGCGACCCCCTTGATGGTGGTTCCGCCCGGCGAGCAGACCGCGTCCTTCATGGCCCCGGGGTTGGTGCCGGTGGCCAGGTAGAGGGCTCCGGTCCCCTGCACCATGCGCGCCGCCAGCCGGTAGGCCGCCTGCCTGGGCAGCCCGTGCTCCACCCCGGCGTCGGCCAGGGCCTCCATGTACATGGCTGTGTAGGCGGGCGCGCATCCGGCGATGGTCGTGCCCACCGAGACCAGCTCCCGGGGCAGCCGTTCGATCATGGCCACCGGGTCGAAGACCTGGGTGAAGAGCTCCCGCTGCTGGTCGGTCAGAGTGTCGTCCTCCTGGGTGACCAGAATCCCCTGCCCTACCGAAATGGGGGTGTTGGGGATGGCGCAGATCAGGTGGGTGCCCTCCTCCAGGAGGTCGGCATAGTCCTCAAGGGTCATGCCGCCCACCACCGAGAGGACCATGCGGTCCGGGTCAGCCAGCTCGTGGCGGATGGGCTCGCAGACCTGGGCCACCTGCCCCGGCTTGACGGCCAGAATCACCAGGTCGGCGGCCGCAGCCACCTCGGTGCCGGAATGCATGGGCCGCACCCCCAGCTGGGCCGTCCGCTCCACCAGCCGGTCGTAGTGAGCTGCACAGGCCACAATCCGGCCGCCGGGCAGCACGCCTGCGTCGACCAGGCCCTGGGCCATGGCCTGGGCCATGTTGCCGTATCCGATGAATCCGAGAGTCAATGAGTCCGTGTTCATGCCCTCAAGTCTAGCCGCGCGCCGGGAAGAGCCCCTCCAGATCGCCGCGCTCCAAGGCCAGCCGGTAGAGGTGGGCGAAGACCCTGTCCCCGTGCAGCCCGTCGTGCTCGAACTCGTTGGTCACCCAGGCATGGGCATGGCCCACGCGCGAGAGGGTGTCCAGCTGGAGCTCGGAGGGCACGTAGAGGTCGTCGGCATAGACCGCAGCCTGCAGGGGAACCTGATTGTCGGCCAGACGCTCGGGATCGTACAGGTGGCCCCAGGAGCCCTCCTCCATGAGCAGGCTGACCGCTCGGCCGAAGGGGCGCAGGGCCGACTCCTGCTCGAACATCCAGGGGAAGATCGCCTCCCCGGTGAACCTAAGCGGGCGGGCAGCAGTGTCGAATTCAGGACGGGCATCGCGCACCCGCTGCGCAGCCCAGCGCAGGGGTTCGCAGTCCCCATCGGCGTAGATGAACTCCTGCAAGGGCCAGTAGAGCGGTGTGACGGCAGTGGCCGCCCGCACCCCCTCCAGGAAGGTCTGCGAGAGGGTGGCCCGGGAGCTGCTGGCGCCGGAAGCGGGCAGGCTGCCGTCCCCATCCAGGAAGGCTGTGTCCAGCAGCCAATGGAGACGCTCGAACCCGCCGCTCTTGCCCAGGTCGGCACCCAGGGTCTGCAGCCGCTCCACGCTCAGGGGGTCGCCTCCGGGCAGAACCACATCGCCCTGGGCCAGCCGGTCGGCAATAGCTGCCACACGGTCTTGGTCCCCTGGATAGCGCTGATAGAAGATCTGGGACCGCTGGGCCATCTTGGTGAAGGTATGGGAATAGAGCTCATAGGCATCAGCAGGGATATGCGGCACGCCCCCGGTAGTAAAAGCTGCAGCAATACCTTCGGGGAAGTTCGACAGGTAGGCCATGGTCAGGAAGCCGCCGAAACTCTGCCCAAGGGTCACCCAGAGGCGGCCGGCGAAGACCGTGCGACGCAGGTGCTCGAAGTCCCGGATGATGGAGTCCGCCAGAAAATGCTTCAGATAGTCGGCCTGGGCCCGAGGCTCTCCCAGGGAGGCCATGGTGGAGCCGTCGATGGCGCTGGACCGGCCCGTACCCCGCTGGTCGGGCAGGACAATGCGGAAGTGGCGCATGGCCTCGGCCATCCACCCGTCGGCAGTGGCGTTCAACGGCCGTGGGGCACCTGAGCCGGGTCCGCCCTGTAGGTAGACCAGCAGCGGCAGGTCGTCGTGGATGTGCTCGGGGGCGCAGACCACGCGGTAGAAGCAGCGGATGACCGCCTGGTCCGAATGATCTTCGGCTCGCCAGACGCCAGGTTCACTGCCCGCCCAGTCCAGGGGAACTGGGAGGGACCCCTCACACACGTAGAGTCCCGGCAGATAGTATCCCTGGTTGGTCATACGCTGGCTCCTTTCTTTGAGATCAGTCGGATTCATTGTCCCCGGGCGGTTGGACCTGGCTCGTGTGTTGTTTGTGGGCTGGGTGGTAGGGTGAAAAGCGGGGGATGTCGAGAAGACGGCTGGCTTGCGCCATCGGCTCCTGCGATTTGATGCAGGGCTGGCGCTGGCAGGCAGAACTTTGATAGGCAAGCGGAATTGATTCCGTTTGGTGTCTGGTGAAGGGGTTTTGGTTTCATGCATCTGGTTTCCCGTCTGCGTCGCACCTTGGCGATGACGATCGTCCTGCTAAGCCTGCTGGCAGGCCTGGGCGTCGCATCCGCCCAGGCGGACGCTCCCATACTCACCGGGGGGGGGTCGTCAGACCCCTCGCGTAGCTGACGGAACCCCCGGCACCCTCCCCAGCAGCGCACCAGACACCCCACTGCCCACACCCTCACCGATACAACCAACCACACCATTAAGCCCCACGCCAGGAACCCCGTCATCGACGACGGGAACACCCGGCAGCGCAGACGCCGCCCAGGCCAAGCCATCCAATAAGACAGACAATCAAGCCACACACACAGTATGCTTCGACCCGGCCGACGGGAGCAAACCTACACAGTCAACTGTGAAAACCGGGACTCTCGCCGCTCCCCCGCAGCAGAACCCTGTGCGTGATGGCTTCCGGTTCGACGGGTGGATGCTTGACGGCCTGCCTTTCGACTTCCGGACGCCTATTCTCCAGGACACCACCCTGAAAGCCCAGTGGTCGAAGATAACGGACTGGACGCTGAACCCGGACCACGGGCCCGCCTCCGGCGCAAGGCTGACCATCAGCCCGCCCGACAGGCAGGAGCCCCAATTCGCCAGCCTTTATGCCGCCGGGCAGCAGGCAGTCGGCCTGACCGGCGACGGCCGCATCTACACCTGGACGCAAGACAGCCCGCCCAAACAGGTGCCCTTCCCCGCCCAGGCCCCCGACGGGCTCCGCTACCAGCAGGTTGCAACCGGCAGCCGCCTGCAGGCCGCTTTGGGATCCGACCAGAAGATATACACCTGGACCAGCCAACAGCCCACGCCCACCATCCTCGACACCAGCCGGAACACCCAATTCACCAGCATCAGCATCAACGACAACCTCCTGCTGGCCGTGGACCAGCAGGGACAGGTCCACGCCTTCCAAGACAGCCAGAACCTGAACCCGAAAGTCACAGAACAGGCCACGCTCAGCCTGCCCGGGCAGGCGCAGGCCGTCACCGCTGTCGCCTCCGCCAGCCAGGCTCTCATCGTTGACGCGGACGGGCAGGCCTGGACCTGGGACGGGGCCAATACCCGAAGCGCCAAGCTTGAACGCATCAAGCAGGAACCGGGCATGCGCACAGTTCAAACCCAAGCACTCAACAAGGGGTTCCTCCTCCTGAATACCGACGGTCACGCCTATCATCTGGCTGACAGCATGACCAGTCCCACAGCCGTCAGCCTACCCGGCGGCACGCAGATCGGCAGAATCAACAACAGTGACGATCAGGCCATTATCACCAGCAAGGATGGCTATGTCTGGTCCTGGAAGCCCGGAGAAGCGCCCAAGCGCACGAACAACGGAAACAAGCAATACATACAGGCTGCCGAATCTAACAGCAGGATCACCGCCATCAGCAGGCAGGGCAGCGTATTCACGTGGAGCCTGGACGAGCAGGACAATCCCGGCAAGCCGGCCAGACTCGATACCACACAGGCACCCACCCTGGAATCAGCCAGCTTGGACGGCCAAGCACTAACGATCAGCAAAAACAACGACTGCTGGCAGGCGGATGCTCCGGCCCACAAGCCCGGACAAGCCGCCGTCACCATCGCTGGCAGGCAGGACAGCCGGCCCTTCACCAGAAACCTCAAATACACGGTCGACCAGCCGCTAAACAGAGCCGACCGGCAGGGCACGACCTACACCGTCAGTTTCAATGCGGATGGAGGAAGCCCCGAACCAGGAGACCAGCATGTTTCCACCCCGAACGGCAGGGTGAAGCGTCCCTCCCCCGATCCGGCGCGTGAAGGCTATCTGTTCGACGGGTGGTTCATCGGGGAGGTCGCCTATGATTTCAGCAAGCCCGTAACCAAGGACCTCGCCCTGACCGCCAAGTGGACTGAAAGCAAGAACAGTACATGGAGCATCAGCCCAGACAAGGGTAGCCAGCTGGGCAGGGAATCCACGACCATCACCCCGCCTGACAGCACGAGGCGAAACATCAGGTTCAGCCAGATCAGCGCAGCACACCTTAGATTTTCCTTGGCTGTGGGCAGCGACGGGAACGCCTATGCCTGGGGAGACAACAGGTATGGCCAGCTCGGCGACGGGACGAAAACCAGCCGGTCTACGCCGGTCATGGTGAAGAAGCCTGACCTCACGACGTATCCGGACGTGCCGGCGGACTTCACCTACGTGCAAGTCAGCACCGGAACCGATCATTCGCTGGCCGTGGGCAGCGACGGATACGCCTACGCCTGGGGATACAACAACTTCGGCCAGCTCGGCAACAACAGCACAAACTCTTCACCTGTTCCTGTGCGCGTGCGCGACCCCAGCAGCCCCACTGACACGAGCCGAGCACTCAGAGCCACACAAGTCAGCGCCGGAAGCGAGTATTCGCTGGCCTTGGGCAGCGACGGATACGCCTACGCCTGGGGATACAACAACTTCGGCCAGCTCGGCAACGGAGGCGGCTCTTCGACTGTTCCTGCACGCGTGCGCGACCCCGCCAGCCCCACTGACACGGGCAAAGGACTGAAAGCCAAACAGGTGAGTGCCGGAACCTGGAGCTCGCTGGCCTTGGGCAGCGACGGATACGCCTACGCCTGGGGATACAACAACTTAGGCCAGCTCGGCGACGGGACGAAAACCAGCCGGTCTACGCCGGTCATGGTAAAGGAACCTGACCGCAGGACGTATCCGGACCTGCCGGCGGATTTCACCTACGCGCAGGTCAGCGCCGGATACGAACATTCGCTGGCCGTGGGCAGCGACGGATACGCCTATGCCTGGGGATTCAACAACTCTGGCCAGCTCGGTAACAACACCACAAGCGATAGAGGCGGGAATCCTGTTCCTGCACGCGTGCGCGACCCCGCCAGCCCCACTGACACGGGCAAAGGACTGAAAGCCCAACAGGTGAGTGCCGGAACCTGGCATTCGCTGGCAATCGATACGGGCGGCAACACCTGGGCATGGGGAGGCAACAGCGAGGGCCAGCTTGGTAACAACACCACAAACAATCAGACTATCCCTGTAAGGGTATTCGCCTCCGCGCATTCCACAAGCTTAGCCGGCCCCTGGCTGAACACAGCGCAAATAAGCGCCGAAGGAAGCTCTTCGCTGGTACTCGGCACGGACGGATACGCTTACGCCTGCGGAGGCAACTACTATGGTCAGCTCGGCGACGGCACCAGAAACGACTCGAAGGTGCCTGTGCCTGTGGTGTTCCCTCTGCCGTCGGTGATCACCGACGTCAAATTCGATCAGACTGCCGTATCAGGCCTGACCCGCGGCGATGGCAATAGCGTCACCGTGCTCACGCCCGCGCACCAGCCGGGCACGGTCACGGTCAGCGTGGACTACACGATAGGTGGCGCACCCCAACAGCCGGACACCTCCCTCAAATACACATATACGCCTGTAGCGCCTGCAGGCGTACTTCCTCAGGCAGGGGGCGAGGGCATCCTACTCGCCCTGGCCACCGGCATGACCGGCATAGGCGGCGTCCTCGCCTCACGCCGCCACCGGAGGGAAACACGCCAGCTGTCACACGCTTCACTCGAGTAAGAGCGGCCGGGCGGCGTATCAATCCCCCCGCCCCCGGCCCATACAGGGGGAGCAGGAAGGAAAAGTGTCAATCAAGGCTCAAACCCCAAGAGAGCCGACACTCCCCTCCCGCGCCCCCACCACATTTCAACCTGCTGGAGTTCAGGGCAGGCATCCACACCCCAATTTAGAAAAAGGGAGAGGAACAGAGAAACACAGACAGGCCGACACAGGAAGCTCACAGCATTCAGTCAGGCCAGCCGCCATTCATTCCCTACAACCTCACAATTTCGTAAACAATCGCATTTCCCCAATTGCCACGCTTATCGTCGCCGAGCGATTGGCCCTGGCTTGTGTGTTGTCTGTTGGCTGGGTGGTAGGGTGAAAAACGGGGGATGTCGAGAAGACGACTGGCTTACACCCCCGTTCCTGCAATTCGATGCAGAGCTGGCGTTGAAAGACAGTACGGCTTTCCGGCAGGAAGAACTTACGTAGGCAAGCAGTATTAGCTCCGCTTGGTGTTGGTGAAGGGGTTTACGAGTTATGCATGTGGTTTCCAATCTGCGTCGCACGTTGGCGATGATAACCGTCCTGATCAGCCTGCTGGCAGGCATGGGCGTCGCGTCCGCCCAGGCGGACGCTCCCATACTCACCAGGGGGGGGGGTCGTCAAACCCCTCGCGTAACTAAGCAAACCCCCGGCACTCTCCCCAGTAACGCAACCAATACTCCGCTTCCCACACCATCACCGATACAAGCCACCACACCATTAAGCCCCAGGCCAAGCACCCCATCATCGACGACGGGAACACCTGACAACACAGACTCCACTCCGGCTCAATCAGCAGAACAGACAGATAACCAAGCCACGCATACAATGCGCTTCGAACCGGACGATGGAAACAAACTCACCCAGAAGGATGTAAAAACCGGCACCCTTGCCACTCCCCCGCAACACGATCCTCAACGTCCCGGCTTCCGGTTCGACGGGTGGACATATGACGGCCAGCCTTTCGACTTCCAGACCCCCATCCTCCAGGACACGACACTGAAAGCCAAGTGGACCAAAGCCACGAACTGGACGCTGAGCCCGGACCACGGGCCCGCCTCAGGAACCGTCCTGACCATCAGCCCACCCGACAGGCAGGAACCTCAATTCGCCAGCATCCAAACTTCAGGAGACCAAATTGTCGGCTTTACCGGCGACGGCCGCATCTATACCTGGACGGAGGACGGCACGCCCAAGCAGGTTTCCTCCCCCGCCCAGACTCCCGACGGATTCCACTACCTGCAGGCTGTAGCCGGCAGCCGATGGCAGGCGGCTCTCGGATCCGACCAGCACATCTACACCTGGAACAGCCAACAAGCCACGCCCACCACCCTCAAGACCAGCCAGAACACCCAGTTGACCAGCATCAGCGTCAACGAGAACCGGCTACTGGCCGTGGACCAGCAGGGACAGGTCTACGCCTATCAGACCAGCCAAGCCGACGGGAATGATCCCAACCCAAAACCGGAAGAGCAAGCCACATCACGCCTGCCCGGACAGGCGCAGGCCGTCTTCGCTGTCGCCTCTGCCAGTCGGATCCTTGCCTTGGACACGGACGGGCAAGCATGGACATGGGATACGACCAACACCGGCAACACCCAACCAGAGCACATCAGGCAGAACCCGGGCACGCGCATCATCCAGACTGCAGCGCTTAATAAAGGCTTTCTCATCCTGGATTCACAGGGGCAGGTCCGCTACCTAGCAGGCAGCACGGCCGGCATGACCCCGGTGATCCTGCCGGGCGGCGTACAGGCCAGCAGGATCACCGCCGACAAGGACCAGGCCATGATCACCGGCAAGGACGGCCGCCTCTGGGCCTGGCAGCCCGGCAGCAAGCCCATGCGCGCCGACAACGGGAACCAGCAGTACACGCAGGCCGTCAGCACCGCCAGCAGGATCATCGCAATCAACCGGCAAGGCGACATATACACGTGGAGCCTGGATGCCCAAGGCCGGCCCGGCAAAGCGAACAGAACAGACACGACCACTGCCCCCACCCTGGAAACAGCCAGCATAGACGGCCAAGCACTGACACTCCACAAAACCAACGATGCTTGGCAGGCGCAAACCCCGGCCCGCAAACCCGGACAAGCCATCATCGTCATCACCGGCAGACAAGACAACCAGACTTTCACCAGAAACCTCAACTACACCGTCGACCAGACCCTGACCAGAGACACGAGATCGGCCTCCACCCACACAGTCACCTTCGACACAGACAAGGGAAGCCCGACACCCGGCCCCCAGCAGGTCGACTACCCCTACCGCAGGGTCCAGCGCCCCGCCCTCGACCCAACGCGCGAAGGCTACCGATTCGACGGATGGTTCATCAACAACGTCGCCTACGACTTCAGCAAACCCGTCACCAACAACCTCACCCTCACCGCCAAATGGACACGCTTAGACTCAACCAACACGTGGAAGATCAACCCCGACAAGGGCAGCCAGCTGGGCAGGCAGCAGACCACCATCACCCCATCACCCGGCCGCGGCATACGATTCAGCCAGATCAGCGGATCAAAAAACTATTTCTATGGTTTTTCCTTAGCTGTAGGCAGCGACGGGAATGCGTACGCCTGGGGAGACAACACCTATGGTGAGCTTGGCGACGGGTCGACCACCGAACGGCATACGCCGGCCGTAGTAAAGACGCCTGATCGCAAGACGTATCCGGACCTGCCGCCGGATTTCACCTACGTGCAGGTCAGCGCCGGAGGATGGCATTCCTTGGCCCTGGGCAGCGACGGATACGTGTACGCCTGGGGATGGGACTTCTATGGCCAGCTCGGCAACAACACCAGCGGCTACAGCGTATATTCGTATGTTCCTGTGCGTGTGCGCGACCCCAACAACCCTACTGATGCAAGCAAAGGACTGAAAGCCATACAGGTCAGCGCCGGAGCCTCACATTCATTGGCCTTGGGCAGCGATGGATGCGTGTACTCCTGGGGAAACAACCCATATGGCCAGCTCGGCAACAACACCACAACGGATTCGTCTTTCCCTGTGCCAGTGCGCGATCCTAAAAGCCCTACTGATGCGATCAAACGACTGAAAGCCCTACAGATCAGTGCCGGAGCCTCGCATTCGCTTGCCGTGGGCAGCGACGGATACGCATACGCATGGGGATACAACGCCAACGGCCAGCTCGGCAACAACACCAGTGGCGACTCTGCGAATTCGCCCGTTCCTGTGCGTGTGCGAGACCCCGCCAACCCCACTGACACGAGCAGAGGGCTGAAAGCCACACAAGTCAGCGGTGGGTACGCTCATTCGCTTGCCGCAGGCAGCGACGGGAACGCCTACGCATGGGGATACAATGGCAACGGCCAGCTCGGCAACAGCACGAAAAAAGATTCGTCTTTCCCTATGCCCGTACGCGACCCTAGCAGCCCATACGACTCAAGCAAAGGACTGAAAGCAACACAGGTCAGCGGTGGAGAAAATCATTCGTTAGCAGTCGATCAGGACGGCAACGCCTGGGCATGGGGAGACAACGATCATGGCCAACTCGGCATCAAAAGCACAAAAGATCAATCGTTCCCTGTTAAGGTGTTCACCTCCGCGCAATCCACAAGCACGGCCGGCCCCTGGTTGCACGTCGCGCAACTAGTCGCCGGGGACCATCACTCGCTGGCTATCGACACGGACGGGAACACCAAAGCATGGGGAATAAACGACTCTGGCCGGCTCGGTGACGGCACCATTAAGGAATCAAATGTTCCTGTGCCGGTGGCGTTCAACCTCCAGCCTGTAATCAGCGCAGTCAGATTCGACACAAGCCCAGCCACGAGCCTGAACCAAGCCAGCAACAGCAACAGCGTCACCGTGGTGACTCCTGCACATGAGCCGGGACCTGTCACAGTGAGCGTCGACTACACACTCGGCGGCACAGGACAGATTTTAACCGACAAGTCTCTCACCTACACGTACACGCCTTTGGGCGTGCTTCCCAAAGCCGGAGGGGAGGGCATCCTGCTCGCCCTGGCCACCGGCATGACCGGCATGGGCGGGGTCCTCGCCTCACGCCGCCACCGGAGAGAACAACACCAACTGTCACACGCTTCGCACGGGTAAGAACGGCCGGGCGGCGTATCAATCCCCCCGCCCCCGGCCAGAACAGGGGGAGCAGGGAGGAAAGTGTCATTTAAGGCTCAATCCCCAAGAGAGCCGACACCCCCTCCTGCCCCCCACCACACTTCTGCCGACGGGAACACGGACAAACCACTCTCATTCCCGCCTGAGACAGATTCAGACGCGGCCAGACTCGCCACGTGCAGATGACCCCAAGTCAGCCCCGCCGCCGTCCGCGCTCACTATCCCAGAAAATTGCTGTAAGCAGCCGCCCTACCCCTACTATCAGAGTCATTGACGCCAAGCGGTTGAAACTGGCTTGTGTGTTGTCTGCAGATCGGGTGGTAGGGTGAAAAGCGGGGGATGCCGAGAAGACGGCTGGCCTACGCCATAGTTCCTGCAATCCGGTGCAGGTTCGGCGTTGAAAGACAGCACGGCTTTCCGACAAACAAGACATTGATCAGCGGGCCGCTGGTTCCGCTTGGTGTTTGGTGAAGGGGTTTTGGTTTCATGCATCTGGTTTCCCGTCTGCGTCGCATCATGGCGATGATGACCGTCCTGATCAGCCTGCTGGCAGGCCTGGGCGTCGCATCCGCCCAGGCGGACGCTCCTATACTCACCGGGGGGGGGTCGTCAGACCCCTCGCGTAGCTGAGCAAACCCCCGGCACTCTCCCCAGCAACGCAACAGATACTCCACTACCCACACCATCACCACTGACACCTTCCTCACCGTTAAGCACCACCACACCAAACCCGGACACCCCGTCATCGCCGACAAGCAGCCCAGGCAACACAGGATCCGCTTCAACCAAGCCATCCGATAAGACGGATCATCAAACCGCGCACATGGTGCGCTTCGACCTGGGCGACGACAGCACACCCACTCAGTCAACCGTGGAAACCGGCACCTTCGCCGCTCCCCCGCAACAGAATCCTCAGCGTCCCGGCTTCCGGTTCGACGGGTGGACGCTTGACGGCCAGCCTTTCGACTTCCAGACCCCCATCCTGCAGGACACCACCCTGAAAGCCCAATGGACAAGGATCACGGACTGGACGCTGAGCCCGGACCACGGGCCAGCCACCGGCACCAGGCTGACCATCAGCCCACCCAACCGGCAGGAGCCTCAATTCGCCAGCATTCACACTGCAGGAGAGCAGACTCTCGGTCTGACAGGCAACGGCCGCATCTACACATGGACGCAGGACAACACACCCATGCAGGTCCCCTTCCCCGCCCAAGCTCCCGACGGGTTCCACTACCTGCAGGTTGCAGCCGACAACCAATGGCAAGCCGCATTGGGATCCGACCAGCAGCTATACACTTGGACCAGCGGACAACCCACGCCCACCATCCTCGACACCAGCCAGAACACCAAGTTCACCAGCATCAGCATCAGCGACAAGCAACTCCTCACCTTAGATTGGCAGGGACAGATCCACGCTCTCCAATACAGCCAAACCAACAGCCAGAATCAGAATCCGAAACTCATACGGCAGACCGCAACCAGCCTGCCCGGGCAGAGGCAGGCCGTCATCGCCGTGGGCTCAGACAGCCGTGTCCTCATCGTGGGTGCGGACGGGCAGGCCTGGACCTGGGATGCGAGCAACACTGTAAAAGTCAAGCCTGAACGCATTAGGCAGGAACCGAATATGCGCATTATCCAGGCCCAAGCCCTCAACCGGGGGTTCCTCTTCCTGGACTCGAATGGACAAGCCTATTATCTGGCCGATGGCAAGAACAGCCTCACTGCTGTCAGCCTACCCGACAGCGAGCAGATCGGCAGAATCAACAGCAGCGGCGATCAGGCCACGATCATCGACAAAGATAGTCACGTATGGGCCTGGAAGCCGGGCGAAATCCCCGTGCGGTCTGACGACGGGAGCTGGCAGTACATGCAGGCCGTCAAAGCCGGCAGCAGAGTCACAGCCATCAGCAGGCAGGGCAGCATGTTCGCGTGGAGCCTGGACGGACAGGGCCGGCCCGGCAAGCCAGCCAGACTAGACACCACAGCCAGACTCGACACCACAGCCGCGCCCATCCTGGCATCAGCCAGCCTGGACGGCCAGGCATTGACGCTCAGCAGGAGCAACGATGCTTGGCGGGCGGTCATGCCCGCCCGCAAGCCGGGGCCGGCCGCCATCCTTATCACGGGCAGGCAGGACGATAAGCCGTTCGCCAGGAGCCTTGCGTACACGGTCGACCAGCCGCCGGCACGAGCTGCGGAACCAGAATCCGCGTTCACGGCCCGCTTCGACACGGGAGGCGGAAACCCGAAACCAGCAGACCAGACTGTCCCCGCCCCGTACGGGAGGGCGAAGCGCCCCTCCCCCGACCCTGTGCGGGAGGGCTTCCTGTTCGACGGGTGGTTCACCGGCGAGGTCGCCTACGATTTCAGCAGGCCCCTCGACAAGGACCTGACCCTGGCCGCCCACTGGACGCCGGCAGGCAGGAACAGCAGGTGGAGCATCAGCCCCGACAAGGGCAGCCAGCTGGGCAGGGAACCCGTCACCATCACCCCGCCCGACAGCGCCAGCCGGGGCATCAGATTCAGCCAAGTCAGCGGATCAGCAAACGGTAGTTTTTCCTTGGCGGTGGGCAGCGACGGGAACGCCTACGCCTGGGGATACAACTACAATGGCCAGCTCGGCGACGGGACGATAGGCGACAAGCATGCGCCGGTCATGGTGAGGACGCCCGACCGGAAGACGTACCCGGACCTGCCAGCGGATTTCACCTACCTGCAGGTCAGCGCCGGAAGCTCTCATTCCCTGGCCGTGGGCAGCGACGGCAACGTTTACGCCTGGGGATACAACAACAATGGCCAGCTCGGCAACGGGACAACAAGCGGCAGCCAGAATACGCCGGTCAGGGTGAAGACGCCCGACCGGAAGACCTACCCGGACCTGCCAGCGGACTTCACCTACCTGCAAGTCAGCGCCGGGAACGATTTTTCTCTGGCCCTGGGCAGCGACGGCAACGCCTACGCCTGGGGAGCCAACTACTATGGCCAGCTCGGCGACGGGACAAGCATCCATCGTGCTGCGCCGGTCAGGGTGAAGACGCCCGACCGGAAGACGTACCCGGACCTGCCAGCGGACTTCACCTACGTGCAGATCAGCGCCGGCGAATTCCATCATTCGCTGGCCCTGGGCAGCGACGGATACGCCTACGCATGGGGAGAAAACAACACTGGCCAGCTCGGCAACAACACCAGCAGCGATTATGCGAATCCTGTTCCTGTGCGCGTGCGCGACCCCGCCAACCCCACCGACACAGGCAAAGGACTACAAGCCACACAGGTGAGCGCCGGATGCTATCATTCGCTGGCCCTGGGCAGCGACGGGTACGTCTACGCCTGGGGAAGCAACACCTATGGTCAGCTCGGCAACAACACCAGCAGCAGTCCGAGGTTTCCTGTGCATGTGCGCGACCCCGCCAACCCCACCGACACAGGCAAAGGACTACAAGCCACACAGGTGAGCGCCGGATACTTTCATTCGCTGGCCCTGGGCAGCGACGGGTACGTCTACGCCTGGGGAAGCAACAACTACGGCCAGCTCGGCAACAACACCAGCAGCTATTATGCGAATCCTGTTCCTGTGCGCGTGCGCGACCCCGCCAGCCCCACCGACACGGACAAAGGACTGCAAGCCACACAGGTCAGCGGCGGATACCATCATTCGCTGGCCGTGGGCAGCGACGGCAACGCCTACGCCTGGGGATACAACGAGAATGGCCAGCTCGGCGACGGCAGCACAGACAACAAGTCGGCTCCTGTGCCGGTGTCGTTCAACCTGGCTCTGGTGATCACCGGCGTCAGATTCGACCAGACCCCCGCATCAGGATTGACGCGCGGCGACGGCAGCAGCGTCACCGTGACCACGCCCGCACATTTGCCGGGCACAGTCACCGTCAGCGTGGACTACACGCTGGGCGGCGCACCCCAAACGCCCGACACATCCTTGAAGTACACGTACCTGCCTGCAGGCGTGCTCCCCAAGGCCGGAGGGGAAGGCATCCTGCTCGCCCTGACCACCGGCATGACCGGCATGGGCGGGGTCCTCGCCTCACGCCGCCACCGAAGGGAACAACACCAACTGTCACACGCTTCGCACGAGTAAGAGCGGCCGGGCGGCGTATCAATCCCCCCGCCCCCGGCCCATACAGGGGGAGCAGGGAGGAAACGTGCCACTGAAGGCTCAAACCCCAAGAGAGCCGACACTTCCCTCCCGCGCCCCCACCACACTTCTGCAGGCGGAAGCCGAGGGCAGGCATGCACGCCCCCGTCCCGCCCGGGAGAGGAGGAAACACAGCCAGGCCGGCCAGGAGGCTCAACAGCCTCCAGCCAGCCCGGCCGCTGTTCATCTCCCTATCCCAGCATAATCGCGCAAAACAGTAACCTTTCCCCGAGCATTCAGCCTCGATTACCTTCACCCACAGCCAAGCCTCGACGGGCCATGCTGTGAAAGTTGCGGTATCGTTACCGCACTGATATAACTGAAGGCTGTCAGAACCGTTCGCCTGCCCATGGCGGCGGTCAGGCAACCGCCGAGGTCGGCAGTCCGGCCCGGCGGCCGACCACTTCGACGAAAGGCCATGATGGCGTACGCGACGATCAGGGATGTGGCCCAACGGGCCGGTGTCTCCGTATCGACGGTCTCCCGAGCCCTCAACGACTCCGGGCGCATCTCCCCCGCCACACGACAGCGCATCAACCAGGTCATCCACGACCTGCACTATGTGCCGGACTCCCGGGCCCGGTCCATGCACTCCGCCCACTCGCGCACCATCGGCCTGCTCATCCCCGACATCCGCAACTCCTACTTCGCGGATCTGGCCTATCTGATCCAGGGCCAGCTGCTCAACCACGGCTTCCAGACGCTGATCTGCACCTCCACCCAGGGCGACCCCGGCGAGGACCGGGCCCAGGTGCGCAACCTGCTGGGCCAGCACATCGACGGAGCCATCATCGTGCCCGGGCCGCGTTCCTCACACACCCTGGAGGAGCTGACCAGACGCGGACTGCCCCTGGTCTGCGTGGACCGTGCCGCCGAGGGCGCCGCCGGACGCGGCGGGCGGGCCATCCCCTGCGTGGACGCCGACCCCGAGCCTGGCCTGCGGCAGGCCCTTGAGGATCTGCACGCCCAGGGCCACCGGCGCATCACCCTGGTGCCCGGACCCCTCAAGGAATCGGCCACCTTCCGCGAACGCCTGAACGTCTACCGGAACCTGCTGGCAGGCATCCAAGGCATGGACGACCCCCTGGCCGACCAGGTAGAGCCCGGCACCTTCGACCCCGACATGATCGACCTCTGGGCCCGGCAGGGCATCACCGGCGTGCTCTTCGGATCCTCCCTGGATGCCATACGCGCCATCAAAACGGCCCAGTCCCGAGGAATCAGCATCGGCGAGGACCTGTCCATGGTCACCTTCGACGACCTGCCCGTCTTCCGCATCCTGACCCCGGCAGTGTCGACCATCTCCCAGCAGATCGACACCATGGGGACCCGCTGCGTGGACATGCTCCTGGCTCTGATGGCAGGCTCGCCCGTGCGGTCGGTCCGGCTGCAGACCAGCTACCGCCACTGCGCCTCGGTGGGTCGCCCGCCCGCGCACACCGGCCAGGATCCCTGAACCTGTCGCAGCGTGATCATCAAGGCGGACAAGCTCATCAAGGAACGGAGAAACATGATTCAAGATATGGCGGCGGCACCCGACCAGGTGCTCAAGGGACTGGATGCCATCACGGGGTCCATCTCGGTGGTCGGGTCCATGAATGCGGACTACACCGTCAACACCGACCGGCTGCCCAAGCCCGGCGAGACCATCAACGGCGGTCCCCTGCAGGTGCTGCCCGGGGGCAAGTCGGCCAACCAAGCGGCGACCGCGGCCCGCATCGGCGCCCAGGTCAGGCTCTTCGGGGCCGTGGGATCCGACTCCAACGCCGACTTCCTGCTGGGGCAGCTGGGCAACGCCGGGGTGGACGTCTCCCATGTGATGACCGTGCCGGGAGCCAGCGGAACCACAGTCATCACCGTGGATGCGCGCGGCGAGAACACCATCGTCTACTCCCCCGGCTCCAACGGCAAGGTGGATGTGGACTACGCCCACCGCTCCCGCCAGGCCCTGACCTCGGCCAAGGTGCTGGGCCTGTGCCTGGAGAGCCCCATCGAGACGGTCACCGAGGCCGCGCGCATGGGCCACGAGGCCGGCATGACCGTGCTGCTCAACGACTCCCCCTTCCGCGCCGACCTGCCCGCCGACCTGATCGCCAACTCCGACCTGATCCTGGTCAACGAGCATGAGATGGCCCAGCTGCTGGGCATCGACGAGCCCGAGGACGGCGACTGGCTGGGGGCCGACTGGGACCGGATCAACCAGACCATGCAGGACTTCGGCTTCCACCGGGCTATCGTCACCCTGGGCGGCGAGGGGTCCATGGTGCTGGACCAGGGCCGGACCTACCGGATTCACGCCGTGCATGTGGACGCCGTGGACACCACCGGCTGCGGGGACGCCTTCATGGGCACCGTGCTGGCCGGCCTGGCCTCCGACATGACCCTGGTTGAGGCCGCCCAGCTGGCCTCCTACGTCTCGGCCTACGCCGCCACCGGGCAGGGGGCGCAGGCCTCCTACGGCACGGCCGAGCAGATTCGGCTGCGCTTCTCCTGAGACTGGGTGCCTTTCCCTGCGTTGTCAGGCCGACGAACCGTTGCGGAATGCACGGCGATTCGTCGGCCTGACTGGTATCTGTGGAATACAGGCTGGATGGTTGGATATGGGATGCATACTTGTTGCCGGCTGCCGGTTGCCGGTTGCCGGTTGCCGGTTGAGCACAAATGTGGAATCCATATGGAATCCAAACCCATTGCCGACTGAGCGCAAGTCTGCGATCTGCTCTTACTGCCTGCTGAATCCAAGTACGGAATCCGAGCTTGTTGCCAGTTAAAGCCATCCGAGGATTGGGACCGTGCATTTGGGCACGCATATGTCTCGGCCGTGCATGCTATGCAGAAAGCCATTCCATGCAAGAATGCGTGTACAGCACCACGGCAAGGAACAGTACTAGGTCACCCAAAGTCAAAGCGGCTAGCCCAGTAAACGGCAATCACCATCTGCAAAGCCGCCATCTTCCGACTCACTATCTTCCGATTCGCCATTCAGCACCCACCCCCGATCGCGACTGCTCCGGCTTATCCACTTTGGGAGAGCCTGGGACCACATTTGACCACATCATCCCTCGGACTGATGGCACCTCCCTCCGCCCCTGAATAGTGTTGATCCCATGAGCACAGTCAGTCAAACAGCGCAGCGACCAATCACCAGGTCCAATAATCGAATGCTGCTGACTGACGCTCTCTTCGCCATCCTTCTGTTGCTTCTATTGAGTGGCTCCACCGCCAATCTCAAAGATGGGGCCCTGATCCCCTTGCAGGAAAACCTAATCCTGATGTGGACAGTCCTGCTCATAGCTCCTGTCGTTATCCGTCGTCGATTCCCCGACCTGGCAGCCTGGCTCTTCGTTGCTGTGGCTCTGGCTCAGCTTTTCTTGGGGCCAGCCATCATGCCCGCCGATGCAGTCTGCCTGGTTATGGTCTATTCATGTCTGCTCTATGGACGCCCATCCTTGCGTCGACTCTACCTGACCTTGGCCTGGGTCATGACGCCCTTATCCTGCCTTATCTTCACATTGGTCGATTTGGGGTTTCTGCCTCCGGGCAGAGCACAACCGGACCGCACCTCAATGTGGCCGATCTCATTCAGAGAACTGGCGACCACCTTCCTATCGAATTTTCTGATCGAAGGGCTTTTACTGCTCGTAGCCATCGTCGCAGCCTACTGGACGCGGACCAGGCGAGATGCCCTTGACGAGGCCCGGCGACGCAACCACGCCCTGGCCCTGCAGGCAGAACAGAGCGCCGCCCTGTCTGCCAGTGCTGAGCGGGCCCGCATAGCGCGTGACATGCACGATGTCGTCGCCCACACACTGTCCATCGTCATCGTGCAGGCCGATGCCGGCAGATACGCAGCCACTGCCAATACGAGCCTGGCCCTCAAGACCATGCGCACCATCGATCAAGAGAGCCGTCGAGCCCTACGCGAGCTGAGCTCCCTCTTCGGCAAGCTCAAATCACCGACCAACCCAGCGGCCGCAACCAGCCAAAAAACATCGGATTCTCCTCCCGGCCAGCACCCGTCTTCCCCACCACCAACGGATCCTGCCGACCTCCATATCCTTGACCAATCTCAAGCAACTGCCCAAACGAATTCCCCTCGTCAATCCGCCAACGCTCATGATCCGGATCCAGCCGGAACAGATCGCACTCAGCCTAGTCAAGCCAGCGACTATCTTCACACAAGCAAAGAAACTCCAGCTGCTAACACTGCCAAGGCCAACGTTGATACGGCCGACAATGCGTGTATTTGGCCCTCAGGTGCCACCTCTTCAAGCAATCCGCCGACCAGCTACGGATCATGGACAAACTTGATAGATGCCGCCCAACTTGCTCAGCCAGAATCTCAATTCAACCGACGCCTCGAAGGCCGACCCCACCCAGAAAAGTTGGATCGCAGCCGTGCCATAACTGCTTATCGGATCCTTCAAGAAGCCTTGACCAATGTTCGCAAGCATGCCGCTCCGGCTTCAGATGTGCTGATTGAAGAACAGTGGCTCACAGACGGTCTGTGCCTATCCATTGACGACCAACCGCTCGACCATGCCACTACCAATTCAGATTCTCCGCCGCAGATGGACCGACCTGAGCATTCAGGTTTCGGCCTTTTGGGTATGCGCGAACGACTGACTTCCCTGGGAGGTAGCCTTCAAGCTGATCCCAAGCCAGAAGGCGGTTACCACCTCCAGGCTTGCATTCCTTTTGCTACTCCACCAAAATCCGACCCTGAAGGAGTAATACATGCCAACCGACAAATGCAATGGTCCTTGCGTTCGATTGTCTCCACGCTCTTCGTTTGGTTTCAACGCCATCCGTTGACGGCCGACCTGGGTCTGGTAATCGGAGTCGTTTTCGTAGAAAATCCAGGCCCAGCTCTTGCCATAGCACCTGTCACTCCCCAATATGATCCAGGCCGGCCAGCAAGATTCATTGCCACACTAGCTATCGCTTTGCCTCTGATTGTGCGCAGGGTCCGTCCAGGCATTTGCGCCGCCATAGTGGCTGCTGTCGCCGCCCTGCTGTTGGTCTTCTCGCCCTGGCTGCCGGAAGCTGCAGTCTTGTCCCCAGTTGCCGTCTATTCAGCAATGGTTTACGGTAAAAACTCCACCAGGCGCTGGGTTCCGTTCGCGGTCATCACGGATATGGTTTTATGGGCTGCCAGATGTGCAGTCAATACCCAAGGGTGTCCCGCCATTCTGTCTTACATGACAGAAGGACCGGCAGAAGCCTCTTTTTCTGCATCCCATTTAGCGCTTTTCATAGTGATGGCCGCACCGGCCTTGATCTGCCTGCTGACCATTCTGATTGCCTCACGCCGACGCACTCGTGGTTCGGTCCTGCTTCTCCAGCAGGAACGCGAGCGCGCGCTAAACCAGACCTTGCAGGAAAGCCAGGCTCTGGCAGCCAATCAAGAGCGTGAACTTATCGGCGCCACCATGCAGGTAGAGGTGGCCGCCACACTGAATACAGTCATTGCATCCACCGGCAAGGCCATTGCAGAGTTGAACGATTACCAAGTCAAGGAGGTGGATCCTCCCCCAGAGCAGGTAGCACAAGCCTTCGGCGACATTGCAACCCAAGGACGCCAGGCCCTGGCTCGTATGCGACAACTACTCACAGTCCTGCGTCACAGTTCCAGCACTGATTCGCGTTCATACAATGACACCACCGACGTGTCAGACGAGAGCCCCAATTCAGACAGGAACCATATGGTCGATCCCACCCACAAGACCACACCTTCGCCGGCTCTTCACCCAGCCAAACCCCTGCCAGTAGATCTTGACGATCAGCCTGACAACCCTCCGCAACAATCACAACAGGATAAGGAATCAAAGCATGTCTAATCGGACCAACCGGACTCCAGACATGAGCGTTCTTGATGATGTACACCTCCTATGGCGGGCACACAGGAAATGGATACACAGGAAACGTACACAGCAGGCAATCAGCCCACTGGAAGAATGGAGCATTCTATGAATCACGGACCTGAAGATCAGCCCAGGCCAGGAGTCAGTGACAGAAAGGGCTCACTTCACCATCTGATGGTGGATCCATCAACAGTTATTTCGGTAACAATCACTCAGACAACCATCGCTTAGACAACACTCAATCAAACAGCGATTACCTTGGCTACAAATTGTAACCTGTCGCAATTCCTAGCCACACTCGACTCAGATAAAATCGGATGGTGGCGCTGACCATCATCTAGCGGAAAGAAGCAGGCAGTTATGGAACGGACCGAACCCATCAGCGTTGCCATCGTGGATGATCAGGATCTGGTCCGGGCTGGCTTTGCCATGGTCATCGGCTCCCAGGATGACATGACCGTGGTTGGCCAAGGCGCGGACGGCGAGCAAGCAGTGGACCTGGCTTCACGCCTGCGGCCTGATGTGATCCTTATGGACGTCCGCATGCCCGGCATGGATGGTTTGACAGCCACCCGCCGGATCACTGCTTTGTCGCCTGACCGTCCGGAGCCCCGGGTCATTGTGCTGACCACCTTCGATCTTGACGAATACGTCATGGCCGCTATAAAAGCCGGCGCATCAGGATTTCTGCTCAAGGATACCGAACCTGAAACCCTCTTGTCCTCCATACGTACAGTTCACCAGGGCAATGCGATCATCGCCCCTTCGGCTACAAAACGCTTGATCGAACATATGGCCCTTGACATGCCTGAGACCAAATCCATGCCATCGGGAACGACCTATCGCGATCCCGAAGCGGACCTGCTCACTGATCGCGAGTTGCAGGTTCTGGTTCACATAGCCCAAGGCCTGAGCAACCAGGAGATTGCCGACAATCTGGGGATCTCACTGCCCACGGTGAAAACCCATGTAACTCACATTCTTCAGAAGATCAATGCCCGCGACCGTGTCCAGGCGGTGGTCTTCGCTTACGAAAACCATCTGGTATGAACCCGGCCGTCAGGCGGTATCAATCGTCGCTGAGCGCCTCGATGGGTGAAACCTTGACTGCCTCCCTGGCTGGCAGCACACTGGCTGCCACCGCAGCCAGCAAGGCCACTGGCAGTATCAGCGCAAAAGTCGACCATGGCACGGTGAAGGTCACGGATCCTAAGGGCACAAAGACCTGATAGGCTCCTATCCACCCGAATAGCATTCCTAGAACGATTCCAGCCAGACTGGCTCCTAGGGCAATCATGCAGGCTTCGACTCCCAAGGATCGGCGAACCTGGACGCTGCTCATGCCGATTGCTCTGAGTGTGGCGGTCTCACGACGGCGTTCCAGCACCGACATCATCAAAGTGTTGGAGACCCCTATGAGGGCAATGATGACGGCAACGCCCAGCAATGCCACCATGATCGCCAGCAAGGAATCTATTCTTTCGCCCCATAGCCTCTTTTGCGTCAGCCCACCGCTGATGGCCATGTCGTCATGCTCTCCGACAGCCTGACGTATGTCATCCAAGAGCAGCGCGGCATCGCGATCTCCCTGCGTCCTGATCCAGATTTCATGCGCCTTGGTCTCAATTCCAGCGACATTCTGGGAGTCCGTGATTGCATAGACGCCACTGGTATCCAGCCCGCCGAATCCGGCAAAGACCCCGGTCAATGTTCTTCTTGCAACTGCCTCTTTTTCACGTTCATCGTCCGCCTGAGGGTCAGCTATCGACAACTTCAACTGACTTCCGTTCCGGTAACCGGAATGCTTGGAAATCGTTCTGGTCGATACCAGCAGTGCATCCGACTTTTGCGTATCTGGACCCAGATCGGCATGTAGCACACGCCTGATCCGTGAAGCATCCAAGGCGTAGACAGTCATGGAATCTTGTGAGGGGCCTCCTGACTCGACCTTGGCATTGAATCGCTGCACAAGCTCTGCATCAGCGACACCTTTGATACGCTGAATGGCCCGCACATTATTCTTATTTAGCCCCTGACCGGATATTTCAATATCCAAGGAATAACGCTGATCAATATCCTTGGCCAAGGTCCGTTTAGTGGTTGCCGCACCTGTAGCCAGAGTGGAGACCAGGGTTACGCCAATCAGAAGAGCAACACCTGTGGCGGCGACTCGTGAGGGATTTCGTGCGATATTCGCCACTCCAACCCTGCAAGATGGTCCAATCCGGGACACAGGCCTACCCAGGCAACGCAGAAGAGCTGGAATCCACCGACGCGCACCGGTCAGCGCACCCATGAAAATCAGCAAAACACCCAATACCGCGAGACCTAGCAAGAGTTCCTGCTGATTACTGGCCTGGACTGTATCGCTAGAGTTTGTCCTGACTAGCTCTGTGACGCGCCAAGAGGACCAGATCACGAATACCAAGCCGCTGGCTGCCAGCAGGATGCTGATCAGCAGACCGGTCCGCTTCCTGCTGCCTGACTCCTGATGATCCACTGGTTGCAGGGCTTCAAGTGGTCTGACCCTGATAGCTGTACGAGTGGCCCCAAAGGCAGCCACCAAAGTTGCCAGAACGCCAAGCACAAACGGAACCAGGAGGGCAGCAGGAGCGATGAGGAGTTCAAGCTTCATGGTGCCCGAATGCAAACCAAGGCAACCGGCAAGGCCCATCAAACCCATGGCCAGCAGGACGCCAATCAGGGACGATATGATGCCAAGGAGCAAAGCCTGCTGCAGCACGCCTAACCTGATTTGCCGTCGATCAGCACCAATAACCCTCAGCAGGGCCAGATGCCTGCGCTGTCTGGCCACCATGATCTGGAAAGTGTTGGCAATCACCAAGGCAGCCACCACCATGGCCAGCACACCGAAAGTCATGAGGAAGACAGTCATGAAGTTCACACCATTGCCGGTCTGCTCACTAAGCAGCCTGTCCTCCATGGCACGACGGTCCTCTAACCGGTATCCATCAGGAACGTATCGCCTGATATTTTGCAGAGTGTTCTGAAGTTCCTTGCCTTGGCCATCAATCTGCAGATAGATGTTTTCCACAGGAAGGGACTCCGGTCCAACCATTCCCGCCATAGTCAGCAGGCGACCAATCCTAGAACCCGTCAGCACCACAGCTCCGCCGAAGTCGTCGTACTTTCCTCCATGGCTCTTGCTGATGCCTGAGATGGTCAAGTCTACAGTGCCTTGGTCAACAAGGCGTTCTTTACTTGAAGAATCCTGAGCACTATCGCTATCACTACCTGGCAGCATCGCCGAGGACAGATGCAGGCGCACCTTATCACCCAGACCAGCCTGGAGCCTGTTGGCGACGGAATGCGGCAGCACAACCTGATCGTCTGAATCAGGCCATTGCCCCCGATCCAGATCGATAGGCATAAGCTCCTGCCTGGCACCCACAATGGCCAGAATCCCCTTGCTGGACTGACCGTTTGCTTCCGTATCCACCATAAGGTCGACATCAGGGCGCAAACCACTAACACCGCGCAGTTTCGACAGCCCCTTGCCATTGAATTCGTCGAGCAGGATCGGCTTGTCCTGATCCCTTCTGGAGGTCACAGCATAATTGGCTTGGCCGGCATCCATACTGATTTCGCGACGCATGGAGGCATTCGCCACGTTGCCAAAAAGGAGCGTCAAGCACATAAAGATGGTGCCGATCACGATGGCCAGACCAGCCGGCATCATCATACGTGCATCGCGCTTCATCATCGTACGGGTTATCCGCCACACAGTGCACCCCCCCTAGTCCTGTACCTGGGAATCGTCAGCAGTGCCAGCCGACACTTGTTCAGCCAGAAGGTCATTCATGGCCTTCACTGTCGGATTCTGTCGGTCCGCGACTATCCGTCCGTCGGCAAAGACAAGCGCACGATCTGCGTAGGATGCGGCATAGGCATCATGAGTGACCATGATGACGGTCTGATTCAGCTCACGTACGGAATCGCGCAGGAACTTCAGAACACCAGTGCTGGCGGCCAGGTCCAGGTTCCCCGTCGGTTCATCCGCGAAGACCAGACCGGGTTTGGTTATCAGCGCTCTGGCGATGGCGACCCGCTGCTGCTGCCCCCCGGATAATTCACCGGGAAGATGGTCCAGCCTCTCCGACAAACCCAGAGTCTCTACCAGCTGCTCCATCCACGAGTTGTCGGGCCGAACGCCATCCAGTACCAGCGGCATGAGGATGTTCTGTTTGGCCGTGAACATAGGCAGCAGGTTGAAGCTCTGGAAGATGAATCCCAGATGTCGCCGCCTGATCAGGGTCAGCTGACGGTCGTCCAGTCGTGTCAGATCGACTCGGCCAGCCTGATCAATCGATGGATGATGACGATGTCTACTCTTCGGGTGCAGAAGATCAGCGGCCATATAGACATGGCCAGAGGTGACAGTATCCAGACCGGCCAGAACGTGCATGAGCGTTGACTTGCCCGAACCTGAAGGCCCCATGATGGCCGTGAACCGGCCTTGCTCGAAATTCACATCGATTCCGCGCAGGGCATGGACAGCATTCGAACCTTGCCCATAATCCTTGGTCAGCTGCCTGGCGCTGACGGCCGGCGGTCCCGCGACGCCTGGGCCTGCTCTATCGATTAACCCTTGTGAAGGTGAAGTATCCGCTTTGTTCTGCATGGTGATCCTTATCCGCCAGGAAGCCTTTCTCCCGTTAGCTTCCGACCCTATGCGGCTATCAGCTGCCGCGATATGGTCCCTAGGAGGGATGAAAATAATCAATCTTACGGATGAGTGCGCTGAAAAACTCTTCCTGTTAGGCTGGCACCATCCAAATCAACGCGGGGCGGCGGGGATGGACATCTGGGAGATGAAGAACATCATGTTCAGCGCAAAAGACGTGAGCCTCAAGACATGGAACCGTCAGTCCAAAGAATTGAAACAAATGCCCCGATCCCCTTGATTGACTGCGGGAATATCAAGGTCCATTCGCTCAAGCCGGCTCGCTTCCAAGCAGCATCAGTGAACACGGCATCTGGGGAGACAAATCAATCATTCCCGGCGCCGACCAAGGCGCGCTGGGATAAAGGCTGGTGCTTGTGATGCGCGCTGGTTGCTTGCCGTCATTCCTCAGCAAGAGCCACAACCGGTGGAGTCCGGTTGACGCGTCTTGCTGGCAGGACGCTTGCCAGGATCGCCGCTACGAGCGCCACCACCAGAATCACCAGTCCAGTGGACCAGGGAATGGGGAAAGCCACAGTACCCAGAGAGGAGAAAATCTCATAGGCTGCAGCCCAGCCGAAGAGCAGACCCAGGACCATGCCAGACAAGGACGACCCCAGGGCTATCAGCCCTGATTCCACAGCCAGGGATCGTCTGATCTGCTTGCGGGTCATCCCGATGGCCCGCAGGGTGGCGGACTCACGCCGACGTTCCAGCACCGAAAGGGAAAGCGTGTTGGCCACGCCGATCAATGCGATGGCAACTGCCACCGCCAGCAGGGCCAGGATGATCATGAGCAGGTTGTCGATGGTCCGGTCCCACTGTCGCTTCTCAGCCAGCCCGCCCTTCACAGAAACAGCCGAATACCCAGAAAGCGCACTCTTCACCTTGTCTATGAACGCCGAGACTGTTGGCGAGCCATCGACCTTGGCCCAGATCTGCACGGTCTGAGGCTGAACGCCATTGAGCGAGGATGAGTCGGTCAGGCCATATAAATTGCTGGCATCAATCCCCTGGAAGGGCGCGTAGACACTGGTCACGAAGAGTCTTTGAGCCACCGATGCAGATCCGCCTTGAGCGTCGCCTTGAATTGGGTTGAGCACATTGAGTCCCAGATTTCCGCCGTCATGAAAATCCTTCTGTCTATCCATGAGACTTTTGGGAAGTAGAAGGGCATCTTGTCCTGAAAGATCCTTGCCGACCTTGGCATTCAGGAGGCGATCGATCTTGTTTGAATCCAGAGCGAAAATAGTCATTCCTGCACCGTTCTCGCCGCCTGATTTGACCATGGCAGCATATTGGGGCACCAGTTCTGCCTGCGCGACCCCGTCGATTTGTCGAATGGCGTTCAGAGCCTTGGTATCCAGGCCATCGGCGCTGATCTGCAGATCGACCGAGTAGTGCTCATCCATCATGTCGGCCATGGTCTGCTTGGCGCTGGCGGCGCCTGTGGTCAAGGTGGCGACCAGCGTTACGCCGATCAGGAGGGCGGTGCCTGTTGCCGCCACACGGGAATGATTCCGTGCAATGTTAGCCACGGCGATTGTGGACGAGGGCCCGATCCGCGAAACCAGGGACCCGACTCCCTTGAGCATGAAAGGAATCCAACGATTGGCACTGAAAAGGATACCTAGGAAGGCAAGGACAATGCCGATGACAGCCATGGCAGCGACGATATTCAGCCCGTCTCCGGATGCCTTGCTGGCCTTGTCTGCCGTGACATTGAGCCTGACATGCCAGAGAGACCAGACCGTCATGGTGATGCCCAGCAGAATCATGACCACGCTGACAAACAGTCGTATTCTGCTCGTCCGCTTGTTCTGCAAAAGATCGGCAGGCCTCAGCGCCTCCAAAGGACTGACCCTGGTGGCGGCCCATGAAGACCCCAGGGAGGCCAAAACCGTAACGACGATGCCGAAAACGAGAGGCACCAGGATAACTGCCGGAGTCAGCTTCAATTGGAAATAGAGGGAACTCGTATGAGCCTTGGCTGCACCCAGAATGGCCATGATTCCGATGGCTGCGCCGACCCCGATCAGGGAAGCTACAGCGCCCAGGATGATGGAACGCATCAGGACGCTGGTCCTGACCTGGCTCTTATTGGCGCCAATCGTCCTCAGGAGGGCCAGGTAGCGACGTTGCCGAGCGACCATGACCTGGAATGTGTTGGCTATGACGGTGGCAGCCACGAACATGGCCAACGTGCCAAAGACCAGAAGGAAGGTGGTCACAGGGTTTTGGGAACCGCCGAGCGCGGTCTTGACCAGTCGGTCCTCCATAGTGTGACGGTCTTCAAGGGAATAGCCGGAAGGCATGAGCTTGCGCAAAGAGGCCAGACTCCCATCGAGGTCGCTGCCCTGCCCGCCAACATTCAGGTAGATGTTCTGGGCATACAGGTTATCCATGTTGCCAAGACCTGCTGTAGCCATCAAAGCATCTATGGTCTTGGGGGTCAGCACGATCGCGCCGCCCGACTCGCCAAACTCGCCGCCCTCGTTGCCCTGGTTCGAACTGACCCCCGACAAGGTCAGGGGCCTCGATACGAACCTACCCGCAACCTGGTCAGCGCTGGCTTGCCCTTTCGGCCCAAGGTCCTCAGAAATATACAGCATGTTAGGCGACAGGTTCAGATTCACCTTGTCACCCAGGGAAAGCTTGAGCCTAGATACAGTCGGCCCGGGTAGGACCACCTGGTCATCAGCACTGGGCCAGGATCCCTTGGACAGACCAACCGGCATCAGCGACGAATCCGCCATAGGAATGGCAATCACGCTCTCGCTCTTGACCTTGCCGGCGCGGACATCCACCATGAGCTGGGTGTCTGATCTGACTGCGTGAACGCCTGAGACTTTTGCCAGCTCCTCTGCTTTGAAGTCCTTCACCCTTTTCTGCTCTGAATGGCTGCCTTCCGCTGGGATGATGGCGTAGTTGGCCTGGGCAGCATCGGATGAGACCATACGCCGCATGGAAACATCCATAGTGTTGCCGAAGAGGAAGGTCATGGCAATGAACAGTGTTCCGACGACAATGGCGATGCCGGCGGGAACCATCATGCCCAGGTCATGCCGCATCATTTTCCTAGCAACGAACCACATGAGCATTCCCCTCAGCGATGAGCAGCCGAGTCAGCTGTAGCTGTAGAGGCCATGACTTCCTCGGAGAGCAAGGCATTCATGGAATCCACAGTGGGTCTGTCCTGGTCTGCCACGATTCGCCCATCCGCAAATACCAAAGCCCGGTCGGCAAAGGAGGCCGCAAAGACATCATGCGTGACCATGATGATGGTCTGCCCCAACTCGCGGACCGAATCCCGCAGGAAGCTGAGCACTTCGGTCGAAGAGGCCGTGTCCAGATTTCCGGTGGGTTCGTCTGCAAAGACAATGGAAGGTTTGGTGATGAGGGCCCTGGCGATGGCCACACGTTGCTGCTGACCGCCAGAAAGCTCGCTGGGCCGGTGGCTCAACCTCTCCTCCAGGCCCAGGGTCTTGGCCAGAACATCCAACCAGGCTGTGTCTGGCTTGGCCCCATCCAGGATCAGAGGCATGAGGATGTTCTGCTTGGCCGTAAACATGGGCAGGAGGTTGAAACTCTGGAAAATGAAGCCCAGGCTATGGCGCCTCAAGAGGGTCAGCTGATTGTCGTTGAGCTTGGTCAGGTCGACCACTCCCCTCCGCCCTCCATGACGGCTGGTCCGCCTGCCCTTCACCCCGGCAGCATCGGCGTTCAGGTAGACGTGTCCGGAGGTAACGGTGTCCAAGCCGGCCAAGGTATGCATAAGGGTGGACTTGCCCGACCCGGAGGGACCCATGATGACCGTGAACCTGCCCTGTTCGAATTCGACATCAACGCCCCGCAGGGCATGGACCAGGTTCTCCCCACTGCCATAGTCCTTGGTCAGTCCCTTGGCCTTGATGGCCACCTGAGCTATCTGCCTCGGTTTCCCCGCACCGGACGACGGATCGGAAGACGCCCTCGTCTTTGCTCCATGTTTCATGCCTCCATCTTACCTACCGCAATATTGCCGCCTCACTGGTCAGGTGCTGTCTGCCACTGGAGAAGGAAGGGGAGGCATATGCAAAGGCGCCCATCGAAACGTAATGAGGTTTCGACAGGCACCTTCTGCTTCTTCGCCTTCTCGGTCATGTATCACGCGTATACGGGACCAGGAAGGAAGTGTGATTGCCGGCTACTTGGCCAGTCCGGACTCCTTCAATGCCTGGAAGGCACCCTTGAGGTCGTCCAGAATGTCCTCGATGTTCTCTGTGCCGATGGAGAGCCTGATGGTACCGGGATGGATAGCCTGATCCTCCAGCTCCTCCGGCGTCTCCTGGGAGTGGGTGGTCGATGCCGGGTGGATGGCCAGCGACTTCACATCAGCCACGTTGGCCAGGAGTGAGAAGAGATGCAGGTTGTTGATGAAGACCCTGGCCGCATCCTTGCCGCCCTTCAGATCGAAGGTGAAGATGGAGCCGGCGCCGTTGGGGAAGTAGCGCTTGTAGAGCTCGTGGTCGGGACGGCCCTCGATTGCCGGGTGGCTGACCGACTCCACCTCCGGCACGGTCTGCAGGTAATCCACCACCTTCAAGGCGTTCTCGACGTGGCGCTCAACCCTCAGCGAGAGCGTCTCGGTCCCCTGCAGGAGGAGGAAGGCCGCAAAGGGCGAGATGACGGCGCCGGTGTCGCGCAGGAGGATGGCGCGAATGCGGGTGACGAAGGCCGCAGCCCCCAGATCCTGGTAGAAGCGCAGACCGTGGTAGCTGGGGTCGGGTTCGGTCAAGGTGGGGAACTTGCCGGGCACTGCCGCCCAGTCGAACTGGCCGCCTTCCACGACGACCCCGCCCAGGGTGGTGCCATGGCCGCCGATGAACTTGGTGGCCGATTCCACGACGATGTCAGCGCCGTGCTCCAGCGGACGGAAGAGGTAAGGAGTGGCAAACGTGTTGTCGACGATCACCGGCAGGTTGTGGTCATGGGCAATCTTGGAGATGGCCTCGAAGTCGGGCAGGTCGGCGTTGGGGTTGCCGAAGGTCTCGAAGAAGACCAGCTTGGTGTTCTCCTGGATGGCCGACTCGAAGTTGGCCGGGTCCGAAGGGTCCACGAAGGTGGTCTCGACACCATCGCGGGGCAGCGTGTGCTTGAGGAGGTTGAAGGTGCCGCCGTAGATGTTCTTGGAGGACACAATATGGTCCCCGGTCTGGGTGATATTCCGGAAGGCATACTCCACGGCTGCCGCTCCCGAGGCCACGGCCAAGCCGGCAGTGCCGTTCTCCAGGGCGGCGATCCTGTCCTCGAAGACCCCCTGGGTGGAGTTGGTCAGACGGCCGTAGATGTTGCCCGGGTCCTTCAGCGCGAACCGGGCCTCGGCGTGGTCGAAGTCGTGGAAGACGTAGCTGGTGGTGGCGTAGATGGGCACGGCCCGGGAATCAGTGGCTGGGTCGGCCTGCTCCTGGCCCACGTGGAGCTGAAGCGTCTCGAAATGGTACTTGTGCGGGTTCTGGTCGGTCATGTCGATTCCTATCTGTTGGTGACGTGCGTCCTCGTCCATGTTCTTGAATGAGACCATAAGCGGCACAAGCCCACCTGTTCAAGCCAGAAGGGACTTTTCGGTATCGTCCTTTTTTATAACAGCTTCCAAAAGGTTGAAAACTGGCCTTTTTTATCTCGCTATTGCACACGCGGCGGTGCCCGTTTAACCCCTCCGCTGTAGAGTCGAGTAAGCGACGGAGAAGGCTCCGCTGCGAACAGCCTCAGCAGGCATGAAGGAGTTCAAAGATGGCCGGACAGACGGACGATCAGAACAGGCTCTACCAGCGCGACAGCAAGTACATCCCCCGAGTCGCCGCTGTGCATGACATGTGCGGGTATGGCAAGTGCTCGCTGACGGCCGCCATCCCCATCCTTTCGGCAGCCGGATGCGACGTTTGCCCGGTGCCCACAGCCCTGTTCAGCGCGCATACCATGTTCAAGGACTACACCTTCCACGACACCACTGAAATGCTGCCGGGATACCTGGATGCCTGGCAGAAGGAGGGCGTCGACCTGGACGGGATCTACAGCGGGTTCCTGGGCAGCGCCGAGCAGGTCGACATCATTCAGCGCATGTATCGGGAATACCCCAAGGCCCTGCGGCTGGTCGACCCGGTCATGGGCGACGGCGGATCCATGTACCCCACCTACACCGAGGAAATGTGCCGGGCCGTGACTAACCTGGTCGATGGGGCCGACCTGCTCATGCCCAACCTGACCGAGGTCAGTCTGCTGACCGGCATCGACTACGAAGGCCAGGACCTCGACGATGCCCAGGTCGGTCAGCGTCTGGGCCGCCTGCTGGACATGGGCGCGAAAAACGTCATCATCAAGGGCATCGACCGGAAGGACGGCAAGCTGCGCAACTTCGTGGCCTCGGCAGATCATGGCGGAGTCAGCGAGCGCGCCGAGCTGGTCCACGACAAGCTGCCCTTCATGATCCACGGAACCGGCGATGCCTTTGCATCCAGCCTCTGCGGGGCGCTCTTTGCAGGACGAGGCCTGGCCGATGCCGCCCGGATCGCCGGCGAATTCGTCCGCTCAGCCATGCAGCACACACGCAATCAGCCCGACTATCAGCAGCGCGGCGTCAGCTTCGAGCTGGATCTGGGACAGATGACCGGATTGGTTCGGTAAGGCGGTCACCCGTACCTCAGGTCCTAGCATCACAGATTAACTGACCACAGGCCTCTATCGGACCCCGGAGCATTCTCCGCTTCGGGGTCTTCTCATATCCCCTTCCTCTCCACATGAGGTTAAACATGGTAGCTGCCTACAGATAGGCACCTAGACGAAATTGACACTTTGTCAAAGTTGGTTTTATACTTGAGTCGTCAATGTTGACATAGTGTCAAAGTTCAGTTCCTGGGTCGGCAAACTCCGGAAGGACGGGAAGTAACCATGCAGGCATCAGTTACAGAAGACGCGTCAGCTTTCGCACCGCGACGCTCGCACAAGAGGTCCAGAAAAAGCGACGAAATCATCCAGGCTGTGATCGATATCTGCAGGAATAAGGGATTCTCCCACATCACCATCAAGGACATCGCCAAGCAGGTGGGGATGACCAGATCCCTCTTCTACCACTACTTCCCCGACAAGGAGACGCTGGCCCAAGCCATGGTAGACAAGTCCGTCAACCAGGTCCTGGCCCGGATGGAGGAATGGAACAGGGTGCGGACACCCGGCGACGTCAAGGGAGCACTGGAGACCGTCGTACATGTGGCCCGGTCGATCATCGCCGACAACAGCCCGCTCCGACAACAGATGATTCACTCCGGCAACGGAGGGCTCTACACGCGATTCGTGGACCAGGTCTCCAAAGCCATAGCCGACTACTTCTGCCAAACAGCAGTTCAGGACTTCGCCAGGCACCATCAGGATCAATTGCCCATCGACCATGTGCGCGAAATGCTGATCGTCCTGATTTCCGGGTTCATCACCCTCCTTAGGGTGCAGCCGGACACCAGCGACGAAACTTTCATCCACATGGCCGCCCAAACGCTCCACTTGGAGCCCTACCTGTAAGGCGACGGCGTCCTTCCCGACATCCGCTGCCAAGAACCAAACCAATGAACACCTGACAGAGAAAAGAAGAAAGGACATCGTCATGTTGTTCCAAGTCTACGGAGCCAACGCCCCTTACCAATGGTTGGGCTGGATTCTTGTCTTCGCATGCCTGATCGGTCTCAACGAGGTCGCCAGGAGGAGCAAGACAGGAGGCATCATCTGCTTCCTGGCCATTCCCGCTGCTCTGACCGCATACTTCCTGACCATCTACGTATCGGCGGCCTTCGGGGCCGATTGGGCGCTGCATAACCCGACCTACGTCCATATGACCAGCTGGTTCCACTATGCCAAGCTCTATGCCGCCACCGCCGGATGCATCGGCTTCATGGCCCTCAAGTACGGATGGGGCAAGATCGGCAAGTCCCACTGGTTCAAGTGCTTCCCTTTCATCATCGTCGCGATCAACATCCTGATCGCCGTGGTCTCCGACTTCGAATCCGCCTTGCGCGGATGGGGCGGAACCTGGGTGTCCACTGAGGGTATCACCTTGATGGGCGGTTGGCACAACATCTTCAATGGGGTGGCGGGCCTGATCAACATCTTCTGCATGACCGGAATCTTCGGCATCTATGCCTCCAAGGACCGTCGCGACATGCTCTGGCCCGACATGACCTGGGTCTTCATCATCTCCTATGACTTGTGGAACTTCTGCTACACCTACAACTGCCTGCCCAACCATGCCTGGTACTGCGGCCTGGCCCTCCTCCTGGCACCCACCTTCGCCAACTTCCTCTGGAACAAAGGAGGCTGGATCCAGAACCGGGCCAACACCCTGGCCATCTGGTGCATGTTCGCTCAGGTACTGCCCATGTTCCAGGACTACTCGGTCTTCTCAACCCAGTCGGTCAACAAGGCCGGGGTCAACCTGACGGTCTCCATCCTCTCCCTGGCCGCCAACGTGCTCGCACTGGGCTACATCCTGGTCCGTGCGCGCCGTCAGCACATCAACCCCTGGACCCAGGAAGTCTTCAAGGGAACCAGGGACTTCGACCAGGCCATCACCCGTGCCGACATGAATGTGGTCACCGCGGCCTGATCCCCCTTAACCAGCCCACTAGGCGCTAGATGGATGGTGACGTGGTTTCCCGGGGGTTGCGTCACATCCACCTAGTTCGCTTCAAACCAAGCATCTTTGTCGATCAGAAATCCAATCACTACCTGACCAATCAGCCATATAGACCATAAGGCAATTGAGGAATAGGAGACCGGATGGTGCTTCTCGAGAAACCATCGGTTGCACCTCCTGGTCTCCTTGAATCCCTGCTTCCCTCATCCGGATGCATGGCGGCAACGAAGACCATCACAGGCTCTTCTTGTCGTGTTAGCCGACTCCTTTATTGGCCTGTTGCCCCGCATCTCTCTTAATCTCCTTCTCTTGGGCTGCCAGTCTCCGCTTCCATGGTTTCTGTTTCCTTGGTTTTCACTTTCCCCCTTCTCTGTTTTCAACTCTCTTTCAATGCTTTTCTTCTTTTGCCTCTGCCGCCTCTGCCTGATGCAGAGATAAGCGCAATAGGTACAGCGTCTGCATGGTCAATCCACTCGTTCATCCACTTTCGTGCGTGCGCAGGTTCATTCGACCACATGCCCGGTTCTACTAGTCGCCGCCTTCCTTCCAGTGGTCTCCTAGAAACATGAATACACAAGCACTGACTAGACCAACCAATCTCCGCACAGTCTTCAACGACAAGGACGACAGAACCGATGCCGACGCTATGTTCGCAGACCCATCGGTCACACAGCCCTTAAGCGCTCTGCCTGATTCCATAGGCTCTGCCAGCAACGCGGAAATAATGCAACCTGGAAATACCACATCAGCTACGAGCAGCCCTGAATCTTTCGACATGGAGCTGGCAGATGTTGAGCGACAGATCAGAGCCAAAGGCGTAAGCAGCCGAGAGCTCGGGCGTTTGGGCGAAGACTACGCCTGCCAGTGGCTGAGACAACGAAACTGGAGAATCCTGGCCCGGAATTGGAGAAGCAGATTCGGCGAGCTGGACATCATCGCCCTGGATCCTGAGGCGACTCTGGTCTTCGTAGAGGTCAAGACCAGACGCACCGGTCGGTTCGGGTCCCCGGAACAGGCAGTCGGCCCGCGCAAACAGACCCATCTGCGTCGAGCAGCTGTCCAATGGCTGATCAGCCACGACCGGGATCCCAACGCACGGCATCGCGGCACCCGTTTTGATGTCATCAGCCTGTCAGTCAAGTCCGACCCTGGCAGAAGCATGCATTCCGAGGGCTCCCATCCCCCGGCTTCCTGTCGGGCATCCGCCGAGGCCGTCAGGGAATCCAACCGTTCGGGCAGGGGCGGCTGGAATCCGGGATCGGTCTTCCTCAGACACACCAGGGAGGCCTTCTGATGCGTCTCGGATCCGCCGAATCCGTTGGACTGATAGGCCTCAAGGCCTTTCTCATCCACGTGCAGTCCTTCATCTCCCCAGGGCTGCCCTACTTCTCCATCATCGGTCTGCCGGATGCCTCCTTGTCGGAGTCGCGGGAACGGGTCAAATCCGCCTGCTCGGCCTGCGGATTCCGGTGGCCGCAGACCAGGGTCACCGTCAACATGTCCCCTGCTTCAAAACCCAAGCATGGCTCCTCACACGATCTGGCCATAGCGACCAGCGTTCTGGAAGCCGGCGGAGCGCTGCCGACGGAGGGCCTGGACCATACCGTCATCCTGGGCGAACTCAACCTGGACGGCACTATTCTGCCCATCAACGGTCTGCTCCCCATTCTCACTCAGGCCAGAGCTCAGGGAATCACGCATGCTTTCGTCCCTGCAGACAACCTTGATGAGGCCCGTCTGGTTCCCGATATCGAGGTCGTGGGGCTGCGCCACCTGGGCCAGCTCATCCAGGCCTTGGGTGGGCAAAGCAGGATTGTCGTCCCCGAAGCAGACACTCGCCGGGACTCTGACAAGTCGACCGCCATAGCGAGTGTGCACCCCAGGAACTCAGGTCATGAAGACAACTCACCCGCCAATGCCGACCCGTCTCCGCCCAAGCCGGACATGGCTGATGTGATCGGCCAGGAGGAGACCAAGTGGGCCATGATGGTGGCTGCAGCCGGCGGTCACCACATGCTCATGGTCGGTCCTCCAGGAGCCGGCAAAAGCATGCTGGCTGCACGGCTTCCCAGCATCATGCCCGCCCTGGATGCTGTTCAACAACTGGAGGTGGCCTCCATCCGATCCCTGTGCGGCACGCTGAGCCAATATGGGATCTCTGATGTGCCGCCCTTCGAGGCTCCTCATCATACGATCTCCATGGCGGCCATGGTTGGTGGCGGCGCCGGACTGGCCACGCCTGGCGCCATCACCCGTGCCCACCGCGGCGTCCTCTTCATGGATGAAGCCCCGGAATTCTCCCCAAGGGTGATCCAATCCCTGCGCGAGCCCCTGGAGATCGGGCGAATCTTCCTGTCCCGCGCCAAGGGCAGCACCACCTTCCCGGCTCGTTTCCAGCTGGTCATGGCTGCCAATCCCTGCCCCTGCGGGTACGGATACGGCACAGGCGAGCGCTGCACCTGCACGCCCCGCGAGCGCCTCCGCTACTGGAACAGGCTGTCCGGACCCATCATGGACCGCATCGACATCCAGACCACCGTCCCTCCTGTGACCGACCCGGGATTCGGCGACCACCGTCCACGCCAGCACAGCGCCCGGATCCGCCAGCGTGTGACCCGCGCCCGTCAGACAGCAAAAGAGCGTTTCCACAAGGAAGGCTGGACCTGCAACGCCCAGATCAGCGGAGAATGGCTGCGCCGGAATACATCAGCCAAGGCCCGTTCGGTCGTGGATCAGGCCCTGCGCAGGCAACGGATCAGTCTGCGAGGTGCCGACAGGACCATGCGCCTGGCATGGACTCTGGCAGACCTGGACGGGCGGACCAGCCCGGGTGCCGACGACGTGACCACCGGCATCCTGCTCAGGACAAGGGCCGTCTGAGATGTCCAAACCCTTGATAAAGACCATGCCTGCCGGCCGACCGCGACCGATGACCATGGTCGAGAGCGACTGGCTTGCCAGAGCTGTGCTGACCTTGGCGGCAGATGGCCCCGATGCCTTCATGATCGCCTGCCTGCTGGGCTCGGACCAGGCAGCCGACCTGTGCCGAAACCTGATCGAGCTGGGAGCGCCGAACCAGTCGGATGGCAAGGACGCTCACGAAGCAGCACGCTCCAAACTGGACGAACGCTTTCTTAAGGGGACGGCTCGGTGGGGACGGCAAACGAGCCCTGAGGATCTCACCCGGTTCCACAAGATCAGCAGCTCCTGGCGAAGACGTCTGACGCCCCTGCTAGCCATGGACACCGACCAGGTGCGGACCATGATGACTGGTGGAGGCCAATTCTGGGTGATGACCCCAGGCGACCCCTGCTGGCCAGGTCAGGTGGACGACCTGGCGCGCCGCTCCGACTGGGCCCCTCCCCTCTGCCTGTGGGGACGAGGCAATCCTGAAGCATTGATCTGCTGTGACCACCCCTTGGCCGTTGTTGGATCCAGAGCCTGTGACGAGTATGGCCGGTCCATCGCCCATCAAATAGCCAGACAGGCTGCCGGCCAAGGCCACCTGGTCGTCTCCGGCGGGGCCATGGGCACGGATGCCGCCGCCCACTGGGGAGCCCTGGCCGCTGGCGGCGGACGCACGGTCGCCGTTTTTGCTGGAGGCCTGCTGCATATGGGGCCCAAACGCAACAGTCGTCTGTTCGAGAACATCGAGGCAGATGGCGGCGCGCTGATCAGCGAGCTGCCGCCTGGCACCATCCCTGAGGCGCGTCGGTTCCTGCTGCGCAACCGGATCATCGCCGCTCTGGCCTCCGACATCGTGGTGGCACAGGCCCGTCACCGATCCGGCGCCCTCAACACCGCCAACTGGGGTGTTGAATTGGGCCGTCGCGTGCTGGCTGCCCCCGGCAGAATCGACCAGCCGGAAAACACCGGCTGCAACCGGCTCATCCATGAGGGCAAGGCGGAGTTGCTCCTGTCGGCATCCGACATCCGCGACATCTGCCATCCCGCCCATGGACCTATCCACCCTGACGAGCCTGTTCGACAAGGAACCGACGGTTCAGTCAAAACCGCCGAAGATCATGAGCATCAAGGAAGTAGGCAGCCCACGCAGCGCGTACCGCCGCTTGACTGTGATCATCCTATCCAAACCACTCACGGCAATCAGCCGCTCCCGATCACGCTCAAACAATCCGGTACTAATAAAGGCAGGCTTTCGATCCACTCTCAGCACAAAGAGCATCCTTCAACCCCGCCATCAAATCCAGGCATGGCCCATGAACACGAAAAAGCCGACGACGATCGTCTAGCCAAGGAGGAGGCAACCGTGCTGGCGGCTATCCGTACCTGCCAGCGCCGGGGCGGTCCGCCCATGATGGGACAGCTTCGCACTGAGCTGGCCAATCAGGAACATGAACTCTCAGTCAGGCATCTGATGCAGCTGCTGGGTTCCCTGGAGATTCGTGGTTCGATCAACCTGCAGAATGGATGCGTGGTAGCTGAAGACCAGAAGAATCAGGCCTTCCAGCGACAGCGATCCAAATCCACCACCCAGCCGTCCGCACCAGCCGATTCATCGCTGCGGGGAGGAACAAAATGAACGCCTTCATCCTCCAGCAGCTGACGCTGGCGTTCAGGCCCGCCAAAAGCGAATCCCGGGGCCAGAGAACCATCGCGGAAGACCACGCGATGACAGGGAATCACCCCAGGTTCAGGATTGTCATGAAGCGCATAACCCACGAACCTGGCGTTGCGCGGATGGCCAGTCAGAGAGGCGACCTGACCGTAGGTGGCCACCTTGCCGCGAGGGATCCGCCTGACGACCTGATACACCTGCTGGGAGAAGGAAAGTTCGGTCATAAGATCCATTCTGCCCTCGTAAGCAGACATGGACTGGAAGGGCCACCACAATCAACGGGTCGTGACAGTATCAATGGTATGAATCCGCAGAAGGTCAGAAACCGCTATGATGCCGTCATCGTCGGAGCCGGAGCGGCCGGGTTGTCGACGGCTCTGGGACTCTACAGAGCTCTGGAGAGCGACGGAAACAGGAACGGCTCGTCGCCAAAGGTCCTGGTCGTCTCCAAGCTGCAGCCCCTGCGATCCCACACCGGCTCAGCAGAGGGCGGCATTGCGGCCAGTCTGGGCAACCAGGAAAAGGACGACTGGCATTGGCACTACTACGACACCATCAAGGGCAGCGACTGGCTGGCTGACCAGGATGCCGTGCGGATTCTGGCCGAGCAGGCCCCGAGCATCGTCATCCAGCTGGAGCATGACGGAGTGGCCTTCTCAAGGACTGAAGACGGGCACATCGCCCAGCGGAAGTTCGGCGGCCATACCGCTGATTATGGCGGCCATCCAGTCAGGAGAGCCGCCTATGCAGCCGATCGCATCGGCCACCAGATCCTTCACGCCCTTTGGCAGCAGTGCCTGCACCTGGGAGTCGAGTTCGCCGAGGAATGGTATGTGACTGATCTGGTCGTTGACCCGCCCACTGATGAGAAATCCGGCGGCCATGCCCGAGGACTGATCGTCCTGGACACCCACGCCGGCAAACTGCAGGCCATCCAAGCCGACAATATCGTCCTGTGCACGGGCGGAGCCGGCCGACTCTTCCATACGACCTCCAACTCCTGGGACCTGACCGGTGACGGCATGGCACTCGCCCTGCAGGCCGGCCTGCAGCTGGAGGATATAGAGTTCATCCAATTCCATCCCACCGGCCTGGGCCACACCGGCATCCTTCTTTCAGAAGCCTCCCGCGCAGAAGGCGGCGTGCTCAAGAACAGTCAGGGCAGGGCTTTCATGCAGGACTATGCGCCGGGACACGGCGACCTAGCCGCCAGGGATGTGGTCAGCCGTTCCATCATGGCCGAAATTGATGCAGGTCGCGGGGTGGCCGATCCATCGGACCCGGACGGGCCTCATGATTGCGTCTGGCTGGACATGACCGGCATTGACGGCCAGCGCATGACTGCCCTGCTCCCCCAGGTCACTGAGACCATCCATCGCTACGCCCACCTGGATCCCACTGTGGACATGGTTCCGGTCAAACCCACCGCCCACTACACCATGGGAGGCATTCCCATTACCGATCGTGGCCGCGTCTATCGCTGGCAGGATGGACGCCGTCGAGTCGTCGACGGACTGTTCGCCGCCGGGGAATGCTCCTGTGTCAGCGTTCATGGGGCCAACCGACTGGGCGGCAACTCCTTGCTGGATGCCTGTCTCTTTGGCACCAGGACCGGGCAGACCATCGCCGCCGCCATGTCCAATGCCGACAAGCCAAACGACATGACCGACACGTCTCCGCTGGCACAAGCTCTGCAAAGGCGTCAGGCCTTCATGGACGAGTTGCTGGCTGGCGCAAGCAACGCCGAGCCCTCGGAACCAGCATTGGCCGACAACCAAGGCGAAGAACCCGATACCAGTGACCGGTCCAACCTGAACAACCCTTACGCACTGATGGGCCGACTGGGACGGCTGATGGAGGAGGCCGTTGCCGTCCGATGCGATCAGAGCAGCATCGAAAGGGGTTTGCGCGGCCTGGATCACCTGGATGCCGATGCCAGACAGCTGCGTGCGCACAGTGAGACAGCAGTGCTCAACCAGGAGGTGACCGCCATCATGGAGGTGGGAAACCTGCTGACCTTGGCCCGGGCCGTCCTGAACGCCAGCCTGCAGCGTCGGGAGTCCCGCGGCGCCCTGTACCGGAGCGATTATCCGCAGCGCGATGACGAACACTATCTGGCTCACACCATGATCGATGCCAAGGAAAACGTCTCCTGGCAGCCCGTTCATATCGTCGACATGCCTCCCAAGGGCCGCAACTACTGATGGGCTCTGATGATGGACTCTGAGCCCAATCTGTTCAGACAGGCAACCGCTCGACACTTATCCAGGTCAGGCAGGGATTAGGATGGAGTCCGCGCATATCAGTGGGCATCAGGCCGTTTCCCGAACAAGGACAGGAGCAACCGTGACATCACAGTCCACGGAATCAGACGGATCCAAGGCATCCGCATCGGACCGCGATCCCCGCCCGGTGACCTTCCGAATAGCCCGGTTTACCCCACGACCTCAATCAGAGCGTCCTGCACGAACCAACCCATTCGCCAAAAGCAATCCTTTCGCCACAACAGGCAGTCGACGAGCCCGCGGCCGTCGTTGGACGCAGGAGTACACGATTCGTATCGCCCCACAGCGCACCGTTCTGGATGCCCTTCTGCAGATCAAGCGAGAGGTGGATCCCACACTGAACTTCCGGTACTCCTGTGGCCACGGCATGTGTGGGTCGGATGCCGTGCTCATCAACGGCCGCCCGGATCTGCTCTGCACAGCTACCATCGCCGACTGCCTGTCTGCATCCAAGACCATGCCGAACGCCTACGCCTCACCCGGTGTAGTTAATGGAACTCCGCAGGTCCAACAGTCTCCAGCCTTCCGTCGCACCGGCACAGCGACACCCAAAACGGCCATACCCCCGTCGGCATCGCATCCGGATTCGGTCTCAGACTCAACGGCCTCAGACTTCTCGGCTACGGATCCTGTGGGCACAGCAGGCCCTGCAGAACTTTCAGAAGCTACAGGCCTTATAGATGCCACGCACCTTACAAAAACTTCAAACATTGCAGAATCTTCAGCAGTGGAGATCCGCCCGCTTCCCGGCTTCACCCCGCTCAGAGACCTGATAGTGGACACCGATGCCATGTTTGAGCAGATTCGACGCTTCAAGCCTTATCTGGTCCATGATGATTCCTCTGTTGATAGCAGCGAAGCAGCCCAGGCAAAGGCGACCGATACAAAACCATCGTCGGAATACCGGCAAACCCCGGAAGAGCTGGCCCGGTATGAACTGCTCAGCACCTGCATCGCCTGCGGACTCTGCCAGGGGGCCTGCCCCATTTATGCGGGCGGTGAAGCCTTCGCCGGCCCGGCAGCCATGATCGCAGCGGCCCGATTCATCAACGATTCACGCGACAGCCATCGGCAGGAACGACTTGAGGCCATTGACCAGGTGGACGGAATCCAGGCATGCCAATCCATACGGGCCTGCACCCGACCCTGCCCCCGAGGGATCGACGTGGGTGAAGAGATGTGGAAGCTGGTCGAAGCCGTCAAGGAGTAGTCAGACTCCTGCGCACACAGGGCAACAAGAGCCGGCGACAGGCTTGTGCCCTCTAGTCGTTACCATGGTTAGCATGGACAAAACCTCGTACAACAACATCGCCAGAGGATGGGAATTCGCCGAGGCAAGCGCTCTGAACGTCGAATCCGACAAGTTGCAGACCTTGCGAGACAAGGCTTCGGAGGCCGGATTCGCCCAATGTTCCCGGTCGCAAGGCGCCTTCCTGCAGTTCCTGGCCGGCCGGAACGCCCCGGCTTCCATCATCCTGGTAGGCAACGGCTCTGTGGTCGAAGCCCTGCGCCTGATGACGGGCCTGCATGGTCATGGTCAGTTCACCGCCGTCGACTCCACAGCCCAAGGCACCTCTTTGGTCAAGAAAATTTTCGCGGGCATGGAGAAAGTCCATCCAGGCATGAGGCTGCGGGCGGTCAACGCAGCTGCCCGAACCTACTTCCCCAGGCTCAACCCCAGCGACTACGACCTTATCGTTGTCTCAGGCAATGGGGAAAACTACCAACAGGTTATGGACCAGGCCCCGCGCCTGCTCAAGGACCGGGGGCAGCTGATCTTCACCGATGCTTTTGATCTGCTGGAGGAACCGGACCAGGGCGGCGTGCTCAACCCGGCCAATAGATCCGCCAAAACGACCACCTTGCGCACCATCATGAAGGCCATGAGCAAAGACAATGCCTGGGAATCCTGCCTGCTGCCCATCGGCACGGGCATGATCATGGCTACCCGCGCCCGCTGACTGCTATCCGCCTGCTTATTCAGGCACGGTGACGCAGAATGGCCTGCACAGCCTCATCGGGATCATCAGTGCGGATGACCAGATCGGGGTCCAGATCAGAGATCATGCCCCGCTGCCTCACCGTGTCCGAAATCCAGTCGAAGAGCCCCTGCCAGTAGGCCCTGTCGAAGAGGACGATGGGCATGCTGGGTGCCTTATGGGTTTGGACCAGGGTCAGCACCTCGAACATCTCATCCAGGGTGCCGAACCCACCGGGGCAGACGATGATGCCCGAGGAGTATTTCATGAACATCATCTTGCGTACGAAGAAGTAGCGGAAGGTGATGCCCAGATTCACCCAGCGGTTCAGTCCCTGCTCCATGGGCAATTCGATACCCAGACCGACGGACTTGCCACCGACCTCAGCGGCGCCCTTGTTGGCCGCCTCCATGATGCCAGGACCTCCCCCGGTAATGACTGCCATACCGGCCTTGGCCAAGTCGCCGCCCATCTTGCGCGCAGCGGCATAGTTAGGATCCTCCCTGCCGGTCCGAGCCGAACCAAAGATGGCGGCTGCCGGCCCCAGCTCTGCCAACGCACCGAACCCGTCGACGAACTCAGCCTGGATGCGCAGCACCCGCCAAGGATCCATGTGCAGCCAGTCCGTGTCACCGCCAGACGAGAGCAAACCAGCATTGGCGTCCGCCTCGGGAATCATGGGCCCGCGCATGATGACCGGACCGCTGTGGTAGGTCCTGCCCAGGTCCGGGCCTTCGTCGTCATTGTGATTGTCAACCATATCCGCCATACACGCATTCCTTCATCGGGCCCCAATCCAAGGACCCGCTCGATCCTGTCCCGGCTCTCATGATAGCGGCCCTCGCCGCCCGGCTGACGGCAAGATCAGATTCATATCAGGAGAAATAACCGCAGGAGCTGAGGGTAGCGTGGACGAGCTAAATCAAATCAACAGAGTATGGTGTTGCAGTCCCAGACATGGACAAACAACTAAGAGAAAAACCGAGTTTGGCCCGCCAACCGTCCTATGGCTGGTGGCACGAATTACTTACAACTTGCTTGAATATTTCAACTTTCAAACATGTTTAATCAATGACACTTCGGGTTCCAAACTCACTCCACATCCCATTTGAAACCGCGAACCGCCAAAAACACAAGCACTGCAGTAACAGCAAGCACGATGGAAGTTGAAAGCATGGCGCCCGTTTGCTGCAGAGGATTTTTCGATGCCCAGAAAATGAGATCTCCAAAGAGAGTCGACGGAATCCATCTGATAACATTCGTCAACCAATCCGGAAGGATGGCGAAGGGTATGGCCAGGCCGCTCAAAAACAACGCCAACAGCTGCACGAGAGCTCCCAAGTTGGTTGCCAACTGCGGTGACGAAAGCCAGCCATGTTAAATCATCTATGATAAGAGCATAAAAAAGCCTAATTGAAGAAAACAGAATCGCAGTGAATGCGATTCTGCGAATCGTATTTGAATATTAAAAGAAATCTGTCACGGATTTCTTTCAATTACAGTTATTCAATCGAATATTTTAGAAAATGTCTGGTTTGATCAGCGGATACTTTCTTCACAGAGTCATCAAAATGTTCGATAGCAATAACTCAATTTGGCAGGTTTACGGACATACCCGGCGCAGCTCAGCAGATCATTTGCAATAAAATGATCTCATGGTTTTAAGTAGGTTCAAGGATTTGTTCATACTAACTTATTTGTAAAATTTTGTAGCTATGATTATTAAAAACATCAATATGCAAAGCAATTAAGACTCATATTGTACCGCAATTGTTGAGTCGCAAATGCAATTAAACCGGTATGATTATTTGTTAGAGTATTGAAATTTGCTCATACGTCATTGTCTTGATGAAGAGCACTCGATGGCTGTATGTATTACCTAATTTGCAACCTTTCCCATGTACAGCTGACTTTATAGTTCACGAACTCAAAAACCACACCAAGTTAAGTTGATTAAATTTTATATTTAATGCCGCGTTATATCAACATCAAGTGTGCAGCCCGACCAGCCTAGTCACATAGACAGCACTCAACCCTTCGCACCGCACTCGATTTCCCGCTTCTATAAGTTCACACACGAGCTAAGAACTAAGCGAGCTATATTGCCACACAGGCCAAACCAAATACTCTTCAATTCACTGCCACAGCATGTTTTGAGTCCTAGCTAAAGCAATAGCACCCGTATCTGTTCTGTGCCTAATACGGGTGCAAATCCAATGGCATAGTTGTCATCAGTGTTACTAAGATATGTCAGCTAGCCCGCCGAAAAACAAACTTGGTCTTCTCAGCTGTATCGACTTTCCATTCCAGTCCGAGAGCGGAACGCGCTTTTCCTATAGAATCGTACATGGCTGTAAGAGCTTCGGGGCACCATCGCCTCATAGATGCCTTGCCTTTGACGTACCCCTGATTACCTCCGGAATGATGAGGGATCAGGATGATTCGCCAGGTCTCATCGCCTACGAGCTCTCTCGCGTGCCGTAAGACCCGATCGTAATCATGTCCTACAACCAACCAAATTGGTCTGCCAGCGCCCAAACTCTTGGCTTCTTTAGCCAGAATCTGAACCATGCCTTCTTCAAGCTTGTCACGCTCCGCCTGCGATATAGAACTGAGATTTGCATTCAGTTTTGGCCCACTTGAGCTCGGCATGCCTTTCCAAAAGTCAGTAACCCAGGCCCCTTCGATTGGAGTATTCCAAACAGCCTGAGCCAGACGGTAAACACCGTTGGGATGATGTCCCGCAGCACCATTCTCATCAACCTTCCATTGAGCATCAAAACCGTGGAAAGCCCAATCATGAAAATTATGCCACGTATAGGGTTCGCCTCCATAAGGCTTAGCACCATCACCCTCTCCTGCCCAGTTAAGTTCAACGATAATAAACTCGTTCGTAAGGCGTTCCTTAACGGCCCTATACTGCGCTTCTAAGGAATCGGGCGGGTCGACCCCGAGCTGGTTACCCAGATACGTGGCCCAGGAACCACTGGCCGACAGTGGATAATCGATCAGGTTATCAGCCAAGGTTCTGCGTGTCTCCTTCGACACTACGATCGAACCCCAAGACCGCAAATCATCTTCCGAGAGAATCGGTACATCGTTCATCTTCTTGAATGCCTCGAAACTCACTTTCGCCATACTGTGCTCCTTTTGCCAACCTAGTTTCATTATTCATCATAAGACCACGTGATTACGTGGGAATACTTCACCGTCCAATAAATGGGACAACATACTCCCTAGACGACACTTTTATCAACTAAAGTACGCCGGCGCCAACATTTTACGAAACACAAACCAATAGAAATAGAAAAAGGCAGCAGCGTATTGATGCGCTGTATCCAAGAAACAAAAAGTTTCCAAGTATCTCGGCCTTAGAACAATTACCTTAAGTGCGTTAAAAAGGATTCGAACCTGCAGCTTGTTGCTACACAAGGCTGCCATTTGTGTACATGCTAATTACACTTAACTTTTGCTAATGACCACTGAAATGACACCGCGACTAGAATTTTCTCAGTACTAGCTGATACGGGCTTAAGCAAGTAGATCAGCATATCAGTATGCCTAAAATATACCCGATTGGACCTCATTTTTTCTTGATGTGCCGCCTAAGACAGATTATTGCTCGTGCAACTAAGCTAATATCAAGATCTCGGATGAGTTGGGTGACAGAAATAATAGGTAAACAAAAATCAGGTATCTGCATGGTTTGAGCCACCCAGCACGGAAGAATCAAAACAGTAAGATTGCTGTGGCTCCGGTTGCGATCCGACAGGATAAATTCGATTTGTTGCACGCATATAGATCCGAGGCACACCTACATCAAGAGGACATAGGAAACCGCTCACCAGGATCTGCTCGAAGCACCCTGTCAGGCAAATGCATCAGGGAAGTCACCTTCAATAGTTCCATCATCATGGCCAGCTGCCGCAGAAACCCTATTCCCACCACCGACAACCTGCTCGAATCTTGGAACAAGCAGTTGTGCCGCTATGCACTGAAGCCGCAACGGTCTGAGCCTGGGAAAGTGAGATCAGACTGATCTGCTGATTGTGTAGCCCACGCATCGGGACTCCCCAGAGCGCCACATAGCTCGCAAACCATACTTGGTGTTCAAGAACTCGAATCATTAGACGACCTCGTCTGGCGACACGGCCAGCACGATTTGCCCTCAACTACCGTCATGACTAAGCACCGCGGAACAGGCATCGGCTAGAACAAACTGCAAGCACAAATAAGATTTCACAATAGCACAGACCGACCTAGGCGCAGTTTGACGCATATTCCGACAAGTACATGACCGAGCCATGCATAAAATTCAAAACAACGTATTCTGTTCCTATTAACTATTTAGTTCCTATAGCCTATAGGCCTTAGTTTGCTGTATGACTTTAAAACCAGAGGTCTTCAATTATGTGTGAGGAGCTCCTGTTGCTTTTCAGGTAGCTTAGAATGTTGAGGGGCATTGCTGAAAGTACTACGACTCCCCAGCTGCCACTAGTGATGAAGTTCTTCTTATCATGATTGCGATATACGAACTTGGTCAGGATTGGTTGAGGATGTGGTCCAGATCCTTGACTATTCGCTGGTTGCCTCCGGACTTTCGCATGTCCTCACTGATTCTGTTGACATTGTCGGCGATTTGTTTGTTTGCCTGGATCATCAAGGCTGCACGCCCCAGCGTCTGCCCGTTGATCTTTTTGCGGCTCACCACCGTTCCCAGCCCGAGCTCTGCGATTCTCGCCCCTACCGTCGGTTGATCATCGGCCATGGGGATCACCACTATAGGCACCTTATAATAGAGGACTTCGTTGACGCTGTTCATGCCGCCATGCGTGATGAAAAGGTCAGCCTTCTCAAGGACGGCCAATTGGTCTACAGACTGGTGGATGAAAATGTTATGAGGAACCCGGCCCAATTTTGTCTAGTCGAAATTACGGCCCACCGAGAGCACTACTGTGACATCTCTATCTCCGAACGCTGCCACCACCGCCTGGTAAAAGGGCATAAAGGCATTGAAGATTGTGCCCAAGGATGCGTAGATGACAGGCCGTAACCCGCCTTTGTTGAGCTCATCGTCCAGGCAGGCATCCTTGGTTTGTGCTGCTCTGCCGTTCACAGAGATGCCGATAAACTTGAATTGCTCGTCCGAAAACGCTTCATTGTCCAGCTGGAAAGACCGGCACGTGTAGACGTATGTAAGTGTCGGATTGTTATCGACCATCTCGGTGATGAAATCGTCGGATTCGATACGCCCATGCCGCCGCATCAAAAGCGACATCAGTTTCACAACGGCGGGAAACTTCAGCAGACTGGTCACGTGCAGCCCGCCCGTATCAGACAGCTTGGCAAGAATCGATCGATTGTAAGTAAATGTGGATGACAAGCGGATAGATGGCACGCCGATCTGATCAGCAAGGCACTTGCCCGACAGCAGCAGGCCTTCATACATGAGAGCATCGTACTGCTTCTCTGCTGCCAAACGCCGGGCCGTCTCTATCGCGTAAACCCCGCCACGAAGACTCTGCACCTTGTTCGGCTGCTCAGGATAATCATCATAGGGAACAAACAAGGCACCTGAATCTTCTAAACTGATCTCGCCATCGTGGATCGCAGACATAGGTGACCGAATAACCGGCCTTCACCAAAGCACGCACGGTTCCCAAGGTCGGATTGATATGACCCTGATACGGCATATTCAGCATGAGAAGGCTACCTCTCGTAGGAGATGAAGCCATATCATGCTTTCCTGGAATAATATCCTCTTTTGTTCCCATTATCGCCCCTTCCCTTTATCAGAGTTTTGCTTGAACCTATCAGGTTTCCCCATGCGCAGTATGTCCAGCCACATACTGGGCACACTCAATCCCACCCGACAGCGATCTGTACTCATACTCACCTGATGCTGGCATTCGGCATTGTTCCACCGGGTGCTCATATAACAAGCCAAACGGCGAATGTCAGGCTTGCTACACCCAATATGCACAGCGCGAACCAGCGCTTGTCCTTCTTGCTCAATACGAATCCCCGAACAATCAGTGCCAAGCCGAGCAAAGCTGCGAATACCATAATCCAGAAACCCATGTTCTAGGCCTTTCGTTGAAATTTGATGATTCGATCATGTTGGTCATCCAGTGAGGCGTCGTGCGTAACGGTGACGATGGTGGACCCCGAATCGTAGTCCAGGCCAAAGAGCAGAGTGATGATCCTCGACCTGTTCGCTGAATCTAGTGCGGCAGTGGGCTCATCAGCAAGAACAGCCTCGGAATTCAGAATGACGACCCATGCGAAGACTGCTCTTGCTTTTCCCTATCGGAATATTCAAGCGGTTTTTGCCAAGCATAGACCCAATGCCCAGAGAGTCCACCACTTGGCCGAATCTTCCCGAATGCCCCTTGCCTGGCGTCCTTGCCTAGAGCAGGTACAGCTTGAAGTTGTTCGCGATGCTCAAGGAGCTGATGAGCCTTGATTCCTGCAGAACGAACCTGATTTCCTGGCTCCTCCATGCAGCCGATTCAAGCTCTTTCTACAAGGACCAGTCTGCGCTCTCGCCCTGCAAGCGAACCATCCGTGCGAACTCACCATCTGCGGCCATAAGCTTCTGCGGAGAATCCTGCACGACCACACGCCCATGGTCAAGAACCACAATCTTGTCTGCCTGTTCGACAGTGCGCATCCGGTGGGCGATGACCATGACGGTCTTCCCCACCAGTAATTGCGACAGGGCCTCCTGCACCTGCGTCTCGTTCTCCACATCCAGGGAGGCGGTGGCCTCGTCAAGCAAGACAATCGGGGCATCCTTGAGAATGGCTCTGGCAATGGAAATCCGCTGCCGTTCACCTCCGGAAAGTCTGGAGCCGTTTTCACCAATCATCGTCTGGTACCCCTGTGGCAGGCGCGATACAAACTGGTCACAGTTGGCGGCCCTGGCCGCAGCCAACACCTCCTCGTCACTGGCACCGCACCGCCCCATCCGAATATTGCCCATGACCGTGTCGTCAAAGAGCATCACGTCCTGGAAAACAACGGCATAGTCCCGCAGGAGAACCTCCGGATCCACTTGGCTCACATCCACCCCTCCCACGGTGATGGAACCTGAAGCGGCATCCCAGAAGCGAGCCGCCAATCGAGCGCAGGTCGATTTCCCGGACCCCGAGGGGCCCACCAGGGCCGTAATCTCCCCCTCCTTGGCAGTGAAACCAACATCTTCAAGAACCGGCTCACCTGCCGCCTTACCAGCAAGGCCGGGATAGGAGAAGGCAACGTGGTCGAAGACGATATCGTGACCATCGGGATGAAATTCCGTACTCCCCTCGGCTACAGGTTCCTCGTTGATGGAGCGAATCCGCCGGGCCGAGCCCTGGGATTGGAAGAGCTCCGAAACCAGCATCAGCGCCTGATCAAAGGGCGAGTAAATCCGTGAGACCATCAGGAGGAATAGGAACATGACCATGAAGTCGATCCTGCCCTGGATGATCAATCCGGCAGCCACCAGGAAGGTCGTTGCCACACCCAACCTCAAAACCACCATGGCGGAGTTCAATATAAGGCCATTGGTCATCTCGGTTCGGACCGTAGTGGCTTCGGTGTCATCGATGGTCGAGGAAAGCCTTTCCAGATACCTCCCTTCCTGGTTGGTGGCGTGAATCTCCCGAACGCAGTCAAGCGCCTCCTGAATGCCGTCACTGACCCGAATCTGGGCCTGCCTCGTACGCCGTGACGAAGCTTCAACGAATCGTCGAGTGGCAAAGATGATAGTGAAAGCCACCGGCACGCTCCAGAATGCAGCCAAATCAAGTGCCCAATTGATGGGCAGAAGCGACAGGAATATCAGGACGGATGAAACGACTGCGCCATAGAGCTGGCTCAGCGCATGGGCGTAGGCATGTTCCATGGTGGCCACGTCACCCAGAATTGTATCGGTCAGATCAGCCAGGTCACGCCGCCCGAAAAATGAGAGAGACAGTTTGCGCAGTCTCTCGGCCAGGTCGATCCGCTGGGTTCCGGTCTGGCTGAAGACCGCACCGTAGGAATAACTGTACTGGAACCAGGAGGTGCCGAAGAGAATAAGCGCAAAGACCAGGAGACCGGCCAGATAGGGCAGGACTTTCGGCAGAGGCGCCCCTGCCGTCAGGTGCTCAACAAATGCGTTCATGACCAGCAGAAGGGAGCCCGTTCCCGCCATGATAATCAGATTGGTCAGTGTGGTCCACAGCGTTCCCAAAACCACGATCTTCATGCCTCGGTCGGACAGGGCATACTTCTTCTTGAATGAGGCCAACACTTATGCCTCACCTCCTTCCCTCTGGATGTCGGAATCACCGGTAGACGAGTCCGTAGCGAATGGCCCGACACCGGGAACGACGTGCTTCTCACCCGCAATGGGGCCTGCGGGATTTTGACCCGCTCCGGCGGCAGCCTTCGGAGAATTGTCGACCTTCCAGGAGACCGCCCGCTCATAATCAGACCAGATACGGGCATAGGTACCCTGTACGTCAAGAAGCTGGCGGTGAGTGCCCTGCTCAACCAGGCGGCCCCCATCCAGCACCAGGATTCGATCGACATGAGCCACAGTCGATAGACGGTGGGCGATCATGAGAACGGTTCGCCGTCGGCCCCCTTCGGCCCGTGTCAATTCGGCTAGCGCCTTCTGTATCAAGAATTCATTCTCGGGATCGGCAAAAGCAGTCGCCTCATCCAGGACCACAATGGGAGACTCCTTGAGGATTGCCCTGGCCAGGGCCACGCGCTGGACCTCTCCCCCGGAAAGGTAGGTTCCACCTGAACCGAGCATGGTATCCAGCCCCTCGGGAAGCTTGTCAACGATGTCCATGCACTGAGCCGCTCTCAATGCCTCCATAACCTGCTCAGGAGCGGCGTCCGGTCTGGCTGCGCGAACGTTCTCCAGGAGGGTGGTCGAAAAGAGCCTGTTGGTCTGGAAGACAAAGGCGACCTGCCCCATCAGATCGTGTGGATCGATGGACCTGACATCAATACCACCCACAGCGACCCTGCCCGAATCCACATCCCAAAAACGTGGCAACAGACTGGCACAGGTCGATTTGCCGCCTCCCGAGGGACCGACCAGAGCGACCATTCCACCCTCCGGCACCTTGAAGTCAATCCGATCCAGTGCCGGGAGATCAGCACCTGGATAGGTATATGACGCCTGTTCCAGGGAAGCATCTGCTGACTTCGGGCGTTCCGGTTCGTCAGCTACCGTCAGAGGATCACTGCTGAGCACGCCGGCAATCCTGTCCAAGGCATCGTCGGCCTTGCTGAAGGACTCACTGGAGAACTGCAGACGAATCATGGCCGTGGGGACCATGCCCGAGAAGACGGCGTAGAAGGCGAAATCGGCCACAAAAGAGGTGAAGTCACTCTGCCCCGAAGCCAGCAGGATGGCCACAGGAATCAGGAAGATCACGGTCCCGTTCAGGGCCGTCATCTGAATGGTCTGGGGCAGGTGGCAGATTTGCATGGCATAGTTCCTGGCTATTCGGCTGTAATGCTCGATGGCCTCATGGAACGCCTTGAAGGAGTACACCGTCTGTTGGAAGACCTTGACGACCGGAATACCACGGACATATTCTGTCCCGGTCTTCGACATCCGCACCAAGGCATCCTGGTATTCCTTCATAAAGGACTGCCCCTGATCGTTCATCATCACGCGGATACAGACCAGGGCTATCAGAATGGGGAAAAGGCAGGCCAGGCCCATACGCCAGTCGAAGACCAGCATCAGTATCGGCATGCCTAGAATCATGGCGAAGGATCCAGCCGCGTCGGGGAGGATATGGGCGAGCAGATTCTCGGTATCGCCCGCCGAGCCATCAATGGTGCGACGCAGCTCGCCGGAGGCATGGAGGTCGAAATACCCCAAGGGAAGGCTCAGCAGGTGGCCTATGGCCGCTTTGCGCATGTTGGATGCGCTCCGGAAAGCCGCCAGATGTGTCATCAGCAGCCCTGCACAGTACAGAACGACGGAAGCCGCCGCAAACCCGAATCCCAGCCATCCATAAATGGCGATTTCCGTAGCCTGAGACCACCCCGGAGCAACGGCGAGTAGGTCTTTTACCGCCAGCCATATGCAGATATAGGGTCCAAGGCCAGCAATCGTGGAGAGGGCGGACAGACCACAGCCGAGATAGGAGAACACCTTACGAGGGCCGGCGAAATCAAGCAGCCGCCTGAGGGAACTACGCCCATGCGACCTCTCACGATTAGGCGCACCTCCCCCGCCCTGTGCTTTACCTTCTGCAGGATCCGGTTTGCTTCTCGAATCCGCCTGATCTGTGGTCATCTCTTTCCTCCAGGTTCATCCAAAACTCTTGTTGTTCGCTGCCATCGAACGTAATCTGAGAAGTCAATGCCCGGAAGACCGTCACAGAGCGCCGAATGAATCCGTAAAAGGTGCGAACGAAAACGAAAGTCTACCGAGATTGCTGTGAAAGCCGGCAGGATGAAAGCAGGTGAGCCATGACAGACCACACGATACGTTCCGAGTCCCGCGAGATACAGACCCTGTATCGCCCCCAAGTGGAGCAACTCGGCATGGAACTCCATCACCGATCGGGAGGATTGGAAGGGCAGGTCGATGGCGATATCTGCCAGGGAAGATTCCAAGCCAATCCGGCAGGTCCTCATTGCCTGGTCATATGGCACGACATCACCTTCCTGCGCGAAATGAACTTTAACGAGTACGCCATGACCGACTATGCCTGCCTGACCCTGGATGAAAGCCCGGCAGCCAACCCCGCTCCTTATGGGTTGCAGCCATGTACAAAGCAGGAGGGCAATATGGTCTCCCTAATCCAGCAGGCGGGATCGGTCACCAACCGCATACCGGCAGGCTCCCGCTCACGGACCCGGAGCATCTGCATCCTGCCCGGCTATTTCATGGAGCTGGAAAACCAATGGCCTAGCCAGGTCGGGGGACTCTTTGACGCCTTCGTCCAACCCTGGCCATCCGACATTGCTCAGGCCGCTTTCACCGCCCTGTCGACGTTCACTCTCGGAAGACCGGGCCAGACGGAGTTCCTCATAAAAGCACACATCGACCTCCTCATGGCCATGCTGGCCCAGGCTTTCTCCGCCCTTGTACAGAGCCACGAACCGTCACACGACCGCGACCTGGTCCAGCAGGTCAAAGCCCACATCCGATCCCACTTGGGCGGCGACCTCTCCATTGATCGGATAGCCCAATCCCTGTATGTGGGACGCACCCGTTTATGCACCGCCTTCAGGCATCAGACCGGCACAAGTCTGGCCAGGTACATCAGAGAGCAAAGAATGGACCGGGCCCGTCATTTTCTCTCGTCCACTAGGGAGGACATTGCCTGGATCGGCAGGCAGGTCGGATATATGCGCCCTAGTTCATTTAGCGCGGCTTTCACCAGAGAAACCGGGGTTACACCGATCGCTTGGCGCGTGCAGTGCAACCGCGTTGATTAGGCTCGCATCAATCGATACTTCCGTAATCGCGAAGGCCAGGCAGCTGGAACAGCGGCCCCGGCTGACCCATGCTGCGTGTAGCGGCAGGACAGAGGATATAAAAGACACACACTGTCACCATCAACCAGTATCTGCAAATCGGCTGATACTTGACATGCTCCGAACCAACCGTCCTGTATCCAAGCAACACCGCCAAAGAAGATACGAGAAGCTAGGAAGCACATGCATCAGAACTACTGTCTCACTCCCCTATCAGCCATTCGCAAGTACTACAAAGCCAAACCCTTTTCACCGTTGATGTTCCATGGTATGTTGAAACACATTCCGAAGGGGCCGACAGCATGCTGCAGCGCCACGCATGATGTGGATGTGCAACGATCCGACAGTCAGACGGAAGCAATGATAAACCAGAACGATACCGGAAATCGCGGCGATTCACGAACCTGCGCAAACAAGAAGTCGATCCTTAGCATGCTCGGGAGAGCAGTCTCATTCCCGATCATGTTCACCGTGACTTTCTCCTTCCTAGCTCCATGCGCGTTCATGCAGAACATCAAGCGCGTGGACTATTGGACCACGGCTTTGCTGCTTACGGCAGTGGCCGTTGCAGGCGACCTCATCGTTAGACAGGGCCCAGCAGGCCGGTCTGGGAACAGCGTCAGGTATAAAGGGCCTGACTCGGACGCCGAAACATGTCCATCACCGCTCGAACTATCCACACCAAAGCCAAGACAAGAACGAAGGAACTGCAATGAAAAAAGGAGCATATGCCGAGAGACAACGCCGATGGAAGACCAGCTAGTGGCGCTAGGCACTGCTGGTCTGGGCCAACATACGACTGCTCATGAGCATGCTGATGGTTCCCTTTCCGCGACACATTCTCTACAGCAGTAATCACCGGTATCCATCTATCTTCTTTGCTATAACCAAGACCATGCCCCGCTCAGTGTCCTTTACAAAAGCGGAAGAGGTTACCTGCCAACACCTCGAGTCCACAACAGACAAGACCTCAGATGAGTGGCCGGAATCTGGTTCTTTGGTTAGACCTTTCAGAAAAGAAATAGATGCCGTTGGCGGATTTCCCCGAACACCATCACCCCCCCCTCCCGGCAAATCCGTAAAACATGAAGACCTGAAGCTTCTAATTTAGAGGATTGCATATTGCTTCTCTTCAAAGCACAAGCGCCATGGAGGCACGACTTATGACGTAAGCATGTGGGAAGCACACAGAAACAGACTTCGCCGTTATAACGCATCCAAAGCACACTTTGGACGGTGGGCGTACCTACCACCCACGGTTCCAGATAGCCATCACTTGCACGAGGATAAGTACAGCACTTACAAAATACAGAATCGCAGGTCATCTTCCCTGCTTCTGCCACCCATGTACTCATCACACGAACGGGGATCATCTACCTGTTTCCAACCTGGGCAGCAGCCAACATGGGAGTCATCACAGCCCAGGCTGTCGGATTTCTCGGAACGCTGCTCTTTCAGAAGGGCGATATCCGTCGTCAGGAGAGCATCGACTGAAACCGTAAGGGGTGCAGAGGGATACGCTCCATACTTCACAACATGAAAGGAAATTATCATGATCAACAATGATGAATGGCTGGTGGTGATTGACCGCCAGGAGGCATTCGCCCACAATGAGTGGCCCCGTTGGGCATGCTCCGACGGGGCCTACTACCAGACAGACAAGAACTACACCTGTCTCGCCAAGGCATACGGCGACCGCGTTGCTTAACTAGATACATTGCGCCGCAGCCGCCAAAAGGCGTATGGGTGGAATACATGGACGAATGGTCGGAAATCCAAGTCCCCTCCGACGATCCCATGTATGACCTCACGCCAGAGACCGCCGAGCTCGCCAAGGGGCATCCAATTGTCTCGCTCAGCACTTTCGACAAGTGGGGGCCGGAATTGCAGACGGCAATAAAGGGATCCCAGAAGATAGCCCTGTGCGGTGTCGCCACCGATGCCTGTGTGTTGCAGACCGCCTTGGCTGCCGCAGACCAAGGTATCGCCGTTTGATTGGCAGCAGATGCCTGCGCCGGATCCACGCTGGAAAACCACAAGCTGGCAATCGATACGATGGCCCTGTTCAGACCGCTCATCACCATCACCGACACCGATTCGCTGTTGAGAGATCTTCAAACAGACTAACCTTTGACATTCTTGATATGTATGTAGGTTGGGTTCTTTCCTCACAAGAAGGAAAGAACCCAACGGCACGAATCTCACCACGTCGCAGCCGTCTGCTCCATATACACAAGTTAAGACCTTATAAGTTACCGCACTTAAACTCACGAGTAGCAGAAACCGAATTTAGCTGTAGCCTAACTCAAAATATCTTCTACTCTAGGGTTAGAAACTGGTGCAAAAAACAAAGGTTGTGGATCGCAATCGCGTCTGTTGACGTCCTCGACAATGGAATCCGAATCTACCACTTTTCCAAGGTCTAAACGGACGGGTCGCTACTCAATCGGCTTTGACAGCAACTACCATATAACAGTTCAAATATAAACCCAGCTCAGCTCGGACCTATCCCACGCATATACAGATTCGCAGTTGCCTTTCATTGATTACAGTCCTGCATTTTAAACACAAGTACCAGTAGACAGCACGGTGATAAAATTGTAAGAGCAAGTTTGGCTAGAAGTGACCCCACACGCCGTCAGTGTAGAGAGTGCTACAACCAGCTAAAGGAGATCAAATGGTTGATCATGCCTATCTGGATTCAGACAGGACTCAGTATATAAGTGTTCTGCAAGCCTTGGTTGAGGATCACAATATACGATACTTTTGCCCAAATCCGCGCTGTGATGCCTATCTCTACATATGCCAAACAGATGGCAATAGAAATGGATACTTTGCAGCAAATCGAAAACTGCACCGGCATATTGAATACTGCCCTTACAGTTCAGGCGATGCTACGATTGCTGAGCTGTATGTTGAACCTGAGTTCGACTATAAAAAAGCTATATTAAAAATAGAAACAAGAGTTCCTTATCGTCCATCAAGGCAAACGGAAGATAGACGCATTGGTATACAAGCAACCAGCAACATATCGTGCAGACAGCCAACAACTGTGCGAGAGCTTTATACACTTTGCAAGCAACACCTTCCTAATGAGGAATTCAACAATTCCAAGTTTGGTGAAATACTATTTGACGAGCGCAGCGAAGACATGCATTCAAATGGCCCAAGCGGACAGATGCTTGTGGAAGCTGTCAAAAAACCATGGTTTTTTGAGAATGAAGGGCACAAGATATTTTTGAAAACTGCAACAACACATCCATATAAGTTGAATATTAGAGTACCTGACTACAGAATCTATAGCCAATTCAAAGACACGATTTTTCACAATCAAGATAGCAAGATAGTACTTGCCGGTACATGGACACTAGGCAGCGATGGGACATATTCTTCATTGAAGATAAATAGGAAAAGCCAGTACTTGTTCCTTCACCATCAAAAATCTACCCAAGAATGCGTTCGCAGTCAGACAGCAGGTTTCAGATAAAGCGACATAATGTTCAATTAGTCTAAAACAGCAATTACCTTATACACACTATTTTGGAATCTTTTTGAAATGGACGGGGATGGTTCGATTTATCTTTTACAGTGATTTTAACTGTCTATCGTTTTCTCTTACATTCTTCTAAGCAGTCGGAATAGATGTATTTTTTTGAAATACATCATCTAATACTGTAAAACTCGCAAATTTGCCTCAAGATTCTCATCACGGTAATCAGCACGCCCCAACTCGACTAGGACATAAAACCGGTTAAACAATGACGACAAACCACATGAAAACCACTGTGGAACAAGATTCGTCTTCAATGGATCGGCCCGCGTATCCGAAATATCAAAAAACTTTCCCTCCCTGCATCGTAAAGGCGACTTGTTTAGAGTCATTAATCAGGCTCATGCCGTTGCCGCATGTCTTGGTGATTACTTCAAATGCTGTTCATTTGGTCTTTGCCCACCTTGTTTGCATACTGTCTTATTCCGCAACTCTAAGTTATCTAAAGATGTGGAATACGCGATAGAAAAGGTCTTCGACCAGTAAAGTTGGTGAGATCAGATCACAGCTTTTCTAACCCACACCTAGGTGTGGGTATCAAATATTTCTGGATCCTATTGGCCTCCCGCAATGATCCAGCCTCTCCTTCACTCACCTCAATTACCTAACCGTGTACTACATGCCGCATGCAAGCTAGGCATAGTGAAAAGCGGCAGTATGGCCGCTGCTTGATACGCTTCTACACACTAGTCGATTTATTCTTTACTCTTTTGAATGGCAAAAGGCACAGGCACATTACTTGTATGGAATACACCGAACAAGAACAAAATAAAAACCTTCAGGCCGTATATTTACCACTCAAAACGCCAAGGAGTAGGACTATTACCAGTTTTACTGCTTAACCACCAAATGCAAAACCACATTATCCGCAGTCCAGAGCACCGGACTCAATAATCTATACCCTCCTTATACCTTTTAGCTTGCTCATCTTCATTTAATCCCATCGAGTGATATTTTCTCGCTTGTCTTGTCAGCAGCGCAGCCACCTTCGGCCATTGAACGTTAATTCTGTCAGCACATTTTTGGAGTTCATCTTCAAGCTCGTACTCTTGTTTCCCGCCTTCTTCTAAACCACGAAAAAATGCCTCTCTTTTATTGAACAATTCAGTACTGAAACCTTTATCTAAAAATGTGGACTGAAAGTCTTCTATTACATTACATACTGATTTACATGGCCATGTTCCGTCATCATCAGCAGGAGCGTGAGCCAGTACTTTCCCGATATAGTAGTTTCCTTGTTTAATTAGGTTACGCGAACACAATATCTTTTGCGCTTCTTGAATCCAGGCTCTGAGTTGTTCTTCGACGATCTCATTTGACTCATTGACCGCTCCTGGAATCGTTCTCCAAGTATTTAGCAGAAGCCAAGCATTTTCCGACTGTTCTTTCGGAACATTCGGCTGTTTTCCAACATTAGCAGTTTCTGGGTAGACGAGAGAGATTATGTCAGCAAAATAGCGCGGGTTATCAGCGAGTTTTCGGTGTAACAATAAGCACACACGTCCATCATTAATTGCTCGCAAATAGGCCCATTCAAGTTTCTCAAGACGAGTACGTTCTACACTGTCACTATCTTGGAGGAGTTTTATCAGCACTTCTATTTCATAACTAGATAATGTCTCACTTTCACGATCATGGCATATCAGCAACTTTTCCATAAGATCAGCCGCTAAGCCCGAATCAACTTCAACAGCACTAGCATCACAATATAACGCAAGCAATTTGAGAGCGTCCACGATTCGTCCATGATTCGCAAGCTGTTTTGCTGCTTCATTGGCTAACATGAAATCGGTTCCTAAGTGATTAATTGGAAACTCTAGCCAATATATCATCTCCACTTCTTTATCATAACTATCAAGAGATGTCCATACTTCATCGAATTCATCAGAGAGCAAGAGCAAGCGAGCTTTCACCGTGTTGGACAAACTATCACTATGCATTATCTCCAGTAGATTGCTTAATTTACCATTAGTTAGCCTATACAAAGCTGAACTCGCAAAATAACATACTTTGGAAAACTCGCTTTCTAAGAGTCTTGCAATCGCGTGGTCGTGTATCTGTAGGCCGAGGCAAGCAAACGCATCTCCAACGATCCAAGGGCATTCAACTCTTTTGGCAAGTCGCAATACGCTCTCCAGACCACCTTCCTCAAAGACCTTACTAATTGCATCATTTCTGGCTTTTCCTAGAAGATGCTTTCTATCAATCGACTGATTATTATTGTCCAAGACGTAAACCAACCAGTCGTAAGTAAATAGCGGGGCTACTTGAACAACAGGATCTACTGGTTCTAGCTCTTTCATGACCGATTTGAAATATTTGATATCTTCGAGAGATAAAGACGATGACACATTTGCTGAAGACTGATATTTCCCGATAAGTTTATAAAACTCCAACCATATCGCATCACGTGTATCGGTTGGTTTCAACTTAGCTAGACTAAGCTTATTCAAAACAGTATTTCTGCTCTTTTGAGACAAATAAGGCAACTTAGAGATAATCTTGATCCAGCTTGATGGATCACTTTCAGCAAGGTCAATAGCACAGTCAAGACATACGTTAATATCATCAACGATTTGATTATCGGTCGGCTTACTTGGTGAAGCAGATTGTCTAAATTCAAACGGCGTAATTGTTGAAGTGCTTTCTCCTGCCCTAGGAATGAGAGCAATAACTAGTGATTTACCAACCTCAGGTAGTTTTCTGCAGACTTTTTGAACGAACGAATGCCTTTCATCTGATAATGCAGCTGTTTGAGGATACCATACGCGCAGAATAGTAGCGAGAGAGTTTAACGGCCGATTAGCAAGTTTCCCGCCTGGATCGCGATCAGCTAGTAACGCAAGTAACCACATAGCTCTCCCAAAATAATCGGGAATCATTGCCAGACGTTCCAAAGCCCAAAGCACTTGTACATGCGGGCTGGTAGGTGCCAACCAATTAGATGATTCGTGGAATAATTTATCCATGAATACACCGCTTGGACTTATTGCTCTTTGCAATTCATCCAGAAACTCTTCGGGTGCTGCCTCAGCAATTTCCGACAAAACATCATTTATCGAAATCCATATGTCCCCGGTGCAATCATCATTTGCGAAACGCAGAATATCTGAAACAACTTTGGCCGCCCAATCCGAAAAAGACAGAGAAGGGAAATCGCTTACAGTCGCACTCGAGGAACCTAGCAAGGCAAGTGTAGTACTAATTCCCTTTCTAAGATCGTCAGATTCTTTCCTCCCCTTTCCATAAATTTTCGCCCCCCATCGCTGATCTTCTGGAAGAACAAGGGCAGGATTTGCTTCTTCCAGTACAGAACAAACCACCTCTCGAAAGGCATCCAAATCGGATCTTGTTATCGCTTGCAAAAAGCGTTCAGCACTCTCAACGGGGGAAATAACTGCACGCACACTTCCAAACATTGAAAAAACGGGATTAGCACTATTAGCGTCTTTAAGTAGCGCAGCAGTTAACTCTTCATCGCTGGGGTCTATCACAAAACGGGCAATAACGTCTGCGTCCCCTTTTATTGCACCATCCCACCGCCCAAGCATCCATGCTCGTCTAACTAGTTGATTTACATGAGGAGAATTTGAATTCGGTAAGAGCTCATCTGGAAGAGGTGTTAAAGCAATTTTATTACGCAGCAATGGTATGCTTTTATGTGCCGCACGCGCATACTCCGCTTGTTTTTCATCCGGTATACTTTTTGTTTTGAAATAGTTGACGGCTTTTTCATACGAGATGTCAGGCAAATTGATTGTTGGTGCGACTTGCTGCACTTTATTTATACCAATAACTATATGGTGTCCGGTAAGTAGTTGAGCTTCTCTTACTAGAGCAGCATCTGACAAAAGCACAATTAGACGTTCTGACACTTGTCTTAAATACTCTAGTGCGCTTGCCTCACTAACGACCACCGCTTTAGACAGCATTCCTTGCTTCTCAGAAAGCAAAGTCGCCGCCACGAATGCAAGACAATCTTCAATCGTCACAGACCGTATTATTATTTGATTCGGCTTGCTGTCATTTAGTTTCTTCTTAAGAAGACTTCTTTCATTAGATCGATTACACAAGACAAGCTCAGAAGTAAGTAGATTATCACACGGTTTTCGGTAGTCATTCCACCAAGTTTCCAGACTGGATAATCCATGAACCGATTTCCCGCACATTTCTGAAAACCACAAATATACCGCTGGAGTTTCCTCAAGCGCTGTTAATATGTCATCGGCCGTATATACACGGACTTCTTTCCATTTTCCCTCTTTGCTTTTCTCGCGAGCCCAAGCCTGCGCATCCGCCCATCTCCCCAAGGTAACAAAGACGAAGGTGGTTTCGGATTGGTTTATGCCTAATGGGTTTTTTGTACGCTTGTTATAGTCAGAATTGGCTTTAGCTTTGATACCACGAGATGTGCCGAATTCCCACACACTGTACCCCGATGGAACAAATGCGTTTCCTTGCCCAGCACGCACTTGACCATCGTATCCACCTAGGTCCGTATCTTCCTCTCCGGGCATTTTAATAAAAGTGATTGTTTGATTCGACTGCAAGATAATTCTTCTTATCAGGATAGGCAATGTCGAACGAGCTGTAGTTGTTCTTCCAAATGAATAAACATCTTTGAGCTGAGCTAAATACGGCAGTCTCCCCATAATTTCCTTCCTGACCTTATGAAACGACTACACCTACGTTACTTCCATACCCCATAAGATTTGATAACGGTATAAGACTTATGGCTGTGAGAGAAGATCAGTAGCAAATGTTTGCGAGAAGTACATTGCACCGTCACTGATGATCCCGATCACCCGTACATTTTGGCATGGTGGGTGGTTTCTAAAGATTGTTGCAAAACTTGTCTGATTGTGAAAATGGATGAGTGGAAGATTCTCGGGGGTCTTAGGTCTGCTGATGGCACACCAGCAGATCGGCCATATCGTCCGTTCCAGTCTTAAGCCGTTGTGATTGAGGAGCATGGTGTAGTTGTTTATTTCAAGCTTCAAGTGGTTTGTTGATCGTAAGTATCAGGTCCTCGCACTGGTCAACCATGGAGAAAAAGGTGTCAATGGCGCCTTCCATAATGCTCTTATTCAACAGTTTTCTGGCTTTTACGAATCGTTGATGGGCATATCAGCCTCAATCTCGTCCTTAAATGTGCTTTGCCTCTCAAGCCATTCGTGCCTTTGCATTCCTAGTCGTTGTAAGCGACCAATTATTACCTCAAGTCCTCATCAGTCTTCACCCGGTTCAGGGTGACAACGATGCGCCACAGCTGCCTGCCGACCTTCATCCGTAGTCGCTTACCGGTCAAGGCGATGAGGTTCATGCTGATATGGGGCAGGCAGCAGCGTATGAGCGTACCTGGCCGCGCCTGACGCATACATAACCTTAGCGATATCCTGACGACGCCGTTACACACTGGAACCTTGGGGGCGGCGATACGGTCCATGAGCAGGTCACAAGATGGGCTTGTCCCCGCTCGGGCCGTCCTCAGGCTCCTGCTTAGAGAATAACCAGTCCAAGTCACTTCTCAAATTGGCAGCCCACCAATTTTAGCCGTGGCTTTTCTAGGCTCCGCACTACGTGCGCAGCCAGTGGATACGACCTGCGCTGACAGTACTGTTCTTCTTCACGACTGCCTTCAAACAGGGCATATCGACGTCTTCTTGATTCTCGGGCAAAGCAGACACTTACTAACGACTAAAGCCCTACTTTCCTGATACCTAACAAACACTCTCAGACAGACCTTATGGCGTATAACGCGGACATTGCATATACGATGTGCCTGTCTTTAAAAGCAAAAAGGCTCCAAGGCCATCAGCCTTAGAACCATCACTAGCTCGTGCGCCAGACAGGATTCGAACCTGCAACCTGCTGATCCGTAGTCAGCTGCTCTAATCCGTTGGGCTACTGGCGCATGTCATCTTGACGAGGAACTCGTTTTTGACAACTCATTTATACTACCGCAATTGTGGATTCTGTCCAGTCTGGTGTGTCGTGCGGGAACTGGGAAACTACAGGCTTCAGGCCGACTGTGGCCAAGACAGCCAGAGCAGATATTCCACGTTGCCATGGGCTCCCGTTATGGGCGATGGCATGGTAGCACGGACAACGAATTCATGCTCACGTGCACAGGCCAAGACGCGTTCCAACGCCTCCTGCCTGCGGTCCTCGTCAGTCACAATGCCATGATGGCCCAGCAGGCTACGTCCGACCTCGAACTGGGGCTTGACCAGCAACAGGCAGTTGGCAGCAGGCGCGAGCAACCTAGGCAGGACGGGAATGACATAGGTCAGCGAGATGAAAGACACATCCGAAACCACATATTCCGGACGATACGGCAGGTCTCCCGACTGGACTTCGCGTATGTTGACACCGCTCATGTCAATCACCCTAGGATCAGCGGCAATCCGTTCCAGCAACTGTCCGTGGCCCACATCAAGGGCGATAACTCGCCTTGCGCCATGTCTGAGCAGAACGTCAGTGAAACCGCCCGTGGAAGCCCCGATATCAAGACAGAGCCTGTCCTGCGGATCGGGCATCCCCTGCGCCGCAAAAGTCGTCAAAGCACCCTCCAGCTTCAGCGCTCCACGGGAAGCATAGTCATCGCCCGGGTCCAGAAGGATCACATCGCCTGGCTGGACGCTCTGAGCAGGCCTTGATGCCAGATGATCGTTGACCGTAACCCGGCCCTGCCGAATCAGCGCCTGAGCTCTGGCCCGCGAATCCGTCAGCCCTTGTGCAGAAAGGATACGGTCAAGCCGGTCGCGGGTGAGAGCAACAGTTCTACGGCGACCGTCCCCAGCGCTGATGACCGCGTTCTCATCGTTCACTTGCCCTCCCGATTCAGGTCCTGCTGGAGCCCGGCCAGCACTTTGCCTAGCATCTCAACCTGTTGGGCATCATCCAGATCATCCAATTCCGCCAATTCAGGGAAACGTTCCAAAAGAGGTGCCATGGCTTGCTTGTCCATGGGCTCCTCAGGAGCTGACGCAGTCGTATCCTCATCATCTGCCTGTGAGGACCGTCCAGAAGGCTCAGACTCTACAGACTGCTCAGTCTGGCCGGACTGCTCAGGTAGCCCGTAGTGATTGGATTCCTGGGATGGTCCACTCGCTCCCAGCTGTCCGGGCTTGACCTCTTCCGACATGGCCGCTATGCCCCTACGACGAAGGCGGGCAGATCCAGCGCGTCCATGTCTCCACCACGATCCTGGTACTCCCAGAGCGCACAGGCGCAGGCTCGCACAGCATCCAGATCGGACAGGGGATCGCCGCCACCCTCAAGAGCACGCAAAGTGACATGCCCGTCGTCATCCACCTTTGCGGTTTGGCCTCCGCAGTGCCAGGTCTGGTCGGCCTCCTTACTGGGCTGGGGTTGCGGCGCAGTGAGGCCACGCAGGTCTTCAGCCAGATAGGTTGGCCGCCATTTGGCCGGCGCAGTCAGAATGGCGGGTGTTCGGGCCACACCCGTCAGGACGAGCATGGAGTCGTACCCGCCCCGGTTGGCTGCCTCGATGTCGGTGTCCAGACGATCGCCCACAGGCAGGCATCGGTCAATGTCCAAGATCTTCTGGTCGCCGGCCAAGAGCTGCCGAGCCTCGTCGTACATGGCCGATTCCGGCTTCCCGGCTGAGTCCTCCGGTTGCTTGCCAGTAGCCAGAATCACCGCTTGGAGCATGGCCCCATTCCCGGGCGCCATGCCACCTTCGCGGGGCAGGGTCTGATCCTTGTTGGTAGTGAAGTAGCGTGCACCGCCTTCGATGGCAAAGGAGGCCTGGGCCAGGTCCTGCCAGCTCAGCTCGGGATACCAGGCCTGAATGACGGCCTCTGGCTTATCTGCAGCCTTGCCTACCGGCACCATTCCGTTAAGGCGGATCTGATCACGTAGATGATCGGATCCGATGACCAGCACCCTGGCGCCCTCCTGCAGATGTCGGCGCAGCATGCGTGCGGCGACTACGGCCGAGGTGATGACCTGGCCATCGTCCAGGGTCAGCCCGAACCCGCGCAGCTGATCGGCCACCACATGGGGGAACCGGGATGCATTGTTGGTGGTGTAGGCCATGCGCATGCCGAGCGTCTGAGCACGGTCGATGCCCTCAGCCGCATGCTCGACAGGGTCAGCGCCCCGGTAGACCACCCCATCCAGGTCCAGCAGAGCCAGACGGTAGGTCTTTGCCGGAGCGTCATCAGTTCCTTTGAGGAAGACGGTCACGATTCAGCCCTGTTTTCATCAGACGTATCGGACTCCTTGACCTGCTCATCATTGGTCTGTTCGTTTTCATGATCGAAAGTGTCTGCCTCGGATCCTGCATTCAGGACAGCCGCGTCGCCGTTGTCAGCAGCGGATTTATCGGCGACAGCCGTGTCAGTTTCGTCACTGCTCTGGTCGCTTTGAGAGCCATCGTCCGAAGTTTGCCCATCAAGGCGAGAGGGCTCTTCCCCGTGTTGCTCCACAGCGTCTGACGATTTCTGCATTCCGGATTCCGGCATTTCGGATGCCGGCATTTCGGATGAACCCGCTGAGTCGGACGAACCAGTTGAATCAACTGCGTCGGATGCATCAGCCGAATCAGATGAGTCAGTCGACTTAGATGAGCCACTTGTGCCAGCTGAGTCCGCTGAATCATTCGAACCTACTGATTCAGAAGATTCCTCAACCTTGCTGTCATCGGCACCCTGATCGGATACATCGGTGACATCAGACTCGGCGGCCTCAGTCTCAGCTTCAGCCTCATCCGAGTCCTCCTCGCCGCCATCCGGGTCGATGGAGAGATCCTCCATCATGGCCGAATCCAGGTGCTCCAGGTCGTAGTCGATCAGGATTTCCTCAGACTGCCCGTCCTTCTGGCCATCCTCGTCCTCATCCTCGTCGGCATACTCAGCTTCCAGCCGATCCAGCAGGGGTTCCAGCTCCAGAGCCTCCTGACTGCGACCAGCCTGTTCGAGGAAGTTCTGCTCGGCCTGCACGGCACGCATCCGGTAGTCACCGCTGAGTCCGCGTGCCTTGACCAGGGCCTGAACGGTCTCGATGGCCTTGTCCCACAAGCCCAGATCGCCCAGTGCTCCGGCATAAACCAGGAACATCTCCGCCTTGGACTCGCCTTGCAGTTGGCTGCCCTCTTCGGAGGTGGCCTCCTCAATGGCCTTGCGGGGATTGCCCAGGCCACGCTCGCAGTCGGCGATGAAGGGCAGATAATCGGAATAGCCGTTCATACGGTGTGCGGTGCGGAACTCCTTCAAGGCCAGCTTGTAGTCGCCCTGACGATAGGCCACCAGGGCCAGAGTCTCACGGGCAAGATCGATCCGCGAAGCCTGACGAGCAGCCCACTTGGCATGAGCCAGGGCCCCCTGGGGGTCGGTCTCCTCCAGCGCGTAGGCGGCCAGGATGTGCAAGCCGATGTTCTCCGCGTGCTCCTTGCTCAGTCCGCGTAGGCGCAGGCGATCATCCTTGGAGAGCATGGACCACTCCAGGCCCTTGGGCATCTTGGGCTCGCCAGGCCGACGATCCGTGTAGGGGTTCTGCGAGGGGTAGGAGATGGTTCCGTCAGAGTTACGACGACCGCGGTCATAGCCATTCTGGCGGTCACGCTGATAGGTCCCGCGGCGGTCGTCATGGCGACGGTCATCGCGGCCATGCTGGCCCTGGTAGCGGTCGCCCCGATAGCCGCCTTGACGACGGTCGTCACGGGAACGGTCGCCGTAGGAGCGGTTGCCGTAGGGACGGTCCCCATGTGAACGGTCTTGACGTGGACGGTCATCCCGCGAGCGGTTGTTCCACGGGCGATCCCCGCCGGACCGCTCATTCTGCCGACGATCAAACCTCCGGTCGTCACCCCGACGGCGGTCCCCGCGGAAGCCCTGACCACGATCACGGTCACGGTCATGCCGCTGGTAGCCGCGACCGGAACGACGATCGCCATACCCCGACCGACCGCGGTCATTGTCATGATCACGATGCCCGTATCCGCCATGCCCATTGGCATGGAAATCACGACGTGGACGGTCGCCATCCTGTCGATGGCCGTGGCGATCTCGGTCGGAATCCCTGCGGAAGCCGCCGTGGCCATCCTGACGGTCATGCCTGTATCCGCGATGGTCGCGGTCGAACCGGTCGTGCCCGCGTCCGCGGAAAGGCCGCTGTCCATTCCTGCCCTCGGAACGACGCTCTTCGCCGCCCTCGCCGTCATGGTTGTGGAAGTTGCCGGAGCGGTGACCTCCCGAACGATAGCCTCCGGAGCGGTATCCGCCCGAGCGCGAACCGCCCTTGTGGAAGCCCGAAGAGCGATGGCCGCCCGACCGGAAGCCTCCTGGGCGCGAGCCGCCCCGGCCCCGTCCGCGATCGCCCCGGGAATGATTGTGTTCTTCTGCCATCAGTGTCCTTAATTCCTGCGTTCCTACTTGCCGGCCCGACGCTCAAGTGCGCCCAGGGCCTTCTTTCCTCTGCGAACCAGGGCGAAGCGCCCATGCAGAAAGTCCTTGTTCTCCAAAACCTGACCCGGATCCTCGACCCGCTGGTTATTCAGGTAGAAACCGCCCGAGGCCACAGTCTTGCGCGCCTCGGAGACCGAGCGGAAGAGCCCGGCCGCAACACCGGCCTCCACCAGACGCTGGCCCTCGCTGGCTGCGGGCAGAGCTCGTCCGCCTTGACCATCATCGACCTTGAGGCCGTCCAGTGCGGAATCCAGCACATCCTCGTCCAGCTCCTCCAGGGTCTTGCCGCGGCCGAAGAGGGCGCCCGAGGCATCGATGGCCCCCTGGGCGGCATGCTCTCCGTGCACATAGGAGGTCACCTGCCAGGCCAGAACCTTCTGGGCCTCGCGCGCCCCCGGATCCTGGGCGGTCCTCTCCTCCAGACGCTCAATCTCGGCCTTGGGCAGGAAGGTGAAGGTCTTCAGCAGCTTGACCACCTGGTCGTCAGGCTGGTTGAACCAGAACTGGTAGAAGCGGTAGGGGCTGAACATGGTGGGATCCAGCCAGACCGCGTTGCCCTCGGACTTGCCGAACTTCTTGCCCTGGGAGTCCGTGATCAACGGGCTGGTCATGACGTTGACGGAGGCATTGCGCACCTTGCGGATCAGGTCCAGGCCGCTGGTCAGGTTCCCCCACTGGTCGCTGCCACCCAGCTGCAGACTGCATCCGTAGCGGTCGAAGAGCTCCAGGAAGTCGTTGCCCTGGAGCACCTGGTAGCTGAACTCGGTAAAGGAGATGCCCTCGTCGGAGTCCAGGCGGCGGGCCACTGTGTCCTTGGCCAGCATGGTGCCCATGCGGAAGTTCTTGCCCACATCGCGCAGGAAGTCGATGGTGCTCATAGAGCCGGTCCACTCATAATTATTGACGAACCGGACGGGGTTGTCCCCCTCGGCGTCCAGGAAGCGCCCGATCTGGCCACGCAGGCGCTCGGTCCATTCGGCCACGGTCTGCTTGGGATTCAGGGTGCGCTCCCCCGACTGCCGAGGGTCGCCGATCAACCCGGTGGCCCCGCCTACAACAGCGATGGGATGCAGACCGGCCGCCTGCAGGTGGCGCATGTTGAGCAGCTGGACCAGATTGCCCACGTGCAGTGAGGGAGCTGTGGGGTCGAATCCGCAATAATAGGTCACCGAGGGGTCGGCCAGCACCTTCCTGAGCTCGGACTCGTCCGTGCACTGGGCAATGAGACCGCGCCACTTGAGTTCGTCGAAAAGCGAGTCGAAACCCGCCTGCCTGAAATCGGTGACCTGCGACATGAGAGGCTACTCCCTATCGAATATTTGATGAATGTATGCTAAACCCTACTATTCTTGCAACAGATACCGACACGGCAGAGCCCCGGACTGCCGCAGACAAGGCCGCACAAAACCTGATCAATCACGGTGAATCGACCACTGCGGATTGGCGATTGACCCCCGACTGCTTTGGCCAGGGGGGGAGCGACTACCGTATCAAATTCAGGAATGCGCAGACACAGACAACTTATCGATCAGGTCTTGGGGAATGTGGTCAACCACGCAGGCGGCCATGCGCCGGTAACCCTCTACTCCGGGATGGAAGTGGTCAATGCCCCAGAAGTCGGGCCGGTCGGTGCCAACGTCGTCGCGGGTGGCATCCACGAAAGGCACCGAGGCCTCTTGACAGACCTGACGGCTGGTCTGCGTCTGGCGGGCTATCCGACGCTCAACCTCTGCCCTGAGCGCCCGGCCCAGGGCAGGATCCCGATAGAGCTGACCGGAGCTGAGGACCAGCACCTGACGGCCCTTGTCTTTAGCCAGCTCGATGCTGGCAGCCAGGTCATCCCGCCACTGCTCATCGGTGCGATTGGCCATGATGTCGTTGGATCCTGCACACAGAACCAGCAGATCAGGTTGGTCCTGCAGGGCGGGCAGGAACCGGTAGCGCACCCTGCGGATGGTGGCCCCCAGCCGACCCTGGGTCGACCAGGATACCGGGCGCCCCAGCCGGGCGGCCAGGCAGGCGGCTATGTCAGGGACGAAGCCCTGGCTCTGGTCCTTCACCCCACAGCCGACCGCCATGGAGTCGCCCACCACCAGCATGGTCAATGGCTCCAGGTCGCGGCCTTGGTCCGAAGGCGAGCACAGCCCCTGGCGGGAACCGGGGGGCTCCTTGGCCAGAGTGATGTGCTGCTTGGCCCACCAAGCCTGGACCAGTGCCACCGGATTCATGATCGCCGCCGCCTTTCGCCGTTTACTCTTCCTCTTGAAGAATTGCCGTTGGGCATTCTAACGCGGCCACCGGTCCGGTGGAGACCAGAAACTTCACCTGGGAGGATGGTAGGCAGGCCCGTCAGACTGTGAGTCGGCGAAAGCCTTCAGCTCCTCCAGCGCATGTGCAGCCTGGTCCATCTGCTCCTTGACCCTCTCCGGTGCGGTGCCCCCCCGGCCCCGGCGAGCGCGCACGGCTCCCCCGGCGGTCAGGACAGAGCGGACCTCAGGAGCCCGATCGGCGGGGACCCAGTCAGCGAAGACCCTGATGAAATCGTCATCATTCAGGTCGGCCAGCTCGCATCCACGCCCCTCGGCCAGCTTGACGCAGGCCCCTGAGAGTTCGTGGGCATGCCGGAAGGGCACTCCTTGCCTGACCAGCCACTCGGCCAGGTCGGTGGCCAGAGCGAATCCTGTGGGTGCCTGCTCCTCTAGCCGATCCTTGTTGAAGGTCAAAGTAGCGACCATGCCAGCAAAGGCGGGCAGCAGGACCTCCAGGGTGTCCACCTGGTCGAAGACCGCCTCCTTGTCCTCCTGCAGGTCGCGCGCATAGGCCGTCGGCAGCCCCTTGAGGGTGGTCAATAGGCCTGCCAGGTCCCCGACCAGTCGACCGGCCTTGCCGCGAGTCAGCTCAGCCACGTCCGGATTCTTCTTCTGGGGCATGATGGAGGACCCGGTCGAGTAGCCGTCGTCCAGGCGGACGAAGGCAAACTCCTGGGTATTCCAGATGATGATCTCTTCGGCCAGCCTGGACAGGTCCACGCCGATCATGGCGGCGACGAAGGCGAATTCGGCCACCACATCCCTAGCTGCGGTCCCGTCGATGGAGTTGGCGCAGACCCGGCTGAAGCCCAGATCCCGGGCCACCGGCAGGGGATCCAGACCCAGGGTGGTGCCAGCGAGCGCGCCAGAACCGTATGGGCTGGCATCGGCACGCCGGTCCCAGTCCCTCAGCCGTTCCAGGTCACGGATCAGGGGCCAGACATGGGCCATGAGCTGGTGGGCCAGCAGGACGGGCTGGGCGTGCTGCATGTGGGTACGGCCCGGCATGACCGTGGTCCCCGCTGCCCGGGCCTGATCCATCAGAGCCTGGGCCGTGCGCAGCAGATCCTTGGCCAGCACCCGGGCGTGGCGGCGCAGCCAGATCCGAATCAGGGTGGCGATCTGATCGTTGCGCGAGCGCCCGGCCCGCAGCTTGCCGCCCAGCTGGTCCCCCGCTATGTCGATCAAGCCGCGCTCCAGGGCCGTGGCCTCGTCCTCGTCGCCAGGCTCAGGGGCGAAAGCGCCGGAGTCCACCTGGTCCTGGAGCTCATCCAGGGCCTGTTCCATACTTGCCAGCTCGCCATCGTCCAGCAGTCCAGCACGGTTGAGGGCACGGGCGTGGGCCCGGGAACCGGCCAGGTCGTCGTCGGCCAGACGCCAATCGAACTGGGTGGATCGGCTGAGCTCAACCAGCGCCGGCGAGGGCCCGCTGCTGAAGCGCCCGCCCCAGAGGGCCATGGGCTTGTCGCCGCTGCTCACTGCTCTTGTCCGTCCTGTGCGATGCCGTTGCCGAAGCGCATATCACGGGCGGCAGCCACCTTGTCGGCCAGGCCATAGATGGCGATGAACCCGTTGGAGGCGTTCTGGTCGAAGCTGTCGCCGGACTCGTAAGTGGCCAGGCTGTAATCGTAGAGGGAGCTGTCGGAGTGCCGGCCGGTGACCACTGCCCGTCCCCCGTGCATGACCATGCGGATGCGGCCGGAGACATAGCGCTGGGTCTCCTCGATGAAGGCGTTCAGGGAGCGGACGGCAGGCGAGTACCACTGGGCGTCGTAGACCAGCTCGCCCCAGCGCTTGTCGATGTCGCGCTTGATCCGGTGCTGTTCGCGCTCCAGGCAGCAGTTCTCCAGCTCCTGGTGGGCGGTGATCAGGGCAATGGCCCCAGGTGCCTCGTAGAGCTCTCGGGACTTGATGCCCACCAGCCTGTCCTCAATCAGATCCACGCGTCCGATCCCCTGGGCTCCGGCGCGGCGGTTCATCTCTTCGATGGCCTCCAGAGGCGTAACGGCCCTGCCGTCGATGCGCACAGGGATGCCCTGCTCGAAGTCGATGGTCACCTCGTCCTCGACCGGCGGGAAAGCAGGATCGTCGGTGTAGGAGTAGACGTCCTTGGTGGGCCCATTCCAGGGATCCTCCAGGTAGCCGGTCTCGATGGCGCGTCCCCAGACATTCTGATCGATGGAATAGGGGCTCTCCTCGGTCTGCTCGATGGGCAGGCGGTGCTCCTTGGCGTAGGCAATCTCCACATCCCTCATCAATCCCAGGTCACGGATGGGGCTGATGGCCTTCAGCGAGGGGTCGATGGACATGATGGAGACCTCGAAACGGACCTGGTCGTTGCCCTTGCCGGTGCAGCCGTGGGCTATGGTGTCGGCACCGTACTGGTGGGCCGCCTGGACCAGATGCTTGGTGATCAGCGGCCTGGAGATGGCCGACACCAGCGGGTAGACGCCCTCGTACATGGCATTGGCCTTGAGCGCCAGCATGCAGTAATCCCTGGCGAACTCGTCCCGGGCATCCACCACGACTGACTCGACGGCTCCGCAGTCCAGGGCCCGCTGGCGGATGGTCTGCAGACGCTCCCCGCCCTGCCCCACATCCAGGGAGACGGCCACCACATCCTTGCCGGTGCGTTCCTTGAGGTAGGGAATGGACACTGAGGTGTCCAAGCCGCCCGAGTAGGCCAGCACGATGCGATTGTTTTCGGTCATGGCGATCCTCTTTCCTTCTAATTTCACACTTGTCAATATTCAGTTCGTGCTTCCGACGATCATCGAGCCTTGGCATCCTCCTGGCCGGAGACGATAGTCATGAGCCAGTCGGCCCGGGATGAAGCCGATTCATCGTCTGCAGCGATAATCAGAATCGTGTCGTCCCCGGCTATGGTGCCCAGGATTCCATTGATGGGCTGGCGGTCCAGGGCGGAAGCCGCATACTGGGCGGCGCCGGCCGGGGTTCTGACCACCAGCAGGTTGCGGGCCCGGGCCACCGAGGTGATCAGCCCGGTCAGAATCTTGGCCAGGTAGGCATCCGTCTTGTTCTCCCCCTCGACTTCAGGCCCCTCGGCGGCAGCGGCTTCCATGGCCTGCTGGTCGGTGGTGGCGGGAATCCAGTAGGCCATGCTGCCGTCTGCATACCGCAACTTGGTGGCGTGCAGGTCGTCCAGGTCACGGCTCAGGGTGGCCTGGGTCACCTCGATGCCCTGCTCAGCCAGCAGGGCCGACAGCTGCTGCTGGGAGTTGACCCGATGTCGGCTCAGGGCCTGGCGGATGGCATCCAGCCGGGCCACCTTGGTCGTCGGGCGCATCAGCACACCCCCTGCAGGAGGGATTCGTCGCCCCGGGAGCGGGCCACCAGCCAGGTCATCAGGGCCTTCTGGGCGTGCAATCGGTTTTCCGCCTCGTCCCAGACCACGGACTGCGGGCCGTCAATGACCTCGGCCGTCACCTCCCGGCCCCTGTAGGCGGGCAGGCAATGCTGGAAGAGGGCATCCGGGCGAGCATGGGCCATAAGTGCGGCGTTGACCTGATAGGGCTGGAAGGGATGGGAGCGAATGGCGTACTGGTCCTCCTCGCCCATGGAGACCCAGGTGTCGGTGAAGACGCAGTCGGCATCCTCCACAGCCTGGACCGGATCCGTGGTGACCAGAATGGATCCGCCGTTTTCAGCAGCCAGGGTCCGCGCCTGATCCACAAGGCTTGGATCGGGCAGGAAGCCGTGGGGGCCGGCAATCCGCACGTTCATGCCGGCCACTGCTCCGCCCAGCAGGTAGGAGTTGGCCATGTTGTTGGCTGCGTCGCCCAGGTAGGCGATGGTCATGCCAGCCAGGGCATCGACCCCGCCCCGGTGCTGGGCCAGGGTCAGGAAGTCGGCCAGAACCTGGCAGGGGTGGAAGGAGTCGGTCAGCGCGTTGATGACAGGCACGGTGGCATTGGCAGCCATGGTCTTCACCCGATCCTGGCCAAAGGTGCGCCAGACTATGGTGGACGTCATCCGCGTCAGCACCTTGGCGGTATCCGCCACGGGCTCGCCACGGCCCAGCTGCGAGCCAGAGCTGTCGATGACCATGGGATAGCCGCCCAGCTGGGCCACACCCACGCAGAAGCTGGTTCTGGTGCGCGTGCTGGGCTTGTCGAAGATGATGGCCACGGCCTGGGGGCCCTGATAGGGCTGAGATACATAGGGATTTGCCCTGAAGGCCATGCCCAGTCGAAGAACCTCCAACTGCTCCTCATGGTTGAGGTCATCGTCACGCAGCATGTGCCGCAAACCGCTGTTCATCTCTGCCTCCCTATCGCTATGATCATGTACGTCATTGATGGCTGATCTCACTGATCATCCTGTTGCAAGCCCTTCCCCGAGACTGACCGGAGCCTTGGACAGGATATCCACGGCCAGGTCGATCTGGTCGGCCTGGATGATCAGGGGCGGGGCCAGACGCAGGGCATCAGGGGCCACAGCGTTGACGATCAGCCCGTGATCCAGGGCCCAGGAGGCCAGATCCCCGGCACAGGGGGCGCTCAGCTGGACCGCATCAAGCAGCCCTCTGCCTCTGACCTGGTTATAGAGGGGATTGCCGCAGTCGGTAAGGCCAGCGCGCAGCCTCTCGCCCATCTGCCGCGCCCGTTCCAGCAGGCCCTCCCGTTGGATGGTCTCCAAGGTGGTCAGTGCCAGGGCCGATCCCAGGGGATTGCCGCCGAAGGTGGACCCGTGCATGCCAGGGGTCAGCAGACCTGATGGCCCAGAGCCGAAGGTGATCATCCCGCCCATGGGGAAGCCGCCTGCCACCCCCTTGGCGAAGGTGAGCACGTCAGGGCAGGCTCCTCCGGACAGGCTCCGGTCCTGGAAGGCGAACCAGTGGCCGGTCCTGCCCACGCCGGTCTGCACCTCGTCCAAAATCATCAGGGCTCCGTGCCGGCTGCAAAGCTCACGCACCTGCCGAACGTAGTCAGGATCCAGCGGCAGCACCCCGGCCTCACCCTGGATGAGCTCCAGAATGACGGCGGCCACCGGCTCTCCTGAGGTCTCCCCCTGTGCGAAGGCCTCCTCCATAGCCTCGCCGTCTTCCGCCGGCAGAAAGCCCATGCCCGGGACCAGGGGCTGGAAGGGCTCACGGATGGCAGGTTTCCATGTCAGGCTCAAGGAGCCCATGCTGCGGCCGTGGAAACTATGGGTCAGAGCCAGGATCCGGCCAGGGTGACCGCCCATGCGAGCGCCATGCAGCCGGGCAAGCTTGATGGCCGCCTCATTGGCCTCGGTTCCCGAGTTGGCGAAGAAGACACGGGATCCCTCCGGGGCCTGAGCCAGGTCCAGCAGTCGTTCGGCCAGCTCGATCTGAGGCTGGGAGGCGAAGAAGTTGCTGATGTGGGCCATCTTCCCGGCCTGCTCAGCCAGGGCCTTGTTCCAGGCCGGATGGGCGTAGCCCAGGGCATTGACCGCGATTCCGGCCATCATGTCCAGATAGCGGTTGCCGTCCAGGTCCCAGATCCAGGCGCCTCGGCCATGGTCCATGACCCTGCCCGGCCGTCCGAAGACCCGCATGTGGACGCGGTCATAGCGGTCTGCCCATTGACTGCTCTGCGGCCCCTCGGGGGTCCTCATAGGTGCATCAGCCTTCGTCATGGCTCCTCCTCATGATCATATCCCGGCCCGGCACGACCACTGTGCCGATGCCGTTGCGGGTGAATATCTCGTTGAGCATGGAATGCGGCCGCCGCCCGTCGATGACGTGGGCCTCGCCCACTCCGGATTGCACGGCCTGCAGACAGGCCTCCATCTTGGGGCGCATCCCCTCATGCATGTCCTCCAACATGTCCTCAAGCCGGTCCACGCCGATGCTGGAGACCAGGGAGTCGGCCTGGGGCCAGTTGGCATACAGTCCCTCCACGTCGGTGAGAATGACCAGCTTCCGGGCCCCCAGAGCTACTGCCAGAGCGGATGCGGCCGCGTCGGCATTCACATTGAGCACCTGGGTGGGATCCTGCTCGTCAGGAGCCACAGAGGAGACGACGGGAATCCGCCCGGCGTCGATCAGATCCTCGACGGCCGAGGCATCCACGCCCACGACCTCGCCCACCAGGCCCAGGTCGACTGGTCGTCCATCCGCCATGCCGGTGCGGCGGGCCGCACTGAACAGGCCGGCATCCTCCCCTGACAGGCCGACCGCCATGGGACCGTGAGCATTGATGGCACCGACCAGATCCCTGCCTACCTGTCCGGTCAGCACCATGCGAACCACCTTCATGGTTTCGGGGGTGGTCACCCGCAGACCGCCGCGGAAGACCGAGGGGATGCCCAGGGCCTGGAGCATGCGGGAGATCTGCGGGCCGCCCCCGTGCACCACCACCGGATGCATGCCCACCTGCCTCAGGAAGACCATGTCCTGAGCGAAGCACTGCCGCAGATGGTCGTCCACCATGGCATGGCCGCCGTATTTGACTACGATCCTCTGACCGGCGAACTCCTCCAGCCAGGGCAGGGCCTCGATGAGCACCTGGGCCTTGCGGGCATCGTCCAAGGCTGTTTCAGCTTCGGCATCCTGCTCGACATCCGCCATCCTCTTCCCCTTCCTTATGACCATCTTCCGATTGCTGCGGCTCTTGGCAGCGCGCCCGATCAGGTTTCCTGTCAGGTGTGGTAGTCGGCATTGATGGTCACGTATTCGTGGGTCAGATCATCCGTCCATACCGTGGCCTGGCTGTCGCCATGACCAAGGTCGATGTCGATATGGACCTCGGAAACGTGCAGGTCGACCAGCTCCGGGTCCTGGCCGGGACGGCCTCCTTGGCAAACCTTGATGCCGTTGAAGCTGACATCCACTTGGGCCGGGTCATAGGCCGCCTTCGAAACCGGCACGGTGCCCAGGGAGGACACCACCCGGCCCCAGTTGGGGTCCTCGCCGGCCACCGCGCACTTGAGCAGCGTGGAGCCGGAGACCGCCCGTGCGCAGGCAAGGGCTGCATCCTCGTTCTCGGCACCATCCACACGGATGCGGATCCGATGCCTGCTGCCCTCACCGTCGGCCACAATCCGATGCGCTAGGTCCGCGCAGGCCTGACCGAGCTTCTCCTGGAACTGCCTGGGGTCAGGCCGCACGCCAGAGGCCCCGGAGGCCATCAGCAGGACGGTGTCGTTGGTGGACATGCACCCGTCCACATCGATCCGGTTGAAGCTGAGCCGGCAAGCCTCGGACAGGGCCTGGCGAGCCTGTTCCGGCTCCAGAATGGCATCGGTGGTGATTACGCAGATCATGGTGGCCAACTGCGGGGCGATCATCCCGGAACCCTTGACCATGCCGCCCAGCCGCCAGCCGGAACCGTCCACAGCCATGGTCTTGGTGCAGGTGTCGGTGGTCAATATGGCCTTGGCGGCCTCTTCGCCGGCCTCCTGACTGGCCGACAACCCCTGGGCAGCCTGATCGATACCGGTCAAGATGGAGTCCAGATGCAGAAGATGGCCGATGATCCCGGTGGAGCAGACGGCAACCTGCTCGGTGGGCAGGCCCAATTGCTCTCCTGTCCGCTCGGCCATGGCCCTGGCCTGGTCCAGGCCCTCGGGGCCCGTGCAGGCGTTGGCATTGCCGGAGTTGATGACCACGGCTCCAGCACGGCCATCTTCAAGGATCCTGCTGGTCCAGACGACCGGAGCGGCCCGGAAACGATTGGGTGTGAAGACCCCCACAGCCGTGTCCATGGGTCCGCTGTTGACGACCAGAGCCAGGTTGCGGCGCTGTGATCCTCCCGGACGATGGGCGATGGCCGTGCCGGTCCGGAAGCCTGCAGGGTAGGTGATGCTCATGGTGCCACTCCTATGGTTGTCAATCCGGTCTCCTCGGGCAGGCCCAGAGCCAGATTCACGGCCTGGAGGGCCTGGCCTGCGGTGCCTCGGGTCAGGTTGTCGATGGCGGCGAAAGCATAGAGGCGGTCGGCGCGCTGGTCCACAGCTACCTGGACCTGGGCCCGGTTGGAGCCATACACATCGGCCGTGGAGGGAAGCCTGCCCTCGGGGAGCAGATCGACAAACTGCTCCTGGGCATAGATCCCTTCCCAGACGGCACGAATATCAGCCATCTCCATGCTCTGTCCACGCGCGCTCAGCTTGGCTGAGACCACAGCCAGAATCCCCCTTGACATGGGGACCAGTATGGGGGTCAGCCCCAAGCGGATGGATTGTTTGCCAAGAACCCCGAGGTTGGGGTCCGCAGCTGCGGCCTTGCGCAGGTTCTGCACAATCTCAGGGATATGCCGATGGGTGCCCCCGACCGAGTAGGGATGGGCCGAATTGATGGCCTGGGCTGCCAGCAGATCCATTCTGCCGCCCGAGCGCCCAGCGCCCGAGTAGCCGACAGCAAGGTCGGCCACCAGATCATCAGTCTGGACCAGTCCGGCGGACAGGGCAGGCTGGAAGGCCAGAGTGACTGCTGTGACATTGCACCCAGGACCAGCGATCCGCCGGGTCTGTCCAAGCAACTGACGTTGACGACCGCCACCAGGATTGAGCAGCTCAGGCATCCCGTAGGTCCACGGGCTTGAGAAAGGCCCTCCGTAGTAGTCTTGCCAGTCGCTCGGATCCTCCAGCCGGTGATCAGCGCCCAGGTCGACCATCAGCGATTGCGGATCCAGCTGCTCGGCCAGGGGGCCCGAAGCCCCGTGGGGCAGGGCCAAAACCACCAGATCATGGCCGGCCAAGATCTCCGGCTTCGTATCCTGAATCTGCAGCGAGGCCAGCGACTCCGGAAGGTTGGGCGAGAACTCCCCCAACAGTCGACCAGCGGAGCCGTGACCGGTGACCGTGCATACCTGAAAGGCTGGATGGGCCGCCAATAGACGGATCATCTCCGAGCCGGCATACCCTGAAGCTCCCGCTACAGCCACCGTGTATTGCCGCATGAGTGCTCCCTTCATCGGGCACCATCATACATACTCATGCAGTAATACGCATATTTATGCAATTCGGCGTGTCGCTATGTATATTCTCTAGCTGCGCATCACTTTCATCTACGCGAAGGGGTCATAACCGGAATCTCGGTTGCGGATGTATTCCATCTGCGTACTGGCCTTGTCCGCAGCATCGGGCCCGCATGTGTCCTCCACAAAGGCCAGGGCCATATCGATGCCGGCCGAGATACCCGAAGAGGTGCGAAACTTTCCATCGACCACCCAGCGGGCATCCTTGACCCAGTCCACGCGCTCCCCCGTGCCGACGACCCAGTCAAAGGCCAAGTCATTGGAGGTTGCACGCCGACCGTCGAGCACACCGGCGGCAGCCAAGAGAGCCGAGCCTGTGCAGACCGTCATTACCTGCGGCGACTGGGCGGCCAGGCTTGCCAACTGCCTAATCCATCGGTCGTTTCCAACCAGAGTTCGCGTGCCGGAACCGCCAGGTATCAGCAAAACTCCCTTGGGATCGATCGCTTCGGATCCTAGAGCTTCGACCCTGACACCGCCCTCCCCGACTTTCACTCCAGGGCCGTCCAAGGAGAAAAGCCGCACCCGGGCGCCATCAGTGTTGACGAAAACCTCAAAGGGGCCAAAGATATCCAAGGGTTCAAACCCGTCGAATACGACAATATTGATATCCAAGCCCATCTGAATGACTCCCTGCTTAAATCTCAGGCGCTGACGCCATCCCCGCCTGAGCCGCCGCCACCCGTCGAGGGCGACGGCATCATCTGCTGGTAGAAGTCGTTCAGGGAGACCCCGTTGACCAGAAGCCAGATCCAAGCCAAGGTAAAGAGGAGGTTGATGATCAGGGCAGCCATGGCCAACCCGTAGCCCTTCATATGCAGTCGGCGGGTCCGATACATGGAAACGCCGCCGAGCAAGGCGGGAATCACAGGCATGGGCAAAAAGAGGGCCATGAGGAAGGCGATGATGGCGCAGGGATCCCAGTGGCCGTAGACCGGATTTTGGGAGGGATCGTTCAGATCGGGCATGCCCTGGGGAGGCCATCCTGGCGCACCGGGACGGGTCTGAGGATTCCCAGGATTTCCGCCGCGACCGGGACCCGACTGCCCCGCCATGGGCATGGGCCTATTGGCGGGGTTGCCTTGGGACGAATCCGCTTCCTTGGTCTTGGATTCGGGGTCTGGGCGACCGTATACGTACGGATTCCATCCTGGATAACGATCGGCGCGTGCGCCGTACAAGGGCTGGTCGCCCCCATCATGATCCTGGCGGTCAGGTCCACCGGCTGTGCCCTGTTCTTGAGAATCCGTCATGTCCCTCGGTCCCCTCGATGCCCGGTCAGGCACGCAGCACGGCGCCCAGACCTGCAGTCTTGTCAACGATGGCCTGGCGCAGGGATTCGCTGTCCTCGGACGTCAAGGTGCGGTCCGGGGCGCGGAAGGTGACTGCGAAGGCCAGCGATTTTGCATGCTCACCGATCTGATCGCCAGTGAAAACGTCGAACAGCTCGATGGATTCAAGACTAGACCCAGCCGCTTCTCTGATGGCGGAAGTCAGGTCGGCGGCCGAAACCGTTTCCGGCACGGTGAAGGCCAGATCCTGACGGACCGGCGGGAAGGTCGACACGGGCTTGGCCTGCAGGGGCGTGTAGTCCAGGTGGTCCAGCACCATGTCCAGACTCAGCTCGAAGGCGGCCGAGTGGGCGGGGAAGCCCAGAGCCTGATCAACCCGAGGATGCAGCTCGCCCACCATGCCGACAAGCGTGCCGTCATCCAGGACCAGCCTGGCGGTACGGCCCGGATGACACTGGTCGGGCACCTGCTCGGCCGGGGGCTGCTCCATCCGATAGTGTGCTCCCAACCTGTCCAGAACACGACGAGCCGACTCGACTGCATCAGTCCAGTCCACATCCCTGCTGTCCTTAAGCCAGCCATCCTCCTGAGCACGGCCGGTCAGCAGGGCCGCCACATGCAGCCGTTGCTCCGGCAGACCCTGGTCCAGGCGGGCCAGATCCTCGTCGCTGGGCCGCACGCCGCCCGGAAGGGTCGGCACCGCAGGGGCCTTGGGATCGCGACGGAAGACGTAGCCGATCTCGAAGAGACGCACATCCGTGTTGCCACGTCGCAGGTTGCGCTCCACGGTGTTGGCCAGCGGCAGCAGCAGGCTCTGCCTTAGATAGGGCCTGTCAGCGGCCATGGGGTTGGCAAGCTCCACGCTGTTGACATGAACCTCATCAGGATCCATGCCGAAGGCCTTGAAATCATTGTCGCCGACGAACGGGTAGTCCAGAACCTCGGTCAGCCCATACTCGGCCAGGGTGTCAGCCACCCAACGGCGGCGCTGCTGGCGATCGGTCAGACCAACCGCACCTGACACCTTGGGCGATGGCACGGTGACAGGGATGCGGTCATAGCCCACCAGGCGGGCCACCTCCTCGACCAGGTCGCAGCCCTCTCCCAGGTCGGGCCTCCAGGTTGGCGGGGTCACCGACAGCCGGCCTTGAGGATCACCCTGGACCGTGCAGCCGATGTCACGCAGAATGGCGACGATGCGCTGGGGCTCCACCTCCAGTCCGGTCAGACGTGCCACCTCGCTGACGGCAAAGTCGATGACCGGCATGGGCTTGGTCTGGTTCAAATCCAACGGAGCATCCAGGTCCTGGCCACCGGCAAGGCGATGCAACAGATCGGCGGCCATGGCTGCGGCGGCCGGTTGCATCTGCGGATCCACCCCACGCTCAAAGCGCTTGGAGGCCTCCGAGGGCAGCTTGTGGCGACGGGCGGTCCGTGCGATGGTCACCTGGTCGAAGTGGGCGGACTCGATCAGGATGTTCTTCGTCTGATCGGTCACCTCGCCATACAGGCCGCCCATAACCCCGGCCAGACCCAGTATGCGGGAACCCTCATGCCCCTCGGGCGAGTCGGTGATGAGCAGATCTTCGGTGCTGAGCTCGCGATCCTTGCCATCAAGGGTGGTCAGGTGCTCGCCCTGCCGGGCCCTGCGGACGACGATGGGGCCGCTGAGCTTGTCCAGATCGTAGGCGTGCAGGGGCTGGCCCAGATCCAGCATGACGTAGTTGCTGATGTCCACCGGCAGGCTGATGGAGCGCATGCCGGCCCGAACCAGCCGACGACGCATCCAGCTGGGAGTGGCGGCTTTGGGGTCGCACCCGGTCAGGGCCCGCAGGTAGTAGCGGTCGCATCCGGGCTGACCATGAATGGGATTGTCGTCCTCAACATGCACGGCCAGCGGAGCCTGATCCTCCTGCGTTGCGGAGGCTGGCACGGTCTTGTTCAGCTCAATCACCGGATCCGTGTACTCAGCGCCCGTGGAGTGGTGATATTCGCGGGCAACCCCCCGGTAGGAGAAGTCGTAGCCACGGTCCGGGGTGATGTTGATTTCAAGCACGGGCCTATTCATATGCAGGAGGCTCATGGCATCGTCACCGGGCTTGAGCTGCTCGTACTGCTCGGGGGTGAACCCGTAGTTGCGCAGCAGGATGATGCCCTGATGGTCCGAACCCAGTCCCAGCTCACGCTCGGAGGCGCACATGCCGTCCGAGAGGTGGCCATAGGTCTTGCGCGGCTCGATGCGGAAGTCCCCAGGCAGGACGGCCCCCGGCAGGGTCACCACCACTTTCTCGCCCGCAGCCATGTTGGGGGCCCCGCAGACGATGCCCCGGGGCACCTTGCGGCCCTGGTCGTCCACAGCGTTGTACTGCTCGCCCACATCCACATGGCACCAGTTGATGGTCTTGCCGTTCTTCTGGGGCTCGGGCTCGGCATCCACCACATAGCCGACCACAATGGGGCCGGTCACCGTGGACTGGTGGATGTCCTCTTCCTCCAGACCGACCCGGACCAGGTCCTTGCCCAGCTGTTCATAGGTCAGATCCTCGGGGACCTGCACATGCTCCTTGAGCCAGTCGATATCTACCATTGGCATCTGACGGTCACTCCCCCATCTCGAACTGCTGGCTGAACCGCACGTCGCCTTCGACCAGGTCGTGCATGTCGTTGATGTCGTGGCGCAGGAGCAGGGTGCGCTCCATGCCCACACCGAAGGCGAAGCCTGAGTAGCGCTGCGGATCCACGCCTGCCGACCTCAGAACATTGGGGTTGACCATGCCGCAGCCTCCCCATTCGATCCATCCAGGGCCGCCCTTCTTGTCGGGGAACCAGAGGTCCATCTCGGCGCTGGGCTCGGTGAAGGGGAAGTATGAGGGCCTCAGTCTGGTCCGGGCCTCGGGGCCGAACATGGCCACGGCGAGCTTGTCCAGGGTGCCCTTGAGGTCGGCCATGGTCAGGTGCTCATCGACGGCGATGGCCTCGCACTGGTGAAAGACCGGGGTGTGGGTTGCATCCAGTTCGTCGGTGCGGAAGACCCTGCCCGTGCAGGCCACGTAGAGCGGTACGCCACGGGTTATCAGGGAACGGGCCTGGTCGGGCGAGGTATGGGTGCGCATGACCATGTTGGAGCCGACGAAACCGGCGGCATCCCTGGCCTGGCTGCCCTTGACGTAGAAGGTGTCCTGCATCTGGCGGGCAGGATGGTCAGGGCCGAAGTTGAGCGCATCGAAGTTGTACCACTCGGCTTCCAGCTCGGGACCCTGGGCGATGCTCCAACCCATGGAGACGAAGAAGTCCTCCACGTCCTCCATGAGTTTGGACAGCGGGTGGCGGGCGCCCTGGGGACGGCGGTTGACCGGCAGGGTCATATCCACCCGCTCGGCGGCCAGGCGGCGGGACTCCTCCTCCTGGCGCAGCTGCCGCTCCTTGAGCCCGTAGGCACGGCCAAAGTCAGCCTTGAGCTTGCCTGCCAGACGCCCGGCGGTCTTCTTCTGATCCGCTGGCAGTTTTCCGATGATCCGGCCTGATCCGGCCAGGGCTGAACCTGTCCCCGCATACTTGGCCTTGATCGCCTTGAGCTCTTCCAGATCGGAGACTTCGCGAATCCTGCCGATGCCCTCGTTGACCTCGTCGGTCATCGCCGCGGGGTCGAATTCTTCCTGTGCCACCATGGACCTTTCCACTGTTGCCAATGCCATGTCCGGGCCGCAAATCAGCGGAAAATCCCGGTCGTTGACGCCTTCATATTCTTTCAATACGACTCGACATGGCCATGGCGTAGAGCAGCACCGCCGCCGAGGTGGCCAGATTGAGCGATTCAGCCCGCCCGTATATGGGTATGCGAACGATCTGATCCATGGACTCCAGCAGCTCATTGGGCAGTCCACGTGCCTCATTGCCGAAGAGCAGGGCCATGGGTTGACCCGCCGTGTCTGTCTTGGACAAGGCACCGCTCGCCATCAAATCATTCAGGGAGCGGACCGGTTTGTCCGGCGTGCCATAGACATCGGCCGCCACCATGGCCCGGCCCTGCCGTCTGCACAGGGCCAGGAAGTCCTCAGTGCCCATGGTCGCCAGGGGTATGTGAAAGGCCGAGCCAGCCGTAGAGCGAATGACCTTGGGATTGGTCGGTTCCACGCACTGATCCACCAGGATGACTGCCCGGCAGCCCGCAGCATCGGCCGTGCGCATGACGGTTCCGGCATTGCCTGGATCACGGATCTGCCAGAAGGCTGCCACCAGGTCGGGCCCCTCCCCCGTCTGGCTCCGGGGATCGTCAAGGTCCGTCGCATGGGCCAAAAATCCATCAGTCCGCGCCTGGGCCAGGATCCCCTGCGCATTGCCGCTGATGGCATGCATGACCCTGGCGGAGACGAAGTGCCCATAGCAGTCAGGCAGCTCCCGGGCCTGCTCCATGATGGCGCCTGCGGTCTCGTTGAGCGGCCGCGGATGACCGCCCTTATCTACAGAAGAGGACTCATCCGCCTGGACATAGAGGTCAGTCAGCAGGTCGGGACGCCAGCGGACCGCCTCGCGCACGCTCTGCGGACCCTCTATCAGGAAGCGGCCATGACGCTGCCGGGCCCGCCGATCCTGCAATTCAGCCAGACGGCGAATTCGTTGGGCACGGGGATTGTCAAGAAGGGAGTCATCAAAGGGCATGGGCACAACTCTAGCCCCGGCAGTCGAAAGCACGGCCGACGGACCTTGATGAGCCCGCGTCTGTGGGAAAGTTCACTGAAAGAAAGGCCTGCGCCCCTTGTGCTCCTCGGACAAGGGGCTAGTGTTAAAGAACCGGTCGGGTCGACCACGTCCGTTGTTGGTCTGGCGCAGACCGACCATCACTCGTCTGGCTTGGCCAGAATCATTGTGAGGAGACGATATGCCCGTATACACACTTCCCGATCTGCCCTACGACTACTCGGCGCTGGAGCCGTACGTGTCCGGCAAGATCATGGAGCTGCACCATGACAAGCACCATCAGGCTTATGTGAACGGTGCCAACAAGGCCCTGGAGCAGATCCACGACGCGGCCGAGTCCGGCAACGTGGCTCAGTCCAACCTGCTGGAGAAGAACCTGGCCTTCAACCTGGCCGGGCACAAGAACCACTCCATCTTCTGGAAGAACATGGCCCCGGCCATCGGCCAGGAGCCCACTGGCGAGCTCAAGGCCGCCATCGAGGACCAGTTCGGGTCCTTCCAAGGCTTCCAGACCTACTTCGAGTCCATGTGCGCAGGCATCCAGGGCTCCGGCTGGGCTGTCCTTGCCTGGGATACCCTGGGCGAGCGCCTGGTCACCCTGCAGATGTACGACCACCAGGGCAACCTGCCTGTCACCATCTTCCCGCTGGTCCTGCTGGACCTCTGGGAGCACGCCTACTACCTGGAGTACCTGAACGACCGGGCCAGCTACGTCAAGGCCTGGTGGCACATCGTCAACTGGGAGGATGCCTCCAAGCGCTTCGACGAGGTGCGCAACATCAACACCACTCTGGCCAGGTAAAAGACCAGCGCTTCCAACCACAGGCGGACCCCGGTCCTTTCCCCTCTCTGCGGGAGGCGGAAAGGACCGGGGTTCCTCTATATCCGGAGCCTGCGGAAAACCCGGGCGATCAGTTGCCGAAGAAGGCGATGGAGCCGGTCAGGGCAGCCAGGGTCAGGGAGATTGCAGGCACAGCCAGGCATATGAGCAGGAAACCGGCGTCACGTGGTCTGATCTGGGAAACCCTGGCATGGGTGCGCGGTGTGCTGCCGCCGAAACCCCTGGCCTCCATGGCCGTAGCCAAGGTCGTCGAACGCCTGATGGACAGGACCAGCAGGGCGAAGGCCTGGGGCATAAAGGCCTTGAAACGGTTCTCATCGCCCAGCCCGCGACTGCGGCGCGAGGCGGTCAGGGCCGACCAGTCATCCTTGAGAACGGTGAAGAGCCGCATGCCGGCCAGCCCGCCGTAGACGAAGCGATCAGGCAGGTGGAGCACCTGGCTGAAGGCATCGGCCAGATCGGTGGCGTCTATTCCCAGCACGGTGATGATGGCGGGAATCCCGATGGCCAGGATTCGCAACGCGGTGGCCAGGGCCAGATCCAACGACCGCTGGGTGATGTGGATCATGCCCCACTGCCAGAAGGTGGCGCCGCCGCTCTTGCCGTAGAGGATGATCGCCAGGGCCGAGCCGGGGGCCCCCAGGAAGATGGGCCAGGTGGATCTGACCACCCGCAGGGGTGTGAAGCCTGCCGCGCCCAGCATCAGGAACTCCAGGATCAGGGCCGTCGTGGCCGAGACCGGGTCCAGGCTGATCAGCAGGGGCAGAGCCGCCAGGAAAGCCCCGATCAGACGGAAGGCCGGATTGATGGAGGCTATGTATGGCGACCGGCTGGCCGGCTTGACCGGCTCGTCCCGCTGATCCATGGGCGTGACGGTCAGTCTGGCCGCAACAGTCTTCTGACGGGCCTGCAAATCTGACTCTGATACAGGCCAGACGGCCTTCTGGGCTCCCGGAGGCGTCATCTCCACCAGACGGGCATCCAGGGCCTGGACCAGCTCCCGGTCGTGGGTGACCAGGATGATGCAGGCTCCTTGGTCGCGCAGGTCTGCAATCAGCTGGGCCATGCTGACCCAGGTGTTCCTGTCCTGACCGAAGGTAGGCTCGTCAAGAATCAGCATCTGAGGTGCGGCGGCCAGGGCCGAGGCCACGGTGAGCCGCCGCTTCTCACCGCCCGAGAGCGTGTAAGGGTTGGCATGCGCGTACTGCCTCAGCCTGAAACGGTCCAGCAGCTCCAGGGCGCGATCCTGGGCCCGCTCCTCGCTCATACCAGTGCGGATTGGAGCCAACTTGACCTCATCCAAGACCGTGCCCCGGGCGAACTGATGCTCGGGATTCTGAAAGACATAGGCGATGCGCGCCGCCAGCTGGGATGAGGTCCATCGAATGGGCTCGGGCTCGGCAGGCGTCTGCCCCTGGAGTCCCCGGAGCAGGCGGTCCTGGGCAAGGACCGAACCGGCCACTGGCTCCAGCAGACCGGCCAGGGTCATGGCCAGCGTGGACTTGCCGGCTCCGTTGGCTCCGACCAAGGCGGTGATCTGACCGGCCCTGAATTCCAAATCGATATGCTCGGCCACTGCCTTGCCCTGACGGCCCACCGCCAGATCCTGAGCGGCCAGCAGGACGGGATGATCATCCTGGCCGGGATCGGATTGCCCGGACCTGACCCTGGACCCCCCAAGCTCAGGGAGCGAATCCCTGGCGCTCCTATAAGCTTCGGGAACCCAGATGCCCAGTGAGGCCAGGTCCAATCCAGGATCAGTGAATACCTCCTGGGGGCTGCCGTCGGCCATGATCACCGTCTTGCGATAGGTCGCAGCGCCCGATCCGCCGGTGCCGTCTTCAACCTCGCCCAGCCCAAGCACGATGACCCGGTCGATCATATCCATCCATGGACCTGCCCGGTGCTCGACCAGAATCATGGTCGAGCCTTGCCGGTCCAGGACCTTCCTGACGGCGCCGACAATCTGGTCGACGCCGACCGGATCCAGATTAGCCGTGGGCTCATCCAGCAGGAGCAGCCCAGGCTGCATGGCCAGGGCGCCGGCCAGGGCCAGACGCTGCATCTGCCCTCCGCTCAGATGCATGGTGGACCGGGTCAGCTGCAGGTCAGCCAAACCCACCTCGGCCATGGCCCTCTGCACCCGTGGCCAGATTTCCTCTCGGGGCAGCCCCATGTTCTCGGGCCCGAAGGCCACATTGTCACCAAGCCGCTGAAAGATGGCCTGGGCATCCGGATCCTGCAGGACCAGCCCCACACGCCCCCGGCTGGAGACGGCGGGATTGCCGTCAATCAGGACCTGGCCCTGGGTCACCCCGCCTTCGTCATCCTCGACCTGATCCTGACCGCTCTGCGGGGCATGATCGCCCAGAAGCCCGGCCACACCCTCGAGGATGGTCGATTTGCCAATGCCGGAGGCTCCCAGCAGCAGCACCCGCTGACCTGCAGGAATGCTCAGGGAGAGGTCCCTGACGGCGAAGTGGTTCCGATAGGCATGCCGATAACCCCAACCGCGCAGCTCCAAGGCTGCGGGTCGGTAGGGATTGTCCTGGATGCTCCGGTCCACGCCCAGACCTCTACTTCCCGGCCGTACGAATATCGCGGCCGGAGGCGAAGCGGTCCAGAGCCCCGGTGGCGGCAATGGCCTTGTAGAGGTACCAGACCAGCACTCCAGCGATCAGAGCGCCCGAGATCAGGGTGGCTATCAGATAGATCACCCCATAGGGGCCGGTCAGGTTGATGGCCTGCAGGTGCGTGCAGAAGGAGTACAGCCAGCAGCCGAAACCAGCGGCAGCGCCTGACAGTGCCACCGTGGACATGTTCCAACGCCGGTAACGCAGCAGCATGAAGACCAGTTCGGCCATGAAGCCCTGAAGCAGGCCAATCAGTATGGTCTCCACAGGCACCCAAAGGCTGCCCAGCAGCGACTCCAGGATGGCTGCGACCAGCTCGGCATAGACAGCCGCCCCCGGCTTGCGCACGATGACCGATGCCAAGGGCCCGGCAAACAGGTAAAGACCGTTGAGAATGCCCCCCAGACCGGGCACGACCCCGTCCAGGAATGACCAGGGAATGGTGGTCACCATGGCAACCACCCAGTAGATGACTGCGGAGGCCACCCCGATGACCGAGGCTACGGCGATATCCACCACCCTCCACCGTCGGGAGGGGGTCCTGACCTGGGAGGGAGTCCGCTCGGACTCCGGCTCCGATCCGGAAGCAGTGTTGTTTATGAAATGACCATCGGTCATGATCTTGTGCCTTTCCTCGGGGCGCTCCCTGTGAGCGCCATCCCGTTCAGGCACGGGTCCAGTGACATCCGTGCGCCGGCATTACCCGGTAAACGTTCGTCCGGTTGAGGCTGAGCCTCCTCTCAGCCGCACGCCCATAGGCATACGGCCCCCGTGTCACTTGCCATCTTAGAACATACGATGGTCAAGGGAATCCAGCAGCAGGGCCTCGGTGATGATGTTGTCGACCAGCCCCTGCAGGGAGATGGACTCGTTCGGGCTGTGGGCGTTGGACTGGGGATCCTCTGGGCCGGTCACCAGGACCTGGGCCTCAGGGAAGAGCCGCTTGAGTTCGGGGATGAAGGGGATGGATCCGCCCTCGCCCTTGTTGACCGGGTCCCGTCCGAAGGCCTGCCGCATGGCCTCCTCGGCCTGCCGGACCACCGGGCTGCCGGCATCCATGGCCCATCCCATGCCCATGTCGCCGGGCGTGACCTCCACCCTGGCCCCCTGAGGAGCATGGGCGATCAAAAAATCAGCCAAGGCCTGCGCGGCCTGCTCAGGACGCTGGGTGGGCGCAGTGCGCAGGGAAATGCGGAAGCGGGTCATATCAGCCAGCACGTTGAAGGAGCCCTCCACCGGGTGGGCATCGAAGCCGATCACCGCCGCTGCAGGCTTGGTCCAGAGCCGGGAGGCCAAAGAGTCGGTTCCGGCCAGCCGGTAGGAGTCCACCACGCCGGCATCCGCACGCAGCTGGGCCTGGTCCAGGTCACGCTGCAGGCCGCCTATGGGCTGTCCGCCCTCCAGACCGGGCACAGCAAGTTCCCCATGGTCGTCATACATGGAGGCGATCAGCATGGCGGACAGGGTGTTGGCATCCAGGATGGGCCCGCCGAACTGCCCGGAGTGAACCGGGTGCTCAAGGACTGTGACCGTGACATCCAGGTCCGCATTCCCTCTTAGGGAGGTGGTCAGGCTGGGGGTGTCCGCCGACCAGTTGCCCGAGTCGGCCACGATGATCAGATCCGAGGCGAAATCGTCCCGATGAGCCTGGAGGAAGGGGATGAAGCTGCGCGAGCCCATCTCCTCCTCACCCTCGATGAAGACCTTGACGTTGACGCACAGGTCCTTGCCCAGGGCGTGCAGGGCACCCGAGTGGATGGCGATGCCGCCGCCGTCGTCGGCCGATCCGCGTCCGTAGAGCCGTCCCTCCTTCTCTACGCCGGCAAAGGGGTCAGTGGACCACTGGGAGGGATCGGGCACCGGCTGCACATCGTGATGAGCGTAGAGCAGGACGGTCGGGGCCTTGTCGTCCACCTGCCGGGATCCGATGACTTCGAAGGCGCCCGGGGTCCCGTCAGGATTGGTGGCCTGGACCACCCGGGCATCTACACCCACCTGCCGCAGTTGCCCGGCCACATAGTCGGCCGATCGCCGCATGTGATCCCCGGTGATCCCCTTGGCCGAAACCGAAGCCAGGGCGATCTTGTCCTTGAGCAGATCGACGATCCGGCTCCTATCGTCCTGCACACGTGTGCGGATCGTCTCCAGGCCCAGCTCCGCCATCGTTACCTCCTGTGATTGCTTGCGAATCAATGCTTGCGAGTCTAGGCGTCACCGTAACCTGTTCGCATGACATGGAACCCCTTCTCACGCAAGGATCGACGGGACAAAGAGGCGGAGGCGGACCAGACGGCCTCCACTGAAGAGGCACGAGGCAAGGGACGCCCCACACCCAAGCGCAAGCAGGCTGAGGCCCGGAACCTGCGCCCGCTGGTCCCCAAGGACCGCAAGGCCTCTCGCAAGGCCGCCAAGGCCCGGATCCGGGCCCGTGAGGATGCCCAGTACGAGGCCATGAGAACCGGCGACCTCGACCACATGCCCAAGTCGGAGCGCCTGCCCTGGCGGATCTACATCCGCGACTATGTGGATGCCCGCTTCAATCTGCTGGAATGGATATTCCCGGCCATCATCCTTATGTTCGTCGCCACCCTGATGGGCATGTTCGTGGGCCCTCAGCACTATGCAACCTTCACCATGGTGGTGACCGTCCTGCTCTATGGCTACCTGATCATTGCCCTGATCGATACCTGGCTGATGTGGCGCAAGCTCAAGCGCCTGCTGATCGACAAGTTCGGCGAGCGCTCGGTGGCCAAAGGTTCGCGTTCGGCCTCCTACGCCTGGCAACGGGCCATGATGGTCCGGCGGTGGCGGGTTCCCAAGCCCAATCAGAGCAAGCGCGGGCACTGGCCCGACTGACAGCGAACCGTCCTGACATACCGAACGATGGACTGGTAGCGCCGCCCGGTGCCCTTTGGGTTCCGGGCGGTTTTTGTACTCACTCCACATTGTGCGAATGCTCTTCATTCTCCCAGCCGGTACGGCTAGCATGGATTCTTATGCAGCAATCGATCAACCAACCCGGCACAGAGTCTCTTGACCCATGGGATGCCGACAGCCGCCAGTATGACACCATCATCATCGGATCGGGCCCAGGCGGGTATGCCACAGCCCTGCGCACGGCAGAGCTGGGCGGACGGGTGGCCCTGGTCGAGCAGGACCCTGTGGTCGGCGGCGTCTGCCTGAACCGCGGATGCATCCCCACCAAGGCCCTGCTGACAGCCACCCAGGTTCTCGAACAGGCTGATCTCGGGGCCGCCATGGGCATCAATATCGGGTCGGCCAGCATCGACTACCAGAAGCTCCAGGATTATCAGGACCGGATGGTGGACGCCATGACCGGCGGCCTGTCCAGCCTGCTGAAGCAGCGTGGCATCACCGTGGTGCACGGCCACGGCACCATCGTCGGCGACGGCCTGGTGGAGGTGACCGCCGATGACGGCAATCAAACCCGGCTGACCACCTGCGATACCATCCTGGCCACTGGGTCTCACGCCAGGCCCTTGGAGGAGCTCCCCTTCGATGATCTGGTCATCGACACGGACCGGGCGCTGACCCTCAAGCCCTTTCCCCGCCGCGCGCTGATTATCGGCTCAGGTGCGGTGGCCCTGGAATTCGCCACTATTTGGAACCAATCCGGCTGCCAGGTGACCCTGATGGTCAGGCATGACCGGGTGCTCTCCCACTGGGGTCGGCGGACCGGCCAGATCATGACCCGGGAGCTGAAACGTCAGGGAATTCAGATCATCACCCATGCCCGCTGCTCAGGCGGACACCGTCTGCCCGCAGATGAAGGCATTCAGATCGACTACCAGCCGGCCGACGACAAGGGCCAGGCGGGAGCGATCGAGACCGATCTGGTTCTGGTGGCCATCGGCAGGGACCCCAATACCAACCCCCAGCATATGAAAGAGCTGGGCATCGACCTGGACGAGCAGGGTCAGGTCCTGACCGACTCCCAGGGGCGCACCAGCCGCGACCGGGTCTGGGCCCTGGGCGACATCACCCCTGGTCACCATCTGGCCCACAGGGCCTTCCAGCAGGGCATCACCCTGGCCGATGCCGCCTCTGGCCTGGATCCTGAACCTGTCAATGAGGCCACCATCCCCCGCGTGGTCTTCTCCTCCCCCCAGGCCGCAGCTGTGGGCTTCAGCCGGCAGGAGGCCGAGGACGATCCATCGCTGAACCAGGTCAAGGAGACCATCTACCCCATGATGGCCAACTCGCGCATGCGCATGAGCGGCCTGCAGGGCACCCTCAGCCTGATCACCGCCTGCCAAGCCACCGATCTGGAGAAGCAGATAGTCGTCGGTCTGGAGATGGTCTCCCCCCAGGCCTCCGAGAATATCGCCGAGGCCCAGCAGCTGGTGGGCAACCAGATCCCCCTGCACCGGGCGGCCGGGCTCATCCATCCCCATCCCACCTTCTCGGAAGCCATTGGAGAGGCCCTGCTCAAGGCTGACGGCAGACCCCTGAACATGCATTAGGCATGCGGTAGACTGGTCAACCAGTGAACGTTTCCGAGTGAGGATGGCATGGCTACAGAGGACACCAAGGGCAAAAAAACAAAAAAGAAGAACAGCACGATCAGTCAGATCGTCAAGATCTACCAATTCACTTACGCAGAGGACAAGGCTCTTCCCTGGCTGCTGGCTGCGGCCATCCTGGTGCCCACACTGATAGCAGTGGTGATCTGCCTGCTGGCTCACTTTGGCTGGCTGTCCTGGATCCTGACCGTGCTTCTGGGCATCATGGTCGGCCTGCTCCTGGCCACCATGACCCTGACCAGGCGCTCCGACAAGGTCGGCTACGCCAAGATGGAGGGTCGTCCAGGCGCTGCCGCCGCCGTGCTGAGCAGCATCTCCAAGGCGGGCTTCTCCTTCCCCCAGGAACCTGTATGGATTGATGCCAAGACCAAGGACGCCGTCTGGAGGGGCACCGGCCGAACCGGGGTCTACCTGATAGCCGAGGGCGACTACAACCGCGTCAACAAGGCCATGAACCGCGAAGAGGAGAAGATCCGCCGCATCACCCGTGGGTCGGCCATCCCCATCTACCGGATCAGCGTGGGCCACGGTCCTGACCAGGTTCCGCTCAACAAGCTCCAGCGCACCGTGATCAAGAAGAAGGTCAAGCTGACCGCCACCGAGCTGGAGACCCTGAACGACCGGCTGGTCACCCTGCAAAAGCGGCAGAGCGCCCTGGGAATGCCCAAGGGCATCGATCCGACCAAGATACATGTCAGCCGCAAGGCCATGCGCGGGCGCTGATGTTTTCAAGGTCCCGGCGTCTCCCTGAGGGAGGCGCCGGGACCTTCGCATGAAACACCCCCGTAACCTCAACGGTGCATTGCCGAAAAAACCGGTCCCCTAGACTGGGTGACCGTTACGGTTTCCACGAAAGGAGCAGTTCAGTGAGAGAACTGAAGTCAAAGGCCGATTGCGAAGCTCTGATCAACCAGGAGGGCGTGGAATATGTCTCAGTCAGGTTCACGGACCTGATCGGGATCCAGCAGCACTTCACCGTGCCCGCCAGCGAATTCCTCAAGGACGCTTTCACGGACGGCATGGCCTTCGACGGCTCCTCCGTCCAAGGCTTCCAAGCCATCAACGAATCGGATATGAAGCTGATTCCCGATCCAGAGACTGCCTACCTGGATCCCTTCCGCCGTCATCGCACGCTGAATGTGGCCTTCTCCATTGTTGACCCGGTGACCGACGAGCCCTACTCGCGCGACCCCCGGCAGATCGCCGCCAAGGCGGAGGCCTACCTGCGCTCCACCGGCATCGCCGACACGGCCTCCTTCGCCCCCGAGGCCGAGTTCTTCATCTTCGACAAGGTCCGCTTCGAGAACAGCATGCAGCGCTCCTTCTACGAGGTCGACTCCATCGAGGCTCCTTGGAACTCGGGCGTCGACGTCGAGGAGGATGGCTCCGACAACATCGGCTTCAAGAACCGGGTCAAGAAGGGCTACTTCCCCGTACCGCCCATCGACCACTACCAGGATCTGCGCGACGACATGGTGGCCAACCTGCAGAAGGTGGGCCTGATTCTGGAGCGCTCCCATCACGAGGTGGGCGGCGCCGGCCAGCAGGAGATCAACTATCGCTTCAATACCCTGCTGCATGCAGGCGACGACCTGATGAAGTACAAGTACGTGGTCCACGAGACCGCCGCCCTGGCCGGCAAGGCTGCCACCTTCATGCCCAAGCCCATCGCCGGGGACAACGGAACCGGCATGCACTGCCATCAGTCCCTCTGGAAGGATGGCAAGCCCCTCTTCTACGACGAGAACGGCTACGGCGGACTCTCCGACATCGCCCGCTGGTATGTGGGCGGCCTGATCGAGCATGCCTCGTCCGTCCTGGCCTTCACCAACCCCTCCACCAACTCCTACAAGCGGCTGGTGCCCGGCTACGAGGCCCCGGTCAACCTGGTCTACTCGGCCAGGAACCGTTCGGCGGCCATCCGCATCCCCCTGGCCGGCACCTCGCCTGCCGCCAAGCGGATCGAGTTCCGCGCCCCCGACCCCTCCTGCAACCCCTTCCTGGCCTTCTCGGCCCAGCTGATGGCAGGACTGGACGGCATCCTCAACCACACCGAGCCTCCGGCCCCCATCGACAAGGACCTCTATGAGCTGCCCCCGGAGGAGCACGCCCAGATCAAGCAGGTGCCCGGCTCCCTGGAGGAGGCTTTGAACGCCTTGGAGGAGGATCACGACTTCCTGAGCGAGGGCGACGTCTTCACCGACGACCTGATCCAGACCTGGCTGGATTTGAAGCGCAGTGAGCTGGACCAGACCCGTCTGGCCCCCACCCCCCTGGAGTATGAGCTCTACTTCCACATCTGACGTCAAGAAAGGGCAAAGCTACTGAGGTAAAGAGCTTTTTACACTACTCAAAGCAGCTCAGCTTACTTATCTGGCTATAAGAAAATCCCACTAAATCCGAAATTGGATATGAGTGGGATTTTCTTAAGTCCACACGATGAACAGATGATTTGAGTAAATTGTCATCACAGTTAAGCAAATATCCTTGAACGCACCTTTTCTCACATCATCTTTTGATGAGTGCTGTTTTTTGTTTTAAATGAACTCCTGCAGGTAAAGCCTCAAATGCACACGAATAAAGCAATCTGCTGCGGATATACATAATGGCTATGTTGTTAGGTTATTGTTTCGAATGCTTGAGATTCTACAGTTGATTAGTAAGATATTGATATTCGCGGATATAGATAAGTTCTGTTACGTGGCGCCTGAATTTTTGGAGTGAAGATAATCAGCTTACTCTAAAATTACCTCGTATTTTAAAGCTCTACATCTGCTCCGCACCAAGCTTGAATCTTTAATATACCGATGTTTATAGCATCGCGACAGCAAATTGCTGAGTCTAAGGAGTTTGTTCATCTGGCCTTACAAGCTAAGTAAAAGTGAGAGGTTTAAATAGCTGCGTAGAGAGGGGTTCTGTGGATTCTCGAGTTAATGTCATAAGTATAGTCGTTCCGACGAAAGCGACTGTTTTGAGAATCGAAGCCGAACCTAACAGTACTTACACGGATAACTTTCCCGGTTTGGTGAATCGATCTTCGACCTGGCTAGGTGCTTTGTCTGTGTCTATTCGCTATCAAGACTCTAATCGCATGCTCAAGAACAGCTATACCAATTCATTTACAGCGTCTTTTTGCCAGACGTAGGGGAGGTCTGGTCTAATGACAATGACGAGATGCGGAGGAAGAAGGCGAGCATGGGCGGCAACGAAGGTCAAGATGTTACTGTCAGAAATTGCAAACGTTTAGGATTTCCGGATAAGGTGTTTTTGACATAGTGCCCGCATCAATTACGCCGTCCAATGTGAAAGTACTATCTATTCGTCGATAAGACAATCACACATTGTAAATATCAAAAGTTTGGTCGCCATGCAATCAGCTCTCATAATACGCGTTTCGGGCAACATTGGAGTAACTGCCAAACAATAGCTCGTTATATGTTCAGAATAAATGCGGTACTTATGGAATAATCGAATCCTGCCCGTTGGCATGTGAAACAACGATTTAAGATGAGCTATTTACAAAACGAAATATATCTTTCATAATGTAGACCACTGCCTATATAGTTAAAATATGACTGATTCCCTTCTTACATCTGCTCAAGTTGCTGATTTACTCGGTACATCCACAGCGACCGTATCACGTTGGCTAAGAAACGGGGAATTGCCATCTCTGCAATGTGGTGCTCGACACGTATTCGAGCCTCGGGTCATAAAAGAATGGATGCGCAAACAGAATCTTGCTCCAGCACCAGTTGATCACCCAGTCACAGAAATGTCAGATGGGCCAATCGCATTGTCATTCTTCACTGGCGCAGGCGGACTTGATCTAGGCATGGAACACGTCGGATTATCTGCTCGACTTCTTTGTGAGAATATGCGTGAAGCTCGAATGAGTATTGGCGTTAACTGGCCAAACAAAGCATTAGTTGGTGACATCACATTGTTAAATGGTACCAATGTGCGGCAGATGGCAAGATTGAAACCCGATACTGACATTGATGTTATGTTCGGTGGGCCACCTTGCCAAGCTTTCTCCACAGCGGGAGCACGGCGCGCGTTCGATGACCCACGAGGCAACTGCTATCTAGCTTTTATTGACTTGGCTGCACAATTGCGTCCACGTTATCTGGTAATCGAGAATGTACGCGGTCTATTGTCCACCGCATACCCGCTCGTACCGGCAGGAAAACCCGTCCACGGTGGCGCGTTGAAGATTATTCTCAATAAACTAGATACGATGGGTTATGGTGTGAGCTTCAACCTGTACGACGCTGCTAATTTTGGTGCATTCCAACATCGCGAGCGCGTTGTACTTATCGCTAAACGCGACGGAACCAAGTGCCGCTATCTGACACCGACGAATAGCAACGAACCAAAATGGGGACTGCCCAAATGGCACACATTCAGACAAGCAGTTGTTGATATTGAAGATGAAGTTCAACACTACACTCCTCTACGCGAAGACCGTCTAGAGTGGCTACGCATGGTACCCGAAGGTAGATGCTGGACTAGCCTACCGAAAAACATCCAGGAAAAAGCCATGGGCAAAGCTTACCGCCTTAGCGGCGGCAAGACAGGCTTCCATCGCCGAATTGCTTGGGATAAGCCATGCCCCACATTAGTAACAACACCGACTATGCCAGCCACATTGCTCGGTCATCCAACTGCAGATCGCGTATTAAGCATAGAAGAATACAAAGCTGTCCAAGGATTCCCTGCGGACTGGTTCATCGCTGGACGCGTTTCTGACGTATACCGTCAAATCGGCAATGCCGTACCCGTCCAGCTGGGCGAGGCTATCGGGCGTACCATCCTTGCTGATATGACCGGTGAACCGATCAATAATCACTTCAAATCATTTCCATATAGCCGGTACAGAAACACATCAGACAAGACTTGGAAAGTTAGTGCCAAGTAGTTTTGACTAGTTCATATATAGAGTCGATGTCATCATTTAATTTTAGATCCTTCAACTTTTCTTGCAGTTCCTGATGCACTCTTGACAGTGCATCAGATCGAGCTTTGGCTACTTGCCCGCCATCTAACTTAACAAGGGGTTGAACTAATTCAATTGGGTCATCAACATCAGCAACCCATTGCCACATTGCACGTCCAGATATATATCTGTAATGAAAACCTTCAAGCATTGAATAGGGTTGTTTTGCTACCGAATCACAGTGGAATACACGGGATTCATCTATCGTTTTTGTTGAGCGGCTAATAAGCAGCGCCGCGCCGATGCGTTGATTAGTTACAGTACGATGCGCCGAAGATTGATCGTTGTCTACATCGAATTTAAGTTCTTGGAGTACAGCTGCTAGCGACCCAAAATTCGTTGTATTTGTCTGGCTCTTGATTTCACAGTAGTATTTCACTCCTCCACGCACGACTGTCATATCGCCAGTGTCAGCACTGTTACTGAGGAGGATTGCGAGCTCCTGTCTAGTATTGCCCATAATCGTTTCTTCACTGGAACTCTCAGCCGCCTTAAATGCCTCATCCACAAATGCCGAAGCTGTGGTGACTCCGCGCGCAGCGAACAGAAGTACATCCTTTCCCAACAGCTGATTCAGTTTCATCTTTCGGTATGCCTCAAGCCTCTTTGCCTGATACTTAGAGATAGTGTCCCGTGCTATTTGCTTTTTTTCGTCATTTGTTACAATCATGCTACTTAATGATAGCTGAGTTTTCTTAAAATTGAAAAACGGCATGTTGTAGATAATATTGGTTGGATTGAGTAATTAGGAACTTGGCCGGATGAAAATCTGATTGATGTATTTTATCCTTTTTTTATATCAAAATTAATTGAATGCTCGCCACGTACAAAAGGTAACTTTTCATAGCCGGTAGCAAGAAGCTAAACATACCAAATAAGATAGTTACGAATGGGAGAATTGAAAGGCCATTAATCCGTTACTATTAATATAATACTTTTTTCAGGCGAAGTTGGCACATCAGTTACTATCAATATTTCTATGCTTATGAAGTATTTCAGGCTTAAACCACACATCCAGAAGGTTGCAAATCCCGCACTCTTAATTTGATTCTGGACCATGAAGCGAAAACCAAAACCAGTAGCGACAGAAGAGAATAAGTTTTGTGTCTCCACACCAAGCCAGCATGCTGCCTTCAGTTAATCTGACTATCCGCAGTCATGTTTCTTCCTCCCATACCATTCATACCTGGTGTCATATAGTCGCTTAGCTGTGTTGAGATAGAGCTTGGAAAGAAAGTCCATTTTTGCAGTAAGAAGGAGATATTGCCATGCGCTGGCTGCGTGAGTTCATGGAGTTGCCCGTATATCTGCGAGCCATGCTCATCGTGGACCTTATGTGCAACTTCGGCATCGGCCTGGTCATGCCCATCGAGCTGCTCTTCGCCACCCACTCCTTGGGCGCCACCATGAGCGAGGCCGCCCTCCTGGTGACCATCAGCTCCGTGGGGTCCCTGATCTCCAACCCCATCATCGGCTGGGTCTCGGACCGTCGCTCCTCCTGGCTGGCCATGCACACGGCCATGATCTTCTCGGTCATCGGCCCCCTGATCTTCACCATGGCCCACGACTACCGGGCAGCAGTCGCAGGTGCCTTCGTCTCGGGCCTGGGGATGGGCATGCAGACCTCCTGGGCCAGCATCCTGACACAGATCTCCACCCGGGAGCAGCACCGGATCGTCTACGGCATCAACCAGGCCGAGCTCAACCTGGGCATCGGCCTAGGAGCTGCCGTGGGCGGACTGCTGGCCGCAGGCGGTCAGGACTTCCTCTACCGCATTGGCTTCGGCGGCAGGGCCCTGGGATTCGCCCTGCTCAGCCTGTCCCTGCTGGTCATCGAACGACACTGGCAGCTGCGACGGTTGACGGCTGAGCTCAAGGCCCAGGCAGAGCGAGAGATCGTCCAGGAATCCACAGGGGCAACCCATGCCCTAAAGGCCAGCCAGGCAGAGGGCGCAGAAAGCATGACCGTCAACGGCACCTTCGGCGGACGCACCAGCTCCCTGACCAGGGTGCTGGCCTCAATGGCCCTGCTGACCATGGGAACCTTCTTCATGGACCTGTTCGGCTACTCCCAGTTCGACGCCGGCCTGGTCACCACCCTGATCTCCGATCCGCACATTCCCCGCTGGTCCCTGTCAGTGGTGGACGTGGTCAACACCTTCTCGGTGGTGATCATGAACATCGTGCTGCTGCCCCGGCTCAAGGACGCCAACCATGTGCGCCTGCTGCGCACCGTGCCGGTCTTCTGGGCTGCGGCCTGGGTGATCATCGTCCTGGGCCTGCGCCTGGATTCCACCCCCGGCGCCCTGAGCGTGGCCTCCCTGGGCATCACCATCTTCGGGCTGGGCGAGGTCATGATGGGCATCTCCCAGCCGGTTGTGGCCGCCGAACTGGCCGGGCCATCCTTCAGCGGACGCATGTTCAGCCTGCTCAATACGGCCGCCTCCCTGGGCTACATCGTGGGACCCATGTTCGCCTCCTACATCCTGGCCGGACATGAGGTCATTCCCTTCCTGGCCATGTGCGCCATCGGCCTGGTGGTGCTGGCTGTCCCCTGGTTCCTGGCCATCCCCTCGCGGCAGATCACCAGCCGGAAGAGCCCGGCCGCCGTCTAATCCCGGACAGGCATGGCGCCTGACTGACAGCTTTGTCTTAGAGTCAGCCTTCGTCGGCTGCCCGATGGGCATCGCCAGGCTCCGAACCCGCCATCAGGGTCTTGGCCAGGTCCACAAACCGTTTGGTCAACGGCGAATCATCCAGGGAGCCATCAGGCCTGAGCACTGCCGGACGGCCGGACTCCCCCGACTCGCGCAGGTCGGTCTGCAGGGGCAGCTGCTCCAGCAGGGGCACCTGATACCCCAGGTCACGGGTCAGCTGGTCGGCCACCCGCTGGCCGCCGCCCTGACCGAAGATGCGCAGCCGCTCGCCATTGTGCTCGTACCAGGACATGTTTTCGATCACACCCTGGACCTTGGTGGGCAGTTGGAGGGCCACCAGCCCTGAACGCACGGCCACCTGCGAGGCCGAGGGCTGGGGGGTGGTGACCACAATCAGCCGGCTATTGGGCAGGGCCTGGGCCACTGACAGGGCCATGTCCCCGGTGCCAGGAGCCAGATCCAGCAGCAGCACATCGGGATCGCCCCACCAGACATCAGAGAGGAACTGTTCCAGCGAGCGCTGCAGGCGAGGACCCCTCCAGAGGATGGCCCGGTCCGACCCGGCGAACATGCCGATGGAGATCAGCTTGACCCCCCAGGCGGTCACCGGCATCAGCATGCCGTGCAAGTTGGTAGGCCGGCTGTGTACGCCGAAGAGCCCAGGCAGGGAGAATCCGTAGATGTCCGCGTCAATGGCGGCCGTGTCATAGCCCAGGGCAGCCAGCGTGGCCGCAAGGTTGACGGTCACCGAGGATTTGCCCACGCCCCCCTTGCCCGAGGCGATGGCGAAGATGCGGGTGCCTACGCCAGGCTTGGAGAAAGGGTTGCTGCGCCGGGCGGCCTTGAGGTCGGCCACCAGGTTGTCCAGCTTCTCCCGGCTCATGGAGGAGACATCGATATGCGGACGCAGCCGGGCTCGCGGGTAGGAGGTCACGGTCCCGTTGATCTGGTTGGTGATGGTGGTCGACAGCGGGCATCCCTTGATGGTCAGCTCCACCCGCACGGTCACCTCGTAGTCGGCCTGGGCATCCCTGGCCGGCTCGACAATGATGTCAGTGATCATGCCCAGATCGGTGATGGATCGACCCAGCTCCGGATCGATGACCCGGCTGAGCCGCTCATAGACCTCCCCCTTGATTCTTCGAGGCAGCTCCTCCAGATTCCGGGTCCCTTCCTTGCGATGCTCTACTTGTTCCATGCCGTCACCATATCGCGCCCAGCCATCGGCTGCCAGGGCGCGGCTGGTCGGATATTGCGAATGTCACAATCAGCCCTGGGCCGGGCTTGGGTCGCCGGTGTCAAGCAGACGGTGGAAAGCCGCCTCGTCCAGGATGGGCAGGCCCAGACTCTCAGCCTTGTCGGCCTTGGAGCCCGGGTTGGCACCGACCACCACATAGGTGGTCTTCTTGCTGACGGACCCGGAAGCCTTGCCGCCGCGCTCCACGATGGCCTCCTTGGCTGAGTCCCTGGAGAAGTCCTCCAAGCTGCCGGTGACCACCACGGTCATGCCTTTCAGGGTCTGCGGCTTGGTGCTGCGTTCGACGTGAGCGCCCACTCCTGCGGCCTGCCAGGCATCCAGGATGCGACCGCGCCAGTCGCCGGGCTGTCGGGCGCCCTGGAACCAGTCGTGGATGGAGTGCGCGATCTCGGGGCCCACCCCGTCCAGCTCGGACAGGTCCTCCACGCTGGCCTCCTCCACGGCCTTGAGCGAGGGGAATCGGGTGGCGATGGCCCGGGCCGAGGTCGGTCCCAGGTGCCGGATGGACAGGGCCACCAGGACCCTCCACAGGTCGGCATGCTTGGCCTTGTCGATCTCTTCAAGCATCTGCAGGGTATTCCTGGAGGGTTGGGCGTCGGCACTGTCCAGTGCGGCCTCCTGGACCTGGGTCTCATGACTGTTCATGGCCCGCTCGCCCTGGTTATAGAAGGCCGGCACCCGGTACCAGAGGCCGCTGCCGCCAGTCCTGCGCTTGGTTGCGGCGCGCCCCTGCCGGCCTTCGACCTCCACCTGCTCCATCAGAGGAACCTCACGCCAGACATAGACCTGACGCAGATCCTCCACCTTCAGATCGAAGAGGCCTGCCTCGCTGGTCAGGACCGGATCCTGACGTGGCGGAAGCTTCAGGTCCGGGTCCGGCTGGTAGGGGGCTGCCTGGCCGCCCTGGTCGACCAGGACCTCACGCAGGCCGGGGGCGTAGACCTCAACGGAATCAGGCCGGTTCTCATCGGGGTTGGTCAGTGCTATGGCGCTCTGCTCCCCCAGATGCTCGATGTCCAGGGCCTTTCGCGAGGCCATATGGATGATCCGCTCGGTCAGCTGGGCCGGGCAGGACTCCACGTTGGGGCAGCGGATGTCCACATCGCCCTCCTTGGCCGGAGCCAGACGGGCGCCACAGCTGGGGCAGGTCTCGGGCATGACGAAGGGTCTCAGGTCCTTCTCGCGCCCCTTCCTGGCCTCGACGACCGGTCCGACCAGCTCGGGGATCACATCGCCCGCCTTGCGGACCACGACCGTGTCCCCGATCAGAATGCCCTTGCGCTTGACCTCAGAGGCGTTGTGGAGGGTGGTCCTGGAGACCGTGGACCCGGCCACGGTGACCGGGGTGAGCACAGCCACCGGGGTGATTCGCCCGGTCCGGCCCACCTGGACAGTGATGTCCAGAAGCCGGGTATTGACCTCCTCCGGCGGATACTTGTATGCCACGGCCCAGCGGGGGGCACGTGAGGTGGCACCCAGCCTGCGCTGGAGATCCCGGTCCTGAAGCTTGACGACGATGCCGTCCAGGGCATGCTCGATGTCGTTGCGGTGCTGGCCATAATAGTCGATCATGTCCAGGATCTGGTCGAAGGAGGCGACGACCCGGTTGTGGGGAGAGACCGGAATCCCCCACTGCTTGTAGAGGTCGTAGGCCTGGGACTGGTCGATGACCTCGTCGTGGGTCCCCTTGGGATGGGCCGGGCCCCACCTCAGGGAGCCCAGGCCATGGGCGTAGAAGCTCAGACGACGGCTGGCTGTAATGCGCGGGTCCTTCTGCCGAAGAGACCCGGCGGCGGCGTTGCGAGGGTTGGCAAAGGGCGCCTTGCCCTCCTTCTCCTGCTGCTCATTGAGAGCGTTGAAGTCGTCGAACCGCATGAAGACCTCGCCGCGGACCTCCACGAACTCAGGGATGTCGCGGGCCGGGCCGGACAGGTTCTGCGGAATGCTTGGGATGGTCCGGACGTTCAGGGTGATATCCTCTCCGGTCACCCCGTCCCCCCTGGTCAGCCCCTGCTCCAGCACCCCGTTGCGGTAGAGAAGGTTGAGGGCCAGGCCGTCGATCTTGACCTCGCTGGTCATGGGCAGGGCCTTGTCCTCTGGCCAGTCAAGCTCGCTGCGAAGCCCCTCATACCACTGGCGCAGCTCGGCGACGCTGAAGACATCATCCAGGCTGAGCATCTGGGAGGGGTGGCGGACGGAGGCAAAGTCGTTGGAGAAGGTCCCTCCGACCCGGTGCGTCGGCGATTGTGGGGTGTCCAGGCTGGGGAAGCGGGACTCCAGCTCCTGCAGGCAGCGCATCCTGGCATCGTAGGCCGCGTCGGAGGAGACCGGAGCATCGTCTATGTAATAGGCGACCTGGTCGGACTCCACCCAGGCGGCCAGCCTGGACCAGAGACGCTGGGCCTGTTGGGCTCCCAGGGAGTCAAGATCCAGCTCCCCCAGCCGCATGGCATCAGCATCGTCGGGCTGCAGGGATGCTATCCATCGGTCGGTGCCCGGCCTGGGCCTGGACTCGGCATCCCCACCCGCGTCACTGGTTTGCTGAATATCTTGCTGAGCTGTTTTGTCATGCATTGAGCGACCTCATGAACTGTGCCTGTACCACATCAACACCTTCATTATCGTCGTCGTTCATCCTGGCGGCCGCCATTGACAGAGTTCGGGCCGGGACGAACAGCCCGCCGTCCACACAGATGCGCGCGGCCTGGCGCACTATGGAGGCCACCTCGGTGTGAGGCCAGACCGGCAGGCCATGTTCAGCCAGCACCTGGCGGGCCTGTCTGTGGTTTTCGGGCAGGACCACGCACTGGGAGCGGGCCCTGGCCTGCAGCTCGGCCAGCTCGCTCTTGAGGGCTGGTATCCGGTCAGGACTGATGTGCTCGCACATCAGATAGGCCGCTGCAGCCACGTCGAACTCGTCGCGCATCCATGAGGCATAGGCCAGACGGTAGTAGGCGAAGGAGGCATCGTCGCGGTCCAGAGCCACCCTCAGAGCATTGAGTGTGGCAGCCCGGGCCGAATCCCAGTCCTCCCGATTGGCCAGCATGACCGCCAGCTTCAGGTGGGAGAGCGGGTAGGCGGGCGCATAGGCCACCATGGCGTTCAGGTGTTTGAGGGCCGCCTGATCCTCCTTGAGCTGGGCCAGCAGATCGGCTATCTCCAGGTGGGCATAGAAGAGGTTGTCAGGAATGAGCAGGGTCCGCTCCCCCGGTGTGGCGAAGAGGCGGTTATAGACCACCCGCTCGGCGTAGGAGTTGAAGTAGCGGGGCACCTGGCCCTCGGTCGCAAAGACGGCATCCATATGGGCGATGGCATCCTGCTCAACCTGTATGCCCTGGGCTGCGCCGCCGGAGAAGAGCAGATCGCGGGCTTTGACGCGCTCCTTGTCCAACTGGGATGACAGGGAGAAGTCGAAGTCGGGAACAGGGGTGCCGTCGATCATGGCGCTGGCAACCTGAGGCGCCAGCTGCTCCAGCTCCGGGTCGCCGATGCTTTCGATGATGCCCGTGGCCGCCTGGGCCTTGGCTGCCGAAGTCATGGCCCGGTCAGAAGCCAGCTGATGGAAGCCGCCCACAGCCCTCTGCAGCAGGTCGGCCCGCTGGATGGACAGATCCACAGCCTGATGCGCGCCCAGCGCCTGGGCAGACTTGTCGGCAAAGGCCACCTCGGAGAACTCGGGCTCCTCCTGGCTGCCATGGGGGCTGAAGCGATCATCGCGCATGTCGAAGACAGCCTCGGTGGGCTTGAGCCCGCCCTGGGAATCCAGCTGCATGGCCGCGTCGAAGAAGCGGTAGACGGCACGTGGATCCTTCAGACCCTGTGAACGGATGCGGGAGAGGAAGAGTTCCCTGCTGAAGACCACCGAAACCAAGGTGCGTATGGTCGGATTGCTCTGCAGAGCGCTGAGCGGGTTCTGCGATGCGTCGTCGTCGCTCTGATCTGCGGAGGCATCATCATTGGAGACATCCTCCTTCGATGCATCCCCATTGGCTGACGACGGCGCTGCAAAGGCTGCAGAGTCAAGGTCCACGCCCTGCATGAGATCCTTGAACTCATGATCTACGGATTCCTTTTCGCCCTGATCCTCGGCCTTGTCTTCCTCTTCATCCTGTTGTTGCTCAGGAGCCATCCGGGAGGCGATGGGCTTGGTGGGATCGCCGTGTACGTCGCCATCCTTGGGATCAGCCTTGGACCCAGTGGGGGCCACCTCACCCGAACGCATGCGTTCAAAGGCCTCCAAAGCCTGTCCCATCATGGTCCTGATGGCCGAGTTCTGCTGGTCGACAGCCTCTTCCAGACCGATGGAGTCGATCTGCAGGCTGACCTCGCGCACAGCTGGATCCGCTCCGAAGGCCAGGGCGGCCATCATCAGCCCGACGCGCAAATTGTAGTCAGCGCTCATGGCGGAACGTTCGCCCTCGTCCAGGTCCCGCCAGGCCCGTGACTTGTCCTCGTAGCGGCTGGAGGGCATCATGGTGCGCCCTGCCGCAGTGAAGGCCAGAGCAACCTGCCCCTGGGCCAGATTGGACCTGAACTCCACATCAAAGCGGAAGGGCAGCCGCAGGGATCGCATGAGCATGGCCAGCGTCTGCCGGTAGACCCACTCGGATTGCACGGGCTCCTGACCCTGGCCGTCCGCCCGCACCGGCAGCGCCTGGGGAGCCTGTTGACGCACCATGACAGCGGTGGCTGCGGCCTTGTCGACCATGGCGTTGATGGCGGTCCGCCCGTCGTCCTCCAGCGGGTCGAAGCGAATCGGATAGTCACCCGGGCGCAGCAGGGCGACAATGGCAGGATCGTCCAAGAGGGCCTGGTCCAGCCGGGTAGCCTGGACGCGGTTGATCGAGTCCTCGGTGGGCAGCGTCCCCAGGCGAGCATTGCGCTCCAGCCAGGCGCTGACAGCGGCAAACCTGTTCAGATTGCCTTCGATGCGCAAGGCCGCCAAGGCGGCAGTGAACTCCAGTCCGTTATCCCAGCTCAGGAAGTAGGCGCCGGAGTAGGAGGAAGCATACAGATGCAGGGGCTCCGCCCCGTGAACGGCCTCCAAACCCGAGACGGGCGACAGGGCCCCGGCCTCACGCATCAGGTCGGCGAACAGATCCTCCAGCCCGGAGACCCGCTGCCCATGGGAGCGTGCCTGGATCATGTCGCCCACGCTGCGTCGGATGGCTCCCATCGGTGCCTCCCGGTTGAGCCGGTGGAAGATGTTGCCCGAGCCGAACCCGGTGAAGGTCCCCTGGATGCGCGGCAGCAGGTAGGCGGCGAAGAAGGCGATGGCCACAGCATCCCGATACTCCAGGTCCAGACGCATCTCCGGAGGCAGCAGGGGACGCAGCTGCTCCAGGCAATAGCGGCCATTGGACCGCAGCCAGGAGGCCAACCAGCGCAGGTGGCCGGCATCGTCACGACCTACTACAGCACCTTGCAGGGCGCGGACCGGCCCCGAACCCTGTTCTGGATCAAGGCCCAGCCGACGACCGTCGGCCAAGGTCACCTCCTCCTCCCGGCCCAGCAGGAAGGCAGGCTCCATGTTCTGCAGATCCATCCGGCTCTGCTCGCCGATGAAAACCCGGCCATGGTCGTCAGCCAGAGCGATCTGGGCAAAGTGACGGCGATCGGTGAAGATCCCCAATGCGAAGCCCCGGCCTGGGGCATCGGGCCACTGGACCCAGCCCAGCGTCAGCCCCTCGGGCACGCCCTGCAGGCGGGGAAAAAGCCGGCGCTTGACAGCAATACCTAAAATACGGCTGTGAGAGGCCAGGAATTCGTGCATCTGCCGATCATCCGGATGGCCTCCCGTCCGGTTGATCAGATCGACCATGTCGGCCACCGAAGAATCCAGGGGACGATCCCCACGACCCCCTGTGGTCGGCCGAGAGGAGCCCACCAATCCCTCCAGTGCGGAAAGAATGGAACGGCCAAGGCCGGACAGATCCCCGAACCCCCGGGACTTCTTCGCGTTCTTGGACATACCTTCGATTGTCCCAATCCAGCGCGACATGTCGCCGTTAGAATAAAACCGTGATGACTCTGCCAGCCCTGCGACGACCCACCCCGGCCAGGGGCACGACCATTCGGTTGCTGGCAGCGCTTGTTGTTGTGCTCATCCTCGAACTGGGAGTGTTCAATCTGGCCCATTGGCAGTCCCTGATAGGCTCCAGGTCAAACTCTCCGGCACAGACTACGGGCGATGCCCACTCCCCACCAGGCCGGCTGGGACCAGGGCTGTCCCCTCTGCCGGGCGGGGGACTGAAAATCGCCGATCCGGCTGGCGCCTGGGTGGATGTCCCTGTCGCCGATGGACAGGCATCCTTCGCCCAGGCTCACTTTGCAGAGGATGTCGAGGGTTCATTCCTGTCGCAGATCCATGTACGTCTGGACCTGCGCCTGGCCGGCGATGGGGGATGGACCCAGGGCACCCGAGGACTGGTCTGCCCCGGTCAGGCCCGCAGCCACTACCTGCGCATCCGCGGAAATCCCAGCGGCGCCCGGATCCAGTCCATACGCCTGTGGATACAGGAACCCACCGGATCCCGGCTGGCACTGACCGGGATGACCCCGGCCAAGGTGGTCCCCCTGGACCTCAGCTTGGCGCGGATACTGATGCTGGCCTGTCTGGCGGCGCTGATCCTGGGCTACCTTCCCGGCTCGATCCTCTGGCGGACCCGGCTGGATACGGGCTCAGCGAGCCAGCGCCTGGTCCTGGCCCTGATCCTGGCCCCGCTGGCAGCCTGGTCCTGCTGGAACATCCAGCATGATCTGTCCACCTTCACCCCCATGGCCTACCACCAACCACATGCCTACGTCTACGACTTCAACCAGTACGATCACGTAGCCCAGGCCCTTCTTCATGGACGCCCCTGGCTGGATCTGGGCCAGGCGCCAGGTCTGGCCAAGGCAGCCAACCCCTTTGACATAGCCACCCGCAACGCACTGCTGGCCCAGGACCAGCAACCCATATATTGGGACTACGTCTACCGGGGCGGCCACTGGTACTCCTACTTCGGTGTCCTGCCGGTGCTGCTGCTCTTCCTGCCCTACCGAGCGATAACCGGCCTGGTGCATCCAGGCGGCTATGCCCTGCCCACCAGTTCGGCTGCAGCCCTGCTGGTTGCGGCGGCCACCATCATGACGGCTCTGGCCACCATCCGCCTGCTGGCCCGCTGGTTCCCCCGGGTCAACTTGGCCGTGGTCGGCATGGCCCTTACAACCATGCTGGGAGGATCCGGCATGGTCTACCTCTGGTGCCGTCGAAACTTCTACACGATTCCCTTCGATGCCTCCCTGCTGGCGGTCATGACCGGACTTTGGCTCTGGATGGGGGCCAGACGGGTCAGGCAACAGACTGCGGACGCTGGTGAACATCCGTGTCATCGGTCAACACGTATGTGGACCATAGAAGACGGGGATCACCCCTGGCATCTGTCCCCAACGCGGCTTTTTTTGGGATCGCTGTCAGTGGCTGCCACCCTGGGTTGCCGACCCACCTTCCTGGCCGCCGGTCTGTTGGCGCTACCCCTGTTTGCCCGGGAAATAAAGGCAGTATTCACTACCCTGTTCACGCGTGGCAGCCATCCTGACGGCCTGTCCCGGGGGCGGGCGCTGTCCCTGCTGACCTGCGGCCTCTTGCCGGTCCTCCTGGTGGCCGCCCCCCTGCTCTGGTACAACCGTTGGCGATTCGGATCCCTGCTGGACTTCGGCAACCGGTATCAAATGACCGTCCTGGACCTGACCAACTATCATCCCGGCACCCAGGGCCTGCTTCAGATCTTCGGCTACTATTTGCTGCAGCCGTTGACCAGTCTGCCCGTCTTCCCCTACCTGCAATTCTCCCCGGCTCCCATGCGGATCTGGCACTTCACCGAACCTGGCCTGGGCGGGCTCCTGGTCACTGCCCCGGTGCTATTGCTGGCCATGGCCCTTGTCGCCCTGCCCCGAGTGCGAAACTATCTGCACCGCCGGGGATGGATGCCCGCCTTGATCCTGGCCCTGGCTCTGGCAGTCCTGGTCATGGCCGCGGACTCCTATATTGGCGGATTCTCAGTGCGCTATACCATCGATTTCGCTTGGCTGATCTGCCTGGCCGCCGTGGTGGTCATGGCCGCTGCATCCTCAATATACGAAGACGGCCGCTCCACTGCGGGAGCGGCCGTCATGAGCCTGCTGACACTGGCCTGCCTGGCTGGTCTGATCCTGACATTCGTCAACGCCATGGTCCTGCTGGAGCACTTCGACTCCAGCCAGGCCATGAACGTGGCCGTCTGGTTCCTAGGACCCTGAGCCCAGCAAACCTCGGTGTCAGGAGTCCAGACCCTGTTGCTTGAGGGCCTGGTTATACCGGTCGACCATGTCAGCCACGATGCCATTGCCATCGCCGCCCGACAGGGTGATGACCGAGGCCAGAGGCATGGTGTCGAAAAGCTGGGCCGTATTGGGATCGTCGGGCAGCGGTATGCCGTCCTGCTCGACACGGTCACGCAGGATGGGCCCGCCAATCGAATTCTCACGCCACTCGGCCATGGTCGATTCGGCATTCAACGGAATGAACCTGCCGTCGCCGTCCACCTGCAGGTCCTGCTCCGCAACCAGATCGCGGCTGGAGGTACCCACCTGGATACGGTAGGTGCCCGCCTCCACATGCCAGGTATCCATGGCTGTGGACCAGTAGGCGAAGTCGCGTTCAGTCAGGTCCATGCTCACTCGGCGGGACTGCCCGGCCTTCAGGAATACCTTGGCGAAGGCCTTGAGTTCATGGCTGGGCCGGTTCACCCGGCTGGCGCAGGGGGCCACATAGACCTGCACGGTCTGAGCGCCGTCCACCTGCGAGGTGTTGGTCACCGTCACCTCCACCCGAGCCGAGTTGGCTCCGGTCTTGGTCACCGCAACCTGATCCAGGTCAAAGTCGGCATAGGACAGCCCGAACCCGAAGGGGAAGGCCACCGGACGCTGGAAGGTGTCGTAGTAGCGGTAGCCCACGTAGACGCCCTCGCCATAGCGGGAGTGACCCTCCTCGCCGGGGAAGGAGGTGATGGTGGGGTTGTCCTCCAGCCGGACCGGAATGGTTTCAGGCAGATGTCCCGAGGGATTGGCGACGCCGGTCAGCACATCCACCACGGCGCGTCCTCCCTCCTGGCCCAGCAGCCAGGTCTCCAGCAGACCCTTGGTCTTGTCCATCCAGTCGGCAACTGTCACCACGGCTCCATTGGAGAGGACGGCGACCACCCGGTCGTTGACCTCGGAGACAGCCTTGAGCAGAGCCACCTGCTTGTCAGGAAGATCCATGCTGGTGCGGTCGAAGCCCTCGGACTCGGCATCTTCAGGCAACCCCAGGAAGAGCACCACAGTGTCTGCTCCGCGCGCGACCTCAAGCGCCTGCTGGGTCAGAGCAGGATCCTGCTCCTTGTCGTCAAACGTGAACCCGGGCGCGAAGTCCACATTCATTCCGGCCTCTTTGAAGCCATCCAGAGCCGAGGAGACCTCGGTGGGCGTGATGTGCGAGGAGCCTCCGCCCTGGTAGCGCGGAGTCCGGGCGAATTCGCCGATGACAGCGACCTTCTTCTTCGGATCAAGCGGCAGGATCCGATCCTCGTTGCGCAGCAGCACGATGGACTCCTGGGCCGCGCGACGGGCCACGTTGTTATGCTCCTGGACGTCGTAGCGATACCCCTGCTGGGACATGGCCGGACGGGCCTTGTCGATCAGGTCAAGGATCCCCTGGGCCATCCGGTCCAGCTGTTCCTTGTCCAAGTTGCCAGCCTGCACAGCCTGGGCCACCTGGTCGTCGGTGCGGGAGGGCGGCATCTCCAGGTTGAGCCCGGCCTGCAGGGCATTGACCCTGTTGTGGACAGCGCCCCAGTCCGACATGACCATGCCCTGGTAGCCCCACTCGCCGCGCAGCACGTCCGTCAGCAGCCAACGGTTCTCCGAGCTGAAGACCCCGTTGATCTTGTTGTAGGCGCACATGATGGTCCAGGGCTTGGCCTTCCTGACCACGTATTCGAAGGCCGGCAGGTAGATCTCGCGCAGGGTGCGCGCGTCCACGTCAGAGCTGACCCTGAGCCGGTCGGTCTCCTGGTTGTTGGCTGCAAAATGCTTCAGAGAGGTTCCGACTCCCTTGGACTGGACCCCTTCGACCATGCCTGCGGCCTGGTGGCCTGCCAGGACCGGGTCCTCCGAGTAAAACTCGAAGTTGCGGCCGCCCAGCGGGCTGCGCTTGATGTTGATGCCGGGGCCCAGAATCACGGCCACCTTCTCCTGGATGCACTCTTCGCCCATGGCCTGGCCCACCTGGTAGGTCAGATCAGGATCCCAGGAGGAGGCCAGTCCGGCGGTCGGAGGGAAGCAGGTGGCCGGGACCGAGCCGTAGACGTCGGAGCCTGTGGCCTTGCGCAGGCCATAAGGGCCGTCGGTGATCATATAGCCTTCATAGCCCTTGTCGGGAAGTCCCTGCAGGTGCCAGGAGTCGGATCCCGAGGTCAGCGAGGCCTCCTCTTGCAGATCCAGATCCTCGGCTTTGGTATGCGATTTTTCCGTCATGTCTATGTCCTTTCGGATTCGATTGCCCGGGCCGCTGCTCATCACAGGTCCGGATTACAGGTTTTCAGACTCACTTGACCTTACGGATCATCATGATAAAGAAGGTCCCCGCCAGCAGGCAGACGATGGCGACGGGGAAGATCATCCTATAGCCGCCAAAGATGCCGATAACCAGAGTGGTGCACCCGGGGGCGATCACCTGGCCTATGGTATTGGCCAGGTTGAGGATGCCCAGATCCTTGCCGGCCTCCTTGGCATTCGGCAGCACATCGACATTCAACGCCTGATCCACTGACATGTAGCAGCCGTTGCCGATTCCAGCCAGGGCGGCATAAATGTACATGCCCGTTGCGGTCGGCATCAGGAAGGGGAAAACCATCCCGAGAGCAATGATCAGACAGCTGATGGCCACGATCACTTTCCGCTTCTGCAGGAAGTCCGAGAGAGGGCCTGAGACCACAGCAGCCAGGATGGTGGTGATTACCGAGAGCAGAGCCATGACCTTGAGTGTGGATGCAGCCTGGTCATTGCTCAAATGGCAGTACTTCTGCAGAATGTAGAGCTGGTAGCCCTGGATCATGTAACAGCCGACGATGAAAGTGAACCTGCCCAGAAGCGCCATGTAGAAGTCCCGGCTGTTCTTGGTGGGCGGTATGAAGGACCGGCCGACATCAGCCCAGGTGCGCTCCACGACTGTGTTGGCTGCCGACTTCTCCCGGGGCCAGATCAGCACGGTGAGGATGCCCGAAAAGAGGAAGATGATCATGCCGACTACCAGGCCGGTGCGAATGTTGGTCAGAAACGAGCTTCCAATAACTGTCCCCAGCTGCTGACCGACTACCTGGCTGGCTCCATACAGTGCCGAATAGGTCCCCCTGGTTGACTCAGGGATCCTGTCGGAGAGAACCGCCACCGCCGGGGCTATCAGACAGTTGATGCCCACCTGGACAATGCACCAGCCAAAGATGATCATGACCAGCGTGTGGGACTGGATGACCATCAGGAATCCCAGGGCGCCGATAATGCCGCCCAGCACGATCCAAGGGGTGCGCTTGCCGACTCGGAACCTGGACATATCCGAGAGAGCGCCGAAAACAATATTGGCCACCAGGGCGAATACGCAGCCGATCGAATTCATCGTCCCCAGAGCCGCTTCGGCGCTGACCCCGTGCAGGGTATTGAAGATCTGAGGCAGAAGAACCCCTGACCCCATGGAAAAGGGCGCTGCCCAGAGCAGGGATACCAGGGCGAATCCGATGGCGAAACGGACCTTCTCCTTGCTGTTGAGCTTTCTGCCAGTATCCGGAGCCAGGCTCGCATCCATGCCCTGGCCTGCGACAGCGCCTCCGGCCTCATCCGCAGAGGCCATGGCTTTGATGCCCTCCCCTACTCGCTCACCGACCCCCTCAGCCAGGTCTCCCCTTCGATCATTATTTCCGTTCCCCATCATCAATGCTCCTTCGTGTGCAACCTTGCAATCAGTGGCTCATCATTGAGCCCCACCAATCTCCCCCTTCCATGACGGGTGATCATTCCGAATTCATTATCGGAGCAAACCAGGCAAGAGGAGGGTTTTCTTCACAGCATTTTTTCGATAGCTGAGACGACTGAACCTACATTTCGGCGGAATTCCAAGGTTTCCGGAAGGAGCGACAGGGCCAGGTATCCGTTGCCTGGCATGTCGAAAAAGTATCCGGGCTGGCCAGTCAACCCGTAGGACCCAATCAGGCGGAGAATCAATTCCTCCTCGTCGATGACCTGGGGAAAGCGCAGCAGAACGTTCCAGCCTCCCTCGGGCCTGAGCAGAGAGACACAGGACTCCTTTTGGCCCAATAGTTGTCTAAGAGTTTCAAGATTGCGCCTGACACGCTCCCCCACTCGGCTGGTCTGACTTGGAATACTTGCCAGCATGGATTCCATATCCTTGGTAATCAGCAGACTCATGGGCAGGTAATCATCGGCTATCAGGTCGAGCTGGCGCTTGGCCTGGGCAACCTGGTCGGCTGGCCCGGAAACCTGGATCCAGCCCACCTTGGCATGGGGAGCTGCCAGGCTCTTCGAGAACCCGTCCAGGGCGAAGGTCAGCACCTGCTGCTCACCGGCCAGCCGGGCACGACCCGGCAGGGGATCCAGCGGGTAGTCGAAGAAGACCTCGTCCGCAATGACGGCCACCCCATGCCGCTGACAGAGTTCCAGCAGCGACTGGCGTTCTTCCGGATGAATGTAGGAACCGGTGGGATTGTTGGGGTTAATAAGGACCAGGGCACGGATATGGTCGCCATCCGGTCCCTCCAGGGCCTGCCTGACCGTGGCCAGGTCAAGGACCCAGGATCCGTCGTAGGACAGGCGGTATGGGATTGTTCGAATGCACTCCAGACCGGCGATGGATTCGATCAGGGGATATCCGGGCCTGGGCTCCAGAATGGCGTCACCCGGGTCGCAGAGGAGCTTCATCAGCCAGGAATAAGCCTCGGATGTCGATGAGAGCAGGTAGAGGTCATCAGGACTGACCACTCTACCACCCTCGCTCTGGCCCAATCCCTGGCGCGCGGTCAGAAACTCAGCCAGGGCCTGGCGGGCCTTACCAGGCCCCCTCGGTTCCGCCTCATAGACTTGCGGCAGGAATGCCGGGGCCAGCCCGAAGCGGGTGGGATTGGAGTCGTTCAGCCTGCCCAGCTTGAGACCATGAGCTCGGGCTTCTGACTCGGCAAGAGCAATGCGATTGGGGCGGTCAGACCCTGTTCGGCGGGAAAAATGCACGATTCTTCAGCCCCTCATCCGATCCAACACCCGCATGAACGCTCCATGCAGGATGGCCGCAGGGAAAGCCCTGATTCACCCCAGGTGCTTTTGCCGAAGGTCAGCCAGATAGGCGGCGCCTACGATGCCGGCCTGGTTGCGCAGCTTGGCAGCTACGATGGGGGTCTTGATGTCGATGTGGGGCAGGAACTTCTCGCTCATCCGGCTGACACCGCCGCCGACGACGAAGAAGTCAGGGTTGAAATAGTGCTCAAGCAGGCGGTAGTACTTGGTCAGACGATTGGCCCACTTCTTGTAGCTCAGCTTCTTGCGGTCACGCACCGATGAGGCTGCGTACTTCTCTGCGTCCTTGCCGTCCAGCGTCAGATGGCCCAGCTCGCTGTTGGGAATCAGCACGCCGTTATAAATCAGCGCCGTGCCGATTCCGGTGCCCAGTGTGGTGGCGATGACCAGACCCTTCTGGCCCTTGGCAGCCCCGTACTGCACCTCGGCGAGACCGGCCGCATCCGCGTCGTTGACAACGCTGACGGGCCTGCCGCAGGCCTTGGAAAGAACCTCTTGGACATTGGTACCCACCCAGGCCTGGTCCAAGTTGGCCATGAAATCCAGCGGCTTGTCAGGCTTGACAGGGGCCGGGAAGGCGATGCCCACAGGCACGTCCGAGGAAACTTCGAAGCGGTCCAAAAGCTCCTTGACGACAACCCCCACAGCCTCCGGGGTGGAGTGCTCGGGAGTGAGAATTTTCTTGCGAGGCTCTGCAAAATCCCCGATCGTCAAGTCGACAGGGGCAGCCTTGATGCCGGATCCACCAATATCCACTCCGAAAGCCTGCGCTGTTTCAATCATTGCTGCTCCTTAGCTGATCAAAGATGAGGGTCCGAACCGGCACGGTAGCGATTGTACCCCAAGGCATGCCTCTGCAGCCCTGGGAGCGGCATAAGCCAACCCAGGGCAGTCTCGCTGGCCGTGTGCTGCAGACTGCGGGAAGAAGGATTGGGTGGGATAATTGAAGTTATGACCGAACATACACAGCTCATCGACGCAGTCAACGTGCGCATCACCACTAGAGAATATGACCCCAAGCCCATCGATCCCGACCTGGCCAGGCAGCTGGGCAGCACTCTGAACGCTCTGAACACGTTGAGCGGTCTGGACATGCAGCTGGTCCTGGGAAAGCCCGATGCCTTCGCGGCCGACAACGCTTCCGGCCATCTGGCCAATGCGGCCAACTACCTGGCCCTGGTCGGGCCCAAGGATGATCAGGAGAGCCTGGAGAAAGCCGGCTTTTATGGCGAGCGCATGGTCCTTGCCGCCACCCTGTACGGACTGGGGACAGGATGGGTGTCGGGCAGCTGGGACCGTCAGGCAGCCGAGCGCCACTGCCGGATCACCCCCAGTCAGTCGCTCTATCTGGTAGTCACCATCGGCTATCCGGCCGACCAGATCGGCTACGGCAACCAGGACTTCGACAAGCTTTGCCAACGTCAGAGCGAGCATCGAACCTCCAAGAGCTATGAGGAGCTGACCTCAGCCATGAGCGCGCAGGATCGCCGGGATGCACCGGAGTGGTTCAAAGCCGGCGTGGCTGCCGCCGCCAAGGCGCCTTCGGCCATGAACGGACAGCCGGTGGTTTTCGCATGGGACAAGGACTCCGGCGATGCGATCACCACCCTGGATCCCTCGGTCGCCTACGGATCCGCAGTCGATCTGGGCATAGCCAAAATGAACTTCCAGATTGGCGCCGGCGGCGGCACATGGACCTGGGGAGACGGGGGCCGTTTCATCAGGTCCTGATCGGGGCTGTATCCCAGTGCTCCGGCAAGGGGACCGTGTAGGGTGATGAACTATGAACAATGGAGCATCATCATCTCAGCCCACCACCGAACCAAGCACTGAAGCTGGTTCGACAACCCTTTACCTTACCCGTCACGGAAGAACGACGGCCAATGTCATGCATCTGATGCAGGGCTGGTCCGATTTCCCTCTCACCCGGCAAGGCCGCGAGGACGTGCGCCAGTTCGGTCGGGGTCTGCGGTCCATTCGCTTCCGGGCAGCCTGGAGCGGCAATCTGAGCCGCCAGTATGAAACGGCCCGCCTGGCCCTCGACATGTCCGGCAACGGGGACCTACCGGTGGGCGTGGATCCCGACCTGCGTGAGGACAATTTCGGCAGTTTCGAGGGCCGGGACGAGCGCACCACCCTGGACCAGGTCTGCGCCGCCATGGGTTTTAAGGACTTCGTTACGGCCAAGGCAACCTACGGCAGGAACATCTCCGTCCATATGCAGGACACCTTCCATCGGCTGGATGCCCAGGACGTCCTTTCCGCCGGACTTGAGGAACAGGATCGGGCTGAGACCACCGCCCAGGTCCGCAGCAGGATGATCGCGGTGCTGACGCGCATCGCCCAGTCTGCCATCGAAGAAGGTGGCGGGCCTGTCCTGGTGGTCTCCTCGGGCATGTGCCTGCAACAGTTCCTGGTGGCCATCGATGACCACTGCCCCATCCCTGATATGGACAACACCGCAGTCACCAAGGTCGTCTACGAGGATGGCGGTTTCCATCTGGCAGGGCCTATCGGTTCCATGGAGTACTTCCAGGCAGGAAGTCAGGAAAAGTAGCAGGCAAAACTTTCAGGCGCCCTGTATTTCCCTGGCTGGTTGGCCCTTGAGGGGCTCCATGGGCCTCCAGTCGGGATCGTGCAATATCTGGCGCGAATCCACCCATCCCTTCAGGATGGCAGGGATACCAGTCATGATGTGACTGCGATCAACAGCCAGAAGGCGGATGATTTCCTTGAGAGCTGTTGCCAGGGTCCCCAGGGCGAAAGCCAGAGGCCGATAGTCCCCATGGACCATGAAATACCTGGCCATAAAACCTCGGTTGCGCATGATGTGGTAGCGATTCATATCCGAGGTGGAATTGAGCTGGCGCACCCCGGCAATGTTCCAGTTGGCGATGTTGCGAGTCCGACGCATGACTACATCGGATACGACCACAGGCTGTGTGACCTTGGATGCCAAATACCCATAGATGGTGTCATCCCAATAGATAAAGAAGCGCGGGTCAGGCAGACCGATTTGCTCCACAACCTGCCGGGAGAAGAACCCTCCTTCAAAGCACATGGTGTTCATGGGACGACAGCCCGATGGGCCGAACTCCCCTGGTGCTATCGGGTCTGGAATGCCCAAGGCGGTAAGAAAATGATACTGCCAATAGAAGGGGCCGCCATCATAATCCAGCCGGGAACCCTGCACCACCTGATAGCGTTCACTCCACTTAGCCAGCAGGTCAAGTCCTTCGGGCTCTACTGCAACGTCATCATCCATGACCCAGAACCACTTGGCCCCCAGCTCGTATGCCTTGCGCACGCCAGCGGAGAAGCCTCCCGCGCCACCGCCATTGTGATCCTGTGGCAGATAAACGACACGATCCTGATTGCCGGAGCCGTCGATGATGGTCCTGCCCCAACGTCCTGTCACACGTTCTGAGAACTGCTCGACCATGGTTCGCGTGTCTGCCGAATTCTCGTTATCCACCACCACGATCCGCCATGGGGCCTGGGTGAGCCGGAGGATGGAGTCGAACAGGCCTGTCAGCAATTCCTGACGCTTATAGGTTACGACGACCATAGCCGCCTGGTTCTTTTTCACAGGCAGCAGATGGTCGCTCATCCTCGCCATGCTCCAGCCTCCTTGCAGCATTGTGAACTTTCGACAACCTCACATTCGTTGTGCAGGCTGCAATGGTTGCATGAAAGGCGGTTGTATTGCCTTCCTGGCGTGTCTAGAAATGCACCAGCAGCAAGAGGGAATTGACCATTCCAAGGACCACAGCTATATTGAAATCGTCAGTTTCAGGGAAGGTGAAAGTCCTTACTGGCGGTATCCGGCTGAATGCCGGGAGCCCGCGACCCGCGCAAGCGGTGGATATCGGTCAAAGTCCGAAGCCAACGGTTACAGTCCGGATGGAAGAAACGAGGCCCTCTATGAGCATGCCCAATTCTCATTCACATACCACTGCAAACAAGGACACGCGCTTCAACGATGTCCATTCCACAGGTGCAGGCGGTTCAGGACGCTGGTCGACCAAGCGGATCGCGGTTTACGCGCTCTTCGTAGCCCTGGCCATGGTTCTGAGCTTCTTCTCCTTCCCGATCTTTCCTGCCGCTCCCTGGCTCAAATACGACCCCTCTGGCATCGTCGTCCTGGCATGCGGCTTCGCCTTCGGCCCGGCGGCTGCCGCCATTATCTCCATACTGGGATTCGTCCCGCACCTGTTCACCAACCCCTTCGGCGCTCTGATTTCGATGATCGTGGCCCTGGCGCTCAGCGTGCCGGCAGCCTTGGTCTACCGCAGGATGCACAGCCGTAAGGGAGCGGTCATCGGAATCGTCTCCGGCGCCATTCTGGCCGTGATCGCAGCCATCCTGTGCAACGTGGTGATCACCCCCTTCTACGCGCACATGTCCATGGCCAAGGTGGTAGCCATGATCGTGCCCATCCTCCTGCCCTTCAACCTGATGAAGTTCGCCATCCACGGCGTGGTCACCTTCCTGATCTACAAGCCCATCTCCACACTGATCAACAAGTAGGCCTCGGCGGTTCGGAACGCCATGGCAGCACCCATGACCCAATCCGCTGTCTTGGATTCAGCGGATTCGAAGACAACGGTCGCCCGGCTCAGCCATGTCTCCTTCTCCTATGACGGAGGCGAGACCTGGGCCTTGGACCACCTGTCCATGGAAGTGCATGCAGGCGAACATCTGTGCATCCTGGGAGCGAATGGCTCCGGCAAATCCACGCTGGGAAGCATTCTCTCGGGCGCGACGGCACCTGACCACGGCCAGGTCGAGCTTATGGGCCGAGCGGTCTGCTCCGACACCCAGGATCAGGGCCGCCAGATCGACGCTGAGGCTTACCGGCAGGCACGGCGGAGCATCGGTATGGTCTTTCAGAACCCTGAGGACCAGATCGTGACCACCGTCGTCCAGGACGATGCGGCTTTCGGACCCGAGAATCTGGGCCTGCCCCGCCAGAAGATGCTCTCCTGCGTGCCAGCGGCCCTGGAACAGGTCGACTTGCAGACGCGGATGAATGATGATCCCACCCGCATGTCGGGCGGACAGCAGCAACGACTGGCCCTGGCCGGCAGCCTGGCCATGAATCCAGGCATGATGGTGCTGGACGAGCCAGGTGCCATGCTCGATGCGGCCGGCCGACAGGAGATTCAATCAATCCTCTGCCGGCTAACAGCCCAGGGCACAGCTGTCGTCCATATCACCCATCTGCTCGAGCAAGCCGGACAGGCTGATCGGGTCCTGGTACTTGACCATGGGCGCATCGTGGCCTCCGGAAGACCTGATCAGATTCTGACCAGGCAGGATCTGCCTGCCCTTGTTGGCGAACCTGACCAGAATTCGCTGACCCAAAGCAGGGCATCGGATACGGGCACAAAGACCGCAGTCGATGACCACGCTATCCCCATGGTCAAGTTCTCGGATGTCTCTTACAGCTTTCCCGACGCAGGCAGCAAAGCCCTCAGCCAGGTGAATCTGGAGCTCGCTGGAGGACAGACCCTAGCCATTATCGGGCGCAACGGATCCGGCAAGTCAACTCTGGCCAGGCTCATCTGTGCCCTGGCAGATCCCGACAGTGGATCCATCCAGGTGGCCGGCCTGCCCCTGGCCGGACCCGACCGGCCCAAGGCCAAGCATCTGCGACGCCAGAATCTGAAGCTTCTGCGCCAAAGGGTCGGCTATGTCATGCAATACCCCGAACATCAGCTTTTTGCGGATACTGTTAGTCAGGACATCGCCTATGGTCCACACAACCTGGGCTATGGACCCGAGCAGGTGCAGCAGCGGGTGGATGATGCCATGAAGCTTCTGGGCATCAGTGATCTGGCCGACCGCTCACCCTTCGAGCTCTCGGGGGGTCAGCGGCGCCTGGTGGCCATCGCCGGCGTCGTAGCCTGCAGCCCGCAACTGCTGGTTTTGGACGAGGTCACCGCCAGTCTCGACCCCCAGGCCTGCGCACGAATTATGGCACTGCTTCGAGTGCTCCATCAGCGCGGCGTCACCATCGTCATGAGCACCCACGCCGATCGCGAGGCCCTGGATCTGGCCGACCAGACCCTGCTCCTGGAGCATGGAGAAACGCTAGCCTATGGGCCTACTGCCGAAGTCGTGGAGCGCTACCATCAGCTGCTCGCCACAGATGCAGCGAAGAAGGAGGCTGCTGGCAAAGAAACTTCAGGCAGGAAAGCGGATCGCACCCAAGCCGACCAGAAACCCTTATCATTGCTGGCGAGGCTGGACCCGCGAGCCAAGCTGGTGACCTTCCTCCTAGCCATGTTCACCGCTTTCGCCATTTCCACGCCTGCGCAGCTTGTTCTGGCGCTGGTGGTCACTGTAGGCCTCTTTGCCGCCGCCCGGGCACCACTGCATTCCATTATGAAATCAGTCAAGGGCTTTCTGGCCCTCATGCTTCTGCTGGCCCTGTTCAATCTCTTGGTCACTCAGACCGGCCGCAGACTGGCTGCCTGGGGTCCATTCGTGCTGACCACCGGCGGCATTTGGGTGGCTGTACTCTATGCCTGCCGCTTCATGCTGATCATCTTTCTGGGGGCGCTCCTGGTGGAGACCACCACCCCGACACAGATGACCGATGCTTGTGAATCCCTGCTGAGCCCACTGTCCAGGCTGGGCATCCACACCAATGAAATCGCCCTGGTCCTTTCACTGGCTCTGCGCTTCATCCCTACCCTAGGACGTGAGGTTCAGGCCATCGTGGAAGCCCAGGCAGCCCGTGGCGGATCCATCGAGTCCGGCTCGCTCTCGCAACGTCTGCATGCGGCCATGGCTATCACGGTTCCCGTCTTCGCCGGAGCCCTGCGCCACGCTGACAACTTGAGTCGAGCCCTGGATGCCCGATGCTATGAGGGCAGCCGTCAAGAGCGCACCCACTACCGCCTGCTGCAGCTTGGCAGGATGGACATCCTGTTCATCGCTCTTATGGCCCTCTATCTGCTGGCCCTGCTGCTGCATCCCCTATTCTGAGCAGTTCGTACTCGCGAGCAGAAGCACATGCCGTTGTTCCTGACTCTGCCAAGCAGACAATTTTGCTACCGACCAGATTGGGTCCCCGCTGATCTGCCATCTATGCGATCAGCGGGGACCTAACCTGTTATCAGTAAGCCCAAGGGCAAGTGTTGAATGCATCTACCTCAATCCTGGATGATCCTCCTCTCCTGGCTGGAGAGCATGGCCTGGTCTAAGAGTTCCAGAACATGAACGCTGTCAGCCAGGGGAACCGGATTGTCGGCCTTGCCCTGGAGGAAGTCGCGCCAGCCCTCATAGAATGCCGGCTGCCAGCCCCGAACGGCCGGGAGTATATGCTCCTCACCCTCCCTGTCGATATAGCAGGCAGTGGGGTCAGACATGACACCGAAGTGCGGATCATCAATCCGCATGCCTGCCTTGAGCTGGTCTTCCTCAGGGTCCTGATCGTTGATCTGCAAGGACCCCAGTGTTCCCTGAACAGTCAGTCGGGGTTGCCGTGTGGATTGTACAAGACCACCGACAATATGCGAGATAATGCCCTGCTGATGGGTAGCAGCAATGAAGAAATCATCAGGCACGACTGCATTTTCTCTTTGGGTGGACACTTCACCATAAATCGAGATGACCGGGCCAAAGAGCTGCACGACCTGATCCAGAATGTGAGCGCCAAGGTCAAAGAGCGCTCCCCTGGGCTGGTCATGCGTCTTCTGCTCGCGCCAGCCCGTTTCCACACTGGGGCGGAAAGATCCGTACCTGGATTCGACACGTATGATACGGCCCAGGTCCAATTCCTTCAGGTACTTGCTGGCTGTCAGAATTTCTGCATCATAGCGTCGATTCTGAAAGGCCGCCGCAGGTGTACCGGTAACCTGAGCCACCTCAAGGATCTTGTTCGCCTCCTGGCTGGAACCGGCCACCGGCTTGTCAATGACTACAGGCTTGCCGGCCTGCATGACCCGGGTGGCAAACTCCAGATGAGTATCATCAGGGGTGCCTATGCTGACCGCATCGTAACGATCAATATCCTTGAAAAAATTCTCGTTACTGTCATAGACCCGAGCCCGCGGGTAGAGCTGGTGAACCTGGGCTGTAGCTCGCTCGTTATGTGTTACTACAGCCGACAGTTCCAGCCCCTCGGTCTGATCAATCATGTTGGCGTGAAAGACCCGCCCCACAAAGCCAAAGCCTATAAGGGCAATCTTGAGATTGTGATTTTGCTCTTGCACCATGATTTATTCCTTCCGCACCCTTCCACGGTTGTCAGACGGCAGAGGGGACTTATACACCGAGATGCTCTCTCAAGTACCGACGTGCAGTAAGGGCGCTCTTCAGCGGGTCAGCCTTGGCCGGGTCCTGCTCGGCCTCTACCATGAACCACCCCTGGTAACCCCCATCAAGCAGGGGCTGGAGAACCTTCTTAAAGTCGGTATTCCCATCCCCTGGCACGGTGAACACACCCTCCAGGATGGCCTGGAGGAAACTCAGCTTCTCGTCCTTGACACGCTGGAGGACATCGGGCCGAATATCCTTCAGGTGGACGTGCCCGACCCTTGAAGCATAGCGCTTCACGATGTCAACCGGATCCTCCCCCGAAAAGAGCAGGTGGCCCACGTCGACCAGAAGCTTCACCTTGTCAGGGTCAGTCCCTTCCATCAGGCGGTCAATCTCACTAGTGGTCTGCACACCCGTGCCCATATGGTGGTGGTAGGAAATCTCCATGCCGACGTCATGGGCCAGATCTCCGAATCGGTCAAGGCCACGGGTCAGTTGATCCCATTGCTGGCTGGTATATTCAGGCTTGCCTTCGAAGATCGGTGTATGCATTTGGCCCTGAATGGTATTGCCCTGTTCAGCTACATTGATCATCTTTGCACCCAAGGCGTGGAGATAGTCGCGGAAGGCGATGAAACTCCGCTCGTTCTCCTCCCAGGTTTGCGTAGTCAGATAGGCGCTGAACCAGGCACTGGCAATGCTGATCCCCCGCATCTGAAGCTGCTCCTTCAAAACCTTGGGATCCTTGGGGTACTTGTTGCCAATTTCAGTGCCTTCAAACCCGGCCAGAGCGACTTCGCTCAAGATCTGCTGATAGGGGGTTTCGCCACCCAGCTCGGGCATGTCGTCATTGGTCCAACTGATCGGAGCCATGCCCACGCGAATTGCCGTATTCTTGTTTGTCATCATTTCACCCAATCATTCGTCTGCCTGAAGCTACTTGATCATGATGGTCAGCAGGTTTTTCATGGTCTGGGCCACCATGCCCATTTCATGCTCGTTGGCCCTGTCGGAAAACATCTCGGAGCAATACCAGCCGTCATAGCCTGTGGCCTTGATTGCATCAATCCACTCCTGCAGGGGGATGCAACCGCCACCGTTGACCACATTGCGATGCACATCCTGGTTGGGGACCTCCCGGCCCCTGTCGATTTCCAACCCGTCAGAGACATGGACAGCGGTGATGATCTCCGGCGGTATCCTGGCTACATCCTCCAGCGTGTCACCGGCAGTCCAGAAGTGCCAGGTATCCACGGTGATGCCCAAGTTGTCCCGGTTGACCTTATCAACAATTTGCAGCAACTGAGAGCACCGGCTGATTGGAGCCCAGCAGAGAGGCTCCAGGTAGATGCCCAGCCCGTACTGCTTGGCGATGTCACAGGCCAGCTGAACATTGTGCGCTGTTACATCAATGGCCTCCTGCTCGCTTAAACCTAGGGGGCCACGCCAACGCGGATCGTCTGCAGCCAGCTTGCCGGCATTGTAATCTATGACCACGTTCCAATCCACTGGATCCGCGCACATTTGGACGGCTGGAGCACCGATGACCTGGGCTATCTGGCACATCCTTTCAACCTCTTTAAGGTACTCTGCCCGGTCTTCTTCAGTCCTCCTAGTGATTGCCTGAATAGCCCCCAGTCCGCTGACCGGAAAACCATCCAGGATTTCAGCTGCATCCTTGGCGGTATAGCCCTGATCAAGAAAACGGTAGAGCTTTGGGCTCTGCATCTCTATGCCGTCGAAGCCGGCCTCCTTGGCAAAGCGTATGTCATCATAGACATTGCCGTAGAAGGTGGTAGTTACGTTCATTGATAATCGTGCCATCATTGACTCCTTTGTTGTGGTGGCTCGGCGCAGGCTTTTCCTGCAACCGTGAGGCTTCCATTGAAGTTCTGGAAACCTACGCTTCCTTGATTAATTGTTCGATGGTCTGACGTTGGTAGACGGAAGTATCATGGGCGGTCTCATCCTCGGCGAAGACGTTGGAGACGATCAGGGAATCCTCCCTGTCCAGGAAACCATTGGTCTTCAGTGCCTGGAAGAGGTCCTGGAAATTCACATCCCCGTCCCCCACCTTCAGATGCTGGTGGACCCGTGCGTTGGTCCCTGGAGGATTGGAGATGTAGCGCAGGCCGTGTGAACGGTTGTGATCATAGGCATCGGAAATATAGACCGAACGCAGCCTGGTAGATTCCGCCTTGGTGATCTCGTGCACTGCGTTCCCGTAGTGGAAGGTGTGCGAGGACACGTAGACGGAACCGACCAGGTCTGAGTTGAGCCCGCGCAGTACGCGATGCGCATCCATGCCATTTTCCACAAAGTCATATGGATGAGGGTCAAAGTTGATCACAATCCCCTCCCGCTCAAGCAAGGGCAGGATCTCCTCCATGGTCGAGTAGAAGCCGGCCTCCGACTCCTCATAGCGCTCGGGGATGCCGCTGAACTCGCTGTTGATGGTATGGATGCCCAAGATGGCCGCAATCTCGATTGCCCGCTTCCAATTCCGCACAGCCCACTGACGTTCCCGCTCGTCCGGCCATGAGGTCCGGTAGACGGGCAGCAGGGATACCAGTTCGACGCCGGCGTTCTTGCAGGCCTTGGCCAGATCGTGGACCAGTTCGTCATCAGCCTTGGGGTGGGTGTAGAAGGGCAGGAAGTCATCATGCGGGGCCAACTGCATGTACCGGTAGCCTGCATCAGCCACAGCCTGCGGCAGTTCCAGCAGTTTGTAGTCGTAATAGAAGGGGGTGGGGTCAAGTGCAATCTTCATAAGTATCAGCTTCTTCCTTTTGCCCGCTTACAGGCGGGCGATAATATCCTGAGCAACTTCTTGCGTGGACCTTGACCTGCTTGCATTGGCAGCAACGTCTTCTTCCACGGCCCGCTGGATGCGTTCAGCAGCCTGGTCATACCCGAAGTGCTCCAGCAGCATGGCTCCAGACAGGATCGAGGCTGTCGGATTGGCGATCCCCTTGCCGGCGATGTCAGGCGCTGAACCGTGAATGGGCTCGAACATCGAGGGGTGCTCGTCAGTGACGTTGATATTGGCTGAGGCCGAGTATCCAATGCCGCCAACCACGGCGCCCGCCTCATCGGTGAGCACGTCGCCAAAGAGGTTGTCGGTAACGATGACGTCGAATCGCGAAGGATCCGTCACCAGAAAGATTGTGCAGGCGTCCGCATGCAGATAGTCCCAGGTCACATCGGGGTAATCCTGCGCCACCTTATCCATGATGTCGAGCCAGAGGGCACCGGCATGGGGCAGGACATTGGTCTTGTTGACCATGGTCACATTGCGCTTGCTCCCACGCTTACGCGCTAAATCAAAGGCATAACGTACCGCCCGCTCGACGCCGAAAGCCGTGTTGAGGGAGGTCTCGGTAGCAATGGCCTGGTCAGTGCCCCGACGAACGTACCCTCCCATTCCCGAGTAAAGGCCTTCAGTCCCTTCCCTGACCACAGCGAAGTCGATCTGTCCTGGATTCTTCAGCGGCGAGCTTACACCTGGATAAAGTTTGGTCGGTCTTAGATTGACAGCCTGGTCAAAGCTGAACCTGAGTTTGAGCAAGAGACCTCGCTCCAGAATCCCCGAACGGACTCGAGGGTCGCCCACAGCCCCTAGGAGGATGGCATCCTGCTGCCCGATGGATTCCAGATCCTCATCATTGAGCAGGGTGCCGTCACGCAGATATCGCTCAGCCCCCAGGTCATAGTCCACGTAGTTCAGCCTTACCTGGTCGCCGACGGCTTTGCCCATGACCGCCTGGGTCTGCGGGGTAACCTCCCTGCCGATGCCGTCTCCCGGGATAACCGCTATATTGATTATCTTCCCTACGTCACTGTCTGCCATATGCTTAACCTACCATTATCATTTTCTAATGTACGTAATCAATATTTATGAGTAAATTGTGAGAATTCCTAATAATTCTACGATAGTATTCCGAATATCAGATTGATATTCTCAGAATTTATTTTTGTCCCTCCATTGGGAGACGAGGGTCAAGAGGGACTGATTCTACGGCTTGGTAGATCCAGTTCTGCCCGGGGTCAATGGTGACCTTCCAGTCACGCTCTCCACCTCCCGCCATGACATTGAGATAGTAGAGGTCGAAGCCAGGGGCTGCAATGGAGGGGCCGTGCCAGCCGTACGGTATCAAGACCGTGTCACCCGGCTGTATCTGAGTGAGAATATCAAGTGGCCTCTCGTCCGAGGCAGACGCACCCTGATAGCCAAAGGGCCTCACCCCCTCTGGAGCCCCCGGCAGGGGCTGCATGTCGAAGTAGTATATTTCCTCCAAAGCAGTCTCATCCGGACCGGCCTGATCATGCTTATGCACCGGGTAGGAGGACCAGGACCCGCTCGGGGTGATGACTTCACAGACCAGAAGGCGTTCGGCCTGGATATTATCCATCATTCCAAAGTTCCTGGCCTCGCGGGAGATAGGCCCATTGCCGCGCAGGGCGACGTCGACATCCTGCGCTGGAACAAGCTGGTCCGGGAAATGGGTTGTGGCAGGCGCCGTGGCAACCGCCACCCGGCCAGCCTGGACTGCTCGAATGGCCAAGGGGCTGTCACAGCCGATATAGACCGTATCTGTGGGGGTGCTAAACACGTCATGACGACCACGAAGGTGATAGGTACCCCTGGGAGAGGTCACATCATAGGAACCGCTCAAGGGCACCACCATACGTTCCCAGGCTCCGGCAGGCAGACTCACCTGCTCCCCCTGGTTCAGCCTAGCAACCTGCAGACCCGCATATTGCCAGCCCGGTACCGCCTGGCTGTCCTGCACACCCAGAGAAACTTCCCAGTCTCCCTGTGATGCACTTCCCTTGGGGTATACCCATCGTGTCATATTCATCCCTCCATTGTCTTTTCGCCTATATCGGCTGTGTGCTTGGCTCGTGCCCGGCCTGCTTGGTTCTATTGGGCTGAGACGAACTCCTTCAAGGTAGCCGTGACCAGGGAGTGGTCATAGATCGAGGGCAACCCGGAGACGGCTGTAACCCCAAACACCAGACCACTAGGCAAAAGCAACGGGAAGGCTCCGCCATGAGCCGCAAAGTCGTGAGTATTCCTCCGGGAGGTCAGGTCGAAGTCCTCCTCCTTCTGCTGGAAGTCAGTGCCCACATAGAGTGAGGCATGGCCGTAAGCAAGCACCACATTGCCCTTGCGCTCAGCCCAGGCATCGTTGTCTTCTGCAGCCCCTGGAATGGCCGCGTGAAAAGCCCGTTGCCTGCCCAAGCGTATATCGATGGCGACCGGCAACTGCAGGCGGTGGGCTGCAGCGTAGATGGCGCTGCCTACCTCCCAGGCATCATCCACGCTAAAGTCGCTGAATCGCAGTTCCTTCTCCTGAGACTCGATAAACTGTTTACGCTCGGCAAGCTTGCCCTCGTTGGCATCGAATATTGCCTTGTACTCGTTATACCTTTTCACTACGGCATCAACTGAAATCTGTTTCATTATTACTCCTTTGTATTCATCTGAGTTACATTCCAATGCTTATTGGAATTACGAGAATTCTTACCGTGCAATGCGGGACCTACTACTTATGAGGCCTCATCCCCTGCACTGGGCGAAGGCCTGCCCAAAGGCTTGGAGGGCCTTATCGCTGTCGCCCGACGCATACCCCTCCATCCCGATTGGGCCAGTGAAATCAGTCTCATTGACGGCTGCCGCCACCTGTTCCCAGCGCACCTCCCCGGTGCCCGGCTCGCACCGGCCAGGGACATCGGCCGCCTGGAGCTCACCGATATAGGTGTTGGCCTCCTTGACGGTCTCAATGAGATGGCCATCATCCTCCTGGGCATGGTAGAGGTCCAGCATCAGTTTGAGGTTGGGGCTGTCGACACGCTTGACCAGGGTCAGCGTTTCATAGCTATGGCAGAAGGGGACATGCGGATGGTCAACCCTCGAGTTGAGATTTTCCAGCAGGTAGGTCACCTGATTCTCCTGGCCCAGCTCGGCGAACCTCGACAGGGTGTCATAGGCGTTGAGCCACATATCGGGAGTGACCCGGTCAATCCACTTGGCTGCCTTGCCATCGACCAACTCAGCACCGTGGATTACAAGCTTGTCGATGCCAAGATCCTTCAATTCCGGCAGGATCTCTTTGGCGGTCCGCAGCATCTCTTCGCTGTCATCAGGATAGGCAAGGTTGCCATGCACGTAGCCCTGAGCACAGTTGATGGGCACCCCGGTAGCCTTCAGCTTGTTCAGATCATGACTGTAGTGGGTCCAGATATCCACTCCGAAGCCCATCTGGTCAATCCGCTTGATTCTCTCCTCGATAGGAAGATCCAGATAGACCATTTCAGCGCAAATCGTCAATTGATTGTGTGCCATCGTACTATTTCCTTTCCTTATGACCGCCCACCTGCCGGCAGGCAGTCCCGTTCATTCAGAGTTCCTGTTCAGGCTTCCGATTTTGCAGTGCGGGCCCTCGCCTCCTGTTCAATCTGCTCCAGGCTCTTCCCCCTGGTCTCCGGAATGAAGGCCTTGGTAAAGAAGACGGCTCCTACATTGATGAGTGCGAAAATGAAGAAGGTGACCGCTCCCCCGACCGCGTTGAGCAGGGGAAGGAAGAGGAGGGAGATGATAAAGTTTGCTGCATTCATGGCCACATTGGCATACCCCACGCCCTTACCGCGGACCTTTGCCGGGAATACCTCAGCAATGAGCAGCCAGGTCACCGGCGAGACCATGCCCTGGGCGAAGGCGAGATCAAACATGACCAGACCGATGAGGAGCCAGGACATACTGGTGGAGGGATGGTTGGGGTCGATAAAGAGATAGCAGACCCCCACCAGGGCCAGGAAGACAGAGACCCCGCCCAGGCCGACCATCAGTGCAGTGCGGCGGTTTATCTTGTCGATAAAGCCGAGGCCACCGATGACGGCAGCAACAGACGAAACAATCATGACCGGAACCATGGCGATAATCGAGTTATCGGGGTCGATGCCCAATGTGGAAGAGAACATGGTAGGAGCGAAGAAGTTGATGGCGTTGGATCCGACCAGCTGGTTTATCAGGGCTGCACCAACTCCTGCGATCAAGACCCTACGCAGCCAGGGGGTAGAGAAATTCTCCTTGGTCCCCTTCGTCTCATTCTTTTCCGCCGCTTGGAAGGAGGTGAAAGTCTCCTCCGCCTCGGACTTTGGACGAGTTTCCAGCAGGAGCTTGACTGCCTCGGTTTCCATACCATGCCTGGCAAGGAAGCTTGGTGTTTCATGGACAAAAATGGCCGTTATGACCAGCAGGACCGCTGGAACCACAGCCGCCCAAACCATGGCATGCCAGTCTGCCTTGACTGCCAGGACAGCGTTGACCAGCGAGGCGAGCAGCTGGGAAATATTGATCATGACCGAATTGACCGAAACCAGTCGGCCACGCTGCGCGGATGGCGCCATCTCACCAAGATATATGGGGATCACACAGGAGGTCGTCCCCACTGCAAAGCCTACGATCATCCGGGAGAAGGCAAAGAAGGCGATGTTGGTCGCCAGAGCACACATTAGCGCCCCGACCAGAGCGAGAAGAGCCCCATAAAGGATCAGTCGCTTGCGCCCCAAGCGGTCTGCCAAGTTGCCGCCACAGAAGGAACCAACAGCACAACCTAGGAGCATGACCGCAGTGATGATGCTCTGATTCCAAGCGCTGAGCTGATTATTGGACCCGTCAAAATTCATCGTTACGAGCGCCCCAGACAGGAAGGTTAGCGTATAGCCATACAGTCCCCCGCCGAAAATTCCCACCACGACCATCATGGTGACATAGCGTTTGCGGTTGCGGGCCAAGGCTTCGACATCCATGTCTTGGGAGGCCTCTTGAAATGATCCCATGTTTATTCCTGCTTCCCATTAACACCAAATTTGACACCGTTATCAAATTACGGTCAACATGTTCAGTATACGAAATAAACTGCAAAAAAGAAAATCAAAAGGGCAAATAACTGATGTTTTTTCAGAAAACTATCCATAAATCGGGAATATTACCTGAATAATGAGCTGACTGAAAGTGATTTTATCCCTGCAATTGACGGTCAGCAGCCCGATCGGACCTTCTTGTTCCGCTGCCCCGTCAGGACTGGACATCAGACATAAAAATGGGATGAGGTTCCCGAAAGCTGACCTGATCCCAGACGGTCTACATAGGCCGTGAGCTGTCCTGCCAGTTCTTCGCAGCGCGGCATCATCGCGTCCACGAATCCTCCAGTCGACAAGGCTCCGACCACCCTGCCATCCTGTTGGGAAAAGATAGGGACACCAATCGAGGCCACACCGATGGTGATGTCCTCGTTGGAAATGGCAAATCCTCTCTCCTGAATCTGCTTGATATCCGTGCGCAGGGCGCTAGCGGTGACCAATGAGTTCTCGTTATAGCCCGCAAAGGGCGCCTGTTTCAGGTAGTCATACTGGATCTGCTCATCGGAGTAGGCCAGACAAACCCGGCCTGCGGCACCGGCGAAGAAGGGCAAGGTACCACCCGGCCGCAGGATCAGCGCATCAATGCTGGGCCCCTGTGCGCATTCCACACAGACGGTTTCGAAACCACTGATGGCGGTCAGGAAAGTCGTCTGCCCAGTATGAGTTGTCACCTCAGCCAAGAGTTCATTGGCATTGGGCCATTCAGTCAAGGAACTGCGCGCCACATCAGAGAGATTGAGCCAGCTCAAACTCAGGGAATAGGTATCATCCTGGTTGGCCTTGACCAGACCGACTTGAACCAGTCCATCCAGAATCCTATAGGCGGAAGAACGGGGGATGCCAGAGGCAGCCGCCACTTCCGCAGGCCCGATGCCGTTGTTGTCAGCCAGGACGTCAATGATCTTTCCAGCCTTGGAAAGGGCTCCGGTCGGCTCCCGATTGCTGGCCTTACTGCTCTTTCTTACCATCGGATCTTCCCTCTTCGCCATCAGCCACGTAGCCTAATCCCTGTGATATCTGCCTGGCAGCCTGGAGCAGGCGGGTCACCTCGCACAAATCGGCACCTGACTCAACCAGAGCCTTGCTGGATCGAGACAGCCCACTATAACAGGCCGCTGCCCTTATCTGACCAGAGTGATCGAAGATGGGGGCAGCCAGGGTGAGCGCCCCCGGCACTGTCTGATCAACATCGTAGGCATATCCTCGTTGGACGACCTTTTCAGCCATCTGCACCGAGCGTTCCCGGAAGGTGGACAGCAGCCCACCCAGGTCAGCGTTGTAGCGATAGTGCTCGATCAGGCGCTCAAAGCGCGCTTGATCCAAAAAGGCCATGAGCACGTCTGAAGGGGCACCCAGGCTGATCGGCAACGAGTAGCCAATTTGAGGCGAGCGCAATCGACTCTGCCCCAGGAAGGTCATCTGCACACAGACCGAGCGCACATAGTGACGAACGAAAAGGCTCCAGCTGCCGTTTGAGCCCTCCTGCCTCTTAAAGACATGCCTGGCGATGCTTTGCACATCCAGCCTTGCCTCAATACGGCCTCCAATGCGCACACAGGCGATGCCCAATCGGTATTCGCCGCGATGCAGGCCATGATCCACCCAGCCCAAGGTCACAAGATTGGACAGCAGGCGGTAGGTGGAGCTGGCAGGTTCATGCACATACGTGCTGATCTCATTGATACCGGAGGGTCCAAGCTCTTCCAAGGCATCCAGGACTGCCTTGGCCTTGGTCAGGGTGCCAACGCTATGCACTGAGTCAGATCCGGTACCCTGCCTCATGGCACCCTCCTTCTTGTCCTTGATCAGCCATTCATGCCCAGTGCATATTATATGGTGTCAGCAGTCTAATGGCGCAGCAGCAGAGCCCACTGCCGCCAGATCCAAAAGTAGGGGGTGCTGCCCCCCTCCACCTCTCGAGTTTGCGCAGGTCGAAAGGCTTAGAACATCAGGGCACCAGCAGGGTGTACTTGGTAGTCATATATTCAAAGATGCCTTCGGCTCCACCTTCTCTGCCAACACCTGATTGCTTGACCCCTCCAAAGGGAACCGTGGCATCGGATAGCACGCCGGAATTTATGGCCAGGACACCGGACTCACTACGGCGCTGCATGAGTTCACTGCGCTTGATTGAACTGGTGTAGGCATATGCCGCCAGCCCGTAAGGCGTGTCGTTAGCAGCCCGGATACCTTCCTCGTCACTGCCAAAACGGCTCACCGCCAGGACGGGCCCAAAGATTTCCTCGGCATAGACCCGAGCTTGACGGGGAACCCGGTCCAGGAGCGTCGGCTGGAAATAGCGTTCTCCATGCTCATCCCTGTGACCGCCGACAATCAGTTCCGCCCCTTGGCTGACTGCCTCATCGACCAGGCTGCCAATGCGCTCTACGGCCTTGACGTCAATCAGGGGGCCGATATCGGTTGCCTCATCCATGCCGTCACCCACGACCAAGGCCTCAATACGTTCCTTCACCTTAGCCACAAACTCATCGGCAACCCCGTTCTGGACCAGAATCCTGTTGGCTGAGGTGCAGGCCTCCCCATAGTTGCGGAATTTGGCCAGCATGACCCCGTCGACAGCCGCGTCGATGTCGGCATCATCGAAGACCACAAAGGGAGCGTTGCCACCCAACTCCATGGAGGTCCGCAGCACATTGTCGGCCGCCTGCTTCATCAGCTTGACACCCACAGGGGTGGAACCCGTAAAGCTCACCTTACGCAACCGCTGGTCGGCAAAGAGAGCATCTGAAATGTGGGAGGAATGGGAGGTTGTGATGACATTGACCACACCCTTAGGCACTCCTGCCTGTCGAAGAATCTCCACTAGCGCCAACGTGGTAAGAGGGGTCAGCTCGGCGGGCTTGACCACCACGGTATCGCCGGCAGCCAGGGCTGGTCCAATCTTCCTGGTTCCCATAGCTAGCGGGAAATTCCAGGGGGTGATCAGGTAGCAGGGGCCCACCGGATCATGGGTGACCAGACCCTTGCGGCCGTCTGGCAGGTGGAAAGTCCTGCCATATTCACGCATGGCCTCCTCTGAGAACCACTTGAGGAAGCCGCCACCGTAGTCCACCTCCCCCAGCGCCTGCTTGAAACTCTTGCCCATTTCCCGGGTCATCAGCTCTGCAAAAATCTCCTTATTGTCCATCAGGGCCTCATAGGCTGTTTGCAGAATGTTCCTTCGCTCTTCCGGCGTTGACTGGCCCCAAGACTCTTGGGCCCGGTCAGCACTGTCCAAAGCAGCCAGCGCCTCCTGCTTGTCCCCGTCTGATGCCTGGTAGAGCGTAGAGCCATCGGCAGGGTTTTCTACAGTAAATACCTTGCCACTGTCGGCAGCCCTCCACTGTCCATCGATGAACAAACTCTTTCCTGACTGGGGAAGCACTGACTCAACCTTGTATTTCCACATACCGTCTATTCCTCCCTTTCACCGCTTCTTTGCAGCAAAAATATTCCTCTGCGCGGATAAGCACTTTCAACATACTAAATTTTAGACATTTTGTCCATTTAATGATATTTTTTGCATATGTAGTCAGTAGTATTTGATCTGAGACAATGACCCATTCAGGTCCCAGGCAGAAGGCAGGCAGGGCAAGGACGCCTGTAGACATGAGCCGGAGGCTACTTGAGGGTATGTATATACGAAAGCGAGGGATACATCGAAATGGTATCAACGATACGATTGACGGTCGGACAGGCCATTGTGCGGTTCTTAGAGGCCCAACAAGTCACTCGAGACGGACAGACCAACACCTTCTTCGGAGGCGCCCTGGGCATCATGGGACATGGCAATGTCGGCGGCGTTGGGCAGGCCTTTTTAGAGGAGAAAGAACGAATGCGCTTCATCCAAGGGCGCAATGAACAAGGCATGGGCCACATAGCTGTGGGCTATGCACGACTCAAAAACCGCATGGGGGCCATGGCTGTGACCACCTCCATTGGTCCAGGAGCCGCCAACCTAGTGACCGCTGCTGGCACGGCAACGGTTAATCATCTTCCCGTCCTCCTGCTGCCCAGCGATATTTTCTCTACCCGTCGTGCCGGTTCAGTCCTGCAACAGATTGAGGATGAGCGCTCCTATGACATCTCCGGCAACGATGCCCTGCGCCCCGTCAGTCGCTACTGGGACAGGATCAACCGCCCTGAACAGCTTCCGGCAGCGCTCTTGGCAGCCATGGAAACGCTGACAGACCCGGCCAAGACAGGGGCGGTAACCCTCTGCCTGCCCCAGGATGTTCAGGCCGAAGCCTACGACTTCCCCACTTCCCTCTTCAAGGAACGCACTTGGAGGATCAGCCGGACCCGGGCGGATGCGGACGCTTTGGCTGCAGCCGCCGAAGCCATACGGGCCAGTAAACGTCCCTTCATTATTGCCGGCGGCGGTACAGTCTACTCTTCAGCCAGCCAGGAACTGACCGACTTCATTGAGCGCACCGGCATCCCAGTGGGCAGCACTCAGGCAGCCAAGGGCGCCGTAGCCTATGAACATCCCTTGAATGTCGGACCTCTCGGCTCCATCGGACTCAAATACGCCAATCAGCTAGCACGCCAGGCCGACCTGATCATCGGCATCGGAACCAGGTACACCGACTTTACTTCAGCCTCGAATACCATGTTCCAGGATCCCTCGGTACGCTTTGTCAATATCAACGTAGCCTCTTTTGATGCCAACAAGGAAGCAGCCATCGCGGTTGTCGGGGATGCCAGGGAGGCAATTCGTGAACTGGGACGGGCCTTGAAAGACTGGCAAGTACCTTCTGACTACCGCAGGCAGGCAGAAGAGGCTGCAGATGAAGCAAGGGCGGAAGTTGTTCGGCAGACGCAGCATATTCCCGGAGAGGACAAGCTCGGTCAAAAGGAGGTGATCGGCATTGTCAACAGTTTTGCCAAGCCTCAGGATGTGGTGGTCAACGCCGCCGGATCCATGCCCAGTGACCTGCAAAAGCTCTGGCGACCAGGATCCCCCCTAGGCTATTCCGTCGAATACGGGTACTCCTGCATGGGCTACGAAATACCAGCTGGCCTGGGAATGCGTATGGCGGCACCGGATCGGGAGATCTTCACCTTCATCGGGGACGCCTCCTTCCTCATGTACCACCAGGATGTGCTCACTGCCATCCAGGAACATGAAAAAATCATCATCATCCTGGTCGACAATCACGGATTCGGTTCCATCAACACTCTCTCCCATCAGGTCGGATCACAGGGATTCGAAACCCGCTTCTACATGAAGAATGAGCAGGGACTGGAGGACAAGGACCACTACCTGCCCATCGATTTTCCGAAGATACTGGAGGGGTATGGTGTACCCACCTATAGCCCCACCAATGCTGAGGAACTCAAAGATGCAGTCAAGAAGGCCGTCGACGGCGAGACCATAGCCGCCATCTACGTGACTGTAGACCCTGTTGTCCGTGACGACTCCTCCCAGGCCTGGTGGGATGTAGCGACACCCCAGGTGGCCCATATAGATTCCAGCAAGCAGGCCCACCAGACTTATGAGGAGGTACGCACCAAGGAGCAGAGGCTCTACCTGTAAACTTTTCTCTCATCCCTGACCAGGCCCTGCTGCCACAGCAGAGCCTGCAGGATGTCAGGATTGAACCGGGAGAGCCCGACAATAACAGTGATGGGGTGGGAACACGGCTTGTGTTCCCACCCCATCACTGTGGTTTGAACCTTGATTCGCCGCTGAACATCTCCAGAGACGATTCAGATCTGCTTACTCAGCTGAACCTTCTGATGGCTCATCGCCCAGGGGATGCTCTGCCCGCTCTACCTGGGAGGCATCCTCGGAAAGGTCAGCATCCGGAGCAGCAGACACCTGCACTCCGACCAGTTCAGACTTCTGGTCCTGCCCATCAGCCGAGCTGGCCGCATGACGGGGTCCTTCGAAGGGCTTGCCAGTGAAGGTGAACTCGCCCAGGATGCCCTCGCCTTCGGCATCGACCTGGACGGACTCGTTGTCCGTAAGGTCGCCCATGAGGATCTTCTCGGAGACCGCATCCTCGATGTCCCGCTGGATGACGCGGCGCAGAGGCCGGGCACCCAGGAGCGGATCGAAGCCCTTTTCGGCCAGCAGGTCCTTGGCCTTGTCAGTCAGATCCAGGGACATGTGGCGCTCAAAGAGACGATCGTTGAGCTGAGCGATGTCCAGATCGACGATCTGACGGACCTGGGGCTCGGTCAGCTGCTGGAAGACGATGATGTCATCCAGACGGTTCAGGAACTCGGGCCTGAACTGCTGCTTGAGCTCACTGGTCACCTGGTCCTTCATCCGCTGATAGGAGGTTTCGGTGTTGCCGCTCACGTTGAAGCCGGTATTGGCCGCCTTGGCGATGTCGCGGGTTCCCAGGTTGGTGGTCAGGATGATGATGGTGTTCTTGAAGTCCACCATGCGACCCTGCCCATCGGTCAGATGGCCGTCGTCCAGCACCTGCAGAAGGGTGTTGAAGATGTCCGGGTGAGCCTTCTCGATCTCGTCGAAGAGGACTACAGAGAACGGCTTGCGCCTGACCTTCTCGGTCAGCTCGCCGCCCTCTTCGTAGCCCACGTACCCCGGAGGGGCGCCGAAGAGACGAGAGGTGGAGTACTTCTCCGAGAACTCGGACATATCCACCCGGATCAGGGCATTCTCATCGTCAAAGAGGAACTGGGCCAGAGCCTTGGCCAGCTCGGTCTTGCCCACGCCGGTGGGGCCGGCGAAGATGAAGGAACCTGCGGGACGCTTGGGATCCTTGAGACCCACACGGGTGCGGCGGATGGAGCGGGACAGGGCGGAGACGGCCTCGTCCTGGCCGATGATCCGCTTGTGCAGCTCCTTCTCCATGCCCAAGAGTTTCTTGGATTCGGCCTGGGTCAGCTTGAAGACCGGGATGCCGGTGGTAGAAGAGACCACCTCGGCGATCACATCCTCGTCGACAACCATCTTGACGTCGGACTCGCCCTCGTGCCAGGCCTGTTCCTTCTCCTTGCGCTCGGCCTCCAGCTTCTCCTGGCTGTCGCGCAGCTGAGCGGCCTTCTCGAAGTCCTGGTCCTTGATGGCCTGATCCTTCTGGGCGGAGATGCGATCCACCTTGGCATCCAGCTCCTTGAGCTCCGGCGGGGCGGTCAGCCGCTTGATGCGCAGGCGTGCGCCGGCCTCATCGATCAGATCGATAGCCTTGTCAGGCAGGTTCCTGTCCTGGATGTAGCGCGCAGAGAGCTCAGCCGCCGACTGCAGGGCCTTGTCAGTGATAGTGACATGGTGGTGATGCTCATAACGGCCACGCAGACCCTTGAGGATCTCGATGGTCTGGGCGATGGTGGGCTCGGAGACCTGGATCGGCTGGAAGCGCCGCTCCAGGGCCGCATCCTTCTCGATGTACTTGCGGTACTCGTCGGTGGTGGTCGCTCCGATGGTCTGCAGCTCGCCGCGGGCCAGCAGGGGCTTGAGCATGTCAGAGGCGCCTAGGGCCCCGTCAGCCGAACCTGCGCCGACGATGGTGTGAATCTCATCGATGAAGAGGATGATGTCGCCGCGGGTCTTGATCTCCTTGAGCACCTTCTTCAGGCGCTCCTCGAAGTCGCCCCGGTAGCGTGAACCGGCCACCATGGAACCAAGATCCAGCGAGTAGACCTGCTTGCCCTTGAGGGTCTCGGGAACATCGCCCTCATGAATCTTCTGCGCCAGGCCCTCGACCACAGCGGTCTTGCCTACACCGGGCTCTCCGATCAGCACGGGGTTGTTCTTGGTCCTCCTGGAAAGGACGACCATGACCCGCTCGATCTCGTTGGCCCGGCCGATGACCGGATCCAGCTTGCCTTCAGCGGCCTCCTGAGTCAGGTTCCTGCCGAACTGGTCCAGAATGGCCGAACCGGTCTGTCCGCCCTTGTTGGAAACGCCGCCGGCATTGGCCAGATCGCCCTTGCCGGCATCGCCGCCCTCGTGGTTGCCGCGAATCATGTCAATAGTGGCGGTCCGCAGATCGCCCAGATCCACGCCCATCTTGATCAGCACCTGGGTGCCGACACCCTCACCCTCGCGGATGAGTCCCAGCAGAATGTGCTCAGTGCCAATGTAAGAGTGGCCCAGCTGAAGCGCTTCGCGCAGCGACAGCTCCAGGACCTGACGGGCGTGCGGGGTGAATGGGATATGCCCATTGGGAACCGCATTGCCCTTACCGATCATCTCCTCAACCTGTTTGCGGGTGGCATCCAGTTCCACGCCCTTGGAGGCCAGGGCCTTGGCGGCAACACCGTCACCCTCCCTGATCAGGCCCAGGAGGAGGTGCTCGGTGCCGATGTAATTGTGCTGCAGGGTGCGGGCCTCTTCCTGCGCCAGCACAATCACCCGCCGCGCACGGTCGGTAAACCGTTCGAACATACTTGTCCTTCCCTTTGATCCGTAATTCACTCTACAGATTTACGGTGACGTTTATTCTCGGCCCGCCGGTGATTGCGCTCTGAACGCAACGAGGCCTTGGAATCAGTCCTCTGAGCCGTCTTCTGACTGCATCTGCTCCATGAGTTCCACCTCTGGGCGCTCCTCACGGGGCTTCTGCCTGACCACGTCAATATGAAGATCGTCATAGGCCGGCTGGGACTGGACCCAGAGATGGGACTCCTCCTGGGGCTCGATCTCGGAATGCTCGCCGCAGCCATGATCCAGGGAGACCACGCGCCCGTCGTCCGGGCTCCATCGGTTGGCGCAGACGCCAAACATGGTCCCCAGATCGCCTGCCAGGGGAATCATGAAGCCACAGGTCTCGCAGGCCTTGCCCTTGGCCGTCCTGGTCGACAGGGACTTGGGACCGTGCTGACCCTCGTACCAACGTTTGGCGGTCGCCGTCCTGGCCTCGGCCGTCATCACGTGTCGGCGGGTCAGAGCGAAACGGTCGACGGCCTCATCCAGGTCATCGGAAGAGGTCTGTGCGCCGAGGGGAATATGATCATTCGATTCCTGCTCGTGAACGTCTTTTTCTCCACTTGGGCGGTCTGCCAGGCGGAAGACCACGCCGTCAGTCTCCTGATCGGACCCATCACCAACAAGGGGACTCGATTCTTGCTGGCCTTCTTCATCATCTTCGGGGTTATCATCTTCGGGGTTCTGCTGTACTTGAGAATTCTGATGGCTAGCTTGCGCTGGCTTGTATCCGGCTGTCAGCCTGGGGTCGTCAGGCTCGGTTCCCATGGCATCGGTCACGCTCAGATCCGAGGGCAGCAGGCGGTCCTTCCAGGGAACCCAAGCGGGCGGCTGCAGGGCCGCATCTGTAGGCACCAGAGAGGATTCATCCACAGTCCAGGTATCGGCATCCTCATCACGGTAGAGGGTGACCGACCACTGCCAGCCCTCATAGCCCTTGATGGCCGAGGCGAACCGGTAGTCCCAGACTCCGTCACCAATCAGGGTGCGGCCGACCAGCCCACCGACCTCATCGCTGTCGGCGGCCACGCTCAGAGCCACTCGCCTAGCCAGTTCCTCAGGATCCAGGTCCTCTTGAACCATCTATCACACCTTCATCATCAGTGGGACCGGATCAGACCGATCCACGTGGGATTGTTATCGCCGTCTGCTCAGTCCGGCACGTCGAAGTCATCGGCCACAGCCCTTAAGAGGGTGGCCAGCTTGGCGGATTCAGCCCGACCTGGATAGTGGTGTCTACGCAGGCCATTGCCCGCGGAGTCCAGCAGCTTGATCAAGTCCTCCACGATGGCGGCCATGTCGTCCGGATCAGGTCGCTTGGCACGCAGAATGGAGGGGGTCGGCCCCACCAGCTTCAGATCCAGGGCCTGGGGGCCCTTGCGGCCCTCAGCCACTGAGAACTCCACCCGGGATCCCTTGCGTATGGTGGACACCCCGGCGGGCAGGGCCGATGAGGGCAGGAAGACATCCCCGCCTTGTTCATCCGTGATGAACCCGAACCCCCGCTTGGCGTCGTACCACCGTACTCTCCCGCTGGGCATGCTCTGCCACTTCCTTACGTTGCTTCTTGAACTGATATATCCGAATTCAGTCTACCTGAACGCAACGGGCAGAACGACCCATCTTGTCATGGGCGTACGGGACGGTTGGGGGCAGAATTGGCCTGGTCCCCAAGGCGCCCCTGATCCCGGATGACGCCCTGGGGTATGACGATGGTGAAGGTCAAGCCGCCTCCCGGGGTCTGCGAGGCGCATATGAATCCCTGATGAGCCTTGACAATGGACTGGACAATGGCCAGTCCAAGCCCCGTGCCGCCCTTCTCCCGAGCCCTGGACGGATCGGCCGTGTAGAAGCGCTCGAAGAGCCTGGACCTGGATTCCTCCGGGACGCCTGGCCCGTGGTCAACCACTCGGATGATGGCATAGTCGGTGCCCACATGGCTGTTCTCTGCCACCTGGATCGCCTCAGTCAGGTGTCCCAGCGAGGACTCAGTGGCCTCCAACCTGGTCAGATCCGCTGGAGCGATGGTCGCCTTGACCAGGCCCAATCCCACCTGGACCGGCGAATCGGCTGGGGTGTAGCGGTGGATATTGCCCACGATATTGGTAATCACCTGACGCAGGCGGCTGGGGTCGCCAGTCACCGGTACCGAGGGCAGGGGACCCTCCTGGATGTCCAGGCTGACGGCCGGGCCAAGGTGCCCGCCCACGGTGATCTTTTCCTTGTTGCGTCCCTTGAGGCCCGGCAGACCCTTGTTGGGCGTGACCGGCTTCTGCTGGGGGGCGGGCTGGTCTTCGGTATGCAGGCAAACCCTTCCTGTAGCCACTTCTCTGCCCGGGTCCAAGGCATGCAGGTCGTCCACCCCGTCTCGCACCAGTCCAGTCAGATCGACCGGCAGGGTCGGGTCGATCCCCCTGCCCTCATCCAGACGCGCAAGCGAGAGCAGATCCGTGACCAGGACCGTCATCCTTGTCGAAGAATCTTCGATGTGCTGGATGGACTTGTCGGCACGCTCCAGAGCCCCTGGATAGTCGCGCTGCATCCTGTAGAGCTCTGCATAGCCGTGGATGGCGGCCAGAGGGGTACGAAGCTCATGACTGGCATCCGAAACGAACTGCTTCATTTTCTCGGTGGTCTGGCGCTGCTCGTCGAAGGAACGCTCGATTCGCGCCAGCATGGCGTTCAGGGATGCTGCCAGGGAACCCACCTCGGTATTCTCGGGGAAGCTGGGAATGCGTTGGGATAGGTCACCGGCCGCTATCTTGGCAGCGGTCTTTTCAATGCGTTTGAGGGGAACCAGGGTGGACTGGATCAGCAGGACCGAGATGACTCCGCCCAGAAGGACCACAACAACAGAAATGATCATGCAGAAAGCCGTCAGATCGTGCACTGCCTCGTCCTGGTCGCTCATGGACAGACCGATGAAGAGGATGCCGCTGATTTCGGAGCCGTCCAGTTCGTTGCGCAGCTTCCACTGCATGGCCACCACTCGCCAGGAGGCCCGGGCTCGCTTCATGGTGTCCCGGTCTGGCGAGGCCTGTCGCGAGACGCGCACATAGGCCGGTACCGTGGTCGGCTTGCCCAGGGGTATCGAGTCCAGGCTGCCGTCGGCGGGCAGACGAGGGCGGGAAATGACCCCGTTGACCTGCATAGGATTCAGATCGTCCGAAATAATGTGCAGCTTGTCGTCGCGGATCTGCAGGAAATAGTCAGTGGGGCCAAGGCCATTCTTGCTCAGATCCTCCTGGCGCAGAAGGGTGGCGTTGCGGATGCCCAGGTTGGCCTGGCGTATCAACTGGGAGTCCGTGCGCTTCATCAGATAGTCATCGGCCATCTGGCAGATGGCCACAGAGACACCCACCGTGCCCACGATGAGCAGGATGAGCATGCTGGCCACAAGTTTGGTGCTTAAGGGAATGGCAGCCAGCGGCGACCTGTGCATGAACCGACCCCTCGGTCTGCCGGAGCCCTTTCCCTTGCCGGAATCCGAACCCATGACGGAGTTGGCCCCTTCAGCCGACGGTTCTGCCATGGGAGTCGAGCCCGAGGGACTAGTTGCCATCGCCGCCATCCGATGCGTTCTGCCTAGGGGCCCGAATCATGTAGCCGATGCCCCGCTTGGTCTCGATCAGCGGGGTGACCTTGCGCTCCCCGCCGTGTCCGTCACTGATGGTGATGCCGTCCACCTTCTTGCGCAGGTAGGAGATGTAGGACTCCACAATGGCCGCATCCCCGCCCCAGTCGTACTGCCAGACATGATCCAGAATCTGCGCCTTGCTGAGCACGCGGCCCTCATTGTCCATCAGGTAGCGCAGCAGCTTGTATTCGGTCGGACTCAGGTCGATGGGTCGCCCGGCCCTGGTGACGTCGTGCGAATCCTCGTTGATCTCCAGATCCCCTACGCGGATGATCGGATCGTCCTCCTGATGCTCGCGCGTCCTGCGCAATATGGCCTTGATCCTGGCCACAACCTCCTCCAGGCTGAAGGGTTTGGTCACGTAGTCGTCGCCGCCCACAGTCAGCCCCATGACCTTGTCCTGGGTATCATCTCTGGCCGTCAGGAAGAGCACCGGCGCCTCGATTCCCTCCTGACGGATACGGGAGGTGACCGTGAATCCATCGATATCAGGCAGCATGACATCCAGGACGATCAGATCGGGCTGGATGCGCTCAATGACCTGAATGGCCTCGGAGCCGGACGCCGCGGTCTCGACCGCAAAGCCTGCGAAGTGCAGGGAGGCCACCAGCAGATCCCTGATGGACGGTTCGTCGTCGACCACGACCAGTTGTGCTTGCGTCGGTTTGCTCATGGTCTCAGCTTGCCGCGTCTTTCTGGGTATTATCTGAGAGTTCGCTGACCGTCTCTGTCGGGCGTAATTGCTTCTTCGGAGCACCGGACTTGCGATGATGAGCCCCGGTTCGGCTACTGCGACGCCACCAAATTGCAACGGCTACGCCCAGCATGACCAGGACGACAACCGTCACCGAAAGGGCAATGATCATCACCCGGCGATGCCGATGGTTTTGGTCAAGAGTCTCAACCTGGTCCATCATGGCCTTGGCCGACCCCACCCAGTCGGGATTGCGGCCCTTGGTGACCGGCTCCAAAGCAGCCTGCGAGAGCTGATCTACGCTGGATTGGTCCTTGAGCCAAGCCTGCGAGTTGCTGGAGACCGCCACGACCAATTTGCCGTCCTGAGAGGCCACAGCCAGTAGAACCGTGTCGTGGGTGGGCTTCATTGATTCGAGCACCCTGGATGCCCAGGTCTCAGGCTTAACGCCCTGATAGAAATGCGGAAGGTAGAGCAGCCGGACCGATACTCCTGTTTGCTCTGCGGTTTCCTGGATAGCATCCTTGACGGATCCTACGTCCGAACCCAGCAAATTCTGCGGATCGGTGATCGCGTCGGTCATGGTTCCGGCCCCAGCCTGAGGCTCATCGGCACAAGCCTTGGTCGGCCCCATAACCCCGACCGCCAAAATCATCAAGAGCAGAAAAGCCAGCACCCGCTTTATGGGTGAAACGCCGACCGGATTCGTCTTGTGGAAGGGGACTCGTTCGACCACATGGGTCCGCGGACGGGGCAACTGCGTGAACACTGTCATAGTGTCCACAGTAGCGGTTGACGGCATTGGACTCCCCCACCATCACCGCCATTCACGGAAAGGACAATCATGACACGGTACCAAGTTGATTCGGATCAGATACAGACGGCCTCCGGCGCGGTCAGCGGCTCGATAGGGGCCATCAGAGATGCCGTGGCGGGAATGTACACCAATCTGGACAATCTGCAAAGCGTCTGGCAGGGCTCGGCGGCCAGCCAATTCGCCACAGTGGCCCAGCAGTGGCGCGCCTCGCAGGCTCAGATGGAACAGGCGCTTGAAGGTATCCAGACAGCTCTGACACAGGCATCGTCGCTCTATGCGGACACCGAGGCCCAGGCCACCCGTCTCTTCGCTGGAGCCTGACGCCTGGTTGATGCATGCAGGCAACCCGGAGCCATTCGATCATGGCGGATCGGCCCCAGACCCGGCAAGCATATATGGAAAACGGAACAGACGGTGAACGAGTGCAAGAAAAGAGGCAGGGGCCTGCGCACCATTATCCGGTGCGCAGGCCCCTGTCCTTGGCGATCAATCAATTCAGCCGAAAAGCCCGGCCGAACCTCGAGGGATCAGTAGCCCATGTCGCCCTGAGGCTGAGCGGCAGCAGGCGCCGGAGGCTCAGGCTTGTTGGCCACGACGGCCTCGGTGGTCAGGAAGAGCCCGGCGATGGAGGCTGCGTTCTGCAGGGCAGAGCGGGTCACCTTAACGGGGTCGGCCACACCGGCCTCCAGCAGGTCCTGGTACTCGTTGTTGGCGGCGTTGAAGCCCTGGCCGGCAGGCAGCGAACGGACCTTGTTGATGACCACGTCACCGGAGATGCCGCTGTTCTCGGCGATCTGCTTGATGGGGGCCTCAATGGCGCGGAAGACGATGGAGGCACCGGTGGACTCGTCACCATCCAGCTTGACATCCTTCTCGGCCTTGGCAGCGGCCTGAACCAGAGCCACGCCGCCTCCGGGCAGCAGACCCTCTTCAATGGCGGCCTTGGCGTTGCGGACAGCATCCTCGATGCGGTGCTTGCGCTCCTTGGCTTCGACCTCGGTGGCTGCGCCGACCTTGATGACGGCCACGCCGCCAGCCAGCTTGGCCAGCCGCTCCTGCAGCTTCTCGCGGTCGTAGTCGGAGTCAGTGTTCTCAATCTCGGTGCGGATCTGGCCCACGCGTGCGGAGACCTCATCCTTGGAGCCGCCACCGGAGACGATAGTGGTCTCGTCCTTGGAGACGATGACCTTCTTGGCGGTGCCCAGCACGCTCATGTCGATGGAGTCCAGCTTGAGGCCGAGCTCGTCGGAGACCACCTGTGCGCCGGTCAGAATGGCCATATCCTGCAGCATGGCCTTGCGGCGGTCGCCAAAGCCAGGAGCCTTGACGGCGCAGGAGTTGAAGGTGCCACGGATCTTGTTGAGGATCAGAGTGGGCAGCGCCTCGCCATCCACATCCTCAGCGACGATCAGCAGCGGCTTGCCGGTCTTCATGACCAGCTCGGCGATGTGGACCACGTCCTGCTGGCTGGAGACCTTGCCCGAGGTCAGCAGAATGTAAGGATCATCCAGAACGGCGGTCTGGTCGTCGTTGTTGGTGACGAAGTAGGGGGCGATGTAGCCCTTGTCGAAGCGCATGCCCTCGGTGAACTCCAGGTCCAGGCCGAAGCGGTTGTTGTCCTCGACGGTGACCACGCCGTCCTGGCCGACCTTGTCCAGGGCCTCGGCGATCTCATTGCCGATCTCGGGGTCGCCCGCAGAAATGGTGGCGGTGGCAGCGATCTGGTCCTTGGTCTCGACTTCCTTGGACTGAGCCACGAGCTCCTTGACGATGGCATCGGCGGCCTTCTCGATGCCGCGACGCAGGGCGATGGGATTGGACCCGGCAGCCACGTTCTTCAGGCCCTCATGCACCAGGGACTGGGCCAGTACGGTGGCGGTGGTGGTGCCGTCTCCGGCTACGTCGTCAGTCTTCTTGGCGACTTCCTTGACCAGCTCGGCGCCGATGCGCTCGTAAGGATCCTCCAGGTCGATCTCCTTGGCGATGGAGACGCCGTCGTTGGTGATGGTCGGGGCCCCGTAGGACTTGTCCAGCACCACATTGCGACCCTTGGGGCCCAAGGTGACCTTGACTGTGTCGGCCAGCTTGTCCAGGCCGGCAAGCATGCCCTGACGAGCTTCCTCGTCATACTCGATGATTTTTGCCATTGTTGCTTCCTCCGTCATGGCTTGAGGTTTCATGACCCACCGTCGGCGTGGAACGGAACCCGACCGTCAGCTGTCGTGTTATCACTCCCGCACCTCGAGTGCTAATTCAGCAGATTAGCACTCGATGGAGCCGAGTGCCAACCCCAGGGGAAAATACGCTGCAGGCTGTATGCCATATCGCCCCTGACCCATCGGCCGCGCCCACAGGCAATCCGCACCCTGCACAGTCCCGGCTCAGCACTGTAATTCGAAAAACATGCTACAAAAAATGGACCCCGGAATAACCGGGATCCACCATGACGAATACAGAAGATGACAATCAGAGCTTGGTGACCTTGGTTGCCTGCAGACCCTTGGGGCCCTCTTCCACCTGATATTCGACCTTATCTCCCTCATCAAGGGTCTTGAACCCGTCGGACTGAATGGCTGAGTAGTGCACGAACACGTCCTCGCCGCCATCGTCGGGATTGATGAATCCGTAACCCTTGCCAGCGCTGAAGAATTTCACAGTGCCTTGTGCCATAACTAACTTCCTTAACATAGGTGCCGCGTCACAACAGATACGAGACTGACCGCATCTGCCGGTCGGCAAGGTCAGTTTAGGCCTATCGATAGGGCAATTGCAAAACGCCGAGCCGAAATTCGGGAACTTTTGCCATCGAATTCCCTTTGTCGTCCGGCTGGCTGAACCTCACTGCATGAGGATGGCTTCCACCGGAGTGGAGGCCACGGAGGACTGCTCAACCTGGGTGATGCCCAGCAGGCTGGCCACCTCCTGGGCGGTAGCCTTGTCGGCCTCATCACGGTAGCGGACCGTGCTTACGCCAGGCAGAGCGCCCTGCGGGTTGGTTGCCGTGACCGCAGTGTAACCGGCATTGACCAGGACCTGGCGCTTGCTGCCCGCATGCCCGGTGATCCTGGTTCCGTTGATGATGGCCACCTGTGTGCCCCTGTTGACCACAGGTGCCGGGCTGCTGCTGGATGCACTCGTCGAAGGCGATTGCGAGGGCGGCTGCGAAGCCTGCTCCTGGGAGGATTTTTCAGCAGAGGTCTTGCTGTCTGAGGCGGAGGGGGATGCAGACCGCTTAGGCACATGGCTGCTGATGACCCGGGAGGCATCAGTGTGCGTCTGCTGCCAGGGCAGGGAGCCGCTGACTGCAGCCCATAAGCCCAGTCCGCACAGCACGGCCAGGACAACCACCAGCAGGTAGGGCAGAGCCCTGACCGGCAGGGAACGGGGCCCCCGATGCACACCGACCGGCCCCTTGGGAGGGTTGTCGAACGCATCATGAACCTGAGGGCGCGCCTGCGTCCCATTGTCGCGCGTGCTAGCCATGAACTCTCCTCCGCTCCACCGGATCCTGAACCATTATATGTAATGGGACGCCGGAGCAGCATCCCGCTGACCATCCGACGTTCCCCGCAAGCCCGGGAAAGCCATAACAACCCTGACCGGCTCATATCACCAAGCGATATAGTGACCTTATGAACAGCAGCCAGCCTATTGCCGCAACCTCCCCCGCGCCGACGAACGGAACCGGTACCAACCCTCCGACCATAGCAGGAGGCCAGAGCCGAACCCATCGCAAACCTCTGAGCGCCTTGGTGGATCCTGGCTGGGCCAAGGCTCTCGCTCCTGTCGAGCCCAACATCCACCGGATGGGCGACTTCCTCAGATCCGAGCTGGCCCAGGGCCACCGCTATCTGCCTGCCAGCAAGAACATCCTTCGCGCCTTTACCATCCCCTTCGACTCAATCAAGGTCCTGATCGTGGGCCAGGATCCCTATCCGACGCCCGGGCATCCGGTGGGCCTGAGCTTCTGCGTGGACCCTGCCGTCAGCCCCATCCCCGGCTCCCTGCGCAATATTTACACCGAGCTCAGCTCCGACCTGGGCCTGCCCACGCCTTCCAACGGCGATCTGACGCCTTGGACCAGGCGAGGGGTCATGCTGCTGAACCGCTGCCTGACTGTACGGGTGGGCAAGCCGGCCAGCCACCGGAACAAGGGCTGGGAGGAGATCACCGACGCCGCCATCCGAGCTCTGAACGACCGACGCGACCAGGAGGGCAGGGTCCGGCCCCTGGTGGCCATTCTTTGGGGAAGGCAGGCCCAGAGCCTGGAGCCCCTGCTGACCAATGCGGCCATCATCAAATCCCCGCATCCCAGCCCCATGTCGGCCCGATACGGCTTCTTCGGATCACGCCCATTCTCCAAGGCCAACCATGCCCTGGAGGCCATGGGCGCCCAGCCGGTGGATTGGTCCCTGACCTGATTCCAGCTGGCTGAATCGTCAGGAAATGCCGTTACCATGTCTGCTATGGCATTATTCCCACCTCGACCCAGTCAGTCCCCATCTGTTCAGCCTGCTCAGGACCGGCAGGTTCCGCCAATCAGCCAGGACGACCTGCAACGTTGCCGTCAGTTGGCCGACCGGATCAGGACCCGCTTTTCCAGGACTCTGGTAGGCCAGGAGAACCTGCGCGAGGCCCTGATCCTGACGCTGGTGGCCTCAGGACACATCCTGATCGAATCCGTGCCCGGCCTGGCCAAGACCACCGCCGCTCAGACCCTGGCCACCTCGGTCTCCGGCAGCTTCAAGCGGATTCAGTGCACGCCCGACCTGATGCCCTCGGATCTGGTAGGCACCCAGGTCTACGACTTCTCCACACAGCGCTTCTCGACGCAGCTGGGCCCTATCCACGCCAACTTCGTGCTCCTGGACGAGATCAACCGCTCCAACGCCAAGACCCAGTCAGCCATGCTTGAGGCCATGGCCGAGGGCGCCACCACCATCGGCGGCGAGCGCATAGCCCTGCCCCGGCCCTTCATGGTGATCGCCACCCAGAACCCCATTGAGGAGGAAGGCACTTACAACCTGCCCGAGGCCCAGATGGACCGGTTCATGCTCAAGGCCGTCATGACATATCCTGATGCCGACCAGGAGACCCGAATGCTGCAGATGCTGACCAGCCGAGGCACCGATATGCCCGGCAAGGACGATCGGGACGCCTTGACCATTGCCGATGTGGACTTCCTGAGGCAGAAGGCCCGGCAGGTCCACGTGGCACAGCCCATCATGCGATATGCAGTCGATCTGGCAGCCACCAGCAGGGGGGCTGGATCGCGGCCCATCCAAGGGTTGGCCGAGCAGGTGAGGCTGGGAGCCAGCCCGCGTGCCTCCATCGCCCTGGTGCGCATTGGCCAGGCCAGAGCCCTGCTGACTGGCAGGGATTACGTCATTCCCGAGGATCTGAAGGACTGGGCCCATTCGGTGCTCCGCCACCGGATCCTGCTGACTTTCGAGGCGCAGGCCGACGGCATCAGCAGCGACGACATCATCGACCAGATCGTGGACACGGTGCCGGTGCCATGAGCCGTCGACGCTCGAATCGCGACCCGGTCCGCAGACGGATCGAGTCCTTGGACACCAGTCTGCGGCTTCCCACGGTGCGCAGGGCCCTTGGGCTGCTGGAGGGCGAGCATTCCTCTGGCCGACGCGGCGGCGGCGACGAACGTGCCGACCTGCGCGCTTATGAGTTCGGAGACGAAACCCGCATGATCGACTGGCACGCCAGCGCACGGATGGGTCGGCCCATGGTGGTGGAGCGCGAGCGCCTGGTTACCAGCAAGGTCTGGCTGCTGCTGGATGTCGGCCGCGAGATGTCTGGAACGTGCCCTGACGGGGAGCAGGCCATCCAGGTGGCCGCCAACGCCCTGTGCATGTTCGCCTCCCTCTGCCTGCGCCGCAGCGATGAGGTGGACCTGGTCCTGGTCGATTCATCCGCCATCCGCCGCATACCCTGCCAGGGGGGCTTCGCCCGATTCGAACAGACCCTGGACCGGGCTCTGGAGTCACCGCTGGATCAGCCACGCAACCTTGAGGCACTGCTGGGCTACGCTGCCGGCATCCAGGACCGGCAGGCCATGCTGGTCATCGCCACCGACCAGTCGGCATTGCACGTTGACCTGATGCCGACCATCCGACAGTTGGCAACCACCCACCCCCTGAATTTCATTGGAGTGGAGACTATGAATCCCCTGCGCCAGCAGCCCCCTATGGGCTCGGTGACGGATGCGCCCAGCGGACGCAGGATCCCGGCTTTCCTGCGTACCGCAAACGGCACGCGAGCTGTGGACCTGCACAGGCGCTATCAGATCGAGGCCTTTAGCCGGGAACTGGCCAGAATCAGGGCCTCGCTGATCCGGGCCGACTCCAGCACAGCCATGTTCAACAGGTTCATCCACCTGCTCTCAGCCGGCCGACCAGGCATTCCCATGCGACGGACGGTGATGGCGGCATGAATGCTGTCGTCCTGATTCGTCTTGCGTCCGGTCATGGTCGAATCAAGATCATGCCCACCATGACCCAGCCCACATGGCTGCTGGCTCTGACGACGACCGCCATCGTACTGGCCCTGGCCCTAGCCGGAGCGGCCATTCTCCTGCCTAGGTTCCGCCGTCAGCAGGAAGGGCACCCGATCCAAGCGAGCTCTGACTCCCCCGATGCATGGCGTCAGAGGATCGATCAGGTGGTGGCCCAGTACGACAAGGGCCATCTGGACCGTGACCAGGCCATGACAGCACTGGCCGCTATCGCTCGTGGATTTGCCTCCCGTTCCTGGAACAGCGACATGAAGTCCAAGACTTTGGCCGAAATCCAGGCTCAGCCCCGTACGCCGAGCACCCGGCAGGGTCTGGACCTGCTTCGACAGACCATAGATGCCCTCTACCCGCCCGAATTCGCCCTTCCCAAGGACAGCGAGGGAACTGACGCCACGGTGAATCAGGCAGCCGAGTGGGTACGGGATTTGATTGAACGGTGGCCGCGATGAGCATAGGCAATCTGTCCTGGCGGTGGCCATGGCTGCCGATACTGGCTTTGGCCCTGGCTCTGACGTTCGGCCTGCTGGCCTACCGTATGGCAGGTCGTGGCAAGCCTGATCAGCAAACAGGGGCACGGGTCTGGACCTTGAAGAGCGATCTGGACACCGATGAGGGCCATGAGGCGCTGAGGCGCTGGCGACGATTGAACCGTTGCGCCGCAATCCTGCTCTCTCTGGCCCTGCTGATGGTTTTGAGCCTGGCTGCCAGGCCCGCCCGGGTCGATCGGACATTGGAGCAGGGTCATAACCGCGATATCGTGCTATGTCTGGATGTGTCCGGCTCCACCTTGCCCTACGACAGGCAGGTAATCGCCTCCTACCTCGACCTGGTCCGCAGCTTCCGGGGCGAACGCATGGCTCTGAGCATCTTCAACTCCACCTCGCGCACCGTCTTCCCCCTTACCGATGACTACGGCATGATCACCGCCGAATTGAGCAAGGCACGGCGGATCCTGGACGGGGTGCAGTCCCAGGACCGCATCGATGCCATGAGCGGACGACAGTACCAGGACATCAGCGACTGGCTGGAGGGCACGCAGAACCGCCGGGACACCACCTCACTGATCGGCGACGGGCTGGTGGGTTGCGCTGCGCTCCTGCCGCAATTCGCTCCCAAGGGCCAACCCGGACCGGCAAAGGCCGACCAACGTTCGAGCTCCCTGGTCCTGGCCACCGATAACGTGGTCTCCGGCAAACCCACATACACCCTGGAGGAGGCGCTCAAGCTGACCTCGGCCGCAGGAATCGCGGTGGACGGACTCTATTCGGGACCGGACCAAGGCACCGAGGCGGAGAGCACACGGCAGATGCAGCGGCTGATCGAAGCCCGCGGCGGCATCTTCCTTAGACGGCAGGACGGGAACTCCATCAACGCGCTGGTCCGCCGGATCGAACATCGCCATGGAGCCGACCCACGCCAGCAGGAGCAGTCCAGCCTGGTGGATGCACCCGGCTGGTGGACCCTGGCCCTGGCCCTGGCGCTGTCCGGATATCTGCTCCTGGCCTGGAGGCTGAAGCGATGAACATACTCAAGTCCCTGACCTTTGAGCCTGCCCTGGGCTGGGTGGCCGGCGGCCTATTGTCGGGCCTGCTGCTGCTCCTGGCCATTGCGCTGGTCATCCATGGACTGCGCAAGGGCCGGGATACGGATGCCGATCGCTGGGCCTTGGCCCGGCGCACCGCCATGGTCCTGATCCTGGCCCTCATGGTCCTGACCCCCAGCACCGTCAGCAAAACCACCAACAAGGCCGTCAACGCCACTGATGTCTTCATTGCGGTCGACGTGACCGGATCCATGGCAGTCAAGGATGCCGGATATGGGGCCCAGGACGGCATAAGCCGGTTGGAGGCGGCCAAAGCAGCCGTCCGCGACCTGGTCGACATCTATCCGGATGCATCCTTCTCGGCCCTGAGTTTCGGCGCCTCGGCCAGCGTCGATCTGCCCCTGACCCCCGACGTGCGAGCTGTGGACAACTGGGCCCGCGGGCTGGCCACAGAGCCCACCTCCCGTTCCTCCGGCTCCAGCTTGGATGCTCCTCTGGATCGGCTGACTCTGGCATTGAAGCAGACCAAGGACCAGCATCCCAACGACCGGATCCTGCTCTATCTGATCAGCGATGGAGAGCAGACCGGCAGAGACGAACGGCGATCCTTCAGCGTACTCAGGGAAGGGCTGGACGAGGCCTTTGTCCTGGGAACCGGCTCAGCCAAGGGAGGCACAGTGCCGTTGACCTCGGACGTCGGCGGCAGCGGCGACGGAAGCTGGGTGACGGATCCGCAGACCGGCCAGCCGGGCATCTCGGCCATGGATCCGGACACCCTCAAGGCCATGGCCGACGAGATGAGCGGCCACTATCAGGCCCTGGCCAAGGGGGTCACTGTCCGCGAGGGCGCTACAGCTTCGGTCTCCAAGCGCTACCGGGTGACCACGGTCGACCAGGTGCGCCGACATGTCACCCCGCTGGTCTGGCCCTTGGCACTGGTGGAACTGGTCCTGATCCTGGTTGAGGCAGGGCAATGGGTCCGTACTTCGAGGAGATTGCTATGAGCAGGAACACCCTTCGACCGCGTCTGGTCCTTGTCGTTTTAGCCCTGATAGCAGCGCTGGCCGGGACATGGGGCCTGATCAACGTCAGAGCCATCGCCACTTACAACGAGGCCACTCGCACACTGAACACCAGCATCCGGCAGGCCCGAAACCCACAGGCAGACCCGGCAGCAATCAAGGCGCTGCAAGATCAGGCAGACCGCCTTTTCGCCCAAGTGGAGCGGCCGGGCCCCTTGCTTCTGCCGAAGACCAGGCAGGCCGCGCAGGCCAACCAAGCGACCAGCACTGCGCTGACCCAGCGTACGGAACGGGTACTCAAAAAACAACAAGCAGACAAAACCAAGAATGGGCAGGATGGAAAGAGCGGATCAGGCAAGGGCTCATCCTCTGGGTTGACCAAGCAGCAGGAAGCTGAGGTAGAGGATCTGCTCAAGCGCAACCAGGAACAGAGCGATCCCTCCTCGTCCCCCAGCCCAACAGGCAATACGGGCGGCCACCAGGATCGGGAAAAGAACGTCAAACCCTGGTGACCGGCCTCACCAGGCATTGCTCGATCATTTTTCGAAGACCCGTCCCCATCAAAACAGATCAGGCAACATCCGACCACATGGCCCAATCGACGCCATGCAAGCATGACTGCGGTGATGAAGTAGACGCATGGACAAGTCATCACCATCGTCACTACCCACCCTGGGCCCCTTCCTCGAGCAGCCCTCCTACCTGTCCTATCCTGAGGCGGCCGGAGCCTGCCCCTGCCACGCACGGGTGGCCCGCTGCCGGACCATGCTGGCCGATATGGCTCGGCAGTCGCGAACAACCCTGGTCCACCTGAGCGAACTAGCCGACCAGGCTCTGAGGGTCGACTGGCAGGGAAAGGCCGCTCAGGCCTACCGGGCCCAGGTACGGGCCATGGATGCCCTCTGCCAGGATCAGCGTGTCCAGGCAGGACGCACCCTGAACCTGATCGATCAAGAGAGTCGACCATGAAGCGGACGGTCACCGCCGCACCCGATGCCAACGGTTACACCAGCACAGAATTGGACCACCTGACCGGCATGGCGGACCGGCTCAACCAGGCAGGCGGAGCCCTGGCCACCCTGCAGACGCAATGGATTCTCACCAATCAGGCCATCCGCAGAACCATGCCAGGGTTGCCCGCCCTGCCCTGCACCCAGGCTGCCGTGCCGCCGCCAGGTCACGCCCGTCTGCCCCTGGACCTGATGGTGACCTTCTGCAGTGGCCAAGCTCAGGCCTGCGAAGATCTCCGCACCAGGCTCCAGTCTGTGGCCGATCGGCTGACCAAGGCCTACGGGTTGTACTCGCAGGCGGAATCATTCATGGAAAGGCTGATAGACTCCCTGATGTCCAAGGCCTTGACCCTGTTTCAGCCTATTGCCCCGTTCATGCTGGGAACCATCGGTCTGAGCTTGGGGGCAGCTAAACTGACCGGCAAACTGGATGCCTCGCAATTCCAGGAATTTCTGGAAACTACGGCCGGCATCCATCAGCCTCTGCTGGCCGCCGCCGCATCCGACCTGACTTCAGACCACCATGATCCTATTGGCAGATTGGTCACCGGTCCAGGCCTGCTGGTGCCCTTCGTGCTCGCCCATCTTCAGGGTGACAGGCTCACGATGGATCCTGTCCAGCCTCAGGGCAAGGGGTTGGGCGAGGCTCATGACATCGCCACCGCTCTGCGAAATCTGGAGAGCTTGGGATCCTGCCAGGACGGCATTCCTTACGCAACCATCGCTGTACAACGATATCGGGAGGCGGACGGCAAGGACCGTTGGCTGGTCTACATACCCGGCACTAGCTCCCATCTCGATTCGCCCATCGGCTGGTGCCAAAACATCCAGCTCATGAGCGACAAGGCTTCAGTACGCGAAAGGGCGGCCTCCCTGCGTCTGGTGGACCAGGCCATGCGGGATGCCGGGGTGCGCCCGGACGATCCGGTCAGCCTGGTGGGTCATTCCCAGGGCGGTATCGTGGCCGCCACCATGGCCTCGGATCTTTCCAACCGCTACCGCTTCGATCACATCGTGACCGTCGGATCGCCCATCGCCCATCGCCAGATAGGGTCAGACACCTGGGTCACCAGCGTGGAGATGCGCGAAGAGCTGGTCTCCAGTCTTGATGGAGCCGACAACCCCTCCCGGCCCAATCAGCTGACCGTGAGGGGAAGAGCGGGAGGACCTCCCCCTCCAGGTGGCAGCCGGACTGGCCAGACAGTGACCACTGCCGGACCCGGCAAGGAATCCACCCATGGCATGGCCTACCAGCGGGCGGCCTGGGCCGATGCCCGAGATCTGAACTCACCAGCAGTACGACGTCAGGACGACCACTTCGCCCATGCCATCGAGGGCGATCTGCAGGAGACCCGCTATTACCGCGGCAGGCTGCAGCGATGAGCAGGACACGCGGTCCACCAGAAGCGCCCATGTCGATTCCTGCTGGTTGACCCGGTCGTCTAGGCTGGAGGCATGAACCTGAGCCGAATCACCCCAGTCATCCCCCTCAATCCCTTGGACGGACGTTACCGCAGGCAGACCGCCGATTTGGTGGACTATCTGAGCGAACCTGCCTTGAACCGCGAGCGCATGCGGGTCGAGGTCGAATGGATGATCATGCTGGCCAACGGCTACCAGGGCAACGGCCAGCACCCGGTCCTGCCGGGCGTAGAGCCCCTGACCAAAGCTGAGCAGGCTTATCTGCGAGCCATCCCCGAGGATTTCGACGCCGACGGCATCGCTGAACTGGCTGACATCGAAGCCCAGACCCACCACGATGTCAAAGCCGTGGAATACTACATCGACCGCCGTCTGGAAGCTGCAGCCACAGCCCTTGGCCCTGAGTCCCAACTTCCCGGGTTGACACCCCTGGTCCACTTCGCCTGCACCAGCGAAGACATCAACAATCTGGCCTATGCCCGCTGCATCCGAGGCGGGGTCGAACAGGTCTGGCTCCCCAAGGCCACCCGAATCGAGAGCCATCTGGCGACCATGGCGGAGCAATACCGGGATCTGCCCATGCTCGCCCTGACCCACGGCCAGCCGGCCACGCCCACCACCCTGGGCAAGGAGATGGCGGTCTACGTCCACCGGCTGCACCGGCAGCTGGATCGGATCCGCCATCAGGACTACATGGGCAAGATGAATGGCGCCACTGGAACCTTTGGCGCCCATCTGGCCGCCCTGCCGCAGGTGGATTGGATCGATCTGACCCGGGCCTTCGTCACAGAACGGATGGGCCTGGTTTGGAACCCACTGACCACTCAGATCGAGTCCCACGACTGGCAGGCCGAGCTCTTCGGCAACATCGCCCACCTGGGCCGGATCCTGCACAACCTGGCCGTGGATGTCTGGATGTACATCTCCCGCGGCGTCTTCGCCCAGGAACCCGTCAAAGGCGCCACCGGCTCCAGCACCATGCCCCACAAGGTCAACCCCATACGCTTCGAGAACGCCGAAGCCAATCTGGAGATCTCAGGAGCCCTGCTGGACACCCTGGCCACAACCCTGACCGAAACCCGCTGGCAGCGGGACCTGACCGACTCCACCACCCAGCGCAACATCGGTTCGGCCCTGGGCTACAGCCTGCTGGCTCTGGACAACCTGGACGGCGGTCTGCAGACCATCCACCCAGACAAGACACAGATGGCCCGCGAACTGGACAGCAACTGGGAGGTCCTGGGCGAGCCCATACAGACGGCCATGCGGGCCGCCGGACTGGCTGGACGCTCAGGCATGGATCACCCCTACGAGCAGGTCAAGGAGCTGATGCGGGGCAAGAGGATCGGCCGGGAGGATGTCGAGCACTTCATCGACGGCTTGGACCTGGACCAGGACACGGCCAGTCGGCTCAAGGCCTTGACGCCGGCAACCTACACCGGTGCAGCCGGAACCTTGGTGGACTTCGATCGCGACTGACCATGACCCCGTCCCAGTCGACCATCACCCCCGAGGACACCGATTCCGCCGACCCTGTGCAGGAAGACCAGGTCGTCATTCGGGATACCCCACCCCAGCGGGTTCATGATGCCGAAGACCTGCTTCGAGCCCTGGCAGCACTGATCCTAGGAATCCTGGTCACTCTGGCAGCTGTCTATCTGAAGGGCATAGCCGCCGGGGTCGAGTCGGACATGCGCCAGGCCGGCAATGCCATGGACTGGCTCATGGACGTGCCCACGGCCTTCCTTCAGCAAGCAGTGACCGTGACCGTCGTCCTGGCGGTGCTTGTCCATCTGCTGGTCAACAGGGAATGGATCCAGGCCATCACTGCCCCCTTGGCCATGTTCCTGGGCTTCGGGCTGGTCATGCTGACCTCCAACCTGATCCTGAAGGCGGGCAACCCGACCCTGATCGCCTCATTCAACTCCCAGAACGCCATAGGGTCTCCCGTCCTGCTGCCTGACTTCTATGCCGGTCTGGCTGCCTTCCTGAGTGCAGCAGGACCCCGTCGACTACGCAGCTCGGTCAAGTGGGGATGGAACGCTCTATACGTCGTGGCCATCATCATGGTCGCCATATCCTCCAATTCGGCCAGTGGGGTTCTGGTCTCGCTGATCCTTGGCCGAATCATGGGCATGGTCGTCCGATACCTGGCGGGCACGCAGAACAAGGGCGCTTGGGGGCAGGGCGTGGTGCAGGCCATAGCCTCCATCGGCATCCATGCCGCCAGCCTGGAGCGTCAGGATCCCAGTCTAGACAACGATGGCCAGCCACTGCCCGCCCTCGGCGACGACCTTATCGAGGCCTCCCGCATCTACAGGGCCCGTGACAGGGATGGCCGCACCTACACGGTTTCGGTCATGGACGGCCAGCTGCACACCATGGGCTATCTGATGCAGCTCTGGCAGTGGATCAAACTGTCCGGAGTCTCCATGCGCCGGGACCGGTCGGTCAGAAACTCCATGCAACACCATATGGCCATGCTGACTGAATTGCGGGATCTGGGACTGACCACCCTGCACCCCTATGGTCTGGCGGAGAGCGCCGAATCCTCAATTCTGATCCTTGAGGATGATGTCCATCTTGGGCCCTTGGAACCTGAGAACCTGGACGCCGACAGGGCCAAGCAGCTGATGGACTATCTTCGCCGGGCCAACGAGCGCGGCTTCACACACCGCCGCATACGCCCAGAGACTCTGGCCGTGGACCAGTCAGGCTCCGCGGTCATCGCCGGCTGGGAGAACGGCGACAGCGCCAGCTCCCAGGCCAACATCGCCCTGGACCGGATCCAGCTTCTCGCCCTGATCGCCGCGATGATCGGCGTGGACCAAGCCATCACGGCCGCCCGCGCCTCCTGGGGGGTCAAGACCCTGGCGGGGCTATCGCCATTCTGCCAGATGGTGGCCATTCCCTCACAGACCCAGGCCCTGCCTGGCTGGGATCGACAGATTCTGACTAATCTGCGCAAACAGCTGCAGACCTTGGCTCCTCCTGAGTCGGTGGCTGAGACCGGCCAGGTAACCCTCTCACGTTTCAGTCTGCGCAGCTTCGTGGCCCTGGCCTTGCTGGTAGTAGCTGTCGCCGTCATCGTCACCCAGTTCAATCTGCCCCAGGTCATCAGCGCCGTCCGCAATGCCAACCCTTGGATGGCTGGCCTCTCCTTCCTGCTGGGATCACTGTCCTGGGTGGGCTGCGCAATTACCCTAGGAGTCTTCATCGACCCGGCCAAGCGCGATTTCAAGGGCATTTTCCTATCCCAGGTGGCCTCCTCGTTCACCTCGGTCTCCATGCCCGCCGGGGTGGGGCCGGCTTTCGTCAACCTGCAGTTCCTGCGGCGGGACGGTTATGACAACACCATGGCCACGGCCATCATGAGCGCCGTGGTGGCCGTCCAGTTCGCGACCACCTTCTGTCTGCTGATCGGCATCGGGCTGTTCACCGGGCGCAACACCCTATCCGGGATGATCCCCACCAACACCCTGGTCATCGTCATCGGTACAGTGGCCATCATCGCAGCCCTGATCATGGCCGTGCCTTACACACGGCGACTGGTCATGGAACGCCTGATGCCCATCGTGGCCTCCTACGCCCGCCACCTTATAGAGATTCTGACTCAGCCCAGGCAGCTGGTGGTGGCCGTGCTTGGGGCTGTGATGCAGTCAGCCGCCCTGGGCATGAGTTTCTGGGCCGCCCTGATGGCCTTCGGCTGCCGGACCAACGTTTTCGAGACCACCTTCGTCTTCCTCCTGGCCAATACGCTGGGTTCGGCTGTCCCCACACCCGGCGGCCTGGGAGCCATAGAGGCGGTGCTCTTCTCCGCCTTCCGCCTGGCAGGCGTTCCCTCGGGCGTAGCCATCTCGGCCACTCTGGTCTTCCGGGTGGCCACCTATTGGCTGCGCATCCCCTTGGGAGCCTTGGCCATGCGCTGGCTGAGCAACCATAATCGCATCTAAAGGGCCCCTCGGACACTTTCATTCCCAAGGCCCTCAAAAATCGCTTGATGAAATGTCGGAAACCCCCGGAAAATGCGGTGTTTGGGCCTAATCTGCGGTAATATCAGTCATTGACCGTTGGGCTTTCCCCAAATCAAGCAATGGGAGGCCCCCGAAAGAAGGATGTTCTATGGCATACAACAAGTCTGATCTCGTTTCGAAGATTGCGCAGAAGTCCAACCTGACCAAGGCTCAGGCGGAAGCTGCTGTCAACGCCTTCCAGGATGTCTTCGTCGAGGCCATGAAGTCCGGCGAGGGTCTGAAGCTGACCGGTCTGTTCTCAGCTGAGCGCGTCAAGCGCGCCGCCCGCACCGGCCGCAACCCCCGCACAGGTGAGACCATCAAGATTCCGGCCAGCTATGGTGTGCGTATCTCTGCCGGCTCGCTGCTGAAGAAGGCCGTCACCAACAAGAAGTGAAACAAGCCTTTCTGCAAGGGCCCTGACATCCATCCACGGATGCCAGGGCCCTTCTTGTTAGGACAGACCTCATTGAAGTCCCGCAGCGCAAACCGGGCTTCTAGGCACCAGGCTCTGCGGCACTCTTCAGAAAATCCATCAGGGAGCGGTATCGGGACGGGCCCAGATGGTCGAAGGGGTCAGGCAGGTCTACCTCGACTCGGCGGGAACCCCCTAGGACCAGCTGGCTCCAGTCGCATGACCATGTGCGTGTTCCCCGGTCTGCAGCACGAACGAAGTCGCCACGCAAACGAGCACGGGTATCCTGCGGGGGCTGATCCATGGCGCGCTGCACCTCGGAATCGTCGACCGGCGAGCGCATGAGTCCATGACTGATCAGGCCAGGGAAGGACCTTCCCGCACTCAGATCGTGATAGTCCAGGTCCAGGGCCTCGTCCAGATCACGTCCGGCGCCTCGTCGACTCAGCCCTTGGAGCAGCCGCAACTTGGCAGCCCAATCCACCCAGTCAGCCAGATCCTGCCAACGCCCGGCGTCCAGCGCATCCAAGGCCGCTCTCCAAAGTCGCAGGGCACGCAGAGCCTGGGGCCGGTCGATGCCTATATCCTCCTGCTGGTCCACCAAGGCCTTGCAGGCCGACCAATAGGCCTCTTGCAGACCCAGAGCGCTGATGTTGCCGGTCTTCGTGGAAGCCTGCAGCTCGAGGGTTACCCGGCCGGTCCGATCCCGGCTGACGGCTCGGACCGCTGCACCGGGATCAGCCAAGGCCCAGTCGGCCAGCTCTGGCCGTCGGCCCCGGCGGTAGGCCTGATCGATCAAGTTCAGGACCAGGTGGGTGCTGGCCATCTTGAACCAGGTGGCCAGCGGCGACCGGTTGGTATCACCCACGATCACATGCAGACGCCGCCACCGTTCGGGATCAGCCAGAGGCTCGTCACGGGTGTTGACCATAGGACGGGCACGGGTTGTGGCCGAGGAGACCCCTTCGTCCAGAAAATCGGCCCGCTGGCTGAGCTGGAACCCGTCTGGGCTCAGACGACCCGCCCCGGTGATCAGCTGTCGGGTGACCAGAAAGGGGACCAGGCAGGCTCCGATCATGTCCAGGGGGACTCGCCGGTCCAGCAAATAGTTCTCATGGCAGCCGAAGGCATGGCCTTGGGCATCCACATTGTTGGCAAAGAGGTGAACCTTCACCGGCCTGCCCAGGTCCTCCGCCAGGCGTTTCTCGGCGCGCTCCGCAAGGTCGGTCACGATCCGCTCACCGGCCAGCACCTGGGTCAGGGCCGTCAGCGGATCGCGGGCCTCCGCCGTGGCATACTCCGGGTGGGAGCCCACGTCCAGGTAGAGTCGGGCGCCATTGGGCAGATAGATGTTGGTTGACCCGTGCTTCTCAATCAGAGGGCGGAACATGGCCATGGCGACCCGGCCGGCAGCGTAAGGTCCACTGGCGCCGGTCAGGCTCAGTCCGTATTCGGTCTCGATGCCGAATATCCTGCGAAAGTCCGAGTCAGCCCCCTGCCCGTCCGCCATGGATCACTGGCCGCCCTTCTGGACAAAGCCCTGCACATACTCCTTGGCGTTGGTCTCCAGGGTGGTCTCGATGTCATCAAGGACCGCATCCAGGTCGGACTCAGCCGTCTGACCCTGTTTATGCGCCCCGGTCTGCGGCAGATTCTCTTCCTGCTCCTGCCGCTGCCCGGCTGCCACATGCCGTCCCTGCTGGGATGCCTCAGCCATGGTCGCCCTCCTTTCCGGCGCGGATCAGCGCCCGCTCAGATACGTGTTCAAATCCCCGGCGATAAGCCCGTTGGTGGCCACCACGTCGTTGCTGCCCTCCCAGCGCACGTGCCCGCCGTCCCAGCGCCAGAGGGTACCCTTGGCCTCCCGGACCACGACAGCCGCCGCAGAGACCGCAGGGATGTCCCAGGAGTGCAGGGCCGGTTCGAAGTAGGCATCGTAGCTGCCGTCCGCCACCCGGCACAGATCCAGCGAGACCGGACCCACGCGCTTGATGTCGGCAGGCTTGCCGGCCATGCGCGAGACGATCTGCAGGACCTTTTCGGACTCGTTGGGGAAGTAGGACATGCCGAAGCTGATCACTGACCCGTTCAGGGTGGTCATCGTGGAAGGAATGATCTTCTCCCGCTTGTCGCCCACAATGGTCCGTCGGATCCTGATGGCGCCCTGGCCCTTGGCGGCCAGATAGGTCAGGCCCAGGACCGGTGCGTGCACGATGCCCAGGACCGGTGAAGCGTGGCCCTTCTCGTCCACGGCGAAGAGGGAGATGGTCAGCGTCCATTCGGCCATGTTGCGCACATAGTTGACCGGACCGTCGATGTGGCCCAGGCACCAGTAGCGGCCGCCTGGACAGCGATTGCCGGCCTCCTCCTCCCAGAAGCCGTCCATAGGATCCAGGGCAGCGATCTTGGTCCGGCAGTAACGGATCAGGCGCGTGTCAATGCCCGGCGAGAACTGGGTGCCCTGGCCGATGGCCGAGGTGGAGCGGGGGTCGTGGGGGTTGATCTGGTCCTGGAGGGCATGACGGCCAGCCTCCACAGCAATAGTGGCGGCCTGCATGGCCAAATCGCGCAATTCCATACTTCTCTTCTCTTTCAAACGGGTGGTCGAGACATTGCCGACCGTGATCCACCGGTGGTCGTCCGGTCGGATATCGGACTGTTTTCTGCGCTACCTGCAGTATATGTCGCGGTCATCCCGGCAGGAAGACCTTGTATGACCCAGCGGATCGGACAGATCCACGATCCTGGTTTGAGGCTCCCCCTCCGGTCCCTGCTCCTCAAGAATGACACGACTCCAAGAGACGGCTTTGACCGCATCAGGGCAGCGGTGCAGCAGCTGGGAACGGCACCAGGCACGAGTCTGCTCCGGCCCCTGGTCCATGGCCCTGGTGATCTGGTCGGGATCAGCCAGTCGCTGGATAGATCCTTGCAGTCGCCATGGCAGATCACGGCCGGGGTCCACCCGTGCCCAGGCCAGATCCAGCGCGGCCAGACGGGGATCCGACCAGTCGGGCATGGCACGGCGGCGGCGCAGTCGCTCCAAGAGCTGCCACTTGAACAGCCATTCCAACCTGCCTGCCTGGTCGTGCATGGCCAGACGAGCCTCCTCGTCGCCCGAACGCACGGCAGCCAGATCCGCGAGCACCTGGTCCCAGAGGTTCAGAACCCGGTCGTCGGCACAACCTGGCCGGTCGATACCCCTTCTGGCCTGGCGGGCCGCATCCAGCAATGCCTTTTGGATGGTCAGCGCATCGGCGAACCCCCCGTTTGCCAAGGCCAGCGGCTTGGTCAGAGCGACATCACGGGAAACCGTGTGCAGGGCTGACACCGGATCATCCAGCATCCAGCGATCCAGCAGTTCATCGACCTGACTGGTCGAATCATCCTCGGACTCCAAAAGCCCCAGCAGCAGATCGGTGGTCCCCAGCTTGAGGACCAGGGGCGCATCCAGCCGGTTGGCGTCGCCCACGATCACGTGGAGGCGGCGGCTGCCCGGCCCAGCATGGGACTCGTCCCGGGTATTGATGATCGGCCGCCCGAAGGTGGTCTGCAGTCCAATCCGGCTGGTCAGATAGTCGGCGCGCTGGCTGAGCTGGAAGCCGGCCTCCTCGCTCCTGGGCCCCAGGCCCACTCTGCCCGAGCCGGTGTAGATCTGGCGGGTGACGAAATGAATGGTCATCAGGGCCGCCACCCTGGCGAAGGGCACCGCCCTGTCCATCAGATAGTTCTCATGGGATCCCCAGGCGGCGCCCTTGCCGTCCACGTTGTTCTTGTAGAGAGCCAGACCTCCAGCCTTTTCCGCGGCCTGGGCCATCATCCGGTCACCTGCACGATCCTGAACCAGCGCGTCGAAGGCGTTCACCGTTTCCGCCGAGGCATACTCGGGGTGGGCATGATCCACGTAAATCCGAGCGCCGTTGGGAGCTGCCACATCGATCAGCCGGGCGCCGGGCGCATCAGTGAGCATGCTCGGAGCGGCAGCGGAACGCGGCAGCCGACCTCCCCTGGCATCATTGACCGGGTCCTCTTCCCCATAGTCCCAGCGGATGTGCGCCAAGGCCGGCTGAGCAGCGGCCCTTACCAGACGCAGGGCCAGAGTGCGTGGATCAGCGCCGGGATCCTGGGGGTCGGCAATGGCATACTCCGTCTCGGTGCCCATGACCCGCCCGGCACTCATGACCGCTCCCCTTGCCCGTCGACCGGGCGAACCTCCTGGACCTGCCCGGGGCGCAGTCCTGCCAGATCTGCCCACCGGTCCGGATCCTGGCCGCTGAGCTCCTCCAGAGTGTCCTCATACTGCCCACGGACCGCCCTGATGCAGAACTCGCGGTCCAGACCCACCTGCCGGCCCTGTTCGATGGAGGCCTTGACCGCCATGGTCTTGACCCGATCAACCAGGTTGTGCAGCATGGCGCCGGAGACCACAGACTCCAGGTAGAGCGGCTGCCAGCGGCCCGAGGCATCCATGACCTTGCCCAGCAAGTGGTCATCATTTCGAGCGAAGAGTCCATCGACCAGCACCTGGATCAGCTCCTCCGGCCCGGCATCATCCTGCATGGGCATGTCGGAGCCCAGATACTTGCCCAAGATAGCGGCCGACCTGGCCCTGTCGGGCCGATCGATGCGGATCTTGACATCGAGTCTCCCCGGGCGCAGAACCGCCGGGTCGATCATGTCGATGCGGTTGGAGGCGCCGATGACCATGACCTGGTCCAGGGACTCGACACCGTCCAGCTCGGTCAGGAACTGGGGGACGATGGTGGTCTCCACATCCGATGAGATGCCCGATCCCCGGGTGCGGAGCAGGGCATCCATCTCGTCGATGAAGACCACCACTGGTCCACCCTGGCCTGCAAGGCTGCGGGCCCGGGCGAACAGGCGGCGGATCAGCCGTTCCGACTCGCCCACGAACTTGTTGAGCACCTCGGGGCCCTTGACCGACAGGAAGACCCCGTGACCGTCCCTCTCCTGGGCCAGGGCGCGGGCCAAGGCCTTGGCGATCATGGTCTTGCCATTGCCGGGGGGACCGTAGAGCAGGACACCCTTGGGGGCCTGGAGCCCATAACGACGCATCAGATCGGCATGCTGGAAGGGCAGCTGGACCGCATCCCGGATCCGCTCGATCTGCCTGTCCAGGCCGCCAATATCCGAGAAGTCCACATCAGGAGTCTCCTCCAGCAGCATGTCGGACTGATCCGACTCAGGCAGAACAGCCAGGGCCAGCGAACAGCTTTCATCCATGAGCAAGGCGCTGCCCGCCTCGATGGGCTGATCCTGCAGAGAGCCTGCACGCGCAGCGACGCGAGTCTGCCCGGAGGGGTCTTCCACCAACAGAGCACCGGATTCCAAGGTCTCCCGCAGCGTGCGGACCTGCCCAGTCACCGGCTGATCGCCCACACGCACCACCACCATATCGGCGTTGAGCAGAACCTCCTGGCCTGCCCTGATCCGTTCGGCGCGGATATTGGGCGCCAGGGGCACCACCATCCGACGCGAACCGTTCAGGATCAGCAGGCGGGCCTGCTGCACCCCCTGGCTGTCATAGGCGACGGAATCCACGCCCAAGGCCAGGGCAGCCGTCAAGGGCGGCTGAGCCAACTGGGCCAACTGGCTCTTGGCCTTGGACAGCTCTTTCGCAGCCCTGGTCAGCGCCGCAGCCAGGGCACGGTTGCGCCGATCCCCGGCCAGATCCTGGGCATTTGCATCCTCGGCCTGCTCCTTGTCGGCCTGGTCAGCATCATCAGACTGCATGGCTTTCCTCCTTCATTCGCCCCTGGAATCCCCGCATGGCCTGGACAGCCAGCCGGTGGAAGAATTCAGCTGCAGCGGGCCCCGTCTTCCAAGCGAGCGCCACGGGCCCAGTCCATGGCCTGCATGGCGCGCTTGCCGGCAGCCTTGACCACCTGCAGCTCCAGAGGCAGGGTCTTGGTGCCCACCCAGAGGTGGCGACGATCCATTGCCAGCCGACCCGGCTCCAGATGCGAGGGAAGACCAGGCTCATCCACTCGGGCCGGAGCCGCCCTGAGCACGGTCAGCCCTGTCTGCCTGTCCTGCGGGTCATCGCCTTGCCGATACAGACACCAGGCTCCCGGTTCCGGGCTGCAGGCCCGAACCTGCCGATCCAGGGCAAAGACGGGCACATCGAAACGCATGTGGGCATCCTGGTGGGTGATTTTGGCGGCCACCTGGTAGGCGCCCTGCGTCTGCTCCTTGGGTTGAATCCGACCTTCCGCAAGGGCCTCCAGGCTGGCAGCCAGCAGATGGGATCCGTCCTCGGCCAGGCGATCCAGCAGCTCGCCCGATGTCTCGTGCGGCCCGATTTCCACCGTTGACTGGGCCAGGACGGGCCCCTCATCCATGCCGGCCGTCAGCCTGAAGACCGTGGCGCCAGTGATGGTATCCCCGGCCCAGATGGCCCGTTGGACCGGAGCTGCCCCCCGCCACTGCGGCAGCAGGGAAAAGTGCAGGTTGTACCATCCACCATCAAAGGCGTCCAGGACCGGCTGACGCAGGATCCGTCCGTAGGCCACGACGGCCGCACAGCTGGCGCCTGTATCCTGCAGACGGGCCGGAAAATCCGGATCGGATGGATTGTTCTCAAGAACGGGGATCCCCAGCCTGAGGGCCTCGGCTTTGACCGGACTGGGGTGCAGATGCCTTCCACGCCCCTGGGGGGCGTCGGGTCTGGTGAGCACGGCAGCAACCCGGAAATGCTCCTGATCGGCCGCCAGCAGTCTCAGCGATGGCAAGGCGACCTGGGGTGTGCCTGCAAACAGCAATGTCATGACCATATCGGCAATCTCCTTTTCATCTGACGGCTTCGGACCTCTGCACGTTCACTGCACCTGAGGAATGTTCACCCCGGCCTCGATCAGGGCGGTGCGCAGCCCGTAGGGGTTGCTGAATCGCAGGCTGCGGATGCCGGCCTTGTTGGCGCCGACTACATTCATACCCTTGTCATCCACGAAGAGGGTCCCGCCAGCCTGGATTCCGAACTGATCCAGGGCGTACCGGTAGATAGCCGGGTCAGGCTTGCTCATGTGGATGGGCCCGGAGACCACCACCCCGTCCAGCCTATGCAGGAAGGAGTCGCCGTCCCAGGCGTGATGGAAGAGCTCGGCACCCCAGTTGGTCAACCCCCAGACACCCAGGCCTGCCGCCTTCAGATCCTCCACCAGCATGCGGGCACCAGGCACCGGGCCGGCCAGCGAATCGACGAAGTGGTCACAGTAGTAGGCGAACATGGCATCCCAGGGGGATCCGCAGTTGGCGGCCACCCAGTCACGGGCCTGGGCGCAGGTGGCTCCACCGTCCATCATGTCGTTGGCCCGGTAGAAGCCGGAACGGCTGTCGTCCAGCATGGCTTCGATGCTCTTGCGCCCGTACCGGGCCACCATGGCCATCTCGGGCTGCCAACGAATCAGGACGTTGCCGAAGTCGAAGATGACCTGTTCAATGGGCTGACCCTGGCACTGAGCTGCTTCCTGCTCAGCCTGGATCACATCTGCTTCAATCTGGACTTCGCCCGGCCAGCCCTTCATGCCTCTCCGCCTTTCCCGAATTCGTTCATCTGCGCCTCTGCCTGCGCCCCCTCATGAAACCACGCCGCATAGACCCTGCAGAGATTCGCCTGGAGCGACAATCAGGTCAGATCCTTGGGATCCATCCGGAAGCGCAACTCCCCTCGCCCGCGGCCGGCCACGTACCTGGCCTGAGCCTGCTTGAGATCGTCAGCCAGCTTATCCCTGGAGCTGATGGGTACCCGAACCAGAGCTTGAACCCTATCCTGGGTTCCCTCCAAATAGTCGGCTTTCAGTGTGGATGGCGCCGGTATGGGCACAGGCCCAAGCAGGGCAGGAACAGACTCAGGACCGGCATCGGTTACTGCCTCCTGACCCGGTGCAATCCCGACGGCGTCCAGCATCGAGACGACGGCCTCCCTTTCACCCCATATTGCAGCCATACCGACCGCAGGGGGCATGGCCGTCAGCCGACGATCCTCCAGATCGGCAGCGGCCAGTACCGGCCCCTGCCAGGTCATCAGCGCCTGGGCCAGCTGGGGATCGCATTCCCCCAGCAGGAGCACCTGACCTCCCTGGGCCCGGGAGCGGCAGAAGGAAGCCACGCGCATCCAGGCTCCCAGGGTGTCCATACGCGCATCGACGCCAGGGGCATACAGGCTGGTCCAGGCGTCCAGAATGGCCACGGCCCGGTATCCCCGCGACAGCCGGGGCAGATCCGAATCGCCAGTGTCCTTATTGCTGCCATCCATGCTCGAGGCGACCACTCTGGGCTCGGCGCCTGGTGTGGCGATGACCAGACTGGGGCGATCCTGTACACACTCGACCACCCCGCGGGGCTGGCTGGGCGAAGAGATGACGATGGGCACATTCCTGAAGAGCATGCGCAGCTCCTGGGCCGTCCCAGCGGCGCCTACCCTGACCACCCGAAGCCGTGAACCCCCGCAATCCGGACAGGACCAGTCCGTAGCCGCTGCCCCGCACCAGGCGCATCGGGGCGCACCAGGCCGCCGTGCCCGCAGGGGCCCAGTGCAGCGGGGGCAACGAGCCTGATGATGACAGCGAGCGCAACTCAGGCTTTCGAAAATGCCGTCCTGCGGTATGGACAGCAGAACCGGACCACGCTCCAAGGCCTTGTTGATAACGGCGACTGCGGTATGGGGAACCCGGGCGCCGATGGTCGGGTCGGCCAGATGGCTCAGCTCCTCCCGGTTCAGCCAGCGGATCCAAGGCAGCAGAGTGGTCACCACAGGCCGGTCAAGCGTCAGGGCAGTGCCTGGACCGGTCACGCCAGATTCCGCTTCGGTGGCCTCGGGCAGACTCTCCCAGTGGGAACGCACGCTTCTGGCACGGGCCATGGCCAGGAAGACGCCGCCGTGGGCACGCGCCCGCAGCCTCAGCACTCCGCGGGCGTTGGCGTAGGGCATCATCCCATCGGCGTACTGGTAGCTGGCATCGTCCATCAGAGCGAAGAGGGCAGGACCCTCCACCGGGGCGTACATGGCAGCCCGCAGCCCGATGGCGCAGCGGACTTGACCGGAGGCCAGCGCAAGGTAGGCCCTGTAGCGCTCTGCAGGAGCCATGCCGCTGTCCAGAATGGCGAAATCACCAGACCAGCCATGAGCCTCCTGTTGACCAGGACCGGCGGCAACAGATGGGCCGAAGGGGCGCAACCCCAGCTGCTGAAGGACTGCGGACAGGTGGGTCACCTGACGGGTGCCCGGCAACACCATAACCGCCGACCGGCCGGCCAGCAGGGCGCCTATCAGCACCCTGGCAGCCAGCAGGGCGGCCTGGTCCATGCCGGGCAGAATGTCGGTCAAAAAGGAGCCGAAGTCATCATCTTCCAGCGACTGATCCAGTTTCTCCAACCCCCGATAGCCCGGATCAATCCTCTGTTTCAGATCCTTCTGCCGATGGGCCAGTCCTGCCACCCAGGCGGGGTCGGACGCCAATCGAGGCTGACCGGGAACCAGCTGCTGTTCCTTGTCGATGCGGGCCACGCGAGGGGGCAGGGCCAGCCGCAGAATGTTGGCCTCAGTGCCCCCATAGGCTCTGGCAATGGCAGTGATGTCCGCGCGCAGGGAAGATGAGATCAGGCTGCGATCCAGCACCACCCGTTCCAGGTAGCGCAAGGAGGCGCGGGGAACCTGGCTGTCTGCCACGCGTTCCCAGATGATGCCGTTGACTCTGCGCGCCCCGAACCGGACGCGAACCAGACATCCCGGCTGTGCATGATCGTCCTGGTCGGCATCCACTAGATAATCGAAGGTCCCGCCCAGGTGAGTGGCCTGCACGTCCAGCACCACCCGTGCCACAGGGAGTTCATCGGCCGGTCTGCGGGGAGGTTTCTTTCGACTGCTGCTCGAACGACGGCGCGGAGCGAGACCGTCCAGGGCGGGCTGACTGACGTCCTGCGAATCCATGGCTCCTCCCCTCGCTTTCACAATTAAGAGAGCCACGGCGGATTCCCCAGTCGATGACCCGGGAATCCGCCGTGGCTCTTGATGAACAGCTGCTACCTGGTCATGCCGATGGCGGCCTTGAGCTCGCCCACCTTGTCCACCTGCTCCCAGGTGAAGTCGGGATCCTCCCGGCCGAAGTGCCCATAGGCTGCAGTCTTGGCGTAAATGGGCCTCAACAGGTCCAGCTCATCGATGATGGCAGCAGGCCGCAGGTCGAAGACCTCGCGCACAGCCTCCTGGATCTGCTCCCGGCTGACCCCCTGCTCGGTGCCGTAGGTCTCCACGTTGACGCTGACCGGTTCGGCCACGCCAATGGCATAGGCCACCTGGACCTCGACCTTGTGCGCCAGTCCAGCGGCCACGATGTTCTTGGCTACCCAACGCGCGGCGTAGGCGGCGGACCGGTCGACCTTGCTGGGATCCTTGCCGGAGAAGGCGCCGCCTCCATGATGGGCCGCACCTCCGTAGGTGTCCACGATGATCTTGCGCCCGGTCAGTCCTGCGTCAGCCGCAGGGCCGCCCAGAACAAAGGATCCGGTCGGATTGACCAGCACCCGGTAGCCCTGGTGCTCGACGGCCTTGCCGCAGACGCGATCCAGCACAGGCGTGATGACGTGCTCCATCAACTGCTCCTGCAGCCAGTCATGCCCCACCTCGGGATCATGCTGGGTGGAGATGAGGACCGTGTCCACCCGGCGGGGCCGGTCCTCCTGATCGTATTCGATGGTGACCTGGGTCTTGCCGTCGGGGCGCAGGTGGGGGATGATCCCCTCCTTGCGGACCTGTGCCAGCCGGAAGGCCAGCTGGTGGGCCAGATAGATGGGCAGGGGCATGAGCGTGTCGGTCTCATCGCAGGCGTACCCGAACATGACTCCCTGGTCGCCGGCCCCCTGGGACTGGTAACGCTCCTCGCGGGTGGCGGCGCTCTCCTGGCTGGCCGACAGCCGTTCCACGCCCTGGTTGATCTCCTTGCTCTGCTCGCTCAGAGCCACGGTCACGCCGCAGGAATCCGCGTCCAGCCCGATTTCGGATGAGGTGTAGCCGATCCTGCGCAGCACCGACCGGACCTGTGACTGAATATCCGTGTAGCCCTGGGACGAGACCTCTCCGAAGACGAAGAAGAGGCCAGTGGCCGCCGAGGTCTCCACAGCCACATGCGAGTGCGGATCCTGGGCGATCAGATCGTCCAGAATGGCATCGGAAATCTGGTCGCAGACCTTGTCTGGATGGCCCTCGGTCACTGATTCAGCCGAAATCAGCCGTCGCTCTGTCATTTCATTCACCTTTGTCTAGAAACCGTCACCGTCCGAGGACCCTGCACTGAGAGTCGAAAGCTCAGTTGCCTTCGCTCAGATCGTCCTCGCCCAGGGTCTCTTCAAGCAGGCCCTCGTTGATCTCCCGGAAGGCGATGGACAGGGGCTTCTCCTGGTTCTGGTACTCAACCAGCGGGCCGACGTTCTGCAGCAGGCCCTCATTGAGCTGTGTGAAATAGGAATTGATCTGGCGGGCCCTCTTGGCCGCGAAGATAGAGAGCGCATACTTCGAATCGGCGTGCTTCATGAGGTCGTCGATGGGAGGATTCGCAAATCCCTGCGGATGGGGCTCGGTACCGAATGCCATAAGATGTTTCTCCAATTCAACTGGATGAACCATTCATTCAATCTGAATGATTTTACCGCCCGGGCTCGATTTTAGCCTCGCAGGCTTCTCTGCCGGGGAAAGCGGGGCGAAAAGGCCGAAAATTCCAACATGTGGTCATGTTCAAACCGCTGATGCCCACGTTCACTTGAATAAAACTATGCAGATGCGATCAGCCAAATTGATGAAGGAACGAGAGTTCGCGGGCGCCCGTGCTCTCTATCGTGCCGCTGGCGTCAAGGGTGAGGACTTCGGCAAGCCCATCGTGGCCATCGCCAACTCCTTCTCCGAGTTCGTGCCCGGCCACGTCCACCTGAACAAGGTGGGGCGCCTGGTCTCCAAGGCCGTCAAGGAAGCGGGCGGCATCCCCCGCGAGTTCAACACCATCGCCGTGGACGACGGCATCGCCATGGGCCATACAGGCATGCTTTACTCTCTGCCCAGCCGTGACCTGATTGCAGACGCTGTGGAGTACTCGGTCAACGCCCACTGCGCCGATGCCCTGATCTGCATTTCCAACTGCGACAAGATCACCCCCGGCATGCTCATGGCCGCTCTGCGTCTGAACATTCCCACGGTCTTCGTCTCCGGCGGCCCCATGGAGGCTGGACGTACGGTCATGCCCGACGGGACAGTCCAGGAGAGCACGGATCTGATCGACGTCATGTACGCCTCGGCTGACGACAGCATCGATGATGCGGGTCTGCTGGCACTGGAGAAGACGGTCTGCCCCACCTGCGGGTCCTGCGCCGGCATGTTCACCGCCAACTCCATGAACTGCCTGACCGAGGCCATGGGTCTGGCCCTGCCCGGCAATGGCACCACCTTGGCCTCGCACACAGCGAGGAAGATGCTCTTCGAGCGGGCCGGCAAGCTGGTCGTCGAGATCGCCAACCGGTACTACCAGGATGACGACGACTCAGTCCTGCCGCGTTCCATCGCCACCAAGAAGGCCTTCGAAAACGCCATGACCATGGATGTGGCCATGGGCGGATCAACCAACACCGTCCTGCACATCCTTGCCGCCGCACAGTCGGCGGATGTGGACTTCACCCTGGACGACATCGAGCGCATCTCACACACGGTCCCCTGCATCTGCAAGGCCTCCCCCTCCGGAGACTGGGAGATATCGGACGTCCATCGGGCCGGCGGCATCTGCGGCATCCTGGGCGAGCTGGACCGTGGCGGAGTGCTGCACAAGGACACGCATTCCATCGACTACCCGGATCTGGAGTCCAAGCTCAACGACTGGGACATCATGCGCCCCACCTGCCTGGACCAGGCCAAGGATCTCTACCATGCAGCGCCCGGCCACATCACCTCCCCCGAGCCCTTCAACCAGTCCAAGGAATGGGAGGATCTGGACACTGACCGCGTCAACGGCGCCATCCACGACCTGGATCACCCGGCCGTCTCCGAAGGTGGCTTGGCCATACTTCGCGGAAATCTGGCCCCCGATGGCTGCGTGGTCAAGACCGCCGGCGTGCCCAAGGAAATCTGGAACTTCCGCGGACCAGCCCTGGTGGTCGAATCGCAGGAACAGGCTGTGGAGGTCATACTCAATGGCACCCTGCACAAGGGTCAGGCCCTGGTCATCCGTTACGAGGGACCCAAGGGCGGCCCGGGCATGCAAGAGATGCTCTACCCCACCTCATTCGTCAAGGGCAAGGGCATCGGCAAGGACGTGGCCCTGCTGACCGACGGCCGCTACTCCGGCGGCTCATCAGGCCTGGCCATCGGCCATATCGCTCCTGAAGCAGCCAACAAGGGCCCCATCGCCCTGATCCGCAACGGCGACATGATCCGCATCGATATCCCCAACCGGCGTGTAGACGTCGAGCTGAGCGATGAGGAACTCGCCCAGCGCCGCGCTGAACTGGAGGCCGGCGAAGGCTATGTGGCCCACAGGGACCGCAAGGTCTCCCTGGCACTGAAGGCCTACGCCGCCTTCGCCCGCTCAGCAGACAAGGGCGCCACCCGCGACCCCGACCTGATCAACCGACTGTCAGGGCTGGACTGACAGACCAAAATCCCCCAATCGGGCTTTCACTCGATTGGGGGATTTTTTTGACTCCTCTGGAGTAAAGGGCAGGTGCTCAGAGACCGTATTCCTTGGCGATCACCGACCAGAGCGCCTGAGCGGCTTTATCCACACTGTCGTTGACTATGACCTGATCGAACTGATCCTCTGAGGCCAGCTCCACCTTGGCGGTCTCCAGCCTTCGGGCCCGCTGCTCCTCATTCTCGGTTCCCCGCATGTTCAGCCTGGTGACCAGATCCTGGAATGATGGCGGCGCCAGGAAGACGTAAAACACTTCCAGACCCAGCTCTCCCGCCCGTTGGCGGACACGATGCGCCCCCTGCAGGTCGATCTCCAGAATGGTGGGCACCCCTGCTGCCAGATGGTCCAGGACCGGCTGCAGCGGGGTGCCATAGTGGGACATGCCATGGACCAGGGCGGTCTCCAGAAAATCTCCGGCTGCCTCCCTGTGGGCAAACTCCTGCTCGTCCATGAACCAGTAGGTGATGCCGTTCTTTTCGCCCGGACGCGGAGCGCGGGTGGTGGCCGAGACGGAGACCCAGACCTCCGGGTGGGCATGACGCAGGGCCGCCTCCACAGTGCCCTTGCCAACTGCCGTGGGACCCGTCAACACAATCAACCGGCCGCCCGTCTCCCCCGGCCCCCCGGTCTGTGCTCCCGAAGAGTCCTGACTCGACATGTCGGCACCGTTGATCGCTGACACGGCCACTTCCTTTCCTTAAAGGTCACCCTCCGGCCTAGCCGGACCGGAACATGGGTCAATCATATAGCGAGCACCTACCTGGCCTTCTCCAGCTCCAGCAGCCGGGCCGCGTGCTCCTGTATGCTCATGACCTCGTAGTCGTCCTTTTTAACCACATCAATGGCCATCAGAGCGGCTGAGAATTCGGTGATGGTAGTGAACTGCGGCAGATCGGCGGCAATGGCGGCAACTCGGATCAGATAGCCGTCGGAGCGCGAACCCCTTGAGCTAGGCGTGTTGAGGATCATGTCAATGGCCCCATCCTCAATCAATTGGACAGGATTTCGGCCCATATGCCTTACTCCGTCGGCATCTGTGAAGGCCTGACCCGGCTCTTCAGCATCGCTGATCTTGTCGACAACGGCCACATCAAAACCGTACCGACGCAGGACAGAGGCCGTGCCACGGGTGGCGCAGATGCTGAAGCCCTGCTCCAGTAGACGCGCTGCCAGCATGGGCAGCTGCCGCTTGTCCGCGTCATTGACCGACAGGAAGACGACCCCGCTGGTGGGCAGACCTCCCTGGTAGGCGGCCAGCTGGCTTTTGGCGAAGGCGTGGGGGAAGTCCCGATCGAAGCCCATGACCTCTCCTGTGGAACGCATCTCCGGGCCCAGCAGAATGTCCACGGTACGACCCACTGGAGTGCGGAAGCGCTTGAAGGGCAGGACGGACTCCTTGACCGCCACAGGCTGGCCGACACGGACCATGCCGCCGTCGCCGACAGGCAGGAGCAGGCCATTGGCTCGTTGCTGTGCGATGGATTCCCCCACCATGATCCGCGCCGCGGCCTTGGCCAGCGCCGTACCCGTGGCCTTGGAGGCGAAGGGGACGGTCCGGGATGCGCGGGGGTTGGCCTCGATCACATAGAGGGTGTTGGCCATGAAGGCATACTGAACATTGATCAGCCCCCTGACCCCGCATCCTTGGGCTATTGCCAGGGTTGCCTGCCGCAGCCGGTTGATCTGGTCGTCGGAGAGAGTCGACGGCGGCAGGGTGCAGGCGGCATCACCGGAGTGGACTCCGGCCTCTTCCACATGCTCCATGATCCCGCCGATGTAGAGCTCCTGCCCGTCATAGAGGGCATCCACGTCGATCTCGATGGCGTCCTGAAGGAACTTGTCAATCAACAGGGGCGAGGGCAGACGGCCAGAGACCACCGTATCGGCCTTGGCCTCCTCCAGGGCGCGATCCACGTAGGTGCCCAGCTGCTGGTCGTCATAGACGATCTCCATGCCTCGTCCGCCCAGCACGTAGGAGGGCCTGACCAGAACCGGGTAGCCAATGGCATGTGCCGCATCTCTGGCCTCATCCAGGGAAAGAGCAGTGCCGTACCGGGGGGCGTTCAAATGCTCCTTGCTGAGCACCTGGCCGAAGAGTTCGCGGTTCTCGGCCAGGTCGATGGACTCGGGACTGGTTCCCAGAATGGGCACCCCGGCCGCTTTGAGCCTGGCTGCTAGCGACAGGGGTGTCTGACCGCCCAGCTGGACGATGACCCCCTTGACCGGTCCCATGGCCTTCTCAGCCCGGTAGATCTCCAGAACGTCCTCGAAGGTCAGCGGCTCGAAGTAGAGCCTGTCCGACATGTCATAGTCGGTGGAGACCGTCTCGGGATTGCAGTTGACCATGATGGTGTCATAGTCCTTGCCCAGCTCCTGGACGGCGTGCACGCAGGTGTAGTCAAACTCCACCCCCTGGCCTATCCGGTTGGGGCCCGAGCCCAGGATGATGACTGCCTCGCGTTGGCGGGGTCGCAGCTCGGACTCGTCGGCATAGCAGGAGTAGTAGTAGGGCGTGACGGCATCGAACTCGGCTGCGCAGGTGTCCACAGTCTTGTAGACAGGATGAAGACCGAAGGCCCAGCGAAGCTCCCTGACGACTGCCTCGCCTTGGTCGCCCATACCGCGCAGGTGAGCGATCTGCAGGTCGCTCAGCCCCGATTGCTTGGCCCGGCGCAGCAGGTCCTCATCCAGGACTTCGGACTGGCGCACCTGAAGGGCCAACTCGTTGATCATGCTGATCTGCTCCAGGAACCAGGGATCGATTCTGGTGGCCTGGTGAACCTGCTCCACGGTAGCTCCGCCCCAGAAGGCCCGCTGAATCTGCAGGTAGCGGTGCTCGGTGGGAGTGTGCATGGCCTCCAGCAGCTGGTCGGTCTCGGCCTGGTCGGGCCGGGGGCCATCCCAGGAGAAGGTCATGTGCCGCTTATCGATGGAGCGCATGGCCTTGCCCAGGGACTCGCGGAAATTGCCAGCCAGGGCCATGGCCTCGCCCACGGACTTCATCGAGGTGGTCAGGGTCGTATCCGCCCCGGGGAATTTCTCGAAGGTGAAACGCGGAATTTTGGTGACCACATAGTCGATGGTTGGTTCGAAGGAGGCAGGCGTTGAGCGGGTGATGTCGTTCTCGATCTCATCCAGGGTGTATCCCAGGGCCAACTTGACTGCGATCTTGGCGATGGGAAAGCCGGTGGCTTTGGAAGCCAGAGCCGAGGAGCGTGAAACACGCGGATTCATTTCGATGACGATGATCCGGCCGTTCTCCGGGTTGACGGCGAACTGGATATTGCAGCCGCCCGTGTCCACCCCCACGCCGCGAATGATGGCGATGCCGATGTCACGCATCCGCTGATACTCCCGGTCGGTCAGAGTGAAGACCGGAGCCACAGTGATGGAGTCCCCGGTGTGCACGCCTACCGGATCCACATTCTCAATGGGGCAGACCACGACCACATTGTCCAGGCGATCGCGCATAAGCTCCAGCTCATATTCCTTCCACCCCTCAATGCCTTCCTCCAGAAGGATCTCATCAGTGGGCGAATAGTGGATGCCTGCACCGGCGATCCGCCTCAGCTCCTCGCGATCATGGGCGATTCCAGAGCCCAGGCCGCCCATGGTGAAGGAAGGACGAACGACCAGGGGGTAGCCGAGTTCGGCGGCTACTGCTTCGGCCTCATCCAGGCTGTGGGCGATGCGGGACTTGGCCGACTCGGCACCGGCCTGGTCCACCACCTGCTTGAAGAGCTCGCGGTCCTCTCCCCTGTCGATGGCCTCCAGGGAAGCGCCGATCAGCTCAACCCCGTAGCGTTCCAGCACGCCAGCCTTGCCCAGCTCCACGGCAGCGTTCAGAGCAGTCTGGCCGCCCAGGGTGGGCAGCAGCGCATCCGGCCGCTCCTTGGCAATGATCCGTTCCAGGAAGGGCAGGGCGATAGGCTCAATGTAGGTAGCATCGGCCATCTCAGGGTCCGTCATAATGGTGGCGGGATTGGAATTGACCAGGATGACGCGAATCCCTTCTTCGCGCAGCACCCGGCAGGCCTGGGTCCCCGAATAGTCGAACTCGGCCGCTTGCCCAATGACGATGGGCCCCGAGCCGATGACCATGACCGAATGGATGTCCTGCCGCTTAGGCATGTGCCTTCCCTCCCTTGGCGTCCTGCATCAACATGACGAACCTGTCGAACAGATAGGAAGCATCGTGCGGACCAGCCGCCGCCTCCGGATGATATTGAACGGAGAATGCTGGAATATCCAGGCACTCCAGACCCTCGACCACTCCGTCGTTCAGATCGACATGAGAGACCCGGACACGACCATACCGGCCTTCGCCATAGGGCGAGGGCACCGGGTCTCCCTTGGGCGCCTTGACTGCGAATCCGTGATTATGGGCAGTAATCTCAACCTTGCCGGTACTGAGATCCTTGACAGGCTGATTGATGCCGCGATGGCCAAATTTTAGCTTATAGGTCTCGAAGCCCAAGGCACGGCCCAGAAGCTGGTTGCCTAGGCAAATGCCGAAGAATGGCAGTCCGGCATCCAGGACCTGTCTGAGGAGCGACACCTCCTCGTCTGCGGTTGATGGATCGCCTGGACCGTTAGAGAAGAAAACTCCATCAGGTCCCAGGGCCTGTATCTGCTCAATAGTGGTATCCACGGGAAGTACGTGGACCCTACAGCCGCGCTCAGCCAATCTGTGAGGGGTCATGGACTTGATCCCCAGATCCACCGCTGCCACTGTACAAACAGGCTCTTTCCCCTCATGGTCTCCGGCTGGTTCGACGATATAGGACCTGTCCGTGCTGACCTCGCCGGTCAGGTGGGATCCACTCATCTGGGGAGCCGAACGGACCTGGTCAAGGAGTTCCTGCATGGTTCTGGGCCTGCCGCCGCCGTTGAGCATTGGGTCCGGGCCTGAAAAAATACCGGCCCGCATGACACCTGCAGAACGCAAGTGTCGCACGAGCCGGCGAGTGTCTATGTCGCTGATACCGACGATGCCCTGATCGACCAGCTGGTCATGGAGACTGCCTCGGGCCCGCCAGTTGCTGAAGTCGGGGCTGGGTTCCCGGACTACATACCCTGCCACCCAGATCCTGTCCGACTCCCCGTCCTGGTCATTGACACCGGTATTACCTATGTGGGGGAAGGTCTGCACAACGATCTGCCGAGCATAGCTGGGATCCGTCAGGGTTTCCTGATACCCCGTCATCCCGGTCGAGAAAACAATTTCACCTATGGTAGTGCCCACCGCTCCGAAGGCTCTCCCCAGATACACTTCCCCATCCTCAAGGATGAGCAAGGCCCTATTGGAGAAACGGCTATCGGAGGTGATGATGTTGGTGTCTTTCAGGTTCACCGAACCCCCTTGATTACCGCGGATATTCGCACCCATATTAATGACTCCTATGGATCATGTCGAACGGATTGTTCAAAGAACGGTTGAGCAGCTCTTGCCGCAAGCCCAGCTGATCTCCCGGTCTGAATATGGCAAAAGGCCGACCCGATGCCCTGACAGCCAGCGGACATCGGTCGGCCTTTACACAGATCATTGCTCAGTTGCCTGACGGGTGATCCGCGTCCGGGGCCAGTTCCTCCGGCATGGTCAGTTTCAGCTGGTCCAGACTAGGGGCGGACTGATCGGAACCCCCATCTTCAGGTCTGCTCGTTGCCGATTCAGAATCGCTGTCAGCATGGACATCCCCAGAGGAGACAGACTCTGCGGATGCGACCTGCGCTTTTGCCTTATCTGATTCATCATCCGAAACGTCCGCATCGGCCTCGGCATCAGCCAGGGCAGCGATCCTACCGGCTTGCTCACGACGAGCTTGATGGTCATTCTTCTCCTGCTCCAGAGCACTCAGAACGCCGTGAATGAAGGCGGGGGCATCAGCATCCGACAGGGTCTTGGCCAGGGACAGGGCCTCATCAATGGCCACCTTGTCTGGAACCTCGGAGTTGTAGAGCATCTCCCAGGCGGCAATACGCAGAATATTGCGGTCAATGGCATGCATGCGGCTCAACGGCCATCGGGTGGAATGGGCCTGCAGAGCCTCATCGATATCTCGACGGTGCTCTGCCACACCCTCAACGATGGTCACCGCATAAGCAGGCAGTGGTGTCTGCGCCCCCGGCCGAGCCTTGCGCTCCTCCAGCAGGGAGAGAAAATCCTGGCTCTTCTCATCGGCCTCATACAGGGTGTTCAAGGCCCGCTTGCGGGCTGTGGAACGTGCCATGGATGTGTGGTTTCCGCCTTGCTCAGTTCTCGCGGCCCAGGTAGGAGCCGTCGCGGGTGTCCACCTTGACCTTCTCGCCCTCGCCCACGAAGAGGGGCACCTGGATCTCCGCCCCGGTCTCCACAGTGGCAGGCTTCGTGCCGGCGTTGGAGCGGTTGCCCTGGACGCCCGGTTCGGTTGCAGTTACGGTCAGCACAACTGATGCAGGCAGCTCCACTGATAGGGGGTTGCCATCATGGAAGCTGATGATGCAGTCGGTGCCCTCAAGCAGGAAGCGTTCCTGATCGCCAACCAGGGTCTCGGGAATGTTGACCTGTTCGTAGGTGTTCATGTCCATGAAGACGAAGGAGTCGCCGTCCCGATAGGAGTACTGCATGGTCCGGTTGTCGACGGTCTCGAAGTCCATCTTCATGCCGGCGTTGAAGGTGCGGTCCACGATCTTGCCTGAGAGGACGTCCTTGATGGTCGTGCGCACGAAGGCCGGCCCCTTGCCCGGCTTGACGTGCTGGAACTTGATGACGGTCCAAAGCTTGCCGTCCAGGTTGATGACCGATCCGTTCTTGATGTCGTTGGAAGTCTGTGCCACCTTGATACCACCTCATTCTGATGAACGTTCCTTCGGAGGGCTCCTGGCCATCTGCCGAAAGCACCGGGCCACACAGGATCCGGCCCGCTCGCGATAAATCCTCGCCTATTATGCCACGGCGCATGAACACCGCGGCTGGCCCAGCGGCGAGGCCGGCCGGATATGGGCGGAGCCCGGAATCACAGGAAGGATTCCGGGCCCCGTCATTGGATTGTGTCGGTAAGCGACAGGCAATCCTACTCGATGACCTTGGTGACTCGGCCTGAGCCAACCGTGTGGCCGCCTTCACGAACAGCGAAGGTCAGGCCCTCCTCCATGGCGACGGGCTGGATCAGCTCGACGGAGAAGGTGGCGTGATCGCCGGGCTGAACCATCTCCACGCCCTCGGGCAGGGTGATGACGCCGGTGACGTCGGTGGTCCGGAAGTAGAACTGCGGACGGTAGTTGGAGAAGAACGGCGAGTGGCGTCCACCCTCGTCCTTGGTCAGCACGTAGACCTCGCCCTCGAACTTGTGGTGAGGAGTAACGGTGCCGGGAGCAGCCACGACCTGGCCGCGCTCGACATCCTCACGGCCGATGCCGCGCAGCAGCAGACCGGTGTTGTCTCCAGCCTCGGCTTCGTCCATCTGCTTGTGGAAGGTCTCGATGGAGGTGACGGTGGTGGACTGGGTGTCCCGCAGGCCGACGATCTCCACGTTGGTGTTCACGGGCAGCTTGCCGCGCTCGACACGGCCGGTCACCACGGTGCCGCGGCCGGAGATGGTGAAGACATCCTCAATGGGCATCAGGAAGGGCTTGTCCAGGTCATGAACCGGAGTGGGGATGTAGTCGTCGACGGCATCCATGAGGTCCTTGATGGTCTGGACCCACTTGTCGTGGTCGGGGGCATCGTCATGCAGAGCGCCATAGGCGGAGGTGCGGATGACGGGGCAATCGCGGTCGAAGCCGTTCTCGTCCAGCAGATCGCGAACTTCCTCCTCGACCAGCTCGATCAGCTCTTCGTCGTCGACCATGTCGCACTTGTTCAGGGCGACCAGGATCTTCGGCACGCCGACCTGGCGGGCCAGCAGCACGTGCTCGCGAGTCTGGGCCATGGGGCCGTCAGTGGCGGCGACCACCAGGATGGCGCCATCCATCTGAGCAGCGCCGGTGATCATGTTCTTGACGAAGTCGGCGTGTCCAGGGCAGTCCACGTGGGCGTAATGGCGCTTGGCAGTCTGATACTCGATGTGCGCGATGTTGATGGTGATGCCGCGCTCCTTCTCCTCAGGAGCAGCATCGATCTGAGCGAAATCGTACTCGGGGTTGACGTCCGGGTACTCCTCATGCAGCACCTTTGAGATGGCCGCGGTCAGGGTGGTCTTGCCGTGATCGACGTGGCCGATGGTGCCAATGTTAACGTGCGGCTTGTTCCGCTCGTACTTTTCCTTTGCCATTGTGTTTTGTCCTCCTGGACGTCTCGTAGGTTGCCTGCACGAACCACGCACAGAGCACTCGCTACATATTACTGGGTTATCGGGTTCTTTGCCACTTTTGCCCTCCGCCCAGTCAGCGCTACAAGAGTGTAACGCCGACTTGTGACAGAAGAGCCTGTTGGCGGCGGTCCGCCGTGACGGCGGACCAGACCGGCATTACTCGCCCCGCTGGGCCTTGATGATCTCGTCGCTGACGGCCTTGGGGACCTCAGCATAGGAGTCCATCTGCATGGTGAACATGGCGCGTCCCTGGGTCTTGGACCGGAGGTCGCCGATGTAGCCAAACATCTCCGACAGGGGCACCTTGGCGTCGATGACCTTGACGCCGGTGGCGTCGGTCATGGACTGGATGGAGCCACGGCGGGAGTTGATGTCGCCCATGACGTCGCCCATGTACTCCTCGGGAGTACGGACCTCGACAGCCATGATGGGCTCGAGGATGACGGGCTTGGCCTTGGGAGCGGCCTCCTTGAAGCACATGGATCCGGCGATCTTGAAGGCCATCTCCGAAGAGTCGACCTCGTGGATCTGACCATCGGTCAGGGTCGCCTTGACGCCCACGACCGGGAAGCCTGCCAGCACGCCGGACTCCATGGCCTCCTGCACGCCAGCATCGACCGAGGGGATGAACTCCTTGGTGATGTGGCCGCCGGTGACCTTGTTCTCGAAGATGTAGGACTCGCCCTCGGAAGTGTCCAGGGGCTCGAAGTTCATGAGCACCTTGGCGAACTGGCCGGAACCGCCGGTCTGCTTCTTGTGGGTGTACTCCTGGTTCATGACGGGCTTGCGGATGGTCTCGCGGTAGGCGACCTGGGGCTTGCCCACGTTGCACTCCACATGGAACTCGCGGCGCATGCGGTCCACCAGGATGTCCAGCTGGAGCTCGCCCATGCCGGAGATCAGGGTCTGGCCGGACTCCTCGTCGGTCTTGACCTGGAAGGTGGGATCCTCCTCGGAGAGCTTCTGCAGGGCGATGCCCATCTTCTCCTGGTCGGCCTTGGTCTTGGGCTCCACGGCCACCTCGATCACAGGATCGGGGAAGGTCATGGATTCCAGCACCAGCGGCGCCTTCTCGTCGCACAGGGTGTCACCAGTGGTGACGTTCTTGAGCCCGACGAAGGCGTAGATGTTGCCGGCGATGGCCTCGTCGACCGGATTCTCCTTGTTGGAGTGCATCTGGAAGAGCTTGCCGACGCGCTCCTTCTTGTCCTTGGTGGAGTCCAGAACGGTTTCGCCCTGGGCCACCTTGCCGGAGTAGACACGCACGTAGATCAGCTTGCCGTAGAAGGGGTGGGTGGCCACCTTGAAGGCCAGAGCCGAGAAAGGCTCGTCCACGGTGGGCTTGCGATCGATCTCGACGGACTCGTCGCCGATCTTGTAGCCCTTGATGGCCGGCACATCCTCGGGGCTGGGCAGGTAGTCCACAACCGCATCCAGCATGGGCTGCACGCCCTTGTCCTTGAAGGCGGATCCGCAGAAGACCGGGAAGGCCGACTGCTCGATGGTCATCTTGCGCACAGCGGTGCGGATCTCCTGCTGGGAGATCTCCTCGCCGCCCAGGTACTTCTCGAGCAGGTCCTCGTCCGACTCGGCCACGGCCTCGAGCAGCTCGGTGTGGTACTGCTCGGCCTTGTCCTTGAGATCATCGGGGATGTCGATGGTCTCGTACTTGGCGCCCAGGTCGGCCTCGTCCTTCCAGTAGTAGGCCACCATGCGCACCAGGTCGACCACGCCGTGGAAGTCGCTTTCAGCGCCGATGGGCAGCTGCATGACCAGCGGCTTGACGCCCAGCTTGTCCTTGATGGTGTCCACCGAGTAGTAGAAGTCGGCGCCCAGCTTGTCCATCTTGTTGATGAAGCAGATGCGGGGCACGCCGTACTTGTCGGCCTGACGCCAGACGGTCTCGGACTGGGGCTCCACGCCCTCCTTGCCGTCGAACACCGCCACAGCGCCATCGAGCACACGCAGGGAGCGCTCCACCTCGGCGGTGAAGTCCACGTGGCCTGGGGTGTCGATGATGTTGATCTGGTAGCGGTCCTCAGGATCGTGGGACTGGCGGTTCCAGAAGGCCGTGATGGCGGCGGAGGTGATCGTGATGCCACGTTCCTTCTCCTGGTCCATCCAGTCCATGGTGGAGGCGCCGTCGTGGGTCTCGCCGATCTTGTAGTTGACGCCGGTGTAGTAGAGGATACGCTCGGTCGTCGTTGTCTTGCCGGCATCGATGTGGGCCATGATGCCGATGTTGCGGACCTTGGTCAGGTCCGTGAGCACGTCTTGTGCCATAATTCCTTGTTCTCGCTCTCTTGGGATTACCAGCGATAGTGGGCGAACGCCTTGTTGGCCTCGGCCATCTTGTGGGTGTCCTCGCGGCGCTTGACCGCGGCACCCAGGCCGTTGGAGGCATCAAGGATCTCGTTGGCCAGCCGCTCCGACATGGTCTTCTCACGACGGGCGCGGCTGTAATCGGTCAGCCACCGCAACGAGAGCGTATTGGCGCGGTTCGGCTTGACCTCGACGGGAACCTGGTAGGTGGCGCCGCCGACACGACGGCTGCGGACCTCCAGGCTGGGACGAATGTTGTCCAGGGCGCGCTTGAGCACGGCCACAGGCTCCTGGTCGGTCTTCTCCTTGACCTGCTCCAGAGCGGTGTAGACGATGTTCTCGGCGATGGACTTCTTGCCGTCCAGCAGGATCTTGTTGATCAGCTGGGCCACCACGGTGGAACCGTAGATGGGATCGGGCAGGAGCTGGTGCTTTTTGGCTGGTCCTTTGCGTGACATGTGTTACTTGGCCTTCTTTGCTCCGTACAGGGAACGGCCCTGCTTGCGATCCTTGACTCCCTGGGTATCCAGCGCACCGCGCACGATGTGGTAGCGCACGCCGGGCAGATCCTTGACACGTCCGCCGCGCACCAGCACGATGGAGTGCTCCTGCAGGTTGTGGCCCTCGCCGGGGATGTAGGCGGATACCTCGATGCCGGAGCTCAGACGGACACGGGCGACCTTCCGCAGAGCCGAATTCGGCTTCTTGGGGGTGGTGGTGTAGACACGGGTGCACACGCCGCGACGCAGCGGGCTGCCCTTGAGTGCCAAAGTCTTCGACTTGCGAGGCTTGGCCTTGCGCCCTTTGCGGACGAGCTGTTCAATTGTTGGCAACTGACTCTCTCCGATTCCTTCGATGAACTTGTCTTCGTTTGCACTGCGAGACCGCCGCACCGCAGCCGCAGTCGCTCCTAGGAGGAGAGATCAGCCACTGTCCACCGGCCCGATGGCCCCTGATCCTCCTGCCGGGCATTGCTGCCTGCATTCTTCGGATTCGGGGGATATCCCGACAAGCTCACCTGTAACATAAGGCATGCTGTCGGCACACACGATGAAAATTATATCACCGGGGCAGACACGGCCACGTCTAGCACTCGGAAGTATGCTCTGGGCTTTGCTCACTGTGATGCCGCGCTGGAACCGTCGATAGGAAGCCCCTTGCAAGAGACCTTTGTCTGGCTTTTGCATGCACCGCTCACAGATTCCAATAAAGGAACGGGCGCCCGCCTATAACAGCTTCCTAATATATAGGTGTCGGAAAAGACATAGCATATCTGTATCAGCAAATAGAGATGCCGGAACATCAATGCCTGCGTTCGGTCACGTAAGCGTCAGCGTGCGGGGATGCCCTGGGATTTGTGGGTGGCCTGGCCGGCCGTCTACTTGTTGTCCTTCTCAAGAGCATGGCGAATGTAGTCGCGCAGGATCAGGGCATGGTTGACGGCCGGATCCTTGGCCGCATAGACCAGTGTCGTCCGATCGTGTTCGCGCACAATGCTCAGCAGATCCCCCAAGGCGGGATTGTCATCCAGCTCGGTACGGTAGCGGCGGGCGAAATCCTCGAAACGGTCCGGATCATGGTGCCACCAGCGCCGCAGGTCCGGACTGGGAGCGACGTCTTTGAGCCAGCCGGACAGGGCTGCCCGCTCCTTGCTGACACCGCGTGGCCAGAGCCTGTCGACCAGGACGCGGATCCCGTCCTCGTCAGCGGCCTGCTCGTATACGCGCTTGATATCCACCTGACCCATCATCTGCCTCCTGAAACCAGGGACCCGAGTGATTCATGTCTCCTTGAACCATGATATTGACGGAATCGGCATTACGGAAGAGGCAGCGACTGCCATACCGTGGCGTAGGCTGATGAGTATGCTTACAGACGCAGACAAGGGCAAGGCGGCCGGATCAAACGGCAGCAGATCAAGCCCTCAAGCCCGCAATTCGGCAAAACCGACCGGACCAGGATCCAAGGGACGGCAGTGGCGGCGCCTATGGATACCCGACCAGATAGGCGGCTGGGCCATGGCCTTGATGCCGGGCTTGGCTGGGCTGCTGGTCGGAGGCCCGACCTGGAGGAGCCTGCTGCTCATGGTCGCCTGGGCTTTCTGCTACTGCTTTGAGTTCACTGGCTCGAGATGGATGGTCTCGCATCGGGCTGCCAGATTCGCGCCGCCAGCTCTGGGATATGCTCTGCTCACGGCCGTGACCGGTCTGATCCTATTGATCGGCACCCCCGGGCTCCTGCGATGGGCCCCGCTCTACCTGGTGCTGGGCGTGCTGAACTTCGCTGCCGCCTGGATGCGCACGGAACGCTCCTGGTGGAACGATGCCGTGGTCGTGATTGCGGCCTGCACGCTCTGTCTGATCGCCGTCTCCCTGGGGTCGCGATTCCAGCAGTCGGGACCAGGACTGGAAGGCGCAAACACCGGTTACTTCGGGTGCCAACCGAATCCTGCTGTGGACTGCTTCGCCAGCGGATTTTTCCCTAGCGCCGCCCTGCCATCGATCGGAGTGGTCAGTGCAGCTGTCTTCGCTGTGACCCAGTTCGGTTCGGTCATCTTCGTCAAGACCATGATCCGCGAGCGCGGCAAGACCTGGTGCTACCTGCTTTCCCTGGCCTGGAACCTGGCCCTCTGCCTGATTGGGGTTGCCATGGTACGCACAGCAGGATGGTGGCCTTTGTTGACCGCCCTAGTTCTGCTGGTGCGTGCGGCCTTGTTGCCTGCAATCGCCCGTCGGCGCCGCATTCCCATTCTGTATGTGGGCCTTGTTGAATGCGCAACCAGCCTGCTCGTCTTCATTCTGGTGATCGCTCAGGCTGACGTGATGACTGCGGCTCTGACAAGCCTGTTCGGCGCATGACTGCAGGTTCGTCCTCACACGTCACTCACGAGTTCGGGCCTGTCTGGAATGACCGGTCCCGTGTGCTGATCCTGGGATCCATTCCCAGCCCGAGCTCGCGTGAGGCTGGCTTCTACTACATGTTTCCGCGCAACCGCTTCTGGCCCGTGCTGGCCGCGCTCTTCGACCAGCCTGTTCCGGAGCCTGATCCGGCTGTCCGCGCACGGTTCGCTCTCAATCACCGCATAGCACTATGGGATGTCATCCAAGAATGCGACATCCACGGCGCCTCCGATGCTTCTATCACCAATGTCGTTCCTACCGACATCGCCGGCTTGCTGGACCGTGCGCCTATCGGCACCGTATTCACTACAGGACGCAAAGCCGGTCAGCTCTACCATCGCTACTGCCTGCCGAACCTGCAGGAGAAGAGGTACCGACCGATGATCAACCTGCCATCCACCAGCCCCGCCAACGCCGCTATGAGCCTGACCGATCTGATCAAGGCCTACCAACCCATAAGAAAAGCGCTCGACGGCGAAGAGCCTAATAGGCAAGACAATCAGAACGATTATGGCAAATAGACAAATACCGACGGTCAAAGCCCAAGATGTTACGAATCTTCCCAAGGATGAATTCACCTTCCCTAGCACAGAACGCGATAGGCTGGTAACCGCAATTCTGGATGGGCAAAAAACTGCTACGGCCTGGCTGCAGCAAAGTTCATCCACGATCATGGAACCACTCCCCTGCTTCGACCGACGAACAGTTCTTGCGAACTCAGAAGACCAGCCAGTTGCCGTCCTTAGATATGCCTCACTGGAGGTAACCCGACCAGGTTTGGTCACGTGGCAGCATGCCCTGAATGAAGGAGGGCGCCATAAAAGGCGGATGAATTGGCGCGAGGCTCATAAGTCCTTCTGGACGTCAAAGAGCGTGCGACGAGTGCTGAATGATCCGGACTCCAAGTCGATAACCAGACCCTGGTTGTGTTGGAGAGTTTTATGTAGAAGCCATGGTCGTGAACTGAAAGCCCAAAGACAGAGCACAACCTTTGCCATATGGGTCACACTTCACCGGCGTGCCATGTCATGCCATCGTGTATAGTTTCATCTGTTGCATTGATCCGCCATGCGGGTCGATTCACTATGGTGGCTATAGCTCAGTTGGTAGAGCACCTGATTGTGGTTCAGGAGGTCGCGCGTTCGAGCCGCGTTAGCCACCCCATCTCCAACCTCTACTCTCCCAACAGTTTAGTAGTTTTTCATTTTTTAATTCGAACACACAAAACTAAAATGTGTTTATCCCATGCTTCAACGAGACAAAACAGTAAGCGCGTAACGTGAAGTCACGATGCTTACGCCTGATATTCCCATTCTCGCACCCTCCCCTACCCAGGCGGATAACAGCTGTATCAGCCTTAGCCTCGGCCTTTTGCGTGTCCAACTACGGGCGCCGACTCAGTTGCGGAGGCGGAGCCTTGCAGCTGGTCAATGATCCGGTTTTGCGCCGCTCCGAGAGGTTCTTGCCTCTCAGGCGGCGCTCACAGGACTCGCTGTAGTCTTAGAGACCTCGGTATCGCATGGACGCATCAGCAGAATCGTCATCATTCAAGATACAGGTGCGTTTAGCAGGATGCGGCTGCAATTAACCTGTCTCCGCTTCAGGCTAACCTCGTAGAACCGAATGGGGTGCAACAATTATCTCGCCACTCGAGACTTGCTATAGCGTCCATTGTCATTTTAAGTCACAATCGTAATTGATGTGCATACTATATAAACATGGATAATTTACCCCTTACTGCGCAACTACAACTGATTCAGTTAGACATGGCGACACTCGGAGCTGCAGCAAAAATTGGAGTGATGAACGGTCGCAGCGATATAACTCACAACTGTGAAACTTTTTATCGGGAAATTGCCGGTCTAGCTTTCAATATCGAAGTTGACAATGCAAATAAGAAAGCAATAAACAAACCAGGCTATGACTTACGTGATGACGAAAATCATATTCTTATTCAAATAACTGCTAATAAAAATATAAAGGAAAAAATATCAAGTACAAAAAGGCAGATTGAAAAACTGAAACAAAGCGGTGACTGTGACGGATACACAACATACATCATATTTATATCAGAGTTCTCTAATCTTCAAGGAAAATACGATGAAACTAAATTGAAAATTTTTTCACAGGCTGATATATTCCGTAAAATTGAAGTAGATGCCAAACCTTGTGACAAAAGGATATCTGAAGTAGAACTTTATTTAAATGGATGTATCAATACAATAAGAACGCAGATAACAAATAGTTGGAGGATGGCAGAAGAAAACAAACCAATGTCCCTAACGAAAGATTCTGAAGTGTTTAAAAAAATATTTAAGTTGAACAGTCAGAATCCCAATCATCCCCTGGATGATACGCAACTTGAAGTAACACTTGATAATATAAACAATTTTCAGAATTACTGGTGGGGTCAGACTGAACAAACCAGACAAGTTATTTCCTGTTTATATGATCACGGCAATGACAGCCCTTCTGCCTGGCAACTTGACGTTCGTCCGCCTTATTTTACATATAAGACCTTGGACAAAGTGACTGAATTGATTTATCATGACACGGCACAGCAACATCAGAGAAAAATCGGACAAATTGTCATGCAATCGGGAATCACAAGTTTCTACCCCGAAGGCGAGGCAGGAGATGGTGATACTCCGTTCGGCTTCCATGAGTCAGCTGATGATGAAGCTAATGGACTTTTCGATCTCCAGCAATTCTTTACGCAAAAATCAATATCAAAGTTTCTTGAAACTTGTGATTTTGCAGACTTGCTTATGTAGCTGGTTTTGGTTTGCCTTACTACCATGGTCACAGGTATGAGCACACTCCACTATTGAGGAAGATGACGATACCGCGCATGTAGCCACCCACAAGCTGGTCCGACGGCATCAACAAAGGCAGCCAGTGCAGGCTGTAACGCTAGTCCGGCCCAATTGATCGCTTGAGAGAACTTATCCGGCAGCCAGTATGCTGGGTTGTCGGAGTGCTCTTACTCCCACGCTACAGGTGGTATGGATGGTGAGCCAGTTGGTGTGCTGCTCATTGTTTGCCTTCCTCGTTGACGATGATGTGTAGCTGGCCGATCTTGTTTTTGACGGCTTCTGCACGGTAGATTCAATGTCAGCAGGGTTATACCTACTGCTTTGGCTAGGATCTCGATAGCGGTGGCTTGAGCGGTAATAATTGTTTCCAACACTACCGTATCATAAAGAGATTGAGTCACATTATCGTAATGCGCCTGTCGTTGCCTTTCGTCTCATATAAGTCTTGTGCTGCGGATGTGTTCTCGTTTCATTCATACCCCAAGCAGCAATTCCACGAAAAGTTCTAATACTGAATGATGCTAGTTCCCCCGTCGGTTTTGATCACCAGAGTTACCGTATGCTGTGCCTTACTCACTCTCATAGGTTTGAGCCAGACGGCCCCTGCAGACATACACGGCCAACATGATCCGCTTCATTGAACAAAATGTCTCACGGCGGGAAGTTCCTATCATTAGGCAGACGCACCCAGCCATGAACCGCCAGATTCGCGCTCAGGTTACCTGTATGGGTAGCGTCACTGGCGTAGAAGTTAGCATCTTATGCAGATTTCTGATCACCAGCGAACTACAGTCGCAATCATTGCCAAATGGATAGAAGTTCAACCGGCCAGATTGGCTGTAACCTATATTGGCGAGATTACACCAGTAGCACATCCGATTTACAACACTTGCACGCTAGCCGCGAGCATCACCACCCTCCCAGAGCTTGCTTCGTCTGGCTGTGGCGTAACCTCCCGTGCGATATTTACTAGCGGCACGCTATCAACTTGCAGCTGGCGTACAGGTTGATTACCGATGTTCATGTTCGCGCACTTCAAGGCATATAACCATTCATCAGGATGTTGCACGTGACAAAAACAACAATTCTTGGACGGGGAGTCCATGAGCTCCTGATACAAGTGAGTGCCAGTGTCGTTACCACCTATAGCATAATTGCTTCATGCACTTAATTAGCTTCATCTTTAGTCGCAATCGACACAGGGCTGGACTGCTTCACATAGCGATGATGTAACGCCGCCAGCTCACCCTTCTTGAGCACCCGCATCCCCTCCTCCATAGCCGAAGTACGATCGGACTGCTGTTAAGCTTGCCATTGAACTTTCAACTCTATTTACTACCTGTTATTGCAAGTACCTCACTATGAGGTAAACCACGCCATTAATTACAGATACGCTTATACATTCACACACGATAACTGTTATCTCTTTTATATGAATAGCTGCCAATCGGTCATGAATGCATACTGGTAAAAGCTTCCCCTTAATTCTCGGATCGTTGAGACAAACGTAAATAGCTCCACCACTCATCTCAAAATCTCCGTGGCACCTGTTGTACGCAGTATGATCTGATACTGACCTTTTGGCAGGAAAATATGACATGAACTCCCATAATTATCAATCTGCTGAACGGGAGTAGCGCTACTACTCACCACTTGACCAACAATAAGAGCACCATCACTAAGTACAGTGAGTAGAAGACAACATTCTTTCGGCCCTCGCAAACGTCCCCTTCAATCAACCGTGTACTATTCACCTTGACCAGAACCGAACACTATCACTGAGCCAGCAGCCTCACGCTGCCACTGACCAGCAGCATACCCAGGCCTATTTATCCAAGCAAAACCCATCGAAACGCACAACGAGACGGCGCATAAATCGACCGGCCCACAACATGATCCCAGCCACCGACCGTGACCAATCAACAAGTAAATCCGACAAATTCACATTGTAGGAGGCTGATTGCACCTTTCAGCATCTGAACGACTAGTGAGCCTTGACCTTTTATTTCTAGCATCGCTTCACCGGGGCTGTTCATAGCCTTCCACACATATGGTGTGTTTTCTACGGAGCCCGGATTTCTCCATAAATCCGATGATAGTATGTTGAGTCACGAAGCCAGCAAGCAAGACGCTGACGCTGCTGAAGACATCTACAGGCACAAAGCCAAGTCTCCAACATCCTCTTATCCTGATCCAGAAGGTCGCGTGCACGAACCTCATTAACCACCTCACATCAAACCCTTACTTCCGACTTGCTTTACAGTTCGTTAAATGAGAACTTACTCTTTAGAGCTAAGATTACGAGTTAAAAATAAAGACTAAAATAAAAGAGTTCTTTCATTCACTATGACATATTTACGCAACAGCCAAGTTGTAAATTTGAAAAGGAGGAATTATGAGAGATTTGACCTCTTCACTTCCTACGCTTACTGAAAATATGAGGCAGACTGCTGTTTTTAACGATACCAATCCTAAAAAAAGAACCCACCGTTACCTGCTAACCAGGGAATGGAAAACTGGTGTTGAAAAACCAAATCTGGCATGCTTCATCATGCAGAACCCTTCAAAGGGTGACGAGTATGTTGACGATCCGGCAATAGATGCCTGTATAAAACTTATTCATGGGGAAAAAGATGATAATAACAAACCGTATGACGGTATAGTTATTCTCAATTTATATGCTTTTATTGACTCCAACTCACACAAAATTTTCGAAAAGTCATACATAGATGCAGTAGGCCCTGAAAACGACATAATTATACAAGACGTGGTTCAGCAATACCCAAACAACATAATCGTCGCATGGGGAGCAGGAGGAGAAGAGTTTTTGCCTGGATTCAGGAAAAGAATTGAAAGCGTTTTGTATCTCCTCCCCAAGGAAGGGCTTCACTGTTTAGGCGTCACTTACAAAGGTAAACAACGTTACCCCAGATACCCTCACCCAAGAAATCCAAAGGATTTGGATAAATTGAAGATACAACCTTGGATAATGTAGCAATAGATCTCAAAACTCTCAACATTGCTATAAGCATGGGGCTCACCCCTTGCTTTATCGCTGGCTCTTATTGCTGTTTATTTATATCTATATCAAATAAATTATGATCTCATCGTTCTAACAAAGAAGTGTTTTTCTGAAATCCGATGTATTTACCACGCTGTATCAGTTCTTGAAGTAAGTGCAAATTTTGCTAACTTGACACAACTCACACAGGTCAGTGAAGTTCATATTGAAGTGAACTACTTTCTGGGGGAGAGGGCAATTGAGGGGTTGGGATTGATATCCTCATAAAAACGTTTTATCAACCATCCCGCTTAGAACAAGCATTAGTAAATGGCTGGTACTCCATATCAGTCCTGGTCGTATCTGGAAAGCTCGATCAGGTTCCTATCGGGGTCCCTGACGTACACCGAGGTGATGGCCCCATGCGCACCAGTCTGATTGACCGGACCCAGACAGTCGACATGACGCTCATGACGCGGCAACCACATCATCCAGCGAATCCTCCATAAGCAGACACAAGTCAGCCGAGCCGGGCGTAGGCCTATTCGCCTTGGGATCAATCTCATGGCCAGCACATCACGGTAAAACGCGCAGGTCGCATCGACATCCCGCACCGTGATGACCAGATGGTCCAAACCAGTGATTCTCAAGAGCTCAACTCCTATCGCCCAATAACTCAAAAGACAGCCTAAGCGAGCGCATGCGAAAAAATGCCTTGCGGCCAGCAGAGAAGGCGACCCATAGTCACAACAGACAACACACCTGCCAGGGCCAAGAAGAAACCAATCGGATGAAAGCTCGGCAATGGACCCATGCAAAAACCGAATACCAACATATAAGTAATCGGCATTATACATACCGTTTCGAGGGCCATAAACTGTTGCCGTTCGCATCCAAGACAGCAGTGAGCCTGCATCTTGGGCGATCATATAGTCAGCGAGGAAGGGAACATCATGACCACAAAGCAAACAGTTGGAAGAGAGCAATTGGGCGAATTCGCGCCTCAGTTCGCAACTCTGAATGACGATGTGCTATTCGGCGAAGTCTGGGCTGACGAACAAGCACTGTCCGCGCACGACAGAAGCATGATCACCATAGCCACATTAATGCCATGGGTAGCACAGAACAGCTCGACGTTCACCTGAACATCGGGAAAAAGAACGGCATCACCAAGGACGAGATAGCAGCCGAAATTACCCATCTGGTTTTCTACGCAGGCTGGCCGAAGGCCTGGTCGGCTTTCAACCGCGCCAAGCAAATCTGGCAAAATGATGACTGAAGGAGAATAAGGCATGAAGCAAAACGCCAAGACGGCAGTCCTGGTCTTCCACCCCCATATGGAAGCCTCACGGATCAACGCCCGCCTGATGCGGGAAGCCAAGGGGCATGAGGATAAGGGTATCCTGGTCCGGGACGAATATGCTGCCTTGCGCTCAAATCAGATCGACATCCCTAGTAAGCAAGCATTCGTCAAAGGCTTTGACCGTCTGGTATGGCAGTCTCCCATGTATTGGTACAGCTTGTCCTCCGCTGCTCAAGGAGTGGGAAGACCTGGTACTTACCTACGGATGGGCCTACGGTACCCACGGCGATGCCCTGAAAGGCAAGGAACTCATGCTCGCCGTCTCGGTCGGCTCTGCCGGAGAGAACTATCACCATGAGGGCGAATTCGGCTATACGGTGGACGAGCTCCTGGCTCCGTTCAAAGCTACCAGCAATCTCATTGGAACCGTCTATCGGAAGCCCTTTATTCTGACCGGCGTTAGCTCAGGTATGAGCGATCAGAGCCTGGAAAAGGCAGCCAAAGATTACTTGAGCTGTCTGCAAGGCGACTGGCCGGCACAATAAGCCTCAGCAAGAATCCCTAATATCAAGACGAGGGCATCCACACAGGAATCTTAAAGTGCGGGCGCCCTCGTCTTATCAGCTCAGCGGACCTCAGTCACTGTGTATAAGATAACCCATGCAGACGTGTGGTCTCCTCAGGCGTATCCACATTAAGAAATAGGCGGCCTCCCGTATCCATGGCTCTGATGTCATGCATATCGTCATCATCAAGACTGAAATCTGCAATATTGTGGTTCTCGCGAATCCGTTCCTCATGCGCGGATTTCGGGATGGCGCATATCCCCTGCTGGGTCAGCCAGCGCAATACTATCTGGGCCGGTGTCTTGCCGTAGCGCTGGCCGATACGCATGAGGACAGGATTGTCGAAAATTCCCCGACGACCTTTAGTCAGAGGCGCCCAGGCCATGGGTGCAACCCCCTGCTCGTCCATGACCTTTCGAAGTGCGGTCTGCTGAGTGAAGGGATGCAGCTCAATCTGATTGACCATAGGCGCGATTCTGCTGGAAAGGATCAAATCAATTAGCCGGTCAGGCAGGAAATTGCAGACTCCGATGGCACGAACGCGGCCTTGGTCATACAGGTCTTCCATAGCTCTCCACGACCCATGATAATCGCCATAAGGCATATGGATAAGGTACAGATCCAGGTAGTCCGTCTGCAGGTTGATCAGGGTCTTTTCAAAGGACTGCATCGTCCCCTCGTAACCATTTTGCTGAATCCAGACCTTTGAGGAAAGGCTCACTTCCTCTCGAGGAATAGCAGATTCCCTCAGCGCATCCCCCACTGCTCTCTCGTTGCCGTAGAAGGCAGCTGTATCGATAAGGCGGTAGTCCCAATCGAGGGCCGATGCCACACTACGTCTGCATTCATCCAGATCACCTATCTGGTAGACTCCGAATCCCAATATGGGAAGCTCGAAGCCATTGCTCAGCTGCAGTTTTTCCATGCGCTATCGTCTCCTTGGTGATGCCCTCCTGCAATCTAACAAAGCATAGGAAGACAGTATTGCCTACCACTTTTGGCTATATATTCATCCTCTGCTTATGGGGATGCACACCGGACCTTCGACCCCTGCCAGTAATGCTACAGTATCTTTCGGAAGCATTCCTTCCCCCGACGAGACGCGCCGTACCCGGATCGACGACGACGCTCAACAGGTCACTCGTGGAAGGATGTGGTTGGTTTGTTCCTAATGACTCAGCTTATTGGATTTCTGCTGCTCCTCATGGCCTTTGCTTCGATGATGCTGCTAGGCCTGCCCAGCGGCAGCCGGGTCAATCTTGTTTTGAACCTTATCGGCGCATGTTTGCTGGCCGTCGATGCTCTGGCTAACTGGAGGTGGGCCTTTTTTGCCCTTGAATGCGTATGGGCCCTAGTTGCGCTATACGCCATCATCAGATCATATTTAAAAAGCGATTCATTCACGACCAAGAATTGCAGCTCAGCGACAAGGCAAGGGCAGGGTATCTGCATCCAACCCATAGAAGCGGAACTGACTGTCTGCAAAGTTGCTGATTATACAGAGATTGATCTGAACTCACCTTTTGTTTTTACAGGACGAACCGACCAAGAAGCTTCATTAGTCTGTCCAACCGAGATTGTTCCCAGCCGGACCCTGGAACGCAGCGACGGCTGACGGGCCTTCCGCATCCAAGGCATTCTCGACTTTTCACTCATCGGCATCCTGGCGCCCATCGCCACCATTCTGGCAAACAAGGGCATAGGCATTTTCGCCGTCTCGACCTACAACACGGATTATGTCCTTACCAAGGCCGAGGACTTCCCTGCCGCCCTGGATGCCCTCGACAAGTCAGGATATACAATCATCTGATCGACCCACAGCAACTTCAATCGTGACCGCCGATGCTGCCAATGCATAAACAAAAACCCTTCGTCGTTGAATATAATGCAACGAATCCTGCGCTTTTGCCGGCCCTATCTCTTGTCTAACTCTATGTGCTTCACCTGCACTTGGTCAATATCGAAATGATGCCGACCTAGTGCCAGTCAATGCCGCTTTTACGAGAAAATGACACATAAACTGGCCTCAACGGAGGTTGCTTCCTGAAAATAGGCAGGCTGCCAGATGACCTGCCACAAGTGACGGGAAGTACAAGCCTGGAGGATCAGATGAGCAACAATCGAAACGAACGTGCGAATAAGAACCAAGGCAGGCACGAGGGCAACTCCTCGCGCAGCGACGACACACGTGAAGATTCCCAACAAACAACCATGAACGACAAGAACCACATGCCAAAGCCGGTGGACAATCCCAAGGCCAGCAAAGATAACCATGTAGAAAATTCACCCAAGCCGAAGCCTACACCTGAACAAACAGGCGAGAAGGAAGGCAGGGATTCATCCAACAAGGACGCTGATCATAGCAGGCCTGAAAAGGAAAATAAGCAGGAACAGACCATAGCCACCGACCGCGAGCAAGCCTCTCACACAGACAGAGAGCATGACTCCTTCCATGATGACAAGCCAAGCCAACCCAGTAAGCCTGTCGGCAAACCATCTCAACCAAGTGTTGCCAGCTTACCCAAACCGCGGAAGGCGAAAAACCATGACTCCTTCTATCTGGGCCTGGCCTCCGCAGTCTTGGTCGCAGCTCTGGGCCTCAGCTTGAGCACCATGCCGATCTTCTTCTCCCTGCCTCTTGCCGCAGTCTTATTCGGAATCGGCATCTGGCTCCTCTCCTATGCCAGCTTCAAGTCTCCCGGCAAGCCGGAGGGAGAGGGAACGGAGACGGACAGGCATACCAGGACGGTAGTCGTAGCAACGGTCCTTCTGGTGCTGCAGTCCTTCATCATGGATGTCTTCATCTTCACCCGAATGGGAACAGTCGGCAAACACCAGAACGCCATCGTGATCACCTGGATCATCGCCAGCATGATCGAGACCCTGGCTGCCTTCGCCCTCATCTACCATCACAATCCCCTGCAGTCCAAGCCCAAGGATTCCGCGGCAAACGACAAGCACGAGGGAAATGAATAAGGCGCCACAGCGCACATCAATCAGAAACGACACACAAGTCCAGAAGGGCAGGCTGACCGTCAATGTGAGACCGCCACAGCAGACGAACAAATCAGCTCGCCTAGCTGTTCTGTTCGCCAAGGTCTCGTGCTCACTGAGATTTTGCGTCTCAGGGTGCCGCGTATCATTCTTGAAGACGCGCGGCACCCTTGCATGATCAACCCACATACCGTAGCTGGTCATAGCTGGAAACTGTCGGATGGACAGAGGCTACGATGCCATGCGCTACGCCGACCGGCTCCCCCAAAAATTCGGTAACAAAACCGTGAGCCCATTTTCGGACGTTACAACTTTACAGACATTGCATAGATCGCGGGGGTGCAACTATGCGGGCACAGCTTCATGCTCCTTCTATTTCTCGTCCACATTCGGAAAATACCTTGAGTTCGGTCCCTTCTCGACTGATACTTATACAGCGCAAGCACATACAGGCTGCACTAACCTCCCAACAGCAGGGTGCAGCAACTAGAATCAATGGTGCAATTGCTCACACACAGCTGTGTTTGAAAAAGGAAAGACATGAGTGGACCAGAACAATCTCCCGTAACCTTCGGGGTCCTCAAAGAGACAAACGAGGAAGAGTCTCGTGTGGCCCTAACGCCAGACATCGTGACCCGGCTGACCAGACAAGGCATCACCTGCCTATTGGAGTCCGGGGCCGGGGCTCGAGCCGGCTTCCGGGATGAGGACTACCAGCGGACGGGAGCCACAGTCACCGACAGGGATACCGTCCTATCCAAATCAGAAGTCCTGGGTTTCGTCAACAGACCGGAAAGCTCCTTGCTGAAGAGGATTCCAGCCGGAACATGGATCATCGGCATGCTGGGGTCCTTGAGCGACAGGGACTACATCAAATCCCTGGAAGCGGCCGGGCTTACCGGAATCGCCATGGAACGACTCCCCCGCCAGCTCAGCTCGGCCCAGTCCATGGATGAGATGACCTCGCAGAACTCGGTCATGGGATACAAGGCGGCTCTGGTGGCTGCCGATGCCTATGGATCCTTCTTCCCCATGATGACCACTGCAGCAGGAACCATCCGACCAGCCAAGGTCCTGGTCCTGGGCGCGGGGATTGCAGGCCTGCAGGCCATCGGGACCGCAAAACGTCTGGGAGCCGTGGTTACTGCCTATGATGTCAGGCCCGCTTCCAGGCAGGAGGTGGAATCCTTGGGAGCCAAGTTCCTCGATTTGGGGCTGGACTTCTCCAAGGGACAGGGCCAGGGCGGCTATGCACGGCAGCTGACCGACCAGGAACAGGCCCAGCAGCAGGCTGCGGTGGATGCCAAAGCAGCAGGCTTCGATGTGGTCATCACCACGGCCAAGGTTCCAGGCGGAAAGCCTCCCCGCCTCCTGAGCGCCAAGGGTGTGGCCAATCTGCACCCCGGAGCAGTGATCGTGGACTGCGCCGCCAGCGACCTGGGCGGCAACGTCGAGGGATCACAGGTGGGAACCAGGACCACCGACAAGGGGGTCATCATGATCGGGGCACCATACCTGGCCAGCGGCGTACCCATGACGGCATCCAACCTGCTGTCCAGAAATGTGGCGGACGTGCTGGTGCATTTCCTTCGTGATGGCGCGCTCAGCATCAAAGCGGACGACGAGATCGATCAAGCACTGGTTGTATCTAATGCATCCGATTCCGGCACGGGCGAAAGCGCGGATGCTCCAGGTGACGAAAAGGCCGAAGAGAAAGGTCAAGAGCAATGAATTCTGTGGTCATAGCAATTACGCTTTTCATTCTGGCCCTGCTGATCGGCGTGGAGGTGATCGGCAAGGTTCCGGCCACGCTTCACACGCCGCTCATGTCGGGCGCCAACTCCATTCATGGCATTGTGATCGTCGGAGTAGTCATTATCGCGGCGGAGGCCCATTCCCCGCTTTCCTATGTACTCATATTCCTGGCTGCCGTCCTTGGCGCCATGAATGTGGTGGGCGGCTACGTGGTGACCGACAGGATGCTGGAGATGTTCAAGTCCTCCAAACCCGACAAGGGAAAGGATAAGGCCAGCCAGGACGAACAGGCTTCGTCCCTCACGACCGAGACCGCTAAGAACCAGGGAGCCAACAAGTGAATACCCTCGATATCATTACCTGGTTCGTCTATCTCCTTTCCTCGGTCATGTTCGTCATGGGCCTGCACTACATGAACTCCCCCAAGACGGCACGTACAGGCAACAGGATCTCTGCAGCGGGCATGGTCATCGCCGTGGCTATGGCCTTCATCCATCTGTTCGCCACCGGTTTCAACTCCTCCCTGGCCATCATTCTGCTCGTGCTCGGCATCCTGATCGGATCGGCAATGGGGGTCTACTCGGCCAGGAAGGTCAAAATGACGGACATGCCTCAGCTGGTTTCCGTCTTCAACACGGTCGGCGGCGGCGCTGCAGCCTTGGTCGCCCTGAATGACATATTGACTTCCGAGGGCACCCCGACTCTGGTAGTGCTGATCACCGCCGGTCTGGGTGTGGTCATCGGTTCCATCACCTTCACCGGCTCTCTGATAGCTGCCGGCAAGCTCCAGGGCATCGGCCTGATCAAAAACCTGAAGCTACCAGCAAAGGCCGTCTGGAATGTGCTTTTCGCCCTGTTGACGGTCCTCAGCCTGGTCATGCTCTGCCTGAATCCCGGCAATCGAACCCTATGGGCCATCCTCACGGCCATCTTCGCCCTGGGCTATGGACTGGTCTTCGTCATCCCCATTGGCGGTGCCGACATGCCCGTGGTCATCTCCGTCTTGAACGCCTGCACCGGCACAGCTGTGGCCATGAATGGCCTGGCCATCGACAACGTCGCTCTGATCGTGGCAGGCGCTCTGGTAGGCGCAGCAGGTGCCACTCTATCCGTCCTGATGGCCCAGGCCATGAACAGGCCGCTCCTGAGCGTTCTGGCCGGCGGGTTCGGCGGCTCCTCGACCAATGCTGCCCAGGACGCGAGCACCCAAGGGACCATGAAGGAGACCACGCCCGACGATGTGGCCGTCCAGCTGGTCTATGCGGACAAGGTTATCTTCGTCCCCGGCTTCGGTCTGGCGCAAGCCCAGGCCCAGCGCGAACTGGCCGACCTGGGCGAACTGCTCAAGGGCCGCGGCGTGGAGGTCTCCTATGCCATCCATCCGGTGGCCGGCCGCATGCCCGGACATATGAACGTCCTCTTGGCCGAGGCCAACGTCCCCTATGAGGAATTGATCGACCTCGACGACATCAATCCCCAGTTCCCATCAGCCAACGTCGCCTTGGTGGTCGGCGCCAATGACGTGACCAACCCGGCTGCACGCCGACCGGGGACCGCGGTCTCCGGTATGCCCATCCTGGACGTCGACAAGGCCCAGCACGTTGTCGTCCTCAAGAGAGGCAGGGGCAAGGGGTACGCCGGCATCGAAAACGAGCTCTACTTCAACCCGAACACGCAGATGCTCTTCAACGACGCCAAGGTCAGCCTTCAGGCGATCATTGCATCCGTCAAGGAGCTCATCGCCTGAGCATATGCTGTAGTCACAGCTATGGCTCCGGATCGGCTTGGCTGGTCCGGAGCCAATTATCGTCTAACAGGAAGGACCCACATGCTGTCATTTGTCAACGACTATTCCGAGGGCGCCCACCCCGAAGTCCTGCAGCGGCTGATCGACACCAACATGGAGCATCTTCCCGGCTATGGCAAGGATCGGTACTGCTTCTCCGCCGCTCAGAAGATCGCTCAGGCCTGCGACTGCCCCCAGGCTCAGGTCTATTTCCTGGCCGGCGGGACCCAAACCAACCAGGTCGTCACCTCCTGCCTGCTGAAGCCTTACCAGGGAGTGGTCGCTGCGGATACGGGCCATGTCAACGTCCACGAGGCCGGCGCCATTGAAGCCGTAGGCCACAAGGTTCTGACCATCCCCGGCGAACAGGGAAAGATTCGTGCAGAGGACCTTAAGGCCTTTTTGGAAGGCTTCTACACCGACGCAAACCATGAGCAGATGGTCTTCCCCGGAATGGTCTACATCTCCCATCCCACAGAGTATGGAACCCTCTATGCCCGCCAGGAGCTGGAAGACCTTTCGCAAATCTGTCGGGAACACAAGATTCCGCTCTACCTGGACGGGGCCAGGCTTGGGTACGGGCTGGTGGCCCCCGGAACCGACGTCGATCTGACGGACATAGCCCGTCTCTGCGACGTTTTCTACATCGGCGGGACCAAGGTCGGCGCACTCTGTGGGGAAGCGGTGGTCTTCCCCAGGGGGAACGCTCCCGAGCATTTCAGCACCATGATCAAAAGAAGAGGCGCCCTTCTGGCCAAGGGAAGACTCCTGGGAGTGCAGTTCGACGCCCTCTTTACCGACGGCCTCTACTCGCGAATCAGCCGAAACGCCATCCAGACAGCAGCGATGATCAAGAAGGCCCTGCATGAGAAGGGGTATCAGATTGTCATGGACTCCCCCACCAACCAGACCTTCGTCCGCCTGGACAACGAGCGCATGGAGAAGCTGTCCAAGCAGGTCGCCTTCGACTTCTGGGAACGCAGCGATGCCACCCACACGGTGATCCGGCTGGCCACCTCCTGGGCGACAACCGTTGAGGACACCCAGGCTCTGATCAGTCTGCTGTAAAAGCCGCTCACACTCATCCTGGCAAGCTTTAGCTCATTTTGTCCCCTCCCCTCCCAGTTCGCCTTAGGGGGGGGGGCATATATATGGCTTTTCGGCCCGACCTATAGGCATGGCCAATCCTGCATTGTTGGACATCTCACACTCTTTCGGGTGAGTGCAAATCTGACGTTCAGTAAAATTTTTATTGCAACGATGCTGATGCAGACACTCCCGCCCTGAACGCAAGGGCAGAAATGTTTCAACGATGAAAGGAAGCTTATGAAAGCCGTTGTTTTCGAGCAATTCAACACCTTCCCCACCCTCAAGGAAGTGCCAGAGCCGACTCCCGGGAGCGGCGAGGTTCTCCTCAAGGTGGCCGGGGCAGGCTGCTGCCATTCCGATGTCTCCGTTTTCCAGGACTACACCCCCGAAACAGGCAGCCACACCAAGCCGCCGTTCATTCTGGGACATGAGACCACCGGCTGGGTGGAAGAGGTAGGACCCGATGTCACGGGCTTCAAGAAGGGCGATGCCTACATCGTCTACGGGCCCACCGGATGCGGCCACTGCCCTCACTGCGTAGCCGGCCAGGAAAACTACTGCTCCAGCGCCGCAACCAACAAGTCGCTGGCCCTGGGTCTGGGGCGCGACGGCGGCATGGCCGAATACATGACCGTCCCGGCCCGCAACCTGGTGCCCCTGGGCGATGCGGATCCAATCGCGGCTGCACCCCTGGCTGACGCTGCCCTGACTCCCTACCACGCCATCCGGGCTGCCATGCCCCACCTGAACGGCGGCGGAAAGTACGCTCTGGTCATTGGCCTGGGCGGGCTGGGCCAGATCGCCATTCAGATTCTGCACGCGCTGACCGGCGCTACCGTGATCGCCACTGACACCAAGCCGGAGGCTCTGGCCAAGGCTGAGGCCAAGGGTGCCATCCCCGTTATGAGCGACGAGCACCAGGTGGAGAACATCAGGAAGATCACCCACGGGGAGGGCGTGGATGCTGCCTTCGATTTCGTGGGTGTGGCCCCGACCATTGCTGCCGCACAGGCCTCGGGCGGCCCGGGATCCCGGGTGACCGTGGTCGGCATCGCCGGCGGCAAGGCGGAATACGACTGGTACTCCAAGCCCTGGGAGCAGGAGCTGCTGGGCGTGTACTGGGGCTCCATTCCTGAGCTCTACGATGTGGCCAACATGTATCGCCACGGCCAGATCCAGACCGAGATTGAAACCTACTCGCTGGACAACGCTCTGGATGCCTACCACAAGCTGGTCGACAACAAGCTCTCAGCCAGGGCCGTCATAGTCCCCCACACCAAGGCCTGATTTTCCTTTGATCGTAGGCGGAGAAGCGGCTCATCCATCGATTGGATTTAAGCACGATCGGATTTAAACACAATCAGATTGATGTGCTGACACCATTTCTCCGCCTACATACACTCAGTGGCCTGTCTCGGCCTTGTCATAAAGGCCGAGACAGGCCACAGCATCTTAACAAGCGACCTTAAACCCGCATTGTTTATGATTGGCTTGATTGGGGAGCATCGCTCAGCAACAAGTGGGCCAAGAAAATGCCATTGGCGGATTCCAGCCTCATGGAGCCGCCGAGCGAATCCACCAGGGAGTCGACGATGCTCAGACCCAGACCTGTGCTTCTGATCTTGGTCCGTGATTGGTCATCGGTCTGGAACCGTTCCATGAGCCTGTCCACATTGACGGCTCCACCCTTGGTTTTGTTGCCGAAGTCCAGATGAATTCGCCCATCTTCACTCTTGCATAGGTCCACCCAGGCTGAATCCTGCGCATACTTGAGCCAGTTACCGATCAGGTTCTGAATTATTCGACTCATCATGATCTGATCCGTCGTGATTTCCACACCAGCTTGGATCCTGGGCTCCACCGTGACTGACCGTGCAGTCAAAGAATCGAAGGCATTGAAGAGCTCCTGCTGAACCAGTGCCGATAGGTTCACCTTGGCCAGATCCAGATTCACGCTCTTTTCTTGTATCAGATTGAAATCCATCAGGTAATGCAAATAGCGATCCACCGACTGCAGGTTGTTGAGAATCTTGCTCAATTGCTCCTGATCAGCCGATCCCTCCTTGAGCAGCTGGGCATATCCTCTGGCCACGGTCAGCGGGGTCTTGATGTCATGGGTCAGATTGGTCAGCATCTGCCGGACCTGTTTGTTCTGCTCGGCCTGAGTGATCTGCAGCCGTCTGGTCTTGTTCAGAACGGCGTTGATCCGGGCCGCCAGGGTGCGGATAAGCTCGATATTGGATCCAGTGGTTACCAGGGCATTGGTGTCCGCATGGTTGATGAAATCCAGATCGTCGCTGATCCGTTTGAGATCGACGATCAACAGTACCAGACCAATCGCCAGGGCTAGAGCGACAAGACCCAGAACAAGTGCGGCCACTTTCACGGATTCACCTCCGACGACCCTTATCCATCGTTCTTCCCTCCATCCCGATTCAGACCAGGCGAACGCCGATGCCCCAGACCGACACGATGTAGCGCTGGCTGCCGGCGCACCTGTTCAGGCTGGTCCGCAGGGTGCTCAGGTGCACATTGAGAGTATTCTCGGCATTGATGTAGGGCTGGTTCCAAACCTGCCTATAGAGGTCCTCTTTTTCGAAAACCCGATGCGGATGGTCCATCAGGAGCTCAAGGATGGCGAATTCCTTGCGGGCCAGATCGACCCGGTGCCCATCAACGCTGACCGTGTGCTCCATCCGGTCCAGCTCGATACCTTCGAAACACATCTTGGAGTCGGATTCACCTTCTGCATCCGCATCGGCTTTCAGTGCCCCGGATTGGCGCAGCTGGACCTGGACACGAGCGCGGAGCTCGTCGATGTCGAAAGGCTTGGTCACATAATCATTGGCGCCCTGCTCCAGGAGGCTGACGGTTCTGGTCTTATCCTGAATGGCCGTGAGGATGATGACCGGCACCGACGACATATGCCGAATGGCCTTGAGGACGCTGTCCCCGGTAACTACAGGGAGCATCAGATCCAGAAGGATCAGGTCGGGTTCCTCCTGCTGGAAGCAGGACAAGGCCTGGGCGCCCGTCGTCGCCTGGATGATCCGGTAGGTCCCTCCCAGCACATCCTTGAGCAGGGACTGGATGTCCTCCTGATCCTCCACAACCAGAATCGTCGGCATGCTTTCTTCCTTTCGCAGGTCACTCTCATGTTACTGAAGCCACCCAAGGAGGCCGGTCTTGCCCAATCGGATTTATGCAATTCTTAATGATTTCTTGGCCAAGCACTTAAGAAAGGCCTTTTAGATTTTGAAGGTAGCGACACAGAGGAAGGAACCCCATGGACGATACCATTCTGGATATCAGCCATGTCAGCAAACGGTTCGGCCGCTTCCAGGCACTGGACGATGTCAGCCTTTCCATAAACAAGGGCGAGATCTACGGGCTGATCGGCGAGAACGGCGCTGGCAAAACCACCCTGATGCGTCTGATCACCGGACTGTCCCCCATGCAGAGGGGGAGCATAAGGCTGATGGGGCACACAATTGGCAAGGACAGCCGCATCCTGAGCAGGATAGGCTCGATCATTGAGGCACCAGCCGCCTTTAAAAAGCTGACCGTCATCCAGAACATGAAACTGACAGCCATCCAGCACGGGCTGGCCGACGACAAGGCCATCGCCCAGGCCATCGACTTCGTCGGTCTGGGCGAGAAGGCCAAGACCCTGGCCGGCCATCTCTCCCTTGGGCAGCGTCAGCGCCTGGGGCTGGCCATGGCCATCCTCAACCGGCCCGATTTCCTGATTCTGGACGAGCCCATCAACGGCCTGGACCCGGCAGGAATCATGGAATTCAGAACACTCCTGGACAAGCTCAACAAGGAGCGCCAGACGACCATTCTCATCTCCAGTCACATTCTGAGCGAACTCTACCTGGTCTCCTCCCGGTTCGGATTCATCAGCCACGGTCGCCTGATCAAGGAGGTAGACAAGGATGAACTGGATCGGATCAATCAGAATGGACTGTTGATCAACGTGGACCAGAGCTCCAAAGCCGCCATGCTCCTAGATAGCGAGGGAATCGGCCCCTTCCAAGTCCTTGACGACCATCAGATTCTGATCAGGCAGGGGAATCTGGAACCGGGACCCATCAACAGACTTCTGGTTCAGGAAGGAATCCTGGTCAATCAGATCAGCCAGCAGAAGGGATCGCTGGAGGAATATTTCGCGGATCTGCTGAACAAGGACCCTCAAGAGTCTAGGAGGCAACAATGATCAACCAGATCAGGGCCGACTTTTACAGGCAGCGGCGATCCATCGGCATGCTGATTCTGCTGATTGCCACTGTGGCCCTCGGCATAGTGACCACATGGAGCAAGACGACCATAGGAATCACCACCGGGGGCGAAGAATACGCTCATCAACTGTCGGCAATCGAACGCCAGGGCTGGACAGTCAGGACCGGCCTGCAAGTGGGTGTCGCCTCCGCCTCGTCCCTGGTTTACTTTTACATCGCGGTCTTCGTTATCGTCATCGGTTCGGAATACAGCCAGCACACTTTGAAGAACACGCTGACATCAGGCATATCACGAATACAGTTCATCCTAGGCAAGTACGTGACCATCCTGATTGACATCATCCTCCTGACCCTGTGCTACTTCATCACCATCCTGATCACCGGTCTGGCTCTAGGAAGGAAGCCGGGGGCCGACTGGGGCGTCTTGAGCAAGGATGTGGCCGTCATGACCCTACTGGTGAGCTTCTGCATCTCCGTCATCATCAGTCTGGGTATTGTCCTCTTGATCATTGCCAAATCCCTGGTCATCCCAGCGGTGGCGATCGTGATATGGCCCGTGCTGATCGGCCTCGTAGAGTTGACAGCAAAATGGCAGTGGCTGAAATACTTCGACTTCGTCGGGTTCGGTGAACAGATCGTTCTGAACACTCTGGAGGCCGATCAGGCCTGGATCTATGCCGGAGCATCCGTAGGCGTGGTCCTGGCGGCCATCATCGGATCGGCTCTGATCATATCCAAGCAGGAGATCTAAGCCTGGTCAGGCTATACCTGCTCCGGCTCTTTGATCGCTGACGGCCTGCATGGCCATATGGGCAAAGGCCTTGACGGAGGCATCCAGGGAATAATGTTCCTTGGCATGTTCGGCGTAGCGTCCGGACCAGACTGCAAGGGCATCAGGATGGTCTATCCACCAGTCGATTTGCTCAGCCAGGGACCGGGCCCTGCCGACCGGGAAGAGCGAATGCTGGGTCAGGGCGAAGTGTCCTGCGGCGCTCAGGTCGGATCGGGCAATGATCGGGACTGCGCCACAGGCCATCCCCTCCAGGACGCTGACCGATTCCAGATCCGCGATTGAGGGGTGGATAAGAAGATCGGCCCGCCTGAGCAGATCGGGCATGGTCGCGTTCTGATGGAATCCAATCGAAACCTGCATGCCGGCCAGCTGCCGAGCGGCTTCCGCTCTCAGCCGGCGCTCCATGGGACCTGTACCTGCTATGGTCAAGCGGATCCTGTATTTGTTCCTGCACAAGGCCAGGGCACGGATCAGGGTCAGATGATCCTTTTCCCGAGCCAGCCTGCCAGAGGCCACGACCTGGATCAACCGACCGGATCGCTGCCGCTCGTATCGGTCACCAGGGTTGAACCTGGGCTGGTACCCGTTGGATATGACGTGCAGACGGGCCTTGTACCCATGCGAGCGCAGCAGGTCGGCCGTCAACTGGGTAGGAACGTGGATGTGCCCGACATGGTCGTAGAGCCAGAACCGAAAGAGCCGGTAGATGGCCGCATCCACCCCGGGCAGCCAGCGCAATGGGCCTGCGGAATAAGTGATGTTCTCAGGCTGAATGTGAAACCCTGCGGTCACCGGTATGCCCATGGACCTGGCCTGTGCCAGGGCGGCCCGGCCGAAGGCGAAGGGCTCATAAATATGGACCAGGTCAACACCGGTAAAGGCCCTTTGGAAAAGTTCCGGATCAGCACGAGCGAAGCTCATCTGCTGCCTGGCCGCCACACGGGAGACCAGAGGAATTCGATGCACTCGCGCCGGATACTCGGTCGATCCAACCCCCACCAAGCGGACCCTATGCCCCAGCGCTTCCAGACCCTGGGCGTATTGGATGGCGGAGTTGGAAGTCCCGTTGCCCCTGTTGCCAAAGGAGTCCAGAACCAGGGCCAGCGTCAGGCGCTTAGGATCCCTCATCAGCCTTCCCCCTGCTGTTCATCATTAGCAGCTTTGGGTCGGACCAAAAAAGGGCGACGACCCGATTGCACCCACTATTAGTAGGAGAAGGCCGGGACGGCCGCCCCACGGTAGTAGCGGTTGATGGCATCAGCCACATATCGACTGTGGTAGGCGGAAACCAGGGACTTGTAGGCGGGGTCGTTCTTGTCGACCTGCCTGGCCACGATGATGTTGACATAGGGGTGATTGGCTGGCGATTTGAGATCGCCGGGCACCTGGTAGATGGCATCCTGGATCTTCATGCCGGCATCCAGGATGAAATTGGTGTTGGTGATGCCGGCCGCATAGTCGGGCAGGACCTTGACGATTCCCGGCGGATCGACCTGGTCCAGGACCAGCCCGCGCGGATTGTCAACGATGTCTTCGGGAACCGGCGTGGTGGCCTTGGGGTCGCGCAACCCGATCAGCCCGGCGCTGGCAAGCACCTTCAGGGAGCGGCCCAGGTCGATGGGATCGCTGGGAATGGCCAGCCGCTCGCCATGCCCTATCTGGTCAACGCTCCGGTACTTCTTTGAGTAGAGGTTGAGCGGTGAAATGTAGGTGTCGCCGATGGCGCCGAAGCGATACCCATGCTGCTTGGACTCCTGCTCCAGAAAGGCATAATGCTGGAAGGCGTTCAGGTCGATCTCCCCGTTGGCCAGCGCCTGATTGGCGTAGCGCCCGTATTGGAAGGACCGAAGCTTGATTTTTATGCCGGCCCGGCGCTGGTCCAACTCGTGCTGAACAGCCTTCCAGATCTCCTCATCGGCATCGCCCACCAGGCCGATGCTGATCTCCCGCTGGCCGCGTTCAGGCTGGTTGACCTTGACATAGGCCACGCCCATCAGGACGGCGACCACCAGGATGACGACCGAAACAGCCGCCAGCTCTCGCTTGGCCCTGGTTCTTCTGGTGCTCATATCCGTCCTCCTTCATCGATGGAACCTATCGCATCAGGAAACCTTGAAAGCCGGCAGGCAGGCGCCCTTGTAGACACGGACGATGGTGTCGGCCACAGGCTTGGAATGATAGGCGCGCACTACTGCGGCGTAGGTGGGGTTGTCCCGCTGATCCTTGGTGGTGACGATGATGTTGATGTAAGGCTTGTTGGCCGGGTTTTGCAGATCGTAGGGAACCTCGTGGATGGCATCATGCACGCTGCGACCTGCATCGACCACGAAGTTGGCATTGGTGACCCCGCCCGCATAGTCGGGCAGCAGGTTGAGGATACCGGCCGGGTCCACCTGCTCGATGTGCAGATGCTTGGGATTGTCCACCACATCCTCAGGCAGCGGGTTGGTGGCCTTGGGGTCGCGCAGCCCGATCAGCTTGGCATCGGCCAGGACCTTCAAGGCCCGGCCCATGTTGGTGGCGTTGTTGGGAATGGCCACCCGGTCGCCGTCCTGGAACTGCGAGGGCTTGGCATAGCGCTGCGAGTAGAGATTCATGGGCGAGATGTAGGTATTGCCAAGCACGGCCAGCTGGTAGTGGTTGGTCTTTACATCGTCCTCCAGGTAGGCATAGTGCTGGGCGGCGTTGAAGTCCACCTCGCGGTTGGATGTGGCCTGGTTGACGTAGATGGCGTCCTGGAAGGGCTTGAGTTCGATCCTGATGCGTTCGCCACGCCGATCCAGCTCTGCCTGGACGGCCTTCCAGATCTGGTCGTCCGAGCTGCCGATGACGCCGACCCTGACGACCTTGACATCGGCACCCACCTGGTTCAGGCGGACATCGGTGCCGACCACCAGCGCCAGCAGGAGGACGATGACCAGGCTGAGCGCCGCCAGCTGGATCTTGGCTTTGTTCTTTTTGCCGACGCGATTACGACCGACCACGATAATCTGACCTTTCCCGGGTTGCTCAGTGTTCGACGACCTCGGCCAGAAGCCGGCCGAACAGTTCGATCAGGGCGATGAAGATGACCAGCACGATGATAGTGGCGATGGTCACGTCATTCATGGACCGCTGGTAGCCCAGACGGATGGCGAAGTCGCCCAGACCTCCGCCGCCCACGATGCCCACGGTGGCGGTCTCGCCCACCAGACTGACGATGGTGATGGTGGTCACCCGAATGATGGAGGGGATGCCCTCACGCAGGTAGACATGCCAGATAATCTGCCAGGTGGTCATGCCCATGGACTCCGCCGCCTCGACATACCCAGGGTCCAGACCGGCAAGGGCCGATTCGATCTGTCGGGAGAAGAAGGGGGTAATGCCCACGACCAGCGGGAAGATTGCCCCCTTGGGCCCGATGGCCGTGCCCATGAGCATCCTGGTCACCGGCACCAGGGCCGCCGCCAGAATGATGAAGGGGATGGAGCGGAAAAGGTCGATCAGCTTGTCCAGGACGGTGAAGACCAGGCCGTTGTGGCGGATACCGTCACGCCGGCTGATGATCAGCCCCACCCCGATGACCAGGGCCAGCAGGAAGGAGATCACCCCGGAGACGCCGACCATGACCAGGGTCTGAACCATGCTGCTGAAAAACTCCGGCAGCCGGCTCATGACGTTGGGGAACCAGGCGGTAAGCAGGGACGTCATGACTTGAGAACCTCGATTCCGATGTTGCGCGAGCGCAGGTATTCCATGGCCCGGCGGATGTTTTCAGCGTCGCCGCCCACTCTGACCACCAGACCGCCCAGGGGCGCACCCTCCACCACATCGATGTCGCCGAAGATGATGTTGACGTCCAGGTTGTAGCGACGGCTGATGGTGGAGACCAGGGCCTCGGAGACCTCCTTGGAGACATAGGACATGCGCATGAGGATCTGCCCGGGCTCCAGGGCCACCAGGGGCGAATCGGCGGCCATCAGATCCTTGACCTTGTCCAGGTTGGAGGTGGTGGCCACGAAGGATTTGGTCAGCTGGGCCTTGGGGTCTGCAAAGACATCGAAGACCCTGCCCTGCTCCACGATGACGCCCTGGTCGATGACCGCCACCCGGTTGCAGATCTGCCGGATGACCGACATCTCATGGGTGATCATGACCACGGTGATGCCCAGCTGGTCGTGCAGGTCGCGGAGCAGCTGAAGAATGGAGCGCGTGGTGGTCGGATCCAGTGCGCTGGTGGCCTCGTCGCTGAGCAGGATATCCGGTTCGTTGGCCAGGGCTCGAGCTATGGCCACCCGCTGCTGCTGGCCACCGGAGAGCTCGGCGGGATAGTGGTCGGCCAGCTCGGTCAGCCCTACCAGTTCCAGAAGCTCGGACACCCGGGCCCGTCGAGATGCACGGTCGCGGCCGCTCCCCCGCAGAGGCAGGCCCACATTGTCGGACACCGTTCTGGAGGGCATCAGGTTGAAATGCTGGAAGATCATGCCGGTACGACGCCTCAGGTCCCTCAGCTCGGCCGGAGCCAGATCCTTGACCTCGCAGCCGCGGACCTTGACGCTGCCCGAGTCGTAATCCTCCAGCCCGTTGATGCAGCGGACCAACGTGGACTTGCCCGCCCCGCTCAGACCAATGATGCCAAAAATATCCCCAGTCTCGACGGTCAGATCAATGTCGGCCAGTGCCGTCTTGTCTTCGTCGTCGTCGCTGTGATAGGTCTTGGTCAGGTGCTCCATCCGCACCGCCGGTGTCCGCTCGCTCACGTTCCCGCCTTCCCTGGTCGACTGCCTGACATGGTAATCGTCCCGGCGGCCAGTGGACAAGAAGGCCTCTATAGATGTCATTTATAGGCATGTATCGATAACCCGCCTGCTTGGTCGATGGGTCGGTGGCAGAATATGGGTATGAGCGCATCCGGTCAGCAGCGGATTATCAACACCATCAATCCCGGGGAGCGACCGTTCGGCTCTCCTCTGGGGCCAAGATCTACACGAGTCCTTCTCCTAGGAGCCGGCGAACTCGGCCGCGAGATAGCCATCAGTCTGATGCGGCTGGGTGCCTGGGTTGGCGCGGCGGACTCCTACCCTGGCGCACCGGCCACCCAGGTGGCCCATGCGGGCTACCAGGTGAAAATGAGCGATCCCCAGGCTTTGGAGGACCTGATCGACAAGGTCCACCCCGATTTGATCGTGCCTGAGGTGGAGGCCATCGCCACAGACCGCCTGATCGGTGCCGCGGCCCGGGGCATCCAGGTAGTGCCTGCCGCCCCCCTGGCGGCCATGTGCATGGACCGCCGGGCCCTGCGCGTCTTCGCCCACGAACAGGTAGGCCTGCCCACTACCCCCTACCGATTCGCCGACTCCCCCGAAGAGCTGGCCAGCGCGGCGGACCAGGTGGGCTACCCCTGCATGGTCAAACCCCTGATGAGCTCCTCCGGCCACGGACAGACTCTGGTGCGAAGCAGGGAGGGTTTGTCTCAAGCCTGGAATTCGGCACTGACCCAAGGCCGGGCAGCCACCAAGCACCAGGGCAAGGCCGAGGTCATCGTGGAGGCCCTGGCCCCCCTGGCCCATGAGCTGACGGTTCTGACCGTGGCCTCCTGCGCCGGCGTGGCCACCTGCACGCCCATCGGCCAGCGTCAGGAGGACGGGGACTACCGCCTCTCCTGGCAACCGGCGGATCTGAATCCTGACATCCTGCAGCAGGCCCGGAGCATGGCCACCCGGTTGGTTGAGGCCATGACCTCCCTGGCCCGCCAGAGCGGCGAGACCGGTTGGGGGATCTACGGTGTGGAGATCTTCGTCCTGCGCGACGGCTCCCTGCTCTTCAACGAGGTGGCGCCGCGCCCCCATGACACCGGCATGGTGACCATGATCTCCCAGCGGCTGAGCGAGTTCGACCTTCACGCCCGGGCCATCCTGGGCATTCCCGTCCACCAGGAGGATCTGGCCCTGAGTCTGCCGGAAGGCGCATGCGCGGTCAGCCGGCCCATCCTGGTCAGGGGCCAGGGACCGGTCAGCTTCCAAGGCTTGCCGCAGGCCCTGGACCACCCAGGCACCGACCTGCGCATCTTCTCCAAGCCGGAAGTGCATGGCCTGCGCCGCATGGGCGTGGCCCTGGCCCTGGGCCCTGACCTGCAGACTGCCACCAAGCGTGCCGAAGCCGTGGTCCACGATCTGAAACCCCGGGTGGGCACGGGGATGTAACCCGGGCTTGCTATGGTGGTCGTGTCCCAAGCAGTGCAGAAGTTTCCAATTCGCAACAAACTCGAGGAAGGCGAACAGTGGAAAAGTTGGGAATGCGCTATCAAGGCAAGGCCAAGAAACTGTACGAGACGGATGACCCGGACATACTCTGGGTTGAGTACACTGACCAGGCCACCGCGGGGAACGGGGCCAAGAAGGCCAATATCGAAGGCAAGGCCAGACTGAACAACAGGATCACTACCGTGATATTCTCCCTGCTGGCCCGCCGGGGGATCCCCAGCCACTTCATACGCAGCGTCTCGGATACCGAACAACTCAACCGCCGGCTGGACATGTTCCCGCTGGAGATCGTCATGCGCAACCGGGCCGCAGGCTCATTCGCCCAGCGGTACGGGGTTGAGGAAGGCACCGCCCTGAAGCAGCCGGTGCTGGAGTTCTTCTATAAGTCCGATCCCCTGGATGATCCGTTTATCAACCGGGACGACATCCTGGCCCTGGGACTGGCCACTGAGCAGGATCTGGACATCATCGCCGCGAAGACCCGGGAAATCAACGGGGCCCTGACCAGCATCTTCCGCGCCATCAACGTGGAGCTGGTGGACTTCAAGATCGAAATGGGCAAGACCGGATCGGGCATCATCCTTCTCGGCGACGAGATCACCCCCGACACCTGCCGGCTCTGGGCGATCGGCAACAATAATGACGGCCAGGTCACCCACTTGGACAAGGATATCTTCCGCAGGGACCTGGGCAGCATCATTCCGGCTTATCAAACCATTCTGGATGGGCTGACCGAATTGGAGGAGCGCGAAAGCCAATCGAACAGCTGAATCGGTCGACCCGGAAGCGAGCATATCGCCTCCGGGTTTTTCATTGGTCCCCAACCAGTCCATTGCGAAAGGATCCATTGTGCTCTTCCGTGTCTATACCGAGAAAAAGCGGGGCTTCGACCAGGCCGCCGACAGGCTTGCCGAACAGCTGCGCACCCTGCCGGGCGTGCAAGGGCTGACCGGCCTGCGCATGTTCAACCGCTACGATCTGGAAGGCATCGACGAAGACCTCTTCAATCGCTGCCTGCCCACGGTCTTCGCCCAGCCCCAGACCGACCTGGTGGCCACCCAATTGGAGCAGGCCTTGCGCATGAAGGGCGACGAGGACCTGCCGCCGCTGGATTCCCCCATGCTCTTCGCCGTGGCCCCCCTGCCCGGCCAGTTCGATCAGCGAGCCGACTCCGCAGCCCAGTGTGTCCAGCTGATCGGCCAGGGCGCCCGCCCCTTGGTGGCCACAGCCACTGTCTACCTGCTCCAGGGCGACCTGGATGCCGAGCAAATAGAGGCCATCCGCAATTACCTGGTCAATCCGGTCGACTCACGGGTGGTAGGGCTGGAGCAGCCCAAGACCCTGGCCATGCCTGACGACGATCCGGATCCAGTGCCCGTATTGGACGGGTTCCGCGATCTGGATGATCCTGGACTGGAAGCATTGATCGACAAGCTGGACCTGGCCATGGATCTGCCGGATGCCCGCTTCTGCCGGGATCACTACCGCCAGGAAAAGCGCGACCCGACCCTGACCGAGCTCAAGGTGATCGACACCTATTGGTCGGACCACTGCCGGCACACCACCTTCAATACCAGGCTGGAGCGGATCGAGGCGGACAACCCCCGAGTACGGACCACGCTGGAACGGTATCGGGCAATCCGAGGAGAGCTGGGCCGTCAGGACCGACCTGAATGCCTGATGGACATGGCCACCATCGGAGCCAAGTACCTGCAGAAGCGCGGCATCCTGAACGACGTGGACCAGTCCGAGGAGGTCAACGCCTGCACTATCCGGACCAAGGTCGACGTGGACGGCCAGGATCAAGACTGGCTCTTCCTGTTCAAAAACGAGACCCATAACCATCCCACCGAGATCGAGCCCTTCGGTGGCGCAGCCACCTGCATCGGCGGAGCCATCCGTGATCCCCTTTCCGGAAGGGGCTACGTCTACCAGGCCATGAGGGTCAGCGGGGCAGCAGATCCCCGTCAACCGCTGGATCAGACCCTGCCCGGCAAGCTGCCCCAGAGCCGGATCGTCCGTCAGGCAGCCGATGGCTACTCCTCCTATGGCAACCAGATCGGGCTGGCCACCGGGCAGGTTCGGGAAATCTACCACCCAGGCTATGCGGCCAAGCGGATGGAGGTGGGCGCTGTTGTGGCCGCCACACCGGCCGACCATGTGATCCGCCGCCGACCTGCACCCGGCGATCTGATCATCCTGGTGGGCGGCAGGACCGGCCGCGACGGAATCGGCGGCGCCACTGGGGCTTCCAAGTCCCAGAATGAAGAAAGTCTGGAACGTTGCGGAGCCGAGGTGCAGAAGGGCGATGCCCCTGAGGAGCGCAAGCTCCAGCGCCTCTTCCGCCGTCAGGAGGCGGCCAGGCTGATTGAGCGCTGCAATGACTTCGGAGCCGGCGGCGTTGCCGTGGCCGTGGGCGAACTGGCGGACGGGCTGAACGTGGACCTGGACCGGGTACCGCTCAAGTACCAGGGGCTGGACGGGACCGAAATCGCCATTTCCGAGAGCCAGGAGCGCATGGCCGTGGCCCTGGCTGCCGAAGATGCGCCCGCCTTCATCGAGTACGCCCAGCAGGAGGACCTCGAGGCCACCGTCATTGCCGAGGTCACCGAAGAACCCCGGCTGCGGATGACCTGGCGATCAGAGACCATCGTGGACATCCCTCGATCCTTCCTGGCCTCCAACGGCGCCCCTCATAAGGCCGATGCCCAGGTGGCGGTCCCTGCTCCCTACCATGCCCCCTTCGAGGTCCAAGGCAACCTGGATGCGCGCATGAAGGCCTTGCTTGCAGATATCAACGTCTGCTCCCAGCAGGGTCTGGCCGAACAGTTCGACTCCACCATCGGCGCAGGCACCGTCCTCATGCCCTTCGGCGGAGCCCGACAGCTGACACCGGCCCAGGCCATGGTGGCCAAGCTGCCCGTGGATGGGCACACTGCCACCGCCTCGGCCATGGCCTGGGGATTCAACCCCTGGATCAGCAGCCAGGACCCATACACCGGCGCCTACCTGGCCGTGGTCGAGAGCCTGACCAAGCTGGTGGCCTCTGGCTTCAGCCGTTCCCATGCCCACTTGAGCCTGCAGGAGTACTACCCCAAGCCCGGCGGCGACCCCCGGCGATGGGGCCTGCCAGTGGCCGGCGTCCTTGGCGCCCTCCAGGCCCAACTGGACCTGGCGGTGGGGGCCATAGGCGGCAAGGACTCCATGTCCGGCAGCTTCGAAGACCTGGATGTGCCGCCCACACTGATCAGCTTTGCTGTGGCCCTGGGGCAGGCCAAGGATGCAGTCTCCCCCGAGTTCAAGGCGGCTGACCGTCAGGTCTATCTCTTGGCGCCCGAATACCAAGAGGACGGTTTGCTGCCCGATCCGGAGAGCCTGCGGACCGTCATGGACCAGGTGGAATCGATGATCAGCCAGGGCCTGGTGGATGCTGCAGCCACTCCGGGCTACGGATGCATGGCACAGTCCCTGATGGAAATGTGCATAGGCAACAGGATCGGACTGGATCTGGCATCAGACACTGCTATATCTGCGCTCTTCCGCCCCGCCTATGGAAGCTTCATCCTGGAGACCTCGGGTCCGGAGCCCCTGTTCATTCAGAATTCCGGCCTGCATTTGCGCCTCCTTGGACACACTCGCGAGGATTATCGTCTGCGCTGCGGCGGCGAGGATCTGGACCTGGCTGAGCTTGAGGAAATCCGTGCCAGGGGATTGGAAGGCATCTTCCCGTACCGGGGCCAAGGCGACCAGGTGCCGACCATCGGCCGCGCCGACCGTGAGCCCGGCAGGCCAGCGGCGCGCAGAACCAGGGGGGCTGCCAAGACCGCACGCCCCAGGGTGGTCATGCCCGTCTTCCCCGGCACCAACTGCGAGTTCGACTCCGCACGGGCCTTCCAGGACGCTGGAGCCCAGGTGGATACCGTGGTCATCCGCAACCTGAATGCCGAGGACGTGACCGAAAGCTCCAGCCGCCTGGCCCGGGCCATTCGCAGCAGCCAGATACTGATGCTGCCCGGAGGCTTCTCCGGCGGCGATGAGCCAGACGGTTCGGCCAAACTGGTGGCATCCTTCCTGCGTTCCAACCAGGTAGCCGACGCCCTCCAGGAGCTTTTGCAGGACCGGGACGGGCTGGTTCTGGGCGTTTGCAACGGCTTCCAGGCGCTGATCAAGCTGGGCCTGGTTCCCTATGGCAAAATCGTCACCGGCTCGCCCGAGGATCCCACCCTGGCCGTCAACACCATCGGTCGCCATCAGAGCCGTCTGGTCCACACCCGGATCAGCTCCACACGCTCCCCCTGGCTGAGCGCCTGCCGGGTGGGTGAGATACACACCATGCCCATCAGCCACGGGGAAGGGCGGTTCGTGGCCGAGCCCGGCCTCCTGCGCGCCCTGATCGACCGAGGACAGGTGGCTGCCCAGTACGTGGACGAGCAGGGTCATCCCTCCATGGATCCACTGGTCAACCCCAATGGATCCGACATGGCCGTCGAGGCCATCACCAGCCCGGACGGCCGGGTGCTGGGCAAGATGGGCCACACGGAGCGCAGCGGCCCCGACCTGTATCTCAACGTGCCCGGAAACCGCACGCAGCCGCTCTTCCAGTCGGGAGTGGACTACTTTGCCGCCTAGGGGAAAGGACGTAGACCATGTCGTTGGAGCTTGAAGGCATCCACGAGGAGTGCGGGATTTTCGGCGTCTGGGGGCACCCCGACGCTGCCCGGCTGACCTACTTCGGCCTGCATGCCCTGCAGCACCGCGGCCAGGAGGGCGCCGGCATCGTTTCCAACGACCAGGGGCACCTGATAGGACGGCGGGGCCTGGGCCTGCTGACTCAGGTCTTCCCGGACGAGTCCAGCCTGGCACCGCTGACCGGTGACCGGGCCATCGGCCACGTTCGTTACGCCACAACCGGCTCAGGGTCCATCGAGAACATCCAGCCCTTCGTCTTCCGCTTCCATGACGGGGACATAGCCCTGGCTCACAACGGCAACCTGACCAACTGCAACAGCCTCAAGGCGCAGCTGGAGGATCAGGGGGCCATCTTCCACTCCAACTCCGACACCGAGGTGCTCATGCATCTGATTCGGCGCAGCCCTGAAAAGGACTTCATGGCGGCGCTCAAACAGGCCTTGCGCCAGGTCCATGGCGGCTTCGCCTACCTGCTCATGACCGAGGATGCCATGATCGGAGCCATGGATCCCAACGGCTTCCGTCCCCTTTCCCTGGGCCAGCTGCCAGGAGGGGCCTATGTCCTGGCCTCGGAGACCTGCGCATTGGACCTGGTCGGCGCCAGGCTGGTGCGGGACATCGGTCCCGGCGAAATCGTCCGGGTGGACGACTCGGGCTACAGCATCGAGAGCTATACCGATCAGACCTGCCTGTCCATCTGCTCCATGGAGTTCATCTACTTCGCCAGGCCCGACTCCAATATTTATGGGGTCAACGTCCATTCGGCCCGCAAGAGAATGGGCGCGAGGCTGGCCCGTGAGGCCCCGGTGGACGCCGACATGGTCATCGGGGTGCCCAACTCCTCCCTGTCCGCCGCTTCAGGCTATGCCGAGGCGGCCGGGCTGCCCAACGAGATGGGGCTGATCAAGAACCAGTATGTGGCCCGCACTTTCATCCAGCCCAGCCAGGCCATGCGCGAGCAGGGCGTCAGGATGAAACTGGCCGCTGTGCGCGGCGTTGTAGCCGGCAAACGGGTGGTGGTCATCGACGATTCCATCGTCCGAGGCACCACCTCGCGCAGAATCGTCCGCCTGCTCCGGGAGGCTGGGGCCAGCGAGGTGCACATGCGCATCGCCTCCCCTCCCCTGCGCTACCCCTGCTACTACGGCATCGACATCCAACGGACCTCCGAACTGATTGCTGCCAAGAAGTCCGTGGAGCAGATCAGAGAAGCCATCGAGGCCGATTCCCTGGCCTACCTGAGTCTGGACGGTCTGGTGGATTCCATCGGCCTGGGTCGTGATGCACCCTACCAGGGACTCTGCGTGGCCTACTTCAACGGAGACTACCCAACGCGGCTTGACGACTACGAGCAGGGCTTCCTGGCCTCGCTGACCCCAGAAGACCGGGCCCGGCTGGAAGCCTCCAAAGGATCCTACGGGCTTGACATGCCTGCGGGGTCGGGGCAGAAGACAGACCAATGAGCACTAGCGAAGAGCAGAACAGACAGCGCAGAGAAAGGGGCATCCATGCCGAAGGCATATGAGCAGGCTGGGGTATCGGTGGAGGCCGGATACGAACTGATCGACAGGATCCGCTCCCACACGGCCAGAACGCGCAGGCCTGGGGCCGGCGACATCGGCGGCTTCGGCGGCGACTTCGACCTGTCTGCGCTCAATTATCGACATCCAGTCCTGGTTTCAGGCACTGACGGCGTGGGCACCAAGCTGATGGTGGCCCGGGAAGCCGGCCGTCATGACACCATCGGTCAGGACTGCGTGGCCATGTGCGTCAATGACATCATCGCCCAGGGGGCCGAGCCGCTGATCTTTCTGGACTACATCGCCTGCGGGCACAACGATCCGGCTCTGCTGGAGCAAGTGGTCAAGGGCGTGGCCGACGGCTGCGTTCAGGCTGGGGCTGCCCTGGTAGGCGGGGAGACCGCCGAGATGCCCGACATGTACCAGCCGGACGAATACGATCTGGCCGGATTCACCGTGGGTGTGGTCGAACGGGAGTCCCTGGTGGACGGTTCGGCCATCAAGGAAGGCGACCAGCTGATCGGTCTGCCCTCCTCTGGCGTCCACTCCAACGGCTTCTCCCTGATTCGTCAGGTCCTGCTGGACCAGGGGGGCATGAAGCTGGAGGATCGGCCCTACCAGCTTGATGGACGGACCCTGGGAGAGGAGCTGCTGACCCCCACCCGTATCTACGTCAAGGCCTTGCGCCCGCTCTTCGCCTCGGGCCTGCTCAGGGGCGCAGCACACATCACCGGCGGCGGCTTCGTGGAGAAGGTGCCGCGAATCCTGCCCGAGGGGCTGGCTGCCAGCTTCGACCTGAATGCCTGGAAGGTGCCGCCCATCTTCACCATGATCGAAGAGATGGGCAGGGTCGACCATCTGGAGATGTACAACATCTTCAACATGGGCATTGGGATGGTTCTGGTGGTTTCTCCTGACCAGCTGGACCAGGCCCGCGCAGTCCTGGATGAGGAGCAGGAGCCCTACGCCCTGATCGGACAGGTGACAGATGCTCAAAACGGCCAGCAGGTCATCCTTAACGACAACGGTCGTCAGTAATAGCGAGAGGAGCCCATCATGGCGGACAAGGTACTGGTCATCGGCTCGGGAGCCAGGGAGCACGTTATCGCCACCACCCTGCTGTCCGGACCAGGAGTGGATCGGGTTTGGTGCGCCCCAGGCAACCCGGGTATGGAGCCGGACGGCATCAGCCTGCTGCAGGAGGATTCCTCGCAGCCAGAAAAACTGATCGCTGCAATACGCGAGCTGGGAATCGATTGGGTCTTCGTCGGACCCGAGGCCCCTTTAACCGCTGGATTGGTCGACGAACTGCAGGCTGCCGGCATTCCAGCCTTTGGACCTACCAAGGCCGCGGCCCGCATCGAAGGGTCCAAGGGCTTTGCCAAGGACCTGATGCGTAGGCATGGGATTCCTACCGCTGACTATGCGGTTTTTCATGACTTGGACAGTGCCAAGTCCTATGTGCACTCGCACGGCGCCCCGGTCGTCATTAAAGCTGACGGTCTGGCAGCCGGCAAGGGTGTGACGGTGGCCGCCGACCTTGAGCAGGCCATACAGGCCCTGGATGACATCTTCATCGATCATAAATTCGGGCAGGCAGGTGCCCAGGTAGTCATCGAGGATCAGCTGGTGGGCCAGGAGTGCTCACTCATGTGCTTCGTCAGAGGCGAGCAGTTCTGGCCCATGCCCCTGTCCCAGGACCACAAGCCCGCCTATGACGGGGATCGGGGTCCCAACACCGGCGGCATGGGGGCCTACTCCCCTCTGCCGCAGTTCGGCCCGGAACTGACCCAAAAGGCCCTGGATACCATCGTCGCGCCCGCAGTCCGTGCCCTGGCGCAAGAAGGCAGTCCCTTCACCGGAGTTCTGTACACAGGGCTCATGGTCACTGACAAGGGTCCTGAAGTCATCGAGTTCAATGCGCGACTGGGCGACCCGGAGACCGAGGTGGTGCTGCCTGCGCTGACCAGCGACTTGGGCACGGCCATCCGCACGCTGATGGAGGGCGGAGAGCCGCAGTTCACCTGGGACGACTCCCACAGCCGCCTGGGTGTCATCCTGGCAGCCCAGGGCTATCCCGGCAATCCCAAGACCGGGGTGCCCGTGCCGCTGATCGCCCCGGAGCAGGACCTCAGAGCCTACTACGCCGGAGTGTCCGGCTCGGCTTCCACTGGCCTGACGTCCTCCTCGGGAAGGACCGCCCTGGTCGTGGCCCAAGGCGACGACCTGGCCCAGGCCGCCCGGCGAGTCTATGACCGGCTGGACGGATTGTCGATGCCCGGACTCTTCTATCGACACGACATCGGCCACCGCGGACTGGAAGCCTAGTTGGCCGAACTGGTCGAGCTCTCCCGGTCCTTGTCCCGGTTCTGCTCTTCCTGACGGACTTGCTCCTTGGCCTGCTCTTTGGCCTGGCGCTTCTTTTCAGCCTTCTGTCGGGCAGCATCGGAGCGGCGGGTGGGCGTGGCAGTGAAGCCCGTCCCCTGCAGGTAGTGCTTGCCCGCCATGATGTCGTACTGGATCAGCTTGTAGTCATTCAGGAGCTGCCGGGTGGCCCTGTCGAAATCTCGGGCATCCATGGGCTGACCCTGGGCATTCAGATAGTTGGTCTGCCCTGCTGGAATCCTGTTCCAGTCCTGGATTTGGTTGGCCACCGGAGGCTCAATGGCACTGATTTTTTCGTGGAGCTGGGTCAGGAAGGCCGTGAAGGGCGAGACCTTGGCGTCCATGTGCTCGGCCGCCTGGGCTTGGAAGAAGTTTGGCGAGGAATAAGCGCTATTGCTGACCTGTGCTCCAGAAGAATCCGAAGCCTTGTTTGACCAGATGAAGTAGTCGGTCAGATGCAGGGCCAGGGAGTTGCGCTCGTCCCAGCTTGCCGTGCCGTAGATGCCAGGCAGGTGATCCCCGTAGAAGACCACGGTGACCGGCTTGCTCTGGGAGTCAAGGCTGTTCAGAAAATCGGCGGTAGCCTGATCGCTCAGGCTGACCCCCTTGGCGTAGGTGCGTATGGATTGCATCTCATCGTCGCCCAGGGGCCTGCTGGGGTCGGAGGATCTGACCGAGAAGCCGTTGCCGTCATACCAGTCGTTGTAGGGCATGTGGTTCTGCATGGTGATGACCTCGACGAACTGGTTGCCCCTGTCGTCGCCCATCTGCTCCAAGGCGGATTCGTAGGCGGAGCGATCCCCCACATACTGGCTGCGGTCGATGCGGTCCTGGTGGGCTATCTGGTCAGGACCAGTCAGCGAGTAGAAATGCGAGAAGCCGAACTTCTTGTAGTTCTCGGCCCTGGAATACATGGAGGACTCGTAGGGGTGGAAGGCCAGGGACCTGGATGGCGTCCCCCAGGCCTGATTGACCGTGGGTATCCAGTTCAGGTGAGGGATGACCTGCTGATAGGGGGAGGTCAGCGAGGGATCGAAGTTGGCCATGGACAGGCCGGTCATGGCCTGGAACTCCAGATTGGCCGTTCCCCCGCCATAGCCTGAGGAGAGCATGAGCCCGCTGGTGGTGCCCTCCTTGATGGATCTGATATGAGGCATGGGGTCCTGGTTGAGCGCGACGCCCGGCACCCGTGTGGGATCCGAGAACGACTCAGAAAGGATATAGACCAGGCTCGACTCATTCATATAGGACTTGCGGTCATGGTTGATGCGGTCCGCCGAAAGCTGGTATCGATGGGCCAGAGACTGCATGGTGGCACGACTGTATCCTGCGGGCTGGTCCATGACCTTGGGTCGCAGCTGCCGGGAGAATGACACGAAGACCCCGTTGCGCTGGGCGTCATAGACCGAGTCCCACATGGAGGGTTTGTCGCCCATGAACTGCGAGAAACGATAGGCGGGACTGCCGTAGGTGCCCACAGTAGACATGAACACCGCCACCACCAGCACCGGAACAAGAACACCTGCTGTACGGAGTCCCGCACCCAAAGGCTTGTTGCCAGTGGCCACCGGACGGCCGCGACGGGCATCCATCCGCGTCACCACCCAGCAAAGCGCGCCGAGGACGATCAGGGCCACGATGCCTAGCCCGATCATGATCAGGGACCGGGCCGGCAGGAAGGAGACCAGGTTGGCCGCATCAGCATGGAGGAAATCCAGGTCCGAGGGCAGGACGGCCTCATACCGTGCACGCACCTTGAAGCGTTCGATAACCGCTATGACCGCGCAGATGGCCAGGATCAGCCCTGATGCCGCCCAGAAGCGGTTGGTCAGGTAGGTCAGGGCCAGGTAGACCAGGCCCACAGCCAGCATGTTGAGCACCAGGACGAACCGACGCTGGGTCCACATGGCCGAGATGAAGCCCCAGAATCCGATCAGCGGGTTGGACAGCTCGACGCGGGAGCTGTTCAGGGAGACCCCCCACTGCAGGATGCCCACTGACAGGAAGTCAATCAGGATGAAGGCAAGCAGGTAGACCCACCCGCGTACCTGAAGACGTCCGGTCATGTTCTGCATCCAGGATCTCCACCGGCCGGGCTGATGCTTACGATCGTTCACCGCATACTCCTGACTTTGGCGATTGGGCCCGCTGGGCCTTTACCGATACCTGTGCCATTGTTCCCATCAAGGACGACAAGCCCCACGAAAACATCCCTTGGCGAACATCAAGCGCAAGTGGACTCATCAGGCCTTGGCGCCCGGCACCTGCTGGACCAAGGCGCTGATCCAATCCTCCAGGTTCCGGTACTTATCGGGGCGCTGCTCGCTGACCTCGAACACCGGCACATGGGCCTTGCGAGCCTCAGCAGCCAGCTCCTTGGAGGTTCGATTGACTTCTTGGGTGTTGAGGACCAGCATGTCCAAGCGTCCGGATGCCAGCAAATGACGGAAGGCCACAAGGTCCTCAGGCGAGGGCTCGCTCTCGTTGGCGGCCGCCCGCAGGTACCCCTCTGGGGTCAGATCCTCCATGCCCAGATCATGGCAAAGGTAGTAGGCAGCCGATTCCGTGGCCGCGTAGTGCCGTCCCTGGGTGTGCTTGCGCGCATCGGCAATAAGATTGTCCAGCCGGGCCTGCCGACCCTGCCAGTCCTGGTAGGCCTTGTCGAAGCCAGCCGCTCGGTCTGGGCGCAACTGCCTGTAGGCCTCATGCACGGCCTTGGCAGCTGCTCTCCTGCCCTGGGAGGAAAACCAGAGATGGGGGTTGTCGCCGGTCTTGCGCCCTGATGCCTTGGATACGTCCACCAGCTTGGCCTGCCCGGTTTCCGCGGCCTTGGCAGCCCAGTCGTCGATGCCGGCCCCGTTGACGATGACCAGATCTGCACGACTGATCCGGGCGATGTCCGCCGTCGTGGGCTCATAGTCGTGGGCATCAGTCGAGGTGTTGCTCAGAATAGTGTCCACCCGGGCCTGGTCGCCGCCCAGGTCCACGGCCAAAGACTGCCATTGGTTGATGCTGGCCACCACCTGCAGGGGGCCGGATCCTGTGGACGACGAGGATGATTCGCTCTTGCCGCAACCTGTCAGACAGGTCAGCAGGGTCAGTCCGGCCAGGAGGGCGGCGACCAAGGTACGGGTCCGGCGGAGGCGTGGGCTGCTGGCATGCATGGATGGGTGGTTCCTTCCTGGCGACGGCACTGGACGGACCTGTCGCCAGGCTCGCCGACCGTTACTGAGATTGATTATCAATAAATCTACCATAGACGAACCCATGACCGGAATCTGAAGATGCGATCCTGGTGAGAATGAATGGCTGTTCAAATGGCAGCCGTGCGACCGGACACTCCCTATACTGAACTGCGGATGTATTTTGGTTGGAAGGAATGGCATGGGTGCATGGCTGGCAAGGGTTCATCTGACCCAGGGGTGGTTGCCTGCGTCAATATTTTCGCTGACAGCCCTGGCCCTGATCGTGCTGGTGCTGACCGGACTGACGCACGGACGCTGGCGGACTCTGCTGCGTCAAGCGGCCATTGCCCTAGGCATAGGAGCCTTGGGACTGTTGGCCACCTGGCTGGTCTCCGACGTCTTTATGCTCTTCGGCGTCTCACTGGGCTGGATGGTCATCATCAGCGTGGCCTTGGGATTCCTGGCAGTGGGGTTTGCTGTCTGCATCCTGATTACTGCCCGGGGCTGGCGCCGCGTCCTTGCCGCCCTGACCGTCCTGCTCTGCCTGCTTTCCACCGGGCTTCGAGTGGATATCATCTACGGGGAGTTCACCACTCTGGGGTCCCTGTTCAGCGTCTCCCTCTACCCCGACTACAAAGACCATAAGACAGCCAGACCGGCCATGAGCGTGGCACAGTGGCGATCCTTGGCCTCACGGGGCGAGCTGCCCTCGCATCCCAGTGTCGGCCGATCCTACAGCATGCGCATCCCCAACAGCCGCTCCCGATTCGCGGCTCGTCCGGCTGATATCTACCTGCCGCCCGCCGCCTTGAGCGACAAACCGCCCGCGCTGCCTGTGTTCGTGCTTCTGGCCGGCCAGCCCGGAAGCCCCGACCGGCTCTTCACCGCCGGAGCCATTCCGGCCATGATGGATGCCTACGCCGCCCAGCACGACGGCCTGGCACCAGTGGTGGTCTCCCCCGACCAGAACGGTGCATCCTCTCACAACAGCCTGTGCGTGGACTCCCCCGTCTACGGGAAGGCTGAAACCTACCTGAGCAGTGACGTCCCCGCCTGGATCCGCGCTGAACTGCCCGTCGCAAGCCAGCCCCGGCAATGGGCCATCGGAGGATTCTCCCAGGGCGGGACCTGCTCCACCCAGCTTGGGGCGCGGCATCCAGACGTCTATGGAAGCATGCTACCGGCTGATGGGGAGCTGGAACCGACCCAGGGTCGGCAGGAACAGATGATCCGCGACTACTTCGGCGGCGACCGAAAGCGCTTCCTGGCCCAGGTTCCGGCCAGGGCCATGCTGGAGCGGGCGCCATCCCGCCAGCTTCTGTTCACCGCAGCCGGGTCCAACGATAAAGAGTCCCAGCACAATATGATGGTCATCGCCAAGGCCGCCAACCAGGCGGGCATGAAGGTGCGGGCCGTCATCACCCAGGGATCGGGCCATGACTGGCATACAGTCAAGACGGCTTGGAAACCCGGGCTGGAGTGGGTGGGCGAAGCCATGGGACTAGGACCCATGTCCCGACCAGTTGAAGATTTCCCGAACATTATCGAAACACACCTCGGCTGAACCGCTGACAGATCAGAGCGTCCAAACCGATAAGCAGAAAGAGCCGCCGCAATCATGGAGACAACAAATAAAGGATCCGGGCTGATGGAGCCTTCGGCCAAGACCGTGCTTCTGCGGGACCTGACCAGATGGGTCAGTCGTCACGCTCTTGCACTGGCTTTCAGCCTTGCGCTGGTCCTGCTCAACCTGATCAGCTGGCTGCTGATCTGGCTGCTGCGCATCCCCGGCAGGACACGGCTGGGCATGCCGCTGTCAGACCTGATCATTCACCAGGTTCCGCATCCGGTCCACGGCCAGGGCCGCCCCTCGCTTCTGGTCCAGTTCGCACGGCTGCTGGTATCCTTGGTCATCACCCCTGGCCCCCTGCAACTGATCATAGATGTGGCGCTGGTGCTGGTCATGCTGTGCATCGCCGAGACCCGACTGGGTCGCAGACGCACCGTGCTGGCATCAGTCATCAGTGCGATAGGCGGCGCGGCTGTCGGGCTGATCATCTGCACCCTGATCAATGCACTCCAGGACCATTGGGCCTGGTTCATCCGAGTGCCCATGACGCTCAGCCCCATCATCCTGGTGGTCGGTTCCCTGATGGCCTCCATCCCCTTCAGCGACTTCCTCTGGCGACGCAGGATCGCCACAATAGGCTACACGGCCTTGATACTGATGGTGCTGTATACCGGCAACCCCGGCTACTATTGCGCCCTGGCTGCAGCGCTGATCGGCCACTTGACCGGCCGCCTCTGGCACGGACCGGTCCAGGACGCCAATCCGCATGGCCACAGCGGCTCCTATGAGACCCGCCACCTGCTGGGGGCCATTTCCACGGTTCTGGCTCTCGGCCCCCTGGTCACCGTCTCCTCCAGGATCCGCGCAGGATTCTTCACCCCGCTGGGCATGTTCCTGGGTTCGGACCCTGGCGGCAGCGCTGCCCTGTCCCGCTGCCTGGCCGAGAACAACCAGGCCAGCTGCTACGCCCAGTACGGTCTGGTCGCCGGCCGAGCACCCACCGGCGTCTCGTCCCTGATCATGCCCACCCTGGTACTGCTGGTGGTGGCCTGGGGCATCTATCATGGCCGCCGGGTTGCCGCTGTCACCGGTCTGGTCCTCAACACCCTGACCATCATCCTGGCCATACTCTATTTCCTGGTCTTCCCCCTGACCATCGGAGACGGCCTGCCTCGGGTCATCCACCACGGCGCCTTGCCCTCCCTGCTGATCATCACCCTGCCGCCGCTGATTCTCAACTGGTTCCTGGCACGCAACCTGCGCATCTTCCTGGTACGGACCAAGGCCTCGCGCCTGCAGGTGGGCTGGGCGGCCATCGTCTTGGCCTTCCTGGCCACGGCCATGGGCTATCTGGCCTTCACTGCCGCAAGCCCCGGGTCCTTCCACCCCTGGCCCACCACCGGCAGGGCCCTCTCCCAGCTGCCCGAACTCTACCTGCCCAATGGTGTGGCCTCGCGCTTCCGCCCAGCCCTGGTCCCACGCACGCCCACCGGGATGATCGTCAGCCATGGGGTGGGGCTGATCTTCTGGCTGGCGGTCCTGGTGGTTCTGCTCTCCTGGATGCGCAGCTCGGTCATCCAGAACGGCAGCGAGCGCCAGGAGGCCGATCGGCTGGTCGAGTATGGAGGCGAGAGCATGTCCTTCATGACCACCTGGGAGGGCAACAGCTACTGGTTCTCTCCCAGCGGCCGCTCGGCCATCGCCTACCGTCTTTTGCACGGCATAGCCCTGACCACCACTGGACCATTCGGCGACCCTGACGAGTATGCGGATGATCTGGACGGATTCACCCGTTTCTGCAACGCCCATTCCTGGTCACCGGTCTTCTACAGCGTCCACAAGCCTCAGCGCGATCTGCTCGCCTCCCGCGGCTGGTCAACCCTGACAGTCGGTTCGGAGATGGTGGTCACCCCCAGTCTTTGGCAGACCAAGGGCAAGAAGTGGCAGGACATTCGCACAGCCATCAACAAGGCCAAGCGCGACAAGATCACGGACGTGCTGACCACATTCAACGATGCCTCTTGGGATGTCCAATCGCAGATCGTGGACATCTCCGAGCAGTGGGCCGAACTCAAGGCCCTGCCCGAGATGAAGTTCACCCTGGGCGGCCTGGATGAGCTGAGGGACCCGCGCATGGCCATCCTCTACGCCGTGGACGACCAGGGCAAGGTGCTGGCCGTGACCAGCTGGATGCCCACCTACCGCCAGGGCCAGGTAATTGGATGGACCCTGGACTTCATGCGGCACAGGACCGACAGTCCCAACGGGATCATGGAGTTCCTGATAGCACGAATGGCCGAACGGCTGCGCGACCAGGGCACGGCGGAATTCATGAGCCTATCGGCCGCTCCCCTGGCCGGCATGGACAGCAGCGAAGACGATGACGATGGTCAGGGCGAAGATCGGACCGCCTTCCTGCAGCATGCTCTTCACCTGGTGGCCGACCTGATGGAGCCGGCCTATGGCTTCCGCTCGCTCTTCTTCTTCAAGAAGAAGTTCCAGCCCAGCGAGCACCCGGTCTATATCTGCTATCCCGACCCGGCTCAGCTGGCTCAGATCGGACTGGCTGTAGTCCAGGCCTACCTGCCCAATCTCAAGGCTTCTCAGGCCTGGGATGCCATCAAGACCATCATGCCCAAGGGCCGGGAGGATCACTGACGTCTGCCTAACCGGAGCGGTCTCGACAGCTGCTGCACAGGCCGTAGACCTCCAAGGTGTGCGAGGAGACCGTAAAGCCATGTTCAGACGCCACGGCCTTCAGCCAGCCATCGTCCGGCGGGCTGATCTCCACGGTCCTGCCGCAGCGTTCACAGACCAGATGATGGTGGTGCCTACGCTGGGCCAAGCAGACCCGGTAGAGGCGGATGCCTCCGTGCTCAATGCAGTCCAGGCTGCCGGACATATGCAGGGAAGCCAGCTGCCGATAGACCGTGGCCAGGCCGATTCGCTGGCCCGAATCGCCAAGGAGCCTGTGCAGCTCCTTGGCTGAGACAAAGTCATTCTGGGCCTGAAGAACCTTCCAGATGGCGTTCTTCTGCCGCGTCCGGCGGCCGACGGATGAGCCAGCGTTCATGATTAGACACACTCCTTGGGCTCCACCAAGCCTACATCCGGATTGCCGGGACAGATGTGAGGATTCGGTTCAGTCCAGGTCGGACCAGCAGCCTGTGGCTTCCAGGTCCTGTGCAGTCTGCTCCGGATCGTCGGTCAGCACCGTCAGGTGCCCCATCTTGCGGTCGGTGCGCACTTCGGCTTTGCCGTAATCATGCAGGAACCATTCGGGGTGCTCACCCAGCAGCCGCCTGACCGGGGCCACATGCTGTCCCAGAACGTTGACCATGACCGCCGGGCTGAGCAGGCGCGGATTCGGCAAGGGCCACCCGGCGATGCCTCGGACGTGGGCATCGAACTGGTCCATGGAGCAGGCCTCGATGGTGTAATGACCAGAGTTATGGGGGCGCGGGGCCAACTCGTTGACCACCAGACCGCCGTCGGGCATGACGAAGAGCTCAAGGGCCAAGGTCCCGGCCAGCTTGAAGCCGTCAGCCAGGGTCAGGGCCATGTCACGCGCCCGGTCAGCCATCCCGGGATCGACCTTTGCCGGTGCCAGAGTCATGTGCAGGATGTTGTGACGATGCTCGTTGCGGACCATGGGGAAGGTCACGTAATCCTTCCCGTTGCCTGAGACCAAAATGGATGCCTCGAAGGCAAAGTCCACGAACCCCTCCAACACGGAGGGCGGGAAGTCCCGACCCTTCATACGCGCCTGCAAGGCCTGCAGATCCTCCTTCGTGCGCAGGACCGCCTGGCCGTGACCATCATAGCCGCCGGTTCGTGTCTTGAGCACAGCGGGCATGCCCAGCTCTTTCAGGGCCGCGTCCAGCTGATCAAGACTGTCAACCTGCCTCCAGGGAGCTGTATCGATGCCATGGCGGTTGATGAAGGTCTTCTCGTGGACGCGATCCTGGGTGACCCTGAGCAGGTCGGTCCCCTGGGGGATGGCCACACGGTCCCTCACCTGGTCCAGTGCGTCGGCATCCACGTTCTCGAATTCGTAGGTGAGCACATCGCTGCGGTCGGCAAGCCGCTTGAGGGCATCCAAGTCCCCATAGTCGGCCGTCTCCTGAAAATCGGCGACTTGGGCCGCAGGGGCATCGGGCGTGGGATCCAGCACGCCGATGCGGAAGCCGTGGTAGCGGGCGCTCAGGGCCATCATCCGTCCCAGCTGGCCGCCGCCCACGATCCCGATGACGGATCCCGGCTCCAGGTGATCGATTCTTCCCTTGGTCTCCTCAGACAAGCTTGGCATTGGAAGCCTCCACTGATCGGGCCAGCTCGGCACGGTAGTCATCCAGGGCCTGAGCCAGCCTCGGATCATTGATGGAGAGAATCGAAGCCGCCAGCAGGCCGGCGTTGGTAGCCCCGGACGCCCCAATAGCCGTAGTCGCTACAGGAATGCCGGCAGGCATCTGCACGATGGACAGGAGTGAATCAACCCCGCTCAATGCATGGGACTTCACTGGCACTCCGATGACCGGCAGCGTGGTCTGGGCCGCCACCATCCCAGGCAGATGGGCTGCTCCTCCGGCCCCGGCGATGATGACCCCTATGCCCTGGCTCCGGGCCTGATGCGCGAACTCCGCCATGCGCCCTGGTGTGCGATGGGCGGAGATGACCTCCTTGGTGTAGACGATAGCGAACCGGTCCAGCATCCGACAGGCTTCCTTCATCGTCTCCCAGTCGCTCGATGATCCCATGATCACTGCGACGCGTGCCCCTTCATGTGTATTGTCAGCCATCGGCCCTCCAATGTTCATGCACATCCGATACTACGCAAGGCCGGGGAGAAGCCGGCCAATCGTGACGGTCCTATGGATGTAAGGGCCGGGCCTGGTGAACATCGGGCTTACAGCGGTTCCAAACCGCTGTCTCAGATTTAGAATCATTGGATTGCATTACGGAAACAGACAGGAGGGTTATGGGCAAGCTTCTGGACAGCATCGACTCCCCACAGGATCTGAAGATTCTCTCCCTGGAAGAGCTGAATCGACTGGCCGACGAGATTCGTCAGCTGCTGATCAGCTTCTGTCGACGTCACGGCGGCCACCTGGGTTCCAACCTGGCCACCATCGAGCCCATCATCGCCCTGCACTACGTCTTCGATATGCCTCATGATCATCTGATCTTTGACGTCTCCCATCAGGCCTACACACACAAGATCCTGACCGGCCGGCGCCGGTTCTACACGGACCCTGAGTCTCAAAAGGATCTTTCCGGATTCACCTCGCCTAAAGAGAGCCCCTACGACGACTTCATGCTGGGGCACACCGGCACCTCCATCGGCCTGGCCTGCGGAATGGCCGCCCAGCGGGATGCGACCGGAGGCAAGGCCAACATCATCGCCTTGATCGGGGACGGCTCCCTGAGCAGCGGGCCAGCCTTCGAGGGGCTGGACTGGGCTGCTGAGCAGGGCGGCAACCTGATCATTGTGGTCAATGACAACGAAATGTCCATCGCCGAGAACCACGGGGGGCTATACAAGAGCCTGGCGGCCCTGCGTGCCAGCGGGGGACGCAGCTCAGACAATCCCTTCCGCGCCCTTGGACTGGACTACCGCTACGTGGAGGAGGGCAACCGAATCGAGGATCTGATCAAGGCCTTCCGCCAGGTCAAAGACACTGATCATCCGGTGGTGGTTCATATCCATACCCGCAAGGGCCTGGGACTGGGCCAGGGCAGCCAAGGACAGATAGGATCGACTTCGATGGCCCAGAGCGATGGGCAAACAGCTCATATGACTTCCCTGCCGGATTTGCCCGCCGAGGGTCCGGTGGAGGCCAACCACTGGCAGGACGGCTTGGACTCACTTAACCGTCTGCCCAACTCACGAAAGACATACGGAAGAATGGCCATGCAGACCCTGGAGGCCAGGTTCTCTCAAGAGCCGGGCCTGACGGTCATCTCCCCCGCTACACCGCTGTCCAATGGCATCGATCCCGACTTCCGCCAACGGGCCGGAAACCACTACCGGGACGTAGGCATCGCCGAATCCCATGCGATAGCCTATGCCGCGGGCATCGCCAAGGCCGGAGGCACGCCTGTAGTCGCCACCTCAGCCACCTTCTTCCAGAGGGCCTACGACCAGATCGAGCAAGAGATGGCCTTGAACGGCAGTGCGGTGACCCTGCTGGTCTTTTCCACTGGCGTTGCCAAAACCGATGCCACACACTCAGGCACGGCCGACATGGTCATGATGCGAGGCATCCCCGGACTGACCTGCCTGGCTCCGACCAGCGGGGCTGAGTTCTTGGACATGCTGGCCTGGGCCACTGGCCCGGCCCGGCAGCCGGTGGTCATCAGGGTGCCCGGCGAGCGCACGCTGGCGACTGAACGCGCAGGCAAGCCGATAGCGCCGGTAAAATCCGATTCCACGACCGCAGGCCAGCCATGGGACCGTTACCGTATCCTGCAGCAAGGCAGGACAGTGGCCCTGCTAGCTCTCGGCGATGCCCTGCCCCTGGGTCGTGACCTGGCTGATTCCCTGGAGGCATCCATGGAGCTAAAGCCCACACTGGTGGATCCCCATCGCTATGACCGCTTGGATGAACAGACCCTGGAGGCCCTGGCCAGCACCCACTCCCTGATGGTCACCATCGAGGATGGTCAGCTGGATGGCGGCTGGGGCCAAGCCGTGGCTGCATACTACGGACCTAGTCAGATCCGCACCCTGGCCTTTGGAGCGGCCAAGGAATTCAACGACCGGGTCCCCCGGGCTACCCTGTTGGAAAGATATGGTATGACCGTTCCTGCAATGACCCAAGCCATATCGGATGCCCTTGTCGACCGGGCTTCATAGATCTGACCCGCCGGTGGACACAGGCGGGTACAATGAAAGGGTTTGGCCCCGTAGCTCAGCTGGATAGAGCAACTGACTTCTAATCTGTAGGTCGAGAGTTCGAATCTCTCCGGGGTCACCAATAGCCCTCCCTGCTCCTCTCACAAAAGCAGGGAGACAAACAAACTCATATCTTCTAAAAATGAGGAAGAAAATAATGAGTAAGACGATTCGCAGTAGTTGACGACTGCCGACAGCGGTTCACTCATTGGTGGCAATTGTCATATCAAGCACGCAATTAATCCGAGCTCTGCGCAGCAGACCGCAAATATACAAATCACACTACAGACTCATTGCCTTTGCTTATCAATCTCTCGTATTGAGAATGCGGATATGGTAGGCCCATCAATCAGTCGTCCATCACAGATCATATTGGCAATATCAGCTGACCGCAGCCATTGGAAATCCTCTAGTTCCCAATCACCGCCTTGTTTGAGGCTATCGAGCATAGGAATAGATGGAACGTCATCAAGCCGTATTTCCATCACTCGCACGTCGTCTTGAAGCACCCCGGCATCGGCATGAAGCCTGTGCAACTGACGGACGGCGTCAGGCTGAGCCCGCAATCCAGTCTCTTCATGCAATTCGCGAATGGCTGTGGTCTGGGGATTCTCGCCTTGCTCCCCCATGCCTCGCGGAAATTCCCACAGCCAGTCTTCTACAGCGACCCGCCAGTGGCGCGCTATCAGGTAGAAATCCTCTCCCCCTCGTTCTACGACTGTCACGCAAATCACGCCTGGTTGACCCTGTTTGACAGATGCCACGTGCAAGGTCATACCTGCACCTGTGTCCCTCACTTTGACATCCACAGCAGTCACGGTAAAGTCAGCTCCCCCCGCTTCCTCGAAGACTTTTCTACGCCTTATTTCCTGTAAAGGGCTACCGGGCCTCAGCTCATCAGCGTTTTTCACAGTCACCTTCCTGGTCGATAATTACCGTTGAGCGAATACCATAGTTTGTGTTGCCGTATGCTGGTCGTGCATCCACTCCACCATTGTCAGCAACTCGGGAAATACTTCAATGAACCAGGCCGCAATCAATATCAGGATAATGGACATTGATCCTGAAAAAATAACCTTGTCACAGATAACAGATATGGATGCGAGAATCAGGGTCACAATGAACTGTTTGATGATTCTTGAGTTGTCCTGCTTTCGATCAAGCTGCGATGCAAACTTCTGCACACAATAGGCAATGTTACGAATATGCCGCTGCTGGTCAGAGTCCGGAGCGTTCGGTCGACAATTACGCCACTGTTTGATCGCGTCTCTTGACTGATAACAGAACTGCACGAAACACGCGGAAGGCATATGCCCCAATAATTCTGTGACTTTGCCCGACAGCATCAATGAGCGCCCACCGGTCCGGCCTGCAAAGCGCTCATACGAATTCGGTTTGCTTTGTACAGCCATAAGGCAGCAGCCCAGATAATCCGCCATTGCTAAGCGGTAGACGAACTGGTACCAGTCTACCAGCGTTTGCTGGTCGCATTCCATGGTCCTACTGCAATCAGCCCTACCTACCGGCAAGGCCGACTGCCTGATAAGCGCAAAGGCCTTGGATCGTCTCGGTTCATGACTTATCTTGTCCAAAACATTTCGGAATGCGGTTTTTTCTGCCTCGTTCGCCTTGGAAGCAGAACACCAGGAACGCAGGCAATCGGCGTTTTCACTGACAACAGGAAGAAAGGCATCATTGAAGCTGCGGACGATGCCGCAATTCGACTCGGTTTGAGAACGTTGTTGCTCATACCTAATGAGACCCTTCCGTTCCGCATCTATCCATTCCTGCCAGCGCTGAGCCAGCAATCGGCAGGTACCATCAGACAGGTCTTGCTGGCAGTATGCAGCATACAAGCAAGCGATCCTCTGAGCTATCGACCCGTGATCGCCTGCATGCCCATTCAAGACAGCTCTAGCCTGTGGTGCAAATCGTTGACTTTCTTCAGAAGTAACGGTCTTTTGTAAAACTTGATACTCCAGCGGACGCAGCGTACCTATATCCGTCAAGTCAACCGCCTCTCCTTCAGCCGAAAGTTGCTGCTGATTATCAGGCGGCACTGTAGTGAACCGCAACAGACATTGCTCCAAGGTCGGTTGTCTGCCGGATACGGTGAGGAAAGGCTTTTCATAACCATTTTGTCCCAGAAGGTCAAGAACTACATCAGGACCAAATGCCAGGAAATAGATACCATCAAAGAGCTCCGCGTCAGTGACAAGAACCTGAGGACTATAAAGGAATGCAGTTCTGAGAATGCCGGCAAATCGTTCAAGAAACTCTGGATGCTGCTGAATGGTCCTCTCGCAGATGCTTACGCCGTCATGACCCTCTGACCAGAACTTCGAGTTCACCTCTGGAACGCGCTTTTGATCGCACTTTAGATTGTGGTTGCATAGATGCCTGACCCGATTCCAATCGCTCAGCTGTTCTTCTGAATCGAAGTTGGTCAGCATGATGGCATACAAACATCCGCTCTGACTCATGTCTATATGCTAGACCTCGTGTTTGCCTGCTTGTCCAGCACATTCCCCCTAAAGCCGACGGCACCAGTGGTCCGGCCTAAATTCAGCCTTGGCAGCTTCAAGTCCGATATGACAGCGAACCTGGCAGGTCGAACAAGTTGAAGGTCACGGCGGCCATCCTGGCTTTTTTCTTGGGCTGCTTCGGCATACAGAACTTTTATCTTTTGATAAGACCGGGCATGGGGTCACACAGCTGCTGATCATCATCTTCGTTCTCTTCATCAGCTCTCTCATCTCTTCGAACTAGGACATCGTTGAAGGTGCGCAAATTTTTGGCTCACATCCAGGTTTGCCTTACCACATGGACGGCAAGGTACTCCAGCTGCAGGATTGGAGAAGACAGACAATCAGCAGAGCTTGGCACAGACGTCGTCTGATCGCGTCACGACACCCGCAGGATGCCGTGAGCGCCCTTTTCAGCCAGGCTCATCACGTGGTTGACTATGGAATAGTCGCCAGGCTGATCGACCTTGAGCTCTACAAAGCCGCCTTGGGCCGGCAGGAGGGGCAGGACCTGGGCTCCGGCTGATGAAAATGAGGCAGCGTCGGAATTCCCTCGAGAACCTCCACCGATCAGATAGCGTCCCTCAGTCCAGACCGTATCGAACTGGGTTCCCACAATGTGGAAGGACAGCGGCTGGTTGGGTCCGGCGTCCAGAACCCAGATGCGGACCCTTTGCCCCTTTTCCAGCTTGAAGGGATGAGCGTCATATTGAAAGGCCCGTCCGTTGAAGGTCATGATATCCGGATTCATGGCCGCTACCTTTTCCGCATTGGCAGCCCCTCCATTGGACCCCAGATAAATTTCGGACTGGACCAGAACATATTCAGCAGCCACGGGCGGCAGCGTGCCGTCATCGACAACCACAGCCCCATACATGCCGTTGGCTATGTGGTTTGACATGGGGTCGCTGCTGCAGTGGTACATCCAAATGCCAGCCCGATCAGCGGTGAAGGTGTACAGGAGCTCCTTGCCTGGCTCTATATTGCGCATCATGGTCTGAGGGACGGCCGGACCGGCATGAAAGTCGATGGAATGGCTCATGCTTCCCTTGTTCCTGATGGTGACTTCAAAAGTGTCTCCCACACGGCCCCTTAACACCGGACCCTGAGCCAAAGGGCGCGATCCGCTATCCCGCGAATCGTTCGCGTCGTCGAAGCTCCAGACCGTGCGCTCAAACCCCGCAGCCACCTTTTCCTTGCGTTCCTTGATATCCAGTGCGTATTTTCTGGTTCCAGCCCTCCCCTGATCATCCAGTGGCGGAAGAGCGGCCTTGGCGGGGTCGCTCTTCTCAGCCTGAGACTTGAGCTTGGCGGCTGAAGGGACATGGCTTAGGGCCACCTTCCCAGCTGAGGACTGACCTTGCCCGGCAACAATTCCACCCCTGGTTTTGACCTTGAGCTCCATGCCCATCTGGCGGTGTCCTGCCAGCGAGCACCATCCCAATGTGTCCCCGCCTAGGACCCCCACGTCGACCGAGACGCTCTGGCCTACCGGAACTGACCCTGTGCTCTTGCCATTGGCGAAAACCAAGTCGTGCCGCTGATCTCCGGTGTTCCTAAAATCTACAATCAGCCGGTCTCCTGCATCGATGGTGATGGTATCCGGCACAAAGGCCATCCCTTTTACCTTGATCGTTGCTCTGCTGGTGTGACCCGTCGGCTGGACGCTCTTTGACGATGCCTCCTGGACGCCTCCGGCACTAGGTGCCGCCCCGACCGGGACAGCCAGCGTCGGCCGCAGGGCCATCAGAACCATGGCGGCCACCAGGACCAGCACGGTAGCGGAAGTGGCAACCAGATCCGTTCTTAGGGCCAGGGTTCCCACTTGTTCGGTTTGCGAACCCTCAGGCTGGCGACGACGGTAGCGTTTGGATGCCAGGACCTGCTTGCCGCGAGCGGCCAGGTACACCACGGTCAGCATCATGGAGAGGATTCCCAGGACATTCAGCAGGTTCCCCGCCTTCCATAAGGGCGTGTAGAGCCGGATGGTTCCAAGGAGCCTGATCAGCAAGCCAGCCTGCATAAGCGCCCAGGCAACCCAGAGGAGCGGGTGAAAGGGCAGGGGCCTGCGGATGACCGAGGGGACGATCATGCAGACATGGGCGATGACCATGGTCATGATGAATCCGATAGCCAAGGCATGCAGCGCCATATCCCTCCAGTAGGTGCTGGAATCCAAGGGCGCCGCCATCCAGATAAGGGCAGCCAGAAGTCCCCAGGCGTATGCCGACAGCATGCAGGTGCCCATGAATCCCGGCAGGCCGCCATGACGGAAGGTGCCCTTGGCCACATCATGACTGGCCATGACCAGGAGGAGCAGTCCCAGCGACAGCCCCAGAAGTGGATAGCCGATCGAAGGCGCCATGGCTTGGATCGGCAGCATCAGGACTGTCAGGAGGCTCAGACCCAGGATTCCCGATTCAAGACGAATATCCGAAAAGACCGCCCTGGCCAGCTCCACCCGCTCCCCCACGATGGTCAGAATAAGAAAGAAGAGCCAGGTTGGGGCCAGAACCGAGGCGTCCAACCCTGCAACCCATGCAGCAGCTCCGACCAGACCAACCAGGGATCCGAGGACCTGTATGAGCACCTCTGCAGAAGGCTGCCGACGCCAGATGGCCAAGTACATGGCTGTCAGGATCAACATGGACAAAGTCCACGGAATGCCGCCAAAAAGCTCCACCTTGACCCATGCTGAGGCATCACAATGGCTTGAAACCATCAACGACAGCAGGCAGAGCAGAGACCCCAGCAAGCCCAAGGTAGGAGCAAAAAATCCCCAGGAGGGTTTGCTGGATCCGCCGCTGCGGTAGGCCACTGCCCTCTCCAGGCCAATGGCAGCGCCCAAAAACCCATAGACCATGAGCCCGCCGTGCAGGTCAGCCAGCGGCACCCTGCCTGAAGGGTGAATCAGATCCGCGCGAATCAGCGCCGCAACAAGGCCAAGCAATGCAGCCAGACCTGCGCCGATGAGGAGGGCCATCCTGGACCTGGGCAAGGCCGTCCTGCCGCCGGACTTGCGCATCTTTGGGTCATCCTGCATGGGTCTGTCCGCCTTGTCCTGGGTTGATAATTGATTGGATAGTTATACAATTTAATCGATGAGTCAGAAAATTCAACCCTCTAAGCAAGGGATCCATGCCCCCTCTGGGCGCAGAAGCGGGGAGGAGATCCGCTCTGCAATTTTGGATCATCTGCATACGGCAGCCGAACAGACCGGTGCTGGCCTAACTGCGCAGCAGATCGGAGCAGCCTTCGGCATCCATCCGACGACCGCTCGTTTCCATCTTGAACGCCTGGTCGAACAGGGCGAGGCTGTCCGTCAGACAAGAGACAGGGAAGGTCGATCGGCCGGTCGAGGCAGACCGGCTGTCATCTACTCCCCTATATTTACAAACCATGCCAGGGAGGATATGATCTCCTCGCTCTGCTCCGCACTGGAAACTGCCTGTCCCGATGCTGACAGCAGAGGTAGGGCTGCGCTGAAAGCAGGTCAGGTCTGGGGTCGTACCCTGGCCAGACAAAGCGGGGCGAATGCCGAGAAGGACGTGTCCTCGAGCATGTCGCAGACGCTGTTGAATACTCTGGCCACCCTGGGTTTTGCTCCGGTTATGGCAGAACCGGATTCATCGAGCCTGTTTCTGACCGCATGCCCCTTCTTGGACAGTGTCAACGCCCATCCCATTATCTGCACGATCCATCTGGGGATGGTCCAAGGAATCGTGGAAGGCAGCAGCAAAGCGGCCAGGAATAAAAGAGCCCGTGTATCGCTGGAACCTCTGTCGTCGCCAAAGGGATGCTTTCTGAAAGCAGCAAAAGCGGACAACCAATCAAAAAGGAGAGCAAAGCAATGACCTACGTGATTGCCCAACCTTGCGTGGACGTCAAGGACAAGGCCTGCGTAGATGAGTGCCCGGTGGATTGCATCTACGAGGGCCCCAGGAACCTGTATATCAACCCCAACGAATGCATCGACTGCGGCGCCTGCGAGCCGGTCTGCCCTGTGGAGGCGATCTTCTATGAAGAAGACCTGCCAGAGGAATGGACCTGGTTCAAGGATGCCTCCGAAGACTTCTTCACCCAGGTCGGTGATGCCGGCGGCGCCCAGGCCCAGGGACCCTACGATCACGACCATCCACAGGTCGCCGCCCTGCCCCACCAGGATAATTTCGTCTGTGTCCAGCCGGAATCGCGCGGCCAGCGCGCGGTCTGGGTCCGCAAGGACCAAATGGAATGAAGGCCGTTTCAAGCCAGGACGATCACCTGGTCTTCCCAGACTTTCTGGACCGCCCTGTGGAGGAAGCCGCCCGTCTGCTTTTGGGCTGCCTGATCATCCGTGACTACGAGTCGGAAGGAAAACAGGCCAGGGTACGGATCGTGGAAACCGAAGCCTACGATCAGAATGATCCGGCCAGCCATGCCTACCATGGACGATCGGCTCGCAATGCCGCTCTCTTCGGCCCCAGCGGACACATGTATGTCTACTTCACCTATGGCATGCACTACTGCCTGAACATCTCCTGCCAGCAGGACGGGTTCGGCGCCGGTGTGCTGATTCGGGCCTGCCAGCCAGTGCAGGGTCTGGACCTTCTGCGCATCCACAGGCACGGACGTCACCCGGACCGGGATCTGACCAACGGTCCCGCCAAGCTCTGCCAGGCATTGGACATTGACAAGCGCTACTATGGCCATGACCTTAGAAAACCGCCCATCCGTCTGGCAGCCGACGGACTGGCCCAGGACGAGACCGTCACGGCAACGCCCCGAATAGGCATATCCCACGCCAAGGAGACTCTGCGAAGGTTCGTCATCACAGGTAATTCCTACCTGTCTCGATAAGTGAGCGACAATGCTTCACCTTTGGCTCGCACTGTCTAAAAGAGTGGCTTATCGCTCAATGAAGCGTGACTCGACACAGCTCTGGAAGCGGACAAGTGAGAGAATGACGGCAGCCAGCAGAGCAATGATCAGCATGCCCATGAAACTGCCGGTCACCGGATCCAGGCCAAACGCTGTTGAGAAAGCCTTGAAGACCCAGGTGGATGCCGTAAAACCAAGGCTGGTGGTGGCTGAAAAGACCCCCATGACCAGCGGATAGCGCTTGTGCTCAGTCAGATTGGACAGATAGTAGGGGCAGGTGGCCATATTGATGGCACTGCCCGACCCAATCAGAAATGCCGATAAACAAACCAGCGGGAATGAGCGAGTGGTCAGGAAAAGCAGGGCGCCCAGGGCCATCAGAAGGAAGGCGGCCGGAATGGTCCATTGCCGGCAAATCCGCTTGATGCCGTTGATGCCAAGCCCGATCACGACCGAGGAACCCGTGTTGAACATCAGGGCCACCCCGGCTGCGCTGGTGCCACCCAAACCGTATTTGGCTATGTAGACAGCGAGCTTGTTGTACAGGACCGCGACCAGGAAAATGCTCAGGAACCCGATGAGGATACAGGAAACGGTAGCCCACCAGCATTGTCCGCTTTTTTGAGAAGAAGACGATGCTTCAGATCTTACGGCCTTTTCCGACTCCTCCTCGACGGCACCGACTCCGGGGACCATGAAGATGACCAAGACCAAGGCAGGCAAGGCCAGAAAATAGAGCCAATAGTTGTGCAGCCAACCTCCCTTGGCCAGAACACCACCCAGGGCAAGGACCAGCATGGAAGAGCCATCCTGAACAGCCAGGACCAGCCCCATCAGCGCCGCCAACTGCTTCCCGCGGAAGAACCCGGCCGACAGGCTGGGGAGGACTGTAGTGGCGATACCCACGCCAAACCCGACAACCAAAGCAAAGAGAAGAAGCTGACTCACGCTGCCATGCACAACCAAGGGCATCAAGCCGCCCAGGGCGACACACAGACAGCTGATGCAGGCAGCGGTTCTGAAACTCATTCTGGTCAAGAGCTGACCGAACAGAAGAGCTGAAACTATGGCAGCCGAGGAGCCGATGGAAACCACCGACTCGACAGTTGAAGGATCAGCATGAGGAAAGGATGCTTGGATGGCTGCAACGGAAGGAGAGATGATGGAGTCAAACCGCGACATGATGGCCAAGGCCATGATTCCGACCAGAACCCCAAGGTTCCGTCTGGCCAATATCCCTGTGTTCTTAGGCTTAGACGCGCACGGGTCCGGTTCCACCGTTGCTGCCTCCCTCTCAATATCAGCGGCACCATTCCTGGTTGATGGGGGTAGTCTACTCCAGCAGCAGGGCCATGCCAACCAACACGACGAGGAAGAGCAGATTAAACGCGGTATAGATTTTCAGGTAATCGCCTTTCTTGCCCGGATACTGCTTGACCACAGCCTTGTAGGAAATCAGTGAGGCCATCGAAGCAACCAGGGTGCCGAGCCCGCCCAGGTTGGTACCCAGAATGATCGGGCGCCAGGCTGTCGAAAAACCTGAGACCAGCAGGGCTGTGGGCACATTGCTGATGACCTGGCTGCACAGGACCGAGGTAATCAAAGGGTGGATATTGACCAGGCCACTGACCAGGTTGTAGAACTGGGGGATCCGTCTGGCATTGCCTATAAAGATGAAGAAAGCCACGAAGGTCAGGAGCAGTCCCCAATCCACATGCAGAAAGACCCGCCTGTCGCAGATCAGAAAGGTCACCGCCACCACCAGAACCATGGCCCACTGGGGAATCAGCTTGGCCACACCAAGCAGGCAGACAAGAAAGAGCAGGAGGTAGACGGTGATGCGCCATCCGCTGGACTGCTGCATCTCCTTGACCTGAGGCTGTATCCCCTCCTCCCTGGGCGCTAGTATGCTGCGGCGGATCTCTTGCGCATCCATGCCCTCGAACTTATTCAAATGCTGATTCCTGAAGACGAACCAGCAGCACAGGAAGAGCATCAGGGCTGCAGCCAGGGCATAAGGCACCATGAGGAGGAGGAACTCCCCGGCAGGCATCTCGGAGCGGGCCTTGAGATATAAGTTGTGAGCATTGCCGATAGGCGTCAGCATGCTGCCCACATTGGCACCCAGGGTCATCAAAGTGACGATCAGCAGAGCATGGTTTTCCAGGCCAGCCATGATGAGAACAGCAATGGCGAAGGGCACGAAAGTGACCAGGGCTACATCGTTCGTGATGAACATGCTGGAGAAGAAAGGCAGGGAAACCAGCACCAAGGCCAGGCCCCGCACCGAGCGGACACGACTCAGCAGGCCGGCACCAATGGCATGGAAGACCCCGATGCGCTGAAAGCCGCAGACCACCATCATGAGGGAACCCAGCTGGGTGAGGGTATTGACGTGGATGTAGCCAAGATACTGCCGGTCGGGAGGAATGAGGATGCAGGATACGAGAGCGATGACTGCCGCGACGACCAGGACGGTTTCGTTCTTCAGCAGTCCGATCACCCGATGTTGCATGGTCACCTCCGGCGAACGAATTCCTCACTTAGTTTACGCGCCCGCCCACGGCTTACAGGGCCTCTCTTGGCGCTATTTTCCGCCACTAAGCCCAAGGTCGGGACACTCGGCGCTACTGGCTGCTGGCCTGTCTAGTCCCGACTTTTGACCCTTGTCGGATACGCATAGAGTCGGATGCCTATGAGACATGGAAAGGGGTCCTGCGAATCAGTGCATTCGCAGGACCCCTATCAGACCGGAATATTACCTGTCGTTCATTCGTTCCGGATCGGGAATCAGATAGGACAGAGCCAGGGCGATCAGCACCAGCACGCCGCCGCCGATCATAGCCGCAATGTATCCAGTACGGGCTCCGCCGGATACTGCCAAGCCGCTCATGCATGCATAGAGGACCGCATAGCTCAGGCCTGAGCCCAGGTTGAAGGCTCCGGCGTTGAGTCCCGGCAGATAGCCGGTGTTGTCCGCAGGAGACAGAACCACGCCCAGCCCATTGAGCATAATGTTAGCCGTCCCTGCGTAGGAGACACCTAGGATCAGGGAGAGCGCCACCAGGCTCCAGATGCTGGGGGCAAGGCAGACGTAGATGCCAAAGACCAGTCCCAGCACGCTGACCAATTGACCGACTCTCAGAACCTTGAGATAGCCGAAGCGCGAGGCCAGCATCCCAGCCACAGGGCCAAAGACCAGACCGACCAGGGCATATGGGGTCAGCGTCGCAAAGGAGACGATGCTGGCCTTCAAGCCGACGCCGACCTCGCCATCCTGAGCAAGCGCCGGAACGATCCCGTTCATGATGGCGAAGACGCCGACCATGGTGGTCAGAGTCGTCAGCAGAAGGCCCCAGGTGCGCCGCTGCTTGAGGTAGGTGGTGGTGACCATGGGTGCCGACGTGGTGCTTTCGACTTTCCAGAAAATCATGAAGAAGACCGCAGCAACCAGGATCTCGACGACCACCAGGATCCAGCGCGCCTGAGCCAGCTTCTCGACCTCGTTGATAGCCAGGTAGGCCGCCAGGAAGGCTATGCAGAGGAAGACCACGCCGGCCCAGTCCATGCGGGGACGATCGTCTGCATAGCTCTCGCGGGCGAAAACTGCTACTAGGAGGACAGCAATCACTGCAATGGCCACCATGAACCAGAAGACCGACCGGAAGCCGAAGGTGCCGGCCAGCCAACCGCCTAGGATGGCATCCACGCCTCCGATGCCGCCGTTGACCGCCGTCAAAACGGCCATGAGCTTGGCGTAGCGGGCCTCATCGGTCACTTCGGCATGCAGCATGATCAGGGTCATGGGTACGACCGGACCGGCCACTCCTTGAATGACGCGCCCAATCATCAGCATCGTCACATTGGGAGCCAGAGCGGAGACCACGCATCCCAGCGCCGTCAGGCTCAGCATGCCCAGCAGCACCTTCTTGCGGCCGGCCAAATCGCCCAGCCGAGGCAGGAAGAGGGAGAAGACGGCACAGGAGGTGAAGAACACCGTTTGTGTCAGACCAATGCTGGAGCTGCTGGCATTGAGCTCGGTTTCCATGGTCGTTAGGGCCGGCGAGAGCATGGAGGCGTTGAGCTGGAAGGCGAAGACGGCGGCCATCAGGGCCGTCATCAAGGCGACAATAGAAGCGCCAGAGCCACCAGCGGTCGTGGCAGCGGGCTTGTCGGTCTTGGGTGCGGCTGCGTTCGAAGTCTTCATTGATTTCATCCAATCGTGGTGATGGCCTTGACCACCAGGTCCCAGAATCCCTGGAAGTCCAGCTTGACAGCCACCTGGGTGTGGCAGTCCTCAGCAGAGGGCTCAGGGCCGCGCAGATCGGCCACGGTCATCCCGCAGGTCAGGTCCCCGCGCAGCTCCACATCAACCGGGCAACGACGGGTGCTCACAACAGAGGGGTCGATCAGATAGGCCACAGTGCAGGGATCATGCACAGGCGGATCCACGAAGTCCTGGTTGTCCTGGTAGGACTTGCGGAAGAAGTCCATCAACCCGCTGACGAAATGGGCCAGATCGGTGCCGATGCCCTCAATGCGCTGCTGGACCTCCGGGGTGCACAGGGCCTGATGAGTCAGATCCAGCCCCACCATGGTGACCGGCCAGGGCTCGTTGAAGACGATATGTGCGGCCTCGGGATCCACCTTGATGTTGAATTCAGCAACAGCGCTCCAGTTGCCCACATGGTAACCGCCGCCCATGAGCACAACCTCTTGAACGCGATCGACAATGCGGGGTTCCTTGCGAACGGCCATAGCGATGTTGGTCAGGGGTCCAGTGGGAACCAGAGTCACCGTGCCCGGCTCCTCGCGCATGATGGTCTCGATGATCCAATCGACAGCGTGGCCAGGATCCAGGGGCCGGGTAGGTTCGGGGAGCTCGACACCGTCCAGACCCGTCTGACCATGGATGGAGGCGGCTACTTCCTGAGGACGCACCAAGGGCCTATCACATCCGGCATGGACCGGCACCTGGCGCGCATGAGCCTTTTCCAGCACAGCCCTCGCGTTGTAGGTAACCTTGTCCAGACTCTGGTTGCCGCCAACCGTAGTCACTCCGATCAGGTCGATCCGCGGATCGCCTACTGCCAGAAGGATAGCCACCGCATCGTCATGACCTGGATCGCAGTCCAGGATGATCTTGCGCGTCGTCATATACTCGCCTGCGCCTTTCTCATGAATATGTCCTGGGCCATGGATCATGGCCCAGGACATGATACCCCTGATTGGCATTCAATCCTTGTAGGCGCGTTAAGCTGGTCAGTCCTGGACGCAGGCGAACCCACCCACTGCCCAGGCCAGTCGATTCCGAAGCTCGGGATCGACTGCGAATAGCCCCAATCCGTGCACCCCTCGTTTGAGCAACACATTGAACTCATGACGAAGGTTATCCACAGGATTCATCTCTGGCTCCGACCGATGATTAGTCGCCAGTGTGTTGCAACTGAACTTCGGTTCGAATTTGATCTTTCCATTCCTATAAGTGACTGATGGTCCAATGATGACCCCCGCGTAGTTGAGGTCAAAACCTTGGATGGTGAATATGGAGCCCACCTCATCGATGGTGAAGGGCAGCTCGGCCCAGGCAATCCGGTGATTTGCAGCAGAGTTTCCCTGGGCCTCATATAGCTCGTAATTCCAAGGCATGGCGAATTCACCATCCCCTTCCTGACCCTCTTCGGCCCACACCCACTGGCCTGAATCCCCTTGGCGCAGTACAACCTGCCAATGACGGGACGAATCCAGTGGATCCGGGTGTTTCTTGCTGCTGTAAGGCCAGTCATAGGTGGCCAGGAGTCGGCAAAGGCCCAAGGAGCCCTCTCCCCTTTGCTCCCTGTCTTTACAACGAATAAACTCCCTTAAATCCTTGGGCGAATCAAAAACCTTAATCTCATAAGGATGCTCCCAAGGATCCGGATGCAGTGGTTCAATGACACCATCTTTGGCTGTCATCCGATCCAGCCAGGCGCAGGTTGCAGGGTCAGCCTGAATACGCATCTGTTGATCCAAACGAACATGACTGACCTGGAAGGTATCCTCGTGCGCCTGACCGTCCCGTGACTTTTCGTGGATGAGCATAGGTTGCGAGAAGGTCTTATCATGCTCAGAACCAGTCAATCCCAGAAGCCGACTTTCCTGGGCATCCACGAACTGAGACCCACGCAAGACCTGTTCGGGATCGAAGACCACGATGGCTACTTTTGCCCGCCGTAGGATGTCATAGAGCTGGTTGCTTCCGGAGTAGCTCTGCGACCCTTGCGTCAGCAACAGGTGCGCCTCGTCAATCAGCACCACATCCGCCTTGGCATCGACGCTATTCATGGGGTCAGCTGCCCTGCCTGTGGACCGGCCATTTCGATTGGTGTGCTTGCTGAATCGGTTGATGAACTGGACAGCTCCAACCACACACTGACCGCGTTTCTTCTGCAATCCCAGCTTCAGAGCCATCTGGTTGTAGACATTAGCCTGCTCGACCTGGTTGACAATAATATAGGAACGCTGCCTGGCCTTTGACGAATGGTTATCGTCATCGCCGTTCAAGTTTCCATAGATGCCATATCTAGCACATATTTGATAGAAGAGATGACTGAGCAAAACGGTCTTGCCAGTCCCTGACATACCCTGAACGACAATGACCTGGGTATCGGCGTCACCATCAATCTGCACCGGATCCGTCGACTCCGTCATCGAGTGGAAACCTTCGCCAGGGTTTTGAATAATCACCGACTCCAACACATGCAGAACAGCCTCTTCAGCCCGCCGTTGTTCGTCGGTGAGTTTGCGGAAGGGCGAGGCTTTGAACAGGGCAGAGTCCAGGATCGTCTTCTCTTCCGGGAACAGATCGGGCTCCATTTCATGCAGAGTCTGCCAAGCCTTGGAAAAGATGCTGTCGAATTCATCGCTGGTGTAGTACATGTCCTGAGCGTTGGTTCTACGGTTCATAACCAGCTTGACCGCGTCGACGCTCTGCATATACCCCATCAGCCGATTTTCCATATCCAAGGTCAAGGACTTATTGAAGTGGCGATCGCCGATGATGTATTGACAAACCCTGTCCTGATGATTGCGCATAAATCGCACCAGGCGTTCCCAATCCGTCCGGGTCCGTGGGTCCAGCTCAATATGCTGCCTGGTTCGAGAACGGATATCGTTGGTTTCCCCGACGTAAACCACATAAGGAGGCTCACCGCCGTGCTTTTTGCTGCTGTCCCTTTCGTCGGCAGAGACAATATATACAGTGGGATAGCGTAGAAACAGCTCCTCAAGCAGCCTCCTCTCCACCTTACTGCCCTGACCGCCAACATCTTTCGTCCGCTTGTACTCTGCAATAGCCTTGGAAAAATCCTCATCGCTGAAATCGCCATAGGGCAGCGTCATCACCACAGGCTGCGGCGCGCTTGATGAATCCATGGTTTTCACTATGCCACGAACCCACACCAATCTGATGGCAGGAGGGCCGGCTGATAGGCTCGAAATCATGATCAGCAAGGAAACGGAAACAGCGGTGATGGATTTTGTGCACGAGCGCGACTGGGATCAATTCCACACGCCCGCCAACCTGGCCAAATCAATCTGCATCGAAGCTGCCGAGCTCTTGGAATGCTATCAGTGGGGGGATGATCCCAGGGACGCAGATGAAGGCCATGTGGCCGACGAACTGGCTGACGTGCTGACCTATTGCATCCAGCTGGCGGATCGGCTGGATCTGGACATGGATCGAATCATCATGGACAAACTGCAGAGGACGGCCGACAGGTATCCAGTGGCTACTTCGCGCGGCTCCAGCCGAAAATATCGCCCCCTGCAGTAGACAGCTTGATTCAGCAGGTCTGCGCAGCCGGTGACCCCGATCGTTCGAGTCGCTTGGCGATCAATGCTGACAGATCATCCAAGGTGACTCCAACATAGCTATTCATGGAAGCGAACTGGGGACCTGAAGAGGTGTCGACCGGGTTGGTGCCGGTATAGGCCACAGTGGTGGCTCCCGATGCCACAGCAGAAGTGATACCAGTCAGGGTGTCTTCGAAAGCCAAGCAAGAGACCATTTGATCAGGACTTGTGATGCCCAGCAGACCCGCCGCATGCAGATAAGGAGCGGGATCAGGCTTTTGCGCCAGTCCGTCATCCCCACACACATAGTCGGCAAAAGCCCTGTCAGGAGCCTTGTCGACCACAGCCTCAGCCATTCGGCGTGGCGAAGTAGTGACCAGAATGGAGGGGATGCCAGCCTCAACCAGATCTGCCAGGATGTCGCGGACCCCGTCGATCCAAGGCATATGACGCTCCTCCATGGCAATCACCCCGTCGATCAACAGATCTGGAATCTTATCCTCTGGAAGGTTAAGACCCCGCTCGCGCATCACCCTTGCCACTTTGGACAGAGGCTTGCCGGAAACCTGCCAACCCATGTCAGTATTCCAGTCTCCTCCATGCTTGCGCGCTAGATCTACCTCGGCCTGATGCCAGTAAGGCTCTGAGTCGATCAGGGTTCCGTCCATATCCCAGAAGACAGCAAGCGGTCGACGGCCCTCAACAGACCGGGCTTTGTCAGCTGACTCGGCAGGACTTGCTTCCTTTAGATGCTCCATGTTCATGCATTCACCCTATCGGCAGGGCTTGTCGGCAGTCAAAACGCCCACAAGAACAGGAAGGGCCAACTGATCTAACCAGCAGTTCACTCGGCGTTGCCGAAGACCTGGTTGCGCAAGTTGTTACGCTGGGTCTCGTATTGAGTGAGCTGGCCGAGAAGGTCGAACTTCTCCTGGCCGTCGGGCAACTGATTCATCTGGTGCTTGACCGAGGCAATCAGCCGCATGTAGGTGGCATCCAGCAGCCTTGCCAGCAGCTCTGAGGCATACTGACGCTCCTCTGGGCTAGGCTGCTTCAGCTGAACATCCGCGCCCTCGGAGCCTGCGCTCTGATCGTCCCCCTTGTCGCCTTTCCTGGAGCCGGGTCCTGAGCCCCTCTGCTTATCCTCCTGCTTATCCAGATTCAGCGGCAGGGGCATGACGGCCAGCTCATTAATGGCCGACTCCAGCATGGGCCCGCCAGCCTTGGTCAGATTATGCATCCATAGTCCTTGGGGCGTCTTCCTGCCAGGCAGCCCTCCGGCGGCCTGCACCGCCCGATAGAGGGAGCGGAAAATCGGAACCTCGAAACTGTCCGGACTCAGCTGGGCGAAGGCATTCGATCCGACCGCTCTGGGAATTTGGATAAGCACGCCCATGAACTGCTGCTCGCAGATGAAGACGGCATCATCAATGTGGTGGTAGCCCTGTCGAAGGGCGTCCTCACGCTGTATTCTGCGGCGTCGCATGGCATCGTCACTGCCCTGGCCCGCACGACCCTCTGATTCACCCGCACCGCGGTGAGGAGTTCGGACCGCATAGGCATCCTGGTCCTTCACATGCAGCTTGCGACGGGCCCTGTTGACCTCCTGGCGCAGCAGATCCAGATCCACGCCGATTTTTCTGGCAGTCTTGCGAGTGTAGGCCCCTACCAGGGAGCGATCTCTGATCTGGGCCAGGATTGGTGCTACGGCCTTGACCGCCCCCATCTGCCCGGTGGTGTACTGGGTATCGAACATGGCCACGGCGGTGTCGATGACGAAGTCATAGAGCGGCCGGGCATGCTCGACCAGGGAACGCACGGCCTCATCGCCATAGCGGATGCGCAGATCACATGGATCCAGATTCTCCCGAGCCACTGCCACGAAGGTCTGCGTCAGAAAGCTCCCATCAAGGCCGAAGGCATGCAGGGCGGCCTTCTGCCCGGCGGCATCACCGTCGAAGGTGAAAACCACCCGGGAACCCTGGACCGGCCCGATCAGCTGGATGGCGCCGAGGGCGTCGTCGGAGATGAGCCGGCGGACGATCTTGGCATGATCCTCGCCGAATGCAGTGCCGCAGGTTGCTACAGCCGTATCGACACCGGCAAGGTGGCAGGCCATGACGTCGGTATAGCCCTCCACGATAACCACCTGCCGCTTTTTGACGATGGCGTCTTTGGCCAGGTCGATGCCGTAGAGCACCTGGTTCTTGCGGTAGAGCTGGGTGTCCGGCGTGTTGATGTACTTGGCGTTGATGCCGTCGTCCTCGTAGAGCTTGCGAGCGCCAAAGCCGAGGGTACGGCCAGTGGAATCCCTGATAGGCCAGGTGACCCTGCCCCGGAAATAGTCATAGACCCCCCGTTGCCCCTGCCTGGCCAGACCTGCATCCAGCATCTCCTGCTGGGTGAAACCCTTGGTAGCCAGGTGGCGAACCAGATTGTCCCATCCGCGTGGGGCGTATCCGCAGCCGAAATGCGCACTGTCAGCCTGAGAGAAGGTTCTGCCCGCCAAGAGCTTGCGCGCTGCCAGCGCCTCCTTGCTCATGATCTGCGAGACGAAGAAACGCTGGGCCTCCTCGTTGGCCTCCAGCAACCGGGAACGTTTGGACCCCCGGCGCTTGTCCTGGCGGGAGTTTTCGTAATGCAGCTCGATCTGGTACTTGTCTGCCAGAATCTCGACTGCATCGCCGAACTCGACGTTCTCCTCCTGCTCCACGTAGGTAAAGACATCGCCGCCCAGGCCGCAGCCGAAGCAGTGCCAGACCCCCATGGACGGACGCACCGAAAAGGACGGGGACTTCTCATCGTGGAAGGGGCACAAGCCCATATAAGTGCCGGAACCGGAAGGCTTCAGAGTCACGCTTTCAGAGACGATCTCATACAGATCGGCCTTGGCTCTGACCTTCTCGATGTCTTCCTTCTTGATCATTCCGGACATGACACCCAGCCTACCGGCCCAGGCCGATGTGTTGCGCCCGGCATAAATGCCGCAGGCCTAGGGGCAGACCAGGGAATGCAGGGCCAACGCCGAGCCGTCGGTCAGAGAGGCCACCTGGTCGATGGCCACCCTCAGGCGCTCCCCGTCTGAACCCGCATGGCGCCAATCCTCCAGGAAGACATCCTCCAGAGCATCCGAAGGTGCTGGCGAGTCGGCCATCATCACCTCAACCAGGTCGGTCACGATTTTCAGCTGCTCTGCATGGAAGGGCTCCTTCTCACGGGGAGCCATGACGAAGTAGACAGCAATCCCCTTCAAGGCCACAATCTCATAGGAGGTCCGGGGAGGAATGACCAGCCCTCCCGAGTACCTGGTCAGCGGACCTTGGCCATGGCGGCTTCGGGTGGCCGCCTCCACGGAGTCGGCAAAGCGCCCTATCAGATAGCTGGTGGTGTTCTTCAACGTAGCCAGGGCCCGACGTGAACCGTCGAAGCCCAACGGCAACATGCCACGGACGGTTTCCAAAGCTCGTACCAGCTGGTCAGCATCCCATCGGTCGCCATACCAGGATCGGGCAGCCCGGACCACGCCATCGATGATACTGGGCTCAGCCAGTCGCTCAGGCACGAAAGAACCGACCACGATGGCATCCTCCACGTCATGGACGCTGTAGGCGATGTCATCAGCCAAATCCATGACCTGGCACTCCATAGGAGTGCTGGCCTGCGGCGCCCCCTGCTTGAGCCAATGAAAGACCTCTTGGTCGTCAGGGTAGACGCAGAACTTGGCCGTCCTCTCCCCCTTGGGATGAGCCGAGGCCTCGGCCAGGGTCCAGGGATATTTGACCGCAGCATCCAAGGCAGCCCTGGTCAGGTTGACCCCTGCCGAGCGTCCGTCCGGATGGAAGACCTTAGGCTCCAGCCTGGTCAGCAATCGAAGGGTCTGTGCATTACCCTCGAATCCCCCTATGTCGGAGGCCAGCGAAGACAGGGCGCGTTCGCCGTTGTGGCCGAAGGGCGGATGGCCCAGGTCATGGGCCAAGCAGGCACAATCCACCACGTCGGGGTCGCAGCCCAGCATGGTCCCGATCTGCCGTCCAATCTGGGCCACCTCCAGGGTGTGGGTCAGCCGCGTACGAGCAAAGTCGTCGGTGCCGGCGACCAGGATCTGCGTCTTGGCCCCCAACCGACGCAAGGCTGAAGAATGGACAAGACGCGCCCTATCACGTTCAAAGGCGGTCCTGCTGCTGGTCTTTGGAGGCTCTGGCGCCCACCGTTCCTGATCCTGAGTGGAGTAGCCCTCGGCCAGCAGGCGGGATCCGCCCTCCTCGTCAGTGCCCATCAGGCGCGCCCGCTCCGTTCAGTCCAGATTGTCCACGACCACCACTTCAGTGGGCACATTGCCCGCCGTTGCCTTGGAATAGGGGCAGAGCTCCTGGGTGCGTTCCACCAGGCGGGTGGCCAGATCACGATCGACGCCGGGCAGGCAGACCTCAATTAGAGCCTTGATGCCAAAGGACTCGCCCTGGTCGCCAAGAGAGATATGAGTGCGCACCTTGCTCTGGGCCAACTTGGTGGCTGGCACACGCAACTCCTTGCCGGCCAGTCCCATAGCTCCCTGGAAGCAGGCTCCCCAACCGATGGCGAAGAGCTGCTCGGGGTTGGTGCCCTGGCCCTTGCCCCCCATGGCCTTGGGTGTATCCAGGTCCAGGGAGAGATCGGGCTCGTGGCTATCCGCATGGCCCTCGCGGCCTCCGGTGATGTCAGCTACGGCTGTGTATGAGATATTGCTGGGTTCATTTCCTGTATATGTAGTCATAACCTCATCTCACCACTTATATTGCCCCTTGACAAGGCCCCAAGCCCAGGTTCTACCTGTGATAGTGGTCTCAAAGAATGGATTCAGCGGCCATCAGATGCAGGTCGGCAGGGTCGATCACCTCATGCACGCCCAAGTAGAGCCGTGGAATCCGGCTGCGCAGGCAGGTGAAGATCTCATAGCTGATGGTGTCGGCGGCCCGGGCCCAGTCGTCAGCGGTTGGCTCGGCCTGATCCTCTCCACTTCCTGGACCGAAGAGAACAACGGTATCGCCTTCGCTCACCCCCAGATCGGAAGCCATGCCCTTGAGGTCAAGCACGCACTGGTCCATGCAGACCCTGCCAGCGACGCGAACCAACTTGGGCCCTTGACGAGTCATCAGACGGACGGGTCCGCCCCGGTGCTCCCGGCCCATGGCGCCCTGGCGGTCAAAGCCCGAAGCAGACCGATGGATCCCGTCAGCGTAGCCCAGGGGCATGATGGCCGTGCTGGTGGGCTTCTCCGTCAAATAGGTGCGCCCATAGGAGATGCCATGGCCGGCCGGCATATCCTTGACAGTGCCTAGCTGGGCCTGGAGGGTCATGGCCGGACGCAGACCATAATCGGCCGAAACCCCCATGGAGGGATCAGGCTCGTATCCGTACAGGCCGATGCCCGGTCGGGTCAGATCGTAATGTATCCCAGGACGGGTCAGCGTGGCGGCGGTATTGGCCAAATGCCGGATTTCGGGTTTCATGCCTGCGGCCGTCATCTTGTCGGAGAACTCCTCGAAGAGCGCGATTTGCTCGTCAGTGGACGACACAAACTCGTCCACGCCAGGCATGTCGGCCACTGCCAGATGGCTGAAAAGCCCCACAGGCTCCAACAGCCCCTTGGCGGCCAGGCTTGAGAGCTCGTGCAGGGCATCCCCGAAGGCTTCAGGGGTGAAGCCGTTGCGTCCAAAGCCGGTATCCACCTTGATATGGACGCGTGCAGGTCTGCCGGCCAGATCTGCCGCCTGGGCTGCCATCTCCATGGTCTTTAGGGAACCGATGCCCAGATCGATGTCAGCCTGGATCAACTGATCAAAGGGGGCGCGGTCCCCATTGAACATCCAGGACAGAATCCGGCAACGGTCGGGGCCGATGCCTGCACGACGCAGACGCAGGGCCTCGCTGGACTGGGCCGTTCCCAGCCAAGTTGCCCCGCCCGCCAGTGCCGCTAGGGCGGCGGGGATGAGCCCGTGGCCGTAGGCATCGGCCTTGACCACACCCATGACTGCAGCACCGGGGTTCGTGGAATGAACCAGCTTCACCAGGGTGGCCATATTGACCTTCAAGGTCCGCAAGTCCACGATGATCTGTCCAGGATAGGCCCGAAGAGCTTGCTCGTAATGCCGCTGGCCCTCGGGCCCGGAGAACCGCCATGCCGGTGCTGCGCTCAATGTCATGGCTCCATTGTGCGACGGCGCTGCGACGGTCGGCCTCCGCCCTCAGACGGCAACCAAGCGCCTGGCTGCCCTTTCGCGCTCAGCCAGGTCAAGGGGCCGATCGTGCCGCTGGTAGGCCACCCGCACGTTCTCGATCTCCTTGTTCTCAGGCATGATGATGTTGCCGCAGCGGGTGAAACCGTGGGTCTCCAGGATGTGCTGCATGGCATAATTCTTCAGTCCCGTATCGGCGCGGATGTTCTCGTACCGGCGCATGCTCCAGTCAAGCAGGTCCCCGGCCGCATGACGCCCAAGTCCCGAGGCAGCCACCCGATGGATGGTGGTATAGGGCCGGTCGTCCAGCCAGCTGCCGTCAATGACCTTATAATCAGGTTCCGGGTCATTGAAGAGGGCAAAAACGCCGATGATGCGCTCGTGGCTGCCCTTGTGCTCGTCCAACTCAGGTTCAGGGTAGGCAGGATCGTCAGGAATCTGATCCATGTCAGCCGCATCGTCAACCAAGAGCATGGTGTGGCCCCCGGCGATGTCCTCGCGGATGCGTTCGGGCAGGGGGTACTTGTCCCCCCACTGACGGGGGTTGCCAGTCTCGGCCATCCGCTTTCTGGCGTAGGCGTAGACAGGCATGATCGCCTCAAAGTCGTCCATGGTGGCATGACGGATCCAACGTGCAGTTTCCATCGTGTAGCTGCTCACTGTGGCTACCTCTTTCTCGACCGGTTCGGCAGGGACGAGACCCGCCCCCGCGATTGCCGAAGTACGAGTGTATCCATCAGCAGGCAGTCACGAAGTGAGTACGCATTGAGCGAATCAGGGAATAGTTTGGGCTATTCTGCGCTCTCCTGAACCCGGCCTTCCGAGCGCAAACGGCGAGCACGAGTCAGGTTGACCACGCTATGCCGACTGACCAGACGGGTTGGCATGACCACATGCCGCTGGAACTCCTTGCCCTGGCGTGCATCGAGGATCATTCCCACCGCCATCCTGGCCATCAAATCAAATGGCTGGTCCACCGTGGTAAGAGCGGGCATCAGATAAGAGGATGGATATACGTTGTCGAATCCGACCACAGACAGGTCTTGCCCGGGTTCCAGTCCACGTTCGCGAGCCGCTCTATAGATATTGACGGCTGTCAAGTCGTTGCAGGCCAGAATCGCAGTTGGACGATGTGCGCGGTCCAGCAGATCACAAGCGGCTTGGTACCCTCTGTCAGGCAAATAATCTCCCTGTTGAACCATGTTTGACGGCAGACTGGCACCAATGGCTGCCAATGCTGCTCGGTATCCAGCCAGTCTGGCTTGCGCGGATTGCACATTCGCCGGTCCAGCGATGACGCCAATGCACCTGTGCCCGGCGTCAAGAAGGCATTTGGCCGCTTGGTATCCTCCAGTCCAATTGTCTAGCGTTATGCTCATGTCCTCATCGCTTACCAAGTCCACCGGATCGACCGCCACCAGGGGAATGCCCCTTGCCTTGAGCACATTCTTGCCCTCCTGGTCTATGGAGGACATCTGGGTGATCACACCCAGCGGGTTGCGATCAATGATCCCCCTCAGGCATTCCTCGGCACGCCGCTGGTGATCGGTCTGTGTCACCGTCAGAGCCAGACCGGCATCCAAAGCCCACTTTGAGGCATAACGTATCATCTCGATAGTGCCATTGTTGGCAATATAATCCACAACCAGCTCAATAGTCTGAGCAATCTTCGTGCTGACAAGCGGATGCGCATAGCCCTCGTCTGCCAAAGCTTTTTCGACCCTTCGACGGGTTTTTGCCGCCACGCCCGGTCGACCGTTGATCACCTTGGAGACGGTCGAAGCAGAGATGCCGAGCTGCTCGGCTATGGCGCCAACGTGCGGATTGCCTGGTTCCTGTCTGGCCATGTGCGTCCTTTCCATTACCCACCAATCGTAACCAAGGAAGCAGCTAAAGCATCCATGTCGAAATTAGAATTTTTACATTTCTGATTTTCAAATTTCTATTTCTACGCCTATAGTAGGGTATACGTTCACAAGATTGGCAAAGGAGCCACGATGAGTACTATCACTGCGGTGAAAACGTATGACTTTCGTTTTCCCACTTCTCTGACCCTGTCAGGGTCGGATGCCATGAACAAGGACCCCGACTATTCGGCCGCCTATGTGGAAATACACACCTCGGCTGACGACGGCATCAAAGGTTGTGGTCTGGTCTTCACCATCGGACGAGGCAACGATGTTGTTTGCAGAGCCATAGATTCCATAGGAGAGACTCTGCGTGGCCTAGAGGTTGAACGTCTGCTGGACAGCATGGGTCTGGCCTGGGACCTATTGGTCCATGACTCACAGCTGCGCTGGCTGGGGCCCGAAAAGGGAGTCGAGCACATGGCCATTGGCGCACTGCTGAGCGCCCTCTGGGACATGAAAGCCAAAAGGGCGAGAAAACCCTTGTGGTTGCTGCTGGCTGAAATGGATCCTGAGGATCTTGTCAGCACATTGGACTTTCGATATCTGTCTGACGCCCTGCGCCCCGAGGAGGCCATAGACATCCTCAAGGATGGGCAATCCGGCAAGCAGGAGCGCATCGAGGACATTCGCCAGCACGGGTACCCCGGTTATTCGACAGCACCAGGCTGGCTTGGCTACAGCGACGAAAAAATGGTGGAGATCGCCAAACGAGAGACGCAGGAGAAGGGCTTTAAGCAAATCAAGCTCAAGGTAGGCCAGAACCTCGATGATGACATACGCCGTCTGGGACTGGCCAGGGATGCCATCGGTCCCGACGTCCGCCTGGCCGTCGACGCCAATCAGGTCTGGGATGTCCCTCAAGCCATTGATTGGATCAACCATTTCCATGACTTCGACCTGGCATGGGTCGAAGAGCCCACCAGCCCCGACGACATCATCGGCCACGCAACCATTGCCAGAGCCATCAATCCCATACCCGTGGCAACCGGCGAACAGATGCAGAACCGCATCATGTTCAAGCAGTTCCTTCAGGCCAACGCCTTCGGCATCATGCAGATCGACGCCACCAGAGTGGCGGGCCCCCAGGAGATAGTTCTGGAATACCTGCTGGCTCGCAAGTTCCACAAAATAGTCTGCCCCCACGCCGGCGGGGTCGGATTGTGCGAGATGGTCTGCCACTTCGCCATGTTCGACTACGCAGCCGTCTCCTGCACCACACAGGGCCGAATGATCGAATACGTAGACAACCAGCACGAATATTTCGTGAACCCCGTACGTATCAGCCAAGGCATGTATCAGGCACCGACCGCTCCCGGCAATGGAGCCGAAATGACCGTGGAAACCGCACAGCGCTACCTGCACCAGGAGTGAGAGCGGCCCACCTCAATCAAAATCCAGTCCAATCACTGGACCTCTAACAAATCATCCATCCATATAGACAAAGGAGTTCTCATGGATCTGCATCTCAAGAACAAGGTATTCATCATCACCGGCGGCTTCAAGGGCATCGGCAGGGGCATCACTCTACAACTGGCCCAGGAGGGTGCCATAACCGCAGTCATAGACCGTGACGAGTCAGCCAGGGACCAGTTCTGCAAAGACATCGAGGCCTATACCGATACCTACCGGACCTTCATTTTGGATCTGAATGACACCGACGGCATAGCCCCCATTGTGGAGCAGGTACACAAGGAATTCGGCCATATCGATGGCATAGTCAATAACGCTGGAGTCAACGACAACAAGGCTTTGGAAACCACTGACTGGCGGGAGTTCGAGCGTTCCGTACACGGCAATCTCACCCACTACTACGAACTCATGCATGCCTCTTGTGCCTACCTCAAGGAAAGCCACGGATCCGTCATCAACATCACCTCCAAAACCGCTGTGACCGGTCAGGGCAAGACCAGCGCCTATGCAGCAGCCAAGGGCGGGGTTCTGGGCCTGACCAGGGAATGGGCTGCGGCCTTGGTCCATGATGACGTACGAGTGAATGCCATCGTGGTCTCGGAATGCTGGACCCCGCTCTATGCCGACTGGATCAAAACCTTTGGCGATGAAAAGGCCCAGCAGGCACGCCTGTCGGTCATCACAGACAAGATTCCTCTGGAGCATCGCATGACCACACCCGAGGAGATTGGGAACACCGCCACCTTCCTGCTCTCTGATCGCGCATCCCACACCACCGGCCAATGGGTATTCGTTGATGGCGGATACGTCCACCTGGACCGGGCACTGAATTGAGCTCTGACATGGAAAATACAAATACGCGAAACAAGGGCGGGTCCAAGGCAACCGTCGCTATAACCCTGGTCATCGGACTCTTCTTCATTTGGGGATTGACCATGAATCTGGTCAACGCCCTCAACAGCCCATTCAGCAACTACATGGAGCTGAACAGCACCCAGGCATCGCTGCTGCAGGTGGCCTACTATGGAGCCTACTTCGTCATGGCCATCCCAGCCGGAATCATCTCCAAGCGCTTCGGTTACAAGGGCGGGGTCATCTCCGGACTGATACTGTTCGCGGTTGGGGCATTCATCGTGGTGCCAGCCACAAATATGGCCAGCTACGGGCTCTTCTTATTCGCCATGTTCGTGGTAGCGCTGGGAGCCTCCTCGCTGGAGACCAACTGCAACCCTTACGTCACCAAGCTGGGCGACGAAAAAGGCGAATCCTTCAGACTCAATCTGGCACAGAGCTTCAACGGCGTCGGCAACGTGGTAGGGCCTCTGATTTTGGGCAGAGTCCTGTCCAAAACCCTGACCCCAAAAGAGCCGGGCTTTGAGCAAGCCAAGGTCAAGTTCCTGTCAGATACCAGAATGATCTATATCGTCATCGGCATCGTCCTGCTGCTGGTGTTAGCTGTCTTCATCGTCTTCAAACTGCCAACACCACCCGGCGATGACGAGCAGGAAGGGAAAACTGGCACCGGTTCCGGCACCTCAAGCCTGCTGAAACGCCCTTACTTCGTACTGGGCGTGATCGCCGAGTTCATCTTTATCGGCTTGCAGGTGGCTGGCATGGCCATGTTCTCCGCTTATGCTCTCAAACACTGGGGTGCCGGCATCACCGCCGGTCTGGCTGCCACACTGTTGGCCTTGCTGTCGCTGCTGTTCACCCTTGGACGGTTCCTGACCACTCCGTTAATGACCAAATTCGATGCCGGCAAGATACTGGGCATCTACATGTGCGTCACAGCCGTGCTGATGGTTCTGGTATTCCTAGGTCTGGGACGATTCTCGGTCATCTGCTTCCTGGTTGCCTATCTGTTCATATCGATCGGCTACCCCACCATCTTCTCGCTGACGCTCAAGGGCATCAGGGGCAACGACGCCAAGACCGGCTCTTCGGCGCTGGTCATGAGCATCGTCGGAGCAGCCCTGATCCCGCTGCTGCTGGGTGCCATTCAGGATGCCATGGGCATCGAAATCGCCATGCTGGTGACCGTGCCCGGATTCCTCTACATCGCCTGGTATGCCTTCCGCGGGTGCCGCATAGGTCTTAAGCAGGGAGCCTGACATGACACGACAACTACAGGTCATCGATGCTCACTTCCATATGTGGGATCTCGAACGGCAGCATCTGCCTTGGCTGGACGGAATGCCCTCACTGAACCGGAGCTTTCCCCTTCATGAGCTGGAAAACGAGTACGAGCAGCTGGGAGCGGAATTCCTGGGCGGAGTCTATGTGGAAGTAGACTCGGATGACCCCCTATTAGAGGACCGTTTGGTCTATGAGAACAATGACCCCAAGATTCTTGCCCGAATGCTCCGAGCCCAGGTAGGGCCCTATATGAGAGTGCCCATCAACGCTACGGGCATCAGAGAGCCACTGCATACTGACTCTGCCCCTCGCGGCCGTTGCATGGAACCCTCCTTCATCGCTGGGCTCCGCGCCATGGCTGATAAGGGCCTGCCCTTTGAGCTATGCAACCGGGGGGCAGAACTGCCGGACATGGCTCAGGCTTTCTCTCAGGTTCCTTCCCTGACTGTCATCATGGACCATCTGGGCAACATGCCCGACTTGTCGCCGGCCTGCAGAAAGGCCATGCAGGCCATGGCGGCCCTGCCGCACTGCTATATCAAGGTGTCAGGCGACTTGCCGGTCGATCGCGACATCGTCGCCTTCGTCAGGGACACATTTCCCCCGGATAGGATCCTCTATGCCTCCAACTGGCCGGTCGTCACCGTGCACTCCTCACTCAGGGAACACTGGCAACTGATGCTGGACATCTTTGGCCCTGATGAGGACTTCTTCAAGCACAATGCCATGAGGGCCTATGGGATCGATGCCGATATGCTTACTGTGGAAGGGTGAACATGAGCACGTCATCAGCCAAATTCGAGGGAATATTTTGCCCGTCGATAACCGTCAGCGACGATCAAGGAGTCATCGACACCGACCTGTGGGGACGACATCTGGACCATCTGATCCAGGCTGGCATTAATGGGGTGCTCCTGTTCGGAAGCATCGGCGAGTTCTATGCCTATGATCTCCAAGAGAAGCGCTCAGCCCTGCAATTCGCCGTCGACCATATACGGGGGCGCATGAAGGTATTCGTCGGAGTAGGCGACACTGACATGGACCGGGTTTGGGATCTGACCAAGTTTGCCGGACAAATCGGCGCCGATGCCGTGGTGGCTGTCAGCCCCTATTATTTCGGCCCTTCGGAACCGACTGCTTACAGGTATTTCACCAGCATCGCCCAGGCCTCGGCTGTGCCGGTGATCCTCTACAACTTCCCGGCTCGTACTGGCAACGACTGCTCCCCGGAGTTGGTCGCTAAACTGGCCCAGGAATGTCCAAACATCGTTGGCATCAAAGACACCGTGGACACAATCAGCCACACACGTCGAGTCGTATCGGCAGTCAGACGTGTCAGCCCTGGATTCTCGGTGTTCTCCGGATTCGACGAATACTATATGGTCAATCGTATCTGCGGAGGCAACGGTGTTTTATCGGGCCTGACCAACGTGGAGCCGGAAACCTTCGTTGCCATGCATCAGGCCTATCAAGAGGGCGATTACCGGACTGCGCTAGACAAGGCCCGACGCATCAACCACCTGATGGCGATTTACGACACTGCGGATTTGTTCGTGTCTGCCATCAAGGGAGCTGTGCGACTGCAGGGTCTGCCCATCAGCACACGCATCCGCGAACCAGCCATGCAGATTGATGACGATCAGATGAAACAGATCGAAACCATACTGCGTAGTTGAGCTTTCGTCTGTTAGATCGAACTGGGCCTGAGGAAAGGAACATACCCTTCCTCAGGCCCAGTTGTTTGCCTGTCAGCGATCAGACCAGCTTGCGCTCGTAAGGATCGGAGCTGATGCCGGCGGCCACGATGTCGCGGCTCCACTGCTTGGCCGAGAAGAGCGAATGGTCGCGGTAGTTGCCGCAGGAGGTGATCTCGGTGCCGGGCACATCGTCCCAGGTGGCCTTGTCGGCGATGAACTCCAGCGACTCCTTCAGGGCCTTGGCCACATCCTCGGTCGAATGACGGCCCCAGGCAAGCAGGTGGAAGCCCGTCCGGCAGCCGAAAGGCGAGCAGTCGATGTAACCGGGGATGCGCTCGCGCAGGAGCACGGCGATGGTGTGCTCGATGGTGTGCAGCCCGGCAGTTGGAATGGCGTTCTGGTTGGGCTGGACCAGACGGAGATCATAGTTGGAGATGATGTCTCCTTGAGGCCCTTTCTCCTCGTCGATCAGACGAACGTAGGGCGCCTTGACCTTGGTGTGATCCAGCTGGAAGCTCTCTACAATAGGTTTGTCAGCCATTGTTATTTCCTTTCCTGTCGGGCGCCCGGTATGAAAGGCAACCTTGATGAAGTCGTGTATGTCTCATGGTAGGCCGACCTACCTATCAGATTCGGCAGTGCCCCTGACCACATCCACCCCTCTTCTGGCCGAAAACTCGGAGATGACACCCATGAACTGTGGCCCATACTGCTCCAGCTTGTGCTGTCCCACCCCATTGACGGCCAGGAAGGTTGCATCATCAGCCGGACGAAGACGGCACATATCGCGCAGTGCCTTGTCGGAGAAGACAATGTAGGGAGGCTTGCCGATCTTGCGGGCTATGCTGGTCCGCAGGTCGCGTAGCTTCTGGAAAAGTTCCTCATCCTCTGGGCTGGCATCGCTAGCAGCGGCCTGATCGAGACCATCATCGTCGACAGTTGAAGAGGATCTGCCGCCGTAGACCTTGCCCGAGGCGCGTGGGCGTTCCGTCCGCTTGATCTCGTAATGGAAGTTCGGACTGACCGTCTGCGCGGCCTTGGGCCCGAAATGGACCATGGGCAACCGCCCTTCGGTGATATACAGATACCCGTCCGAGGCCATCTGGTTGAGCACGTCACGGATTCGCGCCTCTGGAACCTGATCCAGAGCGCCATAGCTAGGGCACCGATCCAACCCTCGCCGAAGAAGATCCTGCGAGCGCGAACCCCGGAGAATCTGGGCGATCTTGCCGGAGCCGAATCCCTGGTTCACATCATGCACGCACCTGCTGATGGCACGGGCCACATCGCTGACGTCGATGGTCGTGAAGGTGCTCAGACAGTTGGAACAGTTCTGGCAGCCGCCGCTGCCCGTGTCAGGATGCCCGACTGGGACGGATTTGCCCTTATCGGCCTCTGCAGGCGAAAGACCTGCGGCCGCCTGATCCACCTCCTCGCCGAAGTAGCGCAACATGTACTGGTGAAGGCAGCCGGTGGTCCTGCAGTAGCCGATCATGACGTTGAGCAGACGCCGGTGTTCGGCCCTGACCGCTTCAGCCTGCTCACCGGTCATTCTGTCGTTGCCGTTGTCCATGTCCAAGAGGCGCCTGCGGGTGACGATGTCGCTCTCGTTCCACAGCAGGGAGCAACGGGCTGGCTCGCCGTCACGTCCCGCTCTGCCGGCCTCCTGGTAATAGGCCTCGATGCTCTCAGGCATATTGTGATGAATGACATAACGTACGTTGGACTTGTCGATGCCCATGCCGAAGGCATTGGTAGCCACGACCACCTGCACCTTGTCGTTGACAAAGTCCCGTTGAGCCTGCTCCCTGTCCTGGGCATCCATGCCAGCGTGGTAGCTGACAGCGCTGACACCGGCCTTGGTCAAATCATCGGCTAGGGCTTCGGTCTCCTTGCGGGTGGCGCAGTAGACGATGCCTGAGTCGTTTCCATGCTTCAGGGCGTACTGGACCACCCAGCGATTCTTGTATTTGCTCTCCAGCTTGATCACGTCGAAGAAGAGGTTGGGCCTGTCGAATCCCGTCACCGCCACGTAGGGGTCGTCCAAGCCCAGCATGTATACGATGTCGCGCCGAACCTTCTCGGTCGCCGTAGCAGTGAAGGCTGCCACCGTGGGCCGGTGAGGCAGGGATCTGATGAAGTCGCCAATGCCCAGGTAGGCAGGGCGGAAGTCCTGACCCCACTGGGATACACAGTGGGCCTCATCCACAGCCAGCAGGGAGATCCTCGTATGCTGGGCGAATTCCCTGAATCTGGGGGCGTCCAGCCGCTCTGGAGCCACATAGAGGATCTTGCTGCGCCCTTGTGCAGCCTGAGCCAGGGCCAGGGACTGCTCATCCATATCCTGGGTGGAATTAACGAATGAGGCCTGTATGCCGGCATCCTCCAACCCGTCCACCTGGTCCTTCATCAGGGAGACCAAGGGAGAGATGACGATGGTCAGACCGTCCAGAAGGGTGGCAGGAATCTGATAGCAGATGGACTTGCCGGCCCCGGTCGGCATAACACCCAGGCAGTCCTGCCCGTTCAGGATAGCCTTGACCAAATCCTCCTGACCCGGGCGAAAGGACTCATACCCGAAATACCGCTTCAGCGCCTGCCCTGCATCCTGGATGTCCACCATGGTTCCCCAGTCTATTGCCCCGGCAGGCGTCAAGCAGTGGGCGAACGACCATGTGGTCAATCGTCGCTGGAATTCTTAGCTATCCTGCCACTAACCCAGAATGCTGAGCCCCTGGATAGCTGGTAGCTGCCGACGGCTGGTGAGCCAGTAGCTGAACAGGATGCATATGGCGGAGAAGACTAATGTGAAGACCACTTGGGGCCAGAGTAAATACACGGTGACGTATCCCCATAAATCAACATTCATGAAGGGGCTTAAGGTCTTGTACATCCAATGGCCGCGCATAAGGTTGATCATCTGAACCGCCATTTGCTGCCACCCCCAGAAATTCCAGCCGGAAATCGAATGCCAGAAACCAACACAGATCAACAGCCCTACCAGCAGCAGACATCTGCCTTTTCGATCAAGACGGGCGGCCAGGTCACCCAGCACCTGGCCAAGCAGAACGAAGGCTACCTGCACCATAAAGACATGCAGCGCCAGAGCCAGCCAACGGGACGGCTGCTGGGCATACGACTGGTTAAAGCATGACACACTCCAGGGATCAAGAGTCAGTCTCCAAGGCGAACAGCCCTGTACGAGAAACCTTTGGTAACTTTCTGTAAAGGGCATCCATCCGATTTGGCCTAGGCTGCTGATAATCGCGACCACGATCATGAAAGTGCTTGTCGCCAGGGCCATGACCACATTGGAGATGATCTGGGTCCATGCGATTGTGGACCGGGTCACAGCATTGGAGATCAAGGGCCGGAAAGTCGTCAGTGAGCAGACAAAGGCGGTGGCCATGAGCACCATCTCGGTGAACAGACCGGTGAACCCGGAGCCCAAGGGGATGAACCCCATAACCCCCAGAGCGAGGACGAGGGCCCAAAGCAAAAAGACGATCAGCCTCGGCATCACCTGTACGCGCAGGGCCATCCGGGTCTGCACCGCAGGCGACAGGAAGCGCTTGATTTGAGCCCAGCCTTCAGCAGGTCCAGCACCCAGGTCGGGGCTGTCAGACCCCGGCTTGGTCTTCGTCCGCACTACCCCCGCAACTTGCGTGTTATTCATTGTGCCGCTCCTTCCGTTATCTGGACGAAGTAGGTCTGCAGATCCATGGGAGCGACAATTAGCCCCTTGGGCTGCTCGTCGGTCACCGGCCCCTCGAAGCTGACGCGCAGCAGGTCGCCGATGCGCTGCCTGCCAAGCAGCTTTGGGTCGCCCTGTGCAAGGTAGCCCTCCACGTCACGCGGACGGCCAGTGACAGTGGTCCCCAGACCTGACAGATCATCCACGCTGAAAGATCGCAGGACCCGCCCCTGGTCGATGATCGTGGCGCGGAAGATGAGCTGGCTGACCTCGTTGATGATATGGGTAGCGATGATCATGGTCGGTCCGCGGCGCTGATAGGACTCCAGAAGGAAGGAGTAGATCCTCTCCCTGGCCGCCGCATCCATTCCTGTCGTCGGTTCATCCAGAATGAGATATTCCACAGGCAGGCAGAGTCCGATGAGGTCCTTGACCACCTGACGCTGCCCCGTGGAAAGGGAGACAAAAGTGTCAGTGGGCCTCAATGCGAAGCTCTTAAGAATACGCTCAGCCAAGTGCCAGTCGAAACCGCCGTAAAACCCCTCGGCCATGGCAAATGCCTGTCTAATGTGCCGTCGGGATGGATAGGGCCAGGTTTCGTTGACCAAAGCCACTCGGCGAACGATTCTTGAGTCGCTGACCAGATCGCTTCCATCCAGGTGGATCAGCCCCTGGTCAGGAAGTGCCCTGCCCGCCATCAGATTGCACAGGGTGGACTTGCCGGCCCCGTTCCGCCCGAAGAGTCCGTATATCTTGCCGGGCTCAAAGCAGAGCGAGATCTCATCCAAGGCCTTCAGCTTTCCGTACGATTTGTCCACCTTGGAAACTGTCAGACTCATTGGTAGACCCTTTCTATGATGGCGTCCAAGTCCTCACGGGATACGTCCAGAGCCTTGGCTTCTTCGACCAGATCCTGGAACCTTCCGTTCAGGAGTTCCCTCCTGCGACGCTCACGAACGCTCCGCCCCGCACCGACAGTGACAAACATGCCCAGCCCCCGCCGTTTCTCCAGAAGGCCCCGGTCGACCAGCAGGTTCATCCCCTTGAGGACTGTGGCCGGGTTGATCTGGTAGGCAGTCGAGATTTCCGTGGTGCTGGGAATCCTTTCACCATCGGCGACCAGTCCCTCGGCTATGGCTTCGGTCAACCGGTCTGCCACCTTCACGAAAACCGGCCGACCATCCGGTATTTCGATCGCCATCGTTTGACCGCCTTGTCTGCCTTGATTCGGGGCGTCGAATTAGGATCTGCATTACTGTTTATTACTTAGTTACTTGAGTAACTAACCAACAGTCTACGATTTGCTCTACCAACCGTCAAATCAGGCGCAGTCTTTAACCGTCCGTTTTCTCTGCACAGATGCTCTCGCTGCCCTCCTTCATTCCGTCAAGGACGGGCATGCACTCATATAATTTTGCTTGGCCAGAATGCCGATGAGCACCGGTACCTATAGGGTCGCAGCTGCCAGTAGCTGACGGGTATAAGACTGACTGGGGTGATCGAGGATGGCTTTCACAGGCCCCTCCTCCACCACCTTTCCTTGACTGAGCACCATGACCCTGTCCGCGATGTGCTGAACCACGCCCAAATCATGGGAGATGATGATCATGGACATGCTATTTGACGGATTGCTCTGCTTTCTGGACTGAGCCATGATGGACTGAAGGGTATGAAGAATCCCGACGCGCGCCGAGACGTCAATGGCGCTCATGGGCTCATCGGCCAAGAGTATCCGGGGCTTGACAACAAGGGCCCGGGCTATGGCCGCCCGCTGAGCCTGGCCTCCGGACAGATCGGAGGGATAAGCCGTCATGATCGCGCCTGGGTCAAGCTGAACCTCTGACAAGACCTTGGCCACCCGATCAGCAAGGTCTGTCCCATCTTGACGACGATGCCATAGGTGCCCACTCCCCCTGCGCCTGGCAGCCAGAAGAGGTTCGGCGACTGACCGGCCGATGGTCCACCGCGGGTCGAGGGAGGTGAAGGGGTTTTGAAAGACCAGAGCAGAGTCTTGGGCAAGCGCCTTGGCGGCCGGGGAACCGTGGAGAACCGGTCTGCCCTGATATGTCACCTGCCCGGCATCAGGCCTCAACTGACCTAGGAGCAGACGGGAAAGCGTGGTCTTCCCTGAACCGGACTCCCCTATGATCGCCAAGCACTCCCCCGGCAGGAGGGAAACATCGATGCCGTCAACTGCAGCTTCTCCATTGCCGGTGGAGGCATAGACCTTGGTCAGGCCCTCCCCGATCAGGATCGGATCGGCATGTGCACCGTCAGTCAGCCTCATGCTTGCCTCCATCTGTGCTCAGCGTCAACTCTCTGGCCGCTCGCACCAGGGTCCTGCCCTGCGGACTGGATGGACTACGCAGAATGCTCTGCGTCTGCCCGCTTTCCACCACTCGCCCTGCATCGAGGATGTAGCAGTAATCGGCAACCCGGGCCAGGACGGAGAAATCATGGGTGATGAACAGCAGGGAGGCCCCGCTCTGGTCGACCAAGGAGACCAACAGGTCCACAATCTGCCGCTGGGTTATGGCATCCAGGGCCGTGGTCGGCTCGTCTGCCAGAATCAGTCTGGGCTTGGTGACCAGGGCCGTGGCTATGGCCGCCCGCTGCTGCTGTCCCCCGGACAGCTCATGCGGATAGGATCCAGCCAGATCCGCATCCAACCCGACCTGGGCCAATATCTCCATGACCCGCCTGCGCCGTTCCTGGACGCTCAGACGGTAGTGGCGGCGAAGAGGCAGCTCAACCTGGCTGTAGACCTTCTTTACCGGGTTCAGGGCCGTGGAAGGATTCTGAAAGATCATGCCCATCCGGGAACCGCGCAGATCCGCCAGGGACCGGTCGTCCGAACCGAGAATCTGGAGCCCGTCCACCAGAATGGATCCCGACAGGGAGGCCGTCAGTGGTGTGGTGCCCAAAACGCTGCGGGCGATCATCGACTTTCCGGAGCCTGAGGAGCCGATCAGGCCTACCCGCTGGCCGTCCCCGACTTTGAGGTCCACCTGGTCGAGAATGGTGCGGCCATTGATGGACAGGCTCAGGCCGTCAATATTCAGCGACATGATTGGCCTCCCTCGCCTGTATGGACCGCATTCTCGACATGATGATCAGCGTCATCTGATTGCCCGGATTGAAGAGTGGACCGTCCGGCGGCAGCTACGGCAGCCCTGAGCCTGGGATTGGTAACCGGATCGATGGCATCACGCAGAGCGTCGCCGAACAGGTTCAGAGCTACCACCACCATGGTGACCGCCAGGCCGGGCCAGAGCACGGTCAGCGGAAAGACGTTGATGAACTTGACCGAGGTGGTCAGCGAGTGCCCCCAGGAGGGCAGACCGGAGGGAACACCCACCCCCAAGTAGGTCAACCCTGCCTCAGCCAGCACGGAGGTCCCCGCCGACATGGAAAGTTGCACGCACAGGACCGGAATGACATTGGGCACCAAATGAGTCAAGAAGATTCTGAAGGATCCGACCCCGCTATGCCGGGCGGATTGCACATAGTCCGACTCTGCCGCCAGGAGCGCCTGGGGTCGTACGATCCGGGCCAGGTTGAGTCCGTATCCGAACCCGCAGGCCACGACGACCACGGCGATGCTGGGGCCTAGGGGGACAGCCAGGATCAGGGCCAGCAGAACTGTGGGCAGGGAAATCAGGGCGTCGACCAGGACCACGACCGTCTGGGATATTCCAGAGCGGCGCGAGACCATGGCCATGACCAGAAGGAGCCCCAATAGGCCCGACAGGAGGACCGCCAGAAGGCTGATGTCCAGGTTGGTGGCCGATCCCGCCATCAGCCAGGAGAGAATGTCTGCCCCGGTGCCATCCGTTCCCAGCAGGTGGTCGCGGCTGGGGGCCTGCCAGATCCGGTACCCGTCGGTAGTCCAAATAGGAACCGGAGTCCAGAACCTGGAGACCAGGGAAACCAGGATCCACATGACCAGAACAATCATCGAGTATCGCCCCGAGGCCTTGCGCCACATGCTGGACAACACCACCCGCATCCGTCCGAAGAATCCCAGTTGGCCTGGGAATGTGGCCCTCAATCCCAGATAAGGCCTGTCTGCGTGTTCCCAGCTCATCAGTCAGCCACCTCCTGCCTGGCCGCACCTCGAAAACGCGGATCGATCAATCTATGGATAACGTCCACCAAGAGTCCCAGGAAGAGGAAGAAGGCCGCCAGCAGAAGCAGCTCGGACTGAACGGCCGGAAGATCCCGGTTGCCCACATCGGTGATCAGCATGGAGCCCAGCCCCGGCAGGGCGAACAGGTTCTCGCTGACCATGACCCCGGTGATCATCTCGGCCATGGTCAACCCGATCACCGAAACCAGCTGGGGGGAAGCCAGCCGCAGACCGATGCGCAGGGCGGCCTGGGTCCGGGTCATCCCGCAGGCCATGCCCATGTCCACATACCCCGAAGAGAGCATGTCGGCCAACAAGGAGCGGGTGTACCGCATGATGCCGGCGCCCACGATGATGCCGGTGGACAGAGCAGGCAGAATCAAAGCCGCCAGGGCCTGACCCGGCTGAGCCCAGCCGAGAGCAGGAAAGCCCTGGGAGGGCAGCAGACCAATCAGGCCACTGCCCTTGGCGAAGAGCATGATCAGCAGCAGTCCTGACCAGAGGGCGGGTACGGATCCGCCCACGATGGCGGCCATGTGGCTGAAGGACTGCATCCGTGGCGAGCGCGCCAGAGCGGCCGCGCAGCCCAGGGGAATGCCCAGCAGCAGGGCCACACCCAGCCCCAGAAGAATCAGCGGGAAGGTGATCTGGGCCCGGACACCAACCTGGGAGGCGATGGGACGGTTGGTCAGAATGGACCTGCCCAGGTCCCCTTGCAGAAAGCCGCTGATCCAGTCCAGATACTGCCTTGGGTAGGAGCGGTCCAGGCCCATCTGCCGACGCAGCCGGTCAACACGCGCAGGCGGAGCATCCAGCCCGGCCATGACGGCGGCCACGTCACCGGGCAGGATGCGCAGAGCCAGGAAGATCAGCAGGGAGATGCCCATCAGCGCCAAGATGAAGAGCACCAGGCGCCGCACTAGGAATTTGGCCATGGTTATCCCCGCCTGTAGGTCACGTCGGACAAGGGCATGAGGGACTGGTTCAGATCGACCGGGAAGCCCTCCAACCCCGTCCGCCAGGCCGTGGTCACCCGGTAGTTGAAGAGCCAATCCGCCGCCGCATCGTTGCTGACAATCCGGGCGGCCTGGGCCAGGAGCCTGTCGGAGTCATCGGCGGAGGTCGTGGCCATGGCCTGCCTATAGAGCTCCTGGACCTGACGATTGTCATAGTTGTAGTAGTAGCCGGGGTTGGCCCACTGATGGAAGTCGTGGCTCTCGCCATGATCCACCAGAGACAGGTCATAGTCCTTGTTGGCATGGACGTCCTGGAGCCAAACCGAGAACTCCACCACCCGCACATCCAGGTCGATGCCCACCTGACGCAGCTGCGAGCGCAGCTGATCGCCCAACTCGCTGCCGTAGGTGTTGGCGTAGGTCAGCCGCAGCTTGAGCCGGTGACCGGGACCGTACCCGGCTTGGGCCAGAAGCCGCCGCGCCTGCTCAGGATCGTGGGGGTAGAGCCCTGTCAGATCCTGATAGCCGGGATCCAGGGAGGGTATGGGGCCGCCCAGGGCCCTGTCCGATCCGCCCCGGGAGGCGATCAACTGCCGATGGTCGATGGCATGGCGGATGGCCTGCCGCACCAGCGGGTCGGATGTGGCGGCACCCTTGCCGTTCATGGCCAGAACGTATTTGTCGGTGTCGTCGCCCGCCCTGACCTGGAAGTCGCGGCTGTTGCGGAAAGGACTGGCCAGGTTCTCGGTGACCGGAGCCAGCACCTGCACATCCCCGCTGCGCAGGGCGTTGACGGCAGCGTTGTCGTCGTTGAGGTAACGGATGACGATGGTTGGCGTCTTAGGCTTGTCGCTGCCCCAGTAGTGCGGATCGGCCTTGAGGGTGACCGAGTCGTTTGGCCGGAAGCTTTCCAGCAGGTACGGGCCGGATCCCACGGCCTGGGTCTTCATGTCGTAATGAGCACGACGGTCAAAGACCAGGCCAGCCCGGCCGCTCAACTGCCAGAGCAGGTCCTGGTAGGGTCTGGACAGCGTCAGACGCACCGTCAGCGGATCTGTGGCCTCAACGCCCTGGAAGCCCTCCAGCATCTCGCTGCCCTGGTAGTGGCCTGCCATGAGCCCGCGAATGGAGTCGACCACGTCCTGGGCCCGAAGAGCATGACCGTTGGAGAAGCGGATGCCCTCATGCAGGTGGAAGGTGTAGACCAGGCCGTCCTCGGAGACATTCCAGCTCCTGGCCAGCCCTGGGCGCACCTGGTTCCGGGAATCCCGCGACACCAGGCCCTGATAGACATTGCCGATCAGAAGCTGATCCAGCGCCGTACCCGACTGATTGCGGATGTCCAGATTGGTGGGAGCCAGCTTGAGCCCCACCGTGACCGTGTCCGCAACAGTTCCTCCCTCGGCCTGGCCAATAGGTCCACGATGCCCGGCCCACAGGGAGAGTGCCAAGGCCAGGGCCAGCAGGAGACTGAGCAGCTTCCAGGGCAGGGTGTTGCCGCCCGACTTCATGGGTCTGATCCTGGCGTTGAGTTCGGGGTCAGTGCTGGGGCCTGACTCCTGGGCCGCCTCTGTATCTGCTGCGGTCACGCTGCCATGGGCATGCGTGCCGTGTCGATCTGCGTTCATTGACGAATCCTTATGCTGTGGTTGACCGCCATTCTGGTCGATCACCGCCCACCAGCATACTCCCCGAAGCCATCACCCAGGCTTATGCGCTTAGGATGGATCCGGAAAGCGCCACGCGCCCGGACGACGGCAGGGAGGAAGAGACATGCTGCTGGCCATCGACATCGGCAACACCAACATCGAGGTCGGATTCATGGAGGGCGACCAGGTTGCCGCCTCCTACAGGCTGACCACAAGGATCGACCACACGGCCGATGAGTTCGGGCTTCTGCTGGGGCAGCTCATGGCCCTGGCCGGCTACAAGACTGCGGACGTGCAGGATGCCATCATCTCCTCGGTGGCTCCTGCGGTCATGCACGCCGTCAGATCCTGTCTGATCCGCTTCTTTTCCATCGACCCCATGGTGGTGGGCCCCGGCGTGAAGACGGGCATGAACATCCGTCTGGACGACCCGCGCTCCCTGGGCGCCGACTGCCTGGCTGACTGCGTGGGCGCCTTCCACCGCTACGGAGGGCCTGTACTGGTTATCGACTTCGGCACGGCCACCACCTTCAACTATGTGGATGACAGGGGCGCCATTCGCTCAGGCCTGATCGTGCCGGGTATCCGTTCAGGGGCCCAGGCCCTTGCCGGTCAGACCGCCCAGCTCCCCCAGGTGGAGATCACCCGCCCTCAGACCATCATGGCTACGGGTACCAGGACGGCCATGCAGGCCGGGCTCTATTACAACTTCCTCGGCGGTCTGGAGCGGATCATTCGCCAATACCGCAGCGAGATAGGCCGGGACTTCCACGTGGTGGCCACGGGCGGCATGGGTCGCACCTTCTCAGAAGACACCGACCTGATCGAGGTCTACGATCCCGAGTTGATCTTCGCCGGCATGTACAGGATTCACCAGCTCAATGCCGATGGCCGACCACACGCTGCACCAGCGCGCCATTGACCTGCAGACTGGCCTGCTTGCCCTCCCCGTCAACGCTGGCCAGTGAACCCACCAGGGCTTGGCCCTCCAGCTGAACCTGCACCGGATGCCTGGTCCTGTTGAACAGAAAGACGAATCGCGTCCGGTCATCCTTGCTCACTCGCTCAACTCTCAACAGATCGGGGTCGCCCTGGACTGACCTCATATCAGCAATATCCAGGGCCTCCAGCAGGGCAGGAAGAACCTTGGCCAGATCCTGGGCATCCAGACGGCAGCCCAGATAGGCGGCCTTGCCATGACCCCAGTCATGGACGGTCATGGCCGGCATGCCATCCATCCCTGTCCAGGGATCCGCCCGGTAGCTTGCCAGGACCTTGGTGCCCTTGTCCAGGTGACCGATGACATCGGCCCAATCGTGCGCCGTAACCCCATTGGTCAGATCCAGATGGTCCAGCAGACCGGGCACACCGGGGGCCATGGGTGCGAACTCCTCGACCGACAGACCCAGCAGGTCCCGAAGCGGCCCCGGATATCCTCCTGTCCAGACGCGGTCCTGCTCGTCGGCGATGCCGCTGCCCCAGGTGACGATCAGCCGCCCTCCACTGTGTACATACTTGTGCAGCCGCTTGGAGAGGTCAGCGTCGATCAGGTAGAGGGCTGGCAGGACCACCAGCGGATACTCCTCCCATCCGGCCCTGACCGGCAGGACATCGGGCCGGATGGCGTTGTCCAGAAAGGCCCGGTACCAGACCGGCGGCTCCTGGCCATGCTCGACCCGATCGCTGGGTGAGGCTGCCTGGGAGCTGGCCCACTGGCTTGCGTAGTCGAAGACCAGGGCCACCGGGGCCTTGGCCAGCGTACTGCCGGCCAAACCAGCCTGCGAGAGTCCCTGCAGGTCCCCTCCAAGCTGGCAGACGTCACGGAAGACTGCCGTGTCCTCGCCGGCATGAGGCAGCATGGCCGAGTGGAACTTTTCCGCGCCAGCCCGGGACTGCCTCCACTGGAAGTAGCAGATGGCATCAGCACCAAGCGCCAGATGAGCCAGGGAGTCACGCTCCAGCTGTCCGGGCTCCTTGCGGGGGTTGACCGGCCGCCAGTTGACCGCTGAGGTGGACTGCTCCATAAGCCACCAGGGACGCCGACGGGCGATGGCATCCACCAGGCTGGAGGAATAGGCCAGCTCCTCCAGATGATCCCTGCCAGGCGTCACATAGTGGTCGTTGGCCACAAAGTCCACCTGGTCGCCCCAGTCGTCATAGTCCAGGGCGAATCCGCCGGCGCTGACCATGAAGTTGGTGGTCAGGGGGATGTCCGGGGTGATCTCAGCCAGGGTGTCCCGCTCGGCCATGTAGAAATCCTTGAGGGCATCGGAGCTGAATCGCTCGAAGTCCAGCATGCGGCCCGGATTCTGAAAATTCCCTTGGCCGATGAAACGCGGTGGCAGAATCTGCGAGAAGTCGCTCAGCCTCTGTGACCAGAAATCCGTGCCCCAGGCGCGGTTGACGGCCTCGATGTCCTTGTAGCGGCGGCGGCACCAGCGCTGGAAGGCCCGCATGGCATCGTCGGAATAGTCGAAGCGATTGTGACAGCCATACTCATTGCCCACATGCCAGGCCACCAGATAGGGGTTGTCCCGGTAGTGCTCGGCCATGGCCCGGCAGAGTTTCAAAGCGTAGGAGCGGAAGACCGGCGAGGTGGGCCGCCAGTGCTGCCGGGCCCCGGGCCAGACCGTGTCGCCCCGCTCGTCCCTGAGCAGAACCTCAGGATGGGCCTGGGTGAGCCAGAGCGGCGGCGAGGCCGTGGCCGAGGCCAGGTTGACCCCGATGCCCGCCCTGCCAAGCTTGTCGATGATCCGGTCCAGCCAGTCGAAATCGAAAACCCCCTGGCTGGGCTCTATGCGCGACCAGGAGAAGACCGCCAAGGCCACCACGTTGACCCCTGCCTTGGTCATCAGCCTGATGTCCTCATCCCATGTATCCTCAGGCCACTGGTCGGGGTTGTAGTCGCAGCCGTACCAGAGGGACTGCTGACCCTTGAGATGCTTGGGCCATCGATAGGGCCGCCGTGTCGGTTTGCTCATGGGTAGAACCTCCTGGTCCGTCTCAAACCTCGGACGGGGATACCTGCCGCGTCCACGTCGTCCCGCGGCTCGGGGATCCCCTGACCATTATGTCTTACCAGTCTGACCGTTCAGGCTTTTCCTTGAGGCTCCAGGGGAACGGAAGAGGTGAAAGTTCGATCAACCCCGGTGAAGGGGTCCGTGAATTCCAAGCGACGGGCCACCAATTGCAGTGGTCTGGAGAAGTCGTCATAGGCCCGGGACTGGATTCGGGGGTAGAGATCGTCACCCACTATGGGCAGCCCCAGAGCGTTCATGTGCACACGAAGCTGGTGGGTCTTGCCGGTCTTCGGGTAAAGGGTGTAGGTGGCCAGGCATCCCAGGCCCGCCGTCAAATCGACCCGAGTAACCGCATTGACAGGCCCTCGCTCCTCCCAGGCCCGGAGAACCCCACGGCGCTTGATCATCCTGGAACGGCGCTCCAGCGGGAAGACCCGGGGCGGATCCAGGTGTCGCACAGTGCCGGTCCGCGGACGCACTATGGGTCGCACCGGCGCCAAGCACTGGTAGGCCTTGCGCACGCGATGCTCCTGGAAGAGCATCTGATAGGCCCGCCTGGCAGCCGGATCTCGAACCAGGACCAGCACGCCCGCAGTAGCCCTATCAAGCCGGTGGGCAGGGATGATGTCGGGCTCCCCGTAGAGTCGGCGCATTCGGATCAGCACAGTACTGGCGTACCACATCCCTCGAGGCATAGTGGCCAGAAAATGGGGCTTATCGACCACGATGATGCGCTGGTCCTCGTATATGATTCGGGGTTCGAAGGGGATCCGCGGCTCCTCAAGGACCATCCGGTGCCCCCGCTGCCCGGACCCGACAGCCATGAGATCCTATTCCACCGTGACCGACTTGGCCAGATTGCGGGGCTTGTCCACATCCAGACCCTTGAGCCGGGCCATGTCCAAGGCGAACAGCTGCAGGGGGACCACGTCCACCAGGGGGCTTAGCAGGGTTGGGCAGGGCGGCCTCCAAAAGACCACGTCAGCATAGCGGTCGGCGTCCGGGTCGCCCTCCTCGGCCACGACAATGGTGAAGGCGCCACGGGCCTTGACCTCCTCGATGGCCGAGATGACCTTGTCGTGCAGCACATTGCGGCCCCGGGCGCTGGGCACGATGACCACCACAGGCTCCCCCGGCTCCACCAGGGCGATGGGCCCGTGCTTGAGCTCGCCAGCGGCGAACCCCTCAGTGAAGATGTAAGCGATCTCCTTGAGCTTGAGCGCCCCTTCCAAGGCCACCGGATAGCCCACATGCCTCCCCAGGAAGAGGAAGGAGCGAGCCTTGGACATGCGCTGAGCCGTCTGGCTGATGACCTCGGCCTGTCCGTCCAGCACCTTCTGGATTTTGGCTGGCATGGCTTTGAGGCTGTCGATGGTCTGGTGGATCTCGTCTCGATACATGGTCCCCTTGACCTGGGCCAGGTAGAGACCCAGCAGGTAGGCCGCCACGATCTGGGCCAGGAAGGCCTTGGTGGAGGCCACAGCCACTTCTGGGCCGGCGTGGGTGTAGAGCACGGCGTCGGACTCCCTGGGGATGGTGGATCCCTGGGTGTTGCAGATGGCCAGAACCCGTGAACCCTGCTCGCGTGCGTGGCGAAGCGCCATCAGCGTATCCATGGTCTCTCCTGACTGGGATATGGCCACGACCAGGGTGCGCGGGGTCAGAATGGGATCACGGTAACGGAACTCATGGGCCAGCTCGACCTCCACCGGGATGCGGACCCAGTGCTCGATGGCGTACTTGGCCACCAGCCCTGCGTAGGAGGCCGTTCCGCAGGCCACAACGATGATCTTGTCGATCTGGCGGAAGACCTCCTCATCGATATGAACCTCGTCCAGATCCAGGTCGCCCGACTCGTCGTATCGGCCCAACAGGGTGTTGGAGACGGCAGCCGGGTCCTCGTGGATCTCCTTGTCCATGAAGGAGTCCCATCCGCCCTTTTCGGCGGCCGAGGCATCCCAGTCGACGGTATAACGGCGGGGATGCTCCACCGGGTGCCCTTGGAAGTCCGTAACCTTGACCTGGTCCGCGCTGATGCAGACGGCCTGGTCCTGCCCCAGCTCCATGGCCTGGCGGGTATAGGCTACGAAGGCCGCCACATCGGAGCCCAGGTAGTTCTCCCCGTCTCCCAGGCCGACCACCAGCGGCGAATCGTGTCGGATGCCCACCACCAGATCAGGCTGACGTGAGTCCACAGCCAGGATGGTGAAAGCTCCTTTGAGCATGCGGGCCAACCGCCTGATGGCCTCGAAGATGTCGGGCTGGCCGGTGGCATCGACGATCTCCTGGGCGATCTTGCCCAGAAGCTTGGCCGCCACTTCGGTGTCCGTGGAGGACACGAAGGTGTATCCCTCGGTCTCCAGGTCCAGCCGCAGCCTTGAGGCGTTCTCGATGATCCCGTTGTGGATCAGCGCGACCTTGCCGTCACGGCTGGTGTGGGGATGAGCGTTGACATCAGTGGGTTCGCCATTGGTGGCCCAGCGGGTGTGCCCGATGCCCACGGTGGCTTCGGGCATGGGCTTGGTCTTCAGATCAGCGACCAGATTGCCCAGGCGCCCCGCCTTCTTGCGTATGGCCACCTGCGTCATTCCCGGGGCAGCAAGAGCCACTCCAGCCGAGTCATAGCCCCGGTACTCCAAACGTTCCAGACCCTTGAGGCAGACCTCCAGGGGCCTGCCGCAGGCCGTCCGCACCGATCCCGCATAACCGACGATTCCGCACATGGACCCCAGTCTAGCCATGGGAGTTCCGCCGTCGCCTGTCCGGAAGGCTTCTTGCCGGAATTTCTACAACCTGGACAGGGCCTGAGCCTGCGGAGGCTAGAGTACGGTATGCAAGAATTCAGCGAACCTCTCGGAGTGCGGATGGTCGATGATGTCAGGGCCTCCCTGCTCCACCACGACTCCCTGATCCATGAAGACGATCTGCTCGGCCACCTCGCGGGCGAAGCCCATCTCATGGGTGACCACCACCATGGTCATGCCCTGTTGGGCAACCTGCCTCATGACCCCCAAAACCTCTCCCACCAGCTCAGGATCCAGGGCTGAGGTGGGCTCGTCGAAGAGCATGATGTCAGGGTGCATGGCCAAGGCTCGCGCGATAGCCACACGCTGCTGCTGACCACCGGAGAGCTGGGCAGGATAGTAGTCCATCCTGTCCTCCAGCCCTACACGTTCCAGCTGGGCCTGAGCCTCCTGGCGGGCATCGGCCTTGGGAACCCGGCCCACATGAACCGGCGCCTCCATGACGTTCTCCAAGGCAGTCATGTGGGGGAAGAGGTTGAAACGCTGGAAGACCATGCCGATCTTGGATCGCTGCCTGGCAATAGCCTTGTCATCCAGGGTCTGCAGCACAGAACCTTTGCCGGTATTGATTTTCTTGTATCCGGTCAGCTCGCCGTCCACATAGATTTCGCCGGCTGTGCGGGTCTCCAGCTGGTTGATCAGCCGCAGCAGGGTCGACTTGCCTGAGCCGGAAGGCCCCAGGACGGCCGTTACCGTGCCGGGCATGACTTCCAGGTTGATCCCCCGCAGTACATGCTGGTCGCCGAATACCTTGTGCACATTCCTGATGACAATAGCCGGATTCTTATTGACTTGCCCATTTTTCCTGGTCTGCCTGTCCTCGTCCATGATTTTCCTCCTGCGCTCAGGCGTTCAGCCCGGCCATCATGACCTTGTTGACCTTGTCAGTTTCCTGACGGGTCTGCGGGTCCTCGCCATCCTTGCCGTCCTTGGCCCCTGATCCGGTCAGGGGCCGCGAGTCGAAGCCCTTGCCGTAGTGCTTCTCCAGCTGGGCCTGGATGACCATCAGAACGGAGGTGATGACCAGGTACCAGATGCAGGCCACGATCAGCAGCGGGATGGTCTTGTAGATGCGGTTGGCGATGGCGTTGGTGGCGAACTGGAGCTCCAGGGTGAAGGGCACGGCAAGGGCCAGGGATGTGGTCTTCAACATGCCGATGGTTTCATTGCCGGTAGGCGGCACGATGATGCGCATGGCCTGAGGCAGGACGATCCGTCGCATGATCATGGAGGGCGGCATGCCCAGAGCCTTGGCGGCCTCCTCCTGGCCGGGGTCCACAGCCTCGATGCCGGCGCGGACGATTTCGGAAAGGTAGGCAGCCTCGTTCAGTCCAAGCCCCAGAACCGTCGCCACGGTGGCGTTGAGCACGGTCTTGGTGTCGATGCTCCAGAACTCCGGCCCGAAGGGGATGCCTATGGCCAGCTTGGGAATCAGCACGGAGAGCAGGCCCCAGAAGACCAGCTGGGTATATACAGGAGTGCCGCGGAAGAACCAGATGAAGAACCAGCTGACCCAACGCAGGACCGGATTGGACGACTTGCGCATGACCGCCAGGATGATGGCCAGGATTGTGGCCAGAACCATGGCGTAGACGGTCAGCAGAAGGGTCCACTTGATGCCGTCCAGGACATGCTCGTTGAAGAGATACTTCCAGACCGTGGGCCAATCAAAGTTGGGATTGGTCACCATGCCATGGATCAGCATGGCCACGAAAACGGCCACGATGACGGCGGCCACGATCGGCCCCGGCTTGCGCACCGGCCTGGCCTCTATTCTGCCGGGGATCTGAATCTGGTCCGTCCCCTTCTTGGTATGCATCTCCTGCTTCCTTCCGCACCGCTGAACTTATTCAGGCCCAGCCTATCCAGCCGGGCCAACCGCTAGGCGCAGTCCGGTTGTTGAGCCGGCCCGCGCCTAGAGGCCTGTCTCAGTCAGAGACCGCAGGGTTGATCTCCGCCTTTTCGACTGCCCCGCTCTGGACGCCCCAATTCTTGAGGATCTTGGCATAGGTGCCGTCGTCGATCAGCTTCTGGAGCGCCGCCTGGGTGGCCTCAGCCATGCCGCTGCCCTTCTTCAGAGCGGCGCCTTGCAGGACGATGTCGGTATCCTTGCCCAGCTTCTCCAGCTGACCGTCGGTCTGCTTGATGGCATATCCGGTCACCTGGGAATCGGCGTAGAAGACGTCGATCTTGCCGTTGACCACCGCTGTGGCGGCATCAGTCTGCTGCTTGTAGGACTGCACATCCACCGGCTTCTTGCCCTTGGCCTTGCACTCGGCCGAAATCTTGTCGGTCGCCTGCTGCTCTTCGATGGTGCCCGTCTGCACACCGACCTTGACGCCGCAGATGTCGTCAGGATTGATCTTGTTGGGGTTGCCTTTTTTGACTGCAAAGGCCGTGCCTGCCTTGAAGGTGGTGACGAAGTCAACCGACTGCATCCGCTCCTTGGTGATGGTGAAGCTGGAGATGCCCGCGTCGTACTTGCTGCCGATGGCCGGGATGATGGTATCGAAGGAAGCGCTGACCATCTCCCCCTTGAGCCCCATCACCTTGGCGATGGCGTTGGACAGGTCGACGTCATAGCCTATCGGTGTCTTTCCGTCCTCATTCATGAATTCACCCGGAGCATACGAGGTCTCCATGCCCACAGTCAGCTTGCCGTCCTTGGAAACCGACTCGGGCACCTTGGCCGCGATGTCCGGATCCTTTTTGATGCCACTGACGTCAAAAGCCGCCGGATGGGAACTTGTTGTGGACTTGCCCGATGCACTGTTGCTGTCCGCCTCGTCGGTAGTTCCGCAGGCCCCGAGGGAGGCCAGCAGGGTGACACTCAGAGCCGCCGCCAGCACCGCCTTGATCTTGCCCATGTCTCTTCTCCTCTTCCGGACCGCCCGAGGCGACCCTCCGTATCCCTTGATCGACATGCACTATTATGCACACATTTGTATTTTTATGCATCCAGCTGATTGTTGATCATCGATTGCAGTTTGTTCTGCAGGGCAGATTTTGGCTCCAGCTCAAGCTTCAGAAGCTTATAGAACACTGCCAATCGTCTTAGCTCCGGGCGTGTCGATCTGCATAGTGCAAGGAAATATCAGGAGGCAGCCGGCCTATCCGAGAATCAGAAAGTGCATCAGCAGGTGTCTCAGCCCCGACGGTTCCGGTAGCGCATGGCCCTTTGGGCCTCGCGGCGGTCCTGCTCCTCCCGCAGGGACTGACGCTTGTCATACTCGCGCTTGCCTCTTGCCACGGCGATCTCCACCTTGACTCTGCCATCCTTGAAATACAGGCTCAGGGGGACAATGGTGTAGCCCTTGGCCTGAATCTGCCGCTCCAGGCGAATGATCTGCCTGGCATGCAGAAGCAGCTTGCGCTTGCGCTTGGGGGCATGGTTATTCCAGGTGCCATTAAGGTATTCAGGGATATTGGCGTTCTCCAGCCAGACCTCGTGCCTCCGGTCGATGCTGACAAACGACTCGGCCAGGGAAGCCCGCCCCTCACGCAGTGACTTGACCTCAGTCCCGGTCAGAGCTATGCCGGCCTCGTACCGATCCTCAATCTGGTAGTCATGACGAGCCCTGCGATTCTGGGCGATCATGGTTGTGCCGGTTTCCTTAGCCATAATATCCTCCTCTGGATCGCGCCAAGGAGGCTACCTGGCACTCCGGACAGCGATAGTAACGTTCCAAGCGGCGGACCTGGCCCGCAACGGCATCAGTAATGAACGTATTGGTAGTTGCCGGCCCCATAGACCGTCTCATAAGTCGGGAAGGAGGCGAAGCCGGTGCCTCCTTCGGAGATGAGCACCGATCCATCTGCATTGACCCGCTCGACCACAGCCACATGGCCATAGGTCCAGTCAGCGTTCCAATTTGTAACTCGCTGGCCGCGGGCGAAGACCATGGCAGCACCGACATGGGGGGTGTTGTTGACCAAATAGCCAAGGCCACGTGCCTTGCCAGCCCACTCAGCCCCGTTGCCCATATAGGATCCCACAGGCAGGGAGAGCTGCGAGCGGCGGATGTAGGCCCAGAGCGTGCACTGACGGGCGGGGTAAGCGCTGCCGCCCACCGAGTTGCCGGTGGGATGGCCGTAGCAGAACCCAGAACCCTCAGGACAGCTGCCAGGCACCCCGTAATTCATGCCGGAGGCACCTCCACCGCCCCCGTTGCTCGGCGGAGCCGGCTGCGGAGCCGGCGATGGTGCGGAGCCGCCACCGCCGATCTGCTGGGCGCCGCCGGCATGAGGATCGGCCCCGCCGCCGGCATTGCCAGTGTTGAGGGAATCGATCATAGACTCGGTGGCCACAATGTCAGCGGCCTCACGGGCCGATTGCGTGGTCAGGGCGGCCTTCTGCCCCTCCAGCTGCTTGCGTGCTGCAGTTCCCTGGTCGCGCAAGGCCTGCAGACTGTCCTGCTTGGCTTGCGCCGCGGCTGCCGCCTGCTGGGCCGCTGCCTGCTGCTGGTCGGCCTTGGCCTTCAAGGTGCTGATCTGCTCCTCGATGGCCTCGAGGCGCTGCTTGCGATTCATGGACGAATTGAGGGTGTTGGCGGCATCATTGGCCGTGTTGGCCTCGGATCGGGTCACGGCTGCATCGGACTGCATCTTGTCCACAAAGTCCTTGGTGCTGGAGGACTTGGTCACCACGTCCATGACCTGGGAGGCCTCAGAGCCGTGGAAGCTCTTTCTCGCCATCTGCGCCACACCGGCCTTGGCGTCGTCATAGTCGATGCCGGTCTGACGGATCTTGGCCTCCAGGTCGGCACGATCCTTGCGGGCCGCCTGCAGTCGGTCATTGGTGGCCTGAACCAAACTGTCGGCCTGCTCGGCCTGCTGCTGAGCTTCGATAGCGCTCTGCTGGGCCGCCGGGATCTGGTTGGCAGTCAGATCGCTGAGACTGAGAATCTGGTTGGCCAGCTCGCTGTTGACACCCGCCAGCTTGCTCTTCAGAGCCTCATGGCTCTGCACCTTCTGCTGATAGCTACTCCAATCGGCCCGGGCCGGTGCGGGGGCCACTGTCAACCCCAGGATCCCACCGCCCAGCATCATGGCCAACGACCCCACCAGGCCGCAGATGGCTTCCAAGTGCTTCGTACGATTCATGGTCAAGTCCTCACTATCACTTATCCATGCTAGTCATCATTATGGCAGAGTTCGGGCCCATAAGGACAATCGGCCCGTCGCTGCGGATCAGGTCCTCAAATACCGCCGCAGGGAGATGGAAGAAGCCAATGCGGACAGAAGCATGGCCCCCAGGATCAGCGCCGGGGCCATGAGCAGGACCGTGGACTGGTCCACGTAGGGCATCCACTGGACCGTCCGGGCCAGCCAATCCGTGATGAAAAGCTTGACGATGGCGCTCAGAGCGCCGACAGCCAGAAGAGATCCCAGCAAGGATGCCACCACGCCCTCCAGGATGAAGGGCAGTCGTATGGTCCAGTTGGAGGCTCCCACCAGTCTCATGATCTCGGTCTCGTTGCGACGCGAGGCTGCGCTCATCCTGATGGTGGTGCCAGTCAGCAGGATGGCTACGATCACCATGACTACAGCCAGGACCAGGGTGACTGCCGTAGCCCTGTTGAGGATCTTGAAGACCGGGTCGAATATCTGACGCTGGTCGGACACCTCCTCTACGCCGTCGCGTCCGGACAGCACCTCGGAGACCACCTGGTACTTGGTTGGATCCTTGAGTTTGAGACGCAGGGAGGCCTGCATGTCCGCTGCGGTCATGGTCCTTCCCTCGTATGTGCCGTTGGGGTACTGCTTGAGGAAGGTGTTTTTGAAGAAGTCCTCCCTGCTCTGGTAGGTGATTTTTGCCACAGAGTCGCGCAGCTCGGTATTGATGGTGTTCTCCAGCTTGACGATCTCGGCGTTGGTGGGCGCCTTGCCGGTCGCGCAGGATGCCGCCTGGCTGGCGCCGTCCGGGCATAGCCAGACCACCACCTCTACTTGGTCGTACCAGTCCCCCTTGGCCTTGCTGATCTGGGCCTGCATGAGTCCCGATGCGCCGATGAAGAGGAAGGAGATGAACGTGACCAGCATGACCGAGAGGATCATGGAACCGTTGCGCCGCAGGTTGTCCCAGGTGCTGGAAAGGATGAACCGCAGTCTCATCGTGCCGCCTTCTTCTTGTCATGACGCTCGTTCCGAGCCTGTGCGCCGCTCTTTTGCTGGGGCTTCCTGGCCGCCTTGGGGGCTTCAGGGGGAGCGGGCGGGGCCGGCGGGGCCCCCATGGACTCGGCATCGTAAGACTCAACATCATGATCTATTTCATTCGTCGAGTCCTTTTTACCGGTCCTGCTCTTGCCGGAGGGTTCTTTTGAGGATTGCGCGCCGTCCTGCTTCATGCGGACCGCAGCCTGACCGGATTCGCCGGTCGGTTGGGCTGGGCTGGAGATATCGGGCCTCTTGAACTGTTGTTCACGATCAGAAGCCTCAGCAGAGGATTCCTTCAACGGTTGGCGGTTTTTGACTTTGTCGTCTTTCTTGGACCCGCCTTGACCATGGTCATGATTGTGATCGTCATGCGCGAGACCCTTGCGGTCACGACCTGGGCTCCTATCCTGCTCTTGGCTGCCCGCATCTTCGGGCCGCGGAGCAGCTTCCGAACCACGAGCGGACTTCCGAGACTTCCTGGAGGCTGCAGGTTCTGCAGGTTCTGCTTGGGGACGATTCCCGGATTCGGCGCGATCAGTTCCTGCCTTGCCCTGGTCTTTGTCGCCGGAACCTTCACTCGACTGACCCGGTCGATCCTGGCTGCCCTGAGACACCGGTGCAGGTCTGCGGAATCGTTCGTCAGAATCGGAATCGGCCTTCCGATCGGGCTGCCCCGAAGAGGCTTCTTCATGCTGACTGGAATCTTCCTGCGCAGACTCAAGACTGCCCAGGCCCTTCCCCCAGGTCAGGGTGTCCTCGACCGAGGTGAAGACCTGCCCATAACGTCCTGTCCTCCCCGAATGCATGGACTTGGCCAGCCGTGCGATTCCCTCATCGCCATACTGACCCTGGTCGACGGCCTGTGCCGCCGCCTGGACCACCTGCTTGGCCCCCTTGGTTCCATCCGAGATGGGTTCGGTAGCCGAGCTATTCCCATCCTGCACAACAACCTGCACCGGACGGCGCCCTCCAACACCAACCTCACGAGCACGGTCCAGGGCATCGCCGTCGGCGGGATCCCCGATGGCATGATGGGAGCGCGCCGCAACCTCGGCATCGGGGAAGAAGCGCGAAGAATCGTAGGAGCCGTGGGCCTCGTCGCGCATGATCCGACCCGTATGCAGCTCCACCACCCGCTTGCGCATGGAGTTGACGATCTCCTCGTTGTGGGTGGCCATGACCACGGTGGTGCCGGTCCGGTTGATGGCATCCAGAACCTCCATAATGCCCAGGGAGGTTGTGGGATCTAGATTGCCTGTGGGCTCGTCAGCCAGCAGGATTTCCGGATTATTGACGTAGGCGCGGGCCAAAGCCACCCTTTGCGCCTCGCCGCCGGAAAGCTCATGGGGGTAGTTTTGCTCCTTGCCCGTCAGCCCCACGGTCTTGAGCACCTGAGGAACCAGAGTCTTGATGGTGGATCGACGAGCGCCGATGACTTCCAGCGTGAAGGCCACGTTCTGCCATACAGTCTTGTTATTGAGCAGCTTGTAATCCTGAAACACAAAGCCGATGGAGCGCCGATACCCGGGAATCTCACGGTTGCGCAGGCGTCGCAGGTCGTTGCCGGCCACGCGGATCTCCCCCTCGGTGGCCTCCTCCTCGCGCAGAAGCAGGCGGAGCAGGGTGGTCTTGCCCGACCCGCTGGCGCCCACAAGGAAGACAAAATCCCCACGATCGACATCCAGGCTGATGTCATCCAAGGCGGGACGGGACCCCTTGGGGTAGATCTTGGTCACGTCCTTGAGCGAAATCAACGCCATTGACTCTCCGTTCCTCGGTATTCCCCTACAGAGGCTATCAAGAAGACCGACACTACACACTCATGAAACACCGACCCGGATGAGGCCGAGCGCAGGTTTATTTGCTGGCTTCCTCCTCACGGGCCTGAACCCGCTGCTGATGCCGCCAACGGATACCGGCCTCTATGAAGGCATCGATGTTGCCGTCAAAAACGCCCTGGGTATCAGAGGTCTCGTATCCGGTGCGCAGATCCTTGACCATCTGGTAGGGATGCAGGACGTATGAGCGCATCTGATCACCCCAGCTGGCCTTGATGTCGCCGGCCAGCTCCTTCTTCTTCTTGGCCTCCTCTTCGTGCCGCAGAACCAGCAGCCGGGACTGCAGAACGGCCATAGCAGCCGCACGGTTCTGAATCTGGCTGCGCTCATCCTGCATGGTGACCACGATGTTGGTCGGCAAATGGGTAATGCGCACGGCCGAATAGGTCGTGTTGACACCCTGGCCGCCGGGGCCGGAGGAGCAGTACGTATCCACTCGGATATCCGAATCGGGGATGTCGATGTGGTCGGTTGGCTCCACCAAGGGGATGACCTCGACGGCGGCGAAAGAGGTCTGCCGTCGCCCCTGGTTGTCAAAGGGCGAGATCCGCACCAGACGATGGGTGCCGCCCTCCACCGACAGCCGACCGTAGGCGTAGGGGGCATCCACCTGGAAGGTGGCTGACTTGATGCCAGCCTCCTCTGCATAGGAGGTATCCATGACCTTGGTGGAGAAGCCGTGCCGCTCAGCCCACCTCATGTACATGCGCAGGAGCATCTGGGCCCAGTCGGCCGCGTCCACCCCGCCGGCGCCAGAGCGGATAGTGACCACGGCAGCACGCTCGTCATACTCCCCGTCCAGCAGGGTCTGGATCTCCATATCGGCCAGGTCGGACCTCAACGAGTCGATCTCCTTGCGGGCCTCCACCAAGGTGTCCTGATCATGCTCCTCCTGACCCAGCTCCTCCAGAGCCTGGACATCCTCCAGCCGGGAGGATGCGGACTCCAGATGCTTGAGCTGGGATTGCAGGGCCGAGAGCCTGCTGGTCACCTTCTGGGCGTTCTCCTGGTCGTCCCAGAGTCCGGGCGCGCTGGCCTGACGCTCCAGATCAGCAATCCGCGAGCGCAAACCCTCCGGGTCCAGCGCCTTGGAAATCATCTCGTACTTGGCCTTGGCCTGATCCAAAGCTTGGGCAAAATCCATCTCTGCCATACCGTCTCACCGCTTTCCAGACCGGCTCCACGCGAGTCGGTCGCCGTCTTCATTCCCCTTTGCCTTTGCCTGTGACGGCCGGATTCCCGCCGACCGGACGGACCGGGTCAAAGGCCGCTGAAGATGGCGGGAATGACAAGACTGGCCAGCAAAGCCACGGCAATGACCAGGCAGACCGCCCTGGCTGTGTTGCGGCGCCGACGTTCCCGGCGCTCACGCTCATGACTGTAGGCACTCATAGTTGATAATTTTACCTATCGGCTGGGACCTGGCTGGCGACCATCCAGACCCGACTGTCGGACGGACCGTCTCTGTTTGAGCGTCGACCGGTTTATCCTGTAAGACAGCTTATGCCAATACGAGAGCACCGCCTGAAGGAGGAACGATGAGCACAGCACGCACCGCATGGGGTTGGGGCCTGGCCAGCCAGGACGAGCAGGGCCGGACCCTGGACGTCTGGTACCCCAAGGCCGAGATCTCGACGCCGCCGACCCCGGCAAGCCGTCCCAACCACGGCTTTGGCGACCAGGTCAACAGCCAGCCGGACGCCCGCGGCATCCGAAAGGTTCCGGTCTTCACTGTGGCCGATCTGGATGGCCCGATAGCCAATGCAGCCGATGCCTATCTGCGGCTTCATCTGCTCAGCATGCGGCTGGCTCCTCCCAACAGCATGAACCTGGACGGGATCTTCGAACAGCTCAACACGGTGGTCTGGACCAACTACGGACCCTTTGCCGTTGAGGACTTCGCCCTGCGCAGGTCAGCGGTCATGGCTGCAGCCAGCCGGTCCATGCCGGGCATCCCGGTGACACAAGTAACGGTGCTGAGCGTGGACAAATTCCCCCGCATGGTGGATTACGTGGTTCCCGAGGGAGTGCGCATCGGCAACGCCGACCGGATTCGGCTCGGCGCTCATCTGGCGCCGGGAACGACGGTCATGCATGAGGGCTTCGTCAATTTCAACGCTGGAACTCTGGGCCACTCCATGGTCGAAGGACGGATCTCCCAGGGAGTCGTGGTCGGCGACGGTTCGGACATCGGCGGCGGAGCCTCCATCATGGGCACCCTGTCCGGCGGAGGCCGCCATCGAGTCTCCATCGGTCAGCACTCCTTGCTGGGAGCCAACGCCGGCATCGGCATCTCCCTGGGCGACGACTGCGTGGTTGAAGCCGGGCTCTACGTCACCGCTGGCACCAAGATCGGCCTGGGCGACCAGGAGGTCAAGGGGGCGGAACTCAGCGGACGGGATCATCTGCTCTTCATCCGCGACTCCCGCACGGGCCAGGTCAGAGCCCTGCCTCGCAAGAAGGGGATCGAGCTGAACGAGCGGCTGCACGCCAACTGAACCCAGGCAGCCATAGGATTCAGCGCTGCTCTATGGGCAGGTAGTCGCGTGGCCCCTGACCGGTATAGACCTGCCGGGGTCTACCGATTTTCGTGTCAGGATCGTCCAGCATTTCCCGGTACTGGGCGATCCATCCGGGGATGCGACCCAAGGCGAAGAGCGTGGTGAACATCTCCGGATCGAAGCCGATGGCGCGGTAGATGAGCCCGGTGTAAAAATCCACGTTGGGATAGAGGTGCCGCTCGACGAAGTAGTCGTCATGCAGGGCCAGGTCCTCCAGCTCCAGGGCCACGTCGAAGAGCTCTGCGTCCTCGGCGTTCCTGTCCTGGTCGGGCTCGTCCATGAGCTTGTAGAGCCACTGCTTGGCTATTGCCGCGCGCGGGTCATAGGACTTATAGACCCGGTGGCCCAGACCCGCGATTTTCCGCCCCTCGCTCTTGGCCTGGTCCACATAGCCTCGTACACCCAGGCCCGAATTCCGTATGTTCTTCAATTGACGAAGCACGGCCTCGTTGGCACCGCCGTGCAAGGGGCCTGACAGAGTGTTGATGCCGGCAGCCACCGCAGAATACAGATTGGCCCGGGCCGATCCGGCAATCCTCACCACTGAGGTGGAGCAGTTCTGCTCATGGTCGGCATGGATGATCAGGAGCTTGTCCAAGGCTTGCACCCTGAGAGGATCGGCCTGATAAGGCTGGTAGGGCATGGCGAAGCTCATCCGCAGGAAGTCCTCCACATAGCCCCAGGTCCTGTCCGGGTAAAGCAGGGGCTGGTCGCGGCGACGACGGTGGATTAGAGAGACGATGGTGCGCACCTTGGCCATGATGATGGCGCTGGCCTCCTCCAGCTGATCAGGATCATCAACATTGCAGGTGTCGGGGTGAAAGCCTGCAAGGGCGTTGACCGCCGCGGCCAGCACACTCATGGGATGAGCCTGGCGGGGGAAGGATGAGAGCAGATGGCGGAAGTCCTCCCCTACGACCGTGTAACCCAGGACATGGCTGCGGAACTGCTGGTACTGCTCGGCATCAGGCAGCTCGCCATGGGACAGCAGCCAGGCCACTTCGAGAAAATTGGACTGGGCGCACAAGTCCTCTATGGCATAGCCCCTATAGCGCAGTATGGATCGCTTGCCGTCAATGAAGGTAATTCCCGAAACGCACTGAGCTGTGGTCTGGAAGCCGGGATCGAGCGTGACCCAGCCATCGTTGCGCAGGGAGGAGACCAGAATGCCGTCGGGCCCCTCGGTGGCGCGGACCAATGGCAGATCAACCTGGTCGGAACCGATGGACAACCGTGCTGTAGACACCACGCACCTCCTGTCAATCAACCAGTGAGGTGCCAGTGAGAGTCGACGGCCATGCCGGATCAGGCTACCGGCACCTGTACCGGCGTGGAATTGCCGACATGCTAACAGAAACAATCACGACTTCGATTACCGGCTTGTAACCGCAAGCAGGAATCCGCCGCCTCCACCAACGATGCGCAGGTCCAAGCCAGTGCCGTCTTCGCTCCCGCAGCAGCTTGCCGGCACAAGGCCAATGAAGCAAGTGCAGGTGTCCAACAGGGTCGGCATCAAAAAGGGATCCAAGAGCATCCACATTGTGGACATTCCTAGATCCCTTATGGTCCTGATTCGGCCTCGGACAGCCTTTTGGCTCAGTCCCTGGTCGTCAGGATGACAGGTCCCTGCTCGGTGATGGCGATGGTGTGCTCGCTGTGGGCGCCGCGCGATCCATCTGCAGAACGCAGGGTCCACCCATCCTTGGGATCCTGGTAAATCTGATCGGTGGTCGCTAGGAACCAAGGCTCAATGGCGATGACCAGACCCGGGCGCAGCTTGTAGCCGTGATGGGGAGTGCCGTCGTTGGGCACATGGGGATCACCATGCATGATCCGCCCTACCCCGTGTCCGCCGAACTCCAGGTTGACGCTGTATCCGTTTTCATGGGCAACCTCACCGACTGCAGCGGAGATGTCGCCTAGGCGGTTACCTGGCTGAGCCTGGGCGATGCCGGCCTTCAGGGCCTCTTCGGTGGTCCGAATCAGCCGCAGATCCTCCGGATCGGCATGCTCGCCCACAACGAAGCTGATGGCCGAGTCGCCTACCCAGCCGTCCACGTTGATGGCCAGATCGAGGGAGAGCAGGTCGCCGTCCTTGAGGTTGTAGTCATAAGGCACCCCGTGCAGGACGGCATCGTTGACGGATAGGCAGATGTAGTGGGCGAAGGGTCCGGTGCCGAAATCAGGCGCATAATCCACATAACAGGAAGTGGCTCCCTTGCGGGAGTTGATCCTGTCCTTGACGTAGTCGTCCAGCTCCAGGAGGTTGACCCCAGGCTTGCTCATGGCCTTGAGCTCCTTGAGGATGCTGCCGACAAACCTGCCCGCCGGCTTCATCTGTTCGATCTCCTGCTTGGTTTTGAGCTCGATCATCCTCTGCGTCCTTTCATGATTGGTGCCCGCGGGTGCCGCCCCTCAGGATCCTGCCCAAGTACTACCTCTCAGTATTATCGGGTCACTCGGACGAGTCCGGCTCTCAGTTCCGGCCGAAGGTGAAGGCCCTGATAATGGAGACGACTCCCAGCACCAGAAGAGCGCACCCGCTGAAGATAACCAGGAAGATGACGGAGCTCAACGGGTAGATCATGACGATGACCCCGGCGATGATGGAGACGATGCCGGAAAAGATGGCCCAGCCTGAATGCGGGAGCCCCCAGGAGGCGGCCAGGCTCATCACGCCCTCCATGATCCAGCTGATGCCCACAATGATGGTGACCAGCAGGGTCAGCGCTGAAGCGGACAGGGCCGTGTTCCTGACGATAACGATGCCGCCGACGGCGATCAGAGCGCCAAAGAGGACACCCAGCACCCGCCAACCGCCGGGAAGTCCCCTGGACACAATGGAGGTGGCCAGACGGACCACGCCGGAGATGATGAAGTAGATGCCCAGCACCACAGTCACGGCTATCAGGGTCTTGTCCGGCCTGAGCAGCAAGGCCAGACCCAGGATGACTCCAATCACGCCCATGACACCCATGATGACGCGGATGGCCCGCAAGGTTCTGAATCCCAGATCCTCGGCGATCATGGAGAAAGGATCCATGCGTGGCGGGCGCCCCTGATAGCCGGGGTATTGCCCATACTGACCATGATTATTCTGGTATTGGCCGCTATTCTGCCCAGAATCCTGACCGCCGTACTGGTTGGGCTGACCGCCCTGCATGGGATCCGTCATACCGTCCTCTTTCGCTCGCTCAGGGCGGCTGATGGGCCGCCCTGTTACCGTCTTCCAAGTGTAAATCACCAACAGAGGCAATCGTGGCTTTTCCCTTCGGCGGATGATTCGTCGATCCGCCAATTTCCGGTGGCCACAGGGCATGGCATGTCACCAAAGATGGCTAGGCTTGTACCATGGCACAATCTACAGAATCCACGACCTCCTCCGGACTTGACCCGGCCTCCTTCTCTTCGGTCATTCGCCCTCAGGACGATCTTTTCCGCTTCGTCAACGGCCCCTGGATCGACACCTACAGTCTGCCCGAGGACCGCTCCCGGTTCGGCTCCTTCGACAAGCTTGCCGAGGATGCCGAAGCACAGATCCATGAAATCCTTGAGGATCCGGAATCCCCGGCCGTCAAGTCGGCCCTGCTCTATCGCAGCTTCCTGGACACCGATGCCATCGAGGCTGCGGGAATGGAACCCATCCGCTCCGACCTGCAGGCCATTGATGCTGCACCCGACAAGAAGGCATTGACCAGCCTGCTCGGCCAGCTCAATCCGACTGGCGGCCCCGACCTGTTCGGCATCGCCATCTATGGCGATCCGGGCAACGCTGGCGTCAACGTGGCTCACATGGAGCAGGCCGGGCTTGGGCTCCCCGACGAGGCCTACTACCGGGAGAAGAGCTACGCTCCAGTCCGCCAGGCCTACACCGACATGGTCGCCTCACTGCTCAGGCTCTCCGGCTACGCCGACGACCAGGAGGAAGCCCACAGGCAGGCGGAGTCTTTCCTTGAGATCGAGACCCGCATAGCGGCACGCCACTGGAACAATGTATCCACACGAGATGAGGATCGCACCTACAATCCCACTACCCTAAAAGACTTGGAGTCAACGCTTGCCGATTTCGATCTGCACACTTGGATCGAGTCCTGGCAGAGGGCCTATGCCTCCAGCCCGGTCGCCAATCTGCAACCAGTCGATCTGAACGCAGCCCTGTCCAGGACCATCGTGCATGAACCCTCCTTCCTGCAGGGGTTGAACGATCTATGGAAGACCAGCGACCTGGATGACCTTAAGCTCTGGGCCCGCGTACACACTCTGATCGAGTGGGCAGGTCTGCTCAGCAGCGACTTCGATCAGGCCAGGTTCGACTTTTACGGCAAGGTCCTTTCAGGCACGACCAAGATGCGTGACCGCTGGAAGCGAGCCGTCTCCCTGGTCAACGGCATTTGCGGCGAGGAGGTCGGACGCGAGTATGTGCGCCGGCACTTCCCTGCTTCCAGCAAGGCTCGTATGGAGGCCTTGGTCAAAGACCTGATCGACGCCTACCGGGTCTCCATCACCTCCAGCGACTGGCTAGGCGAACAGACCAAGGTCAAGGCACTGGCCAAGCTGGACAAATTCTCGCCCAAGATCGGCTACACCGAGCACTGGCGCGACTATACGGCCCTGGCTGTGGACGAAAAACTGGGCCTGGTCGACAACGTACGGAGGGCCAACCTCTACGAGTCCGGTTATCAGTTCGGCAAGGCCGGCCAGCCTGTGGACAAGGAAGAGTGGCTGATGAACCCTCAGACAGTCAACGCCTACTACGAGCCCACCCTGAACGTCATCGTCTTCCCCGCAGCAATCCTGCAGCCGCCCTTCTTCAACCCAGAAGCCGACGATGCGGTCAACTACGGAGGCATCGGGTCGGTCATCGGCCACGAGATCGGTCACGGATTCGACGACCAGGGCTCCAAGTACGACGGCGACGGACGTCTGCAGGACTGGTGGACCCCGCAGGACCGTGAAAACTTCGAGCAGCGGACCAAGGCGCTCATCGAGCAGTACAACGGGTTCGTCCCCCAACAGCTTGCCGAGAAGTACGCCGACAAGCCCGGGCAGGCACCTCATGTCAATGGGTCGCTGACCATCGGCGAGAACATCGGAGACCTGGGAGGCGTCAACATCGCCATCAAGGCCTATGCCCTCTCCTTGCAGAAGCGGCGGGGCGGCACAGCCGGGACAGACGATGCGGCCATGGACCAGGCGCTGGCCTCGGCTCCGGTCATGGACGGCTACACCGGCCTGCAGCGGTTCTTCCTCTCTTATGCCTCCATCTGGAGGACCAAGAACAGGGATCAGTTGGCCGAACAGTATCTGCAGATCGATCCCCACTCCCCTGCTGAATTCCGCACCAACGGCATCGTCAGGAATGTGGATCGCTTCTATCAGGCCTTCGGGGTCACCGCCGAGGACGGCATGTGGCTGGAACCCGCCGCACGGGTCAGAATCTGGTAAGCCAGCTCGATTGAGATCGTTGGCTGTTTGACGGTTTCAATCAGCCTGCTGATCAAGGTGGGAGGCCGACGGGAGTCAGTCGGCCTCCCACCTTCGTCTTGCTCGGCCAAAACAACCTTTGCTCATCCGACATTGGAAGCCTCCACCGATGTCCGCTCGGCTGCAGATGATGCAGATGATGCTGAGGCAGTTTCGGGCGGCGATGATGTCAGCGGAGTGGTCCAAGGATCCGGACCGGCAGCCCCCTCATCAATGGGCCCAGCACCTGATTGGATCTTGGTGAAGGTGTCCTGTCCCCTGGCCAGGTCGTGACCGATGCCATCGGCCACCAAGACCAGGCTGTTGTGCGATTGACCATCACTAGTCCATTCCTCCGTCACCAAGGATCCGGATACGATGACCGGATCGCCCTTGTGCAGACAGGCCAGGGCATTAACCGCCAGAGTCCTGAAAGCCTTGACCGTCAGCCAGGTGGTGGATTTTCGTTTCCACACCCCAGCTGAGGCATCGTAATAGGCCGGGGTAGAGCCCAGCCTGAAGGAGCAGACCGGTGTGGCGCCCGGCTGTCCCAGACGGGCTGGCTGGGTCCCCATAAAGCCGAAGACGGTCGTTTTTATTTCGTTGATGGACATATCGGAACCTCTCTGTCGAAGGTATGAATCCGACGCTGTAAACCTGTCGGTCGATTACTAATTGCGCGGCGGTGAAGCCGTCCGACGGAGAACCCCTAGCCAGAGCGCGGATAATCGGAGCGGGGGAAGGGACTGGCCCCAGCCAGGAACCCTCCGTCGAACGGTGAATCCATCCTGCCTCCGCACACGTCCCCGCACCCGACCTGCTGGCCATTGTGGTCGAACGGGCTCGGCCTTGTTCCCGTGGTGGATAAGCCACCCCATGGCTGGGTTCCGAATGCCCCCGTCACCGCCCCGGACCATTGAGCATCGGTCCTGGGCTAAACTGTGAGAGCAGATACATCGGCACGGTTTGGAAGGACCTGCAGTCATGGTTCACACGCTGGTCAGTTGGAACATCGATTCGCTCAACGCCGCCCTGTTGGGCAAGAGCAGCCGCAGCGCCCTCTCCCTGAAGGTGGTGGAGACCATACGGGATCTGGACCCTGATGTCGTAGCCATCCAGGAAACCAAACTCAACGGTGACCAGAAGAAATCCGCAGGCATCCTTAAGGCGCTCATGCGCTACTTCCCTGATTATCAGGAGGTGGACCGCCGCTCCGAGCCCCCGGCCCGCACAGGCTATGCAGGCACGCTCATGCTCTACCGTAAGAGCCTGCCGGAGCCTACCGTAACCCGCCCCCGCATCGGCGCTCCGGCCACCATGGACGACGAGGGCCGTATGCTCACCCTGGAGTTCCCGGACTGCTTCGTCACCACGGTCTACACCCCCAATTCCGGATCGGGACTGGTCAGGCTCAAACCACGCGGCATCTGGGATGATTGCTACCGTCGCTACTTGCAGGAGCTGGATGCCCGTAAACCGGTCCTGGCCTGTGGCGACTTCAACGTGGCCCACGAGGAGATTGACATCGCCAACCCCGGTTCCAACCATCACTCAGCCGGCTTCACCGACCAGGAGCGCGAGAAGTTCGGCCTTCTGCTGGATGCGGGCTTCACCGACACCTTCCGAAAGATCCATGGCGATGCCGCCGGCTTCTACGACGATCACCGCAGCGTCTACACTTGGTTCGCCCAGCGGGCCCCAAAGAGCAAGATCAACAACTCCGGCTGGCGCATCGACTACTGGCTGACCTCCAATCGGATCGCTGGCCAAGTCAGCACCAGCGAACCGGTGGACACCGGCGAGCGCCAGGATCATCTGCCCATTCTGATGCGCATCTGACCTGATAGATTCCTGAACCCAAACCGATAAACCAGAGGGGTGGGGTCTTGGTCGCATACATCATGGCGTGACCAAGACCCCACCCCTCTATATTGTTGCGATAAACAACTTTGAGTGCGGCATACCCTACTGCAGAGCTGCTATCCGATCCACGATCACCTGATCGGCCTGATCGGCAGGAACCGCTTGCACATCCGAACCGTCGCGATTGCGGATCTCGATAGTACCGTTGGCAATGGTGTCGCGACCTGCGATGGCGACCAGGGGCACCCCAATCAGCTCGGCATCCTTGAACTTGACCCCGGGAGATACCTTGAGACGGTCATCGTAGAGGACCTCCACACCACGCTTCTCCAGTTCGGCGACCAGTTTCTCGGCGGCATCGAAGGCCTCCTGCTTCTTGCCGGTGGCCACCACATGCACCGCGGCAGGAGCGACAGCCTTGGGCCAGGCCAGACCCTTGTCATCGTGATGCATCTCGGCGATGCAGGCCAGCACACGGGAGATGCCGATGCCGTAGCAACCCATCCAGACCGGCACAGCCTTGCCGTTATGGTCCAGGACCTTCAAACCCAATGCGTCAGAGTATTTCAGCCCAAGCTGGAAGACCTGGCCAATCTCCACGCCACGCTCGAAGCTGAGCGGCCCGGAACCGTCAGGGCTCATGTCACCGTGACGCACTTCGGCGGCTTCCACCACTCCGTCGGCTTGGAAGTCACGCCCGTAGACCGCATTGGCCAGGTGCACGCCTTCGGCATCAGCCCCGGTCACCCAAGCTGAACCGGGCGCCACATGGGCGTCGAGGAAGTAGCGAATATGAGCGGCGGACTCAGTGTCCGAACGCTGAGGACCCAAAACGCGGGGTCCGATGTATCCCTTGACCAGCTCGGGGTGGGCAGCAAGGTCAGCCTCGCTGGCCTCCTCGATCTCGGCCGGGGCGAACTGGGCCTCCAGCCGCTTCATGTCCGCCTGACGGTCGCCCGGCAGGCCGACGGCCACCAGCTCCCGCCAGCCCTCGGGATGGTCATCATCCGCAGGGTGCTTGACGGCCACAACCAGGTTCTTCAGAGTATCGGCAGCAGTCCAGTCCCGGCCGTCCTCACGAGGATGCAGCTGGTTGAACTGCTCCACCAGAGTGTCGATGGTGGTCGAGTCGGGAGTGTCCAGCTCCTGCATGGCCGGGGTCGCAGCATAGTCGACGGGATCAGGACGCGGGGTGGTCAGCGCCTCCACGTTCCATGCCTTCCCCGAGGGAGCCAGCGCAAAGGTATCCTCGCCTATAGGCAGCGGAGCCAGAAACTCCTCGGACTCGGATCCCCCCATGGGTCCGGAAACCGCATGGACGATTACGTAATTGACACCCAGACGCTTGAAGATTCGCTCATAGGCGCCGCGCTCATCCTGGTAGGCCTTCTTCAGCCCTTCCTCGTCCACGGTGAAGGAGTAAGCGTCCTTCATGATGAACTCGCGACCCCTGATCAGCCCGGCGCGGGGACGGAACTCGTCGCGGTACTTGGTCTGGATCTGGTACAGAACCACCGGCAGGTCCTTGTATGAGGAATACATGTCCTTGACCAAAAGGGTGAACATCTCCTCGTGGGTGGGAGCCAGCAGGTAGTCAGCACCGTGCCTGTCCTGGAGGCGGAAGAGGTTCTCGCCGTACTCCTCCCAGCGGTGAGTGGCCTCGTAGGGCTCGCGAGGCAGCAAGGCCGGGAAGTGGACCTCTTGGGCGCCAATGCCGTCGATCTCCTCCCGGACCACGGCCTGGACCTTGTCAAGGACTTTCAGACCCAGCGGCAGCCAGGTGAAGATGCCGGGGGCCACCTTGCGGACGTAGCCGGCCCGCTGCAGGAGTTTGGCCGAGTCCACATCGGCATCGGCAGGATCCTCCCTGAGGGTCCGCAGAAAGAGGGTTGACATGCGCATGGCTTTGGTTCTCATACCTCCCAAAGATATGCGCGCAAAGGGACAAGCAGCTGCAGGGGAAGCTACATGACGATCCGCGCAACCAAGCCCGAAACCAAACAGCATATGCAGGTGAAAGTCGGTAAATTCGTAACCGGGCATCTATCCAGCTCTAAGTCCCTCCATTGGGATAGCCAAGATATAGTGGTTGTATATCGAACAGGTTTTCTGATTTACAAGGACAAGGCGGGCACCTATGTCATCAGAGCCGGGTGTGACCATCCAGACCTTTACCAACCTCGACGCAGAGCACATGACGTTCCTTCTGGAGGCCGATCCTTCAGAACGGATAGTTCGTGACGTTTTCATCCATTCGCGCGCCTACGAAATCCGAGTGGGACAAACTCTGGCCGGTGTCATGCTGCTTGTCAGACCAAACACGGATACCTTGGAAATTGCCAACATCAGCGTGGACCGCGCTTTACGCAGACTGGGAGTCGGAAGCCGATTAATAGACCGAGCCAAGATGGAGACCGTCAGACTGGGCCTGAGAAGGCTGGAAGTCGGGACCGGATCCACCAGTTTTGGAGCCCTTTGCTTCTACCAGACATGCGGGTTTCGCATGGACCGCATTGAACGGGATTATTTTGTCAATCGCTACGCGCATCCCATTGTCGAGAACGGAATCACCCTGAGAGACATGGTCCGCCTGTCATGGCATCTCTAGCGACCCCAATAACCACACCAGGCCAAGACCGATAAGGACGACCCTTCAGAAAAGCTGGTCCTGGCTGAATTCGTCTTCTGGCTCCTGACCGACGGCCCGCTTGGTGAAGGACTCGGGACCTTCATCCTTCAGACGGGCGCAGGCAGCCTTGGATTCGGCCCTCAAACCCGCATCCAGAACGACGGCATCGGGAGAGACCAGGAAGGCGTGCTCATTGATGCCCGTCAGGTAGAGCCCATCCAGGCTTTCCACACGCGAGAGGGCCACGTAGCCCATCCCTGGCGCGAAGGTCCGTCTCAGGTCCATGACTGCCCTGTCCAGGGTCATCCCCTGGGACTTGTGGATGGTGATTCCCCAGGCGCAACGAAGGGGAACCTGATTGACGGCGGCCAAGACCGCGTCCCCGTCCATGGTCTCCCAGGCGGCCGGCTTCATGGTGACCACGTTGCCGTTCTGGAAGGAGACGATCGGCCATCCCCCCTTGGCCGAGCTGGTGAATCCACTGACGGTGCCGATAGAGCCGTTGACATATTGATGGTCCTGGTCGTTGCGCAGGGCCATGACCGCGGCCCCGGTCTTCAGGGCCAGATCCTCGGGGGCCAGCATGTTCTTCTTCAGCCGTTCCACTAGCCTGGCCTCACCTCGGGATGTGGCCTGGTAATGGTGGGCCTCTTCGTCGATGGAGGCCAGGCGCTGGTCGTTGAGCGTGTCGGCCTGCTTGTTGACCGGAAAGAGGTGAACCGCCACCTGGCCGGGGGCGGGCACTGCGCCGACACGGGCGGCCAGGACCTCATGGTCCTCCTGGGTGACGCCACCCTCTCTGATGTCAGTCAGGACGGTCAACAGCTGGCCATCGTCCTGGCGGTGCTGCTCGGTCAAGTAACAGATGACCGGGTCCAGGTCCTGCCAGACCAGTGATTCTGTTACGAACCCATCCGGGTCCTTGCCGGCCTGGGCATAGCGTTCCCGGGCAGCCTGCAATTCAGGGCTGGGCAGTATTCCTGCAGCTCGGTTGGATCGCGTCACCGGCGGCAGCTGGAAGAAGTCCCCGGAAAGGACCACCTGGATCCCTCCGAAGGGTTCAGGGCTGTGGCGAACGGCCCGGCAGGCCTGGTCCACCATGTCGAAGAGCCAGGCGTGCATCATGGAAACCTCGTCGATGACCAGGATGTCGGTGCCCTCGATCTGTCTGCGACGGCGGGTCTTGATCCGCTTCAAGAGCGATTCGGTCATGCAGGTAGCGATGCCTACTCCGCTCCAGGAGTGGATGGTCTGGCCGTTGATGTGCGTGGCGGCGATGCCGGTCGAGGCGGTCACCGCCACCACCGCCCCAGCCTGACGGGCCTGGGCGACGAACTCGTTGAGCACAAAGGTCTTGCCTGACCCGGGGGCGCCCGTGATGAAGGCATTGGCCCCCGCACTCAATATGGTCAAGGCTTCGGATTGCTGCATGCCTCCATGGTGCCACGTCAGAGGTACATGGCCATGCCTGTCAGTAGTCGGTCTTCTCAGGCTTGTTGGCGTCCTCGACCGGATTGCCGGACTCTTCGTAATGACGCAGCAGGCTGGTCTGCTCGATCTGTTCCGCCCCGGCCTTGGACTGCGCCTGGTCAGGTCCGGGAGCCGGAAGGAAGAACATGGAGCGGTAGTAGCGCAGTTCGTCCATGGACTCGATGATGTCGGCCAGGGCCCTGTGGCCGCCATGCTTGGCCGGCTTGTTCTTGTAGACGTCCGGGTACCAGCGGCGGGACAGCTCCTTGAGGGTGCTCACGTCGATGACCCGGTAGTGCAGAAGATCCATCAGTTCAGGCATGTACCTGTCGAGGAACTTCTTGTCGGAGCCCACGGAGTTGCCTGCCAGATGAGCCTTGCCGTTCTTGGGCAGGAAGGGCTTGACGTACTCGATCACCTGACGCTGGGCCGCCTCAAGATCCAGGCCGGTCTTCATCTCCTCGATCAGGCCGGAGGAGGTGTGCATCTTCCTGACGAAGTCTCCCATATGGTCCAGGGCCGCCTGGGAGGGCTTGATGACCAGGTCGATGCCCTTGTCCAGGACCTTCATGTTGAAGTCGGTAGGCACCACGGAGACCTCGCACAGCTCGTCATGGAAGATATCCAGACCGGTCATCTCGCAGTCAATCCAGATCATGCGGGATTCCTCCGCAGAGAAAGTCAGATCATTGTTATCGCTCATCTGTACGCCTTTCAGATCCGGGTCGCGCACCGGATCGCTTCTTCCGCCGTCTTGAACGGAACATTACAAGATACCGCCAGCACGTGACCGGCGGGGGGTCCGCCAGCACAGCCGACCGGGCCATGACTGACTTGTGATATGCAATCGGCGCAGGTCCTGATGAGATCCTGCGCCGATCACCTGCCTATCTTGGCTCAGTTGTGGAAACCCGAGTAGTTGGGGGCTTCCTTGGTCATGACGATGTCATGGGGATGCGATTCACGCAGACCGGCATCGGTGATCCGAATGAACCGGCCCTTGCGCTGCAGCTCGGGGATAGTTCGGGCACCGGTGTAGAACATGGTCTGATGCAGGCCGCCGACCAGCTCGTAGAGCACATAGTTGAGCGGACCGCGGTAGGGCACCTCGCCCTCGACACCCTCTGGCACCACCTTGTCGGAGCTGGTGACATCGGCCTGGAAGTAGCGGTCCTTGGAGTAGCTCTTCTTGCCGCGCGGAGCCATGGCGCCCAGCGAGCCCATGCCCCGATAGACCTTGTACTGCTTGCCATGCAGGAGGACCTTCTCGCCAGGGGCCTCCTCAGTGCCTGCCAGCAGACCGCCCAGCATGACCGAATCGGCCCCGGCCACGATGGCCTTGGCGATGTCGCCGGAGTAATGGATTCCGCCGTCGGCCACCAGGGGAATCCCGGCAGGGCGGCAGGCCAGGGCTGCATCGTAGACGGCGGTCAGCTGGGGCACACCCACACCGGCAACCACGCGGGTGGTGCAGATGGAGCCGGGGCCCACGCCGACCTTGACCGCGTCAACGCCGGCATCGATCAGCGCCTGGGCGCCCTCGCGGGTGGCCACGTTGCCGCCGATCACATCCACATGGTCGAAGGCGTGATCTGCCTTGATCCTGCGAATCATATCCAGCATGAGCTTGGCATGGCCATGGGCGGTGTCCACGACCAGGATGTCGACCCCGGCATCGGCCAGGGCGGTGATGCGCTGCCAGGCATCGCCGAAGAAACCAACGGCTGCAGCCACACGCAGCCGTCCGCGCTCATCCTTGGTGGCCTCGGGGTACTGCTCGGTCTTGACGAAGTCCTTGACGGTGATCAGCCCGGTCAGCTTGCCCTCGCTGTCGACCAGGGGAAGCTTCTCCACCTTGTATTTGGCCAACAGCTCATGGGCATCTTCCTTGGTGATGTTGGACGGGCCGGTGATCAGATGGTCCTTGGTCATGATGTCGCTGACCTTGAGTCTGTCGAAGTCGGCAGGATTGACGAAACGCATGTCACGGTTGGTGATGATGCCCACCAGCCGCTGCCGACGATCCACCACGGGCAGACCGGAGACCTTGTAGGTGGAGCAGAGCTTGTCCAGGTCGGTCAGCGTGGCATCCGGGGTGACGGTCAGGGGGTCGGAGATCATGCCGGACTCGGACCGCTTGACGATGTCGACCTGATTGGCCTGATCCTCAATGCTGAGATTGCGGTGGAGGACGCCGATGCCGCCGTTGCGGGCCATGGCCACAGCCATGGTGGCCTCCGTGACGGTGTCCATGGCAGCCGAAAGGACCGGGGACTTCATGGTGATGTTCCGAGTCAACCGGGTGGTGGTATCTACCTCGGAGGGGATGACATCGGATTCGTTGGGGAGCAGGAGGACGTCGTCATAGGCCAGACCGATTTTCTGGAAGGCGTCGGGAAGTTGAGTGTAGGAGGAGGGTTCGCTTTGTGGGTTTTCCATAGCCATAGCACCATGCTACAAGTGCTTCTTGACCGTTCACTGCACCGTGTCCGCACTATTTCATTGGGTGAATCAATTGTCCTCATCTTTATCGTGGCGGCTCTTGCGATGCCAGTGCGGTCTGGCCGCATGCTGTGAACCTTGGGCGGCGAGAAGAGCGTTCTCACGCCTTATTTCGGGAAGGCGGCGACGATAGTAGGGGTAGAGGGTAGCGAAGGTCAGCAGCATGGCGGCCAGGGCCAGACCGATCAAGACATATCTCAGTGGGAAGAAAAGAATAAAGAGCGAGCCGAAGGCAATCAGGGCGGCCCAGCCCCAGAGGATCAGGACCGCGGACCGAACCGTGTGACCGATGCGCAGCATACGATGGTGCAGGTGCATGCGGTCGGGGTGCATGGGTGATTGCCCGTGGCTGAGCCGCCGGACGATGGCCAAGCACATGTCCAGAACGGGCAGGAAAAGCACCAGGATGGGCAAAAGAATGGGCATAAAGGCCGGCAGATAGATGCTGGCGTGAATGGTGGCCGGATCCAGCCGACCAGTCACCACAATCGAAGCGCAGGTGATCAAGTATCCCAGCAGCATGGATCCTGAATCGCCCATGAAGAGCTTGGCCGGATGCCAGTTGTGCAGGAGGAATCCCACGCAAATGCCCACCATGGCCACGTCGATCAGGGTCGCCAGGGAGGCATAGTCGGGCGAGATGCGGGCGATGATATAGGAGTAGATGGCGAAGGCGATGCCCCCGATGGCTACGATGCCTGCAGCCAGGCCGTCCAGGCCGTCCACAAAGTTGACCGCATTGATGGAGGCCACGATCAGGAAGGCTGTGATGGCCATGGACAGGCTGGGCGAGGCCGCCACCAGGGATCCCAGAGGCAGGGAGATGATCTGGATGCCACCCCAGGAGACGAAGACCGAAATCAGCAGCTGGCCGGCCAGCTTGAGCATCCAGTCCAGGTCCCAAAGGTCGTCGGCTATGCCCAGCAGGCAGATGGCCACGGCCCCGGCCAGAATGACCCAGGCCTGATGTCCGGACTGGAAGAGGCCCGTGATGAAGGGAATGCGGGAGGCGAAGCACATGGCCACGGCAAAGCCTATCAGCATGCCCAAGCCGCCCATACGAGGAGTGGGCACCTTATGCACGTCCCGAGCGCGGACCACACCTACGGCACCAACCCGTATGGCGAGATGACGAACCATGGGCATGACCAGCCAGGTGGCTCCGCCAGCGATGGCAGCAATGAACAGGTATACCCTCACTGACCCTCCCCTCTGCTGGTCTGGCCGGACAGTATTGCACGGACCCGAGTCTCGCCTATGACGCCCTGCCGCAGCACGTGTATTCCGTCAGGATCATTCTTGTCGGCTTCCACCACCGTGCTGGCCACTGAGCCAGGGGTCGGCCCCCCATCCAGGTAGAGATCGACGCTGTCACCCAGCTCGGATTCGGCCTGCTGGACGGTCTCCACGCTGGGATTGCCGGATCGGTTGGCGCTGGAAGCAGCCAGGGGGCCGATCACCTGCAGGAGGGCCCGGCAAATGGACGAGTCAGGCACTCTGACGGCCTGGGTGGGACCCTCGGGCTCCCTTCGAGGGGTGCGCAGAGAGCAGGAACTTCCTACAAGGGCAATAGGCGAAAAGGGGCCCGGCAACAGGGCATCGGACAGGCGATCCAGAGGCGCAGGCAGGCTAAGATCCAGCCGGTCCATGGCCTGGACCCCATCCAACAGCACCTGGATGGACTTGGTCCTGGGACGGTGCTTGGCCTGGAAGAGCCTATCGATGGCCGCATCATTGCATGGATCGCAGACGATGCCATAGACCGTGTCGGTAGGAATGACCGCCAGCCCCCCGGCGGCCACCACCTGGGCCAGTAACTGCGGCGACCGACTGTCATAGGTCATCACCCGGCTCATACCCTGCATCACGACCTTTCGGCTCGACATGTTCATGTGACCAGCTACCAATCTATCCCAGGACCCCGGCAGCCCGCCAGGACCTGAAGAACCGCGGATCTGCGTCCGGTCACCCTGGCCGTCGGGCTGTCAGGTAGCGGTCGCGGCCAGCCAGATCCCGGTGTGTGTGCGCATCCAGGTACCCTCGCTCCTGTGCAGCTGCAACCATGGCCGCCCCCTGGGAGGCGTCATGCTCCATGACCAGCAGACCGCCGGGTGCCAGCAAAACCATGGCCCTGTCCAGAATGCGGCAGGGCACAAGGCACCCGTCGGGTGAACCGCCATAGAGGGCCAGGTCCGGATCCCAGTCACGCACCTCAGGCTGGCTAGGAATCGCATCCATGGGGACGTAGGGGGGGTTGCTGATGACCAAATCCACATGGGCATCCAGATCAGACAGGGCGGCGGAATCCGTGGCATCAGCCAAGAGCAGCTGATAGTCGGATCCAGCCTCCCGAATGGCAGCCTCCTGAGCGGCGGCATTCAACGCACCCCACCGATATGCCTCCTTGTCCACCTCCACGGCCCGAACCCGCGCCCCTGGAACCTCTGTGGCCAAGGACAGGCCGATGGCTCCACTGCCGGAACACAGATCCACTGCCAGTGGATGATCCACTCCAGTCAAGGCATTGATACCTGCCTGAACCACCGTTTCGGTCTCAGGACGGGGGATAAAGACCCCCGGACCCAGGCGGAGATCCAAATAACGAAAGCAGGCGTGGCCAAGAATGTACTGCAAGGGTTCGCGTCCGACCCGCCTTTGCAGATAGGACTGATAACGGTCCAGGGCCGCCGACTGGGAGTCATCGGCCTGTCTGCGACCAACACCGTTCGTCAGCAGTTCCTCAGCAGTCCGATCCAAGAGCAGCGCCTGATCCAGCTGGTGCAGATCGCACCCAAGGGCATCGGCCAGCAGCAGCCTGGCATCATTGAGCGGAGTGGGCAGGCCAGCCTGGGCCAGCATGTGATGGCCCCTATCGACCAGCTCAGCCATACTGGTCCCGCGCTCCTGCTGATTCACCCCTGCGAAGCCATTCTGCGGGCCTCATCAGCTTGAATGTCGGAGTCGATGACGGCCTGCAGATCGCCGTCCAGCACCTGTTCCAGGTTGTAGGCCTTGTAGCCGGTACGGTGATCCACGATCCGGCTCTCTGGGAAGTTGTAGGTCCTGATACGCTCGGACCGATCCAGGGAACGGACCTGGGAGTGGCGCATGTCTGCGGCCTGGGCGGCCTCCTCCTCGTGCTTCATGGCCAGCAGACGGGACTTGAGCACCCGCAGGGCGGCCTGGCGATTCTGTATCTGGGATTTCTCATCCTGCATGGAGACCACGATGCCGGTGGGAATGTGGGTCATCCGCACAGCAGAGTAGGTGGTGTTGACGGACTGTCCTCCCGGGCCGGAGCTCATGAAGATGTCTACCTTGAGGTCCTTGGGGTCGATCTCGATCTCGTCGTCGTCCTCGTCAGCCTCTGGAAAGACGATGACCCCCGCAGCTGAGGTCTGAATACGGCCCTGGGACTCGGTGACGGGGATGCGCTGGACCCGATGCACGCCGCCCTCGTACTTGAGCGAAGCCCAGACGCCGTCGGCCGGAGCCACCTGGCCGCGAGCGCGAATGGCCAGCTGGGCATCCTTGACCCCGCCCAGCTGGGTACGGTTCTCGCTCATGATCTCGGTGGTCCAGCCGCGTTTTTCGGCATAACGCACATACATGCGCATCAGATCGCCAGCGAAGAGGGCCGCCTCCTCGCCGCCGCTGCCGGCCTTGATCTCCATGATCGTATCGCGGCCGTCATCGGGATCACGCGGAATAAGCGCGGTGCGCAGGGCCTGTTCCAGGTCCGGTATTCGGTCAGCCATGGCCTTGGCCTCTTGCGCGAAGTCAGGATCCTCCCGTGCCATTTGTTCGGCGGCCTGGCTGTCTTCCAAGGCGCTTTGATAGGCCTTGTAGGCTTCAACGATGGGTGCGAGCTCAGCATGCCTGCGGCCCAACTTGCGGATCTGCGCCGGATCTGAAGCCGTTTCGGGCTGACTCATCTGCTTTTCCAGGCGACCGTACTCCTCGACGGCAGCCACCGCCGCCGGAAACTGCTCCTCGCTCATCTACACCCTTCCCGTCCGCTCATCCGCATGGTTCAAGTCATAAAAAACGCCAGTCCCCGCCGGGCATAGCAGAGCGACCCGGAAGGGACTGGCGTTGGAAGTGCTACTTGGTCCTCTTGCCGTAACGGGCTTCGAACCGTGCCACGCGACCACCGGTGTCCAGAATCTTCTGCTTGCCGGTGTAGAAGGGGTGGCAGTGCGAGCAGACATCAACCGTCATATGATCGCCGGGAGCGGTCGAACGGGTGATGAAGGTATTGCCGCACGAGCACGTGACCTCAACGGGATGATAATCGGGATGAATTCCCTGCTTCATGGTTACTCCTAGATTCAAGGGCCCCGGGTCGACCGCCCCTGTGGCGGACGTGAACCGGCAACCGCGTAATAGTCTAGCGCAACCCGGGGAGAATACGACCCCCTTGCGCCACACGCCGAATCAGCCAACCGGTGTGGCGGACCGCGCGCCCTTTAGAATCAAACAGTCGGACCGACCGGCCCGGCGAGGCGACAAAGGAGGGCAGCAATGCAGCAGGAAGTGGCGTTCGTTACAGGGGCGGCTCAGGGAATCGGCGAGGCCATTGCCCGCCGTCTGGTCAAGGACGGGTTCGCCGTGGCCGTGGCGGACATGAACACCGACAAGGCCCAGGCAGTGGCCGACTCCATCAATCAATCTGAGGGACGGGCCATGGCTGTCACCCTGGACGTGACCGATCGTGTCCAGGTGCGCTCGGCGGTAGAGAAGACGGCCACCAAACTGGGCGACTTCAATGTAATCGTCAACAACGCCGGCTTGGGACCGACCACCCCCATCGATTCCATCACCCCGGAGCTGTTCGACAAGGTCTACCACGTCAACGTGGCAGGAACCATCTGGGGCATGCAGGCCGCCGTCCAGGCCTTCCGTGATCGGGGCCACGGGGGCAAGATCATCAACGCCACCAGCCAGGCAGGGGTGGTGGGCAATCCCAATTTGATGCTCTATTCCTCCACCAAGTTCGCCGTCCGCGGCCTGACCCAGGTGGCTGCACGCGATCTGGCCAAGGAGGGCATCACCGCCAACGCCTACGCCCCCGGCATCGTCAAGACGCCCATGATGATGGACATCGCACATCAGGTCGGGGCCAACGCCGGCAAGGATGACGAGTGGGGCATGTCCACCTTCTCGGACGGCATCGCCCTGGGGCGGCTTTCCGAGCCCGAGGATGTGGCCAATGCCGTAGCCTTCCTGGCTGGGCACGACTCTGACTACATCACCGGCCAGACCCTGATTGTGGACGGCGGCATGCAGTTCCAGTGAGTTTTTAGCAAGGATTCGCCCGCATATGATGGACCCTCGCCGATCGGCTCTGTCCGACAGCGAGGGCCCACGATCATTCAGGGATCGTTCAGGCGTTGAAGACGTACTTGTCCAGACGGTCCATGGCCTCCTGGACACGGCTCAAAGGCAGAGCCAGGTTCATGCGGATGGCGCAGGGAGCCTTGAACTGCCGCCCGTCCTGGACGGCCACACCCACATCCCAGGCACGCTTGAGCAGCTGGTCCAGGCCCAGATCATGGTCCTTGCACCACTGCGTGCAATCAAGGAAGAGCATGTAGGTACCCTGGGGCTTGGAAAGCCCGACTCCCTCGAAATGCTGTCGGATGTATTCGTAAGCGTAGTCCACATTGCCGGTCAAAACCTGCCGGAGTTCATCCACCCACTCCTGTCCCTGGGGCTTGTAGGCCCCGATCAAGGCATGCATGGACAGCACGTTCATGTCGTTGTAGTGGGCCTTGGACCCCTTGGCCACAATCCTGTCGCGCAGATACTTGTTGTAGATGATGTGGTAGGAGCCGACCAGCCCGGCCAGGTTGAAGGTCTTGCTGGGTGCATAGAAGGCAGCCGTCCTGTTGCGGGCATCCTCGCTGACCGATTGGGTGGGGATGTGCCTGTGGCCCGACAGGATCAAGTCTGACCAGATCTCGTCGGAGATGACCACGCAGTCGTTCTCCTTATATACTTCCATGGCCTTCTCGATCTCCCACTTCTCCCAGACACGGCCGCAGGGGTTGTGCGGGCTGCAGAAGACCGCCACATGGATGTTGTTCTCCTTGAGCTTGCGGTCCATGTCCTCGAAGTCCATGCGCCAGACGCCCTGCTCGTCCTTCTTCAAGGGGCTGTGCACGATGTGGTAGCCATTGTTCTCGATGCAGGAGGTAAAGCCGACGTAGGTCGGGCTGTGGAGCAAAACCGCGTCGCCGGGAGCCGCGAAGGCAGTCAAAGTCGAGACAACCCCGCCCAGGACCCCGTTCTCATAGCCGATGTCCTCAGCCGTCAGGCCTTCCACACCATTGCGGGTGCGCTGCCAGTTGATGATGGCGTCGTAGTACTCGTCAGTGGGATTGAAATAGCCGAAAGCCGGGTGCTTGGCACGCTCGATGATGGCCTCGGGTATGGTCGGCACCGTAGGGAAGTTCATATCGGCAATCCACATGGGGATGACATCGAAGCCCTCCTTGGGAGGATCGGGGGCGAATCCAGGATCGGCACCCAGGCCGTCAACCGCAATGGCGTCCTTGCCGTGCCTGTCCATGATACTGGTGAAATCGTATGTCATTAGTCAACCTCTCATCCCGTGCAGATGTGCTCGCAGCGACCTTCCGCCAGTCTACAGCCGTGGGCTCCGTCCGAGTGTCTGCGTCTAATACCAGAGCAGCGATGGTACTATCTGGCTTTAGTCAGTGGATGGGGTGACCAAATGAGTGCATCAAAGCCCGTTTCATCTTCTCTGCAGCTTTTCGTCCCGCTGGTGGACTTCCTGGGTAAGATCCTCGGCCCCAAGACGGAAGTTGTGCTTCAGAACGTCAGGGATTTCTCGCATTCGGTAGTTGCCATCGCCAACGGCAACTTGAGCGGACGCACCATAGGCAGTCCCGCCACCGACCTGGTCCTGCACATCTGGCGGAACCACGAATACGACCAGCACAACTATTTGACCCATTACGCTGGCTACACCATCCAGGGGCATCCCGTGGTCTCGTCCACCCTGTTCGTGCGGAATTCCAGAGGACGGGTGATCGGCTTCCTCTGCATCAATTTCGACAGCTCCGCCTTCCGACAGGCCAGCAAAGAGCTCAGACGAGCAAGCGCTTATCTGGACGCTCTGGGACTGGCCGATCCTGCTGCGGTACTGAACGACGATAGAGCCGCATCAGAAGAATCGGATGCTGAGACCGGGACCGGCCAATCGACCCGTGAAGTGCTTTCAGTCAACACAGACGAAGTAGTTACGCATAATATTGCCGAATTCGCCGCAGAGCTTGGTATTCCTCCGGCAAGAATGAACCGGCAGGAGCGACTGCAGCTGATCACGCGCCTGGATGGGTCAGGGGTCTTCCTGGTCAAGGGCTCGGTGGACACGGTTGCCCGGGCTCTAGGGATCTCCTCACCCAGCGTCTACCGCTATTTACACACGATACGCAATGCGGCTGCGGACCCAGATCAGAGCACCCCGGCTCGCCCTGTTCAGCTTTGACACACCCCCTCCAAGGTGTATGATTAGTACAAGATATACGGGGGACGTATACACGATGGACCTACAGGGGCTGAACTATTTTCAGTTCCAGAGGAGATGTACATGCGTATAGTTTCCCGGCATAAGCCGACGGCTCCTACTCGAGCCCGTCCCGTATTCTTTTCCCTGATAAATTCTCATACTTAGCGGTTCTACGGAAGCGCTTCCGGATTATTGTGCCGTGCGCAGATCTGATGGCTGTCTACGTAAGCACGTTTGGGGCACCGAGAAGTGGATATACACCGAGGGTGCTCTATGATCCGACATAAAAAACGCGCCTAGCTCTTTTCCCCCGGCTTACATGTGAAGCCATACATATTTGCATCGGTGAATCATGGATGCTAGAGCTAGGCGGCGAGAGGACGGCCCCGACATTAGCCGGGGCTGGTCCTTCTACTAAGACTATCAAGAAAGTTCGGGGGACAAAACCTTAGTCATTGCACTGGCAGTCATCGAAGACGCGAACCAGTGCTGGGCTGAGAAACCTGAACCTCTTAATTCGATCCATCAATAAAGCCCCCCGGAACCTTTAGAAGGTTCCGGGGGGCTTGTCTGTGTGGGGCCTCAGGGGCTTGAACCCTGGACCGAACGATTATGAGTCGTTTGCTCTAACCGACTGAGCTAAGGCCCCGCGCCGACCGTACCGGCCAGAGTCATGGTATCAAAACGACTCGTCATCAGCCAGATCCGGGTTGTCGGACTTACTTGGTGACCTGGTTGTAGACAGGCAGACCCATGTATCCGAAAGGAGCCTGGCGAACCTGCTTGCCGGCCACCGCTGAGACCTTCCTGTACCAGAGCGGCAGCACCGGAAGATCCTTTAAGAGAACGGCTTCAGCCTCGCGGTAATCCTGCATGGCTTCGTCCTGATCGGTCTTTGACGCGGCACGGGAAAGGATGGCATCGTATTCGGCGCTCTTGTAGTCCCCATTGTTCAGACCCTTGCCATCGGCCTGGCTAGAGGCATATCCCTGAACCAAGTAGCCTTCGGGGTGGGGATAGTCCGAGGTGATGCCCGAATTGAAAATACTGTTGACCTGACGGTTATGAACTGCAGTATTGAATTCCTTGCCAGTCGGGAAGATATTCGGTGCCGTCTTGATTCCCAGAACCTGGGCATACTCATGCAGAACCGCATCAACCCAGTCCTTGTCTGCCCCATCGGCACTGTACGCAATGCGAAGCGTGCCTTCCCAGGGAGATATGGCATCAGCCTGCTTCCACAGTTTACGGGCCTGGTCCGGATCGTGGCTCAGCACCTCTTTGCCTGTGATGTCGGAGGCATTGCCCTTGATGGTGGGTGCCAGGAAATCAGTGGCCGGCGTAACCGAACCAGCGAAGACCTTGTCGGCTATTTTCGCGCGATCCAGAGCATACGACAGGGCCGCCCGGCGAAGGGCGCCCTCCTGCCCCTGGAAATGCTGCAGGCCTTGCGGGATGGTCAGGGAACGGAAGGCCGGCCCTGGCTTGATCAGGGGCTGCAGGCCCGAATCGGTATGGAAGGTTTTCAGGCGGGAGACCGGAACCGTATCGAGCACATCCAGGTGACCGGCTTGGATATCGGCATAGGCGGCATCGAGGCTCTGGTAGTCCCTGAACTCCAGGCTTCCGTTCCGAGCCTTGCGCGGTCCCTTGTATGAGGGATCCTTCTCCAGCTTGATGCCCTGATTAGGCACCCATGATTTGAAGCGGTAGGGCCCGTTCCCGATCGGTTTCTTGCCGAAGGCCTTGATGTCCTTGTAGGCGGCTGCCGGCAGTGGAAGGAAGGCCACATCTCCTACCTTGTAGGGGAAGGAGGAATCCGGCTTGTCCATGGTCACCTCCAGGGTCAGGTCGTCGACCACCCGGAGACCGGACAGAGGAGCCTTGGGGTCGCCATGCTCATCCTGCACCTGCTCGTACCCGGCGATGGTCGAAAAAGCCGAGGCGCCCAGCTGCCCATTGGCTGCATTCGCAGCGAAGGACCAGGAATCCGCATAGGTCTTGGCTGTGATCTTCTCCCCATCGCTGAAGGTGAGTCCTGGTTTGAGGACAATCGTGTACTGGCTTGCATCCTCATTGGGAGTAATCGATTTGGCCTCGACCAGGGTCATCCCGCCTTTGGCATCGAAGGTGACCAACCCGTCGAAGAGCTGGGTCACCACCTTCCAGCCCGCGGTGTCGTTGGTGCTGGAGGGAATCAGCGGAGCCGTAGGTTCGGCATTGTTGACGCTGATGGCGGCCTGAGGGTCAATCCTGTCTTCTTGGGAGGCCTGGGAGGGGCCGCAGGCGCCCGCTGCCAGGATGAGCGGAAGCACCGCTGCTGCAAGGTAGGAACGAAGTTTGGTCATAGTAGGACCCTTCCTGCCCGGTATGGGCTGTCACAGCTGCACGGGAAACACTGAGTCAATAAACATATGGTCAATACGGTCGGTTGGGCGAGGATGCCGATATTCAGACCTGCCTGACATCCTGCCCGGATGCCAGCCGATCCAGAGCACCGGTGCTGCCGATGGCCCGGAAGAGGAACCAGCTGACCAGTCCAGCCAGGACCACTCCACTGATCAGCTCGCAGATGGTGCCGATGATCCCCCTCGGGCTGAGGAGGGAGACCCCCTGATAATAGAAGGCTAGGAGAAAAGCGTTATAGACCAAGGCTATCAGGACACCCCCCAGAACGGTCGTTCCCAGGGTCCAACGACGGTAGCGGAATATTCCGAAGGCCAGTTCCGCGCACAGGGCCTCGACGATGGCCTCCACCAAAATCATCGGCACGTTATAGGCGTTGCCAGGCAGAATCTCGACCAGGACACTGATGATGCCAACGTAGACGGCTGCGCCTGGCTTGCGCAGTATCAGCATGGAAAGGGTGCAGGGAAAGTAGAAGACCCCATGCAAAAGGGCCGCCATCCCCGGAAGCAGGGCCGTCATCAGCGGGAATATCCACGAGGCGAGCAGGCTGGCCAACCAGTAAATCAACCCCGACACCGCGCCCAGGCCTGCGCCGACCGCTATGTCAAGCGGCCTCCAACGCAACCGATGAGCTGTGGAAATCCGACCCTGCTGCTGTTTCTCCGTCATTGATACTCCCTTGCGACCGTCATAGAGCGGACGGCCCGTTCCTCATGCGCACAGCGATAGGAGGGAACCCGCCCAAGCCGGCAAAGGTCCGTCCGGCGTTCCTTGACCTGCGCATGCCGGGCGGGAACGTCGACTCAAGGCTACCCCGACCACGGCGGCAGAACCAGGGTCTGGTCATAGGTCTTGTTTATAGGCGGCCATCCGCCTGCCTGACCTTGCTTATCAGCCCGGCGCATAAGTCAGAAGTTTCCACTACCATGAATGCAGTTTCCACTGTCTTTTCTATGGTTCTGTGAGGTAGCTTCTTGGCCGAATTCATTTATCAGATGATCAAGGCGCGCAAGTCCTTCGGCGACCGCGTCATCCTGGACGATGTGACCCTGAGTTTCCTGCCCGGCGCCAAGATCGGCGTGGTGGGCCCCAACGGCATGGGCAAGTCCACCCTGCTGCGGATCATGGCTGGCCTGGACACGGTCAGCAACGGCGAGGCTCAGCTCACCCCCGGCTACACGGTAGGCATCCTCCAGCAGGAGCCGCCCCTGGACGAAGACAAGACCGTTGGCGAGAACATTCGCATGGCCTTCGGCGACATCATGAGCAAGGTGGACCGCTTCAACCAGATCGGCGAGCAGATGGCCGATCCCAATGCCGATTACGACGCCCTCATGACCGAGATGGGCCAGCTCCAGGAGCAAATTGATGCCGCCAATGGCTGGGATCTGGATTCCCAGCTGGATCAGGCCATGGATGCCCTGCAGTGCCCCGACCCGGACACCCCGGTCTCGGTCATCTCTGGAGGGGAGCGCCGTCGGGTGGCTCTATGCCGGCTGCTGCTGGAAGCCCCCGACCTGCTCCTGCTGGACGAGCCCACCAACCACTTGGATGCCGAGTCCATCCTCTGGCTGGAACAGTACCTGCACACCTATAAGGGCGCTGTCCTGGCCGTGACCCACGACCGGTACTTCCTGGACAACGTGGCCGAATGGATCTGCGAGGTGGACCGCGGCCACCTCTACCCCTACCAGGGCAACTACTCCACCTACTTGGAGACCAAGGCCAAGCGTCTGGAGGTCCAGGGGCAGAAGGACGCCAAACTGGCCAAGCGTCTCAACAACGAACTGGAATGGGTCCGCTCCTCCCCCAAGGCCCGGCAGGCCAAGAACAAGGCCCGTCTGGAGCGCTATGAGCAGATGGAGAACGAGGCCCGGAACAACAAGAAGCTGGACTTCTCCGAGATTCAGATTCCGCCGGGTCCCCGTCTGGGCTCCAAGGTGCTGGAGGCCGAGCACATCCACAAGGCCTTCGGCGACCGCGTCCTGATCGACGATCTGAGCTTCACCCTGCCTCGAAACGGGATTGTGGGCGTCATCGGGCCCAATGGCGTGGGCAAGTCGACGCTCTTCAAGACCATTGTGGGCTTGGAGCCTCTGACATCGGGCTCCTTGGAGGTCGGCGACACGGTCAAGATCTCCTATGTGGATCAGAACCGCGAGGGCATTGATCCTGACAAGAACCTCTGGGAGGTGGTCTCCGGCGGGCTGGACTTCATCGAGGTCGGCGGCGTCGAGGTGCCCACCCGCGCCTATGTGGCCTCATTCGGCTTCAAGGGTTCGGATCAGCAGAAGCCGGCCGGCGTCCTATCCGGCGGCGAGCGCAACAGACTGAACCTGGCACTCACCCTCAAGCAGGGCGGCAACCTCCTCCTGCTGGACGAGCCAACCAACGACTTGGATGTGGAAACCCTGGAGAGCCTGGAGAACGCCCTGTTGGCCTTCCCCGGCTGCGCTGTGGTCATCTCCCACGACCGCTGGTTCCTGGACCGGATCGCCACTCATATTCTGGCCTGGGAGGGCACGGACGAGAATCCGGCCTCCTGGTACTGGTTCGAGGGCAACTTCCAGGCCTACCAGGAGAACAAGGTCAAGCGTCTGGGCGAGGAGGCCTCCAGGCCCCACCGCATCCACCGCAAGCTGACCCGCTGAACGAAGCACATCACGAGGGATCGAGGGCCCAGGAGAAGCATGAGCACCGAGGATGAAGCACTGGCCCAGGCCATCGCCGGGTTGAATTTGCAAAAACAGCAGCCTGCCGATGGCCGTTCCCGTTTTCTAGGCAAATCGCTGGACTTCCCCACAGGCCGCCTTTACGGGGGCCAGCTGCTGGGTCAGGCCATCATGGCCGGCGGGCGGACCGTGCCGGAGGGTCGATTGCCCCACTCGATGCACGCCTATTACCTGCGCACTGGACTCCTGGATCAGGACGTTCAAGCTGAAGTCGAGACCATTCGAGATGGGCACTCCTTCTCCTCCAGACGTGTTGATCTGCACCAGGGGGAACGGACCATCCTGAACGCTCTGCTCTCCTACCAGCAGGTCGGCCAGGAGGGCATCCGCTATGCCGACCCCATGCCGACGGGGCTGCCCGATCCGGAGGACCTGCCCGGCTCCCGGGAGCTGATGGAACCCTATGCCGACCAGTCCCCCTTCGCTGACTACTATGCCCATCAGAGCCCCTTCGACATGCGCCACGTCGGCGGCACGGTCCTGCTGGATGATGCAGATGAGGCAGACAAAAGGAATTCCGAGGATGACAGCAGGAGCCGCCAGGCCGTTTGGAGCCGCACCCAGGGAAGTGCCGACCTGAATCCGCTGATGCGCCGGGCCCTGCTGGCCATGGAATGCGATCAGATCATGATGGAGCCCGCCCTGCGCCGTGCCGGGCTGAGCATGACCACCCCGGGGATCTCCTTCGCCTCCATCGACCATGCCATGTGGTGGTATCAGGATCTGGATCCTTGCGACTGGCACTGCTTTATTCAGGAGTCCCCAGTGGCCGACCACGGCCGCAGCCTGTGCATGGCCAAGGTTTACAACCGTCAGGGTGATTTGGCAGCCTACATGGTTCAGGAGGCCATGATTAGGGTGCCTAAAAACTGAGCGGCCACAAGGTCATCGCGTATTTTTCCAAGGCGACGAGTCAACAGCCTGGTCTGCAGCAGGTCGGCTATCTTCGGAAATGCCTTAGGCTACGGCCTCGAACGCTGTTCAGCCCGGCCTTTTACTTGAATTGGCTTTGATCTTCGCCCTGTCAGCGGTATCAGTCGCATCGGCCATGGGTCTTCGTGAGGACTTGCGCCGATCGGGGTTCTCAGGCCCGTCATCCGGGGGCAACTGGCAGAGCCACTCCCCCACAGCTCCGGCCACCACATCGATCAGACAGACCAGGGAGGCGACCAGGCACTCCTGCATGACCCGCGTGTAATAGGGCGCGCCTGCATGCCCCATGCTGATCAGTGCCTGACTGCCATACCAGCCCAACAGGGCGGCACAGGCAACGCCCAAGGCCTTGCTCATGATCAGCACGTTGACCGCGAAGCGCAAATCCATCTCCTTGCGGTCTCCCTTGGCATAGCGATGCACCTGGAAGGCCATAATCAGGATGGCCGCCCCCAGCAGGAAGAGCAATACGCTGACCAGCCAGGGAACCCCCATGAGGTCCGTCCTTGTGGACATGCCCAGTTCCGAGATGCCGGCGCCTCCCATCAGCCCCAAGACCAGGGCGACCAGGTAGTGCACGAGCGGTGTGCGGCGGGCCCTCATGACAACCCGTCCAGAATCCAGTCCTCCGAGACCAGGCTGATGCGATCCCGGTCAGGAGCGCGGTTGGCCAGGCTTGCCAGACAGGATCCGTCAGCTCCAGGCAGACTGTGTTCAGGCTCCAAGTAAGCCCAGGGAATCAAAATGCGCGATGGAGCATGGGCAGCCAGCAGAGGCGGGCGGTCCTGAGAGGACAGAACCGAACCATCCAAGCTCTCCACCTCGACCACGTCTGCATCCAATCCGCCCATCTGTCTGATAGGGGCGGCCACCATGTCCAGGGCCGACCGCAGTTCCTCCAGATTCAGCGGTGTCTGCAGAATAACCACGGCCGATAGACGCTGATCACCCTGGTCGTCCCGATAGGCATATAGGGGCGAGATGCCGACCAACTGGCTGCCGGGGATCCCGTCCAATGCTGCGAGAGCACGAAGCATGGTCAGCCGGTCGGTTCCCGATGCTCCCTCCAGCGCAATCACATCACGCATCAGAAGGCCCTTTGGCTTGGCCCCCTCAACAGTCGGCTGACTAGACGCTTCGTTATCATTCTCCAAATCTGAGGACAGGCTGTTCTGCGTGGAGGAGGTTACGGGGTGACGCAGCCGGGCCTGTGCCGCATGGCCAGAATCGGCCTGACCAGACAGCAGGAAGGAGGGATGCCCTAGAGCAGCATTCCCGCCGCCCCTGACTCGTCCAGATTCCATGCTGGCCGGGTTGCCTTCCACCTGGTCGTCGGCCGCACGCTCCAGGGTGACGCCCACCTGGAAACCGACCCCTGTTCCCTGGTCAGCACCCAGACGGGTGACCGTGACCCGGGTGCGGCGGATCTGATGGGAGAGCAGGATGGCATCAGCCACCTTGGCGGTCAGGGACTCCAGAATCTCATCAGCCGGCTCGTTTTGGACCAGGTTGACGATCCGCCGGACAATCTGCACATAGTCCACGGTCTGAGTGCCGTCGTTGAGCCTGCCTGCCTCACTCAAATCCAGGTAGAGGACGGCATCGACCTGGTAGCCGAGCCCAGGCTTCTGCTGGCCATGCAGGGGTGCGACCTTGATGGAACTCAGACGGATGGAATCCATGATGTACGCTCCTCCCTCGCCTTGGAAGATTCACTGGCACAGGCCCCGGGACCATATGCAGGGCACCGAGCCGATTCAGAATTCAGTGCTGGTCCTCTGCGGACGGTCCGTTTACGCTGCGCCTGAGCTCCTCAGGAATCTCCACCGGAGGCTGCTCGGAGTCCGGCCGATCCGGCGCAGACAGCCAGAGCTGACGTTCGGGAGCCTTGCGCAGACCATCGAAGACCGCAGCCAGCTCGTCCTTGTTCAGAGTCTCTTTGACCAGGAGCTGTCGAACGAGCTCATCCAGCACGTCACGGTTTTCAGTGATGATCCGCCAAGCCTCTTCGTGAGCCGTCTCGATGAGATTGTGGACCTCCTCATCGATGGCCTCGGCCGTCTTCTCTGAGTAGTTGTGGGGCTTCAGGGCATCGAGTCCGGCGTCCTGGTCATTTTCGTCAGCCCACTTGATGGCGCCCAACTTGGATGAGAACCCATACTGCAGGACCATCTGGCGGGCGATGCTGGTGGCCTTCTCGATGTCGTTGGAGGCGCCAGTGGTCGGGTCATGGAAGACCACCTCCTCCGCCACGCGGCCGCCCATGGCATAGGCCATCTGGTCCAGCAGCTCGTTGCGGGACTGCGAGTAGCGGTCCGTGGTGGGCATGACCGCGGTGTAGCCCAGGGCCCGCCCGCGAGGCAGAATGGTCACCTTGGTGACCGGGTCGGTGTGGTGCAGGGCCGCAGCAACCATGGCATGGCCGCCCTCATGGTAGGCGGTGTTGCGCATCTCGGCCAGAGCCATGCCCTTGGTCCGCCGCCGAGGTCCGCTCAGCACGCGGTCGATGGCCTCGTCGATGGCCCGGTTGTCGATCAGCTGGGCATCGGAACGTGCGGTCAGCAGAGCAGCCTCGTTGAGCACGTTGGCCAAGTCGGCGCCGGTGAAGCCAGGCGTCCGCACGGCCACAGTGTGCAGATCCACGTCAGGCACGAAGGGCTTGCCCTTGGCATGGACCTTGAGGATGGCCTCACGGCCCTCCAGATCAGGAGCTTCCACGGCTACCTGGCGGTCGAACCGGCCGGGCCTGAGCAGGGCCGGATCCAGAATGTCGGGACGGTTGGTGGCTGCAATGATGATCAGGTTGGTGTCGTTGTCGAAGCCGTCCATCTCCACCAGCAACTGGTTCAGGGTCTGCTCGCGCTCGTCATGGCCACCGCTCATTCCGGAGCCGCGCTTGCCGCCCACAGCATCGATCTCATCGATGAAGATGATGGCCGGCGCGTTCTTCTTGGCCTCATCGAACAGGTCGCGCACTCGGGAGGCGCCCAGACCGACGAACATCTCGACGAAGTCAGAGCCTGCCATGGAGTAGAAGGGCACGCTGGCCTCGCCGGCGATGGCCCTGGCCAGCAGGGTCTTGCCGGTTCCAGGGGGGCCATAGAGCAGGACGCCACGGGGTATGCGAGCGCCCAGGGCCTTGTACTTGGAGGGATCCTTGAGGAACTCCTTGATCTCCTCCACCTCCTGGACTGCGGCCTCCTCGCCGGCCACGTCCGAGAACTTGGTCTTGGGGGTCTGCCCGTCGCTGAGCTTGGCGGAGTTCTTCTTGCCCCCCATGCCGAACATGCCGCCGCCGGCCGCCGAGGACATGCGCGAGAGCAGGAACCAAAAGACTCCCAAAATGATCAGCATGGGCAGGATGGAGGAGATCAGGTAGCTCATCATGCTGGTCTGCGGCACCACCGAGTTGTACCCCTCGGAGGGCTTGGCCTTCTCTACGGCCTTGACCACCTGCTGCCCCTGGGCCTCCACGTAGTAGAACTGCACGTCCTTGCCGAAGTTCTTGGAGGTGCGGTTGCCGCGGAAGCCGGGCACATCCTTGACGAAGTCACTATTGAGCTTGAGCTCGACGACCTGCATTTTCTCGGTGATCTCGGCCTTCTTGACCATGCTGCTGCGATCGTTCAGCAGCTCCAGGCCATCCTGGGTATCGATGGTCTGAGCGCCGTTCTGGCTGCTGAAGAAGCCGAAGATGGCCAGGATGATGACCACGGCCAGAATCCCCCAGAGCCAAGGGGAACGCCAGAATGAGCGGTTGCCCCCATTGGGGCCAGAACCGTTGTTGCCCAGGTTGAAGTTGAAGGGGTTGTTGCCCTTGTCTCCGTTGTCCTTGCCCCCATTGGGCGGACCCTGCTGCGGTCCCTGCGAGTAGCTCATGACTGCTCCCCCTGATCCTGATGATCCTGTTTCTGGGTCGGGTCCATGTATTCCTCGGACCTGAGTACGGCTATCGAGTCGAGATTACGGTACTGCTCGTCGTAATCCAGCCCAAAGCCCACAACGAATTCGTCGGGTATGGCGAACCCTGGATATTTGACATCCACCTCCACCTCGTGCCGCGAGGTCTTGTCCAGCAGAGTGAAGATCTCCACCGATGCAGCCCCTCGCTCCTTGAGATGCTCGACCAACCAGTGCAAGGTGTAGCCGGAATCGATAATATCCTCAACGATCAGAATATGCCGACCGCGCACATCGCAGTCCAAATCCATCCTGATGTCCAGGTCTCCCTCAGAAACGCTGGTCTTGCCTGCCGGATAGCTGGAGATGCTCATGAACTCGATCTGAACCGGAATGGTGACGGCCTGCGAGAGGGCGGCAAGCGTGTTGAAAGCCCCCTTGAGCACGGCCAGCATGATCGGGTTCTTGCCCCGGTAATCCCGGCTGACCTGCTTGGCCGTCCGGTTGATCAGCTCTTCTATCCGTTCCTTGGACACCAGTTCATGGTCGATATGGGATTGAATATCAGCGATGCGCATGGTCTCCATCATTGCATATGAGAATGACTTGACCCTTACGGATTGCTGTATGGGAGCTGGGAAAACGAGGGCCCTGCTGGCCGTGCCACCGGCAGACCAAATTATCCAGAGCCTGGACCTGCACGGCCGTGAACCGTATGCCCAGTTTGGTCAGTACCTGGGCCAGCAAGCGGGTGCGCAGAGCCGGATGGCAGTCGGCCAATCCGTGGGCATCCAAGCAGGCCAGCACCCCCTTGGCTATCTGGTCCGAATCGGGGCGGGAGACCAGCCGCTGGAACAAGCCATCCACCTGGGTGTCCAAATAATCCTGATCCAGACGGGCCATATCCGCGCCAAGGGCCAGGCGGCGGGCCATGTCCCGCCCAGCGAAGCGATTCAAGGCCGGCAGCAGGTCGTGGCGGATCCGCGAGCGCAGCGGCAGGGTCTCGGGAAGCGTGGAATCAGCCGGTCGATCATCGCCGTTAGTAGGGTCATCCCACCAGTCGATCCCCTGCTGGCGGCAAATAGCCGTGGTATCCTTCCGGTCCAGGTCCAGAAAGGGACGCAGGTAACGCATTCCCCCACGCTCCACACGCCGAGCCATGCCGGTGATGGCCTCCAGCCCCTGTGAGCGAATCAGTCCGATCAGCACCGTCTCAGCCTGATCGTCACGAGTGTGCGCCAGAAGGACGGCCTTGGCCCCCAGCTCGAGGGCCTGTTCGGAGAGCGCCTGGTAGCGGGCTGCACGTGCATCGGCCTCAGGGCCGGCCGAGGTGACCGGTACATCCACTCTGGTGACGCGGACCGGATCCAATCCCAGCTTCCGGCAGGTTCCAGCCGCGCGCTCTGCGACCTGATCCGAATCAGGTATCAGACCATGATCGATCAGCAGGGCACCGCACCGCAGCCCGGTCATGTCGGCCACCAGGTGGGCCGCACAGGCCAGGGCCAGGGAATCCCGGCCTCCAGAGCAGGCCACCAGAATCAATGGGGCATCCGGATCGTGCCGATGCACCCCGTGATGGGCGAACCGCTGATCCTGCAGGCCCAAACCCTCCCCGTCAAGGGTCGAACGCAGGAGCCCCACCGCCTTTTTCATTGCCGCTGAATAGACCATGGTCCAGGCTTCTTCCTGCTCAAATCCGATCCAAGGATCCGACCAAGGTGTCCACAGCCTGTCGGGCAGCAGCCGCGTCCTCGGAATCGTTGATGATCACAGCAAAGACCAAAACGCCGCCAGAGCGACGAATCACATTGCCCGTAAGCGAGGTCACCTGATCCAGAGTGCCGGTCTTGACCCTAATCAGTCCATCAGCCTGGTCATCCACCTTTCGGCTGGCCGCTGTGCCGGTCAGGCCCACTACAGACAGGCCCTTGACTAGGGGGGTCAAGCCCTTGTCAGCAAGAGCCAGTTGCTGGACGTCAGCCAAGGTGCCCACCCGCAGGACGGAGCCAGGAGTAAGCCCCGAGCAGTCGGCCATGTTGAGTCCCGCGGTGTCCACGCCCAGCTTGTTCAGCGTGCTGACAACGGCTTTCACAGCCCCAGCTGGACTGTTGGGCATGTTCAGGGCCAAGGCGGTCAGACGGCCGAAAAGCTCGGCCAGGCTGTTGTCGGAGTTGCGCAGCATCAGCGACATGACCTCGCTGAGCCGCGCCGAGCTGATACGGGCCAGAACCCTGCCCTGGGCATGGTCGGCCCGGTCGGGCCCCTGGGCATTGTCCACCTGGATCCCGGACTCCATCAGGCGGCTGGCGAAGGAAACTGCAGCGGCCTGAGCCGGGTTTTCGACCCTGGGCAAGTAGACCCCTGCATCCGGGTAGACAACAGGCTCAGTCCGTCCCTGCCGGGCCTCATCCACAGCCATGGAGACCGGCATCTGGAAGTAGATTCCATCAGGATTATTTTCTGCAATTCCCTCCGGCTCCCGATCGTCGCCGAAAAGCGTGTCTTGGTAGGCCAGGGCCACTCGGTCGATCCCCTGCCGGCGCAGAGCCTGAGCCGTCTTCTCGGCCAGAGTCCCTAGACCGGCCCGGCCATTGACATGCATGGGGTCGTCTTTGCCTACCCCTAGGAGCATATCGCCGTGACCGCGCAGGGTCAGCGTTGCCTGCGAGGGAGCAGAGGAATCCAGAACCGCCTCAGTATCCAGCTGTGAGGACATGTCCAAAACAGAGGCGGCTGCGGCTGCGGTCAAGGTCTTCATGGTGGAGGCCGGTTGGCGCGCCTGGTCGGCGTTCCTCTGGGCCAGCACCCGTCCGTCAGCCTGTCGCACGACCAGCGAGTAGCCATTGCCCAGGCCCGGCGTGTCGGCGAAAGCGTTGACCAGCTGCTGGACCTGGCCGGCATCCGCTGCGGACCCAGGCTTGTCGGCGGCAAGGGTCGGCGGCACGCCCATCATGACCGCAGGGGGGACCGAAGAATGACTGGTCTTGGCCAAGGTCAGCGGTCCAGGCACCAGGTCAGCCAAGTCCATGCATGCATAGCCGGCAACCAGTATGACAGCCACAAGCGTGGCCAGGGCCACCCGCCAGCGTCGCTTGATCCGACGACGGCGTGTCATGCGCAGCTGATGTCTGTCACCCAATTGCTCACTCCCGGACTTGTGTTCGCCAACCGAGTTCGGATCGGTAGGCATCATCCAACCAGCCTAGTACTGGTCCTGTCACTGCCTCAGGACTGCAGAGAGGCGTAGCGATCCAGAGTCAGCAGAATGGCCGACTGTCGACGATCGAAGATCCGGGACCCTAAAGCTACACCTATGGCGAGGGTAATCAAACCGTTGGCCAGTGCTACCGGCATAGGCAGCCAGAGCGGAAGCATCCCGCCTTTGGTCATGGACAGCAGCGCCACTAATAAAGTGGGCAGCATGATCACCAGGCTAGCCAGCAACTGCAGCATTGGCAGGAAGCCTTGGGCAACAGCACGCCCCTGGGGCGAAGTGAAGGGCTGGTCCATAGAAGGGACCGGATAGATCAGCAGGGCCGAGAAAATCTGAGCAACTCCCAGACCAGACAGAAGCAATCCGACCGTCACAGCAAGCATATCCAAGGAGATGGCCAGGTCCCTTCCGCCCTTCATTGCCCCGGAGAGAATCAAAGTCACCAGCCCAAGCAGGAGCATGCAGGGCATGGCCACGATCAGATGGCTGCGGACACGGGACAGCCGGTCCTCACGACCCTTCACTCCCGCAGCTATCTCCATGCGCAGGGCGAGCCCATCGTAGGCCAAGGCGTTGCCCTCGGGAATCTCCAGTATCAGGGCGCCCAAAACCGGTCCCAGCCATATCAGCATGGGCATCTGCCGGAAGAGTATTGCGTATAAAATCACCACGACCAGCAGAAGTGGATAGCTGACAAGCTTGCGAGAGTCCTGACGAAGATAGATCAGCAATCGCGCAGCCATAGCATCCACAGTGTTCCGGGACCGGCCCAGCATCCCCAGTCCCTTGGAAGCTGTCGGCCGCTCAGCCCTCGCCCCAGTATGCAAACGGTCATGACGCAGACACACCATGCCGATCATGAAGCAGAGAGCCAGTGTGGCCAGCTCCATAAACAGACGTCCGGCCAGAGCCCACCATGATCCCAAAATAAGATCCTCAGGCAGACGGACAGCGGCACCCAGCGGCGTCCAAGCAAGCAAATCGGCCACGGATTTCATGGAGTCGGCGTCCACTGCCATGCCGTTCATAACCCCACTGCTCAGCAAAGAGGGCAGCATGCACAAAACCATGATCACCATGGTGACCAGCAGATAGAGCCCGGACCGGGTGCGCCGAGAAACCATCAGTGTACCGACCAGGTCCAAAATTGCACGGGACAAGGCTAGCAACACCATGACAGCCAGCAGTGCCGCTACCAAAGCCACGATCGCAGCTCCGACACCCATGCGGGCATAGATGGCCGTCAGAGCCAGGAAGCAGACAAGACCGGTCAATCCAGCAGGCCCGGCCAGCCCGGCCAAGTAGAGCCCCAATTGCAACTGACCGTCAGGAATCCCGTAAAGGACGAATCGCGAAGGGCCCAGGATCGACCCCTGGCCCAGAAAGGTCAGTTGGATCAGGACCACCCCCAGAGTCAGCCCGACCAGGAACAGGATCAATACAGTCCCCATACGCTGGCGGTCGCCCGGATCGGCCTTGGGCAGCCATCCCCCCAGTGCCAGCGCAGCCTGCCAGGAGGCCAGGCAGATGCCAATGGCCATGAGCAGGCTGATGATGGCCCCGACCATCTGCCAGGAGGAGTGCTTGACCGTTCCCCAGGTAATGGACCAACGCATGGCGATGATGGTGGCTGCCGTTCTCATTCCGCCTCCTGGTCTTCCTCGGACCCGGAACCGTTCAGCCAAGCGATCCGGCGGGCCTGATGGCGGCCGCCGACGAGATCCAGGAAGCGATCCTCCAGATCCTCCCCTGCTGCGACCTGGGCCACCGTGCCATCAGCCCGAACCAGACCATGATTGATGATGGCTACATGCGTGCACATCCGCTCCACCAGGGCCATGACATGCGAGGAAATGACCACGGTTCCTCCAGTATCGACATACTCGACAAGGATGTCCTTGAGATTGGCGCTGGAGACCGGGTCGACCGATTCGAAAGGCTCATCCAGTACAAGGAGTCTGGGGGAATGAATCATGGCAGTAGCCAGGCAAATCTTCTTGGTCATTCCGGATGAATAATCGCAGACGCGCTTTCCTCCGGCATCGGTCAGGTCAAAAGCCTCCAGCAGGTCCCTGGCCCTCCTCAGCGCCTCCTCGCGCGGCATTCGACGCAGCATGCCCGAGTAGGCCAGCAATTGCAGACCGGTCAGCCTGTCGAAGATCTGGTCGCCTTGGGGCATGACGCCTATGATCCGCTTGGCTGTATCCACGTCAGACCATACGTCCCTGCCCAGAATCATGACCTTTCCGGAGTCAGGCGCCAGGAGGCCGGTCACCATGTTCAGCGTGGTGGTCTTTCCCGCGCCGTTGGGGCCGACAATCCCATAGAAGGACCCCCTGGGAATATCCAGAGAGAGGGCATTGACAGCAGGCCGGCCCTGGTAGCACTTGACCAGGGCGCGAATAGAGACCGCTGCCTGTGGATCGGGCGGAGGAGCCACTGCCGTGTGGGCGGTCATGCTGGCTGATCGGGCTTCATCGGACATGGCCTTAAGTCTATCCCACCATTATCTCGCTCCTGGCCACCTCCATAATCTAGTTCGCATGTCGGCGGATGCCCGGTCTCAGTGCCCCGAGTGCTCGATGGGCTTCCATCCCGGATTGGCGAAGATGGCCTGGAATGAGATGGGCAGGTAGCTCAGCATGAAGATGGGGAAGCTCAGGCAGTAGGCGAAAAGCTCCTTGTTGGATGCGCCGATCTTGTCCCGCTCGGCCAGGACCGTCAGTGCGGCCAGGCCCATCATGGCCAGGACACCCAGAACTCCAGCTGCGATGCCATTGATCAGTTCAGTCACCTGGCTGGTCCAGGTCACGAAGCCCAGAGCCGGGAAGAGCAGACCGAAGAAGCAGCGGACCAGAGCCAGGACGGTCAGCGGGCAGATGAGAATGGTCAGGTCCACGGCCGAGAAGTCGCGTTCACGGAAGGCTCTGGAGATCAGGGCGGGCCCGTAATAGCGGAAGACCTGAAGGAAGCCCTTGCTCCAGCGCAGCCGCTGCCGCCAGCTCTGCTTGAAGGTGACCGGCTGCTCGTCATAGAGGATGGCGGTGCCGCAATAACCGATGCGCTCGCCGTGCAGAACCGAGTCCATGGTGAACTCCAGGTCCTCGGTCAGCAGGTGGAACTTCCAGCCGTTGTTGCGCTCCATAACCTCCCTGGAAAACATGAACCCGGTGCCGCCCACATGGCAGCTGGAGCCGATGACCATCCTTGAGGTGTTGAGGAACCGGGATTCGCGGATGAACCATAGGGCTGAGCCGGAGGAGACCCAGTTGTCCGAAAAGTTGACCGAGTTGCGGTAGCTGGTCAGTATGCGGAAGCCGGACTGGAAGGCCTTGTTCATCTCTTCGATGTAATGGCGGTCCAGGAGGTTGTCCGCATCGAAGACGAAATAGGCATCGTAGCGGGAGGCAAGGCCCCGCTCAAGTATCTGGTCCAGCAGAAAGGTCAGAGCGTAGCCCTTGCCCACCTGGTTCGGATCCTGCCGCTCTACCACATGACAGCCCAGGGACCTGGCCAGTCCGGCGGTGTCGTCAGTGCAGTTATCGGCCACCAGCCATATGTCGATCATGGAGGATGGATAGGTCTGTTCCTTGATGGAATTGATCAGATGACCGACCACCTGCTCCTCGTTGCGGGCTGAAATAAGGACGGCGAACCGCTTGTCGAAAGGGGCCTCGGGAAAAACCGTGGGCTTGGAGACAAAGGAGATGACGATGCAGATGGCCTGGTAGACGATGCCCACCCCGCCCAGCAGCATCATCAGAACGTCCAGCACTTTGAGCAGAGCCATCAGCGCCACTCCTTGCGAGGGTTATCCTCTTCCTCGGAGGTCTCGTTGGTGGTCTCGGTGCCTTTGAGCGGCCTGTGCCTTACCGGAGCCGAGGCGGACTTGGGTATGGGAACCGTGGCTGACTCATCCAGATCCTTGGCCGTCGGGGAAGAGGTCGGGTAGAGCTCGCGGGCAATCGTCATGACCGGATCGTCCACTCGGACCCTGGCGCTGGTCCCCTTGGCCGACCGGCTGCCCACATGGCTGGCCACCGGCTGAACCACGTGCTCGTTGAAGGCCTCGACACCCTCGACCACCTTGGACTTGCCGACCGGCTTGGGATCCTGCATGAGCGGGGAGTCGATCAGCTCGTAGTGCTTGACCGAAGCCGAGAATATAGCCTGGAAGCTGGCCGCCAGAGGCAGGGCCAGGAAGGCACCCAGGGCGCCGAAGACCGCACCCAGGGCCAGTACGGAGAGGAAGGCGATAGCCGGGTTGAGGTCCATGGTCCGCTGGGAGATCTTGGGGGCCAGGATCATGTTTTCGATCTGCTGGTAAATGATGATGTAGACCAGCACGATCACGGCCACCAGCAGTCCGCGGCTTCCCCAGGCCACCACTACGGGAATAGCTCCGCCTATGTAGGTGCCGATGGTTGGCACGAACTGGGAAACCAGCCCGCAGAAGAGGGCCAGCGGCAGCCAGTAGGGCACCTTCAGAATGACCAGAAAGACCGACATGCAGGCCGCAGAGATGAGCGCCAGAATGGTTCTGCTGAACAGGAAGCTGGAGATCTGGTCCTGGGCGATGGTCCAGACAAAAAGGAAACGGCGCTGGCTCCTGGGGGCCAGCCACTGGCAGAGGCTGCGGCGCAGTTTGGGGCCTGCGGCGGAAATGTAGTAGATGACCAGCAGGACGGTCATGATATTAATGAAGGACCCGACCAGGCCCACGGTGGTGTTCAGGGCCTGTCCTGCGAAGTCCGTCACCCAGGAGGTCTGGATGTTCTTGACGATCTCACCGCCAAGATCCTGCATGGCCGGCAGGTGCCAGGGTGTACGGCTGGCGATGAATTCCGCCACCTGCTCATAGAGTGCCGGCGCCCCGTTGGCCATGCCGATGACCTGCTGAACCAGCAAATTGCCGAACATTCCCATAAGGACGATCACAATGATGATCAGACCTATCAACGTAACCGCAGAGGCCGCTCCCCGCCGCCAGCCATGCTTGACCAGTCTGAGCACCAGAGGCTCCATGGCCAGGGAAACGAAGATGGCGATCACCACATCCAGCACCAGGAATTCGATCTTCCACCAGGATGCGTAGGCGAACCAGGCCAGAAAGACAGCTATCACTACATAGAGGAGGGCACGGCCGAACCATTCCGGAGGTCGGCGCGGATCCCCCTTGGGCGGGAAGACCGTCGCGAAATCGAAGCGCTGCTTTTGCTCGTTGGCCATATGTTCCATTATCCCAAGATGGCTGACATGACGGGCCATAGGGCACAGGTTGAGCCGACGGTGTATCCGGGCACACGTATCCTGAGGGGTATGTTGACCGTTTCCATAGTCATACCCGCCTGGAATGAGGAAGAACGCATTGAGGACTGCCTCCTGAACGCCACCAGGCAGAGCCAGGCACCCAAGGAGGTGCTGGTAGTCGACAACCACTCCACAGACGCAACGGCCTCCATCGTCCAACACTTCATCGATCAGCACCCTGACCAGCATGTCAAGCTTCTCCACCAAGACAGTGAACAGGGGCTGATCCCCACACGCAACTACGGACTTGACCGGGCAACCGGCGATGTGCTGGGCCGGATTGACGCCGACTGCATGCTCCGTCCCAATTGGGTGGAGGTGGTCTCTGGCATCTTCACCCGGGACCCCAAGGCCATGGGCGCCACTGGGCCGGTGGCCTACTATGACATGCCAGGCAAGCGGATCGGGCTCAAGGGCGACAACACCATCCGCAAGGCCATCTACCGGGCCGACGACGGGCAATACCTGCTCTACGGTTCCAACATGGCCCTGCGCGCCACGGCCTGGCGGGCCATACGCAGCCACGTCTGCAGGGACAAAGAGGACATCATGCACGAGGATGTCGATATCTCCCTGCACCTGATTGATCAGGGGTTCAAGACGGTCTACTGCAAGGACATGAACGTGGGCATCAGCGCCCGCCGGATGGACACTTCCTTCACATCCTTCCGCCACTACATGCAACGCTTCAAGAACACCTTCGACGCCCACCCGCAACACACCAGGGAACAGAAGCCCGAGCACACCCTCTACGCCATCTACCCCATTCTGCGAGCCTTCTACCCCGTCTACCAGAAGTACCTGGAATCCGCCGATATCAACCCTGCGGAACGTGTCTGGATCCGCGAACAGATGGAGCTCTTCCATCGCCGCGACCAGGAACTGGACCAGGAGGATCACTGACTGGCGGACGGCACACCAGGCTTGCCTGGTCCATAGGTGACGGGTATCATGGCCACGTTCGCCCCCGTCGTCTAACGGTTAGGACACCAGACTTTCAATCTGACAGCGAGAGTTCGACTCTCTCCGGGGGTACAAAAGTACGCCATATAGATTTACATCTAGCCTGATGATTTATGATCTCGTTTTATTTCTGTTTCCTACTAAATAGAGATATGCGCATATAAGGCAAACCTTATATAGTTATACGCTTAGCTGTAATAACGGTGTTGAGATCTTCTTTTACTTTTGGCACTAAACGTGTAATTGCCATGCATCGTATAACTAAAGCTGTTAGCTTTTAGCAGACCTGAAGAGAATCATCACATCTGCCCTAATCCACATTTTGTAAAAAATAAAGTTGTTATTATCTTACCTGTTGTAAAAATAGATAAAATATCTGAAGCCCAATGTCGATATATCGCTTCACAGTCAAACCGACAGACACGATACATCATTCAAAATCTAGCGTATCTTCACCCTCTTGATTTTGCGACTCAATTTCCTCAGCATCTTTCTGAAGCCGTTCAGATGCGCTTAAAGTATGAGAATTGGGCTGAACATTTTTCTTTTCTCGTTCGTTCCTTTTCTTTTTACACTCTTGATTTAACCGGCTGTTTTCCTGCATCTGTTCTCTTTTCTTTTCTTCTTGTTCCTCTTTTTCACGATCTCGTTCTCGAGCAGATTCAATTTTTTTATCCTGATGAAAAAGAGCAATACGTTCTTCAACCTTCTTCAGCTTTTTCCTAGAAAATGGCAAAGTGAGGTTTAATGACTCCATGGCTTTTTTTACCTCCCCTTCGTCACATTTGAGCTCATCTGCGATTCCCTTGTAGCTGTATATATATTTAGGATTTCCCGACATCATTAGTTTACCTTTCAGCATGTTTTTTGAGCAATCAAACCGCTGTCCTTATATTTACTTTACACACACAAATCATTAAAAAGAATAAAAGTTCAATTGCCTAACGTTTGAAACTTCTACACTTTCAATTAATGAGCCTGACGTCAGATTCATTAGAGGATTGACATGGCGCATTACTTGCTCTGATTTCGCCAACCTCGCATAGTAGAACTCGCGACTACGTGAGAACAGTCACTGATCGTTGTTGCCATTCGAAGACATGATTATCTGCAATTAGAAAGGCTCGGAAACTCTAAATTTCCAGATTGATCACTTTGCCAGCCTCGACCGCAGTCACAGCAATCATAAAGGACGATCGTATCCGGGAGATGATTGCCGAAGGGAATCTAAAGCCGGATATAGCCGCCGGAACCGGTTGTAACCGACATCGTACACTTGGCGATTTGCGTCGTTGGGGTAATAGACTCGTCCAACTAGGTTCGCTTCCACCAACTCCTCCAAGGCTTGCAAATCAGGCTGTGAAGTCGAGCCAGTCTGTTTGCCAACAGAGACCAGTTGGGCCAGGGCCACGGCAGGCATGAGATGTGCATCATCAAGCACCTGAACGGGCGCGTCAAGGATATCCGCCAACATCTGGCACCATTGGGGTTCGCGGGTGCCGCCACCAATCAGGGTGACGCGTTCGATAGGCGTGCCCAGCAGGTCAAGCCCCTGACGAATCGAATAAGACACGCCTTCCAGCGCGGCTCTGGCAAGGTCGCAGGCCTCGGTCTCGGAAGAAATGCCGACATAGGCTCCGCGAATCGAAGGGTTCATCATAGGGAAGCGCTCCCCCACCAGATAGGGCATGCAAATCACGCCGCGTGCCCCTGCAGGGCTGGATTCCAACAAATACCCCATGCGCTGATAGAGGTCGCTGTCACCCTCGGTCGGACTGCCCCCTGCAAAGACTCCGGTGGCCCAAGCATGCACGTTGCCGGCATTGAGGAAGGGCACTGTATTGATAATGCTGTCAGTGCCCACATAGGCCAGATTGACCATTCCAGGGTGGTCGGTTACAGCCCGGTCTGTCACCGTAGCGATCCACCCGGATGTGCCCAGGTTGATATTGAACTGACCGGGATGGAATACCCCGCCGCCCAAGGTAGATGCGCCAGCATCCCCCATTCCCGCATAGACCATGGTTCCCGGAGCAAACCCCGTGGCAGCGGATGCGCCCGGCGTGCTGGTGCCGACGCTTTCCCATGGCCAATAGAGTTCCGGGAAGATTGCGGCATCCACGCCTACTGCCTCCAGGATGTCCCTTCTCCACTTCTGCGAATGCAGATCCATGGCGCCTGCCGTCGAGCAGGCCGTCATATCGCCGCAGTAGGCACCGGTCAGCCACCAAACCAGATAATCCTTGGCATCGATGAGCACATGGCGAACCTGCGCATACCGGTTGGGCTGATGCCTGGACATCCACATCAGTTTGGCCACCGGCAGGGACCCGTCGCACGGGTTCCCCACTACGGTTCGAAAGGACTCAGCCCCATAGATTTCAGTTAGCTCAGCAGACTCTTCTTCGGCCCTGCCGTCCGCGTACAGGATCGCCGGCCCGACGGGCTGCCCCTGTGCATCCAAGGCAATCAGGTCCTGCATCTGTCCGCTCATGATGATGCCGGTGACCTGGTCGCTCTTGAAGTGCTCGATGCTCCGCCCGGCTTTGGACAAAAGGTCACGGGACACCTCGATGAAGGCCTGCAACCAATCCTCGGGATTCTGCTCGATACGCCCATCACCTGTGTCGAGCGGCAAAAGACCGCTGGACGCGCACACCCTGGCGGAACCCTGGTCATCCACAAGAACGGCCTTGACCTGCGTGGTCCCCACGTCGAATGCGGCTGTATAGGTCATACCGGTCATCCTAGGACTTCCCAACCGCCCGGATGCCGACATGATTCCGTATGTGGACCGACGCACTTACCCCTGGGCCCCTGACCAGTCCACCACTGCTTCGACATTGTTCCCGTCCGGGTCCAAAACGAAAGCCGAATAGTAATGGGGGTGGTAATCGCGCAGTCCTGGAGCACCATTGTCACGGCCCCCGGCGGCGAGCGCCGCCCTGTAAAAGGCATCCACCGTTGCGGCATCGGCAGCCCTGAAAGCTATATGGGTCACCGGCGAAGCAGTCCCATCCTCACTCGGTGTCAGATAGAAGTCCGAGTGGGCCCCGTCGTCCTCTGGGCCTAACCCAATAGTGGGCTCATGGTGGGCCTTGGCCACGTACCCCAATGGCTCCAGGGCTTTGCTATAGAAATCGATGGAAGCCTGGATGTCCCGAACCTTCAGCGTCAGATGATCAATCATGTCCATAATTCTAGGTGACTCATCAACCAACAATGGCAGACCGCCCAGAATGATCTTTTCCGCATGCCGCTCAGTGCTGGGGATAACCAAGCTCAATCCTCAAGGCTGTGCTTCAGATGTATTGGCCGCCGGGCAGGTGCATGAAGTCCTCCACCTTGTTCCATTTGACCGGGTATCCCGCTCCGTGGGCGCAGAAGACCGAGTCAGGGGTGTTCTCCAGGTCGGACTCGGGGTCATAGCCGATGGAATCCACAAGAGCATCCTGGTCCTGGCAGGGACGATACCCGTTGAAGAAACAGGTCAGATGTCCGCGGCCGTGGGTGTAGGTGCTGACCTCGATGGCATAATCACGCATCTGTGATACCGGCGCATCCCCTTCCAGTTCAACCGTGTCCCCGTCTGCCTGAGGTTCCGAGAAGCTGCCCTTCATCCGGTAGATGTCCGACATAGCCCTGCCCAGATTCTCCTGCGGAAGGGCGAGCCTAAAGTGGTACCAGGGCTCCAGCAGAATACTGCTTGCCTTCATCAGCCCCTGCCGGACGGCACGGTAGGTGGCCTGGCGGAAGTCTCCTCCCTCGGTGTGCTTGATATGCCCGCGGCCGTCCAGCAAGGTGATGCGCATGTCTGTGATGGGCGAGCCTGTCAGGACGCCCAGATGCTCCTTCTCGGTCAGATGGGTCATGATGAGCCGCTGCCAATTGCCGTCCAAGCGGTCCAGGCTGCAGGTCGACGCGAAGCTGAGACCGCTGCCCGGCCCCGTAGGTTCCAGGAGCAGATGGACTTCGGCATAATGCCGGAGGGGCTCGAAATGTCCAACCCCTTCGACGGGGGTCGCGATGGTCTCCCTATAGAGGATTCCGCCCTGGCTGAAGGAGACCTGCATGCCGAACCGCCGCTCCAGCTCCTCCTGGATCACCTCCAACTGGACCTGGCCCATCAGTCGTAAGTGAATCTCTTGAAGCTGCTCCTGCCAGACCACATGCAGCAGAGGATCCTCATCCTCAAGGATGCGCAAGGCCTTCAACACCTGATGCGGATCCAGCCCCTCAGCCGTCACTGCGTAGGTCAGCACCGGCTCCAGCACAGGCTCCAGATCCTTCCGCTCGCAGCCAAGCCCCTGTCCTGGATGTGTCAGATCAAGCCCGGTTGCAGCCACGACGCTCCCGGCCTGAGCACAATCCGTCAACCTATAAGCCGCTCCCGAATAGAGCCGAAGCTGGTCAATCGTCTCGCTGATCTGTCTGTATCCTGTCTTCCCGGAACCTGATTGGCCTTCGGATCCATTGCACAAATCGGTAATCACGGACGACTTGACCGGCAGGTCGCCACCAGTCACCTTGAGCCAGGTCAGCCTGGCGCCTTTGTCATCATGCGATACCTTGAACACCCTTGCGCCGAACTCTCTGCCGTACCCAGGCGAAAAGGTGTACCGCTCCAGCCCTTCCATGAGGGCGTCGACCCCGTCCAGACGCAGGGCAGACCCAAGGAAGCAGGGAAAGAGACGACGCTCGGCAACCAGCCGTGCCAGGCTCTCATCAGATATACCCTCGGTCTTGAGGTACTCATCCATGACGTCCTCATCGAGCAAGGCCACATCCTCCATATCGCCATGCTCAAGTCCACGGCTCAGATCGAAGCAGCCCGGAGACCAGCGCTGCTTGCAGCTTTGAAGAATGCGGGCAGCATCAGCTCCAGGGGCATCCAACTTGTTGACGAAAATGAAGGTGGGCACCTCGTAGCCTGCCAGAAGCCGCCAGAGCGTATCGACATACCCCTCTAATCCAGCGGTTGCATCGACGACCAGGAGGGCATAATCCAATACTGACAGGACCCGCTCCATCTCGGCCGAGAAATCGACATGGCCGGGTGTATCGATAAGGGTAAGCTCGACATCACGATAGGCCAGCCGGGCCGGTTTGGAGAAGATGGTAATACCGCGTTGACGCTCCAGATCGTTGGTGTCCAGATAGGCGTCGCCATGATCCACCCTGCCCGGACGGCGAATTTCCCCGCCCCGGTAGAGCATGGCTTCCGAGAGCGTGGTCTTGCCGGCATCCACATGGGCCAGCATTCCCGCCACTATCCTCTTGACCACCGGGGGCCTCCCTCACTCTTCACACCTACAAGGTCACATCTACAGGGAACAGACGCATATCCTATCTATGCGCACTCTATGGTCTGTCTGCCGAAACCTGATAAGTCAGGTCGTGGATGACCCGGCCGGCCTCAATCCCCTTGCGCTCGAAATTGGTCACGATTCTGCCGTCGAACCGCTCCGACTCCATGAACATGGCATGAGGTAGGGATTCGGCCTGATCAGCCGTCCCCTTGCCGACATGTTGGGTAGGCAGACTGACCCGCAGATCGCCCAGGTTTCTGAATCTCGGATTCTCATCCATCACCTCATGCACATGCAGGGCGTAATCCTCGATGTCAGTTGCAATTCGCCAAAGGCCACCAGGCTCCAGACAATCCGCCAAGTCATCAGCCAGAGCCGGCTGGACCAGACGACGCTTGTGGTGCTTCATCTTGGGCCAGGGATCAGGAAAGAAGGTCCATACCTCCTTGATCAGTCCAGGATCCATTCGGGCCAGAAGGTCCGGGGCGTTGACCTGGGCAAGCCGCAGATTATCCAAGTCCGATTTACCGGCCATCAGCATGGTATGGGCCAACCCCGGCTGATAGACCTCCAGGGCCAGGTAGTTCCGATCAGGGTGTTCCCGGGCCGAGGCCACTACATTCTCTCCCTGGCCGGATCCGATCTCGACGATCAGCGGGGCCTGTCGCCCCCAGGCCGACCTGACCATTGCTGCATCACAACGCAGATCCTCGGCAACTGTCAACGAACCCTCAGCCTGGCCCAAATCGAGAAGGTATCTGGAGGAATACCGGGCCCAAGCCTTCGCCAGCCGTTCACTGAGCTTCTCGGAGCGCCTCACATAGGAGACGATGGACCGCCTAGGGGCCTTGCTCTGTCTTTCTTCACTCATCACAGCTCATATATATCCTAGAAAATACAAACAAGCGGACATAGCGGGCACATGTGCCCGTGATATACTCAATCTAGAACAAAACACAACAAAATGTTGCAAAACCGAACAGTCTCTTACGTCCGGTTTTCGACAGGAAAGGCATGCGGATGTCAGTTTTGGTTACAGGCGGCTGCGGATACATCGGCGCCCATGTGGTTCACGCCCTGCAGGAGGCCGGCAAGGAGGTCGTCGTGGTCGATGACCTCAGCTACGGCAGGCCCGACCGGATCGGCAATGCGAGGCTTTATGGCGCCGACGTGGCTGCACCTGGCGCCGATCAGCGCCTGGCTGAGATCATTGAGGAGAACAAGGTCGACTCGGTCATCCACTTCGCCGCCCGCAAGCAGGTGGGCGAGTCGGTGGAGAAGCCCATCTGGTACTACCGGCAGAACCTGAACGGCATGATCAACGTCCTGTCCGCCATGGCAAAGACCAACGCCAAGAAGCTGGTCTTCTCCAGCTCGGCCGCAACATACGGCGAGCCTCCGGTCGACGTGGTCCCTGAGGACGTGCAGCCCATGGTCCCCATCAACCCTTATGGCCAGACCAAGCTGGTCGGCGAGTGGATGGCGCGGGCCTGCGAGCAGCCTTACGGCATCCGCTTCTGCGCCCTGCGCTACTTCAACGTGGCCGGCTGCGGACCGGTCAGCCTGGAGGATCCGGCGGTCCTCAACCTGATCCCCATGCTCTTCGACAGGCTGCGTCAGGGCAAGGCACCCGCCATCTTCGGCGATGACTACCCCACCCCCGACGGCACCTGCGTGCGCGACTACATCCACGTCTCCGACCTGGCTGACGCCCACATCGCCGCCTTGGACTACCTGGACCGCGACCAGCGCCGCTACGATGCCTTCAATGTGGGCACCGGCCAGGGTACATCCGTCCGCCAGATCGTGGACGAGGTCAAGAAGGTGACGGGTCTGCCCTTCACTGAGGCCATCAAGCCCCGCCGCGCTGGCGATCCACCGCACCTGATCGGCGACCCCACCCGGATCAACACCGAGATGGGCTGGCATGCCAAGTATGGCGTCGAGGAGATCGTCGAATCTGCATGGAAGGCCTGGCAGGCCAACCCTGCCCACCACATCGACACCGATGGCTGGCAGCAACAGGACTAGGCAGCGACGCGCCGGGGCTTGCATTCCTCCGGCGCTCATGTAAACTTTCCTCTTGGCTGTTCAAGCAGTCTCGGCTCCGTAGCTCAGTTGGTTAGAGCGCCGCCCTGTCACGGCGGAGGTCACCGGTTCAAGTCCGGCCGGAGTCGCTGGGAATGGTCTGGCCCGGTTTTTCCGGGTCTTTTCGACTGTTCATGGCTCTGTAGCTCAGTTGGTAGAGCGAGCGACTGAAAATCGCTAGGTCAACGGTTCGATCCCGCTCGGAGCCACCAGCCATTAAGCCCCTGAGATTCACGAGGAATCCAGGGGCTTAATTGGTATTTCATGCATCTATCGTTCAGGACAGCTGTCTGGCCACCCAGTCAACGATGTAGGGCGCAGTGTGCTCGATCTGATCGATGGCCACCTCGAACTCATGGGGGCCGCCATACCAAGGGTCAACCAGGTCGATTTGGCTCTCCCGTCCCGGTGCCGGCTTGGGCAGGTCCGGGTCGAAGCTGCGGTACAGGTGAACAGCGGATCGCTTGCCGGAGGGCAGCAGACGGAGAAGGGCTCGCATATGGTCGGCCGTCATGGGCAGCAGCAGGTCGGCGTCTTCGGCCTCCTCCCGGGTGATCCGGTGGGCGAAGTGGTCAGCCGGCACCTCATAGCCCCGCTCGCGCAGAACTTTCTGAGCACGTCGATCTATGGGGTTGCCGAACTCCTCGTCACTGACTCCGCTGGATTCCACCCTGACCTGATCCTCATCCAGTCCGCGATCTTGGAAGAACTTGCGCAGGATGACCTCAGCCATGGGCGACCGGCAGATGTTGCCGGTGCAGACGGTCATGACGTTGTAGGGACCCCGTGAGGCCTTTCCTTCAGAATCCTGGCCCATCAACGCACCTTCCCATAGGTGATGTACCGGAACCGCGGGATGGCAGCCGCCTGATCCGGTTTGGCAGGGGTCATCCACTGGCTCTCGTCGCGCACCTGCCAGAACCGCTTGCTGACCAGCTCCTCCATATCGGGCACAAAGACATCAGCTGGAGTCCGCAGATCCAGATCCGTCACGTAGGCGGCATCAGCCAGCGGGAAGAAGGTGCTGAAGACCCCTGCGCCGCCGATGACCCAGATTTCACTGCGATCCATCCCATCGTCGGGAATGGCTTCCTGCCTGGCCAGCTCAAGAGCATCGTCAGCCGCAGATACCACCGTGGCGCCTGGTGCCCGAAACCCTGGATCACTGGACAGAACGATGTTGTCCCTCTTGGGCAGGGGCCGCTCCCCTATGGAGACCCAGGTCCGCCTCCCCATGATGACAGGATGGGAGACGGTCAGCTCCTTGAAGTGCCGCATGTCCTCGCTCAGATGCCAGGGAAGTGCATTGTGGTAACCAATGGCGCCGCGCCTACCGTCAGTGGCCTGCGCCTGCGCCCAGATCATATTGACCGATGAGCGGCGACCTATCTCTTCTTCCTGATGCCGCCATTCCTCATCACCTAGAAGCCCGGCCTGACCGGGCTCGGGTTCGTGATAGCCGCTTCGACTATTGTCATGCTCCATCTGTTGCGTTCACTCCTCATAGTGAGTAGATATACGAGTACATTCTAATCTGCGGATTCGACGGTGCCCGTATTCGGCTCAGCACACCATCAGACCGCCACTGGAGCCTTGATGGCGGGATGGCATTGATAGTCCACCACCTCGAAGTCTTCGTACTGATAGGAGAAGATGGAGTCGGCCTTGCGGATGCGCATGGTCGGGTAAGGATAGGGCTTGCGCGACAGCTGCTCCAGAACCTGCTCCACGTGGTTGTCGTAGATATGGCAGTCGCCACCGGTCCAGACGAACTCCCCAGGCTCAAGATCGGCCTGCTGGGCCATCATCAGGGTCAGCAGGGCGTAGGAGGCGATGTTGAAAGGCACCCCAAGGAACATGTCGCAGGAGCGCTGATAGAGCTGGCAGCTCAGCCTGCCGTCGGCCACATAGAACTGGAAGAGCGCATGGCAGGGAGGCAGGGCCATGCTGTCAATCTGGGCTGGATTCCAAGCTGTGACGATCATTCGGCGGGAGTCGGGGTGGGTGCGAATCAGATCCAGCACCTTGGCGATCTGGTCGATGGTGTGATGAGGGTCCTCCGGCGTCGGGGCGGGCCAGCTGCGCCACTGGACCCCATAGACCGGGCCCAGATCCCCGGTCTCCGGGTCGGCCCACTCGTCCCAGATATGCACGCGGTTCTCCTGCAGCCAACGCACGTTCTGCGAGCCCTTGAGGAACCAAAGCAGCTCGTAGGCGATGCCACGGAAATAGACCTTCTTGGTGGTGATCAGCGGGAAGGAATGCGACAGATCGAAGCGCATCTGCCTCCCGAACAGGGATATGGTCCCGGTGCCCGTCCTGTCGGACTTCAGGGTGCCCTCGCGCAGGATGGTGCGCACCAGATCCTCATAGGGGGTGGGAATGTCCGAGTCGGGACGCTCGGGGATGCGTGTGCGGATACGTTGCAGTTCTTCGGAAGTCAAGGCCATGCGGCCATACTATCAAGTCCTCGGTCAGCTGAGCGCGCCCCGGTGACGAATTGCACAGTCCGGGTTAGATTGGAGGAGCAGGTCCGGCCACAGGGTCGGATCCGGATGGCGCACCCGGGCGTGTGCCGGACAAGGAGGAACAGATGGGCAAGAGACTTTGGGTCGAACGCGACAAGGACGGTACCTGGAACGCCTATGGCGACAATGGGGCCCATATCACTTTCGGCAAGGGCGAGGACCAGTTCAACCCCGGTGACCTGATGAAGATCGCCCTGGCCGCCTGCGGAGCCCTATCCAGCCAGTTCGCCGTGGAGAGCGCCCTAGGCAAGGGCAAGGGAGCGAAAATCGTGGTGGACGGCACCTATGACGCCGACGACGACGCCTACCTGAGCTTCGACGAGCAGGTGGACGTCGATGCCACTTCTGCCAGGTTGGCCCAGGATGATGCAGACAAGCTGGAGGAGCGGGTCCGCCGCCATATAGCCAAGTCCTGCACTGTGGCACACACCTACCAGCGGGAGACACCGGTCAGGATCTCCGTCAAGGTTCGTCACTGATCCAGCAACAATGGATGAGCGGGGACCCCCTGAGTTCATGGAACTTCGGGGATCCCCGCTCTTGTTATTGCCTTTACTCCTTGTGCTCGGGATCGATGGTCGACTCCAGGTCAGCCAGCTGCTCGGGCTTGGCCGAATCCACGGAGATACGCTCCACGCCGGTAATCTCAGCCACATCCGTGCTTTCAGCCGCCTCTGCTGCGGCCTTGAGCCCGGACTCCTCGGCCTCCACGTACTTGCGCGGCACCACGTAGACCGGGCTGACTGCATGCTGCAGGAGCCCCTGGCTGGTCGACCCCAGCAGAAGCCCTGTGAAGCCGCCGCGACCACGTGAGCCGACCACAACCACATCATGGGTCTTGCTGGCCTGGGTCAAAGCTTCCACAGCCGACCCCGGCACCACGGTCTTGTTGATGCGCAGACTCGGATAGGTCTTCATAAGCGGCGCGATTCGGGTATTGAGGTCATCCAGGTAGGAATCCATGACGCTGCGCTCCTCGGCCGACCCCGTACCGGTCAGTCCGGAAATATTGGGCACTGCAGACATGACGTCCAGCTCGGCATCCCAGCTGTCGGCGAAGGAGGCGGCTATCTGCAGGGCCTTGAGGCCCCACTTGGATTCGTCGGAGCCCACGGCGACCCGCTTGATATCGTTGCTCAGGTGCATCAGTTTGCCGTCGTCGTCGGTGTAGGGAACGACCACGATGGGGCAGTAAGCATAAGCGGGCAGGCTGGAGCTGGTAGTTCCCAGCAGTCGCTCGGCCAAGCCGCCCTTGCCCCGGTTCCCGATGACGATCAGCCGGTAATTGCGGCTCAGCTCCACGAAGACCGAGGAGGGATCCCCCGTCACGATCAGCGTAGCCGCACTGACGCCTTGCTCATCGGCGATGGCCTTGGCTTTGGAGAGGATCTCCTGGGCGTCGTTGTGAGCGGCCACGTCGTCACCCATGGTGGTATATGTCGCATCGAAAGAGACGGCCGCATACGAGGGAAGGGAATAGGCGCAGACGATTTGCAGGGTCAACCCTGCATGCTTAGCGTAGTTGGCGGCCCACCACGCCGCCTTGTAGCTGGCGTCCGAGCCATCGACGCCTACCAGAACAGCCTTGTCGTTGCTCATCCGACGACCTCCTTTATACTTGGCGATGACAAACCGACACCGCTCCTTCTGTCAGAATATCGCATGCAGGTCTGATCAATAAGTCTGCCGGAACCAACATGCGAGAAACCTCGACTCTGAATATGCAAAACGCCCCCATAGGGGGCGTTAACGCTGCATAAAACCTATGCCTCAGACCAGACGACGGTAGTTGAAAGTCTGATAGACCGCCTGAACCTTGACACTCTGGCCGGGAGCCGGAGCATGGATCATGCGTCCGCCGCCGACATAGATGCCAACATGACTGCCATCGGGGGCTACCATCAGGTCGCCTGGAGCCGGATCCGTAACCGGCACGCCCATGGAACCCTGATCGGCAGCTACTCGGGGCAGGCCGATGCCGAAGTGGGCGAACACATACTGGGTGAATCCAGAGCAATCGAAGCCCCTGGCAGGATCGGTTCCCCCGTACACATAGGGAATCCCCTGGAACTGAAGGGCATAGTTGACCACATCTGCACCCGTACCGGTGGCCGGCACGTCAGCAACTCTACTAGAGGCACCGTCACGAGCAGCCGAACGACTGACTTGCGCGGCCTGGCGCTGGCTGGCCGCTGCCTGGGCCTGCTGAGCTCTGGCCTCGGCATCCTTCTCGGCCTGGGACTTGGTGGCAGGGACGTTCAATGACTCGATGCCACCCCAGCGGCTGTCCTTTTCGACGGTGGTCGCCGTCGATTCGGTCAGCAGGTCGGCACGCACCTTGCTGCCTGGGGTGAATGAACGCGACGAAGTGGCTACGGCCTCACTACCATCACTGGCCTGGGCCACGGCGGGTATACCGATGAAAAGCGTGCCACAGATTGTGGCCGCTGCCATCATGCTCACATACTTGCGTGTTTTTTTCATCGTGCACAATTCTATCACGTGTAGGGAACAGAAACTAACTTTGGGCAACACGATCCGCGTAACCAAGGATCAGTAATGGATATAGCGCAGAGCGTGCACATTCGTCAGAGTGCGGGAGTAGGTCTTCCCGTTCATCACGGCGCCGCACTCGGAGGTGACGATAGAGCCATCAGGATTGATCTTCTCCACAATGGCCACATGGCCATAAGCGGAATCCGAACCCTCCTGGCCGGCCTGGAATACCACGATGTCGCCGACGTTGCGCGGCGTGTCATCCACCCAGTAGCCTAAAGTGCGGGCCGAGCCTGACCAGTCCTTGGCATTGCCCATATGGGAGCCCACCGGCAGACCCAGCTGGTGACGACGGACATAGGCCCACCAGGTGCACTGGCTGAATTCATAGGCGTTGCCCACATCTCCCGTGGCATGGTTGGGATTGAACCCTGCCGGCAGAACCGATCGGTTGGCATCCATCAGCGCCGCCACGGCCGGATTGTTTGCCGAGGATTTGGACATCTGCCCAGCATCGAGCTCAGACTCGCCCAGGTCCCAACTGCCCTCGTTGCGCTGTGAAGCCGTCGGCAAGGGCTGGCGGTAGTCGGAGCGAGAGACCCTTGAACTGTCACTGGCATCAGCGTAGCCGGCGGAGGATGAGGGGGTGACAAGGTTGATCGCGACGCTGCCGGCCATAGGCAGGGACCAGTCGCCTCGAGCCTGATTAACAGCCATTGAGGAAGCGGCCGCACCGACAAGGACAGTTAGGGCCGAACCAGTCATGATATGGGAGCGACGGGCTGAAGCCTTGGCCGCCAAACGGATAGAGCGTCGGGTTCGAGGGGCCACCTCGTTGAGCTTGGCCGCCAAGACATCATCAACGCCCTGAATGCCGGCCTCCCGGGTTGCACCCGTCGATCGGCTGGTCGGCGAACTGCCACCTGCGCCCCGCGCGGCCGAAGCCTTGTGCGCAGCATGCTTCATGTAGAATCACTCCCGTTTATGTTCCGACGCGACTTTCGTGCCGTATCACGGACCATCACAAGGGAACACCATAACGCAAGCGAGAACTCAGGCCAAATGGCCTGAATTGTCCACACTGGTGTACTCAAGCATGGCTTCGGTGGCCGCTCATCTTCGACAACCACGGAATACGTTAGGATTATACGGACATAAGGCGGACATGAGCAAACCGGCGTGCGTGCCATCCGCCACGGCGTGTCTCTCTGTTTTGAGCCCTGTGTGGTCCACCCTGAGCGAACCCTGATCAAACCGGGGTCGAAGCCAAGAGGAAGGATCCGCCGGCATTCTCGGAATCCTGAAGCATGGTGATGTCGACACGGCCGTCCTGGGAGGGAATGAAAAGGGCCCGGCCCTGGTCCAGCACACAGGACTGGTCAGCGGTTGCGCAACGGATCCGACCATCAGTACAGACGATGATGCGCGGCCCGCGGCGCGGAATCATCAGGTGACGAGGTCCTAGGCGCTCTATCAGATCCCCGTAACGCTGCTGGAGTCTGTTGAGCAGGGGCCACGTGGCTCCGCCCTCCTCCACATGCCCGTAGACCAGCATGTATTCGTTGATCTTGGGCCGGTAGGTCACCATATTGTGCATGATCAGGGTGGCGATCATGGAGCTGGATGGGTCAATAGGGGCCGAAGGCTGGCAGTCCAAGCTATGCAGGAGGTTGGGAATGTCCCGATGCTTGGGGGTCATGCCTGCCCTGAGCACATTGTCGGAGTTGGTCATGATCTCTGCAGCAGTGCCGTGGATGTATGCGTGAGGAGTCCCGGCAGGGATATAGACCGAATCGCCCTCCTCCAGGTCCACAGGGTTGAGCATGAGCAGACAGAGCACAGCCGGATCCTCCGGGAAAGCCCGGGCGGCACACAGGGCATGATTCAGTACGGCTCCCGCTCGTTTCGAACGCAGCCGCCCAGCGGCAGCCTCCAAGGCTTCTTCCATGCCTCGGGCCGCCTCTGGCTGGGCAGTCACGGCGGCGTGGAAGGCCCGGAAAATACGCCGGCGGGAATCCGGCCAGATCAAGGAGGAGACCGGCATCATGGCATCAGCCGAAGCGAAGCGGGCCGGCGGAACTCCCAAGTGGAAGGTACGGGCGGTCAGCGCCTGGGTCATCAGCTCGGCCAGAGGGTGGTCCACAGCGCGCAAAAGGGTCAGCTGAGTGGAAATGGTTGCGAAGCCTACACAGGCCTGGAAGGGCTCCAAGGCTACCACCATTTCGTTCTTGGCCAGACTGTCGTGAAAGGAGCGTCTCGGATCGTCGTCAGGCACCCCTTGGGCATTCTCACGGTTGAAACCGGCACGAGCCTCGAAATCCAGGGGATGCACCTGCAGGGAGAGAGGAATGCGGGCCGAGATGATCTTGAACAGGTAGGGCAGTGTAGGACCGAAGAGGCGAGAGTCGCGCTCTCCCAGCATGGTCATGGGATTGCGGCGAATGGCCTCGGTCAACGGCATGAGCGAACCGTCGGGCAGTGTCAGGGGCGAGGGGGATTCGGTATGCCCGCTGAACCACATCTCCGCCAGGGTGTCCCCCTGGCCTTCTGTTGACTCATGCAGATGGAACATGCGCTGCAGTCGGTCATGCGAGCCCCAGGCGTAGTGCTTCTCCACAGCTTGGATCGGATACACGCACTCCCCTTTCCACGGGAAATCCCTCCATGGGCCGGTGCATACGAACCCACCAATCCCCGTCATGATAGGACAAGGGCCAAGGCCTAGGCAAGGCGTGGGGGTCGCCGCATGTCATTGCAAACGGTACAGTGAGGGGTATGAAGCTGGCTCCCATTTTCGATCCGGACGCCCGCAGGCCATCGCCGCGTCCCGTGCAGGTGGACCTGCGGCGCATCTTCTTGCTCGGCACAGGAGCCTGGATTCTGGCGCTGGCCGTAGTCGGCATCCTAGCTCTGACTGGAATGACGGTCACTAAGCCCCTTATTGTCTGCCTTTCCGGGGTTGGCGTGGGCATCCTGCTGTTGATCTGGGAACACTTCAATCGCTGGGATTATCGCCGTCTGGCCCAGCAACCGGACCCTGAGCCAGAGGAAGCATCAGCGTAAATGTGCTCCCCTCTCCCGGCGCACTCCAGACAGTGACCGATCCATGGTGGGTCAGAGCCACATGTTTGACGATGGCCAGCCCTAGGCCGATGCCCACTGCAGTCTGCTCATTCTGATTGTCTGCACGGTAGAAGCGTTCGAAGATCCTGCCCTGGTCCGCCTTGGATATGCCTCGGCCGTGGTCGACCACCCTGATGATCCCGTAGTGCCCGTCCTTGGAAGCCTGTGCCACCAAGGAGACAGTCGAGCCCGAAGGTGAATAGGATATGGCATTCTCCACCAGCTTGGCCAAGGCCACCCTGATCTGTTGTCCGTCGCCGTGAATAGTCAGCGGCTGGTCGCATCGCCACCGTAATGTCACATGGGCCTGATCAGCCCCATCCTGCTCATCATGCACCACTGTCCTTATCTGCTCAGCCACGTCAAGCACGTTCTCCCTGCTGGGCTTGATCCGCTCCTGAGCCCGGATCAGCAGAAGAAGATCCTTGAGCACATGCCCCAGATAGGCGCTGTAGCGCTGAACCGAGGAGGCATCCTTGGAGACGCTGCGCAGGTGGCTGCGTAGCAGATCCGGGTCATCCCCCTCCAGGTGCGAGGTGGTTTTCAGTTGCGCTGCAAGCTCCTCAAGGGCCTGGACCGGCTTGAGCATTTGCTCGGATACATTGGTCATGAAAGCATCCCTGGTCCGAATGAACCTGACCGAATCGCTCACATCATCGACCAGCACGACGACCAGTGACTTGTCTATGCGTCCCAGGGTGACCTTGAGCCAGTTCCTTCTGGATACCGCCTGGGCCTGAACATGGGTCGCATCCACGCGATCTTCGACCTCGTCAATAGCCAAATCTTCGGATTCCGAGCTCTCGGTAGCGGCATCCAGAGCAAATTCCGTAGGCGTTCGCGTGGTGAGATTGAAGCTGCGTCGACCGCCTGAGCGGCGTACCTGCGCAATGGCTTCGGTGATCTTCGGATCCGCAATCTCATCGTTGCTGACGATTCCCAGCCTGTAGGCATCCGGGCTGGAGCGAACAACCTCGTCATCGCCATCGACCACTACCGTGGCGGCAGGAATGAGCGCCAGCAGAGCCTGCGTCGAGCCTTCCAATGCCCCGCCATCGGCCTGTTCACCATCCTTGCCGCGGTTGCCCATAAAGCTGCGCAGGCGGTCCACAAACCGTCTCATAAGGACTTCCCTCCAGTCCGGCGCCGACCCCGGACGTGCGACATCAACCAAGTCTCATCGGCAGTTCTGGCTTTATTCTCGCATATCCGACATTGATTGCCGCTCCCATGGCCCGACATTCTTCAGGACTGGCTTTTTCTTGCCATCCTGGTCACATAGACTGGAGTCATATCGTTGACCGAGGCCGAAAGGGAAGAACAATGCGCGTGATTTTCAACGAGGAACTGGGGCTGGTGGCCGACGATCTCGATCGGATGGCTGCCAAGGTTCGCGATGCCATCAAAAAGGCCGGGCGATCCCTGATGGACTGCGACGTGGAGACAGCCCAGGAGGTCATCGACGGGGATGCCGATATAGACAACCTGCAGGCCATCATCATCGATCAATGCATCAGGCTCCTGGCTAAGCAGAGCCCTGTGGCCACTGATCTGCGGGTGGTGGTCTCCACGCTGAGCCTGTCAGCCACCTTTGAGCGCATGGGAGACCTGGCCAGGCACATCGCCGAGACAGCCAGGCGCTCCTACCCCGAACCGACCCTGCCCGACGAAGTCATTCCCCTGTTCAAACAGATGCAGGACTTTCTGGACGTCATGGCTGACCGTCTGGTCGACATGCTCTCCGACAGGGACACGACTATAGCCGAGCAGATCATCGTCAGCGATGACCAGATGGACAAGCTCCATCAGAAAACTTTCAGCTATGCCCTCTCGGACGACTGGAAGGGGAGCAGGCAGCAGCTGATCGACCTGGTCCTGGTGGCACGGTTCATGGAACGACTGGGAGACCACGGCGTCTCGGCGGCCCGGCGTGTGGTCTACATCGTTTCGGGCTTCGACCCCTCCAAGGATCCCAAGGATCTGGACATCGACCTGGACTGAATAAACAACAAAGGAACGACCTGCTGCCCGACAGTTCATCGGGTGGCGGGCCGTTCCTTTTTTATACTCGAGTGGTGTTGGATCCAGAGTTGTCTATTTAACGGAGCCGCGCACTACGCCGGAGATGACCCACCGCTGAGAGAATATATAGACGAGCAGCAAGGGAGCCATAGCCATCAGATAGGAAGCGAAAGCCACGGTGTAATTGGTGTTGTACTGACCTTGGAACACATATTGGGCCAATGGCAGGGTTCTTGCACCAGGATCCGTAAGCACCACCAAAGGCATGATGAAGTCGTTCCATGCCCATACACAGGTCAGAATTCCCACGGTTGCATTCATCGGCATGAGAAGCGGGAAAATAATCTGCCAGAACACCCGCCAGGTCGATGCCCCATCAACCCGAGCAGCCTCTTCCAACTCCATGGGAATGGAATGCAGGTAAGTCGTATACAGAAATATGTTCATCGAGAACCCGTACAGCGTATACAGCACAATCAGTCCTGCTTGGTTATCAAGACCAAGCAATCCCGTTTCCTTGACGACCGGGAGCATCACAATAGGGAACGGGATGAACATGGCTGCCAAGAAATAGTAGTAAGCGATCTTAAAGAAGGGCCTGTGCATATTCCGGGCTAGTGCATAAGCCAAGACCGAACTGGTCAGCAGAGTCAGTATCACCGAACACACCGTGATCATGGCCGTGTTCATAAGCGCTCTGGGGAAATTGGTCCGGGCCCAGGCCTCTGCAAAATTGCCCCAATGCACTGGATTGGGCCATTCAAAACCTGTCCCCTTAGCCAGCTGTTCAGGACTTTTAAGCGCGACCGCCACTGCAAAATACAGCGGTACAAGAACAGTCAATGAGCATACCGCCACCAGGGCTGTCAACCACCAATTGACCCTATGGAGACGCCTTCCATGACCGTGTTGTGCGTGTGGATTCATACCTGAGGACTTTGCCGGAATGGCATTCATAACTTGACTGGAGGTCATGGCGCTTAATCCTCCTTCGGATTAAGGTAACGAAGCTGTATAACTGAAAGAGCCGTGATGATCAGGAAGAGAATGGCTGCATCAGCAGACTGGTAGGCGAATTCGCCGCCTGTGAATCCACCCTGATAAATCTGCAGGGTCACCGATTCAGTAGCCATCCCTGGCCCGCCATCGGTCAAGGCGACTATCTGATCGAATGCCTGCATGAAGTTCTTGATATTGAGCACCACGTTTATGGTCACGTAGCCCATGATCAGAGGCAATGTGATGGACCTGAACGCCTTAAATCCCGTGGCCCCATCGAGCGAAGCTGCCTCATAGATATCTGCAGGAATAGTCTGCAGACCTGCCAGGTAGATGATGATCGCAAAAGCGCAGGCCTGCCACACCGTCACGATAACGATAGGCACCCAGGCCCAGTGCTCATTGGTCAGGATGTTATCCCGGAGCAGAGGAACTGCTGAGAAGATCTTCGGCACTGACTTGGAAAAGAAGAATTGAAAGACATATCCGATGATCAGCATGGACAGCACGTATGGAATGAAAAAGATGCCCCTAAATAGATTTCTTGCCTTGATCCGGGCATTCAAGGCCAAGGCAATCGCCAAGGAAATGACATTGGTCAGGATGGTAGCCACCAATGAAAAGAAAATGGTGAACAGATACGAGTGAAGAACCCTGTCATCCCCAAAGAGATTGACGTAGTTCGACAGACCCACCATGTGCCATTTTCCGTAACCGGCATAGTTGGTGAAGCTGAAGAAGATACCTGCCAGCATGGGGATGGTGTGGAAGATGGCGAAGAGAATGATAAAAGGCCATACCATCCAGTAATAAGTGGCCTCGGCAAATCGACGATGCCGGTGAGTGCCTGTGGCGACTGTCGTCTGTGTCATAGTCATGCGTTTGCCTCCAATCACTCGATGGTCCTGGCCGCAACCTTGCCCCACTCTTTGTCGAGTGTGGTGAGGGCCGAATCCAGGTCGCCGTCCAGCATGGCTTTGTTCAATATTGGGTTGTAGCTGATGCTGGAGGGTATCTGATGATCCGCATATCCCTGGATCCTGCCAGAATCTATCCAGTATTTGGCCGGCTTCATGGCCGGGTTCTCGTCCACAGGAATAGACGAGAGTGAAGGAATAAGCTGTTGTGACTTTACGAAACGACGCTGAACTTCGTCCGAGTATAGATAGTTGATAAAGGCCATTGATTCCTTCTCATGCTTGGGATGTGCACCCATGGTGATCGCCACATCTCCGCCAGAGACGAGAATGGCCTTGTCGGCCTCATCTGTGGGATAGGGGAAGAAGCCTATGTGCATTTTGGGGTTGATTTGCAGGACCGGCGCCATGGACCAGTTCCCCGCCAAGAGCATGGCTCCCTCACCCCTCGCGAAAGCGGAAGTTCCGTCCTCGTAAGTCATGGTTCTCACATCTTTGGTCGAGTGCTGATAAATCCAATAGAGCCGTTCCATCAGAGGTTTAAAGTTTTTCTGGAAGGAAACGGGCGAATCCGGCCCTACCTTTTTACCTTCAGCACGCATTTTGTCCCAGAACCCGTTGTTGTCGTAGTAAGGAGCCAGACCGTCGAAAGGCGTTGAAACTCGATTGGGATCGCCCAATGTTCCGATAAAGGGAGCAACACCGTCGGCTTCCAGAGTGGCTACTGCCTGTTCAAGATCCTTCCAGGTCTTGGGCACCTTGATGCCATGCTGCTTGAACAAATCGACGTTATAAGTAATACCGCATACGTTGCCAGCATAAGGCACAATATTGATCTGTTTGCCATCTCGTCCCAACCCATTGATCACGGATTGCATGACAGGGCGGATCCTATGACTTATAGGAGTGTTGCTGAAATCATAAAATACTCCAGCCTTGGCCATCTTGCCCATGCTTCCGTTGGGATTCAACGCTATAACATCAGGCGTGCGATCCTTGACTAGAAGAGCCCTCAAGGCCGTGTCGGCTGAAGAGACCTGATTCTGCACCACTTTGATGTTCGGATGCAGTCGCTCAAAGTCCGCGATAATCCTGGTGTAATCTTCTACTGCTTCTGGTTTGGTCTGGAAGAAGCTGAGCGTCGTCACATTGGCGCCTCCGGATCCACCGCATGCTGACAGAGGTGCCAGAGCCACGGCAGTAAGAGCTGCCGCGAGCACACGCACCAATGTGTTCTTCGTCATCTTCATTGACGTTTCTCCTCTGCCCGTTCGAACCGCCGCGCTGCACAATACGGTTCGACCTGTGGTTAGACCAGTCGAAATGGAACTTACAGAAACCCACATTGGCATTCCGGCCAGCTGATGTAAACGTTAGCACCTATAATTTTGTCCTGCAAGTTCTTTAACCGCCAAGCAATTCAGCAAGTTCTGCCTGATATTCGGTCTGATAAGGCTTCATCGCCTTTGTTCAGAGACAAGTCTCTCTAGCAAAAGACCAATACATAATGTATACGTATCCATTATTTAATCAAGCATGATAAAATTTTGCAGGCAAGAGCCCCGGTAACAATAGGAGGGCATCGTGGGTGCATCCATTCAAGACGTAGCGGATCGAGCCGGGGTTTCAATAGCCACGGTGTCCCGTACATTTACCCTCCCCGACAAGGTTCTTCCGCAAACCAGGGAAAAAGTCCTCAAAGTCGCACAGGACCTGGACTACACCATTTCACGATCTGCTTCAGCATTGAAGTCGGGCAAGTCGGCACGAATCGCCTTCTTGACTGGCGGAGAATTGGACTCCTGGTATGACTCACATGTTCTGGCTGGCCTCAATTCCGTCCTCCATGACGCAGGGTATGACATCGCTTTATACGCCGTATCAGATACGCAGGAACGCCATGCATTCTTTTCGGATATGTCTATCAAACGCAATGCTGATGCTGTACTTGTGGTCTCCTTCCAAATACCTTGCACAGAGGCCGACAAATTAGCCACGACGGGCATCCCGCTTATCGGGATCAACACCGAACCGATTCCGGAATTTTCGGCAACCGTAGGCATAGACGAGACCAGCTGCATGAGATTGATCATCAACCATCTGGTCAACCTCGGGCATCATAAAATCGCCTATGTCTGCTTGAATCCAGAGACTGAACATTTCAAATGGAATGGTCGGGCACGTCTGCAGGCATTCCACTCAATCTGCTCCCAATTAGGGGATCAGGTCAGTCCAACAGTCGTATATGCACCCAAAGACGATACTCGAGCGGACTTTGCCTTATCCCAGTTGGCCAGGTTGGACCAGTACCCGACAGCCGTAATCTGTATGAATGACGAATATGCCCTTCCTCTGCTTTTCTGCATGCAGCGATCGGGATACACAATTCCTCGAGACGTATCGGTTGCAGGTTTCGACGATTCGACATATGCCCGCGAAATCGGGCTGACCACTATTCATCAGGATCCCTACGAGATGGGAAAGTCGGCCGCTAAAACACTACTGAAATTGCTAGAAGGCGAGGACCCTGACCAGAACGTGCAAATTCAGCCATCTTTCTTAGCTGTTCGCAGTACGACCGCCCCTCCGGAGCGCTGACTCACCGCTAGCATGTCAACGACAGGATTTCCAAAGACTTATATCCGCAACCGGACACTAGCTTAAGTACACGATGGTCGAACTTGCGACGACCTCTTTGTTCTTTGCAGATGTATACGTTATCATGTGCTTGGAAGCATGGCTGCAGCCATGCGGACTCCATGACCATAGATGGGCCCTCGAGCATGCTTATGAAGCGATACCCGCGTTCCGCACAGACTTGCTGAAAGGAGCAGTTGATGCCGTCGCCAACCTCGGATCGACAAGAAACCAAAACAGAGAAAACCTTAATGGGGTTCAATGCGAAGGGTGCCGCTGGCAATCGTGCGAGCTTCTTTGCCGCCGCAGGCCTCGAATGGCCTGACGATATGGTCATGGAATACGACCTGGGCAGATACACTGATTATCCTTTCAGCGTCGATATATCCAACAATCGCCTTCTGGCCGCCCTAGACAGAACTGGACAGGTGCGACGCGCGGTTGTTGCGGTAGGACGCCAGGATATGCGAGGCAAGACCATCCCTGGCGTCTACGTATACAAGAAGCTGGCCTTCTGCCAAGGGCACATTGGAATGCAGATCAATTGTCTAAACCGTCAATGTCTATCGCCCGCACTTAGCTTCATAGAAGATCTCATACCAGTCTTCGATGCATCGATGGGGGATCTGCACAGCCAGACCATCGTCTTCGTGCCCCAGAAAAGCACCAGCAGACCTTTGTGTCTGATTCAGCTTTGTCAACTTACCAATAGGGGAACGACGCCATTAGACGTAAATGTATCGATTCTGTCGTCAACGCAGGGCAAGAATGGTACAGAACTTTTACCCCTGAAATACAATCTTCTAAGTGAATCGGACAGTCCTGTCGCGCGTGACACATGTAAGTCCATGCTTAGGCTTGCTCCAGGAGAAAGTCGGAGCGTGGCCAGTGTCTTCGATTTTTCGGAGCAAGAGGATAACCTCCAGACATTCAACTCCATTCCGGAATGCCGGAAAGCTCTGAACGTTACCTTGAAAGCCCGTAAGGGCAGCCTGGGCAAAGTACAGATTCCAGAAGACCCATGGTACGGTGAACTCATCACCCGTTCGGCGGAACTAGCCCGACAAAGTCTTCTTCTGCTGGCAGACGGCAAAGCGGCTGGCTCATTCTGGGGATCCAACGCCAACCCACTCCCCGACGTATGGACCAGAGACTTCGGCTACTGCGCCATGGGTCTGGTCGACAGCAACCCTGACCTCGCCAATCCCATGATCGAATTCCTTGCGCAGTATGGTATACCCGACCATGCTTGGGAGCGCGAGGCCAGAATGCATCCCGAGGCCAGCGGATTCCAACATTCCTTGGGCAATTCCTGCCTCGCTGCAGTTCTGGCTTCCATGTTGGTTCATCGGCATGGCCGCAAGGCTTTCACTGCGGAACAAAGTACATTCACCCAGTACGTCCGTGGGCTGGCCTCCGATCTGATCGCCGAACGACCTAAGCAAGGTCAACTGTATGAGACCCTTTACATTTCGGACGGGCCGTCACGTGGCGACTACCACACCGGGTCCAACATACTGGCCTGGAAGGCCGCCAAGGTTATGGCCGAGGACTTCTCGGATCTCTTGGATACCGGTCAGGCAGAGCAGCTGGAGCAAATAGCTGAAGAACTTCATCAGTCACTTAACGAGAAATGCGTCCGCAGCATTGATGGCAGCCCCATGTATGTGGAAGGGGCCAACAGGGATGGAAGCATCATCGGCATCCATGACGGAGAGGAAAGCGACCTGACATTGGCCTCCGTTTACGGATTCACGAGTCGTGACGACGAGCGCATACGCAACCACGCCAGATGGGCCCACAGCACCAGAGACCCATATTATGCCCCGATTACAGGTGGAATCGACTTCTGGGACTTTGACGACAGCAACGGAATTACCTATCCCGGCCAGATCCATGGCCTCTGCAGGGCGAACACCCGAGAAGAACTCAAGGACGCCCTGCTTGAGCTGCGCAGAACCACCGATCTGGATGGATCTTTCTGGTGGTGGCCCTTCGAGCATGCTGAGCAGGAACCCACCAAGGTCAAACGTGGCCTGGGCAAGTGCGGCTGGTGTGCGGGTGAATTCGTCAGCTTCTTCCTGCACGACATCATGGGAGTCGAGCGCGACCAGGAAACCCGCAGCATCAGAATCGCTCCTTACACGCCGTGGCGCCGCTTTAGCTGGAAGGATTTGGCTTTCTGCGGTGGCCATGTTGATTTCGAGCAAGAAGACGACACGCTTCGTTTCACGAACAGAACCGATGAACCCCTGCATGCCTATTTACAAATTGCCATGCAACCGAACACCATGCTGGAAGATGTCACACTCAACGGTCAGAGCAGACGATACCAAGCCAGCGTTATCCATCTTCACGATGGCTCAGCAGTTGGCGTGGAGGAGCAGGTCGAACCTGGGCAGAGTATCGCTTTGACCATTAGGACCAGATAGGTACCCGCAAGCATCAGGGGCGAGAACATCGTTCCCGCCCTTTCCTGTATGAAAGTATCAGGAATACGAAAAGGTGGTGCCCTCCACAAAGGAGACGGCACCACCTCAATAAAACTTTGGACGTGCTGCGTTCAAAGTCCGATTGAGATCATCGGTTGGATTTTGATCTCACTTCTGGCCCTGGGCCGCCACTGCAGCAGCACCGGCAGCGGCTGCTTCCGGATCCAGATACTCGCCGCGAGGCTTGATGGGTTTGAAGTTCTCATCCAGCTCGTAGACCAGGGGGATGGCCGTGGGGATGTTGACCTTGGCGATCTCGTCCTCAGTCAGGTTGTCGAGCATCTTGACGATGGCCCTCAGCGAGTTGCCATGGGCGGCAATCAGGACGGTCTTGCCAGTCTTGAGTTCCGGGACAATGTCGCTCTCCCAGTAGGGGGTGACGCGCTTGACCACGTTGGCCAGTGCCTCGGCTCGGGGCACGGGGGCTCCGGCATACCGGGGATCATGGGACTGCGAGTACTCGTCGTCAGGGTCGATCTCGGGCGGCGGGGTGGCATAGGAACGACGCCAGAGCATGAACTTCTCATCACCGTACTTCTCGCGGATCTCGGTCTTGTTCTTGCCCTGCAGTGCTCCGTAGTGACGCTCGTTCAGCCTCCAGTCACGCTTGACGGGGATCCAAAGGCGGTCAGCCTCGTCCAAGGCGATGTTGGCGGTGTTGATGGCGCGGCGCAGCAAGGAGGTGAAAACAATGTCCGGCAGGACACCCTTATCCTTGAGCAGCTTGCCGCCCTTGCGGGCCTCCTGCTCGCCCTGCTCGGTCAGCGGGACGTCCACCCAGCCGGTGAACTGATTGGTGTTGTTCCATGCGCTCTGGCCGTGCCTGAGCAATACTAGTTTGTAGGTCATAGTGAAAATTCTAAGACCTAAGAGGGACTGTTTGGCGGACCTACAGCTCCCCCCTGTAGAGCAGTCGCTTAAAGCAGGCAGACGCCCAGCCAGCAGAACCCTGTCAGCAGATCGGTATAGCCCGACAGTGCAAAGGCCCTGCTGAAGCGGTTCCGACAACTGGCCACTGTGGTGGCAATGGCCAGCGCCAGGACAGGCAGCAGACAGACCAGGCGGGGCCAAGCGGCCGCAAGGGAGCCGCCAGACAGGAACCATGACTCAACCACGCCCAGGATCACAGCCAGGGCATAGCAGGACCCCATCAGAATCAGTGTGCCTTTGGCTCCGATGAAGGAAGACAGCGTGTACTTGCCGGCCAGAGGATCCGCATCAATGTCCCGATAGTTGTTGATCTCCAGAACGGGAATGCAGATAAGACCGCCAACCAGAGCGCCGATGAACCCATGGCGGTCGACGATGCCGGTCTCCATGTACTGAGTGGCCAACACGCCCACCAGGCCGAAGAAGATCATGATGCTCAGCTCGCCCATGGCCCTATAGCCGTAAGGGTGTTTGCCTCCCGTGTAGAACCAGGCTCCCAACAGGCAGAAGATGCCGACCAGGATCATCCACCAGTAGCCGGTCACCCAACAGAGGGTCAGTCCGGACAGGCAAGCCATAAGGATGTTGAGGTAGGCGGACAGCAGGACCTTGCGAGGCTCCACACCACCGGCCACCCCTCTTCTGGGCAGATCAGGCACCGAACCATCGGCGCCAGCTCCCGAAAGGCTGCTCCGACCTTCGTCAGTGCCCCTGATGCCGTCAAAGTAGTCGTTGGCCAGATTGCAGGTGCTGTGGATGAACACAGCAGTCAGACAGCACAAGAGAGCGATCAGCCAGAAGCGCGCATCCGGCCTCAACCCTTGGCTGAACAGCTGCCGGAGGGCCACCGCCGTGCCGATCAGCACCGGCGTGGGCGAGCAAAGCAGGGCCGAGGGTCGCAGTGCGTCCTTGTATTCCTGAAGTGTGATGAACATGATTGCCTGATTATCCACCAAATCGCTTGAAAGTCGGACTGCTCTCTTATGAGCGTATCAGGATTTTCACAGCTGCAGGAGCAGGCCCGCCGACCAGCACAGGGCGGAGACCAGAGTACCCTTGCCTGCCATGCCAAAGGCCTTGGGCACCTGGCCGCGGGCAAAGGCTCGACAGATCAGCAGAAAGACAACAGCCACAGGCAGGAGGACCAGCACAAGGGGGAAGCCAGGCAGGCCACGCCGCATGACAGCCGGAACGAACTGGATCAGGCCCAGGACCAGGCTCAGGATGTAGACCAGGTAGATGGAGATAGCCGCAGCACGCGCCCCCACCAGAACAGCATATGTGTGCTTGCCGGATCGGCGGTCGTCATCCAGGTCCCGGTAATTGTTGAGCATGAGCAGGCCCACGGCATTGAGCCCGCAGACGCAGGCGCCCAGGATGCCGGCGGCATCGACCCTATTAATGAGGAAGTACTCGGTGCCCAGGGTGGCCACCAGACCGAAGAAGATGAAGACGCTGACCTCACCCAGCCCGTGGTAGCCGTATGGATGCGGGCCGCCTACGTAACACCAGCCGGCTATCAGACAGCAGACTCCGACCAGGATCATCCACCAATGACCGGTCAGAGCCATGACAATCAGGCCCATCAGGCAGGCGAAGGCCGCCGAGATCATGGTGGCGTACAGCACCTTCTTGGGCGGCACGCCGGCGGCCACCAGACGCCTCGGTCTGCCAGAGGCGGCCTCCTCGCCTCCACGGCCGGAGTCAGTGCCGCGAACACCATCGGCGTAGTCGTTGGCGAAGTTGGCTGCAACCTGCATAGACAGGGCGAGCAGGACCAGCAGGACCACGATCAGGGCCAGCCTTCCCGGCGTGGTCGCCTTCAGGGCAGGGTCGACAGGCCTGGGCGAGCAGGAGCTGGTGCACTGTTCCAAGAGCCGTGACCGCTCCAGGAGCGCTGCCGAAGCGCCCACGCAGACAGGCGCCACCGAGGCAGGCAGCGTCCTGGGACGCATGCCATCCATCCACAGCCTGATATTCATGACCGTCCCTTCCCTGTCATCATCTCATATCGTCTCAGACCAGCGGCTTGACCAAGGGGAAGGTGATGGTCTCGCGGATGGATGCGCCGGTAAGGGCGATCAACAGCCGATCGATGCCCATGCCCATGCCACCAGCCGGAGGCATGCCTACGCCCAGGGCCTCCAGGAAGTCCTCGTCAATATCCATGGCCTCGACATCGCCGCGGCTGGCCATCTTGGCCTGCTCGACGAACCGCTGCCGCTGGACCACCGGATCATTGAGCTCGGAGTAGCCCGTGGCCAGCTCGAACCCGCGAACGTAGAGATCCCACTTTTCAACCACTCCCGGCTTGGTGCGGTGGGCCTTGACCAGGGGCGAGGTCTCGACCGGGAAATCACGCACGAAGGTCGGCTCGTAGAGCTTGTCCTGCCAGAAATGCTCCCAGAGGTGTTCGACCAGCTTGCCATGGTTCTCGGCAGGCTCCTCCTCCAGGCCCAGTTTGTCAGCAATGGTCCGCAGATGGTCCACGCTGGTCTGCGGGGTGATCTTTTCGCCCAGGGACTCGGAAAGGGAGTCGTACATGCTGATTTGGCGCCAATCGCCGCCGAAGTCGTACTGGCTGCCATCCTGCAGGGTCACCTTCAGTGATCCCGACGTGGCCATGGCCGCCTTCTGGATCAGCTCCTTGGTCAGTTCCCCGATGGTGTCGTAGGTGCCGTAAGCCTGATAGGCCTCCAGCATGGTGAACTCCGGGGCATGCGTGGCATCCACGCCCTCATTGCGGAAGTCGCGGTTGATCTCGAAGACGCGCTCAATGCCGCCGACCAGACAGCGCTTGAGGAAGAGCTCGGGAGCGATGCGCAGATAGAGATCAATGTCGAAGGCGTTCATATGCGTGGTGAATGGTCGGGCCGCGGCACCGCCATGCACGGTCTGGAGCATGGGGGTCTCGACCTCCATGAAGTCGTGATCCTCGAAGGTACGCCTCAGGGAGGAGACGGCCTTGGAACGGCGGCGGACCATGGCCCGCACATCCTCATCGGCGATCATGGCCAGGTAAGGCTTGCGGGTGCGCTGTTCCTCGGTCAGTTCCTTGTGAAGGGCAGGCAGGGGCTGTAAAGCTTTGGCTGCGATGTTCCACTCGGTTGCGAAGACAGAGAGTTCACCGGTCTTGGAAGCGACCACACGGCCGCGCAGGTAGAGGTGGTCGCCCAAGTCGACCAGCTGCTTGAAGCGCTTCAAAGAATCAGCGCCGATCTCACGCTTGGAGATCATGCCCTGGATGCGGGTGCCGTCGCCTGCCGCCAGCTGGACGAAGCAGAGGCCGCCACCGTTGCGCAGGAAGAGGACCCTGCCGGCAATGCCAACCACATCCTCGGTCTCCTGGCCTGGCTCAAGGCGGTCTTGATACTTGCGACGCACATCCTCGATGCGGTCGGTCACATCCAGATGGACCGGGTAGGGCTCAATACCCTCCTTGAGCATGAGCGCCCTCTTGGCCACGCGCATGCGCACCTGTTCGGGATGGCCTTCAGCGCTCTCCTCTAGGTTGCCGGGATCAATGGCGTCATCCAACTGGGCGCCCTGATCAATCTTCTCCGTGATGGCCATATCCTGGTCGAGCAGCGCCTGAGCACGCTCGACCGTCGTCAGACGAGGGGTTTCTTCCGATGAGTCATTCATAAATCGCTATTTTACGCATGAGCCGGTACTTGGCCCCGGTTGCCGCCTGACGGCAAGCGGTTGAATGGTCGCGCCGCGCAGACAATAGCGTTTGGCCGACCATACGTGTACTATATAGAACGTTGTCACGGGGTATAGCGCAGCTTGGTAGCGCGCTTCGTTCGGGACGAAGAGGCCGGGGGTTCAAATCCCCCTACCCCGACAAGCATTCCGGTCCTTACGGGCCGGAATTTCTGTATTCGTAACTTTTAGAGATCAGTATGTGCAAGAACAATAACCTTGCCATGCCCTTTCTCTTCTTAAAAGCAAAAGTTAAAAGGCAAAAGCGATTCTCGTTTTTTCTCGCATTTTTATCAGTTTGGGATCACAGCCCCAACGATCCTGAAATCTTCCGCTGTACCAATATCCGCTGCATCAATAATTGAGGTTCCTCGGAACGGAGCGACAGATCATCAGCATTCAGATGTAGTATATAAACAAATATTCTGTTCAAAGGAGCATAATGCGGATCTTAGCCTTTGACCTTAAAGGACTTCGCTTATACGACAAGGGCGCACTACGCATGATCCTGTTCGCCGAAGATAGGATTACCGATGGCAGCTTCACCCATCGCCTTCAGAGCACCACCTCACCGCTTGGCATCGTCACAGCCATTGGCATCTCCGGTATCAATGCCTCCGGCAAAACCACTGATCTACGCCTGCTTTCTCTAATCATCAACATTGCCAGAGGCGCTTCATTGGGAACTCAACGCACCACCATCGATCCGCTGATGGACATTCTTGAGCACACGATTACAGCACGCATTATCTTCGAGGAAAACGGCGAGGCTTGGCTGCTCAATGCCACACTCCGGCGCGCCGATAAGGACGAGGCCACCGCCGACTCCCCCTTAGTTTTCGAAAAGGAACGGCTGTGCCAGTATGCAGGCAGAAGTCTGAGCAAGATTCGTTTGAAAAGAACCATAGATGGCGACGAAGAATCCTGGTGGACTGTAGCGACTCGAGGAATGAATAAGTCGGGCGACGAAAAGGAGCTGGCCGAGGATGTCAAGAGATTTTTGCCCCCCGATCGCTCTCTGACGACGGGGATTCTGCTCACCAAGGAGACCATGGTCACACTCTGTCTGCAAAATCCGCTGCAAATGTCCATTCCTGTCACTCCCCCATCGCAAGTGGTACGTCTATTCGATCCGACCATCGAACACTTGGAAGTAAGCGATCACCAGTTGCATATCAAGTTCCGCAATGAAAAGGTTGAGCGTGACTATGACCCCTCGCAAGCTATGGCCATGATATCGGCGGGAACATTGCGTGGAACATCCTTGGCACAACATGCTATCGAAACACTTGCGCAAGGAGGCTACTTACTATTCGACGAAATCGAAAACAGCATAAACAAGCAGTTGGTCTTCGCTATCATCGACCTGTTCTCCTCTCCTGCTACTAACCCGCATGGGGCGGTGCTCGTTTTTTCTACGCACTATCCAGAACTGCTGGACCATTTCACCAGAAAAGACAACATTTGGTTCGCTGTCAGGCATGAGAACGCCGGATTCCAACTGATCCGGTATAACAAGCTGGTCACCCGCGGTGAACTGAAGAAGAGCGTCCAGTTCATGTCAGGTGCCCTGCAAGGAACCGCGCCCTCAGCCACTTCCATCAGCGCCTTGCGGAGCTACGTCAAGGAAACGGTTCATGGACAGTCAAGCGATTTATAATGAACCTACCTTGGTTATCTGCGAAGGATCTGCCGAAAGCGTCATCTTCGAACTCCTGCTGACAGAAGGAAAACTGATCATTCCTAAAGATTCGCTTATTGAGGATCCGCAGACTGGTCGGCTTTATACTCGTTGCCGCAAAGACAGGGAAATTGAGGAACGGTTCCTTTCCGTTACCTATGGTTCTTCGTGCGTGAATATCGTTCGTATTATTGACTCGCCAAATGAACGCTTTCACTTGTCGCCTCTGTACCAGTCCAAAGCCCGTGTATATACACTGACCACCCGTCCGGAGATCGAGATCCAGGCCATCATCAAAGAGGGGGCTTACAGGGACTGGACGCATGTCAATAACATGAAACCCAGCGAATTCTGCAAGGAGAAACTGGGGTTGCACAAGATCAAGCAATATGCTTTCTTACGTCAATATTGGAATGATGCGGACGAGCTCTGTCGTGTCATTGAGCAGTACCGAAGAAACCATCACTTCCAAAACCATGAGCGATGTTTAGCCGAGATTCTCGTTCGTTATTCAGGCAGCTGCACCGAGCATGTGTGACCTAGGCGACATAGCCGACTGAAGTCCATCAAAGACCATCAGCCTAGACTGGTAGGTAGAAGCAACCAGGGCGCTAGGGCTCCATGAGGAACCCGCACCTTCAGATACCCTGACAGCAAGGGAGCCAAATGAGCCAGGACCAGACACCGATCACAGGCAGCAAGCAGGGAGAGCCTCAACAGGCCTATATGCAAGCGGACGGCGGCTTCGACACCCAAGCCTTCCTGGACGGTCTCGACGCCATCTTCAGCGCCGGCAAGGCCCGCGACGAAGCTGAACCCTATCTGCAACAGGCGCTGGTGGATGCGGAGAACGCTGGTGATGACGCCGGACTGCTGACGGTGCTGAACGAAACCATGGGATTCTATCGGTCCCAGGGCCGCCACCAGGAGAACATGTGGATGATCCAGCGCGCCATCGAGCTGGCCTCACGCATGCGCATCGAAGGGTCCGAGGCCTGGACGACCACCCTGATAAATGCGGCCACAGGTCTACGGGCAGCCAAGAAGTACGACCAGGCTGAAGACCTCTACCGGCAGGCACTTGCCTCTGCAGCCAAAACCCTTGGACCCAAGGACAGGCGGCTGGCGGCCCTGCACAACAACCTGTCCATGCTCTACAGCGAAACCGACCGACCCGGCCAGGCCGAACAGGAGCTGCGCCAAGCCATGGACATCCTGGAGAATTCCAGCACTGATCCTTCCCAGGATCTGGATCTGGCCACCACCCACACCAATCTGGCCCTTCTGCTCATGCAGCGCAGTGACAGTCCGCAGGCTCTGCAAGAGGCCTGGGGCCAGGCCCGCACAGCCCTGGACATCTATCGAACCGGCCACCTGGAAAATAGCGCACACTATGCCTCAGCCCTGGCCGGCTTTGCTCAAGTCTGCTACATGACCGGTCGGTTCAGTCAGTCGGCATACACCTATCGCAAGGCCTTGGCCATCATCGAGGATCGATACGGTAAGGGCAGCGACTACTACCAGATCACCAAGGCCAATCTGGACCAGGCCCAGGCCGCCGCCGAAGAAGCCGGGGACAAGGACCAATCCAAGCAGGCCGACGAAGCAGCATCCAGCCAGCCGAAAGCCAGCTCAGATCGGACCCCGGCCAGAAATCACAGCAGTGACAACGATCGGCATGGCTCCCATCCGGATATTCAAGGGCTGGACCTGGCCAAGGCCTACTGGGAGCAGGTGGGCCGTCCCATGCTGGAGGAACGCTACCCCCAGTATCGCGGCCGGATTGCCGTGGGATTGATGGGCCATGGCTCGGACTGCTATGGCTTTGACGATGCCATCTCCCGGGACCATGATTTCGGCCCCGGCTTCTGCCTGTGGCTGACCAGCGAGGATTACCAGGCCATCGGTGACCAGCTGCAGAAGGACTATGAGGCCCTGCCCACCGAGTTCATGGGGTTCGGCTCACGAACCGACAGCGTCAGAGCTAAGGGAGCCGACCGCCGCGTGGGTGTCTTCGAGATCGGCGCCTTCTTCGAATCCCTGACCGGCTACCGGCAGGCACCCCCGGAAGATCACCCCCACGAGTGGCTGCTCTTGGATGAGGCTACGCTGGCGGCGGCCACCAATGGCAGAATCTTCGCGGATCCTCTGGGACAGATGCTGGCCACCCGGCAGGGGTTCAAGGCCATGCCCGACGATGTGCGCTTCTGCCTGATCTCCCGCCGGCTGGGCATGATCGCCCAGGCGGGCCAGTACAATCTGCCGCGGAGTCTGCAGCGGGGCGACGGGGCTGCAGCCATGCTGTCAATCAACGAATTCATCAAAGCCTGCGCCTCCCTGATCTTCCTGATCAACAATCCGCTGACCGTCGGTTATCTGCCCTATTACAAGTGGACCTTCGCAGCCCTGCGGCGATTGAGCGGACGAATGGCCACCAGGCTGGCCGACCTGACCGTGCAACTGGAGGATATCCTGCGCCTGGCTTCAGCTGCCTGTTACGGGGGGCAAGGCTTCGGCGAAGGCGGCAAGGGAGCCCGGCCGGCTGCCGAACGCGTCACCAAGCTTGTGGAGTCAATCTGCGCCAGAATCGTAGAAGAGTTGCAAGTAGAAGGCCTGACCAACAGCCCGGAAACCTTCCTGGAATGGCAGCGCCCCTACGTCGAGGCCCACATTTCCAGCGACGATCCGGTTCTGCACAGCATCTGAAAGGAGCCAAAGATGGCAAACGACGAGCAATGTCAGGATGAGGAATCCCTGCGCGAGCGGATCGTCCGCCACGAATGGGAACAGTTCCAGCAGGTCAACAACGAGGGTGGCCCGGCCAACTGTCAGGGCAACTGGCCCATGTTCCACCAAATGCGCCTAAGCCAGTTTCTAACCTGGCCACATCCCCTCCTAACCAGCTATGCGGACGACCTGGATCAGGCCGACAAAGCGGGGCGCAACCTGTTGACCGAGAAGTACGGGCGGATGATGGAGTCCACTGCCCCGGACCAGTACCACAGCAGCATCGCCCCCTACCTGCCCAAGCTGGGTCTGGCACGCCAGGAACAGCAGGAGCGCATCATCGACCGACAGGTGGCTTGGGCCAAGGACTTCCGCGAGCGCTACCCACGCCTGGGTCAGGAGATGCGGGTCCTGCGCACCTGCGAGGACACGCCGGAGGCCACCTCTTTCGAGACCTATCTGCGTGGCGAACTAGGTACCTATTCGGCCCGGACCCTGGATCTTTACCAGTCCATGGTGGACCAGATCGAGGCCCGTGGCGGCAACCTGACCGAGGAAACCATCCTGGCCACAGTGCAGATGAATGGCTTTGAGACCCTGGACGAAGCCGAGCAGGCCCAGGACTGACCTCCTGAACCACAATCAGGAGGTTCATCTGACCAACCAGTCGAGCGGTCGGGTAGAGTTGACGGGTGCAAAAGCTGAAACGGGCGGGCTTTACCGCCGCCTCCTTCGTAGTCATCCTGCTGGTCATGCTCCTTTTGGGCCAAGCCATGACACCGGACTGGCAGGTGGAACCCTATCGAGACCACATCAAGATCCCGACCCGGTCCACAGCTATCGCCTCGCGCCTTGGAGCTACCACCCCTGAAGGTACTTATAAGGTCAAAGAACGGAAAATCAGCATTGCTCTGGATGGCGGAGTCCGAATCCAGGCCATCGTCAGAGAGCCGCGGGATCGAGAGGGCACGGGGCCAGCCTGCTTGTTCATCCATGGCGCCGGAACCGGCAAATCCTCAGAAGTGTATGGCGATCTGGCCTCAGCCATGGCCTCGGCCGGCATCACCACCCTGGTGCCTGACAAGCGTTTGGACACCTACACCACCTTTCACCGTGATTATCAGGCCATGGCCACCGACTATGGGCGTTCCCTTGACCGCTTGCGATCCTGGCCGGGTGTGGATCCAACCAAAGTAGGCCTGTACGCTGAGTCCGAAGGCACCTGGATATCGTCCATCATGACCGCCAAGGATCCCAGCATCGCCTTCTCCATCTTGACTTCGCCTCCCGTCTACCCGGGACGGCGGCAGATGGCCATGGCGGCCACCAGCTACTTGGATCTGATTGGCGCACCTAAGGGAATCCGCAATGTGGTACCCCGGCTCATGGGCATGGACCTGTCCCTGCTGGGCCTGGAGTACGCCGACTTTCCCTCCCTGCCCAACCTGGATCAGCTGCGGATGCCGGTCATGATCAACTTCGGCACTATGGATGTCTCCATGCCAGTCGAGCAGGGTGCGCGCGAAATCATCCGCAGAACCCATGCAAGCGGCAATGACAACGTGACCCTGCGCTACTACCCCACCAACCATCAGATCCGCACCGGCAGTCGGCTGGCCAAGGCCGGGTTGCCCCTGGAACCCCGGTATACCCATAATCTGGAAGACTGGATCAACGCTGTAGCCTTGGGCACCCAGGCCGATCAATGGTCCACTCCCATGATTGCCGGCAGCCAGCCCCACCAGCTCAATCAAGTACCTGATCGTACTGATTCCGGATTGGTTTCCTCGCTGACCGCCCTGCTGACCTTGATGGCCAGTGGCCCCGTTCTGCTGGTTGCTGCCCTCATAACTGCCCTGATAGGAGCCTTGAACTCACATCTGCGGGCTCGAGGCAATGTCAGACAACGGTCCGGCTTCAGCAAAGGTCTTGCCGGACGGCTTTGGGCACTGGGACTGTTGGCCGCAGGACTGATAACCGCTCTGCTGGCCTATGCCTTCACTGTGGTCCGCCAGGCCTTCGGCCTGGTTCATCTGTCCTCGATGATGACATTCTCCTGGTTCCTACTGTCAGGTCTCTGCCTGATCCTCATTCTGCTTTTGGCGAGCACCCTGACCTCCATCTTCAGCCGGCCTGACGGCAAGCCAGCTGTTGCCGGGGCGGGCCACTGGCTGACCCTGACCCTAACCCTGTTGGGGTCACTGTCCATCCTTGGCAGCCTGATCTTCTGGAATATCTTGGTCTTTTGAGTCATGACGAACGTGCTTTGTTGATGCCAGCCAAGTTGATATAGCAGCGACAATCAGCACTACGCCCAGGCCGGCAAAAATCAATGGAATAATTCGCTGCCAGGGTATGACTAGGGTCAGATCCGTACCGTAACGCAGAAAGACCAATCCTAAAGCCAACATGGTCAGGGCCAAAAGTCCAACCAGGATGCCAAAAATGATGGTAGGCATGCTGGGGCCGCTAGGACGGACCGGCTCCGGCGGCTGCATCCGAACCTGGTATATCGGGGGTGCCTGTGATTCAACCGGCATGACCTTGGTGGTGCGCTCCTGACGATCCAGCGGCTGGCCTCCTTCTGGTTGCTGCATATCAGTCATCTTCCTGATCCTCCCCAAACTGCCATGGATTGTAGCTATAATCCCAATATTCATTGATCGATCCGCTGTAGAGCTGCGCCCGCTTCGGCTGGGTAGCACTCCCTTGGGCTTGCACGGTGACCCGCGCACCGGCCATGAGGTTGGCTTCGACGATCAATTCGGGATCGTCGGGCATATGCCACTGATCCTCCTTGGACGCTCGCAGGGCCTCCTCCCAATTGCGTCGTTCAGCTGATGGCGACGTATTGCCCCACCACATCCGGTTTCCCTGTTCCGTCTCGGTTATCCAGTCAGCCGCGCCTGATCCCAAGACCCTGTAGAGATCGGTGTGTTCCCTATAGGACAGACTGCATCCCTTAGGAATGAGCAGGCGAACGTCAGCATAGGCCACAGCCAGGCGGACGGTGCCCGTCGGGCAGCCTGAGACTGTACTCTCCGCATCATCCATAATCTGAACGCGATGAGTGCCGTGTTTCTGCTCATAACCAGTCAGGTCAATGACGGCACTTCCCTGATCCTGCGGGTCTCCGACCAGCGCGATGCCACGGCGGTAACGCCTCATGTCTGCACTGTCCGCCCCCAACAAGCGTCCATGGTTGTTGCCGTTAACTTGAACTGTGGCGTATTCGGCCAGGATCCTGCGGTTCTGGGTTTGCTCAATGCCTGGTATGGCCGAACCAGAAGCCAGCATCAGGACAACCAAGCAGGCCATCAGGGCAATGGGGGTCAGTCCTCCAGACCTGCGGCCCATCAAGCCCAGGATCAGTATGACCACGCCAAGTGTCAGCGTGACGCCTCCAGCCCAGATCAGAGCGAAAGTCAAGGCCACATTCAATCCGCGATAGGGGTTCGTGGCCATCCACCAGACCCCTGCGCCGGAGACCAAGATCAGTCCTGACAGAAGACTGACCAGCGCAGGTCCGGCGGGACGACGCCGTAGCCGGGGCGGAACCGACGGAGTCTTACGGGCTATTCCCGGCCCTGTCGAGAATGACCCGGCTGTGCCATAGTCCGTCCAGTCACTGAATCCATATGACTGGTTCATGTTCCCAACAGGTTCTGCAGGGCCTTCTGCCCCCGTCCAACCTCCGGGAGCTGCACCGGTGACAGGATTCTCACAGCCTTGCGTATTATTCGAATCGCTGGCAGCGTTTGCCGAATCCGCTGTCTCAAAAATATGTCCGGAAGCAGTCGCATCCCCTTGTTGTTCCCGAGTTCCATACGAATCGGAATCCCCTGGCTGGTTCCTGTATCCTTCTGTGCTTGCATTGCCGTCTGTCTGCGTATTGCTTCGCGTCCCTGTGTAATCCTGGTACCCCTCATACCCCGAAAAGCTTGGGTAGTCAGGCTGATTCGGATACCATTGCGAGCCTGCACCACTCGGCCGGTCCGAATATTGCGGTCCCATCACCCAGGGATCGCCCGAAACCGGTCTGCCGGCATCCGGCCCAGTCCAGTACCCTCTTTGGTACTCCAGGGCCTTGTTGCGGCTCCACCGGATGAACAGATACAGGACCAGGGCACCGAAGGCCAGTGAAAAGATTCCGACTCCAGGAATCAGGATGGCCAGCAGCCAGTAAATGATGATGCCCACCATGGAAGCATGCCAAATCCCGTGGATCAACTCCTGGGCGATAATGACCCCACGCCGGTCCGGCAGGACGAACCAGGCAAAGCCGTAGAAGGCGGCACCGGCGCCGAAGAAAAAGACCGCCAGAATCATCAAGGCTCTGACCAGAGTCACGCTCCAGCCCAGACGACGGGCCAAGGCTACGCAAACACCGCCTACCCATCCTTGGTCACGGATCAGATAGGACTCCCTGCAGGCGCGGAAGAACCTGTCGAACTTCCACTGCCAGCCGTTATCGGGGCCATTGCCGTTCATGTCGCTACTCATATCTTCATTACAACACCCTGCGAGCGCAAATCTCATGGGGGAACACCCTGATTCGACCCTGATTTCTTCCCCTTATTGCCCTATCGGTACGATCCGAAACCGATAATGGAGACATGAACGCAGCCATGCAGGAAGAACAAACGTTGAGGGAACCACCTCCTCTGCACCCTGCGCGCATGCCCCTGATGAGGCCACACAAGGGCAGGATCCTGTGCGGAGTCTGCAAGGGCGTCAGCCTACACCTGGGCATTCCCGTCTTCTGGATCCGCCTGGTCATGGTGCTTATGGCCCCCAAATTGATCACCTGTGTAATCTACTGCTTTCTGTGGTTGACGCTCCCCCAGGGCGACCCCACCCAGGCAGTCCAACCGAATGACCCGAAGTCAGCCCCGCTGGCGCCCAGCATCCTTACTGAACAGCCAGATCAGAAGGAGGAGCACAGCATCAGTCCCGGGCGGATAACCAGACTGCTGGCAGGACTGGGCATCATCCTCCTGCTGACTGCCGTCTTTCTGCTCAACAGCGGCATGCGCCCCGCCTTTGTCGTCCCCTGCCTGCTTTTCTGCGCAGGACTGGTTCTGGCCTGGCTGAGGCCGGAAAACCAAGGAACCGGCTACCACCTGCCTGCCCTCATCGGCAGCCTGGCCCTGATCCTGTCTGCCGCGGTGATCTTCCTGCTGTCCACCCAGGAATTGCATTGGGCTCTGACCCTGATAGTCCTGGCCGGCCTGCTTCTTATAGGCGTAACCGCAGTGGTCGTACCCTGGGTAGGCTCGATCCTCAGCCAGCTGGGCGATGAACGAGCCATGAAGGAACGCGAGGAGGAGCGGGCCGATATGGCAGCCCATCTGCATGATGGCGTTCTTCAGACCCTGGCCCTGATCCAGCTGCATGCCGACGACCCGCATACCGTCTTCACCCTGGCTCGCTCCCAGGAGCGCGATCTGCGCAACTGGCTCTACCAGGAACGCACTCCCTCAGACCGGTCCGTCAGCACGGGGCTGAGCCAGATAGCCGCACAGGTGGAGGACGATTCAGGCAAGCCGATCGAGGTAGTCACCGTGGGCGATGCCATGCCCTGCGCCCAGACCGATGCCTTGCTCAACGCGGCCCGACAGGCCCTGGTCAATGCCGTAACCCACGGTGGTGAACCCATCTCCGTCTATTGCGAGGCCCGCAGGAATCAGGTTGAGGTCTACGTGCGCGACCACGGTTCTGGCTTCGATATGGATGCGATTCCAGCCGACCGTCTGGGAATCCGAGAGTCCATCATCGGCCGGATTCGGCGGCGTGGCGGCAGGGTCGAGATCGTCTCGCGCCCGGGCTGGGGCACCGAGGTCAGGATGCATATGCCTCTGTCCGAGGCCAGCCAACACCAGGAGGGCAAGGTTAGTCAGACTGAAAAGGGAACTGAGGCCCAGCAATGATAGGATGCATGGTGAACCATTCATTCACAGACGCATGCCGGTCCGGATCTCACTTGTACTTGAGGACCCGCGTCGGGAAAGGCGGGCTGAACCACGCCCATGACCACGACTGCAGCAGAGCCCCATCAAGCCGAGGATGGGGCCGCAAGTATTCGCGTGGCCGTCGTCGACGACCATGAGATGTTTCGTACCGGCGTCATCACCACCCTGCAGCCGCATTTCCACGTCGTGGGTCAGGCGGCAGACGTGGAGTCCTCCATTCTCATGGTCAGACAGACCCGTCCCGATGTGGTTTTGCTGGATGTGCACGTGCCCGGTGGCCAAGGCGGCGGTGGTGCTGAAATTCTGAGCCGCTCCCATCCCCTCTCCCCCAGGTCGGTCTTTCTGGCTCTTTCCGTATCCGACTCGCCCAGGGACGTGGGCTCGGTCATCCGCGCCGGAGCCCGTGGTTACGTGACCAAGACCATCTCCGCCAAGGACCTGGTCTCCTCAATCCGCCAGGTTCACGAGGGGTACGCGGTCTTCTCCCCCAAGCTGGCTGGATTCGTGCTCTCCGCCTTCCAGGAGGACGAGGCCGCAGACACCGGCCAGGCAGAAGACGACGAACTGGACCGGCTCTCCGCGCGCGAGCAGGAGGTCATGCGCCTGATCGCCCGTGGTTACACCTACCGCGAGGTAGCCTCTGAGCTGTTCATCTCCATCAAGACTGTTGAGACCCACGTCTCCAACGTTCTGCGCAAACTCCAGCTATCCAACCGAACCGAACTCACCCGCTGGGCCGCAGACCGCCGCATCGTCTGATAGTCCGCTCAACAGGCGATGCCGCGCTGACGAAGAAGCTGACGCAGACTGCTGATGTCATGGGCAACAATCCCCTCCATACCTAGTCGGTCAGCAATTGCCACATGCTCAGAATCCGTATCAACGAAGATCGTATGCCCGGGGCTGATGGCGAAGCGACGAAGGGCCAGACGATAGAAGAGCGGATCGGAAAGGTCCAGATGCTCCTCTGACGAGATCAGGACGTCCTCCAGGACAGACAGCGGCGAAAGGGCCTTGGATGCCGCCTCGGTCAGCTGACGGGTCGTTGCCGCCAGGCCCCAAAGGGTCAGGCCAGCCCGCTGCAGATCTTCCAGCAGCTCCGGTGCTCCGGGAAGCAGGCCCTTCACCGCCAGGGTGTAGTTTTCCAAACAGACGCGGACCACCCAGGCGACCGCAGGTCCGTGAGTGGTTTCATAGTCGGCCAGTGCCTGCTGCGGGTCCACGCCCAGATTGATCTGTCTGCTGACACAGCCAAAGCCCCAAGGGTCATTCGGATCCAGCACCATATCGACCACCCCGTCAGGGTACTGCCCGACCAGGGCTCTGTGCGGGTCCCAATCCACCAAGGTCCCAGGCAGAGCGAAGAGAATGCTGCCGCCGGGAGCTACTGGATCGGGGCGGTCATCGCTGAATTTATCCTCGCCTGACATGTCGCGCGATACGCCTTGACCAGATCCCTGCCGTAACTCCTGATGCTGCCTTGCCATGCCCCCAGACTAGGCATCTGAGCCTACAACGTGGTCAATCACTAGGCGAAGACCATTGCATGGATATATTGAAGCCAGCAATGATCGGGTCTTACGCTTTGCGATCTGCCCGGGGCGGAAGTCCCGCCTGACATGAAAGGAGCCGTCATGCGTCGGCTGCTACTCACATCCTCATTCTCCGCTACTGCTGAAAGGTTGCCCACCTTTCTGGAAAGCTCTCCTAAGAATCGTACTGTGGCTTTCATCCCCACGGCCAACCTTCCGCAGCGTTCGGATGGTTATGTTCAGGAGGCTCGCCGGGCTTTCACCGACATGGGCTGCCGGATCGACGACCTGGAAGTCTCGACCGCCGGTCCGGAGACCATACGTCGCAGCCTGGAGGAGGACGACCTGATCTACCTGTCCGGCGGCAACACCTTCTTCCTGCTACAGGAGCTGCTTCGCTCAGGCGCTGCTGATCTGATCAGGCAGCAGGTGGATCAGGGCAAACCCTATATCGGGGAATCGGCCGGCGCTGTGGTGACCGGTCCGGATATCGGCTTCCTGGATGCCATGGATCCGCGCTCAGCCGCCCCGGATCTGGACTCCACCACCGGGCTTGGTCTGGTGGACTTCCGCCTCCTCCCCCACCTGGATTCCGAGCCTTTCGCCCAGGTGACCAGGAAAATTCTGGACCGCTACGGCGACGATGGACCCATGGTGGCCATCAGCAACAGCCAGGCCGTGGCAGTCCAGGGGCAGTGCCTGACCATCCTCTAGAAAACACCAGTGAGAGAAGGCCGGTCAGCGACAGAGGCTTTCCATGACCCGTCGGGCCTGATCCAGACGATCACCGGGACAGAGCAGGATGACACCGTCTCCGGCAAGCAGCCGTAGATCACCAGCAGGAATCAGCCGATGCTCGCCCCGGCGAAGACCGACTACGGCGCATCCGTGCGGCCAGGGGACCTGCCCCAGCAGACGACCAGCCGCCGGGCTGCCATGCTCTATCGGAAACTCCACAGTGACCCTGTCAGAAACCCGGGCATCGGGAGCATGCCCTCGACGGTAACGTTCCAGCAGAGCCTCGTAAATAGGCTGGGCACCCAGCAGATCAGACACCATCAGGGCTGTGAAGGCGCACAGAGCCACGGGGAGCATGTGAACCAGAGAGCCGGACATCTCCACCGTCAGAAAGATGGAGGTTATGGGGGCCTTGACCGAGGCCGTCAGGGTGCCTGCCATGGCACAGACCGCGCAGACCGGAATGATCCGAACGGGCATTCCCAGGGCGGCCGCACCCATCCCGCACAGGGACCCAGCCAGTGTGCCAACTGCCAAAATGGGCATGAAGATGCCACCGGGGGCGCCGCTGCCGAAGGAACTGGCCGTAAAGAGCATCTTGACCAGAAGCAGAACCAGCAGGTTGACGGCCACCGACCAGGCCAGCTCACGAACGCCTTCCGCCTTGCCGATCAGATCCTCGCCGCCACCCAGAACAGCAGGCAGCACCAATCCGACCGGTAGGGCCAGGAAGAGGGAGATCACCGGTCCCAGCTTCGAGGGCAGATGGCTGTAAAGGCTCTGCGCTCCCAGCAGCAGACGGTTCATGGCAGCTCCCACAAGGCCGGCCACCAGCCCAAGGGGGATCATCAGCAGATACTGGGCAATGGTCAACTGGGGCATAGCGGTAAAGTCCAGGACCGGGCGCAGGCCGAAGCGGTTTTTGGCGATGAAATCAGCACTCAGGCAGGCCATGGCTGCTGACAGAAGAATCATTGGCGAAAAGGAGCGGTGGATCTCCTCCAGGGCGAAGACCATCCCCGACAAGGGCGCGTTGAAGGCTGCAGACAGACCGGCAGCCGCGCCGGAGGTCACCAGGCAGGTCTCCTCCACACGGTCTCGGCGCAATCCTCGGGAAACCATCTGGGAACCGGCTGCGCCGATCTGTACCGAGGGCCCCTCACGCCCCAGAGACAGGCCGAACATGCCGCAGGCCAGACCGCCCAGGAAGCGTACACCCAGCACAGGGAGGGCAGGCATGCGCATGCCGTGGATGACCACGCCCTCCACCTGAGGGATGCCGGAGCCGGAGGCCATGGGAACCCGGCGGATCATCCAGGCCAAGGCCAGGCCTACCAGCATGGCAGCCAGCAGCCAGGGAAGAATCATCAGGGGCCGGTCACGCATCTGTGCGTAGGCCCATCGAGCGAACTGTGTGCCGTAGCCGATGCCCTGCCGGTAGAGCACCACCAGCACTCCCACCAACAGTCCGCAACAGGCGGCCCTGAACGCCACCAGCCACCGGCTTGCTCGACCCGATCTGGTCGCCTGCAGCTGGTCGGAACGATGGGTCTGATCCATCTCATCTGCCGACGGCTTTCCTCTAGACGGATTCAGCCTCACCGGTCTGCTCCTTCCCTCCTTCGCGCACAACGGTTTCCAGCTTCTCTCAGGGCAGAGACCAGGAGCAATGGCTGAGTCGACGGCTTCAACTCTCCGGCAGTATGAGCACCTGGGATACCAGCTTCCTTGCAAGATCCGGCAGGCAGGAGCCGGGCAGACAGACGGACACCTCATCGGAGCCCAGCGGTAGTGCTGTCTGTTGATCAGTTGCCACAAGATTACCGTCCAGGACAACGGTATCCACCTGGCCGCGATAGTCCACAAGATCCAGCAGCGAGACCCGCCCCGGCATCGTATCCAGACGCTGGCGCAGGGTGGCAGCCGGGGCCATGTGCAGCCTTCGGCATCCGACCACTTCCCGCACCTGGCGCAAATCAGGCCGCCTTATGCCCTGGGCCACCAGAAGTATCAGCAGACCTCCAGCGTCCTCCAGCAGCAGGAACTTGGACAGGTTTTCCACAGAGAGCCCCAGCAGGTCAGCAATGTCCAGCTCCATGCCCTGGTCGATGGTGTCCAAGGGCGGATGCTGTACGACGCGCCAATTCGTCCCCAAGCCGTCCAAATGCTCTCGCACGGACAAGGGAACCATCCTGTTCCCCGCGTTCACTGGTCTCTTACCCATACTGCTCAAAGCGCCAAGATCTGCTCTTGCAGCAGGTTCAGCGTTGTCATTGTCTAGGCTCATGAGCACCTTGTCAGTCGTTGGCCACCTCTGAGTCGGGCTTCAGCTCCTTCTCCTTCTGGCCTATCCGCTTTCTGTCTATGCGATAGTAAGCGTTGAAGAGACCGCCGGAGGTCAGCAGGACGACGAGAAGGACCAACAGCCATATGTTCTCTTCGGCATCGTATGTCTCAAGCAATTCATAAGAGGAGGAGATCATCTTCAGCCAGCCTGCGACCGACACGAAATACCAGGCAGTCGCCTGGTCAAGGAAGCTCAGCGCCCGTCGACGCTCTGACCGGGTTCTGGTAGCCTGACGGAGAATTTCGTGCCCGCGTTTGCGTTCCAACTGAATCTTGACGATGGGCACCAGCCACCACCAGGGCGAGACCTCATCCCAATTCTTGCTGAGCTGATCAAAGTCGTCCAGGAGCTCCTGATATTCCTGCAGCTCCATCAGCCCCTGGAAGAGTGGGAATGTGAAAAGCAACCAATCTCCGATCAGAGAGACAATGGCGATGAATTGATCCACGACCCGACCTTTCCCTTGCAGAGCCGGCACCCAAGGGTCGACCCGCGTGATTAAGCATGGCTACCATCCATCATTGTAGGCACCATGTTCCAGCCCAAACCGCTCTGCGAACACGGGATTTTAAGCGAATACAAGAATGCCCCGGAATGAGCTCCGGGGCATCAATCAGGCGGACAGGGCGGGATTCGAACCCGCGGTGGCTTGCGCCACAACGGTTTTCAAGACCGTCTCTTTCGGCCGCTCAGACACCTGTCCAAAAGACGTGCCAATCAGGCACGCCACTTATCATACGACATCAAGGTTGGTCCAACCACCAACGGAATGTCGACCAACCTCGGCAGAGGCGGTTCAGGCCTCCCAGGTCTTGGGCTCGATGACCTCCTTGCCGCCCACATAGGAGCGCATGGCCTCAGGGATGACGATGGAACCGTCGGCGTTCTGGTGGTTCTCCAGGATGGCGACCAGCCAACGGGTGGTGGCCAGGGTCCCGTTCAGGGTGCTGACAGGACGCGTGGAGCCGTCCTCCAACCGCTCGCGTTCGTTGAGGCGGCGGGCCTGGTACTCGGTGCAGTTGGAGGTTGACGTCAGCTCGCGGTAGCGACCCTGGGTGGGCACCCAGGCCTCGCAGTCGAACTTGCGCGCTGCCGAGGATCCCAGGTCTCCTGCGGCGGTGTCGATGATCCGGTAGGGCACGTCCACCTTGGCCAGCATCTCCTGCTCCATGGCCAGCAACTGCTGGTGCTGATCACGGGAGTCCTCCTGCTTGCAGTAGACGAACATCTCCACCTTGTCGAACTGGTGGACGCGGATGATGCCCATGGTGTCCTTGCCGGCGGAGCCAGCCTCCCGCCGGTAGCAGCTGGACCAGCCGCAGTAGCGCAGCGGGCCTTGGCTCAGATCCAGAATCTCATCCTCGTGCATGCCGGCCAGGGAGACCTCCGACGTGCCCACCAGATACTGGTCGTCAGGCTCACGCAGACGGTAGATCTCGTCGGCGTGGGCATTCAGGAAGCCGGTGCCGGCCATGACCTCAGGCCGGACCAAGGTGGGTGTAATGGTGGGAATGAATCCATGCTCCATGGCCTGGTCCACGGCCATGGTCAGCATGGCGATCTCCAGCCGGGCCACGTCCCCCCTCAGGAAGTAGAAGCGGGAACCGGAAATCTTGACGCCCCTGCGCATGTCGATGCCAGCCACGCCCACGCCCAGGTCCAGGTGGTTCTTAGGCTCGAAGCCCTCTTTGGTGAAGTCGCGCGGGGTGCCGACCTTCTTGACCACCACGTAGTCGTCCTCGCCGCCCTCGGGCGCCTCGGGCTCCACTACGTTGCTGAACTTCCACATGAGATCGGTGTACCTGGCGTTGGCCTGGTCGGAAGCTGACTTGCAGGCATTCACCTTCTCGGACAGGCTCTTGGTCCGAGCCAGAAGGTCGGCTTTCTCATCAGGAGACGCCGAACCCATGCGCTTGCCGAGCGACTTCTGCTCGGCCCTGCAGCTCTCGTAATCCTGGAGTGCAGCCCTGCGCTCGCTGTCCGCCTTCAGCACCTCGTCGACGAGTTCGACCGATTCGCCGCGTTTGCGCTGTGATTCACGGACAACATCCGGATGTTCCTGAATGAACCTGATATCTAACATATCTGAATTGTATGACTTTCAAAGGACACGGAAACCGGCCCCGCACACCTCTTTCCGAGTCCCATGGCCTCTGCTGCAACCGGCCCGGCCGCCGCCGACCAGCCAGGGGAAGCAGCCACGCCGGGAGGGCAGACGCGAACCACCCGTCCCTTATATGCGTCTGCCACGCATCACTTGCCGAATACAGTCTTGCGGAACCGTTTGCCGGTGGGAGTGCCAGCCAGTCCGCCTATGCCGGTCTCTCTCAGTGATGAGGGCATGCTTTCGCCGATGGACTTCATGGCTGCGATGACCTCGTCCGGCGGGATCCTGCTGACGCCACCCGACAAGGCGATGTCAGCAGCGATCAAAGCGTTGGCAGTGCCGATGGCGTTGCGATTGACGCAAGGCACCTCCACCAGTCCGGCCACGGGATCACAGACCAGTCCCAGCAGATTGCTCATGGCGATGGCGAAGGCCTGGGCGCTGGCATCAGGATCGCCTCCTGCACCCTCAACCGCAGCAGCTGCAGCCATGCCGGATGCGCTGCCCACCTCGGCCTGGCAGCCGCCTGTAGCTCCTGAGATCATCGCCTTGTTGGCCGTGACCAGCCCGAAAGCGCCTGCCGTGAACAGGCAACGGATCAGCCCATCGTCATCCAGCCCCAGTCGGTTCTTGAGCACGGTGAGCACTCCGGGCAGGGTTCCCGAGGAACCGGCCGTGGGCGTCGCGCAGATGATGCCCATGGCCGCATTGACCTCATTGGTGGCCATGGCGGCCTCAACGGCCTGCAACATGGCATCGCCGCTCAGACTGGTTCGCATCTTCCGGTAATGATCCAGCAGAGCGGCCTGGCCACCGCTCAGCCCAGTCTTGGAAAACACGCCATCGCCCTGGGACCCCCTGGCCACGGCAGCCTGCATGACCTGCAGGTTCTTGGCCATTCTTGCCCATATTTGCTCACGCGTCTGGCGCGAACGCCGCACTTCCTCGTCGATGGCCACTTCGGATATCGACGAGCTGCGCTCTTTAGCCATACTCACGAGTTCAGCGATCGAAGTGAACATGCGCCATGCCTCCTAGTCGATATAAATCATCCGGAACGAGTGACCGGCAATCTGCTGCTGCCGCTGCGTGGACAGCGGATTGTCCAAATCGAACTCGTACACCGCCGTGCCGGCCGGACCCGCGGGCTCATACCTGGTCTGCTTGGTCACGCCCTCTTCCCGGAGCAGATCGCGTATGCGCTCCAACCGACGACTGGAGCCCTTGTCGGATTCATCCAGTTCCACCAGCAGGATGGGCAAAAGCCCTGGAGGAGTGATCAGGCAGCCGTCCAAGTTGATACGCCGCACTTCAATGGTTCCGCCCCCGATGGAGCAAGCCGCGTAGATCACCCGGCCGGCTGGGCCCCGCAAGTCCAGGACGGCGGTGTTCGGGTGGTCGATGGGACTGGGTTCATCCTCCTCGTGGAAGGTCAAATCCATGCCCTGCCTGCGGGCGATGCCGATGGCATCGGGCACCCGGGAGTCATCCGGCGCAAAACCCAACAGGCCGCTGATGATGGCATAGTCGGTACCGTGACCGCTGTGCGTGCGAGCGAAGGAATCATAATAATGAATGTCGGCACGGCTGGGGACACCGCCGGCAAGGATGTGGCCAACCCGACCGATGGCCACGGCCCCAGCCGTGTGCGAGCTGGAGGGGCCAATCATGATGGGTCCTATGATGTCGAACACGCTCTTGTACTTATCCATGCCCGCCTCCTCTTCCCATACCCCCGGGCTTTCCCGGACTTCCAGCGCACGAAGCCGTTGCAGCTCCAGGCTGAAGGAACCACATGGACCGAATGACATCATAACTTTCCGCTTTTCATAACTCAATCAGCTCATACTGTCAGCGTGATTGCTGTAGAGGGTTCGTTCACGTCGGACACACCCAGGGGGATTCGGGTCGACACCGCGCGCACAATAGAATCATGCCAATTCCAGCGGTCGTCATCCTCGGCATCCTGGCGGTGGCGGCCATTGTCGTCACAGCAGTGGTGTTGATCATCCGCGCCCAAAGACGGCATAGGTTCGCCATGCAGATCCTGGCCCGGGATGACGACCAGCTCAGCTACGCTTTCGTCATCAACCCCTCCAAGCCCCAGGCCGCCGCTGCCCGCGAGCGCATCCAGCAATACTGCCGGGACAAGGGCATCCGCGAATTCAGTTTCATCGAAACCCAGCTGGATCGGGACGGAAAGGCCTGCGCCCGCATGGCACTGGAGCGCGGAGCCAACGTAGTCGTTGCCGTGGGCGGGGACGGGACCGTACGCACCGTAGCCAGCGCCATGGCATCCAGCGACCATGTCATGGGCATCATCCCTATAGGGACCGGGAATCTCTTCGCGAGGAACATGGGCATTCCCGTTGGCGATCTGGACGCCGCCCTGGCCGTGGCCACCTCGTACGGATCCACCCAGGTCGACGTGGGCCGCATGGCTCTGCTGGACCAGGACGATCAGGAACAAGGCCGCGGTCATGCCTTCCTGATCATCGCCGGCATCGGCTTCGACGCCCTGATGATTGATGACACCGACCCCAATCTGAAGAAGACGGTCAGCTGGCTGGCCTACTTCATCAGCGGCGCCAAACATCTGTTCGCGCCCAAGTACACAGCTGACATCACCATCACCCGGCCCGACCAGGTCACACAGACCAACACCTCGGTGACCTTCCGCACTTTCATGGCCGGCAACTGCGGGGAGATCCCAGGATTCTCCCTGATGCCCGACGCCTCCTACGAGGACGGCATCCTGGACTTCGAGATCATCGACACCTCCGCTGGCCTGATCGGCTGGGCCAACCTCTTCGGAGACGTCATGCATCAGACCATCACCCGAAAAGCCAGCCAGAGCCCCCTGTCGACCAACTCCACCATCGTCCAGCTGCAGGGAACCAAGGCAGAAATCCGCCTGGAAAAGCCCGCCTTGGCTCAGGTGGACGGCGACATTCTGGGCGAGACCTGCCACCTCGCACTCAGTGTTGAGCACCGGGCTCTGAACGTGCGGGTGCCCCAGTCCGACTGAGACCAAAGGAGTCTGTTCCCCATCTGCATGCTTTCTCATGCCGGGGTGGCATGATGGGAGGCATGACAGCACAGAACGCGGGCAAGCCTGCCAGCCCGGAAGATCTGATCAACGTCGACGATCTGATCGGCAGGTACTACGATCTCATCCCCGACCCCTCCACGCCCTCCCAGCGGGTGTCCTTCGGCACCTCCGGGCATCGTGGCTCCGCCCTGACCACCTCCTTCAACGAGGCCCATATTGTGGCCATCAGCCAGGCCATAGCCGAACAGCGAGCCAAGGATGGAGTCACCGGACCGCTCTATCTGGGCCGCGACACCCACGCCCTCTCCCTGCCTGCCTGGAAGACCGCTATCGAGGTCCTGACAGCCAACGGCGTACGGGTGCGCATTGACGCCAATGATGACTACACTCCCACCCCCACCGTCTCTCAGGCCATCCTGACACACAACCGGGCGGCCGACGGGACCCAGCGCTTCTCCGGCGAGGACCTGGCCGACGGCATCGTGGTCACTCCCTCCCACAACCCGCCCACCGACGGCGGGTTCAAGTATGACCCGCCCACAGGCGGCCCGGCCCCGGCCGAAACCACCAACGCCATAGCGCAACGGGCCAACGAGCTCCTGGGCGACTACAGGCAGGTCAAGCGGATACCTTTCGAAGATGCCGTCAAATCCGACCTGGTGGAGCGCTTCGACTACCGGGAACATTACGTGGCCGACCTGGGCAATGTCATCGACTTCGACCTGATCAGATCCTCTGGGGTCCGCCTGGGCATCGATCCGCTGGGCGGGGCCTCGGTCAATTACTGGCCGCTGATCAACGAAAAGTACGGGCTGAACATCGGCGTCGTCAACCCCGAGGTGGATCCGACCTGGCGGTTCATGACCATCGACCACGACGGGAAGATCCGCATGGATCCCAGCTCCCCCTATGCCATGAAGGGCCTGGTGGATCGCCTGAATGCAGGGGCTTGGGGCTCCTACGACCTGGTGGGCGGCACCGATCCGGACGCCGACAGGCATGGCATTGTCTGCCCAGGAACTGGGGTCATGAATCCCAACCACTACATCGCCGTCTGCGTGGAATACCTCTTCTCCGGCAACCGTCCCGGATGGCCTAAAGGCGCCGGCATCGGCAAGACCCTGGTCTCCTCCTCTCTGATCGACCGTGTGGCTGCCTCCATAGGCGCCAGGCTGATCGAGGTGCCTGTGGGCTTCAAGTGGTTCGTCGACCCCCTCTTCAAGGGAGAGGTGGCCTTCGGCGGCGAGGAGAGCTCCGGGATGAGCTTCCTGCGTCGGGACGGCCGCGTCTGGACGACCGACAAGGACGGGCTGATCCCCGACCTCCTGGCTGCCGAGATCACAGCCAAGACCGGAAAGAACCCGGCCCAGCTCCACCAGGAGCAGGTGGAGCGCTTCGGCCAAAGCTGGTACAAGCGGGTGGACACCCCGACCACATTGGAGCAGAAGCAGAAGTTCGCCCGGCTGAACGGGGACGATGTGACGGCCTCCACCCTGGCCGGCGAGCCCATCACTGCCAAGCTGACCGAAGCCCCGGGCAACGGGGCCAAAATCGGCGGCATCAAGGTGACCACCCGGAACAACTGGTTCGCCGCCCGCCCCTCCGGCACCGAGAACATCTACAAGGTCTACGCCGAATCCTTCATTTCCCCCGAGGCCCTGGACCAGGTTCTGGACGATGCCGACCAGGTAGTAGCCAAGGCCCTGGGCTGAACTGCGGACAAGACCATCGCTGGCACGAGGGTTCTTTGTTTCCCTGTCTAGACTGGAATCATGACCAATGACAAGAATCTGGTCGTCTCGACCGACGGCAGCGCACTGAGCAATCCCAACGGCCCCATGGGCTGGGCCTGGGCCGATCATGAGGGCGGCGACGCGGATGCAGGCGGCGCAAGCAACGGCACCAATCAGATTGGCGAGTTGTGCGCCGTCCTGCAGGCGCTCCGAGCCCACCCAGGCGAGCGCCCGCTGATCATCGAAACCGACTCCCAATACGCCATCAACTGCTCCACCACCTGGGTGCCCGGGTGGAAGAAGAAGGGCTGGAAGAACTCCCAGGGCAAGCCGGTCAAGAACCGCCCGCTTATTGAAGCCATCGACCAGGAGATCCAGACGCGGCCTGGATCGGTCAGGTTTGTCTGGGTCAAGGGCCACGCCGGCAACACCTTCAACGAGAAAGTGGACACGCTGGCCCGCGGCTACGCCACAGCTGCAGGCAAGGGCGACCGGGAAGGCTGTCTGCCCGTTGAGGGCTGGCGATCACTGCTGGCCTCCCCCTACGCCAAGGGCACGCAGGTGCCGTCCACAGTCAAGGAGGAGCTGGACGGAGGACCCCAGGTTCTGGACGATCTTGGCCGCAAGAAGGTTCGCCTGGACCAGAAAGAGCAGAAGGACCTGGCCGAAACCGCCGTCGAATCCGAGGCCGTGGATGCCGAGCAAGCCGAGTCCGTAGCCGCAACATTCTCAGGGTCGCCGGCCGCAGCAGCAGATGAGCGGGACGACGTGCCGTCTAAAGCCATCAATGACACGCCCGCTTCTGACATAGCCGATGATCAAAAAGACAACCCCTCGCCGGCTTTCAACGATACTTCGGACACCGACACGGTTGACCAAGAGACCAAGAATTCCGGCGCTCGAGGGCTGAGAGCCAGCGGCCGGATCCGCATCACGCCTCCTCCGTCTGGCAGCAGCATGTTCACCGGACAGGACCTGCATATAGTCGGCAGCATTGATCTGGACGCCGCCATCGACCCTGACGGCTACGTGATCATCCAGGAGGCCCCATTCCGTCTGCATGCCATCGAAGTCAAGGATTGAGCTGTTCATGGACCGTCAAGGGCCATCGTCTACACTGGAGTGAACCTGAACGAACAAGACCCGCGGATATCAGCCGTTAAGGGCATGACGGGCATGAAGGAGCGTCTATGGACAAGACCGAGCAGGACAGACTGAAGAAAGCCGCCGGCATCGAGGCAGCCAAGCTGGTCGAGAACGGCATGACCGCCGGGCTGGGCACCGGATCCACGGTTCGGTTCTTCGTGGATGAGCTTGGACGGCGCGTCAAGGAAGAGGGCTTGGAGTTCACCGGCGTGACCACCTCTCGGCGTACCAAGGAACAGGCTGAAGGCTACGGAATCCGCATCGTCGACATCGACCAGGTAGACCACATCGACGTCACCATCGACGGTGCCGACGAGGTCGACAAGAACTTCAACGGCATCAAGGGCGGCGGCGCAGCCCTGCTCTGGGAGAAGATCGTAGCCACCAACTCTCGAAAGATCGTCTGGATCGTGGACGAGTCCAAGGTGGTCGACACCATCGGCCGCTTCCCCCTGCCGGTGGAGGTCATCCCCTTCGGCGAGCGCCACGTCCTGGATCGCTTCAAGGAGCGCGGCTACAACCCGGTACTGCGGCTGGACGGCCAGGGACAGCCGGTCCTGACCGACGAGCACAACCACATCATCGACCTGCATCTGGATCGGATCGAGCACCCTCAGGATCTGGCTCAGGATTTGATCACTACCGTGGGCGTCGTGGAGCACGGTCTCTTCCTCAACATGGTTGACACAGTTATCGTGGGCGACCCCAATGGTCCCAGGGTCATGACCAACGCCAACAAGTGAAAATAGACGGATATACACGAAGCCCCCCGCGTCCAATCGATGCGGGGGGCTTCGTCGGCCCTAGCGGGCCATAAGCCATAAAGAGCTACTTGCGCTGGTGACGAGTCTTGCGCAGCAGTTTGCGGTGCTTCTTCTTGCTCATCCGCTTGCGGCGCTTCTTGATGACAGAACCCATCCGAGCCTCCGATCCTTAGTTACCTGGAAGTGTCCAACTTGCTTATCGTACACCGTTTGGGGGACGATCAGAGCGGGAAGGCCTTATAGAAAGCCTCCAGCGCTGTCCGCTGACCCTGGGCACGGAAGACCACCGTGTCGTTCTGCCAGATGACCAGCGCCTTGTGCTCGTCGTCACCATCCGCCTTCTCCAGGTAGGATCCGGTGACCGTGCCGCCGCTGCGAACCTTGCCCGAGGCCAGCTCCTTGCCGGACATGCCTGTGGACTGGCTGTCGTAGAGGGCCTTGGCATCCTCGCTCCTGGACCACTGGGCCAGGTGGAGGGTCACGTCCCCGCCCGATCTGCCGGTGGAGTAGACCAGGCTGTACTCCTCTATAGGCGTACGCGTGCTCCACTCGCTGTCGGAATCAGCCTTGACTCGGGCGAAGCCGCCCACTGTGTCAGGCATGGCCTTGAGCAGCTCCGAGGCCGAGTCCGGCAGGGGCGCCGCCGTGGCCTTTGGACTGGCCTGGGAGGGACGTGAAGAAGCGGAGGTCTGAGCCTGTGCGTCTGGTTGTTGGCTGCGCACCGCCCAGTGCGGCCATACGAAGGCCGACAGGAGCACCAGAACCACTACCGCAGCCAAGGCGATGACCACGCCTATACGTCGACGGCGTTGCCGGGCATGCGCAGAGGAATCGGGCGAAGAGGACAGGGGTGCAGAAGGATTGTCAGCCATGCCTCCATTCTCTCATGGGCGGGGTGTCGGCACTGCGAAGATGGCGTGAAAGCCCGGGCCCTCGTCCCTGAATCCCGATAGCGTGCAGGTATGGCCAAGACGACGACGCAATACGTGTGCACGGAGTGCGGATGGACCGGCGGCAAGTGGTTCGGACGCTGCCCGGAATGCGGCCAGTGGGGAACCATCGAAGAGTTCCACGAAGCCCGCGTGGGTGCAGGAGGGGGCTTGTCCTCCTCAGGAGGCAGCCATACGGCGCCTGCGCCTCCAAAGACCGGCCTGGCCCGGCCCATCACCAGGGTGGGCACGGACCAGGTCAAGCGCATCCCCACAGGATTCGAGGAGTTCGACCGAGTGCTGGGCGGAGGCATCGTACCCGGGTCGGTCATCCTCCTTGCCGGCGAGCCGGGAATAGGCAAGTCCACCCTCCTGCTGGAGACAGCCGGCCGCGTAGCCGGCCGGGGCGGCCAGGGAGGCAAGGTGCTCTACCTGTCGGGCGAGGAGTCCCAGGCCCAGGTACGGATGCGGGCTAGCCGGGTGGGGGCCCTCAAGGACTCGCTGCTGCTGGCTTCCACAACCGACCTGGCCACGGTGCTGGGGCTGATCGAGCGTGAGAAGCCGGCGCTGGCCATTGTGGACTCCGCCCAGACCATCGTCTCCAACCAGGTTGACGGCATTTCCGGAGGCTCCACACAGGTGCGTGAGGTGGCCATCAGCCTGATCGACATGGCCAAGTCGCACGACATCCCCATCCTCTTGGTCGGCCACGTGACCAAGGACGGCTCCATAGCCGGGCCGCGGACCCTGGAGCATCTGGTCGATGTGGTCTGCCAGTTCGAAGGCGACTCCCAGACAGCCCTGCGCCTGCTGAGGGCCGTCAAGAACCGGTTCGGCCCCACCGACGAGGTGGGCTGCTTCGACATGAGCGAACAGGGCATCGAGGAGGTCAGCGATCCCACCGGGCTCTTCCTGTCCACGACCGGGCAGGAGGTGGAGGGCACCTGTGTGACCTTCACCTTGGACGGCCACCGCAGCCTGCCCATCGAGATCCAGGCCCTGGTCACCTCCTCGGTTCTGCCCACGCCCAGACGCAACACCAACGGGATCGATGCCAACCGCCTGGCCATGCTGGCTGCTGTGCTCTACCGTCACGGCCGGGTCAACCTGCTGACAAGGGACCTGTATGTGTCCACCATCGCCGGCGGGCTGGCCAAGGAGCCCGGATGCGACCTGGCCATTGTGGCCGCCCTGGCCAGTGCAGCCAAGTCCCGGCCCATCCTGCGCACGACCTGTGCCATGGGCGAGATATCGCTGACCGGGCAGGTCAGGCCTGTTCCTCAGCTCAACCACCGCCTACAGGAGGCCGCTCGGCTGGGATTTACACGAGCGCTGGTCCCGCCCGACAGGCATTCAAGAGGTCGCAAGTCCATTCAGGGACTGGAAGTGGTCGAGGTCACCTATCTGGCCGAGGCCCTGGAGACCCTGGGACTGGTCTGAGCCGGTGGCCGCTGGTCCCCTATCGCACCCTATGGCGCTCACCCGCCGACTCGTTAACCTGCCGGACTAGGATGGAGTCGCCGGAAGACCGACACCCATCATCATCGCGAGGAGCAGATCAGCATGACCATCTTCACCAGGAAAACCATACGCAGGCTGACGGCGGCCGCACTCACGACAGTCACGCTCATGGCCGGCGCGGCCTGTGGCTCCTCATCGGGCAACAGCGGGCAGTCAGCAGACAAGCAGGACATCACCCAGCAGACCATCAAACCCGGCACCCTGACCATTGCCACCGGAGATCCGGCCTACGCCCCATACGTGCAGGACAACAAGCCCGAATCCGGCAAGGGCTACGAGGCGGCCGTGGCCTATGCAGTGGCAGAGAAAATGGGATTTGACAAGGCACACGTCACTTGGACCCGGACCACCTTTGATGCCGCCATCGCCCCGGGCAGCAAGGACTACGATCTGAACATCCAGCAGTTCTCCATCACCCCGGAGCGCCGTCAGGCTGTGGACTTCACTCCCAGCTACTACAACTCCACCCAGTCGCTGGTCGTCAGAAAAAACTCCCCATATGCTTCCGCAACCTCCCTTGCCCAGATCAAGGACGCCAAGATAGGAGCCATGGTCGGCTCCACCTCCTACGAGATGGCTCACAAACTTGTCAAGCCTGACATCGACACCTTCAACGACGACGTGGCTTCGTCCCAGGCCTTGGATGCCAATCAGATCGACGCGCTGGTCGTGGACACCCCGTCAGCCGTGACCATGGTCGATTCCGGGCAGGTCAAGAACGCCAAAATCCTCGGGCAGATCAAGGGCTCTCAGGACCCGGAGGGCATGGGCATAGTCCTGCCCAAGGGCTCCAAGCTGACCCCTGCCGCTTCCAAGGCTGTCACGGCCCTGAAGAAGGATGGAACCTTGGACAAGCTGCAGAAGCAGTGGCTGCACGTCTACACCTCCCTGCCCATGCTGGGCTGAGAGAAGAAAGGAAACCTTGTCGTTCATGGCCACCTCGGCACAGGACGCGGTCAGCGATATCCAACGGGAACGGGAACGCTACGGGCGTCGACAGAATCTGCGCTCTGTGGCGATCAGCATCGCCAGCACGCTGGTGTTGGCACTGCTGATCGCCCTGGGTCTGCACGCCTCACCTGGCTGGCCCCGGGTCAAGCAGTCGTTTTTCTCCGGTGCCTACTTCGCCCAAGCCTTCCCCAAGGTCCTCCAGGGGCTCTGGCTCAATCTGGAGGTCCTCTTCTTCGCAGTCATCGGCGTGGCACTGCTGGGCACCCTGCTGGCCATGATCCGCACCAGCCGGAACCCGCTGCTCTTCCCCCTGCGGGTGCTGGCCCAGGTCTACACCACGATCATGAGAGGCATCCCCATGATCGTGGTTCTCTACCTGATCGGCTTCGGCATTCCCGGGCTGGCCATTTTCAACCGGATTCCGGCAGCCCTGCTGGGCACTGTGGCGATCATCCTCTCCTATTCGGCCTACATCGCCGAGGTGCTGAGGGCAGGATTCCAGGACGTTGGCCCCTCCCAGAGGGCGTCGGCACGCTCGCTTGGCCTGACCTCGGGGCAAACCATGCGTCTGGTCGTCATCCCCCAGGCCCTGCGCAAGGTGGCTCCGGCACTGATGAACGACTTCATCTCCATGCAGAAGGACGTGGGACTGATCTCGGTTCTAGGGGCTGTGGACGCGGTCAGGGCGGCCCAGATCATCGTGGCCACCTCCTACAACTTCACTCCATACGTGGTGGCCTCGGTGCTCTTCATCGCCACCTCGGTCCCCTTCATTCTTCTCAACGACTGGTATTCCAACCGGCTGCGCAAGCGCGAACAGAGCGGAGGCATGGTATGAGCGAACAGGCAGGCGCCGAACAGGACCAGCCGGTGCTCCGTCTGGAGAATGTTCGAAAGACCTACCCTGGCGGCAACAAGGTCCTGCGCGGCATCTCCATGACCATCATGCCCCATGAGACCGTGGCCCTGCTGGGCCCCTCCGGCTCGGGCAAGTCCACCCTGATGAAGTGCATCAACCTGCTGGAGACCGTCAACGACGGAAGGATCTGGCTGGGCGGCACCGATATTACCGACCCCCGGATCAACCAGGATGCCTGCCGAGCCAGAATCGGCGTGGTCTTCCAGCAGTTCAACCTCTTCCCCCACATGAACGTCCTGAAAAACGTGACCCTGGGGGCCATCAAGGTCCACGGCATGCCCAAGGATCAGGCCAGGGAGCGAGCTCTGGAACTGCTGGACCGAATCGGCATGAGGAAGAAGGCCGGAGCATACCCCGACCAGCTCTCCGGCGGCCAGCAGCAGCGGGTGGCCATCGCCCGAGCCCTGATGACCGACCCGGAACTGCTCTTGCTGGATGAGATCACCTCAGCCCTGGACCCCATGCTGGTGGGCGAGGTCCTGGCCATGGTCTCCGAGCTGACTGCCGGAGGCACCACCATCCTCATGGCCACCCACGAAATGAGTTTCGCCCATCATGCAGCCAACCGGGTGGTTCTGCTGCTGGACGGTGTCATCGCCGAGAACGGAACGCCGCAAGAGGTCATGGACGAGTCTGAGAATCCTCGCACCAGGGAGTTCTTCAGCCACTTCCGAGGGCTGTGAGCTCCCAGATTCCTGCAGTCTTCAGTTGGCGGAAAACGCTCTTTCTGCCGCCTTGGTCAGCTCCAAGGTGCGATCGGCGTCCAAGGCCAGCTGTCGTTTGAGAGGCTCCTCGCCCGCATACCGCTTCTGACCGCGCAGACGGCTGAGAAACTCCACGCGAACCCGGTGGCCGTACAGGTCCACCCAATCCGGCCGCACGGCGTTGGCTTCCAGGACTTGTGGCATATGCTCACCCGGGGCCAGGAAGGTCTCCTTGGTGCCGATGGAGATAGCGGCAGGCATCCGCCAGGGCGAGCCCTGAGCCAGCCGACCCTCCCGGCCCTCCGGCGTGGCCATGGGATCCGTAGGCAGACCCAGGTCAACCAGCCAGCCCGCATAGACCCCATCTGCGGGCATCATCCCCTGGCTGTCGGGTGCAAGATTGGCAGTCGGAAATCCCAAGCGGCGTCCCCGCTGCTCCCCATGGACCACTGTGCCTTGAACCATGTGAGGCCGACCCAGAATATCCAAGGCCGTATCCACGTCACCCTCCTGGATCAGTTGCCGAAGGTGGGTACTGCTCCAAGCCCTGACCTGATGTCGCTCCAGGCCGTCAGCGTCAGGCAGCGTGCAATCGCCGGGGCCCTGGTCGTCCACGACTTCCAGGTTGAACAGTCCGGTGTCTGCCAGGGCGCCGATGGCTCCGATGTCGCCGCTTCGCCCTGCGCCCATTCGCGCATCGCGGCCCAAGACCAGGGTTCGCATGGCCAGTCGTTCGGTAAGCTGCTTGAGGAAGAACCGATAGGATTTGGCCGCAAAGGCCAGTGTGTATCGCACCACCACAACCTGTTCCAGCCCCAGCTGGGCCATGAGCCGCAAGCGCTCCTCCATCGGCATGATCTGATCAGGGTCATGGCGAATCAGATCCGGGGGCGGTTCAACCATGTCATGCCTGTCGGCGTAGCTGTGGACCAGTTTGGGACTGGGGTCGAAGACCAGGGCCATGGGCCGATCCTGGCCCTTGGCCGCGAGCTCGACCACCCGGCGCAGGAGGGCCTGATGACCCCGATGCATGCCATCGAAGACACCGATGGTGACCACACTGGACCGGGCCCCCAAGGTTCCCGGCCACCTGACAATGCCCGACTCATCCGGGCTGACCTGGCTGACCTTCATCCGCTTCCCATCACTTAGTCATGGCGGCCCCCGAACCCGGGCGCCGAAAATTCCTTAAGCACTGTATGCCCACCGTCGCACCCTGGCAAGACCCTGGTACTCAACTCGAGCCTGCACACTCAGGACTCGGGGTGGAAGACCACATCCGGTTTGGCCCCGCCTCGTGTACCGGGCACTAGGATAGCAGCCAGACGCTGCCTGCCCTCAGGCCCGGCCAGGGCGGCCGTGGGCCCAGCAACCGGCAGATCCAAGAATCCGCCGTTGGCCACTCTGGCAGCCTGGCCGGCATCCAGGCTCAGGACGGGCATGCTCATACGTGCCGCCTGTGCCAAACTCAGCGAACCATCCAGGATCGCCTGCCGGTCGCGGTCCAGGACCATACGACTGCGGACAACCGTCTGACCTTGTCGGTTCCGGTAGGTGTGAGGAACCACATGACCGCCCGCAACCGTAGACGCCAGTTCGGGATTCTCCAGATCGAATGGACCTACGCGAATCCGTCTCAAAGCAGTCAGGTGGCCGCCCAGATCCAGCTGCTCGCCCAGATCGCGAGCCAGGGCCCGGATGTAGGTGCCGCTGGAGCAGGTCACCTCCACATCCACATCAACCACTATGGCGCCCTGGCCGGGCAGATCCACACGGCGAAAGTCGAGCAGACGGAAGGATGCAATCCGTATGCGTCTGGGCTCCAGCTTGACCTCCTGGCCTGCGCGAGCCAGGTCATAGGCCCGCCTGCCCTTGACCTTGATGGCGGAGAAGGCATCCGGCACCTGGTCGATCCAGCCGGTGAAGCAGCGATCAATCAAATCCTGCAGACCCCGGGCTGTCAGCTCGTCCACCCTCTGCGCAGCTCCAGGACGCACCGGCAGCAGATTCCCGTCTGCGTCGTCCGTAGTGGTGCCCAGTCCCAGGCGCATGGTGGCGCGGTAGGTTTTGTCATGGCCGACGATGACCGTCAGCAGCCGCGTAGCCTGTCCGAATCCAATAACCAGCAGGCCGGTGGCCATGGGATCCAGGGTGCCAGCGTGGCCTACGCGGCGCATGCCGAGGCTGGACCGGACGGCTGCCACCACGTCATGGCTGGTCACACCGCTCGGCTTGTCAACAAGGATGATGCCCGAGGTCGGTTCACCGGCACCGGACTTTATGCCGTCCGACGGCTCAGCGGTCGGCCTCATCCGTATCCTCTGCCGCAGGTTCGTCAGGGGCGGAGCCCGACCCATCGGACTCTTCCTCGTCGTCATGCCGGTACGGGTCGGGGTCGCCGGCATAGCTGGCATTGACCCGGGCCTTGGCCATGGCCTCGTCCCGGTGACGGGCCGCAGTCAGCACATCCTCGATCTCGGTCGCCTCGGCAGGCACCTCGTCGTAGATGAAGCGCAGCGTAGGCGTCAGCCGCAGACCGGCCCGGGCGCCGACCAGGGTGCGCAGCCTGCCGGAGGCCTGCCGCAGGGCCTGCTGGGCGCGCTTGCGTTCCCCGGCCTCATGACCGGACCGACCCAGCTGGGTCCAGTAGATCTTGGCTATCTGCAGGTCGTTGGTGACCCGAACCTCAGTGACGGTGACCCCTGCCAGGCGCTTGTCGTGCATCTGGGACTCCAGCGCAGAGGCCACGACCCGTTGTATCAGGGCCGCTATGCGTACAGCGCGGGGATTTCCAGCCATCATGATTCCTTTCTCGAACCGCCTGCGACTAATCGTCGCATTCATGGACATCCGCCCCGGCCAGGGAGTACCCGGACCGGGGCGGATCGCCACGAACCCTCCGACGCACAGTCGGATGGCCGACAGGCTCTACTTGCGTTCCACTTCCTGCATCTCGTAGGTCTCGATGATATCGCCGACCTCGATGTCGTTGAAGGAGCCCAGGTTGATGCCAGCCTCGTAGCCTTCGGACACCTCGTTGACATCGTCCTTGAACCGGCGCAGGGAGGAGATCTCCAGGTCGTTGATGGTGACCACCCCGTTGCGGGCGATGCGAGCCTTGGTGCCCCGCTTGACGGTGCCGTCCTGGACCATGACGCCCGCGATGTTGCCGAACTTGGAGGAACGGAAGATCTCGCGGATCTCGGAGTGGGAGGTGGTGACCTCCTCGTACTCCGGCTTGAGCATGCCCTTGAGCGCCGCCTCGATGTCCTCGATGGCGTTGTAGATGACCGAGTAGTACTTGATCTCCACACCTTCGCGGTCGGCCAGATCCTGGACCTGCCGGTTGGGCCGGACATTGAAGCCGATGATGACGGCCTTGTCGACCGTGGCCAGGTTGACGTCGTTCTGGGTGATGGCTCCAACGCCCCGGTGGATGACCTGGATACCGACCTCGTCGGATACCTCGATCTTCATCAGGGAGTCCTCCAGGGCCTCGACCGAGCCGGAGGAATCGCCCTTGATGACGATGTTGAGCATGTCCACCTCGGACTTGGCGAACTGCTCCTTCAGGCTCTCCAGGGAGACCACCTTGCGGCGCTTGGCCAGCTGAGCGGCACGGGCCGAGGCCTCGCGCTTCTCGGCGATCTGACGGGCGGTGCGATCGTCGGGCGCGACCAGGAAGAGGTCGCCGGCGGTGGGCACCGAGGTGAGCCCCAGCACCTGCACGGGCGTGGACGGGCCTGCGGCATCCATCTGCCGGCCGTTCTCGTCCAGCATGGCGCGCACACGGCCATAGGCCGATCCAGCCACGATGGCATCGCCCACATGCAGGGTCCCCTGCTGGACCAGCACAGTGGCCACAGCTCCGCGACCCTTGTCCAAGCGGGCCTCGACCGTGGCGCCGCGAGCGTCCATGTCGGGGTTGGCCCGAAGGTCAAGATCGGCGTCGGCAGTCAGCAGGACGGCCTCCAGGAGCTTGTCCACGTTGGTGCCCAGCTTGGCGGAGATGTCGACGAACATGGTGTCGCCGCCATACTCCTCGGATACCAGGCCGAACTCGGTCAGCTGACCGCGCACCTTCTGGGGATTGGCTCCCTCGACGTCGATCTTGTTGACAGCCACCACGATGGGCACATGGGCGGCCTGGGCGTGGTTGATGGCCTCCACGGTCTGCGGCATGACGCCGTCGTCCGCGGCCACCACCAGGACAGCCACATCCGTCAGCTCGGCACCACGGGCACGCATGGCCGTAAAGGCCTCGTGACCAGGGGTGTCCAGGAAGGTGATCTTGCGATCCTCCCCGTCCAGGGTGACCGTGGCCTGGTAGGCTCCGATGCGCTGGGTGATGCCGCCAGCCTCCTGGGTGGTCGTGTTGGTCTTGCGGATGGTGTCCAGCAACCGGGTCTTGCCGTGGTCGACATGGCCCATGACCGTAACCACCGGAGGCCTGGGCTGCAGGTTCTTGTCATCCTGGTCCTCGCGTTCTTCGTCCAGGTTGATGTCGAACTGCTGAAGGAGCTCCTTGTCCTCCTCCTCGGCGGAGACGATGCGAATCTTCCAGCCGATCTCGTCGCCCAGAATCTGGAAGGTCGCCTCATCCAGGGACTGGGTGGCCGTAGCCATCTCGCCCAGGTGGAAGAGCACCGTGACCAGGGCAGCGGGATTGACGTTGATCTTGTCAGCCAGGTCGGCCAGGGTGGCGCCCTGGCGCAGCTTGACGGTACGTCCATTGCCAGCGGGGATGCGCACGCCGCCGATGACGGGTGCCTTCATCTCCTGGAATTCATGCCTCTTGGCCATCCGGTTCTTGCGGGCCTTGGAGGACTTGCCTCCCTGGCGGCCAAAGGCTCCGGCAGCGCCGCCGCGACCACGACCGCCGCGACCTGAACCGCCGCGGAAGCCGCCTGAGGGTGCCGACGAAGCGCCGCCGAAACGGCTGCCGCCCTGATGCGTCTGTTGGCCTGGACGGTTATGGCCCCACTGACCTGGACGGGCGCCCTGCCCGGAACGACCGCCACGACCGTTGCGGAATCCGCCCCGGCCCCTGCGGGAGTCGTTGACGGTGGGCCTGGCCATAGGATGCGGCCTGGGGATGTCCGAAGGCATGGGAGCCTTCATCCCCTGCTTGCGGCTGAAAGGATTGTTGCCTGGACGAGGCGTGGATGCTCCCGGCCGTGCACCATGACGCGCTGCTGCAGCGTTGGATCCGCCGGGACGACCGTTGTTGCGCGACCCCTGGGGTCCGGGCCTGCCCATGGCTGAAGGCTTGGGCCCACGGGACTGGTTGCGCTGCTCATGCTCATGGCGGTTGCCCTGGGGGGCACCGGGCTTGGGGAAGTGGCCACCGGGACGCTGCTGACCCCGTGGCGCGTCGCCACCGGCCGAAGGCCGATGGCCCTGTCCGGGCTTGGGCCCAGGCGTGGACTGGTGGGTGCCGCCGGACTGCGGGCGGCCATGCTGACCCTGGCCGCTTCCATGATTAGGGCTGCCTGGCCGGGCATTTCGTGCAGCGGCCTGGCCAGCGTCGCCCTGTCCCTTCTGAGGGAAAGCGTTCTTGAGTCGACGAACCACAGGGGCCTCGACCGTGGAGGATGCGGATTTGACGAACTCGCCCATGTCCTTCAATTTCGCCAGAACAGTCTTGCTGTCTACGCCAAATTCCTTGGCCAGCTCATACACGCGTGCTTTGGGCACTTACTTTCTCCTTACCGGACCGCGCATATGACCGGCGCGATCACTCTTTGATGACGGCGAACATATCCTGTCTCATCGTGCGACCATGATCGTGTTACCTCGTCTCTGTGCCGGGGCCGACGGCATGAACCACCGGACTCGGGATACCGGATCCAGCATACTCGTGTCGTCGGATGTTTGCTCTCAGGCGTCTTCACCAGCAGCCGAAGCCGATTGCGCCTGCAGCTCACGCAATTTTTGCTGGTGGGCCTCCTCGGATTCGATGCCGATCTTCCATCCGGTCAGCTTGGCGGCCAGACGGGCATTCTGGCCCTCTTTGCCAATGGCCAGGGAAAGCTGGGCGTCCTTGATGAAGGCAATGGCGGTGCGGTTGGACTCGCTGACGATCTGCACCTGGCGGACCACGGCCGGGGACAGGGCCGCCGCCACGAATTCGGCGGGATCCTTGGACCAGTCCACAATGTCGATCTTCTCAGGTCCCAGATTCTCCATGACGGCACGCACGCGAGCGCCAGCCGGACCGATCAGCGCACCCTTGGGATTGACCCCCTTGGTGTTGGCGCGGACCGCGATCTTGGTTCTGGCCCCGGCCTCACGGGCAATGGCCATGATGGAGACTGCACCGGAGACCAGCTCGGGCACCTCCCGCTCAAAGAGGCGGCGAACCAGCTCCGGGTGGGAACGCGACACGATGATTTCCGGCCCCTTGAGCCCACGGGAGACATTGACCACGTAGACGCGGATCCGCTGGCCGTGCCGGTAATGCTCTCCAGGCACCTGCTCGCGGCGGGGCAGAATGGCCTCGACATTGTCCACGGCCACATGCACATTGCCGGGATCGCTGGCATCCTGCTGTACAACCCCAGTGATCAGATGGCCCTTCTGGCCCGAGAAAGCTCCGAAGACACGCTCGTCATCAGCCTGACGGAAGAGCTGGCGGATGACCTGACGGGCTGTGGAGGCTGCCAGCCGATCGAAATCCTTCGGTGTGTCGTCGTATTCCTCGCCCAGGTCATATCCCGGTTCAGGCTCTTCTGGCGTGGGCTCGCGAGCGATCTCGTCCCGTGCCCAAATGGTAAAAGTCCCCGCACGTTCGTCCAGCTCCACCCGTGCGTGCTTGGCTGCGTGAGGCGACTTCTGGTAGGCCAGAAGAAGAGCCTCGCTCAGTGCTTGATCCAAGGTCTCGGCATCAATCCCTTGTTCGTGTGCCAGCTGATGAATTTCAGCCAGGTCCAGTTCCATGTCAAGACCTCCTATGAAGTTATTCAGACCGTGCTTCTTTTAGTCTGCAATGCCTACTATTCTAGCCTTTCATGCAGACACAGCCGGTTCCTGAATACCACGGGTGGGCGAGTCGTCGGCCAGCGATCCTGGCACGACGGATGAGGACCGGCATCGCAGCACTTCTGCTGGCCGTCACCATCTCAGGATGCGCACCCTCGGCGGTGCACATCAGCCAGCACGACCCCGACAACCTCCGCCCCACCGCCTGCGAACAGGCATGGACGCGGGCCCAGCAATCGGAACGGCTTCAAAAGGATCAGCCTGACAGCCGAGCCCAAGCTTGGGTTCAAGCGGCTCGCGAGTGCCCTGCTCGCCTGGACGAAGCTACGGTACACGCAGCCCAGGCTTTGGCGACTTCCCGGAGCGGGCAGGCTGATCGTCGAACAGCTACGTTGAGGCTGGTCCAGGCTGCACAGCGGCTGGATCCGCTGGCCAAGGCGCTGCCCGCCGAATTAGCTGATCAGGCCATCACCGGCGAAGACCGTTCCGGATTCGAACTCTCGGTCCTTGCGGCCCGCAAGACGGATGCTGCATGGATGCTGACCCTAGCCGATGCGCACACTGCAGCTGCGCAGATCCTGGTCGGCCAGGCCAAGCACGATCCCAGGCAGGGGGTCTATCCCACCACTGATCTGCTGGCGCACCCCGACGAGTGCACCGATCCCGCCAACGGCATACAGGCCCCTACCCCTGCCCTGATCGAGATGGATACGGCCCGGGTCCTTCTGGCTGTGGGGAGGAAGCTGAACGGCTCCTCAGGCACCATACGAACTGACGCCAGCCAGAACGCGAAAAGCCGCCAAGAGGCCACATCGGCCCTGGTCGACATGATCGTAGCCCACTTGTCCATGGCCATGAACCTCGGCTACCCGGCCACTTCGTCAGCCCTGTTGCAGGCACCAAAGCACTGACGTCTGGGACGGACCCTCCAGCAGCAGGCTGCTCTGATCACACTCTCAGGTCTCCTCATCCGTATATGCGAGCAAACCCTGCCAATGCGTGCGCAAAACCTGATTCATGATGAAGATCGATCGTCAAACACACTAAACTAACCATCTCTTACTGCAGATTTCACGAAACTTTGCGGGTGGCGTTAAAGGTTCAGGCAGTGATATTATAGAACGTGTTCCACAGGAGCATTCCCTAGGAACGCGGGGGGTATGAACCCGTGCAATGCAGGGGGCGACCCGGTGCTGGCCATCGCATCGCCTTCTGCATTGGACGGTCTTTTATTTGCTCAGCATCGAAGCTCAGAGCCGTGTCAGACTGCCTGCGGCATTACGCCAGCATCCGACCCAGTCGGCAAACCGACAGTGATCTATAAGGATGCGGCCGCCCTTGTTCAATCAGCTGACAGAACCAGACGCCCGTTCCGAGAAGGCTTCCCCTCACCCATCCCCAGGCAACCGGTGAATTCCCGACCGTCCGAGGAAGTGATGGTTACTGTGCTTCCTGAGCGTTCCGCCTGGAAAACCAGGCTGCTTCCATCTTCCTCGGTCACCGTCGCACTGGCTCTTCCATCGTGAGCCAGGAAGACCGAGACCGTAGAATCGGTTCCATAAGCATATTCGGTTGATTCCTGTCCCTGGCGGGTGACCAAAACAGTCCCGTCGCGCACCCAGAGCGGAACCGTATCGAAGCCATGCTTTTCATGCATCCACTGGCCGGACTGTCGGCAGTCCACCTGGCGGCCGGTGAACCAATCCGTCCATACCCCCTTGGGCAGGTAGTATTCCACATCACCCGTGTAGGAGAAGACTGGCGCCACCAACAGCGACGGCCCCAGCATATACTGGCGGTCGCAATCCAGCGCCGTCCTGTCGTCAGGGAACTCCATGAACATGGAACGCATGACCGGGAGGCCGCGCTCGTGTGCACCAAGTCCGACCTGGTACAGGTAGGGCATCATGGATATCTTCAACCTGGTGAACTTTCGCAGCACGCTCACTGCGGTCTGCTCAGGAGGATTGACCACTCCCCTGCGCTGATCCTCCTCATCGAAGAGCCAGGGGACTCGGTAGACAGTGGAGCCGTGCAGCCTGGAGTGAGAGGAGAGCAGGCCGAACGCTATCCAGCGCTTGTAAACGGCAGGGTCGGGTCTTGCTCCTTCAAAACCGCCGATATCGTGGCTCCAGAAACCGAAACCGGAACTTACCAGCGACAGGCCGGCCCGCAAGGTCTGCGCCATGCCGTTGAAGGTGGATTCGCAGTCGCCGCCCCAGTGAACAGGCTGCTGCTGGCCACCCACCGTGGCAGATCGGGCATACAGGCAAGCCTGCCCTTTTCCGTACACCTCTTCGATGGCCTTGAAAACGGTCTGATTGTACAGTTGCGTATACCAGTTATGCATGCTCGCAGGATCCGAGCCGTCGAACCAGACCACATCGGCAGGGATGCGCTCACCGAAATCGGTCTTGATGGCGTCCACTCCTTGCTTGAGGAGATGCTTGACGTGCTCTTTGAACCACTTGCAAGCGTCCGGATTAGTGAAATCCACCAACCCCATGCCGGCCTGCCAAAGATCGGTCTGCCATATGTCTCCATTGGGCTTGCGAACCAGGTAGCCCTTGTCTGCAGCCTGGTCAAAGAGGGCGCTTTCCTGCCCGATATACGGATTGATCCAGGCGCAGACATGCAGCCCCTTCTCGCGGTGGAGGCGTCCCAGGGTCCCCTCTATATCAGGGAAGAAGCGTCGATCCCATTGGAAGTCGGTCCAGTGGAATTCCCTCATCCAATAGCAGTCGTAGTGAAACACGCTCAGGGGAATATGCCGTCGAGCCATGCCATCGATCATGGATGTCACGGTCTTCTCGTCATATTTCGTGGTGAAGGATGTGGTCAGCCAGAGACCGTATGACCAGGCAGGGACCTTGGCCGGACGACCCACCAGAGCCGTGTATCGCTCCAGGATTCGTTCAGGGTTCGGACCGGCGATCAGATAGAAGTCCAGAACTTCGCCGGGTACGCTGAACTGGACGGTCTCGGTGTTCTCCGTAGCCACCTCGAAGGAGACATGCCCGCGGTTGTTGACCAGAACACCGTAGCCCTTGCTGGTCATATAGAAGGGAATGTCCTTATAGCCTTGCTCGCTGGCTGTGCCGCCATCTTCGTTCCAGATGTCTATGCTCTGCCCGTTCTTCAGGTATGGGCCGAACCTTTCGCCAAAGCCGTAGACCCTTTCCCCGACTGACAAGCCAAGTTGAATGGCAGTGAAGACCGGAGACTCATCATAGGCCCTGGCCGTGGGCGCTACGCCGAACTCCCCCACCGGTTGCGTACTTACGGCAGCGTCGGGAGCCAAAGCGAACCTTGCCAGAGACTTGCCCCTGGCATGGGTGAGCTCCTTGCCCTCGCAGGCAAAAGCCATGTCGAAGACGGGCCCCTTGGTCATGGTCAGGCTCAGGTTGCCCGATGTCAGAGTCACCGAAGCCCCGTCTTCTCCGACCTCGCCGTCGCCAGCACCTTGAGCGCTGGCCTTGACGAATCCGGAATCCGGATCCTGCTCGTGAACAGGGAAGCCCGGACAGGTTCCGGCACCCTTCCAATGGGTTGCCTGCACCCGGATGATCCCTTCAGCCGGCGAGGTGGCATGGATCCGAAAGGTCGGCAGATTCAGGGTGTCGGCCCGGCCGGTCACGACCCTGGTCGTAGCCAGGACATCGATGCTCCTCCCATCTGGCCCTACCGACAATTCATAGGGTGAACGTGCGTAGAGAGCCTCGACGCCGGGCCGGGTCAGCCAATATCCATTGGTGAACTTCATGTTATTTCACAGCTCCTGTAGTAATGCCCTTGGAAAGGGTCCTTTGGAAGATCAGATAGAAGATCAGCGTGGGCACAATGCTGATCAGCGAGGCCGCAGCCGTGGTGGTCACATCCATCAGCCTGTCCCCGGTCAGCGACGCTATGGCAATGGGGACCGTCTGCTTGGAATTGTCAATCAGGAAGGCCATGGGAATCATGTACTCATTCCAGGTCCAGATGAAGAAGAAGACCAGCATGACGCTCAGCGTCGGCTTGGAGATGGGGAAGACGATGTCTTTGAGAATCCTCCACCGGCTGGCCCCGTCGATTGTGGCAGCTTCCAAAATGGCCTTGGGGAAGGTTCCGTAGACGCTGGACAGAAGATAGGTGCCGAATGCGCTCTGGATGACCGTGAATATGATGACGATCGACCATTGTGAGTTGTATAGGCCCATGGCCTTGAACATGATATAGAGCGGATAGAGCAGAGCTTCCTGCGGCATCATGTTAGCCAGCATAATCAGCAGGACGATCCAGCGCCTGCCCTTGACGCGGCCGATGCCCAGAGCGAAGGAGTTGAGCACCGACAGCCCGACAGCCAGGAATGACACCAGTGCACAAATCCATACGCTGTTCCAGACTTTCTGCGGGAATCGAACTCTGGTCCAGAATTTCACCAGTCCAGCGGCACTGAATTCGTGCGGCCAGGAAAGAGGACCCGAGGCGTTGTAGTCCGCCGTGGTTTTGAAGGCGTTCAGCAGAAGAACAAAAAACGGAAAGAGCATGATCAGTCCGCCGACGATCAGCAAGGCCAGAATCAGCCAATCTCCTGTCGTCCGATTTTTCCGTGCCTTGGGAATCTTGCTTACAGCTGTCATGATGCTACTCCTCGTCCTCTTGCTCGACCCGCTGCTGGACGTTGGTGAAAACGACAGAGATCACGATGATGACGATGGTCAGAGCCGTGGATATGGCGGCGCCATAGCCGACCTGTTGAGATTGGAAGAACTGCGTGTACGAATAGTATGAGGGCACAATGGTGCTGTCGCCCGGCCCTCCCTTGGTCAGCATGTACACCGGAGCGAAAACCTTCAAGGCTGCGATGGTGCAGGTCAGGGCCACCACGAAGATTTCCGGCTTGATTGCCGGCAGGGTAATGACTTTGAACCGCTGCCACCAGTTGGCCCCGTCCAGACTCGCTGCCTCGTAGAGCTCAGGATCGACACGCTGCAGACCGGACATGAATATGACCAGGGGATAACCCAGCTGGATCCAAATCATGATGATCATCAGGAATATCAAGGCGGTGTCGGGCGATCCCAGCCAGTTGTGCTGAAAACGTCCCAGCCCCATGCCTTTGAGTATGGCATTGAGAGCGCCGTTCTCGGGTCGGAAGATCCAGCCCATGACCAGAGCCGCCACCGAGATAGGCAGGAGCTGAGGGAAGTAGTAAACAGCGCGCATGGTTGAAGCGGTCTTGGCTCCGAACCGTTTTTGGACCACATCGAAAACCAGCGAGGCCAGAATCAGGCCGATAAGAATGGGAATGACGACCATGGCCACGATCATCCAGATGGAGTTGCGGAAAGAAGCCCAGAATGTAGCATCCCTGATCAGCCGCGACCAGTTGTCAATCCCGATCCACCGCGGAGGCCGTATCCCACGGTAGTTGGTAAAGCTTAAATAAATATTCCAGATTGCCGGCACGATGATGATCCATAAAAGAACCAGCAGCCCCGGTATCAGATACCACCAGAATCGATTGGAGGGATTGCCCGGTATCCTGGACATCCCGCGTTCCTCATCGGTCTTGGCAGCGACCGGTGCAGGATTTGCACTTCGAGATCCCATTGTTCGTTTCTCCTCAGCCTGAAAATGTGTCTATCAGGGCCCGCTGCAGATTGCAGCGGGGCGGAGGCCGGCGGCTGCCTGATCAAGAGCGCACCCGCCGGCCTATGGTTTGACTACTTTTTCAGCCCCGATGTCTCGACGCCTTTGTCATACTTGCCCTGGAGCTCCGTCAGCACGGCCTTGGTGTCCTTGGTCCCGTTGACCAACTCCTGCAGACCCGCATTGAGCTCGTCATAGAAGGTTGAGGTAGGCCAGTCCGGATAGTAGCCCAGACGATCATCCTTGATGACCTGGTTGAAACCGGCGATCAGCTCCTTGCTCTTGGGATCGCTTATCTGGGCAGGATCTGCTGCAATGGGCAATCCGCCGGAGTTGCCCATCAGGTTCTGATTCTCCTTGCTCAGCGTCATGTCGATGAACTTCGCTGCAGCGTCCTTTTTCTTGGAACGCTCGGGAATCACCCAGATGTTGCCCGATCCGCCGGGAATCTTCTTGGTTTCAGGGAAGAGGCTGACCTCCCAATTGACATTGGGGATGTCGCTTTGGAAGCGTCCGAACCACCAAGAGCCCGAGAAGAGCATGGGGTAGGTCCCCTTCATGAAGTTCTGTCCGGCATCCTCGGCTTTGAGACCCGTCGAGTCTTTGCTGATGTACCCCTTGTTGACCCAGTCCTTGATGGTATCAGTGGCATAGGTCATGGCCGGGCCCTGCCAGTCCACCTTGCCGTCGTAGCGCTGGTAGGCGTTGATCAAGCGCTGGTCGGCTTTTTGAAGGACCAACTGCCACCAGAGATGTTGGAGCGGGTATTCAGCCACACCCTCAGACAAGGCTGTGACGCCGTTGTCCTTGAACTTTTGCATGGCCTGCTCCAATTCGGACATGGTCTTGGGTATGGCGATGCCGTACTTGTCGAACATGTCCTTGTTGTAGTACATGATCACCTCCTCGCCATAGGTGGTGATGCCGTACCAGTCGCCGGATCCCATAACGCCCTTCTCGTCATATCGGCCCGGGACCGCCAAGGATCCCGTGATCTTCTTGTTCCATTGGTATTGCTTGACATAGTCGTTGAGGTTGGAGAGCAGACCCTGGCTGGAAAGCAGGCCCGCAGTGGCGTTGCCTTTGTTGTACTCCATCACATCTGGGGCGTCATCAGAATTGAGGATCTGGCTGGCGTTTTGCCTGATTTGCTCGAAGGTCTTCTTCTCGAAGTTGACCTTGATGCCGGTCTTCTTCTGGAAATCAGCAATGGCCTGCTTCCAGGCCTTGCCCTGGGCGCCGTTATCCTCCTCGTAATACCAGATCTTGATGGAATCAGGATGCTCCTCTTGGGCGCTGTCACTGCCGCCGCATCCGGATAAGGCCATGATGCCCGCCAGACTTGCCACAGCCGTAACAGCTGCCATGATTCTCCGGGGAAACTTCATCGCTCCTCTTTTCCTAGCTTCATCGCTTGATGATTCTCCTTATTGGACAACCATTTGATAATTTAATGATTTGACTATAATTGACATAGTATTTCGACGTTTTTCGATAACCTATGACACTACCGAGACTCCGGTTTTCCGCCAATGTGACAGCCTGGGCGCCACAGCGATCGCTTACGGTTCTCAGCTATGTGGCCGAACCGGGCCCACAGATCCCCTGCGTTTATAGTCGGAACGGATCAGCTCCACTGTTCCCGGCTTTTTCCCAATGCCTTCCAAACACTCCATCAGCATGTCCACCCCGCGGGAACAAGTTTCATGCGGCATCATGGGAATCTCATCAAGAGGACGCTCGAGAACGGAAGCATTGCCAAAAGTGCTTAAAGCCAGCATGGAGATATTCTTCGGGATCGAAAGCCCTCGTTTTGACAACGCAACAATGGTGTTGTTCATGTGGCTGATGCTGGTCTGGGCCATGATCGCTGTGATCTCAGGGTCCAACCGGAAAGCCTGATCGATCAATTGACTGACATGCCTGGCATCGTCGCCGGTGGAACACAGGAATGTCGTCTGTATCCCCAGCACCTGGGCCCTGTCTATGGCGGCTTTTTTGGTCCGAACCAGAAAGTTGGAACCTTCCTCATAGGACTGAGTGTTGGATCCGATCATGAGCATATGCCGATGGCCCATCCGATAGAACTCATCGACAGCGCGTCGGCCCATGGCATGAAAGTCCACGTCAACGGAAAGCAGTTTGGACGGATCGCTGGCATATCCAATGGAGACATAGGGCACCAAGGAGGTATGTGCCTGGGCTACCCGCGGATCTTCCATGGTCACATCCAAGAGGAGGACGCCATCGATCATGCCACTGTATGACATTCTCAGGAGTTCGTCCGTATCGTCCTCATCCATCAAAAGGACCACGTTGTAGTGGTAATGTCTGGCCCTGGCAACTACGGCGAAGAAAAAGGTGGCGTAGTTCGAATAGTCGGTATAGGGATGCATTGGCGAGCTCAGCACGATCAGATGGGTTCTGCGGTCCCTTCGGAGCATGGCGGCTCCTGATCCGGGGTGGTAATCCAATTGCTGGACTGCCTTGAGAACCCTGATCTTCGTCGCGTCGCTTACCGGTCGCTTGCCCGAGAATACATAGGAAACAGTACTTATGGAAACTCCCGCCAGAGCGGCCACGTCTTTGATGCCGACCAAAGGACCTCCTTCAGCAGGAAGGCATGAGCCCCTTTATCGCAATCATGCACATGCCATCAACAGACAGTATACGAAAAAAGGCCCCGACCGTGGGGCCGGGACCAGTGGGGGCGGTTGAGGCGAGATTCGAACTCGCGGAGGGAGTTGCCCTCACACGCTTTCGAGGCGTGCTCCTTAGACCGCTCGGACACTCAACCATGGTCGTTGCCCGACACTGCCGAACAACAACTTTTCTATTATGCCACAGAGTCCCTACCAGGCAAGCGGCGTGGCGCAGGCAACGGTTGCCATGAACAGGCAGAGGGTCATAGTGTACGGCGGGCTCGGATGGCCTGAGCCCGTTCAGCCAGCTGGTCATCAGGCGGGTAGGCCACATGCTCCAGGGTCAGGCCCCGAGCATCTATGGGACCGGTGGAGCCTTCGCGCAGGGGGTGGGCCACCTTGTCGGCAAACCATGGCACGGACCGGCGTCCCAGGCCCACCTGGATGCATGCTGCTACCAGTGAGCGAACCATATTATGGGCAAATGCGTCAGCGACGATCCGAAAGACGGTCAGCCCGGATTCCATGAAAGTCGGAAGGTACCCGACGACACTCTGGTCCGGAGCCGCACCGAACAGATTCACGGCCGGAACCAGATCCCAGTGTGCGGACAGGACCTTGCGGATGGTCGTGCCGCCAGGGTTTGGCCTGGCGAAGGATCCGAAGTCATGCAAGCCGATACACGCTCTTGCAGCCTCGTTCATAGCTTGCAGATCCAGGCTCCCCTCCAGATCCAGCACATAGCCCCGCATGCGGGGATCCCCTGGCTGGCTCCCCTGGCTGACCCGGTACAGGTAGGTGCGTTCCATAGCAGAGAAGCGGGCGTCGAATCCCGCTGGGGCCAATCCGAGACCGAGCAGAACGATGTCGGCAGGCAGCAGGTGCCGGAGACGGCGTTCCAAGGCCACAACACCATTGACCTCCATATGGCCCCTGCAGGACTCGAGCACAACATCGGGAATGTCCAGGTGCGCCACCTGATGAGACGCGTGGACCCCGGTGTCGGTCCTGCCGGCCACGACCAGTCTTGGTTCCCAGACGTCGTGGTTATGGGGAACGCCGCCTTGTGAGCTGCGGGCTCCAGTGATCAGAGACAGAGCCTGCTCAATGCAACCTTGGACCGTGCGAAGCCCTGGCTGCCGGGCCCAGCCATGGAAGCCGCCACCGTCATAGGCCAGATCCATGCGCAGCCTGACAAGGGACATCTTCCCTTCCTGACCTTCCATCAAGACCTCCCTGGCAGCAATGACAAACGGGGCCGGAGAGCCATGCTCCCCGACCCCGTCATCGAATGCAATAACCGATTACTCGGCAGTCTTCTCGGCATCCTCAGCCACGTCGGCATCTTCCTCAGCCTGGGCTTCGGCCTGATCCGCCTTCTCAGCGGTCTGTTCCAGATCCTCGGCGGCCTGGTCGGCCTGGGACACGTCCTGATCGGACTCGTTGGCCTCGACGGCCTGGTCGATGGCATCCTTGGCAGCGCCTTCGGCGACGGCGGCGTCAGTGGCCGCAGCCACCTCGGCATTGTCGTCCTTGGCGGCCACCTTGGCTGCGGACTCAGCCTCCTTGACGACGGCCTTCTTGGCCGACAGGGGCTCGGTGACCAGCTCGATCACGGCCTGGGGGGAGTTGTCTCCGCGGCGGGGCGCGATCTTGGTGATGCGGGTGTAGCCGCCCTCACGCTGCTGCATCTGCTCGGCGATCTGCGTGAACAGGATGTGAACCACAGACTTGTCGCGGATGACGCGCATGACGCGGCGACGGGCAGGCAGATCCCCACGCTTGGCGAAGGTGATCAGCCGCTCGGCCAGCGGACGCAGGCGCTTGGCCTTGGGCAGAGTGGTCGTGATACGGCCGTTGGCAAAGAGGCTGGTGGCCATGTTGGCCAGCATCAGCCGCTCGTGCGCCGGGCTGGAGGCCAGACGTGGGCCCTTGCTAGGTTTTGGCATTGGATTATCTCCTTACGGCCCGGGAGGACAGGTGGGCATACGCCCGAACATCCGACTTCCCGGAATTGCTGTCAGCAGGCGACGGAACCCTTCCCCCTCGCCTGCTCATACGAAGGCTGCTGCACTTCACTCGTCGTCAGGCGAGAAGAAGGTGCCTCCCTCGAGATTATTGGTGTCGAAGCCCAGCGGGGAGGCCTTCAGCGACAGCCCCATGCCCTCAAGCTTCTCCTTGACCTCGTCGATGGACTTCATGCCGAAGTTGCGGATGTCAAGCAGATCCTGCTCGGTATGCGAGACCAGCTCGCCGATGGTGTGGATTCCTTCGCGCTTGAGGCAGTTGTAGGAACGCTGCGTCAGGTTCAGATCCTCAATCGGCACGGACATCTGCGGATCCGCCTCTTCCACCACCGGCTCTGGTCCGACTTCCACACCCTCAGCCTGAGTGTTGAGCTCGCGGCAGAGGCCGAAGAGCTCGACCAGGGTCGACCCCGCGGAGGCCACCGCATCACGCGGCGAGATGGCAGGCTTGGTCTCCACGTCCAGGATCAGCTTGTCGAAATCCGTGCGCTGCTCGACACGGGTGGCCTCGACCTTGTAGCTGACCTTGAGCACGGGAGAGTAGATGGAATCGACCGGGATGCGCCCGATCTCATCGTTGTCCTGCTTGTTGAGCTGGGCCTGGACGTATCCACGCCCACGCTCCACCGTGAACTCGATCTCCAGCTCGCCATCCTCGGCCAGGGTCGCGATATGCAGATCAGGATTGGCCACGGTGACGCCGGCCGGCGGGGTGATGTCCCCGGCGGTGGCCTCGCCCTTGCCGCTCTTGCGCAAATACATGACCACAGGCTCGTCGTACTCGCTGGTCAGCACGATGCCCTTGATGTTGAGCAGGATCTCAGTGACGTCCTCCTCCACACCAGGCAGCGTGGTGAACTCGTGCAGAGCACCCGAGATGCGGACCGAGGTCACAGCCGCTCCCGGTATGGAGCTCAGCAGGGTACGACGCAGGGAGTTGCCCAGGGTGTACCCGAATCCGGGCTCCAGCGGCTCGATGGTGAAACGGGAGCGCTGGGCATTGACGACTTCTTCAGTAAGAGTCGGACGCTGTGCAATAAGCACTGTTGCTATCCTTTCAGCTCCGACCGGTGGTGCACTCACCGGTCTTCGCGGGTGGATTCATGGGTTTTTTAGTGCTCAGACGCGACGGCGCTTGGGAGGACGAACGCCATTGTGTGCCTGTGGGGTCACATCAGAGATGGAACCGACCTCCAGGCCTGCGGACTGCAGGGAGCGGATGGCGGTCTCGCGGCCCGAACCTGGGCCCTTGACGAAGACATCCACCTTCTTGACCCCATGCTCCATGGCCTTGCGGGCTGCGGATTCGGCGGCCATTCCCGCTGCGTAAGGGGTGGACTTGCGGGAGCCCTTGAAGCCTACGTCGCCGCCTGAAGCCCAGGCCACTACAGCACCGGAAGGATCGGTGATGGAGATGATGGTGTTGTTGAATGTTGACTTGATATGCGCCTGCCCGACCGGAACCGACTTGCGATCCCGACGACGAGGCTTGCGCGCGGCCTGCTTTGCTGCTGCCATTGATCCTCGTTTCCTTGTCACGAATAACTGATTGCTAGTGCGATTCATCGGGGACCCTCATCCCCGCTTCGCATTCGGCCTTACTTGGTCGCCTTCTTCTTTCCGGCGACGGTGCGCTTGGGCCCCTTGCGGGTGCGGGCGTTGGTCTTGGTCCGCTGGCCACGCACGGGCAGGCCCCTGCGGTGGCGCTGGCCCTGATAGCAATTGATCTGGATCTTACGGCGAATATCGGCGTCGATCTCACGACGCAGATCACCCTCGATCTTGTAGTTTCCCTCGAGGTAATCACGCAGCGTAATGAGCTGCTCGTCCGTGAGATCCTTGACGCGGGTGTCCGGATTCACTCCGGTCGCGGCAAGTGTTTCCTTGGCGCGAGTACGCCCCACACCGAAGATGTAGGTGAGGGCTATCTCTATGCGCTTCTCGTTGGGGATGTCGACTCCGGCAAGACGTGCCATTGCGATTCCTTTTTGTTCTACGCAGGTCGTGCACCGAGTCTTCCGGTCTCCCGGCCCGGGCCTGCGCACCCGGGGTTCAGCCTGTCGGCTGTGACTCAGCGCCTTTGGTATTCGTTGCCGCTGGGAATCCGCTCAGCCCTGGCGCTGCTTGTGGCGTGGGTTTTTGCAGATCACCATGACGCGGCCGTGACGACGAATCACGCGGCAGTTCTCGCAGATTCTCTTCACACTAGGGCTGACCTTCATGGTTTTCCTTTGCTTGTGTACCTTGTTACTTATAACGGTACGTAATCCGTCCGCGGTTCAGATCGTAGGGACTCATTTCGAGCACCACCCTGTCCTGGGGCAGAATGCGGATGTAGTTCTTGCGCATTTTGCCGGAAATGGTGGCCAGCACCAGGTGCTTGTTCTCGAGCTCGACGCGGAACATCGCATTGGGGAGGGCCTCGACCACACGCCCTTCCACCTCGATCACACCATCTTTTGCCATAAGCCTTCTATCCGATCCTCGGCCGGTTACACAGCGCGCCGAAAGACACGCCAAATGGTAAGTATAGCATTGATAGGCCCAAAATTGGGCAATAGCGTGTTGATACGACAAAAGGGCCGTCTGAACGGCTGTCGCTCAATCAGTATAGCAGTCATTCAGACGGTCCGATAAGGACCCGAACCCCTCAGTCCTCGATGGCGATGTTCTGCGTGTTATCAGCCGGTTCGATGCTGGTCTTGGGCAGAGTCACCTCCAGGGTGCCGTTGGCATAGTGGGCATGAATGTCCTCCTGACGGACCTTGTCGCCTACATAGAAGCTGCGGGAGCAGGACCCGGTGTAGCGCTCACGCCGAATCCACCGGCCCTGGTCATCCTTGTCGCCCTGGTCACCGTTCTTCTGGGCGGAGACGATCAGGTAGCCGTCCTCCAGACGCAGGCCGATGTCTTTCTTGTCGAAGCCGGGCATGTCGATGGAGAGCTGGTACTGCCCGTCCTTCTCGCGCACATCCGTGTTCATCAAGGGGCTGTTCAGCGCGTTCTTGGCGCCCTGGCCCTGCCGACGCCCGTCACGCCAGTTGTTGAAGAAGGGATCGTCGAAGAAGTCGCCGAAGATCGAATTGTTCATCAATGCGGGAAACATAGCCATAATCGCATCTCCTGATTCTCAAAGTCAATAGTTTCTGCGGACCGGAACCCCGGGTGGACATCCTGACCTGTCCTCCCGGGCTCCCTGCCCTTCACTTTGTCCAAACCGCGGGAGCCAGGTTCCATACCCGATGTTCACCCAAGGAATAAATGTTGAGTCTAGGAGACTCAACTTTCGTCATCAGCCTTGTCTACCCTCCCTTGTTCTCTCATTCTTCGGGCCTTGAATGACCACATGTCAGACATTACGGGCCAGAATTCTTGTGACGTAACTTTGGGGCATTTACCATAGGATAAGATTCCGCCAGCCCCCGCAGGCTCTTGAGGGCGGACCCAATCGCATGTGGACCGGACGGACCGGCCATTCCTAGTCAAAGGAGCTCAGATGCTCACCAACGAATACATTAAGCGCGTATACCAGCAGGTTGAGAAGCGCGACGGCGACCAGCCGGAATTCCTGCAGGCTGTTCGTGAGGTTTTCTCCAGCCTGGAACCCGTGGTGGAACGGCATCCAGAGTATGAGGCCAACGGCGTGCTGGAACGTCTGGTCGAGCCCGAGCGTGCAGTCAAGTTCCGTGTGGCCTGGACCGATGACCAAGGCCATGTGCAGGTCAACCGCGGCTACCGGATCCAATTCAATTCGGCCATCGGCCCCTACAAGGGCGGCCTTCGCTTCCACCCGACCGTGACCGAGTCGGTCATCAAGTTCCTGGGCTTCGAGCAGATTCTGAAGAATTCGCTGACCGGGCTGCCGATGGGCGGCGCCAAGGGAGGATCCGACTTCAACCCCAAGGGCCGCTCGGATGCCGAGGTCATGCGCTTCTGCCAGGCCTTCATGACTGAGCTGCAGCGCCACATCGGCCAGTTCACCGACGTGCCCGCCGGCGACATCAACGTGGGATCCCGTGAGATCGGCTACCTGTTCGGCCAGTACAAGAGAATGCGCGACGAGTACTCGGGCGTGCTGACCGGCAAGGACCTGACCTTCGGCGGCTCCCTGGCCAGGACCGAGGCCACGGGATATGGCCTGTGCTACTACACCCAGGAGGCCCTGCAGACGCTGCGCAAGGATTCCTTCCAGGGCAAGACCGTCGTCATCTCCGGTTCGGGCAACGTGGCCATCTTCGCCACCGAAAAGGCCCAGCAGCTGGGCGCCAAGGTGGTAACGGCATCCGACTCCAACGGATACGTCTACGATCCCAAGGGGATTGACCTGGATGTCGTCAAGGACATCAAGCTGGGTCACCGCGGCCGAATTCGCGAGTATGCGGACCGTGTGGACTCCGCTGAGTACCACGAGGGCTGCAAGGGCGTCTGGACTGTGCCCTGCGACATCGCCCTTCCCTGCGCCACGCAGAACGAAATCGACGAGGAATCAGCAAAGACCCTGGTCGCCAACGGATGCACCGTGGTATGCGAAGGCGCCAACATGCCCTCCACCCCCGAGGCCATCCAGGTCTACCAGGATAACAAGGTGCTCTACGGACCCGCCAAGGCCGCCAATGCCGGCGGCGTGGCCGTCTCCGGCCTGGAGATGAGCCAGAACTCCCTGCGCCTGCAGTGGACCTTCGACGAGGTGGATCAGCGGCTCAAGGACATTATGACGGGGATCTTCCAGAAGTCCTACCAGGCCTCCAAGGAATACGGGCATGAGGGCGACCTGATGCTGGGCGCCAACGTGGCCGGCTTCACCAAGGTGGCCGATGCCATGGTCGCCCAGGGCATCCTCTGAGATCGAACCTGATTCCTATTCATAAAGGGCCCGACCTGCTGAATTTGCAGGTCAGGCCCTTCTTTTCATGGGGAACCAGTAGCTCAGATGGGGATTGAATTTGCCAAGCCATCAGCTACGCGTAGGAGCGGGAGCATCAGTCATGTGCCGCCCCCACCCCACTGGTTTTGCTTAATGCCGAATCGCAAACTATCGGTGCCTTCTCCCAACGTTCGGCAATCCCGGAGAGCCCTACTCCAGTTCCAGGGCGCCGGTGTAGAGCTGGTAGTATTCGCCGTGCTTGGTCATCAGCTCATCGTGATTGCCGCGCTCGATGATCCGCCCGTGGTCCAGGACCATGATCACATCGGAGTTGCGAACCGTGGAGAGCCTATGGGCGATCACGAAGACCGTCCGGCCGCGCATCAATGCGTCCATGCCCTGCTGGACCACCTCCTCGGTACGGGTGTCGATTGAGGAAGTGGCTTCGTCCAGGATCATGGCCGGAGGATCGGCCACCGCCGCCCTGGCAATCGAGATCAGCTGTCGCTGACCCTGGGACAGTCCGCTTCCATCCCCCTCAAGAACGGTCTGGTAGCCCTGGGGAAGCATGCGGATGAAGCTGTCGGCGTTGGTCATCCTGGCAGCCTCGATACACTCCTCGTCCGTGGCATCCAGGCGCCCGTAGCGGATGTTGTCCAGGACGGTGCCTGTGAAGAGGTTGACATCCTGAAGGACGATGCCCAGGGAGCGGCGGAGGTCAGGCTTGCGGATATTCCTCACATCGATCCCGTCATAGAGGATCTGGCCTTGTTGGATGTCATAGAAGCGGTTGATCAGGTTGGTGATCGTGGTCTTGCCGGCACCAGTGGCACCGACCAGCGCCACCTTCTGTCCGGGCTTGGCGAACCAGGTGATGTCGTGCAGAACAGGCTTGCCCGGGTCGTATCCGAAGCTGACGTCGGTGAATCGCACATCCCCCTGGAGGAGGGTGTATCGCCCATCCGGGGAGGTGATGGCCTGATCCTTGGCCTTCAGGGCCACATCACGGGCATCGCCGGGAAGCTTCATGGCGGCCTCCAGCGAGCGCCTGCCGTCGTCATCCGCCTCGCGCTTCCAGGCCCAGTGCCCTGTCTCATGGTCGACTGGGGTCATGGTCCGGCCGTCCGAGGCCAGTTCGACGCTGACCAATCTGACCGTGCCTTGGTCGGACTCGACGGGCTGGTCCATCAGGTCGAAGATCCGGGAGGCGCCTGCCAGGGCCATCATGACCATGTTGAACTGCATGGAGACCTGGCCGATGGGGTTGATGAAGGAGCGGGAGAGGGTCAGAAGGGAGACGATGGTTCCCAGGGTCAGCGGCCCAGCCCCGGTCAGTCCTACATTGCCCATGCCCGCGATGCCGGCCAGACCGCCCACGATGGCCAGGATGACATAGAGCAGGTAGCCCATGTTGCCCACGACCGGCATGGTGACGTTGCCGTAGGTATTGGCCTGGGCCGAGGCCTGGAAGAGCTCCTCGTTCCTCTCCTCGAAGACCTTGGCGGTGGCATCCTCATGGTTGAAGACCTTGATGACCTTCTGCCCGTTGACGGCCTCTTCCACAAAGGCATTCACCTGGCCCAGATAGCGCTGCTGGTGAACGAAGTACCGGCCACTTCGGGTGACCAGAACCCGGACCACCACAATAAGGACCGCCGCGAAGACCAGGGTCAGGACGGTGAAGGGGATGGAGAGCCAGAGCATGGAGATCAGGGCTGCCAGGGCGGACAGGACCGAGGAGACCATCTGCGGGAAGGACTGGGAGATGGCCTGACGGAGGGTATCCGTGTCGTTGGTGTAGCGGCTCATGGTGTCGCCGTGCTCATGGGTGTCGAAGAAGCCGATGGGCAGCTCCTGCTGGTGGGCGAACATCTGGTCGCGGATGGTCTTCAGGGTACCCTGCTCCACCTTGACGATCAGCCAGTTCCAGAACCAGGAGCAGAAGGTCCCCACTGCATAGAGGCAGCCCATCAGGATCAGGGTCCTCATCAGCGGTCCCCAGTCAGGGTCGGTGGCCCCGACCAGCGGCAGGATGTAGTGGTCGATCAGCGGCTGGAGGAAGAAGGCCGATGCCGCCTGGGCCCCGGCGCTGATGATGATGCAGACCACGATCACCGCCAGCTGCCAGCGGTAGGCAAGCAGGTAGCTCAGGATGCGACGGGTCGTTCCCGGCGCGGCCTTGTCCAGGCGGGGCTTGCGGTCCTTGAATGATCCGTCACTCATGGTCCTTGTCCTCCTCGCTCTGGTTCCTGGTCTGTGATTCATAGATGGATCGGTACTCCTGACATGTCCGCAGGAGTTCCTGGTGGGTGCCCTTGTCGAGAATCCTGCCCTCCTCCAGGACCACGATCATGTCGGCGTCCTCCACAGAGGCCAGACGCTGGGAGATGATGATCTTGGTGGTGTCAGGGATTTCCTGGCTGAAGGCGCGGCGGATCAGCTGGTCGGTTTTGGTGTCCACAGCGCTGGTCGAGTCATCCAGGATCAGGATGTCAGGCTTCTTCAGCAGGGCCCGCGCTATGCACAGACGCTGTCGCTGGCCGCCGGAAAGATTGGTGCCGCCCTCGTCCAGATAGGTCTGATAGCCATCGGGAAACTCCCGCACGAAATCGTCGGCCTGAGCCAGGGTGCAGGCACGCACCAGATCTTCGTCCGTGGCTTGAGGGTTGCCCCAGCGCAGGTTCTCGGCGATGGTCCCGGTGAACAGGACATTCTTCTGGAGCACCATGGCCACCTGGTCGCGCAGGACCGTCAGGTCGTACTGGCGCACGTCCACGCCGCCCACCTGGAGGGACCCCTCGGTCACGTCGTAGAGACGGGGGATGAGCTGGACCAGGCTGGACTTGGAGGAGCCGGTCCCGCCCACGATGCCCAGGGTGGAGCCCGAGGGAACCTGCAGATTGATGTGGCTCAGAACGGGACGTTCGGACCGCTCCGAGTAGCGGAAGGTCACATCCTGGAAGCTGATGGAGCCGTCGGCCACCTTCGTGACCGGCTTGGCGGGATCATGCACGGTGCTGACCTCGTTGAGCACCTGGCAGATGCGCTCGGCCGAGGCCTGGGAGATGACGACCATGACCACGATCATGGAGACCATGTTCATGGCCATCATGATCTGGATGGCATAGGTGACCAGGGCGGTCAGATCTCCTGTGGTAAGCCCCAGGGCGGCATTGTTCCCGGATGCCACAATTTGGGAGGCGCCCATCCAGGATATGACCAGCAGAGAGGCGTAAATACAGAAGTTCAGCAATGCCGGGTTCAGGCTCATGATCCGCTCGGCCTTGCAGAAGGCCCGGTAGATGGCCGAGGAAATACCGTTGAATTTGCGCTCCTCGTAGTCTTCACGGTTGTAGGACTTGACCACCCTGATGCCCTGAAGGTTCTCGTCCACCACGTTGTTGAGGTGGTCGTAGGTGTGGAAGACCCGCTCGAAGATGGGATGAACCAGCAGGGACAGACCAATCAGACCGAAGCCCAGGATGGGGATGGCGACCAGGAAGACCAGGGATATGGGCCTGGAAATCCTATAGGAAAAGAGCCAGGCCACAATGACCATGATCGGCGCCCTGACCCCCACTCTGATAACCATCTGATAGGCATTCTGCAGGTTGGTCACATCGGTGGTCAGCCTGGTGATGATGGACCCGGTTGAGAAGCGGTCGATGTTGGTGAAGCTGAAGGACTGCACCTTGGCGAACAGATCGCTGCGGACATTCTTGGCCAGGCCGGAAGAGGCGATGGCCGCATACCGCCCGGACATGAATCCGGAGAACAGGGAGACGGCCGAGCAGGCCAGCAGGATCAGCCCGAATTTGAAGATGGCCGGCATGGACCTCCCCGAGACCCCTTGGTCAATCAGGGAGGCCATGATGGTCGGGATCACAATCTCGAGGACACTCTCCAAAAAGACGAAAGCCGGAGCCAGAAGACTGGCCTTCCGGTATTCGCGCAGGGAGCGCAGAATGGTTCGGATGGTGTGCTTTGGACGCGCTGGTTCCTGCTTGTCCGATCTGACCACGGATACCGTAGATCCCTTCAAGTGGACCTCTTCTGTTTCTGTACTGATTGCTCTATCTTTTACGGCCGATCACCGACATGCAATATCCCTCGCAAGAGGGCCTGAATGCACCAAGGCTATCATCCTGTTCGCCAGAGTTGGGCGGACTCGCGGGTTTTCCGCCCTGCACAAAAAGAAGCTGTCACGCCCCTTGGGGTCATGCAGCTTCTATGCTCCAGGTCGTCTTGTCTGCGAGTCTTGCTGGCGACCGGCCTCTCGACTGACAAGCTATAAATTGACAAGCTATGAATCAGCGCTTGTCCAGCTGAGCGACAATCTCCTTGGATATCTGGTCGACCTCGCCCTGGCCGTCCACTGCGACCAGAAGGCCACGGGACTTATAGGTATTCAGCAGGGGGGCAGTCTCCTTGGCATAGATATCCAGCCGCTTGGCTATGGCCTCGGGGGTATCGTCTGCTCGCCCCTCCTCCTTGGCCCGCTTGGCGATGCGCTGCATGAGCACGTCATGGTCGGCGTCCAGGGCCACCACAGCCGTCAGCGGAGTGCCCAACTCCTTGAGCATCTTGTCCAGCGCCTCGACCTGGGATGCCGAACGGGGGTAGCCGTCCAGAATCCAGCCCTGGGCCGCATCATCCATGCCCAAGCGGTCCTTGACAATCTTGTTGGTCAGCTCGTCTGGAACCAGCTCGCCCTTGTCGGTGTAGGACTTGGCCTGTTTGCCCAGCTCGGTTCCGTTCTTCAGGTTGTAGCGGAAAATGTCACCAGTGGATATGGCCGGAATCCCGTAATGCTTGCTGAGCAAGGCCGCCTGCGTGCCCTTGCCTACACCTTGAGGTCCCATGATCAACAGTCGCTGTGCCATTCCCTGTCCTTTGCTTGATGTTCTTGGTCTGCAGTCCCAGGCGGACCAAACCGCGCAGGACCCTCTTTAATGTATGCTAGCGGCTGCCCGGTCCAAGAGCAGGTTCCGTTCATTAAAACTCATACGAACAGCCTTCCTGGCACAGGTCTGACACAAAAATGGTCCGGCTCCATGCCAACAAGTGACAGGGCCGGACCTTAATCTGTTTGGATTGATACCACCAGCAGATGTTTGACCGAAGGGTCAGCCCTCCTTGTGGTCGCCCTCCAGCAGGAAGCCGGTGTACTGGAACTGCTCGGTCTGCGCCCTGGCCTGGCGCAGGGTGTCCAGGCCGACGCCGGCGATGATCAGTATGGTTGTACCGCCGAAAGGCAACTTGGAGTTGATCTTCAGCAGCATGATCAGCACCGTGGGAATCAGGGCCACAAAGAGCAGATAGATGGCTCCGACCGTGTTCAGCCGGTTCATTACGTATGACAGGTACCGGCTGGTGGCCCGTCCGGCCCTGATGCCCGGGATGAAGCCGCCGTACTCCTTCATGTTGTCGGCAGTCTCGTCGGGGTTGAAAGTGATTGAAGTGTAGAAGAAGCAGAAGAAGACGATCATGACCGAGTAGAGCACGATGTACCAGACCGAGGTCGTATTGGCCATGTTGGCGTTGATCCACTTGACCCAGTTCTGATCGGACTTGCCGAACTGGGCGATAAGGGTGGGAATAGCCAGAATGGAGGAGGCGAAGATGGGGGGAATCACGCCTGACATATTGATCTTGAGCGGCAGATAGGTGGAGGATCCGCCGTACATCTTGCGGCCGATCATCCTACGGGTGTACTGGACGGGAATGCGGCGCTGTGCCAGCTCCACGTAGTCGACCAGAATCAGGATGACCACCAGGACGGTCACCACAATGCCGAATTTGACCCAGTCGCCGTTCTTGCCGTTGGTTCCCCAGCCGATGTTCCAGAGCTGGGGCAGGAAGCCGGAGCAGATGGAGATGAAGATCAGGACGGACATGCCGTTGCCAATGCCCTTGTCGGTGATCAACTCGGCCATCCACATGATCAGACCCGTGCCGCCGGTCATAATCAAAACCATGACGACCAGATTCCAAACGGAACTGTCGGGAATGACCTGTTGTTGGCAGGCCCCGTTGAAGAGCGCACCGTTGCGGGCTGTGACCAGAATGGTCGTGGACTGCAGCACGGCCAGACCGATGGTCAGATACCTGGTGTATTCGGTCAGCTTGGCCTCGCCCGACTGACCCTCCTTGTGCAGAGCCTCGAAGCGGGGAATGACCACGCGCAGCAGCTGCACCACGATGGATGCGGTGATGTAGGGCATAATGCCCAGTGCGAAGATGGACAGCTGCAGCAGAGCTCCGCCGGAGAACAGGTTTACCAGACCGATGAAGTCCTCATTGCCGGCCGTGGTGATGCACTTCTGCACGGAAGGATAATCCACGCCTGGGGTAGGTATGAACGACCCAATGCGATAGATGATGATGATGCCAAGAACGAAGAAGATTTTCTTCCTCAGCTCCTTGGTCTTGAAGGCCTGGATTAACGTCCTCACCTAAGTTCCCTCCCTACGCGACCGCGCGTTGGTCTCGGTGCATCGCACCTTCTTGCTCCGACCAGCTTAACCGATGGTTCCGTCAAATCATGATGGCAACCGGGTCGGAAACGAATTCCGGCCCCCGCCCGCTTGGAGCGGGGAGGGCCGGAATCATCTGCCTTGCGGTCTGTCCCCTGCGAGTATCAGTTCTCGGAGACGGACCCGCCTACGGCTTCTATCTTGCTTCTGGCCGAGGCCGAGGCCTTGACGCCCTTGAGGGTGAAAGCGGCCTTGACGTCGCCGTCACCCAGGACCTTGACAGGGCGGCCCTTGCGAACGGCTCCCTTGTTGACCAGATCCTCGACGGTGACCTCGCCGCCCTTGGGGAAGAGTCCTTCCAGGGCACCCAGGTTGACCACCTGGTACTCCTTCTTGAAGGGGCTCTTGAATCCGCGCAGCTTGGGCAGCCTCATGTACAGGGGCAGCTGGCCGCCTTCAAAGCCCGGGCGGACCTGGTAACGGGCCTTGGTGCCCTTGGTGCCACGACCGGAGGTCTTGCCCTTGGACCCCTCGCCGCGACCCACACGAATGCGGTCGCGCTTGGCGCCCGGAGCCGGACGCAGGTCATGCATCTGCAGGATGGTGGGCTCTTGCTTGTCGCTGGCCATAATCAGTCTGCCTCCTCTACGTTTACCAGGTGGCGGACCTTGTCGGCCATCCCCCGGTAGACGGGGGTGTCCTCACGCAGGACGGTCTGGCCGATCTTGTGAAGGCCCAGAGACCTGACGTTCTCCTTCTGGCGGTCGGTGGCATGAGCCACGCCCTTGACCAGGGTGATCTTGATCTGCTTGGTCATCACTCACCTGCCTTCGACTGCTCGTCAGCCTTGGCCTTGGCCTCTTCGCGCTCCTTGCGCTCGTCGGCGATGCCGGCGGCACGTGCGCGCAGGAGGGAGTCGGGGGCGACCTCCTCCAGAGGCAGACCACGGCGTGCCGCGATCTCCTCGGGCTCCTCCAGCTGCTTCAGGGCTGCCACAGTGGCCCGCACCATGTTGACGGCCGTGGCCGATCCCATGGACTTGCTCAGGATGTCGGTGATGCCGGCGCACTCCAGGACGGCGCGGACCGGACCGCCGGCGATAACGCCGGTTCCGGGGGCCGCAGGCCGCAGGAGGACAGTGCCGGCCGCATCGTGGCCGATCACCGGGTGGGTGACGGTGCCGCGGATGCGGGGAACAGTGAACATGTGCTTCTTAGCGTCCAGCTGACCCTTGGAGATGGCTGCCGGAACCTCGCGGGACTTGCCGTAGCCAACGCCCACAGTGCCCTTGCCGTCGCCCACGACCACCAGAGCCGCGAAGCTGAAGGTTCGGCCGCCCTTGTGGACCTTGGACACACGGTTGATGGTCACGACCCTGTCGAGCATGTCGTCACGGTCGTCGCGGTCGCGACGGCCACGACGACCATCCCTGCGGCCGTCACGGGAACCGCCACGACGACCACCGCGGCGATCATCGTTCCGGTCGTTCCGGTCTCTTCTGCCACCCTGGCTGGACTGAGCGTTTGTGGAATCTTCAGTCACCTGGGTTGTTTCCTTTGTCGTTTCGTTGTCGCTCACAGTGCCAAACCTCCCTCACGGGCGCCTTCCGCAACCGCTGCGACCCTTCCGTGGTACTTGTTGCCACCACGGTCGAAGACCACGGTGGTGATGCCGGCCTTCTTGGCCTTGGCCGCGATCTGCTCGCCCACCTTGCGGGCAGCCTCGGTCTTGGTGCCCTTGAAGGAGCCGTAGTCCGAAGCCATGGTCGACTCGCTGACCAGGGTGACGCCCCTGGTGTCGTCGACGATCTGGGCGATCATGTTGCGGTTGGTCCGTGTGACCACCAGACGGGGACGCTCTGCCGTGCCGGAGACGTGCTTGCGCAGACGGGCATGGCGGCGCAGACGGGCGATCTTCTTGCCTTTGCCTAGTATCGAGACCGTCATATCACTTACCAGCCTTTCCAGCCTTGCGCAGGATGTGCTCGTCGGCGTACTTGATGCCCTTGCCCTTGTAAGGCTCGGGTGCACGCAGGGCGCGGATGTTTGCCGCAGCCTGGCCGACAGCCTGCTTGTCGATGCCGGAGACGACCACTTCGTTGGCGTTCGGCGTCTCGAAGGTGATGCCCTCCGGGGGGTCGACAGTGATGGTGTGCGAGTAGCCCAGCGAGAACTCCAGGGACTTGCCCTTGGCGACCACGCGGTAGCCGGTGCCGACGATCTGCAGGTGCTTGCTGTAGCCCTTGGAGACGCCCTCGACCATGGATGCCACAATGGAGCGGCTCAGTCCGTGCTTGGCCTTGGTGGTGCGGTCCTCGTCGGCGGGGGTCATGATGATCTGATTGCCCTCGACCTTGCCGGTGATGCCCTCGGGCAGCGTGTACCCGTCGGAGCCCTTGGGACCCTTGGCGGTGAATTCCTGGCCATTGAAGGCCACCTCCACACCTGCCGGAACGGCGATGGGGAGCTTGCCAATATGCGATGCCATGTTCAGCTCTCCTTTCTCACCATACGTAGGCGACGATTTCGCCGCCGATGCCCCTGTCGAGGCATTCCTTCTGGGTCATCAGTCCCGAGCTGGTCGAGATGATGGCGATTCCCAGACCGCCCAGGGGCATGGGCAGGGAATCCGACTTGGCGTAGCGGCGCAGACCGGGCTTGGAGACGCGCTTGATGCCCTGAATGGACTGACGTCCATCGGGACCGTACTTGAGCGTGATCTCCAGATCCTGCCCGACGCGTGCTTCCTTGGCTCGGTAATCGGCGATGAAGCCTTCGCGCTTGAGGATCTGCGCGATGTTCGCCTTGAACTTGGAGTACGGCATGTCGACTGTCTCATGCTTGGCCGCACTCGCATTACGCAGACGTGTCAGCATGTCTGCGATGGGATCTGTCATTGTCATGTGGGCTTATGCCCTTCCTCGCCGTGGTTTCCGCCGCCGGGCAGCAAACTGCCGCGACCGCGGACCTTCAGCGTCGATCTTTACCAACTGGACTTCGTCACACCCGGCAGCTCGCCACGATGGGCCTTCTCGCGAAGGCAGATGCGGCACAGGCCGAACTTGCGATAGACGGAATGGGGACGACCGCAGACCTGGCAGCGCGTGTAGCCACGCACCTTGAACTTCGGCTTGCGTGCCGCCTTGTTTCTCAGAGCGGTTTTTGCCATATCAGTTCTCCTTGAAGGGGAAGCCCAGCTGCTTGAGCAGCGCCCGGGCCTCCTGATCGTTCTTGGTGGAGGTCACCACGGTGATATCCATACCACGCTGGTGATCGATCTGATCAGGATCGATCTCGTGGAACATGGACTGCTCCGTGAGACCGAAGTTGTAGTTGCCCTGGCCGTCGAACTGACGGTCGCTGATGCCGCGGAAGTCGCGGATGCGGGGCAGGGCCAGGGTCAGCAGACGATCCAGGAACTCCCACATGCGCACGCCGCGCAGGGTGGCGAAGGCGCCGATGGCCTGTCCCTCGCGCAGGTGGAACTGCGCCACGGACTTCTTGGCCTTGGTGATCTTGGGCTTCTGGCCGGTGATGGCCGTCAGGTCCTTGACCGCACCCTCGATCAGCTTGGAGTCGCGTGCCGCGGCCCCCACGCCCATGGAGACCACGACCTTTTCGATCCTGGGCACCTGCATGGGGTTGGAGAACTTGAACTCCTTCTCCAGCTCGGGCACGATGCTCTCGCGGTACTGCTGCAGCAAACGAGGGACTGCCGGTGCTTCAACGGTGGTATCGCTCATGACAGCTCCTTGCCTGACTTCTTGGCGAAGCGGGTGCGCACGACCTTGACCTTGCCGTCACGCGCCTCCTCCTTGATGTTTACGCCGATGCGAGTCGGCTTCTTGGTCTCCGGGTCGATGACCATCACGTTTGAGCGATGGATGGGCGCCTCGGTCGGGACGATGCCCGACTCCTGACCCTGCTGGGTGGCGCGCACATGCTTCTTGACGATCTGAATACCCTCGACGATCAGACGGTCATTGGGCAGAATCCGCAGAACCTTGCCCTCCTTGCCGCGATCCTTGCCGCGGATGACCTTGACCTGGTCGCCTGTCTTGATCTTGGCTACCACTTCAGATCACCTCCGGTGCCAGGGACACGATCTTCATGAAGCGCTTATCGCGCAGCTCACGACCGACCGGTCCGAAGATACGAGTGCCGCGGGGCTCACGGCCGGTGCCGAGGATGACCGCCGCGTTCTCGTCGAACTTGATGTAGGAGCCGTCATGACGACGATGCTCCTTGACCGTGCGGACGACGACCGCCTTGACGACCTCGCCCTTCTTGACCGACCCGCCGGGAATGGCATCCTTGACGGTGGCGACGATCACATCGCCAATGCCGGCATAGCGTCGCTTCGACCCGCCGAGCACGCGGATGGCCAGGATCTCCTTGGCACCCGTGTTGTCGGCGACCTGAAGCCGCGATTCCTGCTGAATCATTGATTCTCCTTAGCCGCGCTGGTTCTCCGCAGACACCCCGCACCAGGGCGGGATGAAATGCGGAGCCTGGCCGAACTTGTTACTTGGCGCGCTCGACGATGGAGTCGAGACGCCAGCGCTTGGTCTTGCTCAGAGGACGGGTCTCCATGATACTCACGAAGTCGCCCACATGGGCCTCGTTCTTCTCATCATGGGCCTTGACCTTGCGGTTGCTGCGGACGACCTTGCCGTACAGGGGGTGGGTCGAACGCTGCTCCAGCTCTACGGTGATGGTCTTGTCCATCTTGTCGGACACGACGTAGCCGCTGCGAACCTTGCGGAAGTTGCGCTCCTGCTTGTCAGCCATGCTTACTTCTCCTCAGCTTTGCTCTCGGCCTTTGCTTCGGCGGGCTCCTGGCTGATGCCCAGCTCGCGCTCACGCAGGACGGTGTACATCCTGGCGATGTCGTGCTTGACGGCCTTGAGGCGGGAGGTGTTCTCCAGCTGACCGGTGGCCGACTGGAAGCGCAGGTTGAACAGCTCTTCCTTGGACTTCTTCAGGAAATCCTCGATCTCCGCATTGGTCTTTTCATTCAGATTCTTGATGGAATACTCGGCTGTTCCGACTGACATCAGATGTCACCGCCTTCACGTGCAATAATCCGGCACTTCATGGGAAGCTTGTCAGTAGCGCGGCGAAGGGCCTCGCGGGCCACATCCTCGCTCACGCCGCCGATCTCGAAGAGCACCCGGCCGGGACGGACGTTGGCCACCCAGAACTCGGGCGCACCCTTGCCGGAGCCCATTCGGGATCCCAGAGCGTGCTTGGTCAGGGGGCGATCCGGGAAGACCGTGATCCAGACGCGGCCACCACGCTTGATGTACCGTGTCATGGCGATACGGGCCGCCTCGATCTGCCGGTTGGTCAGGTAGGCCGGAGCCAGGGCCTGAATGCCGTAATCGCCGAAAGCGATCTCGTTGCCGCCCTTGGACATGCCCGAACGACCCGGACGATGCTGCTTGCGGTATTTAGTCCTCTTTGGGATAAGCACGGCTCACTCCTTTGCTTCGGTTGCGACGGGGGCCGAGGCGGTCTGCTCCTGAGCCGCCGCCGGCGGCGCGGCCACACCGCTGTTCTGCCTGGCTGCATCCTGCTCGCGGCGGGTGCGTCCCTCGGAGGGACGGACGCCACGACGGGGACGACGATCGCCACGCCGACCAGGGCGGTTGTTCTGCTGAGCCTGCTGCTCCTCGAACTGACGCTCGGTCATGTCGCCCTTGTAGATCCAGACCTTGACGCCGATGCGGCCGTAGGTGGTCCTGGCCTCGAAGAAGCCGTAATCGATCAGGGCGCGGAGCGTCTGCAGGGGCACACGACCCTCACGGTAGAACTCCGAACGGCTCATCTCGGCTCCGCCCAGGCGGCCGGACAGCTTGATCCTGATGCCCTTGGCACCGGCCCGCATGGCATCCTGCTGAGCCTTGCGCATGGCCCGGCGGAAGGTGACGCGGTTGGTCAGCTGCTCGGCGATCCCCTGAGCAACAAGCTGGGCATCGATGGAGGCGTTCTTGACCTCGAAGATGTTCAGCTGGACCTGCTTGCCGGTGATCTTCTCCAGCTTGGCGCGCACGCGCTCGGCCTCGGCGCCGCGACGGCCGATGACGATGCCCGGCCGGGCGGTGTGGATGTCGACGCGCACACGGTCGCGGGTCCGCTCGATGACGATCTTGGAGACGCCTGCGCGTTCCAGATCCTTGTTCATCTCCTTGCGGATCTTGTCGTCCTCAAGAACGAAGTCGCTGTAACGCTCCCCCGCCTTGTTGGAGTCGGAGTACCACTTGCTGCGGTGCTCCTCGGTGATGCCGAGTCGGTACCCAAACGGGTTGATCTTCTGCCCCATTATCGGGCTCCTTCCTTGTCGGCCACCACGACGGTGATGTGGCTGGTCCGCTTGTTGATGCGGGCCGCACGACCTTGGGCGCGGGCGCGGAACCGCCTCAGGGTGGTGCCCTCGTCCACGTAGGTCTCACGAACCATCAGCTCGTTCTCGCGGAAGGGCTGGTTGGCCTTGTCCGCCTTGACACGCGCGTTGGCGATGGCGCTCTCCAGGCACTTGCGGACCGGAACGGCCGCATCCTGGGGGGCGAACTTCAGAATGGTCACGGCCTCGGTCGCCTGCTTGCCTCGGATGAGGTCGACGACGCGGCGAGCCTTGCGAGGCGTCACGCGAACGTGACGTGCAATTGCCTTAGCTTCCATGTGTCTCTACTCTCCCTCGCCTCAGCGGCGTGCTTTCTTGTCGTCCTTCACGTGACCCCTGAAGGTCCTGGTGGGGGCGAATTCGCCGAGCTTGTGGCCGACCATGGCCTCGGTGACGAAGACCGGGACATGCTTGCGGCCATCGTGCACAGCGAAAGTGTGCCCGATGAAGTCCGGGGTGATCATGGAACGACGGGACCAGGTCTTGATGACGTTCTTGGTGCCCTTCTCGTTCTGCTCGTCGACTTTCTTCTGCAAGTGGGCGTCGACGAATGGGCCCTTCTTGATGCTACGAGTCATCTTTCCGACACTCCCTTACTTGCGGTTCTTACCATTTGGACGACGACGCACGATCATCTTGTTGGAGGCCTTCTTGGGCCTGCGGGTGCGAACCTCGCCCTTGCCCCAGGGAGACACTGGCGGCTTGCCGCCACGAGTGCGTCCGCCATGCGGGTGGTCGACCGGGTTCATGGATTCACCGCGGGTGATGGGCCTGCGTCCCATCCAGCGGGCACGTCCTGCCTTGCCGAGCTGGACGTTGGCGTGGTCGTTGTTGCCGACCTCGCCCACGGTTGCACGGCAGCGGGAGTCGACATTGCGGATCTCGCCGGAGGGCATACGCAGCTGGGCGTAGGCCCCGTCCTTGGCCACCAGCTGGACGGCAGCACCGGCCGAGCGGGCGATCTTGGCACCGCCCAGGGGCCGCAGCTCAATGGCGTGGACGATGGTGCCGGTCGGGATGTTGCGCAGAGGCAGGTTGTTGCCGGGCTTGATATCGGCCTGGGGGCCGGTCTCGATGACGTCACCCTGCTTGATGCCCTGCGGGGCGATGATGTAGCGCTTCTCGCCGTCTGCGAAGTGCAGAAGGGCAATGCGGGCCGAACGGTTGGGATCGTATTCGATCTCAGCCACCTTGGCTGGCACGCCGTCCTTGTCCCAGCGGCGGAAGTCGATGAGACGGTACTGGCGCTTGTGCCCGCCGCCGCGGTGGCGGCTGGTGACGCGGCCATAGGAGTTGCGTCCGCCGGTCTTGCTCAGCTTGCGAACCAGCGACTTCTCGGGCTTGGAGCGCGTGATTTCGGCGAAGTCCGAAACCGAGGCGTTGCGACGGCCCGCGGTCGTCGGCTTGTATGTACGGATAGCCATAATCTAGTTCTTCCTTAACTTTTCTCGGCTAGCCTTCAGTTGTTGGTACCGAAGACATCGATCGACTGGCCCTCGGCCACCTTGACGATGGCGCGCTTCTCGGCGGCGCGGCGACCCCAGCCCGTACGGGTCCGGGTCCGCTTGCCCTGACGATTGAGGGTGTTGACCGATGTGACCTTCACATTGAAGATCTGCTCGATGGCCTGCTTGATGGCGACCTTGTTGGCATCAGGGTCCACCACGAATGTGTACTGGCCGCGGTCCGAGTTGGCGTAGCTCTTCTCGGAGACGACCGGACGCAGAATGATGTCGTGCGCTGGCTTGTGAATAGCTGCCATGAAAATCAGGCCTCCTTGACGGTCTCGGACTTGGCGCCGCCCTTGACAGCCAGGAAGGCGTCGAAGCCATCCTTGCTGAAGACGACATCCTCGGCCGTGACCACATCGTAGGTGTTGAGCTGATCGGCGAAGAGGACATGGACGGTGGGCAGGTTCCTGACGGAGAGCCACTCGTTGATGTTCTCACGGGACAGCACGACGGTGGTGAATCTGTTGTCGACCAGGGGCAGCAGGGCTGCCTTGGCGGCCTTGGTGGACGGGGTCTCGCCAATGCCGAAATCGACCACGTGCACGCGTCCGGCGTTGACCCGGTCGGACAGGACGTAGCGCAGGGCTGCGGCCTTCATCTTCTTGGGGGTGCGCTGGGAGTAGTCGCGCGGCTGGGGGCCGTGGACAATGGCGCCACCGGTCCACTGGGGAGCGCGGATGGAGCCCTGACGAGCACGACCGGTGCCCTTCTGCTTCCAAGGCTTGCGGCCGCCGCCGGAGACGGTGGACCGGGTCTTGACCGAGTGCGTGCCCTGGCGGGCAGCAGCCAGCTGGGCGACGACCACCTGATGGATCAGCGGCACATGCGAGCGGACATCCTCCTCGGCAATGCCGAAGATCTGCTCGGGCGCATCCACGGTCCCGGTGTTCTTGCCCTGGGCGTCGGTGATGTTCAGAGTCAACTTAGCCATGGTTTCAGGCTCCCTTCACTGCCGAACGAACCAGGACGATGGCGCCGCGGGGCCCGGGCAGGGCACCCTTGATGGCGATGACGCCCTTCTCGGCATCTGCGGAGACGATGGTCAGGTTCTGGACGGTCGAGGTGTCATGACCCATGCGGCCGGCCATCCGCTTGCCCTTGAGGATGCGGCTGGGCGTTGCGCAGGCGCCCACTGAACCGGGGCGGCGCTCGTTCTTGTGCGAGCCGTGGGTGCGGCGGTAGGACTTGAAGCCCCAGCGCTTGATGGTGCCTGCAAAGCCCTTGCCCTTGGTGGTGCCGGTCACATCGACCTCGCTGCCCTCGGGCAGCAGGTCCAGGCCCAGCTCCTGGCCGGGCTGGTAGCTGTCAGCATCGGCGGTGCGGACCTCGACCAGGTGACGACGCGGGGTCACTCCGGCCTTGGCGAAGTGGCCAGCCAGCGGCTTGGTCACCTTGGTGGGGTCGATCTGCCCGTAGCCGATCTGGATGGCCTGGTAGCCGTCCTTCTCCTGGTTCTTGACCGCGGTCACCACGTTGGTGGACACGTCCACCAGGGTCACCGGGACGAAGAAGCCGTTCTCGTCCCAGACCTGGGACATGCCCAGCTTGCGGCCCAGGAGAGCCTTGCGGTTCCTCTGCTCTTCAGCCATGCGGTTTCCTCCTCCCCTACAGCTTGATCTCAATGTTGACGTCCGCCGGCAGATCGATGTGCATCAGCGAATCCACAGCCTTGGGCGTGGGATCCACGATGTCGATCAGGCGCTTGTGGGTGCGCATCTCGAAGTGCTCGCGGGAGTCCTTGTACTTATGAGGAGAACGGATGACGACATACACGTTCTTCTCAGTCGGCAGCGGAACGGGGCCAACCACAGTTGCGCCCGCGTTCGTCACCGTCTCGACGATCTTCTTCGCCGATTGGTCGATGACCTCATGGTCATAGGACTTTAGCCTGATGCGGATTTTCTGTCCCGCCATTGCCGTCCGCCCTTTCTAGCGATCTATGAACTGATTACCCAGTCTGTTTCGAGGGCACGGAACGACGGCCGCAAGGAGACATTCCTCCCGACAGGCCTCAGCCGGATCCATGCGCAGCCGTGGAGAATCCCGTGGGGATGGGACTCCTCGCTGCACCCGCTATTGTGATTGACAAAATGCGAGCCCAAAACAGGCAACTTTCTTATTAAAGCACGAGGGTTCCCCTAGAAGAATCCGGGCGTGTCGCACCGATTCCTGGGGAACCCTCGACTCGATTATGGCCCTGTCAGGCCCGCTGGGAGGCCTCCTGGACCACACCCTCACCCTGGCGGGCAACCCTCATCCGGCGGCCCTCCTCCTGGCTGACCCCGTAGTAGGCTGCCACGGCGATGTCCTTCATGTCCTCAATCAGCGGAATGCGGGGGTTGGCCGGCGTGCACTGGTCCTCATAGGCGCGCATGCCGATCTGATCCAGGGACTGCCAGTAGAGGTCCTCGTCCACTCCGGCTGCCTGGAAGGAGGCATCCATGCCCAGGCGCTCGTCCCTGTAGGATTCCACAGCACGGGCCAAGAGCTCCACGCCCTCCTCTGGTGCAGCGGATTCGATGCCCAGCACATGGGCCATCTGCCTGTAGCGCTCCGGGGCCACATACTCGCTGTACTTGGGCCAGCTGGTAGGCTCGTCCGGGACCCGTCCGTTGTAGCGGATCACATAGGGCAGGAGGATGGAGTTGGCCCGCCCATGGGCCACATGGCAGAGGGCTCCGATGGTGTGCGCCATGCCGTGGCACATGCCCAGGAAGGCCGAGCCGAAGGCCATGCCGGCCATGGTTGCCGCATTGTGCATCTTCTCCTGGGCCCGCACCTTGGCCTCGCCGCCGGCGGTGCCCACGGCAGGCTCCAGGTTGTCCCAGATCAGCTTGGCCGCATGCAGGGCCATGGCGTCGGTGTAGTCATTGGCGTAGACCGAGACGAAGGCCTCCATGCAGTGGGTCAGGGCATCGAAGCCCGAGTCGCAGGCCAGCTGCTTGGGCTGGGTGCGGGCCAGAACCGGATCCGCGATGGCCACGCTGGGGGTCAGGGCGTAGTCGGTGATGGGGTACTTGTATCCGGTCTTATGGTCGGTGATGACCGCGAATGGGGTGACCTCCGAACCCGTGCCCGAGGAGGTGGGAATGCAGACCAGCCTGGCCTTGGTGCCCAGGGGCGGAATCTTGAAGGCCCGCTTGCGGATGTCGAAGAACTTCTCGCGAACATCGGCAAAGGAGATCTCCGGATGCTCATAGAGCAGCCACATGATCTTGGCCGCGTCCATGGGGCTGCCGCCGCCCACGGCGATGATGGTGTCGGGGCCGAACTCTTCGCGCATCATGGCCGCACCGCGCTCCACCGTCTCGACGCTGGGCTCCGGCTCCACATAGTCGATGATGCGGAAGGTGACCGGCTCGGGCCGGGCCCGCAGCTGATCGATGATCTTGTCGACGATCCCCAGCTGCTCCATGACCTTGTCGCATACGATGACGGCCCGGCGGATGCCGAACATGTCGCGCAGGTAGCGGACGGAGTTGGGCTCGAAGTAGGTCTTGGCCGGCACCTTGAACCACTGCATGTTGTTGTTCCTCCGCGCGATCCGCTTGATGTTGATCAGGTTGACCGCCTGGACGTTGCCCGAGACGGAATTGCCGCCGTAGGAGCCGCAGCCCAGGGTCAGGGAGGGGGCGATGGCATTGTAGATGTCACCGATGCCGCCCAGGGAGCTGGGCTGGTTCCAGACAATCCGGCAGGCGTGCATGCGCTGCCCGTACTCGCGCACCAGCCTCTCGTCATCGGTGTGGATGGCTGCCGTGTGCCCGGCGCCGTAGCGCAGCATCTGCTCGCAGAGGGCGAAGCCCTCTTCCTTGTTGCGGGCCTTGAGCACGGCCTGCACCGGAGCCAGCTTCTCCAAGGTCAGGGGTTCCACGGGGCCCACCTGGTCGCATTGGGCTGCCAGGATGGTCGCGTCCTCGGGGATCTCGAACCCGGCTTGACGGGCGATGAATTGTGGAGACTTGCCCGGAACCTCGGAGTTGAGCCTGGGAGCGGGAGCGTCGTCACCAGCATGGGCACGCACGCCGAACATGTACTCCTCCAGCTTGGCCTTCTCCTCGGGATTGACGAAGTAAGCCTTGCGCCGCTTCATCTCCTCGATCACCCGGTCATGCACATCCTGATGGGCGATGACGGCCTGCTCCGTGGCGCAGATCATGCCGTAGTCGAAATGCTTGGACAGGATCAGGTCGTTGACGGCCCGGGGAACGTTGACCCTGCGGTCCACATATGCCGGAGCATTGCCGGCTCCTACACCCAGGGCAGGCTTGCCCGAAGAGTAGGCGGCCTTGACCATGCCAGGACCGCCGGTGGCCAGTATGGTGGCCACGCCGGGGTGCTGCATGAGCGCGCCGGTGGCCTCGACTGAGGGGTGCTCGATCCACTGGATGCAATCGCGCGGAGCGCCCGCCTCGATGGCTGCGTCGCGGACGATCCGGGCCGCCTCCACCGAGCAGCGCTGGGCGTATGGGTGGAATCCGAAGACGATGGGACAGCGGGTCTTCAAAGCCAGCAGCGACTTGAAGATGGCAGTCGAGGTGGGATTGGTCACCGGGGTCACGCCGGCCACGACTCCCGCCGGCTCGGCCACCTCGATGATGCCGTCCACGTCGTTTTCGCTGATGATGCCCACGGTGCGCTGCTTGGCCAGATAATTGGTCACATGCTCGCAGGCGAAGATGTTCTTGGTGGCCTTGTCCTCCACCAGGCCGCGCCCGGTCTCCTCCACGGCCATCTGCGCCAGGGGAAGGTGCTTGTTCAGGGCCGCGATCGAGGCCTTGGCCACGATCCGATCGACATGCTCCTGGTCGAGCTCTTCAAAGGCGCGTAAAGCCGACTGCGCGCGGACGACCAGGGCATCAACCTCCCTGCGGGCCAGCTCACTGCTGTCGGGCTGGCCGCCTTCCCTGTCGGCTACCGGCTCCTTCACTTGATGGTCATGCTTCTGCTTCTGCGTTCCAGCCAAGATATTGGCCCTCCTCATGTTCCGCGAATACCGATGAGGGCCAGCAGAAAGTCTGAGGCGGTCTCAGACCGCGCCGGTCCACGAAAGGCATCCGTCATAACGTGACGAAAGTCACAATATAGACCAGAGGGGGCACTATTGAGCCCCCGGATGAGCGAACGTTCGCTTGAAGCGTGTCATGTGGGAATTCGTGGTTTTTCTGGTCATTTTCCGCACCCGAACGTGCGCTTTGACGTTCGCTTCAGACTGGGCCGTCCAGGTATGAACAGGCATGAATCCAGGCATGAAAAATCCCCAAGGTCCGGGGGAACCTCGGGGATGGAAGAAACTGCAGACGTCAGCGCTTGGAGAACTGCGGGGCGCGACGGGCCTTGTGCAGACCGGCCTTCTTGCGCTCCACCACGCGGGCGTCACGGGTCAGGAATCCGGCCTTCTTCAGGGCAGGACGGTTGGCGTCCCGGTCGATGGCGTTCAGGGCGCGTGCTACGCCCAGACGGACTGCGCCGGCCTGGCCGGTCACGCCGCCGCCCTCGACGCGCACAACCACGTCGAACTTGTTCTCAAGCTTGAGCAGCACGATAGGCGAGTTGACCTCGCGCTGGTGCAGCTTGCTGGGGAAGTACTCCTCCAGGGTGTGTCCGTTGATGCTCCACTTGCCAGAGCCCGGGATCAGACGGACGCGGGCGACTGCCTCCTTGCGGCGGCCGGTGCCGTAGCCCGGCTCGATGGCGGAGGTGCCGGTGCCTGCGCCGGCGTTGGTCTCGGAAGTGTAGGAAGCGCTGGTCTCCTCGGCCTCAAGAACCGCGGAGCTGTTGTTGTTGTCAGCCATGGTGATTATCTCCTCTGGTCCTACTTGGCCTGCTGGGCGACCTGATGGATCTTGTACTCAATGGGCTGCTGCGAGGTGTGAGGATGCTCCTCGCCTGCGAAGACCCGCAGCCTGGTCAGCTGGACCTTGGCCAGCTTGTTCTTGGGCAGCATGCCCTTGACCGCCGTCGTGATGATGCGCTCGGGGTTGTGCTCCATCAACTGCCCGTAGGAGTCGCGACGCAGACCGCCGGGGCGGCCGGAGTGGGTGTAGAGCACCTTGTCGTTCTTGTTGCCCGTCAGCACCATCTTGGACGCGTTGATGACGATGACGTTGTTGCCGGAGTCGGCGTATGGCGCATAGGTGGGCTTGTTCTTGCCGCGCAGCAGATCGGCCACCTGGGCTGCCAGACGCCCCAGCACCACACCGGAGGCATCGACGATATACCAGTCATGTGTCAGATCGGCTGGTTTCGGGGTGAAAGTCTTCACGATTCAACCTTTTCCTTGCATTGTGTTTCGGGCTCTCCGCGCCGCATGCTGCCATGCTGGCCGAAAGCCATGTATTCCGTGGGCTCCCTGAAAGTCCTAGACGGCGAGTGGGAAAAGCGCTTTGAGGACCCCTTAGGGAAACACAACAATCCATTATTGTAACGCCTGTGGGCCGTTCGTCAAAATTCGCGTCGGCACCTGTCTCAGCGCGAGGCAGCTGCCCGTGCCACCTGCCCGTCCGGGTCCTTGCGCAGGGCCTCAAGGGTCGCCTGCCCGGTGTTGGGATTCAGGGCCACGGCCCGGCGCACCATGGCGGCCAGCACATGGGGGGCGTCCTGCTCGTCGCGAGTGCCCAGAGCCCCGAGAAAGTCCAGGGTATCGGCATCGGTCCGATCGTCCTGGGCGCCCTCCAGGCGCATCTTCCAGGAGGTCATGGGGTTGGTCAGCGCAGCAGCCCTGACACCAGCGTCCTCGTCCTTGGTGAGCAGACCGACCAGCCAGTTCTTGTCATCCTTGTTGGCGGCCACCGCCCGTCGGACCTCAGGGCTGGAATCCTGGGAGAGCTTGACCAGAATGTTGGGAAATGGCATGGTCTGCGCCAGGTAGACCCTGTCCTCCACCGGCGTATGCTCATTGCCAGCCACTGCCTCCAGCAGTGCCGTGAAGCGCGAGAAGGCGGCCTGGTCGGACCTGTCGGGCAGGGGGCTGCGGGCGAATTCGTGCAGCTCGGCCGTATCCGTGGAATGCCTGAGCCTTTCATAGAAAACGGTCAGGGCCTCATGGGGCTTGCCGGCTGATGGGGATTCGGTGTCCGGCTGGTCCTGGGGATTGGTCATGCGGCCAGCTTAGGTCCTCTCCTTGATATCAGACCCGGCCCGGGATCCCCCTTAGCATGGAGATAGTGCAAGAACCGAGGAGACGACAGGCATAGGAGGCAAGCCGATTTGCTCACCATACTGGATACGCCGCAGAAACCGGCTACGGGTTCCCTTACCGAGCGGAAGTCCGAGTTCATCGGCCAGGCCTGCCATGTGGAGGACCAGCAGGCGGCCATGGCCTTCGTCCAAGAGGTCCGTTTACAGCACCCCAAGGCCCGGCACGTCTGCCACTGCGCGATCTGGGGACCGGAGGGCCGCACCAGCGAACGCATGAGCGATGACGGGGAGCCCTCCGGGACGGCCGGCAAGCCCATACTTGAGGTCATGCGTCGGCGGGGAGTGACCGACTGCGTCCTGACGGTGACCCGTTACTTCGGGGGGATCCTTCTCGGGTCAGGAGGGCTGATCCGGGCCTACTCCTCAGCAGCCTCCCTGGCGCTCAAGGCGGCAAAGCAGGCACGTGTGCTCCCGACCCAGCGATTCACGATCACCGTGGACTATCCAGAGTACGATCCTCTGCGCCGTCTGATCCGCACCTCCGGGGGGCACGTGGAGACCGAGGACTTCACTGATCAGGTCCGGCTGACCTACGACCTGGAGCCCGCAGCGGTGCCAGCCTTCCATGGTCGGCTGGACGACCTTCTGCAAGGCCGGGCAGAACCCAGCGCACTGGGCGAAGGCCAAAGACTTATTCCCCTGTCTGGGGACCAGGCTTCATCTACCACATGATCGGCGGGACGGGCCATGCAGCCATTGCCCAACTGTGATCTGCCCTGCCGGACAGGCTCACGCCAAGCATCTTCGGTCCGCCGCCTCACAGACTCGGACCTCCCCAGGCGGCACCTCCACAAAGTCTATGGGAATAAACACGGATATGGGAATAAACGTCTTTGACAATGAATCCCCAGTAATGAATAGGACCGGTGATCGTGCAGAATCAGCGATCACCGGTCATCTGGCGGAGACGAGGAGATTCGAACTCCTGGACCGCTTGCGCAGTCAACACCTTAGCAGGGTGCCCCTTTCGGCCACTCAGGCACGTCTCCATGCAGGCTCCCGATCCAAGGCCTTAGCCCCAGAGTTTTGGGAACAAAACAATAGATTACCATGATTGACCGACCTGACTCGCCGGCGCGACAGGATGCAATAAAGCACAGGACAGATTCGTTCATTTTCATGGATAAAAACCAGAATTGTGAATCTTTTCCAAGAATTTACGTTTGAGAATAATTTATCGCATGTTCCTCTGGGGCCCCTTTATATCATGGAGCCATGAGTACCGCACCAAGGCTTGCAGCCGCCAAGAAAGACTGGGGACATGACGAGACCGGCTGCACGGTGCTGCACATTGACATGGATGCCTTCTACGCCTCCTGCGAAGTCGCCCGACACCCTCAATTGCAGGGCCGGCCGGTCATCATCGGCACCGGACGGCGGTCGGTGGTCTCCGCGGCCAGCTATGAAGCCAGGGCTTTCGGCATCAACTCGGCCATGCCCCTGGCACGTGCCGAGCGTCTGTGCCCTCAAGGGGTGTTTCTCCCGGTCGACATGACCTATTACCGGAATATCTCACGAAGGATATTTGATACGGTTTTCTCACGAATTACTGATCAGATCGAGCAGGTCTCAGTAGATGAATGCTATATGGACGTGTCCGGGGCGCTCATGCGCTGGGGCATGCCCACAGCCATCGCCCGGTGGATTCGAGCCAGCGTGGCCCGACAATTCCACGTGACCTGCTCGGTGGGCATCGCCACCAACAAGCTGGTAGCCAAGATGGCCTCCACCAATGCCAAGCCCGACGGCATGCTGCTGATCCCCAAGGCCCGGCAGGCCGAGTTCGTCCAGCTGATGCCCCTGCGCGGCATCCCCGGCATCGGACCGGCCCTGGAGAAGCGGCTCAATGCCTGGGCCATCAAGGACGTGGCCGACCTGGCCACCATGAGCGAGCGGGATCTGACTCGGGCCACGGGCTCGAACCTTACCGCCAGGAAGCTGGCACAGGCCTCACACGGACTGGACGACGATCCGGTCCAGCCGCGAGCGCCGGAGAAATCCCTAGGCGCGGAACGCACCTTCCTGCACGACACGACCAGCATGAAGCAGGTCTGCGACCTCCTGCGCGTCTGCAGCGACGAAGTGGCCACCGGACTGCGATCGCACGACCTGATCGCCCGAACCATCACCGTCAAACTGCGCTTCGATGATCTGCGCTATATGACCAAGGCCCACACCCTGGAAACCCCGGTCAACTCAGCCAACCGCATCTATCCGCAAGCAGTCGGCCTGCTCAAGGCCATGCTGGGGCTGCCCGATGGCGTGCCCATGGACACACCCCTGCCCAGGCTGATCCGTCTGGCCGGCGTCAGCGCATCCGGCCTGAGCCGGGTGGAGGACACTCCCATCCAACCGTCCTTGGACGACATCATCCACGAGAGCAAACGCCGCACCGGCAGCGAGGCCCAGCGCCTGGATCAGGCAGAGGCCACCATGGACTCCATCAGGAACCGCTACGGCAAGGGCTCAGTCAGCATGGGCCTCTAAGCGGCGCTCCGCAGACGCCCCAAGGCCAGATCCAGCTGCTCGTCAGTGATGGTTGACGAGAACCGCAGATAGCGGCCATCCCCGTAGAACTCCCCCGGGCTGGCCAGGATCCCCAGACGGGACAGTTCAGCCATGTCTGCCCAGCAATCGCCCGAACGGGCTTGTGCCCAGATATAAAGGCCGCCTTGAGGCATGACGGCATCGTATCCGTAAGCTCCGAGAGCTTCAGTCAGCGCATGCAGGCGACGAGCATAGACATCGCGCTGGGCCGTCACGGCCTCGCCATCCTCCAGAGCGGCCCGCATGGCCCCTTGCACTGGACCTGGCACAATCAGTCCGACCTGCTTGCGGTAGGCGGTCATGGCCTTCACCAGTTGAGCATCGCCGGCCACCAGGGCAGCCCTGTATCCGGCCATGTTGGACTGCTTGCTCATTGAGTACAGGCACAGTATCCCGCTGGCATCGCCGCCACAGACTTGAGACTCCAAAATGCAGGGTGAGGCCTGGGCGGATCCTGACCAGTCCAGCAGGGCATAGCACTCGTCACTCAGGACCGTAGCCCCTATCGAACGGGCTGCCCGTACAATCGTCGCCAACCCGGCTCGGTCGATGACCCGTCCACTGGGGTTGCCCGGCGAATTGATCCATATGGCTCGCACGCCGGGCAGGTCCACCCATGAATCCGTATCAGCCGGATCATCCACGGTCGTCACCTGGGCCCCGGCCAGCTGGGTTCCGATGGCATAGGTGGGATAGGATACCCTCGGCTGCACCACCCGGTCCCCCGGCCCCAGATGCAGGAGGGAGGCCATGAGCGCCACCGACTCCTTGGATCCGACGGTGGGAACCAGGTCCGCTCCCAGGGCATCCAGATCGACCCCGCGGCAACGACGGAACCAGTCGGCCACGGCCTGTCTCAGAGGGCCATCACCGGCAGTTTTTGGATAGCCTCGTGCCTGGCCGTCATCCGCAGCCGCAGCCAAGGCCTCCCTGACCGACCTGGGCACAGGATCCACCGGTGAACCTACCGACAGGTCGACCAGGCCGCCGGGGCATTGCTCGGCACGCCGCCGATAGGGGTCGATCCTTGACCAGTCGTAGGGGGATTCGAAAGAGTGGAAACCCATGGTCCGCCTTTCTCCTATAAATAAGCCGCGGTGGGATGGCTCCCGTCCGCGGCTCGTCAGCTTGAATCGACTACTTGTTGGGCGGCAGGGCTGCCACACCCTCCGGATCGTGATCGTAGGGGCCGACCGCGGCAGCGCCGCCGGCATCCCCCACCTGGGCGAAGAAATCAGTCGCCGCGTCCTTGTACCAGGTCCACTCCTCGGGCAGATCATCCTCGTAGAAGATGGCCTCCACCGGGCAGACCGGCTCGCAGGCGCCGCAGTCCACGCACTCGTTGGGATTGATGTAGAGCGAACGGACGCCCTCGTAGATGCAGTCCACCGGGCATTCGTCCACGCAGGCCTTGTCCTTGACGTCCACGCAGGGCTGAGCGATGACGTAGGTCATGGGTTACCTCCTGAGTATGCGAGTATTCACTCTACACTGCAGCGCCGACGCTCCAGGTCAGTCCAGACCAGCCTGGGTGGCCTCGGATATCTTCCCGCTGAGCTGATGACGGCCGAGCAGGGAGTGCCGGTAGGAATAGCCGAAGTAGATGGCCAGTCCTGCAGCCAGCCAGACCACGAACCGGATCCAGGTCAGCACGGTCAGGTTGAGCATGAGCCAGAGGCAGGCCAGGGCGATCAGAATGGGAACCCAGGGGTTGCCGGGCATCTTGAAGGACCGGGGCAGGTCAGGCCGGCGCTTGCGCATGATGGGCAGGGAGATGGCCACCAGCAGGAAGGCCGAGAGCGTGCCGATGTTGACCATGTCGGACAAGACGTCTATGGGGAAGCAGGAGGCCACTACAGCCACCACAATGCCGCCCAGGATCTGAATGCGGGCCGGCGTGCCATGACGGCCGGTGCGGGACAGGGCACGCGGAAGAAGCCCGTCCCGGCTCATGGCGAAGACGATGCGGGTCAGCCCCAGCAGGAGCACCATGACCACGGTGGTCAGCCCCACCACGATGCCGAAGGAGATGATCTTGGCGGCCCAGGGAGCACCGACCATCTCGAAGCCTGTGGCCAGGGAGGGATTCTTGGCCTTGGCCAGATCCTTGTAGGAGACCATGCCGGTGGTGACGATGGCGACCAGGATGTACAGGGTGATGACGATCAGCATGCCCAGGCCGATTCCGCGGGGGATGGTCTTATGGGGCTCCTTGGCCTCCTCGGAGGTGGTGGCGACAATATCGAATCCCACGAAGGCGAAGAAGACCAGGGCCGCGCCTGAGAGGATGCCGGGGATACCGTAGATGGTGGGCTGCATGCCTGAGACCCACTGCCAGAGGGGCTGGCCCATGATTCCCGGCACGCTGGCCCCCGGAACGGCAGAAGCCGGCTCAGAAGGCGGGATGAAGGGCCGGTAGTTGTCCAATTTTACGTAGAAGAAGCCCACCACGATGACGAAGACCACGATGCCGATCTTGAGGACGGTCAAGGCGCCGTCGAACCGGGCTGAAAGCTTGGTGCCCAGGACCAGAAGGACCGTGAAGAGGGTGACGACCACCAGCGGGGCCAGGTCCACATCCAGGCCACCCAGATGGAAGCTGGAGCTGAAGGAGGTGCCGCCCATCAGATGGATGAAGTCGTTCAGGTAGACGCCCCAGTACTTGGAGATGACCGAGGCGGCCATGAGCATCTCCAGAATCAGGTCCCAGCCGATGATCCAAGCCACCAGTTCGCCCATGGTGTTGTAAGTGAAGGTGTAGGCCGAACCTGAAACCGGGATCATGGAGGCGAACTCCGCGTAGCACATGACGGCCGCCGCACAGACGATGCCTGCGATGACGAAGGAAATGATGACAGCCGGACCCGCATGGAAGGCCGCTGCCTGGGCCCCCACCGAGAAGATCCCCGCGCCCACGGCCACTGCGACGGCCATGATGGCCAGATCCCAGGTGGTCAGCGTCCGCTTGAGCGACCTGCCTTCCTCCCCGGTCTCTGCCAGGGTCTGTTCAACCGATTTCTTCCTGAATAGTTCCATCTTGCTCCCGACTCATGAGTCCCGCTCCGGCGAGTAATCATAGGATATGGTGCCATACAAAACCGAAATACGCTCAATACGTGAAAGCAGGAGCTACCAGGCCAGGTCGATGCCTGGGGTAACAGGCTCGGGAATCAGATGGATGCCGAAGGTGGAATCCACACCTTTCTGGATGGCACGGGCCAAGGCCACCAAGTCGTCTGAGCGAGCACCTCCGCGGTTGGTCAAGGCCAGTGTGTGCACATCAGACAGGGCGGCAGCCGACCCCTCTTCCAAGGCGAATCCCCTGTGGAAGCCTGCATGATCGATCAGCCAGGCTGCTGAGGTCTTGACCAATGCCGAGTCTTCGACAGGATAGCGCGGGGCATCCACCGGCAGGGCATCCGCGGCCTTGCTACTGATGATCGGATTGGTGAAGAAACTCCCGCAGCTATGACGGTCAAGCAGCACCCGCTCGCCCCTGGGGCCGTGAAGGTCATCCTGGACTGCCTCCAGAGCCTCTTCCAGGTCGGAGGTCCGACGGCAGGATCCCATCCAATCGGTCAGGTACCGGTAGGGATCCTCCAGCATCCCCTTGCCTGCTCTGACGCTCAGAACCGCCTGACGGATCCGCTCTAGGGGAAGGGTTGCCCCGACCTCCACACCCAGGGCCCTGGCCAGCTGGGCGGAACCCACCTGAGCGGCGGACCCGTGTCGCAGGACCAGGGTGACCGAAAGGACCACGTAGCGCGGCGTGGGGAAGAACCGTGCGTCGGGCACGGCCGGCGCCTGGTACATGGTCTGCTTGAGCAGGGAGGTCCTGTATCCGAAATCCAGATCCGAGGCCCGCAGATAGGCAGTGACCTTGTCCTGGCGGTCCCAGACCTCGACTGAGTCGACCAGGCGGCCGACCTCCTGGCCGTAGGCGCCGATGTTCTGGACCACCGAGGCCCCGACAGTCCCGGGGATGCCGGACAGTCCCTCTGCCCCGATCAGGTGCATGCGCACGCAGTAGGAGACCAGATCATCCCAATTGGTCCCAGCCGTTGCGTTGATGTGAACAACAGGAGCACCACCTTCAGGCGGAGCCACCTCGTCGGGCACGCTGATGTCCTGACGGATGTCACGCACAACCACGCCGGGAAAATCCTGGTCGGAGGCCAGCAGGTTGGATCCCCCGCCGATCAGGCAGAGGGGCAACCCCTTGGAATCCGCGTCCTCCACAGCCTCGATCATGCCCACACGGCTTCGGGGCTGAACGAAGGCAGCCATGCTCCCGCCCACACCCACAGTGGTGATATCGGCAAAGGTCGGAATGGTGTCTCTGGAGGATACGTCAGACATGCAATTCACTGTATCATCGTCCCCTTATGAGGGCCTCTCCCGAGCCGGAGCCATGCCAGACCTGAAATGCCCCCTGTCGCCCTTGGCGATCATCAATCGGCCATACTCGGATAGCAAAGCAAGGGCATCAAGGTGACTGCAAAGTCCTGTCTGACCCCCCTATCAGCTTTTCCTATAGCTTTCGCAAGACCCGCGCAGGGTCAGGGGACGATTAGCGGCGATAGATATTACCTATATGCCAGGTCGTTGACGGGCCTGCTTCCTGGGGGTTTTATGTGACAAGAGCTTTGGGAAGGGGAATCTCCAAAGCCCTGTTTCCGGACGAAGGGCACCGGAACCACCTGGACGCCTGACCGGGCGTTCATAGGACACATACCAGGAAATGAGCATGCAATGACAGAAGACAGAAGAACCCAGTTCCACCAGATAGCCCATGACCAGGGGAAACAAGCCTGGCTGACCTCCGCCTGGCAGCACCACATCGGGCACGAGTACGGTGCCGAGAATTTTGCCGCAGCCACCTTGGACTTCGTTCGCAAGTGGGATTGGGACTGGGTCAAGATCAACCCGAGGGCCATCTACTATGCCGAGGTCTGGGACGCAGTCTACGACAAGGATCACTATGATTGGCTGATCCCGCGCACCGTCCGCACGGCCATCCAGGAGGCAGGGGATATCGCCCGCATCGACTACCGCGATCCTGAAACCAATAAGGTGCTCCAAGAGCAGATCCAGGCTGCAAGAGGCATCCGAGACGGCCTTGAGGACCGAGCAGTCATCGACACGGTCTTCTCCCCGCTCTCAGTCCTCCTTCAGTTGGCCGATCTCCCCCTCTATCCCGAGGGGCAGGGCTCCGTGCAGGAGAATGACAGGGGCCTGAACAGACAGACGCTGATCTTCGACCAGCCCGAGGCGGCCAAGTCAGCGCTGGACAACATCGCCCGGACCCTTGCCGACTACGCTACCCTGCTGGTCAGCCCCAAGGAGCAAGGCGGGGCTGGTCTGGACGGCATCTTCTTCGCCGAGACGGGTCTGGCCAGCCATGGCTACTTCAACCAGGCGCAACTGGAGGAATGGGCCAAGCCCTATGACCGGATCGTGATCCAAGCGGTCAGACAGGCCAATCCGGAAGCCCTGGTCCTGGTGCATACCTGCCGGGAGGATGCCCATCCCGAAGAATTCACCGACCTGAATCCCGATTTTCTCCACTGGGACCAGTTCCGCCCAGGCAATCCTGAAATCAGCACCGACTTTCCAGCGGTACCCGTGGGAGGAGCCGACTTCGAACTCTTCAATCCGGGCAGCGACGTGGATCAGATCCGCCAGGAATTGAATCAGACCATTCAGGCCCGTCAAGGCCGTCCCTTCCTCCTGGCACCCTCATGCACCATCCCGACGCCCGCCGACGAGGAGGCCCTGCGCCTTCTGAGCAAAACCCGGGCCCCCAAGCAAGTCTGAAACCACAAACAACCCACCGACATCAACCGTCAAACTCCAAGGGAGACATCATGGTCATCACATCAAAGCAGCACCAGCCGCATCATGGCACCATCAGGGCAATGGTTGCCCTCATGATCACCATGGCCATGGCCGGGGCGCTGTCGGCCTGCGGATTGGGAGGCGACCAGGGCTCCTCTGCAGGATCGTCGGATCATGTGACCGTCGCTGCCATCTACCCCAAGACCGGTCTCTACGCCGAGTACGGCAAGATGTTCCAGCAGGGCTTCGACCTGGCCAAGGACCAGGCCAACAAGAAGGGCGGAATACAGGGCAAGCGCCTGGACATCGACTACTACGACACCCAATCAGACGCCAAACAGGATGCCGCCGTCGCCCCCAAGATCGCCTCCGATAAATCAGTCATCGCCGTTGTGGGCGACTACTCCTCGCCGGCCTCTTCAGCCGCATCGCCTATTTTCCAACAGGCCGGGCTGGTCCATTACGGCTTCAACAACTCCTCGCCGACCTTCACGAATTCGGGTGATCATGTATGGACACCTCAAATATCGCAGAAGACCTACCAGGAAGCCAACGCTGAGGCGGTGTCCAAGCGAGCCAAGAAGATCTCCGTTGTCTATATAGAAAACGACTGGGGGAAGGAATCCTTCCAGTACTTCAAGGAGGCTGCGGAACGGCTCGGGGTGCAGATCGTCTACCAGTCCTCCTATCTGCCCGATTCCACGGATCTGACTCCAATACTGATCCCGGCCAAGAATGCCGCCCCCGAGGCCGTGGTGGACATCGGTTACGGACCGGATGGGGCGCTGATCGCCAATACCCTGCGGGACAAACTGGACTATAAGGGACCCTTCTTCGGCGGTCAGGAGACCAAGGAGTTCCTCTCCCTGACCGGAGCGAACGCCCAAGGGGCCATTATTACCGGCGTCTTTTCGGCAACAGGCACCAAGGATGCGAAAGCCAAGGCTTTCGTCAAGAGCTTTGAGGACCGGTATCACACCGTCCCCGGCAACTTCGAAATCACTGCCTACCAGGCCATTATGGATCTGGCCTACGCAGGCGAGAAGACCAGCCCCACCAGGGAGGGCATTCAGGAGGCCCTAAGCAAGGTCAAGGACTTCCCGCTCTACCAAGGCCAGGGAGGGACTTTCCGATTCAACACCAAGACCCGCCGGGCGGATACGATCAAACCCATCCTCCTCCAGGTGGATCAGGGCAAATTCAAACAGATCGAGGAGTGAGCAGCGATCATGGTCGAGACGCTCTTTTCCGGACTCATCCACGGCGGTGTTTACGCTCTGGCCGCCGTGGGAATGTCCCTGGTCTTCGGAGTGACCAATGTGGCCAACTTCGCGCAAGGATCCCTGGTAGCGGTCGGGATGATGACGGCCTGGTGGGTGGGCTCCACCCTCGGTTGGGGGCTCGTTCCCACCATCCTGGCCGTCGTCCTGGTCACAGGCCTGGTCGGTCTGGTCACCAACCTCCTGGTCATCACTCCCCTGGAGGGCCGGCAGCCAATTGCAGCCCTCCTGGGCACCGTTGGCCTAGGACAGGTCCTGGATAACGGAATGCAGCTGATCTTCGGCTCTCAGACCAGGGCCTTCCCCCAGTTGCTGCCCACCCACAACCTGCATGCGTTGGGCATCAGCTTCGGCACCTCCGACCTGGTCATGGGTCTGGTTGCCCTGGCCAGCATGGTTGCGCTCTGGGCCTTCTTGACCTATGGCAGGATCGGACAGGCCATCAGGGCCACCTCCCAGGATTCCCAGGCCGCATTGCAGATGGGAGTACCTGTCACCTCCATTCGCACCATAGCCTTCGTTATCGGCTCGGTCCTGGCTGGTATCGCCGGAATTTTCATCGGCCTGTTCAAGACGAACATCAACCCCATGGACGGCAACACCATCGGCATGACGGCCTTCGTGGCCGCCGCCATCGGCGGGCTGGGCTCCATCCCCGGAGCCATCATCGGTGGCCTGGTGCTGGGTTTGGCCGAGGCCGTCGGCGTAGGACTCTTCGGCGATGGCGTGCACGACCTGATCACCTTCGGCACCCTCCTGCTGGTTCTGATCCTCAAGCCTTCAGGATTCCTGGGCCGCAAGGCAGACATGGGCAAGGAGCCCATGACCGGAACCCTCCCGGAAGCCGCCAGACCCATCCGTCTGCCGCTTTGGGCCAACCTCGGCCTTGCAGCAGCCGCCCTGGCCACCCCCTTCATTTTCTCCGACCATCTGGCCGGCATCGGGACCCAGGTTGCCATATACGCCATTGCCGCAGTGGGCCTGACGCTGATCTCAGGATCAGCCGGTCAGACCATCCTGGGGTTGGCGGGACCTGTGGCCGTGGGAGCCTACGCCTCGGCCCTGCTGACCATGCGTCTGCATTGGCCCTTCACCCTCTCCCTGCTGGGCGCGGCCGTCATCGCCGCCCTGGCCGCATCCCTGCTGACATTCCCGGTATGGAAGCTCAGTGGCCACTATGTGGCTATCGCCACCATAGGCGTTGGAGCAGTCATGGTCGCCATCATCCGCATCTGGGAACCTCTGACCAGGGGCTCGCTAGGTCTGCAGGGCATTCCCCTGCCGACATTCCTGGGCAAGCCGCTCTACACCCAGCAGATGCAATACCTGCTGGATCTGGTCATTCTTCTTCTGGTCCTTGCAGTGACCTCCCGGATCCGGTCCTCACATCTGGGCCACGTCTTCGAGGCCATCGGCGAGGACGGACAAGCGGCCTGGTCCCTGGGGATCAGGACAGGGGCCTACAAGGCGCTGGCCTACGCCCTGGCATGCGGGTCGGCAGGTATCGCAGGAGCCCTGCTGGCACACCAGTACACCTATATCGACCCGACCCTCTTCAATCCGACCATGTCGACCCTGATTCTGACCATCATCGTCCTGGGTGGGATGAAGTCCCCGACCGGAGCCGTGATCGGCTCCCTGATCCTGGTAGGCGCCCCTGAACTGCTGCGCATCCTGCCCGAGGTGAGAATCATGGCCTACGGACTCGTCCTGATCATCTTCATCATCTGCAGACCACAAGGCCTGTTCTCAACCAAAAGGAGGGCATGATGACAGGCAGTCAGCATAGTCCCGAACCCGCACGCGACAATCCCGATCAACCCCTGCTCAGCGTGCGCGATCTGAGCAAGAGCTTCCAGGGACTGCAGGCGGTGGCCGACGTCAACATGGATCTGGCATCCGGCCAGGTGATAGGCATTATCGGCCCCAACGGATCAGGAAAGTCCACGACCATCAACCTGATCTGCGGCTTTCTCAAGCCCGACTCGGGCCAGATCAGCCTGAGGGGACGCACCGTGACCGGCCTGCCCGCTACGGACATGGCCGAGCAGGGGGTGTCCCGCACCTTCCAGAACGGCAGGGTCTTCCCGACCATGAGCGTTGAGGAGAACGTGGCCGTAGGATTCCATAGGCGCCTGGAAGCCCGCAGGCCCTTTCGCCGTCTGGAGAGGTGGCCCATCCTGCGATGGATCCCCCTGCTGACGCAGACCTGGCTGACGCTGGTGCCCGGTCCCGCCTGCGGGAGGGAGGCGGTCGCCGAACGCAAGGCCGTCCAGTCCGAGATCGACAGATTCAGCGAGCGCCTGGAGGAGCATCGCACCCAGGCCGCCTACACCCTGTCCTACGCCAACAGGCGCCGCACCGAGATCGCCAGAGCCCACGTCAGTTCCCCCGACATCCTGGTCTTGGACGAACCCACCGCAGGAATGAACCAGTCGGAGACGGCCGAGGTGTTGCAACAGCTCCTGGAGCTCAAGGCCCAGGGTCAGACCATGCTTCTGGTCGAGCACAAGATCGATCTGATCGAAGCACTTTGCGACCAGGTCATCGCCATGGACGGCGGCCGGATCATCGCCTCCGGACTTCCCAGGCAGGTCAGTGCCGACCCCCGCGTCATCACCGCATACCTGGGCGACCGCAGACCCCGCAACGATGCCCCCATGAACGGGCAGGCGGATGTTCTGGCCCGACAGAACGCCCTGGCTCCGGTCACCGCTGCGGAACCGATTGATGGCCAGGATCCCGACAGCACGGGAACCAGGCTGAGAGCCAAGGCTGAGGCCTCTGATGATGAGGGGAAGCCGACAGCCGAGGGGGAACGAACATTGCTCTCCCTGGATGGCGTCGATGTGAGCTATGGCCCGGTCAAGGCCCTGGACCATGTCAGTCTTCGCATTCCCCAAGGCGGCATCGTCTCGCTTCTGGGTGGAAACGCTTCAGGCAAGTCCACAACCATAAAGACCATCCTGGGCCTGCTGGCTCCAAAGGAGGGGACCATCCGTTTGGATGGACAGGAAATCACCCACTCCCCCACCAAGGATCGGGTCCGTTCCGGAATCGCCTCAGTTCCGGAGGCAAGAAGGGTCTTCGCGGCCATGAGCGTGGAGGAGAACCTGCGTATGGGCGCCTACACCCAAAGGGAGCGCAATCAGATCGAACAGGATCTGGATACCATATATGAGCGCTTCCCCCGCCTGGCCGAACGCCGCGGGCAGCAGGCCGGCACCCTTTCAGGAGGCGAGCAGCAGATGCTGGCCTTCGGCAGGGCCCTGATGAGCCATCCCCGGCTGATATGCATGGACGAGCCGACCATGGGCCTCTCGCCCAAGCTGGTCGACCAGGTGCTTGAGCAGATCGCCTCCCTTCGGGACCAGCTGGGCATCTCCATCCTTCTGGTCGAGCAGCAGGCCGAGCTGGCCCTGTCCATCGCCGACTACGGGTACGTGCTGCAGAACGGCTTGATCCGTCTGGAGGGGCCTGCCCGACAGCTCTTGAATGATGAACGTGTCCGCCAGGCATACCTGGGCAAGGCAACCTCCGATAGCGGGCGATAAGGAACACCTATGGGAGCAACCTTGCCTGAGGCTCTGAAAGAAGATTCGATGGTGGGCTAGCAAGGGATTCCCGACCGGACACAAGCATAGGGGCACAACTCGTATGAGCAAAGGATTTGCAACAAGAGCCGTCCATGACGGCTATGACTGTCAGAGCCAGGGCGGGGGCGCAGCCAGCGTCCCCATCTACCAGTCGGCCGCCTTTGACATGGTCACCGCCGACCGGGCAGACGCCCTGGCCGCCGGCGAAATTCAAGGATTCTCATACTCCCGCCTGGCCAACCCCACGGTCAAGGTCCTGGAGGACCGCCTGGCCAGTCTGGAGGGGGGCAAGGGGGCTGTAGCCATGGCCTCGGGGATGGCCGCCGTGTCGTCCGCCCTCATGTGCGCAGCCGAAGGTGGCGGGAGGCTGATCTCCCCTGTCGATCTTTATGGAACCTCCGTGGATACCATGAAGACCTTCTTTCCCAACTTCGGCATCGAAACAGATTTTGTGGACGACATCAACGACCTTGAGGCAGTGGAATCCCTGATCCAGGACGACACCAGGGCCATCTTCGCTGAGTCCGTGGCCAATCCGTCCACAGCCATAGCCGACATCCCTGGCCTGGCCGAACTGGCCCACCGGCATGGACTGGCCCTGATCATCGACAATACGGTGCCCACGCCATACCTGCTCAATCCGATCGACTTCGGCGCCGACATCGTCGTGCATTCGACCACCAAGGGGATCAGCGGCCACGGCAATGCCCTGGGCGGGGTCATCGTGGATGCGGGACGGTTCGACTGGGGCAATGGCCGCTTCCCGCAGATGAGCCAGCCCGAGCTGATCATCAGCGACGAGCGGCACGGGTCCATGGTCAGCTTTCTGGATGCCTTCGGCAAGATGGCCTTCCTGCACAGGGTCCATACCAAGTACCTGCACACCTTTGGGGCGGTCATGAGTCCCTTCACCGCCTATCTGCAGCTGACGGGCCTTGAGACTCTGGCCCAGCGGGTCGCCACCGAGGTGAAAACGGCAACAACCCTGGCCCGCCACCTGCTGACCATTCCCCAAGTGGAGCAGGTCAATTATTCGGGCATACCCGAGGGGCGGCACCAGGGCGATGCAGATCAGCAGAACCACCTGGCATCGACCCTGCTGCCCAAGGGCGTCGGCACGATTCTCTCCTTCAAGGTCCAAGGGGGCTACGAGCAGGTCAAGCGCATCGTGGACTCGGTGCGTCTCATGAGCTACATGCCCAACATCGGCGACTGCCGCACCCTGATTGTGGACCCGGCCAGGATCACCCACAGGGAGGTTCCAGAACCCTACCGCCTCAGCGCCGGTGTGGGCGACGACCTGATTCGAATCTCCGTAGGCCTGGAGAACCCGGACGACCTGATCGCCGATCTGGATCAGGCCTTTGCGTCCGCCTACCAGGGCGCTCTCTGAAGGCTGAGCCCCTACATCGCCAAACCCGTTCTGCTTCCAACACTATCCGCAGATAATGCGGGGCAGGAACATAGGCGGATTTGCATAAGGAAGAACGCTTGTATAAAAAAGAACCCGACCAGATGGTCGGGTTCCGATGAAGCCAAAAGACGGGAAGAACTCAGCGGGTCTCCCGGTGCAGGGTATGCTTGCCGCAACGGGGGCAGAACTTCTTGAGCTCCAGACGGTCAGGAGTGTTACGACGGTTCTTGGTCGTAATGTAATTACGCTCCTTGCACACGGTGCACGCCAGCGTAATGCCAGGACGGATATCTGCGGCTTTTGCCATGGTTCACCTCTATAGTCGTTGCACGACCGACGTATGTCGGCCACAGTAGCGAGGAAGAGACTCGAACTCTTGACCTTACGATTATGAGTCGTACGCTCTAGCCAGCTGAGCTACCCCGCCAGAGAGCCTCGGGTGAGAATCGGACTCACGACCTCTTCCTTACCAAGGAAGTGCTCTGCCACTGAGCTACCGAGGCGTGGCGGATAGAGGATTCGAACCTCTGAAGCATTACGCGGCTGATTTACAGTCAGCTCCCTTTGACCGCTTGGGAAATCCGCCATGCCGCACTAGAACCGGAGCTCCGTACGGCAACTTGCCTATAATGACATGTTTTTCTGTTTTCCGCAAGTCCCGATCCAACGTCGTGTCTTCCGCGTCAGGGCGGGACAAACCGGTCAGAAATCCCAGTCCTCGTCATCCGTCTCCACGGCCTTGCCCATGACGTAGGAGGAGCCAGAGCCGGAGAAGAAGTCGTGGTTCTCGTCGGCATTGGGGCTCAGGGATGCGATGATGGCCGGATTCACATCGGTGGTGTCCGAGGGGAAGAGGGCGGGATAGCCCAGGTTCATCAGGGCCTTGTTGCCGTTGTAGCGCAGGAACTTGGTGACATCCTCCACCAGGCCCACCCCGGAGTACAGGCTCTCGGTGTATTCTACCTCGTTGTCGTACAGGTCGCCCAGGAGCTCGTAGGTGTAGTCGCTCATGGCCTGACGCTCAGAGTCGGAGACCTTGGCCAGCCCCTTCTGGTACTTGTAGCCGATGTAGTAGCCATGCACGGCCTCATCCCGGATGATCAGGCGGATCAGATCGGCCGTGTTGGTCAGCTTGGCATGGCTGGAGAAGTACATGGGCAGGTAGAAGCCCGAGTAGAAGAGGAAGGACTCCAGCAGGGTGGAGGCCACCTTGCGCTTCAGGGGGTTGTCGCCCTCGTAGTAGTCCAGGACGATCTGGGCCTTGCGCTGGAGGAACTCGTTGTGCTCGCTCCACTCGAAGGCGGCATCGATCTGAGGGGTGGAGGCCAGGGTGGAGAAAATGGAGGAGTAGGACTTGGCATGGACCGACTCCATGAAGGCGATGTTGGTGTAGACCGCCTCCTCATGGGGGGTCAGCGCATCCGGGATCAGGCTGACGGCGCCCACCGTCCCCTGAATGGTGTCCAGAAGGGTCAGGCCGGTGAAGACCCGCATGGTCAGGGTGTGCTCCTCCTCGCTCATAGACTGCCAGGAGGGCAGATCATTGCTGACGGGAACCTTCTCAGGCAGCCAGAAGTTGCCGGTCAGACGGTCCCAGACCTCCAGGTCCTTCTCGTCCTCCAGACGATTCCAGTTGATGGCGGAGACCCGGTCGATCAGCTTCAGCGGCTGCCGGGGAATGGAAATGGGTGGGACCATGGTTGATTGCTCCTTGTTGGATGGGTGTTCGACAGTGCGAAGCGGATCAAGACTGGACCGTCAGTCTACCGCATGGACGGACCTGACCTGTGGATGCGGATGCCAAAGGGCCGGCGCCGCCCTCAAAGACGGCACCGACCAGGGATTGCACATTCCTGAGGACAGGCGCCTTAGAGCATGCAGCTGACGCAGCCCTCGACCTCGGTGCCCTCCAGCGCCTGCTGGCGGATCCTGATGTAGTAGAGGGTCTTGATCCCCTTGCGCCAAGCGTAGATCTGAGCCTTGTTCAGGTCGCGTGTGGTGGCCGTGTCTGGGAAGAAGAGGGTCAGCGAGAGCCCCTGGTCCACATGCTGGGTGGCCTCGGCGTAGGTGTCCACGATCTTCTTCCAGCCGATCTCGTAGGCATCCTCGAAGTAGTCCAGGTTCTCGTTGGTCATGTAGGGGGCCGGGTAGTAGACGCGCCCGATCTTGCCCTCCTTGCGGATCTCGATCTTGGAGGCGATCGGGTGGATGGAGCTGGTGGAGTGGTTGATGTAGGAGATGGACCCGGTCGGGGGGACGGCCTGGAGGTTCTGGTTGTAGATGCCGTCCTTGAGGATGGACGCCTGGAGTTCCTTCCAGTCCTCCACCGTGGGGATGTGGACCTGATACTGGTCGAAGAGGTCCTTGATCCGCTGGGTCCTGGGCTCCAGGGAACGGCTGCCCTCGGTGTACTTGTCGAAGTAGTTCCCCTGTCCTGCCGGCTTGGCGTAGTCGGACTTGGCGAAGGAGGCGAAGGCCTTCCCCCGCTCCACGGCTAGGGCATGGGAGGCCCTGTAGGCGTGGTAGGCCACGGTCATGAAGTACATGTCCGTGAAGTCCAGCCCCTCCTCGGACCCGTAGTGGATGCCCTCGCGGGCCAGGAAGCCATGGAGGTTCATCTGACCCAGGCCGATGGCATGGCCTTCATCGTTGCCCCTCTTGATGGAGGGGACGGCTTCGATGTTGGTGTGGTCGGAGACGGAGGTCAGGGCCCGCACCGAGGTTTCGACCGTGTCAGCCAGGCCGCCGTCCATGGCCTTGGCGATGTTCAGGGACCCCAGGTTGCATGAGATGTCGCGGCCGATATGCTCGTAGTTCAGGTTCTCGGAGTAGGTGCTGGGCTCCTGGACCTGCAGAATCTCCGAGCAGAGGTTGGACATGGTGATCCGGCCGTCGATGGGGTTGGCCTTGTTGACCGTGTCCTCGAAGAGGATATAGGGGTAGCCGGACTCGAACTGGATCTCGGCCAGGGTCATGAAGAAGTCACGGGCGTCGATGTACTTCTTGTGGATCCGCTTGTCCTTGACCATCTCCTCATAGTGCTCGGTGATGGGAATGTCAGCGAAGGGCTTGCCGTAGACCCGCTCCACGTCGTAGGGCGAGAAGAGGGCCATGGGCTCCTTGCGCTTGGCCAGCTCGAAGGTGATGTCGGGGATGACCACGCCCAGGGCCAGGGACTTGATGCGGATCTTCTCATCCGCATTCTCCCGCTTAGTGTCCAGGAAGCGCATGATGTCGGGGTGGTGGGCCGACAGGTAGACGGCGCCGGCACCCTGGCGGGCGCCCAGCTGGTTGGCGTAGGAGAAGGAATCCTCCAGGAGCTTCATGACCGGGACCACGCCGCTGGACTGGTTCTCGATGTGCTTGATGGGCGCGCCCATCTCGCGCAGGTTGCTGAGCAGCAGGGCCACGCCGCCGCCCCTCTTGGACAGCTGCAGGGCGGCGTTGACGCCGCGGGAGATGGACTCCATGTTGTCCTCGATGCGCACCAGGAAGCAGGAGACCGGCTCGCCGCGCTGGGCCTTGCCCAGGTTCAGGAAGGTGGGTGTAGCGGGCTGGAAGCGGCCGGAGATGATCTCGTCCGTGTACTTCATGGCGGCCTGCTCGTCCCCGTCGGCCAGTTCCAGGGCCACGGCCACGCAGCGCTGGGGGAAGTCCTCCAGGTAGCGCTTGCCGTCGAAGGTCTTCAGCGCGTAGGAGGTGTAGAACTTGAAGGCGCCCAGGAAGGTCTCGAATTCGAAGCCGCTCTCGGCCGCATGCCGGTAGATCCTGTCCAGGAACTCAGGGGTGTAACGATCGAAGACCTTCCGGTCGTAGTACTCGTGATCCAGGAGGTAGGCGATCCTTTCGGCCGTGGAGGGGAAGGTCATGGTGTTGGGCCGCACGTGCCGGTCCATGTACTGGCGCTCGGCCTCGTGGTCCTTGTCGAACTGGATCCTGCCGTCCTTGTCGTACAGGTTCAGCATGGCGTTCAGGGCATGGTAGTCGTGAGCCGGATCGAAGGTCTCCTCATCCTCGGATGCGGTCCTGTCCAGGGCCAGGGACGTGTCCTCGTTTGCTCCCATCGGGTGTCCTTTCATGAGTTTTGCGGTGATGATGCGTGTAATGAAATTGGCTCAGGACTCGGGGTGGTTGCGGAAGAAATCCACAACCCCGCGGCGGACCTTCTCCTGGTCCTCCTTGGTGCCCATGAGCTCGAAATAGTAGAGGAAGGGCACATTGCACTTGCGGGAGATGATGTCCCCCGCCATGCAGAAGGCCTCCCCGAAGTTGGTGTTGCCCGAGGCGATGACCCCGCGGATGCCGGCCCGGTTGGCCGGGTCGTTCAGAAAGCGCTTGATCTGCGGCATGACCGCCTTCTTGGCCGATCCGCCCCCATAGGTGGGGACGATCAGGATGTAGGGCTGTCGAATGTTGAGCGGCGGGTCCTTGGGCCTCAGAGGGATGCGGAAGACGTCAATCCCCTCCTCATCCAAATGGCAGTTGGCGATGAACCGGGCGGTGTTGCGCGAGGCCGATGAGAAGTAGACCACAGCCCCCAGGCGCTGACCCTGGGCGGCGAACTCGGGAGCGCTGAGCTCCGAATCAGTTCCGGCGGTCTGCTGTTGCTCCATGCTTCCTCCTGATCAGGCCATCCAGAGCCTGTCTTGACGGTGATGCCCGCCCTGAGGACGGACCGATCAGAACCCGCCCAGCGCGAGCCTGAACTACTATATGTGCTGTTGATATCGGAAACGGTGAGCATATATAGGGTTTTCTGTGCCCAATATCACACCGTCTCCAACTGGCCTAGAAGTAACTGGCCTAGAAGTCCCAGTCGTCGTCGTCCGTGGACTCGGAATGCCCCATGACGTAGGAGGAGCCCGAACCCGAGAAGAAATCATGGTTCTCGTTGGCCGATGGCGACAGGGCCGCCAGGATCTCCGAGCTGACATCGGTCTGGTCGGCTGCGAACCGGGCCGGGTAACCCAGGTTCATCAGCGCCTTGTTGGCATTGTAGCGGACGAAGGCGAAGACATCCTCGACGAAGGGGAAGCCCTCATAGATCTGCCCGGAGTAGACCATCTCCAGATCATAGAGCTTGTCCAGCAAATCGTTGGTGAACTTCTCCAGCATGGCCTGGTCGGCCTGGGTCCTCTCCTCCAGACCCCGCTGATACTTGTAGCCCGAGTAATAGCCATGGATGGCCTTGTCGCGCAGGATCAGCCGGATCATGTCAGCCGTGTTCATCAGCTTGGCATGGCTGGAGAAGTAGAGAGGCAGGTAGAAGCCCGCATAGAGCATAAGCGAGGAGAGCATGGTGGAGGCCACCTTGCGCTTCAGGGGATCCTCGCTGACATACTCGTGCAGGACCGTGTGGACGCGCTCCTGGAGGACGTCGTTGGCCACTGCCCAGCGGTAGGCCTTGTCGATTTCCTCGCTGGAGCAGAGGGTGGAGAAGACCGAGGAATAGGAGCGGGCATGGACCGACTGCATGAAGGCGATATTGGTGTAGATGGCCTGCTCCTGCTCGGTGCGGGCGTGATCGATCTGCACCAGCTCACCGATGGTGGCCTGGGTGGTGTCCAGCATGGTCAGCCCGGTGAAGACGCGGACCGTGGTCTGGCGCTCGTGATCGGTCAGCGTGTTCCAGGATGGGATGTCGTTGGACAGGGGCACCTTCTCGGGCAGCCAGAAGTTGGAGACCAGGCGGTTCCAGACCTCCAGATCCTTCTCGTCGGTGATCTTGTTCCAATTGACCGGGCGAATCCTGGCCTCAGGGGTGACACGGTACTGGGGCGGGGTGATGGATTGGCGCATCATCTCGTCGTCGGCATAGACGCCGGCCTCTGACTTGGTGCTCTCTTCGGTGCTTTCCTGCTGGCTCATGACAAAACCGCCTTTCGTGAATCAGTCGACTGCTGCTGGAGCTGCACTCCCATTCCGGCCAGAATGGCCCTGACCGCTTGAACATCCTCGGAGGTGCCCAGCAGCTCGAAGCGATAGAGCTCAGGGACGCCGCACCGGCGGGCTATCAACGGGCCGGCCGCACAATAGGCGCTGCCAAAGTTGCGGTTGCCCGAGGTGATGACCCCGCGGATCAGTCCGCGGTTGACCGGATTGTTCAGGAAGTGGATGACCTGCTTGGGCACGGCCCCCTTGGCTGACCCGCCCCCATAGGTGGGCACCAGCAGAAGGTAGGGCGCATCCATAACAGGCATGGGCTGGCGCCGTTCATACAGGGGGATGCGGATGGGCTCCTCCACGCCCAGCCGCTGCACAAAGCGGTGGGTGTTGTTGGAGACGCTGGAGAAATACACCAGTCTGGAGGCGCCATCGAGAGGATCGTGCCGATCCACATCTGCTGAAGACATAGTGACTGCTGCTCCTTGATAAACACTATATGTTGGATATGCTTGGCCAGCCAACCACAATATATAGGTTTATCCAAGACGACACAAGCTCACAGGAGCAAAACCGCCCCCGCTGTGACATTCCATACAACAGCAGGGACGGCAGTCAAATGCTTTTACGATTGCGCCAGCGCAACCTTCAGTCGGCGATCGGGTCCTGCGGCAAACCCTGTCGACGCAGGTCGGCGCAGACCTCCAGCACCCGGTCGTTGGCCTCCCTCTCCCCCACAGTGATGCGGATGCCCTCGCCAGGGAAGGTCCTGACCGACAAGCCTGCGTCGCGGAAACGCTGATCAGCCTGCGCGGAGGCCTGGCCCAGGGGCAGCCAGTAGTAGTTGGCCCGAGGTTGGGGGATCTTCCACCCCTGCTCCTGCAAACCAGCCAGTACTCTGGCCAGCTCCTGCTTGAGTGCCTGGACCCGTTCGGCCAGGCGGTCCTGTGCATCCAGGCTGGCCATTGCCGCCGTCTGGGCCACATCGGTGACGCCGAAGGGCAGGGCCACCTTGTTCATGCCGGCGATGATCGGCTCGGCAGCCACGGCGTACCCGATCCGCAGACCGGCCAGTCCGTAGGCCTTGGAGAAGGTCCGGGCCACGATCACATTGGGATGCTCGCGCATGAGCGACAACCCGTCAGCGCGATCAGGATCGTCGTTGAACTGTATATAGGCCTCGTCAAAGAGCACCGGCAGATCCGCAGGCAGGGCCTGCAGCAGCCGTTCGGCCTGGCCGCGGTCGACGTTGGTCGCAGTCGGATTGTTGGGGTTGTTGACGATGACCAGCCTGGTGCGCTCGTTGACGGCGGCGATCATGGCCTCGATGTCATGCCGCCCCTCTTTATCCAAGGGCACGGGCACCCCTGTGGCTCCAGCCGAGGTGACGATGATGGGATAGGCCTCGAAGCTGCGCCAGGGGTAGACCACCTGGTCGCCATGACCGGCCACCAGGTCAACCAGCTGGGTGATGACCTCGGTGGACCCGCATCCCAGCTGAATGCATGCAGGATCCACCCCGTGCAGCTGAGCCAGCCGCTCCACCAGACGGGTGCCACGCATGTCCGGATAGCGGTTCAGATGGCCCAAGGCCTGCTCGAAGACGGTCTGGAGCACACCCGGCAGGGGCGGGTAGGGGTTCTCATTGCTGGAGATCTTGTAGCTGGTCAACCCGGGAACGGCTGGTGCCGGGCTGCCCTGCCGGTATCCGGGCAGGGAATCAATGCTGGCGCGATGACGATAGTACATGGGCACCATGCTAGTGGCCGCCATATGTCTCCGCGGTGTCTGTTCCGCTGCACGGTCTCCCGAGACGCGAATGGCCCCCGGTCCTTGCACAGGACCAGGGGCCACTATCACCGCCGCTTTACTTGAGGATGGCCAGAACGTCGCGCGCGGACACGATCAGATAGTCCTCGCCGCCGTAGTTGACCTCGGTGCCGCCATACTTGGAGTACAGAACCTTGTCGCCAACCTTGACATCCATGGGGATGCGCTCGCCCTTGTCATCACGACGGCCGGGGCCTGCCGCCAGCACCTCGCCCTGCTGGGGCTTCTCCTTGGCGGTATCGGGAATGACCAGCCCGGAAGCGGTCTTGGTCTCCGCCTCAGCCTGCTTGATGACGATCTTGTCTTCCAACGGTGTGAGTGAAATCGACACTGTGGACCTCCTACATCTTGTGAGAACAGCCAATGAACCCACGCCGGAACGTCGATGAGAGGCTGACGAACACTCACCACGCATTCCTTTGCGCTACAAGCCATAGTAGCGCGAAATTAGCACTCTGCCAACTTGAGTGCTAACGCTGGTGGTGAAAGAACAATCGCCGATTGATCCTTCAGGACTTGGCTGCCGGACGACGCCGGGCCAATATGGCCTCCACGCCGATGGACAGGGAGTCCTCGCTGCGGTCGGGCACCTCGACCTGAGCCTGCAACTCCTGCTTGTGAAAGTCGTCAGGCCGGCCATCGGCCTTCTTCTTTTCGGGGGGACGGGCCACGGAGACCTGCCGGGTGGACTTGATCTCCAGGCTGTGAGGACCCTCGTCCTCGCTATTCCTGCCGTCCCCGTCTGTTCCCTCGTCATGGGCTGATCCCAGGGAGAAGGAGATCAGATCCTGGCCCGCCGCCATACCGAAGGCATCCAAGGCCGGAGAGGGACTGATGCGCTTGAGCTCATTAGTGGCGTCGTCCTGGGCCTTTGCCGAGGACGACGATCCCCCGGATGCGGAGGACTGAGCCGACGAAGCTGGGTGCTCGTTGCCAGCAGATGCAGAGACCGATCCCGACTTGCCTGACTGGGCAGCGGCGGATTGCACGGATGCCGACTGCGGAGAGGCAGATCGAGCTGCAGGCTTGGAAGCAGCGGACTTGTCCACTGACGACTTGGGCGCTGCGGGCTTGGATGCAGCCTTTTGGGCCGTTGAAGATTTGGCAGTTGCCGGTTTGGAAGCCTTCGGACGAGAAGCCGCTTGTTTGGCTGGGGTCCGTTCAGAGGCCTTCTTGGCTGCGGACGGCCTGTTCGTCGTATGTCCTGTCTGCGCAGCAGCCTTCCCGGTCGACTTGACGGACCCAGCCGAACCTTGAGTCTTGCTGCTGCCGACTGTCGGATTTGCAGGCTTGGCGGAATTGCGCTGCCTGGCCTTGAGAGCTGCCTGTTGATCAGCCCTGGCCTGGGCCAGCGTTCGACGGATCTCACCCTGGTCCAGCACATCCGTGGCAGTTTCCGCGCGTCCCTGATTCTTGGCCTGTCCAGGCTTGCCGGAGGTCTTGCTCTTAGTCAGACTGGCTGCCTGCTGACGACGCTGCCGGGCACGCCGCTGGGCTAAATTGCGCTCCCAGGCCCGCGCCTGGGCCGAAGCATGCGCGCCTGCAGCCAACACCACTACCACCAGCACCAGGGGAATCAAAGCAAACCATGGGCTGTAGTCCATAAGGAAGGAGCAGCCGGCCACCAGCAGGGTCACAACCAAGAGGGTAACGACCAGGATACGACGACGGCGTATGGCCGCGCGGCGCAACTGTCTGATCTGCTTGACGCGCTGGGCCTGACTCCGCCGGTTGCCATCCTGCTGCCCTTGCTGCATGACCAACCCTTTCACCGTCCTCGACTGCCTGTCGCAGAACCTCATGCCGTCTTCCCGACCCACCATGTGCAGGGAGGTGGAAAGCCTGTCCTGGCGATGCTCCGAGGCCCGCTTCATGCCCTTGACGGTGCGAAACGGCAACCAACCCAGCACCAGAATCACCGCAATCACCAAAACCACGATGCTGCTGAGTGATTCATAAACCATAGGTACTACGTTAGTTGACGGTATGCCCCAAGCGGCAAGTCAAACCCAGCGTGTCGACCATGTCCGTCCCAGGAGCTCATAGACGAGCCAGCAAATCCGGATCGAATTGGTCACTGATCCAGGCGAAGGTCAGGTGGTCCCGCCACTGTCCGTTGACGTACATGTAGCTGCGGCGCAGCCCCTCCGGCTCCATGCCCAGCTTCTGGACTACGCGCAGAGACCGTTCGTTTTCAGGCAGGATCGCCACCTCAAGCCGGTGCAGATGGGGTCCGTTCCTGTCCCTGAAGGCCCAGTCAGCCAGCATGGCCAGAGCCAGGGGCGCGAACCCGTGACCAATCCAATCCTGGTCCACCCAATAGCCCGCTGTCGCTGCACGCATGGACCCGTAGCGGATGGCGCCCAAGGAAATCTGCCCCACGATGCTCTGATGAAACTCCATCAGGAAGACCGCTGAAGAGCCCTCCTGCCGGGCACGTGCCAGCTCTTGCATCCACTGGGCATAGGTCATGCCAGGCCCGTGGCGGGGATCCCCCGACTCCCATGGGGCCAGCCAATCGCGATTCCTCCATCGGACCGCGTTCCAGGCTGCTTGGTCGCCCTCGCGGATGGGCCTCAGCAGGAAGTCCCCATGGCCCGGGGGCGAAGTCAGACGATCAGGCAGATCCAGGGCATGGTCCGAACGGGCTCGGGAACCCTGCCAGACCTGGCGGAAGGTATGCAGAACCGACATGGCTCCATGTTCTCACCGAACGGCTGCTGAGGCAGGCATGCGTCCACCATGGAGAGCACCTGCTGGTAGAACTGGGGACATGAACGAGCAGGAACGCATCGATACGGACAAGCAGGATCGACGCGGCCGGTTGCTTGAAGCCCGACGGCGTATCGACCCGGCCCGATGCCTGGACGCAGGCCGCAAGCTTGCCGATCTGCTGGCAGGCCAGGTGCTTGCCAGGATCGAACGCTCCCCAGGCGGCCAAAGCCTGACCGTGGCTGCTTTTGCCTCCATTCGTGGGGAGATAGCCATGGACCCCAGCCTGGATCTCCTACTGGGCCGTGGCGACCAGGTGCTCATCCCCATGCTGGGTACAGGCACCGAAGTAGGTTGGGGCCGACTGCAATCACGGCAGGATCTGGATGACATGAAGCGGATTCCAGGTTGGCGGCCTGACGAACCCGATATGCCTGCCCTGCCGGCGCAGGCCTTAGGTAAGGCCGATCTGATTCTGGTGCCAGCGCTGGCCATCGACCATGCCGGCATTCGCCTGGGCCGAGGCGGCGGCTGGTATGACCGTGCCCTGGCCCTGCGTGCAGACCGGACCCCGGTAGTGGGCATCTGCTGGCCCGGCGAATTCGTGGAAGCCCCTCTGCCCCATCTGGACCATGATCTCCCTGTGGATGCAGTCCTGACGCCTGAAGGTTTCACGCCCACAGCCGCAGGTCTGTCACGAAGGCCCGGCACAGACCATAATGGTGATGAACAAGGCTGACGAGAGGCCCGGCGCCGATTCTTCTGGTCGAAGCCACCACTAGGATATTGGGTGTTGAACCAATCGTCGAGCGAACCGACCATCAGCGGAGGGAAAGAACGGTGCCCACCTATCATTATCGCTGCAAGAACTGCGGATACGACTTCACCAAGGAGCAGTCCTTCAACGACGAACCCATCACCATCTGCCCCAAGTGCGGGCAACAGCAGGTCCGCAAGATCTTCTCCGCAGTGCCCATCGAGTTCAAGGGCCATGGCTTCTACCGGACCGACGGAGCCTCATCCTCCTCCTCGGGCTCCACAAGCAGCAAGTAGACCGAGAAGCACATTCGACCACATCGACCATGCAGACCCATACGCCGGCCAAGATCCTGGCAGGCTGGGGGCATGGCCGATTTTTCCATCTTCAGCAATAGGGATAAGCCTTCATCCGCAGCCGGATCCCTGACCCGCCGACGGCGACTTTTTCGGTTGCGGCGTGTAGGGGCCGCCCTGGCATTAGGGCTTGCGGTCTTCTGCACCCTGCAGATCCTGCTTCAGGCTCAGGGCCGCCTATCTGTACTGGTCGCCGCGCGGCCCATTGCACGCGGATCAGCCATCGAGCCCGCCATGGTTGAAACGCGAATCCTGCATGGCAGGGAAGGTCTGCCCGGCCTGATCCCCTCATTTGCGCAAGTACGTGGGCAGCGGCTGATGATCAGCGTCCACACAGGGCAACCGCTGACCACGGCCATGATCAGCAGCAGACCGGCACAGCCACTTGGAACCACCCCGGTGACTGTTCGCCTTGCCGACGACCCGGGAAACCTGCAGGCTGGCGACCAGGCGAGTTTGCTGGCCTCGGGGAACTGCCCAGCCGCCGCCAGCACGCATCCCGCCCAACCCGGTTCTCTGCCACCACCCTCCACACAAGACCGACCAGGTTCTGATAGGGCGCCAGGGCTTGCCCATAGCCAGCAAGTCAACGACATGCAGACGCCGACTCCCGGGCAGGCCTCAGGCGGCGGACACTGCATGATAGCCGAGCAGGCACTGGCGCTGCAACCGGCGCAGACCATCGCCAAAGATCGATCCGACCCGGAAGAGCGGGAGGGCGACCAAGTCCAACAAGCGTCCCAGGCCGTCTTCGCCCTGAATGCCAGTCAGGCTCTGCTCTTGCTATCGCTGGATCCATCCACACCCGTCATCGCCATCCGCCCCGACAGCACTTCTGCACCGACACCCTCCGATCATGTCGGAAAACCGAAACCATTCTGGGCCCGCGATAATGGAGGAAGAAGCAGGCATGGGCTCTCCATGCCTCACATCGGCTACGGAAGGATGCAGGATGGCCTCGATCAATCAGGTGGCGGCCAAGGATACCGCCGAAGCAGTCCACAAAATCTCGCAGATCAGCAACAAGGGGGTGCTGGGCGAGTTCAAACAGTTCATCTCACGCGGATCCATGGTGGATATGGCCGTGGGCGTGGTCATGGGTTCTGCGGTGACCAGCGTGGTCAACGCCATCGTCAACAATCTGATCAGCCCCCTGATCGCCATGATCTTCGGCAAACCGGATCTGTCGGGACTCCTGACCATCAGCTACCGGAACGCCACCATCTCCTTTGGCGCCATTCTGACGGCCCTGCTCAACTTCCTCTTGATCGCCATCGCCGTCTACTTCTGCATCATCATGCCCATCAACAAACTGCGGCAGTTGAGCCGGGCAGCCTCGGGCATCAAGGACCAGCCCAACGCACCCAGCCCTCAGGACCAGACCCTTCAGCTGCTGCGCCAGATCGCCGAAGACATCCACCAGTCAACAGGTTCAGACAGTCAGCAGACCGGAACCGGACTGCCCAAAGGCCAGGACTAGGACCGGCAGTCAGTCGCCGCGCTCATTGGGGAAGAGTCCCCAGTGGGGCGGCAGCTCGCCCAGGATCCGCCGGTCATCCCCGTCAAGACGATCCTGCGCACAGATCCGATCCTGGGGATCCTCCTCGATGCCGTCGACATCGAACCGTTCCCTGCCTGGGCGCACCACGCGGCGATGCCGACGCGGGCGCGAAGCCGCAGGCTCACCGGCCTGATCGCCGTGGTCCAGCTGATCATCCGCCATCAACGCGCCTGCTGATAGATATCGGCAAGGCGGGCGACGATCCTGTCGGCTTCCTTGTCGGGGTTGACGAAGGCCGAAACGCTCCAAACGGTCATGACCGACCAGCCAAGATACTGCAGGTCCTCGGTGGTGAACCGGTGACGTTCCCGTGTGGACTGGGTATGCATGAACTCGGCGTCATCGGTCAGCACGGCCAAAGCAAAGGGCTTGTTCTTGAGCCCGACCACCAGCGGAATCCGGGGCGCCTGGTCGTACCCGTAATCCAAGGCCACGTCCAGCCCCCGGGTCCGCAGCCGCTGGGCCAGATCCCGGAAGAGCACATTAGTGGACTGCTCGGCCTGCTCGGGCCGGGCCGGTTCCGCGTCGGGATGCTCAACCCAGGTCAACAGCTCCTTGAGCAGACGCGGTCCAGGCTGGTGAAGGCGATCATCCTCCAGATCATCAGCAGAGAACGCCGCGACGATATCCAGATTCCGATCCGGCAGGACCAGGGCATCCAGCAGCATGCCCTTGCCTCCTTCGCCCTCCAGATCGCCGAACTGCTGCAGGAGACGGCCGTGGGTGGTCTTGGCAAAGCCCAGAGTCAGGATCACGTCCGTGGCTCGAGCGCCGCAGACCTCGTCAATGCCGACGATGCGTACATGCCGCAGGAACTTGGCGAAGACCCTGTCCTTGGCTGCCGCCGACTTGAGTTCGGCGCCCAGCCTTGAGCGGTGGGTAGCCGACAGGGTGACCACAGTCAGCAGATAACTGTTCGGCACCAGGGAGAAGGATCCGGCCCTGCGCTTGAGCATGTCGACAACGGCAGCGACCTCCTGTTGGCTGGACTCGACCAGACCGGTGGCCATGACCGGGACGCCAGCGCCCTCCACCCTGGTCAGGGTCACCCTGCCAGGTTCCCGACAATCGGGGACAGGTGCCGACAGATCCCCATAGCCGTGATCCTTCAGGAAGGCGTCCAACCGAATCGAACGGCGCGAGGGTCGGGCTTTGACGGTGACCGGGACCAGATGGTCGACCAGTTGCAAAAGGCCATCCGAAGTGATGGTGGGCCGATGGGCGATGACCGCCACCTGCCGGGCCCGAGCCAGCACAGTCAGCACCTGGATGGAAGGCATATGGGCCCCGGCATCGATGATGACCGTGTCGGCCAGCTGTGTCGGATTGGTCCTGGTTGCCAGCGTGGCCGGAGTCGCGATGATGATGGGCTTGGCCGCCGACAGGATGCCGGGGTGGGCCTGTTGGAAGACCGCAAGGGAGGCACCGGGGTTGCCGGCCAGCATGGTATGCAACTGATTGGCCTCCTGGGTGCGCGAGAAAAGCAGCTCGGACAGACGCTTTTCGCTCTCCTGGGCAACCATGGGCCCTACGCTGGCCACATGCTGGGCATCCACCTGACTGAAGCGGTCGGCTGCGTTGGACAGGGCGGAGCCATCCTGGTTGGAGATGATCTGCGAGGAGCGCATGATGTCGTCGAAGACCGTGGTCCACCAGGCCAGTTGCAGCTCGGCCCTTACCGCCTTGCCTTCAACCTGGCGGTTGCGCAGATCCTGGACCAGCTCCTCCAGCCCGGCCTTGCTGAATTCACCCTCCAAAGCGCAGCGCTCAGGCAAGGTATCCAAGGCTGTATGGTCGTCAAAGAGCGCCTTGAGTCGCTCCTCCACCTTGTTGAAGTCCATGGTCTCCAGATCGCCGCCAGCCGGAGTCGAGTCCAGGACGGTGTCCAGAGCTGTCATGTCGCGGATCAGGGATTCCTGCGTGTCGATGATGACGTCCAGTTTGGGCGGCAGGACCGGCCAGCCGCCGTGGGGGACGAAGGTCCGCCACTGCTCGGCCTGCTTGGAGACCACCACCAGCGACTCATGCAGATCCTCGACCTGGGCGCCGGGCCTGAGCAGGCTCTTGGCCTCCTTGACCAGGCGCCGACGCTCCCAGAATCCCAGATTGGTGCCATTGGCCTTGCGATCGGCCTTGGACTTGGTGGCCTCGATCATGGCGGGAATATCGCGCTCGAAGATGGAAGGCTGGAAGACATCCAGGACCCGGCGCAGGTTCTTGAGGACCACCACCTGCCGTCCCCAATCCTTGACGGTGGCGGGCACGGGGAATCCGCAGGTCTCTACAGTAGACTTGACCTGCTCACGGGTGTCCGGCAGAAGCCGTTGCAGGAGACGAACCACACGGGAGTATGCGTCCACAGCCTCGTTCTCGTTGACCAGGGTGGCACCGAACCAGGGAGTGTCCTGGGGGCCGATGACGAATTCGCCCAGCTCGGCAGCCCTCTCCAGCTTGTCCGCCCACGCATCCAAATCGGGCTGCAGATCGTGGGCGGTGGCCGCGCCCAGACGGACGCGGGTGGCAGGGTGCGTAGGCATATTGGCGATGTTGGCCAGATTCTGAATGGTTTGGTAGGCCGAAACCCCCCAGCTGGAATCCACCCCATGCAGATCGCCCAGGTAGCGGGTCAGTCGGGAGCGGACACCCACAAGCTCGTCAGCCACCTGATCAAAATGCTCGCTGGCCTTGCCGGGTTTGAACCCCACTGCATCGATCAGCCGTTGGTCCAGGACCCTGCCCAGCTGGTCATCGGTCAGATCAAGTGCCATGTCAGCCATCCCGGCAGCATCCAAACGATGCTGGAAACGCCGCTTCTCCTCCACCACGCAGGGCACATAGAGCACGGTCCTGCCGGCGGTGACGCAGCGCGAGGCGATGGCCAGGGCATCGTCGGCGCTGTGGAGGCCGGTCTGCTCATCCACAAGCACGCTGTGCCCGGTCGCCACCAGCTGGGCGGCATAGCGGACCCGGTTGTCCACATCTCCAGCCTCAAACTCGCTGTGAGGGTCAGCATCGAAGGGGCTGTAGTCAGGCACTGGTCCGCCCTTGAGCCGCTCGGAGGCTGCCTGGTCGCCAGCCAGGGCATCCAGCAGATCGTTGCCGGTGGACCCAGCGGTCATCCGATCCAGAATCCGAAGGCTTTCGCCCAGCAGCTGGGCCGATGGCTCGATAAAGCACCCCAGAACGATTTTCCGCTCAATGGTGAAGTCGCTGATATGCGGCGTGATCAGGGCCGTCATGTCCTTGAAAAGCGATGAGGTTTCAGGGGTGCCGCCCTGATAGTGGGAGGCGGAAAACAGACGCTCCGGATCCAGGGTGATGCCCCGCTCGCGCATGGCCGAGATCAAGGCAGGATTAAGATCCACCTTGCCTGTGAATCTGATGGAAGCCCTGGAGGCCCCCTGTGCGCTCTCATCGATGCGCACGGGATAGAGCAGTACGGGCATGTCGCGCCCCTGCCAGGCAGCCACCCCTACCACCATGGAGAGCTGGGCGAAACCGCTGGCGCGCTCCTTGGCGGCCTGATCGTCCAGGACCCGCTCCATGCGACGGTGGGCCGCACGCAGCATGCCGCGGTCCCGGAAAAGCGCATCCAGATGAACCTGGCCGCTGGCGAAGAGCTGGGCAATGCCTGAAGGATGCGCGTGCGTGAGATCCATCTGCGCCGCCAGTTGCGACACATTCTCCAGCGGGGTCAGTCCCACCTGGTTCTGGTAGTCCTGGCGCCATCCCCGGATTCGCTCCAGTGGAGTCAACGGGGCCTTGACCTCTTCTGCCGTACGGTCGGAGGAGGACCCGGCCATTGATGCCTGTGCATCTTCGGCCCGTTTGTCCTCTTCCGATCCCCCGGTGCTCATTACCGTCTCGCTCATCCGTCCACTCACTTCCGCACGGCGTTCAGATATTCGTGATACCCGTCATTGTTGCGCAGGGCCGCGTCGATGTCCTGGTCGCCCTGAGCCTCCAACCAGGCGTACAGATCATCATAGAGGGCCGGATTCATCGCCAGAAAGGGCAGCAGCTGGCGATGCTTGGCCATGGCGAACTGCAGGGCGAAGTCACCAGTACGCTTGGCATCATCGGAGCTCATTCCGTCCACCACGATGGCCTCCTGGCCACGGTCATAGTCACCCTTGGAGACCCGCTCGAAGACCGATCCGGGCTCGAAGGCCGGCTGATACTGCTGGTCATCATCCGGCTGATCCGCTGGCTGAGGACGTCGGGCCTGATCCGATTCCTTCTTGGAAAGGCGGGCCAGCTCTACGGCTCCCAGCGGGGTGAATCCCTGGGCGGTGTCCGCTTCCCTCCCCCGGCCTTGCCGTGATTGACCATCTGCATAGCCCCTGCGGCCGGAAGCTGCACGATCATCGCGATGCCGACGATCATCACGGGCATCGCGAGCATCCTGGTCGTAGCGATCCTGATCAGGGGCGGATTCAGCGGAACGGGAACGACGAGCATCAGCGAAAAGATCGCGGTCGACCGGCTGGCTGTCCTCCTGCCGAGTGCCGACCAGCGGCAGACTCTGCTCGGATTCGTGCTCCTGCCATGGCAGAGGCTGGCGGGCTTCGCCACCACGCCGATAACCTTCGCGGTCTTCGAATGCTCTATCATCCGGCTGGTCGGCATAGGCCCTGCGAGGGTATGATCCCTGACCATCAGCCGAGCCGGCATCGGCCGGTCTCCTGCCGGTCTGGCCATGCTCAGCTGAATCAGAATCGTCAGAATACCGAACCTGCGGGCCTCGCGAATCTGTGAGCTCTGCTCTTCCGGAGAAAGGCGGCGACGGATTGCCCTCCGAACCCTGCGCGGCTGGGGCAGTCCTGGGACGATCCTGTGAAGCACCGCTGGCCTCTTGGGAAGAATCGGCTGTCTTGGCAGCGCCCAGGGCCATATCGTGAAGGGCAGTGACCCGGTTGCGGACCCCGTCGGCCTTGAAGATGCCAGTGGGCTCGCCGGCACGCATGTCCAGAATGTCGTCGACGGACATTTCAGCCGCATCAGGCTCCACCATGCCCCGGGGCTGTGTGGAGTATGAGAAGAGGTCGGGCACCCGGGGCGAGGGATCGGTCTTATCCTCTTCGGGATTGTTGATGCGCACGAAGTCGACAGGGACATCACCGAACTGAAAGCGAGCCGAGCTGCTGGACAGGGGGAAGGCGGCGTCCACGGGCAGCCTGACCAGCGATCCGTCGGACTGGATCAGATAGGAGCCGTTGGTGGAACCCATGTCGCGCAGGGTGGCCAGACCGTCCTGGTCGACGGCGAAAATGGCATGCCGCTTGGACATGGATTTAGTCTGATCGGGCACCTCCAGACGACGCCGACCGTCATCGGCCAGCGGACGCAGAGGCTTGCGGCCGATCTCGACGGTCTCGCCAGGCTTGAGCCGGGTCTCTTCCGCCCCATTGAACTTGACTATCCACACCTGCCCCGGTCGCCGATCGTCACTCACGTTTTCGACCTCCCAAATCTGCAGCCGCCTTCACTCGGTACTATCGCCTATTCTGTCATGAAACCCAGAGATAGGATTGATTGCGTGCCGAATTACCTGATAAAGGACACATGATAGGTTCGCAGGCATAGCCCAGCACTTGGAGCCGTCAGGATCGGGAGCATCTGCAGACCTGATTGCGAAAACGGCACGTGGTTCATTGCCTGCCATGAATCAATTCAAACGCTTTGGTCCACCCTCGCACAGATAGTCTCCGAACAAATAGGCACACCCATCCCCCATGGCATGGCCGGATATGGGAAAGCCCCGGGCCGTCGGTGACGGCACAGGGCTTTCCAGCATGCAAGGGCTCAGAAAGAGCCGATGACTACTTGAGCTCGACGGTGGCGCCGGCCTCTTCCAGCTGAGCCTTGGCCTTGTCGGCGTCCTCCTTCTTGGCACCTTCCAGGACGGCCTTGGGGGCGCCGTCAACCAGAGCCTTGGCATCGGCCAGGCCCAGGTTGGTGATGGCCTTGACGGCCTTGATGACCTGGATCTTCTTGTCGCCGATGGCGGAGAGGACGACGTCGAACTCGGTCTTCTCCTCCTCAGCCGGAGCAGCAGCACCGGGGGCGGCAGCGGCCACGGCCACGGGGGCGGAGGCCTCGACGTCGAACTCGTCCTCGAACTTCTTGACGAAGTCGGACAGCTCGACCAGAGTCATTTCCTTGAACGCGTCGATGAGCTCGTCAGCGGAGAGCTTGGCCATAATGGCTTCCTTTCATTTGTGGCGACCGGCATTGACTGGTAGGCCGATCACCGAACATCTTCTTTTGTATTTGCCGTATGGATCCGGGCCAGTGGCCGTGGACTCAGGCGGCCTTTTCCTGCTTCTCGCGCAGGGCGTCGAACGTGCGCACGGCCTTGGTAGGCACAGCGACGAACAGGTTGGCGGCCTTGGACATGGTGCCCTTGAGCGCGCCGGCCATCCGGGAGAGCAGAACATCGCGGGATTCCAGATCCGCGATCTTCTTCATAGCATCCGCGTCAACAACAGCTCCATCAATGAAGCCGCCCTTGACGATCAGTGCCTGGTTGTCCTTGGCGAAATCACGCAGCGCCTTGGCGGCATTGACGTAATCACCCTTGACGAAGGTGATGGCGCAGGGGCCGGCAAGCATCTCATCGAGACCCTCGATTCCAGCCTCTTTGGCTGCAATCCGGGCTAGCGTGTTCTTCGCCACGTTGTAGGAAGTATCGCGGCCTAGCTTGTTCCGCAGATCGGCGACCTGCGGAACACTGAGCCCGCGGTACTCGGTGAGGATGATGGCGTCGGCGTCACGGAACTTGTCCGTCAGCCTGGCGACAGCCTCTTCCTTTTCGGGCCTTTTCATGGCGTTCCTTCCTAGACAGACCTCTGGAGGGAGCCGGACGACCGAGCATGGCAGGCAAAAGAAAGCCCTGCCGACAGGCAGAGCGAAAAAACAGGTCGCAAGGACCGATTTGAAACTCAACCTGTGCTGGCTCGATCAACCGAACTTAGGAGACCCAAGGGTCCCGACCAACGGTCTTTGGTATGCAAGGGGCAATACTACACAGGTCGGGTGCAGCCGTCAAGTTCACAGGCACGGCAAGTTCGAAGCCAGCCAGCTTCGGGGACTGCAGAACTGCAGCAGATTCACGGCATCTAGGCCCTGACGGGCGCAACCCGTCAGATCGCAGGCCCATAGGCGCCAAGCTGCACGGCTGAGGGCTCCTTGCTGACCTGCGCTCAGAGCTCGCGCACGATGCCCAGCACCAGCCTGGCGGCCGTGTCGGCATATTCGGAGATGTCGAACTCCCGGAAGACCTCGTAGTCGGTGTCGGCGTTGTCGCTCAGAGCGCGGATGACCAGGGCTGGCACCTTGTTGCGGGCCGCCACATGGCAGACAGCCGCTCCCTCCATCTCGACCGCGTCGGCCCCGGTCTGCTCCTTGACTTCGGCGATCTTCTCCGGGCTGTCCACGAAGTAGTCACCTGTTGCAATGGTGCCGACGATGTGCTTGATCCCCATGGAGTCCAGGGTCCGGCTTGCCAGATCCAGCAGGCGAGGGTCCGAGTGGAACTCCTCGGTGCCGGGGGCCGACTGGGCCACCAATCGCATGTCGGTATCCAGATAACGCAGGGTGCCGCCAAGAACCACGTCGTTGATGTGCAGATCCTTGTTCAGGTTGCCCGCAATGCCGGAGAAGATAACGGCCCTGGGGTGGAAGGCATCGATCAAATACTGTGTGGTGGCGGCGATGTTGACAGTACCCATGCCACCCACGGTGGCAGCCAGACGAACCGGGCCGTGCGCCCCATTCAGGGCGCCGCATATGACCTTCAGGCCAGCTTCACCGGCCCGGGGATCCTGATCCGCCTGCTGCAGACCTCGGCCGATCAGGGCCACCTCCTCATCCATGGCCCCGATGACGGCAACCGGCCGCCGATCCTCACCCTTCGGGGAAGCATCCGCTTCGCTCATACCTGACTCCTTATCCAAGATTCCACCTACAACTGCAGCCCGACCAGACTACTGCAGGCGCAAGTCAACGAGTTGCGCTTCGACGACGATCCACTGCTCCTGCCAGCTCCTCCAGCAGGTCCTGGGTATCAGGCCAGGAGATGCAACGGTCGGTGATCGAACACCCGTAGACCAGCTGGTCCAATGGGGCCGGCTTCTGATTGCCTCCACGTATGAAACTCTCCATCATCAGGCCAGTGACGCCTTCCTCACCGTCGCCTATCCGCCGGGCCAGCTCATGGACAACCTGGATCTGGCGCCGCTCGTCCTTGCCGGAATTGCCATGGGAAGCATCGATGAGCAGTCCGTGGGCAGCGGCGCTGTCCTCAGGCATGCGCTGGCGCAGCACGGCAAGGGCTGCCCGCACCGAATCCTGATCATAGTTGGGGCCGGACTTGGAGCCGCGAAGAACCAGATGGCAGTCGGGGTTGCCCATGGTCGCCACAGCCGCAGCCTGACCCTCATGGTCTATTCCGAAGAAGGTATGGCGTTGAGAGGCCGCATAGCAGGAATCAATGGACACATCCACGCTACCATCCGTGGCGTTCTTGAAGCCGATGGGCATGGACATGCCGCTGGCCAGCTGCCGATGGACCTGGCTCTCCGTGTTCCGGGCACCAATGGCCCCCCAACTGACCGCATCGGAAATGTACTGGGGCGATGTGGGCTCAAGAAATTCCGTGGCTGCCGGAAGCCCGGTCTCCAGCACACCCAGCAAAATGCGCCGTGCCAGGACCAGGCCCTTCTGGATGTTGTAGCTGCCATCCAGGTCGGGGTCGTTGATCAGGCCCTTCCAACCGACCGTGGTCCGAGGCTTCTCGAAGTAGACCCGCATGACGATCAGCAGCCGGTCCTTCAAGCGCTCATTGACGGCCGACAGACGACGCGCATAGTCCAGCGCAGCATCCGGGTCGTGGATGGAGCATGGACCCACAATGACCAGCAGCCGGTCGTCCCGCCCATGCAGGCAGTCCACGATTTCCTGCCGGGAGCGGATGACCAGATCCTTGGCCGATCCGTCCAAGGGATATCGAGTCAGCATCTGCGCGGGCGAAGGCAGGCGGTCAAGCTCAAAGACCCTCCTGTTGACGATCCGGCCTATGCCTACCTCGTCCTCCCACCTGGGCACGTTCCCGGTCTGCAGGGGGTTGACGCCTGCCGCAAGCGCCTTGTGCACCAGTTCAACCTCGTAGGCCTTGCTGGGTCGGGGCAGAGGCTCCTGTGGCTCATCCTTCATCCGGCTCATGCCTTCTCCTTTCCCGACGGGCTTGCACAGCATCGGCCAGGATCTGCAGCAGTTCCTCGGTCCTGTCCCAGGAAATGCAGGCATCGGTGACGGATCGGCCGAAGACCAGCTGATCCAGCGGGGCAGGTTTCTGATGACCGCCCTCAAGAAAGCTCTCCATCATGATGCCTGACAGGCCCTGCTCACCCTTGGCGATACGTTCTGCCAGCTCTTCGACCACCTGGGCCTCACGCACTGGATCCTTGCCACAGTTGCCATGGGCTGCGTCGACGATCAGCCCCCGGCAGGCACCAGGGCCCAGCGGGGCCTGATGCATGGCCTCCAGGGCGGACCGGACGGACTCCGAATCGTAGTTGGGGCCATGACTGGAACCGCGCAGAATCAAGTGACAATCTGGATTGCCCCTGGTCTCGGCAGCGATGACATGGCCGTCCAGGTTGATGGACAGGAAGTGATGCTCGGATGCTGCGGCCAGGCAGGAATCAACCGCTGCCTTTACGCTGCCCTCGGTCGAATTCTTGAAACCCATGGGCATGGACATGCCGCTGGCCAGTTCCCTGTGGACCTGGCTCTCCGTGTTCCGAGCCCCGATGGCCCCCCAGCTGACCGCGTCAGAGAGATACTGCGGGGTGATGGGATCCAACCATTCCGTGGCCGCCGGAATCCCTTGTCCCAGAACCTGCCAGAGCACCTGACGGGCCAGGCGAATCCCCTTGCGAATATTGAATGTTCCATCCAGATCGGGGTCGTTGATCAGGCCCTTCCAGCCCACTGTGGTCCGGGGTTTTTCAAAGTAGACCCGCATGACGATCAGCAGCCGGTCCTTCAACCGCTCATTGACGGCCGACAGACGACGGGCGTACTCCAGAGCAGCCTCCGGGTCGTGGACTGAGCAGGGGCCGGTGATGACCAGCAGCCGATCGTCCCGGCCATGCAGAACATCCCGAATGGCCTGACGGGAGTCCCGCACCAACTCCATACGCTCCGAATCCAAGGGCCGCGAGCGCAGAAAGACCCTGGGGGCCGGGATGGGATCCAACTGACGGATGTTGACGTCCACTGTTTCGGGAAAGACGGCCGTATCGGCAAAATACTGCCGTTCCTCTTCCGGGATGATATCCGGTTCCTTGACGAATGCCACGGTCGCTCTCCTCTCTGTCGTACTCCGACGATCCTGCCCGAATTCCTTATGACCGCCCGCATCCGGACCAATGCGGACGGTCCGTTCCCGCGATCCATGCAGACCACGGGAACGAACAGCTGAATGGATAAATTGGTGACGTTGCTCAGGCCAGGGCGCCCATGGGATCCCAGGCGGGCAGCATGATGGCCTCTTGATCGAAGGCCTGGCGATACTCCTCGGACAGCATAGACTTGGGCACGGCCACCTCGTAGACATACTGGCTGAACCAGTCGTCGCTCATGGTGAAGTAGCCCTTGTTGGCGATGTCCCCGCCCCAGGAGTTCTCCACCCGCCAGCGGTTGGTGGTCCGGCCGTCATCGGCCACATCCACACCCACGAATGCCATGGCGTGGTTCTGGGCCGAGTCGCCGAAGCGCACCCGCTGCTCCTTGTCCATGTCGAAGTCCACACCGTAGACCCGGCCGTACTCGAACAGGTCAGTGGCCCACTGGCCGGCCTTGCGGTCCATCATGGGGTGGCAGTCGGCGCCGAACCAGACCGGCAGGCCCTGCTCGCTCATCAGACGACGGGCGCAGTCCTTCATGACCTCCACCGGAACGTTCAGATACTCGGTGGGATCGCCGCCAGCCACGTTGCCCAGATGCTCGATGCCGATCTTGCGGCCCTTGGGGTGCTCGGGACGCGGATCGTCGACCAGGCAGACATAGTCTTCAAGTCCGGCATTCACGTAGCGCTTCCAGAACTCCTGCGGGGTGATCCGCCCATCCCTGTGGAAGACGCCGTCCTTGTCGGTCCACTCCCAGTCGAAGCTGGTGGGCGGGGTGCCCAGATGAATGGTCAGGATACGGTGACCGGCCTCCAGGGTCCGATCAATGATCCCGTCGATCCCGTCCGGGTTGGCCACCATGTGAGCCGTGGCCTGATGAAGCAGGCGACGGAGCTGGTCGTTCATCTGGCTGGTGTTCTGGGAGGAAGCGGTCTCGGGATAGAACTGCTTGGGCACTGCACCGTACTTCTTATAGATGTTCATGGCCATGATCCACTGGCCACCATCGCCCATGACATCGCCCATCAAGAAGCGCATGAGCTGGGAGTCGACGGGCTCGCCGGCACGCACCAGAGCCGCCACGTCGCGCAGGAAGTAGTTGACGCGCTCAAGCTTGTCATAGTACATGGCGTAGTTCTGGGACAGCTCGAAATCGCCCATAGGGTTGGCAGTGCTTTTACCATCGATGTTCAGAGCCTTGCGGGCCACAAATCGGGCTACATTCAACGAGCTGAAAAGCCAGCAGCGTCCGGAATGCGCCTGCGAGGTGACCGTGCCATTATCGATGCTGACCGAAAATCGGTGCTGGAGCAGGCGGGAGCGGTTATAGTTGTGGGCCACTTCGTCAATGCCTACCTGAGTGACGGCGTTCATGGCGACGTGGTTGGCCTCGCGCTCATCAAAGGCGGTGCGCAGGCCCTCCAGACGGGTCTGATCCAGTGGTGTCAGTACTGATGTCATACGGTCTATCCTTGTTTCCTTTCATACGGATGTATCTGCATCCCTGCATCCAGCATAGCGGGAATCGGTCCTCATGGGTTCGCCTGGCGGATGATGTGGACAACTGTGCCTTTGTCAAGCCAGAGAGAAGCGCTGGGACGCATTGACCACGGCCAGGGCCACCAGGACGGCCAACCCAAGGGAGATCCAGCCCTGATAGGTGCCGGAGCGTGAACGATTGGCGCGCAGACGGTCTGCCAGCCGGCCCCGAATCAGCCAGAGGACTACCAGTCCCCCAACCAAGCCCAGCAGGGTCATGCCCTGGTTGATCATCGAGCCGGTGCGGGCCGGCACTGTCTGGGTCAGCCACATCATGGCGTCAGCCAGGACCAGGTTGTTGAAGATATGCAGTGCCATAGACCAGAGGATGGAGTACTCCATGGCGATGACACCCAGAACCAGGCCCAACAGGAAGGTGAACAGACTCTGGGTGACGTCTCCGTGCAGGCAGGCGAAGATAAGGGAGGAGGTGACGATGGCGAAGGTTCGTCCGTAGAGCCTGAGTCGGCCCATGACCACGCCGCGCAGCAGGAATTCTTCGACGACAGGGACCAGGATAGCCGTGTCCAGGGGCGACAGGAACCCGTGCTGGCCTGCTGCGATCTGGGAGGTGGTGGAGTGGTAGACCAGCCCAAGAGCCTGGGATCCCTGGTTGACCACCCAGGTGAAGCCGGTCTCGATGCTGCTGGCCAGCATGATCAGCAGGATGGCCCCGATCAGCACGGCCGGACCTGGATTAGTCTGCGCCTTGTACTGCACAGGGTTGGAGCCACGCCCGAGCAGATCCTGGCTGCGGGTGCCGAAGAGAAAGACCAGCATGACCAGATCGCCCAGCAGATCGCCCAGCCCCGGCTGACGGGCAATGCCCAGGGCAGCGGCCACCGAGGGCAGATTCAAAACCCCCGCGATCAGGTTGGCCACCACCAGATACACCAGAGCATAGAGGGATTGCAGGTCCACCCCACGGCGCACCTGGGCACTCCATGGGCGCGAAACAGCCGACCCGGATGACCCCTTGGCGGACACATGTGATGATGCGTGCTGTGATTGCTGCATGACGCTCTCCCAACCCTGTGACCCTTGGCCTGCACCTCTTCACCATCGACTCTAGGCCTCAGCAGGGGTTCGGCCCGAGATTGACAGCCACGCCGGTTTCGGCACGCAGCCAACCAACTTCCAGGCAAGGCAGAAAGACAGGGCCGGATCGCAGACCATGCCTGCGATCCGGCCCCAACGGACAATGTCCTTTGCTGATCAGTCCTGATCGGTCGGGGTTGCGTCGTCGTTGATGGGCGGGATAACCGTGGTTTCCTGATCGGTGACTGCCTTCTCCACCTGTCCGGCCTCATCCTGGGCCGGCGCGTCATCGGCCTGGGCGGGTTCATCGGGAAGGGCGCTCGGCGCTGGTGAGGGCAGAACCTGAGTAGGCATATTGGCTGAGGACCTGACAGCCGCAGCCTCAGCCGCGCTGGCATCATCCCCGGAATTACTGTCGGAATCAGTTGCCGCACCATCGGCTGACTGGCTGACTGGGACCGGATCGACCGGTGTCTGAGGGGCTTCTGCCTGGGCGTCGGCAAGGGGCTGGTCGACGGCCTGATCCTCATCTTCAGCCTCCGAGGATGTCGCCGAAGCCGACGAGGCAGGGGCCGGCAGCGGATCCGCGGCAGGCACAGCATTGACCACGGGCACGCTGGGCGCCTGCCCCTCGTCCTGGTCATTGACCACAGCCTCATCGTGGAAGCCGTCGAAGTTGCCGAAGGACTTGGAGAAGATGTTCCGCAACTCGTCGACCCGAGCGGTAATGGTGGCCTCCCGGTGCTGCAGCTTGGTGATGTGGTCCTTGAGCCCGTCAAGCTCGGCTTGGGCGGCCTTGCGATGGGCGTCGACTTCGGCCTGGGCGCGCTGCTTGGCCTCATCCAGCAACTGGTTGGCCTTGCGCTCGGACTCCTCCCGCTTGAAGGAGGCGAACGAATCGGCATCCTTGCGGGTGGCCTTGGCCTGCTCAATCAGCTCCTGGGTCTCCTTCTCGGTCTTGACCCGACGCTCCTCCAGGTTCTTGAGCAGCTCGCCCACCTTCTTGGTGGCATCCTCCTGCTGGGCGGCGATGTCGGAGCGGACCTGCTCGGCCTCGGCGTTGACCTTGGCCATGGTCTCGGCGCTGGTGACCTTGGACTCATCCACGATCTGCTGGGCCTCGGACTTGGCTTTGTCGGTGATCTCCGAAGCCTGCCTACGGGCGTCATTCAGGCTCTTGGAGACCTGCTCGCGCACGTCGGCCAGCTTCTTGTTGGCCTCGGCCAGGGCCTTCTGGATCTGATCGTTGGCCTCTTTCTTGAGCTTGGCGATCTCCTCGTCGCTCTTGCGCCGCTTGTCGGCAATCTCCTTGGCGGCCTTGGCCTTCTGTTCGGACAGCTCCTTGTCCTGGGTGGCCTTGCTGGTGGCCAGCCGCTTCTCATGCTCCTCGCGGGAGTTCTGCAGCTCCAGATCCAGAGCCTGACGGCGTTCGGCCACGACCTTATCGGCTGCGGCCTTGTTCTGTTCGCTCTGCTGCTTGGCGGTGGTGGTGACTGTCCTGGCTTCGTCGTTGGCGGCCTCGACGATGGACTTGGCCTTGGCGTTGGCCTCGTCCACAATGTGCTTGGCTTCAAGCTGAGCCTCGTTGACCAGGGTCGTCGCCTTCTCCTGGGCGGAGGTCTTAGTGGATGCCGCATCCTGCTTGGCGCGGTTGAGCAGCTCGGTGCTGGTCTGCTCGGCCGAGGCCAGCAGTTGCTGGGCGTTGGCTCCAAGTGAAGCAAAGGAGTTGCGCGGCTGTTCGGCCTTGCGGGACTTGACCTCCTGGAGTTCCGCCTCCAGCTTCAGAATGCGATCGTCATCGGCCTTGATCTGCTGACGCAACCGGGCTAGATTGCTCCGCGAGGCCGCCAAGGCCTGGTCGACCCGCTCCTTGTCATAGCCTCGCAGGACAACGGGAAACTGATCTTCGGCCATGGAAACACTCCTCTTCGCCACCAGGACATGCCGGCCCGTGACAGAAATGTCTTCGGTCCGGTGGATTTACCTCGACTCTACCCCATGACCGGCCTAAAGTCGCCGTCTGACCTGCCGCCGACACATTGGCCTTACATACGGGTCTCAGGCAATGAGAATGGGACTGGAGGAGGGCCTGCGATAGTAGCGAATGGTCTCATTGACCACCTCGCGCACAGCCTGTATCTGCTGATCCAGGGGCAGGCCGCACTCCTGACCGCCGCTTTCGTTGACCAGGGGAAGGCTGACGAACCCGGCCAGGACATCCTTGTGTCCTGCAGCCCATGCCAGCAGGTTGTAGAAGAGCGCGTTGCAGACATAGGTGCCCGCGTCCGAGCTCAGTGTGGCAGGAATGCCGCAGGTGCCGAAGTCGTGCAGGATGGCCCTCAGCGGCAGTCGGGTCCAGTAGGCGGCCGGGCCCTGGGGGTCGATGGGCTGGCGGCTGGCACGAGGGACGGTATCTTGAGACTCCTGCTCCCCCAGGTTTTCACGGTCGTCAGCGTCGTCCTCCTTGAGGTTGACGGCGCAGCGCTCCATGGCGATGCCGCGAGCCCGACGCTTGAGCCCAGTGGCGATGATGATATCAGGGCGCACGCGCTCTATGGCCTCATGCAGGATGGGCCAGGCCTTGGCGAAGCTGACAGGCATGGTAACGGAGGAAATAGCCAGGTCCACGCCCTCCAAGGGATCCTCCTCGGTGGGGCCGACTGGCCGCATGCCTTCCATGCCATGCTCGGCCAAAGCCTGTGAGACCTGATAGGAGGGGTTGACATCAACACCCTCGTAATGATCGTATCCGGCGACGATGACCTTGATCTGCTCCATGTGCCCCATGGTACACAGGACTTCACCCGGCCAGGGAGCGCGCTATCCATTCAGCCATGGGCACGTCCGAGGGCAGGGTGATCTTCATGTTGGTCACGCTGCCGGCCACGATGGCCACCGGCTCCTCGGGCAGGCGGTCCACCACCACCCGGGTGTCGTCGGTGGGATGGAAGTCGGGGTCTGCGGCGGCCAGGTCGTAGGCCTTGCGGAGGGTGCTGAAACGGAAGGCCTGCGGGGTCTGGGCCCGGAACATGTTGTCTCGGTCGGGCACCTGGCGCACCACCTTGCGCTCGCCCAGGTCGCCGGCCATCAGCATGGTGTCGGTCGAGGCCACGGCCACGGTAGCGGCGTTGAAGGTATCCAGGGCATCGATGCAGCCATTGATGGACTCCTGGCTGACGAAGGGACGTACCGCGTCGTGGATGAGCAGCTTGGCATCCTGGGGGATCTCCGCTTCGGCCAGGGTCTGCAGGGCCGCCTCCGTGCTGTCCATGCGCTCGATGCCGCCCTGGATGACCGTGCGGACCTTGTCGTAGGTGTCATCGCCCACGATGGCCTCGACAGCCTCCCGCACCCGATCGTTGACCACGACCAGGATGTCGGTGACCCGGGCATTGAACTGGAAGGCGTCAATTGACCAGGCGATGATGGGTTTGCCGCCCACCTGCACCAGCTGCTTGGGGTTGCTCTCGTCAAACCGAACGCCCAGCCCGGCTGCCAGAATCACCGCCACAACTGGCTGAATCTGCTCCTCTGGCTCTGCATTATCCTGACTGACCTCGGACGGGGCCGCTGATGCTCTGCTCTCACTCATAGACTCAACGGTACTCACGCCAGGACAGGAAGGGGCGCAGGCCCGGCGCTATCTGCACCGAACATCTGCACCCGAGGCCTGCTCCAGGTGCCGGAAGCCGGATCAATCAACATGCTGCATCAGTCGTCGGCCAGGATAAGGGCCAGCATGCGCCCCTCCCCCGCCTTGCTGGCCAGCGAGGCCCGGCGGTGGGAGTACCAGAGCGGATTCTCCAGGGTGCACAAGGGTCGGCGCAGATCCTCAAGACGCTTCGACAGGGAGGGACCCTCACTGTCATGGCTGCAGAGCTCTTCCAGGTCCGGATCCTGACGGAGGTAGCTGGTGGCGGCACCGACCCGGGGGGCGGAATCTACGATACGGGTCACTCCTGCCGCCTTCAGTTCCATCCTGGCTGCAGCGGCGATGTCGATGGCGATTCCGCCGAATCGGCATGGTCCGGATGCGCCGGGGAAGCGCTTCTCGAAGTCATCAGCCAAGTGCGAACACACCTGATAGCAGTCTGCGCAGATCCGAGGCCCCAGCGTTGCCACGATCCTGGACGGGTCGGCGCCCTTGTCAGTCATGGCCTTGACTGTGGCTGGAATGACGCCAGCCACCAGACCACGACGACCGCAATGCGCCGCCCCCATCACGCCGGCCTGCGGGTCGGTCAGCAGCACAGGAAGGCAATCGGCCGCGAAGATGCCCAGGGCCAGGTCACGACGGGTGGTCACCTGCGCATCGGCTTCGCAGCGCCCCTGGGGTTGACCTTGGTCGGCGTCCCAGACCCTGGCTGAGTGAACCTGATCCACCAGGACCATGGGACGGTCCAGCTGGCGGCCCAGGGCCTGACGGTTGGCAGCCACCGCCTCTGGGTCGTCGCCCCCCTTGCCGCCGAGATTCAGCTGGGCATAATCGCCCGAGGAGACCCCGCCCAGCCTGGTGGTGTAGACCACTTTGATCCCAGGCGCCAAGGCTATGGGGATGGTGACTGGGATCGGCCGGCCCTGATCGTCCAGTGACGGCAGGGGGCTGCTGTCCAGTAGGGTCCTTTCCCGATTCCAGGCTTGGCCCTGAGCGCTCTGGGTGCCCTGCTCTCTTGATTCAGGCTTGGGACTCATGCAGTCGCCGCCCGGTTCAGGCGGTCCATCTCCTCGTCGCTCAGCTCCATGTCGGCCGCCTGCAGGGAGTCCAGAATGGTGGCCGCCCTGTGAGCCCCGGGAACCACAAAGACGTTGCGGTTCTGGGACAGCTCCCAGGCCAGGACCACGCGCTGGTGGGAGACCCCGCGCTCCTGGGCCACCTGCCGGAAGGCATCATAACGGGTTTCGTCCTTGGGCGCTCGGAAGCCTCCCAGGGGGCTCCAGCAGACGAAGGCCAGACCCAGTTCGGCCGCATGGTCCAACTCCTGGCGGGAGCTGGTGAAGGTGGGCGAGAACTGGTTCTGCACGGCTACGAGGTCATCGCCCAGAATCTGACGGGCCAGGTCCATCCGCTCGATGTCTACGTTGGAGACGCCCAGGGTCCGGGCCACGCCCTGCTTGGCCAGCTCGGCCATGGCCTCCAGCGACTCCTGGTAGGGCACCTGCGGATCGGGTCGGTGCAGGTAGAGCAGGTCGATGGTGTCCACGCCCAGGGCCTGGGCAGACTCCTTGGCGTGCCGGATCAGGCTCTCCGGCCGACCATCCACAGCCCAGGTGGGCCGACCATCGGTGAAGTTGCGGTAGTGTCCCACCTTGGTGGCCACCAGCACATCCTGACGAGGCCCCTGCCAGGAGTCCAAAGCCTGGCGAACCAGCCGCTCGTTGGTCTGTTCGGGGCCGCCCGATTCGTAATATGACCAGGCGGTATCCAGATGTCGGCAACCGGCATCCAGGGCCTGGTGGATGACGTCGATGGCCGTTGCCTGGTCCGGCTTGCCCTCGATGGACAATCCCATGCAACCCAGTCCGACCGCTGTCGTAGTAAAGGGCCCCAAGGCCCGCATCGACGATGTCATGCATGTACTCCCGTCTTGTAGATTGAGGCCGGCTTCGACACCGCCGGCCTCCATCGAGCTTAACTGGCGGCCCGGTCTCAGCGGCCGCCGAAGGATCCGCCACCGGAACCACCGCCGCCACCGTCGAAGGAGCCGCCACCGTCGCCAAACCCACCAATAACGCTGCCAGAGCCGTTGCCGCTGGCCATGCCAATCAGGCCGCCAATCTGGTCGAGTCCCTGGGTCAATTGAGTACCCAAATCAATCACGCCACCTTGGCCGAGCGCTGAATTGACAGCCAATGCTTCAGGGTCACTCAGGGAGGAAGCCGCCGCAACATCCTGGCTGTAAGGCAGGAAGGTCCAGTAGAGCAGGCTGCCGCGCGCATTGTCATTCAGCCAGTCGGAGTCGGTCAGTTCAGGGCTGGCCTGTGCCAGCTGAGCGACGACCCGGTCGCTTATGCCGAAGGCCGTAGCATAAACCAGGTAACGGTCCCAGAGCACCAGATCCTCCACACCACGGTGGCTAAAATCGCTGAAGTCAAGCAGATAGCGCCAAAGTCCCGACACCTGCCCGGCCATGGGCTGTCCATTCCTGCTCAGCACCCGCCAACAGTTATAGCGCAAGGAGAATGTCACCACAGCCACCAGAAGCATGGCCAAGGGCGCACGTACCAGTACGGTGCCCGGCAGGAATCCGGCCAACAGAATGAAAGCAGCCAAGAGCACGGCCAGGAAGGCAAAGACCCCTACATTATGACGATATGCGCGCAGGTCGGCATTGTTGGTCTCATACTCGACAGCCTGGTAGAAAGCTTCCAGGTAGGCCCTGCCATTATCGGATTCAGTCCTGGCGAAGAGCGCAATCATCTCATACAGGTCGAAGCGTTTATTCTCGGAGCCAATCAGAGTGGAGGCACCTTCCAGCATGCTCAGGCAGGCTTCCTCGCTTGAGGACAGGGCCAGGGATGCTCGATCCTTGCTGCAGACCGGATTGATGACCACCTCCATGGACTGCTGTTTGCCTTTGAGCAGCAAGCGCATCACCTGGGTCACGGGTCCTTCGCCGAAACTCGCCCGGTCCTCATACTTGACGGGAACAAGAGCGATGGCCCGCTTGGAGGCCAGGGAGAGAATGGTTGCTGACAATTGCCTGCCAATAGGGGATTCTCGGGTCAGCATCACATCGTTGATAACGGCAGCCACGGCGGGTGACAGATCAGGAGGCTGACGGTAGTAGATGATATCGCCTTGGTACTGGGAGTCTCCATAATTGCGGAAGGCATGACAAAGCATCACTGCAATCAGCCCGATAGCAGCCAAGAGTACCAAGACGCCCGTCAAGAGTGCGATCCGCGCCCGCCTGGTCTGGTCAGCATGCCAGCGCTCGTACTGCGGACGCTCCTGCCCGACAATACGGTCACGTGCCGGCTGAGAATCGGTCCTGACCACCGAGGAAGTCCTCCCCGCATCGAAGAGCACCACCAAATCCAGATGCTGGCCCGGCTTGATGTGGTCTGCGGAGAATCGGATACGGCTGTCATCCACCACCTGGTAGGAACCCCTGCCAGCGAAGTGCAGCCAGGCCTTCGCGTCCTTGCCCTTCTCCGTTCCTGTCTGCTTGGGCAGCTTGACATTGGCGTTCACATGCTCAACGGGAATCTGGTTGGTGTCGCCCACGGGCTCCCATTGGAATTCGGCCACATCGGGATGGGCAGTGGTGACCCCGTGGAAGGTCATGTCGATGCGGAAGCGCCGACCTGAATCCTTGGCAGTCTGTGGAATGTTCCAGCCCAGCTCCACCTGGCATTGATTCCCCAGATCGCCGCAGGCGGACCCTTGGCCCGCATCGCCCGGCTTGTAGGATTTCAGCTTCCAATCCGAGACCATGCCCATATACCAGGTGCCAGCCCAGTTCTTGTCCCAGTCGTGAATGTACTTGACATCATCAGGATACTTTAGCGGGTTGGTCTGCCTGTATGTGGAGCCATTAGTCAGGTCAGTCACGCTTACGTCGCTGATGCCGGTCAGCCGGTCAGGCTTGATCTGATAGCGCTGGTAGAGCTCCCGCCAAGGGTGTTTTTTGCCGTGGTCGTCCTCGCGGGAATTCATGGTGACAGTCAGGGTCTGACTGATACGCAAATCCCCATTATCCAGGACCTGGACATCATAATCCACCGAATCGTATACCAGGTCGGGACGATTCCTGTTGGAGATATACAGAACAGCGAGGCACGTCACCAAGGCTGCCACCAGAGCCAGCGCCAAGGCTCCGCAAAAGCGTGAGGTGCTCCACGAGGAATGGCCCGAGGAGGGATGATTCGAGGCCGCCTTCCCGGAGGAGGCTGCTGGGGCGTTCACTGTCCGAAGTCCACAACTGGCGCCTGGCGGCTACCCTCGTCGGCTTGGAAGTACTGGGCCTGACGGAAGTGGAAGAGGGATGCGATGATGTTTGAGGGGACCGTCTCGATGCGGGTGTTGAACTTCTGAACCACATCATTGTAGAACTGCCTGGCGTAGGCGATCTTGTCCTCCAGGTCCTTGAGCTGACGCTGCAAGTCCAGGAAGTTCTGGTTGGCCTTGAGCTCAGGGTAGGCCTCCGCCCGAGCCATCAGAGTGACCAGGGATTGACCCAGCCGCTGCTCGGCATCGGCACGGGCCTGCATCTGGTCTCCGCCAGCCGCCTGGGTCTGGGCCTGGGCCACGTCGGCGCGGGCTTTGGTCACCTCCTCCAAGACAGTGGACTCGTGTGAGGCGTAGCCCTTGACCGTCTGGACCAGGTTGGGCACCAGGTCGGCACGCTGCTTGAGCTGGACGTCAATCTGGGCCCAGCCATTGGCGACCCGGTTGCGCAGGTTGACCAAACCGTTGTAGATACCGATTCCCCAGATGACCAGCAACACGACCAGCAAAACGATGATGATGAGCACGATCATTGATACGGACATGCCATCATTCTCTCACTAAATTCAGAAGAGACAAAAACGGGACCCCGTCCAATGGAACGGGGTCCCGGCATCAGTGGGAATCAGTCCTCACTGTCGAAGGGATCGAAGTCCCTGCGTACGCGGCGACGGGGACGCTCTGAGCGCTCCTCCCGGTCGGCCCGGTACTCGTCGTAGTGCTCGTCGGCAGCGTAGCGCGGATTCTCCCTGCGGCCACGATAGCCGCCACGTCCGGAAGAGCGACGCTCATGACGACCGCCACGATCACCGCGGCCACGACGCTCGCCACGGCCCCGGCCGCCACGATCCTCGTCATCATCGCGGGAGACCCGGCGACGATCACGACGTGAGCCACGGTCCTCGTCCTCGAACCAGTCTCCGCCGTCCTCATAGTCACGGTCGCGGCTCTGACGACGGTGCCGGGGACGGTCCTCCTGATCCTCGTCGTCGTAGTAGCGATCATCACGCTCGGAACGGGAACGGCGCGGGGCCTCATACCGATCCTCGCGGTCGGAGGAACGGCTGCGGCGATCACGACGATCACGGTCACCACGGCCGCCACGCTCACGACGATCGCCACCACGGTCACGACGGTCGCCACGACCACCGCGATCACGGCCGCCTGCGGACTCCTGGTCCTCGAAGCCGGGGATGGCCAGAGAGATCTTGCCGCGGTCGTCCACACCCTGGACGATGACCTCGACGGTGTCGCCCTCCTTGAGGACGTCCTCCACGGAGTCGATGCGTTCGCCGTTGGCCAGGTTGCGGATCTGCGAGATGTGCAGAAGCCCGTCGGTGCCGGGGGTCAGATTGACAAAGGCGCCGAAGCTGGTGATCTTGACCACCTTGCCGTTGAAGGTCTCCCCCGCCTCGGGCACGTGCGGGTTGGCGATCTGGTCGATGACCTCCTTGGCCTTGGCCGCTGCCTCGCCGCCCTCGGAGGCGATGTAGACCGTGCCGTCGTCCTCGATGGAGACATCGGCGCCGGTGTCCTCCTGGATCTGGTTGATCATCTTGCCCTTGGGGCCGATGACCTCGCCGATCTTGTCGACAGGGACCTTGGTGGTGATGATGCGCGGCGCATAGGGGCTCATCTCGGCGGGCCCGTCGATGCACTCGTTGATCACGTCGAGGATGGTGGCCCGGGCTTCCTTGGCCTGCTGCAGGGCGGCGGCCAGGATGTCGGCGGGAATGCCGTCCAGCTTGGTGTCCAGCTGCAGGGAGGTGATGAACTCGGAGGTGCCGGCCACCTTGAAGTCCATGTCGCCGAAGGCATCCTCGGCGCCCAGAATGTCGGTCAGGGTTTTGTAGGTGGGCCGACCGTCGACCTCGCCTGTGACCAGGCCCATGGCGATGCCCGCCACGGGGGCCTTCAGGGGCACGCCGGCAGCCAGCAGGGACAGGGTGGAGGCGCAAACGGAACCCATGGAGGTGGACCCGTTGGAGCCGATGGCCTCGGAGACCTGACGGATGGCGTAGGGGAACTCCTCGCAGCTGGGCAGCACCGGGATCAGCGCGCGCTCGGCCAGGTTGCCATGGCCCACCTCGCGACGCTTGGGCGAACCCACGCGGCCGGTCTCGCCGGTCGAATAGGGCGGCATCTCATAGTTGTGCATGTAGCGCTTGGTGGTGGGGCCGGACAGGGCGTCGATGGTCTGCTCCATCTTCAGCATGTTCAGGGTGGTGACACCCAGCACCTGGGTCTCGCCGCGCTGGAAGAGGGCGGAGCCGTGCACGCGGGGCACCACGTCCACCTCGGCGGACAGGGTGCGGATGTCGCGCAGGCCACGGCCGTCGATGCGGTAGTCCTGGGTCAGGATGCGGCGGCGGACAATCTGGCGCTGGAGCTCCTTGAAGGCGTTGCCCAGCTCCTTGTCCTTCTCGGCCTCGTCCATGTCGGTGAACTCGTCGGCCAGAGCCTCGCGGACCTTCTCCTTGATCTCATGGATGCGCTCCTGGCGGGGCAGCTTCTCCGCGATGGAGAGGGCCTGGTCCAGGTCGGCGTGGGCCACCTGGTCGATGCGCTCGTAGAGTTCGTCGGTGTACTCGGGGAAGAGCTGGAAGTCCTTGGTGGGCTTGGCAGCCTTGGCCTTGAGCTCGCTCTGGGCCTCACACAGAACCTTGATGAAGGGCTTGGCGGCCTCAAGACCCTGGGCGACCACCTCTTCGTCGGGCTTGATCTGGCCCTCGTCGTAGATGAGGCTCCAGGCGTTCTTGCCAGCACCTGCCTCAATCATGGCGATGGCGACATCCCCGCCCTCGACCACACGGCCGGCCACGACCAGCTCGAAGACGGCGCGCTCGCGCTCGCTCCAGCGGGGGAAGGCCACCCACTGACCATCGATCAGGGCCAGGCGCAGACCCGAGACCGGGCCCTCGAAGGGCAGACCGGAGATGAGGGTGGAGGCGGAAGCCGCGTTCAGGGCCAGCACGTCGTAGGCATCCTCAGGGTTAACAGCCAGGATGGTCTCCACAACCTGGACCTCGTTGCGCAGGGTATGCGGGAAGAGAGGGCGCAGAGGGCGATCAATCAACCGGCAAGCCAGGATGGCCTCGTTGGAGGGCCGACCCTCGCGGCGGAAGAAGGAGCCAGGGATCTTGCCCGCAGCGTACATCTTCTCCTCCACATCAACGGTCAGCGGGAAGAAGTCGTAGTTCTCCTTGGGGCTGGATCCGGCGGTGGTGGTGGACAACACCATGGAATCGTCATCAAGATAGGCGGCTACTGCCCCATCCGCCTGCTGGGCGAGACGACCCGTCTCGAAGCGCACCGTGCGCTTGCCATATGATCCGTTATCGATCGTGGCTTCTACAGCCGTGATTTCGGGACCCTCCATAGGGTTCCTCCTTTTGTTTACTGCTTGTTTACTACCTGATGTCAGGATGCTCGGCATCAATTGACTGCCGGAGATCCTTCTACTTCGGTCTGGTCCTGCCGAACCCCATGTCCGGCTATCTTCATTCCTTGCGGACCAACCTTGCATTTGAGTTCGGCACCATCTTCTACAACCCCATCCCGGAGTCAACGGTGCCTGGTTCAGTCATGCAAAAGCGCCCGAGCGCTAGGCCCGGGCGAAAGCATGCGTATCAGTGGCGCAGTCCAAGACGCTCCACCAGGGAACGGTAGCGGTTGATGTCCACCTTCTTGAGGTAATCCAGCAACCGGCGACGATGGCCGACCATGAGCAGCAGGCCGCGGCGCGAATGATGGTCGTGCTGATGCTGCTTGAGGTGCTCGGTCAGGTCGGAGATGCGCTTGCTCAGCAGAGCCACCTGGACCTCGGGGGAACCGGTGTCACCCTCGTGGGTCGCGTATTCCTTGACGATTGCCTGCTTCTGCTCACTCGTAAGAGCCACGGCTCCTCCTCTTGCATTCTTCCGTTACGCGGTGCACCAGCCCTATGCTGAAGCGCTCTCGATCCGCGGGCGAAACACGCCAAAAATCCATTATACACATTTTGCGGACCAAGCAAACAGCGACGGAATCAACAAAATGAAGGAAAGCATAACGAAAATTTGATTAGCGCCAAGGAGGAATCGGCCATTTCACTCCGATGTAGCGAAGATGTCGCACTGTGCTGCATGAACCGACCGTGATTTACCGTGTAGCCCTACCATAGGTTGTTAGAGAAGTTGAAGGAATGTAACTTCATTCATCCACCAAAGAGGGCACCTAATGAAACAATCCGAGCAGAACTCCATCAAATCAGAAAATACCATTCTTCCTTTGGGATCCGTGGTGAAAACCAGAAGAGACCCGGGTACCCTGCTGGTTATCATCGCCCGCGCTCCGTTGACAGTCATGCATGGAACAACGGGTTACTTTGACTATGGTGCCGTACAATTCCCGTATGGCATGACTGATCCGGCCAAGATCGTTTTCTTCAACCGCCAAGACGTGACGGAAATAGTGTTCATGGGATATATCAACGCCGAGGAACGATCCTATGAACGAAGGTTTGATGAAGTCACCAAATCAACCTCCTACCCCCACCTTCATCTCTGATTCAGTTACCGGTCACATAGGACATACTCGATAAAAGGGATAGAGGGGAGAAGACCAAAAACGACCTTGACGGATGCGTTAATGAAGCAACCGCCTAGGCTATGCAACTGAGCACGTTGAACCGCTCTTTCATGGTCGGCGATTTTCTTTCTGGCGGTTTTGAATCATTGAGCGGCATTGCTGATCCCTTCGGCACATACTGACAACAGGCAGCTACCCAAGATGCTATGGCTCATGGCCTGATCACTGCCTCTGGTGGTGTTATCGGTGCTGCAGTAGGAGCCGCCCGTGGAACAGGTACGATTGTAGGAGCTGGAATTGGTTTAGTCGTAGGATACCTCGGTACAGTAGCCGGCAACGCTTTTTACGACGATTCCGTCAATCGCGGGAACGGAGATGACATGTGGGGCCACATTAAGGACAATCTATGGTAGCTTTCCCGCTGTCTCCTGCATTGCCATGTGCGCGGCTCGGATTGAAATCAGGAATGATATCAGGGGATGCATACTGATGCTGTACCTATTGATAGATGTCCTATTAGGCTCTCCGGCGATACTGGTCTGGTTGTTTGTGTTGATGTCGTTCAATGCGTGGAGGTCGAGGCGGCTGATGGACCACGTCCTGGCGCCCTACCTCCTGGCGCGGGGCCTGTGCCTGCAGACCTTCCAGGGGCATGTGTGGCGGCGGCGCGGCAGGATCGGCCGGCCCCGGCCCGGGCAGGTCCTGCCCCTGGGCTCGCTGGTTGTCCTGGCCGACGGGCCTGCCACCGTATCCGGGGCCTACAGAGGCACCGGATGGTTCGACGGTCTGGGAGAGGACGGGCTAGTGGTCCGCCTGGTCGGCCAGTATGTGCAGCCACCCGAACAGACCACCGGGTCATCCGGTCCATGGTACGCGGGCAGGATCTGCTCCGTGGGCGGCCTTGCCTGCGGACCCGGCGTAGTTCCCGGGGGCGACGCCCCCCTGCCCGAGGTCGGCGTCGGCCACACCCCCGACCCCGACCTGGTCATCTTCACCCAGGACCAGGTCAGCCTTCTGGCCTGGAAGGGACCCGACAACCCCGTCACCAGGCTCCTGCGCGCCCGCCAGGTCCGCGCCCTCGCCCGCGACCACCGGCGGGAGGACCAGGTTCGCCGCCGGGCACGGCCGACACCGAGCTGGCACGCCAGCCGCCCCGCATGGTGGCGCTACGAAGCCATCGGCTTCCTGCCCGACCGGTTCACCCGCGTCTACTGGGACCGCGTCCGCAACCAGCCCGTTAAGGCCCCCATGCGCTACCGGACCCCGGAAGCCAGGGAATACAACAGAAGACACTACTCCGTCCCCTTATACATCACCGCGATGATCGTCATCATCTTCATATCCGCCTTGAAAATAGCCCGCGCATGGCACCGCTCCAGACCGCACCGTCCACTCCAGGGCGGCGATGTCCTCCTGGGCATGCCCCCACGGACCACAGCGATCGTCAGCTGCGTCCTAGGCCTCGCCATCGGCGTCGGCGCATGGGTTTGGGCCACCCACCGGCAATTCCCCCAACACCAAATGACCCCGGCCAGCAGCCGCGAACTCCAAATCGCCCTCGACAACTACTGGATCGGCATGCGATACATCACAGGAACTACCATCCCCTACACCATGCATGTCCTCGGCTACAGCGTTTACATCCTGGTGCCGCTCATGTTCCTCACTGATTTCTTCACCCTTCCCGAATGGGTCCATACCCTCATGGGCTGGCCCTTGGTCGCTCTGTTTGTGACCTGCGGGAGCCTAATCATCATAGATACCTCCTACGCCGAGCGGATAGCCAAACGCCTGGATTGGGAATTAGCCGAGTAAAGCCCATATGCATCAGCCCCCATCCCCTAGTAAATTCGCGATCCTATGATTCAAGCCGCGGTGATGAGGCCTCCGAAGAGGACGATGGCGATGGCAATCAGTTCAATGATGAAGAACATGGACAGGGCCGACCAGCTGTGAGTCAGCGTGTTCCAGGGGGAATCCTTGCGCACGCAGACCAGGATGGCCACAAAAATAACAGCAAAGGCCGCCACGCCCAGCCCGGCCGCGATGATGCCCAAGTTGGCCGCGTTGGCCAGGATGGCCTGATGCTGGTAGACCACAAAGGTGCTGTACCAGAAGTTCATCTTGAGCAGACAGAGGCCGGCGATCAGCTGTTCGGCAGCCAGGCCCAGCACGAAGACCACCCGCCAGAACCAGGAGGACGACTCGATGATGGACATGCCGATGCCCATAAAGGTCAGCACAGTCACGGTCCAGGCAATCAGGGCAATGCCGCGCGGATCCAGAACCGAGGCATAGTGGAGCACGCCCTGCGTATGGTTGATGGCCAGCGAGCGCCCATATCCATAAGGAATGACGATGGCCAGGAGGATCGCCAGCGCAAAGACCACCCAGCGGACCGGGCGGGCACGGCGCTGCTCGATCTCAGCCAGAGAGTATTCAGAGTCCGGAATGGTCGCCTCAGGATGAGCCGAAACCTTGTTCACTGCGGTCGCCTCATCCGGGTGCGGTTGCACGACTGCGGAATCCGTTGCATCGCTTCTGCCGGATTCCGCGCCATCCGCATCGTCGAATTGCTCCATCGGCGACCACACCTCCAAGTCCGCTGCTCGTGGACACATCGCCTACAAGCTTATACCGGGCGGCGCACCCGCGCCCAAGAATGCAAAAGGTCAATTCGCAGGCACTCGGCATCCAGGCAATAGCAGATAAATGGAGTCATCCTGAAAGCGACACAGCCCACCCACGCAGAAGCGGGGAACACCTGATTTCGGCGATCAAAAATGCTGCAGACCCAGACTCATCCCCCACGCATCCGATGAGCACCCGGGCCGCATCTTCTGACCAGCCGATCATGCTCATCTGAAAACCATGACGATTCGTGTTCAAACACCCTGCTAGTCATCTGCAAAGCGGTAATGGATGCCTTGAAAGGCAGACAGAACCTTCAATCAGGGCGTACCGATGCGATTACTACAACTGGAGGAGAGTCAAACACTCATGTTCGAACCATGAAGCGGTTATGGTTTTTCCCCGGCACTCCAATAGCGACTCTTTTGCTGATTGCAGCAGCCTGTGGAGCTTGGTGGATGAATCAGTCGAACTGCCTGATGCCGATGACATCACGAAAACTCACATACTCGTCACCGGGACCGCAGCCTGTACCGTAATTTGTACCGTAGTACACGCGATCCGACTGGATCATTCTCCTGTCCTCATCATCCAACGAATCCCAGACCCGGCGCTCGGCTTCATCCATTTTCTCAGTGATGGAATGCCTCGACGCATAACTGTCGATCAGATCCTGGGGGATGTTGTCATGAGTGGTGCAGGCCTTGTCCTTGGTTGCCATTTCTCTCATGAAATCCTCATCCATGGCCATTCGTCTCCTCTCATCTTTGTGAACCTGCAGGGCATCCATCCCATGCCCCGCAGGATCATCCCCGCGCCTGCTGGGGACACAAGGCATTCTCATTTTTGGCCGAACAGACAGCTGGATCATTCCCAGAGAATCAAACACTCATGTAAGAACTATGAAGTGGTTATGGTCTCTCCCCCAGCGCTCCAGTGACGATTCTCTTGCTGATTACAACAGCAGACAGGAATCCGGGGATGAATCAGTCGAACTGCCTGATGCCGAGGACATCGTAGAAACTCACCTTGGTGTCGCCGCCGAAGCCAGCACCATAGTTTGTCCCATAGTATGTACGATCCGACTGGATCATTCGCCTGTCCTCATCATCCAGCGAATCCCAGACTCTGCGCTCTGCATCATCCATGTCATCAGTAATGGGATACTTCGAAGTATAGTCATCAATCCTCTTTTGGGGAATATGGTCATAAGTGGTACAGGCCTTATCCTTGGATGCCATTTTTCTCATGAAATCCTCGTCCATAGCCATTCATCTCCTCTCATCTTTGCGAACATGAGTGCATCCATCCGATACCCTGCAGGATTGCCTCCGCATCTGCAGGGAGGGCCAGTAGTATTTCTATACTACGAAAAGACCCGGTCACTGCTTGGGATCATTCTCGCGAGTGCCGGGAGCACAGCACTCTTGCAGCTAGGGACAAGAGAATGGCATAAAAAGATTGACACTATACCGGAGCAGCAACTCATACTCATGTTTAGAAGGAATACAATTCTTAACAGAGTTCTGAGGAAAGAACAGTTTTAATGCATGTTCCCGCTAAAAGACAGTGTTGTCTGGTTGATTCAGAGTAACATAATCGGTTTTCCAATCCAAGCTTCTACGGGGGGGGGGGGGGGGGGGGTACATACCGCAGGCAGAAAACCATACGTAGTGGCATTCCTAATCCACGCTCCCACGAAGGGAGCGACCGAGTGTTGGAGACCAGAGCCGCCTGCCTTTGCAATTTCAATCCACGCTCCCGCGAAGGGAGCGACGCCGCCCCGTTGCCTCCGACGGACGGGGCCAGCATATTTCAATCCACGCTCCCGCGAAGGGAGCGACAAACGGCTCATTCAGATGATCCTCAAGACGTTCAATTTCAATCCACGCTCCCGTGAAGGGAGCGACCCGGTCCGGCAACCCAAGCCTGATCTACGCCGGCATTTCAATCCACGCTCCCGCGAAGGGAGCGACCCAGCAGATCCCAGGCCTTCCTGGAGGGGAGGGCATTTCAATCCACGCTCCCGTGAAGGGAGCGACCATAGCCGGCTTCGACGGGCGGCCCGACCTGCAATTTCAATCCACGCTCCCGCGAAGGGAGCGACACTTCCCATAGAGATTGTTGAGCATGAGCTTGGCATTTCAATCCACGCTCCCGCGAAGGAAGCGACGAAGTGCTGCAGGTGCTCCCCGACAAGGCTCCGCAATTTCAATCCACGCTCCCGCGAAGGGAGCGACTTTGCAACAAGCTGGTATAGAGACCGTGCGCAAATTTTAATCCACGCTCCCGCGAAGGGTGCGACCAGGCCAACAGCCGCAAGCAGGCGCCCGCGGCCCAATTTCAATCCACGCTCCCGCGAAGGGAGCGACCGGCCTTGATGCAGGTGGCCGGCAGCCGCTCCGGATTTCAATCCACGCTCCCGCGAAGGGAGCGACAGTTTTCCCGGATAATCTAAGGTTCCTGAGCAATGTTTCAATCCACGCTCCCGCGAAGGGAGCGACTCTCATTTGATCCGCTGTCCCCCAAATGCCCATATTTCAATCCACGCTCCCGCGAAGGGAGCGACTTGCGCCGTTCAATCTGCCGCTGCGTATGCGAGTATTTCAATCCACGCTCCCGCGAAGGGAGCGACATGGTAGGCCAGGCAGACCGGAGGCGTGCTGGCATTTCAATCCACGCTCCCGCGAAGGGAGCGACTCAGCTGGATGCGATCCCCTGACAGGGCCGTCTGATTTCAATCCACGCTCCCGCGAAGGGAGCGACGATCCTGCGGCATCTCCTTGCTGACGAACCCGTCATTTCAATCCACGCTCCCGCGAAGGGAGCGACCCCGCTCCGTGCCCGTCCTGCGCAGGACGCGTTTATTTCAATCCACGCTCCCGCGAAGGGAGCGACACGCAGCCAACGCTCGGCGCTTTTCTCTTTCCACATTTCAATCCACGCTCCCGCGAAGGGAGCGACGTGAAGTCGCAATTCACGAGGATCACAAACACCGATTTCAATCCACGCTCCCGCGAAGGGAGCGACGCGACTGGAGACGCATGTCAGCGCGGATCTTGGCATTTCAATCCACGCTCCCGCGAAGGGAGCGACACCGTCGCCATCAAGGGCAACACCATGTGGCGTATTTCAATCCACGCTCCCCCGAAGGGAGCGACTTGGCGTATTCAAGCCCTGTGTGGATGGATGCCTTATTTCAATCCACGCTCCCGCGAAGGGAGCGACGTACAAGCATTCAGACAGCGCGTGCAAAGGCCTGCATTTCAATCCACGCTCCCGCGAAGGGAGCGACCCGCCATCATGTGCAGCTTGGCTGTCGGGTCGGGAATTTCAATCCACGCTCCCGCGAAGGGAGCGACCGAGAGCCGAGGACTGGTGGTTACAGCAAGCGCGATTTCAATCCACGCTCCCGCGAAGGGAGCGACCAGCTCCGATGGCATGGCCTGCAGACAGGCCGTATTTCAATCCACGCTCCCGCGAAGGGAGCGACACGCTATGCCGGCCGGATTTTGAACTGTTTCAGATTTCAATCCACGCTCCCGCGAAGGGAGCGACACGAGGCTGAGGGCATCCTCATATATGACCCTATTTCAATCCACGCTCCCGCGAAGGGAGCGACGGTCGGGCACGCCCGCCTCGCGGCTGAGGGTGGCATTTCAATCCACGCTCCCGCGAAGGGAGCGACGGTTGGCAAGCGCCTGCTCTGGGCGAGGGAAGCCATTTCAATCCACGCTCCCGCGAAGGGAGCGACTATACCTTGTTGGATCGTCCATGTCAAAATTGTTATTTCAATCCACGCTCCCGCGAAGGGAGCGACGTCATGATGTCCGCTCCTTTGCTTTTCCGCTTGTGATTTCAATCCACGCTCCCGCGAAGGGAGCGACCAGTGTAATGCTAGTTATTGATGCGGATACGACGATTTCAATCCACGCTCCCGCGAAGGGAGCGACGGTCATGAGGCCGCCCAGCACATCTGGCCGCTGAAATTTCAATCCACGCTCCCGCGAAGGGAGCGACCTTTCGACGTGATGGCAGACCCGTACCAGTAAGGAATTTCAATCCACGCTCCCGCGAAGGGAGCGACCACCCACCATCCGGCAGATTCCAAACCTTTGATTATTTCAATCCACGCTCCCGCGAAGGGAGCGACCTGTCAAACCAGCAGACCATGCAGTTTGCGGATATATTTCAATCCACGCTCCCGCGAAGGGAGCGACGTCCGAAGCAAGCATTCCCAGTCAGCCCCGAAAGATTTCAATCCACGCTCCCGCGAAGGGAGCGACACCAGACCGGCGCGCCGGTCACATCCTGAACCAAATTTCAATCCACGCTCCCGCGAAGGGAGCGACGAAAAAACCCCTCGTAGTCGCCGTGATCCGCGTTATTTCAATCCACGCTCCCGCGAAGGGAGCGACCTATGACCCGGACCCGCAGGTGATCCAGGTCATATTTCAATCCACGCTCCCGCGAAGGGAGCGACCCTCTCCCGCGCTGCTATTCGTCTCTTGCGCGCAATTTCAATCCACGCTCCCGCGAAGGGAGCGACCTGCCTGTAGTCGCGGCCGCTGTTTGGCGCGTCGGATTTCAATCCACGCTCCCGCGAAGGGAGCGACTGGCGCCACGCGGTCCTGCGGCTGCCTTCGACGCAGATTTCAATCCACGCTCCCGCGAAGGGAGCGACCTGGGCTCCCGGTACAAGCGTCCGAAGCGTTTCTCATTTCAATCCACGCTCCCGCGAAGGGAGCGACAGGACAGGCCGTTGGCGCTGACCCCGTAGTGGAAATTTCAATCCACGCTCCCGCGAAGGGAGCGACCTGAGCTCGGGCCGTGACGGGTGCATGGAGGTGGAATTTCAATCCACGCTCCCGCGAAGGGAGCGACGAGACCGGCGCAGGGCAAAGTAGGTGGCATAGGTATTTCAATCCACGCTCCCGCGAAGGGAGCGACTTTCGACTTTCCCGTCCGGAGCGAGCAAGAAATATTTCAATCCACGCTCCCGCGAAGGGAGCGACCGCTCCGGTCGCCCGGCTCGCGTGACGTGGTGGTATTTCAATCCACGCTCCCGCGAAGGGAGCGACGTGGCGGTCTCGTCCTGGGAGCCGGGGGCGACGGAATTTCAATCCACGCTCCCGCGAAGGGAGCGACAACCGTCGTCTCATGATCACCCCGTGATTCTGGCATTTCAATCCACGCTCCCGCGAAGGGAGCGACTGTGGGTCCCGTCTGCACCCGCCGTCAGCTTTGCATTTCAATCCACGCTCCCGCGAAGGGAGCGACCTGTGCTTGATCCCCTTCGCTCTGCGTCGCAAAGTATTTCAATCCACGCTCCCGCGAAGGGAGCGACAACCGCTGGTACATTCTAACACGCGTCGTCTGCTATTTCAATCCACGCTCCCGCGAAGGGAGCGACACGGCGAAAGCGAGATTGCTTCCTTGTGATGTAATTTCAATCCACGCTCCCGCGAAGGGAGCGACCCCGAATGCGCCCCTGAGCTTTCTATAGATGATAATTTCAATCCACGCTCCCGCGAAGGGAGCGACAGCTCAATGATACATCTCTTGACCAATATATGGTCAGCTTTTAATAGCTAGAGAGTTCCAACAGCCGAACATACGTACACAGATTCTGTCTCTAGCCGAGCAATTGAGATGATGCCTCAAATCGACAACATCACTATTTAGTTATCAAACAACCGTTCATCTGTTTCACTAAAATTCTAGCTTTCTTCGCATCTACAGACCTCTGCTTGGAAATTCAAAAAAGAACTCAGCTCACGAAAACATGCGAAATTAAGACTGAACATCATATAAAAGCAACGATTCGTAGCGCGAAGGATCAGACGAATACATGATTGCTAGCGTTTCGCGCCTCTGAGGATTCGCAACAACAGTCAGCATACTGCACTGTTTACAGAATTACACCAACTACTCAGCCATCGTCTAATATCGTGGCACAGACAATACAGTGCAGCCATAACCCAGTGATTCTATAGCATCATCACTTGGTCAACAGGAATATGCCGCCTCACCCCGTAATAATGGATTCTTCGGGAATATCTGGCACCCAGGTCGTACATGATCAAGCTGTCTTCCTGAGGGTCGATCAGCGTCATTAGCCGCTGTTTTAGGAGTTCACGGTCTGCAGGAGTAACCACGCATTCAAACACACTATTTTGCACACGCTGCCCAAACTTCATGCACTCATGGCCGACCTGCCGCAACCGCCTCCGACCAGCCGCCTCACAGGTGTCGACATCATAAGCAACAACCACCATCATTATTCTTCCACCCTACTTCCAAAACATTGGCGGATAGGCATCCATGTCCCCACGTATGTATCTAGCCAGCAATAGTGCCTGCACATAGGGCACTAAGCCCCAAGGCACTTTCTCCTTAAGAAAGGGGTGCATGATTTGCTCATTTTTACGCTTCTGCCAGGCAGAGAGCACCTGCTTCCTCCCCTTGTCGTTAAGATAAGTTCCTCCGTTCTCTCGAACCTCAAAATCTCCAGCCTTAACCACATGGGTGTTGACCAGGGACAAAGCCAGCCGATCCGCAAAGACGGGACGCAATTCTTCAACAAGATCCAGGGCCAGGGAAGATCTACCCGGCCTGTCTGTATGCAAGAAACCGACATAAGGGTCAAGGCCGACACTTTGAAGTGCAGAACGACAATCTCCGGAAAGCAGCACATAGATAAATGAGAGCAGGGCATTCATTCTATCCATCGGTGGCCTTCGGCTGCGTTGCTCGAAGTAGAAATCATCCTTGTTCGTGAGGATGAGATCATCAAAGGCATAAAAGTAGCACTTGGCGGCATCCCCCTCCACACCGCGAACCGAATCCGCCGTCTGGCAGTCGTCCAATTCCCGCAAAGCTGCCAATAGACGAGCGCTCTGCTTTTTCACGCGAGGCACGTTGATCCGTAAAGCGTGGTCTCGGGTAGCACGCTCCAGCACCTGTCGTGCATTGAATATCTTGCCCATGACGAATGAAGCCGCAATCGAGCAGACCTCATTATCGTCATCGGCCATATGGTACTGACGGCGTCGCAAAAGCACATTTCTGTTAGCCTCTCCAAGCACTGACCCATAGTATTTGCCCTGAGGGGAGTAGAAGGCGAATGAGACACCAAATTCATTGCACTTGCCCAGTAAGGCTGGCGAAGCACCCTTGTAACTGAAGCAAAGAATAGACTCCAAGGCACGCAGAGGTATCCGTCCCATGACGCGATCGCCCTCATTCACCACAACGTTCTCCTGCTCTAGGGAAAGGTAGGCATCCTCTGTAGTGACAAACAAGGTGTTCAACATCTGTCTCAATAGATCATCGCTCCCCTCTGGTGCTTTTCCTCAATCAAGTCTCATTGCCTAAGTTACCCCTGCAGCTCTTTCAAGGTCTTTCGGATGTAGTCAGCAGCAGAAGACTTATGCACAAGTTCGGGCAGGCAGATATCCTTCAATGAGCATGACCGGCAACCCGTTTTCGGCTTCACCTTTGGAGTATGACCTCGCCGATAAAGGTCCCGCATCTGCGCCAGATCATCGACTACCTGAGCACGAAGATCATCATTGAGTTCAACCACTTCACGGCGCTTGGTCCGCTGATAGAACAATGCCCCCTGGCTGATGCTGCAGGAGAGCATTTCTTCCAAACACATAGATTCGCCGCACAATTGCAAACGATCAGCATTATTGACCTTGCTGGAACCATGCTTGTACTCAACAGGATAGGGTTTCCAACGTCCTCTCCTGCCTATCAACGAAACTCCATCCTGAGCTGCGTGAAATTCGACGATGTCACAATCGCCGACGACTCCCAACTTTCGAGAGAATACACGCAGATCGCGCAGTATCAAGGTGTCGCCGCGTTTTTCAGAAGCATGGTAGTCGTGAGCACGTCGGTGTTCGAAGTCTCCTGCATACGTTCTGGTGTTGTCACGCCATTGCTCCTCTATGTGGATCAACGCCCATTGGCGCTTGCAGAATTCGAAATGTTGAATGCCAGACAGGGCCAGCCATTCATCCTCAGGATATTCGGCCGGCCCTGTGGCCATGGACGAGTCCATGGAATTCTCAATCATTGCAGTAGACTCAGCCATCCACCATTTCAGTCAGTTTGACCGACTGCGGAATAGCCGAAGTATCGACCGTCACATCGTAATCCGAGAAACTGCGCGGGGTCTCGACCTCAGGCTTATGAGCCACGTGAATGCTATCGAACAGTTTATAGGAGGGAGCATCGCCAAGATCGTTGCTGTGCTTGAAGACATAGAGCTTGCGAACGGCCATCTTGCCCCTGGCCGCGGAATGATCGAACTCAAACATGTTGAGAATGGCCTGCCAAAGCATGGCCAGGTCTTCCTCGCTAAATCCGGTGGTCTTTTGTGCAAGCTTGGCATTCACATAGCCATCAGCACGGTATAAACCATAAGGAACGATTGACTTGTTGCCCATCTCGTTGTTCTTGTTCTCTTGGTCTTTTTCCGTAGTAATGGCCACCCTGGTGATGGTGACAGACTGCGGGAAGATCGGATCGATGGACCTCGAGAATCCAAGTTGCACAGGACCACGCACCTGGCCACAGGCCAACCCGCCCTTGACGAAGGTGGTCATCACCGCACCAAAGGTCCTGATATCGAAGAAATTGGAGCACATGTAATCGAGGATTAATCTATCTAGCTCGCCGTTTTCCTTCTTGGCCTTCTTTAAAGCCTTCCCGATACTGTCCACGTCGGGATCTCCATTGACGCCAACCGCTTTCAGCGCCTCAGCATCGAGGCGGTTCAGCGGAACCTGCTGCTTGATATAAATACGCCATGGCGCCTTATCCCCATTAATCAGTTGCACATAGTTACGTATCTTCCTCTTCAGGCAAACATCAGTGACAATTCCAATCCCGGTCTCACTATCGGTTCGTGGCATATTGCCTGATTCTGGATCTCCGTTGGGATTGCCGTTCTCAACATCATAGAGAATGGAAAAATCATATCTATTTTGGATTGCCTTCGCAGTTTGCTCACTCATTTACAACTCCTTCTTCCTTGCTGGTTCCCTTATTGTCGTCTTTGTTCTTGCCCTTGTAGCGCTCCTGAGTCTCGAAATAATATCCGAGCTGGAAAGCCCCCTGTTCAGGCAACGATAACCTCGTCGGGAAGTTCTCGCCGATTCGGGTCATCAGATCGGCGATACGCTTGGTATAGTAAATGCGCGTTCCCGTCGGCAATTTTCGCAGGTGCTTTTTCGCCAAATCGCCCAAGTGTGGGAAAACCACGGCTGGCATGGTCGATGCGTTAGTAAAGAACCGGTCACCAATCGTGGTATTGATACCAGGATTTGCAGCATGTTGTATGTCCTCATATAGGGCGAACAGTCGTCCTAGGACATAGGGCACATTAGTGCTTTCTTTGTTGATGGACACTTGCAATACCTCCTTAGGGCATTGGTTGTTTGGGTGACGAAGAAAATACGCTTTGATGATTGCCGCCTTGGCGCGAGGTACGTCATGTTCAACGCCAATTCGCTTTTCAACAGCAGTCAGAAGCGACGTAGGATAGGGCGCACCTATAAGAATGGCCTTAAACAGATCGGAAACCGTATGGGGGGAAGCCGGAATCCTCTTTTTCCCACCAGCAGCAGATGGCACAGTTTGCGCAAGGAGCATCCACACAGGTAGATAGCGAAGCTTATCAAATTTCGGGCGTTCGATATCCAGATCTTCATAATGCCGACGTACATGCTCCATGTAACTGCCATAAGTGTCCTTCAAGAAAAAGGACACCGATAGCCTAGCAGCATTGGGAGCAAGTCCGAGGATGTAGAAATGCTCATCCGGATTAAGCCTGACACCATTGAAATCAACTGGGTTTCCTTTAGACAAGGCCGTGACAGTGGCTATCAGGTCCTGTTGGTTAACCCCCGCAGCGCCTTCAATGCACATATTCATCTCAGCTGAATACTCAGCCTGTCCCGATTCTGCCCAGGAGACAATCGTCAAGGAGCCATCATTGATGGTTCTTGTATACTGATCGTCCTTCAACACGGTATTTAAGGCTGTAGTGTAAGCAAAGGCTTCACGTTTGCTCATAGGAGCATTTTTATCCTGCTTTTTGTTGTAGGAAAGATATGCTGGGGCATTGAAAGACACCAGTGCGGATCCACTGGATTGTGCGTTGCGGACGCCTCGGATATTTGGATGAGTAAGAGCAGGGACGACAGCTTGACCTGAAACAACACTTTGCATGGTTTCAGAACTAGGGGCCGCCTGATCACCATCCTCGTCACCCGAAGCGAACCATGAATCCCAGTATTGCTGCATGGTTGGGTTTTCAGATAAAGGTAAGCCGTTGCGGCAGAGGACGAAATTACCGGTCAAGGCCTTCTTCCAGTCCCCTTCGCCCAATTTCTCCTCGACAACTGTCGCCTGAGGCGTCCGGGAGAAGAAAGCGAGCACTGCGCGGGCTTCAGCTTCATCGGCATTTGCAAGCACCTGCCGATGCAATTTAGCAGCAGCTGCAAAGCGCTTGGCCGCCTTGTCTGTTGCACCGTTGGCATCTGCACCTAGCAGGTAAGAGGAGTTGTCGCAGAGGAAATTGGCCTGAATTTTCACCGTTCGTAATGCATGTGCTGGAACAGACATCATACGTCTGAACTGCTTGTTCTTTGTCAATGTCCCAAACGGAATGACATGGGTTATGGCCCCGTCATCTGCTATGTCCAGTCCCCACGGAACATTTTCAACGCTGTATCCATACCGCGGTGCCTGACCAGTCTCCACCAGCCGTTCGTAAAGTCTGACTAGTTCGCCAATCATGAGCTCACCTTCGGATCAGTTGCATCCAGCACACCATTAATCAGCTCAGCTCTGAAAAACATAGGTTGCGGGTCCGCAGGATCTCGATAGTCCATGTCATATAACATGTAACCCAGATCCCGACGACCATTTTCAAAGCCCTTGGGCTGACCCTTATCGACATCCCAAAGCCGAAAATCGACAGAGAACTCCCGGGTTCCAAAATAAGGGTGGTGATAGTATTGCCCGTTCTGAGCCCGTCTATTGAACATGCTGATGAACTTAGCCGGGGTATCCCCAGCGGCAGCTTTACTATTCATATCAAAGTGCGCCTCAATCACATAGTGAACATCCCGCAGAATGGTGGAGGCACGCTGCTGAATGTCTGAGGAAGTATAGATCGCGCTGTCTTTGGACGGATCATTGATCATCGACCTGATAGTATCGGCCGAAATCACGCTGCTGACCTCATTGCGACGAACACTGGTGAACCTGATCGGATTCATAACCACGATCCTGTCAATCCGCCAGACCATGCCCGGATGCCAGAACACAGCCTCCAGAATTCCCCGTGCCGCCGACGGCGTCATCACGTCGTACGAGACCCTCTCTACTTTCATTTCCGGTCTGGTGAAGAGGGCGTACGGACCCCAGACCTCAAGTTGTACTGTCATTGGTCTCCTTTCCTGTTGCCGGTATTGCTAGTTACGATTCATTCATCAATACAGCAGACCGTTTTGAGGCAGCTGATCTTCATCGACTTGCAGACCTGTAGCGCTGTCGTACATGCCCATGTCCAGCAGAATAAATGCGTCGTCATCCGACTTGGTACCATGCTCCGCCAGAGCGGATATCTTTCCGGCTTCTTTGAGCCTGTCCAACTGCCTAGGCCAAACATTGACCGCGTACCGACCCAATCTGCGGAACAACCCTCGCGTATAACAACGAGGATCAGTCAGTTGAGCACACAGGTCGCTTGCTTCTTTGTTGACAGGTATATAAACAGGAACAGTTGGAGTATCAATCAGCTTGAACTGCTCAGCAATCTGAGCGAACGGCATACGGCATCCTGATATTCCACGTTCATGAGCCTTAAGAATCTGATGCTGATCAAGACTCTCGTCCCCACGCATTCCAAAGAGTCTGGTGAAGTACTCATGAATCGCTTTTGATGATGCCAGGTCAGCATTGTCTTCCCGCACCAATTCGAAAGCCAGCATATTCTGTTTCAAGAATGAAACTTGGCCCTCATCGGTGGAAAAAACATGAACCAATGAAGCATCCGCGTCACGTCGACCTTCTCTATTGCAACGGCCGGCTGTCTGAAGAATCGAATCAAGACCAGTCTGTTCCCTATATGCCTCAGGGAAATCGACATCCACTCCGGCCTCTATCAGAGACGTGGATACGACCCTGCAAGATTCTCCTTGGGCAAGACGTTCCCGTATCTGCTTCAGCAACCGTTCCCTGTCATAGGCACATTGCAGTGTAGTCAGGCAGAAAGTGCCGTCTTCAAAGCCATGCTTTCGCACCGCTCCGGAGATGTACTGCGCTTCCTTACGTGTGTTGACCACGCATAGGACCTGATTATGGCCTTCCACTGCCGCAGCCATCTCATCCATGTCCTTATGACCATCATCGACGATTCGGTTGCGTCGGAATTCCAGGCGTTCCTTTTCGTTCAATGGCGCAATTTCTGGAATTGCCAGAGTTGGACGTCGAAGAGCCTGGGCAAACAGATCCTGCAAGGCCGGCTGTGTGGCTGTGCACAGTACCGCAGTGACGTGATAGTTGGTAACCAGCTCAGCTATGGCCTGTACACATGGTTTCAGTTGGGGCAAGGGCAAGGTCTGGGCCTCATCGAAGATCACAACAGAGTTGGCTATATTATGAATCTTCCGGAGTTTAGAGGCCTTGTTGGCGAACAGGCTTTCGAAAAACTGCACAGCGGTGGTTACGATAACCGGCATGTTCCAGTTCTCGGCTGCAAAACTGCGATGCAGATCGTTTGCGGTAAGCTCGTTCTCCTCCTTTAACTGGAAAGCCGCATCTGCATAGTGTGGCAGAACCGCATCTGGCCCAAGGAGGGCTTCGAATTCCTTTACCGTCTGGTCAATGATTGACGTGTACGGGACGACGTAAATAACCCTGTCCATATGATGCGTTTTGGCGTGTTCAAGCGCGAAAGTAAGTGAGGAGTCTGTCTTGCCACCGCCTGTAGGAGCGGTCAGCGTGTATAGACCTGGTTTCCATTCAGGATCGGCTCCGTGAGTAAGGCAGTCACGCAATATGGCATTGCGTTTTTCATTCAACGACGTACTCGCCTTCGCCGACAGAAAGGATTCAGCCCTACGTTCCATGATTTCAGCAAGCGCCGTAATTCTGACTGACTGATGCTCACGCAGCTGCTCAGCCAGCGATTTGCTTATTTCACGTAATTCCTGTGGAGGCGGCATTATAGAGCTGGACAGACGATCAGGACCGAGATCCTGAAGCAGCTGCTCGAGGAATGGCGATTCGTCGCGCTCTACTTTGCCATTGACAAAGAACTCAGCATCCAGCCGGTCCGCATCCACTAGCGCCGATTCGTGCATACGGATACGCATCATGTCCGAGAAATGTGAGCCCAACGAAGCAAGCGGTTTGACTTCGGGAAGGGTAATCTCATCCTTCCAATGCGATGCATCAGGGTTGGGACGCTTCATTCTGCCGACCAAGGTGCTTGCATTCTCGGTATCAATACGATTGCCAAAATCCAGCAAACCAGCATGATGCCCTGCAATGGCAAACGTGGCTTCTTGAAGATGAAGCTTATACGCTACTTTCATCCCATATGAAGAGTGATTGACACTACTGCTCATCATAGGCCTCCCTGATCATCCTCTGGAATTCATCCGAATACTTGCCTATGTCGTGAAGAAGGCCTGTATCCAGACCCATATCAGCCTGATCCTGGTCATACAGATAACCGGCCAGCCTGCCGGCAAAGGCTGCATCAAGGCATCCAGTCATGACCAGATGCTGCACGCAGACTTCGAAACCATGATCTTTCGAGGTGCGGGCCAGATACTCGTTAACCTCATCGCCTTCGGCCGTCATGCGATCATCTCTTCCCGACTTCGGTCACTGTTGAGCGGTTGCGTTGTATTGATCGGGTTCAAGCCGACAACCGATGAACTCGAATAAGCACCCCTGTGCGTGAACTCAGAATCCTCAACCATCGCCCTATCTCCCTCGAATAGGTGATTAACTTGTGTTCTAAATATGAAGATAAACCTATTATTCATGAATGTCAATTCGTTTTCTATTATTCATATGCTTGCCGTAAGCCAACTGGTGAGAACTACCGAACTCGCATTGTGAAGATGCAAAAGGTTCACTGACGACAGTCAATGAACCTTTTGCAGATTATTCAAATGAATAATAGAAAACATTTCAACCCACGCCCTGCGGCGACTTATTCATTTACGCGATACACATAAAAACTTTGAACTCCAACATAGATTATACAAATTAAATCCGCCTCAGACAAATGCGCAGGAGCGCTCTCAGTCACAAATGATCTGCATCGCATTAAGGATATTACATCAGTCTACCGTTCATCGACAACCACATATAATCGACAAGTTCAACGATCCATCCATCGTCTACAAAGTGCAGCGACGATACTCAATAGGTGACATACATACTTTTGATTTAAAAGCGCTACAAAAGACGGACGGCTTGGAATATCCGCAATTCTGAGCTATACATTCGACAGACTTGGAGGAATTGCTGAGCATTCTTCGAGATGAGTTGATGGCGCGTCCATAACATAGACATAAGGCGTATAACCAGTTTCCTTTTTGAATACCCTAATGAAGCTACGCTCCCCCTAGGCCAGTCATAATTGCAGGCTGATGAAAATCAAGAAACTCATCCAGATGATTAGCGATTTATGTCATCACCATTTGCATGTCATGGCCATTCCTGTCAACGTCGCCCCGATCCGCCGACAAAAAAGCTACGCATCGGCAACAGCCTGATAGCGATGGTATTGGCAGCAATCCAAAAGTACAAACTGGCCACCATGAGCAACGCCCTGCATAGCATTGATGCACAGTCTGAGCTCGCCTGATTTCAAATGCATGATTTGAAAACTAGGATTGGCGTCGCGCTCGGTGCGTTGGCCGTCGAGCAGATAGTAAGACCTTCTTGGCATTGGGACTGCAAGCAGGAGTCAGGAATGCTTGGCATTTACTTGTTCGTGAAGCCGAAGCCCTGCAGCAGAGTGCTCAGAAATCCGGGGATTGCCCTATTCAGGATGGCAAAGCCAATTATAACGACCGCCATGAAGACGACGACTCCTATTAGCTCGTCACGCTGTCGCTGACGGCGTTCAGCCTCACGCGCCGCAGCCATCCTCTTGCGGTAAACCACCGGACACGTCGTCCCTGGACGATGACGATGTACAGGACATTCTGGATCATACTGACACACACTATTAGCATAAGTCTCCTCGCCGATTCCATGCATTGGTACTTGCCCGTAAGCTCCACTTGCTTCGTCCTTGTCTGGCCACACCACACAACCTCAAGATTGGGCGAGATCCAGTCAAAAATGTTTAGCAGGGTTATACGCTAGTCAAACCAATCGCCCGAAACTGTTTACCTCCTTCAAAGACAAGGATGAAGATGTAAAGTCGGCTGCACTTACCACGGCATTCCCTATGCCCGCCCTCATCGATGAACTCAGAGACACCAGCACCGACCCCAATATGCGAGCGCTGCAGTCAAAGACAAAGAGGCGAAAGACATACCTGCCGCACTCACACGCGACAACAGAGCGATTCGGAATCACTCTGGTTGTTGGTTTTGAATTATCGTGGCGAACATGTCAGCCATCCGTTCTGAAGTCTTTGAACTCAGAGTAAGCGAAGAGGATTGGGCCAATAACAACGAGGTTCCCCTTTGATGGAATCACGCCCGCAGATGCAGGGAAGGAGAATGCGAAGGGCGCATCGGCGAAGGGCGCCCATTGGCATTTCATCTTCGGTCTCGTGGCCGTCCTGGTGATTGCCGCGGGCCTATCGCTGGGGGTGTGGACTTGGTCTTCGCACGTCAAAGCGAAGTCCCTGGCCGACTGCTGGTCTCAAGCGACTTCCGCGGCTCGGAGCGTGAAGGCCTACGAAGCGGATCGGGCTGCGGCGCAGCGGTGGGTCCGGGCCATACCCTAGGACGACGTGTCCGACGCCAAGGTCGTGGCCACCGTGGAGAAGGCGGCCAACGACGAGGCCCGGACGGTCAAGGCGCACCTGGACAAGGCAATCGCTTACGGGGACTCGCTGCTCTCGCGCAGCAACGGCCAGGTAGCGGACAACGCTGTGTGCGACGCCCTGAAAACGGTGCTCGACCAGGTCAAGGTCGTGCAGGCCGACACCAAGGCAGATACCAACGTGCGGCGCAAGGCCATCCAGGATCTCGATCTCGCCAGCCAGATGCAGGCAGTCAATGACTCGAAGGCCGCCAAGACCAATGCCGATCGGGAGGCCGCTGATCAGCAGGCCCAGCAGGCGGCTATACCGCTCCAGCGCCTTCGTCGGGAGGCAGCGGCTCCAGCTACCCTCCCGCCCCTGATCACTACACCCAGGAGCAGATCGACGGAGCTCATCATTATCTGTGCATAATGCAACTTGACATCACCAGCAGATGCTGAGCGCCCTTAGCGTTTTCGGCCAGAATCAGGACCCGGCCGCGCCGTCCCTGAATTTCTTATCGGTACACAACCGGACGATGAGCCGAGATCATCCCACGGAAGTAAGGGACGCAACTCAAGAAGAGGTTGTATGTAGTTGGGAACCACAGTCAGCCCTTATGGCGACGCACGTAATACATAGAGCTGACTGCATCTGAAGTCTTGAACCTTGAATTCGACTTCGACACAATCGGAGCATCGCTCCACATGCCGAGGACTTCTATTTGGTTGTCTGACACGACAACTAGGAATTCACGGCACATGAGTCACATGTCCTAGCCTAATTTCAGACGAACCTGCACAAAAGCACAACCGCCGAAGCTACCGGCCCATCATGGCTGAGAGCGATATGCCAGCGCAACTCGACCTGGTCGACCTGACTACCGGTTAGAAGCAAGGATTCGTGAAGCTTGGCCTTTACGGAGGACTCTAGGTTGACACTCGGCCGTCCCCGACCGTCGTCCAGAATCTCCACACCGCTCCAGGGAAAATCATCCAAACCATAGGGCGATGGCTCAGGCCCCAGCGCCTGAGACCAAGCCTTGAGCACCGACTCCTTGCCAGCCCAGCGCACCGCCAAGTGCGCCGCTGTGTCGTCATGCTTGAGCAGGGCGCGCTGCTCGGCCTGCCGCCGCTCCCTTGGCGAGAATAAGCTTGTCATGCGCGTGCCTGGCATAGCCAGCTGTCGGCCGAACTTCTCCAGATCGACCAGATCATGTCCCAACCCCAGCACTTGTCCAAACCCGGCATCATCCATAGGCCCGAGTATGCCCCTCATCGGCCAATGCAGCAAATCACCCAGTCAGGACTCGAAGACTCCACAACATCCCAATTTCCTCATTGATAGTTCTGTTCCTGCGTGAACGAGCGCGACAAAGAAGAGCAAAGAATAAAGAAGATTTCGCTGCGTCAGTAGCAGGAGTCGCAACGCTGGCATGACGCTGTTGACCCGCCTTGCATCCGCCACTATCCAACAGTCTTCGACCTGTACCCTATCGTGTACCCATTTAGACAGTAAATTGCCGATTACTGGGGAAAATCTCACTCAGTCAGGATCGACCCTGCCCACTTCAAGAGGTTAGGAAACCCGCCAAGAATGACGGAATATCAGCGATTATCGTGGAGCGGGCGACGGGAATCGAACCCGCGTAATCAGTTTGGAAGACTGAGGCTCTACCATTGAGCTACGCCCGCAAAGCCGTTGGCTCGGTACAGAGCATAGCACATGGGCCGGCCGGAACATGCAGTACATCGGTCATCGCCCGGTTGAACTTGGCAATAAACGTACGTATACATCACTGGGGAGGACCCCTCGGCGCCATGGAAACCGGCGCTGATTACCCCTCCTCTGCGGATAATCGTGAAGATCCGTACAGAAATTCTGGTCCCTGACGGCTGTGGACTAGTCTCAGGCGGTTCATCCACCCTGAATAAGAGATCACGCCGTCGCCAGTATCGCTTCTCTGCGTATCCATGGATCAATCCCGTGGATCCAAGGAACACCTCGTCCGTTCCAGTGACTGCCGGAGTACTGCGGGATCATCCATGCTCACGCGGTGACCACTCCTTGTCGGATGATATGGATGGAAAGAATAAATGTTCTACGCGGAACTTGGCTGACAGATTTCCGCAAGATTATTCATTCTTGCAGAGCAAGGGGAATCAGACTGGTAACGTGCTGCCATCCGATGTTAGAGGACGAAAATCAGAGGTAATTGACATTGGCATCGACAAATTCGCCACGCACAGCAGCCTTATTTTTCGAGAATGGGAATTCCGCTATGCCCTAACATCGATCACAAAAGTTGAAATCATGCTGGCGATAACAGGATGAGCATCAATTCTTCTGATAGCATTTACAGCAACATCAGTAGATATCTATTACGAGGTTCTCAAAAACGAGAATGGCGGAAAACAAGTAGTTGACCCGGTTGAGAGGGGAACTATAGCCGAATATAATTGGCAAGAAGTTAGCCAGGTTCTTCTGCTTTGACTAACGAAGAGATGAAATTTGTTTGCAGATAAGGTCGGATGCTACTTGCTGATGCACAGCTACCACCATAGCCTATGCGACAACTTGTTCTGCTTCAGCATCGACGGGATTGACCCTACCTATTTTGACAGCCTTGCATCTTGCAGCTCCTTCTTAAGAAAGGGAATGAAATGATGTCGGTGATTCAACATTGTCTGTCAGCATGTTCGGATGACCTCAAAAACAATTGGGGCAAGCCGGATTACATGAAGCGACTCGCTGGGGCTACGATATTCGGATTGTGCGGTGTCGCTTTCGGTGTCGCGATGTTCCTTGTATTTCCTTAGACATGAACGATACCTTGCTGCAATATGACTATGCACGCGAGCGCAGTGAGCACCGATGAATGCGGTTCCTAAGCGGAAACGCTCGGTCAGTACGAGTTACCCTTATTCACTGGCTGCCGCTTCCTATGAGGGGCGCCTATCCGTGTGGCGTCAATAATTAGTGAGAGCTGGGCGACAACATCGTGCACACGCGGGGTTTGCCTGCCTTTGTTCCGAATAATAAGACGGTACTCCATACAAATCACTTCATGCAGCATAGGTGCCTTCCATTCCCAGGGCATTGCTCCAGACATAAGGACTCATGTCCAGGAAATCAACCCGAATAGACCGCTGAAAACAGGCAATCCCCTCAATGCAGTCAATCGTCGTACCGTCGAAATGCCTTTCCCTACAAGTGGTGTGCCCGCTGAGGTGATCCTTGAGCGGAAACAGAAAACCTGACTGAAACAAAACGGCGATGGCACCTGGACTGTCACCCCCAACCCCCGCATACAACCAATTATGGTGACAGTGGCCATCCGCTAAACGTTCAATTCGATCGACCGATCCGGCGACATCAACAACCAGCGACTCCCCCTGACTGTAGGTGTCCTGCCCACAGCTGAAGGGGAAAATATCGGCGTGGCTATGATAGTCGGGCTTCTTGCCATGAGTATTATGGCAGCAAACCTCAGCAGTAGGAATTCCATTACAGCGATCACTAGCACTAAAACTTCGCACGAGTAAGAGGCCGGACACTCCCCCAAGACGAGTTCGGCCATTTGGGTGGCCCAGCAATAATCCCAAGTAAAATCTGGGTCACCCATCTACTTTTTATACCTTTTTGTGAAAAGGCTCCAATCGCAGCCTGGCAATAGCACACCGCCGGTTGAGCAACATGCGGGCAATATTCGGACAAAATCCCTTATGCGCAGCCATTACAACAGCTCCAATGCCCAATAAGTCCTGACGACCAGATAGCTCACATACCTGCAAGGGAGCCCTTGTACATACGGCATGAAGACGAGGGACAGCCGCACCCAATGGCGAGACAATAAGGGAGGCGAGCCGTCTGGCCCACCTCCCCGATCATCGCAATGACTGTTCCCTCACCGGACTCCCGCCTATTGCTTCAGGCGGAAATCCAGCTGGTTCACACTGCTCTCAGCTCCGGTCGTAGTAGCCGTCGGCACCCAAGCGGGCCTGGGGATCCAGCAGCATAGCCTTCTCAATCTCGTGGCCCACATACCCGTGGCCGTCCTCATGGAAGCGGCGGTTGTCGATGGGCTCATAGAGCGGGGCCCGACCCATGCGGCCCTCCTCCAGATGGCGCTGACCAGCGGCCAGACGGTCGTTGGCCCGGCGACGCCACTCGTCCAGGGCCTCCTGGCCGGAGGTCTTGAGCACGGCTGCCTCGAAGGCTCCGGGGCTGACGATGACACCGATGCCAGAGACATGGCCAAAGCCCAGGGAGGTAACCAGTCCGGCCTTGATCCTGCCCACCTTCAGAGGCTGCTCCAGCCATACCAGATGGTCGTCGCGTCTCAGGACCGGATCCACGCAGTCCAGGGAGGCATTGGCCGGGATGACCCCAGACCGGAAGAGCTGGGTGAGCCCGTTGATCTGGAAGATGCAGGCGCCGCCCTTGGCATGGCCGGTCAGGCTCTTCTGGGAGATGACGTATAGCGGGTTGCCGTCCGTCCGCCCGATGGCGTGAGCCAGGGTGTTGTGCAACTCGGACTCGTTGGGGTCGTTGGCGTTGGTGGAGGTGTCATGCTTGGAGACCACGGCGATGTCGTCGGGGCTCACGCCCAGCTTGGCCAGCGAGCGCACCAGGTCCGAGTCCTTGCCGCCCATGCCGGCAGCCAGAGCCCCCAGCCCGGGTGCGGGGATGGAGGTGTGGGCGCCGTCCGCGAAGGAGTGGATGTACCCGACCACACCAGCCACGGGCAGACCCATGCGCAGAGCGATGTCGCCGCGGGTCAGCAGGATGGTCCCGCCGCCCTGGGACTCCAGGAAGCCCCCGCGCCGACGGTCGTTGGCCCGGGAGAAGAACCGGGGCTGGATGCCCTTGGCGTACATCTCGGCGGAATCGGCGGTGGCGTTCATGTTGCCGAAGCCGATGACCGACTCCACGCCGATGTCGTCGATGGCGCCCGTGACCACGAAGTCCGCCTTGCCCAGGGCGATCTTGTCGGCGCCCTCCTCAAGGGAGACCGCAGCCGTGGCGCAGGCCGAGACCGGCTGGACCATGTTGCCGTATCCGCCGATGTAGGACTGCATGACGTGCGCGGCCACCACGTTGGGCAGGGCCTCCTGAAGGATGTCCGTGGGGATCTCCTTGCCCAGGAAGCGGTCCAGGTAGAGCTTGCGCATGGAGGCCATGCCGCCGAAGCCGGTCCCCTGGGTGGAGGCCACCTTGGAGGGGTGCACGGCCTGCAGGATCTCCACCGGGGTGAATCCGGCCGACAGGTAGGCGTCCACGGTGGTCACGATGTTCCAGAGGGCGATCTGATCCACGTCCCCGACCATGGAGGCGGGAATGCCCCACTTGACCGGGTCGAAGCCCTTGGGGAACTGGCCGCCCACGGTCCTGGACATGGTGGCCCGGCGCGGCACGCGAATGCGGGAGCCAGGCAGGCGGGTGACGGTCCACTCGCCGGACTCCTCGTCGCGGGCGATGCTGGTGTGGTCAGGATCCTGGGCCACGTACTCCTCAGCCATGTCCTTGGTGGGCACCGAGAAGGCCACGTCGTGATCCAGGAAGACGTCCACCTCCTCCTCGTTGGTGCCCTGGCGGTAGTCGGAACCCATGCCGTCGTCGAAGGGACGGATGCCGGAGCGGGCCACCACCTGGTCGTGGTAGCGCTCGGCGATGTCCTGCTCGGGCACCAGCTCGCCGTCAGTGTCGTACCAGCCCGGCTTGGGGCTGTCCTGCCACTCGACCAGACCCATGTTCCAGGCCAGTTCGAGCACGGCGGCGGCACTCAGGTCGACCTGGCCATCCGAGTGGATGCCCATCTCGGCCTCGAAGCGGGTGCGGCCAGAACCCCAGGGACCCATCTCGCCGATGGAGACAATGACGATCTGATCCTCGGGCCGAGCAGTCACGCCCTGCCAATCCTGCAGATCCACCGGGGCCTGGGCGGGCACCCGGGGTGTAGGCAGGGCCTTGATGACCCGGTCCTGATCCTTGTCGACATCTGCGGGCGCATCACCGGACTTTCCGGCTGGGGCCGGCATCGACGAATCGTCGTCCTGGGCAGCCTCGGCCTTCAGGGCCTTGAGGTCCAGCGGGCTGGAGCCCAGGCCGCCGGTCAGGTCGGCCTTAAGCGGGGCCTGGAGAGCCTGCTGACGAGCCTCTACAGTGCAGAGATCCAGCAGGGAATCAGCCATCTGCCCGGTGGAGTAGGTGCGGATGCCGTGGCGCTCCACCACCTGGACCAGCGGATCGTTGCCACCCATGAGCCCGGTGCCCCGGACCCAGCCGATCAGCGGGTGGGCGAAGGTGACCCGGCCCGACCAGTCCTGCTCGGGGCGGGACCGGTTGACGATGGCGTCCAGGGCGGCCTTGACCTCCCCGTAGGCTCCGTCGCCGCCGAACATGCCGCGGTTGGGCGAGCCAGGCAGGACCACATGCAGACGGTGATCGACATCGGTGTCCGCCCCGATGCCGGCGAACCCGGCGATCTGGCGTTCCAGGCTCCAGAGCATGAGCCGGGCCTGGGACTCGAAGAGCCGGCCCGAGTCGGCCATGGTCCCGTGCATGGCGGGGGCTGCGAAGGGCAACAGCAGGGTGGGCTCATAGGCAGGTTTGAGCACAGTGGTCGTGGCCCCCGTGGTCTTGCGCTGCTCGTTGCCGACCCAGTCGACCAGGGCATCCACATCCCGGTAGCTGGACAGGTTGGCGGGCACGATCCAGAGACGGGCACCGCCCACGGCATGGCGACGGTAGAGGTCGCGGGCCCAGATGACGGTCTGGGGCTTCAGGGAGTGGCAGACGGCGATGACCGTCGCCCCGCCCTCCAAGAGGCCGGCAGTCAGCGATCCCGCGATGGACTTGGGGGCCACGCCGGTGACCACGGCCACGTCCTTGGCGAACCGTGCGGCAGTCTGGTCCGAGTCGGCAGGGGTCATGGCCTGGTCGGCGATGCCGCTGAAGACCCGGGCCAGATCCTGCTCGCCGCGGTTGTGCGCCTGCTCGGCGTACCAGACGGCCTGATCGTGGACCTCGCGTCCGGCTCCTACGAAGCTCAGGCGGCTGCGGTCGTCGTCATGCTCGTGGTAGATGTGAGCCAGATCCTCGCGTGCGCTGGCCCAGCGGTCGTCGAAGAGGACGGCGCGCAAGGCCTCGAACCGTGGCGCCACCTGCTCGGGCCAGTCGCTGCCCAGCTCGGCATCGACGGCAGCCACGACGGCAGCATCCTCATTCTCGCCAGGCTGGACGGCCGGGGGTTCAAGCCCCAGCTTGTCCAGGAGGAAGCGGGCCGTGGAGGCCAGCACACCCTCAGAGCCGGTCACCTGGGCTGCGAAGGCATCCAGGGCGGCGGAGTCGACTACGGCACCGCCGGCGGCACCGCCTGCAGAGGGCATGGAGACCGTGACGCCGTGACGCTGGGCCACCTGCTGAACGGCCTGGTCGATCAGCGCATTAGCCGCAGGCACAGTGGAGACAGCCTCGGTGGGCAGGAGCGCCAGGTCGCCGCCACGCGAGGAGGCGCCCTCACGGGTGTCCAGGACCAGGCTGGCCACGGTGGCCGAGACCCAGCCGGCACCCAGCTGCCAGACGTCGGAGACCCGCTGCTCGACCTGCTGCAGCTTGAGGCCGGAGGGGCCGAAGAGGTCGCGGATGCGCTCACGCACGATGTCGGAGAGCACCGGGCCGAAGGGCCGATAGTTGGGGGCCACCTTGTTCACCAGGGCGCTCAGGTCGGTCATGCTGGCCTCGGCGGCGCCGTCCACACTGGCCACGCCCAGCTCGGAACTGATGTCCATCAGCAGCTGGTTGCGCCTGGAGGAGACGCCGTTGGTCAGGGTGTCGGTGGTGTCGGTCTGCCCGATCTGCTCGGGGCGGATCTTGGTGGAGTAGGCCAGCAGGACGGCGATGGCATCCGAGGCCTTGAAGGGCAGGTCGGCCACATCGGCACCCGATGGGCCGCCGGTCGCCGGGGCCGGAGCGGGGGCCGAGTCCTCGGACGCTGCAGGGGCCGGAGCCGATGCAGGTGCGGGTACAGCAGCCTGAGCAGGTTCAGGGCTGGAGACCTGGACCGGAGCTGCGGACTCTTCCTGAACCGGGGCCATGGGATCAGTGTCGGTCAGATAGACCCGGCTCTCGTCCCTGCCCAGGTTGTAGACGCTCACGTGACGCTCGCGGAAGTCGGGCAGCTTCAGGGTCTTGGCACCCAGGTTGGCCAGAGTGGGCGAGTGGCCCAGCCCTACCTCGATCAGCTGCTCCACGCCCAGGCCGCCCTGCTCGGGGGCATCAAACATGATCGCCTGGGTCTCGATCCAGCGCACAGGAGAGGCGAACTGCCAGGAGAGCAGCTCGGTCAGCAGCAGACGACCCAGTTTCTGGTCGTCGGCCGCATACTGATCCCAGACCTGGGGGTCATCCAGCGCCTGCTTGATGCGTTCGGAGGGGACCACCTCCAGGATGGAAGCCGCGAACTCCTTGGTCATCTGGAAGGGACGTGCAACCAGGTTGGGTATGTAGCGACCCTCCAGGCGGGAGTAGTCGATGTGCTCGGGCAGCAGGGCGTCCAGGGTGTCGCGGAACTCGGGCACCCCCTTGCGCAGCAGGGTGGAGTGGAAGGGCACGTCGATGCCGGGCACGTACATGAATGCCGGCTTGCCACCCGCCTCCTTGGCCCGGCGGTTGGCGTCGGCGCGCAGGTACTCCAGACCAGCGATGGTTCCGGCTATGGCGTACTGCTGGCCGGCCAGGTTGTAGTTGACGATCTCCAGGAATTCGCCGCACTCCTTGGATACGGACTCCACATACTGCTTGACCCCGGAGTCACCCACGCCGAACTGGTTGGGACGCAGGGCGCCCATCCGGTAGTTGCTGCGCCCCTGCTCGTCGCGTTCGATCAGGGAATGCATGGTGGAACCGCGGTGGAAGACCAGCTCCAGAACCGTCTCCAGGGACATGACCCCGGCGAAGGAGCTCAGGGCGTTGTACTCGCCCAGGGAGTGGCCGGCGAAGTAGGCGGGCCAGATGTCCATGCCGGACTCGCGCAGGCGGGCGGTCTGGGCGAAGGCCACGGTGGCCAGGGCCACCTGGGTGAACTGGGTCAGGTTGAGCAGACCCTCCGGATGATGGTAGGTGACCCCCTTGGCCGTCAGGGTGTGCGGGTTATCGCGTACCACAGCCAGGATAGAGAACCCCAGCTTGCTGCGGGTCAGGGCATCGGCCCGTTCCCAGGTCTCACGGGCGGCCGGGGACTTGGCCCGCTCGTCCAGGACCATGCCCTGCTGCTGAATTCCCTGGCCGGGATAGACGTAAGCGGTCCTTGGGGCGCGGGCGATCGCCGTGCCGCGGGAGACCAGCTGGCCGTCGATCCTGCAGGTGACCTCCAGGACCAGGCCGCCATGGCGGACCTTGCCCACACGCTCCAGGCTGATCTCCACCTTGTCGCCCAGCTGGACCATGCCGTACATGTTGTAGGTCCATCCGGCGATCTCGTAGTGGACGCCCTGCTCGTCGGTGGCCTGGGCCGCGTACTGGGCGGTGGCCGACAGCCACATGCCGTGCACCAGCGGCGCAGACAGGCCGGAGACCGCGGCACCTCGCTTGGAAGTGTGTATGGGGTTGAAGTCCCCTGAGGTGCGGGCGAAGGCGGTCATGTCCTTGGGGGCAGTGACGGTGACGCGACGCAGCAGCCTGCGCGGCGTGTCCACCGTGTCGGCGCGGATGCCGCCGTACTCGGGAGCCTCCTGGGGCAGCTGGTCGCTGTAGGCGCGGCCGCGGATGGCGAAGCGCTCCACCTCGCGGGCCAGCACAGTCCCGTCCTGGGCGGCGTGGACCACATGGATGGTCACCACCCGGCCGGAGGAGGATTCCTGGTAGGGCTCGGCCCAGCTGGTCAGCTCGATCCGCTGGCCGGTATGCTCCAGCAGGCGCTTCTCGCTGACCTCCAGCTCGATCAGATGGTCCAGATGGACCGCATTGAGCAGTCCCTCGATGATGGGGAAGCCATTCACATAGACGGATCCCAGGGCTGCGTAGATGGCCGGCCAGGCCGGACCCACCAGCGCATCGGGGGCGAAGCCGGAGGGGATCAGCGCATCGGGCAGGGCGCCTCCGGTGGCCGCCTCATGGTCGAAGCCCAGGTTGGATGCCAGGGTGTAGCCGCTGTGGGCCAGGCCGAAGGGATGCTCGGGGTCATCGTCCTTCTCGATGGCAGGCATGGCCTCCAGCTTGTCGCCGGTGATGGTGGTGTTGCCGATGCCGGCTGTATCGGCCAGCAGGGCGTAGACATCCTTGGGCAGGCGGGTGCGGTCGACCACCGGGAAGAGGCCGACCTGGTCGCTCTTGATGGTCAGCGGCACGACGATGTCGCGCACCGCATGCCTGTCCAGACCGCCGTCGGGGTCGGCGTCCCAGTAGGTATCCAGGTGGATGTCCAGGTCGTAGTGCTCGCCCAGGTCGTCCTGGCCGGTGGCGGTGATGGTGTAGTTGGGATCGTCCATGGCCGTCCCGTAGGCCGGATTGGCCATCAGATGGCCCACCCAGGAGATGTTGGGGCTGCGGCGGATGAACTCCTGCGCATCAGCAGCGCCTGCCAGCTGGCTGTAGGCCTTGGCGGGACCGCTGCCCAGGTCGCGCACCCGGTCTATGGCCGCCTGCTCGAACCGTCCCAGAATGGAGGCCACCGGCTCGTCCACCGTGGTGATGCCTGCCACGGAGATGGGTCCGGGGATGGCCCTGACCGAGTCGGCGCCGTAGCGGGGATCTTCGGACTGCCAGAGCTGATCCTGGCCCCACCAGCGCAGCAGGTCGTTGTCGATGACCGGCACGAAGGGCATGGGCTTGGGGTACTCGCGCACCAGGACGGGGAACCAGGCCACGTCGGTGGGCACCACCTTGAGCTCGGCTGCCTGTGGGTAGGCCTCATGCAGTCGGCGAAGCGCCTGCTCGGGCTCGGCCACATCCTGCCTGGAGGCGAAGATGGAGTCGAACTCGCCGCTCTGACGCTCGCAGACACGGGCCTCGATGCGCCGCAGCAGGTGCAGGAAGCGGTCGATGTAGGTGTCGTCGGCCCAGGGGTAGGCCAGGTCGGCGAAACGCTGGGCCCAGTCCTGGTAGGTCATGGTCTCCAGATCGCCGAAGTAGGGCTTGGCGGTCTTGTTCAGGGCCTCGATGATCTCCCCGCGGCGGGTCTCCAGCTCCTCCGGGTGCTTCATGACCCGGACCAGCAGGCGGCCGCACTCGGCGGAGGAGTTCTCCATCTCGTAGATGTCGGCATGCAGGTGGCTCAGGCCGGAGCCCACGCCCCCCACGGACTTGCCGCTGGGCACCCACTTCTCGCCCATGGGGGCGAAGGGGTCCGGATCGGGGGTTGAGCTGTCGATGCCGGGGGTGGCCACCAGAGCCCGCTTGATCTCGGGATTGGTGTGGGCCTCCTTGGCGGTCATGGCCGCTGTGCCGATCATGACGCCGTCCACGGGCATGTCCGGCAGGTGGTAGGCGCGGGACCACTGGCCGCTGATGTAGTCGGCCGCCCGCTCAGGGGTGCCGATGCCGCCGCCGGCCACCAGAACGATGTTGGGGCAGGCGCGAACCTCGGCGTAGGTGGTCGAGAGCAGGTCGTCCAGGGACTCCCAGGAGTGGTGGCCTCCGGCGGCGCCTCCCTCGACCTCCATGAGAATATGGGTGGGGGAGACTTTGCGGGCGATGGCCACGACCTGGCGGATCTGGTCCACCGTGCCGGGCTTGAAGGCCACGTAGGGGAAGCCCTCCTCGTTGAGCTGACGGATCAGGGTCACGGCCTCGTCCAGCTCGGGAATGCCGGCAGAGATGACCACCCCGTCGATGGGGGTGCCGGAGGCGCGCTTCTTGGGCACGATATGCTGGCTGCCGAACTGGAGGTTCCACAGGTAGCGGTCCATGAACATGGCATTGAACTCGACCGTGCGGCCCTCCTGCAGCTGGTCCTCCAGCTGGGACACATGGCGGTCGAAGACCTCGGCGGTCACCTGGCCGCCGCCGGCCAGCTCGGCCCAGTAGCCGGCATTGGCGGCTGCAGCGACGATCTCGGGCTCCACAGTGGTCGGGGTCATGCCGGCCAGCATGACCGGGGGCTTGCCGGTCAACCGGCTGAAGGCCGTCTCCACCCGGGGCCCAGCCGGGGTCTCAAGCAGACGGGGGGCCAGCTTGGACCAGTCCTGGGTCCTGGTCGGATCCTCCTCCATGGTGGACAGCTGCGCGCGCCGGGCCTGGTTGGAGGCCTCTACCACGCCTACTCCGGTGCCTTGGACCAGGTTGTCCACCAGCTTGCCCAGGGTCTCGCCCGGGCCCAGATCCACCAGCCAGAGGGAGGCGGCATCCTGCTGGTCCATGACCTCGGCGATCCGGCCGGCCCAGTCGGCATGGTTGAGCAGAACCTCTTCAGCCAGAACTCGGGCACGCTCGGTGTCCAGACCACAGCGGGAAGCCCAGTCCACGCTCAGGTCCACGGCCTCCTTCATGAGCGGGGAATGGAAGGGCAGGGTCACATCCAGGTACTCCAGAACCGGCGAGAAGGCGGTTCCGCCACGGACCTTGTCCTCGCGCAATTGGCGCTGATGCTCGCTCTCCTTGCTCGCCTCGATGGCGAAGGCGGCCAGATCCTCCGGATAGCCGGACAGAACCAGGTTGCGATCCGAGTTGGTCACGGCCACGCTGATGGGGCCGCGAGCGCCAGGCACCCGGTCGACCAGGACCTCCACCTGATGGCGGGTGGCGCCGCGCACCGAAAGCATGGGGGTGGCCTCACCCTGGCGGTGGATGCCCAGACGACGGGCCTGGCGGGTGCCGGCCGCGCCGATCAGCATGGCGGTGGCCAGGATCTGGTCGATGGCGCCTTGGGCAGCCTTGAGGGATCCGGCAGCTTGGATCTCCTGGACCATGTGGACGCCGATAATGCCCTGGGAGTGCCCCAGCAGGGCCACCGGGCGGGCCTGGGCTGCGTCGTAGCCCAGCTGGTCCATGTCCATAAGGGCGCCCAGCTGCACCAGGGCGATGCCGGGCACACTGACCGCCGCGTCGGCGGCCGGCCCCAGCCTGACCGGGTCGGGCTTGTAGCCGAACAGGTCCAGCTGACGGCCGTTGGTGGCCAGCAGGTCGGGCTTGACCGCCCTGAGCAGGTCGGTGGCCGCAGCCATCCGCTCCCTCAGGGCCTTGTCGATGTCGGGATCGCCCTGCAGATCGGCCAGAGCCACGGTCCAGGGGTTGGACTGGCCGGCGAACATGAGCGCGTGCGGTTGCTCGGCGAGACGGTTGATGAAGAATGTACTGGTCATGATGTCCTATTCATAGAGAGTTTGGGATTGCTGATAATGACGAGGGGAAGCTCATAGAGGCTGGTTGCCGTGATGCTTGTCGTTGACCCTGACGCGTTGCTTGTCTGCCAGCAGGTCCATGGCCTGGACCAGGACCGGTCTGGTCTGCTCCGGGTCGATCATGGCGTCCAGCTCGCCCATCTCCAGGGAGAGATTGGCGTTGACGGTGCTGGTTTCATACTCCTGGGCCAGCTTGTTTCGCAGCTCATCCACGTCCCGGCCGGCCTCCTTGGCCTCCTGCAGGTCGCGCCGGTGGATGATGTTGACCGCGCCCTGGGCCCCCAGCACGGCGATCTGCGAGGATGGCCAGGCGTAGTTGAGGTCCGCGCCGATGGCCTTGGAGCCCATGACGATGTAGGAGCCGCCGAAGGCCTTGCGCAGCACGATGGTGACCATGGGCACCTGGGCGTTGGCATAGGCATAGATGACCTTGGCCCCACGACGGATGATGCCGGCGTGCTCCTGGTCCGAGCCCGGCTTGTAGCCAGGGGTGTCCACCAGGGTGATGACCGGCAGGTTGAAGGCGTCGCAGAGGCGGACGAAGCGGGCCAGCTTCTCCGAGGACTCCACATCCAGGCTGCCCGCGTCCACCATGGGCTGGTTGGCCACGATCCCCACCGGCCGGCCCTCCAGGCAGGCGAAGCCCACCACGATGGACCGGGCGTAGAGCTCCTGGACCTGGACCAGCTCGCCGTAGTCGACGATGGCGTGTATGACGTCCAGCACGTCGTAGGGCTGCCGGTCGTTCTCGGGGATGACCGTGGCCAGTCGCTTGGCGGCCTGGCGCTCGGCATGGCCGGAGATGAAGGCGTACCGGGGAGGCTCCTGGCCGCTGTTGGCAGGCAGGTAGGCCAGGACGGTCCGGGCGTAGTCGATGGCGTCGGCCTCGTCCTCGCCCAGATAGTGGGCCACGCCGGAACGGGTGTTGTGCACGTAACCGCCGCCCAGCTGGTCCATGCTGATGGTCTCGCCGGTGGCCGCCTTGACCACGTCGGGACCGGTGACGAACATGTCCGAGTTCTCCTTGGTCATGATGATCAGGTCGGTCAGGGCCGGGCAGTAGACGGCGCCGCCTGCGCAGGGTCCCAGGATCAGGGAGATCTGGGGGACGAAGCCGCTGGCCTGGCAGGTCTTGCGGAAGATGCGGCCGTACTGGGTCAGAGCGGCCACACCCTCCTGGATGCGCGCGCCGCCCGAGTCGATCATGGCTACGATGGGAACCTTGATCCGCAGGGCCATGTCCATGAGCCGGCAGATCTTCTCGCCCTCGGCCCGGCCCAGGGTGCCGCCTTTGACGGAGAAGTCCTGGGCGTAGACGCCGACCTTGCGCCCGTAGACCAGGCCGAAGCCGGTGATGACCGCGGATCCCGCCCGGTCCCCGGAGATGTCGCCGCCGGCGAAGCGGCCCACCTCCTCGAAGGTGTCCTTGTCGAAGAGCAGGTCCAGGCGCTCACGGGCGGTCTGCTTGCCCTTGACGTGCTGACGGTCGCGGGCGTGCTCCTCGGCCTGCTTGGCCAGGGCGGCGGCCCGATGGATGCCCTGGCGCACCGGCTGGGAGCCCAGGGTGGATTCGGTGACGCTCATGCCTGCTCCTCCCCGCCCAGATCCAGGGTGACCAGGGTCTGGCCCGGATCCACCCCCTGTGCCACGGACACGTCGATGGTCTTCACACGGCCCTTGGCCGGGGCATAGACGTAGTTCTCCATCTTCATGGACTCCAGAACCACCAGCAGGTCGCCCTTGTCGACCTCCTGGTCGGGGGCCACGTTGATGCGGGTGACCACCGCCTGCATGGTGGCCACGATGACGCCGGACCGGGCCGCATCCTGCCGGGGTGCGCCAGGCTCCTGATCGCGCAGCCCACGCCCGCGCAGGGGCTGCCGGGGCCGGGAAATGCCGCCGTGACCGCCGACGCCGCCCATGCCTCCCAGCAGCGACTGGGGCAGGGCCAGCCTGACCCGTTTGTCATCGATCTCCACGTTGTAGGTCTCCATGGGATCGCTGTCCCGGTCCTGTTCCTGGGCGGAGGCGCCGGAGACCGAGGCGGGCTGGCCGCTGCCGTTGGAGGCAGGCTCCACGTTCAGGTAGACCCGTTCCAGCCACTTGGTGGACACGTCGAAAGAGTGCCCGTCCTCGGCGGTGAACTCAGGGTTGGTGAAGATCTTCTGGAAGAGGCCGGCCGGGGTGGGGACCCCGCTGATGCTCATCTCCCGCAGGGCCCTACGAACCCTGGCCACGGCCGCCGGACGGTCCTGGGCGGTCACGATCAGCTTGCCCATCATGGAGTCATCCCTGGGCGAGACCGTGTCGCCCACCTCGACGCCCGAATCCACGCGAATGCCGGGGCCGGAGGGCCACTGAATCGACTCGATGGTCCCTGAACTGGGGGTCAGGTTGGTGGCCGGGTCCTCGCTGGTGATGCGCAGCTCGAAGCTGTGGCCGCGGGGCGGGGGCGCCACGTTCAGGGAGCCGCCGTCGGCGATCCGCAGCTGCTCACGAACCAGATCCAGCCCGCAGACCTGCTCGCTGACCGTATGCTCCACCTGCAGCCGGGGATTGACCTCCATGAAGTAGACGTCGTCCCTGGGGGTGACCAGGAACTCGCAGGTGCCCAGGCCCACGTAGCCCACCGTGTCGAACAGTCGGCGGGAGAACCCCTCCAGCTGAGCGATCACATCGTCGGACAGGAAGGGGGCCGGGGCCTCCTCCACCAGCTTCTGGTTGCGGCGCTGGACCGAGCAGTCCCTGGTGGAGTAGACGGTGAACTGGCCGTGGCTGTCCCTGCCGGACTGGGTCTCCACGTGCCGGGCGCGGTCCACGAACTTCTCGATGAAGTAGTCGCCCAGGTCGCCGCCCTGAAGGGCATCATGGTTCATGTAAAAGGTGCGCAGCTCGTCGCTGTCGTTGATCAAGGTGATCCCCCGGCCGCCGCCGCCGTCAGCCTTCTTCATCATGACCGGATAGCCGTGCTCGTCGGCGAAGTCGAGCAGGGGGCGCATGTCGGTGACCGGCTCGCTCAGGCCTGGCACCACGGGCACCCGGGCCCGCTCGGCCACCTTGCAGGCGGTGATCTTGTCGCCCAGCTCGTCCAGGACCCCCGGGGCCGGACCCACCCAGGTGATGCCAGCCTCAATCACCTTGCGCGCGAAGGAGGAGAACTCGGACAGAAAGCCGTAGCCGGGGTGGAGGGCGTCAGCGCCGGACCGGCGGGCGATGGAGACGATCAGGTTCTCGTTCAGATAGGTCTCCATATTGGTGTCCCCAGGCAAGAGGTAGGCCTCGTCCGCCATCTGGGCATAGGGGGCGTCCCGATCCTGGTCGGCATAGACGGCCACGGTGGCGATGCCCATCTCCTGGGCGGTGCGCACGACCCGCAAGGCTATTTCGCCGCGGTTGGCGATCAGCAGTTTTTTCATTCCCCTCTCCTCACTGGTTGATCAAGGGCGATTGGACTGACGAAAAGCATGAACAAGGTAGGAATTAGGCTCCCACAACGGCCACTTCGGGCAGGACGCCCACATCGGCCGTGGACACGTCAACCTGGCTGCCGTCGGGCAACCGCACACGCAGCGAGGCATCCGGATTGATCTCCAGGGCACGGCCCTCCACAGGCTCACCGGCCACGGGGACGACCCTGACCCGCCTGCCCAGCGTCCAGCTGAGTGCGGCAATCCGCGAGCGCAGCCCCTGCGGCCCGTTCAAGGCCCTGTCCAGCGACCCGTCGATGCCAAGGGGGGCCATCTCCCCGCTCAGGTGCCAGCTGATGGCATCGACCAGGTCGTCGCGCAAGGTCTGGTAGTCAGGCAGGTCCCGGTAGTGGAACTGCAGGGAGGTGGACTCCGCAATAGGAAGCGCCTGCCGGGGCAGAAAGAGGTTGATGCCGATGCCGACAGCCAGGGCCGACCAGTCTTGATCCACCCGGACCAGCTCGCAGAGGATGCCGCCCAGCTTGGCCCCGCGGCAGAACAGATCGTTGGGCCACTTGAGGGTCAGAACCCGTTCAGGAGCACCGCCATCGGCCAGCCGGCAGCCGTGGCACTCAAGCACATCCTGCAGGCCTTCCAGAGCGGCCAGACCCGCCACCATGGGCATCCATCCGCCAAAGGGCCCAGTCAGCAAGCTGGTGGGCAGCGGCAGGGCCCAAGTAGCCAGCAGGGAGCATCGGGGCTGATTGACCCACGTTCGGGCAAGACGACCGCGGCACCGGGACTGCGCATCGGCAACCGCTACGCTCAGCGGCATGGTGCTCCCCCCGGCGCCCGGCCATCGCCGAATACCTTTACTTGCGACTCTTCCCTCGTACCGTGTAGTCGTAGAAACACCCTGACGGGCGTTTTTTCGAGGCGTATCTTCGGCTTTTCCCCTTGTGCCAGAGGCCAGTCCCTTCACGGTCTCCGTGCTCGTTGTCGATTCACCGCCCCCAAACAGCCGCTCGACCCGGTCGCGCGCATCCGAATACGCCGAGGCTTCCAGAGCATGAGCCACGAGCGTATTGGTCGAATCGACGGTGTCGAGCACCACGATCGAGGAGAGTACGCCACTGTCCAGCGATGCCGATGGCTGCCACTTGATATTCTGATGAGGCACGCGTTCCACTATACGGCACAAGGGGTCAGCCCCGGTAGCGAACCATCCACAAAAGCGGCGGCCGGTTTTTGTATCTTTTCACAGGAGACCCTTGGACAGCTTTGAGCGCATCCTCGGATGGGCACTGGATAAAATGGGGAAGCCGTAGACCAGGCACGACCCGCGAAAGGGGTTCTTTTGAGCGCAGACAGCGGAAGGACGCAACCGAGAGAGGCGGGCGAACAACCTGTGCAGACTTCGGCCTTGCAGACCGGAAGGCCTGGATCCCGCGCATCTCGGGCCGTCGGCCTGGTCCTGGCCCTGCTGGCCTGCCTCTGGATCGCTTTCTGCACTGGTTTGGGCCCCATCTACCGTCAAGAGGGTTCGCTGACACAGGTTGGCCTGGCCCAGGTGCTGATCATGCTGGGAACCCTGGCCATCTGCCTGGCCCTGGTCCTGGTCTGCCGCCGGATTCTGCTGGGCTGCGAACCCCTCCGAATGCCACAGCGGCTGACCGCCCTGGCGCAGCGCCCACGGATGCGTGCCTACGCTGCCTTCATCACCCGGCAAACCAGCGGCTGGCGGCCCATCATGCGCCTGCTTCTGCTGGGCTGGGCCTGGGCCTTTCTCACCCTGCTGGCCGCCTATGGGGCCGACCTGTACGCGCAGGCCCAGGAATGCGCCAACTTCCTGGCCCAGCTGCAGGGCGATCAGCCCCCCTACGGCGGCAATGCCTTCACCCAGATGGACGTCTACCCCATCGGCCACTATCTGCTGCCAGGGCACCCGGTCTTCCTGACCGACCAGCACAACATGGTGTTGACCCTGGTCTACGGGATGACCATCATGGCCTCCAACCATCTGACCGGATCCTATGACGCGGGCATCGTGCTCCTGGCAGGGCTGCAGGTGATCTTTGCGGCCTTCTGCTGCGCCGTCACCGCCGACCGCTTCCTGCGCGGCAGCGGAACCGAACACGTCGGCGCCCTGGCCCGCACCCTGGTCATGCTCTTCTTCCTCTTCTCCCCCTTCGTGGTCTTCAGCACCTTCAGCCTGACCAAGTCCCCCCTCTTCGCCTTCGCCTTCATCTGGTGGTTCGGCATCTGGCGCCAGCTGGAGTCAGGGGACAAGGACTCGCCGCTCTACGCCAGCCAGGCGGCAAAGTTGCGGCCCGGCCTCGCCTTGAGCACCCTGATCATGCTGATCAGCGCCAAGTACGCCCTCTACATCGTTCTGGTCCAGTTGGTCCTGGCCCTGATCATCCGCCGTCGCCAATGGGCCACCATCCTGATAGGACTCCTGCTGCCCCTGGTCCTGTTCACAGGGGTGACCGGGGCCCTGACAGCCACGGGGACGGTCATTCAGGGTGACCCTGTGGAGAGCCGCAGCATCCAGCTGCAGCAGATCGCCCGGGTGGCCCAGCGCAACCCCCAGGGGATTCCGGCCCAGGCAAGGGCTGATCTTGAGCCCATCATGGACCTGGACAATGCCGCCATCCAATACACCCCCTGGGAGGCCGACCGGGTCAAGTCCTCGGGCAACCAGCCCAAACTGATCGTCTACCGCTGGAGGACCGTCACGCCCGAGCAGATGTCCCGTCTCAACCGGGCCTGGCTCCAGGTGGGACTGCGCAATCCGGTGATCTACCTGGATGCCTTCATGGCCGAGGCCTACGGCTACTTCGACCCCGGCGACCCTGCCTACGTGGCCATGTCCTACTACCTCAACAATGGCTACGTGCAGAACTCGGGCTCCTGGCTGGCGGCCTGGTGCCACGACTGGCGCAACGGGGTGACCGGATTCGTCAGGACCTGGGCCGACACCCCCCTGCTGGGCCTGGTGGCACGGGCCAACTTCTGGGTGGTGGCCGCCCTGCTGCTGATCGTCGCCCGCCTGGCAGCCGGTCACTGGCGCGGGGTCCTCTGTTGGTTCCCCCTCCTGCTGATCATGGGGGTCATGATCACCGCCCCGGCCAACAACTTCGAACGGCACATGCTGCCGGTGGACATGGTGGTGCCCTTCCTGATCCTGGACATGGTCCGGCAGAGCCGCCGCGCCCGTGCCGGTGAACTGATGGACCGGCCGTCATGATCGGCAAGTCGAAACGGTCCAGACCGCCGGACGAAGACCCTGCCGAGGCGCAGCAGGCTCGCCAGGTACCTGCCGCCTCCGGTGCCGCCATGGAGCAGATTCTCCTGAAGACGCTGGATCATCTGGATGAGGCGCTGCCCTGGACCAGGTCCCTGCCCGCCGATGGACGCAGAACCTTGGAAGGGGCCGTTCGAACAGCCCTGGACGACCTGCGCTCCCGACTTGACTCCCAAGGCGCGGAAGACAGCGAAGTCCCCTCCCCCGTGCCAGCAGAGCTCTCCCGGAGCCTGGGCCCCCACCGGGCCATGGAGCTGACCCAGGTCATTCTGGACATGCTTGAGGAGGCCGGCCGGACCATGGGAGCCGAGGGGGAACGGTCCACGCTGGTCTACACCCGTCATGCCGCCACCGCAGCAGCCGCTCTCTATGCCGACCTGGCCGAGGCGAGAAACGGACGCAAGGCCACAACGGAGTCCAGGATCATCCGGCATTTGATTGAGCAAACGGCGGATACACGGACAGTTGACGATCTGGCCCGGCTGGGCTGGCCGACCGAATTCGACTGCTTCGCCGTCGTTGGCGAGGCCCAAGGCAACGATGAGGGACAGGGCATGGAGAACGCCCGCCAGCCTATCCACACCACGGTGGCCCGTCAAGGCGGCAGGGCGCTGGTGGGCGAGAACGAAGGGCTCATGGTGGTTCTGATCGATCCCAACCGGTCGGGCACCCCGGCCGACTTCTGCGCATCCATCCTGCGCTTCTTCGCCGACGAGTCAGCTGTCTGCCTGGGACCTTTCCACCATGGAATCTCCGGTGCGGGAGCCTCCATCCGAGCCGCCCTGAGCACGCATGCGGCAGCCCCGGCAGTGGCTGACCCCATCACCACCGCCCTGCCCAGGCCACTGCACGCCGACGACCTGCTGCCCGAACGAGCCCTGAACGGGGACGGGGACGCTGCCGACCAGCTCTACCAGGAGGTCTATCTGAGCCTGGCAGGCCAGGATCCGGACGGGCCCCTGCCGACCACCCTGCTCACCTTCCTGCGCTCGGGCAACTCGCTTGAGGTCACCGCCAAGAAGCTGGGCATCCATCCCAACACCGTGCGCTACCGGCTCAGGCGCTGCGTGGAGGTGACCGGCTGGGATGCCATGGACCCGCGAGAGTCCTTCGTCCTCCAGGCAGCCCTGATCATCGGCAGAATCCGCAGGTCGCATCCGGGCGCCGACTGACTGGCGCCATACCAGCTGCTGCCTGGCCAGGATATGAAAAGAGCGGGGACCCGAAGATCTCCCGCCCTTGAAATATGGAGCCGAACCCGCTCAGAGCACCGCGATGTCCAGGGGAACGCCCGGGCCCATGGTGGTGGTGACGGTGGCCTTGGTGATGTAGCGGCCCTTGACCGTGGCCGGCTTCAGGCGCTTGATCTCCTCGTCGACCGCATGGAAGTTCTCCTCCAGAGCCTGCTGCTCGAAGGAGACCTTGCCCACAGGGAAGCTCAGGTTGCTGTTCTTGTCCACACGGAACTCGATACGTCCAGCCTTGATCTCGGTGACCGCCTTGGCCACGTCCATGGTCACGGTGCCGGTCTTAGGGTTGGGCATGAGGCCACGGGGGCCCAGCACGCGGCCCAGGCGGCCGACCTTGCCCATCATGTCGGGGGTGGCCACCACAGCATCGAAGTCCAGATAGCCGCCGGCGACCCTGGTCACCAGCTCGTCGTCGCCCACCTCGTCGGCTCCGGCCTCGGCGGCTGCGGTCGCCTGGGGACCACGGGCGAAGACCAGGACGCGCACGGTCTTGCCGGTGCCGTTGGGCAGGCTGACGGTGCCGCGGACCAGCTGGTCCGCCTTGCGGGGGTCCACGTTCAGGCGGTAGACGGCCTCCACGGTCTCGTCAAACCCGCGCTTGGGCATGCTCTTGAGCAGGGCGATGCCCTCCTCCGGGGTGTACAGGTTGGTGCGATCGACCTTCTCGGCCGCCTCGCGATACTTCTTGGAACGCTTGGTCATCTGCTTCTCCTATCAGCAGTCGCGGTGCGGGCAAGCGTATGCCCTACCGCTCACAACGAAAATTTCAGTCGGTGACGGTGATGCCCATGGAACGGGCGGTGCCTTCGATGATCTTCATCCCGGCCTCGACGTCACGGGCCGACAGATCCTCCATCTTAGTCTGGGCGATCTCGCGGACCTGGGCCTTGGTGACGGAACCCACCTTGGTGGTCAGCGGGTTGCCGGCACCCTTGGAGACACCGGCCGCCTTGCGCAGCAGATCGGCTGCCGGCGGAGTCTTGGTGATGAAGGTGAAGGAACGATCCTCGTAGACGGTGATGATGCAGGGGATGACCTGGCCCATCTTGTCCTTGGTGGCATCGTTGTACTGCTTGCAGAAGTCCATGATGTTCACGCCGTGGGAGCCCAGTGCGGGGCCCAGCGGGGGCGCGGGGTTGGCCTTGCCGGCCTCTATCTGCACCTTGATCAGCGCGGTGACTTTCTTCTTTGCAGCCATATGCTGGTTCTTCTTTCTACGAAGCGGTGATGTCGGAGACCATGGATCCCCTCCCGCAACCTGTTCTTTCCAAATGCGCTCCACAGGAGAGCACAAGCTTGATGATTATCGCATCGACCGAGGACCGACCGAAGGCTTTCAGGCGATCTTTTCGACCTGGTCGAAGCCCAGCTCCACAGGGGTGTCCCTGCCGAAGATGGAGACCAGAACGGTCAGCTTCTGGGTGGTGGGCTCCACGTCGGAGACCACGGCAGCCATGGTGGCGAAAGGCCCTTCGGTGACGGTGACCTGATCGCCAACGGCGTAGGAGACCTCCACCGTGCGCTTCTTGGCGGCCTCAGGCTTGTCTCCAGCGGCCTTCAGGGCCTCGGAGGCGATCATGGGGGCCATCATCTGGACGACCTCCTTGCGGGTCAGCGGGGCCGGCTCCTTGCTGGGGCCGACGAATCCGGTGACGCCCTCGGTGTCGCGAATGATGCGGCGGGCGTTCTCGTCTGGCCACATGCGAATCAGCACGTAGCCCGGCACACGAACCCGGGTGACGACCTTCTTGCCCTTGTCGGTGTGCTTCTCTACCTCTTCCATGGGAATCTCCACCTGGAAGACCTTGTCCTCCAAGCCGAAGGAGGCCACGCGGGACTCCACGTTGGCCTTGACGCGCTTCTCGTAGCCGGAGTAGGTGTGCAGAACGTACCACTTGCCCTCGAGGGTGCGCAGCTTCTTGGAGAACTCGTCCACGGCACGCTGACCGGGATCCTCCTGGTCGGTCTGGTCGTCGGAATCGGAAGAATCGTCCTGGGTGTCCTTGGCCTGGGCGGATTCGGCGGGTGCGCTGTCCTGCTCGGCCTGCTCCGAAGAGGTTCCGAGCTGCTGATCCTGGACCTGGGCATCCTCCTGCGTGGGGGCATCTTCGGATGCCGACGGGGCCGACTCGGCGGCCTGATCGGGGTCCAGTCCCTCTCTGGTCAGATCATCACTCATGGATCACTCCACCTTCTACCTTGTCACAGCTCAGCCGAATATCAGGAAGGCCAGTTTGCCCAGTCCGAAGTCCATTACGGTTACGAAGATCATCAGCAGCAGCACGAAGATGAAAACCGCCACGGACCAGCCCACCAGCTCCTTGCCCGTGGGAGTCACCACCTTGCGGATCTCATCGATGACCTGCTTGATGAAGAGCCCGATACGCATGAAGAAGTTCGGCCTGGCTTCCTCAGCCCCATCCTTCTGTGCCATGGTCATCCGTCCTTCGTTTGTTCTGCATCATCTGCTGCAAGCCTTGGCAGGGAAGGCGGGACTCGAACCCACAACCTACGGTTTTGGAGACCGTTGCGCTACCAATTGCGCCACTTCCCTATCGGAACTTCCCACCAGCCTACTCGACCGGGAGGAAAAACCGCCAAATCGCAAGTTTAGCCTAAAGGGCGGATTGCGTCCAACCGTGTTGCCTCCACAGCATTTTGCCCAGGAGAAGGATCAGGCGCTGACCCAGGCCCCAAGGCGCCTCATGCCCTCGGCCAGGTCATCGTCGGCCAGCGCGTAGGAGAAACGCAGGCAGCCGGGCGCGCCGAAGGCCTCACCCGGCACGGCCGCCACCTGGATCTGCTCCAGGATGACCTCGGCCAGCTCACCCGAGGTGGCGCAGACCGTGCCTTGCGGGCCCACTGGCCGATTCAGCAGACCGGTCACGTCGGCAAAGGCGTAGAAGGCGCCCAGAGGCTCAGGGCAGGTCACCCCCTCCATGGCGTTCAGGGCATCCACAATGGCCCGTCGCCGCAGGGCAAAGGCCGACCGCATGGCTTCCACGTCCTCCAGACCGCCGGTCAGGGCGGCCAGAGCAGCCTGCTGGGAGACGTTGGCCACGTTGGAGGTCATGTGCCCCTGAAGCTTGGCAGCCGCCTGGGCCACCGGCAGGGGGGCGACCAGCCAGCCCACCCGCCAGCCTGTCATGGCATAGGTTTTGGCCACGCCGTTGACCACGATCAGCTGATCGCGTACCTGAGGCACCAGAGCGCCCGGATAGGGGGTATGCGCCCCCTGGTAGGTCAGGTGCTCATAGATTTCGTCGCTGATCACCCAGATCTGGTGTTCGATGGCCCAGCGATCCACGGCAGCCACCAGGCCGGCGTCCCAGATCGCCCCGGTTGGGTTGGCGGGCAGGTTGAGGATGATGGCACGGGTGCGCTCGGTTCGGGCCGCCTCCAGCTGCTCCAGGCTGGGGATATAGCCCTGGCCGGCTCCGCTGAGCACCGGAACCGGCCGACCGCCAGCCAGCAGAACCATCTGAGGATAGCTGGTCCAGTAGGGAGCGGGGATGATGACCTCATCGCCAGGGTTCAAGAGGATCTGGAAGGTCTCGTAGACGGCCTGCTTGCCGCCGTTGGTGACCACCACCTGATCCGGGTCGATTTGATAGCCTGAATCACGCAGGGTCTTGTCGGCGATGGCCTGCTTCAATTGGGGCAGACCCGCCGTGGGCGTATAGCGGTGGTTGCGCGGATCCAGACAGGCGCGGGCCGCCGCCTGCACGATGTGGTCAGGCGTGGGAAAGTTGGGTTCGCCGGCACCGAAGCTGATCACATTCATGCCCTGGGCCTTCATGGCCTTGGCTTTTGAATCCACCGCCAGAGTGGCACTGGGGGCCACTGCGTCTATGCGTCTGCTCAGGGTCTGCCATTGCGCCATAGTCATGTTGCCATGCTACCGCCCAGCACCCCCAGGGCTGTGCTCAGACCAGGACCAGAGAGTCCCGATGCACCAGCGGGTGGGCGTAGTGGGCGCCCAGTCGGCGGCGGAGCTCCTTGGTGTTGAGGCCCAGCATGTCCTGGGCCTCCTCGGAATCGTAGCCGGACAGGCCCTTGGCCACCTGATGACCGGACTCATCGTGGATCCAGACCGGATCCCCGGCAGAGAACTCGCCCTGGACAGATCTGGCACCAGCCGCCAGCAGGCTGGCCCGACCGCCGCGCAGGGCTTTGACAGCCCCCTGATCCACCAGATAGCCGCCCCGGGGACGGGAGGCGAACTTGATCCAGAGCCGATGCGAGGAGCCCCGCGGACGGATGGGGGCGAAGAGGGTGCCCACCCTGTCGCCGGCCAGGGCAGGACCTGCAAGGTCGGCGCGGGTCAGCACCACAGGCATGCCGGAGGCCGCAGCAATCCGCGCCGCCTCCAGCTTGGTGGACATGCCCCCGGTCCCCAGCCCGGAGACGGACCCCTGGGCATCCACCTGGTCCATGATGGCCGCCACATCGGGCACGAAGCCGATTCTGCGGGCCCCTGGCCGGGATGGGGGTTCGGAGTAGAGGGCGTCCACGTCAGTCAGCAGAACCAGGGCATCGGCGCTGACGATGTTGGCGATCAGGGCCGAAAGGTGGTCGTTGTCGCCGAAACGGATCTCGTTGCTGGCCAGGGCATCGTTCTCATTGACGATGGGGATGACCCCCAGATCCAGCAGACGGCAGAGGGTGCGCCGGGCGTTGCGGTACTGGACGGCATGGGTGGTGTCACGGGCGGTGATCAGGATCTGGCCCACACGCAGGCCATAACGGGCGAAGGCAGTCTCGTACTGGGCCATGAGCAGACCCTGGCCCACTGAGGCCGTAGCCTGCTGGGTGGCCACGTCACCGGGGCGTTGGTCAAACCCCAGGGTGCCGAAGCCGGCCGCGATGGCCCCGGAGGTGACCAGGACCAGGCGGGCGCCATCCACAGCAGCCGAGGCCAGGGCGCCCACCAACGAACGCAGGCGGCCAAGGTCCAGGTGCCCATGGGGATCGGTCAGGGAGCTGGATCCTACCTTGACCACCATGGTGCGGGCCTGGGCCACCCGGGAACGGACCGCGGCCTCGTCGGATCCCTTCCCGCCGGTCATTGCCCAGCCTCCTCCGAGCGCCCCAGCAGGCCCTGCCTGTCATGGGGATCGTCATCCACGGAGGGGTCGGCCCAGTGCCCCTGGCGGCGCTCCTGCTCCATGACCTGACGCACCGCCTGCCGGGCATCCATCATCTGGTGGTACTGGCGGCGGCGCTCGCTGTTGGTGCGACGACGGTTGAGCCCCTGGCTCTCCTCCAGACGCAGATCACGGCCCCGGGCCACCTGGGGGGTGCCGTCCAGCATTTCGGCGCCGGCCGCCACGCTCGGATCCCAGTCGAAGGCCACCGCATCATCGCCAGGACCGATGCGGACCTCGTCACCTGGCCTGGCTCCGGCCTTGCGCAGGGCATCCTCTACGCCCATCCGGGCCAGGCAGTCGGCCAGATAGCCCACGGCCTCCTCGTTGTCGAAGTTGGTCTGGCGAACCCAGCGCTCGGGCTTGGCTCCGCAGACCCTGAACCAGGTCTGCCCGGACCGGGTCTGATGCCGCTCAAGGGTGAAGTCCCCGGACTGGTCGCCGCTCCTGCGCCGCCGCTCCAGGGGGCGGATGACCACGCGCTCCTCCTGCCTGGCCTCCTGCTGCTCCCGCAGCTGCCTGCGCAGACGATCCACCAGACCGGCCAGGTAGTAGCCCAGTTCCTTGAGCCCCTGATGCGAGGCTGTGGAGACTATGAAGACCTTGAGGCCCAGGGCTTCGAAGTCGGGACGGACGAATTCGGCCAGTTCGCGGGCCTCCGGCAGGTCGGCCTTATTGAGGATGATCACCCTGGGCCGCTCGGCCATGGGGATGACCCCCAGCGGAAGCTCCAGGCGGTCGGCATAGCGGGAAAGCTCCTCCTCCAGGGCCCGATAGTCGCTCACAGGGTCCCGATCAGGCTCCAGGGTGGCGCAATCGATGACGTGGGCGATGATCTCAGTGCGCTCGATGTGCCTCAGAAACTCCAGCCCAAGGCCCTTGCCCTGGGAGGCGCCCGGAATCAGCCCTGGCACGTCGGCCATGGTGAAGCGGCCCTCCCCTGCCTGGACCACGCCCAGGTTGGGCACCAAAGTAGTGAACGGATAGTCGGCGATCTTGGGCCGGGCCGCGCTCATGGCCGCCACCAGGCTGGACTTGCCTGCGCTGGGGAAACCGACCAGGGCCACATCGGCGATGGATTTGAGCTCCAGCACCAGGTCGCGCTCCTGGCCGGGATCCCCCAGCAGTGCGAAGCCGGGGGCCCGCCTGGCCTTGGTGGCCAGGGAGCGGTTGCCCAGTCCGCCCACGCCGCCCTGGGCCGCCACGAACCGATCCCCCGCATGGGCCAGGTCAGCCAGGCGCTCGCCAGGCTGCTTGCGCTCGCCTTGGCCGCCCTTGGCAGTGAAGACCACAGTGCCCACCGGCACTGGCAGGATCAGATCCTGGCCGCGGCTGCCATCCTTGTCACCGCCCAGACCCATGGTGCCCGATTCGGCCTGGCGGTGCGGCAGGAAGCGGTAGTCCAGCAGGCTGGTGGCGTTGGCGTCGGCCTGAAGAATGACCGAGCCGCCCTGACCGCCGTCGCCCCCATCGGGCCCGGCCAGGGGCTTGTACTTCTCGCGGCGGATGGAGGACGCCCCATTGCCGCCGTCGCCACCCTTGACATGGACGGTGACCTGATCCACAAATGCGCTCATAGGGGCCCATGGTACTCAATCCGGCCTGACATGCGGCCCCTGAGAGCTGAATGCCCGGCATCTTCATACATATGCAAAAAGGCCACCCCATGACAGGGATGACCTTGGGCCGATGCCGATAAGGCAATCAGGCGGTGAGCACGTCAACGACCTTGCGGTCGCGCCGGTTGGCGAACCGAACCGTTCCGTCCGTCAGGGCGAAGAGGGTGTGGTCCTTGCCCAGGCCGACGTTCTGGCCGGGATGGAACTTGGTGCCACGCTGGCGAACGATGATGTTGCCGGCCACCACAGCCTCGCCGCCGAACTTCTTGACGCCCAGGTACTGTGCATTCGAATCGCGCCCGTTGCGTGAGCTGGACGCGCCCTTCTTATGTGCCATGTCTGGTTCCTTTCCTACCTCGACCTAGGCCCTCAGGCGATGGCCGTGATCTTGACCACGGTCTGCTTCTGGCGGTGGCCCTTGCGGCGCGCCACGCCGGTCTTGTTCTTGAACTTCTGGATGTTGATCTTGGGGCCCTTGGCCTCGTCGTCCACAACCTCGCCCTTGACGGAGATCTTGGCCAGATCCTTGGCGGCCATGGTCACCTTGGATCCATCGACGACCAGCGCGACCGGAAACTCGACCGACTCGCCCTTCCTGGCAGCCAGACGGTTGACCGTGATCTGGTCACCGACCTCGACCTTCTCCTGATGGCCTCCGGCCTTCACAATCGCGTACATAGCCCTACCTTGCCTGTTGTCCAAAGCTGTTTGCGCCCGGCATCCGAGTCCCGCCATGCGATTGACGGACCCGTCCAGACACCAGCTAACCAGTATAGAAGCAAACACACCGCATCGTCAAATGTGCCTGCCCCGCCGACAAAACGAAATTCAGTTTATGACTCCTTGGCGACATCCGCCGTCTCAGCCTGGGCATCGTCCTCGTCCGACGCCGCCTGGGCCGCCGCAGCGATCCTGGCCAGCTTGGCCTTGACTGCAGGAGTCGAGCCTGTGGACAGGGTCTCCTTGGAGGAAGAGCCATGCCCATGCTTGTTGGTCTTGACGAAGGGGTCGCCGCCCTTGACCGCATAGGGGTCGGCATAGGAGGCGGAGATGGTCGGCTTGTCGTGGAGGATGAAGCCTCGCCCATGGCAGGTGGGGCACTCCTCGGAGAAGGCCTCGACCAGGCCCTGCCCCACCCGCTTGCGGGTCATCTGGACCAGCCCCAGGGAGGTGACCTCGGCCACCTGATGCTTGGTGCGGTCCCGGGCCAGGCACTCCACCAGGCGGCGCAGGACCAGGTCGCGGTTGGCCGGCATGACCATATCCACATAGTCGATCATGATCATGCCGCCGATGTCGCGCAGGCGCAGCTGCCGGGCGATCTCCTCGGAGGCCTCCAGGTTGCAGCGGGTCACCGTCTCCTCCAGGGACTTGCCCTTGCCGATGAAGCGGCCCGTGTTCACATCGATGGTGGTCATGGCCTCGGTGCGGTCGATGACCAGGGAGCCGCCGGAGGGCAGGTAGACCTGACGCTCCATGCCCTTGCGCAGCTGGCTGTCGATGCTCCAGCGGTCGAAGACATCCTTGCCCTGGTGCTCGGCGGGATCCCAGTGCTCAAGCTTCTCCTCCAGGTCGGGCGCCATGGTCTCCAGGTAGTTGCGGACCCTCTCGTAGACCCCCTCGCCCTGGACCACCAGCTTGGCGAAGTCGTCGTTGAAGATGTCGCGGACCACGCGGATGGCCACGTCCGGCTCGCCCTGCAGAAGCTTGGGGCGCTTGCCGTGCAGGAACTCCTTGCGCTTGTCCTCGATCTTGCTCCACTGACGCTGCAGGTTCTCCAGGTCCTTGGTCAGGGCCTCCTCGCTGGCCCCCTCGGCCGCGGTGCGGATGATGACGCCCATGTCCTTGGGAGCCACCCTGGAGACGATGCTCTTGAGGCGGGAACGCTCGCGGTCGGGCAGCTTGCGGCTGACGCCGGTCATGCCGCCCGAGGGCACCAGGACCAGGAAGCGGCCGGCCAGCGTGACCTGCGAGGTCAGCCGGGCGCCCTTGTGGCCGATGGGATCCTTGGTGACCTGGACCAGCACGGGGTCGCCGGACTTGAAGGCCAGCTCGATCCGGCGGGGCTGGCCCTCCAGGCGGGTGGAGTCCCAGTTGACCTCGCCTGCGTAGAGCACGCCGTTGCGGGCCTGGCCTATGTCCACGAAGGCGGCCTCCATGCTGGGCAGGACGTTCTGGACCCGGCCCAGGTAGATGTTGCCGACAGTGGAGACCTCCTGGATGTCGGAGACGTAGTGCTCGACCAGGATGTCGTCCTCGATGACCGAGATCTGGGTGTGGTGCTCCTTCTCACGCACCACCATCAGACGGTTGACGTTTTCACGGCGGGCCAGGAAGTCCTGCTCGACCAGCTGGGACTGACGGGAGCGTTCGCGACGGTTGTCCCGTCGACGCTGCTTCTTGGCCTCCAGGCGGGTGGAGCCCTCCACGTCGGTGATCTCGTCAATATACTGCTGCTTGCGGGAACGGCGGGTGCCGGACACCTCCGGCTCGCCCTCAGCGGACTTGGAACCCCTGCGACGGCGGCGACGGCGGGTCAGCGGCGCCTCGTCCTCGTCATCCTTGTCCTTTTCCTGCTCGTGCCCACGACGGCGACGACGGGTGGAAACGGACTTTTCAGAGTCTTCATCAGCGCCCTTGGCACGGCGGCGGCGACGGGTGCGGGTGCCGGACACCTGCTGTTCCTCGTCCTGCTCCTGGTCCTCGTCGACCACGAAGGTGATGCCCTCATGGTCCAGATCCTCCTCGATGCGCTCCACCTCGTCGGCGGCCCTGCGCTCCTCGGCGTTGAGCCTGCGGGAACGGCGTGAACCGCCCTCCGAAGTGTTCCTGGACCTGCTGCGGCGAGAGGTCTTGGGCGCTTGCTCGGCATCCTCGTCCTCGTCATCCCGTTCTTCGCGCTCATCGTGCTCAGGTCGGGAAGCGGGTATGACCGGCTCCTGGAAGAGCAGGGATGTCATCGGACGGGGACGGGAGGCGCGCGGGCGCTCATCCTGCTCTTCGGCCTTCCGGCCTGCCCTCTGGCTGCGGCCCGAGGTCAGTGCCTCCACAGCCTCAATGGCACGCTCCTGACGCTCCTGATCAGGTTCGCCCTCCTGGGCATGCTCCTCAGTGCGTCGGCGGGCGCCAGTCCGGGTGCGACGACGAGTGGTCGTCCTGGTCGGCTTCGACTCGCCCTCATCCACTTGGGCATCCTGATCGTCCGCCTGATCCTCCTTGGGCTTGCGGGCGCGACGGCGACGGGTGGCGGAGGGCTTGGACTCGTCGTCCTCCTCCTTGGCCTTGCGGGAGGCCTTGTGTTTTTCGGCCTCGACCTTCACGGGCACGTCGGCACCAGCGGCGCCGGCCACTCTGACCACACGCCGTCCAGCGCGACGACGGGTGCCGGAACTGGCGGTCTGGTCGACCTGCCCTTCCTGCCCATCCCTGATGGCGGACCTATTATCCTGCGTATCCTCAGTATTCGTTTTTTCGGGCACAATGCTCCTTGCGGCACGCCGCCTCGCGCCGCTCTCACGGTTCCGATCCGTCCTCACGCTGCACTCTCACTGCAGCCGCGCACCTGCGTGCGCCCGATCGAAACGCCTTGGCAAAAAGTCTTCCTGACGCAGGCGGACACCGACGCCCGTACGGATCACTGGGTCTCCGTCCGGGGGGATCAACGCCTACGCTGCAAGTGGTCAGGCAGAACCACCGTCCTCTAGTATGTCACAGATCAGCGGCCATCAGGTCCATTGAGCCACTCGACCAGTATGGCTTCCAGCCGGACCAGGTCATCCAGGGGCACCTGTTCGTCGGCCTTGTGGGCCAGCAGGGGGTCCCCCGCCCCCAAATTGACGGCTGGTAGGCCAAGGGCTGAAAACCGCGCCACATCAGTCCATCCCAGCTTGGCGCGAGGCTGCTGACCCGTGGTCTGGGCAACCAGGTCCGCCAGCGAACGAGCCCAAGGCGAGTCCAGACCAGGACGGGCCGCGGGCGATTCGTCGCACATGCGCACCGAGAATCCCTTGAAGACTCCTCCTAGGGCCACATGTTCGCCATTGCCCAGCTCGGCGCCCGTCCCCTGACCCATCATCAGCTCCTTGGCCTGGGACAGGCTCTTGTCGGGGGCGAACCGGTAATTGACGTGCACCCGGCATCGGTCAGGAATGACGTTGGTGCCCAGACCGCCCTCGATCATGGTGGCGTTGAGCCCCTCCCGATAGTCCAGGCCATCCACCTTCACCGTGGCCGGACGATACCGCTCCAGCCGGTTCAGAATGGGCGCGGCAGCGTGGATGGCGTTGCTGCCCATCCAGGCCCGGGCGGAGTGGGCCGCTGTTCCGTGGGTGATCAGGTCGAAGCGCATGGTTCCGTTGCAGCCGGCCTCGATGGCGCAGTCGGTGGGCTCGCCGATGATGGCGAAATCCCCTCGCACCCAATCAGGATGGGCAGCCACCACCCGGCCCAGCCCGTTCAGATCGGCCTGGACCTCCTCATGGTCGTAGAAGACGAAGGTCAGGTCATAGACCGGCTCCTGCAGGGTGAGCGCCAGGTGGAGAAAAACGGCATCAGAGGCCTTCATGTCGGCGGCGCCCCGGCCGTACAGCACCCGGGATCCGGGGTGGGCGGCGGCCAGGTCGGCGCGGATGTCCGGGTCGCCGGGCTCCAGCCAGCGCGGGGGCAGGTTCCCATCCACGGGCACGGTGTCCAGATGACCGGCAAGGACGATGCGGTGGGGACGGCCCAGCTGGGTGGAGGCCACGACCGTGTCGCCCAACCGTCGGACCAAGAGGTCAGCCCTTGACGACAGGGCCCTCTGGACGGCATCAGCCAGGGCGCCCTCCTGGCCGCTGACCGAGTTCAGGGCGGTCATGGACTCCAGTATCCTTGCCAGGGCCTGGGCGGGTTCAGCCCCTCGTGCGCCGGCGAGAAGATCAATATCGGTCTGTGTGTTCTTGGCCATAGTGCCATGCTAGCGGGCCGGGAATCGCAGGTGGACTTGCAGCCGCAAGCATGAGGCCCGGGTGGCACAATGGGGACGACAGAAGCGGTGGCACTCCGCCTGGGAGGCCGCCGTCCACCATGCGAGACGAGGAGGATGCCGGAGTGCCTGGACTGCTCAGTGCCATGGAAGGGTTCTTCATCATCGGCGTGGTCATCGCCGTGGGGTATGTGGCCGCCCGCTTCCATATAGGCGGTCCAACGGCCCAGCTGGTGCTCAACAAGTACTCCTTCTTCGTCTCAACGCCCTGCCTGATGTTCGCCATCCTCTCCAAGCAGAAGCTGTCGGTCATCTTCCACCCCAGCATCATCGTGGCCTTCCTGTCGGCAGCGGCTGTAGGCCTGCTCTTCGTAGCCCTGAACGCAACCAGCTTTCACCTGCCGGCTGCCGAAGCCACCATCGGCGCTCTCGACTCCCTGTATTTGAACTCCAACAACATCGGGCTGCCTGTAGCCACTTATATTCTGGGCAATCCCACACTGGTGGCACCCATCCTGGTCATGCAACAGGCCCTGTTCACCCCTATTGGATTGACCGTTCTGGACGCGACCACCTCTGGCAAGCTCTCGATCAAGACCATCCTCAAACAGCCCCTGAAGCAGCCCATCCTGATCGGCTCCATAGGCGGCATAGTGATTTCGGCCATCAGCGCCCAGGCCGGCCATTTCATCATCCCCGACTTCGTCTACAAGCCCATCGACATGATCGGGCAGTCGGCCGTGCCCATGATCCTCATGGCCTTCGGCATGTCCCTGCGGGGTTCGCGGCCCATGGGCCAGGGCACCGACCGTCGTGCCACCCTGTGCGCGGTGATCCTGAAGAATCTGGTCATGCCCATAATTGCCTACCTGCTGGCCCGGTTCATGATGGGCTTCAGCGGGGCGGAGCTGTACGGGTGCGTGGTTCTGGCGGCCCTGCCTACCGGTCAGAACGTCTACAACTACGCGGCCCGCTACGAGGTGGGAACCACCTTCGCCAGGGACGGCATCCTGCTGAGTACGATCAGCTCGCCCGTGGTCATCGCCCTGGTCGCCCTGCTCCTGAGCTGACTCGTCAGACCGGGCCTTCTGCTCAGCCTTCGGCTGCCAGGGCCTTCAAGCGCTGCAGGAAGTGCGGCCAGTCCTGTCCGAAGGCCTTCAGAAGGGGCAGGTCCGCAACCTTGTCCAGATCCACCCATTCCAGGGCAATGCTCTCATCGTCATTCATGCGGGGCTCGACCTGGTGGCCGGGGCGCTCGAAGGCCAGGATGGTCGTATAGCCCCAGGGGCCGTGGTCCTCCAGGTAGGAGCCCACCACCTGAATGTCCTCCGGACGGATGTTGGCCTCCTCATAGCTTTCGCGCAGGCCGCCCTCCAGGGGGTTCTCCCCGTCCGAGATGGCGCCGCCCGGCACACCCCAGGTGCCGCCCTCGGCGCTCCAGCGGGCCCGGTGTTGCAGAAGCACGCTGATCGGCGCACCCGTGCGGGCATCGCGCCGGGCCAGCAAGACGCCGGCAGCCCCGTTGAGCCCCCAGTGCCGCTTGCCGCAGGCACAGTTCACCCACCCGTCGCCAGGCTGGTGGACGTTCTCCACAGGGGCGACCAGTCCCTCAGCACCATGCGTCGATCCGTCTGCCTGCTGCCGCTCAGGCTGGACCCGTTGGGCCCACAAGTCAGGCCAGGAGACGCCCAGCTCCTGGGCCAGGGCGCGCAGGGTGGGCATGCTCAATCCCATCACTCCGCTGGGATCGCCCTGGATGCCCTGAATGAAAGCGCTGCCCAATCCCTCCAAGGTGAAGGAGCCGGCCACCTCCAAGGGTTCGCCGGTGGCCACATAGGCCTGCATGGAGGCCCGGTCATAGTCTCCGAAGGTCACCTGGGCGCTGCTGACCGCTCGGACCCGTCGGCCGGTGGCCAGATCGATCAGACAGTGACCGGTGACCAGGGTGCCTGTTCGGCCGCGCATGGCCATCAACCGCTCCAGAGCACGCTCCGGCTGGTGAGGCTTGCCCATGACGGCGCCGTCCACGCTGAACAGCGAGTCGCACCCCAGCAGGAGGGGCCCACGCCCGGCTCCGAGCATCCCGCCCCAGGCTCCGATGACCTGGCTCATGGAATCCCTGGAGGATGCATCCGGATCACCCTGGCTCAGAGGCCTGAACGTGACCAGGTCGCCCCGCGAGCGCCTTTCGGCATCCTTGACGGCATCCATGGTCGCTTGGACAGCCGAAGCCTTGGCCTCAGCCAAGACAGCGACCCGCTCGCGCGCATCCAGGTCCTCCAGGCGGCGGCCCAGTTTACGGGCCTGTTCATCCAGGACGGCCGGCTCATCCACCTTTGAGGGTCGGATGATGGGGTCAATGCCCGCCTGGACCAGGAGCCGCCGCCGGGAGGGGGAGGATGATGCCAGAATGAACGGGATATGCCTGTCTTCAGTGTTCACGATTGCCTTCCTGGTCCCGTTCCACCTGGACCCCCCGGCAGTCCACGTCCAAGGGCAGAATCCGCCAGCGGCCGGAATCCAGATAGTCCTTGGCAATGGTCCGCAGCTCATTTTCGGCATCACCGTAATGCAGGACGATGATGCAGGGCCCGGCTCCAGAGACGGCCGCCGCGTAGCCCCGACTGCGCAGGAGCTGCAGGAGCTTGGTTGAGGAGGGCATGAGCCCGGCCCGGTATGGCTGATGGAGCCGGTCCTGGGTGGCGACGAAGAGCAGGGCGTTGGCTCTGGCAGACTGCTCGGCTGCCTCTGTCTCCAGGTCATCCAGGGACTCAGGGTTCAGAGCGCCAGGAATCAGGGCCGCCCTTGACAGGTTGTGAACGGCATCCGCGTAAGGCACCCGGTTGGGCAGGGCCTGTCGGGCCTTCTGTGTGGACAGATGGGCGCCGGGAACGAAAACCGTGGCTTTGATGGCCGGGTCCACCTTGTAGCGCAGGGTGTGGTAGCCGCCCTCCAGGGGCGCGCCCCCGGCTATGGGCAGGGAACCCACGCCCTCGCCAGTGGCCAGATCATAGGAGACGGTCAGCCCACCGTAGACGGCAGGCGCCACATTGTCGGGATGCCCCTCGATCTGGGCGGCCAGTGCGAAGACGGCATCACGGCGCAGTGGGCCAGTGTGGGCGAAGGCCGCAGCCGCCGCGATTCCGGCCACGATGGCCTCGGCGCTGGATCCCAATCCCCTGGCCTGGGGGATTCGGTTGACCGCGCGCATGATGAAGCCGAACCTTGGCAGGCCGAAGACCTGGCAGGCCCGCCTGAAGGTGGAGACGACCAGGTGGGTCTCGTCCCGGGGCAGGGTCCGCTCCCCCTCGCCCTTGATGACCACATAGGCGGTGGTGTCGCCTGGGTCCACGGAACGGGTGAAGACGATCTCGTCATGGTAGTCCAGCGCCAGGCCGACCGCATCAAAACCTGAACCCAGGTTGGCGCTGGTGGCCGGCACGCGCACCCGCACAGTAGACGGGCCCTCTGTGGCAGCGGCCATCATTGGGCCTGCCGATCGAAGACGCGAAGGATAGAGGCCTGCCCAGTGACCGAGTCGAAGGTGGAGATCCGCTCGACGACCTGCCGCAGGGTCACCTCGTCGCACAGGTGGGTGACCACGCGCAGCTGCTGGATCTCGCCGCTGTAGCCCGGGTCATGCAGGGTGGGCTTGATGTCCTGGTTGACTCCGTTGATGGAGATGCCCGCCTCGGAAAAGACCTGGGCGATGGCCGCCAGCACGCCAGGCTTGTCGTGAATGAGGAAACGGACGGCAAAGGCGGCCCGGGATGAATCCAGAGGGGCCATGGGGATGTTGGCGTACATGGGGATCCCCGGACCCATGCCATGCTGGACGATGTGGCGGGCCTCGGTGACCACGTCCCCCAGAACGGCTGATGCTGTGGGCGCCCCGCCGGCACCCCGGCCGTAGAACATGAGGTCGTCGGCGGCCTTGGCGGTGACGAAGACGGCGTTGAAGCTGCCATGGACCGAGGCCAGGGGGTGGCTGTCGGGAATCAACGCCGGGTAGACCCGGGCGGAGATGCCCTGTTCGCCGCGCTCAGCCACGGCCAGAAGCTTGATGACCCGGTGCTCGGTCTGTGCGGCCGCTATATCGTCGGCGGTGATGGTGCGGATGCCCTCCACGGGTACATCATCCATGCGCACATCAGTGTGGAAGGCCAGCGTGGCCATGATTGCGGCCTTGGCGGCTGCATCCAGCCCGTCCACATCGGCGGTGGGGTCCGCCTCAGCGAAGCCCTTGGCCTGGGCGTCGCGCAGGGCCTGGTCGAATTGCAGACCCTTGGTGGTCATCTCGTCCAGAATGTAGTTGGTGGTCCCATTGACGATGCCCACCAGGCTGGTGATGCCGTCGCCCACCAGGGACTCGCGCAGGGGCCGCACGATGGGGATGGCCCCGCCCACGGCCGCCTCGAAGTAGATGTCGACGCCCCGCTCTTCGGCAGCCCGGTAGAGCTCAGGGCCGTACTGGGCCAGGAGGGCCTTGTTGGCGGTGACCACGCTGGCGCCGGACTCGATGGCCTTGAGCAGCAGGGTGCGGGCCGGCTCGATGCCGCCGATCAGCTCGATGACGATGTCCGCCCGGGTGACCAGGTCGGCTGAGTCTGTGGTCAGCAGGGACGGATCGATCCAATCAGCCTTGACCTTGTCAGGATGAAGGACGGCGATGCCCACCAGCTGCAGGGGACGGCCCACTCGACTGGCCAGGTCCTGGCTCTGCTCCACCAGGAGGCGGGCGGTCTGGGAACCCACGGTCCCAGCCCCCAGAAGTGCTATGCGGATGGGCCTGACGGCCTCCTGCTGCTGCATGCGTTCAGGCATATGGATCCTCCATCCGCCCCATCGGGGCCTGTCGCAGGGTGTTGCTCCATCTTAGAAAGCCAATCCGACACCCGCATCCACCAAGACGGAGCGCATCATCCCTGATCCAAGGCCAGAAGGTCATCCATGGTCTGCCGCCGCAGCATCAGATGGGCACCGGACTGGTCCAGACCTACCACGGCGGGGATCAGAGCCTGGTTGTAATTGCTGGCCATGGTCCGCCCGTAGGCGCCGGTCACCGGCACCAAAAGCAGATCACCCCGGCGAATGTCCGCTGGCAGGGCCACATCCTGCACCAGGATATCCCCCGATTCACAGTGCTTGCCGACCACACGGGCCTGGATACGGTCCCCGCTGCCATCCCGGTTGGCCAGGACAGCCGTGTATTGAGCTTCGTAGAGGGCCGGACGAATGTTGTCGCTCATGCCGCCGTCAACCGAAACGTAGGTGCGCACGCTTCCGTCAGACAGGGGGACGGGCTTGACGGTGCCCACCCGATACAGGCTCATGCCGCAGGGTGCCACGATCCAGCGGCCGGGCTCGAAGGCGATGACCGGCATGGGCATGCCCAGGCGACGGTTGATGGCGACCATGTCAGCCCCCAGGCTGGTCAGGGTCTGGTCCAGGTCCATCCGATCCTCATCCGGGATGTAGGGCACGGAGAAGCCGCCGCCCAGGTCCACCTCGGGCATCAGGTATCCGTCGGTGGCCCAGAAGGTGTGCCGCAGCAGCATCATGCGCCGGGCGGCCTCGATGAAGGCCGAAGAGTCATGGATCTGGGAGCCGATATGGGTATGGATGCCCACCAGCTCCAGTTCCTTCTCGTGGGAGCGAATCTCCTTGAGCAGGGCGATAGCCGGTCCGTCAGCCAGGGCGGACATGGCTTTGATCCGGGCGGGATCAGCAGGTTCAGCGGGCCCGTTGGCGGCCGAATACAGGGCTGAAGACGACGGGGAGACCACGGAATCGCCAGGAGCCAAGGAGGCGTCATTCTTTGTGGCCGCCGAAGCCGCTGCCCCAGCCTGTCCGGAGGATCCAGGCTCAGGCCCGAGGTCCAGCAGGCCCACGTCGGTGCCCTGGGGCAGCAGGGGGATGCCGAACTTCTGATCCTCGTGGGCAGTGGAAATGTACTCGTGGCCGCCGGCGTGCACACCCACGGTCACCCGGAGCATGACCTTGGCGCGACGCCCCTGGGCCCTTGCAGCAGCGGCGATTCGTCCAGGCTCGTCGGGCGCATCAATGACGATGGCCCGGTAGCCCTCCTTCACAGCCAGATCAATCTCCTGGTCGGACTTGTTGTTGCCATGCAGGACCAGACGACGGCCAGGGGCACCAGCAGCCTGGGCGATCAGCATCTCGCCCAGGGAGCAGGTGTCGATATCCAGCCCCTGGCGCAGCATGATCCGCACGGTCTCCTTGCTGAGGAAGGCCTTGCCCGCGTAGCTGACCCTGGTGGTCGCACCACCCAGGTCCCGCAGGGCCGCCTGGCGGAAGGCCGAGGCCCGTTCCGCCATCATCGCGGTGTCCATCAGATACATGGGGGTGCCGTAACGCTTGGCCAGGTCCTCCATGGGGCACCCATGCATGGTCAGCATGCCCTGACGGTCCCGCTGCAAAGCCCCGGGCCAGAACCCGTCGGGCCCCAGCCCGCACATCCCTGTTTCCATCAACGACCTCCCAGTGACCTTCAGGCTTACATACGGTCCGGGGCCTGGACGCCCAGCAGCCCCAGACCGTTGGCGATGACCTGCTGCACGGCGTCATTGAGCCGCAGACGCGCCGCTGCCCGGGCCGGCTGTGGATTCCTGTCCTCGTCCTGGTCCAGATCCGCCCGGCCGGTCGGCTCCATGGGCACCACGCGCTCCAGGTTGTACCAACGGTGATAGACCCCAGCCAGCTGCTCCAGGTAGTGGGCCACCCGGTGGGGGGCCTTCTGGTCGCCTGCAGTCTGGATCACATTGGGATAGAGGGCCAGGACGCCCAGAACATCGTTGTCAGCAGCAGTGTCCAGCAGGGACAGATCGGCTCCGGAACGGTCGATGCCCGCCTGGGACGCGTTCCGATCCACGTTTTTAGAGCGGGCGTGCGCATACTGCACATAGTAAACAGGATTGTCGTTGGTGTGCGAGGCCAGCAGGTCCAGGTCGATGTCCACACTCTGGTTGTAGTCGGTGCGGGCCAGGGAATACCGGGCGGCATCCACCCCCACGGCATCCACCAGATCGTCGATGGTGACCACGTTGCCTGCCCGCTTGCTCATGCGCACGGCCTGGCCGTCCTTGATGACATTGACCATCTGGCCGATCAGGATCTGCATGTTCACGCCGGGAGTGTCCCCAAAGGCCGCGCAGATGGCCATCATCCGGCCGATGTAGCCATGATGGTCGGCACCCAGCATGTAGATGGCCTCGTCGCAGGGATCCTTGGACCTGCGACGCTTGTTCAGATAATAGGCGATGTCGGCCGCCACGTATGCTGCGTGCCCGTCGGACTTGATGATCACCCGGTCCTTGTCGTCGCCGTAGGTGGTGGAGCGGAACCAGGTAGCCCCGTCCTTCTCGAAGATGTCGCCCTTGGCCCGCAGTTCGTCAATGGCCCGGTCCACCTGACCGGACTCATAGAGGCTGTTCTCATGGAACCAGACATCGAAGTTGACCCGGAAGTCACGCATGGACTGCTGGATCTCGGCGAACATCATGGGCACGGCCCGAGTGCGGAAGGCCTCGCGCTGGGGGCTGTCACCCTCGGCGCCGTCCTCGTCGCGCACCCTGGGCATGGCCAGGATGTCCTGTCCTTCGTCGGCGGCTTCCTTGACCACCCGGGAGGCGATCTCGTCAATATATGAGCCCTTGTAGCCGTCAGCAGGCACGGGCTCGCCGTGGGCCGCCGCCACCAGTGAGCGGGAGAAGCGGTCGATCTGCGTGCCGTGATCATTGAAGTAATACTCCCTGACCACCTTGGCACCGTTGGCTTCCAGAACCCGGGCCATGGAGTCGCCCACAGCCGCCCAACGTGTGCCGCCGATATGGATGGGACCCGTGGGATTGGCCGAGACGAATTCCAGATTGAGCGTGCGCCCGCTCAGGTGATCGTTGCTCCCATAGGCGGGGCCCGCCTCCAGGACCGCATCGACCACAGCGGCCGCCGAGGCCGAATCCAAGGTTATATTGATGAAGCCGGGACCGGCCACATCCACCTGGGCGATCCCGTCGTCCTCCCGCAGAGCCTCAGCCAAGGCCTGCCCCAGTTCCGCAGGCCTCATGCCGGCCTTCTTGGCCAGCTGCATGGCGATGTTGGTGGACCAATCCCCGTGGGAGCGGTCCTTGGGACGCATGACCGCCAGATGGTCGGCATCAGGAACCATGTCGGGCTCCAGACTCCCCAGGCGGCCTGACTGGGCCATCTTGACGGCGGTCGAAGAGATGATACGGGCAAGTGCTTCAGGACTCATGCCCTCAAGTCTAGCGACGGCGGCGACCAGCAGCCGGCCTGTCTCAGGCCAGAGCCACGACCTCGATCTCGACCAGGGCCCCCTTGGGGATGTCCGCGCCACCGAAAGCCACGCGGGCCGGCCGCACCGAGCCGATGAAAACCTGGGAGTAGGCCTGGTCCACCTGGGTGAAATCCTCAACCCGCCGCATAAGAATAGTGGCCTTGACCACCTTCTCCATGCCGCTGCCGGCTGCATCCAGGATGTTCTTGACGTTCTTCAGGGCCTGGGTGGCCTGGTCAGCCGCAGTGCCCTCCACCAGCTCGCCGGTGTCCGGGTCGATGCCCAACTGTCCGGAGACAAAGACAAAGCCCCCGGCCTTCACAGCCTGACTGTAAGCCCCCAAGGCCTGGGGCGCATATGGCGTGCCGATCTCTTCCGGTCCATCTTCCATGAGTCCGTCCTTTCCTTCAGATCCGCCGCACCCATGCAGGGCCGAAGCCCGGGCGGACACCGTCCACTATAGGAGTGCCCGTCCGGCGCAAGCGGCATCAGTCTCAGCCCTTGCGAGCCTCCTGGCCCATCCAGTAGGCCAGGGAGCGCAGATCGCCGGCCTCGTAGGTCTTGACGAATTTCTCGACCTGGTCCGGATCCGAGCAGGTCTCCGGGAACCGCATATAGCGGGTGTCCAGAGGGCTGGCTCCTGTCAGCTTGACGTCGATGACCGAAGACCTGTCGGCCTTGCGAGCCTCGGAGAAGGCGTGGCGGGCATCGGCCACCGTACGCACGGTGAAGCCCAGGGCGCCCATGCCCTCGCCGACCTTGGCCCAGTCGGTGTCGGGCAGATCCACTCCGCTCAGAGGCTGATGGCTGTCGTCGCGCTGCTCGGCCTCGATGTAGCCCAGGGAACGGTTCGAGAAGACCACGTTGATGACCGGTGCATGGTACTTGAGCTGGGCCAGCACCTCCTCGCCGAGCATGGCGAACCCGCCGTCGCCGCTCAGGGAGTAGACGGTCGATTCCGGATGCTCCAGCTTGGCAGCCAAGGCGGCCGGCACGGCGTAGCCCATGGTGGCATGCTTGCCGGAGACGGTCCAGCGGTTGGTGGGCTTCAGATGCAGCAGACGCAGGAAGTCAATATCCACATTGCCCACGTCGGGGATGACGATGTCATTGTCCTCAAGCTGCTGATCGATGACGTGGTAGACGGGCTCGGGCCGCAGGGGCGTGCGGGTGTCTTCGTTAAAGGAGGCCACCCACTGGTCCCAGTTCTCCTTGCTGCGCAGGCAGGCCCTGTAGAAGACGGACTCCTCCTGATCCTGGCCGGCGGCGGTTATGGCCTTGAGGGCCTCGCGGGCATCGGCCTGGATGGCCAGGACCACATTGGCCTGGAAGCGCTTGCCCAGCTTGACCGGGTTCAGATCGATCTGGATGACCTTGGTGTTGGGGGTGACGAACATGGATCCGAAGGGGTTGTCCGAACCCACCCAGACCGTCAGATCCGAGGTGTAGATGGCCTCCGTGGCGGTCTTGGTGGCCACGCGGCCGGCCGACTGCAGGTAGGCAGGATAGGTGTCCTCCACAATCCCCTTGGCCGGGAAGGTGGAGACCATGGGCATCTTGAAACGCTCGGACATGGCGACCAGCTCATCGCGAGCGCCGGCAGCGCCCTGGCCGAAGTAGAGCAGCGGGGCCTTGGCGGACTGGATGATCTCCACCGCCTTGCTGACCTGGTCGGCCGCGGGCTTCAGAGGCTCCGGCTTGCGGAAGTTGGGCGCAGAAGCCACCGGGCGGTCGTCGATCTCGGCCCAGGCCAGGTCCTTGGGGATGATGACCACGGAGACCCCGTGGCTGGCATAGGCGCGGCGGATGGCCTCGTCCACCAGGGCCGGCAGCCCCTGGGCGTTGGTGGCGGCCCGGGCGAATACGGCCACATCGGTAAAGATAGGCACCTCGTCCATGGCCTGGAAGAAGTCCATGTTCATAAAGGCCTGGGGCACCTCGCCCACCAGGGCCAGCACCGGCACGCCGTCCTCACGGGCATCATAGAGGCCATTGAGCAGGTGGACCGCACCAGGGCCAGACGAACCGAAGCAGACGCCGATCCGGCCAGTCAGCTTGGCCTCGCCGGCGGCAGCCAGAGCTCCGGCCTCCTCATGACGGACCTGGATAAAGTCGATGCGCTCGCGCTCGTTGTGGATGGCGTTCATCATAGAGTCGAAGGAACCGCCGGGCAGGCCATAGATGCGCGGCACCCCCCACTGCTCCAGGACGTGAAGGACAGCATCCCCTGCATTGATTCGATTGGCCATGTGAACTCCTTTGCTTCACCGGGGGAAAGGAGGCTCCGCCACAACGCGGAAGCGTCGATCCTCCCCGACGTTCGGTCTTACTCTTTCACTATGGCACCTGAAAATGAGGACACGAGCGGGCCAAGGGCCATGTTCCTCAAAAGCTTAGTGATTCACCACACATATCGTGACGCATCGCGTGCGCTTATTTCATCCAGCAAGCGCCATGATCATAATCCCGGGCGTAATGACAGACGGGAGTCGTATAAAGAAAACCCCCGCGCTCTTCCTGGCTGCAGGGATTTCATCTTGGTGGGCTCGAAGGGATTCGAACCCTCGACCTTCTGTTCCGGAGACAGACGCTCTATCCGCTGAGCTACGAACCCGACAGCCACTTTCCAGTGGACAACAGAGACCATACTAGGACACTTTGCGCATTTTCGCACCCATGCGCGTCCTGACGTGTCGGTCCGGCTCCAGCCACTCTCGGCGTGTTGCCGCAAGATTTCAGGCGTTTCGTAGTTATTGTGATGGCAAGGCTTCGTGCCACCGCCCCGGTTGCGCCATTGCATCCTCATGCGGTGGCGCGAAGCCGCCAACATTCCCGGATGATCTTCTCTCGGGATAATCTACACTCTAGTTCCTTCACCCGGCCATCACAAGCGACCTTCACATACCTGGACTCCGAAGCGGGCTGTGGACAGGAAATGGTGGCCGCAACCGGCCTACCGTACCATGGGATGCATGGCCATGAATGAGGACGAGGACGATTTCGAGTTCGAGCGCAGATTCTTCTGCCGGAACCTCCCCCGGGAGCTGCTCGGGGAGAGTCGGCCGACCCTGATTGTGCAGAGCTACTACGTGCATGAGGACAACTTCGCCCTGCGGGTTCGCCTTCAGGGGCAGGTGGACCCGATGGTGCCCATGACGGCCCGGACCGATGCCCTCCACACCCTGCTTGAGGAAGGCGACCACTTCGAGGCTGCCTCAATGACGGCCAAGGGCCCCTCCGTCGGCGGCACCCGCTACGAGGCCGAACGGGCCATCGACCCGGGCATCGCCCTGGAGCTGATCCTGCGCGGCGGCATTCCCATCGTCAAGAACCGGTATGGAGTCTGGCTGGACGAGGACTGGTGGAACCTGGATGTCTTCGGGGACGGCAACGCCCCCCTGGTGGTGGCCGAGGTGGAGCGGACCGGGCCGGTGACCGACCTGACCATCCCTGATTTTTGCGCCACGGAAATCACCGACGACCCGCGGTTCTCCAACGATGGGCTGGCCGGCCACCCCTTCGGCGACTGGGCTGCCGACTTTGACCGGGAGCTGAAAGCCAGCGGACCGCGCTTCCTCACCAACTTCGACGAGAACCGAGATTCCTGACCCAAAGTCGGCAACTGATCAGTACATCAGTGTGGACAGACGGCGGCGGGCCTTGGCCAGCCGAGGATCGGTCGGCTCAGGAATGACGAAGTACTCCAGCAGACGGCGGCGGATGGGATCGGTCTGATCCCGGTGCCCGGCCAGAAAGTCCAGCAGACGATCGAAGGCATCCTGGATCTGGCCGCCGATCATGTCCACATCGGCCACATCCAACTGGGCCTGCAGGTCGTCAGGGGCATCGGCAGCCGCCTGACGGACCCTGCGGACATCGGCCTTGGCCGAACGGGCCATCAGCAGGCACTTGGCCTGTTCACGCTTGGCCAGATCATCGGTCGCGTCAGCCTGGGCCAGCTTGCCATAGGCTTCGGCCGCAGCTGCATAGTCGCCCTCCTGGGCCAGACGGTGGGCCTCCTGATGGGCAGGGGGGATGGCATCAGCCGCTGCCTGGCCGGCCTGCTCCTCCTGCCCCTGGTCGTTGGTCTCCTGGTAGGGGGCGCTGCCGGTGATGCCGGCCTTCTGCGCCATCTGAATCACCTGTGGGATGAGCTGATCGGTGATCTGGTTCATTTCCTCATCGGTGGGCAGCCCCTGCAGGATGGGCATGGGTCGGCCCGCCAGCAGGGCAAAGAGGGCCGGTGCGCCCTGCACCTGGAAGGTCTGGGCGATCTGCGGATTGGACGCGATGTCGATGCGGGAGAGCTGAATGCGCCCCTCCTGGGCATTGACGGTCTGGGCCAGACGGGTCGCCAGAGGGAAGAGGCGGTCGTCGGTGGGCACCCAGAGCAGGATCAAAATGGGGAAGGTGGCTGAGGTCTGAACCATGGCCTGGAAACTGGCCTCCGTGGTATCGATCACGTAGCCGCCGGCAGCGGGTGCACCACCTTTCTGGCCTGGCTCGGCATCGACCTGATGCTTGAGCGCACCCAGGTCGACCGCCCCTGCCAGCGAGACGCCCGGCTGCCCCTGTCCGTTCTTGTTCGCCATGTCAGTCCTCCTAAACCTCGCGACCGCCGACTGCAGCTTCGGCCCGCCCTCGATTGCATACTCCTGGAAGACAATCTAGTCCAAGGGCCGGGCGTTCACCCAGCGCAATCCCGCCCTTCAGACCGCTTCCACCTTGATGGGTTCACGCTCGGCCCCCACGGCCCTGATGGGCTCATGCGAGTCCGCCGAAGGTATGTACAGGGCGATCACGTTGACATAGGTGACCTTCATGGTGCTGGTGGGCTTGCCCTGTCCGAAGAGGGCCTTCTCGGCATCCGAGGCCGGCGAGGACTCGCGGCCCTCACCCGCCTGCCTGGTCCAGACCGAATCAATCCGGGCCACGACCAGATCGCCTCCATCGGAGGAGTGCATGACCCGCAGCTGGCCCTGCGCCGGGGTGAAGGTCTGCGACTGGCTGCCCTTGTTGGCTTCGATCCCCTGCTGGACCACCTGGGTCAGCGTGCCCAGGGAGGCGCGGAAGTCATCCTGGGCGAACTCCTTGGCAAACTTGCTGCCCTGGGGATTCTGCAGGAGGTCGGCATAGCGGCGCACGGCCTCCACCGGCGTAGCCTTGAGACCCTGATCGTCACCCTCCCCCATTCTGGCGCCGATGGTGGCCACCGGGAACTTGGGCAGCTGGGCCCCCTGGAAGAGCCGGGCCACCCCCCAGAGTTTGTAGTTCTCATGGGCGGACTCCTGTTCCAGAACCAAGAGGCGTTTGGACTGCTGATCCTGCGTGGTGGTGGTAATCGAAAAGACCGAGCGCGGCCAGCCCGGATCGCTGGGGATGACCGTCTGGGCGATGGTGGCAGGAATGGTTGTCTTAGGATCCAGCTGCCCGGTGGCCTGGGCAATGGTCAACTCGCTGGTGCGGATCTCCAGCTGGGGGCCGCTGACCCGCTGGCCCAGCCCGGCCGGATCCTTGGCCTCGTTGGCCTGATCCAGAACCGCCCCGATGCTCTTGCGTATGCGAGCCTCCTGGGCAGGGGTCAGATTGGGCGCAGGAGCGGTGGTTGCGGTGCTCTGAGGCTCGGTCCGGCGAGCTTGGGGGACCTGCCCCTCGCAGGCAGACAGTCCCGGCAGGAGGGCCAGGGATAAGGCCAGAGCCGCTGCAGCCGCCACCTTGTTCATCGGCTTGTTCTTACTCATCAGCGCTCCTCCTCCCCTTCGTGGGCAAGCCTGGCCAGGTAGGAGGCCATCTCCTGACTGCTGATGACCCTGGTGGACGACACATCGTCGGCTCCCCGATCGCCGCTGACGGTGCGGCCGTCACTGTCTTCCTGTTGGTCGGCGACCAGATTCCGATTGCGCGGATCAATCACCACGGGCGGCCTGGGCGGGGGCCCTGGATCCCCCTGTCGCGCCTGGCCGCGGGCATGACGCCGACGCCGGCCCGAGGTCGAGCTGCGCCGTTGCCCCAGGCCAGGCAGAATGGCGCTTCCCAGGGCCTGGGCCACGCTGACCTCGGGGGTTTCCTCAGACTCCTGCTCGGGCTCGGTCTGCTTGCGGCGCTTGGCCGGATCCATGGCGAAGACCGTAGCCGAAAGAACGGCCAGCAGGGCCAGCAGCCCTCCGGCAAAGTAGAAGGGCATGGCAAAGTTAGGCAGCTTGTCCCGCTGCCAGAGCATCTCCAGCCCCAGGGAAGGAGAGCCCTGGGGAACCGCCACCAGCAGGACGGCCTGCGGGTCGTCGGTCTTCAGGGACATCGACACGCTGCTGTCAGAACAGGTGACCTGTTTCCACATATCCGAGTCCTGAAAGGCCACGCCCTGATCACGTTTGACGGCCTTGCCTGGGCTGGTGTCCCTGCCGACGGACAGGGTCTGCCAATCATCCAGGCCACGCACCCGGGCCACATCATGCCCGGCCGTCCAGCCAGCCGCATCTTTGGCCGTGGTCAGAGCCATGCAGATGGTCGGCTTCTGCGACTTGTGCCCTGTGGACCCGGAGGCCCCGGCAGAGGCCGCATCCACACGCATGGTCACTCTGCTGTCCACCAGGGGAAGCACACCTGGATCGGTCACCACATAGGCTGCCTTCGTGCGCGCATGTGCATCCACGTGAGCCGAAGGCCTCCAGACCGTGGCGTTCATGATGCCCAGCACAATGGCCGCCACAGCCAGCAATCCGAAGATGGGGGTGACGATGCCGCGCATGATCATGCTGTGACGCGAGGGCTTGTCAGGCCGCGTCATCTCATCGGTTTCTTCGGGTACTTGCTCCATATTATCGACATTCTACCGTCGGCTCCCTATGATCTGGTTTCCGGCACCGGGAAATCACCCATAAGCCCTAAACTGGTCTTCTATGACCATCATCGCAAAGAAATCAGGCAGCAAGCGTTTGCTGGGCGCCGTGACCGCTCTGGCCCTATGTCTTGGACTGTCAGCCTGCGGCGGGAAATCCGACGGGGGCGGCCATGCAGGAGACACCATGCAGGGCGTATCAGCCAGCGGCAAACTTGGCAGCAAGCCCGACATCAGTTTCAAGACCCCCTTCAAGGTCGAGAACCAGACCCATCAGGTCATCCAGGAGGGCAACGGCGAGGTCATCCGCGACGGGGATCGCGTATGCACAAGGAGCCTGGCCCTGGATGCCAAGACCGGCAAGGTGATCAACTCCACCTGGGACAAGAGCAGCCCGGAGTGCTCCATCGTCATCAGCAAGAAATCCATTCCGGCATACTATGACACCTTCAAGGGCCTCAAGGTCAACTCCACCGTGGCCGTGGGCATCGATGAGTCAGGCTCCGGCAGCAGCAAGGCGACCGAGTCCTATATTATGGCCCTGACCTTCGTCTCCCGGTCCAAAAACCTGACCCGCGCCCAGGGTCAGAAGGTGACTGACCTGCCCAGCGACCTGCCGAAAATCAGTCTGGACGACAAGGGCAAGCCCTCCCTGGACCTCAACGGCTACCAGCCCAAGGGAGGACTGGTCGTCCAGCCCCTGATCAAGGGCAAGGGGGCCAAGGTCGGCCAGCATCAGAGCGTCAGCGCCAACTACACCGGATGGCTGGCCTCCGACGGCAAGCAGTTCGACTCCTCCTGGGACCGGGGTCAGGCCAGCGACTTCAGCCTGGACCAGGTGGTCAAGGGATGGCAGCAGGGTCTGGCCGGCCAGACGGTGGGCTCCCAGGTTCTTCTGGTAGTTCCGCCTGACCTGGGCTATGGCAGCCAGCAACAGCAGAAGATCCCAGCCAATTCGACCCTGATTTTCGTGGTCGACATCCTGGCCGCCTACTGACCCGTCAATCCACCAACAGACAGGGGCCCGTACCCATCCAGTCGCATTCGGATGGGTACGGGCCCCTGTCACAAGCCAGACGGCCAGTTCAGGCCTTGCCGCCCTCGACCACGATCTCGTCGGGGTTGGCCGCACTGCCGTAGACCGGTTCCAGGGTCTTGCGGTAGTCCTCATGGAAGAACCGCTCCTGGCCCAGCTTGTCCAGCTCCTTGTTGATGTAGTCCAGCAGGGGCTTGTTCCCCTTGCGCACGGCCGGGGCGATGACCGCCTCGTCCCCCAGTTTGGTGATGCCCACCGAGAAGCCCTTGTTGGCCTTGGCCCAGGCCAGCACCTCGGTGTTGTCGGTGCTCATGGCGTCTCCGCGGTGGTCCAGCAGGGCGTTGTAGGCATCCGCGTACTGGTCGTACTTCTGCAGCTTGACCTTAGGGTAGTGCTGCTCGAAGTAAGGCTCGGCCGTTGTCCCCTTGGCGATGATCAGAGTCTTGCCCTCCAGATCCTTCACATCTTTGATCAGCGCCGAATCCGGGGAAACCACGCCCAGGAAGACCTTCATGTAGGGCTTGGCGAAGTCCACCTTGCGGGCGCGATCATCGGTAACGGTGAAGTTGGCCAGAACCACGTCTACCTTGTTGCTGGACAGCACATCCACGCGAGCGGCCGGGTCAACCGAGGTGTATTCGGGCTTGACGCCCAGATCCTTGGCCAGACGCTCGGCAAAAACGATGTCATAGCCCTGGTTCTTGCCATCCTTGTCCACGTAGCCGAAGGGGGCCTTGTCCGTGAAGACGGCCACCCTGAGCTTGCCGGACTTGGTGATCTGCTCCGGGGTTCGTGCAGACCCGGATGCTGCCGAGGAGCCGGAACCGCCCCCCGAGCCGTTTCCGGCATCACTGGGGGTGGCCGCCGAAGGACCGCAGGCTGCCATGGAAGCCATCATTGCGATCGTCGCCCCCGTGGCCAGCGCCGCCCGTATCAATCGGTTCACTACCCTTGCGGTCATGATCCCTCTTTTCCTCTTATCTTTCCTATGGCCGCCCCAGTGGGCGGTTCCGGCGAATGCCGCCGGACGAATATGCAGAGTCCCCGTCAGGACTCCTGATCCTGGTCCTGATCCCGCCTGCGCTCATAGGTGAAGGTGGACAGGAAGCGTTGCGCCCGGTCAGTGGCCGGGTGGGTGAAGAAGGCCTCCGGGTCGTCGGACTGCTCGACCAGGACGCCTCCATCCAAGAGGACGATGTGGTCGGCGATGCCCCTGGCGAAGGCCATCTCGTGGGTGACGATCATCATGGTCAGCCCCTGGTCGGCCAGTTCCAGAATGACCTGGAGGACCTCGCGAACCATCTCCGGATCCAGAGCCGCGGTCACCTCGTCGAAGAGCATGATCTCGGGATGGAGGATGAGGGCCCGGCAGATGGCCACCCTCTGCCGCTGGCCGCCCGAGAGCTGGCTGGGCCAGGCATCCCGGCGGTCGGCCAGACCCACCCGGTCCAGCAGCTCCAGAGCCTCCTGCCGTGCCTGGTCCCGCTTGCGCTTCTGGACCAGGACGGGCGCCAGGGTCACATTGTCCAGAACCGTCCTGTTGGGGAAGAGGTCGTAGCTCTGGAAGACCATGCCGATCCTGGTGCGCAGGTCCGAGCTGCGGCTGCCTGACATCAGGCCGCCGGGACCTCCGCCGTGCTTGCCCAGAGGACGACCGGTCTCCACCGCCTGACCATCCAGAAGAATCCGGCCACCCTGTATGGGCTCCAGCCCGGCTATGGTCCGCAGCAGGGTGGACTTGCCTGAGCCCGAGGGGCCCAGGACCACAAAGACCTTGCCCTTGGGCACCTGGAAGGAGATGTCATTGAGCACAGGACTCTGCGCCTGCGGATACTGCTTGACCAGGTGCTCGACGGTCAGCACCGCCCCTTCCTCCTGCTCGTCCTGTGGCTGGTTCGCCGTCGTTCGCCCCTCAGTCATGGGCCCACCTCTTTTCCAGATGCCGGGCCACCAGGGACAGGGGCCAGCAGATGAAGAAATACATGAAGAAGATCACCCCGTAGATCCACAGAGTCGCCTGGGGATAGGCGAAGCGGTTGGCGTCGATGATCTGCTGGCCGACCTTGATGACCTCGATGACGCCCAGCAGGGCGGCCAGGGATGTGGTCTTGACGATCCTGGTGGCCAGGTTGACGCTGGCCGGCAACAGTCGGCGCAGGGCCTGCGGAAGGATGATCCTGGAGAAGGTCTGCCAGGAGCTCAGCCCCAGCACGTAGGCCGACTCCACCTGGGTTCGGGGAATGGACTCCAGGGCCCCGCGGACCAGGTCGCCCAGCTCGGCCCCGCCCCAGAGCACAAAGACCAGCAGGCAGGCGCCGGTGGCATCCAGATTCAGGTTCCATGCCCTGGACAGCCCGTAGAAGGCGATGAAGAGCAGGGCCAGCTGGGGCATGATGCGGATGAAGTCCAGATAGATCCTCATCAGGAAGCGGATCAAGCGGTTGCGCCGGGTCATCAGCCATCCGACCAACAACCCCAAGGGCAGGGAGAGCAGGACCGAGACGCCGGCTATCCAGACGGTCACCCAGAGCCCCTGGAAGAGCCTGGGCATGACCCCTGGCTGGAAGAGCACCTCAACGCCGTGCATAGTCGAACCTCCGCTCAAGAACGGTTCCGATGACGGAGATGGGCAGCAGAATGACCAGATAGGTGACGATGAGCAGAGTCAACGACTCGTAGGTGTCGTAGGAGGTGCCCATCAGATCCTTGGTGACGTACATGACATCGGCCAGAGCGATGGCCGAGACCACCGAGGACTCCTTGATCAGGAAGATGATGTTGGCTACCACGCCCGGTATGGCGCTGCTCAGGGCTTGGGGCAGCACGATCCTCGACAGCGTCTGCCCACGCGTGAATCCCAGGACGCGGGCTGATTCGATCTGCACCTGGGGTACCGCCTCCAGCCCGCCGCGCATGGCCTCGGCCATGTAGGAGCCGCCCAGGAAGGCCAGCCCGACGATGGCGCAGGTCTGGGCGCTCCAGTTGACCCCAAGCTTGGGCAACCCGAAATAGAGGAAGTAGAGCTGAACCAGGAGCGGGGTGTTTCTTGACAACTCGATGTATACTCTTGCCACCTGCGAGAGCAGGGGTATCCTGAAGACCTCCAACCCGGCGCAGACCAGCCCGATCAGCATGGAGAACACCACGCCAAAGAAGGAGATGAAGACCGTTACATAGGCCGCATTGACGAAAAAGTGCAGATTCTGCGCCATGAAAGACCAATTCATGCCCTCGCCTCCCCACTTGCTCTCGTCCTGTTCATCGTCTCCTCTTCACTGCTTCTCGCCCGCTTCACGCCGACTGCGGCATTCAGTCGACAATCCTAGAGAACGCGAGCCGCTTTTCTTTGCTTTTCGATATACGAATACCGGATACCCCGTTATCATCCGCTCTCACAACCACCCGGACGGCGATTCATCATGAGACTGGAGCCATGCAACAACTGGACAATGCGGGCGGGGTGGCCCTAGCCGACAAAGACTGGCCGACACCTGCAGATCTTGCCTACCTGGCATCTACCAACCAAGTAAGCGCACACTGTGTTTTCGATCAACCCTACTGCTCACCAAACTAATAAAAAAGCCCGGTCCACATATTCGTGAACCGGGCTCCGAGTGCTTTGATCAGGCGAAGACCTTGGCGCTCTGTGCTGCCTTCCTGATCAGATCGGGGCGATACCCGCTCCACGTCTCCTGGTCAGTGACTACGATGGGGGTCTGCTTGAATCCCTGAGCGATGAACTGGTCGATCAAGGTCTGATCCTCGGTCAAATCCACCTGCTCGAATTCCAGCCCCTGCTTGGTCAACTGGCGCTTGGTGGCATCACACTGGGGACAGTGCGCCTTGGTGTAGACCGTGATGGACATGATCGCCTCTCCCTTACATGTTGCCGTGATGCTCCAAGCTCTATAGCTCTCTGCTTGGAACCTAATGATTGCACTCTACACACTCCAAGGCTCAAGCACAATACCACCTGTAGTGGCGTGTCAGGCCAAAAACCCCAATATCTAGTAGCTTTTCAGGTCTTGCAGGCTCTGGAGGAAATATATGTGAGCTGCCTGACATACCGAATGCACAGGACTGAAAATGCCTTAGAAGAGGGTCAGTTCGTCACTGTCGGCGCCCTTCATGGCCTCGTAGTCCAGAATCAGGCACTCGAATCCCCTGTCCTCGGCAAGGACCCTGGCCTGGGGGGTGATGGTCTGGGCCGCGAAGATCCCGCGGACAGGGGCCAGCAGGGGGTCGCGGTTGAGCAGGCGGCAGTAGCGGGTCAGCTGTTCCACCCCATCAATGCCGCCATGCCGCTTGATCTCGATGGCCACATGCCGCCCCTGGCCGTCGACGGCCATGATGTCCACTGGGCCGATGGGCGTGGGATACTCCCGGCGCACCAAGGTGGCCCCCGGGCCGATGCGGTCGATCTGTTCGGCCAGATAACGCTGCAGGTGTGCTTCCACACCGTCCTTGACCAACCCCGGATCCGCCCCCAGGTCGTAGCTGTCGTCGGCATAGACCTGGTAGAGCCTGATGGTGAGCACATCGCTGGATTTGACGGCCGAAACACGCAGAACCTTGCGTACAGGCCGACACTGGTCCTGATCCTGCTCCTGAGCGATCAGCGCATCGGGCGCAGCAGCTTCGGCTGCCTCATCCGGCCCGGTCCCGGCCACGGAATCAGCCTTGGCGCCTGCGCCGTCTTTGCTCGTTTCCTCGGGTTCGATCTCCCTGATGGTGCAGGGAGCGCACATCCAATTCAGGGGCTTGTAGGAGCCCAGCTCCGAAAAGATCAGGCAGCTCATGTCGGCCTTGATCAGCAGGACACGCCTGGCCGGCGGCAGGCTGGCGTTGAGACGCCCGGAGTATTCGGCGGAGCAGTCGGCAACAATGATTCGCACAGATGCCAATATATCAGCCGCCGTTCCGGGCGAAAAAGAAAAACCCGGCCGATGCAAGAGCACCGGTCGGGCGGAAGAGGAAGAAAAGTCAGGACTGCTTTCCCTGATCAGCGTCTTCCAGGTAGTGGTCCACAGCCACAGTCAGCTTGTTGCTGTCGAAGGAGGCGAATCCGCTGTCCACACGGAAGGACTGACGACCGCCATCGGTGGCCTGAACCCGGATGTTGCCCTCCTGCAGCAGGGCCAGCACCGGCTCGTGGTCAGGCATGATGCCCATGGACCCCTGGGTGCCGGGCACGGTGACCGACCGCGCCTGACCCGACCAGATGGGCCTGTCCGCCGAGACGATGTTGACCTGCATGGAGGCCTTGCCTGTGTTCGCCATGACTACCGGTATTCCTTCTGCATATCGTGCCACTTGTGCTCAAGGTCGTCGATGCCGCCGATGCCGGAGAAAGCCTGCTCGGGCACGTCGTCATAGGCGCCGTCGCAGATGCGGGTGAAGGCCTCGATGGTCTCGTCCGCAGGCACATAGGAACCCTTGCGACCGGTGAACTTCTCGGCCACGTAGAAGTTCTGGCCCAGGAACTGCTCGATCTTGCGGGCACGGTTGACGGTGGTCTTGTCCTCCTCGCCCAGCTCGTCGATGCCGATCAGGGCAATGATGTCCTGGAGCTCCTTGTTCCTCTGCAGGATGGCCTTGACCCGGTTGGCGCAGTCGTAGTGGGCCTGCCCCACGTAGCGCGGATCCAGAATCCTGGAGGTGGATGCCAGCGGGTCCACAGCCGGGTAGATGCCCTGGGAGGCGATGTCACGGCTGAGCTCGGTGGTTGCGTCCAGGTGGGCGAAGGTGGTCGCAGGCGCCGGGTCGGTGTAGTCGTCGGCCGGCACGTAGATGGCCTGCAGGGAGGTGATGGAGTGACCCCTGGTGGAGGTGATCCTCTCCTGCAGGGCGCCCATCTCGTCGGCCAGGTTGGGCTGGTAGCCCACGGCCGAAGGCATGCGGCCCAGCAGGGTGGAGACCTCGGAGCCGGCCTGCGTGAACCGGAAGATGTTGTCGATGAAGAGCAACACATCCTGGTTCTCCACGTCGCGGAAGTACTCCGACATGGTCAGGGCGGTCAGGGGCACGCGCAGACGGGTCCCCGGGGGCTCGTCCATCTGTCCGAAGACCAGTGCGGTCTTCTCCAGCACCCCGGCCTCGTCCATCTCGCCGATCAGGTCGTTGCCCTCACGGGTACGCTCGCCTACGCCCGCGAAGACGGAGACGCCGCCGTGGTTCTGAGCCACGCGCTGGATCATCTCCTGGATGAGCACGGTCTTGCCCACGCCTGCGCCGCCGAACAGGCCGATCTTGCCGCCTTCCACGTATGGGGTCAGCAGGTCGATGACCTTGATGCCGGTTTCGAACATCTGGGTCTTGGACTCCAGCTGATCGAAGGCGGGCGGGTTGCGATGGATGGGCCACCGCTCGGTGACCTTGATCTGCTCACCCTCCTTCTTGTTGAGGATGTTGCCGGCCACGTCGAAGACGTGTCCCTTGGTCACGTCGCCCACGGGCACCATGATGGGCCCGCCCGTATCGGTGACGGTGGCGCCGCGGACCAGGCCGTCGGTGGGCTTCAGGGCCACGGTGCGGACCGTGGAATCGCCCAGGTGCTGCTCCACCTCCAGCATGATGGTGGTCAGCGACTCGCCCTCGGTGTTCGAGGACTGGCTCAGGTCCACGGTCAGGGCATTGTAGATGTCCGGCAGGTGACCTGCCGGGAACTCCACATCGATGACCGAACCCTGGACTCGGGTGACGCGCCCCTTGGAGGCCGAATCCGGCTTGCGGCTCGCTGTGGTCGGCTGTTCTTGCTGTGCAACCATTGGCGTTCCTACTCTTCCTCTTTGTTGAGCGCATCGGCGCTGCCGACGATCTCGGTAAGTTCCTGCGTGATGGCCGCCTGACGGCTGGCGTTGAGCCTGCGGGTCAGGTCGTCGATCAGTCCCTTGGCGTTGTCAGTGGCGGTATGCATGGCGTTCTGCCTGCTGGCGGTCTCCGATGCGGCCGAGGTGAGCAGGCATTCATGGATGCGCGACTGAATGTACTTGGGCAGCACGGCATCCAGGACCTCCTGGGAGCTGGGCTCAAAGTCGTAGAGGGCCGCATATCGGTCACCCTGGCGGCCATGCTCGTCGTCCGGCACGGGGGCATCAACGGCCTCCTCAGGCTGCTCCTGGTCAGGCCTGATCAGCTCCAGGGGCAGCATACGCAACACCCGGACCTTCTGCACCACCATGTTGATGAATTCGGTGTAGACGATGTAGAGCTCGGAGACGCCCCCCTTGGCCGCTGGAGTCATATACGTATCCAGCAATGCCTGGGATATCTCCCTGGCCACATCCACGCCGGGCCGATCGCTGTGGCCCTCCCAGGTCTTGACGATGCTGCGGTTGCGGTAGCGGTAGTAAGAGACGCCGCGGCGACCGTAGACGAAGAGCTGGGGCTGTCGGCCCTGCTGGTCCAGTCGGGCCAGCAGGGACTCCGTCTCGCGGATGACCGAGGAGGTGTAGGCCCCGGCCATGCCGCGGTCGGCTGTCAGCGCCAGCACAGCCACGCGCGGGTTCTTCTCGTCCTTCCTGACAATGGGGTGGCGGATGTCGTCCGTGTGGGCCACCAGGGCCTGGACTGCATCGAAGATCGCATCGGAGTAAGGCTTCGCTTCCAGGGCCACGGTCCTGGCCTTGGCGATATGCGAGGAGGCTATCATCTCCTGGGCATTGAAGATCTTCTCCAATGCCGAAGTGGAGGCGATCCTTGACTTGAATGCGAGTTGTGAGGCCATGGTCTACCGCTTCCCGGCCTTGCTGCCGCTCTTGCCGTCAGCCACCAGCTTCTCCTGCTGGACGGCCACCGGCTGCTCCTGCTCCTGGTCGGCCTTGTGGCCGTCCAGGGTCTGGCCCTTGTGGGTCACGAAGGTCTTGGCGAACTCGTCCACGGCCTTGTCCAGGGCCTTTTCGGTGTCGTCAGTGAAGTCCTCCGTGTCACGGATGGTCTTGAGGATGTCGGTGTTGTGGTCCAGGTAGTCCAGGAGCCCGGACTCGAAGGGCAGCACGTCCTCCAGGTCCAAGTCATCCAGCTTGCCGTGGGTGCCCACCCAGACCGAGACAACCTGCTTCTCCATGGAATAGGGCGTGAACTGGGGCTGCTTGAGCAGCTCGGTCAGCCTGGCACCACGCGTCAGCTGGGCCTTGGAGGCCGCATCCAGATCCGAGGCGAACATGGCGAAGGACTGCAGGGAGCGGTACTGGGCCAAGGAGATCTTCAAAGTCGAAGAGACCTTCTTCAGGGCCTTGGTCTGTGCGGCGCCGCCCACTCGGGATACGGAGATGCCCACGTCCACGGCGGGACGCTGGTTGGCGTTGAACAGATCGGACTGCAGGAAGATCTGGCCGTCGGTGATGGAGATCACGTTGGTCGGAATGTAGGCCGAAACGTCGTTGGCCTTGGTCTCGATGATGGGCAGACCGGTCATGGATCCGCCGCCCAGATCATCGGAGAGCTTCGCGCAGCGCTCCAGCAGACGCGAATGCAGGTAGAAGACGTCGCCAGGATAGGCCTCGCGCCCCGGCGGACGACGCAGCAGCAGGGAGATGGACCGGTAGGCCTCGGCCTGCTTGCTCAGGTCGTCGAAGACGATCAGGACGTGCTTGCCGCCATACATCCAGTGCTGGCCGATGGCCGAACCGGTGTAGGGGGCTATGTACTTGAAGCCTGCGGAGTCGGAAGCCGGGGAGGCCACGATGGTGGTGTACTCCATGGCGCCGGCCTCTTCCAGGGAGGAACGGACCGAGGCGATGGTGGTGCCCTTCTGGCCGATGGCCACATAGATGCACCGCACCTGCTTCTTGGGGTCTCCGGACTCCCAGTTGCGCTTCTGGTTGATGATGGTGTCCATGGCGATGGCCGTCTTGCCGGTCTGCCGGTCGCCGATGATCAGCTGACGCTGACCGCGGCCGATGGGTGTCATGGCGTCGATGGCCTTGATGCCAGTGGCCAGGGGCTCGTCGACGGGATGCCGGTGCATGACGTCAGGAGCCTGAGCCTCCAGGATTCTGCGGCCCTCGCTCTCGATTTCACCCAAGCCGTCGATGGGCTCGCCCAGGGGGTTGACCGTACGCCCCAGATAGCCGTCGCCGACGGGCACCGAAAGCACCTCGCCGGTCCTGTGGACTTCCTGGCCCTCTTCGACACCTGCGAAGTCGCCCAGGATGACCACGCCGATCTCGCGGGCATCCAAGTTGAAGGCCAGTCCCAGCGTGCCGTCCTCGAAGGTCAGCAGCTCGTTGGCCATGCAACCAGGCAGTCCCTCCACATGCGCAATGCCGTCACCGGCCGTACGGACGTAGCCCACCTCCTGAGTGGGGGTGTCCGTCGGCTTGTAGGACTCGACGAACTGGTCGAGTGCCTTGCGCACCACGGCGGGATCAATGGTCATTTCTGCCATGATCACTCCTTATTTCTGTTCTTGTTCAAGTCTGTCGGTACTGCGCTCATCCTGCCACGGCCATCCGCCGCTTCAGATGCTTCAGTTGCGTAGCCACCGTGCCGTCGGTGGAGACCGAGCCGTACTGGACTTTCATACCGCCCAGGACCGTAGGATCGACCACCGAGTTGATGTGGACCGGCTTGCCCAGCTTGCGCGCGTAGACCTCCTGCAGGCGGCTGACCTGCTGGTCATTCATGGAGACTGCCGTGGTGACGGTGACCATGACCTGGTCCATATGCTCAGAAAAGCGGTCCACCAACCAAATGATGGTGTCAGGGAAGCGCCGTCCGCGCAGGTCGATGGTGGCGTTCAGGGCCATCTGCTCGGTGACCGGATGCATATGCTGCCCAACCAGGAGCGCCCTGAGCAGATCGGCTCGCGCTGTGGAATCACTGTACTCGTCCGAGAGACGGAAGAGCACCAGCGGCATCCCGAGCAGGGCCGAATGGATCTCAGCCAGCTCGCCTGCCACCTGGTTGGTGATGCCCAGAGCATCGGCGTAATAAGCGGTGGCATCCACTGACATGTCCTCGGCTGCGTTGGCAATATGCACCACACGGCTCCACTGATGATCGGTCAGATCATGGAGGATATCCACGGTCAGCGGATCGGCCTTATCAGCCAGGATGGTGTCGATCACCTGCCACTTGTCCTCAGCTGGACGGGAGGGGTCGGTCAGCGCGCGCTCCAGGGGCCTGTTGGCATCGAGCAGGGTCACGAAGGTATAGAGCTCCATGGCCACGCGGAGGGCATCCTTCCCCTTGCTCTTCAGCAGAGGGGCATACTTGGCCCTGGTCTCCTTGTCGGAGCTCAGCGAAGTCTCTCCTCGCATGTCACCTCCCCTTTCGCGAGACGGGCGCGCCCGTCGTCCGCCGATCAGTCATCATGCCTGCCGCTTGTCAGAAGATTGCCCACCCTGGTCCGCAATGATCGAGTCGATCATGGAGGACTGCACGGCATCATCCTGAAGCTGCGAGCCCAGGATCTTGCCGGCAAGAGCCGTGGCCAGCGTGCCCACCTCGCCCTTGAGCGAGACCAGCGCCTGCTGCTGCTGGGACTTGAGGGATCGCTGGGCGTTCTCGGTGATCTGATTGGCCTCGGTCTCGGCCCGGGTCCTGGCATCCGCCACGATCCTGGAGGCCTCGGCGCGGGCGTCATCACGGATCTGCGATGCCTCAACACGGGCCTTGCCCAGTTGATCCTGATACTGCTTGCGGGCCTGATCCGCATCTTCTCTAGCCTTGGCGGCCTTCTGAATGTTGCCCTCGATCTTGGCCGAGCGCTCATCGAAGATGGCCTGGAACTTGGGCATGAAGAACTTGTAGAAGAAGACGGCCAGAATGACCAGGATGACCAGCGACCACACAATGTCATAGAGCTGGGGGATGAATAGCTGGATCCCCTTGCCTGCCGCTAGAGCGTACATAGGCTCCTCCTTTCCCTTATCGAAGCCGGATCATGCAGGAATCGCACGGCTCAGGCGATGAAGAGCGCCACGAAGCCCAGCAGGGCCAGCACCTCGATCAGAGCCAGGCCAATGAACATGGTGGTGCGCAGCTGTCCGCTGATCTCGGGCTGGCGAGCCATGCTCTCGACGGTCTTGCCGACGGCGATGCCCAGACCCAGTGCGGGCCCGAGAGCTGCAATGCCGTATCCCAGGATGCTCAGATTGCCGGAGACCTCAGCAAGTGTGATGATGTCCATTTATTTTCCTTTCCTCCACCGTTGCCGGTTCTTGGATTGTGGTTCGGCCCCGATCCCCGTCTACCGGTCGGAACCGACGAATATTTGGGCTGCGACCGCCTGAAGCGCCGACCGCGGCTTGTTCTTTTCGCTCAACCTTCTTCAGGGTAACTCATGGAGATGTAGACCGTGGTCAGGATGGCGAAGATGTAGGCCTGAAGGGCCGCCACGAAGATTTCAAAGGCCGTCAGGGCGAAGCCCAGGACGAACCAGCCCACACCAGCGAAGGCTAAGAGCTTGTTGCTGGCCTCGATGATGTAGAACTGGGTGAAGGCCAGGCTGACCGCAACCAGCAGATGGCCGGCGATCATGTTGGCAAAGAGTCGAATGGTCAGGGAGGCCGGCTTGACGATGACCATCTCCAGCAGCTGGATGGGCGTCAGAATGATGTAGAGAGGCCAAGGCACTCCAGCCGGGAAGAGCTCAGACTTGAAGTAGCCCCAGACGCCCTGCTCACGGAATCCCGTCACCATGTACTGGCAGAAAGTCCAGATGGCGAAGACCAAAGGCATGGTGATGGTCGCTGTTGCCGCGATGTTCATGCCAGGCACGATGCCGCAGAGGTTGAAGACCAGGATGGTCAGGAAGATGGTCGTGATCATGGGCACGTAGCGCTTGCCCCGAATCTCGCCCAGGGTGTCGTAGACGACCGAGTCGCGGATGAACTCGATGACCCACTCGATGGCCCCCTGCCAGCGGGATGGGATCAGCTTGGCCCTTGCGGCAGTGATTCCCAGCACCAGAAGGATGATGACCATGGCTACAAACCTGATCAGGATGATCCGGTTCATGGCGAAGGGCGTTCCCTGGAAAAGAATCTCAGGAGGCAGGAAATCTTCGATGGTGGGTAGCTCGCTTGGCTTGGCCATGGCCAGACTGAAAGCTTCACTTCCCATTGCCTCTAGCATCTATCGCCTCCTGAACGACACAGTGAACACTATAGCGCGCATGCGACTCATGGCTGCACCGTATGGGTAGTGTAGCCCACACCAAGAGCCACGGTAACCATAGATTCATCCAGTGTGTCACAGATAGGGGCCGCAAGTCGAATCCGAACCGCGGCGTGGACAGGTTGATGACGAATGTAATGCAATCGTCATCAACGCTTGACAGCGCCCGGAATAAGCCCGTACCCGTCGCCGGCTAAAGGCCGATATCCGTCAGCGCGCGGGCATCCGGGAGCGTGTCTGATGGATCGGTCGGTACCCAGCCGGCCAGCCGCCCGCAGAGTCGGCACCTGATTCAGGTCGTAGGGGGTGGTCTCGTAGACCCAGTTCAGCCAGTTGCGCCAAAGCAGGTTGGCATGGGCCCGCCAGGAGAAGACCGGCTCCAAAGTCGGATCGTCGTGAGGATAGTAGTTGACCGGGAAAGGCACCTGGTCCAGGCCCTTGGCCATGTCGCGCTGGTACTCGTGGGCCAGGGTGTCACGGTCGTACTCCCAGTGGCCCAGCACGAAGATCTCTGAGAAATCCTGGGTGCTGATAAGCCCGGGACCGGACTGTGGGCCCCAGGTCAGCACCTGCAGATCAGGACAGGCCCGCACCTGGTCCTCATCCACCCCGGCCCAGCGGGAGTGGGGCTGCAGGGCGATCTCGTCGAAGCCATTGGTGATGAAGCAGTACTCGTCCTGCAGGTACTGGGGAAAGACCCCGAAGACCTTGCGATCCAGGTTGCGCTTGGCGATGCCATGGCGGTAGTAGAGCCCGGCCATAGCCCCCCAGCACAGATACATAGTGGAGAAGACGTGGGTAGACGCCCAGTCCAGAATGCGGGTCAGTTCCTCCCAGTAGTCGACTTGCTCGAAGTCCATCTGCTCCACTGGGGCGCCCGTTACGACCAGACCGTCATAACAGTTGTCCTGGAACGAGTCCAGATTTTCGTAGAACTTGACCAAGTGATCCATGCTGGTGTGCACGGCCTGATGGGTGGAAGTCTTCATGAAGTCGATCTCCACCTGAAGCGGCGACTTGGAGATCAGCCGCAGCAGCTGGGTCTCGGTCTCCACCTTGGTGGGCATCAGGTTGAGGATGACCAGCTTGAGCGGACGCATCTCCTGGCGCTCCGCCTCGTGGCTTTCCAGGGCGAAGATGCGCTCAGAATCCAGGATGGATCTGGCCGGCAATCCGGTGGGGATGGTGATAGGCATGGCTCCATTATGGCCCAGCACAGGCCTTCCCACACACGGACTTGACAACTGTGATGGAATCCGTAGTATAGATAACTGCTGTGTTGAACAGCCGACGCGGGGTGGAGCAGTTCGGTAGCTCGCTGGGCTCATAACCCAGAGGTCTCAGGTTCAAATCCTGACCCCGCTACCAAATAAGGCTCGGGATCGTCTGGATTTCGGGCCTTTGTTTTTACTAACATCTTATAGAGCCGAACTGTAATTAATTATTATTGACTATAAAGTGTACTTAATCTATAAGGCAGCACGAATTCCTTTGAGATTCCTTAGTCTGCCGAACAGACTGATAAACCAATCGTTTTTACGGCGAAGAGAATAAATCGACAGTTACAAACCAGCGGTAAGCGTGTCATCAAATTCGATGATCTAGCAATGAGCTCCAAGTAATAGCTTTCATACCTCTCATATTCTATGGCACGCGTGAAGATGCACCGAGTTGCCTCTTCTAGGTTTAGACAAAAATGATTAAAATATACACTCTCGCCAACAGAGTTAATTTACTCAATAGGATACTATTTTGCCGAACGATCGAAAATTTATTTCCATTTTACTGTTTTAAATTTAATTGTCTGAGCCAAGGAACAACACGAAATCGTCTGGCGCTATCGACTTCTACGTCTACAAGTCAGCCAGCAACTATGCGTCTTTCTAAGAATCAGACGGTCTGAGTTGAGCATATCAGCTCTGTGCCTCCAACCTCAGAAATTGCCTCCGGCAAGCAGATGTGGTATTAATAGAAATTAACAAGACATGGAAACGTTTCCACGATGAGGTGACCTGATGACAACAATCAAAGATGTGGCCGCGAGGGCCGGGGTATCTCTAGGAACTGCTTCTAGAGTGCTTTCCAAGAGCCCCCATACATCGGCCGATTCTAGGGCAAAAGTCATGCAGGCAGCCAAGCAATTGGGTTACGTCGCCAATGGCCCGGCCCAATCCCTTAGGCGGGCACGGACTAACATTCTGGGCTTGCTCATATCCGATATTCGTAATCCATTTTTTGCTCGTTTAGCTCTTTCTGCGGAAAAAGAAGCCCGTAAATCTGGATACATGGTTGTCTACGGTAATGCCAACGAAGATGCAGACACTGCCGATGAAATCGTCCAGGTCTTCTCCCAGCAGCGAGTTGATGGGGTCCTTTTCTCTCCTCAAGGCATTATGACTCCTCATATTCGATCATTCTTGAAAACAGGAACTCCGTTGGTTCTACTCAACCGTCACCTTGAAGGTATAGAGGCGCCATATTTTGGTACAGACAACGTCCAAGGCATGAATCAGATCCTGCAATACCTACACGAACGCAGACATAAAAGGGTGGCATTTGTTTCAGGTCCTACTACCATATCGACGGGCTTGGAACGGTATAGAACATTTATGGAAGGCAGAGATAGTTTCGGATTCGATCCTGATCCTAGGCTGGTTCAGATAGGCAATTTCTTAGCAGAAGGTGGTTATCGTGCTGCTCAAGACATCATCCGTTCTGGCCTGAAACCATCGGCCATAATAGGCGCTAACGGCGAGACGACGGTGGGCATACTCCATGCATTACATGATTGCTTAAGTACCAAAGAAGCGAGGCGGATAGAAATCGTCTCCTTCGACGACATGGAGTGGTTTGACTTTATCAGTCCCCGCATCAGTGCTGTTCGCAACGACGCAACTTCAATTGGCAGAGAAGGGGCCAAGGGATTGATCAAGCTCATTCAGGGGAAGAGAGTGGAATCCAAGATGATCCCTACCCAGTTCATCAATCGCTCCACTTGATGTGTTTTTTTACGTGGCATATCCCTACTGTTCGCTGAAGCACAGTCTGACGAAAAGTCGTGAGGGAAGGGACTACCTTTCTCTCAAGAGCAAAGAAAGGAAAGAAATAATGAAGGTAGCATTAGGGGCTGATCATGCTGGATTCCCTCTCAAAGATGAAGTCAGAAAGGCCATTGAGGCAGCTGGCCATCAGGTGATCGACTGCGGTACCAACAGCACTGATCCTGTTGATTTCCCGGACATTACGCAAGCGACCTGCAAGAAGGTCGTGACCGGGGAGGCAGAACGAGCCATTCTAGTCTGCGGCACCGGGCAAGGCGGTGTCATGGCAGCCAACAAGATTCCAGGTATTCGCTGTGGTTTCGCTCACGAGACCTACTCGGCTCATCAATCAGTTGAGCACGACAACGCAAATGCAATAGCTATGGGAGCCTGGCTTGTCCCTCATGCCCTGGTTCCAGATATCGTCTCTGCATTTCTCAACGCGCGTTTCGACAATGACGAAGATACCCGCAGACGTGTAACCAAACTTAATGCCATGGATCGGATAGAGGTTACTGGAGGCCACGGAGAAGAAGAGGAGAAATCAAAGTGAAACAGGCTCCAACCGAACAAGAAGAAAAAGTCTTAGGGTCAAAAGACCGACTAGAGACATCCATCGCTGCAGGCATAGGAACATGTGTGGAAAACTATGACTTCATAGCTTACAGCACAGCAGCAGCCCTATATTTTGGCACTGATTTCTTTCCTGCAGGGAACCGCTTCATCAGCACTATGCTGGCCTTTGCAACCTTGGCAGTCGGCTTCGTCATGCGTCCCATCGGCGGAGCAGTCGGCGGTTATCTGGCCGATAAGCATGGCAGAAAACCAGTACTGGTGGGTGCCCTCTTAGTCATGGGAGGGTCTACCTTTCTGATTGGTCTAATGCCAACCTATGCGGCTATCGGTCTGGCAGCTCCAATCATCTTGACACTGATCCGCATGATACAGGGGCTTGCCTTCGGTGCCGAATGGGGAGGCGCTATAACTATGGCCTATGAGCATGCTCCTTGGAACAGGCGAGGCATGTACAGCGCAATCCCCCAATCCGGAAATCCATTAGGCATCGCTCTCGCCTCCGGGATGTTCGCTCTCTGTGCCTTTCTGCCAGGTGATTGGCGTTGGCGTATACCCTTTTTACTGAGCGCACTACTAGTCGTCGTCGGCCTTATCGTTCGGTCCAAGCTCTCAGAATCCCCTGAATTCCAAGAGGCTCAAGCAAGCGGCAAGACCGAAAAGAACCCACTGGCCACCTCAGTACATCGGGATTGGAAAGGTATTCTACGGGTGATCTCTTTGAGAATCGTAGAATCATTTGCGTACTATCTGACCGCCACATACCTTCTAAACTACATCTCGGAGCAAGAGCCCGATATGCGACCGGTTGCGCTGAATGCCATAACCATAGCCAGCATCGTAGCTATTTTTGCCACCTTTTTTGCCGGCAGTTTGACTGATCATGTCGGAAGACGACCCATCTACATTGCAGCTTGTATTGCCGCCTTAGCTTTTGCCTTCCCCATGTATTTGCTAACTAATGATCACAAGCCTGTATTGATTACGATAGTCTTTATCATAGGGATTGGGATTATCCATGCCTCATTCACAGGCGTACAGGGGTCACTCTTGACCGAACAGTTCAAAACTTCCACTCGCACTTCAGGTGCATCCCTTGGCTACCAGGTCGCTGCCGCGCTAGGAGGGTTCGCCCCCATGCTGGCGACGGCTATGGTAAATGCCTTCGGGTGGCCAGGCGCCTCCATGCTCTATATGGCCGCCGCTCTTGTGGGCTTGATCGGAATTCTCTCCACAAAGGAAACCTACGGAAAAAGCGAGCGGACAAGAGTCAATAATCTTGTGCGCCAGGCTAAAGCGAATCAAATCAATAAATAAAGGTTGGGGTTTCTGATAAAGGCAGAAACCCCAAATGTCTGAAAGCCATGGCGACGTACACACTGACTAGGAGGTGCGCCGCCACATTCATATGCAGACGTAGACATTCTAGCCCCTGTGGAATTACGGGCCACTCAGAATAATCTCAACAAGATAACGACAAACACGTCCAAGGAATCCATAAAACGCTGATGGTCACATACGGTGGGTGATCAACCAGAGAACCCTCGCGATCTCGTGAATCTGGAAACCAGAGGCTGTGTAACTAGCTAAAAATGGCAATCCTGGATAAAGCATATGAGCCAACAACGCTGATGCTCATCGGTTGCAGAAACTAATGTCATACGAATCATGTGACATTCCACTTTTATACTGTTCAGAATGAATATATAGAACTTAACCTATTGGATAAACCATTATTGAAGTACTGTCCATGAAATACCTCGGATGACGCATCATTACTAGTAAGCCAGCGAAAAACCGGCATATGGAAAATACTACCCAATCCATGCAATAACTTTATGAGTGAAGATATCCCCATCGCATTTAAGTGTGATATGACTATGCATGTCACAAATCGGGTGAACTTTCCTGCTGGACCAGAAACAACTATCGTTCACATTGCATCTTATTGCTAATGCGAGAAAACAACTCGCCTAGAGGAATCGAGATATAAAGGCAATGTCACGTCACCAAGGTGAGATAAAAAGTGCTCCAGGTGAACATCGACGTTGCTGTCGTATCTCACAATTTAATTAATAAGGTGCATACTACAGGAATTCTCCCAAGAAGAATGATGCCGACATCCATAGGATTGACAAATGGGTTTTCGTGCTTGCTATTCGATTTCTGGTTGAGCGCGCTGGAGTCGTCGTCATTTTCGTCGGTGTTCCCCTCAAACACCGGTGAGGGAGAAAATACTCTGGGTTTTGCTTGCCGTGGCTCTTGTAGCTGTTTAGAGTCAACCGTGGGTAACCCCAATTCAGCTCGCACACTGCACCTCTCCTACAAATTCATCTTGGAAATGACGGCGTGTGCTGTCGTAAGTCTGGCATACTAAGCAATCTACGGAGGTAGAGCTGCCGAGTTTTCTTCGCTGCAGCTTTTGGGATTCGGTCTTTATATTTATATTATAGGCATCCATCTGCAAAGCAGATGGATGCCTATAAAGCAGCAAGTACACTTGATTTTTTGAACCCAATGGCTGTCGGTCAACAATGCTGCTTGTTCCAACTGAAAACAGTAAGGCGGAGGAATACAAGACAGTACCTACTCAACTTAGCTCGTTCAAAAGCTCACTGCACAAATCCAACTACGTAAGTATCGAGCCCGAATCCCAATCATTGCTACTAATAAAACTGAAACTAAATTCACTCATATTCCAGCTCTTTTCTTCTATCTGGCTAGTCAAAGTTCTTAGCAGGTAAGCGACAAAAAGCTTGGATGCTCCTTCGCGAAGTAGACTTCCACCGACTCGAACTTGCTAGCATGATTGCATCTGCACCAAGGAAGGCCCGGGGGGCTTAAATGCAATACACAAAACTGGGCGAAACGGGCATCAACATATCGAAGATCTGCGTGGGGTGCATGAGCTTCGGCAAACCAGGCACCATGCATGACTGGACACTGGATGAGGAAAGGACCGACGCGGTCGTTGCGCACGCACTGGACCTGGGCATCACCTTCTTTGATACAGCCAACGGCTACTCGGCTGGGACCAGTGAGGAATATCCGGGGAAAGGCGCTTAGAAAGCATACAAGCCGCGACCGGGTGGTCATCGCTTTCAAGGTCTACTTCAATGAGGGACGGCTTTCGTCCAAGGCCATCCATCGCGAGATCGATGGAACGCTCAGGCGACTGGGCACCGACTACCTGGACCTGTATATCATCCACAGGTTCGACTATGAAACGCCAATCGAGGAGACCGTGGAAGCGCTCAACGATCTGGTCCAAGCCGGCAAGGTGCGAGCGCTGGGCGCCTCGGCCATGTACGCCAGCCAATTTCAGGATATGCAGAAAGTCGCTCGAGACAACGGCTGGACCCCTTTCAGCGCCATGGAGAACCATTACAACCTGCTTTACCGGGAGGACGAGAAAGACGGGCGTCTCACTCATGCCCTACAGCCCTCTGGCCGCCGGCCATCTGACACGGCCCACCTGGACCGCCGACACACTGCGCAGCGCCACTGATAAGGTCTCGCGCGGCAAATACGACCGGGCCGAAGACAACGACCTTGCCATCATTGACCGTGTGCAAAAGGCGGCAGAGCGGCACAACGTTCCTATGGCCCGGGTAGCCATCGCCTGGCAGTGGGCCAAAGGCGTTGCCTCACCGATCATCGGCGCCACCAAAGCCCATCATCTTGACGATGCTGTGGCTGCGCTGGATTTGGAACTCACGCCTGAGGAGATCGCCTCCATGGAGGAGCCCTACCTGCCACATGAGACAGTGGGAGCCATCGACAGCAATCCTCCTGAAGGCGTGGTGTTGCTGGACGCGGAGGAGAATTAACGCAATCCCCCCTGGCCTGGAGCATAGGCATGTTGAATCTAATGACTTGTGATTTATTGCCAAATCATACATTTATTGCTGTGTCAGACCAGGGGAACAGCTTAAGGAAAAGTCCTGATATACTCGGGTCGGTCTATAGTTCGTCGCAACCGTCCGCATCCTCCAGATCCGCTGAATCATCCGAATTCTCGCTAATTTCCAGAACAGTCAGGGCATCAGAGGTCTCAACATCTTCAGAATCTGCCGGTGTATTCAACGTTTCCGATGCCTGCGGATTCCCGGATGTCTGCGAATTGACCATGTCTAAATCCAGTACCTTTTTATAGTCGCGATCCGCATCGGACTGTGAATAGCCAAAGTGAGCCTCATCCATAACGGAAATTAGGTGCATACCCATAGGACGCATGGTCGTCCAGGTAATCCCTCCCGACACCACTCCACCAATTATCGGCACAGCCTTAGAAACCCCTTTGGCAAAGACGCTTTTAGTCATTTTTACGGACATAGTCTTGGCTACCGATTTGACGATCGGATAGATCACTCCCTTTGTCAAGGCCTTCTGCGGCAGACGCTTCAAAGCGGATTTTCCCAGTTGCGTGGAGATCAAACGCACCGCCGAACTGGCACCAGCAGCACCAAGCATGACACCGAGGTATAAAAGCAATTGATTCCCGATCACCTCATCATCTGGTAGGACACCCTCCCAGAAATCCTCCTCTCCATACAGATAGGCGATCTCTTGGGCTGTTATAAAAGCAAAACCGTAGAACTGGGCCGCATCTGCTGGAATTGTGGCAGCCATGGTAATCCCTCCCGGCACTCCAGCCAAGAAAGATGCGCCAGTGGATTGTCCTGTTCTTTTCAGCACGATTTGCCGTGCCATCTTATAAAGAACCTTCCGATCGCAGCCGGCGGCCACCGGTCCCTTCTTTACTATGTCGTCAATGACCTGCCGTGGAGCGCTGGCGAACTGCTCACGCAGAAACTGCTCACGATTCACTTTCATCCCCGGAATTCGCATAGCCTGATTCAACACCACCATCAAGGGTTTCCCGCCATCTTTAGAGCTTTCGGTGTTTTCCTTCGCCATCGCTAACCTTCTCCACCGCCATCCTTGGCCGACATTTTACGAGGTCAATGGTATCCAAGAAACTAGACGATCACATCCATAACCGCTGCACTCAAGCGTGAGGCTGACAATTTACCAAACAGCCGTCCGCCTCAGCCGTTGGATGTTTTAATACAGACAGCACAATCATTTGTTCAGCCAAACTTTTATTTTGCCTATTACTGATTTCTCGAGGCAGAAATGACATAAGACTCTGAAGATATCTGGGAATGGCCAAAATAACTGACGTTCGCCTGACGAATAGCCGACACACCCTGCCTTGGATCCGGAGCAGGCCGGTATCGCTCTCCCAGATCTATCTGCCCTGCGACAGGTCGAGACCGACCCTGGTCTGCCGACCAGCCTCATTAAGCCAATCGGCAGACCAAGATGCACATACGGGTCTCTGTACTTGTTCCAGGGTCACTGTCTCCTATGATTCCTGGCGGACATCTGTCTGACTAAGCGGAAGATGATAAGCCCGGTCATGACCGCTACTGCGGCGACGGCCAAGGGAAGCACCACCGAAGATCCGGTCTTAGGCAGTGCGGCTTCCAGAGCATTCCAGTCATCACTGTTGGATTCAACAGCTTGATCAGCGCAGAGCAGGCGACCATCGACTACCACTCCGCGAGAGTCCGCTCGTCCAGTGGCTTTTTGGGCGTTCTCCAATTGCGGCAAGGAAGCCTGATCCTCCACCGGACAGGGCACCAGCGGGCTGCCAACTACTCGGGCCCTGTCGGTGTGCCGACCTGATATGCCTGTCACTGTGGCATGCACGTCCACAGACTGGCCAGGCCGTAGCATTAGGGTCGACCAGTTGTCAGGATAGCGAATCCGAGTCACACGCCCCTGGCCGACGACTGTCTGATCTTCCAAATGTAGTTGCCGGGCGAGGAAAATTGCTCCGGTCCCATCGCTGGGATCGCGAGGAGAATCGTTGGTGATCCGGAAGACAATAGGGACATCATCATGAGTTCGAAGGGCCTGTTCCGGCTGATCCCGATCACCCTTAGACATACCGCCGGCCTGATCAAACTTCTCGATATGCAGTGCCGGGGTCATATCGGGCGTTCTGGTCCAGACCGTGTTGGAGACCAGAGTCTTGTCCTGATAGAACTCAGTAAATCGGTTCTCATGACGTTCCACCTTCTTCAGCCTTCTGCATTGCAGGTAAGCCCTCCAACCGACTGGGCGGTCGCCTGAAGCACTGACCAATGCCAAATATCGCGGTGTAGCCTCCACTTTGACCAGACCTGCAGGGTCAGCGGTCATAGTAAACAAGGGACCGCCATGGATATCTGCAGACATATCCGAACCAGCCATAATCTGTCCATGATGAATCAGGATGCGCCCGTTCTCGTAGAGATCCTGGGTAGCGTAGACGGCCCAATGGCCAGTGAACTGATCCACCGTGGGATCCAGCCGATCCTCGATCCGCCAGGTTTTCACTTGCGGGTAAGCCCTTCCGGCCGGCAACAGACTGGAGTCCAGGCGATAGAGGAAGAGCCGATCGCGGTATATGCTGCCGCCATGTGCGCTTTTCCCGCCCACGGCGACCACCACATCCTTGGCGGGATTGAGCAACTTGACCGGATTGGTAACCACGTTGGTCGCTTTATGTAGGTCGTTGACGATCTGAGTCGCTTGGTTACGTACTACATGACCTGATTCTGCGCGGATGACCGTGTAAGGCAGGACCACATCGTAGGTGCGCCCCAGCAGTTCTTGGTCAATAGCCGGCTCTCTGAGGGGATTATGACCGCGGGCAGCAGCATAGACAGCCAGATCGGTAGGCTGGGGATCCCCTTTGAGGGTGACGCCAGTGGCAGGAACATAGGTATCCACGGTTTTGGCGAAGACCATAACTACACCGTTTTCCACTTGGATATTGAAAGCCTTGGTGTAATCGCGGCCGTCGGAACCCAAAACCTCGATGCTCTTGGGATCGATATCCAGGTGACGAGCATCATAGGCATCCGTCATACCCAGCCGCCAGACAGGATAGGCGGTGTCTTTGCGACGGGCGTCCAGACTGATCCGGTAGGTCCCTCGGTCGCCCGCAAAAAGCACCTTGCCGTCGATGCTGACTCCTGGATCATGTGCGCTGACATCGTTCTTCGAGGGATGGAAGTCAGCCGGTGGATTGCTTACCTGGTTGGAGGGGGTCAACGAGTTGTTCAGTGTCAGCACCCACTGATTGCCCACCCGATGATTCGTTGGGGCCTTGGGATCAACCCTGCCCTCGAAGCGCAGGCGGATTCTGGGGTTGCCCCCGGCGCGCCACTGGCTGATCCGGGCGGGGTCGGTGATAGTCACCTGCAGACTGTGATCCTTGTCCTTCCACTTTGTGGCGTATCCGGTCTTGGCGATGACATCGCCGCCCTGCAGGTCAGTGACTTCAAGGGTCTGCTTGTCGGGCAAAAACCAGCGGTCGTAGACATCCGTCAGAATGACTGATTTGACAGGATAAGCCAGATTGTCAGGCAGGCTGGGCTGGGTATCCAACTGATACTCCAACCGCTGGCCAGGAAAGACCACCTTGCCGTCAACACTGGCCTGCTCCCCGCCTTGACCGGCCTCCGAGATGACATCCTTGCGCACCGGAGGCAGGTATCCACAGATGCCCGGCTTGTTGGTCTGTACGCTCTGCGTGTTGACAGTCTGGGAACCCGAGTTGGTCAGCACCCCGCCCTGGCTGCCATGGCCGTTCGGGGCCTTGCAGAAAGTCAGTTCCTGGTCAGGTGTTCCGCCCAGATCCTTGCGAACCTTGGCTGCACCACCACCGTTGGCAAAGCGAACCGTAAAAGGAACCAACATGGTGACCTGTCTAGGATCCTCCATCCCCTTGAGACCCTTCAGCCATCCGCTTTTGGCCTGTGCCCGCGCCCGAGTGCCGGTCACGCTGATCTCGAAACGGTCGGTCACATCCCTGCCCTTGTCCACAATGTCCTGGATGCTGCTTCGGCGGTAGTGCCCATCTGCATCCGCCTTGGCCTTGGCCTCGAAAACGCGAATAGCCCGAGCGCCATCTGGATCAACCAGATAGTCGGCAGCGCTCCAGTCGTCAGTCAGGGCAAAAACCTTAGGAGCCTCAATCAGATGGGCTTCAACAGTGGCGTTGACCACCGACCCCACTCTGTCGCCGTCAAGAAAGGCACGTCCGTCGCCACCAGTTTTGTTGGTCCATTGAGAGTCAACGACTGCTTTCCAGAGCCCGGTGGCGGGATCGCGCAGAATCCAGGATTTGTCGGGACTGGGCTTCCATGTGGGAGTGCGGCGCTCAGGGGTCGACTGGTCAACCTGACGGACGCTGCCCTTCCAATCCACTTTTCCAGAGTCCAGAATGACCCCAATGTCCGGCTGCTTGACGGCCACATCCAGCTGCCATACCCATTGATGCTCCTCGGGAAGAGCCCCGCCCTTCCAGGTGGCTGTGGCCCTATTGCCGGGCGGTCGGCTCCCATCGGCGGTGTTGAAAGCGAATTTGCTGGTCAGATCCTCACCGCTGGTCAGGTCTTTGACCTTCTGCCCGGTGACACGGTACTGCTTGCCTTGGGGATCGAAAACATCGCTGAAGGTCAACTCGCGGCCGCCCCGACCGGTTCCTGTCTCGATGCGGGTGCGGTTGGTCATACCATCCGCGCTGGTGCCAGGATCCACTTTCTTGTCGGGCGGATTCGGCGGCAGATCGGCCGGTTTAGGCTCATAGTCATTGAGCATGAAGACCACTAGGGAGATGCTGTGCTCGTTGCCGGCATACATGTCGGCGAACTTATCCAGGCTGTCTCCGGGCTGGTCCCAAAAAGGTTCGCCGGTCCTATAGGTCACCCCGCGGTTGCTGAAAGTGCGGTTGGCCACCTGACTTCGCCAGTTGTCCATCCATATGCTATGGATTGCCATACTGACCCCATCGAAGACCCGCTGAGAGCCGCGATAGCCCGTGACCACACCCACGCCGGTCACCCGGCAGTGGCTTTGTCCGGATTCGTCGGCATGGGCCTCGTTAAAGCGTGCCTGGCAGTTGCCGTTGGCCTCATCCAGAGCCTGGCGTTTGACCCGAGCAGTGGTGGCATTGCCGCCATCTACAATCCCCATTTTGGAGAAGGCCCTGTCGATGCTGCCTATCTCATAACCGCCGAAGGAGCCTTGGTCGTCATCCTTGTAGGTCCAGCCCTGCCAAAACCGGCCATTGCCTTCAGCACCACCGCCGGAATGCCCCGATCCGCCGCCAGCCATGGCTGGGGCCGCTGGGCCGACAAGGGTCGCCACTGCAGCCAAGGCCGCCAGCAGACCAGTCCATCTGCGCTTGTTCATACTTGTCCTCACTCTTCGCCCACCCCATGAATCGAGTATGAGCGGCCGCCGAGCAGGCGTGAGCGTCAGCGAAGCACTGTGGTCGAATGTGCCCCGGGACAGTTATGCTGTGTATGAGACATTCCTATGCCGTCCAGACCGAAAAGGAGACAGGACAATGGCAGAGACATTCGACGTGTTGGTCGAGATCCCCCGGGGCTCCCGCAACAAGTATGAGATGGACCACGACAGCGGCCACATCAGGCTGGACCGCACCCTCTTCACCTCCATGGGCTACCCCGATGACTATGGCTACATCGACGGCACCCTGGGCGAGGACGGGGATCCCCTGGACGCCCTGGTCATGATTCCCGATTCCGTCTTCCCGGGCTGCATCGTCGAATGCCGCGCCGTGGGTCTCTACCACATGGTCGACGAGGCCGGCGGGGATGACAAGGTCCTCTGCGTGCCCGCCGATGTGCGCTTCGACGCTATCAAGGACATCGACGACGTCTCCGACTTCCACAAGCAGGAGATCAAGCACTTCTTCGAGCAGTACAAGGCCCTGGAGCCAGGCAAGGAGGTCATGCCCGGCGACTACTGGACCAACGCCGAGGCCGCCGAGACCCAGATCAAGGCTGCACGCCAGCGCCTGGCCGAACAGCACTGACTTCTCAGAACCGCCCAGCGGTCACAGCCACCCCGGCAAGGGCCCAATCGAGCGCCCGAACCGGGGTTTTGCATGCCCAAATCCTCCCAAAAAGCGCCTGGCCGTCTACGATTGCGAATTGCGGGTGCGCGCGCAAGGGCAGGAGCGGCTATGACTTTCTATACATACCAGTACCTCAAGGGCGGGCAGACCAACTGGACCATGATCAGGATCATCGTGGTCGTCGTTCTGGCCCTGGCCTTCCTCTTCTTCCTGTTCATGTACTCCCGCCATCGGTGGAACCACAAGTACAAGGATCTGTCCATCATCCTGGCCACCCTGCTCCTCTTGGCTGCGGCCATCCAGTACAGCGACTACACCAATCTGCGCACGGCCAGCCTGCAGAGCGGACAACTGACCACGGTCATCGACAAGTCCGCCGCCAAACTCAAGGTCAAGCCTGAGCAAATCAGCATCAACGACACCTCGCGCAACAACGACATGATCATCAAGACCCCCAAGGGCTACTACACCCTGGTATTCAACAGCTCCGGCTCCGAATTCCTGCTGCAGCGCGCCGACCTGTACCACCCAGACATCACCGTGATCGGAGAGTGACCCATGGATATCAATTTCTACGTCAACGTGGCCCTGAAGCTGATTGTCGGGCTGCTCTTCATCACCCTGCTCATCAACGTGACCGGCAAGGGGAACCTGGCGCCCACCTCGCCCATGGACCAGCTGCAGAACTACGTCCTGGGCGGCATCATCGGCGGTGTCATCTACAGCGACAGCATCTCCATGGCCCAGTACATTGTCATCCTGCTGATCTGGGCGGCGCTGATCCTCATCACCCGGTATGCCAAGACCCACATCCACGCGGTGGGCAAGTACATCGACGGCGAACCGGTCACCATCATCAAGAACGGCAAGCTGCTGGTCCAGAACTGTCTCAAGGTCAACCTGACGGCCAAGGAGGTGGACTTCAAGCTGCGCACCAAGGGCATCAACGACATCCGCGATGTCAAAAGGGGTATTGTCGAGCAGAACGGCAGCCTGACCATCATCTCCGAGGGTGACAAGGACGTGCGCTATCCGGTGGTCATGGACGGACGGGTCAATCCCGACGTGCTGGATACCATGGGACGGGACGAGGACTGGCTCAACGAGCAACTGGCCAAGCAGGGCATAGACAAGGTCAGCGATGTATACATGGCGCGCTTCCAGAACGGTGAGTTCTATGCCGTCACCTACCAGGATCAGTAGTACTCGAAAACTGACTACAGAATTCGCGAATCACTCGACATTCAGGTGTCATAAGCAATTCTTGCAATGTACACTGTAGTGTACACTTTCTTGTGGGGAATGGGACGCATCTTCTCGAAATAAGAGGGGAAAGCGACACCATGCCCTTATCCATCATTGAAGTACTGGAGACTGAGGAATTCAGCCGGTGGATTGATGAATTGAAAGACACTCAGTCGGCGGCCCGCATCCTACACCGATGGGAACAAATAAAACGATCCGGACACCTTTTAGGCGACTGGAAGACTGTGGGAGAAGGCATATTTGAAATGCGTTTTCACAATGGTTCGGATTACCACACCTACTTCGGGCTGAGGAACAAACAGGTCATGTTGCTGCTTTGCGGCGACAGCAAGACTCACCAGAAGAGGGACATAGACCGGGCAAAACATCTGTGGAGGTCATATCTGGAGAGCTGACGGCATCCAGATGGGCAACAAACGGACCACATTAAGGACAGAGTCGTGATGACGTTGAAGATCAGGGAATTCCATGCAGGCGACCATATACATACCGAGCAAACAGCCGTCCGCTACCTGCAGGTTGCCATGGAGGAGGCCGACAAGGCTGAAACTTCTCGGCAGGGGGCTGCAATCATCGCAGATGCACTCGGCGAGGTGGCGCGAGCACAGAGGCATATGAGCGCCATCGCCTCTGATGCTGACCGATCCCGGTCGGGCATCTACAAGGCCCTGAGCAATCAGGGGGATCCGGCGCTGAGCACGGTCATCAGCGCCGTCCATGCGGCAGGGGGCAGTCTGACTGTGACCATGGCTCACTAAGGGGCCGATCGGATAGCCTGCCATGCTTGATTATCACAGCGCTGACAAGTAGAATCTATGTCCGTACTGTTATGGCGTAGCATGTGAACGGCATTCAACGAATTCAAAGCCGACTCCAATCGGCAGTTCCGCGCTCGACGCTCCCGAGGCGTAGGCGGGTTTGAGGAGACCTGGTCGAGGCCCATCCCACCAGGGATGAACCATTTCAAGGAATGCCGTGTTCTTGAGATTGTTGTTTATCGCTTTAGGTGTATCCTCTGATGCCTTCGCTGTCTCCATCAGCAAGGGACTGTCCGTGGATCGACTGCGGGCGCGCCATCATTGGCTGGTCGGACTTTGGTTCGGCGGATTCCAGACTCTGCTGCCCCTGCTAGGATACTTCGCCGCCTCCATGCTGCAGGACTCCCTGGCCGCCGTGGATCACTGGATTATCTTCGGCATCCTTTCAGCCATCGGGGTCAACATGATCCGCGAGGGCGTCTACGGCGAAGAGGAGGGAGCGAACGGCGAGGAGAATTTCTCCTGGCGACAGATGCTTCCTGCAGCCATCGCCACCAGCATCGACTCATTCGGCGTGGGCGCGGGCCTGGCCCTGCTGGGCATCAACATCTGGCTGTCCGCACTGGTCATCGGGCTGGTGACAGCCGCCGCCTCCATTCTGGGGCTGCGCATCGGATACGCCGTCGGGTCCCGCTGGCGCAAGCCTGCCAGAATCGCCGGCGGGATCATTCTGATCGTCATGGGCATCCAGATCCTTCTGGACCACCTGATGAATGCCTAGATCAGAACGTCGCCTGCAAGACCATGACGGCCAGAACCACGATGGATCCGGCCAGAAGGACCGACATCAGCCCCAGACCAAGGGCCCCACGCCGATCAGCTGCCTCCTGGGCCCAGCGATAGCCCGAGGTCATGAGCCCGACCAGCAGCAGCAAGGCCACAAGCACCACCAGGATCGGCATCAGGTCAGGTCGCAGGCCTCTGATCAGCTCTGGCAGGAAGACCCACCCCGAGGCGGCGACGGCGGTCACCCCGCCCATGGCGGTTGCAGAAATGCCACGAATGACCATCCGCCTGTCCCGACGCAGCATCTGCCGAACAAACATGAACACGGCCAGGAGGGCCAGCAGGAATGCCGCAGTCGACAGCCATGCCCAGAAGGCACCGGGCCCCTGCACGACCAGGGCCGGCGCCAGAGCGACCAAGGTCAGCAGACCGGACATGGCTCGGTCAGGACCAGGTCGGATGCCTTTGCCCACCAAGGGCCAATAGGCCAAGAGAGCCGATGCCAGCCCCAAAACCAGAACGGCCTGCACCCATCGAGCGACCCGGGGCTCTGCCAGCAGGCCCAGCGCTGCGCCCGGCAGGATCAGGGCCGCCAAGGCCAGCAGCTGGGTCATGGCGGGCGCGCGCCCACCCCAGTTTTCTTTTACGGTCTGCGCCATGGGTCCTCCTGCCTGTCCCCGTCGGGGAGCCATACGTCACATCCTAGGGCAAGGCCATCCTGTGAACTCGGAGCCCCGGTGACGGGCCGATTGTACAATGATGACGACTGTTCAAGGAATCCACCGCTATGGACGAACGGACAGGGAAGAAGGTACCCCCGTGACGGATCTGACCCTGATGACCTGCGCCGAGGACCCGGCATCGGTTCTGCCCGCCTTGGCCCTGCTCTCCCATCGAGTGCGCGTTCTTCCTCTGGATGCCGCCTCCCTGGTAAGAATGCCCGAGGACACCGTGCTGCTGATCGATGCCAGCGACGACCTGGCCGAGGCCAAGACCCTCTGCAGCCTGACCCGAGCCTCGGGCCTGTCCACGCCCATCATCCTGATTCTGAGCGAGGGCGGCTTCACCGTGGTCAACGCCAGCTGGGGTGTGGCCGACGTGATCATTCAGTCCGCATCGCCCGCCGAGGTCGAGGCCAGGCTGCGTCTGGTCTGCCAGCGCGTGACCCCGACACGCAAGCCTGATGCTCAGCCAGAAGAGGCGGAGGACCAGGTGCCCACCGGTCAGGTCCGCTCGGGTGACCTGGTTGTGGATACCGAAAGCTACACGGCCCGAATCCACGGCCGTCCCATCAACCTGGCCTACAAGGAGTTCGAGCTGCTCAAATACCTGGTTCAGCATCCAGGCAGGGTCTTCACCAGGGCCCAGCTCCTCCAGGAGGTCTGGGGCTATGACTACTACGGCGGCACCAGGACGGTGGACGTGCACGTGCGGCGGCTTAGGGCCAAGCTGGGCAGCGAGTACGAGCACCTGATCGGCACGGTCCGCAACGTGGGCTACCGGTTCGACCCGCCTTCATCGGCGCGAACGGCCCAAGCTCCCAGGGCCACGACAGAGGCAGGAAGCGAACCGGATGCCGCCGGTCAAAACGACAGCCAGTCCAAACAATCCAAAGATGCCAAGAAGAAGAAAACCGATCATAGTGACTGATGCATCATCCAATCGAAAGCACCGCCAAGGCAGGGAGAGCAAGGCCCGGCGCCTGACCCGCATGCACGAGGAGTACCGCATCCTCTGTCAAGTCTTTCCCGAGGCGGTCTGCGCCCTGCACTTCCGCAACCCCTTCGAACTGCTGGTGGCCACGGTCCTGAGCGCCCAGACCACCGACAAGCGGGTCAACTCGGTGACCCCCGAACTCTTCGAACGCTACCCCGACCCTGCAGCCATGGCCCAGGCCCAGCCGGCCGAGCTGGAGGCCATCATCCACCCGGTGGGCTTCTACCACGCCAAGGCCCGCCACCTGCTGGGGCTCTCACTGATGCTGACCGAGGACTATGGCGGGCAAGTCCCCCAGACCATGGAGGAATTGACCAGTCTGCCTGGCGTGGGGCGCAAGACCGCCAACGTGGTCCTGGGCAACGCCTTCAACATTCCAGGATTCCCTGTGGACACCCACGTCACCCGGGTCACCGGCCGCCTGCGCTGGCGGACCGACTGGCGCAGCACCCACCCCGATCCGGTGAAGATCGAGCATGAGATCTGCGACTGCTTCCCTCCCGAGGACTGGACCAATCTATCGCACAGGTTGATTCTCCACGGCCGGGCCACCTGCCACGCCCGCAAACCTGACTGCCTGCACTGCCCACTGGCCGAGACATGTCCCAGCGCCGAACTCCTGGCCGGACCGGCCTCTCGGTAGAATCAAGACCATGGCACGCGGCAGACACAGAGGAATCAGCTCCGGAATCATCTTCATCCTGGTACTGGCGGTCCTGACCGCGGGCACTTACATGGCCTGGCCGTTGTTGACTGGCCGAGGGGGCTGGCGGCTGCCCTGGAACCTTGGAGGTTCGGGCCAGGTAGTGCGCATCCGGGCCCGCCAGGCCCCCGTCTCCCTGGACATCCGCACCGAGCCCGGCCGGGCCACCGACCAGGCCCTGATGGGCAACGTCTACCAGACCCTGACCAGGCCCGACGCCCAAGGTCGGCCGACTCCTGGACTGGCCCAGAACTGGGAGGTGTCCGCCGATGGGCTGCTCTACACCTTTCATCTACGCAATGATGCCCGCTTCGCCGACGGACGCCAGCTGACCTCAGAGGATGCCCTCTGGTCCCTGCGGCAGATCCTCAATCATCAGTATCAGGGCCACCAGGACCTGGATGACCTGGCCAGGGTCACCAACCCGGATGAAGCCACCCTGGTGATCAGGCTGAAGAGCCCGGATGCCCATCTGCTGACCGCTTTGAGCGGTCGGGCCGGCATTGTCTACGATCGCCAGGCCCGCGTCAACTACTCCACCCAATCGGCCGGATCAGGCCCATATCAAGTGGATGACTGGCAGCCGGGAGCCAGTCTGACCCTGACCACCAACAAGTCCTACCGGGGCCCGGACAAGGCTTCCATCCACAAGGTCATCTTCAGCTATGCCGGCAGCCCCGAGCAGACCGTAAAAGATCTGAACCAGGGACGTCTGGACGCTGTAGTGGACATGGATCCGGCTACCGCCAAGCAGGCCGGCAAGGCTCCGACAGCAACACCCAGCACAAACAATGTGGTCCTGGCTTTCAACAACGAGGCATCCAGCCTGCTGTCCGACCAACATGTGCGCGAGGCCGTTCGCTACGCACTGGACCGTCAGGCGCTGGCCGATCTGGAAGGCGGCGCAGCCAAGGCGCTAGGTGGACCACTCAACCCGCTCAGCCCAGGCTATGATCCCGGTCTGCAGGCCTTCCCCTTCGATCGTGTCCAAGCGGCTCGTCGATCCTCCTACTATGCCCAGTCCTACTATCACGGCGGCCTGCGCCTGGTCTATCCCCAGGAATTCGGCAGCCAGGTGGGCGATCTGATCAGCACGCAACTGAAGGCGGTGGGCATCCCCACCCAGGTCTCCATGGTGGATCAGGCTGCATTCCGCGATCAGGTGCTCACCCGTCACGACTACGACATGGCCCTGCTGGTCATGGACAATGACGACATCGACCGCTTCGCCGACCCCAACTCCACCATGCTCTTCGACAACACCGAGGTCCAGGAATCCTGGAAGCAGGTCAAGGCCAGCACCGACCAGAACACCTATGCCGGGCGGCTGCGGGCTTTCGCCCGACAGGTCAGCGACCTCTCCCCCAGCGACTGGCTGTATGAGCGCACGCCCTTGGTCCTCAACACTCCCCGTCTCCAGGGCATGCCCAGCTCTCTGTTGGATCGCTACCTGCCCCTGTGGAACCTGCGCATCCAGGGCTGAAAAGGCCGGCGCCCCTTGTCACTGTTCGTCCATAAAATGCTGGTATGTCTGCTGAACACCAAGGAATCGTCAATGCCCATCTGACCCCCCTGCCCGACAGGGTGGGTGTGGATGGCCTGGAGGAAAAGTGGTGCCGCGACTGGGATGAGTCCGGCGTCTACCGCTTCCGCAACACCCGCGAGCGCTCCGGCGTCTACTCCATCGACACCCCGCCGCCCACGGTTTCGGGGCATTTGCATGTGGGGCACGTCTTCTCATACACCCATACCGATGTGATCGCCCGGTTCAAGCGGATGCAGGGCTACGACGTCTTCTACCCCATGGGCTGGGACGACAACGGCCTGCCCACCGAGCGGCGGGTCCAGAACTATTACGGGGTCCGCGTGGATACCTCGCTCAAGTACGATCCGGACTTCAAGCCCCCCTTCCATGGGACCAAGGGCAAGAAGATCAGCGCCAAGGACCAGGTGCCCGTCTCCCGGCAGAACTTCATCGAGCTGTGCGAGGAACTGACCGCCGAGGACGAGAAGCTCTTCGAGCAGCTCTGGCGGTCGCTGGGGCTGTCGGTGGACTGGTCGCAGACCTACCACACCATCGGCGAGCATCCACGCCGGGTGGCACAGAAGGCTTTCCTGCGGAATCTGGCCCGGGGCGAGGCCTACCAGAAGGAGGCCCCGGGTCTCTGGGACGTGACCTTCCAGACCGCCGTGGCCCAAGCCGAGCTGGAGTCGCGCGAGTATGACGGCTTCTACCACAGGGTGGCCTTCCGGTTCGCGGACGGCACGCCGATATACATCGAGACCACCAGGCCCGAGCTCTTGGCAGCCTGTGGCGCCCTGATCGCCCATCCAGACGACAAGCGCTACCAGAAGTACTTCGGTCAGAAGGTCTACTCCCCCCTGTTCAAGGTGGAGGTGCCCATCCTGGCCCATCCCGCTGCCGAGATGGACAAGGGCGCCGGCATCGCCATGTGCTGCACCTTCGGCGACGTGACCGACGTGCAGTGGTGGCGGGATCTTAACCTGCCCACCAGGTCCATCATCCAGCGCAACGGACGAATCGTCATGGACGTGCCGGATTGGATCACCGATGAGGGCGGACGGCGCATCTTCGAGCAGACCGAGGGCAAGACCACCTTCTCAGCCCGCAAGATCATCGTGGACGCCCTACGCGAATCCGGCGACCTGGACGGCGAGCCCAAGCCCACCAAGCGCATGACCAACTTCTATGAGAAGGGCGACAAGCCCCTGGAGATCGTCACCTCCCGCCAGTGGTACCTGCGCAACGGCGGCACCGACCAGAAACTGAACCAGGAGCTGCTGGAGCGCGGCAAGGAGCTCCACTTCCACCCGGACTTCATGCGGGTGCGCTACAACAACTGGGTCGAGGGCCTGAACGGCGACTGGCTGATCTCCCGGCAGCGCTTCTTCGGAGTCCCCTTCCCACTTTGGTACCCGGTCAAGGAGAACGGCGAGACCGACTACGCCCATCCCATCACCCCGGCCGAGGACAGACTCCCCATCGATCCCAGCAGCGATGTACCCGAGGGCTTCGAGGAATCCCAACGCGACCAGCCCGGCGGCTTCACGGCCGAGAAGGACATCATGGACACCTGGGCCACCAGCTCCCTGACGCCTCAGATCGTGACCCACTGGGCCGAGCCGGGCGAGCAGGATCAGGCCCTCTTCAAGGCCACCTTCCCCATGGATCTGCGTCCCCAGGGCCAGGACATCATTCGTACCTGGCTCTTCAGCTCCATGGACCGCGCCCACCTGGAGAACGGTTGCCTGCCCTGGAGCGACACCACCCTGTCGGGGTGGATCCTGGACCCGGACCACAAGAAGATGAGCAAGTCCAAGGGCAATGTGGTGGTGCCGGACGAACCCATCAAGAAGTATGGCGCTGATGCCGTGCGCTACTGGGCATCCTGCGCCCGGCTGGGTCTGGACGCCACCTACGATGAGGGGCAGATGAAAATCGGCCGCCGCCTGGCCGTCAAGCTCCTCAACGCCGCCAAGTTCGCCCTGGCCATCGGGCGGGAGGATGAGAACCATAAGGTCACCCAGGCAGCGGAGGCCACCTGGGACCCCGCTGACGTCACAGTCCCGCTGGACCGGGCAGTCCTGGCCGGCCTTGCCCAGGTGATCGACCAGGCCACCAGGGCCCTGGAATCCTACGAGCACTCCAAGGCCCTGGAGGTGGCTGAATCCTTCTTCTGGGACTTCTGCGACAACTACATCGAACTGGCCAAAAACCGGGCCTACGGAACTGCGGATGCCACCGGCAGGACCCCTGGAGAAGCCCAGGTGCTCAGCGCCCGCACAACCCTGGGGCTGGTCCTGGACGCTCTGGATCGTCTCCTGGCCCCCTTCCTGCCCTTCGCCACCGAAGAGGCTTGGCAGTGGATGCATCAGGGGGATGGATCGGTTCACCGGGCCTCCTGGCCACGTCCGGAAGACTATCTGACCGCCGCCCAAGGCCAGAATCCTGCTCTTTTGACTTGGGCAGGCAAGGCCTTGGCCTCCCTGCGACGGATCAAGTCCGAGGCCAAGGTCTCCATGAAGACCCCCATCCTCTCCGCCTCCTTGAGTGTGGCGCCGGAGGGCCTCGAAGCCGTGAAGGTCGCCCTGGACGACATAGCCGAAGCGGGCAGGGTCACCGGAGATCTGGACCTGGTCGAAGAGACCGCTCAGTCCGAGGCGACGGGAGCTGGCGAGGATGAGGCGGGCATCCGGGTGACCGCCAGCCAGCTGGGCGAGCCACCCGCCAAGAAACCTCGCAAGTAGGCTCCACAATTCCCCAATACAACCGAGGCGGTTCGGCCATAGGCACCGCCCCGGTTTTCTTATCCGTGTCACTGGTGACAAGGGCAATCTGCAATGCCAGTCGAGCCATCGTCGTTCATGCAAAAAGTACAGCTTCCATAATCAACAGCATGCCTCTTGCAGTGAATTTGCCCTGCAACACCCTGACCACAACACTCTAAACCGCCCAAAGATTGCAATGCTACAGTAAAAGTTATAGAGGGACTTTATTTTAGTGTGCGTCGACGCAGATTTTGGGGCCACAACCTGGGGAATCAGCACGCTTGGGGAGGAAGAGTCGAATGGGGAATGCTCATGGCATCCGCAGACTGGTGACGTTGACAGCCATGATTGGGCTGGCGCTGATCGGAGCATCAACAGGCGCATACGCAACCACCGGCGACATGACACCTGCATCTGCCACAGAATCGCCCTCGCCCAATCCTAACAGCAGCGCAAGTCCATTGCTCCGGGCAGGCAGCGGGGCACAGGCTGGAGCCGCTGCCCCGACCGCATCACCGTCACCGCTGGCCAGCGACAGCCCCTCCCCGTTCAAGTCCATCCAACCGTTCAACGAGGAAAAGACGGACAAACCCTCGGGGAGCAGCTCACCGAGAGCCAAGTCGCCACAGACCAGGGATTCATCCTCATATACCCTTACTTTCGAGCCTGCCGGGGGCTCGCTGACGTCCGGCTCGCCGGCCTTGAGCCAGACAGTAACCTCAGGTCATCTGGCATCTCCTCCTACCGTCACCAAATCAGGCTACCTGTTTGACGGATGGTTCCTCAAAGGCTCCGATGTAGCCTATGACTTCGGCAAGCCGGTCACCAGCGCGCAGTCGCTGACGGCCCATTGGTCGTCGGTCAACGACGCCCAGTGGACGACAGCCGACGTCAGCGGTGACGACACCGGGGGCTCTGCAATCACCCTGACTCCCCCCAAACCCAGAGGGGTGAGATTTGCACAGGTCAGCGCCGGCCACGACCACACCCTGGCCGTAGGTTCGGACGGCCACGTCTACGCCTGGGGCGACAACAGCAAGGGCGAGCTTGGCGACAGCACCACAACCAACAAAAACACGCCAGTGCGGATCGCTGAAAACGAGGCCATCAAGGGAAAGACCTTCATATCCGTCAGCGCGGGAACCACATTCTCCATGGCCCTAGCCTCGGACGGCACCGTCTACACCTGGGGCGACAACAGTCGCGGCGAACTCGGCAACGGGTCCACCACGAATTCTTCAGTGCCGGTAAAGGCGAATCTCAACGTCACCATCACCGCCATCAGCGCCGGATACTGGCATGCCATGGCCCTGTCCTCGAGCGGGACGATCTACACATGGGGAGACAACGAATACGGCCAGCTCGGCAACGGGCACACGGGCGTCAACGTCAACGCTTCACCAGCAGCGGTCTCTTCATCCGGCGTCACTTTCACCACCATCAGCGCCGGATACGATTTTCAAACGGCGCTGGACAGCCAAGGACATGCCTACGCCTGGGGACGCAACCAGGGCGGCCAGCTCAGCATCGGCACCATGGACGGCACCAGCAGTGGTTCCAACGTCTACACTCCATCGCGTATTTACGGCGACTCGACCGGCAACCCAGACAGCACTGTCTACACCGACATCGATGCAGGGTACCTGCACGTCCTGGCACTGAGCAATACAGGCAAGGTGTACTACTGGGGCTATCCCCTGACCAAGGGCAATGACGCCAATACCGACAGCGTTCACTCCTTCTATCCCAGTCTGTTAAGCCTGCTCCCGGGAACGGCGACGCCTGTTTCAGTGAGCGCCGGGGACTACTCCTCTGCGGTGGTCGACTCTGCAGGCAGCCTGTACATGTTCGGCAGCAATTCCAGCGGCCAGCTGGGCGACGGAACCACAAGACCCAAATCAACTATGACCAAGGTGAGCCTGACTGGTGTCACGGTCAGCGAATTCGATGTCTGCCGGCACAGTCTGGCCATCGGCTCGGATGGGCTCCCCTACAGCTGGGGGGAAGCGAAAAGCGGCAAGCTGGGACAAGGCAGCAAGGGACCTCAAAGCGGTTCGCAGACCAAGCCTGCAGCGGTCAGCCCACCCCAGACAGATCTGGCCAAGGTGACCTTCGGCAGGACGGATGTAGCCAAGGCCGACACCAACAGCCCGATCAGCCGAACTTCAGCAGGCGACGACACCTGGAGTTCAAATACCCCATGGACGGTCACTACCCCGCACCACACTTACGGAACCACCAAGATCAGAATCAACGACGGTCAATGGTCCATTGGCGGCGCCGCACAGCAGGGGCAAAGCATCGGCAACTATACATTCACACCCACTGCCCAGAAGATCACCTTTGATTCGGACGGAGGCTCATCAGCCTCGGACCAGTTCGTCACCGCAGGCAAGCAGGCTTCACCTCCCACCGTCACCAAGGCAGGTTTCCTCTTCGACGGCTGGTTCATCAAGGAGGCGGACGGCAGCTCCAATGTGGCCTACGACTTCAGCAGTCCGGTCACCGGGCCACTGAATCTGAAAGCGCATTGGTCTTCGTCAGATATGAAATGGAAGACCTCGGATGCCCTCCATGGCGACGACACCGGGGGCTCCAAAATCACCCTGACTCCCCCCAAACCCAGAGCAGTGAGGTTTGCCCAGGCCAGCGCCGGGCGCTACCACACCCTGGCTGTGGGTTCTGACGGACACGTCTACGCCTGGGGAAATCAGGCCAGCGGCGGATTGGGAAACAGCAAAGACTCAGGCACGGCAACAACTCCGGTGCGAATAGCCGAAAATGATGCCATAAAAGGAAAGATCTTCATAGCCGTCAGCGCCGGCGACACTTACTCTATGGCCCTGGCCTCCGACGGGACGGTCTACACCTGGGGCAGCAACGACAAAGGCCAGCTCGGCAACGGCACTGCCGGAAGCTATTCCAGCGAACCAGTAAAGGCACAGACAGGCAATGCCAAAATCACCGCCATCAGCGCAGGACGGGCATACGCCATGGCCTTGGCCTCGGACGGCACGGTCTACACCTGGGGCAGCAACGTCCAAGGCCAGCTCGGCATCGGCAGTTCAGACAAGGGCAGCCATTCCTCCCCCGCCAAGGTCACGGCGTTGTCCGACATCACCGCCATCAGCGCAGGGTTCACCACAGGCACAGCCCTGGACAGTCAAGGCCACGCCTGGACTTGGGGCCAGAACGACAAGGGGCAGCTCGGCAACGGCGCCCCTGCTGACAATCCGACACCGACACGTGTCCAAGACCTGGGCACCGGACGGCCTGATACCCGGTTCTATATCGCCATCAGCGCGGGCTATCAACACGTGTTGGCACTGGATACGGATCATGACCTCTATGGATGGGGTTCCGGCACCGCCATCGGCTCCACTACAGATACCAATGTCAGTACGAGAGGATCCACCGCGATTAGCTTTGGAGACGAGCCTGTCAACATCACCTCCATCAGCGCGGGCGACGATGGATCCGAAGCCATAGACGACAGCGGAAGGATCTATACCTGGGGCAATGAGGGTTACGGACAGCTAGGCAACGGGACGAACGATAGCACCGCTTGGCAGACCAGCCCGAAAGCCATCACCCTGGCTCAGCCGGTGAAGGCCCGCGCGGTGTCCACCTCCGGCCATCACCAGACAGCCGTCGGGTCTGACGGATTGCTCTATACCTGGGGATACGGCTACTTCGGCCAGCTCGGACGAAACGGGGCATCCTCAGTGCCCGGCACCACACAGCCGCCGCAGATCACCCTGACCAAGGTCGCCTTCGGCACCATGGCCAGCAGCACCAAGCCAGCCACAAACCTGACCCAGACAGGTAAAGACACCTGGGATGCAAACCGGGATTGGACCTTCGTCACACCCGCGTACCCGTATGGCCCCACCAGTTTCACTATCACATGGACTATTGCCGACGATACCGGAGACTCAAGGCAGAGGCAGCAGTTCGACTACACCTTCGATCGGACCAAGAAGCGCATAACACTTGACCCCGAGGGAGGTACTGGAGCTGCATGGACAAGCAAAGACATCGAGGAAGGCGAATTGGTACCCCGACAGACCCTGGCCAAAACGGGCTTCCTCTTTGACGGGTGGTTCGTCAAAGCGGATGACGGCAGTTCCAATGTGGCCTACGACTTCGGCAAGCCAGTCACGGACCCGTTGACCCTGGTCGCGCACTGGACCCCTTCGGCTCCAACTTCTGTCGACCCAACCGTCAGTCCATCCACTGGCGGATACCAGGTCACCATCACTCCGCCCTCGCAGCGCGGCATCCGCTTCGCCCAGGTCAGTACAGGCAAAAACCATACCCTGGCTGTCGGCAGTGACGGCAACGCCTACGCCTGGGGAAACAACAGCACGGGACAGCTCGGCAACGGCAGCAAGGACAGTAGCAAGACACCCGTCCAAGTGAAGAAGCCCGACGGAATTGGCGACAAGGACAACTTCTCCTACATCCAAGTCAGCGCAGGATATGGATTCTCGTTGGCCCTCGGCAGTGACGGCAATGCATACGCCTGGGGAGACAACGGCAGGGGGCAGCTCGGCAAGGGCGCTGCAGGCGGCACCAATACGACGCCCGTCCAAGTGAAAAAGCCCTCCGGTGCAGGTACTGACTTCGCCTACACCCAGGTAAGCGCAGGAGGCTATCATTCCCTAGCCGTCGGCAAGGATCATCAGGCCTATGCCTGGGGGGACAGGAGCAACGGCGGACAGGTGGGCGACGGTAACACGACCGGGAACGCCCCTGCTCCTGTAGCCGTCAACGCAAGCGCCACCAGTCCTGGGTTCCAAGTCAGGCAGGTCAGTGCGGGATACCAGCACTCTCTGATCATCGGCATAAGCGGACAAACCTACGCCTGGGGATACGGCGCCAGCGGCAGACTGGGCAACAATGCCAAATCCTCACAGGCCACTCCTGTGTCGGTGTCGTCACCCGTGAAATACGAGGACGGATCGATAGGATTCTTCGCCACCCAGGTCAGCGCAGGAGGCTCGCACTCCCTGGCCATTGGCAGAGACGGCAAAGCCTACGCCTGGGGTGCGAATACCGACGGACGACTGGGCACCGGAGACACCAATGATGCCGCAATACCAACCCTGGTGGCCGATCCCGACGGAGGCAGCGATGGATTCAAACCCACCGAGATCAGCGCCGGAGGATGGTTCTGCGCAGGAATCGACGACAAAGGGAAGATATACACCTGGGGAAACAACGGTCAAAACGCCCTGGGCAATGTCTCCGTCACGGGATCCATCAGCGCATCCCCCGTTCTGGTGAGCAAAGACGGCAGCACCATACAGATCAGTGCAGGCGAGCGCCAAGTCCTGGTTATCGACTCCAACGACATGGCCTATGGCTGGGGCGACAACAGCAGCAGACAGCTAGGAACCAATTTGGACAGCACTTCCGTTAAGGCAGCCACCTTGGTCTGCCCGCCGCAATTGACCATCAGCTCGGTCACAGTAGGCACGGATCCGGATACTGCTACAGTTCTTGAACTGACCCGGAGCGGCACAGCCGACGCATGGGGATCATGGAATACCTGGACCTTCTATACCCCAGCCTTCAAGGCGGGCCGGACAACAGTCAACGTCACCTGGAATGTGGGCCAAGGCAACCCTCAAACCGAGAATCTGCCCTTTACCTACAAGGATATTCTGCCTCTGACCGGTAGCCAGGGTCTGCTCATCATGCTGCTTGTCGGACTTTTCATAACGGTGACTGTCCTGGCAGCAAGACAGCATTACTTGGAAATGGCTCGTCAGACTCTAACCAGCACTCGCTGATACCTTGTGGCCGATGGCATAGGAATTGATCCGAGCTGTCGGCCATGACCATACGATGGATTTCCTCAGTGTGAGTTGGCCTGATCGGCCAGCCGTTCGTGGTCGCGCTTGGCGGCATCGGCCACCAGATGCAGATAGGCCTCAGCCAGATCCGGGTCCAGCCCGTAATCATCAGCCTTGTCTCGCAAGGCAGCTATTTGTGTTCTCTCCCGGCGCATATCCGCCGAGGCGAATCCTGCCTGGGCCTTGAGCAGCCCGATGCGGTGGGTCACCCTGAACCGTTCGGCCAGCATGGCGACAATGGCGGCATCGATGGTGTCCACATCGGCACGCAGTTCCTCCACCTGGCGGGCAGCCTGGGCCTGTGGACCCCCGCTCTGCACCTGGTCATCGATCACTGTTTCCATCTTCGCATCGCTCATAAAATACCAGTCTAATCAAGCGCCATAGGCGACTACGACAAGCCCTGCCGCCACTGTGACACTGGTGTTATTGTAGTGGATGGGATTATTGACTCTTGGGGAGAGAGTCTCGTTCGTCTACACCTGCCTATACAAGTGCCGGACGCATGGGGGAGGATGCCTTCACATGAAGATGGTACGTAGTCGTCGCGTCACACTGCTCGTCAGCCTATGCTGCGTCTTGGTTGCCTGTAGCATGCTCGGCCTGCAAATCGGTCAAGCAGCGCCGGAATCCAATGAGACCGCAGTCGCGACTCAGGGAAATGGAGCAATTGGTACTGCAACCAATACTCCCGGACAGATTCCTTCGGTCGCTCCCGGTCCTTCATCATCGCCGTCGGGCATGCCCACCCTGTCCAATGGCTCTGGTGCGGTGGCAACAGGACAATCAGCGCCTGCTGCCAGCACATCGCCCACCTCGCCGTCCTCGCCTCCGCCCGGCACAGCAGGTTCCTCGGAGCCAACATCAACCGCCTCTTCCCCATCGAACACCACCAGCCACACGGTCACTTTCGACTACAACATGCAGTCTGCAACTCCGACAACTTCGACTGTGGCTGATGGCGTCCAGGTCGCGCGCCCCAGTCCTGAACCCACCCGCCGAGGGTTCGTTCTCGAAGGATGGTTCGCAGGCAAGGTCGCCTATGACTTCTCCGCTCCTGTGCACGCGGACCTGACCCTGAAAGCCAAGTGGGCCCGGGCCGACCAGACTTGGACCATGCAGCCGCAAGAGGGACCCGAATCAGGGGGCACCGGGGTGACACTTACCCCGCCCCCGCCTTCCGGTGTCCGTTTCAGCCAGGTCAGTGCAGGCATCAGGTTCTCACTGGCTTTGGGCTCGGATGGCAACGTCTACGCCTGGGGCTTTAACCGTGCTGGTCAGCTGGGCGATGGCACTATTGTCAACAGGTCGACACCCATAAGGGTGCCTAGGCCCGAAGAGGCCCGCAATGACAAGGATTTTCGGTTCGTCAGCGTCAACGCTGGTCAGTTCTTCAGCATGGCCCTGGACAACCATGGCACCCTCTGGTCCTGGGGGTACAACTATCTGAAGACCTTGGGCAACCCCAATGTGGCTGACAGCGGCATGCATAACTACTCAGAATATTTGGTCAAGGTGATGCTGCCTGAAGGGGCGCCGGCCGGATTCACCTACAAGGCCGTCAACGGCAATTACACCCACACCCTGGCCTTAGGATCGGATGGCAACGTCTATGGCTGGGGCACCTGCAGCGAGGGGGAGACCGGCAGCCATGAGTGCGACGGCATATGCGACTACAGGCCCAGCCTCATCCAAGGATTCGACAAGAACCACAAAATCGTCGCCCTGCAGACCGGACTGAACTACTCAACGGCTCTGGATGACGCTGGCACGGTATGGTCATGGGGAAGCAACCTTGACCACCAGTTGGACCCATCCGCCGGCGCGGTCGTTGGCAACTCTAAGCCAATCAAGATCAGCGGCCTTGACAAGGTCCATGTGGTGGCCATTGCAAACGGCTTCGCAAACACCCTGGCCCTGGATGACCAGGGAAGGGTTTGGACCTGGGGTATGAATAAAGCCGGCCAAATCGGCAACGGATCAAGCCCCAGCAAGACCGATATATTCAAAGACCCGGTCCAGGTCAGCTTCCCGCAGGGGACCAGAATCACTGCCATCACTAGCGGCGGCAATTTCTATCTTAGCCACGCCATGGCTCTGGATTCCGACGGCAATATCTGGGCCTGGGGCGACAACAGCTACGGACAAATGGGCGACGGCAAGACCTCTGCAGCAGACAGCCCCCAGACCACTCCGGAACGCTTGGAGGATCCGAAACTTGCCGGCCGACACTGGATCAGCATCGACGCTGGCGAGGAGTATAACCTGGCTATCTGCGACGACGGCCTGACCTACAGCTGGGGACGCGACAACATGGGTCAGCTGGGTCAGGGCACCAGCGGCGATGACGCCCATAACCGGCCCTCTGCGGTCGCCTTCCCCTGGCCGGCGAAGCTGACTGGAATCAAATTCGACACTACGGATATCACCACCGGAATGCAGGCGCAAAAGAACGGGACCTGGACGGCTAGCACCCCGCCGCACGCCCCAGGGCTGGTGGATGTGGCCCTGACATGGACCTTGAACGATCAAGAACAGACCCAGGTCCACCTGCCCTTCCGCTACCTGGCGCGCGGGGTGACCGTAACCTTCCAGTCAGAGAGCGATTCACCGGCACCACCCAGCCAGAGTCTGGAAGCGGGAAAGCGGGCAGTCCGCCCCAGCGCTGATCCAACCAAGGCCGACTACCGCTTCGACGGCTGGTTCCTAGGCAAAACCGCCTACGACTTCTCCAAGCCAGTCACCAGTTCCATGACGCTCAAGGCCCACTGGAGCCCTGAGAATCAGAACTGGAGCATGACCCCGAGCCATGGAACCGAGATGGGCGGAACGAAGGTCACCCTGACGCCGCCAGCCCTGCGGGGCATTCGCTTCAGCCAGGTCAGCGCCGGTTCCCACTGGTCCCTGGCCTTAGGGTCCGATGGGAAGGCCTACGCCTGGGGCAAGAACAACAGCGGCCAGCTGGGCAACGCGAACATCGCCAAGGGCGGCACCAGCACCATGCCGGTCCGAGTGGACATGCCCGAGAAGGCGGAGACCGACTTCGTCTTCACCCAGGTCAGCGCGGGCCGGGACTATGGCCTTGCTCTAGGGTCCGATGGAAAGGCCTACGCCTGGGGCAACAACGATGTCGGCCAGCTGGGCGACTCCACACTGAATGCCCAAAGCCGGCCCCATCCGGTACCGGGTCTGCCGGCCAAGATCCAGTCCATCAGCGCCGGTGGTGGACATGCCTTGGCTCTGGATTCCCAGGGACGAGTCTGGTCCTGGGGCGCCAACCAATACGGGCAGCTGGGCCTGGATAATGCCGGAGGCGATACCGTCTCGCCAGACGGGCGAACCAGCCCTGCCATGGTGACCGGAATCCCGGCTGCCACAACGGCAATAAGCGCCGGAAGCCGGTATTCACTAGCCATGACCGTGGATGGACAAGTCTACGCCTGGGGCACCAATGATTCCGGCCAGTTGGGCGATCCCTCCCTACCAGTGAGCGCTGACGGCGCCAACCCCACGCCGTCTGCCGTTCAGGGACTGACGGGCGAGATGAGCGCCATCAGCGCCGGAGACCACCAGGCTCTGGCCCTGGATTCCCAAGGACGCATCTGGACCTGGGGACAGGTCAAGGGCGAGAACAAGAAAACCCCTGCCCTATTGACCCTTCCCGACGGACTGCCGACGGGGTTTGCCATCACGCAGATCAGCGCCGGCACCAGAGCATCCTCCGCCCTGGGCTCCGATGGACAGATCCTGACCTGGAGCAATGCCGCAGAAGGCTCAGACCCAGCATTCTTGGCCAAACCCGAGAACACGCCTGCAGATTTCAGCTTCACTGCCGTCAGCACGGGCGGCCCGAGCTCATTGGCCCTAGGCTCCGACGGCCTGGCCTACGGATGGGGTGCCGACGATTCCGGCCAGCTGGGCGACGACCAATCCGGACCGGACCTGAACAGCAAGACTCCACAGGCTGTTGTGATTAGAAGCCAGGTTAAGACGGTCACCTTCGCCGGACTGTCCGCAGGGGGAACCCCGCAGTACCAGAACGGCACCTGGTTGGCAGTCACCCCACGCTACAGGCCCGGGCAGGTGGATACCGTCATTCAATGGAGCCTGGTCGGCGTGGATCAAAAGGATCAGACCCTGCCCTACACCTACGACCAGTTGGCCGTCCTGCCCCTGACCGGCAGCACTGGCGTGATTCTGCTGATCATAGCTGGCCTGCTGGGCATGGGAGCCGCCATGGCTGCCAGATTCCATCGGCGGGAGAACAAGATGACAGCTTGACAGAAGCCCCCAAGCAAGACATAGGGGACGGGGATAGCCGCTTGCGCCAATCACCAAATTGCTGCGGTTGCGCTGCTTCCGATAGCAGCTGCCGTCCAGCTGAATATTCTGACAGGCAGTACAGACAGTCAGTTGGGCGGCAGTTCTTCAGCCCTGGTTTTGGTTATGCCCGAAACGAGCAGATCACAAATAGGTCCGCTGCAAATCGCGGATCCTCTCGTATTCCTGATGGGCCTTTATAGAGGATTCGATATGAGCCACTTCAGGAGTTGCCACTTCCCAGTAGGCGTCAGCTGCATCGTCACGTTCCACCGGTGCCACCCTTACATAGATGGCGGTGATTTGATCGCTGGCGGCCGCCTTTTGCAAAGCCTGCCGCAGTTGGTCTGCATCCTCGACAGGATATGTCTTGACCCCATACCCTTCCAGGATCTTGGGGAAATCGATCTGCAGCGGTTCCTTAAGATTCTGTCGACCGTTGTCTCCCCGGTAGTAATACTTGGTCTCAAAACCCTGAGAGCCCACCTGCATGGACAGTGAATGAATCGATCCATAACCACCGTTGTCCAAAAGCAGCAGAATGATTTTCTCCCGTTCCTGAATCGCCGTCAATACATCCTGGTGGTACATGATGAAGGAGGCATCACCAATGAAGGAGAAGATCTCCCTGCTGGGATCAGCTATCCGCATGCCCAGAGCTGCAGGAATCTCATAACCCATGCAGGAATAGCCGTATTCAACCGAGTAGCCAAGCGGACTGCCTGCCTTCCAGAGTTTCTGAAGATCGCTGGGCATGGACCCAGCGGCATTCACAACCACATCCTGGGGACGGGTGAATTCATTGACAATGCCGATGACTTCCTTCTGACCCAGCCCCTCGGTGCCCGGAATATGCTGTACCATGCGGTCCACTGCCTGCCTCTGCTCGTCGGCCTGGGCCATGGCCTCACGACGATAATCCTCATCCACCTGCCAATCGCCCAGGACCTCCTGCAGCTCGCTCAGCGTCTCCCGGGCATCGCCAATGACCGGAATGGCCGCCTCCTTGTGCGCGTCGAATGAGAGGACATTGATATTGACGAAGCGCACCTGCGGGTTCTGGAACATCGTATTGGATGCCGAGGTGAAATCCGTATAGCGTGTGCCAACACCGATGACCAGGTCGGCAGTGTGGGCCAGACGGTTGGCAAAGCGCAGTCCCAGAGCACCCATGGGGCCCGAGTTCATCGGATGGTCATAGGGGATGGCGCCCTTGCCTGCCTGGGTGCTTCCGACCGGAATCCCGGTCTTCTCTGCGAATTCTGCCAGGACCTTGCTGGCCGACGAATACACGACACCCCCGCCGGCGATGATCAGCGGACGCTTCGAACCCTTGATGACCTCGGCAGCCTGGGCCAGGGAAGCCTTGTCCGGCCTGGTTCTGGGGATTCGCCAAATCCGCTCACGGAAGAGATCAAGGTCGAAATCATAGGCTTCGGCCTGCACATCCTGGGGCAGGCAAAGTGTCACAGCGCCAGTGGCAGCCGGGTTGGTCAGGGTCTCCATGGCTCTCATCAGTGAGGCCGACAGCTGCTCGGGCCGGTCGATTCGGTCCCAGTACCGGCTGACAGCCTTGAAGGAGTCATTGGCGGAAATATCGTTGGACTGTTCATTCTCGACCTGCTGCAGAACAGAGCCTGTACGTCGGGTCGAGAAATAGTCGCTGGGAAGCAAAAGGACCGGCAGACGATTGACCGTCGCAGTACCAGCCGCAGTGATCATATTCGCCGCACCAGGCCCTATCGAGGTGGTGACGGCCATGGCTCCCATTCTGTTCATCTGGCGGGCGTAGCCGACGGCTATATGCGCCATGCCCTGCTCGTTCTTCCCCTGGATGAAACGAAATCGGTCGATCTCCTCCAAGAGCGCCTGCCCGACCCCGGCTACATTGCCATGGCCCAGAATGCCCAGAGCGCCGCCAAAGAAGGTGGACACCTGCCCATCCCTTTCCACCTTCTGAACCTCCAGAAAGCGAACGACGGCCTGTCCAACAGTCAGCCTGACTGTATTATCAGCCTTGCTCGTCCCTATCATTTCCTCGCACCTTTCCTATTAGCCGCCGTGACCCTCTCAAACTTGGGGTAATGCAAACCCCGCACTGTCCGCCATGGACTAGACCTGCGGGGAACCGTCACCGCTTGCCCTAGTTCGCTAGGGTTAACGGTCCATAGGTCAATCATGGCCGTCGACGGCCGCGCTCTTGGCAGCCACGGCATAAGAGCAAGTGATTTCATAACTATCCTGCATTTTTTGTATATCGTCCCCACACTCCGCAATGCCATGCCATTCTTCCTGCATCAGACAGCCGCTGACGGTGAAATGATGGCCAACCTAATGAGGAGGTTGAACCAGAATGAGGCGTTCTTAGAAAATGACTTGGAATCTTATAAATACTTGCAGACCTGTCAGGATCACTCCAGGAAACTGCATAGCGGTGACTTACAACTGAGAACAACCAATGTCTGGAGACAGAGTCGTGCCAGACAATATCAGCTGAAAGGAATGGCCATGTCGTCATTTGAAACGCTGGCTAAAGCCGAGAGCCCCGCTGAGCTATCCAGACGCCGCACCCATTACACCCGGCTGATGGTATGCCTGGGACTGTGCGCAGGGGGGCTGTATGGGTACACGCTGACAGCCTTATCCGGCGCACTGATAACCATGAACATAGGATCAGGCCAGCTGGGTCGTCCCACCGACTTCGAACAAGGGCTCATCACCTCGGCGATGCTGCTGAGCGCAGCAGTGGGCGCCTTTGCCGGCGGAAACCTAAACAACCGCCTAGGTCCGAAAAAGATGATCCTGACCGGTGCGGTACTGGCAATTCCCGGTGCTGCAATCTGCGCTATAACACCCAGTATTTTCATCCTCTGCCTGGGCAGGGTCATTCTCGGCCTGGCGATCGGCTTCACATCGACTATCGTCCCCATTTATCTGGGGGAGATGACCAGAGCCGCCAACAGGGGGCGCATAGTCTCGGTCAATTCAGTCATGATCGTGGTCGGACAGCTCCTGGCCGTATCAGTCAATGCCATCCTGACACAGATAGGCATCGGCTGGAGGGCCATGCTATGGGCGGCCGTCGTTCCAGGCATCCTGCTCCTGCTGATAGCCTTCGTCATCAAGGACAGCCCGGATTACCTGATTCGGCACGGTCTGCAGGATCAGGCCATCCAGCTCCTGGCGGAGACCCGCGACCTGCCTGAAGCCGAACAGATCTTCAAATCACTTTCCCAGGCCCACGAGAACAGCAGCCAAACCGCCGCCCAGAAGAATTCCGACAGCAGTTTTGCGACACCATGGCTGCGGAGGGTGCTGATTATAGGCATCGGTCTGGCCCTGATCAACCAGCTCAGCGGGCAGAATATGGTCAATTACTACGCGCCCACTATTTTCACCAAGACCTTGGGCTTCGCACCATCCATGTCCATACTGGCCACGGTACCTGTCATTTTGGTCTCCGCCATCGCTGCCACAATAGGCGGCCTGGGATTCATCGACAGCATCAACCGACGAACCATTCTGACTGTCGGCCTGGTCGGCACGATTATTTTCCTGGTCGCTATCGGCATCAGCTACCGCTTCATCGATCCCTCAAGCAGTTCCCGCACTGCATCCTGGGTCATGATCGCCATGATGATGATCTATCTGGTGTTTGTGCAGGGCATGGTAGCGCCGGTCACATGGCTTTTGATGGCCGAAGTCTTCCCCACCAGCGTCCGCGGCAAGGGGATGGGATACGCCAACATAGCGCTCAATTTGGCCAACTTCCTCTTGTCCCTGATCTTCCCGCTCCTGCTCAACGGCCTGGGAGGCTCGGGAACCTACCTGCTGTTCGCCCTTATCAACATCGGATGCCTGGTGTTTGCAGTCACCATGATTCCCGAGACCAGAGGGAAGAGCCTGGAGGAGATCGAGGCCGAAGAGCGCGCCTTGGGACAGCGGAAGTCAAAGGATTGAATAAAGGAGACATGATGACTCAATGGGTGTATCCAAACGGCAGCGCAGCCAAGGGTGATTGGGAGGTGAGCCTGGGGGCCTCGGACTCGCAACCCGTCACAGGTTGGCAGTACACCGGCATCAGGGTCGCCAAGCCCCGGAAAAACCAGGTTCTTACCCTGCCTGCGGCGGACGAGGAACGCCTGGTCGTCCCCCTCTGCCAAGGATTCGATGTCAGGACGCAGGCTGGCCTTTATCATCTGCGTGGGCGCCAAAACGTCTTCACTGCACCAACCGATGTCGTATATGTAGGCACGGGAACGCCCTTGGAGATATATGCCCCATCCGGGGGACGGGTCGCCGTCGCATCAGCGCCCGCCAGCACCCGCCACCCAGACCAGCTGGTCAAGGCGGAAGACAACGAAACCGTCCTCAGGGGCAACGGGCCCACCTCCAGGCAGGCCCGAAACTTCGGCATGATGAACAACATCGAAGCTGAACGGCTGCTGGTATGCGAGGTCATCACTCCCAGCGGCAGCTGGTCCTCCTACCCCGTCCACAAACATGACCAGAACAATGATCATGAGACCGCTCTCGAGGAAATCTACTACTTCCAGATGAAGGCGCTGCCGGGCGCTTCCGAACAGGCCAGGCCCCTGGCCTACCAGGGTGCCGGCACAGCCGACGAACGGCCTCTGAATATTATGACCGAAGTGCATCCCGGCGATACAGTGCTCATCCCCTACGGCTGGCATGGCCCCTCCATCGCCGCCCCCGGATACGACCTTTACTATCTGAATGTGATGGGCGGCGGAGGACAGCGCGACTGGAAGGTGACCATCCGCGAAGATCAGACCTGGATCAATCAAGCCCTGCAGAACCAGCCCCGCAACGATCGGCTGCCCATGACCGACTAAAGAGACCCGGATTGCAGATTTCTACTTGCAATAACTCCAACCACCAACAAGGAGAACACCATATGGACATCACCGGCGCTGTGCTGAGGACGATGGGTGCGCCAGGCCCTTATGCGCGGACCAGACCGCTGTCTATCGAACACCTTGAGCTGGATCCGCCCCAGCAGGATGAGATATTGGTCAAGGTCACCGCTTCCGGCATCTGCCACTCGGACCTGTCTGTCGTCAACGGCAGCAGACCAAGACCCATGCCGATGCTGCTGGGCCATGAGACCACAGGGATCGTGCAAGCCTTAGGGCCTGGGGTTGAGGACTTGAAGGTCGGACAGCACGTCACCCTGGCCTTTCTGCCCCGCTGCGGCAAGTGCGCCAACTGCCTGACCGGAGGCCGGCTGCCCTGCACCCCCGGCTCCAAGGCCAATCAGGCCGGCACCCTGATGAACGGCGGCATTCGCATCCATAAGGGTCCGGAGCGGATATACCACCACGTAGGCGTCTCCGGCTTCGCCACCTATGCCGCCGTCGATCGACGCTCAGCAGTGCCTGTCCCAGACGAACTTCCTTCTGCCATAGCAGCGGTCCTGGGCTGCGCCGTCCTCACTGGCGGAGGCGCCGTGCTCAACGCCGCCGACCCCCAGGACGGGCAGGACGTCATGGTGGTCGGACTGGGCGGAGTCGGCATGAGCGCCCTGCTGACGGCAGCGGCACTGGGCCGAGGCCGAGTCATAGGGGTGGACCGCAACAAGGATAAGTTCAAGGCCGCCTTGGGCATGGGCGCCACCGATGTCTACACGGTTGACGAAGCCCTAAGCAAGGGCATCAAGGCGCCGATCGTTATCGAGGCAGCCGGTGCGCCAGGTGTTCTGGACCAGGCCTTCGAACTGACAGGCATCGGCGGCAAAACCATCACTGCAGGATTCCCGGACCCCTCCGTCAGAGCGTCGCTGCCATCCAGCGTCATCACCGGTGAGGCCCGAACCGTCATCGGCAGCTACCTGGGGTCGGCTGTTCCTACTCAAGACATACCCAGATATGCCCGGCTCTGGCTGGACGGCAAGCTGCCAGTAGAAAAACTCATCAGCAATCACATCAGGCTGGACGACATCAACGAAGCCATGGACGACCTTGACAAGGGCCAGGCCCTGCGGCAAATCATCGAATTCGACTCATGAGCCAAGACCCGAATCGAACTGGCACCGCCTACGCCTTGACGAGAAAGGACACACAGTGAAGTGGACAAAGGGAATCGACACAGTGCTGCCAGAGGCATCGAACACCCTGTTTATCAACGGGCAATGGAGGAAATCCCGCACGGGACGAACATTCGCCGTCGACAACCCATCAACCGGCGATCGCCTGTTCGAACTGGCTGATGCCGGAGCTGAGGATGCCATTGATGCCCTGGATGCCGCAAGCTCCAGCGCCGAAGGCTGGGCAGCCTCCACACCCGTCGAGCGACGAAATCTGCTGGACAGCAGCTACGAGGCGGTCATGGACAACAAGAAGCTCTTTGCCGAGCTCATGACCAAGGAAATGGGCAAGACATACCAGGAAGCCCTTGGCGAAGTCGATTATGGGGCCGGCTTCCTCAAGTGGTTCGCCGAAGAAGCCATGCGCTCATATGGACGGACCTTCCACCTGCCCGACGGCCGCAAGGGCCTGGTGACCCACGATCCCGTGGGCCCCTGCTATCTGGTGACGCCCTGGAACTTCCCTCTGGCTATGGCTACCCGGAAAATCGGACCTGCGCTGGCAGCCGGTGACACCATGATTGTCAAGCCCGCCGGTTTGACGCCGCTGACAACTTTGGCCATGGTCGAGGTCCTCCGCCAGGCCGGCGTACCCGACGGAGCAGTCAACGTCATTACTTCAGAGCACTCCCCCGAAATATCCGATGCGCTCTTCGCCGACGGCCGACTACGGAAGATCAGTTTCACAGGCTCCACCACGGTTGGCAAGACCCTGATGAAGCAGGCCGCCGACCAGGTTCTGCGCACATCCATGGAGCTCGGCGGCAACGCCCCCTTCCTGGTCTTCGACGATGCGGACATCGACCAGGCAGTCCAAGGGGTCATGATGGCCAAGTTCCGCAACAACGGCCAGGCCTGCACCTCCGCCAACAGAATTCTCGTACAAGACGGCATAGCCGATGAATTCGTCGACAAGCTTCAGCGTGCGGTCAGCGCTCTAAAAGTCGGGGACGGCATGGACCCCTCCACGGATATCGGGCCGCTTATCAACAAGAAGGCAGTGGACCGCATGGAGCGCATCGTCAAAGATGCCGTAGATGCCGGGGCCGACCTGCTGGCAGGCGGCCATCGCTCCGATCTCGGCGAGTGCTTCTTCCAGCCCACCCTCCTGGATCGCGTGCCGCGGGAGTGTGAAGTCTTCCGCGAGGAGATTTTCGGCCCCGTACTGCCTATCTCCCGCTTCAGCAGCGACGAAGAGGGAATGAAGGCAGCCAATGCCACCATTTATGGTCTGGCCGCCTATGCCTACACCAGATCGATCAAGCGCAGCGAGTGGGTCCAAGGCCATGCTCAAGCCGGCGTGCTCGCCATCAACTCCGGTGTCCTCTCCGACGCTTCAGTGCCTTTCGGAGGCGTCAAGCAGTCCGGCATAGGCCGTGAGGGCGGCAGCGAAGGCATCTACGAGTACCTGACCACCAAGTACACGCTTCTTATCCCCTGATCGTCTGCAAGACTGACCAGCTTCCTTCCACAGAAGCGAGCGCCAACCATCAATGTCTTGGCTGGCGCTCGCTTCCTGTTCTTTCGCAAACGCGCACATCTGATATCAGTATTTATAGAAAACGTCTCACCTCCTCATTCGAACGCTCAATCTTCCTTAGGCTTATAGCAGTCAGATCCGCCGCCGATAACGATGTCGGAGCATTGGATACGGCATCATGCCAACTTGGAGGAACACCCATGTCCACCACCTATAGGGAGATCAGCCGCAACCTCGACATAGAGAAGCTGGCCGCCAGCCGGCGGCGATACTCCAGACTCATGATCGCTCTGGGCATTTTCGGGGGCGGCCTGTATGGATACACGACCGTGGTCCTATCGGGGGCCCTGGTCACCATGAACTTCCACGGGCAGGGACTCAACGCCTTCCAACAGGGAGTCCTGACAGCAGGGCTTCTCCTGGGCGCCGCCGTAGGGTCCTTCCTGGGAGGCTCGTTGGCCGACCGTTACGGCCGGAAGAAAATGATCATTACCGGTTCCTGCATCTCGCTGCTGGCCTGCGCGGCTTGTGCACTGGCGAGCGACTTCTCCTTCTTCCTCATTGCCAGAATCTCAGTCGGACTGGGTGTTGGATTCACCTCCTGCGTGGTTCCCATGGCCATCGGCGAACTGGCTTCGGCAGACAAACGTGGCCGACTGGTGTCTGTCAACTCGGTGATGATCAATATCGCTCAGCTCCTGGCTACCTGTGTCAACGCCATTTTGGCCAAGGTCGCCGACTGGCATGCCATGCTCTGGGCCAGTGTGGTGCCCGCGCTTTGCCTGGTCGTCATCGCCTTTCTTATTCATGACACACCCAACTACTTCATTCGCCATGGCATGGACGATCAGGCCGTGCGCGTCCTGCTCTCTACACGCGACGAACAGGAAGCCCAGCAGACCTATGAATCCATGCAGGCCAGTCTCACCTCCTCCAGCCAAGACAGCTCCCAGCACGCCAAGAAGGAGAGCTTCTCCACACCCTGGCTCCGGCGGGTGCTCATTGTCGGCATCGGCCTGGCCGTCATGCAGCAGTTCTCCGGAGTCAACGCCATCAACTTCTTTGCCCCCACCATCTTCTCGACCACGCTGGGATTCGGCTCCACCGATTCGGTCATCGCCATGGTACCTGTCATGCTGGTCTCGGCCATAGCCGCCGTGGTATTCGGCCTGATTCTGATCGACAACATCGATCGCAGAACCGACCTGCTGATAGGCACGGCCGGCGTGACCGTATTCCTCACTGCTATCGGCATCTGCTACCTCTTCATTCAGGGGGGCAACACCAGCAAGGCTATGTCCTGGACGTTGATCGCCATCATGATGATTTACCTGCTCTTCGCCCAAGGAAGCATGGCACCGGTCACCTGGCTGATGATCGCCGAAATTTTCCCCACTGCGGTCAGAGGCCAAGGGATGGCATATGCCAATATCGCCGTCAACACTTCCAGCTTCATACTGACATTGATTTTCCCGGTCATGCTCGAAAAACTGGGCGGCGCAGGCTCCTTCTTCGTTTTCGCGCTGATCAACGCGGGCGCCTTCATCTTCACCAAGGCCCTGGTTCCGGAGACACGCGGCAAAACCTTGGCCCAGATAGAGGCGGAGGCCCGGCAACGCGTTAAGTGATGCCATGCAAAACAAAAATACATACAGACATCAGGAGGAGCGACATGGCTCTCATCAGCATGAATCAGACCGTGACCATGTACGGCAACGTACGAACCGATATACGTCTGGCCAAGGAGGCCGGCTACGACGGCATTGACCTGCAGACACCCAAACTCTACCGTTACCTGGACAAGGGATTCACTGCAAAGAGCCTGCTGCCCCTGCTTGACGGGCTCGCGGTCAGCGACATCGGGTCCATTCAGGACATCGAGCGGGAGGGATCCGCTGCCAGGGATCTGATGGACGAGGTGCGACGCATGTGCCAGGTGGCCTCTGAACTGGGGGCCCAGTACATCCAACTGTGCACAGGACCGGGACGGTGGGAGGTGGTCGAGGACTATGCTGCGGGCAGGCTCGCCGATGATGACCCCCGATACCGAGGCTTCCTTGGCCGAGATGAGGCAGAGATGATCCGCGTTACTGCTCAAAACGTCCAAGAGGCAGCAGACATCGCAGCCGACTTCAACCTGGGCATCTACCTGGAACCCTTGGCCTGGGCTCCGCTGAACCGCTGCAGGCAGATACTGGAGGTCATCGATCAGGCTTCCAGGCCCAACGTCGGCTTGGCAGTGGATACCTGGCAGTTCTATTCGGCCGGGGATACGCCTGACGACGTGCGGGCCCTGCCAGGCGATCTGATCAAGGCCGTCCATGTCTCTGACGGACTGGCTCTGACCCCCGGCAAGGATGTGGCCAACATGGACATCTACCGCAACACCATGATCGGAGGCGGCGTCATCCCCCTGCAGGAATGGCTGGATGCCGTGAAATCCACTGGCTTCGACGGCTGGTATTGCCCCGAGATCTTCTCCGACAGGGCCAGCGAAGAGGATATGGCGACCATGGCCACCATCACCCGGCAGACCATAGCCAGCCTTCTCTACTGAAACTTGCAGCTAAACAGCCCGGCCCCGGCAAGGTCTACAGCATTGCAGATCTTACCGGACCGGGCTGTTCTCTATGAGATCATCCGTTGATACGCCAATGTCGGCAGGCGAGAATCAGACCAGCTGCCTGCTGATGATGTCCTGAACGCCCTCCTCAGTCAGGTCGCACATCTTAGGGAAAAGCGTCTTGAAATGTTGGCTCTGGCAGTGGGCTTCATGGCTGCCGGGCGTGGGCCAGAACTCAATGAAGGCAAATTCGTTGTGATTATCCACTCGCTGAACAAAGTGGTAGCCGCCGCATTCCGGCTCAGCGGCTGACTTACGAGCGAGCTCGGTCATCACATTCAGGAACTCGTCCATGTTCTCGTCCTTGACATGAACCGTGGCGTAAATTACTTCCATGACTTGTATCCCTTTCAGACAAACACATCCGCACGCCGACTATTGGCGGTTTACGACATACGACGACCGCCGGCAAATCGGCCAGGAGCGGGGGGGGGGGGCATCGGTTCGATCAGAACGGCTGAACGCAAAAGCCGGACTTACTGCCCCACTTCGCCCCTGGGCCTATTGAAAAAGAAAAACCGGCGTCCGACAGTATTCGGATACACATCGCCAGACACCGGTTCTGTTCACATGTTGAGAATCAGAGAGTACCCAGACCGCAGGAAGCGAGATACTCGCGGGTCTTGATCGCATTAGGCAGAGGGAAGGAGGGATCGGCAGGGTAGAGGTCCTGCTCGCAAATCACATACATCTCCTTGTCCAAGGCTGCCAAGGCATCGACCAGCTTCTGCATATCAGGTTCGCCAGCTGGTGGCGTCACCGATGCGCCGCGGGCCACCGCTTCACCGAAGGGCCAGTCCTTCTCATGGGCTTCCTTGACCAAAGCCGGGTCGAAAGCCTTGATGTGAACGTAGGTGATCCTTTCAGGGTACTTCCTGACCATCTCGATGGGGTCGCCGCCGCCGTACACGATATGGCCGGTATCCAGGCACAGATTCACATATTCAGGATCCGTGTTCTCGAAGATCCGGGCGATCTCCTCAGGGGTTTCGATATGGGAATCGCCGTGAGGATGCAGGACCATCTTCAGCCCATAGTCCTCCTTCATGATCTTGCCCAGCTTGTTGGCATTGGTGATATAGGTGTTCCAAGCCTCGGGGGACAGGACGCGGTCATCGGTCCACTCCCAGGTCTTGTCATCACGGTAAAGCGGCGGCAGGTGCACGATGTACTCTGCTCCGACAGCGGCATGGGTCTCGGCGATCTCGCGGAAGTGCCGCTCGGTCTCAGGCCACTGATCCGGCTTGTGCAGGACTCCCCAGCTGGTTCCCGCCACTACCTTCATTCCGTATTCGTCGGTCCAGGCATTGAGCTCCTTGGGGTCCTTGGGAAAATAACCCCAGGGGCCTGTTTCAAGAATCTCGAATCCTGCCTCAGCCATCTCCTTCATTGTCTGACGGGGAGGAAGCTGCTTGTCGTCATTGTCGAACCAGACACCCCACTGGTCCGGGCATACGCCGATGGACAGCTTGGAGTACTTGGGATCCTTCAGATTGCGAGCCTTGCCCTTGTTGTTCAACATGATCGCGCCTTACTGCTCTTGGAAGAAGGACGGGGTCTCGGGCAGCTCGATCTTCTTGCGGACGCCGCCCTCGTCACGGGACGCGAAGAGCGCATCGCAGGTCACGCAGGCGATGAGGCCATCCCATGATGTGGGACCGGTCAGCTGGTCGGCGTTGATGCCGTCGACGAAGGCCTGCATCTCGCGGTCATAAGCTTCCTTGAAACGCACGGTGAAGTCATTGGGGATGGACTCGCGTTCGGACTCGGCCACCTTGACGATGGTGTTCTGCGGAGCATGCAAGGCGATCTCGCCCTCCTCGCAAACCACGCGGCAGTTGATGTCGTAACCCATGTGGTTGCAGACGAAGACCTCCAAGTCGATGTGGACGCCGGACTTGGTATCCATCTCGATGATCTGCGGATCGTGCAGTCCCTTGTGGGTGTGGCGGGTCTGCTTCTTGGGCAGGAAGCAGAAGACCGAGTCGTAGTCCTCGCCCAGCAGCCAGTGCAGCACGTCAACCTCATGGATGGCAGTCTCCACAATGGCCATATCGGAGTTGTAGTTGAGCGGGGTGTCCTCATTGCGGTGGGCGCAATGAATCAGCAGGGGCTCACCGTAGGTCTTGTTCTGAATGGCCTGCTTGATCTCCTGGTAGCCCTGATCGAAGCGGCGCATGAAGCCCACCTGGACCAGACGCTTACCTCCGGCGATCTCGGCATCGACCACGCGACGGCAGCCGGCAGCGGAAGTGGTCAAAGGCTTCTCGCTGAGCACATACTTCTTCTGCTTGATGGCTTCAAGAACAAACTGCTCATGGGTCTCATGAGGCAGGGTCGCCACCACGACAGCGTCGATGTCCGGGGAGTCAATCAGGTCCTTGCCTGTTGCATAGACCTTGGCCCCGTACAGATCGGCCATCTTCTGAGCTCGTTCCGGAATCAGATCGCAGACCCCGGCGAGAGTGGCACCGTTGATTCTGGTCGAAAGACGCTTGGCATGGTCGGAGCCCATGGTTCCAACACCGATGATTCCAATACGTAGTGTCATCTTCGTTCACTTTCCCTTGTCGATGTAATTGCTATCGCTGTAATTACTGTGCTATTGAGGGAGCTGCACTGCGTCCCTCTCATTGCATCGTAGGGTGCCATGCACTCCCCGACTGCTGCCAATCGACCGGGAAAACATCTTTTCTTATCTTCCCTGCAGAAATCAGAATATTGGGCATCGCCATTTCAGAAAATCTGCAGATTATGAAAAATTCCGCCGGAACTCAGAAGGCGAGACACCCACAAGCTTCTTGAAAGAGGACGAGAAGTGCGAGCTCACCGTAAATCCGCACTCCTTGGTGATCTGGGCGATGGGGATCTTGCTGGTCGTCAGCAGGTATTTGGCATGCGAAATCCGGCACTCCAGGACGAATTGATGCACACCCATGTCCAAATGCCGTTTAAATGCATGGGAGAGCTGTGACTCGCTCGTATTCAGAATCTTGCTGAGCGCATGGATGGATACATCCGAGTCGAAGTGCCTATTGATGTATCGTATGGCCGCTGACAGATCCGGGGGTACATTGTCGTCATAGTGCACCTCCAGACTTTCATCGACTCGGTGTGTAAGCAGCACCAGCACATGCTCCAAACGGCGGTGGAGCAACTCGTCCAACTGTCTTCGCGGCAGTGACGCATCCCCGGAGCGCATCTGGTCCAGTATGGAGATCAGTTCATCCCCGGCATCTTGAGAATCGGTGAACAGGGGACCGTTGACATCCTGCAGATAGTCAGCGTATGCCTGTACGCCGTTGCCCTGAAAATGCAGGTATGAGAATCGCGTCAGCCCGCTTGACCTGTAATCATTATGGTTTTTGCAGTCCAGCAAAACAACGTCTCCTGCGTGAGCTGTAAATGAAGCACCCTCATAGACATAATCAAGACTGCCTGACTCAATGAAAAACAGCAGGAAGGAGTTCATATACTCACGCTTGCAGGCATAGTCCGAATTGACCCGGTATGTCCCGCCCCACAGCGGATGGAGGAAGACGGCGCGCGCCAGCCTTCCTGCGTCATTTATCTGTATGGCTTTCTTCCCAAGAATGCCGGATTCATCCGCCGGTATCCACTTTTTATAATCCTTAGGTGTCATATCCCACGATCCCCTTTACTCGCATCATTGCCAGTTCAGGTCCATGAATTGTGCTTTTATTGCTTTATTCTATCCAATTGCATTGTTGGAATGCTGTCTGCTCCATGTACCCTTCCCCAGGCGACACCCAAGGACCGATACACAAAAAACAACAGAAAGTACGGATATTCTGCCTACCGCCTGTCGAATGATCCGATGCATTTTCATGTTATGCAGCTATTGGACAGACCTCTACCTACTTTGATAAGTAAATCAAGTATATGGCGAATTTTCAATCTAAATATGCAAATTTTGATATAAAAATCCCGTATATCGGTGTTTTCAAGGGTTTTTCGATTGCCATATCGTCAGGTAGTCATTAACATGAAGGGCATGAATACTCAAACATCAACGAGGATATTGGACGTCGCGGTCATTCCCGGTGACGGAATCGGCCGTGAAATCGTGCCGGTCGCGCAAGCTGTACTCAAGGAAGCCGTTGGCGACAGCGTCTCGTTCAACTATACCGATTATGATTTGGGAGCGGATCGATACCTGCGTGACGGCACCCTCATCACAGATGACCAGCTCAAGGACATGGACCAAAAGGACGCCATACTCCTGGGGGCTGTCGGCGATCCTCGAGTCAAGTCAGGGATTCTGGAGCGCGGCCTGCTGCTCAAACTCCGCTTCGCATTCGACCAGGCCATCAACATGCGGCCTTCCAAACTCTACCCTGGCGTCAAATCCCCCCTGGCCAACCCCGGCGACATCGACTTCGTCGTCATCAGAGAAGGTACGGAAGGCCTCTATTCCGGCATGGGCGGTCTGCTGCGCATGGGCACTGAGCACGCCATAGCCACCGAGACCTCGATGAACACCGAATTCGGCATCGAGAGGGCGGTGAGGTTTGCCTTCGAACTGGCTCGCAAGCGCGGAGGCAAGAAGCACGTAACCATGGTCAACAAGACCAACGTGCTCTACTATGCCGGTCAACTCTGGCTGTGGGTCATGGACAAGGTCGGCAAAGAGTACCCTGACGTGACCTATGACTACCTGCATGCCGATGCCTGCACCATATTCCTGGTCACTGACCCCTCCCGGTTCGACGTGATTGTGACCGACAACCTCTTCGGCGACATCATCACCGACGAGGCCGGCGCAGTTGTGGGCGGAATCGGCTATTCGGCATCAGCCAACATCAATGTGACCGACGAACATCCCTCCATGTTCGAACCCATCCACGGCTCCGCCCCCGACATTGCGGGCAAGGGCATAGCCAACCCTTCGGCCACAGTCCTGTCTGCCGCCATGCTCCTGCAGCACTTCGGGTACGACAAAGCAGCCGCCCGCATCGATCGCGCTGTGGAAGCGGATGCGGAGGAGAACTCCTCACGCAAACGCAGCACTGATCAAATCGGCCAGGACATCATCGCAAGACTGTAAATAAGCAGCAACACACCTGTAAGCGCTCCGGAGGATTGAAACTCCGAACTCCGGGCGTCTAACTACCCTATCCGCAGCGAGGATGCCGACGGACAGGACGAACCAGGGGCATCCATAAGTTCCGACAACGAGGTTAGACGATATGAAAATCGCATTGGATCCCACACCATTCCATCCGGATCTGCCATTCCTGGATCTGCCCGAGGCGGTAGCGGACGCAGGCTATGAGTATATGCAGCTGGCTCCACACGATGCCTTCCTGCCGTTCTATGTGCACCCCAAGGCGGACGACGAACTAGTCAAGGAATTCGCGGCCGCCCTGAAGAAAGCGCATGTTGAGCTGTGCTCGCTGCTGCCGGTCTACAGGACCTCCTGGCCCGACGAGCGAGAGCGGCAGACAGCCGTGCGCAATTGGAAACGGGCCATCGAAATCGCAGCTCTGCTGGACGTGCACGTCATCAACAGCGAATTCAGCGGCATACCGGAGCGCTATGAGGAGTCCGAGGCTGCCTTCTACGCGACCATGGAGGAGATACTGCCTCTGCTTGAGCGGGAAGGCATCCGCATCAACTTCGACCCGCACCCCTACGATTTTGTCGAGAACGGCGTCGATGCACTGAGGATCACCAGAGGCCTGAACAGTCCGCTGGTCGGCGCGGTCTACGTGGCTCCTCACACCTTCCACTACGGCAATAATGTGGACGGGATCACCGCCCTGGCCGGCAAACGACTCAGGACGGTCTATATTTCGGACAGTTATGACCATCATCGTTCGCATGATCTTCGCTATATAGCCAATCCCCCAGGGACCAACGCCCGCGTTCACCAGCACCTGAAAGTGGGAGACGGCGATGTGGACTTCAAGGCCCTGTTCGCCGCCCTGAAGAAGAACGGGTTCCTGGACCGGGAGGATTCCATCATTGTCTCCAACGTATTCGCCGAGGACGAGACCGCCCATGAAACGTCCGTCTACCAGCGTGAAACCATAGAACGCCTGGTGGCGGAAGCCTGAACGCAACTGCCTGTTTCCTCAGGAGTTGCCATGTCGGCCGACACTGATGTGACGCAGTGTCGGCCGACGCATCTTCTTATAAAGAGCGCGCGCCAACAAAGGAAGTGACCTAACATGAGCCTCTGGCTGATCATCGGTTTGGCGGCGGCTGCTGTCCTGATCGGCCTGGACAAGTCGTTGATACCAGGCTCAGCCATCCTGGCTGTGGCCGCTCTGGCGTCACTGATGCCCGCCAAAGAAGCCACCGAGCTGACGCTGATCATGGCTGTCGTCGCTGACTGGACCGCCATCTGGGCCTACCGGCATGACATTGTGCTGGCTTCCCTGCTTAGACTGCTGCCGACTGTGACCATAGGCATCCTTGCCGGCGTCTGGTTCTTGTATCACGCTGACAATGACGCGACCAAAAAGATTATAGGGGTCATACTTGCCTGCTTCATTGCGCCTTACTTCCTCTCGCGCATAAGGTCCGCGCTGAAAACGCGGCAGAGGGGCAAGAGTCAAGCCCCCCAAGTCGAAACCAGAAACAAGAACAGGCAGAAGCAGTGGATAAGCGTGGCATTCCACATGCTCTGCGGCGTTCTGGCGGGTTTTACCACCATGGTGGCCAATGCCGGAGGACCGGTCACAGCCGTCTATTTCAGCAGCGAGCGGTTGCCGGTCAAGCAATTCCTAGGCACCACGGCAGCTTTCTACTTAGTGGTGAATATGGTGAAGCTGCCTTTCGCAGTCGGACTGAACACAACCAACAGAGAAACCGCGCTTGCCCTTCTATGCGTTCTCCCGCTCACATTGCTCGCCGTCTTCTGCGGCAGGCTGATCGCCGGCCACGTCAACCAGGAAGCCTTTACTGCGGCAATCTATATCTTCGCAGTCATCGCCGTCATCAACCTTCTGGTCTGAAAGGCGCCATTATGGCAACAGTACCGATTCCTGCACAAAAATTGGCAGAACGCTCCCAATCTCAGCAAAAGACCAAGACGGACTTGAATCTGGCTGAAGGCTTACTACCTTTGCCAATGCCGAGAACAAACACAGCGCGTGTTGTCTATTCAACGCCATCGATCCAATGAGGGAAATGCTATGCGCAACACTACAGAACAATTCGTGTACAAGCTGTCTGAAGGCGATGCCTCCATGCGTGATCTGCTGGGAGGCAAGGGAGCCGGTGTGGCCGAGATGACCAAACTCGGCATGCCTGTGCCCGAAGGTTTCACTATCACCACGCAGGCCTGCAGAAGCTATCTATCCGGATCCAATGACATCAGCCAGGAAATCCACGAGCAGGTGCTGAGCAGTCTGTCCGATCTGGAGAAAGCCACTGGCAAGCGACTCGGGGACGGCGTCAATCCCCTGCTGGTATCGGTCAGATCAGGAGCTCAGGTCTCCATGCCCGGCATGATGGACACCATCCTCAATCTGGGACTGAACGAAGAGGTGGTGCAGGCTCTGATCAGCAAGACCGACAACCCCCGCTGGGCCTGGGACTCCTACCGCCGGTTCATTCAGATGTACAGCAATGTAGTGATGGGCTTTCCCGAGGAAGTCTTCGAACAACGCATCTCCGAGCGCAAGACAGGGCGACAGGTCAGCAGCGACAACGACCTGGATGCCGAGGACATGGAATGGCTGGCCCGTCGTTTTCTGGACGACTACAAGCAGCAGGAAGGCCACAAGTTCCCGACCGATCCCACCATCCAGCTCTTCGAATCCATCAAGGCAGTCTTCAGATCCTGGAACAACCCCCGCGCGGTCTACTTCAGGCAGATCAACGGCATCCCCGACGACCTGGGCACCGCTGTGACAGTGCAACGCATGGTCTTCGGCAACCTGTCGCAGGACTCCGGAACAGGGGTGGCTTTCTCCCGTAATCCGATCACCGGAGAGAAAGGCTTGTTCGGGGAGTATCTGATGAATGCCCAGGGCGAGGATGTCGTGGCAGGGATCCGCACCCCCGAGCCACTCAGCACGCTCTCCGAGCGAAGCCCCGAAATTTACCAGACCTTTGTCAACATCGCCCATAAGCTTGAGCTCCATTACCGGGATATGCAGGACATGGAGTTCACCATCGAAGAGGGCCGTCTCTACATGCTGCAGACGCGAAACGGCAAACGCGCTCCTCAGGCTGCCTTCCAGATAGCGAGTGACCTGGTCGATGAAGGCGTGCTCACCCAGGAGGACGCGGTAAGTTCGATAGACCCCCTGCAGGTCAGTGCGCTCCTGCACCCACGCTTCGACCCCGCCGCCTTGCAGACCGGCAAGGAACTTGGAACCGGCCTGCCCGCCTCACCAGGAGCAGCCACTGGAAGGGTGGTGTTTTCGGCCGAGGCCGCACAGGCCTGGAGCAGGCGCGGCGAACAGGTGATCCTGGTCAGACGTGACACCACGCCCGAGGATATCGTGGGCATGCACCGTGCGGAGGGGATTCTGACCTCCCGCGGGGGCATGACCAGTCACGCCGCCGTGGTGGCCAGGGGGATCGGGCGCTGCTGCGTATCGGGCCTGTCCCGCCTGGAATTCACGGATGACGGCCGCTGTCGCCTAGCAAACCATGACATAAAGGAAGGCGATTGGATCTCCTTGGATGGGGAAACAGGAAAGGTCTATGCGGGAAAATTGACCACACTACCCTCCTGCGAGACCGGGCCCTTCGCACGCGTGATGTCATGGGCTGACCGTTTCCGCCGCATGGAGGTCAGGGCTAATGCGGACACGCCGGAAGATGCTCGGCGTTCACAGGAGCTGGGTGCTGAGGGAATCGGCCTGTGCCGCACCGAGCATATGTTCTTCCAGCCCGATCGCATCGAGGCCATCAGACGGATGATAGTGGCAGCAGACGAAGAAGAACGTCAGGAAGCTCTCGATGCCCTCCTGCCCATGCAACGCGAGGACTTTACCGCCATGTATGAGGCCTTGGGCGGAAGGCCGATGACTGTCAGACTGATTGATCCGCCACTGCACGAGTTCCTGCCCAAAACCGCTCAAGCAGTTGAAGCCCTGGCAAAGGCGACCGGGCATACAGCCGAAGAGATCAAAGACACTGCTGACGAACTGACCGAGGTCAATCCCATGCTGGGACACCGGGGATCCCGCCTGGCAGTCACCTACCCCGCCATCGCCCGCATGCAGACCCGGGCCGTAGTGGAAGCCGCCATCCAGGTCAAGCACCAACACCCGGACTGGTCCCTTGCTCCAGAAATCATGGTGCCTCTGGTCAGCGAACCGGCGGAATTCGAATACGTCAAGCAGATTGTGGAGGAGACGGCAAACCAGGTCATCAGGGAATCCGGGCTTCCCATGTACTGCTCGGTCGGAACCATGATCGAAACCCCAAGGGCGGCACTGCTGGCCGGTGATATAGCAGCCGGCGCTGAATTCTTCTCTTTCGGCACCAATGACCTTACCCAGATGACCTTCGGGCTCAGCAGGGACGATGCTGGCTCTTTCCTGCAGGACTATTACGACAAGGGGCTTCTGCAGGAGGACCCCTTCTCCCATCTGGATCAAGCGGGGGTCGGCAGGCTGGTTGAGATGGCGGTGAAGTATGGCAAACGCACCCGTCCGAACCTGAAGGTCGGCATATGCGGCGAGCACGGCGGGGACCCCTCCTCCATCGAATTCTGCGAGCGCATTGGCCTGGACTATGTATCCTGCTCAACCTACCGGGTACCGGTGGCAAGACTGGCCGCAGCCCAAGCCAGTCTGGGAAGGCATGCGCCCGAACGCAGGTAGGACAGCGATCAGGAAAACCGAACACCGCTGCAATAACGACCAATCTGTATAAACAGTAAGGAAAGCAACATGAATGAAAGCACCGATGCGGACAAGGTCAGGGAACTCAAGCAGTTCGCTGGTCGGATCAGACAGGAGACGGTCAAGGAAATCTCGGCCTTCGGGACCGGCCACGTAGGCGGATCCCTGTCGATAGCCGACCTCTTGGCCGTCCTATACGGACAGGAGATGAACATCAAGCCCGAGGACCCGCACTGGACCGACCGGGACTGGTTTGTCCTCTCCAAGGGCCACTGTGCTCCGGCCCTGTACGCCACCCTCGCCCTGCGCGGATACTTCCCCATTGATTGGCTGAATACTCTCAACCGCAACGGGACCAACCTTCCCAGTCATGCCGACAGACTCAAGGTTCCCGGGGTGGACGTAACCGCCGGGTCCCTGGGTCAGGGAGCCTCAGTGGCCGCCGGTGTTGCTCTGGGACTGAAAATGGAGGGCCGGGACAACAAGGTCTATCTGGCCATAGGAGACGGCGAGAGCCAGGAGGGGCAGATTTGGGAGATGGCCCTCTTCGCCGCCCAGCATCGCCTGGGCAATCTCATTGCTTTCATGGACTATAACGGCCTGCAGCTGGACGGATACTGCAAGGACATCTGCTCCTTGGGAGATGCCGCAGCCAAGTTCGAGGCTTTTGGATGGCAGGTCGTTGACGTTCCCGATGGCAATGACGTCTCATCCATCCTTCAAGCTTTGAAAGCAGTCAGCAGCAAGGGTGGAAAGGCCGACGGCCAACCTTCAATGATCGTGCTTCACACGGTCAAAGGCCTGGGATGGTCCGAGATTGCCGGAACTCCAAAGAGCCATTCAACATCGATCAACAAGCAGGAGCGTGACCAGGCCTTGGCTGAAATCCAAGCAATGATGGATGCAGCCTAAGCGTGGGATCCATGAGCACGAACCCAATTGCACAAGGACAGATGAAGAGGGAACAGGAATGATAGAGCGTACATTAAAAAATGAGAAACAGGAAATGCGACAGGCCTTCTGCCAATGCCTCCTCGATCTGGCGGCCAACGAGGAGCGCTTGGTCCTGCTGGATGCTGATTTAATGAGCGCTATGGGCACCAAACCCTTCCAAGAGGCCTACCCCGAAAGGACGGTGGACTGCGGCATCCAGGAAGCCAACATGATCGGCACGGCAGTCGGGCTCTCCCTGACCGGAAAAATACCCTTCGCACACACCTTCGCCTCCTTCATGAGCCGGAGAGCCATGGACCAGATCTTCATTTCCGGCGCCTACAGCAAGGCCAATGTCAAACTCATTGGCTCCGACCCGGGTATTACGGCCAAGACCAACGGCGGCACCCACATGTCCTTCGAGGATATGGGGATCATGAGGGGCATCCCCTCAATGACCGTTCTGGAAGCCACCGACATCACCATGCTGAAGTGGATAATGGGTTGGATGGCTCAAAACTACGGCATGCAATACATGCGGCTGGTACGCAAGCAGTGCGTCAAGGTCTATCGGGAGGGAACTTCCTTCCAAATAGGAAAAGCCGTGCAGCTCATCAATCAGTTCGATGCACAGGCGACCATCATCGCCAGCGGCGTCTGCGTGGCTGAATCCATCAAAGCCGCCCGCACCCTTAGCGATGAAGGCATAGGGGTCCGCATCCTCGACATGTTCACCTGGAAGCCATTGGACAATCAGGCCGTGATCGATGCAGCCAGGCAGACCGGGGCTATCGTGACCGCCGAGAACCACAATGTCAACACAGGCCTGGGTGCTGCCGTCAGCGAAGCAGTGGCAAGCAGCTGTCCGGTTCCTATCGAATTCATTGGAGTGCATGACCGATTCGGCCAGGTCGGCGACCAGGACTATCTGGCTCAGCAGTACGGAATGACCGCCAAAGACATTGTAGAAGCCGTCAGAAAAGTCGTCGATAGAAAACGCCTGTATCTTCACCGCTGACATCTGATACGTCACCGGAGCACAGAAGAGGGGCGGGGTGTCGGATTGCCGGCACCCTGCCCCTTATTGACCTGTGGCTTTACGCGAACTCCAGCCTGCAGCCCTGGACCGGGTTGCAGGCACGTTTACCGGATCAGTCCTACTTCTGAGCCAGCATGGACTGGTTGATGGCCGCCAGGAAGTCCCGGTTGGTGGCAGTCTTCTTCAGCCTGGGCACCAGGGTCTGGTAGGCCTGCTCGGTCTCCATGCCGCCCAGAAGGCGACGCAGCCGGTAGACCACAGCCAGCTCCTCGGGCGCGGTGATCAGCTCTTCGCGCCGGGTGCCGGAGGCGTTGATGTCGATGGCGGGGAACATGCGCTTGTCGGCCAGGTCCCTGGTCAGCCTCAGCTCCATGTTGCCGGTGCCCTTGAACTCCTCGAAGATGACCTCGTCCATCTTGGACCCGGTTTCCACCAAGGCCGATGAGATGATGGTCAGGGAGCCGCCGTTCTCGATGTTGCGGGCGGCGCCAAAGAAGCGCTTGGGCGGATAGAGGGCCTGAGCATCCACGCCGCCGGAGAGGATGCGGCCGGAGGCGGGAGCCGAGATGTTGTAGGCGCGGGCCAGACGGGTCATGGAATCCAGCAGGACCACCACATCCTGCCCAAGCTCCACCAGGCGCTTGGCCCGTTCGATGGCCAGCTCGGCCACGGTGGTGTGATCGCTGGCTGGGCGGTCGAAGGTGGAGGAGATGACCTCGCCCTGGACCGTGCGCTCCATGTCGGTGACCTCCTCGGGCCGCTCATCCACCAGGACCACCATCAGATGCACCTCAGGGTTGTTGGCAGTGATGGAGTTGGCGATGGACTGCAGGGTCAGGGTCTTGCCGGCCTTGGGCGGCGAAACGATCAGACCGCGCTGGCCCTTGCCGATGGGGGCGACGATGTCGATCAGACGACCGGTGATGTTCTTGGGCTGGGTCTCCATCCGCATGCGCTCCTGCGGGTAGAGGGGGGTCAGCTTGTTAAAGTGAGGGCGCCCTGCTGCATCCTCCACGCTCATGCCGTTGATGGTGTCGATGGCCTGCAGAGGGACGAATTTCTGGCGCTGATTGCGATGCTCGCCCTCGCGAGGGGGACGGATGGATCCATGCACGGCATCGCCCTTGCGCAAGCCGTACTTCTTGACCTGACCCATGGAGATGTAAACGTCGTTGGGACCAGGCAGGTAGCCGGAGGTGCGCACGAAGGCGTAGGAGTCCAGCACATCCACAATGCCGGCTACGGGGACCAGATCCTCGGGCTTGAAGTTCTCCCTGGGCTCATAGTCACGATCCCGGCCGCTGCTGCGGTGGTTGTTGCGATTGCGTCGGTCATTGCGGTCATTGCGGTCATTGCGATCGCCCCGGTTTCGACGATCATAGCCGTTGTGCCGGTAGTCACGCCCCTCCTCGCCGCGATCCTCGTAGCTGCGCCGACGAGGACGGTCATTCCGTGAGGGCAATGCTGCCAGAATGTCGTCCAAATTTCGCACTGAACCGGAGCCGGAGCCTTCGCGCTCCTCGCCATGCTCACGCTCGTTCCGGCCACGGTTGGTATGGGAGCCCCGGGATGAATCCGTGTTGCGGTGACGCCGCCGGGATATGACCACGTTCTCCTCGTCGGCCACGGTATGGGGGAAGCGGTTCCGGTGCTCGCTATGGCCGCTCTTATGATCGTCAATGCCCAAAACATCGAAGAGGTCTCCGACAGGATGATCATCCTTGGATTCCTTGGTCTCCGTGGACTCCTGTCCGCCTTCCGCGGAGGACTTCGCCTCCTGGTTCGTCGGCTGCTGCTGATCGGCGGCCTGGCCTCCCTTGGCCACGGCGGCCGCAGCCTTGGGCTTGCCAACGGTTACTCCCTCAGGGGCCTTGCCGCCCGAGCGTGCCGCCTCGATCGTCTCGATCAGGACAGGCTTGCGCATGCCGGAAATACCGCGCAACCCCAGCTGCCTGGCCAGTTCCTTGAGTTCGGGCAGCTTCATGGAATGAATATCTTGGCTTGTTGCCACTGTTGTATTGCCTTTCCTTCGCTATGCCTAATTAGGCTAGGCAAATAGCTTGAGAATAGTGCGGGGGTACCGCTCATGAAAATTCGATGCCGACTCGGCTTATCGAACTTCCATAAGCCTACAACGAGTGCCCGACCGGTGCAAGGAACAGCCTGCGTGTCCAACAATTCATGGATAAGCCTCTAGACTGGGCATATGAATGACCGATCATCTCTGCGTGAACAACGGCGGAGCGAATTCGTAACCACCGCCATGCGGGTCTTCGACCGGAAAGGTGCTGCAAACACCTCCCTGCGCGACGTAATCCACGCCATGAACCACGGCAAGGGCGTGGGCATGAGCGTTTTCTATTACTATTTCACATCCAAGGACGACCTGATAGATGCCTGCGTGCGCACCTATCTGGCCTCTTATGTGGACCATGTGGTTGACATTCTGCAGGATGCTGACCTGAGCGTCCAAGAGGCGCTGGACGACATCTGCCCGCATCTGATACGGGCCATTTGGAAGATGGACGTCATCTTCGCGGACAAGGCCAACTGGTACAACTACCTGAGCACCAACAGCAATGTGATGGAGGGCTTCGTCAGGCAGATCATCGCTCCTTTGACCAAGGCCCTGGACCGCTGGCTGGATCGGGGCGACCTGCCGCAGACCCAGCTGATCCAAATAGCCAGCACCCGCACTGTGGCCTGGCTGATGGCCGACGGACTCTCGTCCATCGTCAGCAACGGCAGAGGACCCGCCGGACACCCGCAGATCAGAGAGGTGGTCCGCCAACGTGTCCGCGAGAGCGTAGCCTTCTTCTCGCAGCTGCTGGGCCTGCCCCTGAAGCCCCCAGCCATCGCCCTGTCATAAAACGACCAAGCCCCCGACCCTGCAGTCGGAGGCTTGGAGGAAAACGAAGACTGAGGTTTGCTTACTTCTCCTCGTGGTAGGACTTCTCGGTGTTGACGTTCCAGACGTTGGTCTTGTCGGTACGCCCCGATTTGATGTTGGCCACGGCCTGCATGGATGTGGCCATGGAGTGGTCCTGGTTGTTGTAGTGGTGCTGCCCGTTGCGGCCCACGCAGTAGAGGTTGCCGAAGGAGTCCAGCCATTTGACCAGCTCCGGCATCTGAGCGTAGGTGTCGAAGTAGGCCGGATAAGCTTTGACCACCCGCTCCCGGTGCGAGTCCAGCACATCGGCAGGACCGTTGATGATGCCCATCCGGGTCAGCTCCTTGATGGCGAAGTCAGTGGTCTCCTGATCGCTCATGCTCCAGAAGTCGTCGCCCTCCTTGCAGAAGTACTCCAGACCGATCCAGACAGTGCCATCCACATTCTTGACCATGTAGGGGCTCCAGTTGTTGAAGATCTGGATGCGGCCCATCTTGTAGCCAGGGTCCTGCACATAGATCCAGCAGTCGGGGACGATGGGCGGATCGCCCAAGGTCTTGATGGAGGTGGTGTTGCGGATGCGCAGGTGGCGGACCAAAAGGCCAACGGTCACGAAGTCGCGGTAGGGCAGGCCCTGAGCCACCCTGACCATTTCCTTGTCGGTGGAGGGCTCCTCGTGGGCGATGGCCTCGACCAGGTCCTTGATGGGCATGGAGGAGATGATCTGGTCAGCTTGCAGAGTCACTTCCTTGCCATCAGCGTTGCGATAGATCACTCCGGTCATGTGGCCCTCGCTCTGGGTCAGCCCGATCACACGCGCATCGGTGATCACGTGGACCCCGTGCTCGACATTGCGACGCTCCACGGTCTCCCAAAGCTGGCCTGGACCCAGCTTGGGGTACCAGAATTCCTCGATCAGGCTGGTCTCGACCTGATGGGCGTCGCGCTTCTTGGGCAGCAGCTTTTGGAAGGCGTTCTTGAGCACGCCCATGATGCTGAGCCCCTTGACCCGCTGGGCGCCCCAGTCGGCGCTGATCTCACGGGGGTGGCGGCCCCAAAGCTTTTCGGTGTAGCCCTCGAAGAACATGGAATAGAGCTTGCGACCGAAGCGGTTGATATAGAAGTTCTCCAGGTTGTCCTCAGGCAGCTTGTGGACGACGGACTTCAGATAGCTGAACCCGGCCTGCATGGTCAGCTTGAAGCCCATGGCCTTGAGTGTGTTGGGCGTCAAGGAGATGGGATAGTCGAAGAAGTGGTGGTTCCAGTAAATCCTGGAGACGCGATGACGCTTGAGCATGACTCGGTCCGTCTTTTCCGGGTCGGGGCCGCCGGGCTCCAGATCGTGGTGGCGGCCCAGTTTTTTATCGTCATAGGAGGGCGCGCCCTGCAGGGGCAGGACCTCCTTCCACCAGTCCATGATCCGGTCATCCTTGGAGAAGAACCGGTGGCCGCCGATATCCATGCGGTTGCCGTTGTGCCGAACCGTGCGTGAGATGCCGCCAAAGGCGTTAGTGGCCTCCAGCACAGTGACGTCATAGCGCTCGTCACCGCCGTCCTTGACCAGTTCCCATGCCGCTGTCAAGCCGGCGGGCCCTCCGCCGATGACGATCACGGACTGCTTGCGCTCCATGCCAACCTCCTGAAAACCATATAAAATCATCACCACTGTATCCGGATCGTCCCCAGTCAGAAGCTGCTGAAGGACTTCCCTCACGAATTCCCGCCATTGCGTGGAACAAACGTGATGATGCTCGCCCTTGCGCGACGCTTAACCCAACGAATCAGGGATATCGATGTCTGTCTTCTGCACTTCCTCCACATTGACATCCTTGAAAGTGACGATCCGGACGTTCTTGACGAACCGGCTGGACCGGTAGACATCCCAGACCCAGGCATCGGTCAGCCGGACATCGAAGTAGACGTCCTGCCCCGCGGATCGGACGTTGAAGTCCACCTTGTTGGCCAGGTAGAATCGCCGCTCGGTCTCGACTACGTAGGTGAACAGCTTGATCACGTCCCGGTACTCGCGGTACAGGGCCAGTTCTGCGTTGGTCTCGTAGTTGTCGAGATCCTCAGCACTCATCGGCTACCTCCATTCGCGCGATCACGGCCATGGCCAAGCGTACGCCACCAGGCGCGTTTGGATCGTTTGGCCTCAGCCGACCCATAGGCCCAATCCGAGGCCGTATGCTCCTCGTCGGACTGCCCGGCAACAGACTCTTTGGAACCGGACTCCTCCCCCGCATCCTCAGCGTCCGTCTGACCAGGGCCCGCCTTCTCATCATTCCTGCCATCGGGTCCTGCATGGCCATCAGCAGATTTTCCTGAATGCAAACCACTCTTCGGGGCCAGACTGATCTGTTCGCTTGATGTCCGCGAATCCTGAGATGCCGAGGTGGACTCTTTAAACTTGGCTTCGCTTATGCCTCCATCCTCATCCGCTGCGTATCCGTGTGCAACAAGGGCTTCGGCCACACCAGGATTTTCACGGATGACATGCATGCCGAAAGCATTCAGAGAACGAATGGGATCATATTCGTCAACCAAGGCGTCCATGACGATCTGATCCTGATACTTGCCGTTCTCAGCGTCCCAGAGCGCATCACGGGAGGTGCCCGAGATCATGAATCCCAGGGACTGGTAGACGGAGATGGAGCGTGTGTTTTTCTCTGGCACAGCCACCCAGATCCGGTGCAGGCCCAGACCCGTAGGAGCGGCAGCGTACCCGTAGGTCATGATTCTGGGCATGGCATCCCGGGAGTAGCCGCGCCCGCGGAAGTGCCTGCCCAGGACCACCTGGATCCTGGCTGAGCGCGACCAGCCGTCCACGTCGATCAGGAAGATCATGCCAATGACTCCCTTGGTGGCATCGGCATCGGGCGAGCCATCCTGGTCGGTGTCCGCGTCAGTGACCATGGCCCAGGCCAAGGTGCGGCGGGACTCGGGGTCGCCCACGCCAGAATCACGGGCAGCCAGACCCTTGGACCAGGCCACCGACCTACGCACCCAGGCGTTGACGACGGCTCGTTCGGCGTTAGGTCCCTTACCGGTGATGCCGGTGGAATTGTAGAAGGCCTCCAGCTGATCCATTGCCGTCAGATCGGCGATGACCGCCGGACGCAGGTGCAACATCTCGCCCCGGATATAGGGGATCTCGATTCGGTCGGGCAGCTGTCGGCTCGCCACGTCGTCAGGTCTCTCAGCTTGCGTTTGCGGTCGGTCATTGCCCCTGCCGCTCATAGACATCACGTCACCTCCATGATCGCCACCTTGCGATGGCAATCAATTGTAATCCCTCGCCCCTGGGAAAACCATGAGAAGCCGGGCAGGTCCGCCGGTCTGAGCCCGATGGAATCAGGCCGGCGGACCGGGCCTGATCAGGACTTAGCGATGCGCTCCATGACGATCTTGCTGACTGCCTTGGCATCGGCCTGACCTTTGGTAGCCCGCATGACCGCTCCGATAATAGCGCCCATGGGCTTCATATTGCCGCCCTTGAGCTTGGCCACGATGTCCGGGTTGTCCTTGAGGGCCTGATCGACGGCTGCGTCCAAAGCCCCGTCATCCGAAACCACCTGGTAACCGTGCTTCTTGACGACCTCGGCCGGCTTGCCCTCGCCTGCCAACACGCCGGAGACGGTCTGCTTGGCCAGCTTGTCATTGAGCTTGCCGTCAGCAATCAGCTGCTCCACTTCAGCGACATCCTGAGCCGAGATGGGCAGCTCCTGCAGACTGACCCCACGGGCGTTGGCTTCGCGCGAAATCTCGCCCAGCCACCACTTGCGGGCTCCGGCAGCCGTGGCGCCGGCCTTGACCGTATCCTCGATCAGATCCACGGCATCGGCGTTGACCGCATCCTGCATTTGCCGGTCGGTGAAGTCCCACTCCTTCTTGAGACGGGCGCGGCGTTCGCGCGGCATCTCAGGCATCTGGGCCTTGAGCTCTTCAATATGGTCCTTGGTCACATGGACCATGACCAGGTCAGGGTCGGGGAAGTACCGGTAATCGTTGGCATCGGTCTTGACCCGGCCGCCGGCAGTGGTCTGCGTGGACTCATCCCAGTGGCGGGTCTCCTGCAGCACCTCCCCGCCGGACTCCAGCAGGGCGGCCTGACGGCGGATCTCATAGGTCAGCGTCTTCTCGATGCCCTTGAAGGTGTTGACATTCTTGGTCTCCGACCGGGTTCCCAGAGGGGCGTCCGGCCCGGCGTGCAGGGAGACGTTGACATCAGCGCGCATGTTGCCCTGCTCCATCCGGGCGTGGGAGATGCCCAGGGCCCGGACAATGTCTCTGATGGCCCTCACGTAGGCCCCGGCCACCTCGGGGGTCCGTGCGCCGGCGCCCTCGATGGGCTTGGTCACGATCTCGACCAGGGGGACACCGGCACGGTTGTAGTCCACCAGGGAGTGGTCGGCGCCTTCGATGCGGCCGTCTGCCCCGCCTACGTGGGTATTCTTGCCGGCGTCGTCCTCCACATGGGCCCGCTCGATGGGCACACGGAAAATGCTGCCGTCGTCCAGCTCCACGTCCAGATAACCCTCGCCATTCAGGGGCTTGTCATACTGGGAGATCTGATAGTCGCGGGGCATGTCCGGGTAGAAGTAGTTCTTCCTGGCGAACTGGCTCCACTCGTTGACCTTGCAGTGCAGAGCCAGGCCCAGCTTGACCGCATAGTCGATGGCGGTCTTGTTGACCACCGGCAGGCTGCCAGGCAGGCCTAGGGAGACCGGGGTCAGCTGGGTGTTGGGCTCGCCGCCGAACTCGATATGAGCCGGGCAGAAGAGCTTGGTGTTGGTGCAGAGCTCGACATGGACCTCCAGGCCGAACACCGGGTCGTACTTGGCCACGGCATCGGCGTACTTCATCAGTTTTTCAGCCATTATGATTCAGTTTCCTTCCGATGCCTACTTGGTCGAATCCTGAGCCAGGCCATCCAGCCAGGGGGTGGACAGCTTCTTGGAGATGGGTCCGCCCCACTGCTCCTCCAGGGCCGCCTCAAGAGCGGCGGCAGGCCGGTACATGACCTCGTCGCGCATCTGGGGGGCGAAGAACTGGAAGCCGACAGGCAGCCCGTCGTCGCTGAGCCCGGCAGGAATCGACATGGCCGGAGTGCCAGCCAGGTTGGCCGGGATGGTGGCCACGTCGTTCAGGTACATGGCCAACGGGTCGTCCATCTTCTCGCCAAAGCGGAAGGCCGTGGTCGGCGACGTGGGCGAGACCAGGACATCGGCCTGCTCGAAGGCCTTCTCAAAGTCGCGGATGACCAGGGTGCGGACCTTCTGGGCCGAGCCGTACCAAGCGTCATAGTAGCCAGCAGACAGGGCATAGATGCCCAGGATGATCCTGCGCTTGACCTCGTCGCCGAACCCGGCTTCACGGGTGGCGGCCATCATGTTGGCAGCCGTCTGGGGGACGCCCTCGGGGGGCATGACCCGCAGGCCGTAGCGCATGCCGTCGTAACGGGCCAGGTTGGAGGAGACCTCGGAAGGCATGATGATGTAGTAGGCGGCCAGCGCGTAGGGGAAGTGCGGGCAAGAGACCTGGACCACCTCGGCGCCCATGGATTCCAGCAGCGAGACGGCCTCGTTGAAGCGAGCCTCGACGCCGGGCTGATAACCCTCGCCGCCCAGCTCCTTGACCAGACCCACCTTGAGACCCTTCAGATCACGCTTCTGGCCCTGACGAGCAGCCTGTGCCAGAGGGGGAACCGGCTTGGGAATGGAAGTGGAGTCTCGACGGTCATAGCCACCGATGACCTCCTGCAGCAGGGCCGCATCCAGCACGGACCGGGAAACCGGACCGATCTGATCCAGGGAGGAGGCCATGGCGATGGCCCCGAACCGGGAGACGCCGCCATAGGTGGGTTTGACACCCACGGTGCCGGTCAGGGATCCGGGCTGGCGAATGGACCCGCCGGTGTCGGTGCCCAGGGCCAGCGGAGCCTCAAAGGAGCCGACAGCCGAGGCCGAGCCGCCGCCTGAACCACCCGGGACCCGCTCGGTGTCCCAGGGGTTGTGTGTGGTCTTGAAGGCCGAGTGCTCAGTGGAGGAACCCTGGGCGAACTCATCCAGGTTGGTCTTGCCCAGAATAGGCATCCCCGCGGCCTTGAGCTTCTTGATGACGGTGGCATCGTAAGGCGGCACCCACCCCTCAAGGATCCTGGAGGCGGCCGTAGTGGGGATGCCCTCGGTGACGATCATGTCCTTGATGGCAATGGGAACGCCAGCCAGCTCCGGCAACCCCTCGGTGCCTTCACGAGCCAGACGCTGGTCGAAGGCATCGGCCTGCTCTAGGGCCCGATCGGCGCTGACCTGCAGAAATGCATCAATGCTGGGCTCGGCAGCCTCGATCACATCCAGATGAGCCTGAACCAGTTCACGGCTGGAGACCTGCCCAGACCGCAGCTGCGCGGCCATGTCGGAGGCGGATTGCTTGACCAATTCTTCCTGTGCGCTCATCGTCTCACTCCTCACCCAGAATGCGCGGGGCCACAAACATGCCCGACTCGGTGACCGGGGCACCCGAAAGGGCAGCCTCCTGGGTCAGCGGCTCTTCAGCCTCATCGGGGCGCAGGTAGGCTTCCAGAGGAATGGGATTGGCAGTGGGGGGCACATCATCGCCGGCCACCTCCTGGACCTTGGTGATGGAATCGGCGATCACATTGAGCTCGCCCTTGAGGCGGTCGGCCTCCTGATCGGTCAAGGCGATTCGGGCCAGATCGCCCAAGTGCTTGATCTCTTCACGTGTAAAAGTTGGCATACCACTTATCATATGGGTGCTCTATGACACGCAGAAGACAGGGTCAAACGATGTCTGCGCGCCGGAAGACCAGGGTTCCCAGAGCACAGCACAGGGCTGTCCAGACCGTCAGAATCAGGCCCGCCTGCCACCAGGTCGGCCACCATCCGATGCCTGCTTCTGGCGCCCAGCCCAAACCTGAGAGGAAGGTGCCCAGCAGACTGGCAGGGGTCAGCCTGAAGAGGGTCTGCAGCCAGCCGGCATGAGGGATTAAACCCCTCAGAAGGCACAGAATCAGCGGCAGGACCACAGTCAGCCCCAAGAACAAGCCGATCCCGCCGGCCTTGGATCGACTCAAGGCTCCCAGACCCAGGCCCATCAAGGCAAAGAGAACCAGCACGAGTGGACCGCCCAGCAGATCAATCAGCGCCAGTCCGGGCTTGGAGACCGGCAAGGCGCCGGATTTGCCTGGCAGAAGCAGAGTAGCCAGGATCCAACCAAACAGCAGGCCCACCTGTGCCGCCAGCCAAGTCAGCAATGCCAAGGCAAGACCCTTGGCCATCAGGACCATGCCTCGACGAGGGTTGGCCGTCAGCGTGCTCTCAATGGTGTCGCCAGAAAACTCGCGCGTAAGGACCAGAACCCCCAGAATGCCCGCCATGATCATGGCCGGAAACAGGCCGGAAGCAACGGCCAGCCAGAAAACGTCATTGGAAGCAGACAAAAGATGGGCTGGGAGGTCATCGATCTGCCGGTCCAGGCCAGCCCAGATCCGTGTCGCACGAGTCATCAGGCCGGTGCTCAACGGCTGCAGCAGCATGACGATCAGCAACAGGGTCCAGGTCGAGCGTAGGGAAAGCATCTTGCGCAGCTCCCCTCGGACCGCCCCGGAAAGGGTCAACAGACCGGATGGACGACGCGAATCCAGGAAGGGCAGCCCCGAGGTTCGACGCAGCCGAGTGAAGTCGGAACCATGCCGTGGAGTTGCGTAATCAGTTCCTGCGGGTACCTCTCGCCGGCTCCGACGGGCTCGGCGACCGTTGTCGGCACTCATGGCAGTGCCTCCGGATCACTCTGCCGCGCATCCTTTCTGCCGTGGATGACACCCTCGTAGGCCTGCTCCAGGGAAACCTCCTCCTGCTGAAACTCGTAGAGCACCACACCCTCCTGGGCCAGAATCGAGGCTGTGGAAGCCAGAGGCGCACCCTGGATGCGGAAGCGGGCGGCATCCGGAGGACAGTTCTTGTCTGGGGGCAGACGGGTGATGCTGATTCCGGCAGCCGTGGCCAGGGCGGCCTTTAATCGGTCAGGCTGCGGCGTCACCGCATAAATGGAGTCACGGGAGTGCTCGCCGATGAACCGGGCCACGGTCGTTCTCTCTAAGATCCGTCCCTTAGCGATGATGACCAGATCGTCAGCGATTTGAGCCACCTCGTCAATCTTACGGGAGCTTAGGAGGACTGCCTTGCCCTGTGAGGCAAGACTGCGCCAGATGCCCCTCACCCACTCGCTTCCCTCCGAATCCAGAACCAGATTGTGCGGGTCGCCCAGAAGGGCTGCAGCCAGGGCCAGCCGCTGACTCATCCCCAGAGAAAGGGAGCCCATCGGCCTGCCGGCGACCGATTGCAGGCCGACCATCTCCAGTACCTGGTCCACCCGACGGCGATCAATGCCATTGACCGCGGCCAAGGCCAACAGGTGATCCTTGGCCTTGCAGGCAGAGTGGACCTTGCTTGGATTCAATACCGCACCCGCCGTCCGCATAGGCGATGAGAGCCGGACGAAGGGCTGGCCATCGAACAGGGCCCTGCCTGCATCAGGGCGAACCAGCCCCAGAGCAATGCGCAGAGCGGTCGACTTGCCAGCGCCTTTGGGCCCCACAAGCCCAGTCACCCGACCGTCCCTGGCCGTGAAAGAGACACGGTTCAGTGCCTTGTGGGAACCGTAGCGCTTGGTCAGCGAGTCGACGACGATCATGGCAGAGGCCCCTGGTCTGATTGACCCGCCACCCCGGCATGCTGGCAGATCCATGAGTGCATGGCTACGGCAGCCGCAGCCCCAGCGTTGATGGAGCGCACCGATCCGAACTGGGAGATGTAAACCACATCGTCCGCCAGCTCCAAGGCCTTCTCGGACAGCCCCGGCCCCTCGGCGCCGAACATGAGCAGGCAACGACGAGGAAAGCGGTATGTTTCCATGGGGACGGCCCCGGGGACATTGTCGATGGCAATCATACGGGGCATGGGCTCCCCCTGCCCGGCTGTCTCTTCTCGCAGGGTGGTCGCCATGGTTGCTACGTCGGGGTCGTGGACCACGTGCTGGTAGAGCTCGGTCATCAGCGAGCCCTTGCGGTTCCATTTGTGCGGACCGACTATATGGACGCGGCGGGCGGCGAAGGCATTTGCGGTTCGGACCATGGAACCGATATTGAAGTCATGGGTCCAGTTCTCCACAGCTACTTCGAAATCATGACGGCCCCGGCGATCCAAGTCGTCCCGGATGGCCTCTACCTTCCAGTAGCGGTATCTGTCCAGGACATTGCGGCGATCCCCTTGATCCAGCAGTGTGCGGTCATAGCGCGGGTCCGTCGGCAGGGGCTGCTCAGGATGCTCTTCCTGCCAGGGGCCAACCCCCACCTGGCGGAAGACCGGCTCATCTGAGGCCATGGCCGCTCGGGTCACTGGATCAGGCTCCCTCATGATCGCTCCGGGGAATCGTCGGCCGCGCCGACGAACTGATCCTCCTGATAGGCGCAAATGAAAGGCAGCCGTTGCCGGGATCCGTCCACCGGATCGACCACCTGAATGCTGCCATCGGTCCGGCCACCCACCAGAGATGCGATGGCCAATGTCTTTGCACCCTGACGCTGGATGATCCCGCAGTCAAGATTGAGCTCGTTGTTCTTGTCCAGGGTGACCAGGGATGAAGTCTGCACGTAGGATTTCCTGCCCAGCCAGGCATCCAGCAGGATGACCCGCCTACCCTCGATGGATGGGCCCTTGATGGAGGGGTAGACGAAGTCCATGACGAAAGCGTCCAGATCCTGACCGCGTGAGGCTGCGGCATGGAGCATGGCATCGGCCAGCGGCACGGCAGCGGCGGTCAGGGCTCCGACCGCATCGAAATCATCGACTGAATAGCCCGCATCTTCCAAAGTATCCAAAAGAACATGCCCGGCCAGTTCAGCCCCCCGGTGGTGGAAGGTGACCCCGCTGAGCTCGGTGAAGGGACGCCCGCCGATCTCCTGGGCCAGGAGTTCGCGCAGCTGATCGACCGGCTCAGGCAGGTCCGTTCCAGATTCGCGCCCAATCAGATCCGGCGACCCGGTGGGCCTGAAGGATGAGCCCTCTTGTCTCTTCGTTGCCTCGTTCATGCTTATCACACTAGCGCCGGAGGCCCCTAAGCGGCACTCACTGCCCTTGGTCGGAAAGAACCTCCGGGGCAGTCAGCTCCCTGATGTTGCCCTTGTCCGAATCGATCATGTCGACCGAATCGATGACCTTGGCAGGATCCATCTGCTGCAGCTTGCGGGCAGTGACCAGAACCCGCGACTCCAAGGAGGAGGCGAACTTGTTGTAGGCAGTCACCGTGGCAGTGATGGAGCGCCCCAATTTGTTGGCACGATCGCCCAGAACCACAAAGCGGTCATAGAGCTCGTGGGTGAGCGTGAAGAGGGTGCGGGCGTCCTCGGACAGGTTCTGCTGCTGCCAGGCATAGGCCACCGACTTGAGCACAGCCCAGAGGGTCACCGGCGAGGTCAGGGCCACCTTTTGGGCAAAGGCGTCGTCCATCAGCGTGGGATCCACCTCCAGGGCGGCCTGCAGAAGGGAATCGTTGGGGATGAAGGCCACCACGAAGTCCGGGGCCGTTTCGAAGGCGTTCCAGTACTCCTTGTCAGCCAGGGTCTTGACGTGCTCTCGCAGGGCCCGGGCATGCGCCTTGAGCAGTTCGTCCCGGCGGCGCAGCTCGTCATCCGAAGCGGTGTCGGGGATCTCGCAGGCCCGCTGGTAGTCGGAATAGGGGGCCTTGGCATCAATGGGAATGGTCTTGCCGCCGGGCAGGTGGACCACCATGTCGGGACGCAGAACACGTCCATCCGAGGCGGTGACCACCACCTGGGTGTCGAAATCCACATGCTCCAAGAGCCCTGCAGACTCGACGATATTCCTGAGCTGAGCCTCGCCCCAAGCGCCGCGCACCTTGTTGTTGCGCAGGGCCGAAGCCAGGGAGCTGGTCTCCTTGTCCAGCCTCCCCTGCTGCTCGCCCAGACTCTTCAGCTGCTGTCCCAGGGAGCCCATCTCCTGCTTGCGGCCCTCCTCGATCTGGGCCACCTTGTGCTGGAGGGCGTCCAGGTTCTTCTGTACAGGAGCCAGGGCCGCGAGCACCTTGCTCTGCTCCTCCAGATTCTGAGCCTGCCTGCGCCGTTTCTCCTCCTCCTGCGCCTGGGCACGGCGGCGCTCCTGCTCGATTCTGATCTGCTCGGCCTGCTGGGCCTGGGCCAGCTGGGATTTGACGAAGGAAAGCTCTCGGTTCAGGCCATCCACCTTGGTCCGCGCCTCCACCAAAGCCGCCTCGGATCCATGGAGCCGGTCCTGGGCCTGATCCAGCTGCGAGCGCAGCTCATCCACCTGGCTATCAGACCCCATGCCGACGGCCCTACGGCCCTGGGTGCGACCCAGCGCATACCCGGCCAACCCTCCCAGGACCATACCGATCAGCAGGAGAAGCACCACCATGACCACTGATGACGTAGAATCGAACATATGTTCTAGTAAACCCCCAAGGCTGGACCCCGGGGCCCCGGCCCGGCAGGCTGCCGACGGCAGTTCGAAAATTCGTTTTTTCCGCAAGGAATCGGCCTTGAAACCAGTGCCAGGCCCCGATGACGGGCAGAATAGAGAATATCAAGGGGTTGGAGCAAGACCGAAGGAGATCCGTGGGTATCGATATCTTCCTGGCGATAGCCGATCTGGTCGTGGCCTGTGCGGTCACCTGGCTGATCATCTGGTACTTCCTTATGCCGTCGGCTCATGTCCATGACCAGGATGCGGGCACGGGTTCCCCAGCCAACCGTGCCTGGCGCGATCCCGAGGATTGGGGCAGGTGGGGAGCCGATCTGAACTCCCGCGGTCAACGTCTGATCAGGCCGACCATCGTCAGCGCCCTGCTGACCGCGCCCGTCCTGGTTCTGGATCTGTTCGATCGTTTCGGCCCCGATTTGCTACCCTCTTGGCTGACCAGCCCCTGGGTGCAGGCTATTCTGATAACCCCAGTCTTTTTCTACTGCGGCCGTGGAATACTCACGGACGGCTGGAAGGCCATGACCGAGCACCGCTGCAGCCCCGACCTCCTGGCCATGCTGGCCACAAGCCTGGCCTACCTGTACAGCCTGGTCACCTGCTTGGCCGGATCCCAGCTGCCGGAGGGCTCCCGATCCCCCTATTTCGATCTGATCGGCGTGGTCATCACCCTCCTCTTGCTGGCTCGGGTCATCGGCACCAGAATGGAAGCCTCGCTGGTGGCCTCCTTGAACCACCTGACGGAGATCCGGCCAGCCTCAGGCCTGGTGGCCGATCCCGAGCATCCGCAGACAGTCCCCGCCCAGATCCTTGCACGCGACCGGATCCGCCCAGGCGATCTGCTCCTGGTACGCACAGGTGAGCGGCCAGCTGCTGACGGAGTTGTGGAATCAGGGTCGGCCCTGGTGGACGACAGCGAGCTGACAGGCGGCGACAGACCCCGGCCATGCGGACCCGGCGACCGGATCCTGGCCTCCAGCAAGATTCTGGAGGGCCGACTGTCCATCCGCGTTGATGCCGTCGGCGACAACACCTACGCAGCCAGGCTCGCAAAGATCATTCCCCAGGCCCTGGTCGAGCGATCCCCCGACATGCGCAGGATGGATCGGATCGTCCACACAGCCATCGCCATGATCATGATCCTGGCTGTCTGGGCCTTCATGCTCTGGCTCATGCTGGGTCCCCAGCCCCACCTGGCCCACGCTGTAGGCAATGCCGTCTGCGTACTGACCATCGCCTGCCCTGCCGTAGCAGCCATGACCATCCCCATGGCCTTCCGAACCAGCCTGGAGACGGGCCTGTCCCACGGACTGCTCTTCACCTCGCCACGAGCCATGAACCGTCTGGGCCGGGTGCGGACCCTGATCCTGGACGACTCCTCTCTGCTGGATCCCGATGACTCGGAGGGCCAAGGAGTGCATACGGAATCCCTGACCCGAACCGCCACCCATCTACGCGCCCTGCGGGTAAGCAGCCTGATCCTGGACGGGAGCCGCCAGCCGGACGACAGGATCGAGCATGCAGCCCGTCAGGCGGGCGTGGATATGTTGATCACCCAGCTGACCCCCGAGCGCAAACGCGAGTGCATGGATAGGCTCAACCACGACCTGACCCGGACCAGCAGGGGGGTTCCGGCGGATCGGACTGGTCAAAATGCCACCTCCACCCGGGAACGGGGCCGAACAAGCCTAGTGGCTTTGGCAGCTGCTACAACCGCTGATCATGAGCTGACAGACAAGGCCCGAGTAAGCATCGCTCTGGGTCCCCAACTTCAAGCAGATGCGGAGGGTACAGACCCGATGCAACCGGATCTCATCCTGCACCAGGACGACCTGGACGGAACCGGCAGGGCCATAGAACTGAGCCGGGCCACGACCCAGGTCATCAGGCAGAACCTGATCTGGTCCACTGTCTACAACATCATCGCCCTGGTCGTTGCCACCGGAATTTGCCAGCCTTTCCTTGGCTGGATGCTCAACCCCATGATCGCGGCAGCAGCAGGGGCCCTGTCCACAATTCTGGCCATGCTCAACATTCGTCGTCTACACCGGCTGCGGCACCTGCGCCGTCGCTGGCTACACCTCGCCCTGATCGACATGGACCAACTTCCGACAGTCGCGGCACGACGCCCCCAGGTCATCGTCGACAGCCAGTGGGAGTCCATGCAAGAGGGCAAGGATCCGGCGGCCGCTCTGCACTGAATCCATAGGGCACAGTCTGTAATACAGAAAGGGTCGGCACCCGGAATTATCCCCGTGTGCCGACCCTAATTGATCTCAGTGAGACTGGGCCTGATCCTGACCGTCGCCACGAGCGGCATGACGGCCACGGCCACCATCACGTCCGCCATCGCCGGCATCAGCATCGGCATCGCCATCAGCTGTCACATCGTCGACCGTGACCGAGTCATCGACCAGATTCTCGGTGGGCCAGGCAGTCAGCTCCAGGTGGTCGCCACCGGTCTGGTCCACCAGAACCGTGTCGCCGTCGTGGACCTTGCCGGCCAGCAGCATCCTGGCCAGCTGATCACCAACCTCGGTTTGCACCAGCCTACGCAGGGGACGAGCGCCGAAGGCCGGGTCATAGCCCATGTTGGCCAGCCACTCCCGGGCAGAGTCGGTGACATCCAGGGTGATGCGCCGATCAGTCAGCCGCTGGGCCACCTGCTTGACCTGAATGTCCACGATGGAACCCAGCTCGTCGCGGGTCAGCGGGTGGAAGATGACCAGGTCGTCCAGCCGGTTGATGAACTCGGGCTTGAAGTTGGCGTGTACGGCATCCATGACGGCCTTGCGCTTGCCTTCCTCGTCCAGGTCGTCCCTGACCAGGAACTGCGAGCCCAGGTTTGAGGTCATGATCAGGATGGTGTTCTTGAAATCCACCGTCCTACCCTGGCCATCGGTCAGCCTGCCGTCGTCCAGAACCTGCAGGAGCAGGTCGAAGACCTCGGGGTTGGCCTTCTCCACCTCGTCGAAGAGGACCACCGAGTAGGGCCGCCTACGCACGGCCTCGGTCAGCTGACCACCCTCCTCGTAGCCCACGTAGCCGGGAGCAGCACCGATCAGACGAGAGACCGAGGCCTTCTCCATGTACTCTGACATGTCGATGCGGACCATGGCCTTCTCGTCGTCGAAGAGGAAGTCGGCCAGAGCCTTGGCCAGCTCCGTCTTGCCCACGCCGGTGGGGCCCAGGAACATGAAGGATCCGGTGGGCCTGTCAGGGTCGGCGATGCCGGCACGCGAGCGCCGGACCGCGTCGGATACCGCATGGATGGCCTCCTGCTGGCCGACCACCCGCTTGCCCAGGTAGTCCTCCATATGCAGGAGTTTCTCGTTCTCGCCCTCCATGAGCCGTCCTACGGGAATCCCAGTCCAGTCAGAGACGATCTCAGCCACGGAATCCGCATCAACATGGTCGGGAACCATGGGCTCCTGGGCCGGCCCACCGGCGATGTCAGCTCCGTCGGGACCAGCATCATTGGCGGCGTTCTTGGCCTGCTCGGCCGCGTTCTCCGCCTGGGCCAGCTGCTTGCGAATGCCGGGGATCTCTCCATAGAGGATGCGGGAAGCCTTCTCCAGGTCGCCCTCACGGGTGGCCTTGTCAGCTTCGACCCTCTTGGCATCCAGCTGGGCGCGCAGGTCGCCGACCTTGTTATGGCCAGCCTTCTCATTCTCCCAACGGGCCTTGAGACCCCCCAGCTTCTCACGGGAGTCCGCCAGCTCGGCCTGCAGCTTGCTCAGGCGGTCCTTGGAGGCAGGGTCATCGGCCTTCTTCAGCTGCATCTCCTCCATCTCCAGACGGGTGACGCGGCGTTGAAGCTCGTCAATCTCCTCAGGCTGGGAGTCCAGCTCCATCCTCAGGTGGGCAGCGGCCTCGTCAACCAGATCGATGGCCTTATCGGGCAGCTGACGACCAGAGATGTACCGGTTGGACAGCGTAGCTGCCGCGACCAGGGCATCATCCCCGATGGTCACCTTGTGGTGGGCCTCGTAACGCTGCTTGAGGCCACGCAGGATGGCCACGGTGTCCTCCACGGAGGGCTCGCCCACGAAGACCTGCTGGAAGCGGCGCTCCAGAGCCGGGTCCTTCTCGATGTTCTCACGGTACTCGTCCAGGGTGGTGGCGCCGATCAGACGCAGTTCACCCCTGGCCAGCATGGGCTTGAGCATGTTGCCTGCGTCCATGGATCCTTCGGCTGCACCAGCTCCGACGATGGTGTGGATCTCGTCGATGAAGGTGATGACCTGACCGTTGGCGCTCTTGATCTCATTGAGGACGGCCTTGAGGCGCTCCTCAAATTCGCCGCGGTACTTGCTGCCAGCCACCATGGAGCTCAGATCCAGGGAGATCAGCCTCTTGCCCTGCAGGGTGGTAGGTACGTCGCCGGCCACGATGCGCTCGGCCAGACCCTCGACCACAGCGGTCTTGCCCACACCGGGCTCGCCGATAAGGACCGGGTTGTTCTTGGTCCGCCGGGACAGGATCTGCATGACACGACGAATCTCCTGGTCCCTGCCGATGACCGGGTCCAGCTTGCCCTCCTTGGCCTGGGCAGTCAGATCGGTGGAGTACTTCTCCAGTGCCTTGTAGGTGCCCTCGGCATCCGGGCTGGTCACCTTGGCGCCGCCGCGCACCTGGGGCACGGCCTTGCGCAGGGTATCGGCCTGCAGACCATTCCGGTTCAGAATATCGGCGGCCTGCGAGGGACCCTGAGCGATGGCAATGAGCAGATGCTCGGTAGAGACATACTCGTCCCCCATGGCCTGCATTTCCTTCTCCGCCTGGGCCAGGGCCATGCTGAGCTGACGGCTGGCATCGGGCTGCGAGGCCGTGGACCCGCTGGCCGACGGCAGAGCCACCAGGGCCTGACGGACCTCTGCTCCGACTCGTTGGCTGTCACCACCAGCGGCCTGGATCAGTCCAGGCACCACTCCGGACTGCTGACGCAGCAGAGAGTCCAACAGATGGAGCACATCCACCTGGGGGTTGCCAGCCGCCGAAGCCGACTGGATAGCATCGCCTATGGCCTGCTGGGCCATGGTGGTGAAGTTTTCGTTCATAGAGCATCCTCCAACATTCTTCGGCGGGGGCTGCCGAAACATTCGACCAGACCCCGTCACGGGTTCATCTGTCTTCTACAACAGCAGAAGGAGGACACCTATTCCCAAACTTGAGCCCATTCGACTCAAGTTTTTGCCTTGCTTGTTGCTCCTCTTATTCGCTACTCGTCGATGACCACATTGCGCAGGTAACCGATCCCCTCCACCTGGACCGTGGCCTCGTCCCGGTTTTTCAACGAACCTGTGGCGTTAGGGGTACCGGTCATGATGACATCGCCGGGCAGCAGGGTGGCGAAGCTGGAGATGAAGGCGATCTGCTCAGGAATGGAGTGGATCAGGTTTGCGGTGGTGCCGCTGGCCCCGGGCACCTCTTCTCCGTTGAGCTTGAAGGAGATCTTCGCATCCCGATAGTCCAGGTCGGTCTCGATCCAAGGCCCAAGGGGGCAGGCGGTGTCAAAGCCCTTGCAGCGGGTCCACATAGGATCATTCTTCTGCAGGTCGCGCAGGGTCACATCGTTGACGCATGTGTAGCCCAGCACATGGTCCATGGCCTCATTGACGCTCACCTTCCGTGCCATCCTGCCCATGACGACGGCCACCTCGGGCTCGTAATTCATGTCCTTGCTGTAGGAGGGCTTGACGATGGGGTCGTCAGGGCCAATGACCGAGGTGGAGGGCTTCATGAAGAGCATGAGCTTCTCCGGTGGTTCCGGGTTCGAGGATTGGCCATGCTCGGCCATGTAGGCGGCGTGGGCGCGGTAGTTCTTGGCTGCCCCGTAAATCTTGGAAGGGATGACCGGAGCCAGCAGCCGCACATCCTCGTCGTCCAATGGGTAACGCTGGCCGGTGGGTTCGACCTGCTGGCCGGTCAGGGGGTAGCCGCTCAGCTCGACCAGGTAGTCCTTGCCGTCCTGCTTGTCAGTTTGGACGAAGGCGTATCGTGGGGTGTCCTTGTAGGAAAAACGCGCGATTCTCATAGGGCACAGTCTAGCCCCAGGCCGGGCCTCTTGACAGGTTCGGGTCCTGAAACAGAGAGCTGCCGATCAGATAAAAGCCCGAGGGCCGAATATGGCTGTGCCTACACGGACCTCGGTCGACCCCTCGGCCACCGCATACTCCATGTCTCCGGTCATGCCCATGGACAGCATGGCGCAGGTGTCCGTGCCCGGCTCCCCCGAATCCCTGATGCGGTCTCGCAGGCCGCGGAGATGGGCGAATCCGCTCCTGATGACGGCCTCATCATCCACATGGGCGCCGACGGTCATCAGACCCTTGAGCCTAATCCCCTCCATACTGGCCAGCTCATAGGCCAGATCCAGGGCCTGGTCGGGAGCGCAGCCCGACTTGGCCTGCTCGCCGGACTCGTTGACCTCCAGGAGGATGCCCACAGTTCTGCCCGACGCCAGTGCCCGCGTGGCCAGCTTTCGAGCCAGCGAGGGCCCGTCGACCGACTCGACCGTGTCGACATATGGCAGGATCTTATTGATCTTGTTGGATTGGAGCTGCCCAATGAGGCGGAAGCCCACGCTGGCGCTTGATGAATCACTGTCTGCAGCGTCGGTGCCAAGGACCAGTCCCCTGTCCCGACAGAGCTCCAGCAAACCCTGGGCCTTGGCGGTGACCTCCTGAGGACGGTTCTCGCCGATCCGACGCACCCCGGCATCAATGGCTGCCATGATCTCGCCCACATCGCGGGTCTTGGTGGCCGCCAGCAGAGTCACCGAGCCTTCTTTTCGGCCGGCGGAGTCCTCCGCTTTGGCGATCCTGTCAGCCACACGCTTGACCCCATCCGTGATCTGCACCGCCCGTTCCCGGCTGATCTGCCGATTGCCCAGATCCTTGTGGTCCATATAGGCGACCATGACCCGCTACCTCCTTAAAATCCGGAAGCCTTGACTGAGGCCATGGTAGCCAGTGGCTCATACCGGCAAGCTCACAAGCCCGGGAGAAAGCTGATGCCAGAAACGAGCAAGGAAATTCAAAATCGAAGAGCTCACAGATCCGGCCTTACGTCAGAAACGTTCAGCTTGCTCAGGTCAAGCTGCCGGTCCTTGCGGTCAGCGGCCAGCGTGTTCCACGTGAAACCATCCAGCAGCTCCCGCGCACTTGCAGGTCTGGGACAGTCCAAGATTCCCAGGAGCCAGCCGCAGATCCCCAGCACCTGCTTGGCCGTCCATCCGTCTCTCCTAAGCAACCCCAGGTCCGGCGATCCGAAGCGTTTGGACATTCTTCTGCCGTCCACGCCATCGATCAGCGGCAGATGCGCATACTGAACACGAGGAGCCTGCGGCTGAAGGTGATTCCGGATCCACATCTGAATGGCCGTGGACCTTAGAAGGTCCCGTCCTCGAACGATCTGATTGACGCCCATGGCCAGGTCATCCACCGTCACCGCCAACTGATAGGAAACCAAGCCGTCCGAACGTCTGACGACCACATCGCCGACCTGCCTGGGCAAGTTGAAGGACTGCGGGCCAAAGATCAGATCCCTGAAGCGACAGGCGGCATCCGACTCGTCGGGTTGATCGGGGACTGCGATTCGCAGGCTGTGCCTCTGCCCCCGAGCCAGCCTTTCACTGACTGTCGGATGGGAAAGTCCTCGGCAGGTGCCCGGATAGACGATGAACCCGTCGCCCTCATTCGGCGCCGATGCCGCACGGATGTCGGCACGGGAGCAGAAGCAGGGGTAGACCAAGGGCTGCCCACCGACCAATTCTTGCGATTCCAACAACTTCAATGCCTGACTGTAGGCATCGGCGCGCTGGGACTGGTAGACCACCTCGCCGTCCCAATCCAATCCCAGCCAGGCCAGATCATCCATGATCCAACGATCAGCGTCCTTGACCGCCCGCGGCGCATCTATGTCTTCGATGCGAAGCCGCAGAACCCCGCCAGATCCTTGCGACCTGACACCCAGCCAGGCCGCCAGACATGCATAGATATTGCCAAGATGCATTCGCCCAGTCGGCGAAGGTGCCAACCTTCCTACAACCTTGGCTTGGTCGCCCTGATCCACTCTCGGTTCTCCCTTGTGCATACCGACATGCTTGCATACCATCCGGTCATCAGGGAATCATCAGGCAGCCAAACTACTACTTGCTCCTGAATGGTCGCACAAGGCAAATGCTCAGAAGCTGTCGAGCAGGCGATCGATTTCCTCGAAGTGCTTGACCCCAGGACGCCAGACCGGCTTGCCACGAACGATGACCAGCTTGGGATCAGCCAGTGTCCGCACATTCTTGGCAGGGTCCTCGTCAAGGACGATCAGATCCGCATCCTTGCCCGTATCGACCGAACCAGTGACATTGTCGAAGCCCAGGTTTCGGGCATTGACCTGGGTGGCGGCGTGGAAGGCCTGCGCCGGAGTGAAGTCAGCGTACCGCACCAGATAGTCGAGTTCCCGCCAAGTGCTGTACTGGGGCACGAAGGTCATGCCGGTGTCGGTCCCGACGCCGACGGCAATGCCGTTCTCGTGAGCCTGCTTGGCGCTCTTGACCATGCCGTCAACGACCAGTTCGGAGTTGCCGCGTACTATGTCGCTGATTCCCAGCTCCTGCTGGCTGATCTTGACCAGCGGCAGTCCTGCGGACAGTGTGGGGTCCAGGGCCGAGAAACCACGAAGCGAGCGCGGATTGTCAAGGAAGAGCCCGATCATCTCGTCATCCAGAGCACTGCCGTGCTCGATGGTATCCACGCCTGCCTTGAGGGCGGCCTTGACTCCTTCCGGGCTCTGGGCGTGTGCTGCGACGAGCACGCCAAACTCATGGGCTTCATCGCAGACGGCGGCCATTTCCTCTTCGGTCATCTGCGGGCTGCCGGCCTCGCCAAGCTTGGTGGCATCGGTGACGCCACCGGTCGCAGCCACCTTGATGGCATTGACGCCATGATCCAGGTTCTCCCGGGTCCGACGCCTGGCTTCTTCGGGAGAGGAGCAGGACAGGGCGATGAAGGGATCACCGTGCCCTCCTGGAATCGCCAGGAGCGGACCAGCAGCCAACATGCGCGGGCCGGTCAGCTCGTCCGCATCAATCTTGTCACGCAGACGAACCGCCTCATAGCCCACATCACCCAGGGTACGAATGGTCGTCACGCCCGAGTTCAACAGCGTGGAGACATTGCCCTTGATCCTGGCATCCATAAGGACTTTGCCGGCAGGGCTGTGCACCACTTTCAAAGCAGCGTCGACCACGCGCGGCGACAGGTCCGTACCGCCAGACAGGGGCTTGCCGTCGGCAAAAAGATGGGTATGGGCATTGATGAGTCCAGGCGCCACAAACTTGCCCGTAGCGTTGATCCGGTGATATCCGGAAGGCACGTAGGCCAGCGGGGTCGGGCAGACCTGCTCTATCCGGCCGTCCGCGGACACCAGAACAGACATATCCTTCTGGACCGTGCCTTGCTCATCTCCGGTCGCGATACTGGCATGCTCGAGCACAAACGGCTCGCGCTCTTTCCTGCCTTGAAGACGCCCCATGGTCGCACCTGCCTTCCCATCTCCGATACACTCATTGCGAGGAATCGGGCATATATGGTCAATCATATCCATGGCAGGACGAACCATTCAAGCACGACAAACACGACACACAGACAGGAACCGGACCGAAATTTTCGAGCAGCGACATGAAAGGTCATCCAAGGGCCGACAAGCATTCATGGTCATTGCCAGATGCCGTTGCCGGCCTCCCGGAGCAGACAACATTACCTGGAGATTACCTGGAGTCCGGCACGCTGTTGATGACGAACTCTATTTCGGAATATGCAGGCGGTTGGAGAGCCACGCCGAATGCCACCACTGAGCCGAATCCGTCGAAGACGGTGGAGTCCATAGCCAGCACGGGCCGACCCTTGTCCACATGAAAGTACCCGGCAATCCGCGAATCGACATTCTCGATGCGGACCACGACCTCATTCCTGGCGAGCCTGACGTCGTATCGTCCTTCGATGAAATCATAGAGGGATCCGTCGGAGAAATCATGCTCGAGTATCTCCGGAAACTGTGCATCCGGCAGGTAGGTGCAGACATATTGCTGTAGGTTGCCATTGACATAGCGCAACCGCTCCAGCTCGATCAGGTCCGCTTCAGCCTCCAGACCCAGCTTTGATGCAATATCGGCTTTCTTGACAATCCTGTTGCCCAGCACTCGGGTCTTGACCGTTCTGCCCAGGTCATGCTGCTGACGCCAGAAGCCTCTGATGCGGCCGTTGATCACCTCGCGGGAGGAAGCGGGCGACTTCAGCTTGAAGGTCCCCTTGCCCTGGCTACGAACGATCAGCCCCTCACGGATCAGATCTTCTATGGCATGGCGAACCGTGATCCGACTGACCTTGTACCGTGCACAAAGTTGGGACTCAGTAGGCAGCTGCGCCCCTTCTTTCATCCGTTTGACGCTTCCGCGCAAATGGTCTCGCACGGACACATACTTGGGAATTCCATCTACCATTGCAAAACCGACCCACCTGATATTTCCTTGCTTTCATGAATCGAAATCCCGCGGCCTGTGCCAATCGAGATTTGCTTCGTTCAATGATTGCAGAAGCCCCTTGTCTCTGCCCTGCACAGGGGCCAAACTGAAATATTGCCCAGCAACGGATGGGTCATGGAACTGATATTGAAAAGTCCGCTAGTCCCATGACCCTTCCCATCGTCGCCCCTGTCATCTTCACAGATGAGACAGGGGCTTCAGATTCAGGCGACGGCTTCAGCCTTGTCAGCCGAGTCAGCTGCAGCGGCAATAGCCTTCTTGCGCTTGTTCATGAAGTAGGAAACCACATAGACCAGGATCAGCACGACAATGATTCCCGCGATGATCGCAATCTGGCCGCCAGCCTTGTTGAGGTAGCCTAGGAAGATGCCGGCCACGCCGAAATCGGCATCCGAGTATGTGGCGGCGCCCTTGCCCACAGAACCCAGCACTGGCAGAAGCAGGAGCGGCAGGAAGGTTATGGCCAGGCCATTGACAAAGGAACCGAGAATGGCTCCGCGCCGACCGCCCGCGCCATTGCCGATCACGCCTGTAGCGCCGCCGGTCATGAAGTGAGCCACGACACCGGGGATGATGACAGTGGTGCCAGCCAAGGCCATGATGGCCATGCCCACGATGCCGCCGACGAAGCTGGACAGGAACCCAATCAGAACGGCGTTGGGGGCGAAGGTGAAGGTGACGGGGACATCCAGTGCGGGCTTGGCGTTCTTGACCAGGTGCTCGCTGATGCCCTTGAAGGCAGGAACGATCTCACCCAAGACCACACGAACACCCGCCAGGATGATATAGACGCCGGCTGAGAAAGTGGCTGCCTGAATGATCACATAGACGATGAAGTTCTGTCCATCGCTGAGCTTGCTCTCGATATAGCCGGGACCAGCGAAGAGTGCCACGATGACATAGATCACAGCCATGGACAGGGCCACGATGACTGTTGTATCGCGCAGGAAGCCCAGATTCTTGGGGAAGTTGATATCCTCAGTCGATTTGGAAGGATGCTTCTTGCTGCGGGTGAGCATAGCCACCAGACCGCCCAGAGCGATGCCCGAGCCGCCCGTGTGGCCCAGGGCCACATCATCGGTACCAGTGACCTTCTTCATGAAAGGCTGTACGACTGCGGGCGAAAGGGTCACAACCAGGCCCTGAGCGATTGAGCCCCAGAGCAGAGTCTGCCAGGTGGAGAATCCGGCCGCCACGAAGATGACAGTTATCATCGTGGCCATATAGAAGGCCACATGTCCTGACAGGTAAACATATTTGAAATATGATGTTGCCGAAAGCAGGACATTGACAATCATTCCAAAGAAGAAGATGAGTGCGGCAACAGAGCCGTACTTGACCAGGACCGTGCCGACAATAGCCTCGTTGTTAGGGACGACACCCTGGACGTGGAAGGCGTGCTGGAACATATCCCCAAAGGGGGTCAGTGCGTTGGTTACCACGCCTGCGCCGGCGGCCAGGACCAGGAAGCCTACGAATGTCCGTATGGTTCCTTTCATGACGTCCGTGGCAGACTTGCGCTGCAGGGCCAGGCCGATCAGGGAGATCAGCGCGACGATGACGGAAGGCTGTCGGAAAATGTCCAAAAGGACTTTTAATGCACCGTTCATGCCTTCTGCCCCTCTTCATGGACATCAACACCGTGACGCTTCAGAGCCTCGGCCAGCTTTTCTTTGATCTCATTCATATCAATCAGGCTGTTCAGAACAACCACGTCGCCCAGATCCTTGGCAGCATCAGCGATGTCACGCCCGACAAAAATAACATCGGCATCGCCCTTGTTGACAGAGCCCAAATCGCTATGGTCGGTCTCGACACCGGTCACGCCAAGTTCTTTCAGGGCCTTGTCAATATTGAGCTGAGTGATGAAGCTCGAACCCAGTCCAGTGCTGCAAACTGTCAGAATCTTCATATTGATTACCTTTCTTCCTTGAGGATCGTCCTCAATTCCTCAACGTTCGCGGCCTTGCCCAGCCGTTCCTGATTCTTCGCGTCACTCAGGAAGGTCGCCAGCGATTGCATCAGGTTCAAATGACTGTTCGAGTCCTGCGCGGCCAGACAGAAGAACGTGCTGATTGGGTGGTCCTGTGAATCGGCCAGCAGAAATGGCCTGCCAACCTTCAGCACCGATAGGGATGTGGTCACAACACCGGCCTCTGGTCTGGCGTGGGCCATGGCGATGCCTTGCCCCAGATCAATATAGGTGCCGCCCGGTTTGCGTATCGAAGCCTTGATAGCCTCGACATAGGAGGGCTTGATCCTTCCCAAGTCAACCAGCGGAGCGGTGACCACATCCACTGCTTCCTCCCAACCGGCCACGCCGTCCCTGTACATGACGGTGCCTTCCGGGAAATACTCGTCCAGCAATTTGCCTCCTCGCATACGATGAAGCCCATCCGCTTCGTAGCGAACGTTCGCGGGAGGGTGGATGCCTCCCCACGGAATCTTCAACCTCGAATTCCGCAAACATTATAACAACATGACAATATGATGTCCATACTTGCGTGTTCAACTGCCGGATCCCGGGCCTCCAAGAAGAAGCCCGGGCCCCTGAAGCTACCTGTTGATCAGGCGGCGAAAAGGACCTTGAACATCACGGCTCCGACAATGGCACCAATGACGGGTGCCGCCACTGGAATCCAAGCCTCGCCCCAGCGTGAGTCCCCCTTGTTGGGCACGGGCAGAATCCAGTGCAGGAAGCGCGGCACCAGGTCACGCGCAGGGTTCAAGCCAGGACCGGTGGGACCGCCCAAAGAGGTGACCAGCCCCCAGACGATCAAGCCAACAACGATGGAGGCAGCAGCCAACCCCTTAGACCCCCATGGGCCCTGCAGGCAGCAGAGGGCTCCCAAGACCAGCACCAGCGTGCCAAAGAACTCATTGATAAAGTAGTTGACCAGCGAACCCGAGGCATCAGTGGTGCAGAAGGTACCCAAAATCGGCAAAGGGTCTTTGGTCATGCGGTAGTGCGGGAAGTAGCAGGCATAGACGACCAGCTGGCCCAGGGCCGCTCCGACCAGCTGCGCCAGAATATAAGGAAGAACCAGGCTCCAGGGGAAGATGCCGATGACGGCTTGCCCCAGAGTCATGGCCGGGTTGATGTGAGCTCCTGACACCCCGCCGAACATGAGCACGGGAAACATGACTCCGAAGCCATATCCCATGGCGATAGTCAGCCAGCCTGAATGGTGGCCCTTGGTGCCCTCCAGATCCACATCGGCAACTGCGCCGTTGCCGAAGATCATCAATATGGCGGTGCCGACACATTCTGCGGCCAGCTTGGTCATAAGCGAATATTCCATTCGACCCTTCACCCCTCTCTCAATGCCGCCGTGGCACCCCTTTCCCCAACCGGTCATACAGGGGCCAAGACATGGGCATCATTCAATAGAAACAGGTGATGGCACTAGGCCGAGAAGCGCTCATGATCTCCATTGATTCAGGTGATTCATTGAAATCCGATATAGCGCCAGCCCCAACCGCGTGTCACCATCAACACGACTGCACTTCAACCGGCACCCATATTTTATCCCAGCCACCGCAGGTCATGGCGCATTGAGAACCACGCATGGATTCCATGTCCCAGGCAGATTTCACACTCTTGGCAGTTTTTCGAAGCCGCTCCCGCACGCCGGCACATCTGCCTGCTTGATTCGTAAGCACAAGATTCGCATGCTCTTCTATAGGTCAGGAATGACCGACTGCTGTGCAGGCTTCCATACCAAGCAGGCAGGGAATGTCACATCAGAGCTGAGATCAGTGGCCGAGGAAAACAGCGGGCAGGAGATTTGAGAAACACGCTCAATGATTAGCAAACAGGTTTTACAACCTGCCTCAGCGGCACTTTTCTTTGGCTAGGACTTTTGTCACACAAATATCCAACAAATTCGATTCTCGCTTGGATTCACGGGACATGCAAAAGCCCAGCAATCGTTGCGATTGCTGGGCTTCGACTCTGTGCCCCCACGGGGGCTCGAACCCCGGACACGCTGATTAAGAGTCAGCTGCTCTAGCCAACTGAGCTATAGGGGCAGGGTACTTTCAAGAGCCAAGTAGATACTATACACGGTTTCTGCGGACCCGCAACACGGCGCGTCACGAGTCTGCCGAATCCATGCATGGCCTGCTCAGACGATCTTGGGCATGGGCGTGGTCAGGGAGGTGGTCAGGTTCACCTGCAGTAGACCGGCACCCGTATGGGCCTCAACCTTCTTCAGGGTGACTGTGCGCTTGTCCTGGTCAGCCCGGTCATCGTCGGTCATGGTAGCCGGCGACTTGACCGCCACCACCACCAAATCTTCAAGAGAGATGCCTGCCTTGTTGCAGAGGTCGGAGGCCGCCTGGAGACTGTCCTGGAAGCCCTCACGCTCAATAACCCGATCAGCCGGCACCCCGTAGGCGCTCTGGGCGATCCAGCGAATCCGATCCGGCACGGACATATCATGCAGGCTGGCTGTATCCGCCTGGGCCTTCGCGGGCTCCTGCAGGGCCTTGATCAGATCGTCCAGCTGAGGCTCAAGGGCCTTGCCTCCGTCACGGAAGAGGTTGCCCGCGATGGGCCTGCGGAAGCCCAGACCGTCGGCGGTCTCCCGCAAGGAATCCACCTGGTCGTCCTCGCCCTCCCAAAGGTTGATCAGCGGGAAGGTGGGGATGCCTAGTCCCTCCAGACGATGCACGTGGAAGGGATAGCGCCAGCTCAGCTTGGGATCGTCCCGCCAGGTAGTGGCACGGGTGACGACCACCGCGGCGGCAGGCCACTGGGCCCCATACTCACGGGCGGCGATGTCCAGCCACTTCTGGGCACCGGCATCAGCTCCATAGCCCGCCTCGACGACGACCACGTCGTGCCGGGCGCAGGCCATTTCCACGGACACCAGGCTAGGGATGCCGATGGAGACGTTGGCGAAAGGCCCGCCATGCACATAGACCGGTGAACCCTCCAGGGTCTGAGTGAAGGCAGGCTTGACCGCATCGGTCAGAATGCCGGTGATCCGCCACAGGTCCACAAACTCACCAAAGGTGACCGGGCGACCGTCCAGGGTCCCCGCGACCATGGCTGCCACACGCCGTTCGATCTCCTCCATGCTCCGGGAGAGCACGACGATCTGCATGAGCTCGCAGGTTGGCGTCAGCACGGTCCGCTCGGGCAGATCGCCCTTGCCTCGGTCCACGGTGATCTGACGCAAGGACCGTGAAGGCACCTCACTGACCCGGGGCACCAGGACGGTGTCCAGCCGGCCCTCGTCCACAGCCTTCTCAGCAAAGGAGACCAAGAGGTTCTGAGCGGATTCGATGGCCGCCATCTCCCCGCACAAACCCCAGTCCACCAGCTCAGGATGCGTCAGGGAAGACTTGCCGCCACCGGAGGCGCCACCCTTGGACCCAGCTGCGGTGATGCCCATGCTGGGCTGACGCAGGACGGCCGCAGCATCCACCCCCCGGGCGCGCAGAGCGTCGATCAGGGCGATGGTGGTCGTGGTCTTGCCCTCCCCTCGCGAAGCCTTGAGCGGGGTGTCGGCGGTCACCAACAGCACTCGGCCCTGCTTGCGCGGCATATCCGGATGCTCCCTCAGATCCTTCAAATAGCCGAAGGCATCGATCTTGTCAAACAAGCCATATGGCCTGACATAATCATCGAAACCCCTCATGAGGCTCTCCTCCTTAATGGTTTTTGCAAATCGGATGGCTCAGTTGTCGGACAGGTGGTAGCCGTTGCGCATGCCCATGCTGACCGTGTAGAGCACCTGGCCAAGCAGGTCATCGGTCTGTTTGCGCAGACGGTCGGCCATGTCCTGGTTGGCGGCCTGCAACACCTGGCGCACCTCGGCGTTGTCGGTGCCCTGGTCGGCGCCCTCCAGCCGTGCCACCTGCTCGTCAGCAGCGGCAATCAGCCGGTGGCCCTCGCCGCCCACGCTCTGCTGGTAACGCTCGACAGCCGCCGAGGTGCCTGCGAATTCGGAATCGCACAGGGCGGCGATCAGCCGGTCGGACCAGTAGAGGCTGTCAGTGGAGACCCGGTCAGTGGCGTTGGCCAGATAGTCGGGCGTCCGATCCACATTGGCATAGAAGGGAACCAAGGCATTGAAGGCGTTGGATCCGTAGGACATCCATTGGATGGCCCGGCAGGATTCAGGCCGGTAGGGGCGCAGCTGGATCAGGGCCAGCTGGTCGTTGCGGTTGATGCCGATGGGCCGGTAGAGCCCTTTGGTGTGCTCGTCGCCGGTCCGCCCATAGGGATCGTAGGGCGTGCCCTGGTAGTGGGAGCTGAGCAGATACTTGACATCCTCCACGGTAATCAGACGCTCGGGCTGGCGGCACCAGGGGATGTTGTCACTGGTGGGGGCATGATCGGCATCCGGTCCGTCCCAGATCTCGTCATAGGGGTTGAGGAAGCGCTGCATATACCAGGCCCGGGGCGTGTTGTAGACATGATCCGAATCGCTATGGGATCCGAAAGCGTCACGCGGATTGAAGGGCGAGGCCGACTCCACGGCAAGATTCAGGTGGTTGTCGGCGATGAACCCCCGCAGGTCGGCCGAGCAAAGGTGATCGGTCTGCTCCCCGAAGGCGTCGTCCAGATCGAACTCGTCGATGCCCAGCTGGTTGGGCATGGTCACATAAGAGTCATCGGGCACCCGCTTGGCGATCCAGTGATGGCCGCCTATGGTCTCCATCCACCAGATCTCGTCCACGTCGCTGAAGGCAATGCCATTCATCTCATAGGTGCCGTAGCGCTCAAGAAGGGAACCCAGCCGCAGGACACCCTCCCGCGCCGAGCGGATATAGGGCAGGACGATGGTGACCAGGTCCTCCTCGCCGATGCCCCCGGGTACCTCGGCCAGGTAGCCTTCATCGCCCGGACGGCCCTGGGCGGGGGTGAGTTCCACCAGCGGATCGGCGCCCAGCACACGCTCGTTGGTAGTGATGGTCTCAGTGGCTGACATGGCCACGTTGGCGCTGTTGACGCCTGCTTCGGCCCATAGCCCTTGATCGAGCACAGCATTGGGCACCGAGGTGTAACGCATGGGGTCCTCGGGCAGATCCATCTCCAAGTGGCTGATCACGCTGCGGTAGTGCCGTGGCTGCTGGTCGGGAGCGACCAGGACGAAGCGCTTGGGACGGAACTCCCCGTTGGCTGAATCCTCATTTCGGGCAATGATGGTGGATCCGTCATAACTGGCGTGCTTGCCTATCAGAAGCGTGGTGCAGGGCATATAAGCGTCTTCCTTTGTCTGATTGCGGTCAACTGTCATCACCAGTCCGGATGCCGGAGGATGCCGTTCCAACCGACTGCGTGGGCAGGCAGGGATGACGGCCGTCTGCGCACTTGGGGCATGGCCTCACTCTAGTGCCAGACCGCCCCAATATCGGTCCCAATATCAGGGGATGTGCGCTAAATCAAATTCTCATGCATCGGCTGGCAGCCAAACCCGAGCTGCAGCGGCTACAGGCTGGGCGGAATGAACGGCATGGACCAGGGCGTTCAGCCAGAATCCCTCCTCCAGATTCGGCAGAGCTTCCTTCGTGGCCCAGACCGACAGCACATAGTCATGAACCTGATCCGGAGGGGTGGGGCCGTTGTAGCGCATGAGCACGGCGGGATCGTCGGCGATCTCCTCCTCCATGACCAGCGGCGAGGCGGCCGAAGTCCGGCCCTGAGGCACACCGGGAATCAGATTGGGCAGGTTTCTGGAGAAGTCCTCGGGAATGGCCAGAACAGAGCTGTCAGCCTCATCAGGCTGCAGGGCAGCCAGAGCGCCAACAGGCAGGTTGGCCAGGGACCAGTGGATCCAAGGGAAGCCGCAGACCGGCACGGAATCAGGATCCACCAGCATCCAATGCAGGTAACGAGCCTCCTGGGGTACATCCTCAAGCCGGAAGGGGAAGGAGACTACAGGACGTCCCTTGCGCGTAAGGGACTGCGGGGCACGCTTGGCGTACCGATTGGGAATGGTGCCGAAATCTGTGATAATCCTCATGATTCGATTCTCGCCCGCTCCAGTGACGGGGTCAAGTTCATCCGTTAAAGACGCTTGGAGCAATAAAGCCCATCATGCTGGGTCAAAATGCAAGAGTCGCCCGTTTCCCTCCACGTAGAAAGGAAACGGGCGACTCTGAGTTGGGGCGGAGAAAGGAATCAGCAGGACCTTTCTCCTGGCGCCTGCAGGGCGCTCTTGCACATGCCTATTCGGCTTTTGCTGCCTTGGCGGCCTTGGCCTCGGCGCGGGCGGCCTTGGCGGCTGCACGAGCCTGAGCCTTGGCCTCCTTCTCTTCAGCCTCGACATCAGCGATGAACTCAGCATGCTTGGCGGCAGGCATCCATCCGGTGTTGACCACCTTGACCTGCCAGATCCAGGCCAGGGCGAAGATCACCACAGCCAGGACCACCAGGACCACGGCCCCGGCAGGGATACCCAGCTGGGCCAGCTTGCCGACCACGGTGCCGTACCAGGCGAAGTCGGCATCGCCGAAGGTGGCGTTGGACAGGCCGAAGCTGCCCAGAACCGTCATCAGGATGGCCGGCAGGAAGGTGATCAGCAGACCATTGATGAAGCCGCCGACCACGGCTCCGATGCGGCCGCCGGTCGCATTGCCGAAGACACCGGCACCGCCGCCATCGAAGAAGTGGGGCACCATGCCCGGCAGGATCAGGGCCAGACCCCAGACAGGCCCGAGCCAGACGGCGATGATGACCAGAGCCACCAGACCACCGGCGAAGGAGGCCAGGAAGCCGATCAGGGATGCGTTGGCACCGTAGGGGAAGACAATGGGGATGTCCAGTGCAGGACGGGCGCCGGGGACCACCTTGTTGGCGATGCCCTGGAAGGCGGGCACCAGCTCGCCCAGGATGATGCGGACGCCGTAGAGGATGATGCTCACGCCGATGCCGAACTGCAAGGCCTGGGCGAAGGCGGCCATGAAGAAGGCTCCCCAGTTGGCCGGGTGCGATGGGAAGACGGCGAAGGCGGCCTTGGCCGGCACCACAAAGGCGGTCCAGACAGCGAAGACCAGGTAGAGGACGACCATGAGCAGGGTGGTGGAGACCATGGAATCACGCAGGAAGCTCAGCCCCTTGGGGAAGTCGATGTCCTCGGTGGAACGCGACTTCTTGCCCACAGCACTGCCGACCGCGCCCGAGACCACGTAGCCCAAGGTGTTGAAGTGGCCGATGGACAGCTTGTCGCTGCCGGTCACCCGGTTCATGTACGGCTGGGCGAAGGCAGGCATGGCGACCATGATCACGCCCATGAGCAGGGAGCCGATCAGCACGATGAGCAGGTTGTTGCCCTTGCCGAACCCGATCGAAAGGACCAGGGCCAGCAGTGTAGACATGAAGACCATATGGTGGCCGGTCAGGAAAACATACTTGAGCGGGGTGAACCGTGCCAACAGGATCATGACGATGAAGCTGAGCACGATGATGTAGGCGGAGGCTGCGCCGAATTGGCTGGAGGCCTGGGCCACGATCACCTCGTTGGTGGGGACGACCCCGTGGGCGCCAGTGGCCTTGAAGACCAGCTTGCCGAAGGGATCCAAGGCGTTGGTCACCACAGTGGCGCCGGCACCCAGAATCAGATAGCCCATGGCCGCCTTGAGAGCACCCGAGATGACCTGGCCTGCGCTCCGTTTCAGGGCGATCAGGCCGATGGCCGCCACAATGCCGATCAGGTAGGCGGGCACATTCAGAATCTCCTGGCTGATGAAGTTCAGCACCGCAAGGAAGACATTCATTATTTGTCCTTAACTATTCTCTCTTGTTCTCAACTCGAAAGAGCGGGCGTCCCATCGGCCTGGCGATGATGAATGCCCGCCGGGGGCATCAGTCGGCGTACTGCTCCAGAATGCCCTTGATCTCGTCCTTGTCCATGAAGTTCTGGACGGTCTCGACCGGAGTAGTGGTCCCCTCCAGCTCGGGCGCCAGCTGAGGCGAGGTCAGCACCAGGTCGTTCATGTTGGCCGTGCCCTTGGCGCTGCCCGCGTCAGAGGTGGTCACGGTCACATCCATGCCCAGCTCCGATGCCACCTGCTCGACGTTGACCTTGAGCAGGACCGAGGTGCCGATGCCGTTGCCGCATACGCAGAGAATATCCATGAGTTGCTCCTTTGTTCCTTGTTTGCTTTTACTGCTTCTTGTTCACGATTGAAGAATGGCGCGGACCTCGTCAGGGGTGCCGGCCTTGGCCAGCTGCTCGGTCTTCTTCGCGTCGGTCAGAGCACCGGCGATGGCGGACATCACCTGCAGATGCTCCTGCTCATCCCGTCCGGCCAGACCGATCACCAGGGAGACCGGATCATTGGCCTTGTTGCCGAACTCGACAGGCGTGGACAGCCTCACCCAGCTCAGGCCGGTTCCCAGAACCGCCTCGCTGGGCCGGGAATGGGCCAGAGCCAGACCTGGGGCGATGACGATGTAGGGACCCATCTTCTCGACAGTCTCGATCATCTGATCCGTATAGGCATCGGTGGTGAACCCGGAGGCCACCAGCCTGTCGCCCGCCTTGCGGATGGCATCCCGCCAGTCAGCCGCCGGCACATCCAGGGCAAAGGATGTGTCGGGAAGGAAGGCTTGGAAATCCGTCATGTCTGCTCCTTGCTCGTGCTGTTTGACTTGCTCGATTGCACCGGATCCGGTGGATTTGCGTGGATCCGGCCGACTGCTCACCACTCTTGGGGATGATAGAACTCCCCGTCCAGAGCCCTGGCGGCCAGCGCCTTGGCCTCGTCCATGGTGTGCTTGGCCAGTTCGGCGCGGACATCATCCAGGGCGACCGGAGTCATGGACAGACTGGTCACGCCGATGCCCGCCAGAACCACGGCCAGGTCCGGATCGGCAGCAGCCTCGCCGCAGACTCCGACAGGCATGTTATTGGCCTGACCAGCATCAGCGATGAGCTTGATGGCCCTGAGGACGGCAGGATGCCAGGCGGTCTGATAGGAGGCGACCGAACCCAGCGTGCGGTCGGCGGCCAGCGTGTACTGGGTCAGATCGTTGGTGCCGATGCTGACGAAGTCGGCCACCTTGGCCACCTTGTCGGCCATCAGTGCAATCGAAGGAACCTCGGCCATGACGCCTACGCGCTTGAGCCCCTTGCTCTTGCCCAGACGGACGAAGTAGTCGGCCTCGTGCTCGTCAGCGACCATGGGCGCCATGACCCACAGGTCAGCATCGGTCTCGGCATCGGCCCGGGCCAGGGCCTCCAGCTGATCCTCCAGGACCTGGCTGTGGACCTTCAGCGTGCGCAGACCACGCAGCCCCAGGGCAGGATTGGGCTCGTCGGCCTGGGTCAGGAAGGGAAGAGGCTTGTCGGCGCCGGCATCCAGCAGGCGAATGACCACCTTGCGGCCCGGGAAGCGCTCAAGAAGAGCACGGTAGGCCTTGGCCTGCTCCTCGACGCCGGGCGCCTGCTCATTGCCCAGGAAGAGGAACTCCGAGCGGAAGAGTCCAACCCCCTCGGCTCCATACTCCAGGGCCGGATCAGCATCCGCAGGCTTGCCGACATTGGCCAGGAGAGGGATCTTGGCTCCATCCTTGAGCTGGCCGGGATGGCCCCGCAAAGCCTTGGCCTGATCAGCCTCACGACGGGCCTGCTCAGCCTTCTCGATCTGTTCCGAGGTGGGATTGGCCGTCACCTTACCGGCTGCGGCATCGACGATGACCGTCTGTCCGTCGGACAGCCCGGCTGCGTCCTGAGCGCCCACGACGGCGACGATCCCCCTGGACCGGGCCAGGATGGCGGTATGGCTGGTCGGACCGCCCTCAATGGTGACAATGGCCAGCACCTTGGTCATGTCCAAGCTGGAGGTGTCGGCCGGAGACAGGTCAGGGGCGACCAGGACGAATGGCTTGTCGCTTTCCGGCACGCCCGGAGCCGGGACACCGAGCAGATGGGCGATGACACGCTGGCCTACATCATGCAGATCGTTGGCACGCTCCCCCATGTAGCCGCCGATGGCCTGGAGCTTCCCCTCGAAGTCGGCAAAGGCCTCATAGACGGATCGCTCGGCGGTCTTGCCACCATCCAGCAGGGATCGGATCGAGGTCTTCAGGGCCGGGTCCTGGGCCATCTGGGCCAATGCGGTCAGAATCGGAGCAGCATCCTTGGCGCCCTGCCCATCCTGGGCGGCCTTGGCGCGCGCAAGCAGATCCCTATTGACCGATGCCAGGGCGGATTCGACCCTGCTGAATTCAGCATCCGCCGTCAGGTTCTCAGGCCTCGCCTCATCACCGGGCACATCCAGTCCGGCCGCCATATGGATAACCGGGCCAACGGCAACGCCGCGGCCAATGCCCACGCCTTGGATCTCCATGTCGCACTCCTTAGTGCCTGGCCACTGCGTGCAGGCCGCCCTAGAGGCAAGCTCCACAACGGCGGTGGAAACGTTCTTTAAGCAACGATGTTCAGTATACACAAATCCATTTGTTTTTCAACGGTAATCGTTTTCTGTAATTCCTTGTTGACGGTGGTAAGATAACCAGCGTATTCATCACTCGACATGCCGGTTCGACAAGACCGGCCATATCTTCAGGAGAGCTGGTCATCATGGCAACAGCACAACGTTCCACCGTCATCACCGACCCGGTAGGCATTCACGCCAGGCCCGCTTCGGAATTCTCACAGGCCGCCGCATCCAGCGGATGCAAGGTCACCATAGCCAAGGGCGAAGGCAATCCCGTGGACGCCGGCAGCATTCTGATGGTCATGAGCCTGGGCATCGCCAAGGGCGACAAGGTCACCGTGACCGTCGACGGCGATGATGCCGAGTCCGTGGCCGATTCCTTGGTCACCAAGCTGACCCAGGCCGAGTAGCCCCGCCGCCAGCCGCAGCCGACATCCGTGGAGAGGACCTTCGAGGGAACCAATGGGACACACGGCGGACAACAAGCCTTCCATTGCCAACGTCGCAGCTCTGGCCGGAGTTTCGACGGCGACTGTGTCCCGCGTCCTTTCCGGCCATAGAAGCAAGAATGACGACATCAGCCGCAGGGTCAGGGCTGCGGCCGAGAAGCTCAACTATTCGGCCAACTTCGCTGCCAGCGCGCTCCGCTCGGACCGCAGCAGAACCATAGGGCTGGTTCTGTGCGGCGCCTCCACCGGCCTAGACGGGTCCATCCTGGATCTGCTCAGCAGAAGGCTGACCGAGCAGGGCCGCTACCTGCTGGTCATATCCGTCAGGGGCGACCAGGAGCGCGAGGCGGCCATCAGGTCCATGGCGGCCCGACAGGTCGAAGGAATCATCGTCGTTCCTTCGCTGGACGACGATCCGGTCGGCATGCCCGCCGACCTGCCATCCGGGCTGCCCATCGTTCAGGTCGGCGGCAGACCGGTCTCCTACCACACCAGCTGGGTCGGCACGGACCAGGCCGCCTCCATGCGGCTGATCATCGCCCACCTGGCCGAACAGAACGCGCACGCTGTGGCCTATCTGAGCCGCGAACTGAGCACCAGCGCTGCCACCGAGCTCTTCACGACCTTCTCCACCCTGACCAACACCTTGGGGATGACTCCTCAGCCGGACTGGGTCCAGTTCGGCCCATGCAGCATGCAGCGCGGCCACGATGCCGTCATAACCATGCTCAGCGGGGGAAACGACCGTCCCGATGCCATCATCTGCGGGGATGACTCGCTGGCTCTGGGCGCTCTGATGGCCTGCAACCAACTGGGCTTCCGGGTTCCCGACCAAGTCAAGGTGGCCGCCTTCGTGGACAGCCCGGCCTGCCTGGTCAGCAGTCCGACCTTGACCGCAGTCAAGACCCCCCTGGAAGGCATCGTCCAGGAGGCCCTGCGGCTGATCGACGCCAAGGGACAGTCCATTCTGCCATCCCACGTGGCTCTGCCGCCGGCACTGGAGTGCAGGGAATCGACCTGGTCGCCAAGGATCGGCAGCAGCGACATGACCTCGCCAGGCACTTTCGCCTGATGAACCCTTGGGTTTGCACTCAGACCAACAGGGTGCAGAAAAGGGCCTCGAAGTCCAGGAGCGGCGAACCGTTGGCAGCCAGCCTCCTGCGAGCCCGGGCGATCAGCTGAATGCGGTCGATAGCCCCCTGCCTGGAGAGTCTGACTGACAGATCGGCAATTGCCGCCCGATTCTCCAGATTGACCAAGCCGGCCTTCTCCTCGGCACCGTTCTGCAGGACGCCCACATCCCGGTAGACGCTGGCCAGGGTGCTCAGGTTGCGGTCCAGCACATCCCGGGTCAGTCTGGTGACCCGCCGACGGACCTGATCCTTGCCCCCCAAGGCATGGTAGGCCCCGCGCAGCTGCCGGGGAATACGCTCCTTGTCCCTGAGCCCGTTGATCTGCCGAAACTCCCGCTCGTCCCTGGCCACCTCATCGTCCACGGTGGCGGTGGCCTGATCGCGGGCCGCATCAACCACCCGAGCTGCCAGGATCACAGCATCCGAGGCGCGCCGCAGACCCAGCAGACCTACCACCAGCTCATCGCGGTCGGCCAGGACCTGACTCTTGGTGGCATAGAGACGGGCGATGCCGATATGCCCCTGAGCCAGACGGGCGGCCTTGGCGGCCAGAGGCCGGTCCACACCCACCTGGTCGGTCAGGAAATCGGCCACAGCAGTGTTGGACGGCACCGCCAGGTTGAGCACCCTGGTCCGCGAGCGGATGGTGGGCAGCACATCTTGGGCGCTGGGTGCACACAGGAGCCAGATGGTGTGCTCAGCCGGCTCCTCGATCTCCTTGAGCAGCACGTTGGTGGTCCGCTCCAGCATCCGGTCCACGTCTTCGATGATGATGACCCGCCAGCGCGAGGTTGAAGGCATCTGCTCCGAGGTCATGATCAGCTCCCTGACCTCGTTGATGCCGATGGTGACCTTGTTGGTGGACAGTATGGTCACATCCGGATGGGTTCCTGCCAGGACCTGCTGGGTGACACGGGTGGGTTGGTCGCTCAGCCCCTGATCCGGACTGATCAGGGCCGCCGCGAAAGCCCGGGCCAGATTGGAGCGCCCTGATCCAGGAGGGCCGCAGATCAGCCAGGACTGCGCCACCTCGTCATGGCCCTGCGCCTGAGCGGCCACCGTCCGCTTGAGCAGATCGACCGTGGGCTGCTGACCCACAATGGCATCCCAGACGCTCATCGGGTCTTCCGCAGGAGCCGGGACCGGAGCAGCCAGCGGGCCGGGGAATCCGCAGGAATCGAATCGTCGTCAGCATCCCCGCCGACTGTGCCCGCATCCATGGACTGGTCGTCCTGGCCTGGATCAGCCTCCGGTGTCTGATCGGACGCATCCGCAGCCTCAGTCCAGTCCGACTCGGCATCCTGCTCATCGTCCTCGTATCCTGCAGCCGATTCATCATCGTCGACCTGCGGCAGATCCGGCTCGCGTCCTTCGACCAACTTGTCCAAATCATCTTGGATGATCTGCCAGACTTGGTCGATGGGCTGGGTAGCGTCGATAACCAGGAACCGGTCGGGCTCATTGTGAGCCAGCTGCAGAAATGCCTGACGCACATGCTGCTGGAAGTCGTCGCCAGCCGACTCCAGCCGGTCAGGCTCATGATCCAGACGCGACTTGGACTGAGACGGATCCGCATCCAGCAGGTAGGTGCGCTTGGGCAGCAAACCCTGACTGGCCCACAGGCTCAGCCGACGGATCACATCCGCCGACAGATCACGGCCTCCGGCCTGATAGGCCACTGAGGAATCCAGGTACCGGTCGCAGAGCACAATGTCTCCTCGCTCCAGAGCCGGGCGCACCACCTGGGCCACATGCTCGGCACGATCCGCCGCATAGAGCAGGGCCTCGGTCCTAGGGGCCAGATCGTCGGAGGCGTCAACCACGTCGGTACCCCCGGTCACGGCAACGGAAGGAAAGGCGGCCAAGCCGTGCAGAACGAGTTCCCGAATGGTCAATCCGACCGGGGTGCCGCCTGGTTCACGGGTGATCAGGGACCGCAGGCCGCACTCCTGCAGATAATCGTGTGCTCGTTGGACCTGGGTGGTCTTGCCTGCCCCATCCACGCCCTCGAAGGAAATGAACAAACCATCGCTCATGCCTGATGCTCCGTACTCTTGGAAGTCTTGGCGGCCTTGGCCTTCTTTGTGGTTTTGCGGGTGCGAGCGGCCGATTTGCGAGCAGTCGACTTTCGTGCGGTCGACTTGCGAGTGGTCCGGCCGCGCCGCTTTGTGGGTCCGGCCGCGCGCTTCTCTGCCAGCAGACGGAAGGCCACCTCCGGTTCAATGGACTGGGCCGTGTACTGCTTGGGCAGGGTCCTGTTGGTCTGCCCGTCGGTGATGTAGACACCGTAGAATCCGTCCTTGATGGTGACGGGTTTGCCGCTGTCAGGGTCCGTACCCAGCTCACGAAGAGGAGGCTTGGCCGCGCTCCGGGAACGCCGTCCGTACTTGGGCTGGTCGAAGAGGGCCTTGGCCCCGGACTGGTCAATGGTGAAAATCTGGTCCTCATCGGTCAGCGAACGCGTCTCGGTACCGCCGTCGGCTTTGGTGGCCGTCAGGTAGGGACCATAGCGGCCGTTGCTGGCTGTGACTGTGGCCTGGCTGGTTGCTCCAGTCTTGGCATCGGTCAGCTCGATGCCGCCCACCGTCCTGGGCAGGCTGAGCAGCTTCAGGGCATCCTCCAAGGTGACCGTGTCCGGATCCATGGTTTTGAAGAGCGAGGCCATCTTGGGCTTAGGACCTGTTCGCTTGGCAGTCCTTGCAGTCTTAGTGGCAGGCTTCTTCTGTTCAGCCGCATCCTCTTCGGGGCTGATCAGGGCCACGTAGGGCCCGAATCGGCCCTTGCGCACCTCGACCCGACCGCCGGTCTCCGGATCTTTGCCCAGCTGACGGGGACCGCCAGCATTGGCAGCGATCAGTTCATGGCCCGCTGCCACAGTCAGCTCGTCCGGGGCCATGGTTGGTGGCAACGAAGCCCGCTTGGGGTTGCCGTCGGCATCCAAGTCGGCCGTATCCTCAAGATAGGGGCCATAGCGGCCGACCCTCACCTGCAGGCCATCGCCTATCTCGATGGTGTTGATCTTTCGGGCATCGATGTCTCCCAACTGGGCCACCTGCTCCTGCAAACCCTGATGAGCCTGATCAGCGTTCTGAGCGGCGCCCGGGCCCGAGCCGAAGTAGAACCGGGTCAGCCAGTCCTTGCCCCGCTCCTTGCCATGGGCGATCATATCCAGGCCGTTCTCCATCTGCGCCGTGAACTGGTAGTCCACGTACTTAGGGAAATTGGTCTCCAGCAGCCTGACCACTGAAAAGGCCAGCCAAGAGGGGATCAGCGCGCGACCGCGCTCGTAGACGTATCCGCGATCGATGATGGTCGAGATGATGCTGGCATAGGTGGAAGGCCTGCCGATCTCCTTGGCCTCCAGGGTCTTGACCAGGGAGGCCTCGGTGTAGCGGGCCGGCGGCTGTGTCTCATGACCCTCAGGCTCAAGGGCAGCAGCACGAAGCACGTCGCCCTTCTGGACCGGAGGCAGGGTTGAATCCCCATCGGTTTGTTCAGAGCCTGAACCCATGGCCTTAAGGAAGCCAGGGAACTTGATGACGGTGCCTGAAGCCTGGAAGTGGGCTGTGTCCTCCTTGCCCGCCGGCGCCGACAGGCGGATGGTGGCTGTGGATCCGGTGGCGTCAGCCATCTGCGAAGCCAGGGTGCGCCGCCAGATCAGGGTGTAGAGCTTGAGCTGGTCAGGGGCCAGACGGTCGGCCAGCTCCTGAGGCCTGTGGAAGGTGGAACCGGCGGGCCGGATGCATTCGTGGGCCTCCTGGGCGCCGGCGGTCTTAGTCACATACTGCTTGGACTCAGCCGACAGGTACTCGGCCCCGTACTCACGTTCGACCCCCTTGCGAGCAGCAGCAATGGCCTCCTGGGAGAGGGTGACCGAATCGGTACGCATATAGGTGATGAACCCGTTCTCATAGAGCCCCTGGGCAGCGCGCATGGTGGCCCGGGAACTCATGCCCAGTCGGTTGCCTGCCGTCTGCTGCAGGGTAGACGTGGTGAAGGGGGGCTGGGGACGCCGCCGGTAGGGCTTGGTCTCCATACCCGTCACCGTGAAGTCCTGATTCTTCAGCGTCTCAGCCAGGCTTCGGGCGTGCTGCTCATCCAGCTGCAGGACCTGCTCCTTGGCTGCAGCCTGCGTCAGCTGGCCCTTGGAGGTGAAGTCCTTGGAGACCGCCAGCCGCTGATCCCCCAGGCCGATCATCCGCGCCTGAAAACCGCCCGACGATGACGATTCCCCAGCATCCTCCTGCACCAGATGCGCTAGCAGATCCCAGTAGGAGGCCTTGACAAAGGCCATGCGCTCACGCTCGCGCTCCACAATCAGCCGAGTCGCCACAGACTGGACACGCCCTGCGCTCAGCCCCGGACCCACCTTGCGCCAGAGCACCGGTGAAAGTTCATAGCCATAGAGCCGATCCAGAACCCTGCGGGTCTCCTGGGCATCCACCATGTGGGCATCCACGTCCCTGGTGTGCTTGAGAGAATTCTTGATGGCCTCTGGCGTGATCTCATGAAAGACCATGCGCTTTACCGGCACCTTGGGTTTAAGGGTCTGGACCAGGTGCCAGGCGATGGCCTCCCCCTCCCGATCCTCATCAGTGGCCAGATAGAGCTCGTCGGCGTTCTTCAGCGCCTTCTTGAGCTCGGACACCGTGTGCTTCTTCTTATCGTCCACGATGTAGTAGGGCTTGAAGCCATCGTTCACGTCCACGCCGAACTTACCATAGGCCTTCTTCTGGGAGGCCGGGATCTGCGATGGCTGGGCCAGGTCGCGGATATGGCCCACCGAGGCCATGACCGTGTAGCCCTTGCCCAGGTACCCGCCGATCTTCTTTGCCTTGGTTGGCGACTCAACAATGACGAGCTTATTGCCGGATGCCATGGCCTCTCCTTATATTGTGGTCTTTCGCACGCCATCTTACTCACGAGGTTCCGTCACCATGCAAATCAAGAGGTCATGTGCACGGGTGTGGATCCCTGGGGTCGACAGTGGATGAACCAAAGACGTTCGGTACGCTCAGAGACTGACTTCAGTCATTTTGGGGAGGAGCCGGAGGCCGACCGACAAGGCCCATCCTGGTCAGAGGCGAGGCCGTGATCTGCCTCAGCGCCAGAACCAGCCCCAGGGTCAGCGACAGAAGGGAGGCCATCAGTATGACGGCCGAGCAATGAACCCCGTAGGCCGCCCACCGAGCGCCGATCTCCAGACCAGGGCTGACCTGCCAAATGACATAGCAGGCATAGAGCATCCCCAGGAACCCTGCCACCAGCATCAAGGTGGCGACAATCTGGATCGAAGCCGAGGACATCCTGGTTCCAGGAACGTCCATCCCGGTGCCACGAGTGACGGCCAGAGCAATGAGGCAGAGACCGACCGGAATAAGCACGCCCATGACCACGTCTGAGGGGCGGTGCCAGCCTCCCTGCACCAACGAGCAGCCCACAGACAAGTCAAAGGCGAACCCCACCAAGGCGACCGGAGCCCTCCAAACACGCGGCACCACACAGAGCAGAGCCAGCACCACCGCCAAAGCCAGGATGGTGTGCCCTGAGGGGGCCGAATTGGCTGTGGAAGCCTGAGAATGGATCAACACTGGGCGAGGCAGGAAGCGCTTGAGCATACGCGCCGCCCCGTAGACCACCAGAGCATAAACGGCAATTTGGCCGAGCAGCCACCACCGGCGCCTGACCAGAACAACCGCCAGGGCTACAAGGCCCAGCACCACGCAGATCACCACAGTCACATAAGGCATGGCGAACAGTCCCAGATAAGCCTTGACAAGGGGCGCCTGATCAAGGAAACCGCGGAAGTTGGTCAGGGCCATGTCGTCATAGGTCTGCCCGGGAACAGTCCACACAGCTGCCCACCAGACCAGAGCCGCCAGACCCAGGCAGGCCAGGCCGGCGACCAGGCACAGAACCAGGGCCGAAATCCGGGGGCGAGACGTCAAAGGATCCCGGTCAACATGGCTGCCGTCCGCTTCGGTCTGCTCATTCGGATCCCTGTACCAGGTTTCCTGGGCCTCGCCCTGCTTGTGCTTGTTGGTCATACCTCAAGACTCTAACCAACCCCTGGGTCGACAGCCGACACCCCGTCCGACGGACGCGTTCCCTTCACGACTTCAGCCAGCCCAGGCAGGACAACTATGAAAAACTCCCACGCACCCGCCAGAGGCCACTTACCCTTGCTGCATTCCTGCCCTGGGGGGATTGGGTGACATAACGCCACGTGAGAGCAAGTCACCATGATAGCAGACAGATTCCACTTGTCCACTAAAAGGCACCGAACCCTCCGTGCCAGGTGCACATTCAGTTGACATCACCGCCCGCCGTTTCCCCAACCAGGCCCGTCCGCTAGCATGTAAACAACAGGATCGCCGTACTCCAGCGGTTGATCACGGCCGGACCCTGACAACAGACAATAGGTACCCCGGCATCACAGCGACAAGGGATGGATGGCTGAAGACGAATGGCTGACATGGATGCTGATTTGGTGATTGTGGGCGCTGGACTGTTCGGTCTGACCGTGGCCCAGCAGGCGGTCGAGCACAGCGGGGCCCGGGTGCGGATCATCGACGTGCGCGACCACATCGGCGGCAACGCATACTCCTACATGGATAAGGAGACCGGGGCCGAAATCCACAAGTACGGCGCGCACCTCTTCCACACCTCCAACCGCAAGGTCTGGGAGTACGTCAATCGCTTCACCGAGTTCACCGACTACACCCACCGGGTCTACACCACCCACAAGGGCGAGGTCTATCCTCTGCCCATCAACCTGGGCACCATCAACCAGTTCTTCCACGCCCACTACACCCCCCAGCAGGCCAGGGATTTGATTCGTCAACAGGCCGGCGAATTGGCCGGGACCGACCCGGGCAACCTGAACGATCAGGGGATCAGCCTGATCGGCCGCCCCCTCTATGAGGCCTTCATCAAAAACTACACGGCCAAGCAGTGGCAGACCGACCCCTCACAGCTGCCCGCCTCCATCATCAAGCGACTGCCGGTGCGATTCAACTATGACAACCACTACTTCAAAGACACATGGGAGGGCCTGCCCAAGGACGGCTATACCGCCTGGTTCGAGCGGATGATCGACGATCCCCGCATCCAGGTGAGTCTGAAGACCGATTTCTTCGACAACTCCCAGCCCTGGAATCGGGATGCTTTGGTGGGACAGGTTCCCGTGGTCTACACCGGCCCGGTCGACCGCTACTTCGACTACCGCCTGGGCGAGCTCAAATGGCGGACCGTGGACTTCAAGGAGCGTCGCTACGACGAGGACGACCACTTCGGCTGCCCGGTCATGAACTTCTCGGATCCCGACGTGCCCTACACCCGCGCCATCGAGTTCAAGAACTTCAACCCCGAGCGCTACGACCGGCAGAACCATGAGCGCACCGTGGTCTGGGAGGAATACAGCCGATTCGCCGGCAAGGGCGACGAGCCCTACTACCCCATCAACACGGGCGACGACCGCGCCCTCTACACCCAGTACAAGCAGCTGGCAGCCCAGCAGCCGAAGGTGGTCTTCGGCGGCCGCTTGGGTACCTACGCCTACTACGACATGCACCAGGTCATCAATTCAGCTCTGGATGCCTGGGACAAGCGGATCGCTCCCCTGGTAGGCCATACCAAGGACTGAAACCCTGATTGCACTCCTGACGATCTTCTCAAGGCAATTCCTGACAGGAGCCTGAGACTGAAGAACTCGGCGCCAGGTTGAGCCAGCAAATCCGAAGCCGCTGTTCCGTTCAGAATACAAAGAGGCCGGCCACCTATGAAAAGCGACCGGCCTCTTTCCAGACCAAGCATCTACTATTCATGCCTCCGGGGCGACCTTGGAAGAGGCGCCCCAGACATCAATCAGTCAGAATTTGCAGGCTCAGGCGTGCCAGACGTCCTTGCCGTTCTCCTTGGCGGCCTTGACATCGGCATCCAGGGCGCTCTCGTCGCCCTCCACCTTGCCGGCAATGTAATCCTCGACCAGCTGGCGGGCCTCGTTGTCCTCATGCTGGACAGCGGGGGACTTCATGAAGTAGGAGCTGGGTGCCAGCACCGGGCCGGCCAGATGGCGGTCCAGGGCGATCTTGGCGGCACGCAGGGCATCGATGACGATGCCGGCCGAGTTGGGCGAATCCCAGACCTCCAGCTTGTACTCCAGATTCAGCGGGACATCACCGAAGGTGGTGCCCTCCAGGCGCACGAAGGCCAGCTTGCGGTCATCCAGCCAGGCCACATAGTCGGAGGGACCAATGTGGACGTTGTGGGGATCCATATCGTGAGGAACGATGGAGGTGACCGCACGGGTCTTGGAAACCTTCTTGGACTCCAGGCGGGAGCGCTGCAGCATGTTCATGAAGTCCATGTTGCCGCCCACGTTCAGCTGGTAGGTGCGATCCAGACGCACGCCGCGGTCCTCAAAGAGGCGGGCCATGACGCGGTGCGTGATGGTGGCGCCCACCTGGCTCTTGATGTCGTCGCCCACGATGGGCAGGCCGGCATCACGGAACTTCTGGGCCCACTCGGGGTCGGAGGCGATGAAGACAGGCAGGCAGTTGACAAAGGCGCACCCGGCCTCGATGGCGGCGGTGGCGTAGGCCTTGTCGGCCTGCTCAGAGCCGACGGGCAGGTAGGAGACCAGCACGTCGACCTTCTTGTCACGCAGAACCTGGGCCACGTCCACGGGCTCGGCGTCCGACTCGGTGATCATCTTGCTGTAGTACTCGCCCAGTCCATCGCCGGTCGGCCCGCGCAGGACCTCCACGCCCTTGTTGGGAACGTCGCAGAACTTGTAGGTGTTGTTCTGCGAGGCGAAAATGGCCTCGCTCAGGTCCTTGCCGACCTTGAGGGAATCCACGTCGAAGGCGGTCACGAACTCCACGTCACGAATGCGGTAGCCGCCGAAGTTGGCGTGCATGATGCCGGGGATCTTGTCATCATCCTTGGCGTCCTTGTAATATTCGACTCCCTGTACCAGCGAGGAAGCGCAGTTGCCCACGCCCGCTATAGCTACACGGATGCTCATACAAACTCCTCTGATTTACTGAGTTATTTCCAACCTAAGCATACCTTCTCCCGGTGGATTGCATGGTGGAATAGAGCCTCATATGCGTGCCAGCCGGCAGTACATACCTCCAGGGAGGGCACAAACGTACGAAAATGATGAACGTTCAGCCCTAGGTCGAACAGTTTTCAGCCCTGCCGGATAGCGTGGTTGGCATGGCCAATCAGACTCGTTCAGTCAGTTCGACCTCGCCCACCCGCAGGGCCCAGTCCGGGTCGCGCGGGGGCGGCAATCGCACCGACATCCCCACCTCGCGGCATGCCGACCGGAACCCCCGGGGTAACGGGCCCCACCGGGGACGACGTCGCAAGTCACATCGTGTGCTTAAGTGGATCCTGGCCCTGTTGGGACTGGTGCTGGTCGCCGGGGCGGCGGCCTTCGCCTACCTGTATCTGACCACCGAGATCATCCCACCGGAGAAGCAGGCCCTGGCGCAAAAGACCACGGTCTACTATGCGGACGGCACCACCCCCATCGGAACCTACGCCGACCAGAATCGGGAAATCATCGACTGCACGGTCCTTCCCAAGTATGTGGGCAATGCGGTGGTCGCCTCGGAGAACCGTTCCTTCTATAAGGACAACGGCATCGACCTCAAGGGCATCGGCCGGGCTCTGCTCAACAACGTGACCAAGGGCACCCGACAGGGCGGATCCACCATCACCCAGCAGTACGCCGAGCGCTACTATCTGGGCGAGACCACCTCCTACAAGGGCAAGCTGCGCGAGGCCATCCTCTCCCTGAAGATCTCCAGGACTGAGAATAAGGACACGGTTCTGTGCAACTATATGAACACCATCTACTTCGGCCGCGGCGCCTACGGGATCCAGGCCGCCGCCCAGAATTACTTCGGCAAGGACGCCAAGGACCTGACCATGCCAGAGTCGGCCATGCTGGCCGGCATCATCCCCGCCCCGGCCTCCTGGGATCCGGCGATCAACCCCAAGCAGGCCGAATCGCGCTTCCATCGGGTGCTGGGCATCATGGAAGAGGACCACTACATCAGCCACAAGGACCGGGTCGGCGCCCAGATGCCGCAGACCATCAAGTACTCGCCAGAGAACGTCTACCAGGGGCCCAACGGCTACCTGCTGCGCATGGTCCGCAACGAGCTGTCCTCCGGCAAAAAGGCCCCCTTCACGGCAGACGACCTGGACACGGGCGGCTACCGGATCATCACCACCATTCAGAAAGACAAACAGGATCTGATGTTCCAGGTGGCCAGTCCAACCACCGGCAACAAGCACCAGCCGCCCACCCTGCAGACCGGAGGGCTCTCGGTCGACCCCAAGACCGGCGCCATCATCTCCTTGTACGCGGGGGACGACTATCTGACCCACCAGCTCAACAATGTGGACCAGGCCACCTTCCAGGTGGGTTCGACCATGAAGGCCTACACCCTGTTGGGAGCCATCCAGGATGGGGTCAGCCTCAACACGGTCTTCAACGGCAACTCTCCACGCACCTTCTCCAGCGTGGGCAAATCCGTTGCCAACGCCGGGCAGGTCAGCTACGGATACATCAACCTCTACTCGGCCTTCGCCAACTCGGTCAACACGGTCTTCATGGATCTGGGCGAGCACGTGACCTCCCAGAAGACGGCCCAGCTGGCCCACACGGCCGGCATCACCGGCAAGATCGACGACACGACCACCTTCGACACCCTGGGTCTGGATGCTCTTTCGGTCTATGACGTGACCCAGGGCTACGCCACTCTGGCCAACGGGGGCAAGCGACCCCTGCTGCATCTGGTGGCCCAGGTCAAGGACGCCAAGGATCAGGAGCTCTACACCGCGGCCATCCAGTCGGACCAGGTCTTCAATGCCGACCAGGTGGCCCTGCTGCAGAAAGCCATGACCACCACGGTTCAGTACGGCACCGCCTCCTACGCACGTTCCCTGGGCCGGCCCATCGCCGGCAAGACAGGTACAGCCAACGATCAGACAGCCATCTCCTTCATCGGATTCACCCCCTCGCTTCTGACCACTTTCGCCGTCTGGAACCAAGGTCAGGATGGCAGTGCCCTCAAGGTGCCTGATGTCTATCAGAACGAGTTCTATCCGGTCCAGCTGTTCACCCAGTACATGAAGTCGGCCCTGGGCAACAGCCCGGTGGAGCGCTTCCCTGCGGCCGAGGACCATGGCAAGATCGGCGGACCGGACGGCAGCTGGGGCACCGGGTATAAGCCGAGCTACTCCTATACGCCCAGGCGCAACTACAACTATGAATACTTGCCTCAGCAGCGCAACCAGCAGCAGACAGTCCCGCAGGAGGAGTCAGGAGCCGGCAGCGGCTCGGGCTCAGGCAATGGAGGCGGGGCCGAAGGCGGCAACGGCGGAACCACCGAGGGCAACTCCGGGTCAGAGTCATCCCAACAGTAAGGCTGTCCGGACAGGCCGGTCCGATCCGGACGAATCAGCTGCGCTCGGATCGGACCGTAAGGCTGGTCTAGCTGGTCTGAGGTTGCTTTTTATCCCCTATGACCGCTAGCCGCGCTGGAAGCGGTTGAGGGCCGAGATGATGGCCTTGAGGGAGCTGGTGGAGATGGACGAATCGATGCCCACGCCCCAGATCACCCGGGACCTGGCCGGTTCGCCCACCCGGCATTCCACGTAGGAGGCGGCCAGGGCATCCGTGCCTGCGGTCATAGCGTGCTCGGCGTAGTCCAGAACCGAAACGGTCTGATCCAGGGACTTGAGTGCATCCAGGAAGGCCGCAATAGGACCGTTCCCATGCCCCTGAACACGACGGCGCTCCTCAGGATCGCCCGGGGCAAGTCCCCGGTCCAGCAGGGTGGCATCGAGAACAGTGTCGGAGCCGTCCTCGCCGGAGGTGACTGCCAGATTCAGGAGCTTGAAGCGTCCCCACTGCTGCAGGGTCTCGTCGCGCTGATCGGCCATGGACTCGCCGCCGACCACGCTTCCGCCGGCCTCCACGGGCAGGTACTCGTCCTTGAAGAGCCGCCAGATGTCGGCATCCTTGACCTCGCGCTTGGTCCTGTCGGCATAGCTCTGGACCAGTCGTTCGAACTCCACCTGAAGGCGCTTGGGCAGATCCAGATGGTGGTTGGCCTTGAGCAGGTAGGCCATGCCGCCCTTGCCCGATTGGGAGTTGACCCGGATGATGGCCTCGTAGTTGCCGCCCACATCCTTGGGATCGATGGGCAGGTAGGGCACCAGCCAGAGGAAGTCGTCGGGGTTGGCGTTGGCACGCAGAGCCGCCTGCTGCCTGGCATCCAGACCCTTCTTGATGGCGTCCTGGTGGGAGCCGGAGAAGGCTGTGAAGACGAAGTTGCCCACATAGGGGTGACGCTCGGAGACGGCGATCTGATTGCAGTACTCCACCGTCCGACGGATGCCGGGCATGTCGGAGAAGTCCAGCTGGGGATCGATCCCCTGGACCAGCATGTTCAGCCCCACCGTGCAAATGTCGACGTTGCCGGTGCGTTCGCCATTGCCCAGCAGGCAGCCCTCGACCCGGTCGGCCCCGGCCAGCAGGCTGAGCTCGGTGGCGGCTACGGCCATGCCCTCATCATTGTGAGGATGCAGGGAGAGCACCACCGCATCCCGGTCCTTGAGGTTGGTGGATATGTACTCCACCTCGTCAGCGAAGACGTTGGGGGTGGTCATCTCCACGGTGTTGGGCAGGTTGATGATCATGGGGTGCTCCGGCGTAGGCCGGATCACGTCGATGACCGCGTTGCAGACCTCCAGGGAGTACTCAGGCTCTGCGCCAGAGAAGGATTCGGGCGAGTACTCGTAAGAAAGATCGGTGCCCCCGGCATCGGCCTCCAGGGAGCGGCAGAGCTCGGCTGCGTCGGTGGCCAGCTTCTTGATGCCGGCCTTGTCCTTGTGGAAGACGACCTCCCGCTGCAGGACCGAGACCGAGTTATAGAAGTGGACCACCGCCCGCTTGGCCCCACGCAGGGCCTCGTAGGTACGGCGGATCAGATGCTCGCGGGCCTGGGTCAGGACCACGATGGTCACGTCGTCAGGGATCAGCTCGCGCTCTATCAGGAGGCGGATGAAGTCGTAATCGGTTTCGGAGGCCGAGGGGAAGCCCACCTCGATCTCCTTGAAGCCCATGGAGATCAGCAGATTCCAGAATCTCAGCTTGCGCTCGGAATCCATGGGATCGACCAAGGCCTGGTTGCCGTCGCGAAGATCCACCGAGCACCAGCGAGGCGCCCGCTTCAGGGTCTTGCCCGGCCAGGTGCGCTGCGGATAGTCAAAGGGGACCTGCTTGTTGTAGGCCACATACTTGGTGTAGGGCATGGCGCTGGGCTTCTGCGGCGAACCCACAAACCTGGGGGGAGGCAGCAGCAGGTCGTTGTTCCCTCCATTGGACGCCGCGGCCTGGGCCGCAAGATCAAACACGGATGCACGATCCTGATCCATCTCTCCTCCTTCTTTCGTTCGTCGGAAACCACAATGTCGCCCGGCCATGGGTTCGGTATGCCGAAGCCGCACCGGGGGTGCCATTATCTTACCGGAGGAGGGCCGGGACATGCGGTCCGGGTCCGCATTACGACGCAACGGAAGGCGAGCGCGCGGAGCCTGGCATAATTCGCGAGGTTGCCAAGGATGCAAATACCACACGATGCAGGCGCTGACAGAGTGCTCACTTCATAAGATTCAGTGGACAGGATTCACTGGAAGAGGGAGACGCCGCGACGGCCCTCGCAGTAGGCGTTGCCCAGCCAGGTGTGACGCGAGTTGGGCCAGACTGAACCCAGGCGGGGGGCGTTCTGGCTCATCCAGATGCTGGGCACACGCCCATCGGCGCTGTGGGAACCCAGCAGGTTGAAGCCGTTCTTGACCGCCAGCCAGTCGGGATGCTGGGTGGCGATGGCCAGACCCTCCTCCAAGGTCAGAGGTAGACGGTCGTCGGAATCGATCAGTTTGCGGGCCACGTCGGGCTCGCGGTTGGTGTAGCAGGTGCCGGTATGGGGCTCCAGAACGATGTAAAAGGGACCCTCGGGAGGCTCGAACCCGTTCTGCGGCAGGAAGCTGGCGATGTCACGCGGCGGCATGGTGGTGAAGCCGGCCATGCGGTTGATGCTGGTCCGGGCGATCAGCGACTCGGGCGAGACCAGCTCTCTGGTGGGGATGAGCAGGATCTGCTCGCCCAGCTCAGTGGACTCCAGTGCGGAGATCAGGGGCTGTGCCAAGGCTCTGAAAGCAGCGGCGCTGATGTCCGCCACATCCGGATAGCCCAAGGCCACGATCCGATCCAGTTGCCGCTGCACTTCTTGGGAAGATCTGGTCATGGCCTCCAGTCTAATTCGAATCTGCCGCGGCAAGCACCTGCACTGTCCACACCCGCCTGCCGGGGCGGGACATCGTATCGAGATTCAGCGCTGGCCGTACACGTGTTGGTATCGGTCGTTCAGACTGGCCACATCCTCGTCGGACAGGGGCACGGGCGTACCAATCTGCTCAGCAGCCCACACCGTACGCGCCACCTCCTCCGTCATCGCCGCTGCCTTTACCGCAGCTTCAGCATCCGCTCCGACCGTAAAGGGGCCGTGGTTGCGCATGAGCACCGCAGGACAGCCCGGATGTTCCGCCAGGGTCTCGACCACCCCGCGGCCTATCTGGTCCGAACCGATCAAGGCGAAGGGACCCACCGGCACCGGACCGCCGAACTCGTCACCCATCATCGTCAATACACATGGAATCGACCGGCCCACTGCAGCAAAGGCCGTAGCAAAGGTCGAATGCGTATGCACCACGCCGAACACTTCGGGCATGTGCCGGTAGATGTAAGCGTGCGAAAACACATCCGAGGATGGGGCGGCGGATCCGTCCACCACATGCCCCTCCAGATCCGTGACCACCATTGATTCCGGCGTCAACTGCTCATAGCGCACCCCGGACGGCTTGATCACCAGCAAGTCGGCTGAATGCAGACGCTGTGAGACATTCCCCGCCGTCCATACCACCAGCCCCCACTTGATCAACTGCGCATGCAGGGCAGCAACATGCTCACGGACCAGACCTACCTCGACACGCACCTCGTCAGGAAAATCAGCCAAGGACGTCATAAGAACCACCACCATTTCCAATATGGGGCCGGATCTTCCTGCGAAAAGCCGGCCCGGTTTGCTTACCTGCGCGTGCAGACCTTGCTGCGCATCCTCACAGGCTTTCCAGATCCTTGCCCTTGGTCTCCTGGGCAAAGAGGTATACGACGGCGCCGATGACCAGGCAGACGCCGAAGAAGGTGAACGCCGTGGTGACAACGCCGATGTTGATGTGCTGGGAGACATAGTCGCCGCCCACCAGGAGCCCCATGAATATAGGGCCTGCAATCTTGGCCGTGGCGCCGATGCCGTATCCCAGCCCCAGCCCGGTGGAGCGGACATCGTTGGGGAACTGCTCGCCGCCGAAGGCGTTGAGAATGCCGAAAACACCGTCAGCGAAGGTCATGATGACCAGGACGGCGATGTAGAACTGCCAGCCGGAATTATGGAAGAAGGCTGCGTAGAAGCATCCCAAGGCCCCGATGATGCCGAAGGAGAACATGGTCCAGCGCCGGCCGATGATGTCAGCCAGCCAGGCAGAGCCGAATCTGCCTATGCAGTCGGCCACGGAGACACCCATGAACAGGTAGGCCACCATCTGTGTCGAGAAGCCGAAGGCATCCTTCATCAGCGTCTGACCCCAGGATTGGATGGCGAAGGAACCCAGAATGAAGCAGAAGGAGCCGACCGAAATGATGACCAGCGGCTTTAGATGCTTGGACAGAAGCAGACGATAACTGGCCTTCTGCTCCTGCTCGACCTTGGGCAGGGCGCCGACCTGGTCCACGGGAAGCTCAAGAGCCCATGCCAAGGCCTTGCGGGCATCATTGTCACGGCCCACGCTCTGATAGAAACGGGGGGACTCCGGCACCGTCGCCAACCAGAACAGCAGAAGGACAGGGATAACGCCCAGGGCCACCAGCACGCGCCAATTGTCGCCGATCAGGCTCTGCGAGACGGATCCCAGGAGCAGACCCAGAGGAATGAAGACCGAGGCCAGACCGGAGAGCATGCCGCGCTGTCTGGCCGGGACGAACTCCTGGACATAGGGGATGGAGATGATGTTAAGGCCGCCTACGCCGACGCCCACACCGATGCGCAGGATGGCCAGCAGGATCCAGGCACCGTCAGGCAGGAAGACCGACAGAGCCGTGAAGACCACGAAGCAGAGAACACACCACTGGAAGGCGTGCTTGCGGCCGAAGCGATCGGCCAAACGCCCCCAGAGGATGGATCCGATGACTGTGCCCAGCCCGGAGCAGGCCAGGATGATTCCAGCGGAGACCCCGGTCAGGTGCCAGGCCGAAGTCAGGAGGGAGACCACGAAACCGATCAGGAACATATCGAAGAATTCGGAAATGTTGCCGGCTATGGCCAGGCCGATGATGCTTTTCTGATGTCCGGTCAGGGGACGAGCGTCTATCTGCTCGTAAGCAGTCAGCACTTCCCCGGCCTGTGTGACACGTGTATCACTCATAATGGGTTGCTTTTCTTTCTCGGATGATCATGATGACGGCGGCTCGACCACGGTATGGGTCTGACCGAAGGATCCAGGTCGCCTTCTCCGTCCTTGGAGAATGCTGCAGCAAACCTGGATCATGAAGGAACAGTTAGCGGTTGATATCCCCGCCCAGAGGAATATCCAGTTCCTGGGCGCGGATACGGGTCAGATCGCCCATATGCGTCAGGGCGTACTCGGCGGCCCGCTGTCCCCACCTGACACCGCACTCCACATCATCGGAGAGGAAGCCATGGAGGGTGGCAGCCACGAAGGAATCCCCGGCGCCGGGACGATCCACCACCGGAACCGGGGTGGTGACGTACTTCTTGATTCCCTTGGAGGTCCTCAGATAAGGACCATCCAGGTGATTGGTGGAAACGATGTACTCATTGCCGAAGCGCTGGTAGAGCTGCTCGCAGACCTCCTCGCCGGTCCCCTCGATTCCGAAGACGCTTTTGGCGTCCTTGATGGAGCAGAAAAGAATGCGGGCCTTATGAGCGATGGGCTCCAGAACCCTTCTGGCCTGGTCGCCGGTCCAGAGCTTGCTGCGGAAGTTCACGTCAAGGGCGATGTCGATGCCGCGCTTCTCCGCCTGCTCGGCCGCATAGGTCACCACCTGAGCCGTGGTATCGGTCAGGGCCGCCGTGATCCCGGTCAGGAAGAGCAGGCGGGTGTCCAGCATCCGGTCCCAGTCGTAATCCTCGATCCCCGTCGACCTGAAGGGGGTGTACTCGCGGTCGTAGATGACGTTGGCCGGCATGGGGGGCTCGCCCGGCTCCATGAAGTAGAGGGCGATCCGGCTGGCCGGCTTGCGGACCATGGTGCTCAAATCGACGCCCACAGACCTGTACTCGCTCAGGATGTATTCGCCCAAGTCCCCCTCCGGCAGTGAGGAGGTCCACAGGGTCCTGCGCTGAAGCTGAGCCAGGACTCCAGCCACGTTGGCCTCGGAACAGGCGGGATTCATCAGGACCGACCGGGCGTTCATCAGCCGCTCTCCCCTCCTGACCGTGAGCCTGATCTGCCCCTCTCCTATGGTCGAAAGGTCATATGCATGTTCTGCCATCATTCGCTCCTTGTCTACACGGTCGTTTTCCAGCATGGACCACGACGTCCGTTTCAGTCCGTATTACGACCTTTTGCATTCAAACTCGCACCGATCGGGCCGGCCCTTCCAGGGACAACCGCTGGCGCCATAGCCTCCCTGCCGATGGCAAGGGGGTGGAGGACCGGCACAACCACCCCCAGATCACAGCTGTGACGGCTGCGACCTTTACTTCAGCCTCTGGGGCCAAGCACCTCCATGCCGGCCCCGCGCAACCAGGTTTCCACTTTCTTCCTTGCATTCGTGACGATCTGATCGGCCTGATCCGAATCATCGTTCCACATCTCCAGCATGATCCGCCCCGACCAGGACTGCCGGGCCAGCTCGGCGAAAGCCGTGGGAAAATCGGCGCAGCCTTCGCCCATGGTGATCCGACGCGGCTGCCCCGGGAGCACATCCTTGACATGGATGGCCAGCATTCTGCCGGCTCCAGCCCTGAGCTCAGCCACGGCGTCCAGCTCCTGCTCATAAAGGTTGCCGATATCCGGGTACATGCTCAACCAGGAGGACCCGACCTGGTCGCAGATGGACAGCCCCCTGGTGATGGAGGTGATGTCATTGCCGTCCACATTCTCTATGCCCAGCATGACTCCGGCCTGGGCCGCATACTCAGCTGCCTTGGCCAGAACCTCCACATACCTGGCGCGCTGGCCAGGATCAGGGTTCTCGTAGTAGGCGTAATAACCGGCTACCTGGATCAGGGGAATGCCCGCCTCGTGAGCCAGATCGATTGCCTTGAGGAAGATCTCGTAGGCCTGACGGCGGATGGCTGGATCGGCCGAGCCGGGGCCCACCTTGCGGTGGCAGCTCAGGCAGATCCCTCCGACCTGGACGCCCTGGCGGTCAGCGGCCTGACGGAAGGCGGAAGCCTGGGCAGCCGTCCAGTCCAAGCGGGCCATCCGCTTGTCGCTTTCGTCAATGGACAGATCCATGAAGGTGAACCCATCGGCCGCCACCTGGGACATGAAGGCATCCCAATCATCCGGCTCGGCGGGGGACTTCAGGGCCTTCTCATAGATGCCCAGGGTGATGCTGCCGCTCATTGCGGCCACACCCTGCCGATGGTCTCCCGCAGCTCGGTCGCAGCGGCCAGTGGGTCGTCAGCCTTGACGATGCCTCGACCCGAGATCACCACTCCGACGGGAACTCCTTGGAAGAAGGGCAGATCCTTGGCCGTGACCCCGCCGGTCACAGTGACCTTGAAGCCCATCTGATGCAGCTGGCGGATGCGGTCCTTGTCGTCCTCCCCCCAGGTCAGCTTTCCGGCCGCTTCAGCGTCGCGGGAACGGTGGACGATGACCTGGGTGGCTCCAAGTCGCCGCCATTCGCGCGCCTGCTCGGGATCGTAGGTCTCGCCCAGCTCAATCTGGACCTCGCCGCCGAACTCCTGGGCCACCTTGACCACCTGCTCGACCGTGGTCATGCTGGCGCCGGCGACCACCGAAACCCAGCTGGCACCCGCTTCGAAGCAGGCGCGGGAGATGACCGCTCCGGCCTCGGCGATCCTGACATCCGCCAGGATGGTCTTATTGGGGTAGAGGGCACGAATCTCGCGCACGGCCCTCAGCCCTTCGGCGATGATCAGGACGGTTCCGCACTCGATGACGTCGACCTGGCTGATGGCCGCGTTCAGGGGCCTCAGGGCCGAAGGCATGTCAAAGGTGTCCAGCGCGATCTGCAGCTGGGGGCGTTCCAGGGTCTTGTCTGCTGCCATTGCGCTCAGGCCTCCTTACGGAAGGAGAAGAAGTTGTGGGCGTTGCGGATGAGCAGCTTGTCCACATAGTCGGGATCGAAGCCTTCGGCGATCATGCGGGGGCCGTCCACTGCCGGGTTGTAGTCCACGCCGCTCACAGAGCCGTAGACCTTCTGGTAGGAGCGCTTGCCGGAGTCCGTGCCCAGGAGGATCCGGTCCTCATAGCCGTCTTTCTTGAAAGCCCTGAGCTCCATCATTCTGTTGGAATCGGGCTGATACTTGATCCTGTTGGTGCCGTCGATCTCCAGATAGACGCCCAGATCCAGGATCTCCTCCAGATAGTAGACATCAGCGTTGCGCTGGATGTGGCCGATGGCGATCTGGTCGGCGGGAACCCCCAGTCCGATCAGGGTCTGGGCCTGTTCCAGACCACAGGTTCCATAGGTGGTGTGCGTGTTGATGGGCGCGCCGGTCTCGATGGCCGCCTTGGCAACCGCCTCCATGCACTTGTGCTCGAAGGGCGTGATCTCGCCGTAAGCAGTGCCGATCTTGATGACGCCTGCCTTATAGGGGCTGCGATCCACCAAGGGACCGGTGTAGTCGTTGCGGTCGATACCCTCGCGGATATCGGCGATGACCAAATCGGCGATCTGATCCACGCTGTAGCGGTTGATCCAGTGTGACTGGGTCTCCAGGTAGACATGCTCACGATGGAAGCCGGTGGCTCCGATGATCTGCAGGTTCTCCACCGAGCGGGCCACCTCGGCCAGCTTCTCGATGTCACGGCCGCAGTTGATGGGGCACATATCCACCACGGTGCCGCCCTGCTTGCTCCACTTCAGCGAAGCCTTGGCAAAATAGCCGGCCTCGGTCTCTGCCTTCTCGACCGAATCCAGTTGATGGTCCTTGTCCAGGTAGACCTCACCGGCTCCCACCCGGATCAGATGGTCGTGGCTGTTGACTACGCCAAGCGTGCTCGGGTCGACATCTCCCAGAATGGTTCGTGCGAATGCCATGTGAACTCCTTTGTTATTTGTACTTTGCGACTTCGCGGCACCGGTCTTCAGGCTCTTCCTCCCAGTGCCTTTGACAGGAGACAGACTATGTGAGCAGTAAATAAACAACAAGGATATTGATGAACATATGTACTTGAACCATGGGTTAAAACCCAGATAGATTACATTTTTACGCTTGAAAACAAGTATTTTTGAGACTTAAAGGCAAATAAGCAGTTTTTACTGAGTCTGATAAAATGTACATATGTTCAGCGATTTACAGATGATGACCACTTCGGATGCCCGCAAGCGGGTTCAGCTGCTTCTTCGCATAGCCCGCATGTACTACCAGGATCACATGCTGCAGTCCCAGATCGCCGAAGCAACAGGCTATTCCCGCCCCTCCGTCTCCCGAATGCTGAAAGAGGCCCAGGAGCGAGGACTGGTAAGGATCTCCATCGAGAATCCATTGGAACGGCTTGAAGACCTGGAGTCCAGGCTGATCCGACAATTCAATCTCCGTTGCGCCCGGGTCTCGGAGCCACCGCAGGGATGCACCGGGTATGATGTCGTGCCCCGAAGCGCGGCGGCTCTCCTGGTTGAGCAGACCAGGCCCGACTCTTTGATAACCGTCTCCAATGGCAACGCGGTCGCCTACACGGTTCGCGAAGTTCCTCTGCAAAACTGGACAAAGTCCAAGGTCGTGCAGATGATCGGCTCCCTGTCGCCGACCAATCCCATGACGGATTCACCGGAGATATGCCGCATGCTGGCCCAACGACTGGGTGGCAGCTATTCCACGCTGCCAGTGCCCATGATCCTGTCTTCAACCCCTGTGGCTGCAGCCATGCGCAAAGAACGCCAGATAGCCGACACCCTGACCCTGGGCGGACATGCCGACGTTGCGGTGGTGGGAGTGGGATCGGTCAAGGCTGGAAGATCAGGGCACATTTTCAAGGACTACGAAAATGCGGCCTTCATCAAGGAGGTGACCGAGCTCAAGGCTGTGGGACACATCTGCGGGCACCACATCGATGCCCAGGGCCGCCACATCCGAACCAGCCTGTGCGAACGCACTATATCGATTGAATTCGAACGCCTGAAGCGGATCCCCCTGGTCATAGGCGTGGCCTGGGGGCCGCAAAAAGTCGCCAGTATCCTTGCCTGTCTGCGGGCCGGGCTTATCTCAGCACTGGCCACCGACCGCGATACGGCCCAGGGGATACTTGAGCTGGATCGACGGCAGAGGGGATCAGGCGGACCAGCCTCACAGGTTTCGAGCCGAGCAAAGGCCAAGCAGGGCTGACCCTACATGAAAGCCATCAGGCAGACGGGGCCTGGCAGAGCCGGTCATCCCATGCTCAGAAGATGCACAGGACACTTTGGGTATGCCACGCAATCAGCCCAGATGCGCAATCAGAGCCTGTCGGCGAAGTGCTTGCGAGCGATCAGCTCGGCGATCTGCACGGCGTTGAGGGCGGCTCCCTTGCGCAGGTTGTCATTGGCCACGAACATGGACAATCCCCTCTTGCCCTCCACAGCCTGGTCCTGGCGGATGCGGCCCACGAAACTGGGGTCCTTGCCGGCGGCGTCCAGAGGAGTGGGTATATCCGCAAGACTTACTCCAGGAGCCTTGGACAGCAGGTCGCGGGCCTGATCTGGGGTGACGTCGTGCTCGAACTCGGCGTTGATGCTCATGCCATGGGCTGTGAAGACCCCTACCCGCACGCAGGTGCAGGAGGCGGCCAGATCAGGCAGGTGCAGGATCTTGCGGCTCTCATTGCGCAGCTTCTGCTCCTCGTCGGTCTCCCCGCTGCCGTCATCGACCAAGTCGCCTATAAAAGGAACGGCGTTGAAGGCGATGGTACGCACCACCTTGGTGGGCGGCGGGAACTCGATGGCCGATCCGTCGAAGACCAGTCGGTCGGCACCCTGCTCCACGGCGGTTTTGGCCTCGTCGCGCAGCTGGAGGACGCCGGCACGACCAGCCCCCGACACGGCCTGGTAGGAGGAGACGATCAGACGGCGCAGACCGTACGCCTTGGCCAAGGGGCTCAGCACCGGCATGCAGGCCATGGTGGTGCAATTGGGATTGGCCACGATCCGCCGGGGGATAAGATCCAGGTCCTCGGGGTTGACCTCGGACACCACCAGGGGGACCTCGGGATCCATCCGCCAATGGGAGGAGTTGTCGACCACGTAGGCTCCGGCCTCGGCGAAACGCGGGGCCCAGGTTCCTGAAGTCGAACCGCCGGCGGAGAAGATGGCCAAATCGATCCCGCTCAGGTCGGCCTGCTCAACATCCTCGACCGTGATGGTCCTGTCACGCCAGCGCAGCTGCTCTCCGGCAGACCGCGACGAAGCCATGAATCGCAGGTCGGCCACAGGGAAGTCCCGTTCGTCCAGCATCCGGCGCATGACCATGCCTACCTGGCCGGTGGCGCCCAGAACGGCTACATTGATGCCAGGGCGTCCGTTGCTCGCCAAACCAGCCTTATCCGTCATTGCTCTCTCCTCTCTGCTCAGCGACCCGTGCCGCCGTAAACGACCGCCTCGACCTGATCAGCATCCAAGTGGAAGGCCGTATGGATGGCCCGTACCGCCTCGTCCAGGTCCTGGATGGGCACCAGAGCGGAGATGCGGATTTCGGAGGTCGAGATCATGAGCACGTTGATATGTCGCTCACTTAAGGCCCGGAAGAAGGTGGCAGTGATGCCCGAATGGGTTTTCATCCCTACGCCTACCAGGGTCACCTTGCCCACCTCGGGATTGATGTCCACTGATCGGAACCCCAATTGCTCGCGGGAGTCATCCAGCATGGGGACCACCTGATCAGCCTGAGCGGACGGCAACGTAAAGGAGATGTCCACGGTGCCGGTAGCCGCCCCAGCCTGGACGATCATATCGATGTTGATGCCGCCCTCGGCAAGGATAGTGAAAAGCTGTGCGGCCACGCCAGGTCGGTCGGGCACGGCCCGCAGGCTGACCTGAGTCTCGCTGCGGTCGTGGGCAACCCCTGAGATGATGGGTGACTCAGGGCCGTTCAGGTCCGGGAATAGGTCACCCATGGATTCGCCGTTGGTCATGTCCTTCCTTCCGTCATATCCCGTCATTTGTCAGCGCGTGCGGCGGGGCGATCCGGCAGCTGGCCGGTCTCCAAATTGGGAATCTTGTCAGCATCGACATCGTCGGGCATGATCAGCGTGCCTGGGCGATGGGAAAAGGAACTGCGCACATGGATGGGCATGCGGAAGCGCTGGGCATACTCCACGCAGCGCAGGGCCAGCACCTTGGATCCGCCGGCCGCCATCTCCAGCATCTCCTCATATGAAATGCGGGCGATTCTACGGGCGGTGGGAACAATGCGCGGGTCGGCGGTGAAAACCCCGTCCACATCGGTATAGATCTCGCAGACATCCGCCTTGAGTGCCACGGCTAGGGCCACAGCCGAGGTATCCGAGCCGCCACGACCCAGTGTGGTGGCATCGCCGTCGGGGTTGACCCCCTGGAAGCCTGCCACAATCCCCACCTCGCCTCGGTCCAGGGCCTTCATGACTCGCTGGGGTCGGACATGGCGGATGTGGGCTGCGCCGTAGCGTGCATCAGTCATGAATCCCGCCTGCGAACCGGTGAAAGAATGGGCGTGCTCGCCTTGTGCATGGATGCTCATGGCCAGCAGGCTCATGGAGATGCGCTCCCCGGCCGTCATGAGCATGTCCATCTCTCGGGCAGGAGGATTGGAATCCACATCCATGGCCTGGTCAATCAGATCGTCAGTGGTGTCCCCCATAGCGGAAACCACCACAGCAATGTCATTGCCGGCGCGCTTGGTGTCAATAATGCGCTTGGCCACACGCTTGATGGAGTCCGAGTCCGCCACCGAGGACCCGCCATACTTCTGAACGATAAGTGCCACTGCTGTTCCATCCCGCGACGGTTAAGCCACTAGACCATCATCTGCAACATGTTGATTACATGGATTATACGAACGACACCGTTCTATCAGACCCCCTCCACCAATATGCGAAACATTGACGGCAGCCAGGGAGGCTGTGAATCAGTGACCGCAGGCCTTACAGATCGCGACGGCCGGATATTGCCCGGCCAAGGGTGATCTCGTCGGCATATTCCAGATCGCTGCCGACGGGCAGGCCGCTGGCCAGCCTGGTGACCCGCAGATCCAGAGGGCCCAGCAGCCGTCCCAGGTAGGTGGTGGTGGCTTCGCCTTCAATGTTGGGATCCAGGGCCAGCATGACCTCCTTGACCTGATCCGTGCCCAACCGCTTCAAAAGCTCGGGAATGCGCAGATCGCCGGGCCCGACGTTGGACATAGGGTCGATGGCCCCGCCCAGCACATGATAAAGACCCCGGTATTCTCCGGTACGTTCGATGCTCATGACATCCTTGGGCTCCTCGACTACGCAGATGATGCTGCGGTCACGTCTCGGATCCTGGCAGATGGGACAGGGACTGGTCTCGCAGACATTGCCGCAGATCTCGCAAAACCGGACCTTCTCCTTGGCTGCAACAATAGCATCGGCCAGATCCTGAGCACTGCGCCGATCGGCTCCCAGAATGTAGAAGGCAATGCGCTGCGCACCCTTGGGACCAATGCCCGGCAGTTGGGCAAAGGCGTCGATCAGCTCTTGAATGGCTCCATCATAGGTAGCAGCCATCATTCACCTCCCTGTCGTTGTGCCTGTTCCTGCCGGCGCCTTTGGACGTTGATCGGATTCTGGGGGTCGTCAGCAGCAAAGTCCTCCACCTTGGTCACGTCGAATAATTTGGTCAGTTCATCCTGGTTCATGGCATTGTCCGCCCCGAGCCTGGCATCGTCCATGGAATAGACATCGTCCTCGGGATCCACTGAAGGCCCTGAAGCCTGGGAGGAGACTGCAGCAGACGAGGCCCCATCCTGATCGGAACCACCGGAGGCCGGACTAGCGAAGCCTGCTGGCATCGCCCTGCCCTCAGCTCCAGAAGCCTTTGTCATTGCCTGGGGGCCATCCGAGCCACCGGCGGTACCGGAACCATGACCGTCACCCCGTCTGTCCGAGGAGGTTGGGGTGCCAGTTGCCGCAGCCACATCTCCGGGAGCCGACCCGGTCTGCAATGTCGAATTCGAGGTTGCAACCGAGGCGCTTCCCTGACCCGACGAATCAACCGACTTCGAAGCTTCAAGCCCCTGATCCGAAGCTTCATGGCCTTGACTGTTGGAAGACTCCGCAAAGGCTGCGGTGCTGGTCCCGGAATCGGGCACGGCCCAAGGATCCGTGTCATCGCTCATGTCCGGCAGGGCCACCTTTTTGGACTCATGGTCTTTCTGGCCAGTGGATCCATCGCCGCCTTGATCAGGCTGCCAGGTCTTTTGCGGCGCATGAGTCGCTGGCATGGGGTGAGCCCAGGGATCATCGTCCGGCAACACCGTTGAAGCGGTCGAGCCGAAACCCGCCGCTGGAAGCGGTTTCGAAGACGACTGGGCAGGGCCACCGACCGGGTGGTGAGCGTCGTCGGAGCTCCCGTCGCCTGAAGCTTCTCCAGGAGTGGACTTCCCGTCCGATGCCGACGCTCCGGCCCCACCATCATGACCGGCCGAGGCCGTCATCCCTCTAGGAGCATGCCCCTGCTCTGTGGCCGCATGAGGCATGACCGCCGCCCCAAGGTTCATGGTGGCTAAACCGGCTCGCGCTAGAGCCACCTCCTTCTTGACCTCTGCCCGGCGCTGGGGAGACATCCTGTTGACGGACTCCACAGTCTCACCGTTGGCAGCCGTCCCCGATGGGGCGATCATGGTGGACTGTCCGAACTCCTGGCGAGCGCGGACCATGACGATACGCGGCACCTTGGTCTCCCCGTCAACCGACTGTGCAGCCACGGCCATGGCGAAGGCATGCTGACTGAGTGGACGGTCGAAGGTCATAGACAGCCGCTTGCGGCCGGAGGGGCCTGCTGTCATGGCTACGGTGGGCACCCGGTCTCGCACGACATACTGGCGGACCTCATCAGGCAGGGCAGCAACCAGGGCATCCCAGCGCTTATCCAGCTCTGTACCAGTCGGCACCTCGTTTGCCTGCCCTTGCGCAGTCTCCTGTTGTGCAGGCCGAGGTGTTTCCGCAGACCGGGCGGGTCTGGAGGGACTGGATGGCCTAGCTTGTCCCTCCGCCTGTCCAGTCGGCCAGGAGGGAGCTTCCTTGCGCTCGGGTTGGATAGGATCAGAGCCGGAATGGGGCGACTGCTCTTCGCCCACTCGCTGTCCATAAGCGGAGGAATCGGAATGAGAGCCGGCCATGGTCTGTGGCCCGGCAGAGGAGGCGGGCGCTGCAACAGATGGCGAGCCTGCCATGCCGGATTGTTCGGGGTGATCAGCGCCATCAGCACTGCCAGACTGCGATGCTGTGGACGGCCGACCGCTCCGCTGCGACCTGTCAGCGCCAATGAACCCGCCGCGGGCGGGCGCCGTGGCCGACCCGGAGGGGGAAGCTGCCCCTGCGGCCGATGCCTGCTCCATAGGTTCGCAGCCAATTGCCAGCAGCCTGGCGGCCAGCAGCTCCAAGCGCATCCTGGGCGAAGTGGCCCCGTTCATTCTCGCCAGCGCATCGTTGATGATGTCGGCCATTCTGGTCAGGACCTGCAGATCCAAAGCATCCGCCTGCCGACGCAGATCGGCCACCTGGTCGTCGTCGGCATCTTCGCTAAGCACGCTTTCAGCCCGGTCCCCCGCCAGCTTGAGAACCAGCAGGTCGCGGACATGGGCCAGCAGATCCTCGACGAAGCGCTGGGGCTCGAACCCGCCGACGACCACCTTTTGGATGACCCCGTAGAGGCCAGCACCATCGTGGTCGATCAGCGTATCCACAGCTTCGCCGATCAGTGCGGCAGGAGTGAACCCCAGCAGAGCTACAGCCGCATCATAGGCGATGGTGTGCTCGTCAGCGCCTACCATGAGCTGATCCAACACAGAAAGGGTGTCACGCACCGATCCGCCTCCAGCCCGCATGGCCAGTTTGAGGACACCGGGCTCGGCCTTGATGCCCTCCTTTTCGCAGATGCCCTCTAGATAAGGCCCCATGACCTCCTGGGGCACGAGACGGAAGGGGTAATGGTGGGTGCGGGAGCGGATAGTGCCGATCACCTTCTCCGGCTCTGTGGTGGCGAAGATGAACATGACGTGTTCCGGCGGCTCCTCGACGATCTTTAGCAGGGCATTGAATCCTTGCTGGGTGACCATATGAGCTTCGTCCAAAATGAAGATCTTGTAGCGGTCACGCACAGGGGCAAAGCCTGCCCGCTCCCTGAGCTCCCTTGCATCGTCGACGCCATTATGGCTGGCGGCGTCAATCTCCACCACGTCGATGGAACCGGGGCCTCCCGTGGCCAGATCCCTGCAGCTGTCACATTCGCCGCAGGGATGGCTGGTCGGCCCCTTGGCGCAGTTGACACAGCGGGCGAAAATCCGGGCACTGCTGGTCTTTCCACATCCCCTGGGACCGGAGAACAGGTAGGCATGGGTCAGCCGGTTCTCATCCAGAGCTCGGGTAAGGGGCACCGTGACCTGCTTCTGACCGATGATGCCGTCAAAAGTGTCAGGCCGATACCGCCGATAGAGTGCTAGTGCCATGGTTCAAGGCTATCCATTTCTTTAGACACGTTCGCTTTCCTTCCTAAGGCTTCTGGCCACGCTTCCTTTTCTCATTCACAGGGCTCGGGCCCTGCCCGGGCCGACTGGATCAGACGCGGCAGCATCGAGACTCCGGTGTCTACCCCCACCGAGACTTTCACGTCGCTGCCATCCACCTGGCAGTCTGTCAGAACCCCGCGGTTGAGACGGGCGACCCGGGAGGCCAGAGTACAGGGCTGCGCCTGTCCTTCGTCCAGGGCAGAAGCTGCAGCCAGAGCCGAGACATCGGCACCGGTGCGTGCACGCGTCCGGCAGATCATGAGATTGCCCAACAAGGCCGCCAGAACCAGACCCAGGCCAACCAGAGCCATCAGCATGATGCCCAGAACCGTGCCGGAGCCAGGATCCGAACCCCCCAGCCATGAACCGGTAGGCTCCGCGCGCTTCCTCCTGACATGTCCAAGCATGACTCATTCCTCCAATATGGCCACGGCATCGCCATGGACCTGTGCAGGCAGCACGCCCATCGGGCCGGAAACCACTGGGCATGACACCCTGACTGCCGTCTGCCCGGCCGATGGGCTCAACTGCACTTGAGCATGCGGACCGGCCATCCGGTGCACCAGCCCTTGGGGATCACCCTTGCCCCGGGTGACGATCAGATCCCTGGCAGCCGCGTTGGCTGCATCCTGACAGACCATGCCGATCCTGATCGTCTGGGTCAGCGTCAGCAGTAAGAGAGCCAGAACCATGACGGCGGGAAGCACGATGGCGAACTCGGCCGTTACCGTACCGGTATCGGATCGCCACCGTCGGCTCCACACGGACCGTCTCTCAGCCGACGACACTAAGCGCCTTCTTGACCAGACCCATCAGCAAAGTGCGCGTGGAAGAGGACTTGACAATGGCCAGCAATACACCAGCCAGCGTGGCAGCTGCCACCATGATCACAGCGTATTCAGCAGTGATGGCCCCCGATTCAGGCCTGGCCAGCACCACACTCATCCGCGCACGCAGGGCACTCGCTGCAGAGTCCATGGCTTGGCTGATGCGAACGTACAAAGCCGTTATGAACCGGTTGAAACGCTGCCTCATTCTTTGCAGCCACCGGGATCCGGCACCTATAGCAGGCCATGTCTCAGCTGGCACCAATTGCCCTCCTGCATGTCTGGCCTGCAGATGGAAGACCGTCGCAACCTCCTGTGAATATGTCATCGTTCTCACCTTTGCCTTTCCTTGTCTTCCCCGCCCCGGCGAATGGCCGTTCCTCAGGGAATCGGCATCCGGTACCTTTCACTGTGCCCGTTCCGGTCCGTCTCGGTCGCCTTATCGGATGCATGTGGACGAGCGGAGCTGAGTCGACAGCCTGTGGACAACTGCCCATAAGGGCTCTATCCTCAGGAAATCCCGCCTACGAAGGCCGCAATGCAGGGGATGACTCCGATCAGCACGAAGGCCGGCAGAATACACAGTCCGGTCGGCACCAGCAGCCTGACGGTGATCGCCGCTGCGGCCCGGGCCAGCACGCTGCGGGCATGGTGATCCAGCTGGCGCAGGGTCGTCTCGATACGCGTCAGAGGCGATGATCCCAAACGCCAGGAAGGCTCCAGACAGTCAGCCAGGACCTGCATGGACTGCCCATAATCAGGATCCCCGATCGCTCCCGACCAGGACAGATCCCATCCGTTGCCACGTCCGAGCAGGTGAGCCACGCGAACCATCCGAAGCCCATAAGGGCCTGGCAGCAGCCCACCAACCACACCCAGGGCCCTGGGCAGGGAGGCCCCCTGACGAACAGCGACTCCCAACAAGGCCAATACCAGGCTCAAGGATGGCGTGGAGACCTGCTCATCGGCTAATCGCCCACCCGGGCCGTCGGATTCCATAAGCAGAAAGGCCAGTATGCTCGACAGGGCGGCAATCAGTGGTTTCAGATCCATAGATCCTCCCTGCCCAGATCGTTCATCAGCAGATGTATCCAAACCAGACCAAAAACATAGAAGGCCGCCCCAAGGATCAGACATATGGTTCCCAGGCCTGGGCGGCATAGGAAGGACAACGGTCGCGCACCCATGAACTCTCCCATGATGATGGTCAGCACCGGCAAGGCTGACAGGAGGCGGATCGTGGCCCTAGGTACAGCAAAGGCTTTTTCTCGCGCCTCATCCAGTGCCGCCCGCCGCCTCTGCATAGCTGCCACAGTCCGCAGCCCATCAGAAGCCCGGCAGCCCAGGATGGCGCTGAGACCATAACAGGCCATCAGAGCCTGGGCCATAATCGTCAGAGTCGGCCCCCGTTCCTGAGGCAGGCACCGGTTCTCCAGCATGGCCATCACACGTTCCCGCGTGACCTCCTGGGTGGCGAACCGCCGCCCGGATGCCTCCTCGAAAGCCTCTACCAGACCGCCTCCATTGTCGACATAGGCAAGCAGGGAAGTGACCAGCACCGCCAGGCCGGGCCTATCCGACTGTGCAGAGGGCCTGACTGACATGGCCTTCAGTCTCGCGGATGCGCTGCCGCTAGGCGCGAGCAAGACCAGACAGGCAATAGCAATCATCATTGCAGCCAGCCAGGCTGCAGTCTCGTCATGCATAATCCACCTCAACTACGGAACGCTCGCCGGGGCGCTGGTCACAATGCCCCACCGCCTGGCGAACTTTGACCAGGCCGTTCCATACGTAGCGGCCCCTCGGCCTGTCCATGTACAGACGGCCTCCCCAAGAAGCCGGCCATCAGCTGCAGTTGTCAGTCGGCCAATTTGAGCGATATGTCTATGGCCGCCGGAACGTTCCAGATGGATAACAGCATCGAACGCCCCCTGCGCCAGAGCAGCCAGGGCCCTCGGCTGCAACCCCGCCAGCAACCCCAGAGTCGCCAGCCTGGCGGGAACGCGTTCCACATTGTCGGCATGCAGCGTTGCCATGCCGCCCCGATGACCGGAATTGAAAGCCCGCAGCAGATCAGCTATCTCCTCGCCACGACACTCGCCCAGGATGATCCGATCGGGCCGCATGCGCAATGTGGCTTTCACCAGATCGACCAGCCCAACACCCCCCGCCCCTTCAACGTTGGATTCTCTGACAGCCAAGGAAACCATATTCCCATGGCCGGCGATACGACCCAGTTCACGCACCTCCTCCACGACGACCAGCCGCTGCTCCCGTGGACACATGCCCAGCAGAGCCCGTAGGAGCGTGGTCTTACCTGCACCCGTGCCACCAGTCACGAGAATGCTGGCCCGATTGACCACCAGCGCCCGAAGGATGAACAGCCAGCTGGCGGGACACAGCCCGGCAGCAGCCAGCTCCTCCAGGCTTGGCGGGTGTCTGTTGGGCAGTCTGATGGAAATGGCGGCACCCTCGGGAACAAGCGGGGCCAGCACGGCGTGGACTCTGATCCCCTCCCTGCTGGAAGCGTCAGCCATGGGCCGGGCATCGTCCAGGCGACGTCCCAGCTGAGCGCATAACTGCACGGCAAAGTCCCTCACAGCTCGAGGTCCTGCGAATCCAGGCCGAAGCAGGACCTCCTCCATGCCCGCGCCTCGGTCGATCCAGACATGGCCCTGCCCGGTCACTGCGATGTCAGTCACCGCAGGATCGTTCGTCAGCCCATCCAAGTATCCGAAAGTGGGCGGCTGATCGGAATCGTCGTCAGAGAATCGACCTTCATTGCTTTCCCCGCTTCCTATGATCATTTGACAGCCCCGGACCGAGCCGATTCGCGAGAAGAGATCCGTTCTTCTCTTCTTTCCCCGACGACGATCATTCCTGCGATCCGCTCAACCAGGGGATGAAGGGCCCGGGCATAAGCACGCGGCACCCGTTCCAGGCCACGCCCATCCAGAACGGATGCCGACAGCTTCTGGTGCGGCTTAAGAACCACGTCCAGCGATCGGCCCAGAAACTCTTCCGCCTGCTCTGGGTCGACGCCATGACTGACCCGGTGCTGTGTAGGCATCATTCCAATCAGAGCCATGGGCGGCCTACATGAAATCAATGGACTGTCTCGGGCTCGATCACCAGCACCTCTGCTGCCGTTCAGGGCATGGAGAAGTGCCTTCGCCCGTGCAAGGCCCAGCACGGTCATGTCCACCATCAACAGCGAAGGCAGCCCTTTAAGCGAGCGCAGATTACCCAGACCCTGGCCCCGACCGGCATCAATCAGCAAGAGATCAGCAAATCCAGCCATTGCGCTGACTGCTGCATCCAGGTCCCACCAGCCCTGTGGCGGGGCACTCCATGGATCGTTGCTGAGCAGCGGGACGCCATCCCAGATCGGCAGTTCTTCACGGAGCGCCTGAGGATCCACCCGGCCCAGGGGCGCGTGGATTCGCCCAAGCCGCATGCCAGGCGCCCCCTCGATGCCGACCAGGACATCCATCCCTCCGCCATCCAGGTCCAGATCCACGAGAGCGCATGACAGGGCCATGTCCCGAAGCTGTTTGGCCATCAGAGCCGTCATGGTTGTCAGCCCAATTCCTCCCGAGGCCGAGAGAAAGACCAGACCGGTCACGGCAGACTCATATCCAGCATCTTCACCCACAATCCTCCGATCGGACAGGATGGGTTGCTCGAACCCAACGGCATCCTCGTCTTGCAGACGACCTGATCCTGAGGATCCTGAAGAATCAAACCGTCGGACCGCGCCCGCCACTCTCCCTGGTCGGCGTTCCGGAGACAACCCGACTGAATTAAAAGAGTGCGGAGTCCGTCCGGGCTCCCTTCCTTCCATGCCGCCGTTTATCCTCGGCGGTCTACATATGCTCATTCCAGTCATGGCTACCAGTACACCCGCCCACTGGCATCAGCACCAGTCCCCGGAACGGATGTGGTCGAATGACCCTATGCCTCCACATCGCTTCGCCCTCTCTGTGTAAAAACGCATCAAGACCACGACACGCCTGAAACTACAGCATTTTTGAGCCCATGCCCATGAAAGGCCACAGATGATCACACAGAAGCAACAGATTCCTCCAAACTTGGCGTATTCAGCCTGCCGCAATGCACGCAATCGCACAAAAGACCAAGCCGGCAGCCTTCCCCGCCCCAGCCGATGGACAGGCTTGCCAGCGGCCTGAAAACTGGCATAATGGCATATACAAGGACGGTTCGAGAACGAGGAAGCCCACAAAGTGTATGGCCACTAGGACCGATACGTTGAACGGGTGTATAAGACTTGACCGTTGCAACGATGATGTTGTGCAGAGATTCCATCCGGACCGACCTTGTGGGAACGGCCTCCTGCGGGGGGCCGTTCCTATTTATCCACAAGCGTTATCAACGATTGCAGAGGACGGCACCTGCGAATAGAGTGCTATGGTATGGTTCAGAAATTTGACGCACCCTCCAAGGCCTTGCTACGCAGCCAGATCGCGGAGCATATTGCCGAGACCGACGGCCAGGCACGGCATGTATCCAGGCACTCGGATCACCCGGTCTCGCCCTTGCCTGAGGACCGCTATTTCGACCGGGAGCTGAGCTGGCTCAAGTTCAACAAACGCGTGCTTGAACTGGCCGAAGACGAGAGCGTGCCCCTGCTGGAGCGCGCCAACTTCGCCGCCATCTTCGCCAGCAATCTCGATGAGTTCTTCATGGTCCGCGTGGCGGGTCTGAAGCGTCGCGTGGACACCGGCATCGCTGTGACGGCCGCCAGCGGAATGAGCCCCCGTCAACAACTGAGGGCCATCTCCGAGCAGGCGCACAAGCTGCAGGACGAGCATGCCCACTATGTCATCAACCACATTCTGCCGGATCTGGCCGCCGAAAGCATCATCCTGCTGAGCTGGACACAGCTGAGCAGCCAGGAGCAGGAACGGCTCACCAACTTCTTCCGTAACCAGGTCTTTCCGGTCCTGACCCCGCTGGCCGTCGACCCGGCCCACCCCTTCCCCTATATCTCAGGCAACTCCTTGAATCTGGCGGTCCTGGTGGAGAACCCGACCTCAGGCAAGACCCACTTCGCCCGCGTCAAGATTCCCGACAACCTCTCCCGTCTGGTTCCTGTGGACGATCTGACCGACGAGGAGGGCCGGGAGGAGCGCTACGGGTTCATCACCATGGAGAACCTGATCATCGCCCACCTGGAATACCTCTTCCCAGGCATGATCATCAAGGAGGCCCGCTCCTTCCGCGTCACCCGCAACGAAGACATTGACGTAGAAGAGGACGACGCCGAAAATCTGCTCAACGCCATGGAGAAGGAGCTGCTGCAGCGTCGGTTCGGACCGCCCATCCGCCTGGAGATTTCCGACTCCGCTTCTCCCTTCCTCTCACAGCTGCTGGCCAGCAAGCTCCGGGTCAACCAGGAGGAGGTCTATCGACTGCCCGCACCCTTGGACTGCACGGTCCTGTTCGAGCTGCAGTCCATCGACCGGGCCGACCTCAAGTTTCGCCCCTTCATTCCCACCACCAACCGGCAGATAGCCGAGGTGGAATCCAGCCAGGCCCAGGACATCTTCGCCGCCATCCGCGAGCATGACATCCTCCTCCACCACCCCTATGACTCCTTCTCCACCTCGGTCCAGGCCTTCCTGGAGCAGGCGGCGGCCGATCCGCGAGTGCTGGCCATCAAGCAGACCCTCTACCGAACCTCGGGCAACTCGCCCATCATCAACGCCCTGGTGGATGCCGCTCACGCCGGCAAGCAGGTCCTGGCTCTGGTAGAGATCAAGGCCCGGTTTGATGAGGAGGCCAACATCGCCTGGGCTCGTCAGCTGGAACGAGCCGGCGTCCATGTAGTCTATGGAATCGTGGGGCTCAAGACCCACTGCAAACTTTCCCTGGTGGTCCGTCAGGAGCAGGACGGCCTGCGTCGTTACTGCCACGTAGGCACCGGCAACTACAACCCCAAGACCGCCCGCCAGTACACCGACCTGGGTCTGCTGACCTGCGATCCGGTGGTTGGACAGGACCTGACACGGCTTTTCAACCAGCTGTCAGGCTATGCGCCCAAGTCATCCTTCCACCGCTTATTGGTAGCCCCGCGCACGGTTCGCTCCGGGCTGCTGCAGCGGATCGCCCGCGAGGAAGAGACTGCCCTGAACGGCAAGCCTGCATGGATACGAATCAAGGTCAACTCCTTGGTGGACGAAAAGATCATCGACGCCCTCTACCGGGCCAGCCAGGCAGGGGTCCGCATCGACATCGTGGAGCGCGGCATATGCGCCCTGAAGCCAGGCGTGCCCGGGCTGAGCGAGAATATCCGAGTCCACTCCATCCTGGGACGCTTCCTGGAGCACAGCCGCATCTTCGCCTTCGCCAACTCCCAAGGCCCTCAGATCGGCGAGGGTCCCCTGGCCGGGCCTGAGGTCTGGATAGGTTCTGCCGACCTGATGCACCGCAACCTGGACCGCCGTGTGGAGGCGCTGGTCCGGATCACTGCCCCCGAGCAGGTGCAGGGGCTGATCGACTATGTGGATCTGCAGATGGCTGACACCACCAGTTCCTGGCACATGCAGCCCGACGGCACCTACGTGCGCCACAGCCGGGATGACCAGGGCCGGCCTTTGGTCGACTCGCAGGAGTACCTGATCGACCGTCACGCCCGAACCCCCAGGGCCAGGCGATGATGATGCGCCTCCAGGCCGGCAGGTCCGCCGCCGAGGTGGACGATCGGGATGGCATCCGGCCATGAGCAGGACGGTCGAGGCAGCCGGAGCCATCCTCTACCGGTGGCGCACAAGCTTCCAGGGCTGGATGAAATTCAGCGACGACGGCCGAGCAGCCCCAGGAGCCAGCCCACGCTCCGACCTTGATGAGCTGGAGCTCTGCCTGGTTCATCGTCCCAAGTACGACGATTGGAGCTGGCCCAAGGGCAAGCTGGAGAATCGTGAGACCCACATGCGGGCGGCCGTGCGCGAGGTCGGCGAGGAGACAGGCTGTCTTGTCCGGCTGGGGCCATACCTAGGGGATGCCGAATATCCCCTGAACAACGAGGGCCGACGCCGGGGCGGCAAGGGCGGCAGACTCAAACATATCTGCTACTGGATGGCCACATCGACCGACTCGGAACACGCAGCCGGTCAGAGCGCACTGCTGGGGCCCATCCACCGGCCGGATTCCAGGGAAGTCGATCAGGTACGATGGGTCGGAGCCTCCGAAGCCCGCAAACTATTGACCCACCCCAGCGACAGAACCATATTGGACGCCTTCGTGGATCGGGTGGAGCAGGGTGGCATCCGGGCTCGTCAGTTGATCATCGTCCGCCACGGCAAGGCAGTGGCACGGAAGGAGTGGACAGGCAAGGATGCGAATCGTCCTCTGACCCCCAGAGGCGCCGGCACCTCCTACGCCCTGGCTAGGGAGCTGGCCTGCTTCGCGCCCGACCGCCTCCTGTCCTCACCCTGGATCCGTTGTGTGCAGACATTGCGACCCTACGCCGACGAGGTAGGCCTGCCCATGGAGATGGTGGCCTGCCTGACGGAGTCCTCCTACCACCGCCGCCCCGAACAGGCCCACAGCTGGTTGGACAGGCAGATGGCCGACCTGCTGACAGGCAACAGAACCACTATGATCTGCATGCATCGCCCGGTCCTGGGCGGCATATTCGAAAAGCTTCGCGGGCTGTGCTCCAGTAGATCACTGTCCAAACGGCTGCCCGACGACTCCCCTTTCATGCCCACCGGCAACGCCGTCGTCCTCAGTCTGGCCGGCGACCCCAATCATCCGACCATCATCGACATACAGAAGGTGACTCCCATTGTCTACTGACAGCAACTCCAGAATCGGCTCATCCTCAATCCGCTCCTCCCGCACGGGATTCGTGGCATCCGGCACTGGAGCATCCAGGCCCTCACGCCCAGGCCAGCTGGACCCGGCCATCGCCGACCAGCTCTCCGGAGGCATGGATCCGCAGCAGATCAGCGAGATGAGCCACGTGTCTGCAGCCTCCCTGCTGGACCGGGTCCACCACAGCGCCGACCCCGTCATCGTAAAACGGGTTCTGACCCTGGTGGACCGCGAAGGCGTGGATGTCGTGGCCGAGCTCTGGAGCGACAGCGACCCCGACTCCCTGCCCGGCATCCTATGGCGGCTCTACATGCTTCGCAGCTGGATGCGTAAGGACGCTGACGGAATCAGTCGTCTGTGGCGGCTGGGCGAACCCACCGACACCGCTGCATCAGCCATCGCCGGCGTAGACCAGGCCCCGGAGGCCGACGACATCATCCGAACCGCCGACTCCATCCTCTCCGGAGCCTTCACCGGCGACTTCGCCATAGCCCTGGAACGGGCCGGAGCCTTCTGCGACGTGATCGCCCGCGGCATCAAGACCACCATCCGGGATGCCCAGAGCCGGCAGCTGGACGGTCAGAAGGCCAAGGAGGTGGACGCGGCACAGCGCACTGTCAACTCCCTCAATCAGACGGCCCGTGACTTTATGCGGGGCGCCTCGCTCTGGCGGCGGGGACGGCTGGAGTAGAGCCCGCCGTCCTTTCAAGCCGGAAGCGTAAGCGCGCCGTGAGCGCAGATCAGGCCCGGCATGCCCTACAATGGGGACTGCGCCGGACCATGGCTAAGCCCCGGGCTCCGTTTGTTGCCGCTGCGAGCGGCGTTTGCGCCGACAGGCGCTTGCATGGTTCGGCGTTTTCATTTCCATTCCCAAATCAAAGACAGCATGGCTTGCCGGTCGCTACCAGAAGCCGACCCGCTGAGCTACGCTGAGAGGTATGGAACTTCACGTACTGGAACACCCGCTGATCGAGCACAAGCTGACCGTACTGCGGGACAAAAACACCCCTTCCAACACCTTCCGCGAGCTGATCAGCGAACTGGTCATGCTTGAGGCTTACGAGGCCACCCGCAATCTGGACATCGAGGATCACCCCATCGAGACCCCGGTCGCTCCCATGGTGGGCAAGAAGCTCTGCTCCCCGCGCCCCATGGTGGTTCCCATTCTGCGCGCCGGACTGGGCATGCTTGACGGCATGACCCGTCTGCTGCCCACCGCCGAGGTCGGATTCCTTGGCCTCAAGCGTGACGAGAACACCCTGGACATCATCACCTACGCCAACCGCCTGCCGGAGGACCTCTCCGGCCGTCAGTGCTTCCTGCTGGATCCCATGCTGGCCACCGGCGGCACCCTGATCGCCGCCACCAAATACCTGGCCGAGCGCGGCGCCAAGGACGTGACCTCCATCAACATCCTGGCCGCTCCCGAGGGCCTGAACCGCCTCAAGGAGGAGATGGACCCCTCCATCAACCTCAAGGTGGTGGTCTGCGCAGTCGATCAGAAACTGAACGAGCACGCCTACATCGTGCCAGGCCTGGGCGATGCCGGCGACCGCCTTTACGGCGTCATCGACTGAGCCAATAAATTGACAGGGGCACAGACCCTAAATCTTCCGAGGATCCGAACTTTGCATAGTTCGGATCCTTTTTTCAATCACTTTCTGTGGCAGACTTTGCTGATGACACTCGGCAAAGTGGTCATTTTGTCCGTGCTCTTCCTGCCATCTCGTACCCTATGCCAAGCACACAATCACTCATTGCCACCCTGGTTCTCCCCTGGTCTGACCCTGAAAACACCCTGAGTGGGCCTTTGCCCGGTGTTGCAATAAGAACAGCGGCATTCAAGGGCGAGAAAGGAGCATACCATGGAGGGCAAGTCCCTTTCCCTAGGTGGATCACTGGCAGGAACCGGGGCCTCAGGACCGATGGGTGGGGGTCGCTCGCACACCGCAGGTCGAACCAAGGCACGCACTCCTGGCCTGGCCTCCCTGGTGCGATCCTTTCTGCATGAGCATCGGTCCTCCTACACGGTCATGGTCCTGGCAGTCATGGCCGCTTCAGTCCTTACCAGCGCCTGGGCCCAGGTAGCCATTGCCGCTCGCAAGGGCGACGGGATGCCGGATACACGCGCAATGAATTCCTACGACCGCGCTATGACCCTGTCCTTACAAGACGGCGCTGCACTGATATCCATAACGTACGCCTGCATATGCGGGTTCGTCTCCATCTTCCTGGTCATCACCTCCGTGGGGTTCCTGATCGAGCGCCGTCGTCGCGAGTATGCCATGATGCGGCTTTCCGGCGCCTCTCCCAGGACCGTGAGATTCATCTCTCTGCTGGAATTCATGATTCCGGTAGGTTTGGCCGCCCTCCTGGGCAGTTCGGCGGGATGCCTGCTGGTGCCCGCATTCGCCAAGTCCCTGATCAACTCAGGTCTTGAAGCACTGGAAATGACCGCGCATCCCCACCCCATGGGAATTATCTTCGCTTTCGCGGGGATACTCCTGGCAGGCCTCTTCGGAACCTGGTTCGCCGCCAGGAGGATTACCGCCATCTCTCCCATCGAGGCCCTGCAGGACTCCGAGAACAGATCAGGGACCAAGTCAATCGGCCCTCTTCGCCTGATAATCGCCCTGGCCGGCCTGGCTGGAGGACTGGCCATGGTCTATCACCGCTTCAACGGCATGGACATTGAAATCCAGATCCTGGCCACGACCGGCTGTCTGCTGGTCATCATCGGTGCCCTGGCTCCTGTCCTGGTTCCGGCGTGCGCCAACCTGATCGGCATTCCCTTCCAACTGGCTTTCCGAGGTGCAGGTCTCCTGGCGCGGCAAAGGGCGCGGAAAGAAAATCGGAGCTCCACCGCCGTCGCAGTGCCGATCATACTGATGCTGGTCATCGTGACCGGAATAATAGCCCTAGGACGGTCCAGCTGGGCGCAAGAAGCCATAAGCCGGTATAAGCCGGTCGCTGCCGAAGTCATGGTCACAACAGATACCAAAGACACCAGGGATTTGGACCGGCAACTTCGCTCGTCCGCAGATGTGGGATCCGCCGTCACCTACAGCAAAGAATCTTGGAGAAGAGCAGGTAACACAGACAGCAAAAGCGATGCACCTTTCATAAGCGCCATGCACATCAACAAAAGCGGCAAGGCGCTTGACACGATCAGTCCTGCTTTCATCACAGGCTCGGCTGCAGACCTGGGACCAGGTAAGGTCGCCGTCACATCGAAAGGCCACAGTCAGGAAAAGAATCCCCTCGGACGCACGCTGACCTTAATCGACAAAAACGAAAAGCGTCACACGCTGACCATCACCGCCATTGTTGACATGACACCGACAGGGCAGACAGGCGAATACCTGATCATGGATGACAGCCTGTCACAACTGGCTCCCGACAACAGAGGGTTGACCACCCTAGCCAGGACCACCCCAGGAGTGCGGACAGACGATCTGATCAGTCAACTCAACGCTTCATGGGACAGGAAGGGCATCAAAGCCTGCACCAAGAAAGAGTACATTCGTTCCGACATCCAAAGGTCACAGGAGGTGCAGCGGGCCATGCCCCAGATAGCGAGCGGGGCCATCGTCCTGACGGCCATCTTCCTGATCCAGGCATGCGCCATCGCAGTCAATGAGCGCCGCCAGGAGAACCGAAGGATGCAGGCTGCCGGTGTTTCACGTGGAACATTGGTCTGCTCCTCGATTTGGGAGTCAGTAATCGATGCTCTTTCGGCCACCCTGCTTTCAGCCCTGGCCATGGCGGGGGTGCTGGCCGTCATCTTCCATCAGTTGTCCGGCCAAGTGGACATGAGCGTCGTGCCTCTCCCCTACGGCTACTTCCTGACCATGGCACTCTGGGCGATAGGCCTGGCCGCTGCAGCCTCCGGGCTGCATAGCTGGTTCAGCTCTCGGGCAGATACGACTCGAAGATAATCCCATCAAAGTCCGGACTGGCCTCCTCCTGCGCATGCTCGGAGCGGACGGTCCAGGCGATGGGCGTTCCACCTAGGAACCGATAGAGACGCATGGGCAGTGAGTGCCCGCTGTGCCACTCGCAGGCTACGAAGTCCGGCCGCCCCAGCCAGTTGAAGAGGAGGGACCCGGCCATCCAGCGCAGGGCTGAGGAGCGCGAATCCACCCGGCCATGATAGGGGGCGACCAGTTGCCCCCTGGTGACGCCTGGGTGGTGAACCCGATACCAGGCAAGGGCCAGGACGTTGAAGGACTCAATTACATAGGGGCCCTGATACCTGGACAGGAGGGCATCGGTCCGACGTACGAGCTCCCGATCCAAGCCCCTGTCCATCTTGATCTCGACGACCAAGGGCACCCGGCCATCCACCAGAGCGAGCACCTCGGACAACAGAGGCACATGCTGCACTTCTGGATCGTTAACGTCCCCGTCCTCGCCCTCCGTTTCGGGATCACCGTCGTGGTCGGCAGAGTCCGGAATCTCTTTGCCCGACTCAAAAGCCTGGGCAGGGCTTGGGCACAGGGGGATCCTCTGCAGCTGATCGTAGGTCAAATCAGCCACCGCTCGATTGACGCCCGCCACCCGCTGCAGGTCTCCATCGTGGATGACCACCACCTGGCCGTCCCGGCTGAGATGGACATCCAGCTCGATCCCGTAACCGGCCCTGCAGGCCGCCTCGAAGGCAGCCAGCGAATTTTCGGGCGCCACCACCCGGTGGGATTTGGCCGGAACCGAAGCGTGCTTGCCCGAGGGTCTGCCGGATGCAACCTTCAGACGGTCATGAATACGCTGCAAGTAGGCGGTCTGACCAGGGTTGGGATTGGTCGTCTCCATCCCCGAGCCAGCGTCGTGCAGACCCCTGTGCGCATAGGGGTGCAAGGACAGGCCTACAGGCTTTCTTCGGCCCGCAACCACCGAAAGGCCGGGGGCCAGAGCCCAACTCCAGGCCCCCAAAACCCCCAATCCCAGACCCAGTGCGACCTTGCCGGCCAATCGTGCTTTGGACCCCATCATCGCCTCCAGCCATCAGCTACTTCACTACCCACGCTAGCATCGCAGGAGGCTGGACGCGCTTTGCTGAGCTTGACTTCAAGCTGCTTGAAGACCCTATCCTTGAACGAGCAGATCAGAGAGGCACGCTCCCGCCTTTAGCCAACTCCGTCGAGCAATCTGCCAAGAAAGAAGCGCAATACCATGCAGAATGATTTATCCGCCTCCGTCCCGTCCGTTAAGCTCAACAACGGCGTCCTCATGCCTATGGAAGGCTTCGGCGTCTACCAGATCGCCGACCTGGACGAGTGTCGCCGCTCAGTCCTGGATGCCCTGGAGACCGGGTACCGGGCCATCGACACGGCCCAGGCCTATGGAAACGAGCAAGCCGTCGGAGATGCCCTGGCCCAGAGCGGCCTCGACCGCGACCAGGTCTTCCTGACCACCAAGGTCTGGATTACCAACTACGGATACGACAAGACCAAGGCCTCGGTCGAGGAGTCCATGAAGAAGCTGGGCACCGACCACATGGACCTGGTCCTCCTCCACCAGCCCTTCAACGACTACTACGCAGCCTGGCACGCCCTTGAGGACCTCTATGACCAGGGGGTCCTGCGGGCCATCGGCGTCTCGAACTTCTATGCCGACCGCTATGTGGACCTGGTCAAGTTCAACAGAATCGTCCCTGCCGTCAACCAGCTGGAGACCCACGTCTTCCACCAGCGCCCCCAGGAACGCACCTACATGGACAAGTACGGCACCCGGATCGAATCCTGGGGACCTTTCGCCGAGGGACGCCAGGGGATGTTCACCAACCCGACCCTGACCGAGATCGGGCAGGCGCACGGCCGGACCGCAGCCCAGGTGGCCCTGCGCTTCCTGGTCCAGGACGGGGTCATCGTCATCCCCAAGACCACCCACCGCGAGCGCATGCGCGAGAACCTCGACATCTGGGACTTCCAGCTCAGCGACCAGGAGATGGGCCGGCTGCGGGCCATGGACACCGGCAAATCCGCCTTCATGAACCATGAGGATCCTGAGACAGTGGAGGATTTCGCCAACTGATTCAGCATCTGACAGTATTTGACAGCATCTGTGCAGGATGGACGGGCTCTCGGCCTAGGCTTCGCCGTTGCGTCGCCGACGCTTGAGGGCCCGGTGCTTGATCAGGATGTCCAGGACTATCCAGACCGAAAGAATGAAGGCCACCACGTACCCCAGCATGCTGACCACCGGGATGCCGAAGACCACTGGCTTGACGCGGGCGAAGTAGACGATTGAAGAGCCCACATAGAGTCCGACGACAATGAGGGCCATGGTCAGTCTGTTGACCATGTCGGACAGCTGCTGCAGAGGTTCCTCGGAGCCTACCAGCTGCACATTGGCGCGCAGCTGGCCCCGGGTCAGCATCTTGGTCGCGGTCTGGGACTCAGCGAGGGCGCCCAAAAGGCCATGCAGGGCCAGGTCGCCCTGGATGCCCAGCTTCCGGGCCTCCTCCTTGAGGATGGACCCCGTGCTCTGGCTATAGGCGACATGATCAGTGATGATCTGCACGATGTTGGCCTCAGGCAGGAACTCGTCCAAGAGTCCTTCAAGGGTGACCAGGCACCGCGCCACCATGGTGACCGACCCCGGCACCTTGATGCCATGCCGGGCGGCCAGCTTCATCACGGCATTGACGTATTCGGCGATGTCCAGATCGGCCAGATCCAGCTTGCCGAACCGCTGGACGACCGCATCCAGGTCGGCAAGGAGATAAGGGTAGTCCTCGGCTCTGGCCTCTCCCGTACCGGCGAAACGGAGCAGCCCCTGGGCCAGGGCTGGTGAATCCTCGCGGCCTACTGCAAAAATCATGTCCTTCAAAGCCGATTTGGTCACCTCGTCCAGGCGGCCGACCATTCCCAGGTCGATCAGCACTATGGAACCATCGCGGATGATGATGTTGCCGGGGTGCGGATCGGCGTGGAAGAAGCCCCGGCCCATGATCTGGGTAGCATAGTTGTCGACCAGCTTGGTGCCGATCTCCTTCAGGTCATAGCCCTGGGCCACCAGCTGGGCGGGCCGTGAGAGCGATATCCCGTCGATGTACTCCATCACCACCACATGCCTGGTGCAAAGCTCAGGATAGGGCTTCGGGCAGTCGATGTAGGCGTATGAGTCGCAAAAATCCTTGAACTCCGCCAGATTGGCGGCCTCCTGCTGGAAGTCGACCTCGGACTGGAAGGTCTCCCAGAGCTCCTCGACCACCCCGCGGATGTCGATCACCTGGGTGCTGCGGACGAACCGGGAGGCCCACTTGACCATGCTGCGCAGGATGTCGATGTCCTGGGCCATGGTCTCTTGAATCCCTGGGCGCTGGACCTTGACGGCCACGTCCTCACCGCTGACCAGGCGGGCCCGGTGCACCTGCGCCAGGGAAGCCGACCCCAAGGGAACAGGGTCTATGGAGGAGAAGATCCGGTCGAGCGGACGGCCATACTCGGCGGCCAGGGTGCTGGTCACCACGGAATACGGGATGGGATCCGCGTCGGCGCGCAGCTTGGAGAGCTCACGGCAAAAGGCCTCCGGCAGGATCTCCGAACGCATGGAGAGAATCTGGCCCACCTTGACGAAAGTGGGCCCAAGCGCTTCGAACAGTCGACGCATGGTGACCGGAGTCAGCCCGTGGATGATGTCGAACCGGTTGGCGATGCGGATCATCTCAGCCAATCGACGGGCCCTGCCACTCCTGTGCCGGATCCTTCCTGCCGCCCCCTGCCGCTCTCCCGTGCCGACCCCGAAGAGGCCAATGGTCTGCACCGGGGCATCATGTCCGTTCATGGCATCCATACTCACCACTCACCTGCGTCCTTTATCCGCATGGCCGACCAGCGGCAGACATTCCGGCGCAGACGACCGACGCTGACAGTAATTGACTGCCTTTCAGCCCTGCTGACCTGCAATGGGATCATTGGAGGTGATGGGGATGGACCCGGACCGACGATTCGGCATTGGCGCCAAGGGATCATGGTCGGGACGACGGGCGTCAGGAGCAACATGGGTCGCTGGCCTGGGCGCGCCAGCAGCCTGTGCAGGAGCGCTTTCAGCAGGTGCAGGAGCGGGAGGGGTCTTCCTGTTCCGTTTGAGCTCAGTGTTGAGAATCTTCCCCTGCTCGACCGTCAGCTCGCCCTTCTTCACCAGGCTGTCGATGACCTCCTGGCCCTTCTCCACGCCTGTGGCCAGCGCTCCAATGCCAGCCAGAAGCACCTTGTGCAATCCGTCACCGATATGCAAATCCGACATGATATGCCTCCCAGCATTCATACGCCCTTGAAGTACCGGGCCCTTTTGACCGCCAAGAGACGAGCGGCCGTCTCTCTTTACAGTCTAGCTGGTTATCATTGACCGATCCGATTCAACACCATGGCAAGAGGAACCGCAGGCTCCTCTTCATCTGGGCCTTGATGCGGCAATTCGGCTGGCCTGATCGGCCAGGGAGTCCAGACGATCCAGTTCACTCCGGCTCTTCTGATCCATGGCTTCCTGCATCTGGGCGAACGTGCCCTGGCCGTACCGCCTTTCGGCCGCACCCTTGATAAGGAAGTCCGTGATGGCCGGGTTCTTCGGCAGCAGCGACCCATGCATGTAGGTGCCGATGACCTTCTTCCATCGGGCTCCCTCCGTGTGGTCCTTGCCGTTGTTGCCGCGGCCATCCTCGGTCACCTTGCCCAGGGGATGGGCCCCCTCCCCCAGATAGGTCAGGCCCGAGTGGTTCTCGTAGCCAACCACTCTGCCGAAGTCCTCTGCCTGCTCCACCAGGTTGCCGATCATCCGCTCGGGCTGGGCGATGGTGTGCACGTCAAGGATGCCGACCCCCTCCAGGCGCTCATGGTCGGAGGTCTCGAAATAATGGCCGAAGAGCTGATAGAGCCCGCAGATCATCAGCATGGGCACATCCTGGTCAGCCAGATCACGCAGATCCCCGCCCCGATTCCTCAGGTCGTCGATGATCCGTTCCTGGCCATGGTCCTGGCCGCCGCCGCCCAGAATCATATCGATCCGCTCGGGCCAGGCATCACCGGGATCGTAATAGCGGACCATGGGGCGGAACCCGTACAGCTCAGCCCTGCGGGTCACGCTGAGTATGTTCCCAGAATCCCCGTAGATGTTCATGTCACGGTGGTAGAGGGAAAGGATCTGCAGCGGCGGATGGTCTCCCACAGCCTTGGCCTTATCCTGTGTCTGCCGCATTCCTGCGCTCCTTTTGGTTGGCTCGCTCATGCGCCCACCCCGGCATCGTCAACGCTCGTGATCCTGCCGAGGGCGGACCGGAGCCGGAGCATAGACGTGTAAGTGCAGTAGATTCGCTTGGGTCGGCCGGGATGCACCTCAAGGAATGCTGTCAGCGCCCGATCCAGGTCGGTCTCGATCGCCTCCGTGGGCACCTGGTCATAGGCCAGGCGCAGGGCCATGTCATAGGCCCGGGTGCCGGAGACCATGGCCACGCCGGTATCCCTGAGCGAGGTGAAGTCCACATCCCAGAGCCAGCTCATGTCACGCCCGTCCGCGTACTCGTCGCGGATGGCGATCATGGTGTCCTGGCCGGCAGGGTTGAAGGAGGACAGGGCCAGGCGGAAGCCCATAGGGTTCTTGACCAGGACCAGCTCAACCGGAGCGCCCTGGCAGGTGATGACCTCCCCGCGGCCGAAGGCGGGCGTCACCTTGGACAGGGCGTCCATGAGCGCCGCATCATCAGGCTCCCTGTCCTCCAGAACGACCCTCACCAGCGCCAGGGCAGCGGCCGCATTGTAGAGGTTGTAGACGCCCTCCAGACGCAGATCGGTCTCCAGGAGCCGACCGTCCAGGCGGAAGGCGGCCCTGTGGTCCATGACCCTTTCCAGGGTAACCTCGGCTGGCAGCCGGTGACCGGGGCGGACCGGGCGGGAAGCGCTGGCCGCACCGGCACCATCAGCATCCTGATCCGAGGCATGCATGTCGTCATCGGTGGGGAAATAGCTCAGCAGATCGTCCGACAGGCCGAAGTAGGCCACACCGGTCTGGGCCGGCGTCTGAGCAGCCAGGCTGACGATGCGCGGATCCTCCCGGTTGAGGACCACCGTGCCCGTGGTGGCCTGGGCCACCTGACCCAGCAGCCGGGCAGTAGTATCGATTTCCCCGAACCGGTCCAGCTGGTCACGCATGACATTGAGCAGGAGGGCGTAGCGGGGCTTGACCTGCCGCACAAAGTGGACCGCATAGGCCTCGTCCAGCTCCAGGACGGCAATGTCAGCGTGCAGACGGCCGGAGAGCCCCAGAGTGGAAACCAAGGCCGAGACCACGCCACGGGTGAAGTTGGACCCCGTCGGATTGGTGAAGACCTTGAGGCCCAGGGATTCCAGCATGGAGGCGACCATTCGGGTAGTGGTGGTCTTGCCGTTGGTCCCCGAGACCAGAACCACCCCGCGAGGCAGCCCCGACAGGGTCCTGGCCAGGAAGCCCGGGTCGATCCGCTCCACCACCTTGCCAGGCAGGGCCGAACCGCCGTGATGGGACAGACGCGAAACGTGGCGCACCGCCTTGCCGACCAGAAGGGCCAGGAGCGAGCGCCAAGGCCGACGAGGACGACCGGGCTGATCGGCAGGCTGCGCCTTGGAAGTCTTGGACCGCATGATCAGACCCCTCCCTGCTGGTAGTCCTGGGGCATGTCCTTGAACTTGGACTTCTCGCCCAGGAAGGCCAGCTTGAAGGTGTCGGTGGGGCCGTTGCGGTGCTTGGCCAGAATGATGTCGGCCTCCCCCGGGCGGTCCTCCTTGTTGTAGAAGTCCGGCCGGTGGACCAGGAAGACCACGTCGGCATCCTGCTCAATGGATCCCGATTCACGCAGGTCGGAGAGCATGGGCTTCTTGTCGTTGCGCATCTCGGGACCACGGTTGAGCTGGCTCAGCGCCACCACCGGGACCTCCAGCTCCTTGGCCAGCAGCTTCAGGGCGCGCGAGAAGTCGGAGACCTCCTGCTGGCGGGATTCGACCCGCTTGCCCGAGGTCATCAGCTGCAGGTAGTCGATGACCACCAGCTTCAGGTCGTTGGTCTGCTTGAGGCGACGGCACTTGGCCCGGATCTCCATCAGGCTCATGTTGGGCGAATCGTCCAGGAAGAGCGGGGCGTCCTGGAGTCTGCTCCAGAAGGTGTTCAGGGTGTTCCAACGCTCAGGGGTGATGTCGTCCGCCCGGCGCAGGGCCACCAGGGGGATGTCGGTCTCAGCCGAGATGATGCGCTGGGCCAGCTCGTTCTTGCTCATCTCCAGGGAGAAGACCACTGTGGTCATGTTGTTGTGGAGGGCCGCAGCACGGGCGAAGTCGATGCCCAGGGTGGACTTGCCCATGGCGGGGCGGCCGGCCACCACGATCATCTGCCCGGGCTGCAGGCCTTGGGTCACGTCGTCGATGCTCTTGAAACCGGTGGGCACGCCCCGCTCCATGTCGCCGTTCTGCAGCTTGTCCAGCTGGTCCAGGGTGTCATGGACGACCGGCCCGATGGCCTCGTAATCCTGGCGGACCCTGCCCACGCTCATCTCGTAGACCTCGGCCTGGGCCAGGTTGACGATGTCCTCCGCCTGGGAGCCCTCGGCCGAGTAGCCCAGCTGGGCGATCTTGGTGCCGGCCGCGATCACATTGCGCAGGATGGCCCGCTGGTGGACGATTTCCGCATAGTAGGTGGCGTTGGCGGCTGTAGGGACCGAGGCCACCAGGGAGTGCAGATAGTCGGTGCCCCCCACCTTCTCCAGGTCCCCGGACTTGAGCAGCTCATTGGCCACCAGAACCGCATCCACCGGCTGGGAGGCCGAGAAGAGGGTGACGATGGCCTCGTAGATGGTCTGATGCTTGGGCTGATAGAAGTCGGATATGTCTATCATCTGGCTGACCTCGCCGATGGCATCCTTGCTCATGAGCATGCCGCCAAGCACTGCCATCTCCGCATCGTCGTCATGCGGGGGCACCCGGTCGAAGAGCATGTCGCGGCCGGTCTGGGCATGTTCGGTGGGGCGCTGTTCGGGGTGGGTGTAGTCGGTGTAATCGTCGGAAGCCATAGCCACGATTCTACGAAGAGGGCCGTCCTTGACAGCTCTGAGAGATGGATTTCACCCAAGGCATTCACCAGGAAGCGCCAAGCCCTCTGGATGCAGCATAGAGTCGCTCCTGCATGTGTACAGAAAAATAAGTTATCCACATTCAAGGCGTGTCCTAGAGGACATGTGCGCAACTTATCCACCTCATGGGTATAACTCTGTGCAAAACTTGGGGACAGTCTTCCACATCATCAATCCAGCTTGCACTCAGGGCTGTTTGGTGATACGTCATCTGCCGGCAGGGCGTCCACGGACTGGCTTTCAGGGGTTGTGTCTTCAGTCCAGAGCATTAGCATGGCGTCCATGCGCAGCCACAGGAACATCCCCGAAACCAAGACCGGATCAATCACGCCGGAAGAACGGCGGGCGACCTACCGGACCATTGCCGGACTGGCCATACCCACCTTCGGCCAGCTGATCGCCTCCCCGCTCTTCGTCATGATCGACACCGCCATCGTGGGCCACATCAGCGACTCGGCCCTGGCCGGGCTCTCCATCGGATCCACGGTGGTGCTGACCACCGTGGGCCTGTGCATCTTTCTGGCCTACGGAACCACCTCACAGGTGGCCCGGCTCATGGGCGCCGGCCGCCGACGGGAGGGCATGCAGGCCGGTGTGGACGGCATGTGGCTGGCCTTCGTCATCGGCCTGGTCGTCTGCGCCCTGCTCCTGGCTTTGAGCCGGCCCATCTGCAGCCTGATGGGAGCCCGCGGACCGGTCCTGCAGGCGGCGCAGACCTATCTGAATGCCCTGGTCTTCGGCCTTCCGGCCATGCTCCTGGTCTACGCGGCCAACGGCATCTTCCGCGGATTGCAAAAGGTAAAGATCACCCTGGTGGCCGCCGTGTCAGGCGCTATCCTCAACACCGCCCTGGAGGTCCTTCTGGTCTTCGGCCTGCACATGGACATTCTGGGTTCGGGCTTGGCCACCCTGATCGCCGAGTGGGCCATGGGGCTCTTCCTGACCATCCCCGCCCTGGTCTGGGCCCGTCGGGAAGGCGCCCAGCTGCGGCCCCGGCTCTCAGGCATGGCGGCCAGCATGGGCGACGGCTTCCCGCTCTTCCTGCGGACCCTGGCCCTGCGGGTCTGCCTCTTTATGACCGTGGTGGCTGCGGCCCACCTCGGCGAGCAGGTGCTGGCGGCCTACCAGGGGGTCAACTCGGCCTGGAACTTCGGACTGAACATGCTGGATGCCGTGGGCATCGCCGGTCAGTCGCTGGTAGCCACCGAACTGGGCGCCGGACAGCGGTCGCGGGCACGGGTCATGACCGACCTGTCAGCCAGGGCAGGCATGGCCATGGGAGTGCTGGTCGGACTGGTCATGATCGCCTTGGGCCTCTTCGCCGCCCCCCTGTTCAGCCCCACGCCGGCCATCAGGGCGCTGATCACCGTGGGCATGATCGTCCAGGGAGTCTTCATGCCCGTCGCCGGATGGATGTGGGCCCTGGACGGAATCCTGATAGGTGCCGGGGACTATCGCTACCTGGCGGCCACCTGCTCCCTGACGGCTGTGATCTACCTGATCGGGCTGCTGGGCATGACGGCTCTGGCCATGAACTGGACGCCCACCTGGCGGATAGCCATGCTCTGGGCCGTCCTCAATGTCCTCTTCATTGGCGTCAGGGCCATCTGCAACGGCTTGAGAACGCGCACCGATGTCTGGATGGGGACCATTGGCCAGGCCAGCCAAGCCTGAAGAGCCATAGAAAAAGCAGGACCCCGACCGCTTGACCATGAAATTGGCCACAGCGACGGGATCCTGCCGAAACTGGTCAGCAGGCGGCTGCCTCAGATGGCGTCGACGCCGGTCTCCCCGGTACGGACCCTGACCACCGAGTCCAGGGTCTGCACCCAGACCTTGCCGTCGCCCACGGTGTTGGTGGCGGCAGCTTGGACGATGGCGTCGACCAGCTCGTCGACCCGGCGATCCTCGGTCAGCACCTCCAGGCGCACCTTGGGAACCAGATCCACCTTGACAGTGCTGCCCCGGTAGACCTCCTTATGGCCGCCTTGCCGACCATAGCCCTGGGCTGTCGAGACGGTCATGCCGTGCACGCCGACCTCGGTCAGGGCCTGTTTAATCTGATCCAGCCGCCCGGGCTGAATGATGGCGGTAATGAGTTTCATGCTGCCTTCCTTTCTGATCAGTTCAGAATGGACCCGAGGTCGTAGGCGCTTTCACCCTGATCGCTCTGATCGACGCCGATGACCTCCTGATCCTTGCTGACTCGCCAACCAATGGTCTTTTCCAGCGCAAAGGCGATCACACCGGTTACTGCAGCTGCGTAGATGATCGCAATCAGCGCCACCAGGAACTGAACCAGCAGCTGCCGGAAATTGCCGCCGGCCAGGAAGCCCGTGCCGGTACCAAAGAAGCCTATCAGCAGCGTGCCCAATAAACCACCCACACCGTGGATGCCCACCACATCCAAGGAGTCGTCATAGGCGAAACGGAACTTGAGCCCGCAGGCCAGGCAGCAGACGAAACCAGCCAAGAGGCCGATGACCATGGCCCAGAGCGGGGAGACCACGTCGGCCGCCGGCGTGATGGCCACCAGGCCGGCGACCATGCCGGATGCAGCACCCATGGCGGTGTAGTGCCCGGTGCGGATCCGTTCAGTAAAGAGCCAGCCCAGGGTGGCGGCGCTGGCGGCCATGGTCGTGGAAACCCAGGCATATCCGGCAGTGCCGTTGGCGGCGAAGGCAGACCCGGCATTGAAGCCGAACCAGCCGAACCAGAGCAGGAAGGCGCCCAGCATGACCATGGGCACATTGTGGGGGCGTATGGACTCCTTGGGGAAGCCGATGCGCCTGCCGATGATGAGCACAATGACCAGGGCTGCCACTGCCGCGTTGATGTGGATGACCGTACCGCCTGCGAAGTCGTGCGCCTGAGCTCCGATGGCGTTGGAGATGGGTCCATCGGCAGCCAGCAGTCCGTGATTCCAGACCATATGGGCCATGGGCGCGTAATCCAAGGTGACCCAGAGGGCCACGAAAATCATCCAGGTGCTGATTCTGACTCGCTCTGCCAGGGCTCCCGAGATCAGGGCCACGCAAATCATGGCGAAGGCGGCCTGGAAGGCGATGTCCACCGTATGCGGGTAAGCGGCGTTCGCGGAATCAAGCGAGGTGAAGACCCCGTCCTTGGCCGTGACCGTGTCCTTGAGCAGGAAGCCGGTGATGGGGTCGCCGAAGACGCCTCCGATGTCCTTGCCTGCAAAGGAAATCGACCATCCCCAGAAGGCCCAGATAACCCCGGTCACGGCAATGGCCAGCGTGGACATCATCATCATGTTGAGCACGGCCTTGGCTCGGACCATACCCCCATAGAAGAAAGCCACCGCCGGAGTCATCAGGAAAACCATGGATGCCGCTACCAGCATCCAGGCAGCATTTCCAGAATCCATGCCTACACCTCTCTTTTCCCCATCCGGGCGGGCAGTCCCCAATAAAGAGGACTTTCCTCCGGACAGCCTACGTCAGATTCTCTTCCACTTCCCGATTCATCAAACAGGAAGAGGATGACGGTCAGGTCACCGCCGCATTACCTGCGGGTGACTATTGGATGACCACCGTATGACCAACCGGCCGGCTGGACTACTCGTCTCCCAGGATGCCGTCGACAAAGGACTCGGGATCGAAAACGGCCAGATCGTCGGGCCCCTCGCCCAGCCCAACCAGCTTGACGGGCACGCCCAGCTCCCGCTGGACAGAAACGACGATGCCGCCCTTGGCCGAGCCATCCAGCTTGGTCAGGACAATGCCTGTGACCCCGATGGCCTGGGCGAAGACCTGGGCCTGGATCATCCCGTTCTGCCCGGTAGTGGCATCCAGAACCAGCAGAACCTCGTCCACAGGCAGGTTCTTCTCGATCACCCGCCGGATCTTACCCAGTTGGTCCATCAGATTGGCCTTGTTCTGCAGGCGACCGGCGGTGTCCACAATGAGGACATCTGCCTGATCATTTTTGGCCCGTTCAGCCGCTTCGAAGGCCACAGAGGCCGGGTCGGCGCCGTCGCGGTCGCTGCGAACCACGGGCACACCCACCTTGCCACCCCAAGTCTCCAGCTGGTCAGCGGCGGCGGCACGGAAGGTGTCGGCAGCACCCATGACCACCGATTTGCCATCGGCCACGAAGAGCCTGGCCAGCTTGCCCGCCGTGGTGGTCTTGCCTGTGCCGTTGACGCCCACCATGATGATGACCGACGGCCTGTTGGCCTGAGGACGGGCGGCCGCCAGAGTCCGATCCATATCGGGGTCGACCAGATCGATCAGGCGCTGACGAAGGCCACGACGCACGGCTGCGGGGTCCTTCTGCCCTGTGATCCGGGCATCATCGCGCAGCTGCTTCACCAGCTGTTCGCTGGCCTCGGCGCCCACATCCGCCATGAGCAGGGTGTCTTCCACATCCTCCCAGTCGGATTCGCTCAGATGGTCCTTGGTCAGAATGGCAAAGAGGGCCTTGCCGAAGGGATTGGGGCTCTTGGCCAGCCTGGCCTTGAGCCTGGTCATACGGGATGCAGATGCCTCCGGGTGAGCCAGCTCCTCCTGTGCCGACGATGCCGCTTGCTCGACCGAGGACGACTGACTGGACTCCCTTGAATCGACTGAGCCGGAACCCGCAGAAGCGTCCGGATTGGGGGAAGCATCAGATACATACGGGGTAGATTGGGCTGCCTGGTCACCCGACGAAGCTGCCGGGGAGGCATCAGACTCTTCCGCCCTGCCGGAGCGAGTGGAATCCCCCTGGGACCGGCGTTTACGGACCGCCACCAGAATGCCGACCACGGCCAGCACCAGGACGATCAGCACCGCGATAAGAATAAGGAGCTGCTGTGTTGTCATAGGTACCAGCCTAAAGGCGAAAAGGGACACAGACGGTCACCACCAACGATCACTTTCCGCTTGGATAGCTCGTTCCCGCCTGCGAACCGCTCTTGACTGCTGGCATGACGTCGGAGGTGGTGGACTGAGGCTCCCGTCGCTGCGAACGCGAAGGCTCAGGGCTGGGTGATCGCAGGGTGGAGTTCCTGGGAGCTGGAGGCCCAGAGGCCGTAGAAGCCAACTGCGCGGCATTCTTCTGTTGTCTCGGGCTGACCGACGATGCGGAATCGCTGCTCGGTGGCGGGGGCAGATTTATTTCGTCCGTGGAATCGGAGGCCAGCATGCCTCGAACTTCCACCACGGAGGAGGAATTGACATAGACCGGATAGGGATGTTCGGAATCTTCAGCGGTTGATGCATCCTCGCCCGATCCAGGGGCGAAAGACAGACGCCCCCCTGCTACACGCGGCAGTTTATTCTCTCGTTCCTGCTGACGGCGGGCGGCCCGACGTACACGCTCATCCAGAGACTGGGAGAAGGCACGGTCCTGGGACTCACCAAGCGCCAAGCGCATGACAAATACGATGAATGCCGCAACCACCAGCACCCATACCAGGACAATCAGCCAGACCATACCTGCCATTCTCTCAGAAGAACCCCTCAGACGCGCTAAGACACGAGGAATCTATCGGTCTCTTTCACACTGGCAGGTCAGCAGATGCTCAGGACCCCTCTTACACCCAAGGCAGTCGCAGGCAAGTAGGAAGACTATCGCAGGAATTACGCTCAGCAAGGTCCGCAACTACCATTCGAGAAATCTCCTGCAATGGCGACAAAAGATGCATAGCCATCAAAAGTATCATTTCCAGCGAAATCCGTAGATGGAAACAAGCCCTGAGGCAATGCAGCCCACGGCCAGGTAGAGGATCCCGAGCCAGGCATGAGGCCAGGTGCCCGATCCGATCAGCATCATCGATAAGGCCTCCCGCATGTGATATAGGGGCGTATACGGGGCGATGGTCTGCACCCAGGACGGCAGCATATTGACAGGCATCATAGCTCCGCCAATGAAGCCCAGGGGCAGAATAATGATGTTCGCGAGGATGGATACCCCTGCGATGGAGTAAATTATCATGGCGATAATGACACCCAGGAAAAAGAACAAAAGATAGCCAAGGACCAGGGGAAGCAATCCCGACAAAAACGTCGGTTTCAGCCTCATTCCCATGACCATCCCCAAGACGACAAGCACTACAGCCTGCGCCAGAAGGACGACGATACCCACAACAGCCTGGGAGAGGATAATCACATTCCAGGATAGAGGAAAATTGCGAACCGTCTGCAGCATGCCATTCTCACGCCAGAGGGCAAGGTGCGAAGCACCCGCAAAAATACCCACGTAGGCCGCACCAAACGCAATGACATTGGCGCTGATTTGACTGGCAATATCAACTCCAGGAACGTAGCTCTTAAAAGACAGGACCAGCGCCAATAACAGAGCTATCGGAAAGAGAAAGGTAAAAACCAGGGTGGACCAGTCACGAATATCGTAGTGGAACATCAATTTGAATAGAGTTTTGAAGCTGCTCATTTGACGTTCTCCTTTTCGAGAAGGCGAAGGTAGACATCCTCCAGACGCCCATCCTTGACTTGCGCCTGGCTTGTATTGATCCCTGAATCAACCAATTTTGCGAAAGTAACTCCGGTATCCCGGGTGCGTACTGTCAGACCGTCGGGTGTGGTTTTTACATAGTCAGCTCCCATGAGACGGGCTACATGATCGGCCTGATCCAAGGCATTCGGAAGAAGAATGGTCGATTCCATCTCTGCTTGCGCAATAAGCTTGCTAGGACTGGCCGTCACGAGAATATGCTTATCCGCCAAGATCGAGACCACGTTGCACAACCGCTCCGCCTCGTCCAGATGGTGCGTTGTATAAAGAACCGTGGCGGCCAATTGCTGACTGGATTTGAGCAGGCTCACAAGGTCATGGCGTGACTCAGGATCGAGGGCAGCAGTGGGTTCGTCCAAAAAGAGCAGCCGAGGATGGTGGACGACAGCCGTGGCGATGGCCAGTCTCTGCTGTTCGCCGCCGGACAATAATTCAACCTTGTTGGATGCCACATGATCCAGTTTCAATGCATCAATAAGATCGTCCACACGCGACCGGGGCACCTGGTAGATATCGGCCACTGCAGTAAGGTGCTCAAGGAGCGTCGTTTTGGGGAAGAAGGACGACTTTTGAGGCTGGATGCCTATTTGGCGGAGCAGGGCCAAGTTGCGTGGATAGGGCGTCTTGCCCAGAACAGAGACCGTTCCCTCAACCGGTTTTTGCAGTCCTTCCAAGACGGTGAACAAGGTTGTCTTTCCAGCGCCATTTGGCCCGATGACCCCATGGAAGGCCCCTTCTTCAACCTCCAATGAAAGATGAGAGAGAATCGTTTTGTTCTTTATTCGAACAGTAAGGTTCGATACGCTTACTTCGATATTGCCCATTCCAGAGCCTTTCAGCGTCAATACTGATGTGGTAAAGCGCGGGTTGTGTCGTCTATTGCTGCTTGTCTATTCATGACTATTTCAATTTGCTGAGTCTGCGCAGGTGGAGGAAAGAATCAGTCCAAATTCCGGCCCAGCATAGTATGGTGATTTTGGCTCCGATGGTCTTTTCCATGAGACCATCTGCTTCAACTACGATAGCTTATTAATCCATATTCTTTCCTCACCCATGAGCCCAGAATTTCAGGCATTTTCTAATAAAATACAAGCTGGATCAGACATAAAACCGCCACCGTCCCACAAATTATGGCATCCAAGAGCACGTACTGGCAAACACTGATTCCACTACTGGTTTACCTGCAGCTGGAACAGCATATTCCCATTTATCAAGCGGGCCGCCAAGGGGCGGACGGGTACATCTACTTTGTTCCCAATCGGCACTTTGGTAAGAGAAGCCATACCAGTATCAGCAAAAGCGGATATTGAGAAAAGTGCGATGCTTGTTCCCCCGGCTCATGCTCACCAGTGGGGAGGTTGACCGCCGACAACAGTAGACCGCGCGAACGAACAGCGACGGCGATGATGCGAAACTCTGCAAGTTATCGACGGAACCCACTATTTCGCACTTTTCGCGTATTGGCTATCTCGAATGATGCTGGCCTTCACCGTTTCGCCGCCAGTCTCTTACCATCATGAAGACAATCATCATTAGCCAAGCTACTGGGTATGTGCATAAACCCCAGAACTGTGAACCGGTGGCAAACGATATAACATGGGCGAGAATTAATGCCAGGGCAAAAAACCTGACAGCAACGACTTGCGGCTTATCGGATGGTTTCTGTGTCGAAGCTGTTTGTCTCATGGCGGTTCCTTTGCCGTCGTACATAATGCACGGAATGTGCATAAAAACAAAATATACACTAACCGGCATTCGCTCAAAATAAGCTTAAAATAAGTTCGCGTTCTGGATGCGCATATACGTCATAGCCGGAGAAAATCATTGCAGAGAGCCTAGCCAGGAAGCAATTACATGAAAGCTGCTTTTGCATCCAAGATTGCGTTTACCGATCTGTTCGTTTCGTAGACAAATCAATCCAATACCGTTCTACTGGCTGACCAGATCTGCTGGGGAGCACATTCTCCAGTTGCCCGCCACGCGAAAGGATGGTCCGGCGGCTGGCCAGATTCGACGGGGAACAAGTAATCAGGACCCTACTCATGCCCAGAGTGGCAGCTTGTCGAAGACATTCATCCAGCATCAGCCCGGCATAGCCCTGCCGGCGACAATCCGGACGAACTGAATAGCCGATGTTGCCGCCCACTCGCAGAAGTGCCTGTGTAAGCTGCAACCTCAGCTGAATCATCCCCACCAGTTTGCTGCTGGGGTCCAGGGCGGCGAACTGCAGGGCGGGCACAAATCCCGGCGGCAGATCATCGCCACGCGCCTGACGAGCCACCTCGGGCAGACCCGACCGACGAACTTCATCCAGGCTGTGGCAGTCCTCCAAGGGGCCGAGACCAGCCGCTTCATCCTGAGGCTGAGAACGGCAGGCCTGCAGGTATTCCCAGATCATTTCGGCATCCACCGCCCCCGGCCGGTCCAACCTCACCAGACGGATTCTCATGGTCCACCTCCTCTGTCGAGTGCTTGGCCACCACTTTGTGTTTCAGCTTACAAGAGCAGCATTTCAACGGAACTGGGGTTCCAAAACAAACAAGTGCCGCCAGGACATGGCGTGCATAACTCAATAGTTGGAACTCAATACAGCAAGAATCACAATGTGCACTAATAGTTCAACAAAAGTTCTCCCAAACTTAAGTTCTGGGTTTTAGTACCTGGCTTCGCCTTCATCTGGTCAACGAAAACATAGAACTGGCGTCTGGCGTTCTTTCTGCTTTTCTCCTCCCAATGCCCCGAATGGCTGGTCATGGATCGTCAGTCAGACATTCCGGCCTGAAACCATGTGATGACAATTTGCGTACGATCTCGCAGACCGGTCTTGTCGAGTATGCGGCTTACGTAGCGCCGGACGGAGGTAGTTTCGAGAGTGAGGCGCTGGGCTATTTCCTGGTTAGAGAGACCTTGAGCGATGAGCCCGGCTATCTCGTACTCCCTGGGGGTCAACTTATCCAGCTGCTGTCTGGCCTGCGGATCACTGACCTTATGCCGGGCATAGGCTCTGTCGCGGTTGATGAGCTCTGCTGTAATGCGGGGGGTGAGCACTGCGTCACCATCGGCCACTGCGTGAATGGCTCGATGCAGGTCTCTGGTGGATACGTCCTTGAGCAGAAAGCCGTAGGCGCCTGCGTGCAGACCGGTGAAGGCGTAATCGTCTTCGTCATAGGTGGTCAGGATCAGCGTGCGAATGTCGGGGAATTCCTTAGCAATGACCGCAGTGGCACTGATGCCGTCCATTACCGGCATGCGAACGTCCATAAGGATCACCCGAGGCAACGGCTGGGCGGCTGCTTTCATCTCCCGAAGCATGGTCACCGCCTCCTGACCGTTAGAGGCTTGTCTGACAACCTGTAAATCGTGGTCGGCCTCAATCATGCGTACCAACCCCTTGCGGAGGAGCGCAAGGTCATCGACCAGCATCAGGTCAATCATGAGCGTTGCCCTCTTTCTCACTAGTGCCAGGCAGAACGGCTTCTACTGTCCATCCCCCGTTCTTGCCTGGTCCGCAACTCAGACTCCCTCCCATCAGTCGGCATTGCTCGCCAATCTGTTTGAGACCCACTCCTTGATGATCATGAATTACCGGTTTTCGATCGGCCAAGGCTGGCCCATGCCCATGCCCATCGTCGTGGATGCTGATACGGAGGGTGCCGTCCTGCTCATAGTCGCGGGAGATGACGATGGTGCTCGGGTCTGAGGCGTGCCGGAGCGTGTTGGTGATTGCCTCCCTACTGATGATGAAGCAGAGGTTGTCCTGTCTGCGATCCTGCCGCCGATGCCCTGTTTCGGTAGACACGACAGCCAGACCAGCCGCGCGGGCATGCGCGATTACGGTGTCGAGTTCGTCGAGCGTGTGCAGCCTGGAACCAAACCTGCGCCCATCATCATCGGACTCTTCAGGTAGCGCATCATGCTCTTGGACAAGAGTACGGACGGCTCGTCGAGTGTCGGCCAATCCATCCCTGGCTACCTGATTGATGTCCTTAAGCACTTCTTGCAGCTCTTCGACCTCAGCCGAATCAGCGAATCCCTGGGTCAGGGCAATGATCGTGGTGAGATCATGGCCCACGCTGTCGTGCAACTCCCCCGCTACCTGGGCACGTGATACAGCCTGATCCCTTTGCCTGACAAGCATCTCAGAGCGGATGCGCTCCTGCTCTTCACGCTGCTGCGTCTCGCGTCGGATTCGGTAGGACCTGACAGCTATGGCAGCCGCCGCGACCGCCATGACGACAGCCATCCTGGCCGACCATTCCAGAAAGAGCATGTGCCCGGCATGCATGCTGACGGTGACCAGGCTGACGGCCGCGACTGCCTCACCCACGCCTGCCGCAATCCTGGGTGCTGACGATAAACAGACGCAGAAATAGAGAGCGCCTACCAGGGGTATCAGGAAGCTATCGTCCGAGGCGGCAAATGACAAGCCGAGGTATAGCAGGGTCTCCATGGTCGTGATGAGCAGGGAAAGCTGTCTGCTCCAGTACAGCAGGCAGGAAGACAGAAGTCCAATCAGGCCTATGGCCGTCTTCCAAACGGGCAAAGGAATGTTCCCAGCCCAGACTGGAGGAAACGTGGGGGCGCTGACATAGAGAAGCGTATAAATCAGGCTCAGCAGAGGCATGACGAACCTGGTCAAGCGTTGATTGCTCAACAGCTCAAATAGGTTGGTTGCCATGCCCTTCATCGCGCCCCCCCTCACGCTGCCATGACGAGGATCCCAGGTTCATTCGCCAGTGTACTGTGCTATCACACCGGCAGGGGAACGACCTGCTGATTTGCGCACCGTGGCCCAAGAAGCCAGTGATGCCGCCGAAGTCAGAAGCAGGAAGACCAGCGCCCAGTGGGCCCAAGGTATGCCGATGCTGGCAGCGCCAAAGACCTTGCGGAATCCGGCAGCGTAGGCCATGACGGGCAGGATGCTGGAGATGAAGGATATCAATACGGCGGTAGTTGCCATGATGAACCCTTCGAGAGCAGACATGATTTCAAGTTGATTCGGGTCTGCGCCAGCAATCGAGATGAGGGACAGATCCAGGCTTCGACCGTGTGCTGAGATCAGGTATCCGGCGCATACTCCAGCCAGCGTGACGACCAGCGCGGGGCCCAGGAGCGTAATGAGCATGGAGAAATCAGAGCTGCTGACATCCAGGTTGGGAGGCAGCAAGCGACTGGAATCGGTGCTGGTCTGGTAGAAGGAATCGGTCATCATCAGCAATGAAACCCCCACAATCAGAGGTATGACTGTGGAGCTGAGGCTGCGCATGCGGGCACTGGCTTGTCGGCAAGCGACCAGCCATGAGGGCTGGCGAAGAGCGACGAGCCTGGTCCAGCCGCCGGTGACCGCGCCCAGCAGGGAGGGACCCGCCAAGCAGATTGCTGCCAGCAGGAGCATGAAACCGAAAGTGCTTCCCATGGCGATAGGCAGGATGGGTGCCGCGGTGCGCAAACGGACCAGTTGCTCACCAGGAATGGTCCGCGCTTGCATAATCGGCATCAGCATGATTGCCAAGGCTGCCAGCAAACACAAGGCAGCGGCGATACGACGGGCCAAGCCCGCTGCTTTTGGAGGGATGATTGCGGCCCGCAGGGATTCCACCGGACTGATCTGGCTGATGGTTCGGATGGTCAGCAGCGTGCCGATCAAGGCCACCACTACTCCGCATGAGGTTCCTGCTGTCCAGGAAGTCAGCTGGCGGCTGGCGATAAAAGGCTGCCTGCCAATCAGGAACTGGGAAGTCTCCCAGGCATAGAGGGGGCGGACCAGCAGAAAAGAAGCCGCCAGAGAGACCACGCTGGCCGCGAACGCCAAAATGAGCACGCGCAGACAGGTCAGAGAGGTCAGTTGCCAGGGAGATGCGCCTTGCAAGGCTAAGAGGGCAAGGTTGCGTCTGCGCTGGTTGATCACCGACGAAACGACTTGTAGAACGATCAATACTGCGGCAATGAGAAGAGCCACGAAGGGAATCATCAAATTTTGGTAGGCTGTGCGGCCTTGCTCGGCCATGCCGGTGAGATCGCCCAGGGCCTTGGCTGAAGAGAGCATCATGGCAAGCAGGCCGACCATGGTCTGCGAGGCGATCAGCACGAGGGTGACGCCAGACCAAGCCAAGGGGGCATCCTTGAAATCTCGCAGAAGAAGTCGCATCAGATGCCCGCTTTCGGCACAGGAACCTTGTCGGCTGTGGCTATGCGACCGTCGCACAGATGCACCAGAGTGTTGCAGCGTGAGGCGACTTCCGGACTATGGGTGACCATAATCACTGCGTGGCCCGGTCGACCGGCGAAGGCGGCGAGTTCATTGACGACCGCGTTGCCGGTCTCCTGGTCAAGGGCGCCGGTAGGCTCATCGGCGAAGATAATGTCGGGTTCCGAAATCAGCGCGCGGGCCAGAGCCACACGCTGCTGCTCGCCCCCTGACAGGAGGGTCACATTGGCCTTGAGCAGCCCCCTGATGCCCAGTCTGTCCAGCAGCTTAGCGGCCCGATCCTCCTGCCAGCGGGTCTTGCGCAGAATGAGGGGCAGCTTGAGGTTGTCCTCCACACTCATCGAAGGCACCAGATTATAGGACTGGAAAACGAAGCCCAGGTGCGCACGGCGGAATCGCGCTGACGATGTAGGCCCCATGGCAGAGATGCGCCGACCCAGAACTTCCACCTGGCCCGAGCTGACGGGTTCGAGACCAGCCAGGCAGTAGAGCAGGGTTGACTTGCCGCTACCCGATGGCCCTATAATCCCGGTCATGGCTCTCCAGGAGGCGGTGAATTCCACATTCTCCAGGAGAGTGATGGTCTCCCCCTTCCTGGGCGAAACATGCTTGCATAGACCAGATGTATGTATGGCGAAGGGCTCGCCCTGGCCGGAAGGATTGACAGTATGTTTCATGGCAGTATCCAGTGCCTGCAAACGGGTGAAAGCCAGTATGAGCCTGTGCCGCTCTGTACATGCGGCGATGCGTATTGAGCCGGATGTTTCATCGGAGCTCCCTCCCCTAGCGCAGTTGCGAGGTCAATCGGACCGCCTCGCAGGGATGATTCTTTCAATCCGAGTACGGGGAATCAACGTCGGCCGCCACTTCGCCATCTACAGATGGCAAAACAGAGTCACACTCACTGCGTAACTGATAGGAAGCCGCACTACGCTCTGGCAGAAGCTTTTGACTGGCAGATTGGTTTACTGTCCGGCACGGCTCCCATCGGCAGGTTCAGAGTTTGCCCCACCCCTCCCCCACGCATCCCAACAGCCTTCTTAAGTGGGCGGAAAAGTAGCGTTTCAAGTTGATATTCTTCGTTGATCTGTACGGGTTCTCGGTCTTGCTTCGCCCGAGAACCGGCTTGCCGCGAACTGGAAAAATCGAGAACAAACATGTAGTGTTGAGCTGTTGCCCCTCTGGCTCAATGGTTAGAGCAGCGTCCTTTTAAGTCGTGGGTTGTGGGTTCGAGTCCCACGGGGGGCACTTTGGATTACCAATTATTTAATACCAACCACTATGCTCCGCACAGATCATCTGCCTGCGCAACAGTGGACCAGGTCCCTGATACAACTTTGATCTATTTACCGAATCTCAGTATCTACCGCGCCTACCCAACACCTGATCGTGGGAACCTAGTCGCAAAATATAGGCAGCGTCGCCCTCCCTATGCCACACCAGCAGCAGATCTCCAGCATTGCCCACATGGCACTCATACACAGCTGGATAACCTTGCAGCATATGCATCCGATGATGCGCCTCCAATACCTGGAGCGACGCTTCAGAATTCTCCGCTATCAGATCTAGCACCTCCTCGACCGACTCTAATGGGACATGCCTGCGGGCCAGGCGCTTCAGGTCTCTTGTAAAAGCACCAGTGGGAACCAGCGCAAGCCTCATCGGTCCACGCCAGCAGCTGCTAGCACGCCATCCACCAAGTCCTTTCCTGTGGCGTACCCCTTAGTCTTTCCCCTCATGGCCAGACGGCGCGATTCCTCCAAGGCCTCCTCGGTTTCGGCAGGTAGATCCAAGCTGAAGTCCAAGGGGATCCGCTGCTCCCGAATGATCTGCTTGTAAAAGGCTCTAGTGACCGTAGTCATATCCAGACCAAGCTCCTTCACGATACGATCCACCTGTTGCTTGTCTGTATCGGATATACGCACCGTAACCTGAGACATCTTCTCCATCGGAGCCCGCCTTCCTTGTTGTCTGTAATTTTGCATTAAAGTGCAAAATTACAGCTGATTTCTTACTTTAATGCAAAATTGCAGTGCATTGTAAGGCATCAATGCGCATAGCTGACAGCAATAACACATGTCTATTGCTTCATGATGCGCTGGGCGACTCCAATTACTCATACTTCCAAGCCATCTTCGATGAAGTGGACCTCTACGGAGGCGATACCCAGCGGTCTTCCGCTACAACCAAAGTCGCCCGAACGAGAATAACGCCGAACACGGCTGCACTCGCCCCTTAGCAATAACAGCCTTGGCCCCCACACAGCTGATTGATCATGGATACACCGCGCCAGAGGTCTTCTGGGCCTATCACCATTCCGGTCCTTTCCTGGATGCCTTCAAACAAGAAGAAATAAGCAGCCAGGTCATAAGGCAAAGTCACTTTTACCTTGTTAGGAGTACCTATGTCAAAAAACAAACTAGTCATCGCTGAAGAAGAGCTACACAGTCCGGAAAGCCGCAGGGTCACATTTAACATTTAGAATAGGGAAGATATCGGTCACTTCCTGACATAGTGGACTTACTTCATAAATTTCAAGTCATATGAGAACAGCTACAAACTGGTTAGGAGAGGATACAAACAACTCCGAATCCTGCATGAACTCACCACGCCAGAAGAAAAAAGGATAAGCCGTCGGGTCTAAAAAGGAAGGGAGATTCTAGGACGCACCTTGGAAGAGTGAGCGGAGCTTGGCTCTGCGCTCTCTTCGTTCGCCCCCGAGATGGTCACAGGAAGCACATAAAGATGCTCGTCTAACTTTTCCCCGTTGATTTCCTTGAGCAATACATCTACGAGTGTAGAAGCCAGCCGACGAAAAGGTTGAATGACCGTAGGAAGTATTGGATACGCAATCTGGTAGACGAAAGAACCGTCGTAACCGAAAACAAATAGGTCTTCGGGAATGCGCCGACCTGATTCTAGGGCTTTGCGCTGAACGGCAAGGGCCACCAGATCAGAGGCGAAGACTCCATCGACAGTAGGATTGTCCACCAGAAAATCGTTTGCGGTCGTCAAATATGTAGAGAACTCAAATTGGTTCAAATCTAGTTCATAGGTAGCGCAGGAAATGCCCTCCTGATGCATCCGCTCTGCGAAAACCTTATGCCGCTCAATCGAGGGAGTTCGGACTTTAGAAGATCCAATGAACTGAGCCACATTTCTACATCCACGGTCAATAAAAGCTTTAGCAGCCAACATGCCGCCTTGAACATGATCCGCGCTCACCACCGGTATGGCATCAGCAAGAAACCGGTCCAAAGCCACTATCGGAGCTTTGATATCGGCATAATTGATATCGATGGAATGACTGCCAATGATAATGCCGTCGACCTTATTAGCCGTGAGCATGTCAAGATATTTTCTCTCTTTATCAGAAGAATGCATAGTATTACACAGAATCATTTTGTAGCCCCTCTGATTAAGCTCATCCTCAATCCTCGATGTCATAGTAGCGAAAAATGGCTGCACTACATCAGGTATCACCAAGCCAACAATATTTGTTCTGTTCGTGTACAGGCTACGTGCGATTTGGTTCGGCTGGTAATGAAGCATGTCTATTGCTTCTTGAATCTTATTTCGAGTTCCCTGAGATATATAGCCTCGGCTGTTGAGATACCGGGATACCGTATTCTTGGAAACTCCCGCTACCCGAGCAACATCTGTTATAGTGACCATACCTATCCCCCTTCATAATTGCTATATTCAGGGAGTAGATACTCATTCGTTGACTTACTCTCCCTCACTCATCTTTTAGTGTATGTGCAAACTATCAAATCTCTGAAATAGAGACCCCGACTGATGCCAAGAAGCGGCACCAGTCGGGAATATATTGCTCATCATCCTTTGACAGAACCCGCCAACATGCCGGAAACCAGGTACCGTTGCAGGAAAAATGAGATTACAATAACAGGCAGAGAAAAGAGTACAGCGGCGCCAGTCATGGGCCCTAAGTCCAGATTGTAGGAAGTCAAAAATTCTGAAAGGGCGACCGGCACAGTCTTGGCCTGACTGCTAGTCAACAGCAGCGCAACCAGAAAATCATTCCAAGCCAAGAGGAAAGTAAATATTCCAGTAGAGATAAGGCTCGGCGTCACTACAGGAAGGATTACCTTAACAAAAGCCGTAAAAGGCCCTGCTCCATCCACCGCTGCTGCCTCGTCAAGATCCACCGGCACATCTTTGAAGAAACTGATCATCATCCATAGAACAAACGGCATATTAACCCCGGCGTAGACAACGCAGAGAACCGGCAGGTAATCATACATGCCAAATTGCTGAACCAGACTATAGATCGGAACCACGATGCTGGACATGGGAATCATTTTGAGACAAAGCACCACAATTAGTAGAATCCCGCTAAACCGCGACATAGCTGTTCGAGATATTGCATAGGATGCCAAAGAACCCAACAATAAGCAGATCAGCGTGCTGACTGCAGCCGCTATAAAGCTATTACCGAAATATAGCCCCATATCGGAGGTCTCGAATACCTTACGATAGTTTTCCAAGGACCAAGCCTTAGGGAGGAAGGTCGGATTAACAGAGATGACATCATGGGAGGGCTTGAAAGAAGAGAACAGCATGTAGAGATAGGGAAATATAAAAGCCAGCAAAAATATAATCGCCAAGACATACATGAGTATGATCCAGATGCTGTCGTCCTTATTGCGACCGAATTTCTCATGGAACATCATGAGCTCCTCTTCTGCTTGAACTGCGTGGCCAAGGTAATACCGACCAGCACGAGAATAAATATGACCGCCATAGCACTGGCATACCCAACATCCCCATAACGTTGAAGCATCTTATATATATGCACGCTCAAAACTTCGGATGAGCCCTGAGGGCCTCCCTGAGTCATGGCCCAGATGATGTCGAATGTTCTCGCTGCATCAATCACACGAATCACAAGGGCACTGAACAACACACCTCGGATATTTGGAATGATGATTTTCGTTATGATCTGCCACTTACTGGCGCCCTCGACCTCGGCGGATTCATAAAGACTATCCGGTATTGATTGAATTCCGGCCAGAAACATCAACATCATGAAAGGGGTCGTGAGCCATACATCTGCGATGATGCAAGAGATAAGAGCAAACCGTGAATCCGAGAGCCAGAGTATGCCATCAGTGGAATGCAACAGTCCTACCTTAACTAACAGAACATTGACAATACCGAACTGCCCACTCAGCATGAATTTCCATACCAGGCCTGCTACCAAAGGTGCAATCATCAGCGGGGACAGAATAAAAGTACGAATAGCTTTAAATCCCCTATACTTATTTGTCAAAACTACAGCCAAAAGTAAGCCAAGTATTGTCTCGAAGGAAACGGCAACGACTACGTAGACTGCTGTGTGCAAAGAATCTGCTTGAAACTGCCGAGAAGCCAAGGCCTTAGCATAATTCTTCAGACCGACGAATGCCCTACCCTCATAGTTGTCACCAACGTCAAAAAAACTGTCATATAGTAGCTTGAGCAGAGGGAAAAGAAGGAACACCGACATAAAAATCCCAGCAGGCAAAAAGAACTTGAACAGGGTTCGATTATCAAATGTTGAACTGATCATCTTCCTGGTGCTATGAGGGCCGAATCTAAAGCGCCGCCCTTTGAGAAGCATTGCATTCTCTCTTTTCATTATCCCTACAGATACCGTATCTTTCTCACCCTCATGCCCTTGTAATCTCTGATTTAGCCAGATTTTCCCCGAACTTTCGCGATACCTCTCCGTTTTACGATTCATCTTTTTCTCCTACTTTCAGAGAGAACAGGGTGGGAATGCAGACTCAATTTTCCTCATTACAGCTGCTAACCTGGAACGCTGCCGCATTTCCCACCCGCACTACTGCCGACCTAATCCATCAATAGGCTTTCAATCGATTGCTGCGCCGCCTTTAGCTCCTCCTTGGCATTAGCGCCTTTAAACACTTTCTGAACCATTGGCGACAAAGTCTCGCTTTCTATTTGTGCCCAAAGTCTGGTAGCGGGGCGATTCTGCGTTTGCTTGGCCGTTAGAGTAGCCTCCAACGCCTTGATATGAGCATATTGAGGATTATTCTCGTACTTTTTGAAAACACTCCTACGGGCAGCTACGCCCAATTCCTTCATGTAACCCTCATTCTTTCCATACATGAACTTCAAATATTTCTTGGCAATATCCTGTTTCTTAGAATTTTTTAATAACACTTCATACCAAGGCCCGGGTATGGCTCCGATACCTGCCGAACCGCCTATCATTGGCGCAGCGCCGACCTTGTCACCCAATTCCTTGGCCGAAGCTAGATAGAAATGACCCCATGTAAGTTGCATCGCAAGTTTGCCTTGATTGAACATATTCGATATTTCGCTGGTTCCCAGCGATAGATAATCGGAGGGAACAGAGCCATCCTTTACCAGATTCTGCATATATTGCAGGGCATCCGAGTAAGGTTTACTTTGTAGATCAGGCTTATTATTTTTGCCTAGCACAAGATTTTTGGCACCTGCCTGAGTGGCGAATTCCAGCCAACCAGTTACCGAATCAGCGCCAGTCTGCCCCACAACAGCAGTCCCGTAGTTTCCATCCTTAGTAAAGAATTTTGCCGCATCCCGATACTCTTTCCAAGAGGTGGGAACTTGTAATTCATAGCCATACTGAGCCTTGAACGCTTGCCGGTTGCTCTCATTCTCGAACAGATCCTTTCTATATAACAGAATCTTCGAGTTGGTCCAAGTAGGAATACCGAGCAGTTTCCCGTTTAACGTACCGCCTTGCGCAAGTTGAGGCATCAGATCGTTCTTTTCAGCTGGAGAAAGCACCCCATCAAGAGAGGACAACCCTTTGGATAAAGCGGAAAACCATAGAACATCAATGACAGCTAAATCATGAGTGGCCTTGCCAGAATCAGTTTCAGCCTTCAATTTGTCATATAGACCCGAATAAGGCGAAGTATCTATCTTAAGTTTGTAACCCGTCTGTTTCGCAAATTCAGCCGCACTGCTACGAGCTACCTTTTCCGCCGGGCCTCCGCCCTCAACCAATAGATTCAAAGTCTTGTCATTAGAACTACCTGTGGATCCCCCAGACCCCCCGCAAGCAGTCACCGATATAAGCATGACACCTGTAGTTACAGCCGCTAATACCTCTTTTATAGCCTTTTTCATTGTTTAACCTTTCTTCCGCCTCACCGCTTGTAAACGCAGGCGAAAGCAATCAATCGCGATCCATGGCCGATGAGAGTTCAAATACACCGATAACATCATCTCCACGCTTGCTATCCTTGAAGCTTCGCATGCTCGGCATATTGACTTCACTGCATTACCGCATGTTTATTCGCATTGTTCTGTATGAAAAATCTGAGAAAACAAGGCAACATCACTTTGCTCTCACGCCTATGCAATTCCGCAAACGCACATTGTGTCAGGAACTGACAACATGAACGATTACAGACAAATATTCGCAAAACATCCAATGCTCAATGAAACCGTTAAGACCAAACCTCCTTTGTTTGTCATCAGGAATTTACGCAGGGTTCTGACATCTTTGCGATACCACTGCGCCATCACCGACAAGAACAATATATGTTTTTTTAGAGTATATGTCAACCGATTAATATATAAACAGCAAGCATTCTGCAAATTACTGTAAATAAGCCATTTTTAACCATGAAATACTATATTTATCGGTTGAAATATGACAATTATTCATTTATGATTATCCTGTTGTATCTATTCACAGATGCATGGAATCCCAGAGCGCACCGCGAATAGACCCAGTACCCAGCAATGTTCAGCAGCACAGTAGCTACAAGACAGCCACCGTTCAAGGAGGACATAGATGACCAGTCATACCTATTATGATGTGACGCAATGGCCAGTCGGAGATCCCTACAAGGATATAGGCCTAGTGATCAACAGCATGATCAAAGACATCAAACGGAATCAGAGCCAAATCGACTTGGATGAAGGAGGGAAACCTGGGGCCACCATATTCATTCCCCCGGGGGATTACCATCTGGAAACACAAGTACTTATTGACATTAGTTATCTCTCTATCGTCGGCTCCGGTCACGGTTTCACATCGTCGAGTATTCGTTTCAATCTTTCACAGGCAAACGAGCAGTCATTACATGAGCTATGGCCCGGAGGAAGCCGAATACTGGTGAACCTCAAACCAAGGAAGGATGATGAAACCTCATCCGCAGCCTTTCTCATCAAAAGGGATGGAAGTCCGCGAATTAGCTCGGTCGAATTTTCCCATTTCTGCATCGATGGTCTGCATTTTGTAGACGACGGGTCGAGTGAGAAGAATCCTGAAAATACCTATATCAATGGGAAAACAGGTATTTATGTAGCATGTGCTCAAGATTCTTTCCGGATAAATGGCATGGGGCTGGTCTACCTAGAACATGGCATAATCATCAAGCAAGCCGATGCCTTAAGCATCCATGATAATTTCATCGCTGAATGTGGAAACTGCATTGAACTAAGAGATTGGGGACAAGCGTCGAAAATAACCGACAACCTTATCGGCGCAGGCTATAAAGGATATTCGATCTTCGCTGAGCACTTCGGTGGACTGCTAATTTCCAGCAATAATATATTCCCACGAGGTGCCAGCAGCATCTACTTCAAAAACGTTGTACGCTCAACTATCACCAGCAATAGATTGCATTCCTTCTACCCCGGAATGATAGATCTGCAAGACGATTCCTCAGACAATCTGGTAGCCGCAAATCATATCTATCGAGCACATGAACCGTGGCCTCCAATGCAGGACCACGACAACGGACTGAACGATTTGTACGGCATCGTGCGTATTGATGGCAATAACAATTCACTGATTGCCAATCATTTTTCAGATATTTTGGATAGCACCAGCATTAATCCCATTGGTACTACGCCAGTCATCATTCATCTCATCAATGGTTCCGGCAATTACATTGCCAGTAACCATATTGTAGCGACTACAGAAACAGAAGATTTCTTAGAAGAGGAAGAAAAAGACAACAGTGATTCTTGTTTCTCAACGCAGGTCACAGCGATGCTTTCTGGAGAAGCTGCCAGATCGATCAATTTCCTCGCGGTGCAGGTTGATCCTCCTTCTTCTCATAACATGATTCTCGATACCGGAACCAGTTCCCAGATCAGGATGGACAAAACCAGCAATGCATGCAGGCCATTGCCGGAGCAGCCTGCCTGATCGCGGAATCATTCATGCTCATAGGGTGACGAAATAAATGACTTACGGTAATCAACCAACTTTCCAGTTTTTTGATATACCAACGTATCATCTGCCTTCTTAAGGGGAGGGGGAGTGGTGGGGCTAGGAGAGGTCAAACCGTCAGTTGCCTGACCGCCCAGTTGAACAGCTTGCGCAGCTCCGAGGCCACTAAGACCAGGGATGCCAGAGCAATGCACTCCAACCAGGCCTGAGGCTGGAGAGGGACGGTACCGAAGGCCTCGCCCAGGAAGGGCACATAGATCACCAGAAGCTGGAGCAGTATGGAGACGCCAATTGCACCCCAGAGCCAGGGATTGCTGAAGAGCCCCTGGAAGGCCGACTTGCGGGAGGAGCGGGAGGCCAGCGCGTTGAAGAGCTGGGCGAAGACCAGGATGGTGAAGCCCATGGTCCGCGCCTCCCTGATCTGCGCCTCGTGGCCGATCGCCTGGACGGACCTGTCGGTGAAGAGGCCGCCGCTCAGGTGCATGTCCATGCCGATCAGGGTGACCAGGGCCATGACCAGGCCTATGTAGATGATGTCAACCCACATGTCCCGGTCGATGACCCGGTCGCTGACGGATCGGGGCGGGCGGTCCATCAGATCGTCGGTCTGCGGATCCACGCCCATGGCCAGCGCGGGCGCCGCGTCGGTCAGGAGGTTGATCCAGAGCAGCTGGGTGGCCAGCAGCGGCACGGTCACGCCCGCCATGCCGGGCTGCGATATGCCCAGAAGACCAGCGAAGACCACGCCGCCGAAGACCGTGAAGACCTCGCCCATGTTGGAGCTGAGCAGGTAGCGCAGGAACTTGCGAATGTTGTCGAAGATGCCCCGGCCCTCTCGCACGGCCTGGACGATGGTGGCGAAATTGTCGTCCGCCAGGATCATCTTGGCCGATTCCTTGGTGACCTCGGTCCCGGTGATGCCCATGGCCACGCCGATGTCTGCGGTCTTGACAGCAGGGGCATCATTGACGCCGTCGCCGGTCATGGCCACGACCTTGCCCTGGTCCTGGAGCGATTCGACGATCTTCAGCTTGTGCTCGGGGGCCACGCGGGCGTAGACGGAGACCTTGGAGGTGGTCTCCCGAAGCTGGTCCGAGTCCATGGCATCCAGCTGCTCGCCAGTGCAGGCCGGCTGTCCGGGCTTGATGATGCCCAGGTCCCCTGCGATTCTGGCTGCAGTAAGCGGATGGTCGCCGGTGATCATGATCGTTCTGATGCCGGCCTTGTGAGCCTGATCCACCGCATGGCGGACCTCAGTGCGGGGCGGGTCAATGATGCCGACCATGCCCGTCCAGATCAGATTGCTCTCCAGTCGGGTGCTTTCCTGGATCACCTTGTCGGCAGACAAGCGAATTGCAGGAGCATGCTGAGACTTTTCAGGCAACCGGTCCGTCTGATCCGTCCCGACCGTGCTTGACGGCCACTCCCCCGCGTCAGCTTCGGCCAGCGCCGACAGCTCCTGGTCGGATACAGGCCGGAAAGCCTGTCCCAAGGTCCTGTAGGCATCCGCCGAGAGACTGCTGACCTGAGCAAGTATCCTTTCCCGATCGGCACTGGTCATAGGTCTGACCTGGCCGCCATCGAGAATCCGGTCGCATCGGCCAAGCAGCACGTCGGGAGCGCCCTTGCAGAAGAGACGTGATTCCCTTTCGTTGTCATCATTCGGGGCAGCCAGAACCGACATGAGCTTGCGCTCGGACGTGAAAGGAATCTCGGCCAGACGACGGTAGCTATCAGCCTTGGCATCAGCGCCGACTTTACGGGCGGCAACAATCAGCGAAACCTCCGTGGGATCGCCGACGCTCTGCCAGTGACCCTGCCCGGATCCAGACTGGGCCTGGGAATCAGGTTCGGCCTCGACCGGCTGCCAATGCAGGTCTCCGTCGTTGGCGATGGCCCCGACCATCAGGGTCTCTTCCACTGCCTCAGCCAGAGATGAACCAATGGTATCTGTCAGTTGTTGATCATCTGACCCACTGGCCTCGAACGGCTGCATGGTTCCCTCCGGAGCGTACCCGGTGCCAGTGAGCCTGACCTGCCCCGAGGGGACGACCACCCGTTCAACGGTCATTTCATTGCGTGTAAGAGTTCCTGTCTTGTCGGAGCAGATGACTGATGCCGATCCCAGGGTCTCCACCGAGCTGAGCTTCTTGACGATGGCATGATGCTTGGCCATGCGCTGCACGCCCAGGGCGAGAACCACAGTCAGGATGGCCGTCAGCCCCTCCGGCACAGCAGCTACGGCCAGAGATACGGCCATGAGCAGGGAATCAATCAGATCCTGGGTTGTCTGAAAGCCTTCCATCAGGGCCAAAGCAGCCAAAACCAGGGCGGCAATCAAGCAGACGGCCAGTCCGAGGAGCTTGGAGACGCGGGCCATCTCCTTCTGTAGGGGCGTGGGTTCCTCCTGGGTATCAGCCAGCATGTCGGCGATCTTCCCGACCTGGGTGTCCATACCAGTAGAGGTGACGATCATGCGCCCGTTCCCCTGGGTCACTGCGGTGCCGTTGAAGACCATGTTGGTTCTGTCACCCAGAGCCTTGGGCTGGTCAAGCCGACCGGGCCGCTTGCCCACCGGCAGCGACTCGCCGGTCAGCGATGCCTCGGCCACGCGCAGACCCGCGGCCTGGAACAGTCTTCCGTCGGCGCCGACCGAATCGCCTTCAGCCAGGACTACTACATCACCAGGCACGATCCTGCTGGTCTCCAGGCTGACCACCCGGCCGCATCGCAGCACCGAGGCGTGCGGGGCCGTCATGCTCGCCAGAGCATCCACAGCCCGCTCGGCCTTAGCCTCCTGAGCGTACCCCAGGGCGGCATTAAGGATGAGGATGATCATGATGACGATGGCATCAAAGGGCAGGGGCTCCCCGCCTCCTGATGCCGGATGTGAGCGTTCCACCACCCAGGGCACCAACGAAATGGCCGTGGCTGCCAGAAGCAGATAGACCAAGGGGTCCTTGAACTGTTGAAGGAATTCCCTCCATGCAGGAACGGGAGGCGCTCCAGCCAGCTCATTAGGACCGAACCTGTCCAGCCGACGCGCCGCCTCGGCCTCATCCAGGCCCCGGTCGGGGTCCACATTCAGAGCAAGGGCAACCTGATCGACACCTACTATAGAAGGGTCCTTGAGGACGGGGCCATTCACTCTGCGCCTCTGCTCATGGCCCTGCCCTGCAGTCGGGATCACGCCGGTATCTGTCGATTTCTCATGCTTGGGATCGCTGGTCAACCCAGTCATGCCACTCTCCTGCTTATGCCACGGAGTAGTCAACGCTTCAGAGGCCCGTTGGAAGAAATCAGAGGCGGCCAGACCAAAACGCTGCGTGGATGCTTGCCAAGTTGAACCAATAATATACATAAACACGGCCGAAGTCGTCAAGGCCTTTGCTTCAGTATGCATTCTCAGGCCTGTCTCATGACAGAGACGGTATCTTTGCTGCACTTAACTTGGCAGCGCCCTAGTTGCCGAATCCCCCCCCCCAAAAAAAATACTAGATCTTCATTAGAAAAGCTTTAATCAATTTGGGCTCATCTGGCATAAAAACCCTTATCTGCCCTGAGAATCCTATTTAAGACCCTCTTGTGATTATTCGACAGGCTCAGCTGGCGTTATCTGAGCAGTAAATAGTCTTATAGGCCAACCATGGTAGTTCTTGCCAGCCGTCTGCCCTAACGATCCTTTCAGTGGAGACACCATTGGAAATAGCACTAAACACGAGAAAGAGAGGAGAGAGACGGACAAAATGCACAACATTATCGATCTGCAGAATAGTAATATCGCCATGAATGATGAAGCCGCTCATCATAGCGGCGTCAGCATATTTGCATGCCACGGCGGTGGGCATGATAATATCTGGAGTTGATGGACCTGCAGCTAATCCACAAAAATATGCCACTGCGATGACGCATTCATCAAAATGGCATGGGCTGTCATTTTTGCCCTGATGACGGCAGGGACAACAGTCATGTAAGTCTATGGGCGCCATCCTTGTATGGCATCCATAGCAATATTCTGATGAAGATTTATAAGTCGCGAGAACGGCGATGATGGGAGAACGGTGATGAGTGGTGCTTCAGTGAGTTCAAATGGATTGACAATGACGGTGACTCCGAGGAAGGATGATTCGATCACCATCCTCGACCATGTCGACTTCCATGCTGAGCCCGGAAGAATCACGGGGATTGTCGGCCCCTCAGGCAGCGGAAAGTCCACCTTGCTGTACTGCCTTTCGGGGTTGGAACGTGCGACATCCGGAAGCATCTCCCTTCTAGGGCATGACATCACACATATGCGAGCGTCCGCGCTCACTCGGTTTCGGCGTCGACATCTGGGATTCGTGTTTCAATCCTACAACCTGATCACGAGCATGACGGTGGAGGAGAACCTCGCGCTGCCATTCACCCTGCGCGGCCGTCGACTCCCCAAGCAAAAAGCGGATGAGATGTTGCGGTACTTCGGATTGGCAAACGAGAAAAAAGGAGCGTGACGATGCTCTCAGGCGGAGAGCAGCAACGTGTCGCGCTTGCACGAGTGCTGCTCTCCGATGCAGATATCATTTTCGCCGACGAGCCGACTGGAGCCTTGGATCAGGAATCTGGCGCCAAGGTCATGCAGGTGTTCAAAAGCCTGGCTATGGATGCGGGCAGGACCGTAGTAATAGTGACCCACAGTGGAGAGGTAGCCGGACAGTGCGACCAGATCGTTGAGGTCCGTGATGGCCACGTGCTGAACGCTGATACGGAGAGCGGGGCCCGCATATGAGGGGCGCACTCTCTGATCTGAAAGCAGCCCCGGCCGTATGGGCCGGCGTATGGCTGTCACTAATCGTTTCCCAGACCGCTGTGTGCACTATCGTCGCCGCGCGCAGGGCTATTGATGCCGCTTACCACGGACCGGATGCCGGGTTAGGCGCCAACCTTTCCGGCCCAGCAATGCTGTTCAGCGTGGTCATAGCCGTGTTCGTGATGCTGTGGGTCGTGACCGCCGCTCTGAACCAGCGCAGGCACCAACTAGCATTGCTGGTCCTTCAAGGCGCCACGCCCTGGCAGCTGCTCTTCGGGAATCTGGCTATCATCATCGTCCTATTCATCTTGGCAGCAGTAGCGTCATCCCTCCTGACGCCGCTGGCAGCACCATATCTGTTCGACCTCCTGGCCAGAGCATTCGAGCTGAAACTGACGTATCAAGCAACCCAGCTGCTGGCATCCATCGGCACTGGGTTGGCCATTGCCGGAGTCGCCGTCCTTGCAGGCACAGTGCTGACCGTGCGCACACTATCCAAGATCAGGCCGATAGAGGCGCTTCGGCAGTCACAAAACCCGCCGAGACAAGTGAACGCATTCCGTGTTCTGCTAGGCGCATCGTTGCTCGTGGGAGCGATATGCGCGCTCATCATCCCGGGGACAGCTACACGCAAGATAGACTCTGGCGAGCTCGCCACGCACATTTCCGGCAGGAATCCCATAGAGTCCAGAGTGACAGGATTCATTGGGTTCTCCATGGGAGGCATGTTCCTCCTGATCTTCGCATTGGCTGTTCTGGCTCCCTATGTCATGCACTGGTTCACCAAAGGATGGACGCATCTTCTCCCCCTGCCATTCAGCACCTGGAAACTCGCTAGGCAGCAGGCCGTTGGGAGGATCCAACGACAGAACGCGACCATCATTCCCATGACGGCCGGCTTGTCGTTGCTCATGACTTTCTCTGGTGTGTTGCATACGCTGACCGACAGCCTCAAGAATTTCGCCAGTAACGGCCATTCCATGAACGTGAACCCACACATGCTGACGAACCTGATGGCCATGCTCGGCCCTGCGCTCATCATCGCTTTGGTGGGCGCAATCTCCGGACTGATGATCACCGCACGAGGGCGACGCCTGGATCTGGCGCTGACATACGTATCCGGTGCCAGTACCGGACAGTTGCGCATTTTGGGAGCCCTCGATGGTCTCATTTCGATGGTCACCTCGGTGCTGCTCGCCTTCGTCATCACACTGCTCAGCACCTGCGGCACCGCCTTCATGCTGCAACGATATCTGGGAAGCGCAAAGATAAGCGTTCAATGGGGATATTGGGCGGTCATCGCACTCCTCGCTATTGTCGTAGGCGCCCTCGTCACAGGCGTGCAGGCGCTGTGCGCGCGTTCCGAGGATTCTGTGAGGGTCATATCACGTGCAGTCGGTGAGTAACCACCCCCAACAAAGGACGAAAATGTCGCCACACAAGCGGAATAGTAATGAGAAAACCGCATCTTTGATAGACGTGCCCCGCCTTTTGAAATCCATAAGGGTGTTTTATTCACGGTTAGTCTGCTAAGTATAGCGAGCGCCCTCTTAAATCTGGCTCAGCCACAGCTTGTCAATGTCATTCTTGGACGCGTGCAGCATAACATGCGATCCGCAGTGCCCCTCTAATAGCGTTGGCAGGAGTGTTTCTGTCCGGCGCAGCAATCACTTCTTTTGACGCTTACCTGCTGTTGAACGATATGAGACGGTCTCTAGTAATGCATATTCTGCATTTGCCGTTCAAAGATCTGGACCAGTCGCATACAGGCAACGTAATTTCTATTATTTCATCTGATACAAATGAACTGAAGCGATTGCTGACCGATAATTGCCAGAAGTGTTTGGCACTTTACTGGTGTTCATAGGCGCGTGTGTGGGAATGGTCATAATCAGTCCCGTCATGTTCGTTATCTCTCTTTCGACCTGTCTTGTTACTGTCGGTTTACTGGTAGTCTTATCCGGAAAATTACGAGACTGCTCCAGAGGGGCTCAAACGGCCATAGGAGATATGACGTCTGCAGCCACTGATGCTTTGATGAGTTTGAAAAGGATCAGGGCCTTCAACGCCACGGAGCGTGAGACCAATAAAATCGGCGAGAAGCCAGGCAAGCGTGCACATCCGGTCGTCTAATTTCAAAGAAGCAGTCACTGATATGGCCATCAGGAATGGCCTTAATGCAGTTGTGCCTGATGGTTGTATCGGGAATCGGCGCTTTCCAAGTGGCCAAAGGAGTGATGACTGTTCAGCAACTGGTAACTTCTCTATGTACCTAGAAATGATGCCCACGCCTATGGCGACACTTTCTTCGACATATAGCAGACTGTTCAGAGCGTTGGGCGCGAACTCCAGCATTCAAGCGATAATGAGAATGCCGACCGAAGATGCGACATCAACATGAGCAGTATCCAGTAGGGTCCAAAGGAAGGTCACCAACTCCGATCAGATTGACATCGATCTTGACCATGCTGATATTCCGTATGATGACGCACGGAACAATCGTGGCGGGCTCCAATTGAATGAAGCGGGCGTGCATATGAAAGGCGGTGTCGTCTACGCGATAGTCGGACCATCCGAAGCGGGCAAATCAACCATGCTGGCCCTTATAAGGGTATTCTATAAGCCAAATCATGGCCATGTTCTCTTTAATGGTATTGATCTTTCAACTCTCAGCTCCTCTTATGTACGTTCTCTGATCGGCTATATAGAACACGATGCCCCCATATATTCCGGTTCTTCCAGAACGAATCTGGCGATGAACAAGAACGGCGTATCCGATGAAGGCTGCTGGAATGCCTTAAATAAGGTGAACCTCACGCCAAAGTGAGAGACACCTTCGATGGATTGGATACCCCAGCAGGCAACGCGGTGTATTGCTGAGTAGCGGTGAACGCTATCGCTTGGCCCTGGCAAGGCTGTTGTCCATAAGGCGGCCGATCATGCTGCTTGACGAAACAACATACCATTTAGACGCTAAAAACGAGGAGCTCGTCGCACAAGTCATTCATGCCAATTCCCCGGAGCAGACAATAGTCATGGCGGCACAGAGAATACAATCAATCGCTTCGTCAAATAGAATCATGGTTTTGGCCAATAGAACTATCAATGGTTTCCTTTGGCAAATATTGTCTGCCAATTCTACTCTCCTATATGTATTGCTGTTAATAAACTTGATACCAATGTGAATAATTTGGCTATATATAAATATGCGCGGAAAATACGATCCACCGGCAGCAAGGTTCTCACCTCAACAAAGGAACAGACGATTCAAACTATCGTCTTGCCCTCTAAAGATATCTTTAATGACATTTATTGGCTGCTTGGTTTCCAGCATGATATGCAGTCATTACTAGACTGACCACGGGATATCTAGCAGTAAAGTTTAGCTGGGAGTACAGCACGTGAACCTTACACAGGGCACGCAGGAATAAATCTTGGAATTGCTCATTGTCAAGACATGACCCTCGCTGTTCCGCACAGTCAATCAGCTATCTGTTTTTTGATGACTATATGATCACGACGATGTTGATCGCCTACGGGCTTAAGGAGCCGGACCGGGCATCAGACCGCTGGTTAATAGCCTAAACGAGACGGAGTAGTCAACGCTTCGAGGGCCTGTTGAAAGAAATCAGAGTCGGCCAAGCCAAAACGCTGCGTGGATGTTTACCAAGTTGAATTCACAATATACATAAATACAACCGAAGTCGTCAAGGTCTTTGCTCAAAGACAAAGCAACAGCAATTCCTTTACCGATACACATGAACCGAACTGAACTCGGCTTTAAATACCTCAATCCCTTATTCGCGTCATCTGTTCTCGTTCACTGTCAAGTCTATTAGTTGCATGTGCAGCAGATTGAAAAACCAAGGCAGCTTCGTGAAAACTAGCTAACTACGCAAAATAACTGACCTGCAATAAAACAGTAAAGTCAGTTTTTCATACAAAGAATCCAGTAGGTTCTTCATCCTAAACAACAGCACAGTCCGTCACTATTAGCTCAATTCTTGGCTCCGCCCTGCCGGCGGTAAACGGATAGACGATCCGGCCTCGATCGTAGCCACTCCTCTTTCAGTTTGCGTGCATTCAGTCCCTCGTCCTGATCTTTGACCAAACCTAGAGCAAGCATATCCTGATGGACAAGGGCGGCTCTCGGTTGCTGGCAATATTAACGATGTCGTTCCCCGGTATCTATTTTGTCGAATGACAAAGCCTAATCTCTTCCGAATAAGAACACATAGTCAGCCAAAGAACCCAATACACAATAAGGTTTGATCTCTCTGTAGCCAACTCGCGTAAACATAGTTCGTTTCCCTCTGACTATCAATTGACGGGAGTAATCGCGATCTTACAGATACAGCAACAGGAAAAGAGCTGGTTATACCCCTCAATAAGCGGCTAATTCGATCTTCGCGTCCATGCTCCCAACTCCCGCACTAAATTCCCGGTCCAGCGCCACCATGATGTCATACCTTCTGACGCTGCTGATGAATATAAGCCAAGACTGGCCTACAGTCTCGGCTTATATTCTTCCCGTGCCCTTTCAACCTTATCGGTGCTCTAGTTAGCCGCCCATATCTCGCGGATGATTAGAAACACCCGACTCAGAAGACCAAGAGCCCATAAGCGCTCACACCTACAGCTCTTTTATTTATGCTTACTCCACAAACCACACGCAGGAATTTTCTCGTAATTCCTCTTTTTGAAGCTTCTCATCGATATCGTCACTACATAGAACGATCGTCCCATCTATATTGAGACCAACTTTGCCTGGGCCGAAGTTCAGAAGACAATGCAACCCTGTCGAAAGTCTAATATGCAGGATTCTTGGATCACCGTCTTTGAGGATTTCCATAGTGGTAGTACCTTCTGCAACCACCCATTGACGTCGGAGAGCTAAAGCCTTTCGATACAATTCCAGCGCTGAATCCTGCCTACCATCTTCTCTCTGAACCGCATAGGTCGAGAACCAACTTGGTTGGGGAAGCCAGGGTCGGGCATACTTGGCTGAGCTGAATCCGTAAGCGTTTGTCTCCGAAACTGTCCAAGGGAGTGGAACCCTGCACCCATCGCGGCCCCTGACCTTATGATTTGAACGCTCCCAGCTTGGATCCTGAATGTCTTCTTCCTTGATGTCCAAATCCTCTGGCAGGCCTAATTCGTCACCTTGATAGATGTAAGCAGTTCCCGGCAATGCAAGAATGAGCATTCCAGCTGCACGGGCGCGAGCCTGACCCACTGATTGATTGATGACCGGTCGAGTACCGGCAGAAGTTACCCATTCGACCACATCGGCGCCCTTGGGCAAAGCGAGACGCGATGCCACGCGAGGTACATCGTGATTGCCCAATACCCAGCTTGGAGAGCCGCCGACCCTACGGAAACCATTCCATGTTCGTTCAATAGCATCCTGGTACTCCTGTCTATCCCAGTCACACTTAGAAAGAGAGAAATCGAACACTGATCCGAGCTCGTCAGATCTTGCATAGTCATATACCCGATCCGTGATCGGAGTCCAAGATTCCCCCACAGCCATACGGGGTGGGTTATATTCGTTGAAGACCTTACGCCATTCTCGGTAGATATCATGCACCTCGTCACGATCAAACAAAGGATCATCTCCCTTGTCCGACAAGGGCTCCTGATCAGCAGGATCAGGCCTATCACGCAAGGGTTCAGCTAAATCCTTGGCCAGGCCATGCGACACATCAATACGGAATCCGTCAACCCCATGATCGCTCCAGAAAGCCAGCGTCTTCAGAAAGTCCTTCCTGACTTCTTCGTTGTCCCAGTTGAAATCAGGCTGTTCTTTGGTGAAAAGATGCAGATAGTACCAGCCATCGCCGCACGGCTCCCAAGCACTGCCGCCAACTCCTGAAAGCCAGTTAGAGGGGGGCTGACTTCCATTGGGGCCTTTCCCCTTCCTAAAGACAAACCTCTGACGCATAGGCGAATCAGGTCCATCCTTCAAAGCTTGCTGAAACCAGGGATGCTGATTGGAGCAATGGTTGGGAACGATATCCACAATCACCTTTATTCCCGAATCATGGGCATCGTGCACCAAAGCATCAAAATCCTCCATGGTCCCTAGACGCGGATCAACGTTACGATAATCTGCCACATCATAGCCTCCGTCCACTAGAGGTGAAGGATAGAAAGGAGTCAGCCATATAGCATCAACACCTAACTTGGTTAGATAGGGCAGTCCGGACCTCACTCCTCGCAAATCCCCTATTCCATCTCCGCTAGCATCGCGGAAAGACCGGGGGTAAATCTGGTAGACAGTAGCATTCTTCCACCAGTCTGGGTCCAGCATATCGTTGATCATCCATCACTCCTTTACTGAGCCTTCGAGCATCGCCCGTATAAAATATTTTTGTAGAAATATGAAGAGGATCATGGTTGGCGCCATGATGAGCAGAGAGCCTGCGTTGAGCAGAACGACATCTGTCGAATACTGTCCAACGAAACTTTGCAGAGCCCCAGCCATTGTCCGCTTGGTCGGATCATCGATAAGTACTACAGCCAGCAGGAACTGATTCCATGTTGACAGAAAAGTTAGTATTCCCAGCGAAGATATGGCAGGAATCACCAGCGGCAGTTGGATGCTACGGAATATACGTAACTGTCCGGCCCCGTCTAGGCTGGCAGCTTCGATTAGATCACGGGGCATCTGGGCGAAGTAGGTTCGCATCCAGATGACTCCAAACGGCATATTCAATCCGATCATCGGCAGGATCATAGCCAGCCGCGTATTGAGCAATCCCATTGATTGGATTTCATAATACAGAGGAGTTACCAGAACCTCGAACGGCAGCGTCAGCCCTACAAAGAGAAGGGCGTATGCAATCCAACCACCTGCAACATGCAAAGAACCTAGTGCATACCCGCCCATAGCACTGCAGATGAGAGTTACCGGAACCACAGCCACGACCAGGATCACACTGGAAATCAGCAGAGGAGTGATGTTGGCTACTTTCCAAGCAGCAGCAAAATTCTCCCAATGCGGATGGGCGGTGAATTGAATCCCATATGGCATGGAACCTTGAGGCTGTAGTGCAGCTGAAAGCATGCTGATAAAAGGCAAGACACAAAAAATAACAGTGAGCGCCAGCGTCAGATTTCCTAGAACACGGACAGATAAGGACTGCTTCATGCTGCCTCCTCCGACTTGCCCTGAACCAGCCGCTGCAAGGGTCCAACTACAAGCAGGACCAAAATCATGAGCACCACAGCCAGAGCGGAAGCCAAACCGACTTTGTTCTGTGTAAAGGCCAGTCGGTAGACCATAACGCCGGGAACCATCGTCGAATAGCCCGGACCGCCTTGAGTAGCCATAAAGACGACATCGAAACTTGCCAGCGCCGCGACCATGGTCATGGTCAAGCAGACAGCTATCTGACCACGCAGGCCAGGCAGGGTAATATGCCATAACTGACTCCACCAGCCGGCACCGTCAATGCTTGCTGCCTCATAAAGAGATTTGCTGATACTGCCGATACCCGCTGAGAGCAGAACGATACAGAATCCCAGCTGCAACCAAAACCCAATAACTCCAACGGCGTTCAGTGCTGTACGCTGATTTCCTAGCCATGCCGTGGCATGAGAGCCAAGACCCATCGCTTTAAGCATCTGATTAACGATGCCATCCTGAGCCAGCATCCAAGTCCAAGCCACACCTGCCGCGGCTCCAGGTATTACCCTGGGAAGGAACATGCAGACCTGTGCCACAGAGCTGAAGGTTTTGCTGCGAACATCTCGAATGAGCGATGCCAAAATGATACCTAGGGCAACCGGAATCAGCGCAAAGGGAATGATCAAGTAAAACGAATGAGCAATACTGCCTCTCAGGACCGGATCGGTAAAAACACGGATGAAATTATCGAATCCAACCCATGTACTGGCATCAACCCCATTCCAACTGTAAAAGGAGTACCAAGCAGTCTGAATGATGGGCCAAAAGACGAAAACTATATAGAAAGCGAGCCCAGGCAACAGGAAAAGCCAACCGATGAGTGTAAGACCAGCTTTATGGCGCCTATGCCCATCTCGCTTGGCGGTGCGAACGGCATTCGAGCAATGTCGCTCCGCACCCGCCTCAGCTTTGAAAGAGGTACTCACTGCATGACCTCTTGCTTATACTCATTTTGAACGTTTTGCGTAAACTGGCTGGGTGAAATACTGCCGTCCACCAGAAGCTGGAAATTAGGCACCAGAGCACTGGCCTGAAGGCCGGCAGTGGCATTATTAATGAAATCAGTAGAGTTCCCAGATTCAAACACATTCAAGTAAGAATCGAACATGCTCTTCTGCAGATCATTTTTGGCCTTGGGCACGGTCTGTCCCTTGACCGTCTTGGGGAAGTAACCGCTGACATCAGCAATTATCTGACGGGCCTCATCGCTCTGTGTGTAATTAAGGAAGCAAGCCGCTGCATCTTTCTGGGCCGAGTTTGTCGGGATACCAAAGAAACTTCCTCCATTGGCTGCAATATTAGGCTTTTGATCCGCCGAATTGGAAGGGAATGGAACGAATTGGACATCAGCTCCCAAGGAGTCGTTCATCTGATCCAGGTTCCAATTCCCGCTGGGGAAGAACACACCCTGGCCATTGGCAAATCTATTCAGCGCTGAAGAACCGTCAACGGCATTGACATCAGAAGGCAGATACCCGTTCTTGCTCCAGCTCTGAATCCGCTCGGCAGCCTTTTTTGCTCCCTTGGTATCGAAAGTGGATCCGTCCCGCTGCAAAATCCAGTCGGTTACTGTTTTCAAAGAGTCATTGTTGACCATCATAGCCTGGAAGATGAAAGAAAGACCCCCATCTTTTCCATTAATCATCACGGGAATCTCACCGGCATCTTTAACTTTGGCCATGTCTGATTCCAAATCATCCATAGTCGTTGGCACCTTCTCGATACCAGCTTTTTTCAACAACTTGGTATTTACATACATGCCAGCGACCGAATAGGAGTTGGGAAGCGCATAGAGATTGCCCTTACCTACCTTGCCTGCTCCGTCAGCGCGGTACAGCTGGGTCTGCGACTGCGGAACCTTCCATCCGTATGCCTGAACGTAAGGTTCAAGAGAGATGACGTGCTTTCCCTTGACAGCAGAGTTGACATCAGTGACACGAGCAATATCTGGAGCATCCTTAGACGCAATAAGACGAGGACCGTTTTGGGATGTTACATTGTCCGGATCGTAATGCGCTTTAATTTTGATCTTCGGATATTTCTTTGTAAACCCTTTAATCAGCGCATCGTCTACAGTCTTTAGACCTGCACCATCCCAGAGTGTCAGACTGTAGCTCTTATCACCCAGATCGGTGCTGACAGAATCCGGTTCGTTGCTTCCCGCCTGCTTGTCTGAACCCCCAGGTCCACAGGCTACGAGCGAAACCGCTAATCCGACGGACAGCAGCATCGCTGCCCCATGTTTAAAGAACGACTGCATCTTTCCTCCTGCCGTACAGATGTTCACTTCGTCGATGAACTTGCACAACCGATATTATATTTGATATTGCTATATTTATGACATTATTTTTTCTAAATTACTCTCCATTTGTAATATCGGTTGCACACAGTATATAAACGTAATCCCGCTCCTGTCAAATTGTTCCCACCTTTTCCTATGCCGAACAAGCCTCTTCACCTTCTTTGCCGAATCAAAGTTCGGCAATGACAACGCCTTAATTCATGCTGTAAAATCGGTTGTGTTCTAAAGTAACCACAACAGAGGCATATACATGCGAGAACCGACCATTTACGACGTCGCAAAAAAGGCGGGCGTCTCCCCGTCAACAGTCTCTCGCGCACTACACGGTAAAGATAGAGTTTCAGCCGACACAAGGAGTAAGGTTTTCCAAGCCAGTGAGCAGCTTGGCTTCACGGCATCCAAGGAAGCCTCGAGACTGAGAAGCGGGAAAACCGGGCGAATTGCCCTGATTGTCGGCAACCGAATGTCAGGATGGTACAGCTCAGAATTAGCTGAAGGGGTTTATTCAGCCCTGAGCAGCGAAGGCTATGATTTGCTCTTCTATCGAGTTGCGGACCGAAAGCAACGCGCTGATTTCTTCTCTTCGATGCCGATCAAACGCAATACGGATGCTGTCATCATTTCTTCCTTCGCTCTAACTGAGAATGAAGGACAGTCTCTACGTGATGTGGGAGTACCCATCGTAGGCGTCAACACTATGCACCTCAACGACCGTTATAGCATGGCATCCATAGGCGTAGATGAAATCTCCGCATTGAAGAACCTGATTCATCGCCTCTGCGTCATGGGGCACACGCGTATCGCTTTCATCCAGACGACTCCGATAAACAAGGATTTCGTTTGGGATGCCGACCAGCGGATTGAAGGATACCGTCAGGGAATACGAGCTGCTGGCATTACCCATCGAAAAGATTACGAGATTCCCGTTCCCCATAGTTCTGAAGCAGGCAGCATTGCAGTCAGCGCCATACTTGCCTTAGATCCTCAGCCAACAGCCATATGCTGCATCAGCGACGAAGTAGCAATTAGCCTGGTACATGAATTACGGCGTTACGGAGTACGTGTTCCGGATGATATTTCTGTCGTAGGCTTTGACGACCGTGAAATGGCGGCTCCGCTCGGCATTTCGACGATCAGGCACCGTCCCGACGAATATGGCAAAACGGCCGGACTGATGGCAGTACGACTGGCCCGCGGGGAGACATTAGACCAGCCAAGAATAGTTGCGCCTGCTTCTCTCATTCTACGAGACACCATCGGCCCAGCACGTCACATTAATTAACAGGTAGGACCTCCAGGCTCGTCATATGATCGTAGGCGGATCCTCTAGGAGGTCAGAGCTGTGATGATGCCCTGTTCCGCTCTCCCAATCCAGCTCGGCGACACCACTGGCATCTTCGGGTATGGCTGCTTTTATAGGATTAAAAATGAGCTGAATTCTGCTCGTTTCACCTTTCCACCTCAGAAAAAGAGGGCCTTTATCAATCAATTGGTAGGAAAATTCTCCATCAAAGGCATCTAATCGATTGCGCAACTTACACAGGGCATTGAGAGCCCTGACCACGGGGCGCCGAAGAGCCTGGTCGATTTCAACTACTGAATATGCATGCCGATTAATATCTCTCCCATTGCCAGTCCGCTTGAGAAGCTCCATATCATTCTCCCCTGCCAGAGCACCGACGTAGTAAACCTGAGGAACCCCTGGCAGGAAGAATTGGACAGCCCGAGCCGCTAGATAAAGATGATCATCACAACCTAAAGCTGAGTAGTAAGTTGAATTGATCTGATAAAGATCCAGATTGCTGGCAGCCGCGCCAGTAGCCGCCTGAGACTGACCCGCAGTTTTCTGATGAATAGTGCGCACTAAAGCATCCACTGCCGCATCGTTAACTAGACCCTTTAAATTTCTGTCCGTCTGATCGGAACCGATATCTATAACCCCAATGCCGTCGTGCGTATCCAGAACATTGATGGAGTTGCTGGGCCGCACACTTATCCAATGCGCCAGTGCCTGCAAATCTCCGCTATAGAGCGAATGGAGAAGAAGGGCAGGCAATGCAAAATCGTAGACTCGGTCGACTTTGGAAGCTATCTCTATCTGTTTTTTGTAATAGGAATGGACCTCTATCAGAGTTTCAAGACCGCGCTTTTCTGCCTCTTGCTTGATAGATTCAATCAGACGAAATGTTTTGGGGATCATGAAACAGCTAGTTCCGGCTTGTTTGGCGCCATAACCAACAGCATCCAGTCGGATATATCGCACTCGACCTTCTGCAAGTCTGTCAAGAATCGACAGGATGTAGCTCCATCCCTGCTTGCTGTCAGTGTCAATGTCTACCTGCTGAGGTGTAAAGGTCGTCCAAACCAGTCTCGTCTTCTCTGCCCAAGAGTATTGGGAAAAGGGCAGGCCAGGACGAGGACGATATATCCCTGATAGATCTTCTTCAGATGCACCATCAGGGAAGACTGATGACATAGTCAGGAACATATCATGGAAAGGGCTGTCTTCACCGCGGCGCATAACATCCTGGAATTGCTCTGATTTCCATGACATGTGGTTGACAATGGTATCCACCATGATTCCATGAGTACGGCTAAGCTCCCTGACATCATCCCAAGAGCCAAGACGTGGGTCTACCTTTGTATGGTCAATCGGATCAAAGCCAGCATCTGCCCCGTCATAAGGAGTAAAAAATGGCAGAATATGAACGCCACAATAAACTCCAGCAAACCTAGTCCGCAACATTTCGGTCAGTGATGCCAAAGTTCCATCGCCAAAGCGATCCGCATAGGCAATAAGTTGAACCGTGTTTTCCATTATTCCTCCGAGTACAGTCAGCAACCACGCTTGATCATCATTGTAAAATCGATTTTACAAGTATCTAACAAGGCTACGACAGAGCATCGAGCTAACGACTCTGGCTAGACAGACAAGAAGCAGGATTAATTGATTAGGTTCTAACCAGAGCCTGAAGTCATCAATCAAGTTCGAACAGCCGAAAAGTTCAGCAGATCATTAACGCAGTTTTAGAATCATGAATATATTGAAATTGGAAAGATCTAATATATGATCCTTCTAAGCTAGGCCATCGCCTGCCACAAACCGATTCCACTAGCCTGCACAGAATCATGCGGGACACCTCCAGCCGCACTTCTTCTGTCCATCTTCTCACCAGATCCCAGGATTCATCCCGAATGCCGATCCTTGCCCAGCGAGTCGAGCCATAACTCTTACCAAACAATCAGCCATCCCCATCATCATGACCAATATTGAGCATTCCTTGTGCACATCCGTATTCGAGGGGGCTCAGGAAATCCACAAAAGATATCCAGCTGATCGGCACCAATGCCTATTCTGATTCAGAGCGACAGACCAGTCTGCTCAAGTTCCTTCGCTCTCTTGGTGTCTATATCGTAATAGACTGCTCCTCCGACCTGGAGTGTGCGGCCTCGGTCAAGTTACCCATAGTGCTGGTGGATCATGTCGAGCTCAGCAGCACAACCGAAACTGCCGCGTCCTGGAGGACACCTCGTTGTAGGGCAAATGTCGACCAGATATTTGCGGGGAGCCGGCTGCCAACACACTGCCTTCGCTTCTCTCCCACTCCTTCGGAAACCAGTCCATATGTGACCGCTGCATAGTATTCTGCAGACAGCGTGAGATCAGCCAACTTCCACCAGCAACGACGCTCTCCGTGCGGGAATTGTCAATCCCATTCAGGAGTCGCGTACCCGACGACATCAAAGCCGACAGCACCGAAGACGCACGCGCGGACGTCTATCCCCAGATCCCCTTATCAGTCATCACTGCGCCCGATGTCGATATGGAGCGCGATGCTGCCACTCTTTTGATGGGCGAGTTCAGCAACTCACGGCATGTGCACGGCTCCGTGTTGATTGAGCCGACCCTGGTAGAGCGGGATTCAAGCAGGTCAGCGTACTCGCACTGAGAAAACAATCAGCATGCTATAACCATGCTTCATCATGACCAACCGGCAATACCTGCTCTTACGGTAATGCCATTCACGGCTTCTTTTACAAAGACATCTCGGCTGAGGCATCGCTGGCCACATATCGCTGGTACTTGCTCCGGGGCTTATCGGGAAGCGTCATGGAGAGCGCGTCTTCTTCGAGCAGTGGCTCGATGTACCGCCTGCGAACATAGTACTTGCCCAGCCCAAGCGCATGCGCGATATCCTCGAGCGAACGGGGTTCCTTACAAAAACCGAGAATCCTGTCGCGTATTCCCTTGCCCGTCTTTGCTGCTCCCGAGGCATCGGAACCACCAAGTGCATGGACCTGGACGCGTTTCGCCGAATCAGATACTGCGGCCCCAGTCCAATGAACGGTTGCTTCCGCCGCACCAGCACGTTCCGGCACAGAGTAGAAGCGCACAGTGAAGGAAGCCTGCCGATCCTGAAACTCTACAGGCTTATATCCATACTGTTTGGCCTCCTCACGGATAGCCGGAATCCCTGAGTGCCGATTCTCCGCAATCCCCTCAATCTCCAGCAGACTGACCAGGGTAGGGTTCCTGGTCTGACTGTTGGCAAAGCCTAAGTCGTTGATGCTCTGACCGCCATATACACCACCAGGATTCCAGCATTCAAGACGATCGGCAAAGAGCGTCAATCTGATCGGCGTTCCGTTGCAGTATGGGCCATAGTCACGATGCATCAGTGCGTTGGTCAGGATTTCCCTGACTGCGGTTTCGGGATACTCGGGAATATCAGTGCGCACCCCATCCCTGATCACCGTTCTGGTTCTGCTGTTACGCCGCACGAAGGCCATGGCATCCTCAAGCATGCGATCGATGGTCCCTTCAAAGCGCTGATTGTCAAGGAACCGCTCTCCCCCAAGACCAGTTCCGGCCTTGGCTCCCGGCACAACCACAGCGGTAATGCAGAGGTTCGGATACACCTGCTGCGGGTATTCGCCAAGGGTCATCAGACCTGCAAGAGTGGGAGATCCACGACGGCAGACACCTGATAGCTCCAGGATCTCGTCCTCATTCCTTCTGGCCAGGAGCGGGTGTTCCCGCTGTGCGCGATTAATGAAATCATGACGTTTTCCTGGGTTCAACATATCGGAATCGGCCTGAGGGTCTACCGATACATCGTCGCGCCGACCGTCCTTGAAAGTCTCGATCTCATACAGCTGCGTAGGCGTCATGCGGGCATCGGCATCCCCGATCCGGGTGTAGCTGCCTGCGCTGATGCCTGCTGTCTTACGGTAGACAGGCCTCTCGCCCATGGGTTTGCCGTTGATGTAAGCCGACACCACAGTCTTGCCGTCAATCAGGCTTTCGCTATAGACCGGTCTGACCTCGGGATACATCTCTTTGCCCTGTGCCGTTACCGCCTTTTCCAACTCCTGCGCGTCATGGACGCCGACAACCTCGAATCCAAGGCTTTCATCCAGCCCGAATACGATGATGCCGCCCTCGTTTTGGTTGGAAAACGACGACAGCGAGTCATACACCTTCGGAGTCCCCTGGCTGGCGGCTTTGACTTCTATCGATTGGCCTTCACAACCCTTGCGCTGAATCGAACGCACAACCTCCTCCAGAGACAGATCGCTCTGTTCAGCGTCATCTGACTTTTGCATGCAGACCCCTACAAATTGATAATCTCTGTTATCTTTATCATACAGATTTACTAAAGAATGGCAAACTTTAGTAATCAATTACTAAAATGATTACTAAAAAAATTGATGTTTTTATAATTATCAACCCATGATTAACACTATTTCCAGATCTTTATCACTGTGCAATTCCTGACCGGACACCGAGTTTGTAGTGACCGATATTCACCTTGCCCCAGTCACTGCAATGGCAAAGATACAGTGACCACTGCGCCACCGCCATCGGTTGCATTCCCCAGGGTCAGGCGGCCTCCTGCGCTCTCGACGGTCGACCGCGCTGCAGCCAGGCCGATGCCATGGTGGCCGCCGGAGCCGTGCCGACTGCTATCGGCCTGATAGAGCCATTCCGTGGCATGTACCAGAGCTTGGCTGCTGAATCCTGGACCCTGGTCACACACGGTCACCACCAAATCGCGCCCGCCCGCCTGGCCATCCTCCAGCCTCCAGGTCAGCGTCACCAGGCCTTGGTCCGGAGAATAGTCAGCCGCGTTGGCGACGATATTCATGATCGCCCTGACAAGGTCAGCATCATTACCGGAAACCTGTCCGACATCGGAACCCAGGCGGTCATCCCTCTCGAGTCGCAGACCCCGAGCATTGAGGTACCCCTGGGCCTGGTTGTCGACCATATCTCTCAAGGCAACTGTCGTAACCCCGGATCGCTCTGAAGCGGTGCCCACGGAACCCTGGCTGATGGCCTGGGCATAGTCGGCCATCTCGCGGATGGCGTCCTCGATGGAGTCCAGGTAGGACTGCTGCTCCTGGCTGAGCCCGGTCTCCCCCAGCAGGTCGGCGTTGCCTCGCATGATGGTCAGCGGCGTCTTCAAGTCGTGAGCCAGGGCCGCCACCTGCCGACGCTGGGACTCCTGGGCCGTCCAGGTCTTCTCCAGGGATTCCCTCAACGTGGCGCGCATCCTGTCGAAGGACTCCAGCACCCGGTTGATTTCCAGCACGTTGCTGCGGGGCAGGGAGGCATCCAGATCCTGCCGCCCTATATCGTCAGCCACCTGGTTGAAGACCTTGAGCTTGGACGATATGACATGGGCCGCCCGCAACCCGACCGACAGGAGGGTGAGCAGCAAGGCGACCCCGTAAGACGCGAGCAGCAGGTTCTGGGGATTGGGATAGCGATCCCGGGTCTGCCTTGACGCCCACTGCGGCTGAATCCGATAGGCCAGGACGCATGGCCGCCCATCGGCTGCGGCATAGACGACGTAGGTCGCATCCGGCTTTGCGCGAGTTGCAAGGGGCCGTCCCGTCTTCTTTTCCCGCTCTTCCGATGACTTAGACGCCCTATGCTCCCGATGGTCGGCTGCCAGCTGGTCGGCCTCGCTGGCCATGCCGCCCTTCATATCGCCCCCCACGGGATGCCCTTGACTGTCATAGGTTCGGTACCAGTAGGCGGCGGGAATCAGGGATTCGTCAACAGTGGTCGTACGGCCAATGGAGCGCCCCACCTTCTCCAGATGCTGCTCGCCATAGTTGGCCCAGAAGAAGTCGCCCCTGGCCCCCAGGTTTATCCAGACCATATATATGCCGGCGAACAGCAGAGCCAGAATCAGCAGCACGTAGAGAAAGTATCTGATGATCAGCAGAACGATGGGCATTCCCCTGCGGCTTGGCCGGCCCCTGCCGTCGAGGCTCTGCTCCATCGGCGACTCGGGCGCGCCGTCAGTCAGGCCACCCATTGGTACCCCACTGACCAGATGGTCCTGATGGGGTCCACCCCCAGGGCTTTGAGCTTGCGCCGGGCATTGCTCAGATGCACTCTTACCGAAGCCGTGGCATCGCTGTCCGCATCGTCGGCGGCCGGATCATCCTCTGCGGCCAGGCAGGCCTCCCATATCTGCATGGGCGCGTAGGCCCGACCGGGATGTTCTGCCAGCAGGGCGCATATGCGGTATTCCGCATCCGTCAGATTGGCGTTGTGCCCGTCCACCCTGATCTGCCGCGCCTGAAGGTCCATGTCCAAGGATCCGAAATGCAAGAGCGGGCGCCCGCGCCGACTGCCCTGGGAAAGCCTCGCCCTGACCTTGGCTCGGAGCTCGGCAATGCCGAAGGGCTTGCGTATATAGTCGTCGGCACCCAGACCATAGGCCAGGACCGCACTGTCCTCATCGGTCTTGGCCGTCAGAAAGATGATCGGGCAGGACACCCGTTCCCTGATGGCAGCCAGGAGGGCAAAGCCGTCCATGTGAGGCATCATGACATCGCAGAGAATCAGGTCGACCGAGGACAGGTCCATGCTTACAACTTTCCGCGACTCGTTGACCACGGTCACGGCATAGCCGTCCTTGGACAGGGCCGCCATCAGCAGGGTGGTGATCCTTGGATCGTCATCCACCACCAGGATGGAGGCCCGATACCGATCGTCCCCGGGGGAACCTCCGGCGTGCACGTCAGCCACGATTGGCTCCTTTTCTGCGCTTAGCGACCCGGCCCAGCAACGTTTGAGAATGGACCTTTTGCAGGCCAGGATTCTTGTAAGCCTGATTTCTTGCAGGACGATTTTCTTGCAGGACAGATTCCTTACGGACCGGATGCCCTGCAATCCAGTCTAATCGCTGGCCTTTCGCCGATCCTCGAACCTGCCGATCCAGAGCAAGAGGGCCAGGCCCAAGGTCAGGGTGAGGACCAGACAGGGAACCAGATTATCCACAGCCGTCACGCCGATTGAGGCACGCAGGCCCTCCCCTCCCGGCATGGTCAAGGCCAGGGCCTGCTCGATCCCCAGGGAGCCGAACCTGGTAGGCCAGGTAAAGGGTATCCACCGGCTGATCCCGGGCGTGCTCGCGACACCGGATAAAGTACGGCTGTACAGGCCGTTGAAGAGGCCACCAAGGGAACTGATGGATACCCCGGTGCCAAGGACACCAATGGCGATGGTCGCATTCCGGCCGAAGCTCAGGGCCAGGGCGATGGAGAAAAGGTAGAGGCAGAGGGAACCGCCTGCCATGCCCAGGGTGGCGAGCGCGACGGCCGAGATTGGTGCGCCCAGTCCGCCAGCCAGAGCCATGGGCAGGCAGAATGCCAGAGCCGCCAAGGCCAGGGCCAGCAGACCCAGAAGCCAGAGCACCAGGACCTTGGCTGCCAGACCCAGACGGCGGCTGGGAATCCCCAGAAGGTTGGCCATGTCGCCGGCCTCACGCTCAGTCTCGATGTTTATGGCAACTACGATGGCAGCCATTAGGGGCATGAAAGCGCCTAGGACCTGAAAGAAGGCATCGGTCTCCAACCCGGGATCATAGGGGGCTGCGGCGAAGTAGGCACCGCAGACGAGTCCGGCCGCCAACCCGCAGACGACATGGATGGCGATAAGCACAGATCCGTGCAATCTCACGACTTCCGAGGCCACGACCCGGCCGACTGTCATCCCAGCCATGTCAGTTGGTCTCCTTCCGCGAGAACCAGATGCCCGTCAGGACGGACAGAAGCAGGAACCAGACCAGACCGGCCACCAAGGCCGTCAGGCTTTGCCCGCCGAAGACAGACAGCGCAGCCTTGATGGGACTGTTGTCTTCAGTCTCCAGGGGCACACCATCAGGCATGACCTTCATGAAGGGCACCGGCAGGTTGATCATGGCGGCGGGCGGCAGGAAGGGCCATAGCCGTTGGCTTCCCCAGAAGATGATTGAGACCAGCAGGTCCACCATGTAAGGCAGGCCGAACCCGATCAGAACGCCGAATCGGGCGGTCAGTGCCAGTCCAGTCGGTATCATCCAGGAGCAGGCCAGGACCAGCATCAGGGCGCTGACTACAAAATCGACCAGGGAGGGGCCCTGAACCCCGGAAACGGCGACTATGAGTGCCGAAAGGCCCAGAGCCAGCAGGGTGGCGAGGCCAACCAGAAGCAGACAGTAGACGATCTTGGCCCACCAGACCATAACGGGCGCGGCGGGCAGGGACAGGGTTGTTCTCCAACGCTGCTTTCCTTCGATGTTGGCCACGGCGACGCTTATCAGAGCAGTCATGGCTGGGAGGAGCAGAACATACCAGTAGTTGATCCAGGAGGGCATCCAGACATGCAAACCGAATGCGAAGCAAGCCACGATGACAATGAGCACCAGGGGGAAGGCCAAGGCCATCCTCCTGGGTGCGGCCGACCGGCCCTTCATGATCTCCGCTGCCAGGATTCTGCCGAAGGGGATGCCGTTGCCCCTAGTCCCGAGCCTTGCCTCGGCCCGGTTGTCTGAAGCAGTCGTATTCTGCTGGATGAGTTCGCTGGCATTCCTCTCGTTCATCGTGACCTCCTGAGCACGTCCATGAACAGCCCCTCCAGGTCCTCCCCGGCGTGCAGTTCATTCTCATAAGCCAGGCGACCGTCAGCGATGATGCCGATGTGATCCGCCAGGATAGACACCTCGGAGAGGATATGGCTGGAGACGATCACGCTCATCCCCTGCTGCGGGAAGCTGCGTATCATCCCCCTCAGCTCCTCGATGCCCAACGGATCCAGCCCGTTGGTGGGCTCGTCCAGAATCAGCAGACGGGGTTTGGTCAGAATGGCGTTGGCTATCCCCAGGCGCTGCTTCATACCCAGGGAGAACTGCCCAGCCTTCTTGGAGCCCGTATCGCTCAGCCCGGCAATGGAGAGCGCCTGGTCGATCCGCTCATCAGGCAGGCCAAACAGGGTTGTGCGCACCTTGAGGTTCTGACGGGCCGTCAAGTTGGGATAGACGGGCGGCTGCTCGATCAGGGCGCCGATGTCATAGAGGTCCCGGCGCGACCAGGGGTGCCCATCCAGAATCATGGATCCGCCAGTGGGGTGCAACATGCCTGTGACCATCTTCAAAGTAGTGGACTTGCCGGCCCCGTTTGGGCCCAGGAGCCCGTAGACTCCGCCCTCAGGAACATGCAGGGACACCTGGTCGACGGCCCGCTGTCTGTGGCCGAAGACCTTGGTCAGCCCCTCGGTCCTCAATATGTAACGCATGGTCAGCTCCTATTCGTTTCCTTGTGGCAGGAGCCAGACTAAAGAAGGAAAATAAAGAAAGATAAAGGAACGAGCAGAGCCCTTCTGCTGCCAAGGAAGACATCGTGAAAGGCGAAGGCCTGAGAGACCTGGAACAGTCAAAATTCTGCGTCTGCCGAACCTTAATATCCGATAGGATCCGTAGAGCAAGGGCTTTGCTAGATGGTTCCGCCGAAGGCCATGAGAGGCCGATTGGACCCAACCCTCGCTTTCTCATCGTTTTCGCAGTGTGCCATTTAACACATGCAACCAGGGAAATCAACTCTTTTCTTCCCGTCGCGCCGATGCTACATCTGGTACCTGGCTCTGGTGCACCATGCCAATTCGACAGCACGATCAAAGGAACCACATGCACATTCGACCACTCCTTTCCCTCACCCGACTCAAGCGCGCTATCGCAGCCATCCTGGTGCTGGCAAGCGCCCTGTTCTTCCTGGGCGCCTGCGGATCGGCCCCGCAGGCAGGCCAGTCCGGCCAGTCAAAGGCCTCGGAAGGGCAAGGCACTTTCCCTGTCAAGATCGATCATGTTTACGGCACCACCTCGATCCCTTCCAAGCCCAAGCGCATCGCCACCGTCGGATGGGCCACTCCCGACAACCTCATCGCCTTGGGGGTCGTGCCGGTCAGCATCCAGAAGAACTCCTTCGGCAAGACCGTGGATGGAGGGTATCTGCCCTGGACCAAGGATGCCCTGGATGAAATGCATGTGGCCAAGGCGGATATGCCCAAGCTGCATGACGAATCGGACGGCATCGATGTCGAGGCCATCGCCGCGTCCAAGCCCGATCTAATCATCGGCCTGCTCTCCGGCATGACCAAGAAGCAGTATGACACCTTGAGCAAGATTGCGCCGACAATCGCCTATCAAGAGGTTGCCTGGGGCGACCCCTGGCGCAAGGTCATCACGTCCACAGCCAAAGCCATCGGAGAACCCGAAAAGGGCAAGCAGCTGATATCCGACCTGGAGGAGCGCATCTCAAAGGCCGGAGAGACCCAACCGGCCATCAAGGGCAAGACCGCGGCAGTTATGTATTTCGATGCTTCCAAGCTCTCTAAGTTCAGCGTCTACACCACCTCCGACGCCCGGCCTCAGTTCCTGAACGACCTCGGCATGGAGACTCCGGAGTCCATCAAGGAGGACTCCAAGAGCACCAAGAACTTCTACAAGGAGATCTCCTCCGAGCATGCCGACAGATACAAGGATGTCGACATCATCGTTACCTACGGCACCCCGGACCTGCTTGAAGCGATGCGCAAGGACCCCCTCCTCTCCAAGATTCCCGCAGTTGAGCGCGGATCCGTAGTGGTCATCGACAATGACAGCGAGATGGCCAATGCCCTTGACCCCTCGGCCCTGTCCATCCAGAAGACGACCGACGCATACGCAGGGCTTCTGGGCGAGGCTGCCGCCAAGGTCTGATCAGGCCGCAGGTGAGGGGATGAAAGAGGGAGAGGTGGCGCATATATGCGGTCGGCGAGCAACCATGCATCGCAATGGAAACGGACCCATGGTCCTGTCCGGGCTGATTCTGGCGGTCTGCCTGGTCATGGTCTGCGCCCTGTCCCTGGTTTTCGGATCCCGTTCCGTCAGCCCTTCCGACATCCTCCACGCCCTGTCCGCCTCCTCGGATGACATCGCGGTCTCGGCCATCCGCCTGAGAATCCCCCGCACCGTCCTCGGCCTCCTGGTCGGTGCCGGGCTCGGGGTGGCCGGGACCCTGATGCAGGGCATATCACGCAATCCACTGGCGGATCCGTCGATTCTGGGGTTCAATACGGGGGCGGCCCTGGCGATCGTCTGCTCCATAGCCTTCTTCTCCCTATCGACCCCGGCCCAGTATGTCTGGGTGGGTCTGCTGGGCAGTGCGACGACCGCACTGGTCGTCTGGGCCATAGGCTCCCTGGGGCCATCCGGTCCATCTCCGCTACGGCTGACCCTAGCCGGTGTCGTGATCAGTTCGGTACTGGGATCTCTTACCTCCGCCATCCTTCTGCCGCGCATCAATGTCATCAGCTCATATCGCTTCTGGCAGGTGGGCGGAATCTCCGGCGCCCGGTTCGATCTCATGATGCCGGTCCTACCTCTTCTCGCTCTTGGCCTGATACTCGCCTTCTGTCTGACACCCGGAATCAACGCCTTGACCCTGGGTGACCAGATGGCTGAAGGACTGGGCATGCACGTCGGACGTGTCCGCAGCCTGGCCTGGCTTGCGGCGATACTCCTCTGCGCCTCCTGTACGGCACTGGCGGGTCCGATTGGCTTCGTCGGATTGGTGGTCCCCCATGTGGCACGACTGCTTATAGGACCCGACTACAGGCGAATCATGGCCCTGAGCATCCTCATCGGCCCCCTCCTGGTGGTTGGCGCCGACGTGGTGGGCAGGATAATCACCCGTCCATCCGATGTAGAGGTCGGCATCGTCACGGCACTGATTGGGGCTCCCGTATTCGTGATTCTGGCCGGGCGCAGAAGAACCGCGGAGGTATAGGCATGGATGCTTGCCTCCTTCATGATTCGCATAGACCCGATGCGATGACCGACCTGCAACGGATACGACGGACCCATACCGTTCGTTCACTGGCAGTCACCATCCTGCTTGTGGTGCTCCTGGTTGCTCTCGCGCTGTCCGACCTGGTTCTGGGACACCGCACATACTCCATGAGCGACCTGATTGGAGCGCTTCTGGGGCAGGGAGACGAAGGGACCAGATTCGTGATGCTCCAACTCCGCATGCCCAGGGCACTGATCGGCTGCGCCGCCGGCATCGCATTCGGCATGGCCGGAATTGGTTTCCAACACCTCCTGCGCAACATGATGGCCAGCCCGGATATCATCGGCATCACGGCAGGAGCCAACACGGCCGCCATCTTCGGCATTGTCGTATTGGGCCTGTCGGGCATGCCCTTGGCCTGCCTGGCGGTCATGGGCGGTCTCCTGACAGCCCTCCTGGTCATGGCCCTGGCCTGGCGCGGTTCGTTCGACCCGACCCGGCTGATACTGATCGGAATCGGAGTGGCCGCAGGGTTCAATGCTCTGGGTTCCTGGCTGATGATTCGCAGCAGCCAATGGGACATCCAGGCAGCAACCCGGTGGCTGACGGGCAGCCTGGCCGATGCCCAGTGGTCCGATCTGCCCATACTGGCAACAACAACCCTCGTCGGCGCCATGCTCCTGCTGGCACTCGACAGGAATGTCAGCACACTGCAGCTGGGACCGGAGATGGCCGCCGGACTGGGAGTCAGGGTAAGCCGTGTCCAGTTCGAGGTGATCATCGTGGGTGTGCTGCTCCTGGCCGTCGCAACGGCGACCACCGGTCCCATCTCCTTTGTTTCGTTCCTCTCCGGCCCCATCGCCGCGGTCCTGGTCGGTCGGGGAGCATCAGCCCTTATCCAGTCGGGCCTGGTGGGAGGTTGCCTGGTTCTGGGGTCCGACATCGTCGCCCAGCATCTGCCCACAACCCAGGTGCCGGTCGGCATCATCACCAGCATTGTGGGCGGCCCCGTCCTCATCCTGATCATGGTCCTCATGACCCGCAGACAGGAGCTCTGAACATCATGACGTCACCCCCGGCACACGACTCCTGGAGCAGCGCGCATAAGCTGACCGCCTCGCACCTTCGCCTCACCTATGGCGGGCGTACGGTCATCGAGGACCTGAGTCTGGATATACCCCCACACACGATGGGGTCCATCATCGGACCCAACGGGTGCGGGAAATCAACCTTCCTCAAGGCCATGGCCAGGATACTGAACCCAGCCTCGGGGGCCGTCATGCTGGATGGAGAGCCCATCACCAGCATCCCCACCCGCAAGGTTGCAACGATTCTGGGGCTGCTGCCACAGAACCCGTTAGCACCCGCCGGCATCACCATCGCCGACCTGGTCGCTCGCGGCCGATACCCCCACCACCACTTCGTCGAGCGGTGGACGGCCATGGACGAAAAGGCGGTGGAACGGGCCCTTGCCCTGACCGGACTGACCAATATGGCAGGGTGTCCAATCGACCGCCTGTCCGGAGGCCAGCGCCAGCGCGCCTGGATTGCCCTGACCCTCGCCCAGCAGACCGACATACTCCTTCTTGACGAGCCGACCACTTACCTGGACATCGCCTACCAGCTTGAGGTGCTTGACCTGCTGAGCACCCTGAACAGGCAGGAGGGCGTCACGGTAGTCATGGTTCTCCACGACCTGAACATGGCCGCCAGATACTCGGACTGGATCCTAGCGATCAAGGATGGCAGGAGAGTCGCCTTGGGCGCTCCCGACGAGGTCATGTCCGAGAACCTGGTCGCGGAGGTGTTCGATATCGCGTCCACCGTGGTGACTGATAAGTCCACCGGCGCTCCGTTGATGACCCCGGCGCCCCTACATAGTCTTGTAGCTCACTCTGGCGGGGCTTGTAATGTACACGTACACTGGAATGACTCGACAGGACGACACCAGATGGTCCAATGATGCAAAGCCTCTGAAGTAAACCCCTCGTCCTGTTCTCCGCACCGCTCACACCAATGTCCCAGACCACAAAGCCTTAAAACCACCGATCCACGAACCGTGACAACCCGAGCGGAGCCCCATCCTCAGGCAACTTGACCTCCGGATCAATCCATAAGCCCCAACCGAAAGAGAGCCAGCCATGGAACACCAAGCCAGTCGTCCTGTACCATTGATCCCTTTCCGTGTCTGCGTATCCAGAGCGGAAACGCTCTCGCCCCACTTCAAGCGGATCGTCTTCCAAGGGCCGGATCTGCGGGATTTTGCAGATGCCGGGTACGATGAACGAATCAAAATCCTCCTGCCCCTCCCTGACGGATCCCTTCCGGCTCCTTCCTTCTTCAAAGCATCCCCTGAAGATCCGCTCGCATGGTACCAACAGTGGAGAGCCCTGCCCGCAGAGAGCCGCAACCCCCTGCGCACCTATACGGTTCGCAAGGTCAGGCCCGAAAGCGAGCAAATAGATGTGGACTTCGTCATCCACGATCATCCTGGCCCGGCCGGAGCCTTCGCAGAGGCTGCCAGACCTGGCGACCAGGCCATCATCATCGGCCCTAATGCACAGGCCGAAGGACCGGTCGCGGGGATGGACTTTCACCCAGGTCAATCCAGACATCTTCTCCTAGTAGGCGACGAGACGGCGGTACCAGCCATCGCCGCCATAATGGACAGCCTGATCCGCGACCACTGGCAGGGTGACGGGGTGGCATTGATCGAGGTCCCGACCGAAGAGGATCGTCTTCCGCTGCCCGAGCACGCAGGAATCCGCGTCATTTGGACGACCTGCGACGAATCCGGGCATGGACATGCCCTTATCGAAGCCATGCGCAGCCTCATGGAGGACCTGCCGATCCATTCACCTACGGCCGCAGCTGCTGAAGCCCCCAAGGAATTCACAGAGGTCGATATCGATAAGGAGCTGCTCTGGGAGACTGCCGATGCCGCCCAGGCGGATGCCTCCATTCATGCCGACGACCTGTACGCCTGGATCGCCGGGGAGGCAGCCACCGTCCGCGAACTGAGACGGATGCTGGTCAGAGACCGGGGGATGGACCGACGCAGCGTATCGTTCATGGGATACTGGCGTCAGGGCCGCAGCGAGATGTCCTGACCTCCCGGCCTCATGTATGTGGCTAACCTCGCCCTTGCTAGCCTTTGAGCCCAGAGAGAGCGACCGCACAAGCCACTTTGAACGTGTGAGTGTCAGGTCATGGGCTTACGAATAAAATCCGCCACAGCATCTTGCGGGCTTTTCTGAGCAAATCACAGGCCCTGCTTGCTGCATAGCGGATTGCAAGTAAAACAACCCGATCCGGTTCTGATGAGTCAGTCCCTGTCAGATGAGCCACAGTACTCCCGGAAGAAGTTGGCGATCAATTGGTGACCATACTGACTGCCGATACTTTCGGGGTGGAATTGGACCCCTTCCATGAGCGATCGACCACGTCTCAGGCCCATCACATACCCGTCCAGAAGCGAGCGCGCACTGATCTCCAGATCGGCGACCTGCCCGACCGAGGCCTCATCGGCAACCAGGGAATGGTACCTGGTCACCTCAAAGGTGTCGGGTAACCCTGTGAAGCAGCCCCTCCCGTCGTTTCTTATCCGGCTCACCTTACCGTGCTGGCGGCTGGAGGCCCTGACCACCTGGGCTCCGGCATGTACTGCGATGGCCTGCATGCCCAGGCAGATGCCGAATACCGGCTTCCGTCCCGCAACCCGGTCAAGGAGCTCCAGGTATCCGCAGTCCTCCGGATGGCCCGGTCCAGGGCCCAGGATGACCGCATCGAAGGTGAGTGGATCCACCTCGGCAAGGTGGTTCACCCGGACAATGGTCGTATCGGCGCCCAACAGGTCCACGTAGTTCTTGACCACATAGACGAAACTGTCGAAGGCATCAACCAGCAAGACTCTCATGGGCCAGCTCCTTTCCGGTGATGGCCAGATAGGCCGAGCTCATCTTCTTCATGGTCTCCTGCCACTCGCTTTCCGGCTGAGAATCCTCGACGATCCCGGCCGAGGCGCGCAGGTGATACCTGCCGGAATGGTAGGAGGCCGTCCTTATGCACAGCGCCGTCAGGACCTGGCCGTCAAATCCGAGGAAGCCCACCGCCCCGGCATATACCCCGCGCGAACTGACCTCGGTCTCCTCGATGATCTCCACGGCGCGCACCTTGGGGGTTCCTGTCATGGTGCCGGCGGGGAAGGCGGCCGAGAAGACGTCGTACTTGTCCAGGCCAGGCCGGATTCGACCGACCACATCCGAGACCATATGAATGACGTGGGAGTAAACCTCGGTGGTCATCAGCCGGTCCACCTCCAAGGATTCGGGTGTGCAGCACCTGGCTACGTCGTTGCGCCCCAAATCCACCAGCATCAGGTGCTCGGCCCGTTCCTTGGGGTCGCCGGTCAGCTGCCTGATGGCCGCCTGGCGGGCCTCATCATCTCCGGGATTGCCGACAGTTCCGGCGATGGGCCTCAGGGTTATGTCACCATCAGGGGTCAGCCCGATGAAGAGCTCGGGGCTGGCGCCGATGACATGTACCCCTTGGGGAGTCACAAAATAGTACATATAGGGGGACGGGTCCTGCCGACGCAGCCGTTGGTAGACCTGGAAGGGCGGAATCCTGGAGTCCACCTGAATCTCATGCCCGAGCTGGAGCTGGTACACATCTCCCTGGGCTATGTGCTCCTTGCCCTTGGCAAACCACCGATAGAAGAGGTCCCGGTCAATCGTGTCATGGGCCTCATATGGATAGTCCGGCCCAATGCCGTCCTGGATGCCGTTCTTGGCAGCATCCGATTCAGGAGATTGCCCCGGCGATACGTCGGATTGGAGTAACCCCAGCACATTTTCTAAGGACGTGGATCCATGCCCAGTCTTGCCGCCCTCGATTGCTGCAGTCTGTACCTGCCCATCAGATTGTGCAGAAGATCCGCGCTCTCGCAAATTGTCCCCGCCCTTTGGAATGCCGCACTCGGCAGTATCCTCTTCGGCATGAATCAAAGTGGCGCAGTGGTCTCCGGCCTTCAGATCCAAAGTGATGATTCCCCGATACAGGGTCAAGGAAATGACCGGCAAGGCCGCGTCCCTTGGTATGCGCTCCTCCAGATCCTCGATCATGAAGATGGTGTCATACCCGAAGTAGCCGAACCAGCCCATTCCGAAGGGGCCTTCGTGGTCGCCGCTGATGGCGAAGGAGGATTCCAGCCGCCTCAGCACTGCAAAGACTTCCTGGATGCCGGAGACCGGAAGATGGACCACTCCCTGCTCAATCCGGTCAAAGGGCCTCAGAATTCCTGTCAGCTGAGGATTGCCCAAAGGGTCGATGGTCATGACGTGGTCTGTCACGCTCACGGTCAGCATGGGCTCGAATCCAATAACTGAGCGATTCCGGTCCTTATCGGGGCCGCTCAAAGACTCCAGAAGGAAGAGCTGATCCTCCCGATATCTGGTGCGCAGCCGCCTGTAGATGGCCAGAGCATTGAGGTCGTTGGAGAACCGGCGGGATTCCATAGTTACGTTGATAGTCATTAGAGCACGTCCTAGGTCAGATACTGCGGCTTGAAAACGGCATCGAAACCCCGCCCGATGCCGATTCTGTACGCCATAGATACGGATTTCCTATGGCAACATGTCCGCAGATAATAAAAGAGCAACCTCAAACACTGAGGCAGATATAGGAATCAGAAGAAGAACCGGCTAAAACATCAACGCCATCGGGCATCAACATAGAAGAAGGCACCCTTGGGCAACCAAGGCTTCAGTGATGTCGTTTTCTCCATGGCCACGATGCTAGAGCACCAGGATGCGAACGCCCAACCGATATCCATCATTCGGACGCAATCTGTTCATTTCAATAGATGCCGATGTCAGCGACGAAATCAGCCGTCTTTGACGATGCCATGGACGGTGGCATGCGTGACGCTTACCGCAAACTCAACAATTAAGCCTGCTTATCCGGTAATGACATGAACCTTCCTGATCGCTGATGCCCTATGCTCAACATGGCGAATGAAGGCAGATGCACTTCGTTGGCGTAAGCAGAGCGGCTCGGATTCCGATATGGCGTTGAAAGGACTTTCATAATATGGCTCATTCGCAGTGCCTACCTACTGGATTCGGCTAGAACATCCAACAATCCACCCTCTTATGCCTTATAAAATTTGATCCCTAAACCCATAATTCGACTATCCACAAGATATTCAGACATTACACAGAACGATTGCAACAGCCTTGTGCATCACAATGTCGGAAGAAAGGCTAGATTGACACTTGCCAAACAAGGTTGCTGGAGTAACACCTGAAAAGCAAGAAAGTGTATTGCACTATCTATGTGACTTACTACGCCGCCATTGAAGACGCCTGACACAGGTATCCCCACCGGTATTGCTGACCATAAATGCTAATCAAGCAGCACCGTCGATCCCCGCTGTATAAGACGACAAGGCAGATAGCGGATGCCATGGTGGGGCTTACCCCCTATGGCATCCAGAAGCATCTGTGCAGCCTGACTGCCGATTTCAATGGCGTTATTGTCAATGCTGGTAAGTTCTGGACGGGAAATGTCAACCAGCTCGCTCCAATTGTCATGTCCGATAACCGCGACATCTTCGGGAACCCGAATCCCGCGCTCCTTCAACACGTCAATGCAACCCCGCGCTATCTGGTCATTCTGACACACAACCGCATCAAAATCGACATCCTGATCGAGCAACAACCGAGTGGCCCCCCTTCCCCAAGAGCCGTCCCACTGACCGAATCGAACAGGACCCGCTGGCCTCAGGCCAGCTTCTTTGAGTGCAGTCATGGAGCCCTTGGTCCGGTCCTGTGATGCTGCGAAGGTTCCATCCCCACCAATTATGGCAATTTTGTGACGACCGCAGGAAATGAGATGGTTGACGGCCATTTTCCCGGCATCAACGTTATCGCACGTGATTGAAGCATCGCTCGGATCTGTAGAGGGAGCATAAGCGTACACTAAGGGTACATTCAAATCAGAACCCCAGGATGCACGGGGGTCGGTCTCCCTTCCCATCAGAATGAAACCGTCGACTTTCAAGGAAAGCAATTTCCTGACATGCAAAGCCTCCAAGGACGGATCGCCCCGAGCATTGGTCAGGAGAACCGAGAAGGACTCGGCCTCAAGGGTGTTCTCGGCACCGATCAGAATCTGAGTCGAGAACCGGCCTTGCATATCCGAGGTAACCAGTCCGACAGTTCCCGTAAGCCCGCTGACCAGCGACTGGGCAAGTTTATTAGGGGTATAGGCCAACTCACTGGCGATCCTCTGGACATGATTCCTGGTTCGTGCACTCACACGTGGATTATCATGAAGGGCTTTTGAAGCGGTGGCCACAGAAACCCCAGCCCGCTCCGCTACATCCACTAGTCTTGCAGATTTTTTTCTTGAGCCCTTTTCCATATTGCCCCCTGGATACATGCCGAAGCCGCTAATCTCAAACAAGTTTACTACTAGTGAAAACAGTTAGTTCATTTATTTCACAACGAGAAATAGAAACTCCAAATTGACATGTTTTTACTGATGTTATATATTGTGAAAAGGTTTGAACAGATTGAGCTTTTAGTCTACTAAAAAAGCGTCTATTCAAACCGGAATGTACATACAGGAAACCGCTCGAAGAAGAGTTCCGGGCATTGGAGGCCAATATGGTAAATCCTCGTACACCAATATCAATCACAAAACGCTTATGTCTTGGCCTGATGGCTTCTGTGCTCTGCATCGGCCAACTCGCCGCCTGCGGCAGCAGCAGCGAAGCCAACACAAAAAACATCACGGCCGACGGAACCGACGATGGAACCGAACTGGTCCTTTGGGTTCGCTCTGATAAGGAATCACAGGCTAAGAACGTGGTCAACCTGTACAACAAGTCCCATAAGAACTCCGTCAAACTCAAGCTTGTGCCCAGTGAAGATATGGAGGGAAAAGTAGGTAGCTCTTCCCAGACGGATTCTCTGCCAGATCTTCTGTCAGGAGACGTGGTGAGGATACCATACTGGGCTTCTGAGGGAATTTTCTCTGACATAACCAAGCAGATCAAGGGCCTAAGCAATCTTAAAGACCTGCAACAGGGGCATATCGACGCAGGTACGGTGGAAAACCGAAACTATACATTGCCTTTCTTCACCGATGTTTCAGTCATGGTTTGGAACAAAGATCTCTATAAACAGGCAGGCTTGGATCCCGAGAAGGGACCTGCAACAATTCAGGAATTCCAGCAACAAGCCAAGGCGGTTGCCGCGCTTGACCATGAGGGGGTTGCCGGAACCTATGTCGGCGGCCAATGCGGAGGAGCCGATATCTTTATGCTCTTCCCCATGGTTTGGGCCAGCGGAGACCAAGTCATGAATAAGGAAGGTACCAAATCCTTGCTAGATGGCCCCTCCGCTAAGAAGGTGTATGAAGCATACAGAGACCTGGCAGAGACTAAAAATGGAATCGGCGCAGGCGCCAAGGAAGAGAACTGTTCAACGTGGACGACCCCCTTCCTCAACGGCAAGATTGGTGTCATGCCATACTCCGGTACTGCCATTGCTTCCCTGATAAAGAACGAGCAGAATGGCGGATTCCACTTTGGCGTCGCTCCTATCCCAGGCACCAAGGAAGGCAAAGGATCGACTTTCTTAGGCGGAGATGCCATAGGCATCAGCAAGGATTCAAAGAAGACCGACCAGGCATGGAACTTCCTCAAGTGGCTGACAGGAGAAAAGGCGCAGCAAGGTGCCTTCGCTGACAAAGGTGACACGGCCGCAAATCTGAAAGTGCTCAAAAATGGGTACAGCCAATCGGATCCGCGGATACAGATCGAGAACAGCACTCTAGCAAATGGCCGCACACCAGTCTCTCCACATTTCAATGAAGCATTCAACGCTTCCGGATCACCATGGCAGATTCTTCTGCAGAATCAAATATGGGGAGATGCCTCAAAGCTCGAAGCCGACAATAAGGCGATAACGGCTGTCCTCAGTCAGTGATTGGCATACTCATCCGTCGACTCTTTGGTAAGGTGCCCTACGAAGTTGAAAACAGTAGGGTACCTTGCCATTGCTCATACCTTGAAGCTCATTGAAATCGCTTAATCCACAGCTAAAAGCGTCTGCAATACCCCACTCGTATATGCGCATTCTATCTGCATCCATGAAAGGAAACACAATGGCCGGTCAAAATACGCGGAATCCGGCACGCGGCAAAAGATCCAAAAATCATGGCTTGACTGATGTCGAAAAGGCCGAGACTAGACGAGGATGGCTCTACGCACTCCCTGATTGGGTGTTCATAGTCACCCTGCTCTTTATCCCATGCCTTCTCCTGGTCGTCATGGCATGTTCACGCTGGGGCCTAATGAGCGGAAGCCGGGGATTCAACTTCCCTGACAACTTCATAAAGGTATTCCAGCACCCATTACTCGACCAATCCATTGTTTTCACTCTCGAGTACACGGTCATCGTGACTGTGATCCTCCTGGCCTTGGGATTGGGATTGGCTTTGATCGTGCAGGAATCAAGCCGGTGGAACAGCATCCTCCGAACCTGCTTCCTTTTGCCTAGCGCCACAGGTCTGGCCTCCGCGTCACTTCTTTTCTACGCAATGTACTCTCCCCAGGTCGGCCCAGTAAGCGGCATCCTCAGTTTCCTGGGACTCATGAATCCGGGCGACTCGGTCCTTGCCACAGGGCGCAGCGCAATGTGGGCGACAATTGTCGTAATCGTGTGGCGTTTCTCCGGATACTACATGCTCCTCATGATGATCGGTCTACAGGCGATACCCGGTGACTTGTATGAAGCGGCCAGGATGGATGGGGCAAGCCCTCTGCGTATCTTCACGTCGATAACCCTGCCTTTGATGCGACCGACCATCATCATGTGTTTGGTCTACTGCGTAACAGGATCGATCCTTGCATTCGACCAATTTTTCATCATCACACGCGGAGGACCCAACAACTCCACCTTGACCGTTGTACAGCTCATTTACAGCTTCGCCTTTGAATCTAAGAAGGACCTAGGCATGGCCGCTGCCCTGTCGCTATGTGTGTTGATGGCCCTGATTGTATTGAATTCCATTCAGTTGCGCGGCATGCGCGATGATAACGACTGAAAGAAGCAGGTTATGTCTACACCTCGTTGGAAAACATACACGGCACGGATGCTTCAGGCCGTACTCGCTCTGATCTTCTTAGCGCCTCTTGTATGGGTGGTGGTCTGTTCCGTGTCTCCACAACCCGGATCATCGCAATCCTCAGGATGGGGATTCGCCAACTACCTTAAACTGGCCCATTACCAGGAAGGTCTACTGCACTATGTTTTGAATTCGGTGATCGTTACTGTCATTGCCGTAGTTTTCTCCGTTGTCGTTTGTACCTTGGCTGGGTATTCGTTCAGCCGCTTCCGTTATCCTGGAAGAAATCTGGGGTTCATGGTGACACTCAGCATACTGATGGTGCCTTATGCTTCCTTGCTGATTCCCATGATGGTTTGGTTCAAGAACATCGGCCTGAATGATTCCCTGGTCGGAGTAGGGCTTGTTCTGACGCTTTTCCAATTGCCCATGGGTACATTCATCATGCGCATCGCCTTCAATACGGTTCCGAAATCTCTGGAGGAAGCGGCCCTATGCGATGGTTGCAATTCTTTCACGGCCCTGGTTCGCATACTTGTCCCGTCCGTCCTCCCGTCCATGATCACAGTTGGGCTCCTAGCCTTCCTCGAAGCTTGGAACAACTTCATGATTCCCCTCTACCTGGTCGGTTCAGAGAACGCACCGTTGCCTCTTGCCATGGTCAACATGCGTTCCCAAGCCTTGGGCGCCATAGACTATGGCATAACCGAGGCAGGTGTTGTAGTCCTGATGATTCCTTGCGCATTTCTCTTCCTCGCCCTTCAGAAATACTATGTGCGAGGGTTCATGTCCGGAGCTGTCAAGGGATAAAAGTCCTTAGGAAGCAAAGCATCCGTCGCTCAACACACAAGGAAAATCATGTCAATCTCCAACAATATTTCAGTCGAAATCACCTCGGAATTCTGGAACAATTATCGACAACTGGTCGCGGAGAAAGTTCTGCCCTATCAGTGGTCGGTCATGGCCGACGAAAGGCAATACAGCACTCCCAAGGACCCTTCGTCGGGGCAAATGTCAGAACCCACGAGAGGCCATACACTACGTAACCTTGAAATTGCGGCAGGACTCAAATCGGGACACCACACGGGATACCAATTCCAGGACTCGGATCTCTACAAATGGCTGGAAGCTGTAGCCTATACTCTTCAATACCGGCACGATAACGAGCTGCGCACCCTGGCAGACCGACTCATTGATTTGATCGGCATGGCCCAGGACAAAGATGGATACCTAGTCACTCTTTTCCAAATTAACGCGCCAAAGGAGCGATTCCACAGACTCCGCCAATCACATGAGCTTTATACAATGGGGCACTACATCGAAGCTGCTACAGCCTATTACAGAAGCACGGGCAACGAAAAAGCCTTGCTCATTGCACGTGGCATGGCAGATTGCATTGATGCACATTTCGGCCCAGAAGATGGCAAGATACATGGAGTAGATGGGCATCCTGAGATTGAAATAGCCCTTCCTCGCCTTTATGAAGTGACCGGCGAGAGGCGGTACTTGCGACTGGCCTCATTCTTCATTCATGAACGTGGGCAAAATCCGGACTTCTTAGACGAGCAATTCCGTCAAGGCCCCAGTGGAATCCCAGTGCTTGATGACAACCGATTCGATCATACCTATTACCAGATAGACAAGCCCTTCACTCAGCAGGAATCCGCCAACGGTCATGCCGTAAGGCTAATTTATCTATGCATCGGGGCAGCCATGATAGGCCGACTGACGAATGATACATCACTGATTCAAGAGGCTCAAAAACTCTGGACAGATATCGTCCATCGCCGGATGTATATCACTGGCCAAGTGGGTTCCACACACCAGGGGGAAGCCTTCACTTACGATTACGACCTGCCCAATGGGACGATGTATGGAGAATCTTGCGCCTCGGTGGCTATGGCGATGTTCGCCCGCAGGATGCTTCAGATTGATCAGCGCAGTGAATACGCCGATATCCTAGAAAAGGAGCTGTTTAACGGAGCTATCAGTGGGATGTCCCTGGACGGCTCGCATTTCTTCTATGTCAACCCTCTTGACGCAGATCCCGAAGCATCAAGATATAACCCCGACTATGCTCATGTGCTCACACATCGTGCTGAATGGTTCGGCTGTGCCTGCTGCCCATCGAACATTGCCCGGTTAGTTGCCTCTATTGATAAATACATCTATGTTGTCGATCGTCATAATGGCATGGATATCATTTATTCCCATCAATTTATAGCCAACCGGACAAAGTTTGACCACGGAATCGTCATCAAACAGCAAAGCGACTTCCCTCGAACAGGAGAGATCAGATTCGAAATTGACAACCCAGAGAAGGCCCAATTCTCCTTTGCCATACGCATACCGTCCTGGTCGCAGAAGCGCTATACCGTTGTAAGGGACAGTCAGCCTATCACAACAAAGCCATATCAAGGCTTCGTATTTATAGAAATCGGACCTGATGATGATCATGTATCAGTGTCACTCACACTGGATATGGAACCCAAGGCTATGGTCGCCTCATCAACCGTTCGAGCGGACTCCTACAAGGTGGCATTCATGCGTGGCCCCCAGGTTTTCTGCGCCGAAAGCGTTGACAACGACCAACCGCTCCATAGGTATCGCGTCACCCATGAAGCCCTGAGCTGGCCGGGCAACGAAGTGAAAACCAAGTATCAGAAAGATCTACTAGGCGGTGTTATGACCCTAAAAGTGCCATGTGAACTACAGGAGAATACCTCGTCGAATTTATACGAATCGTATGATTCAGCCCAAGAATCGATAGTCAGCCAAAAATCGACAATGACACTGATCCCCTATTATGCCTGGGCTAATCGCGCCGAAGGAGCGATGAGCGTCTGGCTGCATGCAGATTTGTAGACTGCACCTTTCAACCAAGCACCTGTCGAAGTGCCATTCCATCTTGACGTTCTCAGACAGAATGGCACTTCGGCCATGACAATTAACCATAGCTGTCATCCTCGGATCTGCGTATACCTCGGTCAACCCTCTATTAGGGCTCTGAATGCTGTGATTCAGGTGCGTCAGAAGAATCGTGGTACTCACGAAAATAGCCATCACCCAACTATGAAAATTAATCCACGAATGGGTGCGTTATGAAATCTGGAAAGCCAAGGCACGTGCCCCGACCTGATGCAGAATGATGACAACAAACGGAAGAACTTGATATCGGTTGGCCTATTGAGGTCCATCCTGAAGAAAGACGCAATCAACTGCTCACTTAGGCTGGGGATCATTCTTATAAAACAACGATAAAGAAAAGTTCTGTCTCATATTCACAGAACACATCTTCACCATGCAAGCAGAGGAGGCACCGTCGAGTTCTTAGGCCCGACGGTGCCTTATAAGGCAAGAAAGGCTCAGGCGGAAGCCTCCTGTATAGCTTTTCTTAATCCCTGATCTTTGCCCTGACGCGCGAAGAGGGGTATGACGTCCAAGGGGGCTTCAACCGTCTGCCATGCACCACCATGGTAAATCTGGCCGTCAGAGAGATTCTCCCATATGGTCTCTTCCCCGCCTGGCAGGTAGACTTCCCTCGAACGCGCCCCCGCCTGAACCACAGGAGCCACCAATATATCCGGTCCGAACATGTACTCATCGCTCAACCTGGCAGCCCTGTGATCTTGAGGGAACTCGTAGAAGAGACCCCGTACGATAGGGTCGCCATCTTTGTGGGCCTGGTCAAATAGCTCACGGAGGTAGGGGCGCATCTTATTTCGAATGGTGATGTACTTTACGAGAATGGCCTCAACCTCCTTACCCATGGACCATGGCTCGTTATCAGCGCCAGAATAGAACCGTGGTGAACCATCCTGGGCCCTGACGACCTCCTTGAACTCCCCCTCCTCTTTCAAAAGCCGTTCATGCGGAGCATCCAAGGCGGCAAGTGATGGGTCATCGGCATGTGGGTGGGAAAGACTGCGGTTGCCGTGGTTCCGCATAACAGGGAGGAAGCAGGAAAATTGAGACCAGCGGATGAATAGTTCTTTGAATTGGGGGTCTTCGATGTCCCCGTCGTGGAAGCCGCCCATGTCGGTGGTGAACCAGGGGATGCCAGCCATGCCCATGTGGATGGCACAGGTGATCTGCGCCTTCAGATCCTGGAAGGAGGACCCCACATCCCCCGACCAGACCAGCGCCCCGTACCGCTGCGAACCAGCCCAGGCGCACCGGGTCAGATTCACGATCCGGCCCTCCCGGCCCGCCTCCAGCTGACCCTCATAAAAGCCCTTGTTGTACTCCAGGGGATAAATGTTCCCCACCTCCACATTGGGCCCGGCATAATACCGGTAATTGTCGAAATCATACGTCCCGTACTCAGGCTCAGCCTCATCCAGCCAGAACGCATCCACCCCCTTGTCCGCATAATTGCGCTTGCAAAGATCCCAAACAAACCTACGAGCATCAGGATTAGTCACATCGACGAAAGTACAGGGCTCCCAGCACATCATAGCTATATCTTCGCCTTTTTCAGCATGGATCAGCAGGTTGTTCTGCCTCATTAGATCATAGTTTTCGCTGGATAGTGCTACTTGTGGCCAGACGGAGACCATGACCTTGACGCCCTGGGCATGCAGCCGCTCGCACATGCCCTCAGGGTCAGGCCAGAACTCATCCTCAAACCGGTAATCGCCCATATGCGGCCAATGGAAGAAGTCCACCACCACAACGTCCAACGGGATCCCACGACGACGGAACCCCTCCACCACATCCTCCACCTGACGCTGATTCCAATAGCGCAGCTTGCACTGCCAAAAACCCAACCCCCACTCAGGCATCACCGGCGCATGCCCCGTCACATCCGCATACCGACGCACCACAGCCCGCGGCGACGAACCCGCCGTCACCCAATAATCAATCTGCCGCGTCGAAGCCGCGCACCACCTGGTCCCATTCGATGCAAACGACACCCGGCCAACCGCCGGATTATTCCACAAAAACCCATACCCCGCACTCGACACCACAAACGGCACCGACGCCTGCGAATTCCGATGCGCCAACTCAAACGAACACCCCTTCAAATCCAACCGATCCTGCTGATACTCGCCCATCCCATACAAACACTCATCATCAGGAGCATGAAAAGTAACAGTAGCCCGATAATCACCACCCGATATGGACTGGTAGTCTCTGGCTTTCAGGTTCAACGAACCCCCGTTATCACTCTCTTCAAAAAGGAATTTTCCCTCCTTGTTGAAGAACCGGAGTCTACAAGTGGCAACTCCATATCCACGAGAGCCGTTCCACTCATACCCTCCTTCCGCAATTAGTCGGATATCACCGACGGTCACCGTAGCCCGATCCTCATCTGGAAAGATCTCGATACTGGAATTAGCTGGGCCCTTGCAGGGTAGGAGGGCCCAATCCTGATCCAACGAGATCGGGCTCATCATAGAAGCACGGACGCGCAGCCCCTGACCCCATGGTTCGATCCTCAGATATTCCCCATCCCCTGTCCAGAGAAGGGCCTTACCGTCTTCTGTTGTCTTGAATTGCGTCATGATCTCTCCAAACTTTGTATATTAAATGAAATTTGCTTATTGAATCCGAGTTCTACGGAACGCCAAGTCGGTCGGATTGTACGGCTCAAATTTCATCAGTCCTTAATGGCTCCGGCAGTAACGCCGGCTGCCACATATTTCTGTGCTACCAAGAGAAGAACAGCCGTAGGAACGGAAGCCATAACGGCAGTTGCCATCAACGGGCCCCACTCCTCGTTATTGGCGGAAATGAAATCATAGATGCCCATGGTTATGGGCCTCATTTTGCCGCCTCCTGCATTGAGCGTCGAAGCGAACATGAAGTCCGACCAAGACCAAAGGAAGGCGAAAAGGGATGTCGTCACTATAGTGTTCCGGGACAACGGTATGACGATCTCCATGAATATCCGCCAATTTGAAGCCCCATCGATTTTAGCCGCCTCGATCAAAGACTTAGGCATAGTTTGCATAAAAGCAGTCTGCAGGATGACCGCGAAGGGAACTGATAAGGTACTGTCAGCCAGAATTAGCCCTGGAATGGAGTCAAGCAACCCCAAGTCATTGAAGATCTGATAGAAGCCCAATGACATAACCACAGCCGGTATCATCTGGGCCAGGATCAGGATGAAGTTCATACTGCGACTGCCGGCGAAGTTCAGGAAGCTCAGAGCATAGGAAGCCGGGAGAGCTATGATAAGCGTCACAATGACCACACTGAAAGCTATCAAGAGCGAAGTGCCTAGGTAGGGCAACTGGGTATGAATCATGGCCGAATAGTTGGAGAGTGTGAAATCCTTGGGGTACAGATCCGCCGCTCGAATCGATCTGCGCTGGGTGAAGGATATGTTGATCATCCAGTAGAGCGGGAAGAGCATAACCATTGTTATCAGGATCGCAATCAACGTTTTCCACCATGTAGGACGTGGTTTCATGACAGTTCATCCTCCTTTTTCTGTGCCCAGAGGTAGATGAATGCAAAGATGAGGGCCACCAGGATCAACACCGTCCCTATAACGGATGCCTCCGAGTACTTGATTGTCATGTTGCTGCCTTTGGCGAAAGCCAATGCATAGGCCCAGGTAGCAAGGGTCTGGGAGGTACCAGTACCCTGGGTCATGATCCAAATAATGTCGACGGTCTTTAGGGTATAGACGAAGCCCAGCATAAGGGTAATGAGAGTCACTGGCCGCAAGAGGGGGAAGGTAATTTTCCAGAAGCGTTGCCAGGCATTTGCTCCGTCAATCGCGGCAGCCTCGTAGAGGTCTCCGTTAATGTTCTGCAGACCCGCATAGAGGATTACTAGGTTGAAAGGTATTCCAAGCCAGATGTTGGCGATGATCACAGACCACAGTGAATGATCTGCCTGCAGCCACCAAATCGGGTCGACTCCAAATAGACCCAAGAACTTGTTAACAATTCCGTTGTCAGCATCCATCATCCACTGCCAGACCGTTCCTGAAACCATTGGGGGCAGAAGCCAAGGGACCAGGAAAATGCCTCTTAAGAAGGAGGATAGATGGAACGATTGGTTGAAAAAAACAGCCAGGGCCAGTCCGAGAGTGTACTGAACGGCAATGGAGGCGACCACAAAGATAAGAGTGTGCAGAAGAGTGGTCCAAAATTCGTTTGAAGAGAGCACCTCTTTATATATATCCAGCCCAGCAAAGGGGGCACCTCCGGTCACAAAGGTTCGGCGGGTATACCTATGCAGGCTCATGGAGATGTTTTGCAGGAGGGGGGCGACGTAGAAGAGGATCAAATAAATGCAGAGTGGGAGCGCGAACCCCCAAGCCGCAAGGCGGGTGAACCGCCATGGTCTCCTCGTAGTTGAGGATTGGAAGGAAATCATGTTTTTCTTTCAAAAATGGAAATCAGGAATATACCAGTTGAAGCAAAGCCTCTCTTGCTGGGCAGAAGAGGCAATCAGCAGACCCAGAATCTGAATCTGGACGAAGTGAACAAATACGGTAGGCGACTGTTCCAATCCGACACAGGAATCGGCTTTCGACCCCTTGCCGGCATCAAGTGGATAGCCTCAAGTGCTTGAGGGCTATCCACCATATTCGGAATTCACCAGTCACAAGTTGCTTTACTGGCTGAGAGTCGCTCTACCGAATAATCATGGACTTACTTGTTGAGGGCGGCTTGAAGTTTCTTGGAGAGGTCGGAAGAAACGTTCTCGTATTTAAGCCCCAGTCGGGTGGTGCGTCCTTGGGCGTTAGCCGCAGGTTGGTCCCAGCTCTGCAAGTAGGCCTGGTCCTTTAACTGTTGTTCTCTTACTGCTTTTTTAGAAGCAAGATACCCAGTAGATTCACTGGCCTTGAGAAGGTCACGACCCGTCAAGCAATTCAGGAATTGAGCAGCAGCCTTTTGCTTGGTCTCATCACCCTTCTTATGGAAGGGAAGGACCAGGAACTCGCCACCCGCCGGCACCTTAGCCGGCCCACCATTCTTAGCAGGGATGGAAAGCACTCCGTAACCTTTCTTGGAGGCACTCTCCGCCTGCCAAGAGCCATTCTCAGCGAAACCATACTCACCGCTCATGAAGACATCCCAAGCAGCTGACTGGTTATTCGTGGTGGATGATTTTGGAGCCCACCCGTTCTTAACCCACCCTGAAAGGAGGTCGCGAGCATCCTGGGCAGCTTGAGAGTCAGGATTTTCCAGATCCCCGCCTGCGCCCCAGAACCAAGGAAGGTACTGAAAAACTCCTTCCTCAGTGGCTATCCCTGAGAATGAAATACCTTTAAAACCTGCTTGGACTACCTTCTGGATGGCCGCATTAAGCGAATCCCAATCCTTGATGCCAGCCGGATCGACCCCGGCCTTCTGTAAAATATCTGGTTTGTAGTACAAGCCCAAGGTATTGACACCGTAACTGACTCCGTAAGTCTTGCCGTCGATGATTCCTGGTGCCGCTATGTTCTTATCGAATCCGCTGGTATCAACGCCTGCTTCTTTCATGTCGACCACCATTCCTGAATCAACGGCGGTTGGCATGGATGGATTGTCGATCATAGCGATATCAGGCGCATTGTTCTCTTTGACTGCGATGGTCAGAGGATTCATTGTCTCGTCCTGAAGCTGGCGCTTTATCGTGTATCCCTTGGGTGCGCATCCCTGAACGGCCTTGCCCCATGGGGAGTCATCCTTCCGTTCTGGATATCCATCTAGAAACACAAGTTCCTTGTCATGAGCATCGGAGCCCCCCCCCCCCCCCCCGCCACAAGCGGACAGGCCTCCGCAAGCTAGAACCAGTGACACCAGTGTTGCCAATGCCTTCGTTTGTTTTGTTACCATTTGTTTCTCTTTTCTGCGACACCAAAACACGCTTCATCGCGAGTGTTTAAGGATGAATACAGGACGGATCTTATTTAATCAATCCGTTGCACAAAATAAGATAGCGCTAATCACAGCTGCCTGCAATTCTCTGTTCCTCCAAACGCCTAAAAGGGCAAAACAGCATTAATATTTGACAAATAAGTATCATTGGTTGGTTAGCTCAGTACCGATGGGATTGCCGGTAGGCTCTTGGCGTCGTTCCCATCTCCTGTTTAAATCGACGGTTGAAATTGGCAACATTGCCAAATCCGCTTCGAGCTCGAATACTGGCAATGGGCAAGTCGGTCGTGACCAGGAGGCGGGATGCTCGGGAGATGCGCAGCCTACGGACCATGTCGGAAAAGTTGATTCCTGCAGCCTTCTTAAAGAACCTGGAGAAGGCCGATGGACTCATCGAAACAACCTCTGCGGCCCCGTTCAGGCTTATCTGGCCCGCAATATGTGAATTGACATAGGCCAGGACCTGATTGATCCGGTTAGCCGCATCTACTGAAGCATCAGGCTCATAGCCCGGAGTGACCATGGTGGACCATTCATTGCTCGGAGCTTGCACGAAGACTCTGAATATCTCCAAGAGGTCAATCAGCCGGTCAAGTTCACGGTGATTCCCCATATCCATCAGTATCGTGGCGACCCGGACGGCGGATTGACCGGAAAGTACGATCGCCTGATGTCCCCTCTGCAGGAGAGCCGAAATCTGGCCAGCCTCAGGAAAGATCCGCGCAAGGGCCTGGATACGGTTGGGATGAACCTGACAAGCCACATCCCTGTGCGAGATGACTGTGCCTGCAGTCAGATCAGAAATCCAATTGTGTGGCACATTGCTTCCCAAAAGCGAGACCTGTCCTGGAGAAAAAGAGACCATGCCGTCACCGGCCATCATGTAGCCTCTACTTTCTCTGATCAAATGGATCTCTATCTCCGGGTGATAATGCCACCGGGCCAGAGCGGACGGGTAGCCGTGCTCCAGCCAACGGATTGATTCATCTCCTCGTGGCACCACAACCTCAAGTGCCCCGCGATCAACTGCGCTGTCTCTCATGTATATGTAAACCTCCGCTGCAATCTGACACTATCAAGTGCAACAAAGCTATCGAAAGCCTATTCGTGCTGTCCTTCCCCCGCAGATCAAATTAGAAGTCAAAATAATACCACTATTGGTTATAGGGCAATATATTCATCCCATCAGTGACGCATAGTATGGAAGCAAGTTGTCAATGACGATGTAAATCCAACCCCCTTTTTAGCCCGGTTAAAGGAGCAGCAAATGAAAGCGGTCGTTTTAGAGAAACAAGGCATCATCAAGGTGCGGGATGTCCCCGATCCACCCGCACCCGGATCTGGCGAATTGCTCATAGCTCCTCATACCGTTGGCATATGCGGCTCAGACTTGCACTACTACTTACACGGTAGAGTGGGCAAGTACGTCGTGCAAAAACCGATGATCATCGGACATGAGGCCTCAGGGACTGTTCTTGAAGTCGGACCCGGGGTCAAAGGGTTCAGGGTCGGCGATAAGGTGGCGATGGAACCCGGAATCCCTGATATGAATTCCAAAGCCTCCAAGCTGGGACTATACAATATTGACCCCTCTGTCCGTTTCTTTGCAACTCCGCCCGTTGATGGCTGCCTCTGCGAAAAAATTGTTCACCCCGCAGCCTTCACCTACAAGTTGCCAGAGAATATGTCCTACGCAGAAGGAGCCCTCTTAGAGCCCCTTTCAGTAGGAATGTGGTCTGCTACCAAGGCCAGGATAAAACCAGGCGACACCGGAGCAGTGAGTGGAGCAGGAACCATTGGGCTGATGACGGCGGCTTCGGCTATGGCCGGGGGATGCGCGCGCGTCCTAGTGTCCGACTCATCCCGCGTTAAATTGAACCTAGCTGCCCAAATCCCTGGAGTCATTCCTGTGGACATCAACCAAGACAGCCTTCTGGACCGAGTCATGGATGAGACAGACGGATGGGGAGCAGACCGTGTCTTCGAAGCATCTGGAAACCTCAATGCCTATCAGGAGCTCTGGAAACTGGGAGCGCCGGGCAACACTACCGTTATCGTCGGCATCCCAGCCGAAGGAATCGTCCCTATGGATATTACCGAGGTCCAGGCCAGGGAGACCCGTATAGAGAACGTCTTTAGGTATGCCAATGTTTATCAGAAGTCCATTGATCTAGTTTCAGCAGGAAAAATTAACCTGACGCCCTTCATCTCCCGAACCTACAGAATGGATCAGGCCCAGGAGGCCTTCGACAGGGCAGCCCAGGGGCACCAGGAGGATGTCAAAATCCAGATAGAGCTACCCGATTTCAAGGAAGCTGCCGACAACGCACAACCCGGAGCACAGGAACCTGGGGATGAGTCATGAAGGCACTTGTTCTAAAAAACCCACAAGAACTGGACCTGGAGGATGTGCCCACGCCCCACATTGGCAGCCGCGAAGTCCTAATCCGCACTGCTTATGCGGGTATTTGCGGCACCGACCGTGATCTGTATCTGGGTCTTCCTGGTTCAGCTAAAGCTGATCCGCCCATCATACTAGGCCACGAGAATTCAGGCCGGATCGCATACGTCGGAAGCCAGGTGACCGGTCTAGCGGTTGGGGATAATGTGGCCGTGGATCCCAACATCTACTGCCACCAGTGCAACTACTGCCGAAGCGGGAAACCCGGGCTTTGCAGTCACTTGTCAGCTATCGGTGTAACCCGGAACGGGGGGATGGCGGAATACTTCTCGGCCCCTGCTGAAGTAGTCTACAAAGTACCCAATGGAGTCGCGCTGCGAGAAGCATCCATGATGGAACCAATCTCCTGTGCGGTCCACGGCGTAAATCTCATGGCATTGCGACCCAATCAGAAGGCACTGGTCATCGGGGACGGCTTCATGGGACAGCTCTTCGCCCAGATTCTTCAATGCTATGGTCTGGTCCAGGTGGATCTAGCCGGCATCAGTGCTGAGAAACTGGCCTTAGGCAGACGTTTGAGCAACATCCACGCCACGTACAAGACTGACTGCGAGACTCTGCCTGTCGAGGCCTATGATCTGGTCGTGGAGGCCGTTGGCCTTCCAGCCACACAGGCGCAGGCCATCCAAGCGTGCAGACGTGGTGCCCAGGTCCTCATGTTCGGGGTGGGCGCCCCCGATGCCCACTTCACCATGAATACCTATGATATTTACCAGAAAGAACTGACCATCAAAGGATCCTTCATCAATCCCCTCTCCTGCATGGATGCCATCAGTCTCCTAGAATCCGGGCGGTTGAATATAAGTGACCTGATTAGTCACGAACTGAAACTGGAACAAGTTCCTGAACTCATGGAAGGCAAGATTGGTGAAACGACCAAGGCATTGGTCACATTCCCGAATTGACAAGAACTGCTGAAACAGCCCTAACATGCTATCAAGTACCTTAACCCTCAAGGAGGAGTCATCACTATGCAAAACATGTCGGCTTTCACCACTGACTTCCAGCACTCGGGCATGATCGCCCGCGATCTGGACGAGACCATCGACTTCTACACGAACAAACTCGGGTTCGAGCTGGTCGGCATCTACCCCAACGGAGAGAACCGCTGCGCCTTTCTGCGACTGGGCCATCTGACCATCGAAACCTGGGAGGGCGAGCCTGCGCCCATGCGCACCGGAGCCATCAACCATTGGGCGCTGGATACGCCAGACATCGATGCCGCCTACAAGCATGCCCTGGAGATGGGATTGACCATCAGAGAGGACTCCATCCAGTCCATTCCCACCTTCTGGCAGCACGGAATCCGCTACTTCAACGTCATCGGCCCCAACCGGGAGACCATCGAGTTCTGCCAGATTCTCTGAACGCCATTCGATCAGGCTGCAAGAAGACATAGCCTGACGTGCGAATCCTGTATACAGCGAGCGTAGAGCTCCATACGGGCAATCCCATGTGAGTAATGAGACACATTTATCTGCAGCTTGCAAGGAACTGAATTCACCTGAATTTCCCTAGAAACCAGCCACTTTCGACACAAAACCCCTTTCAATGCGACCCGTATTCCTCCACTAAAATGAGCATTGCGTCCAATGCGGGGCGCCTGATAATGAAAGAAGTTTCTCATGACGAACATTGAGAATGTCACGGTGGCCGGCGGTGGAGTGCTGGGCAGCCAGATCGCCTTCCAATCAGCCTTCAAGGGCAAGAAAGTCACAGTCTACGACATCAATGATGAGGCCATTGCAGCGGCGGAGCAGCGGATCAAGAACCGTCGTGACCTCTACAAGCGGGACATCAACGCCACCGACGAGCAGTTCGATGCAGGCTTGAACAACCTGAGCTACAGCGCAGACCTGGCTGAAGCCGTCAAGAACGCCGACCTGGTCATCGAAGCCGTCCCCGAGAAACCCTCCATCAAGCACAACTTCTATCAGAGCCTGGCCAAGGTAGCCCCTGAGAAGACCATCTTCGCCAGCAACTCCTCCACCTACGTGCCCAGCACCTATGCCGCAGACACCGGTCGTCCAGCTAAGTTCCTCTGCCTTCACTTCGCCAATCACGTGTGGCGCATGAACACCGCCGAGATTATGGGCTCCGACCAGACCGACCCCGACATCTTCAACGAGATCGTGGACTACGCCAAGGAAATCGGCATGGTCCCCATCCCGCTCCACAAGGAGCAGCCCGGGTACATCCTCAACAGCCTGCTGGTCCCCTTCCTGGAGGATGCCGGCTATCTCTGGGGCAACGACATAGCAGACCCTGAAACCATCGATAAGACCTGGATGATCGGCACTGGCTCGCCCGTTGGCCCCTTCGGCGCCTATGACGCGGTCGGCCTGCGGACCATTTACAACATCATCGAAGAACAGAAAGGCGACGACCCCGACTTCAGGCCCTTCCTGGAGAAGGTCAGGAAGATGCTCGACGAGGGGAAGACCGGCAGTGACGCAGGCCACGGATTCTATGACTATCCGAACCCGCGTTACAAGGATGAGGACTTCCTCAAGGCCTGATCGCCTGTCTGCCGAATCTGTGAGCCAGGTCCCGTCCAAGACCTGGCTCTACTATGGAAGAACGTATCCAAGGATGGATACCACAAATGAAAGAGGTTTCTATGACGAACATTCATAATGTCACGGTTGCCGGCGGTGGGGTGCTTGGCAGCCAGATCGCCTATCAATCAGCCTTCAAGGGCAAGAAAGTGACGATCTACGACATCAACGATCAGGCTGTGGCAGCCGCAGAGGAGCGTGTCAAGAACCTGCGCGATTCCTACAAGCGCGACATCAACGCCACTGATGAGCAGTTCGATGCCGGACTGAACAACATGTCCTTTACCGCCGACATGGCCGAGGCTGTCAAGAACGCTGACTTGGTCATCGAGGCTGTCCCCGAGAAGCCTTCCATCAAGCACAACTTCTACCAGAGCCTGGCCAAACTGGCGCCCAAGGACACCATCTTCACCAGCAACTCCTCCACCTACGTGCCCAGCACCTTCGCACCCGACACGGGCAGGCCGGACAAGTTCCTGAACATGCACTTTGCCAACCAGGTCTGGCTGAACAACACCGCAGAGATCATGGGCTCCGAGCAGACCGACCCCAAGGTCTTCAACGAGATCGTGGACTATGCCAAGGAAATCGGCATGGTCCCCATCGTCCTGAAGAAAGAGCAGCCCGGATACGTCCTGAACACCCTTCTCATCCCCCTGCTCAACGCCGCCGCCCACCTCTGGGGCCACGACATTGCAGACCCGGAGACCGTGGACAAGACCTGGATGATCGGCACGGGCGCCCCCATGGGGCCCTTTGCCATCTTTGACGTTGTGGGGCTGCGGACGGCCTTCAACATCACCAAGGAGCAGCAGGGCGACAACCCTGACTTCAAGCCCTTCATGGATAAGATCCAGAAGATGATGGACGAGGGCAAGACCGGCAAGGACTCCGGACAAGGCTTCTACACCTATCCCAACCCCGCCTTTGCTGATCCAAACTTCCTGAAGGCCTGACAGGAGCTAGGCTCTTCCTAAGAACAAAGAACCCGACCGTCTTCAGGGACACGCCATAATGGGTGGACCTGTAAGACGGCCGGGTTCTCTTCGCTTTTTAAGCCATGACAACAGTTCCCGCTATGCACAATTATGCACACTGCATAATACGGACCCGATTCCGCTAACAGGCATCTCGGGGCCTCACAAAATTGTATGAGACGCTTCGTGTGACGAGAGTTATCAGCGCACTCTGTTGAGCGTATCCCGAATATGTTGAAGAGTAGGAAGATCTACACTGCCCTTAGCTGTAGCTTCTTGAATTTCATTGATGGCCCGGGAATAGAAGAGGCCAGTCGCCGCGTCGGGCACCAGAGGCAGGGATTCGACCTTACGCTGAATTTGACTGCTGATATCAGTCACCTCCTTGTCATTCGGATCCAAACACGAATCAAGGAAGAGCACCTGAGATTTCAGCTGTGCACGATTGGCGACCTTTTCGTCCCTCACGACCTGCTGGCGAACCGTATGCACGTTGGCTGTAATGTTGCCGACCCACAAGGAAATGACCACGATGGTGAGCAAAACTTCGACCAGGAGGGGGATGAAAAATCCACTAGGCAATATGTGCCTCAAGGTGAGATTCCCGGACCACCAGGGGGCATTCCAAGCTGAAAAGTAGAAAATCGCAATAATACCCTGAATCAGATAACCAACAGCCGGAAATACCACATTCTCAGCTATCAGACGGTAATAAAGATTTTCATTCCTTGATGCAGCATCGTCATCGCTACGCGACTGAGCCACCCAGCACAAAACAGTGAACAACAATAGGAAGAGCATCACTATCCACTGAGCGGGAGGGGCAAAGCCATAGGTACCAATTTCGGCCATGAAAGCCGCACAACCTATGAGCGTCAGGACCGTTGCAAAAATCGAAACTAGATACTTCATTCAAGTCACCTACATTTCCTTGAGTATGTCGGCCTTTTTAGCCTCATACTCCTCTTGGGAAATAAGCTCTTTCGACAGCATTTCCTTCAGTCTGCTCAACCGCTCTACAGGGTCGACGGAGGCCGGTTGAGGAGCTGCTTGTGCCTGTCCCATCGCCTGATTGACCATGTTGGGAATGACCTGACCCATGCCGGCTCCCATGGTCAATCCCATACCCGCCCCTAGGAGAGCTCCACCGTCAGAGCCAGGATTGGACGCGGCACCATTCATGGCATTCAAAACCTGAGCCTGCTGATAGTTGGTGCCATAAGTCTCATACGCAGACTGCTGGCCCTGCGCATATGCCGCTTCGCCTTGCCCCTGGGCCATACGCCCATAGAACTGCTCGCGATTCTTGGATACCAGCTCCTGGGCTTCCTGTCTGGCTTCATTGTCGACAATGTCAATTGCGGAAATGCTGAAGTTCAGTACTTTCATGCCGTATTCAGCAGCAATAGGCGCGATTTCATCCTCTATTGTCTTGGCATAGGTTACAGCATTGGCAGGCACCGAGATTAGGGGCCCCTCCCATTTGGTCAGCTCAGTGGTCAAGATAGAAACGATGTGGCCAAGGAACTGGTTGCGGAAGTAGTCGGTAATCGACTCCTGATCGGTCAGATCATAGTTATTGCCGATCAATTGAGTAAGAAAAATGCCACAGTCGTCAACTTTGATGCGATAAGCGCCTCTTGCCCTCACCTCAGTTTCAACGCCGATTCCTTGGAACTGATCGCCAAGAGCCTTGTCGTAGACCTTGATAGGTGTCTGTGTGCCCCACTTGATTTCCCTGCTGGTCGCTGTACGAACAAAATAGACCAGCGAGTGGAACGAAGAGACTCCGCCGGACAGACTGTTCCTCAAACGGGATATAAAAGGATAATTGGCACTAGTCAGGGTATAACTACCTGGATCGAAAATTTGCTCGATCGTACCCTGATAGACGAAGATGGCCTTTTCTCCAGGACCTACCACCAAGGTGGTCCCGTTGTTGAAGTCTTCTTCGGGGTTTTTGAATATGAGTGTGTCGTTATCTGAACGGTTCTTGATGACGTCGACAAAGTGCTTCTCACCGCCTGCAAAAGCGGCTTCATTGGAGTTGCGCTTGAATACAGCCATCTGTACACCCCTTTTTCTTATGCACTGTTCGACCCGTATCCATTACCTGGTCAAGCAGCAATCAGTCGTCATACTCGTCCCATAGACTCACAAGACCATGGGCAGAATTCAAGAAGGACTCTGAGCCTTCATAACTGTTTGACTTCAGTTCCAGCTTTTTCCCGGTTCGCATGCTGATGACGCACCCAAAGTCATCCACTCGAATATCGACTATGTTCTTGAACCGATACACGTCAAAGAAAGTGCGACCAGGAGGCGTTGCGTCTCCAGCCCTATCAGGCTGAAGTTCGAACATGGCGGAGTATATTTTTTTATTTCCGAACATCCAGACCGTGATCATCATATGACCGTTCATTTGCTGGATGTAGGAAACAGGTTCCACCCTGCCCACTTCATCCTCGTCGAAAATGCCGCAGATCTCCATAGCCGTATCCTTACGCCTATCTATGGCAACGCTGTAGTCTTCGAAACTCACTCCTATTCACACCTTTCCCGAATCACAAACTTCAGCATCGATCGTCACTTCATCAACAGTTCATTCATCTCTTGGCTGTCGGAATCAGTCAGTCCTCCTTGCTTGGCCGCTTCCATCACCTCCTTGGATGATTGTGAATACCTGATGTAGCGCTGCTCAAAAAGTCGTTTGATCAATATTGCTTTTGCACACAGATACTGGGGATGTGGATTCATCTCAATCGCAGAATCCAGAGTCGCCATTATTGACTCCGCCTCTTTGAGCTTTATCTTGAACGGTTTTTGAGACTTGAACCTGCTTAATGCAATATGGAAAAGAACATCGGAATCGTTAGAACCATTTTCTACAGCCTTTTCCAAGTTCTCAGCAGCTTCTTGGTACTGGCCCCTATCAAAAAGGACGTACCCCAATGAAGCCAGCACCTTCGGATCGTTGGGCGAATCCTTCAGCACCTCCTGGTACTTATCGAGGAATCGTGCCGAGTCCTTGTAAGTGACTCGACGAACCTGTTTAAAGTTCAAGGAGGTTAGAACAACAGGTCTTCCGCAATAAGGACATTGCTTACTCGAAGCCGAAAGTGGTGCCCCGCAGCCGGGGCACACGATATCCGAATCAACAGAAGGCATGATGCATCAACGACGCCGCATCGATCTGCTCATGTCAGCCATGCCTTTCTGAATAGCCTGCGTCTGCTCGGCCTGTGCGGCCAAAGCACGCCGAGACTGTTCAGCCTGAGCCTCCATGTTCTTCTGCATCTGTCGCTGCTGCTGTTCAAAGCCACGGGCGTTATCATCAAGGCTCTTGAGAAACAGATCATCAATCTTCTTGAAAAGACCGGTAGAAGGCGAATGCAGTGTTTCACCGTGCCCAATGGAGTCGACAAAACCGTCGAAGAATCCATTCCACTCAGCAAGGAGATCGGCAGATTTGTTTGCATCAATTGATTTGAAAACGAAGTGGCAAATTATGCCGGCGATGACCATTATGAGACCAAGAACACGAAGTTTGTCATTCACAAGGAACAAAAGGCCCAGCACAATCAATGCAATCTTGACAAGCAGGAAGATAAGATGTTGTGTTTTCAGTTTCTTCTCTTCTGCTTCAATTGCAGAACGCTTATCGGGAAGTTGCTGGTTGAAGGAGGTATTGAGCTTAGTCAGTTGCTGCGAAAAGTCATCAGGTAAAATTCTGTCCGGCCCTTCCAGATTAGCCGTACGAATCATATTGAGCTGATTTTTGGCATTGCCGTAAGCAACATTGACATCATCACTGTGGTCAAAAGCGAGAGCGGCAATATTTTCTTTGTAACCCATTCTTCAGTCTCCTTGATTTGGGTAAACATCAGGGAGGAGAATGCATGAATTATGGATTAGCTTATGGCCTACCCCCCCCCGCGATACGGGGCAGGGCATTAAACCAACCTTTAGCGAAAGCAGACGCAGACATCATTACCCCTTTCGTTCCCCTGCGATGTTCTTGACAAGCTGAATATACCACTACGTACACGACAACAGCCAAAAAAGTTCTGAATTGCGACCACCAGAAACAAGATACGATGGCCTCGTCTTCATATCTGTCCCCATTTAGTTGATCAGCAATACTAACTACCGGGTTCGGTAGCGCAGTTGCATCCTTCCACCGTGAAGAAAACTGCGTGGTAAGCTGTATATTTATGGCATTTTTGTGAAAACCGCTAAAGGAAGAGGCAGACAGGGAAATCACAAAGGCGGAAAAGACGAACAACGGCCTAGGGGCCGGAGAAGGAACAATGGCAGAGGACGATAAAATCGTGGCTGCAGATAGCGGCCAACATGAGCAGGAACGACGCGGCAGGCAGACAGCCAAGCAGATCAAGAAGCAGCAGGCCACAGCCAAGCGCAAGGCCCGCAAACAGAATCCCAGACCCCATCGGGGCTGGAGCGAGCGCCTGCATCTGACCGACATCAACGTGGTGGACAGGTCCACCCTCAAGCGGGCCATCGCCGGCACCGTGGTCGGCAACTTCATGGAATGGTACGACGTGGGGGTCTACGGCTACCTGGCAGTCACCATCGGCCGCGTCTTCCTGTCCAACGCGTCCGATGCCGTGCAGCGGCTCTTCTCCCTGGGTGTTTTCGCTGTCACCTTCATCGCACGGCCTTTGGGCGGCGTGGTTCTGGGCCAGCTGGGCGACAAGGTCGGCCGACAGCGCATTCTGGCCTTCACCCTGCTGAGCATGTCCGCAGCCACCCTGCTGATCGGCCTTCTACCCAGCTATGCGGCCGTCGGTCCCCTGGCGCCCATCCTGCTCATCCTGCTCAAGCTGATTCAGGGCTTCTCCACGGGCGGCGAGTACGCAGGCGCCTCGACCATGGTCACCGAGTACTCGCCGGACCGGCATCGCGGCTTCTTCGCATCCCTGTTGGACGTGGGATCCTACTTCGGCTACGCCTTCGGAGCAGCCTTGGTGTCCTTGCTGGAGTTCTCCATCTCCCCGCAGGCCATGCTGGCCTGGGGCTGGCGCATCCCCTTCATCATCGCCCTGCCGCTGGCTGCCATCGCGGTCTACTTCCGGGCCAAGGTCCAGGACACACCTGCCTTCCGTCAGGCCCAGGATGCTAGCGACGAGAAGACCAAGAGCCAACACAAGAGCCTGTTGGACCTGATCCGGGGCTATTGGCGGGAGCTGCTCATGGCCTTCATCCTGGTGGCCGCGGCCAACACCCTGAGCTACACGCTGACCGCCTACATGCCCACCTACCTGTCGGGCACCCTGCACTACAACACGGCCCAGGCCAACCTGCTCTCCCTGCCGGTCCTGCTCATGGTGGCCTGCTGCATCCCCATTACCGGAGCCCTTTCCGACCGCTTCGGCCGCAAGAAGGTGCTGTTCATGGGGGCCTTCACCGGACTGTGCCTGGCCCTGCCGGCCTTCCGACTGTTGGAGCATGAGACCACAGGTGCCGTCTTCGGCGGATTGGTCCTGCTGGCCATCCCGGTCATCTTCTTCGTGGCCAACCTGGCCTCCACCCTGCCGGCCCTCTTCCCCACTGCCTCCCGTTACGGCGGCATGGGACTGTCTTACAACCTGGCCGTAGCCGTCTTTGGCGGAACCGCACCTGTCATCATGGAAGGACTGGTGACCGCGACTGGCAAGTCCCTGGCACCCGCCTACTGGATCATGTTCACTTCGACCTGCGGTCTGATCACCGTGCTCTTCCTGGCGGAGACCGCGCGGCGCCCCATGCCTGGCACCCTGCCCACCGTGCTCAACCGGCAGGAAGCACGCGACCTGGTGGCCACACAAGACCACAACCCCGACCTGGATGTGAAGACCATCATCAAGGATGCCGAAGAGAGCGGAGTGCGCAAGACGCCGAAAAAGCTGGTTGCCGAGACTCGCAAACTTCTGGGCATTCCCCGCTCCGGAGCCAAAAACAAGAAGTAGCTACCACCGTCAAGCGCGTAAACATCCAGGCTCTGCTTAGGCGACTATGTCTAAGCAGCATACGGGAGATCTCTTTCTCCTTGGAGAATAAGGCGACAGTTTAGCTGCTTCACTGTCGATGTGTCGAAAATACAACACGCAAAGTATTTGGCCGGTGGCTTGAAAAGAAAATCATTTCAAGCCACCGGCCGATTCTCGATTCCATCACCACTTTCTTACTGCCGTTCAGGCAGAATATAGGCGGACTCCAAACTCATGGCTGAGCCTTACAGGATGGCCCGACGGATGCTCAGGATGGCTGAAGACACTGTCATAGCTGTTTGATGCCAGAACTCTTTTTTCTCCGTCACACAGGGTCAGGTAAGCCGATAAATCGTCGCCGTCATTTTGCTGTGAAGCGAGTGAGACCTCCTGTATCTGAACGCTTGAAAAAGGCGCAAGTGAAATAGATGCATTTCCTTTCAGCACCTCGTACCCTTGCGAATTCACGAATCGCCAGGTAACGGAAACCTGACCTAGATCCTTGGGGGAGTCATTGGCAACAACCAATCCAGAGATCTTTTTGCTACACCTATTCAGGAAAACACCTATGGGTTGATTGATCCTGGCAACCACCTCGTATGCAGGTTTCGGCTGCCCCCACCAATCCAACAGCCCATAGAAGCTTTGCGGGCACAGGTCTATGAACATGAACTGTACATATCCCCAATTGGGTGCAGCTCTTTGACACCGATAGTGCTCGATGTAATACTTGAGCAGCTCAGTCTGATAACGTTGCAATGTTCCGGTCAAAGGCTCCAAGGCCGCTATACGCTCTGTCAACGTCCCGAGATTCCTCAAATTTCCAAAGTAGCCGGGGGCGTCGAAACCAAATTCTGTATTGAACTTCTCTTTCGTGCCGTCAATCAACGTATACGACGTGGGAGGAGTATCCAACGATCCCGTATAGTTGTGGCTGTCTCCGCTGGTCAAATCATCAGCGCAATACGAGCCTTTGATAACGGGACGAGTCGGGTCTGTTCGAGTGACCTCCCGATAGATGGCAGGGCCTGGACTCACTTGCATAGCCGTGCCCTGTGTGCCCTTCGGCACATCCACTACGCCTGGTTCATTAAGGCATATCCAGCTGAAAACACTGGCATGTCTATCGAGGGTTTTGACAGTACTGACAAACAACCGTACAAACGTTTCCGCCCACTCAGAAGTCCTGGGCTGGTTCCAGTTGTATTCTGAATCCTGGATCACGGCAATGCCCATGCGGTCGCATAAATCGTACAATTCCGGCTTCTCGACATGCACATGCACCCGGATCAAGTTGAATCCAGCCATTTTGATAGCCTGCAAATCACGCAGGTACCGCATTCTATGCATTCGAGATATATAGACATCAGGGAAATAGGATGTCCCACGCACATACAGCGGCTTTCCATTAAGCACGAACCGGGTTGTCGATTCATCACGATCAAGTTTGACATTCCGGAATCCGATCTTCCGGCTATCCACCTGTTCGCCGTCCAAGCTCAATGTCATGTCATAGAGCTTCGGCTCTCCCAGATCCCAAGTGAACCAAGGCGTCACGCCATCAACGGCAGCTTTGAACTCGAAAGGTCCCTGGACCTGCTTATCCGCGTCAAGCAGCACACGGCCATCAACTGGATCCCGCACCAAGGTTCTCAGCAGAGATGGATGATCATTACCGCAACCGAGTGCTTTCCCTCTAACGATTATTCTTCCACGACCCTGATCATCCATCCACACGCTCAGGCGCGGATCTTCAGCCAGACAAGCAGACTCATGAATCGATAGGGTAACCTTGCCGTAAATGCCCACGGGATTCACGTCACGGGCTATAAGGCCGTCATCATGCTCGTAGGTTCCTTTGACCAGTCTCCTTTCAACCATATAGGTACGGTTCTCAACGTCATCATTCCTTATCTGCCTATCCCAAGGTGACCAAACCTTGACCATCAGGATATTCGTGCCGGAGTGTACGACATTGCTGACATCAAAGACGAACGACTCACTGTAGCCTTCATGGGAGCCAAGGAGCTGCCCGTTCATCCACACCTTGCAAAAGTAATCGACATTGCTGAACCGCAGGAGAATCTTGCAGTCCGTCTCAGAATTATCAAGATCAATGAGCCGACGATACCACCAAGGCGCCTGATTGAAATACCGCAGCCGGCGTCCCCAATAAGGCTGCTCATCTAACAGACACTGGAGATGCTCCAGAGCCGGCAACGGCTCCCACTCTGATATCTGCGGTCCGACCTGTGTACAGTCGCGATCCTCATATAGCTTCAGTCTTTCACCAACATCATTGACATCTTGCAGGACACTCCAATCGCTACTGATATCCAATTGCTTATTCATTATTTTCCTTAATTCTGTTGCTGGCGCCTCTACCCGCGGACTGCCCCGGCCACCATGCCGGAAATAACCTGTCTGTTCAGGAAGAAGTAGAGTATGAGGGTCGGGATCATGGACACGACTATGGCCGAATACGTAGCTCCCAAGTCGGTCTGCCCATACATGCCGACAAAGTCGTTCAGACCTATTGGGAGGGTCTTCATATCGCTGCGAACCATAAAAGTGTTGGCGAACACGAATTCATTCCAGATGAAGACAAAGTTGTAGGTCGCCACAGTCACAGTGGTGTTGCGGGAAAGAGGCATGACGATCTTCGAAAAGATCTGCCAGGTTCCGGCTCCATCGATACGAGCGGCCTCCAGCAACGAATCCGGTATCTCCTTCATGAATCCAGCATACAAGTAAACGCACATCGGCAGGTTGAAAGCCAATTGCGGAATGATGAGGGCCAGATAGGTGTCCGTAATGCCGATTTTGTTAAATACTTCGAACAGCGGAAGCAAAGCTGCGAATGAAGGCACCAGAAGTCCTACCAGCAAATAGGAAAGCACCTTATCCGACCCCCGGAACCGCAGCTTTTCAATGGCAAACGCCGCAGGCGCTCCGACCATGACGGTGACCAGAATGGTCAGCACGGCAACGATCGTGCTGTTGATCAAATATCGCAGCAGACCTGATGTGGCAAAGGCTCTCACATAATTACCCAAATACAGACCCTTAGGCAGTTGATAAGCCAAGGTGTCGGCAAGCTCATCGGGGCTTTTCAATGAAGAGAGTGTGACCCAAAGAATCGGGTATATCTGCACCAGAACGAAAACTGCGATGATCGCATAGACCAATCCTCTGGTTTTCCTACTTGGCTTCGTGGTCATTCCTTATCCCCTCTCCCGAACAGGTGACGCAGGATAAGCAGCGTTACCAGGCACTCCACTGCCAGGAAGATGCTGATGGCGCTGCCGTAGCCAAAGTTCCCTGATATAAAGATCGTCTTGTATAGATACGTGGACACCAGCTCGCTGGACGAACCAGGGCCGCCTCCAGTAAGCACGTAGGAGACATCGAACCCCTTCAAGCATCCAGAAACCAGCATCACCAACGTCACCTCCAAGACAGCCCTGATCAGAGGCACCCTTATATAGATGAGCTGTTGCCACCAATTGCAGCCGTCGATCAATGCCGCTTCCAGCACTTCGGCATCAACTGACTGCAGAGCCGCATAATAGATGACCATGTATATGCCGGCGAACTTATAGGCATCGATGAGCGTCACCAGCACCAAGGCCCAATGAGGATCAGAGAGCAAAGCGTGAGGAGCTAGCCCGAACAGACTGCCTACTGCCGGCACAACCCCCGGCGGATTGACAGCCAGCATCTGGGCGAAGATCTGGCTGATAGCGACCGAGGAAATGACGCACGGAATGAAATAAACCGTTCTGATGATGGTCCTAAATCGGTCGATGCACAAGACCAACAGGGCCATCACCAAACCCATGAGCATCTGAACGCAGGTACCCAGAAGGGTGAAGAAAATGGTGTTGAGGAAAGCCGCGCGGAATACCTTATCGGTCAGCATCAGTTTGAAATTCGCTAGGCCAGAAAATCGCATGGCTCCTATTCCATTCCAGTCAAACAGACTCGCACCGAATGACCAAATGATAGGGACAACCACTATGAGCGTAAAGATGATGACCGCAGGCAGGTAATAGGGCCACGCGGCTCCCGAACTGATGGCCCTGTTGCCCCTGGACGAATGACCTGGCCAGGACCACCTCCGACGCACCATCTGTGGCGGAATGGAATCCGCTGGATTAGATTTTTCCATATCTGCCTTCACTCGGCCTTGTTGTATTGAGCGATGGCTTTGTCGACATTGGCCGCAAACTCATGGGTAGAGGTATTGTCCACCAGCAGGCTTTGGCACTGTCGCCCAAGCACACTGACAGTATTCGCATCAAGTTGTACATCCCAGACTTGTGCATAATCGTTGACCTTGGCTATGTCGGACAGGACATCCTGATATATGCGGGGGGTCTTAACGCTGCCTTTGGGCTTGACTGAAGGAATGACCCGATAATCGTTCAAAGCCACATCACCGTATTTGCCGAATAGATATTTGAGAAAATCCTTCAGCTGAGGAGTTAGCTTGCCCTTGCTGACGGCAGTGCCGATACCCGAATTGGCAAAGAAGTCCGTGGGCGCAGTTTTGTCTCCTTTACCAAGCATGGGAAGGCGGAAATAACCGATGTCCGATTTCAGATTGCCAGAATCGTCAACGTAGGACGGGAGGTTCCAAGTACCGTCATACGTTATCGCAGCACGCTTGCTCTTGAACAGATTCAAAGTGGCGGTGGCATCCGAATTCGTGAAGCCAGGCTGGAAATAAGCTGACATCTTTTGGAGGAAAGCGATTCCGGCTTGACCAGTCGGACTGGCCATAGATTCCTTTCCAACCTTGAGCTTGGCAAGGAACTCATTGCCGGTTTCCCTGTATGGAATCATCCCCAGGAACCTATAAAAAGGCCACTGGTCCTTGCCATCAAGAGCGATCGGTATAACGCCCGTGTCCTTGAGCTTCTGAAGGTCTGTCAGCAACTCGTCGAAGGTCTTAGGCTCCTCTGCAATGCCTGCTTTGCGGAAGGCGTCTTTGTTGTACCAAAAGTACTCCGCATTAGCATTGAAAGTCATTAGGTGCAGACTGCCATCAGCCATTGTCGGGTACTTGGTGGATATGTGATAAAAGCGGTTGGTTACGCCAATGTCCTTGTAGAGTTTTCCAATATCTTCAGCACGGCCGTCCTTGACAAGCTTGGCGAAGTACGGGTCAGGATCCGCATCCCATAACTCAGGCAAACGGTTACTGGATGCCAGCACTTTCAACTTTTGGTTATATGAAGGTCGATCAGAGATATTCTGGAACTCCAGCTTGAAACCCTGATGCGACTTCGCGTACTCGTTAGCGATCTGCTTGATTGCTTTTATGCTTCCTTCACTGGCAGGCCTCGCACTGAGCCAAGTGATAGTGCCCGACTGCTGCGAAGAACCGCACCCCCCGAAACCAAATAAGGATAGGGCAGCCACCGCACAGGTGCATGCCCTCTTGGCGAATGATAGTTTCATGGTCTCTCCTTCGTTGGACGTAACCAACGCCACCTCATAGTGACTATATGTCAACGTTGTCTGACAACGTTGACATATGTAAAGCTATACTAATTACAGACCGTTGTCAATTCACGGGGGACAATGCTAGATATGACACAGAACAGCGGCAACGCGAACAGCCACCCCACCATCAAGGACGTGGCGGCCCTTGCACAAGTCGCGCCAAAGACGGTATCCCGTGTGATCAATGAAGAGCCCTATGTCTCTTCAACGACCAAGGAGCGCGTCCTTTCGGCCATCAAGGAGCTGCACTATCGGCCCGACGTGCATGCAGCCGACCTGAGACGCGGCAAAAGCAACAGCAGAACCCTCGGGGTTCTGCTGGGAGCCAGACCCAATCCCTTCTCCTCATCGGTGCATTGGTCCATCGACAGCGTCGCCGTGCAGCACTCCAGTCTGGTTCTGGCCTCGGCGCTTACCGGTAATCAAGACAGGGACTCCAAGACCGTAGACGAAATGCTGAGCCGGCGGATAGATGGACTGATCCTGGTCACAGCCGCCAGCTCACAGGACTACCTTATTCCCGAAATACGTCGCGGACTGGCCGTCGTCTTTGCCGACAGTACTTCTATGGGATTGCCTGCAGACACCGTCATGTCTGACAACTATGCGGGTGCAATCAAGGGAACCCAAGCGCTTTTATCCATTGGGCACAGAAACATGGCCTACCTGGGAGCCCAGAAAAACGTGTTTACCGTAAGCCAGCGGAGAAAAGGTTTCCTCACCGCCATCAAGGAGAGCTCCCTGCCAATGGACAATATTGATCTCGTCGACGACATGGATGAGCGAAAAGCTTACACCGTCACATGCGAACTGATAGACAGAACGCGAGCCAAACGGCCGACCGCGATCTTCGCGGGACAGAACCTCATCACCCGAGGCGTAATTCGCGCCCTGAGAACAAGGGGATTGGAAAAGAGCATAGCAATCATCAGCTTTGATGACGCCGATATGTTTGACATGCTTGATCCTGGAATCACCGTCATCAAGCAGAATCCAGAGAACATCGGCCGAATAGCCGCAAACATGGCGTTCGAACGCATCGATGGCTTAACTGCCGAACCTCGCCACATCCTGCTTCCTACTGAATTGATCGCCAGAGGTTCTGGAGAGATACCACCGAGCCAGTAAAGCACTGTGTTAACAGCAAAAGATTACGGGGACCGGCACCATTAGAAAGATGCCATCATCGCCCACCGCCTCCAGATATAACTTGACCCGACAAAATTAACCTGATAGTATTCTTATATTGCTAATAATAAACGTTTAGGATTCGATGATGAAACACACTGGCGTTACCTTGAAGGACATTGCGGACGAGCTGAACCTTTCCGTGTATGCCGTGTCAAGGGCCATCAACGACCTAAGCGGGGTCTCCAAAACCACACGTGCCGCCGTATTGAAAGTCGCTAAAGAAAAGGGCTACATTCCCAACGTCAATGCGAGGGATCTGCGCAAGGGACTTCACCACTCAGTCAGTCTCCTTACAGCAGGAATGTCAAATCCCTACTACCTGGATCTGATTAGCGGAATCGAAAGCATATTCCAAATAAGGGGCGAAAACCTGCTCATATCAGACATCGCCATTGACGGCCACTACTCAGAGTCCGCCGAGAGCCTGCTGCTCCAGCATGTCTTGGAAACGCGACCCGGAGGGATAATATCAACCCTGGGACTGAGCGACTCATCCCGGCAGCGGCTGCGGGAGTGGAAGATGCCTGTAGTCTTCGTCGATTCGACTCCTGGATCAACTCACGAGGACTTCTCCTATGTCACAACAGATAACAAGGATGCCTCGAACAAACTGGGGAACCATTTGGCGGGGCATCACTTCAAACGATGGTTGTTGGTCATCTACCCATCAGTCTGGAACAGCCGATATATCAGAGAATCAGGGCTCCGCCAAGCAGCTGCGCGATGCGGAGCCGCCATCCGTGTTCTGGAATGCGGCAACGATCAGTTCTCCACACGGAAAGCACTCGACGGGTTTTTGGATCATGACAAATTCCAGCCCGATGTCATTATCGCCGGCAACAACCCGATACTGCTGGGGATCATGACTGCCTTGCAGGCAAGGGCAATTAAAGTTCCCGACGATTTGGCGCTAGTGGCGTTCGACGACTTCATATGGTCCGATCTGCTAAAACCGCGCATCACCTTGGTTGCGGAAGACAGCTATGGAATCGGCGCCAAGGCCGCTGAACACATTCTTGCACTGATTGATCAGAAACAAGACAGAAAAGGAGGTGACGACGATTCGAAACCGGATGGGAAACCGCAAATGACGATGGGGCCCATCCATCAAACGATTGAAGCATCACTGAAGATCAGAGAATCGTGCGGTTGCAGGTATCCAACGGGGGCTGCCTGACCGTTTTGCGAAAGGTAAATTAAATTATGAGATCCAAGAAAATCATCACTGCGATGGTGGCAATTCTGGCCGCATCGCTCGCTCTAACCGGCTGCAGCAATGGCGACGAAGACAGGCAGTCTGCACCAAAGCGAACTGAAATCAAAAGCATTGGTCTGATGGTTCAAGATATGTCGAATCCCTTCTTCTCTTCCATGGACAAGGAGGCAAAAAAGGAGGCGAAACGAATCGGAGCACGTCTGAACGTTCAGGACGCCCAACTCGATTTGGCTACCCAAGATAACCAAATTTCTGCTTTCATCGAGCAGAACGTGGATCTGATCATCGTATCCGCCGTCGATGAAAGCGGCCTGCAACCGGCAATCAAGAGGGCTAGAGACGCAGGCATAATCGTTGTGGCTGTAGACACCCCAGCCAAAGGAGCTGATGCTATCGTAACCACCGATGGCGTGCAGGCTGGGCAGCTTGCCTGCTCTTACCTCTCAGAGAAGCTGGGAAGCAAAGGTAACATCCTAATCGTTGATGGAACACCCATTCAAACCATCACCGATAGGATCAAAGGCTGCAAGCAAGCGCTCAAGAAATACCCTGGAATCAAAGTGGTAGCCCAGCAGGCCTCAAAGAACGACAGAGCCACAGGGTTGACAGTGACCACCGATATGCTCACCGCCAACAAGGACGTGCAGGGCATCTTCGGCATGAACGACCCCTCTGCCCTTGGGGCAGCCCTGGCTGTGGAACAAGCCGGGCGGCAGGACCAGATCATCGTCACAGGCATCGATGCCAGCCCACAAGGAGTGGACGAGCTCAAGCGAGCAGGTTCGCCTTTCATCGGTGCAGCCACCCAGAATCCAAGGGCCATGGTTGATCAGGCCGTGAAGTTCGCCCAGGACAAGGTCAAAGGAAAGACACCCAAGAAAACGACCATCCTGATTCCCAGCGAAATGATCACTCGCGACAACGTCAACAAGTACAAAGGGTGGTGAGCATGTCAGAGAATAAAGCTGCCTTATTGGAGCTACGGAACATCTGCAAGAGCTTTTCAGGTGTAACAGTCCTCGACAACGTTAGCCTAAACCTTTATGACCATGAGGTTCTGGCTCTGATGGGTGAAAACGGGGCAGGAAAATCGACGCTGATGAACATCCTGTCAGGCAACCTCAGCCTCGATTCCGGCTCCATTGCCATCGAAAGCAAGCCTGTTGAGATCCGAACCCCCAAGCAGGCAACGGATCAAGGCATTGCCATCATCCATCAGGAGCTCAACGTCGTCCCAACCATGACTGTCGCCGAAAACCTGGCCTTGGGTCAGGAGCCAAAGACGCGGTACGGTCTGATAGACAAAAAGCGCCTCAAGGATGAAGCCAGAAGCAAGCTTGAGGTCATCAAGGCGGACATCGATCCAAATACGGAGTTGGGCAAACTAGGCGTCGGCGAACAGCAAATGGTCGAAATAGCCAAGGCCCTCGCCCAGAAGGCCCGAATACTCATTCTGGACGAGCCCACCGCTTCCCTATCGAAAGCCGAATCGGAGCAGCTGTTCACCCTGATCAGCACTCTTCGCGACGAGGGCACTGGACTGATCTACATCTCGCACCGCATGGAGGAGGTCTGGCGTCTGGCTGATCGGATTACCGTGCTCCGCGATGGCCAGACTGTGTTGACCGACAAGCTCTCCCAGGTCGACCAATCTCAGGTCGTATCCAAAATGGTCGGCAGAAAGGTTGAAAAACTCTATGAGCACGATGCCCGACAGAAAGGCGCCGAGGTTCTGAGGGTCGAAAATCTCAGAATCAAGGAAGACGACCAGCCTGTATCATTCAGCGTCCACGCCGGCGAAGTTGTGGGCATGTCCGGGCTGGTCGGCGCCGGAAGGACAGAAATGGCGCGTGCCATAATAGGAGCCGACCGCTGCGCCTCCATCAGCGTCCAGCTTCAGGGGAACAAGGTTCTTTTCCACTCTCCAAAATCAGCAATCAATCATGGAGTGGCCTACCTGCCGGAAAGCCGAAAGACCCAGAGCATCTTCCCCGTCATGAGCGTCGAAGAAAATATCGCCATCTCATCACTGGATCAGTTCCAATATTTGCATCTTCTACGCAAGGGCAAGATGCGGGCATCCGTTCGGAACATCATGCAGGAGGTCAACATCGACCAGACCATGGAGCATACCGAGATCAACAATTTGTCCGGAGGCAATCAGCAGAAGGCCGTTCTAGCCCGATGGCTGCTCAAGCAATCGGACTTGCTCATCCTTGACGAACCGACCCGTGGAGTAGATGTGGGCGCCAAACAAGAGATATATGGCTTGATCAATTCCCTCGCAAAAGCAGGGAAGGCGATCCTGATGATTTCCTCTGATCTGCCTGAGGTGTTGGGAGTCAGTGATCGGATTCTAGTAGTCCGGCAGAACGAGGTGGTAGCCAACATTCCGGCCACAGAAGCGACTGAGGAAAACGTAATGTCATATGCCACCGGGGTGAGCAAACCGCAGTTGCTCGACTGACTCATAAGACAGCAAACACATGGTTCCGCTCCACCGTCCGTATGCATCATCTGGGAAGCCGGCAACCGTAATTTGAAACATGAAAGAAGCATCATGAAAGGCAAAAACGTCAATATTGCGGCAATCTGGGAGAAGGTTGGCATGCCCTTCGTCCTCTTGCTGCTCATACTCTTCATGCTGGTAAAGGCACCGAATTTTGGCACGCTGAGCAATTTGTTCAACGTAGCCAGGGCCATATCCATCAACGCCATTCTGGCGGCAGGCATGACGCTGGTGATCATTACGGCCGGCATCGACCTGTCTGTGGGCTCGACAATCGCTGTCAGCGGATGTGTGGCTGTACTGGCAGCCCGCTCAGGCATGAATCCTTTGATTGCCGTATCCCTTGGCATCATCGTTGGGGCAATAGCTGGACTCGTCAATGGATTGCTTATTGCCTATTGCAACCTGGCCGCTTTCATCGTCACTCTCGGGACTATGACATTCCTGAGAGGACTGGCATACACGATCACTGGCGGACTGCCGATCGTTGACAATAATCTGTCTTTTAGAGCGATCGGCAATGGGTACATCTGGCACATACCGATCCCCTTCATCATCATGGTCGTCGTATATCTGGTCATGTGGGTGGTCCTGGACAAAACCCGGTATGGAGCTCATGTCTACGCAGTAGGAGGCAATCCAGAAGCCGCCCGTCTGGCAGGCATCAATGTCAAGTCAGTCCTTATGTCCGTCTACCTGATCGCCGGGCTATGCGCCGGTCTGGCAGGCTGCATTTTCGCCGCCAGGGTCGTATCGGCACAGCCGACGGCTGGCAATGGCTATGAAATGGATGCCATCGCTGCAACGGTACTCGGCGGCACCTCACTTGCCGGAGGCAAAGGACGCATATCAGGCACTGTCATCGGTTCGGTCATCTTCGGAGTCTTAACAACCGGTCTGGTGCTGATGAATGTGCCATTCTTCACCCAGCAGCTGATCAAAGGCGTAGTCATCATCATTGCAGTCCTGATTGATGGCATGAAGCAGAATTCCTTCTCATTCTCCTTCTTGAGGAGAAGAGCAGCCAGCATAGACGCATAAGGAGGCAACAGCCATGAATATATCCGCACGCTATCGGATTCATTATTCCGGACCAGCACACTCGGGCCCCAGACCGATTCGCATACGTCTGCCTAGCTCAATCAACCAGCCGATTCTGACTGCCCAAGTCGAGCAAGAAGGTGCCGTCCCCTTTCAACGCCTGGCTGGGGAGAGCACGCCCGAAAACTCGGTCTATCTGGGAATAGTAGAACCGCATGATGGCCAAATTGTAGTCTTTGACGATTCATCATATGAACCAGAAAGTGCAGCTAGTTCCACATCTGAACCGTCTGAAGCTACGGGAGGCATCAAGCCAATACAACCATTCCACGAGCGTGATGCCATATGCAGACTGGATACCGGATACTTCGATCTTGAACTATGCAGAGGCACAGGATCGGGAGAAGGCGCATCCAAGTGGGGAATCCGACACTTCATGAGCAAGCAGGAGCAGGTCGACTTGCTTAGGAGCGGCAACAACGCCCTGGGCGGTTTCTATGGTCCATTCTTCACCCCTGAGAATGGGCTTATCAACCCGCCCGAGCATGTGGTGGCACACGTAACGGTTGAGGAATGCGGACCGGTCATGCACCGCTATTTGCTGAGCGGACGCATTCCCGATGGTCTCCGTCCAGAGCTGCGCGGCAAAACCTTCTCGGTCGAATTTACTTTCTACCGTGATGTCGACTTTTTCGACCGCCGATACCATGTGGATCACTTCGAAACTGAAGTCAACGGCCGCTGTGCCCTAGATCGCATCACAGTTGGGGATGAATTTGAAAGCGGCGAAGGAGGACTGGTCTTTGACCGCTTTGATTCCTATAACCGCACCCCTTACAGAGAAGGCGATCCCTATGCAGCCCTGTTGAAGCAAGAGGTGGCTTCCATCATCAACGAGTCCAAGAACCAGGAAAACCCCCAGGAAGAACCAGCAAGATTCGCATACTTCCGCAATCTTCTGGACAGAGATTTGACCAATGCACACTGGGACTTGTACTGGCGGCTGTTCTCATACTGGGAGCACGCTCTCACCGATGCGCAGATCCGAGAACATTTGGCTCAGGTGACCGCCCAGGCACACGTGACCGCTGATGCGAATGAGCGTCCATGGCATATGCCAAGTCAGGCAATTGATGTCTCATCCCTGAAAGACCAAACCATCTTCCCAGGGGCCGCTGATTGCACTGCAGAATTCAACAGCAGTAACGGGCGATGCATGATATGGCTGACATCACAACCATCAGGCGGTTTCCAGATCGTACAGCGGCCACAATCCGGATGGGTGAATTGGGGAACCAACACAGAAAACGAGTCCCCAGCCCTGCCTGTCGGCACTCGAATCCGCACCATCTACGGCAACTATGCTCAATCTTGGCGCGAAAGAGCTGATTTGGAGACTCAGGCAAGCATACAAGTCCAAAAGCAAGCTTCCTGAACGAATCATCCGGTCCGCCTGTCCTGACGGACCGGATGATTCACCAAGTCGCGCTCGATCCAGGCCATGACCAGCCTGGCCAGAGCATCAACCTCTGCATCGGTCAGAGCCCGGCCGCGCGGGATGTGGTGCCAGCGCTCGATGCACCCCCGGCAGCAGGTGGCCGTGGCATGCTGGGCCGTGAAGACCGGATGCCCGCGGTAGGGGGTCTGCTTGCCGTCCTTCAAAGGGTGGGCAGGCCCCACACGCTTGGACAGCATTTCATGGGCGTGGCGGTCGATGGTATCCCTGCCCTTGGCGCGGGCGTAGGCGCGATCCTTGGCCGAAAGGGAGAAACCGGACCGAAAGCGCGAATGCCCCAATCTGGCAAGCACTTGCTGAATCCAGGCCTCATCTGCCCCGGCCGACGCTGATCCGCTGCTGGTCATTTCCTGCTCGCCTCCCTGTTCAGCCTTACCAAAGAGTCTGTACCCAGGCAAGGTTTCCCATGCGGAATAATTCACTGAACATGACACTGATAGGGACCAGTGTCAGGGGTAGGGTGAAGACAGTACTTGTATCCACTAACTACCAGACCCGCCATGTTCGGTCATGTCCGGGTCACACAAGGGGGCTTCATGGCCAAAAGCAAGATGACTGTAGCCGAGATGATCGGGCTCTTCCTCACCCCTGACGCGCCTGTGCAGGTGACCGCCTTCGATGGGTCGGTCTTCGGGCAGGACCAAGCGCCGCTGCATCTGGAAGTCAAGAATTCCCGTGCCATGTACTACATCACGGAAAATCCCAACGACCTGGGTCTGGCCCGGGCCTACCTGCAGGGCGATCTGGATTCTCCCGAGCTGCTGCCAGGCAACCCCTACCAGGTTCTCAAGGAACTGATGGGCCTCAAGCACTTCGTCAAGCATCCCAGCAAGATGGAGCTGGCCCGGGCAGCTGCGGCCGTCTTCTCACACGGGGTGCGCGTACCCGAGCCGCCGGCCATCGAAGGGCCCTCCCTGGCCAAGCGACTGACTGAGGGCATCCGTCCCCACACCCGCCGGGGCGACGCAGCCACTGTCAGCTACCACTACGACCAGTCCAACGACTTCTACCGGCTCTTCCTAGGCTCTTCCATGACCTACACCTGCGCCGTCTTCGAGAAGGAGGACGACAGCCTGGAGGACGCTCAGTGGCACAAGCTCAACATGGTCCTGGACAAGATGCACCTGAACAAGGGCGACCGTCTGCTGGACGTGGGCTGCGGCTGGGGCTCCATGGAGATCGCGGCCGCCCGCCGCGGCATTCACGTCATCGGCGTGACTCTGGCTGAGGAGCAGGTCGAGTGGGCTCAGAACTGGATTCGTCAGGAGGGCCTGCAGGATCTGGCCGAGGTCAGGCTGATGGACTACCGCGACGTGCCCGAGTCCGGATTCGATGGAATCTGCTCCATCGGCATGATGGAGCATGTGGGCTACAAGCAGTATCCCTCCTACTTCAAGGAGATGATGGACAAGCTGCGTCCGGGCGGCGTCCTGCTCAACCACCAGATCACCCGCACCAACTCCCATGACCACAAGCGGGCCGGCGGCTTCATCGACCGCTACATCTTCCCCGACGGCGAGCTGGCCAGCCCGGCCGAGATCGAACTGGCCATCCAGGACACCGGCTTCGAGGTCATCACCCAGGAGAACCTGCGCCAGCACTATGCGCTGACCCTCAAGCACTGGACTGAGAACCTCCAGGAGCACTGGGGCCAGGCCAAGCCCATGGTGGGCGAGCCCAAGGCGCGTCTCTGGGGCCTGTACATGGCCGGCGCGCGGCTCAACTTCGAGCTCGACAACATTCAAATACACCAGTTCCAGTGCATCAAGCCTGATCCCGAGACCGGCACGGACACCTACCCGCTGCGTCCTTGGTGGGATCGCTAGTTGATCTGAAGAAAAGGGGCGAGGATTCGATTCCTCGCCCCTTTTTGTCTCTGCCACCCGTGCAGCCCGGTTCTCAGGAAGACCTGTCCGCCGAAGCCTCCAGCCGGGCCAGGTCCAGGGCCTTGTTGAAGGCGTCCGAGGTCCAGCTGGCCCCGGCCACCTTCTCCACCTTGAGGTCCTTGAGCGGACGCCCTTGGACCACACCGGGCACAGCCCGGGCGAAGCGTTCCATGTGACCGCGTGAAATGGGCGAGTCCGAATGCCCCTGGACCTGGACCCGGCTCACCTGCCCTCCCGACAGATCCAGATCCACATCGATGGTGTCGGCCCCGTCATGTCCGTACTTGCCCGTCAGAGCGTAGGTGCCGTCGTGATAGTTGCCCGTGTCGGCCGGAGCGGCCGGCAACCCATCACGCGAGACGGCCGTAGGCTTGCCCTCGCCCGCCGCGCCGGATCCTTCCGCTGACCCTGGAGCAGAGCTGGACTCTGCGCCTGACCCGGCGAACTCGTCATCCATGGGCTTGGCCTGCTGGCTTCCGCAGCCGCCCAAAAGAGAGCCCACCGCCACCAGGGTCGCCAATGTTGCCGAGGCCGTGGCCAGTCCCCGAGACCTGCTTGTGGCCATTTCAACGCCCTCCTTCTGCATCAGCAGCCGATCCCGGCAGGGTACCGCCGGTCTTGGCCGTCTTGGTGGGGTCGTGGAAGCCCACCGGAATATCCTGGTCCCCGGAATCGCCAGGAGCTCCACTGAAGGCCGGCCGACCTCCGGCTGCCAGGTAGGCCCGCTTGGCCTCCTCATCATTCCACTGTTCGCCGGCCAGCACACCGTGGTTGAGCATGATCTCCCGTTGGGCGCAGGAGGCCACCAGGGCATCGTGGGTGACCACGATCAGGGAGGTCCCCTGGTCATGCAATTGCCGGAAGAGGTCCAGCACGATCCGCTCATTGGCCTCGTCCAGGTTGCCAGTGGGCTCGTCAGCCAGGATCAGTTTGGGCTCGTTGATCAGCGCCCGGGCCACGCAGACCCGCTGCTGCTCGCCGCCCGAAAGCTGGCTGGGCAGATGTCGGGCCCGATCCGCCAGGCCCACCCGGTCCAAGGCCTTCATGGCCTGGTCCTCGTCCACCACTGAGTGGTAGTACTGGGCCACCATGACGTTCTCCAGGGCGGTCAGATGCGGGACCAGGTAGAACTTCTGGAAGACCAGGCCGATCACGTTCTTGCGCACATCGGCCAGCTGGGACTGGCTCAGATCCTCCAACGGCCGCCCCTGCAGGCGGACCGAACCACGGCTGGGCGTGTCCATGCAACCCAGAATGTTCATCAGGGTTGTCTTGCCTGAGCCGGATGACCCCACCACGGCCAGCCACTGACCTTGCGGGACGCTCAAATTCAAATCGTCCAGGGCATGCAGATCGCCGTAGATCTTGGATACATGGTCCAGATCCAGCAGCATGCCGCCGCCCGACGGGGACTCGTTCGCCTTTGCCTGCGTCATTGTCATTCCTCCCTCAAAACCAGGGCCGGGTCGATACGCGAAGCCCGGAGGACCGGCCGGATGGATGCGATCATGGATATGGCCACGCTCAGCAGGACCGTGCCCAGGGCCAGCCACCAGTTGAAGCCCAGCGGCCGCTGGAAGACGGACAGGCAGAGCAGCCGGGCGAAGCCATAGCCCAGAGCGGTGCCGATCAGGCCTCCTGCCAATCCGTAGCAGGCCGACTCAGCCAGAAACTCCATGGCTATCCCCCGCGAGGAGGCGCCCAGAGCCTTGCGCAGGCCGATCTCGCTGCGCCGCTGGGAGACGATGGAGGCCATGGTGGTCCCCACGCCCACGAAGGTCAGGACCAGCACCACCACCGAAACCAGCCAGAAGAGCGACTGGAGCATGGCGATGGTGTGGCTGTCGCCCGCTGTGATCCTGGTGACCGGCCGGGCCTTGACCCCCATGGAGGTCATGTCGTTGATGCTGGCAGCGATGGTCTTCAGCCCCGAGGTCATGGTGTTGACCGAGTATTCGATGACATCGGTACCCCGCTTGGCCCCGGTCAGGAGCTCCAGATCGGTCAGGTCGGCGTAGATGATGCGATCCTCGGGACCGCCGGTATCGACGATGCCCCCCACACGGAAGTCTCGCCCCTGCCCTCCGGTCTTGCCCGTGACGGTGGATTGCCCGGCCGGATAGCCAATAGTTATCTGCTTGCCAGTGGTCAGCCCCAGCGAATCTGCCAGATCCCGCCCTACCATGACTGAACCAGCCTGCGGCCAGGATCCCTCCACACTCCAGTGACGGTTGAGCTGACGCACCTGGTCGGGTTGGATGCCGGCCATCACGCGAGCCCCGGCATTGACCTGCACCGTCTCATATCGATAGGTGGCGTACCGCGCCGGGGCCTTGGCAGTCACCATGTGGGTGGTGTGGTCCACCATGCCCTGCTCGATGCCAGACCCGGACCGATTGCCTCCCTGAATGGGCGAGACAACCAGGTTGGCCCCGTAGGAGCGCATCTCCTGGTTGATCTGCCTGGGGGCTTCGATGCAGACCGCCGCCAGGCAGAAAAGGGTGGCCGCACCCACCAAGGAGGCCACCACGGCCATCAGGGCCCGGCCCCTACGGCGGAAGACGGCCCCGAAGAGCATGGTCAGGAACATACGGGTGTTGGTCATATGGCTTGTATGGCGATCAGCGGCCATGAAGCACCTCCGCCGGCCGAAGCCGCAGAATCGATCTGATGGACGAAATGGACGCCAGCAGCACGGTCAGGGCCAGCAGCACGAAGACCAGCACGAAGACCATGGGCCTCATGGTGATGCCCGAGCCGAAGACCACTCTGCCCACAATCTGTGCCACTCCGGAGCCCAGCAGGGCGCCGACCAGAGCCCCAGCCAAGGCGATCAGCGCCGTCTCGGCCAGCACCAGTCGGGACACGGCCCCGTCAGTGGCGCCCAAGGCCTTGAGCAGGGCAAACTCCGAGGACCTCTCGGATATGGAGGATGCCATCAGATTGGCCACGGCGATGGCTGCCGCCAGCAGGCTGAGCACAGTCATCAGGATCATGACCGCCTGGGTCTTCTGCAGAACATCGCCCTGCAGGGCTGCCACCTGTCTGACCTGCTTGGCCATGGACCCGGGGATGGCCTCCTCGATCTGGTAGGCGATGGAGGACGGGTAAGCCGTGCAGTACCAGGTCTCCCACTCGTCCTGGGAGAGGGCAGCAGGATTTCGTGCGGCCTTGCGGGCCAGGTCGTTCTCGGGCGTGGTCAGGGCCTTGACCTCCACCTGGTCGATCTGATCGGTCAGGCCGGACATCTCCTGCAACGCCCTGGTGGGCAGGTAGAGGGAGGAGGCATCAGCATCACCGGAATCGAAGATGCCCACAATGGTGACGGTCCGCTGCTGATTACCCAGGCCGACCTTGACCTGGTCGCCAACCTGACGGCCACCCAGTCGTGCAGCCAGCTCCTTGCCCATCATGGCCTCAGACTTGCCGCCGGATACGGCCTCATCCTTGGGCCAGCGGCCTTGAACCTTCCACCAGGGCCGAAGACCTTTCAGGCCCGCGGTGCTGCTTTCACCGCTGTCGACCTTGACGGTCCGGCCGAACCAGGTGCCCACCAGGGGGGCGGCGGCCTGGTCCACAGTGCCGCGAAGGTCCAGGCGGGGGGCAAAGTCGGTGATGTTGTAGGCCCAGAAGATGGTCTTGATCCTGGGCACCTGGGACTCCTTGAGGAAGGCGGTCGGCGTTGACTCATCGCCTGAGGGGCCGCCCTCCTGGTCGCCGTAGAGGTCGGAGACCACGGCATCCGCCTTGGCCTGGACCGTGATGTTGGATCCGTAGGTGGACAGTTCCGCGTTGAGCTTGTCACCTACGTCGAAGACCACCCCCAGCATGGCCGTAGCTACGCAGGCAGACAGGCAGACCGTGACGGCGATGAGCATTCTTCGCCCGAACTGGCGGCTGAACGACCGCAGCATCATTCGCATGAAGAACATACCAACCGCTCCTTCCCTTTTTTCAGCTCTTGAAGTGCGAGGACAGGGCATCCAGGTCGGCGGTGCTGATCAGTATGGCGCCCCGGCCGGTTTTGTAGGGCAGGGGGACGGGATTACAGCCGCCCTTGAACCCGATGGTGGCCAGGTTGATGGCTACGTCGCACTTCTTGCAGATGATCTTGCCGTCTTTTTCGTAGTAGCCTGCATCCCCGCAGTTATCGCAGGCATCCAGCCCTACCCCGTAGGCCGCGCCATTCTTGCGGATGATGATGAAGCGCATCTCGGTGCCGTCCTTGGCCCGGTAGCTGAATCGATGCAGGTGGCCATCCTCCACCTGGGAGAAACGGATGGTAGCCGTATCGGAGGTCAAGGAATACTTCTCCGGAGGCGAGAGCACAGGCACCTGGTGGGCCTTGGCGGTACCCACCGTCAGGGCCAGGGTGACGCCGATCATGGCCACCAGGCTCCAGACCGCTGATGCCAGGGCCCTTCGGCGGAAGGCCCGATGGCTGCGGTCGTCGGCCGTGGAGGCTCCGGTCACCGGCATGCGCCAGCCTGCGACCAGGCAGGCCAGGACTGGAATGATGAAGACCAGAACCTGGGCAAGCACCAGGATGAGGTCGGCGTTGTAACCCAGGGCCATGACCCGGAAGGCCCAGCCGTGCAGAAGAACCAGGCCGGTGGTCTGCATCAGGGCCACCAGGGCTACGCCGTGCCGGACCAGCAGCAGGACCACCATGAGCAGGGCGGCCAGACGGAAGGCTACCCGGGGGCAGGAGGTATGCATGGTCCTCAGAATGGCAGCCACCGTCACAGCGGCAGCCAGACCCAGTAGGAAGCCCAGGGCCCGCAGGAGCATCGCCGAGGTCAGCACCGGCTCCCCCGGCTCAACAAAGGCCGTAAGCTGCAGGATGACATCAGGCAGGGCACGGAAGGTGGTCAGTGCTATGGCCAGTGCCGCGAAACCGTTGGCCAGATCCATGGCCCAGGGGCGGCGATGCCAGTCTGAAACCAGCCGGTCAGCGACCAGCACTACCGCGATGGCCGCCAGATCGGCCAGAACGCAAGCCACCAGGGTCGGATAGTTGACCATGGTCCGGCGGTTGATGATCACGGTGGCGCGCAGGAGGGCGAAGACCAACGCCCCCAGCACGCCGACCCCCAGGCCAATCAGTCGCCAGGAGGAGGAGCGGGGCCGATCGCGACCCTCGCCAACCCCCAAAAGCACACTGAAAACCATGACCAGGAGGGCCGGGGCCAGCGTCCCCGGCAAGACCGTGACAAATTGCTCAAGCATGGTGCATAGCAGCTTACCACTGGTGGGGCGTGTAGTCCCAGTCCCAGCTGACCACGATGGGCTCGGTCCAGAAGTGTCCCTTCACGCCGGTCTCCGGGTCGACGTGCAGCATCCAGCCCTTCTTCTCAGGAGAGTCGATGGAATAGGTCAGCTTGTAGGATCCGGCCTTCTCCATCTTGATGTTGGCCCCGTAATGCGGGCCATCCGAGGCGTTCATCTGCATGAAGGTGCCGGACTGCTTGTCGTTGGGGTCATCCTTGTTCTGAATGGTGTAGTTGACGGTCAGATCCGGAACGAACTCGCCCTTGGCATAGCCCAGGTTGTTGTTGGGCAGAGCATGGATGTCAGCCTCCAGGTGCAGGCTGGCATCCGCTGCCTTCAGCCCCATGGAGGCGGGCTCCATGTCGATGGGCTGGAAGAAGACCGTGCCGATGTTCAGGGGACCCTTCTGCTGATCGTCGGGCGGGATGGGGATCTCTTCGAATCCGGCCCCCTTGCCCGCCGAGGACTGGGAGGCACCGGAAGCCTCAGGCGCGGGGGCCTCACGGGTGCCTGACCCGCCGGAGCCGCACCCCGCCAGGGCCAGGGTGCCTGAGAGCACCAGCGCGACCAGGGCGGTCAATTGTCTCTTCTTCATGATTGTCCTTCGCTCTTTGGTGTTTGCATGGATGCCGTGACCTCAGAGGGCACAGCCCCTTCGGCAGCCTGCTCGGTTTCCGTCTGGCGGGCGGTTGCCGACGTTGACCTGCCGGAGTCCTGATTCGACCGCGAACGCTCCTGCCTGTGCAGGCGGTGGGTCGACACAATTGCCAGCACGACCACGACCAGGGCCGCCAGGATCTGGGCGCCGATGGTCTGCGTGTATGGATACAGCCCGATCCAGTCGCTGGTGGGCACCCCGGGCAGATAGGTGGCCGGCACCAGGTCGCCCTCGATCAGGGCATGGACGCCGCCCCCGGCAAAGATGACCACCATAACCGCCATGAGCAGGCTGGTGATGATGAAGAAGGGCCGGATGGGAATCTTGACCGAGGTGAAGCGGATGAGCACGAAAACGATGACCAGGACCACGGCGGCGGCCGCAAAACCGGTCCAGATCTCCCGTGAGCCGCCAGGGGCCATGGCGAAGATGGCCTGGTAGAACATGACCGTCTCAGCCCCCTCGCGGAAGACCGCCAGGAAGGAAAGCAGGGCCAGGGAGATCACACTGCCCTTCGAGATGGCCGCCACCGTCCGGCTTTGAATGTAGTGGTTCCAGGATTCCACAGAGGACTTGGACAGCATCCAGTTGCTGGTGTAGAGCAGCATGAGCATGGCCACCAGGGCCACCACGCCCTCCAGGATCTCCTGCTGGGGGCCATTCCCGTTGAAGAGCAGGGTGAAAAGCAGGGCCACCAGCCCGCTGGCCACCAGACCTGCCGCAATGCCCCAGTAGATGTGCCGAATCTTGTCTTTATGGCCGGCCTTGACCAGGTAGGCGATGATGGCCGCTACCACCAGGATGGCCTCCAGACCCTCCCTCAGCAGAACTACGAAAGCCTGGCCGAAGGCGGAAGTCAGGAAGGACGTCCACCCATTGACCTGGTCCGCGGCGCCTCCATCCAAAATGGCTGCATCCTCGATCAGCATGCTTTTCAGGTCGTTCACCAGGGTCTTGGCCGGCTTGCCCGCCACCATGGTCATCCGGGTCTCCTTGAACTGGTACTCGACCTGGGAGACCCTGTTGCCGCTGATGGCGTTCATGACGTTCTTCTCGAAGCCCAGCTTTTCGTAATACTGGTAATAGGCCTTGTTGACCAGGTCGGATCCCGCCTGGCCCTGCCCCTTGGACGCCTGGGCGAGCGCCTGATCCAGAATGGGCGTCATCTCGTGGGCCACCTGGGTCCAGGTCCGGTCGCCCTTGCCGTTGTTCCGATGCTTCTTGGCTGCGTCCAGCCTTCGACGGTCCGCCTTGATCTGCTCCTGCTGAGCCTTGGCATAGGCGCGGGGATTGGCCAGCCCCTGGGTGGCATCCAGCTGGGTGGCCGCTGCGGCCAGATCGGCTTTGAGCTTTTCACTGCCCTGGGTCAGGGCCTGCCCGGCATCAGGGGCGTAGGCCTGGCTCTGCAGGGCCTGAAACTGCCCGTCCAGGGCGTTGCGTCTGTCCTGCCCCAGGGTCGACTCCACGACAGAGACAAACCCGGAGCCCACGTAACCCACGTTGTAGGCCCCCATGAACTGCGAGGCCGCCCCGGCATGATCCCCCCGGGCGTAGTCCTCACACCCTCTATCCAGCTGGCGAGATACAGAGCCAGCTACTTGGGCCCAGTTGTCATAATCCGTGGCTCCGCTCGCCGCCATGGCCGACTGCGGGGTCTGCAGGAACAGGAATATCAGGGCCAGCAGCAGGCATGAGAGCAGGGAGCCAACGGTCCTGGCCACTCGCGTCCTGCAGACCTGTGCAACCATGGGCGATGATCTCCTTCGTCAGTCCCTCGTAATCGAACCTGCAAGAAACGAAGGCCGATTTGACAACTACCGGAAATCAATCTAGCTCAAGCACAAGTGGAAAAACAGACTTGTTTATAGCCTTTTGAGGCCATATAATGCGCCCACGCTCGCAGACGGTCAGTCGACCGACAACGGCTCGCCCCTGTGCTTCCACAGGCAGACGCCGCCGAAGACCAGCAGCCAGACCAATCCCAGTATGGCTGGATACCGGGTGTCGGGAGCCAGGAAGAGCGAGAGATAGATCAGGACGAAGAAGGCGATGGCAACGGCTCCAGTCACCCGGTAGGCCGGCATGATGAACCCGTCAGGCATGAAGTCCGGGCTGGTCCGGTAGCGACGGTGAGCAAGCAGGGTCAGGATGTAGATGAAGATGATGACCGCGCTCGAGCAGGAGGTGAACAGGACGAAAGTGTCCTCGAAGCCGGGCAGCAGATGCAGCACCGGAGACAGGAGGATCAGCACCCCGGACAGGACGATGGCCCGGGCGGGCACCTTGCCGCGGCGCGAGATCGTATGCAGGCTGCGCATCAGGGGGGAGCGGCCGGCGGCGGCCAGCTGGAAGAGATTGCGGCCGGCGGAATAGAGCAGGGAATTCAGCGAGGAACTGGCTGCCGTGATGACCACGAAGAAGACCAGAGCGGCCGCCCAGTCGACCCCGGCGTAGCGAAAGACCATGACGAATGGCGAGGTGAAGCTGCCGTCAGCGTTGGGACGGAAGGAGCGCCAGGGCACGATCAGCATGATGGCGACCAGGGCGCCCACGTAGAAGATCAGCACCCTCAGGATGATCTGATTGATGGCCTTGGGCAGGACCTTGCGGGGATTCTGGGTCTCGGAGACGGTGACCCCCACGAACTCGATCATTTCGTAGGCGAAGAAGACCATCTGGAAGCTCATGAAGAAGGCCATCCACCCGTTGGGCGCCATGCTCAGGCCATTGGTGATGTTGTCCAGGCCCGCATGGCCGGCCGGGCTGATCCGATCCTGCCCCGGCATGTGAACCGCCGGATAGTGGAAGCCCGTGATGACCATGACCACGGCCGTGGCGATCATGGCCAGGATCAGGGTGATCTTGATCATGGAGAACCAGAACTCGGTCTCCCCGAAGACCCGCACGGCAATCAGGTTGATGCACACCATGGCCGCCAGGAAGCAGAGCTCGATCAGGCCCCGCCAAGCGCTCAGATCAATGCCGAAAGTGCCGAAGAAAGTGACGAAGTAGGTGCCCACGGCAGTCAGCTCGGACATGCCGATCAGGATGAGCACGATCCAGTAGGACCAGCCGGCGAAAGACCCCCACCCCTGGCCCAGGTAGCGGCTGATGAAGGCGATGAAGGTGTGCTGGACGGGGCTGCGATACATGAGCTCGCCAATGGCCCGCATGAGCAGGTACATGATCAGCCCTACGCCGATGTAGACCAGGATGATGGAGGGACCGGTCAGGGCTATGGACTTGCCCGACCCCAGGAAGAGCCCGGTGCCGATGGTGCCGCCGATGGCGATGAACTGCACATGACGGTTGCTCAGACCGCGTTCCATGCCGTCGCCTGCCGAGGCGCTGTCACCTTGATTCTGCTGCGCCAAAGGGCCATTGCCCGTACGGTTCATGCGACTGCACCTCCTTGTCTTCACAACCCATTAATCATCGCCGTCCAGGAAGGGACATCCCATCAAGGCCGGTAGGACAGCAATACCACAGAGGTGTCGATAACCGGGAGCAGACGGCAGACACCGACGCCCATGGTAGGGCCTGACGGTCACCATTCGGTGAATTGACCATCTCATATGGCGGACGTCTCTGTTCCACAATGCAAAGGCATGCTCATTCCGCTCGGACCGGCTCCTATAGGGTTGGCCCTGTCAGCCGGTCACATTCAGCTGACAACTACCATCTAAGGAATGACATCCCCATGGATCAACCCAAGGAGTCGCAGGGCAAGAACCTGCGCAAAACCCTGAAGAACAGGCACATCCAGCTCATCTCGCTGGGCGGCGCCATAGGGACGGGACTCTTCTACGGGTCCGGGGAATCCATCTCATTGGCAGGGCCGGCCATCATCATCGCCTATCTGATAGGCGGTCTGGCCATCTTCATGATCGTCAGGGCCATGAGCGAAATGAGCGTGGAAGACCCCAAGTCCGGCGCTTTCAGCTACTACGCCACCCGCTACTGGTCCAAGCGTGCGGGCTTCGTGTCGGGATGGAACTACTGGATGAACTACGTCCTGGTATCCATGGTCGAACTCTCCGTGGTGGGCACCTTCGTCAACTTCTGGTTCCCGGCAATCCCCGCCTGGGTCTCTGCGGCCTTCTTCCTGGTGGTCATCACGGCGGCCAATCTGATGGGAGTCAGCAAGTTCGGCGAGTTCGAGTTCTGGTTCGCCATCATCAAGATCGCGGCCATCGTCGCCATGATCATCGGCGGCCTGGCTGTCGTGGTCATGGCCCTGCCCACGGCCAACGGACTGCGGGCCTCCTTCGCCAATTGGTTCACCGTGGGCGGCGGGTTCCTGCCCAACGGACTCATGCGTCACGGGGCCAATGGCCAGTGGACCGGTCTGCTCATGTCGCTGGCGGTGGTCATGTTCAGCTTCGGCGGCACCGAGCTGATCGGCATCACCGCCGGGGAGGCCTCCGATCCCCGTCGGACCATCCCCAAGGCCACCAACGCCATCATCTGGAGGATTCTGGTCTTCTACATCCTGACGCTTGGGGTGATCATGGCCGTAGTCCCCTGGAATGCCATCGGCAAGCCCAACGCACAGGGCATGGTCGTCAGCCCCTTCGTCCAGATATTCGACTCGGTGGGAGTCCACGCGGCCGCAGGCATCCTCAACTTCGTCTGCCTGACTGCAGTCATGAGCGTTTACAACTCGGCCCTCTACTCCAACTCCCGCATGCTCTTCTCCCTGGCCCGGCAGGGCAATGCCCCCAAGTACCTGAGCCGCCTGTCCAAGGGAGGCGTGCCCTACGCAGGAGTGCTGACCTCAGCCTGCATCATCGCCCTGGCCGTGGTCGTGGTCTTCCTCTGGCCGCAATTCGCCTTCAACTACCTGATGAGTATCGCTACGATCTCGGCCATCATCAACTGGTCCATGATCATGGTGACCGAGATGCTCTTCCGGCGTGCCGTAGCACGAGGCGAGGGGCCGGGCGACCTGGCTAGCAAGACCGGTGAAAGCGCTTTGAACGCCCTGCACTTCAAGCTGCCCTTTGCCCGGGTGACCCCTTGGGCGGTCCTGGCTTTCCTGGCCTTCGTGGTGGTGCTCATGTATTTCTCCCCCAGCTACCGGGTGGCGGTCATCGCCGGGCCCATCTGGCTGTCCATCCTCCTGGTGGCCTACCAGCTGACCCATCGGCACAGGCGCGACTAAGGGGCCCGGCCCAAATCAGGCCGACTGTCTCTCAACGACCCATATGCGTGGCGTATGATTCAATGTCTTGCCGAGATTGTCCCCACATTCGCTGGCTTCAACAATGGCATCGATATAGGCAAAGACAACATTGTCGTAATCGACACTTGTCAATGATGGCTGCAGATAGGCAGCAATGGGGTCATTATCGACTCCGATGATGCGCAGGCCTCGGGGAATTTCGATGCCCTTGTCCTTGACCCTGGAGATCAGAAGCGCGGCCAGCTGATCATTGTAGACGCAGACCCCATCGCATTTGTTCTCGACCAAGCAATTCACCAGAGCGTCTGCCGACTGGCCGTGGTCATGCCATGAGATATTGGCATTCAGTACCAGATTCCGCCCCCCTGCAGCGAGTCCTCGTCGTACACCTGCCAGCCTCGACCCACAAATGGCGCTGTTGCTCGAGGTTGTGGTACCGACATAGGCGATGCGCTCGCAGCCCTTGTCCATGAGGTATCCGGCCTGTTGAGCGCCAACGGATTCCTGAAAATCACCAAACATCTCTACGGGAGGCAGGCCGTTGTGCTTTTTCCTGGAAGGCCGGAAGAACTCGACCAGAGGAATATGAAGCCTCTTCAGAAGGTCCTTGTCTTCATTAGATAGCTGGAAGAAGGGAACCACAACGCTGGGTGTGATTTCTTCCAGGAGCTGCTTCAACGGAGTGGTCGATCCTGCGGTCTTCGAAAAGAGGCAGGTCAGCCCTCGGTCATGGAGACTCCGGCTCAGTACATTCGTTGCTTCATCGGCCTTGAGCGAGGGCTCGGAATCCACGGTAAGGCATAAGACAACGGTGCCCCTGCCACGTTGCAGTACCCTCCCGGCCGCGGAAGGAACAAACCCCAAGTCATCAGCTGCCTTGATGACTTTCTGCCTGGTCTTCTCAGGGATCGATGCATCACGATGATTGAGAACGAGGCTGACCGTGGTACGCGAGACACCGGCTTGATCAGCCACATCCTGGCTACGAACCACCCTCTTCTTCGCCACTGGTTCGCTCCTTCCCGGAGGTCTATTTGACATATCTGTCAATTAGTATATTATTACGTGGTAACACGTGTTAGTAGCACGCGTTACCACACTTCATACCATGTACGGCCAAAGGAGCTCGTCGTGAATGAAACTACCCAGAAACCGGCCAGAGACAAGGTCAGCGTCAATCGAATACTAATACTGCTTTTCCCAACCATCATCGGTGTATATGGAGTCTATCAGGCCATAGGACAAGTACTGCTGCCGGCCCAGATCGTCAGCATTGACCCCACAAATAAGGTGCATGATACAGCCATGATCTCCTTTGTGAATTCACTGGTCGGAACCATCATCCTCCCTGTGGGTGCCGCTATTTCGGACCGGACACGGAGCAGGTTCGGCAGAAGGACTCCCTGGCTCATTATCTCCGCACTTGGAACAGCCCTGGCCTGCATAGGCATGGGCTTCATGACCGGCATCGCAGGTCTGGTCGTCATGGCCGGCCTGGTCTGGTTGTTCGCCAACTGGTTCCAAGGTGTTATCTATGCAGTCATTCCGGACAGGATCCCTGAAGACAAGCGCGGGGTGGCATCATCGGTGACCGGACTGGGGGTTCCCGTGGGAATCCTCGTCTTTGTCAATCTCGCCTCCCGAACAGGTCAGCACTGGGGATACCTCCTGGTCGGACTCTTCCTCCTTGTAGCAGCAGTGGTGTTCTGCATATTTGCCCCCGAACCTTCATCATTGGAGAACCTGCCCCAGGAACCGAAGGAGAAGAAGCGGAAGACCTTCAACTTCAAAGAAATAGGCCATTTCTTCTCAGCCTTCCTGCATTGGGACTTCACCATGGCCTTCATCTCCCGATTCACCTTCTACTTTGCCGCCTTTGCCATTTCAAGCTTCACCTTCTACGTGCTGACCGACTACATCGGCACAAAGAACATCCCGGGGCAAAACCCGACGACCGCGGTGGCAACCATTTCATCCATACAGACCGTGGCCCAGATCATCGCCATCATAATCTTCGGAAAACTCGCTGACATGCTGGACCGCCGTAAGTTGGTCGTGGCCATGTCGTCAATCGTCTACATGGTCTCCTTTATAGTCCCCCTGGTCATGCCGAACTGGATCGGCATGGTCATCTACGCCATCATCAATGGTGCAGCCGGCGGGGTCTACTTCTCCGTCGATATAGCCGTCATGTCCCTCGTCCTTCCCTCCAAGGCCGACGAGGGCAGGGACCTGGGCATTCTGGCCGTTGCGACTTCCGTACCGGCCGCCCTCTCACCCCTGGTCGGATCCATGCTGATCAGCGCCACCGGCACCTACGCAGCAGTCTTCGTCTTCGGGATTCTCACGTCATTCCTGGGAGGCGTATTCACCATGCTGATTCGCTCGGTCAGGTAACCACCGCACAAGTCGCGACTAACCATAATCAGAGAAAGGAAATACCGTCATGCCCTACGCAAAGAACGGCAATATAACCATTTACTACGAATCTGCAGGCCCCAAGGACGGGGCACCCCTTATCCTGGTCGCCGGGTATACCTCCCAACTAGTCAGCTGGGATAAGGACCTGACCAGACTTCTCAATCAGCAAGGAATCCGGACCATAGTCTTCGACAACCGCGACGTCGGACTGTCCAGCCAGACCGGGTCACCGGACCAGACCGGCAAACTCTACGATGTGACCGACATGGCCAAGGATGTTCTGGCCATCGCCGACGCCGAAGGCCTTGAACGGTTCAACATCATGGGTGTTTCCATGGGAGGCATGATTACCCAGCAGATTCTGGCCGAGTATTCCCAACGGATATCCTCGGCCATCATCGGGTTCACCGCCCCCTCCCAACATCTCGAATGGTTGACTTCCAAGGAATCCGCGGCCGACGAGGGTGGCAACGTTGGATTGGATGTGGCCTCATCACGGGAAGAAGCCGTCAATCTATTCGTCACCCGCGAGCGAGCCTGCCATACGACCTCGGCTTATCCCTTCAATGAAGAGAAAGTGCGGGAACAGGGGATCCTCACCTATGACCGCTGCTACCGTCCGGACGGCTGGAGAAGACAGCAGGCGGCCATCGCGGACTTCATGGCCGATGAGGACAAACTGGCTGCGCTCGATCTGCCGGTCGCCGTCCTCCATGGGAGACGAGACCCCTTCTTCAGCCCGAAAGCCGGCATCCATATCGCCTGGCTCCTGAAGAACTCCGAATTGCATATATACCCGGGCATGGCTCACGAACTGCCGGAAGCGCTCTGGGACGACTTCGTTCGCATCATCACCAGGACTATAGAACGGGGCCAGAAAACCGAAAAATAAGCAAATCGGTGGGTGCCAAATTCGCAATTGCCGGATTTGGCACCCACCGATAAAACCGATACCCGACCGGCCATCACCGTACATGTTCCGCCATGGCCGGTTTATTATCGCCTGCGATCCAACCACCACCGGAGGCATCCACAAGCTTCGGGCCTGAATGCGGAACACGGGCGGTCCTTGTCGGAGAAATACTCTAGGCTAGTCTATGATTGCAAGCCACTGAAGAGGTCGCCGAACCTATCAGTAACCGGGATCAGACAGTGCGGTGTCGCCTATTCCCGGCGAAAGGAAGTCCGGCCGAAACGGTTCGGATCCGCCCATCCGACCCGTTGGGCCCGGGTCGAACAGGTCCGGGACTGTCGCAACCCGATGTTGCGGAGCGCTATGTGCAGTGTCACAGACAGGCAACCCGCCTGGATTCCGCCTGAGCGGAACTGGCCGGAACCGTCGTCATAGGGCTCTCAGGTCAGTTCGAGGAGAAGAGCAGCCATGGCGACCAGGCAGGGCGGAAAGGTCAGCCCCTCTACATCCGACGACCGGGTCCAACGCAACCTCAAGACCCGACACGTCACCATGATCGCCCTGGGCGGCTGCATCGGCACCGGCCTGTTCATGACTTCCGGCTCCACTATTGCCAAGGCCGGACCGGGAGGCGCGCTGGTGGCCTACGCGGCCATGGGCCTCATGGTCTACTTCCTGATGACCAGCCTGGGCGAACTGGCCACCCACCTGCCCACTTCCGGCTCCTTCGCCGCCTATAATGCCCGCTATGTGGATCCGGCACTGGGCTTCGCCATGGGCTGGAACTACTGGCTGAACTGGGCCATCACCGTGGCTGTGGACATCTCCACCGCCGCCCTGCTGATCCAGTACTGGCTGCCCCACACCCCGGGATGGGTCTGGAGCCTGCTGGTCCTGGTGGTCATTTTCCTGATCAACGCCCTGACCGTGTCCACCTTTGGCGAGACCGAGTTCTGGCTCTCCCTGATCAAGGTAGTGACAGTGATCGTCTTCCTGGCCATCGGTCTGGCCATGATCTGCGGCATCATGTTTCGCCCGGCCGTGGGCCTAGGCAACTTCACCTACAAGGACGCCCCCTTCGTGGGCGGATTCCCCGCCATTCTCAGCGTCTTTTTGATTGCAGGCTTCTCCTTCCAGGGCACCGAGCTGATCGGCGTCACGGCTGGCGAGTCCGAAAACCCCGGCAAGGCGGTTCCCAAGGCCATCAATGATGTCTTCTGGAGGATCCTGCTCTTTTATATTTTGTCCATCTTCGTCATCGCTGCGCTGATCCCCTACACCAGCCCTAATCTGCTGAGCTCCGCCGAGGGGGACATCGCCATGTCGCCCTTCACCCTGGTCTTCCAGCGGGCCGGCCTGGCCTCGGCAGCCAGCGTCATGAACGCCATCATCCTGACCTCGGTCCTCTCGTCCGCCAACTCGGGGGTCTACGCCTCCACCCGGATGCTCTACGCCCTTGCCAAGGACCATTACGCCCCGGCCTTCTTCGGGCACACCACCCGTCATGGCATCCCCATGGCCTCGCTGGTCGCCACTCTCGTGGTCTCCCTGGCCACCTTTGCCGCCAGCATCTTCGGCCAGCGGATCTACATGTGGCTGGTGGCCGCCTCTGGGCTCACCGGATTCATCGTCTGGATCGGCATCGCACTCAGCCACTATCGCTTCCGCCGCGCCTGGGTGGTCCAGGGCCACCGGGTTGAGGAGCTGCGCTACCATGCCAAGCTCTTCCCCCTGGGGCCCATCCTGGCCCTGATTCTGTGCATCATCGTCATCGGCGGGCAGAACATCGAGGCCTTCGTCAACTGGAACTGGCAGGAGATCGGCGTCACCTACATCAGCGTGCCCCTGGTGCTTGCGCTCTACCTGGGCTACAAGATCCGATACCATACCCGCATCGTTCCCCTGAAGGAGATGGATTTGAGCGGGGATCCGGAATCGCTATGAAAGATTTGTCAACTAGCATGACACATTATGACCATGGGAGCTGGAAAGCCACACCAATGGCATAGACTCCCTAAGCGTTCGAGGACCGGCTCAAGGACCCGGCCATATGAATCTGTTCCGGCATCCAGCCGGCATATCAGGAATCGCAATTTCAGTACGACCCCGGACTCCCCGGTGCGTCGCCCAGCCAAAAGGAGGAGGATCATGACGCGGAACACCAGCAATGCAGCGTCGAACACCAATCAATCCGACCGGGCCGGGCAAGAGCATCATGGCTACGGCAGCGTCAAGCGCAACCTCAAGACCCGCCACATCTCCATGATCGCCCTGGGCGGCTGCATCGGCACCGGCCTGTTCATGACCTCCGGCTCCACCATTTCCACAGCCGGCCCCGGCGGCGGACTTCTGGCCTACATAGCCATGGGCGTCATGGTCTACTTCCTGATGACCAGCCTGGGCGAGCTGGCCACCCACCTGCCGGTGTCAGGATCCTTCGCCGCCTACAGCGCCCGCTACGTGGATCCGGCCCTGGGCTTCGCCATGGGCTGGGACTACTGGCTGAACTGGACCATCTCGGGTGCCGTGGACATCTCCACCGCCGCCCTGCTGATCCAGTACTGGCTGCCCCACACCCCGGGATGGATCTGGAGCCTGCTGGTCCTGGTCATCGTCTTCCTGATCAACGCCCTGACGGTCTCCGCTTTCGGGGAGACCGAATTCTGGCTCTCCCTGATCAAGGTGGCCACCATCATTGTCTTCCTGGTCATCGGCATGGCCATGATCTGCGGCATCATGTTCCAGCCGGCGGTCGGCCTCAAGAACTTCACCTACAAGGACGCCCCCTTCGTGGGAGGCTTCCCGGCCATCATGAGCGTCTTCCTGATCGCCGGCTATTCCTTCCAGGGCACCGAGGTGGTAGGCGTGACCGCTGGCGAGTCCGAAAATCCAGGCAAGGCGGTCCCCAAGGCCATCAACGACGTCTTCTGGCGGATCCTGCTCTTCTATGTGCTGTCCATCTTCGTTATCGCTGCCCTGATCCCCTACACCAGCCCCAACCTCCTGGGAGCCTCTGACGGGAACATCGCCATGTCGCCATTCACCCTGGTCTTCCAGCGGGCCGGCCTGGCCTCGGCGGCCAGCGTCATGAACGCGGTGGTGCTGACATCCATCCTCTCGGCCGTCAACACCGGGGCCTACGCCTCCAGCCGCATGCTCTACGGACTGGCCAAGGACCACTATGCCCCGGCCATCTTCGCCAGGACCACCAAGAGGGGCATCCCCCTGGCAGCTCTGGTAGCCACGGTCTGCATGTCCCTGGCCACCTTCGCCTCCAGCATCTTCGGCCAGTCCTTCTACATGTGGCTGGTGACCGCCACTGGACTGACCGGCTTCATCGCCTGGATCGGCATCGCCCTGAGCCACTTCCGCTTCCGGAGGGCCTTCAAGCTCCAGGGGCACGACCTGAGCGAGCTCAAGTACCACTCCAAGCTCTATCCGCTGGGCCCGGTCCTGGCCATGGTGCTCTGCGTCATCGTCATCGCCGGACAGGACATCCCCTCCCTGCTCAGCCTGAACTGGTCGCACATGGCCATGACCTACTTCAGCGTGGTCCTGGTCCTGGTCCTCTACCTGGGCTTCAAGTTCGTCAACCACACCAAGATCGTGCGTCTCAAGGACATGGACGTGTCCGGCGCCGAATCCGCCCGCTGAAGCAGAAGGCGCCCCGCAGATGATCTGTTCCATCCGCGGGGCGCCATCAGGCCAAGCACAAGCCTAGGCCAACGACGATGGCTTCGACCTTCTGACCGGAATGGCCACCATCAAGGCCAGCGAGACCATAAGCAAGGCCGCCAGGCTCACTGCAGCGACATCCGCTCCGGTGGAGGACAAACCACCGCCCCCGACTGATGCATCACGGCCAGGGTCGTGACGACCATTTCCGCTGACACCGGCAGAGATCAGACTGGTACCTTGTCCCAGACTGCCGCCTTGCGTTCCATTTCCGCCCGGTCCGCTGAGGGGAACCAGGGCCTTGATAGCCTCCTGAAGACCTTTCAGCGCCTGATCAACTGCCGCCTGGTCGGCATTGGGATCGTCATAGACAGCCTGTGCCTGCATTCGAGCCGCAGTGAAAGCCAGCCAGGAACCGGACTCGTATTTGCCCTGGTCCAGACCATCGGCCTTCTTCAAGGCAGCAGAAAGGCCAGATTTGTCGACTTTGACCGAGGAATCAACCACCTTGACCCGGACTTTCACATCAGGGTGGGCGAGCTCTTCATTCGCATCCATGTCCAGCACGGGCAGACCATCTGCTGCCCAATGGACCCGGCGCACGAAAGTATCCCGCCCGGAATAGTTGCGGTAGCCATCCGTCCTGTTGGCGTATGCGTGGAAGACGTAGATCTGATTGCCGTCCTCGTCCTCGCTCCACATGCCATGGCCCGTGCCCAGCTGCCACTTTCCGTTGAAAATGCCCGAGTTCTGGATGGGGTAGTTCAGATTGCTCCAACTGGCTGGATCGGTCAGGTCGGTATTGCCTGATCCGTCGGCCACAGCCATGCCGGTGGTGTAGGTCTTGCCGACCGAAGAACCGGAATACATGAGATAGAGCTTGCCCTGGTGCAGGGTTACATTGGGCCCCTCGGCGATTGTGGCGTTCCAAGCGTAATCCGGAGCGACAATCCTCACCGGGTCGGTGGTGACATGAGCAGGGTCGGCAGGATTCATCCTGGCCAAATAGGTGGCCCCCAGCTGCTGCCAGACGTAATAGGATTGTCCCTTCTGATCCTGGAAGTAGCTCATATCCAAGGACATGCCGACACTTCCATCAGCGGCAAGGGCCAGAGGGCGCCCGTCGGAACGAGTCACGTCTCGCGGCCGCTCCCAGTTGGAAGCGACGGTCGGGTCGAGATCATGACCTCCGGCATCCTGCTTGAGCTGCATATAAACCGCCTTGCCATTGGTCCACTGGTTTCCGTATCCAGCCATGAACAGGACTGTCAGCCTGCCATTGATCTCGTGAATCTCAGGCGCCCAGAAGCTGTGCATGATCGGCTGCCCCTCTGCATCGGGATCCCCCGCCTTAAGGATGATATGCTCCTTGGCGTTGTACCCGTTGGCATCAATCAACCCGGAATCCTGGCCAGGGGTGTCAGCCAGATCGGCAATGGCATCGGCCATCCGCAGAGGCATATGGGGACTGCCATGCTGCCAGGTGCAGTCTCCTTCAATGTCATTGGTGGCGATCATGAGGTACTTGGTATCCACCCGATCATGGCCGTCCACCTGCCGCTTCCACTGCCACTTGTAGATGGAGGGATCAGCGCGCTCCTCGGCGAAAGGAACCTTGTAGGAGGTCTGGCCGATGGTGCCGGCGACCTCATATTCCCCGACTTTGTCCAAGTCAAGATGCGAGGTATCCCAGTCTCTGATGGGCAGCGAACCCGTGGAACCGTCGGAATAGGTCAGTCGAGCGGCTTTCGGCAGCTTCAATCCGTCAGCCGAACTCCCTTTGGTCACGGTGATGTCCTTGAAACCATCCACGCCGGTGTTGGTCAGACGGCCGAATCGGGTTTGCAGGGCCTTGACACGGTCCTGGTCAATAACGATGGACGAACCGTGGCGATAGTCATCAATACCTTGAACCTCTGACGCCGGTTGACTGCCGCCGACCGTGGCGAACCGCCCGACATGGACAGGCCCATGCACGGAATCCTTGTCCTTGAGCTCAGCAAAGCTGGTGTACTTGGGCACTCCGTTGTCGTCATACCACCCGATCATGGTGGTCTTGGATGCCGTATCGTAGACCCCATAGGGGCTGTTGACCCCGTTGGTTTCGCCCAGGTCAATCAGGCCTGCGGAGTTCGGGCTCTCCTCATAGGCAAGCAAGTCAGCGGACCGGGCAAAGAGCAGGCGGCCAGGACTGTCCGGCACATCCGTCCCCCGGTTGGTGCGCACGGAGAGGATTCCGTAGGACCCGTCCCCCATCATGAAAATCGAGGGATCCTTGAGGCTGCGCGCGTAGTCCCTGGTGTTCTGGTTGACGGGCTGCGAGGCGTAACCCAGCGGGAAGAAGATGCCATAGTTGCCGTTGTAGGGCTGGTACCGCCCCGAGGCTTCGTCCTTGAGGGCCAGATGCATGCTGTGCGCGATATCGCCGTTGTTGGCTGTATCCGCCGAGGTCGCATTGCGGTCGTAGGCAAGGAGGGTGCTGGCCTTCGACTTGGGAAGGATTTTCACCTCGAAGTCTTTGACAATGGGGTCGGCAACCCCTGCAGCGGCGATTCTGGCAGTGATCCGTCCAGAGACAGGCTTATCACCAGCTATGGAAACCAGTCCCCCATCTTGGATGGAGATGCCGGAAGCGGCCTGAAGCTGCAGGGTCGTATGATCCGGAGCCACAGGAAGCTTGGTCCCCGAGGCGATCAGGGGCGGGATGACGTAACCGTCAGCCGCCTCCTGCAACCTTTGGGCCTTGGTCTTCGTGCTCGGTTTTACGGTGATGCGGTAGCTCTTGCTGCCAGTCAATCCACGCACTGTGGTGGTAGCCGTCATGGTCACCGTTTGATCCTGAGCGCCGGAGGGCGGCTGGTTGACCATACCCTTATCGGTGATGACCGAAGGATCCGATGAGGACCAGGTTACCGTGCCGCCTGCTGTGGGCAGAGCCAGGTAGTCGCCGTCCACACTCTGGTCATGGAAGCCCAGGGCATCGATGCGTCCGTCCACCAGTTCGTTCCTGTGGATGTTGGCGTCGACAGTGCTGATGCTCCTGACCTGTCCAGCGTCCAAGGCCCTGCCGTAGACGCGGAAGTTGGCCACCTGGCCCTTGAAATTCACATCCTTCCAAGGCGAATGACCGATGGTGTTGAGGCTCTGGTCGCCAATGTCGGCAGTGGTGACGGGAACCTTGCCAGAGGCGACCTCCTCGCCATCGACGTAGAGTCTGGCCATGCCGTCCGACCCGTCCAAGGTGGCTGTCACCGACATCCACTGGTCGGCCCGGACCGCGCAGGAGCCCGACTGGACCAGATGCTCGATCCCCTTCGCCTTGATGCCCACCAGGGGCTGGCGTCCGAAGGCGCAGTTGAGGGAACTGAACAGGTATTCCTGGTTGGAGGCGTTGCCGATGTTCCACATGAAGTGGAAGCTCTTGAGCATGTCGGGATCCGCCTTGACCTCCATCTGGACGGTAGCGGAGGACTTGTCTGAAAGCAGATCCGCAGGCAGCCGAACCCAGCTGCCCCCTCCGCTCCAGTCCCCACCGGAAAGAACCAGGGATTGATCCTTCCACAGATCGTCTTCCGGATTCTGCACCTGGGCCTCGCCAAAGGCGCTGCCAGGGGCGGTATTGGCGACCGTGTGCCCGTCCGATGGCTTGCTGGCGAAGGAGTACTCGGCCAGCAAATCGTCGGTGGGCAGGCTCTCAACAGCGCTTGCTGCTGCAGGGATGAAAGCCAACCCGGCCAAGGCGGTCGGAATCGCCATCATCCAGGCGATCATTCTTCCACATCGTTTCACTTCTGCTCATCTCCATCCATGGCTGATGCCGACCCCTGTCGACGGACGAAGAACCTGCAGACGGCAATAAGGACCAGCCCTAGGCTTGCTGCCAGCAGGAGGCCTGGAACCTTCGACAGGTCCACACCTGTGGCGGAAAGGGAGAGACGGGCCTGTGCCTGCGGGTTCGCAGTGCCGGAAGAATTGCCGGATGATGAATGCCCCGGCTTCTGGGCGTTGTCCTTGTCGGGTGCGGGCTGGGCGCTGCGAATCTGGGTCAGTTTGACCTGGTAGGTCCTTGTGGTGGCCTTATCCGCCGCTGTGACCTTGATCGTCAGCATCCTTTCAGCTGATCCAGAAGAGTCCAAGGTCAAGGCGACAGTAGCCTGATCATCCGTGGCGAGAGCGGTGATGTCGGCTTCTGTCAGTCCAGGCAGGTCGGCGAGCGCCAGCGTGGCAGTACCCGCCAAGGCCTGCGCCAGATCCACTGGCTGGCCGGCCACGGTCAGAGACTTGAGGCTGGCGTCATTGGAGAGGACCTTGACCGTGACCTCCACGGGCATCCGAGAAGCATCCGCAGCGATTCCGCTTACCCTGAAGGTTCCGGGGTGGCTGTAGGCGGACGGATCCACGGCATCCCAAGCCACCTTCGCCTGCTCCTTGCTTCCGTCAGCCTTGGTCAGCTCCACCTGGGCAGGAAGGTTCGGCGTGGGATCCTGACCGACCTTCGTCTCTACAGACATGGCCGGAACCGAGGTGACCGCCACATGGGGCGCATAGGCCTCCAGGACCTTCTGATACTGAGCCCTGGTCACTGGCAGGACAGTGCCGTGCCGTGGTTTGCCGCCGTCCGTATTGGTCGGGAAGTTGGCCTCGGGCATCTTGTCGCCGATCACCTTCCACTGGTCGGCCTTGGATATATTGTTCGTGGCCATAGGCACATAGTGGTTGGGGCCGCCGTGGTAATTGGGCTGATCGGCGAAGAGGTAGTACTGGTATCCGTTGACATCCCCATCGTTCGCCCGGAAAAGGGATGGGCCTTCGCCGGCGCTGAAAGTACCGCCGTATCCGTTGGCCTGCCCGCCGCCGATGCGCTCCCCGACCAGGGACCAGTCGTTGGCATCGCCGGATGCGGCGGTGGGATAGGATCCCGCAACCTTGGCCAGAAGGTCCTTGGACTTCTCCTGACGCAGCGTCATGGTCTTCTCGTCCTTATAGACGCGATAGTAGGTGCCATCCTTCTTCTGCACGGTGGCATCGATGGATCCCGAGCCGGGCTGACCCCTGCGGTCTACGTCGATCCAGACCTGGGGCTTGGAGAAGTTGATGAAATCGTCGGTGGTGACATACATCATCCGGTTGTAAGTCAGCGCGGTCCTTTCAGCCGGATCGGTGCCCGGATACAGGTTGGATGCCCAGTAGACCACGTACTTGCCGATCTCGGCGTCGTAATAGGCCTCAGGCGCCCAGGTGTTGCCGGCATAGTCGGTGCTCACCTTGACATGCCGCTCCTGGGACCAGTGGGTCAAATCATCCGACTCCCAGATCTCGATGTATTTGGATCCGTTGGCCTGGGCACCCATGAAACCGCTCAGCCCTCCGGGCGCATTGGGGCGTCCGGATATCTTCAGATCGGTGGCCAGCATGTAGAACTTGTCGCCATCCTTGGACCTCATGATGAAGGGATCGCGAAGCCCCTGCTCGCCCTTGCTGGAGGTGAAGAGGGGAGAACCGTTGTTCAGCGTGTTCCAATCCAGTGCATTGTTGCCCTTGGACGCAGCCAGGCTGATCTTCTCGCCGCCGACGCCTTCGCCGGTGAAGAATGCCCAGACATAGGCCTGATCCTTGGAGTTGTCGGCAGGCATGGGCTGCACCTTGAGGGTGAACTCCTTGACCAGCCTGCTGTCGCCATGCCTGACCTCCAAACTCAAGACCACGGTTGCAGCCGGCTTGCCAGCGGCGGGACGGTTGACCTTCACAGTCTTGGAAGAGGCGTTGACGCCATCAACGATCACCGCGCCGACCGTTCCCGGATCCTTGAGGGACCAGGTGAAGGAGGAACCGTGCTCCCCAACTGCAGGAATGGAGACATTGGTTCGCACATCGTCGGCATTCTCGATGCCCACGGCATCCAGATCAGCCTGCGCCTGCTCCTGATCGCTCAGAAGATGGGGAACCAAAACCTGATAGGCCTTGGTGCGAGTGACCCCGTTCAGGCTGAAAGTGGCCGTCAGGGTCACCCTCGCATCCGGCTGCCCGGAAGCAGGCCTGTTGACAGTGACTGTCCCGTCACCAGCCACTGCCAGGGCCGGTGAATCGGATGCCCAGTCCAGATGCACGCCCGAGAGGTCCGTGGGGAGGGTGAAGTTCTCACTCGCCTGAGCAGGGACTGCTACCGTCGGCATGATCTTCTCCAAGGCCTGGCTGGTATAGATCCCTTTGACCGCAGCGGCATCCATGGCCTGATCATAGATGGCGTAATCATCGACCTCGATCTTGCTCCTTGGATCGGGATAGGAGGATTTGCCCAGGTAGGCGACCAGATCCCCGTAATTGCCGAGACCGCCTTGGGGTACGGAGTAGGTGGAAGAACCCAGCAGAGCGCCATTGAGATAGGAGCTCATCGTTCCTGTAGAGCCGCTGATGACCGTGGTGTACAGAGCCATGTCGTCAGTGGATTTGGAGCCGGATGAGGGAGCCCCGGTGGATCCTGGACCCACTTCAGTGCCCCATGGAGAATTGTTGGGCTGATCGGCGGTCGCTGTGGTCATTACCGCCTTGACCCGCCCCGCAGGGTTGGATGGGTTGAGCAGGAAATACCCTTTAGTGGTATCTGCGTTCCCTATGTAGGCCGCTGAAGTGTTCATGGAGCCGGAATCATTCTTCAGCCAGATCGAAACGGTAAGGTCCTGCTTATCCTTCAAGGCCCCGGTGGGAATGACTACGTCCTGGGTGCCGGTCAGCACGAGACGGCCATCCTTGACGGAAGCATCGCCTTCCAGAGTGGCGTCACTGTGACCGTCAGAGCCCTCGTTGGCTATGGTCCGGCCGCTGGGTGCAGCGTCGAAGGAATAATGGATCAGCGGTTTCTCTGTCTCCTCACCCGATGCGACAAGGGGCAGCAGCGACCCCGATGCCAGTGTTGCACACCCTAGGAGCAACCCCAGGGCTTTCTTTCCATGTCCGTTCATTAACGGGCCTCTTCCTGTGTAATGCCACCACATCATTGCGGTGGCTCTTGAATGCTCCAGGAATAGCTGATTCCGGGAGCCTCTTGTCTTGGACTGCCGACGCCGGCCGTTCCTCGAAAAACCCATAGGGACAGCCGGTCATAGCAGTCAGTGCCTGGATGCCGACCTATACCCGGCCGATCGCAACCAGCAGATTGCCAGGACTGCGCATGCGAGCGCAGCCAAGGCAATGACGCCAACGGATGCACCTGTTTAAGAAAGCCCCGGGTCCGGTGAAACCGACCCAGCACCTCCTGCCTTGGCTTGCTCAATGGGAGATGTCTGGGAGAGGTGGGTATCCGACGTGCCAGGCACGCCAATGTCTGCAGCCTTGGCGACAAGCCCGGTCACCTTGGTCGAGGATGGCTTGACCAGTTTGTCGGTGTACCCCAGATAATCGACTCTGATATCTCCGGAGACCTCATCCGGCACAGTCAGCGTCGCCTTTCCATCTGCCCCCAGTTTCACATCGGCCGTCCAAGACTGACCCAGCCGCGATGCCGGGCTTTGCGTGATACGTACAGCGCCAGCCACATCGCCCTGGTCTTCGGCCTTGACGGTCACGCTCAGCTTGCGGCTGTCCGAGGCATAATCAGCCTGGGTTGTGGAGGCGACCGGTTCCAGATGCGAGGGGTTGGCTGTGGTGTACCTATGCATGGCTTCCAGAACATTCCGAGGCACGGCAACGAAAGCCCCATGCCTCTTCGGGGTGGGCATGCCGTCATCCGTGACATACCCGGTGACGCCCTTGCCCGGCTTCTTCTGAGTAAACCATCCCGGCGTCTGCGAAAGCCTGTGGGACCAGTCGGTGCGGCTCAGATCCGTCTTGCTGGTCATAAAGGGTTGATATCCACCGGAATCAGCCATGATGACCATGGCGTCACCGGCTTCGTTCTGGTTGACGTCATCCTTGTTCAGAGCTATGGATTCCGGCCCCTCAAAGGGAAGCAGCCGCTGGTCGAGCAACCGCCAGGTGCTGGTCTCATCAGCATCGGGATCCGAACTGGCCGTGGTGCAGGTCAGGCACTTCGATCGTTCCAGGAAGGTGGACTTGCCATCCACCACGTAGGATCCTGCGGCACCGTTCTCTTCGTTTTTGGTCATTCGGTAGTAGTAGCTGCCGATTTTGAAAACCGTGGAGTCAATGCGCGAGTATCCGGTGTCCTGCCAGTCCTTGGCGGGGGTGAAGGTTTTGAAGTCCCGGGTGATGGCATAGCGCACGATGTTGTACGGGGAACCCTTCTTCCCGGTGACGGCTGTCGAGCGTGAGCCGTCGGTATAGGCCCGTGAGGAGAAGAAGACCACATAGGCGTTCAGCGCGTCATCCCAGAATGCCTCAGGAGCCCAGGTCATCCCCTGGTTGGGGGAATTGACGACGATCCCTGCATCCGAACCGTCATCGGCGTTGGTCCGCGTCCAATTGACCATGTCCTTGGATTTCCAGGCTTCGATCTTCAGCGAGCCATATTGCTGGTTCTGGCCCCAGCCCTGGCGCGAGACCTTCAGATCGGTGGCGATCATATAGTATTCGTCGCCATCATGCGAGCGCAGCACGTATGGATCGCGCAAGCCGGTGGTGTCTGTCTTGGAAGTGATGACGGGGTCGCCATTGTTGATGGGGCTGAAAGAGAAGAAGTCATTGCGCTCGGTGGAGGTCGCCGATTCATAGAGGGCCTCACCGATTTTTCCTCCGGTCTTGTCAGCGTCAGAGAGAAAAGTGACCGAGGCGTACCCGACATTGGGCGCAGACCTCGGCTTCTCCTTGACCACGACATCGACGCTGCGCGATACAGTGCGCCCATTGCCCGCCTTGGCGGTGGCCGTCAGGCTGACCTTCTTGGCATCGCCCTGCCCATAAGAGGGTCGGGTGACGATGCCGGCGCCCCGATAGGGGTCGGATGCCCCATTGGCCTGTGCCTGGTAATTGCTGTCCGTCGGAGTGATGCGACCAGGGTCGGAAGAAGTCCAGGTGACGTCAACATCATGTCTGGGTCCCTTGGCCAGCAAAGGCAGGTTCCCTGTCGCCTGAGAGGGAACCCCGGCGATCAGAGCATCCACATCATCTTGGGCAGCCGTTTCCGGATCCAAGGGTTTGACGGTTACGTCGACTGAACTGACCAGTCCGCCAGCCCGGCTGGTGGCGGTGATGGTGCTGGTTCCAGCCTTCACAGCCTTGACCTTGCCCTTGGCATCGACCGTAGCTGCAGAGGGATTGGACGAGGCCCAGCTCACCTCCTTGCTGATGGCACTCTCAGGCGTGATTGTTGCGGTCAGCTGCCGCTCATCATTCTCCATCAAGGCCAGGGATCCGTTCACCAGGCCGGTTCCGGTCACGGTTAGCCCAGTCGGCATGACCAGATCGGCCCCCTTGTAGATCTTCAGGTCATCAATGGCGCCATTCCAGTACGCATCGCCCTGATAGAAGGATTTGCCGATGTAGGTGGTGGAACCCCCCAGATCGGAGAGCTTGATACCGGTCTTGGTCTTGATTCCCACCAACTTGTTGTCCCTGAGCAGGGCCATGGAATCATCCTTGATGATGATTCGGAAGTCATGCCAGATTCCGTCATTGTCGTCGAGCTGCTCCTTGAAGGAGGGCTCATTGTGCCAGCCATTGTCCGCAACAGCCAATTTGGCGCTGGTCTTGCTCAGATAGAAGAAAAGGTAATGCGAAGCATCCTTGCCGATAGCCAGCGAGAAATAATTGCCATCGTCAGCATGCCTCGACTTAGCAGCGAAGTCGATGGTCGCCTCGTTGCCTATTGACCCGAAGATTTCCGAAGGCAGCTCAGCATATTGAACGTTTTTTGAAGCATCTGACTGACCGTTCTGCAGATTCAGCGCCTCGTTTCCGTTTCGGTCTCCGAAGGCCCCGATGGATGCCCCGCCGTGAAGAGTCATGGCATAGCCATTGACTGAATCCGATAAGTTTCCCTGACTAAAGTCATAGGAGGCAACCGGGGTCAGCGAGCTGGCTTCCTGCCCTTTTGTCTCAGGCCGCTCAAGGGCGTATGCCGTACCTCCTGCGAAGGACAGCAACATCGGCAGGGTCGCAATGACCGACACCAATGCTTTCATTTTTTTCATGCGCTCCACCACCTTTGGCTCATCGGGATATCGCAATCCCGCCTGCAGTGTCATGCCGACTGCGGCTTGGCTTCGATGACTGCCCTGAGTCGGCACGACGAGTATTCATAGATGGGTCATGACCCATAATTGATCATCACGTCAGCACCTATGCCAAAATCCATTCTGACATCTGCGATCAGCCGCTGTCCCTGAAAAGGATAACGATTCAATAACAATAGATTCTCAGCATTGGCAGGAACGAATAACGGGCATCTCATTACCGTACGGATTGACGAACCATGCAGCCCAGGCACAACGCTGAACCCTGATGCCTCAAATAAAAAAAAATCGCCGCAGACCAGATTCGCATCGAATGCTGGTCTGCGGCGATGCCAAGGAAATGGCAGCTGATGCTCAGAACCTAGAGGTCACTGCACCTGGGAACGGGCGATCTTGCCGGTGAAGGACTGGGCCTCGTCGGCATCCTTGACGTCCTTGTTCCAGGAGAACATGGCGCGCAGCTTGGGGCCGACCTCCTCGATCTTCTCGTGGGAGTACTTCTCCTGCAGCTCCTTGAACTTGGGGGCGCCGGCATCCTGGTCGTCGATGAACTCCTTGGCGAAGGAGCCGTCCTGAATGCGCTGCAGCTGGTGACGCATCCTGTCCTTGGTGGACTCGTCAACCACGGTGGAGGTGAAATCGCCGTACTGAGCGGTGTCGGAGCAGGACCAGCGGGCCTTGTTCAGGCCACCCTCGTTCATCAGGTCGACCAGCATCTTGAGCTCGTGGCAGACCTCGAAGTAGGCGATCTCGGGCTGGTAGCCAGCCTCGGTCAGCACCTCGAAGCCAGCCTCGACCAGGTGGTTGACACCACCCATGAGCACATCCTGCTCACCGAAGAGGTCGGTCTCGGTCTCTTCCTTGAAGGTGGTCTTGATGGCGCCGGCGCGCAGGGCGCCCAGAGCCTTGGCATAGGCCAGGGTGATGTCCCAGGCGTCGCCGCGCGGATCCTGCTCCACGGCCACGACCACGGGCACGCCACGGCCTGCGACATATTCACGACGGACGATATGGCCCGGGCCCTTGGGGGCCACCATGAAGACCGGGTGGTCGGCGCTGGGCTTGATGTAGCCGTAATGGATGTTGAACCCGTGGGCGAAGGCGACAGCCGCACCCTCCTTGATGTTGGGCTCGATGTCGTCCCGCCAGATGTTGCGCTGGTACTGGTCGGGAGCCAGGATCATGACGATGTCGGCCTCTTTGGTGGCCTCGGGCACGGTCTTGACCTCCAGGCCCTGCTCCTTGGCGAAGGGCACCGACTTGGAGTTGGCACGCAGGCCGACCACAACGTCCACACCGGAATCACGCAGGTTCAGTGCATGAGCATGTCCCTGGGAACCGTAGCCGATGATGGCCACCTTCTTGCCATCCAGAACCGAAAGGTCCCCATCCTTCTCATACCAGATCTGTGCTGCCATTATCTACACTCCTTTATGTGCGGTCCAACCGGACCGGCTCTTCCAGGCCGGAGAACGCAAAATACTGTGAATTCCTGTTGTTGTTCCAGGCGGACGATGCTCTTTCGACCGGGGCGACGGATTTTGTCCTTGACCCCGATCCGTACCCTATGGATACGGTATGCCTCCAACCATACTCGTGATATGGCCAGATGGACTGTCCGCAATTCGTTGTTCGGACACCGGCGCAATTCGAGGAACCGGCCGGCGGGATGCATCCCAAGGCTTACTTGGTGAAGTCCACATCCTTGGTTTCGTGGCAGGTCAGCACTGCCACCAGGCAGCAGACCGCCATAACGGCCAGGTAGAGCCCGACCGAGCGCACTCCCCAGTGGGAGGAGAGCCAGGTGGCGATGGTAGGCACGAAGGCCGCGCCCACGATGGCCGCCAAGTTGTAGCCGATGCCGGAGCCCGAGTAACGCACGTTGGCGTCGAAGAGCTCCGGCAGGAAGGCGCCGATAGGCCCGAAGGCGATGCCCATCAGGACGAACCCGACGCAGAGGAAGACCATGACCTGGAAGGTGTTGTGATGGGCCATGAGCAGGTAGGGGAAGACCAGGCTGAAGACCACCAGCATGACGGAGCTGCCGATCAGCACCCGGCGACGGCCGATGCGGTCCGCATAGACGCAGGCCAGCACGATGAAGAGGGCGAAGACCAGGATGGAGACCATGAGCATGAGCAGGTACTCCTGGTTGGTGAAGCCCAGTCCGCCGCCGCCCTGGGACTTGGGCTTGGTGCCGTAAGCCAGCGACCAGGTAGCCAGGGTATAGAAGAGCGTGTAGGTGACTGCGACCAGGAAGGTGGCCTGGAGCACCTGGCGCCAGCTCTTGCGGAAGACCTCCAGCAGCGGGGTCTTGACGACCTTCTGCTGATCCAGGGCCATCTGGAAGATAGGGGTCTCCTGCATGGAGACGCGCACAGCCAGACCCACGACCACCAGGATGGCGGAGAGCAGGAAGGGCACGCGCCAGCCCCAGCTCAGCATCTGCTCGGGGGTGCAGAACATCTCCAGCAGGAAGTAGGTTCCGTTGGCCAGGAAGAAGCCGATGGGGGCGCCCAGCTCAGGGAAGGAGCCGTAGAGCGCCCTCTTGCCTTCCGGGGCGTTCTCGGTGGCCACCAGGGCCGCGCCGGACCACTCGCCGCCCAGGCCGATACCTTGCACGAACCGGCACAGGCAGAGGACCACCACGGCCCAGAGTCCCCAGGTGGCATAGGTGGGCAGGACGCCGATCAGGACCGTGGAGCAGCCCATGGTCAGCAGGGAGACCACCAGGGTGGTCTTGCGTCCCTGGCGGTCCCCGAAGTGTCCGAAGATCAAGGATCCCAAGGGCCGCGCGATGAAGGCGATGGCAAAGGTCAGCAGGGATGCCAGGAGGGCCACAGTCGGATCGGTCTTGGGGAAGAAGAGCTTGGGGAAATAGTTGGCCGAAGCCGTCCCGTAAGCGTAGAAATCGTAGAACTCGATGGCCGTGCCGACCATGGAGGCCCCGATGACTGTGCGAACCGAGCTGCGGGTCACACGGGTGCTGCCGGGCGCGGACGCTGCCGGGGCCGGGGAAGCAACACTGACGTCGTTTGCCGTCACTTCATCTCATCTCCTTATAGAAAAACCCCGCTGTCGGCAGGGTCTGATGCGATGAAGCCTATGCGTCCAGCCCCGCCTTCCGACGGGGTCGAACAATGAAGATTGTCGAGTCAGTCCGCCGGTGAGGACGGGCTAATAATTCGTGCGGACACGGTGTCGAATCGGCGGGTGTCTGTCAAGCTGGTCATCACGGCGAACCTCCCTTCATCATTCACAAACCGGATGCGTTCTCTGCGCATCCGCATTGCTGCCGACCATAGGCCTGACACCGGCTTGCTCAACCAGACAGGTCCACTATGTGGACGGATGGTTATTGGAGCCAGTAAAGAACCGACCAGGAAATTCGTCTGAGATTACGGCCTGTCGGTCGGCATACATCAGGGCACAGGAGAAGGAAAACCGGGCGGCCAACGCATCCGGCGGCACCAGGAAGAGGGCGGTGGCCAGTCCGTCAGCCAGACCCGTGGGGTGTTCGTTGTCCTTTTCGCCGGCCACCACCCAGGAGGCCAGCACACGGTCGACCGGACGGCCGTCGATGGCGTCCAGGATGTGGTGAAGTGCTGTCAATCCCGCCGCTGCGGCATCCTCGGACCGGTCGGTCCAATGGCGACGGCTGGGTGCCGAGGCGCACAAGGAGCCGCGGGAGAGCTCGATCCGACCCACGCCTGCAGACAGATCGCCGGGATCCTCCATGGCGATGGAGACCAGGTGAGAGGTCCGCATACGCATGTCGCCGCCGGCATCGATCAGGTACTCTTCGACACGAGGTTCGAGCAGATCGGCAATGAGGTCTACCAGATAGCCCTTGCCAACCGCCCCGAAATCAAGGCTGACCGGGCCGGTAGTCATAAGGACAGCACCCTGACGCCTGAGGTCATCACCCCAGGTCGGTCGCCCGTGGATCCGTCCCAGATGACCGGCGGCATCGGCCTGCAGCCGGAAGGTGGGCTGTCTTCCGTAGCCCAGACGGGTCAGGTCCTCGCCCACCATGGGGTCCAGGGCCCCGTCAGTGGCGGTATACAGCCTGTCATATAGGTCAAAGAGCCCCTGGCAGTAGTCAGGAAAGACAAACCTGCCCCCATGAGTAGCCTGGGCCATTCGCGCAGGTATGGCATCCTGCCTGAACCGTGACAGGGCACGCTCGTAACCCTCAATCAGATCGACGATGGCGCCGTGCAGCCGTTCTCCCAGAGGCCTGTCCGTGGAGATGATGATTCCCGTACCGACCGCCTCAGGGAAGGCGGTCAGGCAGGGCAGAGCCATGGATCTTCCTTAGTCGATCAGCGAGTGGATCTGCACGATTTGATCGCGGCCCGGACCCGAGCCCACGGCCGAGATGCGGCAGCCGGACAGGTCCTCCAGGCGGTGGATGTAGTCCTTGGCCTTGGTCGGGAACTCCTCGAAGCTCTTGGCGCCGGAGATGTCCTCGCGCCAGCCCGGCAGCTCCTCGTACACCGGCTGGGCGGATTGGAACTCGGCCTGGTCCACAGGCATCTGATCCACCCTGGCCCTGGAGCCGTCGGAGCGGGTGATGTCGTAGCCCACGCAGACCGGGATGGTCTCCAGACCAGAGAGGACATCCAGCTTGGTCAGCACGATGTCGGTCAGGCCGTTGATCTGCACTGCATAGCGGCTGACCAGCGCGTCGAACCAGCCGCAGCGGCGGGAGCGGCCGGTGGTCACCCCGTACTCGTGACCCTGACGGCGCAGCCATTCGCCCTGCTCGTTGTCCAGCTCCGTGGGGAAGGGCCCCTCCCCCACACGGGTCACATAGGCCTTGGCCACGCCGACCACCCGGTCGATCTTGGTCGGGCCCACGCCGGTGCCGGTGCAGGCGCCCCCGGCTGTGCAGTTGGATGAAGTGACGAAGGGATAGGTGCCATGGTCCACGTCCAGCATGGTGGCCTGTCCCCCCTCGAAGAGGACATTCTTGCCCTGCTCCAGGGCCTGGTTGAGCATCAATGAGGTATTCGCCACATAGGGCTTGAGCCGTTCGGCGTATCCCGCCAGCTCTTCAACGGTGGCCTCCACCTCGATGGCCCGCCGATTGTAGAGCTTGACCAGCATCTGGTTCTTCTGGTGCAGGCTGGCCTCCACCTTGTCACGCAGGTGGTCGACATTGAACAGATCGTGCACACGAATGCCCACACGGTTGATTTTGTCGGCATAGGCCGGGCCGATCCCGCGGCCTGTCGTGCCGATCTTATGCTTGCCCAGGAAGCGCTCGGTCACCTTGTCCAGCGTCCGGTGGTAGGGGGCGATGATGTGCGCGGACTCGCTGATCCTCAACCGGCTGCAGTCCACGCCGCGGGACTGGAGCCCATCGATCTCCTCGAAGAGGGCGGCCGGGTCGACCACGACGCCGTTGCCGATGACCGGGGTAATGGCCGGGTGGATGATCCCTGATGGCAGAAGATGGAGGGCGTACTCCTGATCGCCCACGACCACGGTATGGCCGGCGTTGTTGCCCCCGTTGAACCTGGCGACGTAGTCCATGTGCTCGCCGATCAGATCCGTTGCCTTGCCCTTGCCCTCGTCGCCCCACTGGGCCCCGACGATCACGATTCCCGGCATACGATGCTCCTTATCCACTGGTCGCCATTCAAGGAAAACAAAGGCAGACCATCCATAGACGAGCCTAACCCCACGTATGGAGCGGAAGACGGATCCGGAAATAGGGAAGCCGCGTATATTCTGGCCGGAGACCGGAATTCCCAACAGGGCTTCAGTAAGGTTCCACCCTATATGAAAGCCTATGCAGATCCAGAGTTATGCCTGGATACCAGGATGGAACCAGCATAAGACCGGCTTCGATGGCTATGGCCAGACACGAGAAGAGCGTGGCGCCAGGGTTGAGCGCATGCATGAGCCCGAAAGAAGTGAGGTCAAAGTCAGTGCAGGCACCCAGCCCAGCCAGCGATCCAGGGCGCGGAAAGCCAGAACCGCCGCCCAGCCCGCCCAACAAGGAGACGAAGAAACCATAGGCCGTCAACTCGGTAGGCTGACGTTCAGCCCACCTCACCAAGACAACTTTGGCATACAATCAGATGCCGAAGCCCATGAGGAGGATGGCGACCAATAGCACCAGCCATTGGGCCCATAAGGGACGGCCGATCATCGGGGTCGTTGAGGAATCAAGCAGCAGTCTTGTGTATTCCCTGTCTGGGCGGGCGTGAATTGGATGGCGTATGCCGTTTCATCTCATGGCCCGCCCTGCGCTGCCCAGCTGCTGGCAGGCTTCGACTACACGAGCCGCCATCCCGTCCTCGGCCTGGCGCCCCCAGGAACGAGGGTCGTACTCGCTCTTTTCGCCGACCTCCCCATCCACCTTGAGGACCTTGTCATAGTTGGCGAACATGTGCCCTGCCACAGCCCTGGTGAAGGCGTACTGGGTGTCGGTGTCCACATTCATCTTGACCACCCCGTGGGCGACGGCCGAGGCGATCTCCTCCGGCTGCGAGCCAGAGCCCCCGTGGAAGACCAAGAGGAAGGGCTTGTCGGCAGGGGCGCTCGGAGCGGGGATGCCGCCAACCTCCCCATCGGATATTGCCTTGGCGGTCCTGGCCTGGATCTGCCCCAGCAGGTCGGGCCTCAGTTTGACCACACCAGGCTTATAGGACCCGTGCACGTTGCCGAAAGTAAAGGCCACCATGTAGCGACCGCGCTCGCCCAGACCCAGGGCATCAACCACCTTGGGACCGTCCTCGGGCGAGGAATAGAGCCGCCGGTCGATAGCAGCCGAGTGACCATCCTCCTCGCCGCCGACAGTGCCCACTTCAATCTCCAGTACGGCGTGGGCGGCGCGGGACAGCTCCAGCAGCTCCGCGGCCGTGGCCAAATTATCCCTCAGGGGCAGGCTGGAACCGTCCCACATGTGCGACTGGAAGAGCGGATCCTGACCGTGGGCCACCTGATCCTTCTCGTAGGCCAGCAGGGGCCGAACCCACTCGTCCAAGTATTGCGGGGCGCAGTGGTCCGTATGCAGGGCCACGGTGATGCTCGGATAGCGGGCGACCACCTCATGGGCGAATCTGGCAAAGGCGATGGAGCCAGCCACCCGGTCGACCAGACGCTGTCCGGACAGGTAGGCGGCACCTCCGACGGAGACCTGGATGATCCCGTCAGACTGTGCTTCGTCCAGCCCCTGCAGGGCCGCGTTCAGGGTCTGCGTGCTGGTCACATTGATGGCGGGATAGGCGTAGGACCCCCGTCTGGCCGCATCGAGCATTGCCACATACCGTTCAGGAGTCGCTAAAGTCATACCCTCATTATCGTCGGTTGCGCGGAAAAGCGGCCGGCCACTCGCAGCTGCAGACATCACCGATGGATTTGCTTGTCTCTGCCCTGATGGCGAACACCCCGCGACGCACTTTGACAAGCCTCCGAGCCGCAGGTAGTTTAGCTCCGTACAGTTTGATGAAACGTTACATCAAACAGGTTGTTTGTTTCACGGCAGTAACGAATCAGCCTAGGGAAGGCACGACATAGGTAAGCAGAGGGTTGGGGCTGCCCATCCTTCTGGGAAGGAGACCAACGTGTCAGCAAGCAAGGAAACCGTCCGCAAGATCATCCTGGATCTGGACACTGGCATCGATGACACGCTGGCCCTGTCCTACGTCCTGGGTTCCCCAGACGCCGAACTGATCGGGATCACCGGCACCTACGGCAACGTAGTGCTCGACCAAGGCGTCGACAACGATCTGCGGCTGCTGGCCATGTATGGCAGGGAGGACATCCCGGTCTTCAAGGGAATCGATCACCCCAGCACGGCCGAATCCTTCAGCGTTCCGCCGGACTCCGAAATCTTCCACGGGGCCAACGGCACCGGCAACATTGAAATCCCCGCACGCACCGACCGGCAGGCCAGCCAGCAGAGCTCAGTGGACTTCATCATCGACGCGGTCCGCCGCTACCCCAAGGGCGAGCTGGTCGTGGTGCCCACCGGCGCTCTGACCACCATCGCCGCCGCCCTGGAAAAGGCCCCCGACATCGTCGACCGCATCAGCATTGTCATGATGGGCGGCACGCTGACCCAGCCGGGCAACGTAGGCCCCTTCGCGGAAGCCAACATCAACCAGGATCCCGAGGCTGCCAACCGGGTCTTCGCCACCACCGCAGACATCACCATGGTCGGCCTGGACGTGACCACCCAGGCGCTGATGAGCCGCGAGGACACCGAGGCCCTGCGCGCCACAGGCACCAGCGCCGGCCGCTTCCTGGCAGACATGACCGACTACTACATCGACATCAGCGAAAAGGAGAGCGGGGTCTACCTGGGCGGATGCAACCTGCACGACCCCCTGGCCGCCGCCGTGGCCATCGACCCCAGCCTGGTCACCACCTTCGCCACCAACCTGATGGTCGAGACCGAGGGACCACAGCGGGCCCGCACCATCGGCGACCCCAGCAGGCTTCTGAACACGGTCAAGAACACCAAGGTGGCCCTGTCGGTCGACGCCGAGCGGTTCACCCGGCGCTTCATGGACAGGCTTCTGACCCTGGTGCGCAAGACCGAGAGCGAACGATAGAAGGACGGCAGTCATGAGCGAATCCATCACCACCGAGGCTACCGAAGCGACAGTGGACGAAAACCGCCGCAGCACCAAGCGGGCCCTGCCGGCCCTGCTGACCATCTTCCTGCTGGGCACACTGATGATCCAGGCCTTCAACCTGGTCTTCCAGAACGTGGGCGACTCCCTGGGGATGTCCGCCAACGCCTCGCTGATCAGCACCCTGCCCGGCATCGTCCTGGGCGTGGTCTGCATGCTCTACGGAACCCTCTGCGACTACATCTCCCCCCGGAAGATGACCCTGTTCGGCGTGGGCGCCCTGATCATCGGCAGCCTCCTGGGCTTCTTCGGCGCATCGAACTTCTGGGCCGTGGTCCTGGCCCGCATGATCCAGACCGCGGGTGGCCAGGTGGCCGGCTCGGTCTTCCTGGTCATGGCCATGAAATACCTGAGCGACAAGGAGCGCGCCTTCTATCTGGGCATCTTCAATGCCGTCTACTACGCATCCTCTGCCGTGGGCATCTTCGCCGGCGGACTGATCACCTCCATCGATTGGCGCTACCTCTTCCTGGTGCCGCTGGTCTCCGTTCTTTTGATCCCTCCGGTGCTCAAGTACACGCCCGACACCGGCATCAAGGGCGAGCGCATCGATGTCTTCGGCATCGCCCTGTTCGCGCTGATCGCCGGATTCGTAGCCGTCTACTTCTCCTTCCCGGCCACCTGGATGCTGGGGGTGCTGGCCATCCTGATCCTGATCTTCGCCGGCTACGTCTGGAAGGGCGCCAACCCCTTCCTGAGCCGCGGATTCGTGACCAACGGCGCCTACATGGCTGTCCTGCTGGCCCTCTTCGTCTTCTACTTCTTCAACTTCGCCTGCGTGCCCATCTACAACGTGATCGGCGACCGCATCTACGGGATCTCCCTGAGCCAGGTCTCCCTCTGCCTGACCATCGTCTACATCGTGGCCACTCTGGTGGGCTGCCTGTCCGGAGTCATCATGAACGCCATGGGACGCCTGCCCATGCTGATCCTGTCCGCCCTGCTCATGATCGCCGGAGCTGCCGGTTCGGCCCTGATGCTCACCTCGGGCTTCTGGGTCCTGACCGCGCTGGCCTCGGTCTTCATCGCCGGCATCACCATGTCCTACACGCCCCTCTACGACTCCTTCTCGGCCACCCTGCCCGTGGATCAGAACGGACGCGGCATCGGCATCGGGGATCTGATGATGAACACCTCGGCCTCCATCGGCATGGCTGTCTACAGCGGACTCATGGCCAATCCCCAATTCGGGTCGCATGCACTGGCGGGCGTCAAGACCGGCATCCAGGCCCAGGTGGCCAACATGTTCTGGGTCATGGCGCTGGCCGCCCTGCTGGCCCTGATCATCGTGGCCGTCTTCCACAAGGCCATGTCAGCCAAGGCTCCCCAGGAGTAAGGCTGGTGTGACCCACACATTCTTGGTCGGATAGCCGCACGGCCCGGTCTGCTCTTCCCAGCCTTGGGAATGGGTCAGGTCCAGGCCCGGCACCCGGCCGCGCGAACCGGGGAGGAAGCGGAGTTCGGACTGCTTTCGGCATTGTGATAGTCCCCCTCTTCCCTCAGCCGCCGAAGGCAAGAAGATCGCCGCCCCTCCCCCCGGTGGAGGACCCCCGTCATAGCCATAACTGACGGGGGTTCTTCCATATCTTCATATCTTCAGCTCCTGTCTTCAATTCTGTGCCTACGACTCGGGCCGTACACCGAAACACAATTGATATAGACATCAGAGAAGAGGAATCTGAACCAGAGAATGCGAGTGCCCGGAACTTTCGAGCCCATCTTGGAGATTAGCCGACCTTGAGTCTCAAATCCAAAGGAGATGGACGCTCAAGGAACAGAAGCCCGGCCCGATCAAACACTAGACGTCTCATGGGTTTGCGAATGCCCTGCTGTCCTGCAATAAGCCTCAACGAACTCAATCGAGCCATTGGCCAGGTGGTTTCACGTGAAACGTCGGCGCGCTGATCCTTCCCCCAAAATGAAGAGAACCCGGCGGTGCTTGAACACCGCCGGGCGAGAGAGAAGAAAGGGAAATCAGTTGTCGGACGGAGGTCAACCGCCCGTTCGGTTTTTGAGCCGATATCTATAGTAAAGAACAGCTACCTTGTAGTGACGATAGTGTTATCTGAAAATTCTCTGTGAATCCGGCCAGGTCAGAAAGCGGGCATAGGGCCGGTTAGACTGGATTTCGGATGGTTTCCCGTCAGAGGAGAGACCCTCGATCAACGAACCTGAAGGAGATACCTAGGCATGTTGCTCAGCGACCATGACATCCTGGATGCCCACCAGGCAGGACACCTGAATCTGGACCCGTGGACGCCTGCCATGGTCCAGCCCTCCAGCGTGGACGTGCGCCTGGACCGCTACTTCCGGGTCTTCAACAACCATCAGTACACCTACGTGGATCCGGCAGAGGACCAGGGCGCACTGACTGAGCAGTTCGAGGTGCCCAAGGACGAACCCTGGATCCTGCATCCAGGCGAGTTCGTTCTGGGATCCACCTGGGAGTACGTCAAGCTGGACTCGACGCTGGCCGCACGGCTGGAGGGCAAGAGCTCCCTGGGTCGTCTGGGCATTCTGACCCACTCCACCGCCGGGTTCGTCGATCCGGGCTTTGAAGGGCACATCACCCTGGAGCTGTCCAACGTGAGCACCCTGCCGGTCAAACTCTGGCCTGGCATGAAGATCGGCCAGATGTGCTTCTTCCAGCTCTCCTCGCCCGCCCAGTACCCCTATGGATCCAAGCACAACGGCTCCCACTACCAGGGCCAGCGCGGTCCGACCCCTTCACGCTCCTACGTCAACTTCTACAAGGCCGACGTCTCGGACTGACTGCCAGCAGCCGCTTCCGCCATCACCTTGACTTCGAGCGCACTCGAAGGGGTATAGCTGAACCTGCCGGAATGACCCGGCCAAGATGACGGCAAGGAGATCAACCCATGGCAATCAAACAAACGGCGGGCCACGACCAACTCGGTCGATTCGCACCGCAATTCGCCCACCTCAACGACGATGTGCTCTTCGGCCAGGTCTGGTCCCGCGAGGACGAACTTTCGGCTCGGGACCGCAGCATGATCACCTGCGCAGGCCTGATGAGCATGGGGCTCTTCCCCCAGTTGAAGAGCCATATGGCCATGGCCAAGGGCAATGGCGTCACCCGCACTGAAATGGTGGCGCTGATCACCCACCTGGCCTTCTATGCGGGATGGCCCAAGGCATGGTCGGCTTTCGACCTGGCCAAGGAGGTCTATGGTGAGGGCGACAGCGACGACGAGAGCCAGGATACCGTTGCAACCCCATCTAAAGCCGGGACCGAGCCGGATTCAGGGCCCTATCCATTGGGAGATTCGGCAGACGGACCCAACTTCACCGGCCATGTCTGGCTGCACCCCCTGACCGATCCGGACGCGGAATGCTCAGCCAGCAATGTGACCTTCGCACCCGGATGCGTCAACCGTTGGCACACCCACCCGCATGGCCAGCTCCTGATCGTCACCGCCGGGCAAGGGTGGGAGCAGGAGGAAGACCATCAGCCGCGCAGACTGGAACCAGGCGATGTGGTCTTCTGCCCGGCTGGCGTCAGACACTGGCATGGGGCTTCAGGCCGGTCATCCATGGCCCACATCGCCGTCACCCTGGCATCGAAGGGACAGTCCCCGGTCGAGTGGATGGAGTTCCCAGATCCTGATCAGGTAGCCGCTCTGGGATGACCCGCACGGTCGGTCTGCGCGGCCTGAACGATAAAGGTACAGCGTGTCTTCACCCTGCAGATGTTGAGACCGACAGACAGCCAACCGGTTCCCGCCTGCCTTTACACTGAAGACATGGCTAACAAGAAAGGCCCGACCAAGGGTTCGGGCGGCAAGCACCGCAACAAACTGCGCGGCAGGGGGCCCACGCCCAAGGCCGAGGATCGCGTCTACCACAAGGCCTACAAGGCCCGGCAGGCGGCCCAGCGCAGGCAGGCGGCCGACCCACGCCTGGCGGCCCGCCGCCGGGCCGACCGGTTCACCTCCGATTCCGACGATCTGGTCATCGGCCGCAACGCCGTTCTGGAAGCCCTGCGCGTAGGAGTCCCGGCCAGCCAGCTCTATCTGGCCGCCCGGATGGAACACGACGACAGGACCAGGGAGATCGTACGGCTGGCCGGGCAGGAAGGGCTCAACCTGCTGGAAGCCGACCGCCTGGAGATGAACCGCATCGCCCGGTCCGGCAACCACCAGGGCGTGGTCCTCAAGGTGCAGCCCTACCAGTACGCCTCCCTGCAGAGCCTGGTCGACAGGGCCGAAAAACACGCAGCCGCCCTGGAAGGAGCCGACCAGGCGACCAAGATCGCCGCACGCCCGCTCTTCATCGCCCTGGACGGGGTCACCGACCCCCAGAATCTGGGGGCAGTGATCCGTTCAGCAGCGGCCTTCGGGGCCTCGGGGGTGGTTCTGCCCGAGCGACGCAGCGCCTCGGTCACAGCCGCGGCCTGGAAGGTCTCCGCCGGAGCCGCCGCCCATCTGCCCGTGGCCCGTGTGGTCAACCTGACCAAGGCCATCCAAGGGCTCAAGGAGCGCGGCTACTACGCGGTCGGCCTGGACGGCGCAGGCACCGCCACAGTAGGCGAGACAGGCTTCGAAACCGATCCGCTGGTGGTGGTCCTGGGCTCCGAGGGCAAGGGGCTGAGCCGCCTGGTCCGAGAGAACTGCGATGCCCTGGCCTCCATCCCCATCTCCAGCTCGGTGGAATCCCTGAACGCTTCGGTGGCGGCCGGCATCAGCCTGTACGCCGTAGCCATGGCACGCCGACGGTCCGCCAGCCAAGCCAAATAGCCCCAGGCAGGCACCGGCAATCTGAAGACGGGCAGACCCAAGCAGTAACAGCCTGCGCGCCTCAGCCAGCATGCAACAGACCGGTGCCGCACAAACCCAAGAGTCAACTGGAGGCCCAGACCGCATCGTCCTGATCGTCCTCGTCGGCAGCCGCATCCAGGCTGCCGGGGGCGTAGACCGATCTCAGCGAGCTTCGGCCGCCATTCTCGTCTTCAAAGGCTGGTTGCGACGGCACCTCCTCGCCTGCCCGGTCGCGATCCTTCTGGGTGCCCGCTCCGGTCTGGCCTCCAACACTGGTTTGGTCAGCCATCCCACTGTTGGCTGCGTCATGGCCCCCCTCCTCATGGCCATTTGCATCCTTGTCAATCTGATTACGGGCAGTTTGCTTACTCTGACCAGCCTGGGCATGGGCGTCCTGCCAACTCATTTCGTCATCGACCACCCCGGCATCGGCCTCTTCGTTGATGGTCTTCATGTCCTCGGAGTCCAGCCGGTACTCGGGCAGGGACTCGCTGATGTAGCTCTGCACGGCCTCGGCCATGGGCACGTCGTGGCCGGCCTTCTCGGCCATCAGCCAGCGGTGGGTCAGCACCTCATGGAAGAACTGGGCCGGTTCGATCTGCGAGCGGTATTCCGGCGGGATCATGCGCACGGTGGGCTCGAAGACCTCGCGCATCCAGTCGGTAGCCACAATCTCCAGGTCCTCGCCCTGCCGCCAGGTGGATGCCCGGTAGGCATCCAGATCGTTGAGCAACCGCCGGGCCTGATTCTCCTGCACATCCAGACCAGTCAGCCGCAGCAGCTTGCGGGAAGCGTAGCCAGCATCGACCACCCTGGGGCGCACTAGCACCCGGTTGCCGTCCTCCTCGGTCTTCATCTCCAGCTCGTCCACATCGAAGCCCAGATCGTTGAGCCGGTTGACGCGACGCTCGATCTTCCACATCTCGTCCGGATCGAAGCTATCCACGTCCGTCAGGGCGCTCCAGAGGGAGTGGTAGCGGTCCACCAGTCGGTTGCCCACACCGACCTCGTCCACCTCGCCGGCCAGCAGATTGCCGGAATCCAAATCCATGAGCTCGCCGATGATGTTGGTTCTGGCCAGATCGATGTCATACTCGCGCTGACCGTCGGTCAGGCTGGGGTGCAAATCTCCGGTCTCGGCATCGACCAGGAAGGCCGAGAAAGCATCGGCGTCGCGCAGGAAGAGCACGTTGGACAGGGAGACGTCGCCCCAGTAGAAGCCGGCCAGATGGAGCCTTACCAGAAGAACCGCCAGAGCATCGATCAGACGCTCGGCCGTGTCCGGACGCAGGTTGCGGGCAAAGAGGGCACGGTAGGGCAGCGAGAACTTCAGGTGCTGGGTGACCAGCATGGCCTCAAGGGGCTCGCCCTCGCGAGTGTGCCGACCGGTGACCACGGCTATGGGGTTGACCGTAGGCAGCTCCAGCTTTTGCAGCTTGCGCAGGAGCTCGTACTCACGCTCGGCCACCCGCTGGGTGATCTCCTTCATGGCATAGACATCGTCGCCCACGTGGACGAAGCGCACCACGTGCCGGGATATGCCTCTGGGCAGGTTGGCCAGCAGATCCCGGGGCCAGGTGGCCAGCGGCCTCTCCCAGGGCAGGGTGAACATCCTGGGGTTGGAGCTGGTGGCTGTGATGTGCAGGGCTGCCGGCTCCCGCTCGGAGGAGGGGTCGGCCGTGGTCTTTATCGAGGTGGCTTTCATGGCGCGGGGATCCAGAGAGGAGGCCGTCGCCCGGTTGATATTCACGCTAGTCATGCTTCATCCATCCCATCGCCGCCCATCCTATACGGGAAGAGCCCCGCACGGATGCGCCGCGCGGGGCTCCTGGTCACCCGGTCGAACAAGGAAAGGAGATGATATCAATGATCGATACAGGCCCTGCGGACCGGCGGGAAACCGTGGCCGAACCGCAGGGTCGCAGGAAGACTCAGTTCAGCCGCAGCTCGCTGGCCGGGGAGAACAGGTGCATCTTCTCAGGATCGATATGGATCTTGACCACGTCGCCCACCTTGGGGAGGTCGCGCGGATTGACGCGGATGGTGGTCAACTTGTTCTGGTCAGACATGACGATGGCCTGCTCAGCCGCGCTGTTGTCGGTCAGAATGTTGCCGTAGATGTAGCCGTCGGAGCCCAGATCCTCCACGTTGGCCACCTTCAAGGAGAAGGCATCCGGCTCGTCGGCACCGGCCAGAGAAGCATTCTCGGGACGGAAGCCCACGACGATCTTGCCCTGGTCCTCAGGGGTCAGCTTGTCGACAGCTTCGCGAGGCAGGCTGATGGTATCCTCGCCGATCTTGGCCTGGCCGTTGACCACGGGGTGGATGTTGATGTTCATGGAAGGCGAGCCGATGAAGCCGGCCACGAAGACGTTCTCGGGCCGATCATAGAGCTCGGTAGGCGCACCGACCTGCTGCAGGACGCCCAGCTTGATGACGGCGATCCTGTCGCCCATGGTCAGAGCCTCGGTCTGATCGTGGGTCACATACAGGGTGGTGACGTTGAGCTGACGCTGCAGGGCGGCGATCTGGGTACGGGTCTGGACACGCAGCTTGGCGTCCAGGTTGGACAGAGGCTCATCCATCAGGAAGACCTTGGGCTGACGCACAATGGCGCGCCCCATGGCCACACGCTGACGCTGACCACCGGACAGAGCCTTGGGCTTGCGGTCCAGGTACTCGGTCAAATCCAGCACCTCGGCGGCCTTCTCCACCCGCTGGCGAATCTCGTCCTTGGGGGTGCCGGCGATCTTCAGGGCGAAGCCCATGTTGTCGGCCACGGTCATATGAGGGTAAAGGGCGTAGTTCTGGAAGACCATGGCGATGTCGCGGTCCTTGGGCTGCATGGTCGTCACGTCCTTGTCGCCAATCATGATGCGGCCCTTGTTGACCTCTTCCAGACCGGCCAGCATGCGCAGGGTGGTGGACTTTCCGCAGCCGGAAGGCCCTACCAGAACAAGGAATTCGCCGTCTCTAATGTCCAGACTGAGGTCACTGACCGAGGGCTCATCGTTGCCCGGGTAGATACGAGTGACGTGGTCGAATACCACTTCTGCCATTATTCATCCTTTCATCGGCAGGTACGTGCCGAACGATCCGTAGTGAAGGGGTTGATGTTCACTGTGGTTTCCGTCCCGGGGTCAACACCGACATCGGCATGGCCATGCGACGGTCTTCTATTTTGCGGTTAAGAGAAACTCTCCCTTGAGCCAGTGCCCACTATACACCAAGGTCTGAATTCGACGTGTATGCCCTTGCCGACTCAATCCTTGGACTTGTCGGAATCTTCAGAGCCGCGCTCGAAGACCGTCCTTGCCACGTTGATCGCGTTGATGACCCTCGGGAATCCCACGTAGGGAGCACATTGGAGTATGGCTTCGACCACAGCCTCCTTGCTCAGCCCAACATTCAGGGCCCCCTGTATGTGAACGGCCAGTTGCGGAGCCGTGTCGCCCTGCGTCACCAGGCTGCCTATGGTGACCAGCTCACGCTGCTGGAGATCGAGTCCTTTCCGGGTGTATATGTCGCCAAAGGCGAATTCGACAATCCAGCGGCCCAGGTCCGGCGCTATATCCTGGAGAGAGTCAATGACGGCCTGACCTCCCTTGCCGTCGATAGCGGCCAAGGCCTCAGAGCCCTTTTCAAAGCGCGAAGCTTCCATGAAGCCCCTTCTTTCTTGATATTTGGATGTTTCCCCAACGATAATATTGTATCAACGCCTGTTTATGCATTATGCCGCCGGTGGTGGAGCCAACTCCGGCAATCCCGGACACGGCGAAACAGCAGAGGCCGCAATCAGGTGCTTTTCAACCTGTCGGGGCACAATGGAGATATGAGCGATCTTGAGGGTTTGGACCTAAGGCCGGGACGGCTGGTCGGGGGCTACACCCTGATTGAGCCCCTGGGCGGCGGAGCCATGGGGTCCGTCTGGCGCGCGCGGGATGGCGGGGGCCAGGACTACGCCATGAAGATTCTGCGGGAATCCTTGGAGGAGGACGAGCAGACCTCGCCAGACAACTCTGATGAACGGGACCGCGCCTCGGCCCGCGAGCGCCTGCGACGCGAGGCTCTGGCCCTGCAACGGATCCGTCATCCAGGCGTCTGCCGGATCGTGGATATGGAACTTGATGATGCCCTGGCCTTCATCGTGACCGAACTGATCGAGGGGCGCAATCTTCGCGACGACGTGGCTGTCAACGGCCCCTATCAGGGCGACGACCTGGAACGGCTGGCACGGAAGCTGACCGATGCCGTCGCTGCCGTCCACCAGGCGGGCATCGTCCACCGGGACATCAAACCCACCAATGTCATGATTTCGGTCTCAGGTCCGGTGCTGGTGGACTTTGGCATCGCCATGGGCCAGGGGCAGAGCCATGTGACCCGGACCGGGCTGGTCATGGGAACCCCTGGCTTCATCGCTCCGGAGATCATCGACGGAGCCGAGGCCGACCAGGGAACCGACTGGTGGAGCACGGCCGCCGTTCTGGCCTATGCAGCCACCGGACGAGCGGTCTTCGGCGACAAACCCATGATGGCGGTCTTGGAGCGGGAGGCCTCGGGCAATGCCGACCTGTCCGGGCTGCCCATGGGCACTATGAGAGCCCTGCGCTCGGCGCTCTCCCCCGACCGGGGGGCGCGTTGCACGCCTGAGGAGCTCCTGGAGGCCATCAGCCGGGATGCCATGGATCCGCAGGCCTGGCAGGGGGAGCAAGACGACCAGGAACCCGGCAAGGGCAGCCAGGAGACGATGCGCCCTTTTGGCGGCGACTCTTCGGAGGCTGACGGGCAGGCCGACGCGCCCACCATGGTCGTTGAGCCGGCCACCATGCCCATGCCGCCGATCACCCAAGCCGATCCAGACAGTCCGCGGACGGCCTGGTCACGACCTCCGACAGATAAGGGGACCGATGAGCAGACGACCCTCCTGCCCGATTCGGAACAGCCCACCAGCCTTTTGAATCCCCTTCCGGCAGCCCAGGAGCAGCAGGAGCAGACGCAGACCTGGCAGGATCTCCAGCCAGTAGCCGATCGTCAAGATCTCCAAACCACCACCGTTCAGGATCCGCTACCGCCGGCACAGCCCCTGCCCAGCGGATACGGCAATGACGCAAACGCCCACTGGTTGGGAGACCAGCCCCCTGCCCAGATGCGACGCCTGCGCTACTTGAAGGCCGGAACCCCTTGCCTGGTCATGCTGGGAATGCTTCCTGCCCTGCTGACAGCACTGGCCCCGGTTTCGGCGCTGGCAACCGCCGGAATCCTTCTCTGGGCCCTGAGCACTGCCGGATGGAGCATCAAAGCCCAGATCGAGCGCGAGCTGCGCCGCGACGGCGCTCGGCGGGGCACCGACCGCCTGCTGAACGCAGCCGCCCTCCCCTGGCACCTGCTCAAGGGCCTGGCGGCCGCCCTGCTGCGCCTGCCGGGCATGATCCTCGTCCAGGTTTTGGTGGCTCTGCCGCTGACCTGGGCGGGCGCCCTCACCACCGTCCGCGCAGGCCTGACCCTGGGCGAGCACCTGCTGGCCCTCCCCCTGCCAGCGGCCAGGCCGCTGTCCGCCGGCGGACTGGCCATGGCCCTGGCGACGCTGGCAGGCTGGCTGCTGACGACCCTGCCGACGCAGAACCGCTCAGCCCCCAAAGCCAACAGCGGCAACATGGTCCTGCGGCTGGCGGCGGGTCGCATCCCCATGGGCCGCCAGGATCCCACGGCGCCAGGCAACCCCCGCCGCAGGTGGATCCTGCTCCTGATCTGGCTGCTGATCATTGCCGTCCTCCTGGCCGGGCTGATCGCCCAGCCCTCCATGGACTGGGCCCCCATCCACCTCCTGCGCGCCTAAGGCCGCGCTCCACCCCTGGCGGCTACACTATGCTCAGTACGCCAAGGAAAGGATCCAGGTCATGTCCAAGGGCAAGCAGAACCGCAAGGCCGCGCTCAAGGCCCAGGAAGAGGCCCGCCGGCTCCAGGAGGCCAAGGAGCGCCGCCAGCAGACCATGATCGGCGTCATCGTCACCGTGGCGCTCGTCGCGCTGATCGCTCTGGGCGGATTCCTGTACTGGCGCAGCCATCGCCCGGTCAAGACCCAGGACCTGGAGCAGGCTCGTCAGGCCGTCGCAAAGGTCAAGGAAAAGCCCTCGGCCGCCAATGACCAGGGCGGCTTTCTGATCAGCTCCCAAGGGCTGGGCAAACCGGTGGCCAAGGCTCCGACGGTGGAGATCTACATGGACTTCATGTGCCCGGGCTGCGGCGCCCTGCATCGCGGGCTGGACTCCACCCTGACCGGTCTGGTGGATGCCGGGCAGATCAACCTGGTCATCTATCCCATGAGCTTCATGGACCGGCTCTCCACCGACAACTACTCGACCAGGACGGGCACGGCCACCATCTACGTGGCCCAGCACGATCCGGACCACCTGCTGCCCTTCATCGCCAATCTCTACGCCAAGGACTTCCAGCCGGACGAGTCCGACTACCACCCCATCAGCAACGACAAGATCCGCCAACAGGCCATCAAGGCCGGGGTTGATCCCAAGGTTGCTGACCAGGCGCTCAAGGGCCACTACCGGGCTTGGATCAAGGCCATGGACACCTACACCCCCCTGCGCAAGGAGCTCTGGAATCCCTCCGGGTCCAACAAGGGGCAGATGACCACGCCCACGGTCCGCATCAACGGCAGTTACTGGGAGCTGGGCAACCTGTCCCAAGCAGGTCTGGACTACCGCTCGGGCCTGCTCAAGGCTCTGGGCCTGGACCAGTCCAAGGTGGGCGTCAAGGGCGCCATGCCCGCCATCGGCGCCTCCGGCCAACCGCGCTCGCTGGACTGAACTGGGCAGGTCGAGAGAAATTTCGCGTCCAGCGTCCCCCTTGGGGGCACGGTGATGGTACGATATCATTCCGTACCGCGGCCCGGAGCTGTAATGGACCACCGGGACCGCCTCCTTAGCTCAGTTGGCCAGAGCAGCCGCCTTGTAAGCGGCAGGTCGTCAGTTCGACTCTGACAGGAGGCTCTACGCCAGGAACGAACCATAAAATCCGATTATTCAGCTTTGTCTCCGGGCAGGCTATAATGATGGACATTACCTGGATAATTGCAAATACTTCCCTCGAGTAAGTCATTTCGGAGGCTCGTTCTCCGAAGTACGAACGGAGCTTTTCCCCAACCATCTCCGTTCGTATTCGAGGACGGGATCATTCCCCTTCATTCCCGTCCTCTTGACGTTGATCCGCCGGCCCAGGGCCCGGGTCTTGAAAAGCCGACTGACCGATGACGGTCAAGTCGGCTTTTTTATTGCCACCCGTCTGTGACAAATGTGGATGTTTGCCCGACCTTGCTGATTGTCTGGCTTGGCTCCATGCCCGCGCCGCTAGAATTGCCAGGTACGCACAAGGCAGGAACGGGGAGGCGAGCACATGGCCAGACGCTGGACGCCGCGGCGTTTCGTCGTGCTCAGAAGGATCCGCGTGGCATCCTGCGCACTCCTGGTCGTTCTGGCCATGGTCCTGGCCTTCGGCATCACCGCACGCAAGAGCGTGGCTTTAAGCGTCAACGGCCAGACCAAAATGGTGACCACCTACGCCTACAGCGTGGACGGCCTGCTGCGCCAGCAGGGGATCAAGGTCAAGACCCACGACCTGGTCGATTCCACCTCCGGAGGCCAGCTGCGCAACCATGCGGCAGTCACCGTACGTTCCGCCTATCAGACAACCATCGTCATCCAGGGCCAACGCGTGCCCTTCTGGACCACAGCCACCAGCATGGACCAGCTGCTGGGATTCTTCGAGGAGAACCGCAAGCAGGCCATGAAGGTCACCGTGGATATAGGCAACGTCTACAACCAGCTGACCGGCGGTCTGGTCATCAACCAGGCGGGGCCGGTCACGGTCATAGCTGACGGGAAGACCTCGGTGGCCCCCGACGGCAAGCTCCCAGCCGCCTCCATCCTGGACTCCAAGGGCATCGTGCTGGGCAAGGAGGACCGGGTCAGCGTGGAGCACGACCAGGGCGCCACCGTGCTGCGTGTCCGACGGGTCACCCACGGGAACACCCAAAAGACCATCCCCCTGGCCTTTGCTACACGTACCGTGGTCGACCCGAACCTGGCGCCAGGCCAGACCCAGATCCGACAGGAAGGCGTAGCCGGCCAGCGTCTGCAGACCATCCAGGTCACCTATGTGGACGGACAGGCAGAATCGGAGCAGGTCGTCAAGGAGGAGACTGTGGCCATGCCAGTGGATCAGGTGGTGGCCGTCGGCCCTGACAAGCCAAAGGAGGGGCAGAGCAGCGGGCAGCAGTCCAAGGACAAGGGATCCGATCATGCCAAGGACACTTCCTCCCCAAGCGCCTTGCCGAGCAAGGATGCGCAGTCGGGAAAGACAACTGCCACGCCACCACAGGCATCGCAGCCATCAGGCTCGAATACAACGCCCAAACCAGACCCCCCGAGCCAGGCCGAAAACACACCAGCCCCGCCGCCATCGCCAAGCCCATCGCCAAGCGGCCTTTGGCATGCAGGACCCGGCGTAGCCCAAGCCTATGCCTCGGGTGCAGCCGCCCAGCGCGGATGGACAGGTTCGCAATTCGATGACCTGGTGAAACTCTGGAACAAGGAGTCAGGATGGCAATGGGATGCCGAGAACCTCTCCGGTGCCTACGGCATCCCCCAAAGCCTGCCGGGCTCTAAAATGAGTCAATTCGGTGCCAACTGGCGTGACGATGCTGCCATTCAAATCGACTGGGGCCTCTGGTATATCGCCCAACGATACGGAAACCCCAGCACGGCCTGGCGCCACTCCGAGCAGTACAACTGGTACTGACCCCCCTACTACATTCACGAGCAGCGAACCGACATGAACACTAGAAGCGAGAGCGACCGCCTTCTGGGTGCCGCCGATATCCGACGCATCGCCGACCAGGCCGGCATCCATCCCACCAAGCGCCTGGGCCAGAACTTCGTTATCGATCCAGGCACTGTCTGCAGGATCGTGCGCCTGGCAGAGGTGAAACCCGGTCAGTCCGTTCTGGAGGTGGGTCCAGGTCTGGGATCCCTGACCCTGGGGCTACTGGAGGCGGGCTGTCTGGTGACCGCCGACGAGATCGACTCCGGGCTGGCCCGGCGCCTGCCTGAGACCGTCAGCGAACGCATGCCGGAAGCCTTGGACCGGCTGACCGTGATCAACCGGGATGCCCTGACCCTGACCCCTCAGCTGGCAGGCGACGCGGGCAGAAGCGCCGACCTGACCCTGGTAGCCAACCTGCCCTACAACGTAGCCACTCCGATCATCCTGACCCTCCTGGCCCGGTTCGCCAATCTGAGCCGGTTCCTGGTCATGGTCCAGAAGGAGGTGGCGGACCGCCTGACTGCTGGCCCGGGTTCCAAGGTCTACGGCGCCCCCAGCCTGAAGCTGGCCTGGTACGGCCGTGCCGCTCAAGCGGGAAGGATCGGGCGTCACGTCTTCTGGCCTGCTCCCAATGTCGACTCGGCCCTGGTCTCCTTTGTCCGTAACGAGGAAGGGCACATCGGCGAGGATGAGCGCACGCGGAATCGGGTTTTCGCTCTGATCGACGCCGCCTTCGGCCAGCGCCGCAAGACCCTGCATGCTGCCCTTAAGGGCCTGGTGCCCCCCGAGGCCTTCAAGGCGGCGAGCATCGATCCGAGCCGACGCGGAGAGACCATGACCATTGCGGAATTCGCCGCCCTGGAGCGGGCCGGCCGCGAGGTGGCCGCGTGAGCCCGGCCGTCGGCGGGGAGGGGATCGCCCTGGACTGCCCGGCAAAGATCAACCTGCTGCTTCGGGTCGGACCCGCCCGAGCGGATTGGGGCGGCCGTCACCGCCTGGACACCATCTACAGTGCCGTAAGCATCCTGGACAGAGTGGAACTGCGCCCAAGAGAGCCCGGCAGCGGCTTCAGGCTGCACATGGAGGGCGAGCATCTGGGCGATCTGGGGGACCATGACGCTGATCCCCATGCAAACCTGGCCGTCAAGGCCCTCCTAGCCATGGCTCAGGCCACCGGGCGCCAGCCGGATGTGGCCATCCGCATCACTAAGCGGATACCGGTGGGCGCCGGGCTGGCCGGGGGATCCACGGATGCGGCCGGAACCATGCTGGGCCTGAACCGGCTCTGGAAGCTCGGGCTGGGCGCAGCTGATCTGGATGGGATCGCCGCCGGGCTGGGCGCAGACCTGCCCTTCTGCCTGCATGGTGGCCTCAGCCACGGCTCGGGTTTCGGCCAGGTTCTGGAGCCCTTGGATCCGACAGGTGCGGAGGCTCGAAGTTTGCGCAATGCCGGACTGACCGGCCGCCTGCTGATCGGCGCCTATGAAGATCAGCTGAGCACGGCCCAGGTATACAAGGCCTTCGACGCGATCGGCCCCGGCCCCGGCGACCTGAACGACCTGCAAAAAACCACCTGTGCTCTTCACCCACGCTCGCTCCTGGCTCTGGATCTTGCCCGGCGGGCAGGGGCAGGGCCAGCTTTCGTCTCGGGATCCGGCCCATCGGTGGTGGCTATGGTTCCTCACTTGGACCAAGCGGCTACACTGATAAGACTCTGGCGGGAGCAGAATGCCGTAGACAGAATCATTGAGGCTGACTCGCCAGTCCTGCCCAGGATGGTCCCCCTGCGAGTCACCCATGGACAGTAGAGTAGGCAACATGACGAATCCCGAACCACTCGACGAACGCGAGGCCCGCAGGCAGTTCGTACGACGGCGGCAGAAGATGGTCTTCACTATAGCCGTCAGCGCCCTGGTGGTCATCCTGGTCATCTGTGGTCTGATCATCTTCGGATCCATCGGGCATACCGCCAAACACGCCACCATCGCCAAGCCCAACTATGGGGTCGCTGTGCCCTGTCCGCCCGACAAGTCCAAGCTGGTCAACCACCCCGACATCCGTGTGCGGGTGCTCAACGGAACCAACAAGTCCGGTCTGGCCACTGCTCTGGCGTCGGCCCTGCGCAATCGGGGATTCAACATGCAGGATGTGGCAGACTATCCGGGCAAGACCGAGACAGCGCGCACCCAGATACGCTTCGGCGCCTCGGCCATTGACCGCGGCTACACGGTGGGATCCCAATTCAACGATGCCGTTCTGGTCATGGACGACCGCAGCGACGATCTGATCGATGTGGTCATCGGGGCAACCTTTACCGATCTGAACGACGAGGACAGCACCTCTGTCGTAGGCCGTAACATCAAAGCCATCAAGGGCTGCCTGGCTGACCCCTCCTCCCTGAAGAACCTGCCCAAGGCTCCCAAGGCCTGACACCGCAGCAATGTTGCCGGCCTGGCATCCCGCCCAGGAGCGCGGACCCGGCTGTTGTAGAACCTTCAACCGGAGGCGTTTGCGCGCATGGTATGGTAGTAGGTGTAACACCTTGGGGTCGTGGGTGTTTGGGGATTTGATACAGTTTCTTAGTACAGCTTTTTGCTACAGTTTTGAGTGCGATGTCCGGGGGATGCTGTATCAGGCTCTGCGAAGAAGGGGGTCGACTCATCATGCGTCAGCGTTCGGGCATGGCAGCAGCAGCCCTGGCCTTTCTCCTAGCCCTGTCCTGCACACCCGCTTTGGCCGGGAGCTCCGGCAATCCATCCGGAGAAGCCACGCCCACCACCCTGGACAAACAGCAGGGGGATGATAGCCTGCAGGCCGTATCGCCGTCCTCCTCCCCACCAATGTCTTCCCCACCAACGGCCTCCCCACCAACGTCCTCACCCCTGCCAACATCCTCACCCCTGAGCCACACGACCCCGATGCCTTCCTCACCCACGCTCGACACTGCCGGCGATGCTGCCGGCGTCCAGGATCGGTCCTCCGCAGCCTGGACGGTCAGCTTCGACACGGCAGGCGGCGGCAGCGTTGGCAGGCAGACCATCCCCGACGGGGGCCAGGCCAGTCGGCCCAGCCCCGACCCCGCCAGGGACGGATACCTGTTCGACGGCTGGTTCCAAGGCAACGTTGCCTACGACTTCACCCAGCCCGTCACCGGTAGCATCACCCTCACCGCCCACTGGACCAAGGGAGACGGCCATTGGGCCATCAGCCCCAGCCAAGGGCCCATAGCCGGGGGCGCCAAGGTCACCCTCACCCCGCCCGCGCAACGCGGCATCAGACTCAGCCAGCTCAGCATGGGCGGCCTTCATTCCGCGGCCATCAGCTCGGACGGCAACCTCTACACCTGGGGAGACAATGGCGCTGGCGAGCTGGGCGACGGCACCAACACCAACCGGTCCACACCAGTCCAAGTCAAAAAGCCCAAGGGCACGCCGGAAAAATTCATTTGGAAAGAAGTCAGTATAGGCTGGGACCATTCTGCGGCATTCGGTTCGGACGGCAACCTCTACATCTGGGGCCAAAACGGCCGCGGCCAGCTGGGCGACGGCACCACCACCAAGCGGAACACACCGGCCCCGGTCGACAAGCCCCAAGGCACGCCAGCAGGATTCACCTGGAAACAATTCACCCTAGGCGACTTGAGTACCGCGGCATTCGGTTCGGACGGCAACCTCTACATCTGGGGAAACAACCAGTATGGGCAGCTGGGCAACGGCACCACCACGAACCAGACCAGGCCGATCAAGGTCGACAAGCCCCAAGGCACGCCAGCAGGATTCACCTGGAAACAGGCCAGCCTTAGCTGCAATCATTCCGGAGCTATAGGCTCGGACGGCAACCTCTACACCTGGGGATGGAACTTCAGCGGCCAGCTGGGCGACGGCACCACTACCGACCGGCACACGCCCACCCTGGTCAACAAGCCCCAAGGCGCACCCGCCGGGTTCACCTGGAAACAGGTCAGCATAGGCTGGCAACATTCCGCGGCAATCGGCTCGGACGGCAACCTCTACACCTGGGGGCAGAACTACAGAACCCAGCTGGGCGACGGCACCAACACCGACCGGCACACGCCCACCCTGGTCAACAAGCCCCAAGGCGCACCCGCCGGGTTCACCTGGAAACAGGTCAACCTAGGCGACTGGCATACCGAGGCGTTGGGCTCGGACGGCAACTTCTACATCTGGGGAAGCAACGAAAACGGCCAGCTGGGCGACGGCACCAACACCACCCGGGGCAGGCCAATCCCGGTCAGCAAGCCCCAAGGCGCACCCGCCGGGTTCACCTGGAAATACACGATCCCAGGATGCAACCATACCGCAGCGATCGGCTCGGACGGCAACCTGTACACCTGGGGAGTCAACGGCAACGGCCAGCTGGGCAACGGCACCACCACCAGCTGGAATAGGCCGGGCATGGTCAACTTCCCCGGCGCCGTCACGCCCACCAGCGTCCTGTTCGGCCAGGCCAAGGCCACAGGGATCACGGCCAACCAAGACGGCACCTGGCAGGTATCCACGCCCAAGCATGAGCCGGGGGGCGTAGACGTGACGGTCGGCTGGAGCCGGAACGGGCCGCAGCCGGACGATCACCTGCAATACACGTACATCGCCCCCCAATACCAAGTCGGCTTCAATTCCAAAAACGATTCCTGCCCCGCCCCCACGGGCATGCCCCCCAGCCAGTCCGTCACCCAGGACGGGCAGGCGGAACGCCCCTACCCGGACCCGAGGGCCGAGGGCTGCCTGTTCGACGGCTGGTTCCAAGGCGATGTCGCCTACGACTTCAGCCAGCCAGTCACCCATGACACCACCCTGACCGCCCACTGGACCAGGGAAGACACGCAGCACTGGTCCATCAGCCCGGACCATGGGCCCGAGACCGGCGGCACCGAGGTGACCCTGACTCCGCCCGCACAGCGAGGCATCAGATTCAACCAGATCAGACTGGGCTACAACCATTCCGCAGCCATCGGCTCGGACGGCAACCTCTACACCTGGGGAGGCAACGACGACGGACAGCTGGGCGACGGCACCACCACCAGCCGGAGCAGGCCGGCCCTGGTCGACAAGCCTCAGGGGGCGGCGGACGGGTTCACCTGGAAACAGGTCATCCTTGGCGGCTGGCATTCCGCAGCCATCGGCTCCGACGGCAACCTGTACGCCTGGGGAGACAATGGCAGTGGCCAGCTGGGCAACGGCAACACCACCAACCAGAACAGACCAGTCCTGGTCAACAAGCCCGATGGAGCACCCAAAGGATTCACCTGGAAACAGGTCAGCCTGGGCGGCTTTCATTCCGCGGCCATCGGCTCCGACGGCAGCCTCTACACCTGGGGGTACAACGAATACGGCCAGCTTGGCAACGGCACCACCACCAACCAGAACAGACCAGTCCTGATAGGTAAGCCCCAAGACGCACCTGAAGGATTCACCTGGAAACAGGTCAACCTAGGCGGCTGGCATTCCGCAGCCATCGGCTCCGACGGAGGCCTCTACACCTGGGGAGACAATCAGTACGGCGAACTAGGCGACGGCACCACCACCAAGCGGAACATGCCAGTGCAAATCGGCAAGCCCCAAGGAGCGCCAGAAGGATTCACCTGGACACAAGCCAGCCTAGGCGAACATCATTCCGCGGCCATCGGCTCCGACGGCGGCCTGTACACCTGGGGAAGAAACTCCGAGAGCCAGCTGGGCGACGGCACCACCACCAATCGGCAGACGCCAATTCAGATCGCGAAGCCCAATGGATTCACTTGGGCACAAGCCAGCCTAGGCGACGGGGATTCTGTAGCTTCCGGATCCGATGGGAACCTGTACGCCTGGGGATGGAACATCAGCGGCCAGCTGGGCGACGGCACCACCACCGACCGGCAGACACCGACCCTGGTCAGCAAGCCCCAGGGCGCGCCCAAAGGGTTCACCTGGAGACAAGCCAGCCTGGGATGGTATCATTCCGCAGCCATCGGCTCCGACGGCCAGCTCTACACCTGGGGAAACACCGGCAACGGCCAGCTGGGGCGCGACCCCTCCAACGCCTGGCCGGCCAGTCGGCCAGGCCCGGTCAGATTCCCCGGAGAGCCGCAGACCACCAGCGTATGCTTCGGCCAGAATCAGGAGCAGGGCACGTGCCTCGCCGCAGGCAAGGGCCTCAAGCCCAGCCCCGACGGCACCTGGAAGGTGACCACTCCCCCTTACACGCCGGGGCTGGTGCCCGTGGCCATCGACTGGACCCAGGACGGCAAACAGCAGGAAACCGACAAGGGCAACACCTACCGGTACCTTTCCATCACCAGCCTGCCCCTGACCGGAGGCGACGGCATGCTCCTCTTGCTCGCCACAGGACTACTCACCGCCGGAGCCGCAATAGCCGCCAAAAGCCGCCAAAAGCAGGCCCGAACGACAGACAGCATGAACACTTCACACGAGTAAGCAACAGCCCGGGCCACACGACAATCACAGCCAATACCAGCCTGGCACCTGATGACCAGGCAAACATCTTCCACATATAATCCGGCGGCAGCCGAACCTGCAGAATGCGGACCAGGCCTGGCTCTAGCCCTGGCTCTGCCACCAGTCCCGCAGCTCCTGCTCGGCTGTCTGCTGGTCGACCGGGCCCTGATCCAGGCGGTAGTCCAGCATGTGCTGATAGGCGCGTCCTACCTGCGGTCCCGGCTTGAGGTTCAGAATCTGCATGATCTGTTGTCCATTCAAGTCGGGCCGGATGGCATCCAGATCCTCCTGACGACGCAGTTGAGCCACCCTGTCCTCCAACTCGTCCATAGCGGAGGAGAAGACCTGAGCCTTGCGCTTGTTGCGGGTAGTCGCATCGGCCCGGGTCAGGCGGTTGAGCCGCTCATAAAGCGGACCGGTCTCCCGGGCGTAGCGGCGTACGGCCGCATCGGTCCACCGCTCGTCCACGTAGCCGTGGAAGCGCAGGTGCATGGAGATCAGGTCGCAGACGTCGGCGATCAGGTGGTGGTCGAAGCGCAGGGCCTTCAGGCGCTTGCGGGCCAACCGAGCCCCGACTGCATCATGGTGATGGAAGCTGACCTTGCCGCCGGGCTCAAAGCGTCTGGTGGCGGGCTTGCCGATGTCGTGCAGCAGGGCGGCCAGACGCAGGGTCAGATCCGGGGCGGGCACAGGTCCGTCAGGTCCTGTCTCCAGGGCGATGGCACGGTCCACCACCATCAGGGTGTGCTCGAAGACGTCCTTGTGCCGGTGATGCTCGTCTATCTCCAGCTGCAGGGCGGGGATCTCGGGCAGAACGATGTCAGCCAGTCCGGACTGCACCAGGGCCTCGATGCCCTGGACGGGGTGGTCGGACAGCATGAGCTTGGTCAGCTCGTCGCGAATCCGCTCGGCCGAGACGATGCTGATTCGATCGGTCATGCGGGTGATGGCCTCAGCTGTCTCCGGAGCGATGGTGAATCCCAGCTGGGCCACGAACCGCACGGCCCGCATCATCCGCAGGGGGTCGTCATCGAAGGACTGACGGGGGTCCACCGGGGTCCGCAGCACCTGCTTGGCCAGGTCGTTGGCCCCCCGGTAGGGATCCACAAAGACCAGGTCGGGCACCCGCAGGGCCATGGCGTTGACGGTGAAGTCGCGCCGCGAAAGGTCGCCCTCAAGGCTGTCCCCATAGTCCACCTCGGGCTTGCGGGAGTTGGGATCGTAGGTGTCTCGCCGGTAGGTGGTCACCTCCACCTTGACCTCGGTTCCGTCAGGACGCCGCCGCAGCGCGCCCAAGGTGCCGAATTTGCGCCCCATGTCCCAGAAGCCCGATCCCCAGTGACGCAGGATGGGCTCGAATTGCTCGGGCCGGGCTGAGGTGCAGAAGTCCAGGTCGTGGGAGTGCCGGTGCAGGAGCAGATCGCGTACAGGACCCCCTACCAACGCCAGTTCATATCCCTGCTCGGCGAAGAGGCGCCCGAGCTCGATGGCCTCCGGCCAGACTTGGAAATCCACGCTCACCCTTTCCTACGGAGTTGATGCGCCTACTAGCATACCGTTACCCCACCTGCACATTACCTTACGTAAAGTTGGAGTATGATTACGCCCGCGGACATGGCGCGCATGCTTGCACATAGCGCCGACTCTGCGGGCACCCATGCCCGCGGACAGCAGGAGCGGGACCATCTTGTGGAAACCGTAAGTGAACGTCTGGATCCGCAGGTTCGCGAGCGCATACAGACCGAGGATGACATACCCACGCCTGCCCTCATGCCCCGGCATAAGCATGCCTCAGGACCTTCCACCTTTGCCTCCCTGGATGCCCAGGAACTGCCCGTAGTGCGAGAGTATTCGGCGGGTGGGCTGATTTTCGACCGACATGACCGGGTGGCCATCATCGCCCGGCACTCCCGCTCGGGCCACCTGGAATGGTGCCTGCCCAAGGGGCATATCGAGAAGGGGGAAACACCCGAGCAGACGGCCGTGCGCGAGGTCCACGAGGAGACGGGGATACTGGGCAGGGTGACCGATTCCATCGCCACCATCGACTACTGGTTCACCGGAACCAACCAACGGGTCCACAAGCTGGTCCATCATTTCGTCCTGCGTATGATCGGCGGATCCCTGAGCGTGGAGGGCGACCCTGATCATGAGGCCGAAGATGCCATCTGGGTGGACTTTTCCGACCTGACCTCCGTGCTCAGTTACCCTAATGAGCGTAAAATAGCCTGGCTCTACGCGAGGAAGTATAAAAAACAGCCATGATCCAGACCCCCCTGCGCCCGAGCGGGCGCACCAGCCAGCGCACCCATGCCTTCAACCGATGGGCTCGGTGGGCTCGAATCCTACCGGCGATCGTCCTCCTGCTAGCCTTGGTGATGACTCCCTGGCTGCCAACACCGGCCCTGGCTGCCCCCAATCATCAGAACTCGGCCGAGGTGGCCCTGCGCTGGTCGATGCCTGTGGTGACTGACAAATCCGGCTACGCCCTGCGCGCTACGGTGACCAACACCGCGAACCAGCCCATGGAGAATGCCCATCTGGGCGTGTCCACCAGCGCCCTGTACTCCTTCAGCTCCCGGGCCGACATGCAGGCCTGGTCCGAAGGCCACGCCCGCATCCCCACCCCAGACGTGCTGGGCACTCAGAGCGTACCGACAATCCCGGCCGGGCAGAGCGTTGAGGTTTCAGTCAACGTGCCGGCTGATCAAGACGCGATCAAGAAGATGACCAGCTGGGGGCCCAAACCCGTCCGGCTTTCCCTGAGCGACAGCCAGAACCGGGTCCTGGGCGACGTGTTCACCTTTCTAACCCGGACATGGGATGGCCTGCCCACTGCAGGCACCCCTGCACTGTCTCTGACCATGGTCATGCCGCTGATCTCCTCGGACTGGAACATTGACGACAAGGCCATGACAGCGCTGATGACCCAGCCCGGTGCCGAATCCGATCCAGGCCCGGGCAAGAATAAAGACCAGAGCGTGACACTGACCCGTCAAGGGAGCCGCCGCCAGGAAGAGCAGAGTCTGCTGCTGGCCAAGCACGGGTCCCTGCAGGCCGTGGGCGATCCGGTCTACCTGTCCGCCTTCGCCAACCGCCCCCGGATCCAAGGGCTGATTCAGCCAGCCGACTTCGACATCACCGGATACGCCTCCCAGAACCAGGATCGCTATGCCAGGGCCGGGGTCACCCCCGAGTCCTGGAGCGCCCAGACAGCAGCCAAGCTCTATCCTGATGCCGCTTCCGGCACATACGCCTGGCAGGGCAGGCAGGAGTGGACCATGGAATCCATCGCCGCAGCCCGTCGCGCCGGCTACCAGACGGTCATTGCCCCGCAGGGCTTCGAGGTAGGAGCCGGCACCTCCGCCCACACCGGCAAGTACACCATCGACACCCAGGCCGGACAGGTGACCGTCCTGTCGGCCCAGCGCGAACTCAGCAACCTGGCCAGGGGCAACCCCAGCTCCACGCGAGCCACCGGGGAGCAGACCCAGGCGGGGCAGACGGCACGTTTCATTGCCCAGAGCGCCTTCTATCAGATGGAACAGCCCTACGCCGAGCGCTCCCTCCTGGTCTGCTTTGATGCCGATCAGGACACTCAGCAGGCGGACAGGATCATGACCGAGCTGGAGCACGCTCCCTGGATCCGCCTGGAACCCATGGACAACCTGATGCGAGCACCCGACTTCACCGGCGGCTCATCGGGCCTGCTCAAGGCCCTCGAAGCCGATGACGCTCAGGGCGGCGCCAAGCATGGCGACAGCTCGACAGCCACCTTGGACTCTCTGATCGCCAGCAGGGCGGACATCGACCGGTTCGCCTCCTCCATTCTGGCCGACGGTCAGCAGGCCTCCCAGCCCACCGCCAGCGCCACGACCGGCAAGACCGACAGCCAGGCCTTGGCCCGACAGGATGCTGACGCCACCGCCCGCCAGCCCAAGGATCCACACCAGTGGCTGAACCGGCTGACCGCCGCACATGACGATCTAGCCCTGAAGTCCCTGGGCGGAACCGCAGCCGCCGCCGGCCTGGCCGATCAGGCCGGTGCCATATCCCACCGGCTCCTGGACGGCATCAGCATCACGCCCAGCGAGTCCCTGAACGTGGTCAGCGAGACGGCCTCCATGCCCGTCACCGTCAGCAACAGCCACCCCTACCCGGTCCACGCCCGCATCAGCGCCCGCACCGACTCCATGGAGATCGTCACCTCGCGCCTGGCGGATGTGGTCATTCCCGCCCGCTCCGAGGCCCAAGTGACCTTCAAGGTCAGAGTGGCGACGGCCGGCAGGGCCAACGTGGATATCGGCCTGCTGGACAGCCAGGGCCGCCCCTTCGGTCAGATGCGCCGGGCCCAGATCACCAGCAATCTTCGTTTGAGCGACATGAGCGGCCTGCTCATCATTGTCTTCGCCGTGCTGCTTGGGCTCCTGGGGCTCTGGCGGCAGTTCCACCGCACGAAGGACCCGGACGAATGAGCTCCGTAGGGCGCAATTCCGCCATCATGGCCACGGGCACCGCGGCCTCCCGGGTGACCGGGCAGATCCGCACCATCCTGCTGGCAGCCGCCATCGGCACCACCGGGATCGCAGCCGATGCCTACCAAACCGGCGCCATGATCCCCCAGGTCATGTTCACCCTGATCTCGGGCGGCATCTTCAACGCCGTCCTGGTCCCGCAGATCGTGCGCACACTCAAGGAGCGGGACGCAGCTGACCGGCTGAACAAGCTGATCACGGTCGCCATGGTTCTCCTGGCCCTGCTGACCCTGCTGCTGATGCTGGGCACCCCGGTGCTGACCACCATCTATCTGAACTCCAAGTGGAACCCCGCACAGCGGGCCCTGGCCAACTCCTTCACCCTCTGGTGCATGCCCCAGGTCTTCTTCTACGGGCTCTACACGGTACTGGGCCAGATCCTGGCCGCCAAGGGCCGGTTCACCGCATACGCCTGGAGCTCGGTGGGCGCCAACCTGATCAGCTGCCTGGGCTTCCTGGTCTTCATCCTCCTGTTCGGCAACGCCCGCAGTCAGCCGGTCGGCTTCTGGGACAACGGCAAGGTGGCCCTGACCGCCGGAGCCTGGACCCTGGGGGTGGCCTTCCAGGCGCTGGTCCTCTTCATCCCCCTGATCATGAGCGGCTTCCGCTACCGACCGCGCTGGGGTCTGCGGGGCATCGGCCTGCGATCCATGGGCTCGGTGGCCGCCTGGAGCATGGGTGTGGTAGTCATCGACCAGCTGGCCAATGTGATCAACGCCCGCATCAACAACGGCGCCCCCCTGGAGGGCAACCCCTTGGACATCGCCGGCAACGGCTCCTACCAGAACGCCTACACCCTCTTCATCCTGCCATACTCCCTGGTGGCCGTCTCCGTCAGCACGGCCATCTTCCCCAAGCTGTCCAAGGCGGTTTCGGACGGCCGCATTGGGGATGCCCGCGAGGATCTGAGCCAGGCCCTGCGCAATGTCGGGCTGATGATGTTCTTTTTCACTGCGGTCATGCTGGCCATTCCGGTGCCCATCACCCGTGCCCTGCTGCCCTCCGTGGGCGTCCACGAGGCAGTCCTGATCTCGGGACCCCTGATAGGCCTGTCCCTGGGGCTGGTGCCCATGAGCGCCTTCCTGCTCATTCAGCGCACCTTCTACGCCTTCGAGGACGGACGGCATCCTTTCATCTTCGCAGCCGTCTCCAACACCATCCAGGTGGTGCTGGTCCTGGCATCCATCCGTCTGGCCCCTCCCCGCTATTGGGCGGCCCTGGTCGGACTCAGCCTGTCCTTGAGCAACATCCTCAGCTTCCCCATGCTGGCAGGCATGCTGCGCAGACCCTTCCAGGGATATTTGGACGGTCGGCGCATTCTTAGCACTTACGCCAAGGCTTTTCTGGCGGCGGGCCTGGCGCTGGCAGCCTCCCTGACGGTCAAGGCTCCGCTGACCCGCCTGGTCGGCGCCTGGGTCCAGGACCGGCAGGGCCACATGAGCTGGGTGCAGGCGCTCTTTATCTGCGTGGTCATCACCCTGCTGACAGCGGCCATCTACGCCGTGACCCTGGTCGCGCTGCGCACCGAGGAATTCACCCGGCTCATGGTCGACCTGGCCCGCCGTCTGGGCAGGACGGCGCGGCACCCGGTCCGCAGCCTGGACGCCTTGGAGGGACGGCCCTCCCGGCTGGCCGACCGCTCGGTCAGGGTGGTGCACTCCTCCTCCCCTGATTCCACCCAGCCTGGCATGGACGCGGCTCTGGAGAACTTCGAAGAGACCCGCGAGCCCGGCACTGATGGAGAATCCGCGATAGCCGGGCCCCCACCGGCTCCTCCGGCCCCGCAACCCGTTAGGATTGTGCCTAGGAACAGCACGGTCCACCACGGCGTCGCCAACCACAGGCGACGCCCCACTTCTGATGAGAGCTCGGCAAGCATGAACGCGCATATCGGAGACACCATCCTCGGCAGATACACCTTGGTCACCTTGCTCCGCCGTGCCAAGGGCTTGAGCGTCTGGCGGGCCAAGGACAAGGTTCTGGACAGGGACTGCCAGCTCTTCATCGCCGGCGATTCGACCTGCACGGACCTGATCAACGTCAACGCCTCCGGCCTGGCGCTGAACAAGGACCGCCGATTCACTCCGGTCTACCAGCTGCACACCCGGGACGGGGTCTCTCTGATCGTCACCGCCCCCGATGCCGGCATGTCCCTGAGGGACTATATGCACGGGCCCGCCGGCGAGACGCTGAGCGACCGGGCCATGGGCACCATCATGGGCGAGGTCACCGAGGCCATGCGCACCCTGCATGCCGCCGGCATGGTCGACTATGCAGTCTCAACCAGTACCATCAGGCTGGCGCCGGCCTCTATCACCCTGGCAGATGCCCCCATCTCGCCCATGATCGCGCACCCGTCAGTCCCGAACGAGATGGGTTTGACGGACGAGGAGCATGCCATACGCGAACTGGCTGGCGTGCTCTACGCCATGCTGACCCGCCGGCCCGACCAAGACGGACGGCAGCCCAGCCTGCAGGAGCTTCCCAAGCACACGCCCGAGGAGTTCAGGATCATCTGCATGCGCGGACTGGGATTGACTGATGACCAGGGGGCCAAGCCGGTGCCCCTGGTCACTCTGGCCGAGCTGTCGGCGCTGCTCAGCCCCTGGATCCCTCCCGAGGAGCTGACCGACAGCGATCTGATCTGGCCTGAGATGGACGGCCGCGCCTCCATCGAGACCGTGGCTCTGAGACCGGTAGATCCCAAGGATGTACTGCCCCTGCCCGATGGGCTGACCTCCTCCGCCCTGCCTGCCGCACAGACTGTGACCCATCATGAGCCACACTGGAAGACCAACCAACTGCTCTTCCCCGGCCGGGGCGAAATCGAGATGCTCAATCCCGAAGACACGGACACCGACCTCTTCTCGCTCTTCGACGAACGTCAGCGGCAGCGCTCGCTGAACAGCCGCTCCCGCAGAACCGCAGCCATGGATGTGAGCGCACTCAGGACGACGACTGCCAGGCCCGCTGCCTTACATGACGAGGAGTCCAAGGCAGTGACCGGGCGGATGCCGACCGTGGGAGACGATCAGCATCGGCCGCCCGAGGCCATCAGCGGCAGCGGCGTGACCGCCGACAACCCCGTGGAGCGCGGCTTCTCCCAGTGGGACTTCGACAAGTCCGGCGGTCGTCAGGCCAGGGCGGCATCCAGCCGGTCCGCCTCACAGAGCGCCCCACAGAGCAATGGAGACTCACATGCCCGGCGCGAGGATGACGCCGAGGCACACGACAGGACCCATGCCCGCGTGGCCAGCGGCTCGACCGACCAGGCATACGAAGAGCGGCAGAATGTCGACTCGAATCAGCATGCCGAGCGAGCGCCCCGATCTCCCAAGCAGCCCGATGTTGATGAAGAAGAGCAGCAGACCACGGTCATGGAGCCCCTGCCCCCCAGCTTCACGCCTGAGATCCACTCCATGCCGGCGCCGGTGACCTATTCGCAGCTTCCGGACGATGGCCAGGACGAGGATCTGGATGACGAGACAGACATGGCCGACACCCGTCTATTCGGCCGTTTTACGACTCGCTCTGTAGTCATTGCGGTAGCGGCCGCAATCATCGTAGTGGCCTTGGTCTGGGCGGTCTCGACCATCTCCGGCTCCCGGCCCAACGTCGGCAAGGAGGAGGGCGGCTGGCCGGTCATGTCCAACGTCCCCTTCCCCGGTGGGACTGATGGGGACGAGGAGTCGACAACTTCCAGCAATGGCAAGGCCAAGGCCGGAGCCGACAAGGTCAGCCATGCCGACAAGGAGGCCAAGAAGGTCCCCGATCCGCCCAAGCCCAAGAACACCACGGCCTATCAGTCGGATCGGCAGCTCTTCCTGAACAAGCCCGCCGGCCTGCAGGGATTCGGATGGTACATGCACCTGACCAAGCCGGAGGAAGTCTCCCGCTTGACCATCGTCATGCCCCAGAGCGGCGGCCATGCTCAGATCTACGCGAACTCCACAGCGGCCCAGCCCAACCAGGGGCAGCCGCTGGCCGACTTCAGCTTCGATCCCTCGGGCACCACCCAGGTCACCCTGCGTGAACCGGTCACAACCCAGGACCTGGTCGTCTGGGTGCCCATGGACGGCATGCCGGGCAACTCCCTACGCTTCACGTCTGTCCAGGCCTTCTAAGCAGGTCCGCCACACGTCCTTGGCGAAAAACTTGGCTGTTCATCCTTACCGCTGCCTTGCTGTTGCCGATCTTCAAAGCAGCTAGGATTGGTAGTTCCTGGAAAATGGGCAGGAATCCCAGGCGGGGTTCCGACCATGGGTGTACCGAAATGGTAATGTGTTGGATTTTTCCTCCAACAAAGCCCTAGCAGGTAATACAGTTTCCTTAGACAACGGCGGCAGGAAGGCGGAAGTCAGTTATGGCGGATGATCCCAATATCGCATCCAAGGTCATCAAGAACGATCCCTGGTACAGCTCCTATGCGGCACGGGCCGAGCAGATGCGCGCCTCCGAAATTCGTGCCCTCTTCGCTGTGGCCAACCGGCCCGAGGTAGTCTCCTTGGCCGGCGGCATGCCCTACCTGGGCCGGATGCCTTTCGATAAGCTGGCCGACCAGCTTGGCGACATGCTGCGGAGCAAGGGCCAGGTGGCCTGGCAGTATGGGTCAGCACAGGGCGATCCCCACCTGCGCGAGGATGTGCTGCCCATTATGGAGCTGGAAGGCATCAAGGATGTCCAGCCGGATGACGTGGTTATCGTCAACGGCTCACAGTCGGGACTGGACCTGATCACCAGGATTATGTGCGATCCCGGCGATGTGGTACTGGCTGAAGCACCTAATTATGTGGGTGCCCTGGGCGTCTTCCAGTCCTTCCAGGTCGATGTGGTCAACGTGGCCATGGACGGAGACGGACTGATTCCCGAGGCTCTGGAGGAGACCATTCTGGAACAGCGCCGCCAAGGCAAAGCGGTCAAGTTCCTCTACACTGTACCCAACTTCCACAATCCTGCCGGCGCCACCATGAGCGTCGAGCGGCGGCCGCGGATCATCGAGATCGCCAGAAAGTACCACGTGCTTATTGTGGAGGACAATCCCTACGGACTGCTGGCCTTCGACGGCCAGACCTATCCGGCCCTGCGCTCCTACGATTCCGAGGGCATTGTCTACCTGAGCAGTTTCTCAAAGATCATCGCCCCGGGCATGCGCGTGGCCTGGATGGTTGCGCCTCCTGGCATCCGACAGAAGCTGGTTCTGGCCAACGAGTCAGCCATTCTCTGCCCCTCCAACATGAGCCAGATGACCATCACCACCTACCTGGACAACTTCGACTGGAAATCGCAGATCAATGATTACCGGGGGATGTACAAGGAACGCTGCGATGCCATGGACGAGGCTTTGAAAAAATATTTGCCCTACTGCTCATGGCTCAAGCCCAAGGGCGGCTTCTACATCTGGCTGAAGATACCCCAGGGGCTCAACGCCAAGGACATGCTGCCCAGAGCGATCACCGCCAAGGTGGCTTACGTGTCAGGCACAGCCTTCTACGATAACGGGGAGGGAGCGGATCACATGCGCCTGTCCTTCTGCTACCCCACCCCCGATCGGATCCGGGAAGGAATACGCAGACTGTCCACAGTCATCGAGAACGAACTCGCCACCGTCCGGCTGTTCGAGCCTGACAGCGGCAAGGAAAGGGGCTGAATCATGGCGCCCAAGCACAGCAAGACACCTCGGCAGCAGACCGGGGGCAAAACCGCGGCAGCCAGCAAGACCAAGGCAACCGCGAGCGCGACGACGACCACGGTCGCAAGCCCGACCAGCACTGCGGCCACCACTTCAGCCACAGCTGCTGGCGAAGTGGCCAAAAAAGCCAGGCGGACCTCACATCGCTCCATCCGTGAGGCTACGCCAGTCACCATGGACGATGTCACCTCCCTGGCCAGCAAGGCCACCAAGCGTGCTGATAAGTCGATCCTGGTGATCTGCGGGGGCCTCAGCCATGAGCGTGATGTCTCCATCAGCTCGGGACATCGGGTCCAGGGATTCCTGGAGGAGGCCGGGTGGACAGTCCGCGTCCACGACATGGATGGCTCGCTTTTGCCGTACTTGACCGACGAGTCGACCCGCCCCGATCTGGTCTGGCCTCTGCTGCACGGCGCCAACGGCGAAGACGGCTCCATCCGCGATGTCTTGGAGATGGCGGAACTACCCTACATCGGATCCCGGGCCAAGGCCTCACGGACCGCTTGGAGCAAGCCCATCGCCAAGAACGTTGTCCGTATGGCCGGATTGCACACTCCGCATTCCGTGACGCTGCCCGAATCCATGTTCCGCGAGCTGGGTGTCGAACCCGTTATCGATATGCTTCTAGGCTCGCTGGGGCTCCCGCTCTTCATCAAGCCCACCATGGGCGGCTCAGCTATGGGGTGCACCATGGTGACTGAACAGAGCCAACTCACTCAGGCGCTGATCAACTGCTTTGCCTATGGTGATGTAGCGCTGATCGAGCAGGCTGTCACGGGTACCGAGGTCTCTGTGTCAATCCTCGAGTTTGACGGACACCCCCTGGTGCTGCCTCCGCTTGAAATCTGGACTCCCTCAGGCACCTACGATTTCGAAGCTCGTTCCACACCCGGCCCGACAGAGTTCTATGTTCCAGCCCGACTGGATGCCAAGACCACGCAGGCTGTCAGCGATGCCGCACTGACTGCTCACCGTGCTCTGGGGCTCCGCGATATTTCACGAACCGATTTCATTGTTGATGCCCAAGGTCAGCCGCAATTCCTGGAGTCCAATGTGGCGCCCGGCATGACGGACACTTCGCTGCTGCCACAGTCAGCGCAGGCCGCTGGTTACAATCTGCCAGAGCTATACACGGCATTGGTTCAATCAGTTTTGAATCAAAAGCGAACCGATTGAGATAGCAAAGCCTCTCTGGTCCCGCCTATCGTTCGACTGGCACGAGCAGGGTCCGCCTGGTGCATAGTTTGCAATTCGTGCAATATGCGCCAGGCGGATCTGCAATATACACGGATTGCAATACAGGCCGAGCGGATAGCACCCAGGGCAGGCACCATATTCTCATTAGCATCGTTTTCAGGCCATCGAATGACGGCTGTTCACCATTCACCATTCGTTGTCGGTTATTTCCTTCCTTCTATTCGATGTGCTCGCCTCTCCACATCTGCTGTATTCTCAACTTTTTCTCTACTGCTCAGCCAAGGCCAACATTGACCGAAAGGCATGTTCAATCAGGTTCCGGCTTTTATATTGCCGACAAGACTTACTCGCAGAAGCGACGCGGACTAATGAATTGTCGATGCTACAATAACTGGGTCATCCTCCAAGACTCCACGCTCAGTAAACCGCAGTATTGATACACACCCTTGAATACAAACACAGTCGATATCGAATGTTTCACGTGAAACATTCCGAGGTGATCAACTTACGTCATCAACTCCAGCGAGAGCCTCACGCGATATAGCGGTCTATGGCCGACAACGGATTCTCCCGTTAAAAGTGCTGGTCGAATAAAGATATGATCGAGCGAGAATGAATACAGCCTTCATAGGGTTGCAATCACAACAAGTTTCGCATCATGTTGCTCAAGTTATCTCACCAAGATATCTCATCAAAAACCCGCAAGGCGGCATATAGGTGATGCTGCTTTTAAAGCATCGAGAATCAGGCCATTTCGACTATGCCATCATGAACTGAGAGCGAAAGCTGTGTTTTCACCTGCGAATTATCATTCGGTCCTAGGCATTGTTATCCCAGTTCATTTGCCCTAGTTTGTTCATCGCCCTCGCTGAGAGCACGATCTTCCTATCAGAATTCATTTATCGAGTCATATTGTGCTGACGCGGTTTGCTCCCCCGTGTCCGCTTCAAGACCTATAGATATAAGCCCCATTACTGCCCTACAAATCAGTGGATCAATATATCCAAGTGCATCAATCTATCCTTGTTCAGGGACTGCATTTCACAAGATCAAACAAACAATCGAAACCGCACCCCACTATGATTGAACAGTCGGCGGCCTTGCTCAATATGCCTTACTTATCTCCGCCGCTTTCCTCGCCCTTGTCCGATGCGCGCGAAGGACTTTCACCCGGTTCTTCTTGAGTCGAGGATGTATATCGGTCGGCAGACCTGACTGTCATATCATCATCAGCCCCAAGGCTTTTGTCTGTTACCGGAGAATCTGCGTCCAACTTGTCTTCATTGTCATCAGAGCTTGGAGGATTCCAAAAACGCCAGCTATGCCAGCTGTCATCCTCATCCTTATCACCTGTCTGATGGCTGGGATGCTCCCGCAGTAACCGATCAACTCGGAGCATAAACCAGATCAGCACCAGAATCGTCCCAAGATTGGTTACGATAGCCACTATCACGGTTTTCTCCATGGTTTAAGAATAGCCTGCTCTGTCAGGAACGGACTTACAGTGAGATAAGTAAGGACCCTTTTCGCCCACCGCGTGTGACCCGGTCATCATGCATGGATACAGTAGCGTTATGAAGCAAACTGTTCACGATGCCATTGTCATAGGGTCCGGACCAGCGGGTTACACCGCCGCCATTTATCTTGGCAGAGCCGGTTATGCTCCCCTCGTTATTGCTGGAGCCCTAACGCCCGGCGGTCAGCTTATGAACACGACAGAAGTAGAGAATTTCCCAGGATTTCCAAAAGCTGTACTGGGACCGGATCTGATGGATCAGATGCGCGAGCAGGCCGAACATTTTGGTGCTCAGATCGAATACGATGATGTCGTCTCAGTTGACTTGAGTGGAGACATCAAACGGATCACCACCGATGGCGGTGAAGAATACCAAACTCGAGCAGTCGTTATCACCACTGGTTCACAATATCGAAAGTTGGAGATTCCCGGAGAGCGCGAATTTTCTGGGCGAGGGGTTTCCTACTGCGCCACATGTGACGGATTCTTCTTCAAGAATAAGCCGATCGTGGTCGTTGGCGGCGGCGACTCTGCCATGAGTGACGCAGACTTTCTGACCCGTTTCGGCTCCTCTGTCACGTTGATTCACCGTCGCCAAGGCTTCCGCGCTTCAAAAATCATGGTGGACCGAGCCAAGGCCAATGACAAGATCAGCTTCCTTCTCGATTCAGTCGTCACGCGGATCAACGGCGACGGTAGCGGCGTAACCTCTTTGGATGTACGCAATACAGCAACAGGTCAGCAGTCCAATATACCGGCGAATGGAGTTTTTGTTGCCATTGGATTCACCCCTCAGACTGCTTTCTTTAATGGCCAAGTCGACCTGGATCAGGACGGCTATATCCTAGTCAAGGGTGGGTCAACGAAAACCTCCGTACCCGGAGTCTTCGCCGCTGGTGACGTAACCGACAAGATCTATCGTCAGGCCATTTCTGCTGCCGGTATGGGTTGCCGTGCAGCCTTGGATGCTCAAGAGTATCTTACGAGCCTGGATAACCGATAAGGCCTGATGCGCCCTGTAAACAAGAATTTACGTGCCTGGCAGTTTACGATTGCCAGGCACATCGTTTATTGACCATCACAGCCGCCTATTCAGCTGCCCTTAATTGTCCAATGGTCACGACGGAATAGCCCGCTCAATAGGAACATCACTGACCTTACAGCTGCTACTATTGCCCCCACTGAAATAACTGCTCCCCGCTGAGGAGACATTGCACAACCCAGCCCCCCCTCGCCACATCGAAAATTCTAAAGGCCCTGCCAGCTCAGGTATACTATCGCCCTACCAGACAAGAGCGATGCTTGCTCTAGAACCATCTTTAAGCGGTGAAGACTCACCTATCTAGCTGACACACAAGCCATTCCAGTATGCCCCACTAGCTGGCTGGCTAGTCAACGACTCACCGCACGCCCCCACTATTGGAGGCACTCATCCATCTATTCCAGCTAAAGAGCTGAGATACCGATCGTATCTGATGTCGTGAGCCCGCAACATAATCTGGTTGCTCGGTTAGCAGTCATTCGGAATCCGACAGTCTGGCAGCGTATATATTGCACACAGCCTTTCAACACCGATATATCTGTGCAGAGAATGGCACATACTAACGGCATTCAACCATCCCAGGTTTAAGACAAATGCAGCGATTGCTCATCAGCTCATACAAAACCAGATTGAGCTATGAAACAATCGCTTGCCTTATCGGCAGGGTTTGGTTGAGCAACCCCTGCGGTCGCAATTTCAGAATGGGATCAAACCCAGCCTTTGTCGCCTGAATGACTGCTATTACTCGCGGATTGATCCTTTTCCAGGAGTATGGCAACAATGCGGTCCATATCTTCAGGCGAAGAAAACACGATTTCTATTTTCCCGTGCTTTTTAGTGCCCTTAATAGCCACCTTTGTATCAAAGCGGCTTTCCAAATCTTGGCGTACCGGACTATCTACCCATGCGTTGACCCTAGGCTTTTTTGCTCTCTTCTTCGTCTGCCCGGTCTGCAATGCTACGAGTTCCTCCGTAGATCTTACCGACAGTCCTTCAGCAATGATCTTGTCTGCCAGAGCCGTCATGGATTTTTCATCTGGCAAAGTAAGCAGGGCACGGGCATGTCCAGCTGACAACACCCCGGAGCTTACTTTTTTCTGCACACTTGGAGGCAACTTCAACAATCGAAGCGTGTTGGTGATCTGAGGTCTGGACTTGGAGATTGACTTAGACAAACCGTCCTGAGTCAAGCCGAACTCATCGATCATTTGCTGATAAGCCGCTGCTTCTTCCAAGGGATTAAGAGCTACTCTGTGGAGATTCTCGAGCAATGCATCACGCAACATGGCGTCATCGCTCGTTGTTTTCACAATTGCAGGTATGGTATTTAGACCAGCCAACCTAGTAGCACGCCACCGACGTTCGCCCATTATGATTTCATAATGGGTTGTTTGCCCCAGATTAGCGTTTCTCTGGTTTAAATGCTGGCCCGATTGCTCTTCACTAGTCTTAGTGTCAAATGCTTCGGATTTACCTCCTGCACTGGCAGCTGAAGTTGTTTTATCCTCGACTGTTCTTGGCCGGTCTGCAAAAGTTGATTTTCGCACCACTATGGGCTGCAATACACCGACTTCCTTGATGGAGCGGGACAGCTCCAACAGTTCATCTTCATCGAAAATCTGCCGCGGTTGCTGAGCATTGGGCCTAATGTCGTCCACACGCACTTCAGCCAAATACCCGCCTTGGACAGGCTTCAGCTCCTCTTGGCTAGTGCCCTCCGCTTTATTTAGTCCACTATCATTGTCGATAGCAGCTGCACGGTTAATGCTTTGCCGAGTTTCCTTTGTCCGAAGGTCATCAACCTCTATCGATCCCGCAATCGGCGATGTTTCACGTGAAACATTTGTCGTCGTAGAACCGAAGAATAGATCGCTCGGATGCTCCAAGCTGCTGATGGAGGGGACAGACCTACGCTTGGTAGCCCTTTTCGAGGATGATGTTTCACGTGAAACATCACCGTCGAGCGACTTGGAAATACTGACTCGCTTTTGTCCTGTGTTGGTATGTTTACGACCGCTTTTAGACAATCTTTCAGAATCCGCGAGTTCTGAGCTAGCAGGATCCGAATGCCTAGTTCTTCTTTCTGGTTTTGTCTCGCCTTTTGCTGTGTCGTCCTTCTCTAGGCGCTTTCGTCCATTCGACTCCGCACCCAAACCTTGAAGAGTAGGCTGCTTATTGCTTGGATTTGGTACTTTGTTATCTCCTCGCCGACTATTGTCAGCATTGGTTTCATCATCTTCACCTGGCAGGGCAGGGAATAAAGCCCCCAAGCCTTTGCCTAACCGTGAACGGCTTGTCATGTCCTCACTCCCCCTGTCTTCTATTGGCAATATGTTCCAGCACTTGCTCGGATCTCTGCGCGATTTCTAACGCTGCCTCTTCATAAGCGATAGCGCCGGCTCCCTTAGGGTCGTAGGTGACAACGCTTTGCCGAAAGCTGGGAGCTTCAGAGATTTTGACAGAACGCGGAATGGTCGTATTCAGCACTATCTCTGGATAGTGTTCCTTGACTTGATCAAACACTTCTTTGCTGAGCAACGTCCGCCTGTCGTACATCGTCAACAACATGGTGGAGATTATGAGATAAGGATTATAACTTTGCTGAACAAGTCCAATAGTATGCAGTAGTTGTTGCAGTCCTTCAAGAGCATAATACTCAGCTTGCACTGGGATCAATACTTCGTTGACTGAACACATGGCATTCAGAACTAGCAGTCCGAGACTAGGGGGGCAATCAACGAGAACATAGTCATAGTGTTGGTGACAGACTTTGAGATAGTCGGCAACTGCTTTTTTCATCAGCTGATTACGGTTGGGCATATCCGCAACTTCCAGTTCAGCACCACTTAGATCAATAGAAGATGGGACCACCTCGAGGTTGGGGAATTCAGGGGAAACCACCTTAACGTCATCGATCCCAAGACGACCCTCGAGCACATCATATGTTGATGGTGTACCAGACTCATGTGCCACACCCAACGCAGTAGAAGCGTTGCCTTGTGGATCCATATCGATGACCAGCACCTGTTCATCGAATTCAGCAAACGCGCATGCCAGATTGACTGTGGTAGTGGTTTTCCCTACCCCGCCTTTTTGATTGGCAACGGCAATGAAGCGGGTTTTTGAAGGATGAGGGAATTGAGCCTGACGTAAGGCCTGATAACGTGCAGAAAGATCTGCCATTTCCGCACCGGACACCGAACCTGACCCGTCAGCGAATATTCGATTCAGAATATCCGTTGCCGACTCCATACCTGATGCGTTCGGCGTACTTTGCTCACCGCTATCCGAGGTATTTCTCGTAACGGGTTTCACCTTCTTCGATGCGGCCACGAACCTTCCTCCTTTTGATAACAACTCAATTTTCCCGTCCTAGTTGGACATGTCAGAATAACCGCTAGTTACACACAGCCGTTGTTCATAACTGTGGATAAGTGTGGATAGTTACATTGGTGCCTCCACCGCTGACCCTTTCTATAGATTATTAGCTTTGCCTTGTGATTATTGACAATTCTGGCGCTACCCACAAGGCGGCATGGTCTACAAACGATAATGTGGATAATTCATTTGTGAGGTCTAAATTGTGCATAACTTAAAAGTCGGGAATCAATAAATTCACTACATCACTTAAGCATGCAATACTATTCATGGGACTTGTCAATGAATACATCAACCTGTTGGATAGCGGTTATAACACTGCTTCAACGCTCCTATTAAACCTCTTGGCGACGGACCTTGTACAACTGTACTGCAGAGTAGTGTTTCACGTGAAACATCTCTACTGTCTGGGAAGTACTATTACCTTGTTGATTGTTGGCTCACGTAGTTGCGTGCTTTAATCTTGCATGTTGTATATTCACAAAGCCTGCCCTTCTACAAGCAGTCAATGTTACGGATTCAATAGACGCTTCTCTATTTTTAAATTATAAATATGTATTTATTATTGTTAAGCGATAGGTCTTACTAACCGATAAGCGTCGTATTCTACCTGGTGCAAGTGTGGTTGCATAAAGGACTCTAAGAAAGTGTTCACAGACTACCCGTTTCCTAATGAAGATATAGAAGCTATTGCCGTATTCTTTCACATGTACTCCAATAACCGTGATCTAGATTATTGAATTCCGCGTCGATTGTTTCACGTGAAACATTGCAAACAATCTCCACTAAGAAATCATCCACTAGGAGCAGCAACAGCTGAATAAGGTCATGGCTAAGATGCTGCTGAATAGAGCTGTCTCGGATACCTCTCTTGAATACCTCTCTCTTATGTCACATACCCTCAGCGATCAACTGGGCATTAACCTGTGACATCGGTAAGCAACGAAGCATGATTTTTCAGTTAAATGTTAAATAAGATGTGTATTTGCAATGTTTCACGTGAAACAATCTCTGGTGCACACATCAGGAACTAGTGAATATCTCTCTTGTGCTCAGTGCAGCGCTAACCTCTATCTCCCACTTCAGAACAATATTCGGTGTTGAAAAGTGATTCCGGAGTTTCTCCGGGGCTGATTAATCGATTACTCAAGCTATCGCTCATACATGTACAACGATCAATATTGCTCTGTAAGTGTTAATGATCAGAGAACGAAGATCGATGCACAGGTTTAAACACGCTAAAACCCTGTATGTAATGGGACCTGTAAATAAGCACACCTTGGCGAGTATAAATAGGATGGTCTACGCAAGAACTGGGTAAAGCAGGTCAATTTATAGATCACTGAGCACCAAAAGGACAACATCGCCAGAGACGGTTAATCAAACATCAGAAAGTTGGCGGTATATCCAGTTCGAAGATATATCCGATACAATTAGCCCAACGATGTACGGGAGACAAAACCAGTATCAACTAAGACTCGGAGCGAAGCAACCGGAAGATACAAAGCGTTGTGCTCAATCGCAAATGAAACAGACATGATTATTTCAAATATTATGATTATGTATAAGCAGCTGCAGCCTTACTCTTTGACACAGGATAGAGGCTGGAGTGTCAAAGTTCATAAAAGCTCCGGAGTGAAAACCATTCTAAGGAAGGCAATACAGGATCACAAGTGTGCTTGCACTCTCCTTAACTGAGCATGGCGCCCATCACGGTAAGGAGGCAACCACTCATGTTGCTGTCCGAAAAGGCAGTTTCGATCAAGAAGAGTTGTTCAATAATTTCTCATAAGCTTTGACATGGCTCTGTTTGAATGCCGATAATTTATTCTCTGAGGTAGCAAATTCCTAAGTTTCCTGATTTTTATCTCCCTATTAGGTAAATGCTCTGACAACGCAGTCATAAAATAATGTTGTATCGACGTGGTGTTTTAGCGTTTGTCCACAAGAACTACGTGGGTTTCTTCAAGACCAGGTGCAACTGGAGCCTGGCTGACCCGTGGATTCACTCCATGATATTGTTTTATCTCTTTAGCAGCTTTATCAAGCTCATTTTGCGCCGAACGGCCTTTAAGGGCAATAAGCTGACCCCCTGATCTCAAGAGAGGCAGGGTCCACCCAGCGAGCTTTGTCATAGGTGCCACAGCCCGGCAGGTCACGACATCAAAAGTCTCAGGTACTGAAGGCATGGAACCTACCCTTGCCAGACTTTCTCCGCCCATCGCTGCCGATGATTCAGGATCATTCACGGTTTGCTGACCATCACCATTCCTGGTGGTGACCAAAGTTGAAGAACCATGGCCAGAAACAGAATTGGACCCTTCCTCGCTTCGGCGACGACCATGACGGTGGCCTTGTGAAGCTCTTTTCTTATGCCGATTCGATGCGTGAGAGGATTGCGGGGCCAGATCCTCTGCACGTTTGCGAAGCACTGAGGCATTAACCAGGTGCAACTCATCAATGACTTCCCGCAACCAGAGCACACGCCGCTCCATTGGCTCGACAAGCACAACACTGCACTGCGGAAGACACGCAGCTAGCACAATGCCCGGAAAGCCCCCACCAGAACCTATATCTGCCACCGTTGCTGTCTGACCATCAGTAGTCAATCGTTCTCGCACAAAAGGCACAATGGCAGCTGAATTGAGTATGTGCCGTTCCCAAATAATGTCTTCATCGCGAGGGCCGATGATGCCCCTCTCCACACCCTCACCTAAGAGCTTGTCGTGAAAACGCTGCATGGGTGCCAAAGCATCGCCGAGCACCTGCCTCAAAAGGGGACTATCGTTCAGTTCATCATCCACAACAGCCATTTCAACTCCTCACATTCACATTCGACGCGCAGTCAATCACAGCCACAGACCCCGACAGCGTCATACTGTCTTGCATCTTGCATCCAGAAGATTCCACCATGTCAGAATCTGAAACCACTGGATTCCGAAGGCAGTTACCAACATGCGGTTTTCAACTACAAAATAGCGTCGAAGGCACACATCAGTATCCTAACGGAACCAGCATAGGAGGCGGCCTCCTATAGGGGATGACCAACCAAGATCATTACGAATTAAGCAGCATGGCAAACTCAGCACCATCATGAGCCAGACAAGGCAATACATCTGACAGATGGCACGACCCTGGCCGATAAGCACAGCAAACTTAGACAGTCTGTCTGCAACAAACAATGAAACAATCCAAACAAGGCGGACGTCACCAATACTTCATCGGCGCACAGCCCTACTTGGTTCTGCAATCACTCCCTGTCCGCGCCAGCAGGATCGTCATCAGCCGCGTAGTCAGCCGAATCATCGGTCTGATCGGTTTCATCCGAGTCCAGCGGGGCATCATACCCGACTGGTTCGTCCTCAACATCGTCAGACAGGTCCTCGTCTTCGTTCTTGGCCTTCAGGTAGACGGTGACGTACCGGTGGGGCTCCTCACCGTGGGAGCGTGACTTCAGCCCCTCCTCTCGGACCATGTCATGGACGATCTTGCGTTCGAAGGAGTTCATGGGCTTCATATTGACGGGATCGCCGGTCTCCCGGACCTCGTCGATCACATCCAGGGCCTGCTCGCGAAGATGCTCGCGCTTGCGCCGCAGGAAGCCGTCCACATCCACGATCAGATGGGAACGCTCCCCTATCTTCTGCTGCACGGCCAGCCGCGTCAGCTGTTGCAGGGCATCCACCACCTCGCCATCCTTGCCGATTAGATGCTTGATATCCGTGTCGTCGTCAGCCACAATCTGCACGGTCGGACGGTGGTTGCGCACCCCCATCTCGATATCGCCCTCGTAGTCGACGATGTCCAGCAACCCCTCCAGATAGTCGGCGGCGACATCCGCCTCCTCATTGAGTTGCTCGATGGTCTTTCCCTGGTCCAGAGACTGAGACATCTATGCTCTCCTTACACGCGTTTACATCCGATTCATAACCTCAGGTCCACTGGATTCCTGGTCACCAATCGAGTGTCCAGTATTGAGGATACACGGACGTGATGATTGCAGACTACTCCAGTATCCGCCCGACCGAAAGCTTGGTCACCGCACCGGCCACCGCTGCCAGTAGCTGCATCAACGACCGCGACGCTTGCGGTGGGGCTGAGAACGCTGGTGGGAGACGTTCTTGTTGTTGCGGGCTTCCTCCTCCAACCGCTTGGCCTCCATCAGCTGCTCCTCCTCCAAAGAGGGCAGCCCCTGGCGCTTGCGACGAGCGTTCTCACGGCGGTGGTCCCGCTCCTCCTTGCTCTCTGCAGCCGGCGAGCCCGGCGTAGGCATATGGCGGACCTGGAAGAGGGTTCGGCCCAGATTCCAAAGGTTGTTGGTCAGCCAGTAAATCAGCACGGCGAAGGGGAAGTAGATGCCTGAGAAGATGTACATGACCGGGAAGATGAAGGCCATCATCTGCTGCATCTTGTACTGCTGTCCCTGCATGGCCGACCTGGGCATGTTCCGCCGGACGTTGTGGAACTGCGAGTAGAACATGGCCAGGCACATGAGCACAATGAAGACCACTATGACTATGCGGCCCGCACCCTGGGCGGACATGAAGTTGTCCGAAATCCGCAGCCCGAAGAAGGTGGTCTCCTCGAATTCTCGCGCCACCTGTCGGTTGAAGGCTCCAAGGGGCGCCCGCTTGCCCCGGGCGATGAAGGGCACAGCCGAAAGCACGTAGAACATGGTCATGAAGACCGGGCCCTGGACCAGCGCGGGCAGACAGGAACTCATGGGGTTGGCATGGTTATCCTGGTAGACCTTCATGGTCTCCCGGCTCATGGCCTCTCGGCTGGCTGGATCCTTCTTGTTGCGGTACTTGTTCTGGATCTTCATCAGCTTGGGCTGCAGGGCCTGCATCTTTTGCATGGATCGCAGCTGCTTGATGAAGAGCGGCAGCACGCAGAGGTTGACGACCAGCACCAGCATCACTACCGAGAGCGCCCAGGCCACCCCGGGACCCTTATGGAGCCCGATCAGGGTCAGGAACTTGTGGCAGTAGGTCATGATGTAGGTCATGAGCCACTCGATGGGGTAGAGGATCTTATAGAAGAAGCCGTATATGCCCGTATCGAAAGTGAAAGTGTCGTTGTTCTGGAACATTGTCAGGCCGTCTCCTTGTCTGGGGCCATGGGGGTCAGCCGGGCCTCCTCATGGGCCTTGGACCACGGGAACCGATAGAAGATGGAAAACCTCTGGGGCACGTCATCGATCCCGCCGTTGTTGAAAGGCGTGCAGCGCAATAGCCGCAGAACGGCCAGGATGGTTCCACGCAAGGCCCCGAACCGCCTCAGAGCGGTCAGAGCGTACTGGGAGCAGGTCGGGTAGTAACGGCACCGCGGCGGCGAGAGGGGTGAGATGTGGCGCTGATACCAGCGGACTGCACCCTGCAGAGCCCGGGAGGCCAGGCCGCTCATGCCCTGCATCCTTCATTGGCTTCCAGCCGTTGAGCCGGTTGACGCTTGGACCCGCCGAGCTGCAAATCTGATTGCATTCGCCCTTCAGAGCCGCCGGCAATCTTGCCAGTCTTGCGCATAAGGTCACGGAAGAGCCTGTCCACTTGCTCCTCCAGCTGCCCATAGGTGGCTCTGGCAGCGCTGGGCTTGGCGCGCATGACCAGATCACAGGAGGATGGCAGCAGGCCCTCCTTGGATCCGGCAAGTTGCCTGAATCTGCGCTTGACCTTGTTCCTAGTCACGGCCTTGCCTACATTTTTGGATACAGCGAGCCCCATGCGGCGTCTGCCCGCAGGCAGGATGTCATGCCGCCCTTCGTGCGCAACCGATGCCACCGGCAGCGGGGTCACCGTCTGGTCAGATCCAGGGATCGAATAATGAATGACCAGATCCCGGCTGCTGACCCGATGGTGTCGCCTGAGCACCGCCGTGAATTCCCGGTGGCTCCTCAGCCGTTCCACCTTTTGCGAAAGGATCGAAATCCGATTCAGGCGGAGAGCGTCCGACGGCCCTTGGCCCGGCGACGATTGATCAGAGCGCGGCCAGAGCGGGTGCGCATGCGAGCGCGGAACCCGTGCTTCATGTGACGACGGCGGTTATTGGGCTGGAATGTCCTCTTCATAATTCGTTGCTCCCGTGTGTAGACATACTCGAGTACGGCTCGTTATGAGTCAAGCTATATCACGGTACACAGGAGCCGGGACGGAGTCAAACAGGCATCCGCCCCTCAGATGACAAGGACCGCCTCGTATCCTGCACAAACCCTGTCATGGCGCGAGAAAGCGCCTCCTCACTTATCCACAAATTACATCACTGTTATTCACATTCAGCGCAGACACAACACGCTATCCTGTGGATAACCACGCAAAGTCGGTGTAACAATGGGCTACTGTCGACTTTGAGAGAAGCAGGAAACACGGGAAATCCGTCGTCGAGAAGAGAGGAGCACACTGATGGCGCAGGATCCGCTGGATGCCGCTGCCCAGGCCAAGAGAATCTGGGATGCGGTCCTGCAGGTGCTCCGCTACAGCAGTTCGCTGACCTCCAGGGACAAGGGCTGGCTTGAAGACATCACCCCCGAGGCGGTCTTCGGCACCACCATCGTTCTGCGTGTCTCCTCCAAGGCCACCCAGGAAGCTATTCAGGGACCGCTCAGCCAGCCCGTCCTCAGCGCATTGCAACTGGTCACCAATCAGGAAATGTTCCCGGCCATCAAAATCGTCTACCCTGAGCAGATGGCCAAGCAGATGGCTGCCGACCAACAGAACGACCAACGCGCATCCGCCATGGCTGGCTCCGCCCCGGGAAGCGGCGAGTTCCGTCAGGTCCCCGGCCCAGCCCAGGATCCATACGGCGACTACCAGCGCCAGAACAGCACCGGCCGATCCTCCTCCGACACAGAGACCCGTTCAAATTGGAGGCCTGAGACCGCAGGGACCGCCAAAACCCCGATCGTCTCGGCCAATGATTTCCATCAGGGCACCTACGTGCCCATGACTTTGGACATGCAGGCCGAGCTGTCCGAGTCCTCCCCTGCTGCAAGGTCCACGGCCAGCGCCGATGCCGATCAGCAGGCCGAGGCCGAGCGGACAACGTCGCGACCCGCTTTTACCGTGCCTCGCTTCCCCATGAGCCAGAACCGGGTGGAGCGCGATCCGCAGACTCATCTGAACAAGAACGCCACTTTCGATACCTTCGTCCCAGGCGACTCCAACCGCTTCGCGCGGACTGTGGCCCTGGCCGTGGCCGAAGGCTCGGGCCAGGACTTCAATCCCCTGTGCATCTATGGCAGCTCAGGTCTGGGCAAGACCCATCTGCTCAACGCCATTGGCAACTATGCCCTGGTTAAGGATCCTTCGCTCAAGGTCCGGTACGTCAACTCGGAGGAATTCACCAACGAGTTCATCGACGCCCTGCAGAACTCAACCCAAGGCTCGGGCCAGATCGCAGAATTCAACCGCCGTTACCGGCAGGTGGATGTGCTCCTTATCGATGACATCCAGTTCCTGGGGGGCAAGGAAGCCACCCTGGACCAGTTCTTCCACACCTTCAACGCCCTGCACGACGCCAACAAGCGCATCGTCATCGCATCGGACGTGGCCCCCAAGAATCTGAAAGGCTTCGAATCGCGACTGATCTCGCGCTTCGACTCGGGCCTGACCGTGGACGTCAAGCCGCCAGACCGGGAGACCCGGGTGGCCATCCTGAGAATGATGGCCTCCATGAACGGGGTGAGCATTCCCAACGAGGTCCTGGATCTGATCGCGGAACGCTTCACCGAGAACATCCGAGAGCTTGAGGGGGCTCTGACTCGTGTCACAGCCGTGGCCAGCCTCAATAACCAGCCAGTCACCACGGCCTTGGCTGAACAGACCCTGCAGGACTTCTTCTCCACGGACGTAGAAATCAAGCCCACCGACATCATCTCCCAGGTGGCCAAGTACTTCCATCTGACCTTTGACGATATCGTCGGCCGTACGCGCACCAAGAACATCGCCCTGGCCCGCCAGATCGCCATGTATCTGGCCCGGGAAATGACCAGCATGTCCTTGGTAGACATCGGCGAGGTCTTCGGCGGCCGCGACCATACCACAGTCATGCATGCCTATACGCGCATCTCCAATGAGATGCAGGAAAAGCGGGAGATCTACAACTACGTCATGGAGCTGACGGTCCGGCTCAAGCAGCCTCAGAACTGATGCGACACGCAGGAATCGGTGTGGATCGGCAGAAAAAGATATCCACCTGTTTATCCCCAGATGTGGGCAAACCTTGGGAATAACCCACCGATTTTCCGGGGACAAGTGGTGGATCTTCAGCGAATAACCACCATGCTTTTGTGGATAACTCAGCAAAAATCCGCCCTTGTGGATAATTTGGCTTGTTAGTCACATCGATCTCACCACTTATCCACAGCGCCTGGAGGAGGTATATCCACCGTATTGCAAGGATTTGGAAACTTATCCACACCATCCACCGAGCTTATTACGATGACTCTATGTATATTTATGCAATAGTCATCGTCATATTCAAGCACACTTCCTCACTCCAACCACATCCCCTGGCCTATTCGATAGAATGAGTCCAGTTCATTCATCGACAAGAAGGCTCCCATGAAAGTAGAAGTGAATTCATCCGCACTCTCGGATGCAGTGGCTTGGACCACCCGCATCATCCCCTCCCGACCGGCTTCGCCGATTCTGGAGGGCGTGAGAATGGAAGCCTCTGACGGAACATTGAAGCTCTCTGCTTTCGATTACGAGGTTTCGGCGAGAAACCACATCGAGGCAGGTATCGACGAATCCGGAACGGCTCTGGTATTGGGCAAACTTCTAGCGGACATCACTAAATCACTGCCCTCGGAGAAGACCTACCTATCAACCGAGGGATCCAAGATGACCATCACTTCGGGCAAATCCACTTTTTCCCTGCAGCTGATGCCTGACAGCGAGTATCCCGACCTTCCTGCCGTTCCCGAACCCATGGGCCAAGTGGATGCTGAGACCTTTATCCAATCCATCTCCCAATCCATCGTCGCTGTTTCCCGGGAAGAAAGCCGGCCAGTTCTGACTAGCGTAAAAACCGAAATCACCGGGGACAAGGTGGTCATGACCGCCACTGACCGTTTCAGGCTGTCCCGTTCGAGCTTCACCTGGACTCCTCGCGACGCCGACTTCTCCACATCGATGCTGATCCGCGGTTCTCTGCTGCGAGACATCGCCCGCTCCCTCGACGAGCACCAGAACGTGACCATGGATTACGAGGCTGACAACCCCACCATCATGGGCGTGGAAAACGCCGGCAAGATATCCACCACCCAGCTGATTGACGGGGAATTTCCGGCCGTAGACCGTCTCTTTTCGGACGAGTACCCCATCCAGGCGGTCATCGCCAGGCAGGATCTGATCGACGCCATCAAGCGCGTGGCCCTGGTTGCCGAACGCAACGCCCCCATTCGCATGGTCTTCTCCGGCAACGAGGTGACACTGAGCGCAGGCACGGCTGACGAGGCACAGGCCCATGAGGTTCTGCAGGCGGATCTGGATGGCGAAGACATCACGGTGGCCTTCAATCCCAGCTATCTGATCGACGGGCTGGGCGCCATCGCCGAGCCCTTTGTCCGTATCAAAATGACCTCGGCGGTCAAGGCCGTGGAGTTCAACGGCCAGCAGGAGCAGGATTCCGAGGAGTCCATGGACTACCGTTACCTGCTGGTGCCCATGCGTTTCAACAACTGACACCCGGGCAGGTTCGAGGAACGATCGCCGTGCACATCTCCCGTCTGGTTCTGGATCACTTCCGTTCCTGGGAGCACTGCGTCCTCGATCTGGAGCCCGGAGTGACCATTCTGGAGGGACGCAACGGCCTGGGCAAGACCAACCTGGTCGAGGCCATCGAGGTCCTGTCCACCGGCGGCAGCCATAGGACCTCATCCTTGCTGCCCCTGGTAGAGCGTGGGCAGTCCAAGGCCACTGTCAGGGCCAGGCTGGAGCAGGACGGGACCGCCACCGACTATGAGTTGACCATTGCCGCCAAGGGGGCCAACCGGGGAAGAATCAACGGCGGGCCTTCCCTCTATCAGCGTGACCTGGTAGGCCGGTTGCCCTGCGTGACCTTCAGCCCCGAGGATCAGCTGATGGTCTCCGGAGAGCCGGCAGCCAGACGTGCCGTGCTGGACCAGGCCGGCAGCCAGCTCGATGCCGACTACTTCCAGGTTCGGCAGGATTTTCGTCATGTGGCCAGGCAGCGCGCCGCCCTGCTTAAGCAGCTCTCACAGGCGGGCCGCGACCCCTCGGGTGATGGGCGTGACGCAGCCCTGTCCGGCCTAGAGGTATGGACTGGGCAGTTTATTCGCACCGGGCTGGATCTGAGCCGACGACGGGCGGCTCTGGTAGAGGCTCTGGACCGGCCCTTCAGTGATCTGTATGGTCGGCTGGCAGGCCCTGATCAGGATGCTCGATTGACCTACCGGCCCTCCCTGGAGGAGATAGGACCCGATGGGCAGACCGGTTCCGAGGTCGCCGAAGCCGTCAGTCGTCACTTTCAGCGGATATATCCGGGAGAAGTGGCCCGGGGCACCAATCTGATTGGCCCCCAGCGCGATGATCTGGCCTTCACCCTCAACGGCATGCCTGCCAGGGAGTTCGCCTCCAACGGTGAGATGTGGACCCTGGCCCTGGCTCTGAGGCTGGCTCTGCTGCAGGTGGTCAAGGATCGTCGTGCCCTGGAGCCGATCGTCATTCTGGATGATGTCTTCGCCCAGTTGGATCGGGGCCGCAGGGATCAGATCCTGGACTTTGCCCGCCAGCAGGACCAGGTGCTGATCACTGTGGCCGCCGACAGCGATATCCCCTCCCTGCAGGGTGCCAGCTTGGTGGATGTGTCCAGGTTGAGGCCTGTGCAACCATCCGATCCGGCCGCTCAGGATCCGGCCATCGCCAGTGCCATGCAGGACCTGAGGCGAACCAGAGGGACGGCTCATGACGACTCGGATATGAAGGGTGGGCCAGAGGGGAACGACCTGTCATGAAGGCTCCCATGGTTGAGACTCTGCACCTGGACCAGCGTCGATTGCCGGCCTTGGTCTTCGAGGGTTGCACACGACGGGCGGCCACTCGTCGGCAGCGGGAGGACAACTCCCGCAAGGCCTGGTATGCGTTCGGAAAGCCAGGCCGCGACCCAGCCAAACTGGGAGGAGTGGTGACCAGCCTGGCTGCCGGGAGCGGGTGGACCAGCCACCTGAAGGTGGCCCGGCTGCGCAACCAGTGGGACAGTGTGGTGGGCCCCGGCATCGCCGCTCATTCGAGAGTGGTCTCCTACCGGGAGGGCGTGCTGACCATCCAGGCGCAGACCACAGTCTGGGCCACCCAGCTGACCTACCTGGTCCCCCAGCTCAAGGCGACCATTGTCAAGCGGCTGGGCATGCCGGTCAAGCAGATCCGGGTGACCGGCCCCCACAACTACAGCTTTCGCCGTTCACGGTTCGATCCGCCGGGCCGAGGCGTGCGCGACACCTACGGGTGAACCCATAATCTGTGGATACCGTCTTCCCAGCTTTCTGTCAGCCTAAAGTCCCCTAGCGCTGGTAATCTATAGGTTATAGGGTCAAACGCTTCCAAGGCCCCTTTATGGACGATTTGGAACCTGGTGACCATGACTCGATCCCCCGCTCGACCACGAACGGAAGCTGCTTTGTCGTCAGTGGGCGACAATGGGGGTGCAGAAAGGACTATCCGTGGCAGATCTCAACACTGACCCGTCCCGGACCCCGCAAGAGGGCCGGGAGCATGAGGAGGACAAGCCTCAGGATGACGGCATGACGGGCCAGGATCGGCTGGACGACGCGCAGCTGGATGACTCGCTCTCCCCCGAACACTATGACGCCAGCGATCTGAAAGTGCTGGAGGGGCTGGAGGCGGTTCGCGTCCGTCCCGGTATGTACATCGGTTCTACAGGTCCCAGGGGCCTGCACCATCTGGTCTACGAGATCGTCGACAACTCGGTCGACGAGGCCCTGGCCGGGTATGCTGACCACATTGAAGTCACCATTCTGCCCGACAACGGCATCCGGGTGGACGACAACGGCCGTGGCATACCTGTGGACGAGGTGCCGGGCGAGGGCAAGAGCGGCGTCGAGGTGGTCATGACCAAGCTGCATGCCGGCGGCAAGTTCGGAGGCGGCGGCTACGCGGTTTCAGGCGGCCTGCACGGCGTGGGCATATCCGTGGTGAACGCCCTGTCCACCCGGATCGACGTCCAGGTGCGCCGTCAGGGTTACCACTGGCATCAGAGCTTCCGCAATCAGAAGCCCACGGCTCCCCTATCCAAGGATCAGGCCATGGGGCCGGACGAGGGCACCGGCACCTCGGTGACCTTCTGGGCCGATCCCAAAATCTTCGAGACCACGGTCTACGACTTCGAGACCCTGCGCAGCCGTTTCCAGCAGATGGCCTTCCTCAACAAGGGCTTGAGAATCACCCTGACCGATCTGCGCCCCAACAACCAGGCCGGTGACGAGGTGGCGGGCGAGGAGCAGACCCCTGAGCAGAAGGGCCAGTCCGTCAGCTACCAGTATGCCAACGGCATCAAGGACTATGTGGACTATCTGGTCAAGGTCAGGAAGGCCACGCCTGTGGAGGCCGAGGTCATCGACTTCGAGGCCGAGGACCTGAAGCTGGGCATCTCCGCCGAGGTGGCTATGCAGTGGACCACCGCCTACTCGGAGTCGGTCCACACTTTCGCCAACACCATCGCGACCACCGAGGGCGGCACCCACGAAGAGGGGTTCCGTGCAGCTCTGACCAGCATGATCAACCGCTACGCCCGAGACAAGAACATCCTCAAGGACAAGGATGACAACCTCTCGGGCGATGACGTGCGCGAGGGGTTGACCGCCGTGGTCTCCGTCAAGCTGACCAATCCGCAGTTCGAGGGCCAGACCAAGACCAAGCTGGGCAACTCCGAGGCCAAGACCTTCGTCCAGCGGGTCATGACCGAGAGGCTGAGCGACTGGTTCGACGCCCATCCCGGCGAGGCCAAGTCCATCATCCAGAAGGCCATGGAGGCCTCCCGGGCCAGGATCGCGGCTAAGAAGGCCCGCGAGAACACCCGTCGCAAGTCCATCTTCGAGACGGCCGGCATGCCCGACAAGCTCAAGGACTGCCAGTCCAGCGACCCCGAGGAGTGCGAGCTGTTCATCGTGGAGGGCGACTCCGCAGGCGGCTCGGCCATCCAGGGGCGCAACCCCATGACCCAGGCCATCCTGCCCCTGCGCGGCAAGATCCTCAACACGGAGCGGGCCAGTCTGGACCGCATGATGAAGTCCGACACCATCGAATCCCTGATCACGGCTGTGGGCGGCGGATACGGCGAGGACTTCAACATCGACAAGGTGCGCTACCACAAGGTCATCATCATGGCCGACGCCGATGTGGACGGCGCCCACATCGCCACCCTGAATCTGACCCTCTTCTTCCGCTACATGCGGCCCATGATCGAGGCTGGCTACGTCTACGTGGCCATGCCCCCGCTCTACCGGCTCAAGTGGACCAAGGGGCCCCACAGCTTCGTCTACACCGATGCCGAGCGCGACAGGGTCCTGGCCGAGGGCAAGGCCTCCGGCCGACAGCTGCCCAAGGGCGAAGGGATCCAGCGTTACAAGGGTCTGGGCGAGATGAGCTACCAGGAGCTCTGGGAGACCACCATGGATCCGGATCACCGCATCCTCAAGAAGATCCGCATCGATGACGCTGAGCAGGCCGACGAGACCTTCACCATGCTCATGGGCGACGAGGTCGAACCTCGGCGTCTGTTCATCCAACGCAACGCCCACGACGCCCGCTTCATCGACGCCTGAGACGGAAGCCTCCCCTTTTCACCATTTGAGCTAAGGATCGATTTTGGCAGACGATAACAACAATGACAACAGCCCGGACCAGGACGGCCTCAACCTGCCCGACGGGTCCCGCGAGCCGCTCAGCCCCCAGGAGATGGACAACACCGATTACGGCCTCCTTAAGGGCGAGCGGATTCAGCCCATCGACCTCCAGCAGGAGATGCGGGAATCCTACCTGTCCTACGCCCTGTCCGTGATCGTGGAGCGGGCCCTGCCCGATGTCCGCGATGGCATGAAGCCGGTCCACCGCAGGGTCATCTACGCCATGTACGACGGCGGATACCGGCCCGACCGCGGCTACAACAAGTGCTCGCGCGTGGTGGGCGACGTCATGGGCAAGTACCACCCCCATGGCGATGCGGCCATCTATGACACCATCGTGCGTCTGGCCCAGTCCTGGTCCATGCGCTACCCGCTGGTGGACGGCCAGGGCAACTTTGGCTCCCCCGGCGACGACCCGGCGGCCGCCATGAGGTACACCGAGTGCCGTATGGCCCCCTTGGCCATGGAGATGGTGCGCGACATCGACAAGGACACGGTCGATTTCATCCCCAACTATGACGGGAAAACCCAAGAGCCTACGGTTCTGCCCTCCCGCTTCCCCAATCTGCTGGTCAATGGATCAGCCGGCATCGCCGTGGGCATGGCCACCAACATCCCTCCGCACAACCTGCGCGAGGTATCCAAGGGCGTGCACTGGGCACTGGAGCATCCCGAGGCCTCCAAGGAGGAGCTGCTCAACGCCCTGATCGCCATCATCAAGGGACCGGACTTCCCTACCGGCGCCACCATTCTGGGTCACAAGGGCATCGAGCAGGCCTACCGGACCGGACGCGGCCTGATCACCATGCGGGCCGTGGTCAACACCGAGGAGATCCGCGGAAGGATGTGCCTGGTGGTCACCGAGCTGCCCTACCAGGTCAACCCCGACCGGCTGGCCTCCTCCATCCGCGAGGCGGTGCGCGACGGCAAGATTCAAGGCATCGCCGATATGCGCGATGAGACCTCGGGCCGTACCGGCCAGCGCCTGGTCCTGGTGCTCAAGCGTGATGCCGTGCCCAAGGTGGTCCTCAACAACCTTTACAAGCACACCCAGCTGCAGCAGACCTTCGGGGCCAACATGCTGGCCCTGGTGGACGGGGTCCCCAGGACCTTGAGTCTGGATGCCTTCATCCGCCATTGGGTGGACCACCAGCTGGATGTGGTCGAGCGGCGCACCCGCTATCTGAAGCGGGAAGCCGAGGATCGCGACCACATCCTGCAGGGGTATCTGAAGGCCCTGGACATGATCGACCAGGTCATCGCCCTGATCCGCGCCTCCAAGGACGTGGAGACGGCCCGCACTGGCCTGATGGAGCTGCTGGATGTGGACGAGGTCCAGGCCGATGCCATCCTGGCCATGCAGCTGCGCCGTCTGGCCGCCCTGGAACGGCAGAAGATCCTGGACGAGCATGAGGATCTCATGCGCAAGATCGCCGACTATAACGACATTCTTGCCCACCCCGAGCGCCAGCGCACCATCGTGGGCGATGAGCTGGACGAGATCGTCGACAAGTACGGCGACGAGCGGAGGACCCGGATCGTCCCCTACTCAGGCGAGATGAACGTGGAGGACCTGATCGCCGACGAGCAGGTGGTGGTCACCGTCACCCACTCCGGCTTCGTCAAGCGGACCAAGGCCGACGAGTACCGGGCCCAGCACCGTGGCGGCAAGGGCATCCGCGGAGCCAGGCTGCGCGAGGACGACGTGGTGGACCACTTCTTCCTGACCAGCACCCACAACTGGCTGCTCTTCTTCACCAACAAGGGCCGGGTGTATCGGCTCAAGGCCTATGAGCTGCCTGAGGGTTCCCGCGACTCCAAGGGACAGCATGTAGCCAATCTGCTCCAGCTGGGCCCGGGCGAGCGGATCGAACAGGTCCTCTCCCTGCACGACTATGACGATGCCGACTATCTGGTCCTGGCCACCCAGACCGGACGGGTCAAGAAGACCCGCCTGACCGAGTATGATTCGCCCCGCCAGGGCGGCCTGATCGCCGTGCGGCTGATGGAGCTGGGCACCGTCACCGACGAGGACGGGCAAGAGGTGCCCCAGAGTGACGAGCTGGTGGGTGCTGCCCTCTGCAATGCCGACGATGAGATCATCCTGGTCTCCCGCAAGGGCATGAGCGTGCGCTTCCCGGCCGACGACTCCACCCTGCGGCCCATGGGACGGCAGACCGCCGGCGTCCAAGGCATGCGGTTCCGCCCCGGCGACGAACTGCTGAGCATGGACGTGATCGCCAAGGAGTCCGGGAATGATCTGCTGGTGGTCACCGATGAAGGCTTTGCCAAGCGGACCGCCCTGAGCGAGTACCGCCTGCAGGGCCGCAACGGCTACGGCGTCAAGGCCATCGCCATGGTGGAGGGCCGGGGATCCCTGGTCGGCGCCCTGGTGGTGAACGAGGACGATCAGATCATGGCCATCATGAAGTCCGGCAAGGTCATCCGCTCCGATGTGGCCGAGGTCAAGCGGACCGGCCGCAACACCCAGGGAGTCACCCTGGCCAAGCCCGACAAGGGCGATGAGATCCTCTCCATCGCCCGCAATGCCGAGCGTGACGACCAGGAGGAGAATGGCGGTCAGGCTGACTTGGCTCCTGCCGCTCCCCTGGCGGCCAAGGATCAGCCCATCGCCACCACCGGAACCGGCGACGGCCAAGGTCTGGCCCAAGAGGACTGAGCAGGTCCGCTACCAGTCTGACAAGACTGGTAGCCTCGTAAGAAGTTGTGCAGGTCCTGCGGCGGTGTGCGCGGACTGGTGAATGCAAGGATCAAGGAGTGCCCATGAGCCAGGATGATCAGAAGCAGGCCAAGGCCGGTACCGGTAAGAAGGGTACAGAAAAGCCCAAAGCCGGAAAGACCAAGGCTGATGAATCCGAAAAGGGCGAGTCCCGCCGACCCTCATCGGCCACTCCCCCGGCTTCTGCTGCCGGCCGGACGGCAGCAGGGCGCTCCGCAAGAACCGCAGCTTCGGCTGCCGGTCCGGTCAAGGCCTCTTCAACGACACGTCCTCACGTGCCTCGGGCCCGGCGCATGCAGCTGTCCTTGACCCGGCTGGAACCTTGGTCGGTGGCCAAGGTCACCTTCCTGCTGTCCATCGCCGGGGCCATCATTCAGGTGGTGGCCGCCGCCCTGCTCTGGATTCTGCTCAACGCCATGGGGCTCTTTGACAATCTGACCCAGGTCATCTCCAAGACAGGCCTGGATGCGGGTGGTTTCGACCTGGGCCAGGTGCTGAGCCTGGGGACGGTCCTGAGCTCGGTGACCATTTTCTCTATCTTCGAGATCGTCATAGTAGTGGCTCTGGTCACCATTTTTGCCTTTCTCTACAATCTGGTCAGCTCCCTGGTTGGCGGCATCCACGTAACCTTGGGCGACGACTGAGCTCTTCGTCGGCGCAGTCAATCGGTCGATAGGCCCAAGCACGATTTAGACTGGAACTGTGCTCTCGACATACCTGGACTACTTCAGCGGCTCCTTCGGCATATCTCTGGTCTTTTGGCCCCTGGCCTCGCTGATCCTGACCCTGCCCATTCTTGCCCTGATCTACAACCGCTATCACCGGCTCCGGCTGACAGCAGCCATGGCGGCCTACCTGACCGTCTTATACCTGCTGGCCTTGGTCTTCTTCACCCTCTGGCCCATGCCCGACGACCGCGCTGCTTTCTGCGCCACCCACCATCTGACCCCCCAGCTCAACCCCATGCAATTCCTGACCGACCTGAGCACAGGCGGTCGGATGGCCATGCTGCAGATCCTGCTCAATGTGGCCTTCTTCCTGCCCCTGGGCTTCATCATGGGGCGGGTCTTCCGCTGGCGCTTCATCCTGGCCTTGCCGGTTGCCTTCCTGGTCTCCCTCTTCATCGAAACGGCCCAGCTGACCGGGGTTTTCGGCATCGTGGGCTGCGCCTACCGTCTCTTCGACGTGGACGACCTGATTTGGAATACATCAGGCGCTCTGATCGGCTACCTGGTGGCCATGGCGGCCAACAAGCTCGTTCCCACTCGTCAGGCTGACGCTGCCCAGCTGGTCACCAATCCCGGGTTCATACACCGTGCCGTCTCCCTGGCTCTGGATCTGCTTCTGGCCACCATTCTGTCCCTGTCTCTGGGGATGGGCGTGACCTATGCGGTTCATCGCCTGGGCACCTATCAGCTGGATGGTCACTACCGCTTTGGCGGATTGCTGATCGCCCCATCCGCTCTGGATGTATTCGGGACCGTGGTGGATCTGGCCATGCTGCTGATCTTTGAACTGCTCATACCCCTGCCCCGCCGGGGACGGACGCTGGGCGCCACCTTCACCCACATGACCGTCGAAACCAAGCAGCGGCATGGCTGGTCCCGCTTCCTCTTCTATCTGTTCCGGACCGCAGTCATCCTGGCCGTCTTCGGCCCCTGGACCGGCAAGGTTCAGACTGCGACGCGCATCCTGGCCCTGCTCCTGCTGGTCTTCTACCTGATCAAGCGGCAGATGCCCTACGACCTTTTGCCCGGAACAGCCTACCGGGGGGATCCGGCTGCTCAGGAATCCCTCGACAGCCGGCGGGGGTGAAGCCTGACCTCGGACAGGATGATGGCGGCGAAGATGATGGCGAAGCCCAGCAGATGGGTGGCCGTCAGCTCCTCGTGCAGGACCAGGACCGAGACCAGCATGCCGAACAGGCTCTCCGAGCACAGGATCAGCGAGCCCTGGGCGGCGGGGACCCTGGAGAAGGCGATGTTCTGAAAGTTCTGGGCCATCAGGGTCGAGATCAGCGTCAGATAAATCATGGAGCCCAGGGTCGAGGGCGTGAAGTCGGCCGCAGTGGGCAAGGGATCGAAGATCAGCGCGCAGACCAGGAAGAGCATGCCGCCGAAGAGCAGCTCCAGGTAGGTCAGCGTGGGGGCATCGAACTTCTTGGTCAGGAAACCGGTGATCACCAGGTTGACCCCGTAGAGCAGGGCGCCGGCCAGAGTCAGCAGGTCGCCGGTGCTCAGAACCAGCCCCTGTCCCCCGCCTTGGGCCGGCAGCGAGATCAGAGCCACGCCCAGGATGCAGATGGCGGCTGCGACGAAGTGCCGCAGGGCCGGCCGTCGGCGGGCCATGATCCAGACCAGGAAGGGCACGAAGATGCAGTAGGTGGCCGTCAGGAAGGAGTTGCGGCCCGGAGCGATGGTGGTCAGCCCCATCATCTGCAGGCTGAAGGCCGCCCAGTAACTGACCCCCAGAATCAGCCCTGGCACCAGGGTATGTATGGCCCCGGTTCTGCGCAGCCTAGGCAGCAAAAAGGGTGTCATGACCACGATGGCGCAGAGGATGCGAATGCCCATCAGCCAGCGCACGGTCAGGGTCTCCATGGCAACCTTTTCGAAGGTGTATCCGGCTCCCCAGGCGGCCGCAGCCATCAGCAGCATCAGGCGGGCCAGCCAGGTGGAGGGTTTCCAGGACGAAGAGGGTGCGAAGGTAGACATGTTTCGACTCTAATCGTTCCCGCCCACAAGTGAGAATAGATTCGCAGCGTAAAAAAACGAGTGGTTCAAACTTGTTTGTTTTTTCCAAACCAACCCCTGTTTGTCAGCGTTCGGCTTCAGGCAAGCGGGGTCTGCCATGCGGACATCTCCGATATCATTGAAGAACGGTGATAACGGCGGCCATGGGTCCTTGGCCGACGGGATAAGGAGTGTGTGCCAGGATGATCAGAATCGCAGTGGTGGATGATGATTCCATCAGCTGTCGGACCATGGTCAATTACCTGAGCCGCTACCGCAAGGAACGTCAGGAAGAACTGACGGTCAGCGTCTTCACCGATGGCAAGGCTTTTGCGGATGGCTATCGACCCGTCTATGACATCCTCCTTCTGGACATTCAGATGACCCCCATGGACGGAATCGAAGTGGCCCGCAGGGTAAGAGCCCGTGACGAGTCGGTAGTCATCGTTTTCATCACCTCCGCCCCCCAGTACGCCATCAACGGCTATGAGGTGGGCGCTCTTTCTTACCTGCTCAAGCCCCTGCCCTGGTTCGCCTTCTCCCAGGAGCTGGACCGATCCATCGCCCAGGTGCGTGGCCGCGTGGACCTGTCCATCCTGATCACCGAGGGTGCCCGATCCACCAGGATCCCCCTCAAGGACATCGTCTTCATCGAATCCGTCCGCCACAGCAGCGTCATCCACACCTTGGATTCCTCACTGACCACGAACAGCACGCTGAAAAGCCTGGAGGGCCAGCTGGACCAGCGGGGATTCTTCCGTTCCAACTCCTGTTACCTGGTCAACCTAGCCCATGTGACGGGCATGGAGGACCAGGACTGCATCATGTCTACCGGCCAGCGGCTGCGGGTCAGCCGACCCCGCAAGAAGGCCTTCATGACGGCTCTGACCGCCTATGTGGCAGGTCGGCCATGACCAGCACCCACATCCTCAATGCCCTGCCCGACATTCCCCGGCTCTATACAGCCATCAGCGAGTGGCTGGGTTGCCTGGTCTATCTATTGGCTATTGGGGCGAGGACCTCACGCCTAAGAATGGTGGCTGTGCTTCTGCCCGGTCTGGCTGTGCTCATCGGGGTCCAATATTGGGCCGGCACCCTGCCTATCGCCTTCTGGATCATCAGCATGTGCCTGGCCGTGGCCTGCATGTATGCCATCATCATGCTGGCTTCGGGGTTGAGGGCGCTGGACGGGGCCTATCTGCTGGCCCGTGCCTTCGTTCTGGCCGAGCTGGTTGCCTCCCTGCACTGGCAGCTGGACTCCTTCATGCGTCCCTCCAGCCACAGCCTGTACGACCCGGCCTCCTTGATCCTGCTGGTGCTGATCTACGGGGGCGTAGGACTGCTGGCCTGGGTGGCGGAACGGCGCAACTTCGCCGATGCCCAGCCTTCTGTGCCAGGACGCAGCGTCTTCATAGCCGCGGTCATCGCTGTGGTTACCTTCGCCATGTCCAACCTGAGTTTCGTTTCCACCAACACCCCCTTCTCCGGTCGGGTCGGCCTGGAGGTCTTCTACATCCGCACTCTGGTGGATCTGTGCGGCTTCGCCATGCTCTACGCCCAGCAGGAACAGCTGCGGGAGAGCCATACCAGCGCCGAGCTGGCCTCCATCAACGCCCGGGCTTACAGCCAGCATCGGGAGTACATGCGTTCCAAGGAAAATCTGGAGGCCATGGGCAGGCTCGCCCACGACCTCAAGCACCAGATCGCCGCCCTGCGCTCGCAGATGGATCCTGAGCGCAAGTCCCAGGATTTCGAGGAGCTGGAGGCTGCAGTCGGGCGGTACGGGTCGCAGCAGCACACCGGCAACCCCATCCTGGACGTGGTCATGTCAACCAAGGAGCGCATATGCTCCGAAGAGGGGATCACCCTGACCATGGTGGCCGACGGCTCCCTCTTGGAGGGGATGTCGCCCATGGATGTCTCCACCCTCTTCGGCAACGCTTTGGACAATGCCATTGAGGCTTTGAGGAAGGTTGAGGACTCAGACCGCCGCCTGATCAAGGTGGCCCTGTACGCACGGGGACAATTCGTGGTGATCCGCATTGAAAACTATTTTGTATCGCCCCTGAATTGGAAGGGCAACGGCGAGCTGGCCACCACCAAGACCAGAACTGAGGATGGCCTGCATGGCTACGGAGTCAAGTCCATCCGGCACATAGCCCACCGCTACCAGGGCGAGATGACCCTGCGGACCGAGCATCACTGGTTCAGCCTTTGTGTGCTCCTGCCGCGGGTGGGCGATCAGTTGAAGCCCATGGCGGCCTCGGCGGCCTTGTAACCCAGGCGAATGGCCAAGCGGCCCGGCCTGCCCGGCATGTTGATCATCCGGCAGAGCAGGGTGGAGCGCACGTCGGAGGCGATGACGGGGGAGCGGTGCTCCAGCCTTCGCCAGAGCATGTCCTTGTTTCGGTAGTTGCTGGGCTTGCGCGAAAGAATCAGGAAGACCGAGGTCACCACGCAGTTAATGGACAGATAGTGGATCATATAACGATAAAGTCCACGGGGAACCGTCCCCGGGTCAGGCGTGGAATCCGCCATGAGCCCGTTGACCAGCAGCAGTTGCGAGACCCGGGCGATCATGATCGAGGTCTGTACCGACTGGCCCTGGCGGCCGGTGTGATAGCGGTAGAAATTCGTGTCCAGGTAGAGCAGGGTGTGTACCCAGGGCAGGGGCTGATAGGAGTAGATGAAGTCCACGTAATAGGTGTGCTCGGGCAGATGGGTGTGGGCCTGGCGGAGCACCTCGGTGCGCAGGATCAGGGCATGCATGATCATGTACTGGGCCAGCCCGAACCGCCGCAGATGGTTCCAGTCCAGCACCCGTCCCGGGTCCATGACGCTGCGGAAGTTGATGACCCGCTTATGTCTGCGGCCTTCCTTTTCGTAGACGTAGTTGGTGACCACCATGTCCACCGGATTCGTACGTTGTGACTGGTCGCGCAGTTGGTCCAAGACCAGACTCAAGGAGGTCGGGTCCACCCAGTCGTCGGCATCGACCACCTTGACATAGCGGCCCCGGGCGGCTGCCAGGCCAGTGTTGACCGCGCCGCCGTGGCCCTTGTTGGTCTGGCTGATCAGTCGGACAGTGTGCGGATGGCGTGCCTGATATGACTGCACTACCTGCGCTGTGGCATCGGTGGATCCGTCATCGACCACGATGACCTCCAGGTCCTCCCCCTCCCGGCTCAGGAGCGAATCCAGGCAGGTCGGCAGATGCTGGGCCATGTTGTAGGCGGGGACGATGAAGGTAAGAACGGGCGGGCTCGTAGAGGCCGGTCGGTCAGCTGTCATGAACGATCACTTCGCAAAAGAATGGGTCGGCGGGTATGTCGGCGGGGTTGCCGTAATCCCGTCGGCGGCCGTTGTATGCGACCACTGTACATGATGGGTTTGAGGAAAAGGCCCCGCCCCTCTGGCTGCCGATGCATGCCGGTTCATTGGCGGCCGGGGGAGTGGGGCCGGAATTTTACTGGGCGCTCGCCTCGGATTCGGTGGGCTCCTGACGGAAGATGACCTTGAAGATGGGGAAGAAGACCCAGAAGGAGATGGCCGAGTTGATGATCATGGTGACCAGATCAGCAATGGTGGTCCCCAGGCTGCCCCAGTTCAGGGTGTGCTGGAAGAAGCCGTAGATGGGGTCCTTGTACCAGCCCTGCAGCGCCGCCGCGATGATGGTGATGATCACGTAGGCCACCAGGTACCAGAAGGCCGCTTTCCAGACCGAGGAGTTGGACTTGAAGGTGATGTTGCGCTGGAGGAAGAAGTTGATGATCTGGGCGATCAGCAGGGTGATCTCCACCGCAAGGAAGTAGGCCAGGCCGCCCCCGCCGCCGTGGCCGATGGACCCGGCCGCGTAGTCGAACAGGTAGTAGGGCTTGCCGCCGACGGTCCCCATGCGCCAGATCTGGAAGTTGGTGCCCACCAGGGAGGTGCCGTTGAAGATGGCCTTGAGCACGGGCATGAGCACCAGCTGCAGGACGGTGACCCCGTTGGACAGGATGAAGAAGACGATGAACTGGGCCAGGGTGGTGTGCCGGTCGCTGAACCGCCGCCACCAGCGCACGATCGCCCACCGTGAGGCTGTCGTCGCTTTCCCCTGGGCCGGCTGTCCGGCCTGCTGGCTGTGCTGATCACTCATGATTGAGCTCCTTTCCGGTCCTGCGGTTGGCGGACATGTTCCTGAAGAATCCGGCGATGAATCCGCCCAGCCCCCTCCATAGGTGGCCGTTGGGGATGCGGACGATGGCTTCGACCATGGCCGTGTCAATCAGCCCGTTGGTCATCTTGGCCATGGCCCTGGGAGGCATGTTGAGCAGGAAGAGGGTGTTCAGGTCGGGGTTGCCGGTCTTGGCCTCGTGGCGGTTCTCGCTCTTGGCCAGGAAGTTGGCCACGAACCTGGCCAGGGCGCTTCTTGAGTCCTTCCAGGACGAGAGCGGATCATTGGCGCCGAAGGTGCTGACAGCGCCCTGTCGGACCACCGGGTGGCCGAAGAGCGCTGTCACAGCGGCATCGTCGACTTCCTTGACCCGGCCGGTCAGGTAGGCGCCCAAGGCAGGGTCGGGACTCTGTGGATCGACGGTGCCCTGGACGGTCAGGTGCCCGCTCAGCTCCATCTTGCGTGCGTCGGATCCGATCATGATGGTCCAGTCGCCGGACTCGACCTGCCAGGAGTTGCTGGCCGTATCGAAGTGCCGGAAGGTCGTCTGGTCGAAGTCGATGCGGACCTGGGTTGACTGGCCGGCCTCCAGGCTGACCTTTTTGAAGCCCTTCAGTTCGCGGACTGGCCTGAGCACGCCACCCTTGGGCGCCTGGACGTAGAGCTGGGGAACAGTGGCCCCCTGCCTGTCTGAGTCGTTGGTCAGGGTGAAGGTGACTCCCTTGTCGTCCACGGTCAGATCGGCGTAGGCGAAGTGTGCATAAGACAGGCCGTATCCGAAGGGGAAGCGTTCCTCCACGTCGGCGGTCAGGTAGTAGCGGTAGCCGACGAAGGGGCCCTCCCGGTAGATGGACTCGTGCGCGGGGTCGGGGTACCAGTCGGCGCTGGGGCAGTCGGCATAGGACTTGGGCCAGGTTTCCGCCAGGTGGCCGGAGGGGTTGACCCGGCCGGTCAGGATGTTCAGAGTGGCTGATGCTCCAGCCTGTCCGGACAGTCCTATGTAGAGGACGGCATCGCACTGGTCGATCCAGTCGGTGGTGACGGGGGAGCCCGCCACCAGGACGACCACCAGGGGCTTGTCCGTCGCACCCAGCGCCTTGATCAGGTCGACCTGGTTGCTGGGAATGTCCATGTGGGAACGGTCCAGACCCTCGGATTCACTGCGCTCATCCAGGCCCACGCAGGCGACAATCACGTCAGCCTGGCCAGCCGCAGCCACGGCCTGGTCGATCAAAGACCGGTTCTTCTCGCCATGGCGTTCGTAGCCCTGGCTGTAGGAGGCCAGCTCCAGTCCGTCGCCGTTGCCCTGCCTGAGCAGGTCCAGCATGTTCTCCTGCTTGGCTGCGTTGACCTTTGAGGATCCGGATCCTTGGAACCTTGCGGTTTTGGCCATATCCCCGACCAGGGCGACCCGGGTGCCGGCGGCCAGTGGCAGGCGTCCCTCCCGGTTGACCAGAAGGACGGCGGATCCCTCGGCGATGCTCCTTGCCACCTGATGATGGTCCCGTATCTGGTCTGCGGTCAGGTTCCCATCGGGGTCCATGTCAGAGTGGTAGGTCAGCTTGGCCAGCCGTGCCACCTCTTCGGCCCGGGCGTTCAGGTCGGCTTCGTCCAGGCGGCCCTCCTGCACGGCCTTGGCGACCTGTCGGACGGAGTCATATCCGGCCTGGGGCATCTCCAGGGAGGAGCCATTGGCGGCTGCGGCGACCGCGCTGTTGGAGCCGCCCCAATCCGAGACCACCATGCCGTCGAAGCCCCACTCTTTGCGCAGGATGTCCTTGAGCAGGTGGGGATTCTCGTTGGCATAGGTGCCGTTGACCATGTTGTATGAGGTCATGATGGCCCAGGGGTGGGCCTGGCGCACAGCAATCTCGAATCCGGTCAGATAGAGTTCGCGCATGGTGCGCTCGTCCACCACGGAGTCGGATGCCTGGCGGCGCAGCTCCTGGCTGTTCATGGCGAAATGCTTGGGGGTGGCGGCCACGCCCTGGGACTGGATGCCTTCGATCAGGCCTGCAGCCATGTGACCGGCCACCTGGGGGTCTTCGGAATAGTATTCAAAGTTTCTGCCGCACAGGGGATTGCGCTTGATGTTCATGCCCGGACCCAGGACCATGTTGACGCCCAGGCTCCTGGCCTCGTTGCCCAGCGCCTGGCCCATGGTCTTGGCCAGCTCCGGGTCCCATGAGCAGGCCACCGTGCCGGCTGTGGGGAAGCAGGTGGCGGGCTTGGACTTGCCCATGCCCAGGTTGTCCCCTGATCCGGTCTGGCGGCGCAGACCGTGCGGTCCGTCGCTCAGGACCATGCTCGGGATGCCCGCCCTCTTCAAGGCACGGGTCGCCCAGGTGGATTTTCCGGAGAGCAGCGATGCCCGTTCCAGCACTGTCAGATCCTTGACTTCCATAGTGTTCCCTCTCTGTGACGGGGGCCGATCCTGCTGCGGGAACCCTCGTTGCTTCCACAATCGGCCTCGGACTGGTACTGAATTTCATTATTCCCCGACTGCCGAGGCCTGCTCGGGCGGGTTGCATAACCTGTTGTTTTCCTGGCATGAATGCTGCCTGGGCATCAACGGGGGTGTCGATCCGCTCCTTGGCGGACGGTGCATAGGTCCGTCTGCCAAGGAGCAAATCAACAGAGATGGAGGATCAGGCCGTCGGCCCTTGGTCGGAGCTGTCCTCGGACGGCGTGGTCTCCATGCTGGCCGGATCCTGGGCGCGGGTCTGCCGGGCGTCGTCCGCCAGATCGCTCAGGGTGCCCACGTCGACAGCGCTGCGCCGTGCCTTGAACCTTCTGAAGGCCAGGTACTCCAGGGCCAGGAAGATCAGGGCCAGCACAACCAGTGCCACATAGAGGGCGATCTGCCAGGCCGGGGTCTGCACCTTGGGGTCGCCATTGGCGTACTTGTAGCCGTGCACGACCGTATAGAGGATGTTGTGGCTGGCCTGGCGCATGGCCTTGACCGAGGTGGCGCTCTTGTCCTTGACATGGTTGGTCACCTCGGTGGTGGCCAGCATGGCGTCGTTCCCGTTGCGGATCAACTGGTCGGCGTTCTGGTAACCATAGACGCCGAAGTAGTCGGTCAGCACCATGCCACGGAAGCCCCACTCACCGCGCAGCACATCCTGCATCAGCGGCGCATAGGCGGCCACGTAGGTGGTGCCGATGTAGTTGAAGGAGCTCATGGCAGCCTGGGCGCCGCCCTTGACTACAGCAGCCTGGAATGGCTTCAGGTAGATCTCGCGGATGGTCTGCTCGTTGGCCCAGGTGGCCAGCATGTTGGTACGGTTTGTCTCCTGGTCGTTCATGGCGAAGTGCTTCATGAAGGAGTAGATGCCCTTGGACCTGGCTGCCGCGACCTCGTTGGATCCCATGACCGCATTGATTTCGGGGTCTTCGGAGAAGTACTCGAAGTTACGTCCGGAGAAGGCGCTGCGGTGGATGTTGAAAGCTGGCGCATACCAGCCGGAGACATCCATGTCATGGGCCATGGTGCCGATCATCTCGCCGTAGCGGGTGGCCAAACCGGGGTTCCAGGTGCAGGCCAGGGAGGTGGATGAGGGGAAGCCCAGGGAGCCGACCTTGGTGAAGTTGTTGTTCAGGGCGGCGGGGCCATCGGCGTCGGTGAGCTCGATCTTGCCGATGCCCTTGACGGCCTGGGTACCATAGCCGCTCATGGCGATCAGGCTGTCCATATCCTTGACGCTGAGCTGGTCCAGCAGCTTGTCCCACATGGGGTCGTCGTACTTCTTGTCACGCAGCTGGTAGAGCTTGACGTTGTTCTTGGCGCCTGTCGTGGGCATCTTGTCGCTGTCGTTGTCGAACTTCTTGGGGTCGTAGTTGCTGTTGTTGTAGAAGTGGGCCTTGGCCTCCTCGGGCATCTCGGTGCTCTTGGGCGCCGCCACGGCATCCTCATAGTTGGCGAAGTGGTTGGCCCGGGACAGATAGGTCGCCGTGCCCTTGGCATCGTCGAACCTGTTGGTGGCCGCGACCTTGTCGACGGAGCGGGGATTGCTCTTGTCGTAGGTGACCGTATGGGCGATGTTGACCGTGTCGGACTGGATCGGACGATGGGAGTCGGAACGGATGGAGATGCCGTAGTCGCCCTGGTCCAGCACGTAGGCCTTGGCATGGTCGGCATCATAGGAGGCCATGTCCTCGTCCTTGAAGCTCACAGGGATGGTCTGGCTCTTGCCGGGATCCAGGATCCTGGTCTTCTTGAAGGAGATCAGGTTGGCGCTGGCCTTCTCTATGCCCCCGTCGATATAGGGGGGATCGAAGTAGGTCTGGACAGTGTCGCGGCCGGCCTTGGCGCCAGTGTTGGTGACGGTCACATCGAAGGAGATCTTCCCGTCAGCATGATGGATCGGTCCCATCTTCTGGCTGAAGGTGGTGTATGACAGGCCGTATCCGAAGGGGTACTGGACCATCTGGTCGTAGTTGATCAGGCCTTCCTTGGCTGCAGTCTCCCAGAAGCGGTAGCCCACGTAAATGCCCTCGTTGTAGTCCACGAAGGTGGGCGTACTGGTTTCGGGCTTGCCGGTGAATCCGGTGAAGGTGGCCTTGTGGTCATCCATATTGGTGTAGGTGAATGAGCCGAAGTTGTTGTAGGTCGGCGTCTTGGTCAGATCGCGCACGAAGGTGTCGGAGGTCTTGCCCGAGGGGTTGACCTTGCCTTTCAGGACCTCGCCCAGGGCGGTGAAGCCGGCCTGCCCCGGGGGCGGGCACCAGAGGACGGACTTGATCTGCGGGTATTGACCCACGAAGTTCAGGTTGAAGGTGTTGGCGCCGTTGTAGACCAGGACCACCTTGTCGAAGGAGCTGGTGACCTTGGCGATCATGTCGCTCTCGGGCTTGGACAGCTCCAGGAAGCTCTGGCCCTGCTTGAAGTCCGGGTTGGCCTTGTCGTTGTCGTGATAGGTGATGTCCTTGGCCTTCATGTCCTTCGGCAGGTCGGCGCCCTCGCCGCCCACTCGGCCGATGACCACTACAGCGGTGTCGGAGAACTGCTTGGCGTCATCCATGAGCTTGCTGGTGTACTTGTCGGCCGTGGGTTCGGGCAGGGTCCAATCCTGGGCGAACATCTCGACCTTGGGGCGGTCCGCACGGTACTTGGTATAGAAGTCGCTCAGCTCCTTGTTGGTCTTCAGACCGGCTGAGGAGATGCCGTCAAGCAGGCTGGTGGTGGGGTTGTCTGCCGACATGGAGCCGGAGCCTGTGCCGCCGTAGACGGGGTTGGTCGAGGCCCAGCCGAAGACATTGACCTTGTCGGACTTCAGGGGGAGCGTGCCATCCGAATTCTGCAGCATGGTGACGGACTCACGCTGGATGTCCTTGGCCAGGTTCCGGGCTGCGGTAACGGTCGCCGGCTGCAGCTCGTGCTTGCTGGTGGACTTGGTGATCAGGTTGGACAAGGGTCCCAGGAGCATGGTCGCCAGGGCTGCGACGACAGCCACGAAGGCCACCAGCCAGGACTGGGAGTGGATCATCTTTCGGTTGGCTACGTTTTTGACGGTGTGCTTGTTCACGGCGATCGTGATCAGCAGGGCCAGTACCAGAAAGACGCCGATGACCACCAGCTGGGGTATCAGCGACTTGAGTACGGCGACCACATCGCTCAGATTGACACTGAACATGTTCGCTACTTTCCTCTGTTCTCTGCCGAAGCTTCACCCGGTCACGACTATGGACCGGTCACGCAGCAGACGGAGCATTTGAACTGTGGTCCGCCTCCTGGGTGGGCGAGCGACCTTCAGCTGCATCGACACGCCTTTATGCCACGGTTTCAGTTAATCATTTACTACGTGTTTCTGCGGCTGCGTATGCGCGAACTGTCGAATTTGCCGCATAACCTGACTTGTTTTGCGGTGTGTATTTGGGTGTGCGAGGTGGCGGGACACCCTGTTGGGGAAGGCAAGTATAGGTCAAGTATAGGTTTGGAGATCAGAGAGACGGGTGTGATAGAAATGGATTCCCACACTCCGTGTCGCTACGATCTAGGAACCCCGGTTGACTCTCGTTCGATCAGGTGGCCTGGCAACTCAACCAGTCTGTTCCAGTCATCGGTCCTGCCTCGCCCTTGATCAATGTCATCTATTTCCGTTTTCAGTAGATCAAAGGCCTTTTCCCCTGCCTTGAAGAAATCCTGATGAATTGTCGTCAGGGAGGGATTCCATATCTTGGCAATGGGGTGATCGTCGAAGCCTGCTACTGATACATCTTCGGGCACTCGTCGGCCCACATCGTTGAGGCCTCGGATGATGCCCATGCCGATCTCGTCATTGCCGGCAAAAATGGCGGTGACCTCAGGCTTTCGTCCCAAGGCTGACCCTATGCGCTTGCCGGACTCGGGATCCCAATCAGCCTTTATGGGTGCTGGTGCAGGCACTCCGGCATCCTCACAGGCGGATCTCCATCCGGCCAGGCGGCTGTATCCGCCAGCGCCACCGGGAATGCTGACGTGATACACGGTTTTGTGTCCCAACCCCAACAGATAGGAGGTTACCGCATACCCTCCGTCGCGCTCCTGCATGGAAATTTGAGTGACATCCGATTTCCGGTTGCCGGCAATGAGGATGATGGGCAGATCCTTGTTCACGTAAGCAAAAGCATCGTCGCTAACCTGATCGTAATCAAGGAGTACAATGCCTGCCGGATTCTGGTCCAGAATCGATTGGATGCGCTGGCGTGATTGCTCGCCCGCCTCTGGGCTCAGAACTCCGATATTCAATGTGTATCCAGCCTTTTGCGCTCTTTCCTCGATGCCAAAGATGGTCTGCGATTGGCCGAACAGAGTGGTATTTGTCGAGAGAACAGCGATGGTTTTGGTCCGTTCCTTAACCAAGGCTCTGGCAATAGGATTGGGGCGGTAGCGTAGGAGCTTCACAGCTTTGGCAATTCTGTCGCGTTTTTCCTTGCTGACCCGTTCGGGACTGTTGAGGTAACGGGACACAGTAGGAACCGAAACCTGAGCCAGGACAGCGACATCTTTGATGGATGCCGGTTTATTGTGATCGACCGTCCTAGCCATAGCAACTCCCATACCCATACGCCGCCTTATGCCTGACCATCGGATGGAATTCATGCATACCCGCAGAATCAGACTGACGGACCGGCATCTGTTTGTCCGTCCTTTTGGCCAACTGCCGCAGCTGTCGACTTCCGGCCACTTCATAGTACATGAGGAGGCCGGACGCGGGCGGTGTCATGCTTGATGCCTTGCCGCCCGCATCCCGCCTCTCAGCATGGTCTACTTCACTGCTCCGCCGGTGATGCCCGAAATGATCTTGCGCTGTGCCAAGGCGAAGATGATCAGCAGTGGCAGGCTCATCAGAATGATATAGGCGAAGATCAGATGCCAGTTGTTCAGGTAGAGTCCGGCAGAGGCGATGTTGTAGAGATTCAGCGGCAACAGATCCATCTTGCCGGAAAGGATGAAGAGCGAGTAGAAGACGTCGTTCCAGATATAGAGGGTGACCAGAATGGTTGCTGTGGCAAGCGTCGGACCCAAGAGGGGAAGGATGATCGTGAAGAATATCCGCATAGGACTGGCCCCGTCCATGCGTGCGGCCTCCTCAAGAGAGATCGGTATCGTCCGGATGAAACCGGTGACGAAGAAGATAACCGTAGACAGGTAGATTCCGACGTAGACCCCGATCATTCCCAGAGCTGTTCCTGACAGGCCGATGATCTTGAGCAGCATCATAACGGTCACTACTGCCGGAGGCAAAACAAGGCCGGAGATGGAAAGGGCGTATACCACGGTCATTGGCTTGGTGGCTCGACGGGCAAGTACCCAGGATGCCATAGAGCCGAGCAACAGAGCCAGAAAGACCGAGGGCACCGTAACGATCACCGATCCGAAGAAGGCCTTGATCATTTTGCCATCGGTGATGACGGTCGAGAAGTTCTGCAAGAGCTGCCAATGGCTAGGCAGGCTCATCGTGGGGCGGATCGCCTCGGCCTGGCTTTTTCCGGCCGTAACGATGAGCAGCCAGAAAGGAACGCCCAAGAGGACCAGCATGACCAGAACCACCAGTACCGCATGGACGATGGTGCCGGTTTTGGATCGTTTGTTCACAGTTGTGCTGCTTTGGGCCTGGGTGGCCGTATCCGGCGTGTAGGTTGCCGATGTCATAGGATCTTTGCCTCTCTTCTCCGCAGGTAGATGATCAAGGGGATGGCGATGATCATCACCATGACAAACAGGACCAGGCTCATGGTTGTCGACTGCGAGTAGAGTCCCTGGCCGAAGGTTCTCCAAATAAAGATGTTCAGTATCTCTGTGGATCCGCCAGGTCCTCCTGCTGTAGTCGCCTGGACGATGTCGAAGCCGTTCATGGAGCCCAGGAGTGATGTGGCGACATTGAAAGTAAAGGCCGGAGCCAGCAGCGGGAACTTGATCTTCCAGAATATCTGGCTTTTGTTGGCGCCATCAATGCTTGCAGCTTCCAGAACGTCCGAATCGATGGTTTTGAGCCCGGCCAGGAAGATAAGCATAGACAAGCCCATCCATTTCCATCCGTGAATAGCTGCGACAAGAACGATGGTCCATGTGGTGTTGCCCAGCCAGGCCAGATCGATTGTCCGTCCCAGGAAGAAGGAGAGTATCTGATTGAGGGCGCCGTCAGATTTGAGCACGGCCTGCCAGATGTACCCGACCGCCAGGGCCGACATGATGACTGGAACGAAGAACATGACCCGAGCGAACCTGTTGAGGCGGGTGTCTTCTTCGAGAAAGACCGCCAGGATCAAGCCGAAGGTGTTCTGGAATATGGCCACGAGAATGGCATAGACCAAGGTGATGCGCAGGTCCCGCATCAAAGTGCCCGAACGGAACAGATCGACGAAATTGCGTACCCCGTTGAAATCAATCGTCTTGCCAAAGGCCGACCAGTTGGTGAAGGCGTAGATGAAATTCATGATCGTCGGAATGAAGAAGAAGATTAGCAGGACCACAAATGCCGGAATGACGAATTGCAGCGGGTAGTTCTGCTTCATAAGCGTTTTGATGGGATTGACGGGGGTGATCGATCTGTTCCTTCTTCGCCCTCCGTGAGGTGTGACCCCCTCGGTTGCATGGTTTACCATACTTATCTGCTTTTCCTTCCATGAGATGGGCATCAAAATCAGGAGCGCCGGTCCCGATGCCCATCCGATGTCGTGCATGATGACCGCTTCCGGCCGTTGCCTTGGTGCGGGCAGCTGCCGGAAGCAGGACAAAGACAGGAGCCTTTAGAAGTTCTTGGCCCCCTGCGCTTTAGCCAATTGAGCGAATTGGTCCTGGGTCGCCTTGGTTACGTCCTGGGGCGACTTCGTGCCGTTGACCATATCGGCCAAATTGATGTAAAGGTCAGGATTGGCTATGGCCAGGGACTGCATGGAGCCTACGCCGGTCTTGATCGCAGCTGCGGAATCAATCAAGGCTTGGGGAACCGAATCAGGGGACTTAACCCCCTTCAGTACGGAGATGATCTTCTGGTCTTTGACGAAGTCTGCGTATCCGGTGCTCATCCAGTAATTGATGAGCTGACGAGCGGCGGCTTCCTTCTTGCTGTCCTTGCTCTTGAAGGCCACCAGCGCGTTGTTCTGTTCGGGGATGATGGTTCCGACATTCCCATCCTTGGAAATGGGGAAGAAGCCGATTCTTTCGTCCAAGGCCTGTTTGTCGTTCTTGGCCAGAGCCGCCACAGCGTTGAACAGGGAGTTGACCTGGATAATCATTCCGGTCTTGCCGTCCCAGAGCGCTGCAGCCTGGTCAGTGTCCTTGGCTGATCCTGCGTCCTTGTTATAGAGGCCCTCATCAAAGAGCTGCTTGTAGTTGTCGACTGCGGTCTGAATGGTCTTGTCGGTGAACTTCTCTTTTCCGGTATTGATGCGATCCCAAAGGCCGTTCTGAGCCGCCTCTGCCAGTTGGACGGATACCGCGTACTGGGTACCCCATTGTGAGCCTGCCATTTCGAATAGGGGGGAGTTCACACCGGGGACGTTGGCCGCTTTGATCTTCTTGGCAGTCTCGACCAGGTCGTTCCAGTTTTTAGGTGTCTCGGTAATACCGGCCTTTTTGAAGACTTCCTTGTTATAGAAGACGCCCTCAACTGGCGGGGTGGAGAAAAGGGCCGCATAACGGGTGCCGTCCACTACGCCACCGGCATCGGCGATGCCTTGGGTATAGTTCTTCACCCAAGGTGCATTATCGAGCTTTTGCAGCTTGTCCTGGGCGATAAAACCAGCCAGCATGGACTTGGTGGGCTGCCAGAAGGCCAGGTCGGGTGTATCTCCAGTCGTGATCTTCGTCTGGACATTCTGCTCGTACGGATCAGGAATGGTCTGGACATCGATTTTGGCACCTGTAGCCTTCTCGAAGTTCGAGACCACCTTCAGCGGAATCTTGTTGGAGTTCTGAGCCACCCACATTTTCAGCTGAACCCCGTCGAGTTTCTGCGTTGCCGATGGCCAGTAATCCTTAGAGCTTGTATCGGCACTGTCACTGCTGCCAGTCGAGGGATTCGAGCACCCGACCAGAGAGAAAACCATTGCGCCCGTCAGGGCGATGGCCGCGCCGACTCGGGTTATGTTGAATATCCTCATTGAAATTCCTTTCCTATGTTCCACGATCCTTCGCGGAACCTTCTGCCCATCATGAATGGCTACTCGGAAACCCCGGTTTGTAGGTGTTGACGCCTGCCGGTAATTCCTTAAAGACGACTTTGACCCCGGGCCTCCTTTCTTGTGATCAATATGGTTCGGGACGTGAATCGACGCTCTGGCGCTTGCAAACGCAGCTTGGCATTGTTCTGGTCCCAAAGGATTTTCCATGGTGCGAATCGTTCGCTTGTGGGGAAGATGGTATGAATGTCAACGGCTGAGTTGGCGAAATCAGGCAGGGATAGGACCACATTGCTTTCTTCTCCAGCGGGGTCTCGAGCCCACACCGTCACTAGTGCGCTCTGGTCATACCGAAGACCGAGGGCCAGTGCCTTGTCTGTCCATCCGGGCAATCCCATGGGCCAAAAAGGGACAGCTCTGGAAACGATGGGCTGTATTTGAAGCTTGTAGGTCTGTACGGCCTGGGCAATCAGGTTGCGCTGATCCTCATCCATGGCATTGAGAAAGCCTGAAATGAACAATCTGCCCAGCATGCTGGTGTTCAGGTTGAAGGCGATCTCTTCCAAGCTCATGGAAGCTTGTGGATAGGCCCAGTTGGCCGTCTGCTCCGGCACGGTCATCATTGGTGAAGATGCTGCGATCGGTGGATAGAGACGATAATCCTGCTGGTCCGAAGTTGATTGGACACGGAAGTGACTGGTCTGCATGAAATCTTCGCGCATGCCACCTGAGGAGCAGTTCTCAAGAATTAGATTTGGATAACGCTCATGCAAAGCATCCAACCAGCCGCAGTAGGCCCGATTGTGACCTAGAAGCCCGTCTCCTAGGCTATCGGCTTGATTGTCGGTGCCGGCTCCTGGAGAGACGTTGTAGTCGAACTTAAAGTAGCCGATGCCGAATTCGCCGATAAGCCTGTCAATTACCGAGTCCATATACTTGCGAGCCTCATCAGCTCGAAAGTCGAGTAGATAACGGTCCTGTTCGACTACACGTCGACCATTGCGTTGGAAGAAGGCCGCGTTTGGCAGTGCGGCGGCGATAGGGCTACGCACGCCCACGACCTCGGGTTCCATCCACAGGCCTGGAACCATGCCACGCGAGACGATGGCATCAATCACCTCGGCGAATCCCCCCGGGAAGCGCGTCGTGGAGGGTTTCCATTCGCCCACCGAAGGCCACCAATCGCCGGAATCGTCATACCAGCCGCAGTCGATGCAGAAGACTTGGGCCCCCACTTCAGCTGCGCTGTCGATCAGTGGAAGCAGCTTCTCTGTGGTCGGGTCACCGTTGATGGTATTCATGTAGTCGTTGAAAACCACTAGCGGATATTGGTCCTTGGCCACGTGCGTGCCGAAAGTCCGCCGATAAGCGATCAGGGAATCGTAGGCCGATTGGAAGGAAGAGGCCAGAGTGACCGAGGCTGGTACGGATGTAAAGGTATGTCCCGGCGCAAGGCATTTTGACCAGGAGTGATCTTCGTTTGTGGGTCCAGATAAAGCCATGTATCCATCGACGGTATAGTCGCCGACCTCCCATCGCCAAGCTCCGTTGTGCTCGACTTGGAAAATCCAAGTGGCTGTATGGCTCTTGTTGCATAGGACCGCGAGCGGAGCCTGGTGACCAGTTGACCAGGTGCCTGTGGAGATTGCTTTGTACTCGTTGCGTGGATTGTTGCCGGTCAGCTCCTGAGAGAGCTGAGGGAAGAGATCCTCGGTATTTTCAGAGCGCCAGCGGTTTTCGCCCAACCAGGCGAAAGCGCCGTGAAGAAGTTTCCAGCCGCTTGCATCTTGCTGCTCTCCGGGCGTGGATCCGAACAGACTGACCCAGCTGGTGACTGATTCGAGGCTGATCGGGCGGTTTCCGATGTTGGTCAGTGTTACAAAGGTCCGAAACATGGTCTGATTCGTAGGAAGTTGATAGGTCACGTCAGCTTGAAGACCGGCGGTACGGTTCTCCATTCGTACGTGCAACGAATTGATACCGTTTTCAAATTTGTCAGAATGATGAGAAACGTATCGCATGCCAGCCCCGATTGAAGTGCTGACCAGCCTTTCGCAGGCAATCCAATGACCGAAGCCAGCGGCCATGATCTCCACAAGGGGCAGATTGTCGTCGATCCTCATGTCCACATCATCCGACGTAATCCGACCTATGCTGACTGGAGCGTCGTCATCCCAATGAAAGAACAAGGATAGACGATTATTACCCCATTGAAAGTCATGTGTCATGATGTCCTCTGCCATATGATTACAGCCCAGTCGGGTGTCGGTGGAGATCGTGGTGACCGATAACCGCAAACAACCTTCCCTGCTTATTTGCTGATCGCCTCTCTGTGGTCTTGGAGAATGTTCATATCCCTATGACCACGAAGGTCAATCCCTAAAAACACAGAGTAATTTGAAAACGTTATCGAGTCAATTAAGCGTGTCGCTTCTGTCGGGTTGCAGGTGTGTCTGCCGGCGATGCCGGTCTTCCTGTGGCTATCGGAATGGGGAATGGCCACAGGAAAGCCGTTAATTCGACTAAGCCTCACAGTATGCACAGTATGTCATGACTGTTTGCCGCGAGAATGCTGGACCATCATGAAAGCCAGAACGGAAGTTCCTACAAGCACGATGGTTGTAAGGAGGATGAGCGTAACTGCAGACCCTGTGGATGAAAGTCGGAATTCCTGACCTTTTTGTCCTGCTGCTTTCGCGCTCGACCTAGGTTCAGCTTTTGAATCGTTCGCGGTTGACGCATCTGCGGATGTCGCCGGAATCACCTGAAGACGGAAGGACGAGCTGGCACTTCCGGAACTTGCTGTGATCGTGCAGTTGCCAACCTCAAGGGCAGACAGCATGCCTTGGGGGTCTACCGTTGCTATGCGTGGATCCGATGTGGACCAGGTGATGGCGGCATCAGATGATCTCTGCGAATCTGTGGCGGTCAACTGCAATTTCTGGCCCTTACGCAGTGTCATTCGGCCCTGAGCCAGACCGGGGGCATGGATGGTGACTGAACCTGGTTCTGATGGGTGGGACTCTAGGTCTTCGGATGTCGGCGTCCCGATGATTTCAGGGTAGAAAATCAGGGAGTCGATATTCGGTGCCACTCCCCAGGAGACAGCGCCTCTGCCCGTTCCAGCCGGATCCCAGTTCCCCAGTGATAGGGCCCCTCCATTCGTGGATATCTGCAGCGAACGGTTCAAGAAGCTTCTGTCGGAATAGGTATACCTAAACGAACCTCTGGCAAGTTCGGGGCCGTGGCCATCCCCCTGGCGGATTTGCAGTCCGAGGTCCACGATTTGCGGGTTATAGTCGTGCCTGCCAATGAAGGCATCGTTGGAGAATCTGACGGCCACCATATAGTCCCCACGAGGAACCGTGCCTGCCGGAATGGTCATGATGCCGGGATTGTGCGTATTCACCTTTGGTCTGTTGTTGCTATTCTCAACCACCACACGGGTGCGATCGCCGTATCCGGCCGGGCCGCTTTCAGCAGTGGTGAACTGATTTCCCAGGCCGATCACGTATTGGTGGTTTTCGGCATTGGACGAATTCTCAGTGGTCGCGCTCGCCCCGCCGTTCAATTGTTGATCCTCTGCCTGAAGGGAGATGGCAGAGTGACGCAGATCCTTGGATGCGGCGACCTGAACATCGCGTAGACTCACGCCTGTTCCCGAAAGGTCCAGACTGTTGATGCCTTCACTCAGTGCCACCTCAAGACTGGTCGATTGCAGACCTGAGTAGGCGGCAGTGATTCCCGGGAGGGTTTTTCCATTCATGTTCAGGGCAATCGGTGTTCCTTTGGCGGCCCGATAGACGAGTTTGATCGTGTGGTATCCCTGGGACCAGCCATGGATGAAGGCATGAGCATGGCCTGATCGAAGTTCGGCGAACCCGCGACTGCCTTCATTGGAGAAATCGAGCGAGGCTCCGCCGGCAAGACGGAATTGCGTAGCCGGGTAGTCTACGGCATCGCTGGTTCCATCGCGATCCTCGGGAATCCTGTAAAGGAGGAACTTGTCAAGGGTGTTATCCAAGGCCGTCGATCCATGGATACTGATGATGTGTCGTCCTTGAGTAAGGTTCATCTCCAGCTGAGTGCTTCCCCTATACAGCCATTTCGCGGCATCTTTCATGGCAAGTTCGGCGTGATAGTCTAATTCGCCAACGGCTTTGGAGTCCACGCTGACCTTATTAGTCCCTGGGAATCCAGTGTTTCCGCTGATTACCTGCAGCCTGTATTTGCCGTCAGCAGGGGTTTGGACTTCCCAGTCAGCTGTGGCCCCATCCTTGAAGTTGCCGACATCACCGTTGCCGGACGTCATGAAGTAGCTCCACCCATTGCCCGAAGGTGTTTTGTCGTAAGCACGGGCGCCGCCGGATAATTTGGTCCGTTCAGCTTCTGTAACTTGGAGATTTCGGCCCAATTGGTCATCTGTGCGAAGTGACCGGTCCTGGTGTGGCGTGACGACGAGTTGATATGAGGCATACCGATCCACACTGGTTGTGGTGACGTCGAGTGTGCCATTGCGTACCTGAGCATTTGAGAGCGTATTAACTACGCGAGGAGTTGCAGCGATGCCGTCTGGCCCCGTAAACGCATTCTCGCGCACTTCGACATCCACTGTGGAGCCAAACCCCGCCTTGTCCAATCCCGTCAATTGCACGGTCACTGGAATGTTGGCCCCGGTATTCTTCACTTGATCGGCGTTATCGTCGTTGGCGCCTCCGTATAAGACTGTTCCCTTATGGTTGGCGGTATCCAATGCCCCGATACCTTGGAGCGAGTCGATTTTGTCGCGGTGATCGGAATCCACCTGAACAGTCTGATCTCCTCTCAGGTCTCCATACCATTTGAACTGCCACCAGCCTGCATTAGCGGCATTGGCATTGGCCATATTGTCCGATAGGTTGCCTGCATAGTTCCAGTAGGCGGTCTCGGCCTGGACTTTGGTGTCCTCGAACATGCTCATCCATTGCACCAGCTGACCTGGTACAGACATGTCGCGTAGCTCTCCGTACTCGGTGATATTGATTTTTCTGGCAGGCACGCCGATGTCGTGTTCCAAGGTGCGGTAATTCGCGTAGTGGGTTCGATAGTTCTGCAGGCTCTCTTTGCCCAGCTCATGCCAGACGAAGATATCCGGCAGGGTTCCCGCTTCCTTGGTGTGGCGCAGAAAAGCTTCTGATCTATGCTGCCTGAAGGATGAGTCCCCAGGGCCGGCTATGCGGGCGTGCGCTGCTGTGGGGCGCACCTTGCTTGGTTTTTCGCCGGTTTTATATTGTTGCCAGATGGTTTGTATCAGTTGGTAGTCTGCGTCCCAGTCGTTCAGGAAAGTTGTTTTGAACAGCGGGTTCTGGGCATCATCGCCCGTGTAGTACCAGTTGCCTCCGTCTGGCTCGTTGAAGGGGATGAAGGTGTATTGGTCAGGATGCTCTGATTGGGACAATATCTTATTGACGACGATTTCGACAACTTCGCTATAATCCCAACGTCCATTGGACTGATCGGTATAGGTGCCATATCTAGGATCGCTGACAGGAACGTCAGTCACATATGATCGGCCATCTCCCGGGCGTGAACCATGGTTATAGGACCAATCTGGGTAATAATCCTGCATGTATACGGCCAGTTCTCGTCCTCCATTGGCAAAGAACTGGCGCTCCAAGGCCAGGGCGTCCCCGCTGGGGTGTTGGGAGCCCGTTGGCGGTTTCTGTGAGGAATTCTCCACACGGGCGCCGTCGAGAATGGCATCTGTCGGCGATCCTTCGTCGCCCAAGCCGTACAGGGTTCCCGAGGCTCCGCCGAGGAAGTCCCCGGTTGTCTTGCCCATATCGACTTTGAGGACTTGTGCAGGTTTGGCTTCATCGGCGTAGGCTGCTGGCAGAACGCATGTTCCGATCAGCAGGCTCGCGCTCGCCGCTAATGCTATAAGTGTCTGATATTTTCCCATGATGCGTTTCTTCCATCGGAATGCAAAGCAATCGCTCGATTCGGATAGTTCAGGATCCGAGTGAGTGATGCTGAGAACTACATTGTTCACGCGTTGGCCGTCTGATCCTCAACGGCGAGGTCATAATCGGCTGGGTGCGTTGATATGTGCAAGGCCCCCTTCCCTTTAATCGCGGGTTCTGCCTGGTGAATGTCCGTCGCTGGCATATCATCGACGCGACTAAAAACAGCATATTGTGAAAACGTTCTATCGTCAAATATATGCTTCTATCGAGTCATAAAACCCATAAATCAAAGGATTTCTATAGAGGCTATGTTTCATATAGATAACGTTCTCATATTTAAGAAGACGGCAGTGCTTGTGGGCGCAAAGAAGGGCGATCTTACCGCTGAGATGACTGTGTCTGCGGCAGGCAAAAAATAGATACAACGTTAGTATCCATTTGAGCGGATACTTAAATGTTGAACACTGTATATTAGGAAAGGAGTAGTTCAGAATAGTTGATTTGTCAGGCAATCGTATATAGAGTACATTGTCAGTTAAGAAGTACAAGGTTGTATTAAATATCAGGGCGCAGATGCACTGGCATCGGTTCCCGGGTTTAAGACAACGTTGTTTCGCTTCATTCGGTATGGAGGTAGCAGAGGAATGGAATCCATGGCGCAAACCCGTCAGAGACGGTCGTGTATGCATGTGGATGGGAGATATCAGTTAGCGGCGGTCGATGATAGGCTGTTCGGCTCATTCGTTGAGCATCTTGGTCGGTGTGTATATACGGGGATCTACGAACCTGACCATCCGAGAGCCGATGGTCACGGATTCAGGCAGGATGTCATCGATCTGGTCAAGGAACTGGGCGTTTCGACCATTAGATATCCTGGCGGCAACTACGTGTCAGGCTACCGTTGGCAAGACGGAATCGGTAACCCTGCCAGCCGGCCACGTCGGCTTGATTTGGCATGGCATTCCACTGAAACCAACCAGTTTGGCCTGCATGAGATGGAGGACTGGCTTGCCGAACTCGGCGGCAATGAGCTGATGGAGGCCGTGAACCTGGGGACACAGGGGATTCAGGAAGCCTTGGATCTTTTGGAGTACTGCAACATTCCCTCTGGAACAGCTCTGTCGGATTTGCGACGCCAGAATGGGGCAGAGCGGCCTTTCAACATCCGTATGTGGTGTTTGGGCAATGAGATGGACGGTCCCTGGCAGCTAGGCCATTGCGATGCGATTGATTATGCCCGGATGGCGGCCAAGACTGCGGCAGGAATGAAGCAGCTTGACCCGGATCTGGATTTGGTCGTCTGCGGTTCTTCCAGCCATGCCATGGACTCGTTCGGCAAATGGGAACGGACAGTGCTGGAACATACCTATGATTATGTGGATTTCATCTCTTGCCATGCCTATTACCAGCCTCACAATGGCGATATGGAGAGTTTTCTGGCCTCCGGGGTTGATATGAACTCCTTCATCAGGGATGTGTCCGCAGTGATTAACTCTGTGAAAGCCCAGCGGCATAGTGATCATCAGGTCTATATCTCCTTTGATGAATGGAACGTGTGGTATCAGGATGGGGAGAAATCAAAGAATCCAGAGGGTATCGACAACTGGCCGATCGCACCCCGCCTTCTTGAAGATACATATACTGTCACTGATGCCGTTGTCTTCGGCGACCTGCTGATCACCCTTCTGCAAAATGTAGACGTTGTTAGGTCTGCTTCTTTGGCACAATTGGTAAATGCCATAGCCCCCATCATGACCGAGCCGGGCGGGGATGCCTGGAGGCAGACGATTTTCTATCCATTTGCTTATGCTGCACGATATGCCAAGGGCGGTACGGTATTGTCTGCTCCGCTGGAAAGCTCTGAGCACCATACCAACCTCTACGGCACGGTGGCCGATGTCAATGCTGTAGCTGTTCAGCGCTCTGACGGCACACTGGCGGTGTTCGTCGTCAATCGTTCGGCGAAAGGCGACAATCAATTTACCGTTGACCTCGGCGAGAGTGCCTCATATTCACAGGTTGAAGCCTTTACCCTCCATGATGATGATTCACAAGCCGCGAATACGGCTCAGAAACAAGAAAGGGTGGTTCCTTACCGGAACAGAACCGCAGTCATCGAAAACAATGGCAGGCAGGGATGCGTCACGCTTCCTCCTGTGTCTTGGACGATGCTGTTGTTCGCATGAATCAGTTTTGCCGCCCAACAAGGAAGTGGGCGGCAGAGTTCAAAAAGGAGAAAAGATGAAAACAGCACGACTCATGGGTGCGTCGGTACTGGTAGCTGTGATGGCGTTGGCAGCAGGAGCTTGCGGTTCTCCTGGATCGCCCTCTGGCTCGTCCAATAACGAAGCATCCCAAGTGCATAACGATGCCAAAGCCAACGATACTGCCAAATGCCGCAATACGGTTAAAAAGCCCAATGCTGAAAAGGTGACTGTATGGGCCTGGTACCCTGCTTTCGGCAAGCTGGTTGATCACTTCAATGAAACACATGATGATCTTCAAGTCTGCTGGACCAGCGCCGATCAGTCTGCCAAGGCATACTCTCGATTCAACACCACCATTAAGGCCAAGTCCGGTGCTCCCGATGTGATTCAGCTCGAGTATGCAGTTATGCCACAATTCGCGTCAGGTGTGGAAAAGCATCTGGTGGACCTGTCGAAGTTCGGCGTAGATAAGATCCGGAGCAATTACACAGCAGGCGCTTGGAAGGATGTCCAACTGGGAGGTTCTAAAGGAGTCTACGGAGTGCCGGTGGATGTGGGTCCTGTGGTCATGTATTACCGCAAGGATATCTTCGACAAGTATCAGGTCAAGCCGCCAACGACTTGGGATGAGTATGAACAAGCGGGACGTGAGCTCAAGCAGAAGGGTTACACAGGGCATATAGGCAACTGGCAGCCTAATGGCACGCTGTTCAACTACGCCTACTACGATCAGAACGGCGCTAAAGTCTTCAAGTATTCAGCCAATGATCCTGAAAATGTCGGCATCAAGATTAATTCCGACAAGGTAAAGAAAGTCGTCTCCTTCTGGCAGAAACTAGCCAAAGATGACATTGTTGCGACGGACGATACAGACACCGCAGAATGGAATAAGAAGAACGTCGACGGTTCCTATGCGACAATCATCCATGCCTCTTGGTTGGTCGGATACCTCAATGGTGTCAGCGGAGTGCAGGAGGGATCACAATGGCAGATTGCCAAAGCCCCTGTTTGGGACCAGTCAGATCCTGATGTCAACTGCGGCGGCTCGGGAATGGCTGTGACTGATCAGGCCAAGCATACCGAGGCTGCAGCGAAGGTGGCTATGGAGCTCTTTGGGGATGATGCCGCACAGGATATCGCGGTCAATGACAGCGGCCTGTATCCTACATGGACCAAGAAACTCAGCTCGGCGGCCTTCTTGGATAGGCAGGAGCCGTTCTTCGGCAACCAAAAGATCAACAAGATTATTGCTCCGGTGGCTCAGGGGTACAAGGGCTATCAATTCCTTCCGTTCCAGACATATGCCAATGACGAGCAGACCAAGACACTCTCAGCCATTCTCCGAGACGGGAAGAATGTTTCAACGAGCCTGGATTCCTTGCAGCAAACGCTAAGCGACTATGCCAAGCAGCAAGGATTCAAGGTATCTCAGTAAGTCTGGTCGGATCTCATGGGGGGAGCTGATCACTCCCCCCGGGAGGATAAATCATGTCAGCAAAATATGTGTCTGCCAAAAGGCGTCGCCGGCTGAGCAAGGATAATGTGTGGGGTTGGTTCTTCACGTTGCCTTTCGGCATCGTTTTTATTGTATTTCTGGTCGTCCCGCTAGTTTATGCCTTTTACGTGTCCCTTTTCACCTACACGCAAGTGCGTGGAAGTGTTTTCACCGGCCTGGAAAACTATCGACGGGCCTTTTCGGACCCTATATTCCTCAAAGGCATGGGCAGGGTCGTGATCTATACGTTGGTCATGGTGCCGATTCAACTTGGCTTGGCGCTGATTCTAGCCTTGGTCATCGATTCCATGATGACGCGTTTGGCGTCCGCTTCCCGGCTTCTGTTCTTCCTTCCCTATGCCATCCCGGTGGTCATCGGGGCGCTGATGTGGGGATTCATTTACTCGAAGAACCTGGGTCCGTTTACTTCGATCTTTGCCTTATTCGGCCGTCAGCCACCGGATTTTTTGAGTACAAACGGCATATTCGGAGCATTGGTCAATATGGTCACATGGCAGTGGACAGGGTATTACATGGTAATTCTCTACTCTGCCTTGAGGGCCATACCCCATGATCTATACGAATCCGCTCGGTTGGATGGCGCTTCGGAGCTGCAGATAGCTGTTCGGATCAAAACGCCTATGATCAGCAGCTCGTTGGTCATGGTCACGATCTTTTCGTTGATTGGGACCTTGCAGTTCTATACGGAGCCAATGGTGTTGCGCAATAATGCCAACTCGGCCATACCCCCGGAATACACGCCTAATATGTATGCCCAGGCGTTGGCCTTCAACTACAACCAGATTAACTACTCGGCAACGATCTCATTCGCTTTGGGGCTTCTGGTCGTTATTTTCAGTGTGATATTCATGCGGGTTACCCGCAAGCAGTCTGGGTTAGGGGATTAGCATGCTAAAGGAAAAGGATGCGGCTCGTAGAATCGCCCAGCCACATCGCGTGGGTTCGAATCTTCTGTTGATCGTATGCATCATCTATTTCCTGATGCCTGTGTGGTGGCTGGTTGTGGCCGCGACAAAATCCAATTCTGGACTGTTTATGGGTACGGGTGGATCCCTTTGGTTCGACAAGCATTTTGCGCTTTTCGACAATATCAAGGAGCTCAGCACCTACGAAGGGGGCATATATTGGCGATGGCTGCTGAATTCCTTCCTATATGCCTTTGTCGGAGGACTGGGGGCCACTATTATTTCGGTCATGGCCGGTTACGGGTTCGCAAAGTTCAGGTTTGCCGGCAGAAATGCCTATTTCGATATCGTGCTGGGCGCCCTGATGATTCCGACGACCGCCTTGGTCATCCCCACCTTTATTCTGATGTCGCAGATAGGAATGAACGATACTCTCTGGGCGGTTCTGTTGCCTTCGCTGCTGTCGCCGTTCGGCACATACCTGATGCGCGTGTACTGCACGGGATCTCTGCCAGACGAAATGCTGGAGGCGGCCAGGGTTGATGGAGCCGGGGAAATCCGGACCTTCATCCAGGTGGCCCTGCCTATCATGACCCCGGCCATAACCACGGTTTTCCTGCTTTCCGTGGTCAACTGCTGGAACAACTATTTTCTTCCGCAAGTTGTGCTTGCCGATACCAAGCTGTTCCCGATTACAGTGGGATTGACCCAGTGGCAGGCCAAGTCGAATGCGGGCTCAGGGTCGGAGCAGGTATGGAACCTAATTACCTCTGGAGCCTTTATCTCTGTCATTCCTCTTGTCTTGGCCTTCCTTTTCCTGCAGAAGTATTGGGTAAGCGGGCTGACGGCTGGTGCCGTTAAAGAATAGGTCTTCCTCGCATGTTCCGCTTGTGCCCCTCGTCGTTTCGGCGGGGGGCACGTATATTCTCGAATAGGGAGTAATCGTTGCATCCATAAGGAGCGGCAATGCGGAGACGAGTGACCATCAAGGATGTGGCCAAAGAGGCGAACGTCTCCATAAAGACCGTTTCCAATGTGTTGAATCATTCAGGCAGTATGCGTCCCGAGACCCGGGAACGTGTCAAAACAGCCATGACCAAATTGGGCTATCAGATCAACATGTCAGCCAGATCGCTCAAGACAGGAGCAACAGGCATCCTGGGGCTGGGAATATTCGATTTCACCCAGCCCTTTGGGGCCTATCTGGCTGACAAGGTGATAGAAACGGCTCGTGAACGTAAATACGGCGTAGTAGTTAGTACCTATAGCTCGGGTGGGTCGGGTATCCGAACCATTATCGATGAGACCTACCATCTGGCCGCCGATGGATGGATATTCTTCGTTGAACGGCCCTTGCGCGACAAGGGTATTCTGCTCTCGCAGACCTACCCTTTGGTGATGACCGGGGACTATCGCCCATACGGCAAGGCAGACTTTGTCACCATGCCGAATACCGAGGCAGAGCGATTTGCGACGGGACGGCTTCTTGACGCAGGTTGCAGACGGTTGGCTCTGGTTGGGGCGCCAGCCAAGTACAGTCGTCGATCGGTCTTTTCTGCGGTGGAAGGAACCCAGGAACTCCGAGTCAAGGGATATATTCAGGCCTTCGAGGAGCGCGGACTGGAGGTTGATTCCAGTCTTATTGTTAGCCTGCCACGCCTGATGACCGACGAGGGGATTAAGGCAGCCGATTTCCTTCTGGATGATCATCCTGATGTCGATGGAATCATTTGCTTGAATGATGCAGTTGCTTATGGAGTGATGCATCAAGTTCAAAAAAGAGGTCGTTCGATTCCAGAGGATATTCAGGTAGTGGGGTTTGACAATACCCCAGAGGGAAGCTATTCCAACCCTGCTTTGACGACTATCGACCCTTTGATTGACGACTATGCCCGGGTGGCGGTCAGCATGCTGATTGAGCGAATCAACGGATATGCGGGCCCTGTGCGTACTTATACCACGGGTTTTGAGCTTGTTGAACGTGATTCAACACAGGTTGGAAAAGATGCCGATAAAATGACTCCATGACTGGTCGCATTGCGGTAGTTCCCAGTAGCTCCCGATTATATGGGACGCGGATCAATGGTGCGCGCTTTGTTTTCTCGATGAATCCGGCACCTCCTCATGCTCCTATCATTCTTTACCTCCATGGCGGTCCGGGCGATGCCTGCATCCCGCTGACCATGCGCTACAACGCAGCCCTGGAGCGCGATTTCCGCTTCATCAACCTGGATCAGCGAGGCAGTGGACTGTCCTACCATCCTTTTGCGCCTGGCGAGGTAGTAACCATCGATTCGATGGTTGAGGATGTTCACCAGTTCGTGCTACAGCTTCTTCGCGCCTACGGGCAGGATTCCCTCATCCTCGTCGGTCATTCATGGGGCAGCGTCCTGGGACTGGAGATGGTGAAGCGGTATCCCTCGCTCGTTCGCTGCTACATCGGCCTTGGGCAGGTCGTCAGCATGCGCTCCGCTCTTCGGCTAAGACGACATTGGGGGCAACAGAGTTTGGGCTCCCGGCTTGGTTCGATCGTCAGCAAGGAGAGCGGGGCTGCCGACGTGGTGCTGATGATCGATGAGCTGCTGTCTCGTGGCGGGGTTGCCATGCTGTTCGGATCTCTGGGACGGATCATGACCTACCTGCGCTCGCCCTGCTACAACTGGTCGCGTCTGCTCAACCATGCCAAGGGGGTGGCTCAGTCCCGGGCGCGCTTGGACGCTGAGCTGGAGCAGGTCGATTTCAACGGGCAGACCTCTTTCGGGGCCCCTGTTTATTTCATCAGCGGCAAGTATGACCGTCATCTGCCAGGCAGTCTGGTTGAGCGGTTTGCTGATGGGCTGAAGAGCACGCATCGGTTCATCCGATTTGACCGGTCAGGGCACTGCCCACAGTGGGACGAGCCAGAACGGTTCGCAGCAACGGTTAAAGCCCTCTGCTTGTAGCGCCTGTGTAAGAAGGAACTGCAGCCTGGCTGCACGCACCCATCCGCATGGTGGAAATACCTCTTGCGAAGAACCGAATCCACTAATATGAGTCATTGAAGATATTGGTTTGAGCCTCGCTGAAGAGTGCGCGGGGCTCCTGGATAGGTGAAGGCCAATTGAGCGGGGCTTGGTCGGCAAAAACCGACACGCCGTAGAAACCGCGAAATCATTGGGTTCCACCGTGATTTCAGTATGCCAATTTGCGGGTCAACTCAAACTCGTGTAAGTTTACTTCTTGCTGCCCGGCAGTGATGAGAACTCTTCGGAGGGCTTGGAGCTGTTGGTGTGGTGGTGGTTTGAGAACTCAAGAGCGTGTTTGTGCTACTTATAGCTTTTTGATTGCCAGTCCGATGCCCGCCCGGCTGTTGTCGGGTACGTGGGAGCGTTGTGAGGGGTGTCGGGGTTTTTCGTGGGTTGGTTTCCTCCTTATGGAAGCTGGCCCGTCAATTATTGATGTGGGCTGTTTCGGCCTTCTTCATGGTTTTTTGTGGAGGGTTTGATTCTGGCTCAGGATGAACGCTGGCGGCGTGCTTAACACATGCAAGTCGAACGGGATCCGCCAAGCTTGCTTGGCGGTGAGAGTGGCGAACGGGTGAGTAATGCGTGACCAACCTGCCCCGTGCTTCGGAATAGCTCCTGGAAACGGGTGGTAATGCCGGATGCTCCGCATCATCGCATGATGGTGCGGGAAAGGGTTTACCGGCATGGGATGGGGTCGCGTCCTATCAGCTTGTTGGCGGGGTGATGGCCTGCCAAGGCTTCGACGGGTAGCCGGCCTGAGAGGGCGACCGGCCACATTGGGACTGAGATACGGCCCAGACTCCTACGGGAGGCAGCAGTGGGGAATATTGCACAATGGGCGAAAGCCTGATGCAGCGACGCCGCGTGCGGGATGACGGCCTTCGGGTTGTAAACCGCTTTTGATTGGGAGCAAGCGAGAGTGAGTGTACCTTTCGAATAAGCACCGGCTAACTACGTGCCAGCAGCCGCGGTAATACGTAGGGTGCAAGCGTTATCCGGATTTATTGGGCGTAAAGAGCTCGTAGGCGGTTCGTCGCGTCTGGTGTGAAAGTCCATCGCTTAACGGTGGATCGGCGCCGGGTACGGGCGGACTGGAGTGCGGTAGGGGAGACTGGAATTCCCGGTGTAACGGTGGAATGTGTAGATATCGGGAAGAACACCGATGGCGAAGGCAGGTCTCTGGGCCGTCACTGACGCTGAGGAGCGAAAGCGTGGGGAGCGAACAGGATTAGATACCCTGGTAGTCCACGCCGTAAACGGTGGATGCTGGATGTGGGGCCCGTTCCACGGGTTCCGTGTCGGAGCTAACGCGTTAAGCATCCCGCCTGGGGAGTACGGCCGCAAGGCTAAAACTCAAAGAAATTGACGGGGGCCCGCACAAGCGGCGGAGCATGCGGATTAATTCGATGCAACGCGAAGAACCTTACCTGGGCTTGACATGTGCCGGACGGCCGCGGAGACGCGGCTTCCCTTCGGGGCCGGTTCACAGGTGGTGCATGGTCGTCGTCAGCTCGTGTCGTGAGATGTTGGGTCAAGTCCCGCAACGAGCGCAACCCTCGCCTCGTGTTGCCAGCGGGTCATGCCGGGAACTCACGGGGGACCGCCGGGGTTAACCCGGAGGAAGGTGGGGATGACGTCAGATCATCATGCCCCTTACGTCCAGGGCTTCACGCATGCTACAATGGCCGGTACAACGGGATGCGACATGGCGACATGGAGCGGATCCCTGAAAACCGGTCTCAGTTCGGATCGGAGCCTGCAACCCGGCTCCGTGAAGGCGGAGTCGCTAGTAATCGCGGATCAGCAACGCCGCGGTGAATGCGTTCCCGGGCCTTGTACACACCGCCCGTCAAGTCATGAAAGTGGGCAGCACCCGAAGCCGGTGGCCCAACCCGTTTGGGGGGGAGCCGTCTAAGGTGAGGTCGCGATTGGGACTAAGTCGTAACAAGGTAGCCGTACCGGAAGGTGCGGCTGGATCACCTCCTTTCTACGGAGATTTTGGAAATCCTTCCGCGCGTGCTGCGCGGGGGTCGTGCCTGCGGGTCCGGCCGGTTGGTCGGATGGTGTGGGCGTGCTGGCGTGGAACGGTCTTGAGGCTGTGGCATGGATGCGCTGTTGGGTTCCCGGACCGCCACCTTGTTTTGGGTGGTGTTCCTGCCGCCCGTCGGGTTCCTGCATGGGGTGTTGCCCTGTGGCGGGTCTTGGCGGCGCGCTGGTGGCTTGAGAACTGGATAGTGGACGCGAGCGGATGGCTGGCTTTTCTGGCTGGCTGTCTGCTGTATTGTTTCGTCCGGGCCCATTTTTTGGTGGGTTCGGGTCGATCGTTTTGTGATCGTTTAGTGTGATGATTTGTCGTCTGGCAGTTCGCAGTTGTTGTTGTCGTGGCATGGCCTGTGGCCGTGTTGTCGGCAAGGGCGCATGGTGGATGCCTTGGCAGACAGGACCGATGAAGGACGCGTGGGGCCGCGATAGGCCTCGGGGAGCCGCCGACAGGGCTTTGATCCGAGGGTGTCCGAATGGGGTAACCCGCCGGCTGTTATGGGCCGGCACCGCATTCGTGCGGGGGGTACGCAGGGAAGTGAAACATCTCAGTACCTGCAGGAAAGGATATTCCGTGAGTAGTGGCGAGCGAAAGCGGATGATGGCCAAACCGGTGCCGTGTGAGACCCGTCGGGGGTTGCGGCATGGGTGTTGTGGGACTTGGCGTCCGGGCTCCGACGGGCCCGGCGGCAGTGATAAAGCGGCGTGTGAGGCGAACGGGATTGAATTCCCGGCCGTAGAGGGTGATGGCCCCGTAGCCGAAGGCGCGCCGCCTGCCGGTTCTTGTTCCCAAGTAGCGCGGGACTCGTGGAATCCCGTGTGAATCGGCCCCGACCGTGGGGTAAGCCTGAATATTCCTGTCTGACCGATAGCGTACGAGTACCGTGAGGGAAAGGTGAAAAGCACCCCGGGAGGGGAGTGAAAGAGTTTCTGAAACCGTGTGCCTACAATCCGTCGGAGCCTTTCGGGGTGACGGCGTGCCTATCGAAAAATGAGTCTGCGAGTCAGTGGTGCGTGGCGAGGCTAACCCGTGTGGGGCAGCCGTAGCGAAAGCGAGTCCGATAAGGGCGTTTCCAGTCGCGTGTCCTGGACCCGAAGCGGGATGATCTAGCCCTGGGCAGGTTGAAGCGCGGGTAAGACCGCGTGGAGGACCGAACGGACCTGGGTTGAAAACCGGGCCGATGACCTGGGGCTAGGGGTGAAAGGCCAATCAAATTCCGTGATAGCTGGTTCTCTCCGAAATGCATTTCGGTGCAGCGTCGCGTGAGTGCCTCCATGGGGTAGAGCTACTGGATGCTTGAGGGCCCGTATCGGGTACCGACAGCAGCCAAACTCCGAATACGTGCGAGGTGTATCGCGGCAGTGAGTCGGCGGGGGATAAGCTCCGTCGTCGAGAGGGAGACAGCCCAGATCGTCGTCTAAGGTCCCTAAGCGCGTGCTAAGTGGGAAAGGATGTGGAGTCGCATAGACAGCCAGGAGGTTGGCTCAGAAGCAGCCATCCTTGAAAGAGTGCGTAACAGCTCACTGGTCTAGTGGTTCCGCGCCGATAATGTAGCGGGGCTCAAGCACGCCACCGAAGACGCGGCAGCGCAGTTTGCTGTGCTGGGTAGGAGAGCGTTCCGCATGGGGCGAAGCGGCGGCGTGAGCCGGCCGTGGACCGTGTGGAAGTGAGAATGCAGACATGAGTAGCGAGAGGCGGGTGAGAATCCCGCCCGCTGGATGACCAAGGGTTCCGGGGCCACGTTCGTCGTCCCCGGGTGAGTCGGGTCCTAAGGCGAGGCCGACAGGCGTAGTCGAATGGATGAAGGAGTCGATATTCTCCTACCGGCGTCAAGCCGTCCAATCCAAGACGCGGAAGCGTGCCCTTACCTGTGTCGGGCGATGGCCTTCGGGCCGTCCGATGGCATGGGACCGGCGTGTGGATGCGTGGCGGGTAGCGCAGGAGTGACACGGAACGGGAGCCGGGCCGCGGTGGTGGTTATCCGTGGTCAAGCATGCGGCGCGTCGGGCAGGCAAATCCGCCCGGCATGAGCGCGAGGTGTGATGATGGGGGGCCTTGTGCCCCGAATCCGGTGTGCCGTTCCGTCGAGAAAAGCTTCGGCGTGAGGAGTGGCGCCGCCCGTACCCTAAACCGACACTGGTGGTCAGGTAGAGTATACCAAAGCGATCGAGCGAATCCTGGTCAAGGAACTCGGCAAATCACTCCCGTGCCTTCGGTATAAGGGAGGCCCCTGCCGGTGAGGCGCCTTGCGCGCGGAGCCGGTGGGGGCGGCACAGACCAGGGGGTAGCGACTGTTTACCAAAAACACAGGTGCATGCGAAGACGTAAGTCGCTGTATATGCACTGACGCCTGCCCGGTGCCGGAAGGTTAAGAGGATCCGTCATCCCTCTTCGGAGGGGGCAGCGGTGAATTCAAGCCCCGGTAAACGGCGGTGGTAACTATAACCATCCTAAGGTAGCGAAATTCCTTGTCGGGTAAGTTCCGACCTGCACGAATGGCGTAACGACTTCCCCACTGTCTCGACCAGGAGCTCGGCGAAATTGCAGTACGAGTAAAGATGCTCGTTAAGCGCAGAAGGACGAAAAGACCCCGGGACCTTTACTATACCTTGGTATTGGCGTTAGGTGCGGACTGTGTAGCATAGGCGGGAGGCTTCGAAGCGGGTGCGCCAGCATCCGTGGAGCCGGAATGTGAAATACCGCTCTGTCCTCATCTGGCCTCTAACCTCGGCCGGTCATCCCGGCCAGGGACAGTGCCTGGCGGGTAGTTTAACTGGGGCGGTTGCCTCCCAAAGAGTAACGGAGGCGCCCAAGGGTTCCCTCAGCCCGGTTGGCAATCGGGTGTTGAGTGCAATCGCACAAGGGAGCTTGACTGCGAGACCGACGGGTCGAGCAGGGACGAAAGTCGGAGATAGTGATCCGGTGCCGGCGTACGGACGCGGCATCGCTCAACGGATAAAAGGTACCCCGGGGATAACAGGCTGATCATCCCCAAGAGTCCATATCGACGGGATGGTTTGGCACCTCGATGTCGGCTCGTCGCATCCTGGGGCTGGAGCAGGTCCCAAGGGTTCGGCCGTTCGCCGATTAAAGCGGCACGCGAGCTGGGTTCAGAACGTCGTGAGACAGTTTGGTCTCTATCCTCTGCGCTCGTTGGAATCTTGAGGAGCCCTGCCCATAGTACGAGAGGACCTGGGTGGACGAACCTCTGGTATGCCGGTTGTCGCGCCAGCGGCACGGCCGGTTGGCTACGTTCGGATGGGATAACCGCTGAAAGCATCTAAGCGGGAAGCCCCCTCCAAGATAAGGATTCCATGAAGCCTTCCGGCTTCTGAAGACCCCATGCAGAACACATGGTCGATAGACCGGACGTGGACACCCCGCAAGGGGCGGAGCCGACCGGCACTAATGGTCGAAGACAACACAACACCCGCCCCCGTGAGGGGCGGCGGCATCAACCCGACTGCGAAACACATGCCTGCGGCAATATGCACGAACACGCACAGGCGATCAGACAATCGGAACACGCGTCCACCATCCGGTCCCCAAGCCGCCAGGAGACCCCGACCCTCCAAGAGAAGGGTCGGCAGAATTGAAGATTCGCGGCGGTCATGGCCTGGGGGAGACGCCCGGTCCCATTCCGAACCCGGAAGCTAAGACCCAGCACGGCAATGGTACTGCACCCGGAAGAGTGTGGGAGAGTAGCACACCGCCGCCACAACACTTTGAAAGGCCTCTGATGATATCAGTCATCAGAGGCCTTTTCTTTTGCTCAAATCGTCGATGACGACGCATCTCAGCAGCCTCTCAGACTCTTTTGGTCTTATAGGTTTCCTGACACTCAGTGCATAGTCCGCAGACAAGGGACAATGCTGAATACCACACACCGTCCGATGCCGAAAGTGGCCACATTACCCTAAACATAAAGGAGGTTCAAGGGCAATGGAGACCGGGTTCAAGAAGTCGTTGATCAGCTATCTGCTCAACAGGCGCGATTATGTGCGCGGTTCCGAATTGTCCGATGCACTCAAAGTCTCGACCAAAACGATTACCAGAGCGGTCCAGCAGATCAACGAGCAATATCCGCCCGTGACCATTATCGAATCCAAGAGAGGGCGCGGGTATCGGCTTAAAAACCCTGAGACGATGTCGTTCGGGGATTCAGGATTTGTAATCGGCCGGGCCAACGTCGATGTCAGTCGTCTGACATCTATAGAGCGGCGGGATGAGATCGTCAAGCGCCTGTTGTTTACGGCGCCACAGCGGTACAGAGTGACTGAGCTCTGGGGCAAATACTTCATCGGTGACTCTGCCGTGGCGACCGATCTTCGTTCCCTGAGGCTAATGCTGGGCCGCTTCCAGCTTTCCATCGAACATGTCAGCGGGTTCGTTTGGATCGACGGTGAGGAGGCAGACATCCGCCGGGCGATCAGCAGCTTGTTTGTCGATGAAGGCCAGCCTGGCAACCGACGGTTCATGCAGCCTGACCAGGACATTGAGCAGCGTGACGCGGCTTTTGTTGACAAACAGCTGGATCTGATCGAGGAACTGCTTCATACCGAAATCCCCTATCCATACCGGGTCAACATCTTCACCCATTTGTACATCCTCATCGAACGGTTCCGCAGCGTCGGTGCCCTCATGGAGGATAGAGCCGGCGAGCAGCAGGCCACTATTGTCGATGAAGGCTCCAAGGTCATGAGTGTCTGCCGAGCTGTCATAGCCGACGTGAACATGTATTTGGATGCGCAGCTGCCCGATGCTGAAGTTTACGATCTCTACCAATATCTGGCCTCCTCAAGGATCGAGGATGATCTTCCGGCCGCCAACGACATGCCTGGTCCGGTTCGGCGGGCCACTCGCTATCTGATCGACCAGGTTGCTCTGAACCCTCGTTACGCGCAAATCGATCAGTCCGAGCTCTTTGCCAGGCTCTCCAAGCATATGAAGCCCCTGCTTAACAGACTGAAAAACGGCATCAGAGTCAACAACAACCTTCTTGAGCAGATCAGGCTGGAGTATCCAAATCTGTTTAGCACGGTGAAAGAGGCCACGCGCCAGCTCGAGGAGCACGAGCATCTCCCCATCATCGACGATGAGGAAATCGGCTTCATTACTGTGTATTTCGCTCAGGCTGTGGAAAATCTCAGCAGGCCCTTGAACATCCTGCTGGTCTGCACGACCGGGCTGGGCACGGCGCAGCTGCTGAAATCAAAGATTGAACGGCGGTTCTCCGATATGGACGTCATAGGGACCGTGGCTGCCCGAGATGTAGAGAAGGCCTTGGAGCGGTATCCGATGACTGATCTTGTGGTCTCTACAGTTGCCCTGTCCGAAGAGATGAAGCGGCCGACGCTGGTGGTCAGCGCCATGCTGACCATTGAGGATCAGGAGAGGCTGGAACGGATGGCCGACCATATCCATAACGGGGAGGTCGGACGATGAAAATCCTGATTGAGCAGGAGCCTTCTGGCGGCTTCGGAATCCAGGACTCAGCAATCTTGCCTCATCACACCGCCACTGCAGCAGCAATGCCTTCGCGCAAAAATCCAGTGCATGCCCTGTTCGTCTGTATATGCACTTATTTACAGTCCAAGGGCGTCATCAGGTCTGCCGATCTCCTGGTCAAGGACCTGCTTGCCCGTGAGGTGTCGGGCAGCACAGTCATTGCAGACCAGTTGGCCAATCCGCATGCGCAGGGACCTTTCGTTGATGAATGCCTGCTCCTCTACTTGAAGCTCTCACGACCCATGCCACAGTGGGACGGTTCGCATGACGTATCCAGACTCTTGCTGATCCTTATCCCGCAGGACCCTTCGATGAAGGATCTACGGTACCTGCGTGATCTTTATCGGCGAATGGGTGACGAGAAGGTTTTGGGCCTGCTGGGAACAGGCTCGATCACGGATGTTCGACAGATATTGACGACAGAAGGGAAATGATGGTGGACGCAGCATCACTTGGCGCGGCGATCGATAAGAGCACCGTGGTGACAGGGCTCAAAGCGAAGACCAAGGACGAGGTCTTCACTGAGCTCACCCGCAGGCTTCATGACGCAGGCTACATCGATTCGCCGGAGGTCTTCATGAAAGCCCTGTACGAGCGTGAAGGCCAGGGTGCGACGGGCATCGGCGAGCATGTGGCCATCCCTCATGGCCGCAGCGACACTGTTCGCAGGAACGGCATCGCCATTGCCGTGCTGGACCATGAAATCCCCTGGGAATCCCTGGACGACACCGGAGCGAAAGTTGTGGTGCTGTTTGCCGTCGGTGCCGATGATGAGGGATCAAAGCAGCACCTGCAGCTGCTTTCGGAATTTGCTAGGAAGCTGGCCAAGGCCGATGTGGTGCACGATCTCCTTCAGGCCGAGAACACCGACCAGGTCGTGGCTGCTCTGACCAGATGATTTGTCACTTAACCGAATAACGACAAAGGAGAAGCAATCATGAAAATCGTAGGAGTGACTGCCTGCACCATTGGCATCGCACACACTTATCTGGCCCAGCAGAAGCTGGAGGATGCGGCCAAGGCGGCCGGAGACGATATCAAGATCGAAACCCAGGGCACCATCGGCATCGAGAATGCCCTGACCGAGGAGGATATCAAGCAGGCAGACGTGGTCATTCTGGCCATTGACATCAAGATAGCCGATGAAGAGCGGTTCAAGGGCAAGAAGACCGTCAAGGTCTCCACCGAGACGGCGATCAAGTCTCCCAACAAACTGATCGCCAAACTGCACGAAATCGTCGGCAAGTAGTAACCATGCAATCAACCATGCGGACAAGGAAGTCATCATGAAACAATTTTGGAAGCAAGCCAATTTCAAGGGCCATCTGCTGACGGCCATCTCCTATATGATCCCCATCGTCTGCGGTGCGGGCTTCATTATCGCTATCGGCATGGCCTTCGGCGGCAAGGCCCAGGACACCTTGGTCATGGGGAAGTTCGACTTCTTCCAGGCCCTGGCCACCTTGGGCGGCAAAGCACTGGGGCTGCTCCCGGTCATCATCGCCACCGGCATCGCCTTCTCGATTGCGGGCAAGCCCGGGATCGCGCCCGGCTTCGTGACCGGCCTGGCGGCCGTAGCCATCAGCGCCGGCTTCATCGGCGGCATCATAGGCGGATATATCGGCGGCTGGCTGGCCTACGCGGTACTGCGCTACGTCAAAGTTCCCAGCTGGGCCAAGGGGCTTATGCCCACCTTGATTGTGCCTTTCCTTGCCTCCCTGGCCAGCGGGCTGATCATGGTCTACATCATCGGCACCCCGGTGGCCTGGTTCACCACCTGGCTGACCAACCTGCTGACAAGCATGAATGGGGCCTCCAACCTCATCTTCGGCGCCGTACTGGGAGCGTTGAGCATCGTCGACTTCGGCGGCCCCATCAACAAGACCGCCTTCGCCTTTGCGCTGACGCTGCAGGCCCAGGGAATCAACGGTCCTGTCACCGCCTTGCAGCTGACCAACACGGCCACCCCCATCGGCTTTGGCTTCGCCTATCTGGTCGCCAAGCTCCTGCGCAAGCGGATCTACACCCGTGAGGAGGTGGAGACCCTCAAGTCCGCAGTGCCCATGGGCGTTGTGAACATTGTCGAGGGATCAATCCCCATCGTCATGAACGATCTGGTGAGGGGAATCGTCGCCGCTGGTCTGGGCGGCATGTGCGAGGGCGCCATCCTGATGAGCCTTTCCAACGGCAAGGGTGCCACCGTGCCTTTCGGCGGCTTCCTGATGCTCCCCACCATGGGTGCCAAGTGGTGGGTGGGACTGTTGGCCATCGCCGCCAACGTCCTAGTGACCGGCGTTGTCTATGCGCTGATCAAGAAGTCAATTCCTGAAGACGCCGCCGAGCCTGCTGCAGCAGCAACAGACGACGAAGAGGACCTTGACCTGGACGATATCCAGGTCATCTAAACCAACAGAAGGACAATCATTCCACAATGACAGCAACAAGCACACCAACGTTGACCAAACGCCCGCGGCAAATCCAGCTGGCCCCCTCGCTGATGACCATGGATCTGGACCAGTTCAAGGAGCAGATCAGCTTCCTGAACGAGAGAGCCAACCTCTACCACATCGACATCATGGACGGCCATTTCGTGCCCAACATCACCCTGTCGCCTTGGTTTATCGAGCAGACGCGCAAGATCTCCGACCTGCCCATGTCGGCCCACCTTATGGTGACCGACGCCCCCTTCTGGGTCCAGCAGCTGATCGACATCAAGTGCGAGATGATCTGCATGCCAGCAGAGGTGTCCAACGGGGTTGCCTTCCGATTGATCGATCAGATCCACGATGCGGACCTTAAGGCGGGTATGGTGCTCAATCCGGAGACACCGGTTGAAACCATCCTTCCCTACATCGATCTGCTGGACAAGGTCACCATCATGACCATCGATCCGGGCTTCGCCGGCCAGCGTTTCCTGTCGGTCTGCCTGGACAAGATCGTCCATCTGCGCAAGCTGCGCGATGAGCACGGCTATGGCTATCAGATCGAGATGGACGGATCCACCAATCTGGCTCACTGGAAGCTGATCTCAGATGCCGATCCTGACATCTATGTGATTGGCCGTTCCGGGCTATTCGGACTGACCGACAGGATCGAGGATTCCTGGGACCAGATGGTTCACGAGTATGAACAGTCCACTGGATACCGGTTCGACAACGGCCGTTACATCAGCAAGGACTGAGGAGGCAGCTATGGCAAGTGCATTCACCGTCACTATTTCCGACCCTGAGGGCATGCATGCAAGACCTGCAGGCAGGCTTGTCGAGCAGGCGCAGAAGTACCAGTCCGCCATCACCCTCGACGACAAGGGCAACAAGGCGGATGCCAAACGCATCTTCGCGGTCATGGGCCTGGGAGCCAAGCAGGGCGACACGATCACTGTGAATGTGGATGGCCCGGACCAAGACAAGGCCGTCGAGGAGCTGCAGAGCTTCTTCAAGGAGAATCTATGAGGGAGCTGAGAGGCACCGGCGTCTCGGCAGGCATTGCCATAGGGCCCGTTAAGGTCCTGGAAGAGGCCAGGCAGGCGGTGCGGCGCACCGTTGATGATCCTCGTGCCGAGATCGATCGCTTCCGCCAGGCCCAGCAGGTCTCTATGGACCAGCTGGCCAAGCTCAGGGAGGATACCGCTGCTAGGCTCGGCGAGGACAAGGCCGAGCTATTCGACACCCACCGGCTCATGCTCAAAGACCCGGACTATGTGGAAGGGGTCGAAGGGCTGATCCAATCGGACAAGGTCAACGCCGAGTACGCGGTGGATGCCACCGCACAGAGATTCGCCGCCATGTTCGCTGGCATGGACTCCCCTTATATGCAGGCGCGGGCTGCCGATGTGCAGGATGTTTCCCGGCGTCTGATCGACAACCTTGGCTCGGGTGCACAGGCGGGCGAGGATGGTCGGCCGGCCATCGTCATGGCCTCCGACCTGGCTCCCAGCCAGACAGCTCAGATGGATCCCACACAAGTGCTGGGCTTCGCCACCAGCCAGGGATCGGCCAATTCCCATACGGCTATATTGGCCAGGACCATGGGGCTGCCTGCCGTCATCGGTCTTGGTCAGGATCCCAGACCGGAGGACCAGGGCCTGACAGCCATCGTGGATGGCAGCCAGGGCCTGGTGCTGATCGATCCGGACCAGAAGACCCTTGAGTCCTATAAAATCCGCCAGCGGGAGTTCCGGGAACGTGTGCAGCTGCTCCAGGAACTCAAGGGCAAGCCCACCAAAACCAAGGAAGGCCAGGAGGTTCATCTCTATGCCAATATCGGCAGGCCTTCGGACTTGGATGCGGTCGAAGCCAACGATGCTGAAGGGATCGGACTCTTCCGCAGCGAGTTCCTCTACCTGGAGAGCGAGGACTTCCCCACCGAGGAGTCGCAATTCCAGGCCTACAAAGAGGTCGCCCAGAGAATGGGCGGCAAGCCGGTCATCATCCGGACTTTGGATATCGGGGCTGACAAGCAGGTCGGCTACTTCGGTCTGGAGCATGAGGCCAATCCCGCCTTGGGATACCGGGCCATCCGTATCTGCCTGACCAGGCCGGAGGTCTTCAAGGTGCAGCTTAGGGCCATCCTGCGAGCATCAGCCTTTGGGAACATCTCCATCATGCTGCCCATGATCACCTCCACCAAAGAGGTTGATCAGGCCAGGGCCATCATCGACCAGGTCATGGAAGAGCTCCGTGGCAGGGGCGAGGACTTCAAGGAGGACATCCAGGTGGGCATCATGGTCGAAACCCCGGCCTCGGTTGTCATGGCGCCGGAGTTGGCCCGGAAGGTGGACTTCTTCTCTATCGGAACCAATGACCTGACCCAGTACACTTTGGCCTGCGACCGACAGAACCCCAACCTGGGACAGTTCGCTGACCCTCATTCGCCTGCCGTCCTACGCATGATTCGCATGGCCGTTGATGCCGCCCACCAGGCTGGCATCTGGTGCGGGATCTGCGGCGAGCTGGGTGCCGACAGGGATCTTACGGCCACCTTCCTGGATTACGGCCTGGATGAGCTTTCGGTCTCGCCTGCGAGCGTGCTGCCGGTCAGAGAGGCCATTCGCGCTCGCTGAAGCCTCCTGGTTCTCTTGTTGTTGGACCAGGTCAGGCAGCAAGAGAACCCCGGCCCGGTCGGTGGCGAGATTGGGTAAGGGTCAGAAAAGACCGTTGCCGTTGCAGGACTGTACATCTTCCACATTGTGCTCGACGATGTCCCGGTACTCAGCCAGCTGACCGTCCTGCAGCCGGTGGATGTCACAGACTTTGTTGACATGGCTGTTCTTCAGCGTGCACTTGAAGAAGACATAGACTACGTCGTCCGGCATGAACCTGTCAATGTTGCTGGTATCTCCTCGGCTGAAGACCTGATCGTAGAACTCCTATACCAGCGACTGACTGGCTGCCGTTTCAGCCTCGCTTATCATGAACTTCCGCTGTCTGCCTGTTCATAGGCTCCGGGTTTCTTCATGATAGGTAGTGTCCGATCAGTCTCGTAAGCGCGTCCACTGCCATGATGTCCAGTGTCTGGTGGAAAGAGATGCAAGATGCGCTGATCAGCTCACATTACTGAGTGTAGCCAATGATGAAGGTCGCTCCTAGATAATTATTTAGCACGCGGTGATCTCCACGGAAATTGATGTGAGATCTTGAAGGGTTCATGCGTACAGAGCTCTTGAAGTCCAGGAAAAGGCCTATTCGTCTATCGAGTGATTGGTTCACATGGGGTAAGAACAGACACGAATTTTGATTGCGACTTGCATTGGGAACGGTACCAGTTATACTGAGAGAGTCGGTTCGTTAAGCAATGTCGCTGTTAGGAGATTCAATGCAGAGCGAGGATGGTTCTGAGATCTTTGAATTGGTAACGATACCAAAAGGAGATTCAACTATATCTTCACCCTTACGATGGGGGAACGATTGTATACAAATGGAGTTCGATGTCGGGGAGGATGGGCCTGTTGCTCTAGTCTCTATGACCTTTAGCCCGCGCCACGAGGTGTATTCATCCCTGCCACAATCAGCCGGGACATCGTCCAACCGTGTGCCTGCTGACCCCACCGAGTCGAAGACACAACGCATCACTTTTCTGGGTCGGTTGCCCATGGTGCAGATAGAAGCCTCTGGTCGCGGTACGGGTCATACGATTTGTGGTCGTAGGCTTATTGAGACATCACTTGGCCAGGCCCTGCGATTCGCATCTTGGAAAACGTGGCATACGAATGGAGTCAGCAACCTGGAAATACGCCAGGAGAGCCAAGAGCATGGGATTGAATGCAGCCAGTTGTTCCAGGTAGCTGACGGTGACCTGATGTTCAAGGTCACGACAAGCATTAAAAACACCTTGGAAGATGACCTGGTCCTTGAATCTCTCCCTACGTATTGTCAGCTTTTCGGGCAAACGGATGGTCCTGGCGAGCCTAAGGACGGGCTGGAAGATTGGCGGCTGGCTGAATGTCGGAATGACTGGCTAGGCGAGGGGCGTTGGTCTTGGAAATCGCTTCGTGAAATATGTCCCCTGCTCAAGAACGATATGGTGGGCCGAACCCCACAAGGTGCATACTCCTGTATATCGGAGGGAACCTTCTCCACAGGACAGGCTCTGCCGATGGGTGTTCTGACTTCGTCGAAGCAGGGCATCACCTGGCTCTTTCAGATCGAGCACAACGGACCATGGCGCTGGGAAGTGGGCGAAAGCGAAAAAAGCGAGGGTTACTTTGCGCTCAGTGGGCCGACTTACAAAAATCATGATTGGTCCGTGGTGCTTCATAAGGACCAGCAATTTACTTCGGTTCCTGTTTCGGTGGCTCCTTCCAGTAACTTTGACCAAGCCGTTGAATCGGTTACCAACTATAGACGACACTGGCATCTTGCGACGGACAAGCTGAAGACTCCAAAGATCATCTTCAACGATTATATGAATACTCTCAATGGCGACCCAAGCACAGACCGCTTGCTGCCTTTGATCAAGGCAGCCGGCAGCGTAGGTGCTGAAATATTCTGCATTGATGCCGGCTGGTATGACGACACCGGTGATTGGTGGCCATCAGTCGGGGAGTGGAAGCCATCTACGACCCGATTTCCCGGAGGCCTGGATGAGGTCATGGATGCCATTAAGCGTGAGCATATGGTACCAGGTTTGTGGCTTGAGCCAGAGGTTGTGGGAATCAAAAGCCCCTTAGCTGAGAAACTGCCGGATTCTGCCTTCTTCCAGCACGCAGGACATCGAGTAGTGGAACATAATAGGTACCTGCTTGATTTCAGAAACCCTCAGACCATAAGCCATATGAACGAGGTGATCGACAGGCTTGTTGGCGATTTCGAAGTTGGCTATTTTAAATTCGACTACAATGTCATGCCTGGTCCAGGCACCACGTATCGCGCGGATAGTCCTGGTGACGGTCTTCTCGGCCACAACCGGGCCTATCGGGAATGGATCAAGGGGCTGTATCGTCGTCATCCTAACTTGATCATCGAAAACTGCTCGTCCGGAGGTATGCGGACGGATTTCGCCCAGTCTTCCGTATTTCATCTTCTTTCTACATCGGATCAGCAGGACTTCGGCCGGTATGCGAGCATAAGTGCCACAGCGCCCATGGCCATGCTTCCCGAGCAGGCTGGCAATTGGGCGTATCCGGCTGCCGATATGGATGACGAGAGCTTTTGCTTTGCTCTGACCAACACCCTCCTGGGGCACTTCTTCTTGTCGGGGTACCTGAATCGGTTCTCCGAGCATCAATTGAAGATGGTCCGAGATGCGATCGATGTCTATCGTCGCATCATTGGCGGCCGGGTAGCTACGGGTGTACCGTTCTGGCCATTGGGACTGCCTGGTTGGTATGACGACAAGCTTGCCCTTGGCATCAGAAGTGCACGTGATTACGGAGCAGATGGGGTTAGAGACGGCATCCTGATCACCGTTTGGGCCAGGTGCACGTCGGATGGTCATCTCGATCTGCCTCTGCCTATGTTCACAAACAGAGATTGCAGGGTGCAAGTTCTCTATCCGCGTTTTACGGACCTTGATGGTGAGTCGGATTCTTGGCGTTATGTCTGGCACAAAGGAAGGGGGAGTCTAGAAGTTCATATGCCCGAAGAAGGGTATACGGCCAGGACCCTCTTAATCAGGGAGTGATTGGTCGTCAGTCTGAAAAGACGTGAGTGATGTGAAAGTCCCTGCCATCCTGCCATCTGCGGGTGGCAGGGGCGGAAAGGGATAAACAATGAAGTTGATCCAGTGGAAGATCGATTCATCACGAAAGACCGTTCGAGCTTTGGCTGGTCTGGTGATTGCTGCGGGTTTGTGCGTGGGCACTTTAGCCGGATGCGGCAATCCGACTGCTAGCAGTGATGATACTGACACCAAGGCGTCCGGCTACTGGCCGGAGGCGAGTGCCAGGCTGGACGGTGTGACCTTGAAGTTCTGGAGCTCGCCCCAAGCTAACAATATTCCGGTTCAGGTGGTCAAGGATTTCCGGAAAGCTACGGGTGCCAAGGTTGATGTAGTTACCATTCCGGAAGTCTATGAAAACAACTCACAGACCAAGATCACGACTGGCGATACTCCTGACCTGGCTTTTTGGCAGCCGACCAGATCCATGTTGACCGGTCTGGTTTCCCAAGGCAAGCTGCAGAAACTCGACAATGCCCCCTTTGAGAAGAATTACAAGAAGGGGATAGACGACGAGGCTGGACTCTACAAGAACAACAGATATGCGATTATGGTGAGCGCCCCTGCGACTATGGGCGTCTATTACAACAAGGATGTCTTCAAGGCTGCAGGGCTTGAGGCGGTACCCAAGAACTGGAACGAATTGGTGGCGGCTGCCCAGAAAATCAAGGATGCCAATATCCCCGGCGTGGATTCGCCACTCTTCGAAATGGGCGGTTCCCAATGGGGTACGCAGTGGGCTGTCCAGGTCCAATTGGCCGAAGCTGCAAAAGGGGGTCTATGGGACCGTGTGAACCAGGGCAAGGATAAATTCACCGGCAAGGACATCATGGAAGCGATAACCAACTACCAGGACCTCTTCAAGAAGGGGCTCTACAATGCAGATGCCGGCTCAGCCAAGGACACCGCCCAGGAGAAGGCCCTGTGGGACGGGAAGACCGGGATGATCTTCGGTAATGCCAGTCAATTCTTCGCCGTAGCAGCTTTGGCCAACCACGACAAGAGCGCTCTGGATAAGAAGATCGGGTACTTCCCCGTGTCGAAGGATGGCAACTATACCACTGTTATTCCTGATGGCTCCAACGCAGTTGTGGCCTTCAAAAGCGGGGACAGCAAGCGCGAGGCAGCATCCAGACAGTTCCTCAATTTCTGGATGACTGATGGCTACAAGGCTTTCATCAAGCAGCAGAACATCATTTCGGTTCTGAAGAACGTCGATTCGCCGAACACTGTGCCTCAGGCCACCCTGGACGCGGCACAGTCCATTCAGCACAGCGTCGGTTCCATGCAGCTCCTAGCTCTGGCAAATCCTGATCTCTATGTCAACCTGGCCAGCATGGTCAATGGAACCATGACGCCGGAACAGGTCGCCCAGACCACACAGGATCAGTTCGCACAGGTAGCCAAGGCCCAGGGAGTGAAGGGCTTCTAAGGAAAGCAGCGGCCGGGGGATGGGTAATTCCTCCGGCCGTTCTTTCTGGATTTCATACGCATGAATTTAATAATCACATCGGAAGAAAGGACCTCTTATGTCTGATGCGCTCACTGCGGGTCCTGCTGCAAAAGGCCGGAAACGCTTGGGTAGGAACCGATCCCTTGGTTCCCATAGCCAAACCGCGGTTATGAAAAAGAATTACCCGCTTCGGTTCCTGGTTCCAGCAGGTGCTGTTCTGCTGGTTTTCTTCTTCGTTCCTACGGTTCTGAATTTCATCTATGCCTTTACTGACTGGTCTGCCTTTAAGACGACCATTTCCTTCAATGGTTTCGACAACTTCATGAGCCTCTTTAAAAACGGGATACTACTCCGGGATTTGCGAACCACAATGGTTTTCGCTCTCTGCGTCGCCTTTTTCCAGAATACGTTTGGTCTGATTCTGGCTGTTTTTCTTGAAAAAGACACGACTGAAAACCGCATCGCCCGGGTGCTCTTCTTCATTCCTGTGCTCATGTCGGCCCTCGCTGTGGGATATGTCTGGCAGGCCGTCCTTCAGGCCAATGGCGCCTTGGACCAGATACTGAGCTTTGTTGCCGGGAGGACTATTAGCACAGCCTGGCTGGGAAGCACCACCTGGTCAATTGTCATAGTGTCCGCAATCCAGGGTTGGAAATGGGCCGGCCTGGCCATGCTCATTTACCTGTCCGGGCTCAAAACCATCAATGAAGATGTCCTTGAGGCAGCAGAAATCGATGGAGCCAATTCCTGGCAGATTTTCTGGAAGATCAAATTCCCGCTCTTAGCTCCGGCCGTGACTTTCAATGTGGCCACCTCCCTCCTTGGCTCAATGAATGGGTTCGACACCGTGCAGGCTACAACAGCAGGTGGCCCTGGCGGCTCCACTGAGATCCTCAACCTCTTCGTCTGGAGAACCTTTGGCCAGGGTCTGTATTCACAGTCGACGATGATGAGCCTCCTGCTCTTTGTCGTCGTGATGATTATCGCCATTCCTTTGATTTGGTACCTTCGCAGAAGAGAGGCCAAGATACTATGAGTAATGCGAGTTTTGAACCCGTCACCACCAATTCTGGCGTGCATGCTGCCGGACACAAGGGAGCTCTGGGCAAGAGGGTGCTTCACACTGTTCTCCTGGTCTTCCTAGTTGTGGTTTGCCTAGGGGTGCCTTTCTACCTGCTGGTCATAACGGCGGGTAAGGATCAGGCTGAGGCCCTAAGACTGTCTTTGGCGTTGCCAACCAAGTGGCATCTCTTTGAAAACTTCGGCATCGTCCTCGCTCAGGGCAAGATGATTCCGGCATTCTTCGGTTCTCTCCTGGTGACGCTTCCCTCTGTGGTGGTGGCCTTGATCTTCGGCTCCATGGCTTCATGGATTTTGGCTCGACGAGCCACCAAGGCCATGGCTCTGGTATATGCCCTATGCATATCTGGACTGATTCTGCCGCCGGCCGTGGTTACGGTCATGCTGCTTTTGAAGATGATTGGTTTGGCGGGAACCGCCATCGGCATGATTTGCGTCTATGTGGGGATCTACCTTTCGACGGTCATCTTCTTCGTCACCGGGTTCATTCGCACCATCCCGATCTCCTTAGAGGAAGCTGCTCGAATCGACGGAGCCAAGCCTATGAGGGTCTTCTTTACCATCGTTCTGCCCCTCCTAGGGCCCACAATGGCTTCGGCGACCATCCTGCTCATTCTGTATATATGGAATGATGTCTTCTATGCCCTCTTTATCCTCTCGGGCAAGATGGACACCCTCCCGCTGAACCTCTACAACGTGGCTAATGCTGGACTCTATCTGAATAATTGGCATTACATCTTTGCTTACATTATTCTGATGAGCCTGCCCTTGCTGATTATCTTCGCTGTGGCGCAGAAGAAGATCATCTCAGGGATAACCGGCGGGGCGGTGAAGTGAAGTAGCTCGGTGTATGAAAGACCACACCTTCCTATTGTGACACAATCGGATAGGGTGATTGATGGTTTTGCGTCGGCCGCCCGGCAGCCTGTAATGGGCTTGCCGGGCGTCTGCGTGTGGAAGGATGGTTGCATATGGCTGCGGGGAGAAAACGGGCTCCATCCATCAAGGATGTGGCAAGAAAGGCCGGTGTTTCCGTTTCCACGGTTTCCCGATACCTCAATGGTGGCCGTAACCTGAGCGAGGGCAAACGCAAGGTCATAGCTGAGGCTGTCGAGGATTTGAATTACCGACCCAATACCATTGCCAGAGCCCTGGTGTCCAATGAATTTCAGTCCATCGCGGTTATCGCTACGGATATATCCCTATACGGATCCATGCAGCTGTTGCAGGGGATCGAACTGGCTGCACGCCGACGGCATTATCTGGTCACAGTGACCTTGGTTGGCAATGGTCATGAGAAGGTCAAGGAGACCGTAGATCAGCTCATCCAGAACAGACCGGTCGGATGCATCATCCTGGACGTGGAGCGTTCCAGTCTCTTGCACTCTTTCGCCGGATATATTGCGCGATCGCTACCCACCGTAATCGTGGATGAAGCTGACCTGGCTTCGGGGAGCCTGCGGATAGGCGCCTATGAAGGCGGATACCAGATCACCAAGTACCTACTGAGACTGGGGCATAAAACCGTTTTCCATGTGTCCATTCCCGAAGATGACAAAAAATTTACGCGATGCTTGGGTTGGCGGCGTGCTCTGGAAGAGGCAGGGGCTCCTATCGAGGAACCCTTGTCCTGCACCTGGGATTTCCGGAAGGCGGAGCAGATTGGACGCTACCTGTGCTCCTTTCCGGAGATCACAGCCATTTTCGCTGGCAACGATGAGGTGGCCGCAGGTGTCATACGAGGCATTCTTCTCGAGGGCAAGAAGGTTCCGGATGATGTCAGTGTTGCCGGTTTCGATGGCAACCCCATCGGTGAAGTGACCGTCCCAAGCATTACGACCTGGCGGCAGAACTTCCAGGGGATAGGAGCCAAGGCTGTTGAACGCTTGGCTCATTGGCCTGACAGTGATGACCAGACGGCTGCCAAGGGAGACAGGGGTGACGAGGGAGATAACGGGACCCGCAAGGCGAGTGAAGAGGAGGAGCTGGACCTTGATCAGCTGCAGCAGAGCCGCGCAATGGGGGATGAGCAGATATCGTCACGACTGATGATTCGGGAGTCCACGGCTCCGCCACGGTCAGGGCAAGGCCGATGAAGATCGGTTATGGCAACAATTGACGGTCCAACCAATCCTGGACTTGGACCAGCCGATGGTCCGGATCATGGTACTGCCCCAGGTAACAATGGTTCACCCACTATATATAGAGGTGTGCATCAGGCCTTGAACCGGCGCTCGTCGTTCATGGTGGCGAAGTTCAGGCCGATCAGAATGCCGCCGCCTATGTAGTTGCCCAGCATGGCTACTAGGACCACCAAGATCGCCTTCCAGGCGTTGACCCGCCCGAAGACGCCCAGGATGAGGAAGAGGGCCGAATCCGCTATCGAGTGCTCGAATCCGCAGAAGGCGAAGACGAAGACGGCCACGACCATGATGATGCACTTGGTGAAGTCGTTGGAAAGCTTGCCGTTGTAGACCATGAGCATGGCGATGTTGATGCAGAAGTTACACAGGATGCCGCGCACGAACAGGTCAGCGAAGCCCATGGGACCGCCGGAGACGTAGCCGGTCTTGGTCGCCGCGGCCGCCAGCATCTGGTCCAGGGTGGGGCCGCTGACGATGGTTGAGAAGCGCAGGATGACGGCCACGATCAGGGCTCCGGCCAGATTGCCCAGAAGGCAGAGGACCAGGATCCGCAGGGAGGCCAGCCAGCCCAGGCGCTTGTGATAGGCGCCTATGGTGACCACCATCATGTTGGAGGTCAGCAGTTCGGAGTTGGTGTAGTAGATCAGGACCAAGGCCCAGCCGAAGGTGGTCGCCGCCAGGACCCGGCCTGACAGGATCAGGCCGTGGTCTGCGGGGTTCTGGCCGGCCTGGCCCATGATGACGAAGTAGGCCGTGAAGAAGATACCCACAAAGAGGCCGGCCATGGTGGCTCGCTGCATGTACTTGCCGGTCAGGGCGCCGCTCATGGTCTTCTTGCTCTCGACCACGTCCAGGACGGTGCTGATGAAGGCCCGCCCGGGGAAGAGGGGCTGCCGTTTCTGTTGATCTGTCATCTGATTGGATTGCTCATTCACGGGGTTCATTATGGCATTCCCGAGTAAAGAGGGACCGCCCCCAAGGCCCGACTGTGCGGGAATTCACTTCTTTGCCAGTGTCACCCAGTGTCGCTCAGCCTCACTCGGTGCGCAGGGCGGTGGCGGGATCCTGCTTGGCCGCCTTCCGTGAGGGGATCAGGCCGCCGATCAGGGTCAGGACCACGCTCAGGATAACCAGGGCCACGCCGCCCGATGCAGGCAGGGCCGCGTTCACCTCGGTGGTCCCCATGAAGTGGTGCATGATGCTGTTGGCCGGAATGATCAGCAGCAGGGTGATGCCCACTCCCAGCAGACCTGCCAGAAGTCCGATGAGGCCGGTCTCGGCGTTGAAGACGTTGGAGACGTTTCGCTTGGAGGCGCCCATGGCGCGCAGGATGCCGATCTCCTTGGTCCGCTCCAGAACCGATATGTAGGTGATGATGCCGATCATGATGGAGGAGACCACCAGCGAGACCCCGACGAAGGCTATCAGCACGTAGGTGATGACGTTGATGATGGTGGTGACTGAATTCATCATCAGGCCCACGTAGTCGGTATAGACGATCCTGTTCTTCTCCGCGGCCTTGTCGTTGTAGTGCTTGATGGAGTCGCCCACGGAATTCTTGTTCTCGAAGCTGTCCGTGTAGATGCTGATGCGGGAGGGGGCGTCCCGGGAGATCAGGCCGAAGTCGCTCAGGTTGTCGGCGTAGGTGCCGGTGGAGACATACTGGTTGTAGATGGCGACCAGGGCGTCCTGCGGGGCGGTGGCGATGTACTGGTCGAAGGCCTGGGCCGTCTGCTGTTCGGCAGAGGCCCCCGTGGGGATCCCCGCAGAACCTTGGGCTCTCGCAGCGGCTCCGGCCCGGCCCTGACCCAGACCTTGGGCATCCTGGCCGGCCATGGCTGCCGAGCCCTTCATGATCTCCTGGGCCATGCTGGCCTTCTGGCTGACGCCCAGGGATGCGATGTAGGCCTTGGCGTCGTTGGCCTTGGCGGCATCGTCGGCAGGGGCGAAGGCCATCCCGTTGAGGACGCTATGGCCCTGGTCAGCCTGCTGGTCGGTGACGATGGGGCTGGTCTTGGCCTGGTCAATCAGGTAGTCGGTCAGCTGGCGGGTATACCCGACGCCGACCTTGAGTGGCGTGGCCTTGGCCCCCTGGTTGGGGCGGACGATGCCGACGATGTGCAGCTGCAGGCCCTGGTCGGCGGCCTTGGTCATCTGGTCGGTGTTGTCGCCGATGTAGTGATAGTGGCCGTCGGTCCCCTTGGCATACTGGTCAGCAGCGGGCACCAGGGAGAGTTTCTGGTCCATGGCCTTGGCGTATTCGATGGGCTTGGTGTCTACCTTGACCTCCTGGCCGCTGTTGAGCTTGTTCATCATGTCGGTGTACTGGCTGGAGGGGAGGATGCCCAGCTTGTAGAGGCTGGTGACAGGCATCTGATTGTTCTTGTCCAGCACCAGGACCACCTGATCCTTGGCCTTGGGCCAGGTGCCGTTCACCACCTGGTAGTTGTCGGTCACCACCTTGCTGATGGTGGTCTTGGCATCGGCCCCCGGCATGATCTCGCCGAAGATCTCCGGGGCCTTGTTCTTCTCGGTCTTGCCGGTCAGGTAGGACATCTGCATGGACTGGATGTCGCCCATGTCGCTGTCGGTGTTGGCCGTGGCCATCTGGCTGGCGGTGGAGCTGGCGTCGTCCTGCCCGTTCATGGTCACCTTGTCCGCAGAGACCAGCTTGCCGTCCGGATCGTGTCCGAAGACCGAGAACTTGGTGGCATAGGAGTATTGGATACCGACGGATCCCACGTACTGGTGGATTTCACTCTTGGGATTGTCCAAGTATTTTTTGAAGTCTGTCAGGTTGTTCTGGGTGATGCTGCTGGTCAGGCTGGAGGCCCCCTTGACGCTGGAGTCGTCCGGCTGAATGGCCTTGAGATCCTTGTGGGCCTTGGCCTCCTTCTGGGTTTCCTGGGCGGAGTCCACTATCTTGTTCAGGTCGAAGGACTGTTCCTGAATGGTGATGGGGTAGGAGGTCATGGTCTCCCGCTGTATTCTGTCGATGTAACGGTTGACCCCGGTGGACACCGACAGGATCAGGGCGATGCCGATGATGCCGATGGACCCAGCGAAGGATGTCAGGGCTGTCCGGGCCTTCTTGGTCCGAAGATTGTTGAAGCTCAGCGACAGGGAGGTCAGCAGCCCCATGGAGGCCTTGCCGAAGGTGCGGTGGCGGGCCCGGCGGATGGGCACCTGGTCGTCGGGCAGGGGGTCGGAGTCGCTGATGACCGAACCGTCGTGCAGCTCCACGATCCTGGTGGCGTACTGGTGGGCCAGCTCGGGGTTGTGGGTGACCATGACCACCAGCCGGTCCTGGGCCACCTCCTTGAGCAGCTCCATGATCTGGATGGAGGTCTCGGAGTCCAGGGCTCCGGTGGGCTCGTCGGCCAGGAGGATGCGAGGGTTGTTGACCAGGGCCCTGGCGATGGCCACCCGCTGCATCTGCCCGCCCGAGAGCTGGTTGGGCCGCTTGTTCACGTGCTGGCCCAGCCCCACCTGCTCCAGGGCCTGCCTGGCCCGTTCGCGCCGCTCCTGCCGATGCACGCCCGAGATGGTCAGAGCCAGCTCCACGTTGGACAGGATGCTCTGGTGGGGGATCAGGTTGTAGCTCTGGAAGACGAAGCCCACGGTGTGGTTGCGGTAGGAGTCCCAGTCCCGGTCCTTGTATTTCTTTGTGGAGGTGCCGTTGATGATCAGGTCGCCCTGGTCGTAGCGGTCCAGCCCGCCGATGATGTTGAGCAGGGTGGTCTTGCCGGAGCCGGAGGGGCCCAGGATGGCCACGAACTCGTTGTCGCGCAGGTTGACGCTGACATCGTTCAAGGCCTGCTGGACGAAGTCCCCCGTTTTGTACTGTTTGGAGATGTGTTCGATCTGCAGCACCGTCGTCCTCCGCTTTCTGGGTTCTCAATGGCATGGACTTATGGACTCTTGGAGTGCCAGCTTACGCCATCAGCATGGGTAAATGCCGATATGGCCTAGTCCACCGACTTGAGGGCCTCCAGCATGTCCACATGCTTGAGCTTGTTGTTGACCATCCAGCCCAGCCCGGCGGTGATGACCGTAATCATGACCAGGGGCACGACGAAGGCCACCCAGCTGATGGAGGGGTCAAAGAGGACGTTGTCCGGCGGGACGGTGGTGATGATGTAGTGGTGCAGCCAGGCCCCGAACCCGTACCCGGCCAGGACGCCGATGGCCGAAAGGAGGATGGTTTCCCGGTAGATGTACATGGTCACCTCGCGGTCGTAGAAGCCCAGCACCTTGATGGTGCTCAGCTCGCGGATCCGCTCCTCCACGTTCAGGTTGGTCAGGTTGTAGAGGATGACCAGGGCCAGCAGGGTGGCCACGATGATCAGCACCTGCATGATCATGTTCAGGGACCTGACCACGGTGTCGATCTGGCTCATCAGGGTCGTGTTCTGCACCACCCCCTGGATCCCGTCGATCCGCATGAAGGAGGCGGCCTGCCTTCTGGTGTTCGCCGCGCTGGAGTCCTTGAAGGTGACCAGATGGGCGTTGGGCGAGAAGTCTTGGTGGAAGACGGTCCTGTAGGCCGATGGGCTCATGAAGACGAAGTGCCCCAGGTACATCTCGCAGATGCCGTCCACCCGCATGGTCCTGTCCCTGCCGCCTGAATCCTGCAGGGTGATCCTGTCGCCGACTTTCGTCCCTGTCAGCTGGGCGATCCGTTCGGAGAGAATCACGCCGTCGCCCTCGAGACTCAGGGGCTTGTGCCCGGACCGGGTGTCCATGCGGATGAAGTCGTCCAGGTGTTCGGCGCTGGCCGGCGCGATCATGGTGATGGACTGCTTGTCGGCGTTGTGGCCGGCTGTCTTGCTCATCTCCTCGTAGCGCACGTTCAGGGAGCGGCTCACATCGGGCTTTTCCAGCCGTTTTTTGATGGATTGCCGCTGGTCGGATGTGGCCTGGCTGTTCTCGGCGGCAATCAGGTCGTAGCGGATCACCTGGCCGAACTGGTGCTCGTTGATGGCGGAGATGGACCCCTGCACGCCGAAACCGGCCATCAGGAGGGCCACCGATCCGCAGACACCGAAGATGGTCATCAGCATACGTTGCTTGTAGCGGAAGATGTTCCGGGCGGTGACCTTGTGGGTGAAGCTGAGCCGGTTCCAGATCAGGGGTATGCGCTCCAGGAAGATCTTCGATCCGGCGCTGGGCGGCTTGGGCAGGAGGAGGGCCGACGGCTTCTCGCGCAGCTCCCGCCAAGCGCTCAGGAAGGCGGGGACCACGGCGCTCAGGAAGGCCAGCAGGCAGGCCAGAAGGGTGATGGGCAGGTGGAAGCCGTAGCGGATGGGCGGCATGTCGAAGGCGTGGACATAGGCCTGGTAGACGATCCAGGGCAGGAGGGTGTGGCCGGCGATGATGCCCAGGAGGGCGCCCAGGGCCGAAGCCGCTCCGCCGTAGACCAGGAACTTGGCCATGACATCCCGGTCCCTGTAGCCCAGGGCCTTGAGCGTTCCGGCGTTGATCCGCTCCTCGTCCACAAAGCGCGTCATGGTCGTGAAGGTGACCAGGGCTGCCACCAGATACATGAAGTAGGGGAAGACCTTGGCCAGCGAGTCCACGATGAATGAGACGGAGGCGTAGACCTTGTAGCCCTCCGAACCGGGCGCCTCACGACGAGAGTCCAGGGCGTAGACCGGCTTTTCCAGCCGGCTCAGCTGGTCGGCCGCCTTGTTCAGCTTCTTCTGGGAGTCGTCGATCCTCTTCTGGGCGTCCGGGCTCTCCCTCTTGAACTTGTCCAGTTTGGTCCGGTATTCAGCGGTTTTCTGATCCAGGGTGGCCTGGGCCTGGTCGATCTGCCCCTGGGCCGAGGCGCGGCTGCCAGCCAGCTGCTGCCGGGCCTGGGCTAGCTTGGCTCTGCCCTGGGCCAGCTGTGCTGAGCCCTGATCAAGTTGGGCCTTGCCCTGGGCCAGTTGGCGCTCGCCTTCCTCCACCTTGGCTCTTGCCTGGGTCAGCTCCCGGCGCTTTGCGTCCAGGGTCTGCTGGTTGGCTGCCACCTGGGCCATGCCGGGGGTGTATTGGTTGGTCATGAAGGCATCGCGGCCCGCCTTGGCCTTGGCTGCCAGGGCATCGATCTGCGGCGACTGCCGGTTGAGCTCGGCCAGTTGGGCCTGGAGCCCGGTCTTTCGGCGGTTGAGCTCCTCCTGCTGCTGGGGGGTCAGCCCGGGGGCGGCCAGCTGGGCGTCGATGGTCTGAATGAGGCCGGTGACCTGTGCGATGCCCTGCCTGCATTGCTTCTGCGCTGCCTGGGCCTGGACTACAGCTTGGTCGGCCTGGGCCTTGCCGCCCTCCAGCTGCTGGCGGGAACCATCAAGCTTGGCCTGTCCCTGGTCGATGGCCTGCTGTCCCTGATCGGCCTGCTGCCTGCCCTGGGCCACCTGGTTGGCGGAGGACTGGTACTGCTTCTGCTTTCGGGCCAGCTCAGCCGAGCTCAGATCCACCTCCTGCTGTCCCTGGTCGATGGCCGCCTGGGCCTGCACCGTCTTGGCGGCCAGTTGGTTCTTGGCGGACTGGATGCCCTGGGCACCCTGGTCCAGATCCTTCCTGGCCTGGTCCAGCTGCTGCCGGTTCCCTTCGAGCTCCTGTCTTGACTGATCCACCTGGTCCTGCCCCTGGTCCAGCTTCTGCTTCAGGGGGGCCTTGATGGCGTTCAGCCTCGCTGTGGGGCGGCCTGACAGGATCTTGTTTAGATCGTCCTTGTGGGTCTGCAGGGCCTGGATGTACTGGTCGGAATAGTGGTCCCTGATCCGGTCCAGGTCCTTGAAGGTCAGGCGGGCGATCATGTACTCGTCCGAGTCGAAGGCCCCGGGCGTGGTCACTGCGTAGGAGTCCAGGGATCCGGATCCGGCTGTGGAGGGGCCCATGTTGACCTTGCTCAGGATCTCGGTCGACCTGACCGTGCCCACCACGCGCAGCTTGTGGTGCCTCAAGACCTTCCTGCCCAGCTGGTCGGCCTTCTCAACCACCTGGATGCTGCTGCCGATGGGGTGGCTCCCGGCCAGGGCCGTGTCGACCGCTATCTGGTCGGGTCTGGTCGGCATGGATCCGTCGACCAGCTCATAGGTGGAGATCCTGTCGGGGGCGGAGTAGATGCGCAGGCTCTTGTCGGTGCCCTTGAGCACCACATCCTTCAGATATCCGTATTCGATTCCTGAGTTGCCGGGGGCGGTGTCGATGGCATCCTGATCCTCCTGGTCCAGCCCGTAGCTGCTGATGACCATCAGGTCGGCCAGATGGTGGTCGGACAGGTAGGCGTTGCCGGCCTGCCGCATGTCCGGCCCGGTCACGCTCAGCCCGACCAGGGCGAAGGAGCCCAGCGCCACCAGGCATACGATGGAGATGAACCGTCCCAGGGACTTGCGCAGGGAGACCCGGATGTCGTGCCAGAGCACCCTCCTGACAGGCTGCATCCTCACCACTCCACGTTTTCAATGTCTTCGGGGCTGTCATTGGTCTGCACGGCCTGGACCCGGGCGTCATGCATGCGGATGACCCTGTCGGCGATGGGGGCGATGGCCGCGTTGTGGGTGACGATGACCACGGTGGCGCCCTTCTTGCGGCACTGGTCCTGGAGGATGCGCAGCACCTGCTTGCCGGTCCGGTAGTCCAGGGCTCCGGTGGGTTCGTCACAGAGCAGGATCTTGGGGTTCTTGGCCACGGCCCGCGCGATGGCCACACGCTGCTGCTCGCCGCCGGAAAGCTGGGCGGGGAAGTTGTCGATCCGGTCGCCCAGGCCCACGTCGACCAGGGTCTGGACAGGGTCGGCGGCATCGTCCACGATCTCCGAGGCCAGCTCCACGTTCTCCCTGGCGGTCAGGTTGGCCACCAGATTGTAGAACTGGAAGACGAAGCCCACGTCGTAGCGACGGTATGTGGTCAGCTGCCGGGCGTCGTAGCCGGCGATGTCCTTCCCGTCCACGATCACCTGGCCCTCGTTGCAGGTGTCCATGCCGCCCAGAATGTTCAGCACGGTCGATTTGCCAGCCCCCGAGGCGCCGAGGATGACCACCAGCTCGCCCTTCTCGATGGAGAAGGTGACCTCATTGTTGGCCACGATGGTCGTCTCGCCGGTCACATACCGTTTCGTCTCTCCGATGACGTCGATATAGCCCATCATGCCCTCTCGTAACCCTGGCTGTGCGGCGGGGCCGTCCGACGCGAGGGACGCCCCCTGATGCTCTTTTCCCCACTACTGTATACGTTCGCGGGGTCCGGAGCACAGGAGAACCGCCTGCCGGGAGGCGTCATGTTCACCGACCCTGCAAGGGCTCGGAGGTTCAGAGGGCTTGCAGGAGGTTGCCCAGTTTCCGGCTGTCCCTGACCGGTCTGCCCTGGCGGAAGGTGATGAACCGCTGGCAGGTCTGGGCCAGGAACTCCTGGTCGTGCGAGATGACGACCACCATGACCCCCAGGGAGCGCATGTAGCGGATCATCCCGGTCACCTGATTCATATGGAGCAGGTCCAGGCCGCTGGTGGGCTCGTCCAGAACCACCAGGCGCTTGCCCGACAGAATGGCGGCCGCGATGGCCACCCGCTGCTTTTCCCCGCCGGAGAGGGTGTTGGGGTGTCGGCCCAGGAGCCGCTCCAGGTCCAGCTTTCGTGCCACCTCTTCGAAGAGGTCGGTCCGTTTGGCTCCAAGGAGCATCTCGCCCTCCACGGTCTCGCTGAAGAGCTGGTAGTTGACATCCTGAAAGACCATGTAGGAGTCCTCGACGCGCTCCCTGGCGGTCTGCTTGGTCCCATTCAGGCTGATTTCCGACCTGTCGCCAGGCTTGAGCAGTCCGGTCAGGACCGAGGCGAAGGTGCTCTTGCCGGCGCCGTTGCGACCGATGATGCCGGTGATGTCATCGCTGGACAGGGTCAGGTCGTCCACATCCAAGGCAGGAGGTTGGTCGTGATGGTAGGCATAGGTCAGGTTCCTGACCCGGAGCAGGTCGGGGGTCCTGTCATCGATGACCCTGGCAGGTGTGCTCGCATTCTCGGTCGCATCCAGGTCCAGGGCCCGCAGCCCCATGGCCTGGCGACTCGGACCATCCAGTCCCCTCATGGCGGCCGGGGACAGGTGCTCCGCCAGTCTGCCGTCCTTCATGACCAGGAAGTCGTCGGCCAGGCCGTCCAGGTAGTAGAGGCGGTGCTCGATCAGGACCATGGTCAGGCCCCGGTCCTTCAAGCGGCCCAGGATCTGCGCCAGGCTGGCCACCGCTTCGACGTCCAGATTGCCTGAGGGCTCGTCCAGGACCAGGATCTGCGGATCCATCATGCAGGAGGAGGCGATGGCGATCATCTGCTTCTCGCCTCCAGACAGGGAGAAAATGTCCCGGTCCATAAGCGGGGCGATGCCGAAGAGATCGGCCACCTGGTCTATGCGCTCCCGGATGGCCTCTGGCTGGACACCAGTGTTCTCCAGGGGAAAGGCCAGCTCGCTGCGGACGTCGGTGGTGAAGAACTGGGTCTTGGGGTTCTGGAAGACCGATCCCACCTGCTCCGAAAGCCGGTAGATGGGCCGGGCCGTGGTGGGTTCGCCCCCTATCAGGCACTCTCCCTCCAGCTTGCCCTCGTAGAGTTCGGGAATCAGGCCGTTGATGACCCTGGACAGGGTGGTCTTGCCGCATCCGCTCGGTCCGGTGACCACGGTCAGCCTTCCCTGGCCCATCCGGCAGGAGACCTCTTGGAGGGATGGTTTGCTGGCGCCCTCGTAGGTGAAGCTAAGCCTGGAACATTGCAACATAGGCTCCACATCCCATAAGGACCAGGCCCAGGGTGCACATGAGCGCATCCAGTCCGGTGAAGGCAATCCGTTGGATGGAGGTCTTGGGACCGGGGTCGCCGATCCCCCTGGTCAGGGCGGCCGAGGTCAGGTCGGAGGCCACGTTGGTGGCGTTGTTGAGCAGGGGAACGTAGATGTACTCCATGGTTCGCATCGGATGCCGGACCATGTCGCCCGTGGTGACCGCGATCCCCCTGAATTTCATGGCCCGTCTGATCTGGGCGTAGTCGTGCCTGACGGTCGGGAAGAAGCGGAAGAGCACGCTGACGGGGATGACCAGCCACTGGGGGGCGTGGATCTTGCGCAGCAGGTAGACCAGCTCCGAGACCTTGGTGGTGCCCATCATGAAGGCCGCCACCAGTACCAGGGGCAGGACCCTGCCCACGCCGACGAAGAGGAAGAGCAGGTAATGCCCCGGCAGGTTCTCGGGAAAGACCATGGCCAGGGAGGCGCCCAGGGCGAAGACCAGGCAGACCAGAAGCCAGGCCTGGCCCTTCCTGATCCTGCCCACGATGACCTGGAAGCTGCAGAAGTAGATGTTGATGGCCAGAACCAGCGGAGTGGGCAGGGTGACGAAAATCAGGGCGTTGGCGAAGATGACCAGCAGGAATCTGGTGTAGATGGAGATGGGCCTCATTGCTTGGCGGGTATCCGGTTGAAATGCCGGTCGACGATCTTGGCGCCTATCCATGCCCCAAGCAGGGCGCCTACCAGGGTGGCCAGGATGCAGACCAGGAAGGTGGCTCCGGTGATGGGCGCGAAGACCCCGTCGATGTACTCCTGGCTCTTGCCGCGGCGGACCAGGCTGGCCACATAGGCGTCCTTCATGAACCAGAGGGGCAGAACTGGGCCGGTGCAGCCGAAGGTGAGGATGACATAGCTCAGGTAGCGGGCCAGGTTGGGACGGCTCTCCCCGAGCGAGGACTGAACCAGGTCAGCCAGCAGGCCGCAGAAGGCGTAGGGGATGAAGGAGAGGGCGAAGTGGCCGAAAACCAGCAGGAAGAGGCCCATGATGACGCCGACGATGGTGATGGCCCCGAACCTGGGCACCCGGCGGATCATCAGCATGTAGACCGGGCCGGAGACCAGCCCCACCACAGCGGGGATGAAGAGGGAGGACAGGCCGGGCATGACCAGGCCAGCCAGGAAGACGGTGATGAAGTTGCCCACCGCCATGCTGACGAAGTAGAGGGCCGTGAAAATGCCGACGTTGACCAGGTCTTTTGTCTTCAGTGCTTTCATAAAGGATCGCTCCCATCTGGGTGGCGGTCGCTCGGCCCTAGGCCATATCCGCCGATTTCAGGTTGTGCCGTCAAGTTTAGGAGGGCCGGGAGGGAAAGTAAATGATATTTTTTTATGTCTCTTGCCGGTGCTTCACAATCAGGGTATTGCCTGGCGCGCGAGGATTTTGTTAGTGTCCACTGAGAGGAGCGTATCAGAAAGGCGGCACGGAGGACAGGCATGATCAGCAAGCGACTACTTCATCTACCGGGAGCCAGGATGGGCGCCAGCCTCCTGCTGGCCCTCCTGCAGACGATCGGCGCGTTGGCGGAGGTCCTCCTCCTGCCGGTGGCCATCACGGCCGTGGGCCGTTCCCTTGGCCTGCCTGTCCCTCATGCCCTTGCCTGGGTGCCTGGTCGGCCCGGACCCTTGGCGGCGCTGATAGGCGTGCTGATTCTGGTTCGGCTCCTGACCCAGGCGGTCGCCAAGTCCGTCAGCGCCCGGCTGGCTGATGGGATGGGCAAGGCGCTCTCCCGGGCCCTGTACCTGTCTGTGTTCGACCCCAATGCGCAGAAGGACGACCTGGGCGTTCCGGCGCAGACCCTGGCCAGGCTTTCGACCGAGGGGGTCAAGTCGGTCGTCTCATATTTTACGGCCTACATTCCGGCCTTGGTCCAGACCGCCTTGATGCTGGTCGTGACTCTGGTCGTCCTTCTGCCCGTCAGTCCATTGGCTGCGGCAATCGTCGTGATCGGCATGGTGGCTCTGCCCCTGGCCTCCAAGCCCACTATGGGCGAGAACATCAAGGTGCAGCTGGGCCAGCTGCGCAAGTATGACAAGGTCGGCGTCCACTTCGAGCATGCCCTGAGGGGGCTCAACACCTTGAAGATCTTCGGGGCAGACCAGCGGCAGGCTGACGATCTGGCCGAGGAGTCCGAAGGATTCCGCCGGATAACCATGGGGGTCCTTGGCGGGCAGCTGCGCTCGTTGATCAAGGCCGACGTGGTCATCTACACCAGCCTCATTCTGGCGGTGGCAGCCACGGTCCTGATTGGGCAGGACGGGCCCTCTCGAGTGCTGTCCTGCCTGGTTGTCGCCCTGGCTGGGGTCCGGCTCTTTGCACCTGAGCGCCAGCTGGTCTACATGATGCATTCCGGCATGGTCGCCATCAAGCAGGGCAAGGCCATCGACGATATTCTCCAAGCGCGGCAGGGGGGCGACGAGAAGTCGGCGGCTCCAGGGACGACTCCTGAGTCACGCAAGAGTACGGGTTCGGAGACGGCTCCGGAAGCGAGTCTCGAAACTTCTGAGGAAGCAGTTCGGGAGTCTGACTTGGAATCCGCTTCGAAGCAGGCGGATCAGGCGGATATGTCTGGCGATGATTCGCTAGGCATCAGCGCTCGCGATTTGACCTACACCTATCCTGACGGCTTCCAGGCCCTGACCGATCTGAACTTCGTCCTGCCTGCCAAGGGACATGTGGGCCTGGTCGGCGCTTCGGGCTCCGGCAAGAGCACCTTGGCGGGCCTGCTGTCCGGGCGCCTTCAGGGGTATGCCGGAGAGCTGACCATTGGTGGGCGCCAAATCAGCGACCTGTCGCGCGAGGATCTGGTCGGCCTGCAGACTGTGGTTCGGGGAACCGATCACCTCTTCACCGGGACCATCAGGTCGAATCTGGACCCGGCCGGACTGGGCTACTCGGATTGGGAGCTGCAGGATGCGCTGGACCAGGTCGGCCTGACCGGTCTTGTCCAAAGCAAGGGCGGACTGGACGCTCCTATCGACCCCGAGGGAGGCAACCTATCCGGAGGGCAGCGGCAGCGCCTGTCCATTGCCCGCGGGCTCCTGCGGCGTTCCCCCGTCTATATCTTCGATGAGGCCACCAGCGCCGTGGACCGCGAGCATGACGCTACACTGGCTGCTCTGATGGATGCGCTGGGCAAGGAGTCCCTGGTCCTGACCATCACCCACCGCTTGGCCGGGGTCCGCAATGCCGATTCCATTCTCTTCTTGCAGGGGGGCCGTCTGGCGGAGTGTGGCGGTTTCCGTGAGCTGGTGGATGCCGGGGGCGGATTCGCGGCCCAGTGGAAGGAGCAGGCTCAGTATGAGGACGGGGAGTGAAGACATGCAGCAGCAGACGACGAGCAACCTGGCGATGATGCGCCGCATGGCCCGGCTGATGAAGCCTCTGGCTGGTACGGAGGGCAAGGCCATCCTCTGCGGCAGCCTGGGCCATCTCTTTGCTGTCTGGAGCATGATGGCAGCCGCTGCGGCTCTGATCGGCCTGGTCGCGGACTGGCCGCCGCTGAATGGCCAGTGGGTCGTCTGGGCCCTGGTGGCGGTTCTGACTGCTCTCAGCAGAGGGGTTATGGCCTATGGAGAGCAGTACTACAACCATGAGATGGCCTTCAGTATGCTCCGCGACATCCGCACGACGGTCTTCGACAAGATGCGGTCCCTGGCCCCGGCCGGCCTGCGTGACCAGGCGCGCGGAGACATGGTGACGGTGATCACCAACGACATCGAGCTGCTGGAGATTTTCTACGCACACACCCTTTCGCCCATCGCTATCGCCTTGGTGACCTCCCTGGTCAACCTGGCCCTGCTCACCTGGCTCTCGCCCTGGATGGGCCTGGCCGCCCTGATCTCCTACCTGATCGTCGGTCTGCTCATCCCCATTCTGAGCGCTAGGCCTACCTTCAAGGTGGCCATGCAGGAGCGGACGGCCCAAGCCGATTTACACTCTCTGCTTCTGGAGACCCTTCAGGGCCGCACCGAACTAGCGGGGTTGGGAGCTCTGGGGAATACCCGCCGCCGGGTGGGAGCCGCTACGGACCAGATGCTGGATGCCAGGGGGCGCACCTCTGGGCGGACCATTGCCAACGATATGGTCACCAACGTGGTCACTCTGATCTGCGCTGGAGTCTTCACACTGATGGCCTGCCATCTAGGTTCGGCAGGGTTGGTGGATCCTGCCCGGGGAATGATCGGACTGGTCGGCTTCCTCTCCTCCTTTGCCCCCTTGATACCTGTGGCCCGGCTAGGCGCTGGCCTGCAGCCTACGCTGGCGGCTGCCCGGCGGGTTTTCTCGCTTCTGGACAAGGAGCCGCCTGTGCGCGAGGTGGAGTCCGATCATGGGAATTCGTTGACAGAATTCACAGGAGAGGAGGCTAGGGCGGTCTCCTTCTCCTACTCGGGCAAGACTGACTCGGGTAAGGATGACTCAGGTGAACATGGCGGCCGGACTTCGGTTTTGGAGGGTCTGGATCTTTCCATCAAGCCTGGCGAACTGATTGGCATTCAAGGCGCCAACGGGGTCGGCAAGTCCACTCTGATCGACCTGCTGATGAGGTTCCAAGAGCGCAGTGGCGGGGACCTGACCGTCTCTGGCCTGCCTATCGAGACCATCCGCACCGCCGATCTGCGTGCTCAGCAGACTCTGGTGAGCCAGGACACCTATATATTCAGTCTCACCTTGGCTGACAATATCGCCCTGGCCCGGCCTGATGCCAACAGGGAGGGTATTGAGCAGGCAGCCCATGATGCCTGCCTGGACGATCTGATCGACCAGCTGCCCGACGGCTTGGATCATCTGCTTGCCGATAATGGCTCGGACCTGTCCGAAGGGCAGCGGCAGCGGGTGGCCTTGGCTCGTGCCTTTTTGAGCTCGGCGCCATTCATGCTTTTGGATGAGCCCACCAGTAATATGGATGCTCTCTTGGAGGGTCGGGTTCTGACCAGGCTGATCGAGCGGAAAGGCGACCGCACCTGCCTGATCGTCTCCCACAGGCCCTCGGTCCTTGCCCGGGTTGACCGTCTGCTGACACTGCAGGACGGAAGACTAGTCTCTGGCTGAACATCCGTATAAAGAATGAGATGTAATTGATAGTGCCGGGTCGAATTGCTGCTCGCAGCTATGATGCTGTCGACACAATTCAAACCTGGCACATTTCAATGAAAGATTCTGGGCGCGAATTCTTTCTGCCGACTCCGCAAATGGGGAGCGTAGTTGGAGTCAGTTCGGAGAAAAGTGGCTCAGCAAAACAGGTGTCTACTCTCACCCGGGGTGGTGATATCTCCGTAAGCTTCCCCCACAAGCATGGTTCATGGACTCTAGCTGTCTTAGAACAGTTGGAAAAAGGAAGGTTCCTTTCGGCAGAGTTGAGGTAATTCAGTCCATCAGCACAGTTGTCGCTTTACTGATTTGCTTTGTTGATTAATAGGTGGGAGCCAGCTTTTCCGGTCAGATTGGCATGGGCGCCAGCAGCCAAGGACATAGCCTTAGGCAACTTACTTGGCCGAACCTGTGATTAGTGGATTCCCGGCAGGGCGTTGCCTTTTCGATATCTTGAAGCTCCTATCAACGGTCTAGCTGTCTACTTTGGTTCCTTATCTGCGAATTATGGATGTCTGCCGCCTTGCGTTCAACATTATGTGTTTCGTAGTTAAACAGCTGGATTTTCAACGATTTGAATAGATGAACGTCTCTTACGAAGATCGTGAATTCGGAAGAGCGACAGAACTAAATAAACAAATAATAGAAACGCTCAACAAAATGTTTATTAAATGGTTATACTATCTTTGGATACTTCACGAAAGAGATGATGTATGAGCAACGATGCACAGTCGGCACGCGACCTCAAGGCGCAGGACAGCGCAGAACGTGCCCTGATAATCCAATCCTTGGCCCAGCTGGTGGAACCGCTGGCATCGCTTATGGCGGATTGTGAGGTTGTGGTGCATGACCTTTCACAGGTGCCTAACACCATCGTAGCTATTGCAGGTGGTTTGACCGGTCGCAAGGTCGGCGATCCGGCGACCGATGTCCTGCTCAAGCAGATGGCTGAGGGTCGAGTGCGCACCATGGTCAACTACAGCTCTGTTCTGCCTGACGGGCGTCGGATTCGTTGTGCCACTATCGCCGTCAAGGATAGCCGAGGGAATCCGGTCGCTGCCTTGTGCATCAACAGCAGTGTCGAGATCTGGTCGGGGCTTCTGAAAATATGCCAGCAAATGCTCTACGGCAGTGTAAATGCAAGCTCTGAATCGAAGTCGGAAGCTGAACTTGATGAAGACTTGGATCAGAACCAACAGCGTGGTGCCGAGAAGGCTGGATCCGAGACAGGGCAGATAGGTCAGGGAACAGGATCGGCCGAAGCGAACTCCACGGGTGAAGCCTTTGTCCACAACCTTGACGATTTGGCAAATATCGTGCTCGACCGTGCTGTTGCCAGCCAGGGCGTACCGGTCGAGCTGATGACGAAAAGCCATAAGAAGGAGGTGATACGACAAGCCAAAGAACAGGGCTTTTTCTTCCTGCGAGACGCGGCCGAGACCTTGGCCGACCGCTTGCAGATTTCACGGTTCACCGTCTACAACTATCTCAAAGAAATAGACGAGACGACCTCCGTTAAAGATAAGAAAAAGCAATAAGCGGGGGAGTAGTACCGAGGCCATGGTGGCCTCAGAGGATCGCATTGCTAATGAAGGCAAGGTATCCGGCATAGTTGTAAAGAAGGAAACAGACGTAATCATGGGTCTTCTACATCCCGTTTCAACCCAGGATCTGGGGAGAATACACAGTATCCGCTGGGATGACGCACATCGTATCTGCGGTGACGATGCCATATCCCTATCGGTGGCAGATATGGATTTCAAAGCCCCGGACCCGTTGGTCCAGGCTGTGGTCGAGCGTGCTCAGGTGGGCGATTTCTGCTACACCTACCTGGACCCCTCATATAGACGGTCAGTGTGTGACTGGTTCAAAAGGCGCCACGGCTGGCAGATCAGTCCGGCCAGTCTGGTGCCGGTAGGAAGAATGGTGGAATCCTTGCCGGCTATACTCAGGGAGGCTCTGCCGCCCGCCTGCTCGGTAATCGTCCCCTATCCTGCATATTCGCCCACTCCAACGGCGATCAAGGCCGCAGGATGCAAGGTTCTTCCGTGGGTGCTGAAGATCGACGGCCAGGGAAAATACCGGTTCGACTTCGATGCGCTTGAAGACCTGCTTGACCAGGCCAGTGCGATGGTAATCACCAATCCGCATAACCCCACCGGTCGTGTATGGACCCGTGACGAACTGGCCAAGGTGGCCAAGGCTGCCGACAAGCATGATGTCCTGGTCATCTCAGATGAGTTCCATGCCGATCTGATCCATACAGGATATCGATTCCAGCCTTATCTGACCTCGACGCCCGAAGCGGCCGGAGGTATCTCCTTTACCTCCCCAGGGAAAACCTTCAACATCGCTGGGCTGGAAACGGCCAACATCGTCGTTCCTGATACTGATCTGCGGCACAAGGTGGAGAAGGCCATCGATGATGCCGGCTGTCATAATCCCCGCTATTTTGCACAAGTTGCTACTCAGGCGGGATATGACCATTGCGCAGACTGGCTGGACGAGCTTTTGACCGAGCTCGAGAAGCACACCGACCTTTTGCGAGACTGCATTGCCGGAATGGATGGTGTGAAGCTGATTGAGCCTGAAGGCACCTACCTGGCCTGGATAGATATGAGAGGGCTGGGACTCGAGGATGAGGAAATCGAAAAGCGGCTGGCTGAGCAGGGCCTGATGCTGGATCCGGGGACTGACTTCGGACTGGGCGGCAGCGGCTTTGTGCGCATCAACCTGGCAACAACTACGCCGATTCTGACCGAGGCACTGTCGCGTATGAATCGGGCGCTTGGCACTTCAAGGGGAAAGGCGACCCTGCAATGACGAAGGAAAAGAAACAAAGGGAGCAGCGTTCCCCCTCCCTGCTCTTGGCGCTGACACCGATTATCGCCATGGCGGTGTTCATGGGGGTTGGAGCCATTTGGCTGGAGCTTCCTGCTGAGCCGATGCTTATCCTGGCTGCCGTGGTGGCAGCGATCATCGCCTACATGCTCGGCCACGGATACGATGAGATGCTCAACACCATAGCCGAGAAGATCGCCGGGATCATGCCTGCCATGCTGATTCTGATAGTGGTGGGCATGCTTATCGGGTCCTGGATGATCGGCGGGACCATTCCCATGATGGTCTACTTCGGCCTCAAGATCGTATCGCCCAAGTACCTCTATCTGACCGCTCTGCTGGTCACGGCCATCACTTCGGTCTGCACGGGAACCTCCTGGGGCTCCGCGGGTACCATTGGCGTGGCCTTCATGGGAGTGGCGCTGGGCATGGATGGCATCAATCCCGCCATCGTCGCTGGTGCAGTGGTCAGTGGCGCCTATTTCGGAGACAAGCTTTCCCCTCTGTCCGGAGACACCAATCTGGCTGCGGCCATCACCCATGTGAATGTGTTCACGCATATGAAGCACCTGTTGTGGACCACCTTCCCCTCCTTGTTGGTGGCAGCGATAGTCATGTTCGTGGCGGGCCGTGGGGTCCAGTCCACAGGTGGCCGCGGCTTTGACAAGGTCGCCGAGATGAACAACACGCTTTCGCAGGCCTTCACCTGGAACGTTGTCATGCTGCTTATACCCCTCCTGATCATCCTGATCGGGTCGGCGTGGAAGAAGCCGACCATACCGGTCATGCTGCTCTCGTCGGCGGTGGCTATGTTCAATGCCGTCGTCATCCAGCACTTCTCCGTCACCAATGCATTCAACGCCATCGTCAACGGGTTCGACACCTCTATGCTTCCCAAGGGCTTCAACTTGGGCCCAGCAGCCAAGGACATCACCAGTCTGCTGAACCGAGGCGGCATGGAAAGCATGATGAGCACCCTCCTGATTGCGTTCTGTGCCCTCTCTTTCGCAGGGGTGCTTTCGGCCTCCGGAGCTTTGAACAAGATCGTGGAATCCCTGCTCAAGATCAGCAAGAGCACCGGCTCATTGATTGTCGTCACCCTGCTGACCGGCATCCTGACCATATCCACTACCTGCAACGGCCAGGTCTCCCTCCTGCTGCCTGGCGAGCTGCTGAGGCCTGCATACATTCGCCGAGGTCTGCATCCCTGCAATCTTGGGCGAAGCATAGAGGATTCCGGCACCATATTCGAGCCGATCCTGCCCTGGACAGCCGCTGGCGCCTATATGGCGGCCACATTGGGCGTGCCGACGCTCTCTTATATGCCTTGGGCAACCCTCTGCTGGACCGGCGTGATCTTCGCCACCATCTGGGGATACACAGGAATCGGCATCCGCAAGCTGACACCGGATGAGCAGAAGACCATGCTCGCCGAGCTGGATAAGGAGAAGGAAGCGTAGAGCCGTTTCTCTGCTATAGCTAATCGGCGCCACAACCGGGCAATGCCTGTTGTGGCGCTTTCCGAATCTCACGTACCCGTCCCAGAACCTTAGCGGTCGGTCCGGTGTTGACGATAGTCATTGGAACGACAAGGACTGTCGCGATGATTAGTGCTTAACGTGCAATTCGAGGTTATTCTCGTGAGCCGTTCCCAGCGATTCAATTATTTTCATATCCCTTGCACGCTTATGGGCCAGTTACATGTGGTGACTGTTGAATGGTTTACTGCTGGGGTTGAGCAGTGTTGCCCGGTATGGTTTGCAATCGGCTGATTTGTTGCAGACCTGAGTTGATGATTACGAAGAGTACTGTCCAAGCGAGCACGATAAGAATTAAACGGTACAGGTTGGAGTTGATAACAGCATTGTATCGGAGCTGGGGAATGAGGCCCAGGTCCCAGGCGGTGTGCAGAACGATAGGGATCCAGAAAAGGGAGAGGAATCTCCTGTCCAGAAAGTGCCTGGTTTGTAGCTTGTCCCCGTTCATAGCGATGAGCAGTGCTGCGCCGGTGATGGCTGCCCAGGCGACGTGGCCGCCGATCGACATCCACCCACGCAGAATCAAAATACTGTTCATGGCGGGGAATCCGCATGTTTGAATGATCTCATCAAGAGTCATTTGTGGGGTGCAATTTGAATTTTGTACAATTGCTTTCACGTTAGTTAATTGATCGAATCCGTATCCGGCAGTTTCAAAGACGGCAAATCCGGCTCCGATCGCACCACCGATGAGCAACCCGTTGAGAATGTACCGGGGTTTGAGAATCTTGACGAATACTGCTAATGCTGCCAGTTTTGCCAGTTCTTCTACAATGCCAGTCATCAGCGGTAAAAACCAGCCCACACTGACGGCTGCCGTAAACCGATCCAGGAACATGGTCGCAATGAGTGAGAGTACGCCGCCGATGAATAGCATCTGGAGCACGGACCAGAAACTGATGTTTCGTGGCGCGTTGCATTCGAAGAAGAAAATAAGCGTGGAGAACGGTACCGCCAAGGCCCCAATGAAAATCAAGCCAACGTAAGAAGGGACTATTTCGTTTACGGATTGTAGGAAGTAGAGGAGCACATAGGTGGCAATGAAAAATACGAGGATGCGCGAAAACAGCCAGGGTCTGGGCCAGGTGGCTGCGATGTCGCCTTCCCGGGGAGTGGTGAAGGTGGTACCACCGATGAAAATTCTTTCGGCTTCCTTTCGTGAGTGCTTCTTGAACACGTTGGAGAAAGTGTCCTTGAGGTTGATATCTACTGCTCCTTCACCTCCAGCAAGCCGATTGATCGCTGCCGTGACGTTGAAGCTTGCCTTCTGGGTCGGCTGCGTTGCAGGCCCTCCGGGAGGCGTTAGAGGCTGCTGCGGGTATTGGTAGGGCTGCTGATAGGCGGTATTCTGCTGTGGAGCTGCCATGTAGGGAGTGGATGGTGATGGTGGAAATTGTTGCGGTTGGGCTGGTTGCGGTGCTGTGAACTGGCTGGGTCGCGTTTCCTGTCCTATTGCAGACGCCGACTGCGGGGGCGCGATCGGTTGCTGGGTATCAGCCGGAGTTTGCATATGGTCTGGGGCCGTGCTCTTTTGGAATTCGCCGTTTCTTAGTGCCGACTGGTATTCCTCCATGGTAGGTTCCCTGCCGTTGGCGGCGATGAAACCTTGATGCCACTGCTGTGGTGTCATCATTGCCTGTTCTCCTTTGGGTGTGACGGATTGTGGTCTCAGTTGTTGCTTGAGGGGAATGCGGCTGGAAACTCCTTGTGCAACATCTGAATCGCTTCCTTTGCAGTATTGGCAAATTCCTTGTTCGATTGGCTGGCTTTGTCGAGCTCTCGGTATTTGTCTGAGGTACATGGAGCGATTGGGTTTTTCGTGTTAGCAATATTTTCAGCAGACTGATAATCGTTCAACATGCTTTGGGTCAAGGTTTCGTATCCCGTATTCGCTAAGTTGTAATCATCAGTATCCTCATCGATAGTTTGCAAATCCTTCTTGAGGATCTTGAGATTATTCTGAGCCGTTTGCTGGTTTGCTTGACATGAGGCCAGCGATGTGGTTTCGATGTGATTGCCATAAGCAAACAGCGCCCCGAGAATAATGGCTACGACCGTAATGATGGTGATGATGATGTTTCTAACTGTGTGTGGTTTCTTGGCTGCGCTCACCGGGGCTGAAGGCATCATCATGCCGGTCTGTGGTTGATACGCATACGCTGGCTGCTGGATCGGCATGCCTTGAGGCTGCATTGTCGCCTGTTGCTGGCCTGCCGGCGGCTGTGGGTACTGTGCGGCTTGAGTAGGGACTCCCGCCGGTGCCTGGACAGTGTTTTGGGAGTTGCCGTTGTTGGGGTCGTTGAGTTGGACGTCGCCATTTTCTATGGCGTGCTGGAGGTCGTCGGAACTGGGATCGCGTCCGTTGACCATCTGGAAGTAGTCCTTCCATTCGTCGATGCTGGCCATGGGTATTCTTTCTCTTTCTTCTGGGTGGATGGAATTGATGGCGATTGTTTTTGGGTCTGTTAGGTGCCGTAGTTGGCTTCATGGAGTGCGTGATCTGGCATACGGCGCCGATGGTTGTGGAGGGTTCATCCTTTTCTGAAGCCAGCCGTGCCACGAGCGTGGTGTTGTTCCCATAGGCCCTCCTCGGCGTGATCCCAACTACGGTGCGTGGCATTTTCTGTCCTCGGCCCGGACTGCTGTCAGACCTTCCCTAAAATCGCCAAAGCTGAAATTATGCTACATCTATGTAGCTACATGAATGTAGCAATTCGTTTTGCTGGAAACCGTGGGAACGCATATCAAGACAGCCCGAGACTGGGCCGATTACGTCAGAGAGCTTGGTCAGAGCCTGCAGAGGATACGAAATGCGCGCGGCCTGAGTCAGGAGCAGGTGGCCTATGGTGCCGGCCTGTCGCGATTACAGTACCAGCGCTTGGAATGGGGGCATAGTTCCCCAAGCCCAAAGGCCTCGAATCCGACGTTGAAGAGCCTGATAGCGATCGCTGAGGTGCTTGACTGCACGCTGGACGAGATCATTCCAACTGACTGGCCGGATCTACGCGCACGATAGAGTTGTAGGCGCGATGTTCAGCCCGGGTCCCATAGCTCAAGGTAGCTAGCCAGATGATAGCGAGCGCTTAGTCGACGGCGAAGATGTTGTGCAGTCTGGGACTGGCGGGGTGCCGGGGCTTGGTTCTCCACGTTCAAGCTTCCAGTTGGTGAAGCGTGAGAGGCCTCAGCCCAGGTACTATCCGGGGAATTGATCCTTGTTAGGTGAAGGTTGGCATATATTTAGTGTTGTAAAGATGACAGAGAAGATGCATTTCGCTCTATGAGCTTCATTCCTTAGAGTGTCCACACCCATGGCATCGTTTTCAGCCATATCCTAGGTACAGTTAGATAGTCAATATTTGCCAAAAGATGATCTAAAAGGAATCTTGAAGAATCCCGGAAACACTACCTGTAGAGCTAGCCGGGCTCCGTATATTCACAATTTTACTTGTAATTGCAACGGTTCTCATCAATGAAGATCAAATCGTAACCTATTTCGTAACCTATTATTGAACAAACCTGGGTCTTAATGACTCAATATGAGCAACTTCAACTCGAAGTTTCTGCCATTGATATGTTTCAGTTTCAGATAAGGTAAAAAGCAAGCAAAAGGAATGTCATGTCTGCGTGGGCACGTGTGCATGACATAATAAAAATGCCGCGGCATCCAGTACATGGCACACTATGTTTGAAACGGCAAGGACGTGCCCCGTTAACAGGGGATGGCCGTCGGTGGAGAGAGAAGGGCGACTGTGAAGGAAAACGGAAACGGGGATGCCTCGAGACGCAGGCCTGCAGTCATTGTGGCAGTCCTGGTGCTGGCGGTAGCCGTCATCTGCGGCGGGGGACTGTGGTGGCATAACCACACGGTCCGGGAACACGATCAAGTTTACCTCATACCGGGCGGCGGTCAGGGACTATGCAAGCCAGGAGGGCCGATATCGCTCATACCTGGACTCCGACGAAGTGCAGTCCGCCTCTGCCATCAAAGAGGAAGAGGTCAGCGATGCCAAGACGGTCCTGGCCATGTCCAGGGACGTGAGAACCACCAAACCCGCATCGAGCAGGAAGGCCAGTGCTAAAACCGCCCTAACGGGGGATGCATCCACCGGGGAGCTGAAGAAGGCGACCGAAAACCTGGCCGCACAGATCACGAGGATGAAGACAGAAGTCAGAACCATCAAGGCCAAGGTGCTCGCCGTGAACACTTCTAAGGCCCACAAGCTGCTCTCCGACGCTATCGGTAATGCAGACAAAACCCTCGCTGATTCCAACGGCAAGGTGCCCGATGGGAACCACTCCCGTGATGAACTAACCAAGACCCTTGACTCGGCCAAGAAGACCCTTGAGGACAGGAAATCGGTTCTTAAGACCTTCGCTGATGCCAAGACCGCCCTTGATACTAAAACTCAGGCTGTAAACAATGCTGTTAATGCTAAAGCCGCTCAGGATGCTGCTGATGCCGCTGCTGCTGCACAAGCCCAAGCTGCGAGCGCTGCTACAAGCGGTGGTTCTTCATACAGTGGCGGTTCTGGCTATCGAGCACCTTCCGGGGGTGGTTATAGTTCTCCCTCTGGTGGAAGTGGTTACCGCGCTCCTTCCGGTGGTGGCTCTGCCCCTGCACCTTCTACTGGCGGTGGCGGCCACCCTACTTCGGTTGGAACTACAGATGGTTCTAATGCTACAGGTCATTGGAAAGGCAACCAATTCATTGGTGAGCAAGAGTTCTGATATTTTTTAGAAGAATATCCGGGTTCTTCTCCTGTTTATCGGGATTAGAACTCACTCTATAACTGAATTAGAGTTTGGTGATAGGTTTTGATATGAGCTACTTCTGTTCCTCCCTCCCCATATTAAATGATTGGTTGCCAAGCGGCTATAGCTGCTGGTTGGGTTCTAGTCTCTACAATTGAATAATGACGCTACTAATCTGACGCCTGGTCTGTGTAAATCATGGTTTCAAGAGGCTGATTATCCTGGATGGATCATTGACGAATTCCGATTGCCATGTCTTGGCACTGATAACTTGGACGAGCTTGCCTTTCCCCATATCATCCCGGGTGATGTCTTCATCGCTGAACCCAGCGGCATGCGCATGGTCGAGGAACCTGTTCCACAGGCTATCCAGAACCGAGTCTTCCCTCCTGCAACGATGACTGTAGTTCAGCACCCGACGGCCTTTCATGACCTTCTCGATGGAATGCAACACACGCCAATACTGCTGGTCGCCCCCCATGGCGCTGCTCCAGGTAATTTCGCTGGTTGCCTTGTTGACCACATGAAGCCCCGAAGCATCCCATGAGGCATCTTCCCCTTTCCTAAGCGGGAACTAGAACCTGGCCAGCCTCTCATCAAGGCACAGGAACGCCAGCAGTTCGAAGAACCCTATCGACTCACCGCGTCCAAGCTTGCCCTGGTCGTTGAGCATCTCCGCTGCCGCATGCCTGGCATCTGCCTTGTTGGCATACCTGGATATTCTGTCGGACATCGCGATGGTACTGGTCAACGGCAGCATTGAGAACCCCTGAAGCGAGCAGTCGAAATTGTCGGCTTTCAGACTCTTCTTCCATCGCCCATACAGACGGAATACCCTGGGGGGTGCTGAAGTAGCAGCAGACAATGCAGGTGGGATGGTAGCCGCTATCGCAGTTCCAGGTGACCTCGACGGTGCTGATCATGCCGCAAACTCCGAATCTCCTCCGGTCGCCCTGGCTCCGGGACCCCATTCCAGGACCCACCGGCTGTCAGAGCGCTCCGGGCATGACCCAACGCGTTCATCCGCTTATCCGGCTTGTCAGCAAAGGAATGCCCGATTGTGAACGTGGCGAACAGAACCTGATGGCCGATGCCGTCCCCGAGTCCATCATGCATGAACCAGTCCAGCCCCCTCGACAGCTGGCCCACCCTCTCGGCCGCCATCGACTGCGAACACCTCGCACACCGCCTGGAACCGCAATGATACAGGCCACTGATATACCGCCTAGCCCCGGTACCCTCATCGATCTGCATCACCGACAACTGGTCTTCACCACCTGTAGAGGCGGCCCGGGGACTGCGAGAACAACAGCGGATGGATGGCAGTGAGGAGGCGCCCCATTGCAGGGACTTCATCTGCCAGTGCAGCTCTCGCGCAGTGGCATCATCATTCACTACCAGGCCGCCGTCGGATAGTTCCCCTTTTATCAAGGAAAACCATATGAAAAAAGGTCTCCTAGCGGAAACCCGGAAACCCTACCTGTGGAGCTAGCCGGATTCGAACCGGCGACCCTCTGCTTGCAAAGCAGATGCGCTACCAGCTGCGCCATAGCCCCGTGAATGTGAAAAGAACTTCAACCGCGCAAGAATGCGTGGGCCTGGGAGGACTTGAACCTCCGACCTCATCCTTATCAGGGATGCGCTCTAACCAGCTGAGCTACAGGCCCGTTCCACGTGCAAAATAGCACAGCTATATAGGATAGCAGTTCCTCTAGAATTGTCAATGTGAACAGATGCATGTCATATGTACTAGGATGACAGGTCAGGCTGATTACGTATTAACAACCATGAAAGTAAGTAGATTCAAATGATGCATCCCGCTCTCAATTCTTCGAAGGAGGACCTCAAGGTTGTTCAAACTGGGGCAGGAAGGGGTGCCTCTTACGGGATGGATCTTAATGGCATCGTGGTTATGGTTACCCGTAAGCCCATCCGCAACATGTATCTGAGGGTCAAGGTTGTGAAGGGTGGGATGGCAGATATCCGAGCCTTAAGTTCTGAGCCCTTCTATGTCGAGGTTTCAGCACCACTTCGTATCAGTGACCGGACCATACGGTCCTTTGTTGAGCAGAGGCAAGGTTGGATTCATGCCCAGGAGCAGAGGCTTAAAACTTCCCTCAATAATCGCGGACACGGTAGACCCATAGGTTTTGAGTGGACCCCGGAACGGCAGGCTCAGGCTCAGGCCCATATTCAAGCCCAGCTTCCTGATCTCCTTGAGAAATGCCAGTCTATTGTCAGGCGTAGCCCCAGTCATATCACCCTGAGGATTATGACCTCACGTTGGGGTTCATGCACGCCTGAGACAGGTCGTATCCGATTAAATTTGCAGCTGGGGTTAATGGATGAACGCTTTCTGGAGTATGTGCTGATCCATGAACTGACCCATCTCTGGGAGAGGGGGCATGGTTCAGGCTTCCAGTCTCGGATGGACTCTTACCTGCCCCAGTGGAGGAAACTCCGGCGGGAACTCAACCAGCAGATGATCTGGTGATACTGGCAGATGTAATTAGATTGTTACCTGCCACTCATGTCGGTCAGGTCTGCCGAGTGCTGTTCAGTTGTCTTTCCTTGGGTCAGGTTGAAAGGGATGGGAAGGCCTGACTGGTCTTTTGCTTATATGTCTGTTACCCCCAGCTTCATTCTGTTGCAAAACCCTCATCTGATTCCCCTGATATCGCAAGCCCCATTTTCTTATGAGCAGAATTTATCAATTTCGATTTGGAGTCATCATAGAAAAAGGTGTGGCACCCTTCGATACACGCCCTTTTTCATATAATTTGATTATTGTTCTTCAACCTCCCTACTATACTGATAGTATTGGGGATAAATTACCTCTGTCTACTTAAGGGGAAGAGACATGGAAAAGAGAAACTTTTCGCATATGCTTCGGAAGAAGGGGTTGGTCTACTTAGTTGTGGCGCTTAGCCTGGCTGTCGCATTGGTAGTTGTGGCCTTTCTGGTAAAGCCGACGGGTGCTTCGGCTGATCAAACAACACTGAATTCGATATCAACAACAGTCATAGATGATGGATCTAACCAATCCATTCCTGAAGACTCTTCCACAACTGATGGCGTGGTTTCACGAGGGAATTCGGTCGGCTTAGATTGGACAGTGAATGTGAATGGATCAGGACAGGTGACCCTTTCCTCTTCACTACCAGAAGGGGTTACCTGGGATGAGACCAGCTTCGCCTTGGCCGGTCTGATCAATCATACTGGAACAGGCAACTATACGTCTAGTCCCACGGTCAGTCCTGATAAGAGAACCTTGACGGTTGTAGTTAATTTTTTAGATGGAACTCTGCCGTCTACAACTATTGTTTTTCATAATTTGCGCTATAAGGTGGATCCCACCACTCCAATTGGAACCAAAATAGCCCCAACTGTGATTGCTGGGTCTGATGGTGTTTTGGTAGGAGAGCAGAATGAGCTGACAGTTGCAGGGCTACTGAAATACAATTTGGACAAGGACGCGGACATTTCTTCACCAGCGCAGATTTATGATCTGACGAAACTTACAAAAAAGGATTTTGGTGATGGGAATGGGGAGGTGCCTGCTGTACCACTGTCATATAAGTTGGTACTGTCCTATCTGGATGAGTCTCAGCTGGGTGTAAATCCTGAGGAACGGTTTGATGCACCCTTGACCTTGCAGGATACGATAACCATTCAGCAACCCGATGGGACTCCAGTCAGTACGCCACTCCTCTATCAGATCATTAGTTCGACACCCCTTGGAGCAATTCTTGACACAGCCCCTAAAAAGACGGATGACAAGGGTTCAGCGCAAGCAACTTTCAAGATGCCGACAGTCAGTAAAAATAGGGATAGCGCCAGAATCTCATATCAGGTCTGGATCCCTGCTTCAGTGCTCCCTGATGAGAACATAGAAAGTGGTGCCCATTGGTCTATCACCAATCAGGCCGATGGTGCAGATATCAAACTGTCGGGTCAGACCGCCACTAATAACGATCCCTCTAATGGAAATACAACAGCTGATTTTGCGGCGACTTCCAAGGAGCCCGGCGGTGGCGGTGGCGGTGGCCACTCTACCTCCTGGAAGGTTGGAAATTGGGATACCTGCCTCTCTTCAGGTTCTGGTTGCTCAGGGCACAACTACCATAAGTCCAATGGCGATAAGCTGACTGTTGGGAAGCATGCCCTCATTTACCTGAATGCCAATGTCAGGCCTGCCTACAGGTATTCAAATGGGAACCGAATTAATAAGAATTTTGCAGCGGATTTCACCTTCACCTGGGATTCGTCAATCATGCAGGTTGACCAAACCTACACCCCCCGTCTGGTCAGTGGAGGATATTCTTCGAAGACAGATTTTACTGCAGTTGGTTACCGTTCTTATGTGACCACTACCGACATAAATAATAGGGGGGGTATTGGTGGTGCAGATGCCCCCAAGTGGGTAGATTGGAACTCCTATTCAGGAGATTGGGCTGATGTTAAGGGGGTGCGAATCTATTCTGAAAATTATTATCCCAGTTCAAATGCTGAAACTCTCGTTTCAGGTATGGTGAGGGTGAGGCAGATTCAGGACTCCTATTCAGGCAGTGAGAAGGCGACGGTTCCTACCCGTCCCGTCATGATCAATGTTGCTTCACACAGCTGGGGTGCTGGAGTCCGTGAAGGAACCTCCTTCTACAATCTGTACTGTCGTGATGTCCAGGGGAAGATTACAACCACCGGCATCAATACTGATACCAATACTGACCAGGGGCTTTCTGGACAACCAGTAAAGTATGTGGTCAAGAACATGTCTTTATCAGAACCCTGGTATCCTACGGAGCCTGTTACTAAACAGGTCACGCCTTATATAAGGGTTTGTATCCCCTCAATAATTCATGCAGTGGATTACAGCTCGGCAGAATCGAAGTACACGGTTCGTAGTGTATCTTCTTCAGATCCCACCCGTGTTTGTGGCGCGGCTACAGCTGAGTATATTTTTCAGGTGAAGACTCCCCTTAACAGGAACGCTACCCTGCCACAATTTGAAATTCGAGGAATTACCTCCACTTTGCGCCCAGACTCCGTTCCTGCCAGCGATGAGACTTGGCCCCTGACCCTGGAAGCGCAATTGCATGTCAGGGGTGGAAACTATATAGCTCAGCCTTGGACTGCCACCAGTGAGTCTACAATTACTGTTGCTCAGGCTTCTACAAAGGGATTCACCAAGTATGCAGTTGATGAGAATGTTGAGCAGGGTTCCGATATACAGTATCGCATTGATAGTTTCAATTTCACCAATATTCCCGAAGAAGTGGGCATGACCCTGCTTGATGTCCTGCCCTATGATGGTGATGGAAGTACGCAGGTGCATGGTTCCCTGAGCCTCAAGTCGCTCAACCTTCTTCCCTCCAGCTCGGCAAAGTTAGAATTTGAGGTGACAACCTCGTCCGAGGTTCGGTCGGCAAGTCCTAACTGGAACTCAGTCACCTGGGTCCCATATACGAACCTGTCGCAGAGTCAGCTGAATCAGGTCACTGCGGTCCGCACCACTGGTGATGTCAGTATTAATGAGGAAGCAAGCCTTACGGTCACCTTGACGGCCCCTGAAACTAAGGAGGGGGATACAATTGTCAACCAGGCCTTTGAGGTTCCAGGTGGAGATTTAAGCAAACCTGATGAATGGAGAAAGTCTGATCTGGCTCAGGTTAAGGTAATTGCTGCTGCCATTTCAGGCCGTGTGGTAGAAGACAGCAATAAGAACGACACTGCTGACAGCTCCGAAACTGTGCCCACAGGTGCCAAGGTCTCTGTCTTCAAGGCAGACAGTGAGGGCAAACCCACTGGAGATGCTCTGCAGACGACCAAGGTTGCTGACTCTTCAGGAGAGTATAGCTTTAAGGAACTGGACACAGGAGACTATGTTCTTCTGCTTGATCTCAGTGGTTTAACAAAGGCTGAGGGTTGGGCTCCCCTCTTCGCTCCCCAGGGTGCTAAGAAAACCCTTACTTCTGGTCTAATCCATATAGTTGCTGGCCAGGTAGTGAGTGGATGTGACTTTGGAATTGTTAAAAAAATTGATCAGGTCAGTATCACGAAGACTGCCAAAAATGGTAATGAGATTGATCGGGCCAATAAGACCCTGACCTATGACGTTACTATTACTAATTCAGGCGAAACTACCTTGACCAACCTGTCTGTTCAGGATCTGAAGGATAATGTCATCCAGGGTGAGGTGAGTTGGCCTGGTGCTTCCGGAATCCTGGAACCTGGCCAGCAAGCCACAATGACCTGTTCATATCTCGTCACCCAGGCTGATTTTGACTCCGGGAGTGTATCGAACCAGGTTTTGGTTCATGGGGATGGCGTCTGGGTTAAGGTTCAGAAGGAGGCTGACACAAGACTCAATTTTAAGCTTGAACCAGGCCTCCAGGTGACCAAAACAGTCATTCCCGCCGGTGGTAAGACTGCCTCGGATCTGAGGCCTGACGACATCCTCCAGTATGAGATTGTGGCAAGGAATACCGGCAATGTGACCCTGACGGATGTGAGCATCTCTGATTCCCTGCCAGGTTTGAGCACCCTGACTCTGCAATGGCCGGATTCAAAAGAAGAAGGCCAACTGGCACCAGGCCAAGAGGTGAAGGCAAAAGGTGAATTGAAGCTTACTGAAGATCATTTCCGAGCTGGTTCGGTAGATAACACAGCTACAGTCACAGGAAATCCACCTAAGGGGGATCCTGTGTCAGAGTCAGGAAAGGCCACAATTAAATTGTCCTGGGCACCGCCTGTGCCCTCACTCCCTCGTGCTGGCGGTAGTGGACAGATTGGATTCTTCCTTGCAGCTGGCGCTTTACTCCTTACATGGCTTGCTCTGAAGCGTCGGAATGAAGGATCTATCAGAGGATAGGAGGTTGTAGTCCTGTTAAGTAATTATTTGGGCAAGATACCTGGTAGTGGTTCTCTCATCTTCCCACGGTGGAGTCTGTTTTTCTCCTTAATGGAATCTCCTGTTAAGGAGAGAAAGAGCCTGAGCGGGGTGAGGGGTCTGTCCTCTACCTATTTGCCTGTCCACTGGCAGAAGTTGGGATTGGTTGTATCATCTGGGGCAGCTGGTGAGTTCTTTCCTTCTCAAGTTAGGAGGTGCTTATTCCCTGAAACTGCCTCCGAAAGGGAAGGGTTGGGTGATGTAATCCAGGATCCGAGGAATGTTGCCTAAAAGGATGGGTCTCAGGGATACATATAAATGCTATGCTATTTGAGATAAGGGTATTGGTGCAATCGCGTCCCAGGGGAGACACCCATTGAGGGTTGTCTGTGGTGCGGTTGATTTTTAGGTGGGGTCTTATGCGTAAAAGAGTCAGTAGTATCATCATTGGCATCTTGTTTCTCATACTTGCGTCATTGGGTCTTCTTTATTTCACAGGGGAAGCCCACGCTTATGAGTTTGACGTCAATGATGGAGATCGTTTCGTCAGTGACTATGATGCCAGGTACACCTTTCCTAATTCATCGGCTATGAGGTTGGCGGGTAAGTCCAGATGTTCTGGAGCTGTTGTGGGGAAGGATTATGTGATGACTGCTGCGCATTGCTGGAATCCGAGCTTTGTAAAAGTCTATGATGAGCATGGCAGAGTAGTGGGTAACTGGTACATTGATAGGGATGCCTCCCATTACCATCCCCGTTGGAATGCATATGGAGATTTGGCCTTGGTGAAGGTAGATCCCATCCGGCGGGCAGATGGGACCTACCTTCACCTCGGAGATGTTAGAAGGCCACTGACTGTCATTGATAATTACCATCCCGCCAAAGGGACGAACCTTACCTCTATTGGATACCCTAAGTGGGCAGGGGATCATCAACAGGTCACGAGAAAAAATACCGTCAGGGATATTAAGAAAGACGCCCTCCGTACCTGGTTCAGTGGTGGTGGAGGAGGACTATCGGGTGCACCTCTGGTGAATAATGAGGGGCAGTTGATTGGCGTATACCACGGGAGTAATCCAGGTGTAGGTTGGTATTGTTTAATTTCAGATAATCTGTACTCAAATAAGTTGAACGAACGGTGGTATCAGGACCTACTCAATAATACCAAGATACGGGAGGAGACGGCACGGATTTATTTCTATCCTGACGCAGCAGCCGCTAAGGCTCAACGAGCTGAAATCGATCCAGAGGGTACCTACCTTGAGAAGCATATTGATGAACCTATTACCAGTGATGATCTCTTTGACCAGGCTTCTAAGGTTCTCCCTGCCGGGCATCATGCCGTAACCCTGATTGATGGTGTCAGAAAGGTAAACGAGGGCAGCGGAATCAGGATGCCTCTTGGTGGATATCGGTTTTATGTGAGTGATTCAAAACCTAACACCTATACAATTCAGTTCGACGGGAATGCCTCAGGGGTATCAGGAACCATGAAGGATGAGTCGGCGGTCTATGATTCTCCCAGCACCCTGTCAGGAAATAACCTCTCCCGGAAGGGGTATACCTTCACTGGCTGGAACACCAGCAAGGATGGTACTGGCAGGGCTTACAGAGATGGGGAGTCCGTATCAAACCTGACCAAGGTGCATAAGGGCAAGGTAACCCTTTACGCCCAGTGGAAGGCCAATACCTATGCGGTGACCTTTAACCCCAATAAGGGTCAAGGTGTCATGAAAAAGCAGGACTTTGTTTATGATGCTGCTCAGAATTTGTCAGGCAATGCCTTTGCGCGCCCAGGTTTTACCTTTTCAGGTTGGAATACCAAAGAGGATGGTTCAGGTCAGGCATATGCAGACGGAGAGTCTGTCTCCAACCTTACCTATGCATCTGACGGTGGGGTAACCCTCTATGCACAATGGACAAGAAACCAGGAGTCGGCCCTGGTTACCTACCTGGATGATACTGATGAGGAGCGGATTTTAAGTACCCAGGAATTGACTGGCCTATTTGATTCCAGGGACTCCTACCGTACCAAGGCTACGATTGACGCATATCGGGATGCAGGCTACGAGCTGGTTTCAGACAATTATCCGTCAGAGGGGGTTCTTTATGACCGGCCTGGGATCGTCCAACACTTTGAGGTACATCTGAAACATTTGAGTTTGAGCAAAGATGAGACAAGGGATGTACAGCAGAAAATCAACTACATCTATATTGATGGCAAAAAGGCGGCTGACAGCTCTATTACCAACCTTTCCTTCATACGAACCCTTGCAACCGACAAGGTCACGAACCAGATCACTTATGGTGACTGGAAGCCACTTGGTGGATCTTCCTCCTTCCCGCCTGTGATCTCTCCCAAGATTATTGGCTACACACCTAGCCAGGATCGTCTTGAGGAGGTAAGTGGCGTGACGGGGGATACGCCGGATCAGGAGATAACAATCACTTATGCCCCCAATAAGGAGGAGGCGAAGGTTGTCTATCGAGATGACACTCTTGGTACAATCCTGTCCACGGAGCACCTGTTTGGAAGTTATGGCTCCACCTCTGATTACAGGACGGTCTCCAGTATCGATTCCTATCAGAAGGCAGGATACGTGCTTGCAGCGGATGAGTATCCAATTACAGGCGATATTTTCGGAAAGGATGGGGTGATTCAGGTCTTCGAGGTGCATCTTCAGCACGGTATCACAACCACCAATGAATCCAAGCAGGTAAGGCGAACAATTCATTTCCTTAGTCGTGATGGCTCCAAACTTCTGGATGACCGTCAGTTCTCCCTGACCTTCAGAAGAGAGGTAAGGAAGGACAATGTGACTCAGGAAGTAACCTATGGCGACTGGATGCCCTTGGAGGGGGAGACCTTCCCGGCCGTGGATGTTCCCCGGTTGGATGGGTACATTCCCCAGCAGGCCAGGGTTCCGGCGGTTGAGCATGTGTCGGGGAATGATGCAGATACTGATGTGACTGTGACCTATAAGGCCGAGGAGACCAAGGGGCTGCCTGCTACCGGTGTATGGCTTGAACCTATCTTGGGACTCATGGCTATGACCCTGCTTCTGGTCAGTGCCTTGCTGGTTTCCATGCGCCGCTTCAGGCCGCATAACAGGGGCTGAAACCTCACCCTGGTATATGGGGGTTGGGATCTTAGGAGGGTGCTTCCTGCCGGGAGGCTATCAGCCGGTTCACGCTGGACACTGACACCCGCAGGAATCCCGCGGCCTCATCCTTGGTCAGCAATTCGGGCAAATCGGAGAAGTCCGGGCAGCCCGGGTCAGGACTCCGGGCACCTGCACGACACCTCATGACCGAGTTCTTCTTGTGCGTATCTGAAGATTTCATATTTCCAGGATGAGCCGCCGCTCCGTCTTAATCAACCACTGCTCCGAACGCCCATATCGGCGGTATCCCGGGCTTTTCAGGGTCTTCCAGCACGACGGAAACCCGTCCTCTGAGGATATAGGCACGCTTCGTAAACACCGACGACGCTCCTCGCGACGGGGCATGCAGACCGCATACGAAGAGGGGCTTCCCAGGTCTGAAACCACGTCCCAGAAGTGTGAAGATTTTGTGTGGCGGACGGCTTCGTCGTCATCCACCACTCACGGTAAGGGTGTCAGCGAGCGGATATGCCCCCGAGTTCTGCCTCCAAACGGGCGACCCGCTCACGGTCACGTTCAAGATCGGCGCGTGCCTCCTCCAGTTCCTTGCCCACCAGGTCCCGGGTCCTGACCGGTGCAACCAGCGCATCGAACACCCGGTCCATCACTTGGCGCTTGCCCGTATCGGTGGCGCGCTCGTACAAATCCAGGCTGATTTCCGGGTCGGCATGCCTGGCAAGCTCCTGCACATCCTTGGGGGTGCCGCCGACCCTGGCCGAGGTGGTGATGGAAGTGGCCCTCAACGTATGGAAATGCAGGTCGGGACGGTCCGCCGCCATCCTGGCCTTGTCGAACTGGCCACGCAGCGTGTTGGGAGACATGATGGGCCGCCGTGCCGCATGGATGACCAAGGCATCAGAGCCCGGGTCGCAGAACCGCTCCAGATGTGCCTTGAGCATGGGCACGAACCCCCGAGGGATGGGCAGGTCGGCCCGACTGGTATCGGTCTTGGTCTCCTTGAACCCCAGGGCTCCCACATCCCCCTCGCCACGGGTCAGGGCACGACGTATGCGCATGATGCCATGCCGGAAGTCAATGTCCCCGCGCTGCAAAGCGCACACCTCCGAGATGCGCAACCCCATCACCGCCCCCAGGTACACGCTGATACGCGAATAATCCGGCATGGCCCGGTAGATGGCCTCCAGTTCCTCACGGGTGGCGGCGGGAATCTCCGACTGATGGCTTCTGGGCAGACGCGGATTGGGCCTGATGCAGGGGTCCTGTTCGACCAGCCCCTCCGCAAATGCCTTACGCATGATGGCCTTGAGCATCTGATAGGCGCGACGCAAGGCATGCACGCCATCCACATACCCGCCGTCCAGCCACGACTCCACGACCGGCGCGGTGATATCACCGACCATCATGTCCCCGAAGAACCCGTCCAGGTGGGACAGGGCCTCGCGCTTCTTGCGCATCGAGGCGGCAACCGGGCGACGGCCATCGGGTGTGCGGTACCCCTCGACGAAACCGCCGGCGTAATCACGGAACCGAATCACCGCGACCTGCCTCTGCCGCTCACGCTCGGCGGGGGACAGCCATCTGACACGGTCCCGGAAGCACTCGTCCCGATACTTCTCCTCCGCATCCAGCCAGGCCTGCGCCATCGCCTTGGCCCCCAACGGGAACCCCTTGTACACACGCTTGGACGGGTCAAGCGGATTGACGTACCTGGCTTTCAGGGACACCGCCTCACCGCGGGCGTTCTTCCTGAGCGTTATCGTGCCGAACCCCGAACGCATGGCTTTTCTCCTAGGCATGAAGCCCGAACCTCTCAGCCCGGGCGCGTAACCTAAATCGTAACCTAACTCTGGGTTATCCCGGGCGGTCCTGGACCATCCTGACAATATACCGGTACCTGTCGGAGTACCCGTAAACCGTTGGAAACACAAGGAAAACCATATGAAAAAAGGTCTCCTCACGGAAACCCGAAAACACTGCCTGTGGAGCTAGCCGGATTCGAACCGGCGACCCTCTGCTTGCAAAGCAGATGCGCTACCAGCTGCGCCATAGCCCCGTGAATGTGAAAAGAACTTCAACCGCGCAAGAATGCGTGGGCCTGGGAGGACTTGAACCTCCGACCTCATCCTTATCAGGGATGCGCTCTAACCAGCTGAGCTACAGGCCCATGCCGTGTGACCGAAGAATCACACAAATGGATAGCTTACCATAGTGTCCTCTCAAGTCAATCTCGGCGGCGTCGCGTCGCGTCTTGGCGGAAGAATGGGGGTCATGAGGCGGAAACGGCGTGCGGAACCAGTCCGATCGGAGCAGTTCGAGGTCGGTGGCGAGACTGTTCTGGTCATCAGGAAGCGGATCGCCAACGTCTATCTGCGGGTCAAGCCGCCTGACGGCCATCTGGAAGTGACGGCGCCTCTGGCCCTGAGCGACGACCGGATTCGTGCCTTTATCGACGGCAAGCGCCGCTGGATCGCAACCACTAGAGAACGTCTGGCCCGCTCGCGCGATGTCTACGCCCAGCCCGGAGCCGATGGTCAGCTGTCGCCGGACCGGTCCGAGGCCGAAGCCAAGAGAATTCTCCAGGAGAGGCTGCCGACTCTGCTGGATCGGTGGGTCCCTGTGGTAGGTCGCCGGCCTGAGCGCATCAGTCTGCGAAAGATGGAAACCCGCTGGGGTTCCTGCACCCCCGCCACTGCCAGCATCCGGCTCAACACCGACCTGGCCTGGCTGGATCCTGACCTGCTGGAGTATGTGCTGGTTCACGAGCTGACCCACCTCTACGAGCATGGCCACGGCCCCGGCTTCCGCGCGCGAATGGATCGCTATATGCCCGACTGGACCGAGCGCCGTCGTCGACTCAACCGCTATCTGGCTTTGTGACCCGCAAAGCTTAGACGTCTGAAGTTATGAGTTCTAAATCCGTGACTTCCGGAGCCGTAAAATCCTCATGAGTCCTGAACTTGTGGACGGGGAGCTTGTAAATTACGAACCTGCGGCATCATCCGTGCTGAAGATTTCGTGACCAAACCCTCGCTAGGCCATCTGGTGCGAAGTTGAATCGGTTTTTGATACGTCCTATCTATCCTGAACCGACTATACGGTCTGATTCAGCCCGATCTGACTTTGCTCTGTTCTGACTCAACTAATCTGCCTTTGATTCGTTCTGGCTCTACTCAAGCCTGGTTTGATGTGCCACATTGGTCATCGAAGACTGACAGGAGACTGCCGCAGCCCATGTTGGTGCGCTAGCGTTGAGGAAGAGGGATGGCACTGCAGCAGTTAGGCAGGCTCTCTGTAGCCCGGAGGCGCGTGTGGAGCCGATCCGGGGCAATCGATCATGAAGGAGCAGTTGAAATGACGGAATCCAAGAAGACAACCAAGCGCGCCGTGGTGACCGGTGCCTCCAGCGGCATCGGCCAGGCCAGTGTGCGGGCCTTGGTGGACAAGGGCTGGAAGGTGGTCGGCCTGGCCCGGCGCGAGGACAAGCTCAAGGCTCTGGCTGACCAGCTGGGTCAGAACTTCACCTATGAGGTCTGCGACGTGACTGAGGAGGCCTCCACCCAGGCGGCCGTCGATGCCGTGCTCAAGGGCGGGCCGGTCAAGGCTCTGGTCAACTGCGCCGGCGCGGCCTTCGGCAAGGACCCGGTGGCTACCTCCAGCCTGGACGACTGGCGCGGCATGTATGAGCTGAACGTCATCGGCACCCTGCGGGTCATCCAGAAGCTGCTCCCGGCTCTGAAAGAGTCGGAGGGCACGGTCCTGGTCATCTCCTCGACGGCAGGCATCGAGCCCTACGAGGGCGGCGGCGGATACTGCGCCTCCAAGGCGGCTGAACGGGTCATGGCCCGTATTCTGCGGCTGGAGCTGATCGGCCAGCCGGTACGCGTGGTCGACATCGCCCCGGGCCTGGTCCACACCGACGAGTTCTCGCTGAAGCGGTTCGGCGGGGACAGCGACCGGGCCGATGCGGTCTACGCCGGTGTGCCCGACCCGCTGACCGCCGACGACATCGCCGGATGCGTCACCTGGGCCCTGGAGCAGCCCGACACTGTGGACATCGACCAAATCGTGGTCCGTCCCCGGGCCGAGGGCTCCTACACCAAGCTCTACCGTCGCAGCTGAGTCTGGTTGGGGGCCGATTCTGTCAAAACTGATTCCTGTCAAAACCGAGTTTGGCAGGTTGATTCTGACAGGAACCGGTTCTGGCAGAGGTGAGCCTTGGCAGCTAAGCCTATGTGTGCCTGGCGGAACGTAGTCGACCGGGGATAGTGCCCACGGCCACGATGAGCACGGACAGGACCGACCCCGCCAGCACACCCAGCAAGGCTGATTCTAGGTGTGGGGATCCGGCGAAGGCCAGGTTGGCGATCAGGAAGGACATGGTGAAGCCGATTCCGCAGAGCTGGCAGAGGCCGATCAAGTTCCCGGTCGTGGAGCCGGCAGGTCGCCGCAGTCCCAGACGACCTGCCAGGATCAGCATGGTCATGATCCCCAGGGGCTTGCCCAAGGCCAGTCCCAGAGTGGCGCCCCAAAAGACCCGGTCCGTCAGCAGTCCGGGTCCCAGCTGATCCAGGGAGATGGACAGCGAGAAGAAGGCGAAAAGGGGTAGGACCACCAGGGCGCTCAAAGGGGTCAGGAAGTGGTCCAGCCGTTCAGCCGGTGATAGTGTCGGGTTGCGGTTTGGCTCAATCTCAGTTGGTTCAAACCCAGCTGGTTTGGTATTGGCTTGACTGGTCACTGGTGGATGGGTCTCGGTCGGCTCGGTACCGGATGGTTTTGTATCGGTTGGCCTATGCTCGGTTGGCTCAGTTAAATTCGGCGCGGTACTGGCCGAAGGCTCTTCCGCTTCTGTTGCTTCCGCTTCAGATGCCTTCGACCTGGTAACAGGGGTCAATAGGCCCATCGCTACTCCCGCGAGCACCGGGTGGATTCCAGCCTTGAAGAGGCCGTACCAGGCCAGCAGGCCGCCGACAAGGGCACCCAGCAGGAACAGCGGCATCAACGGTCGCCAGAGCCGAGCGGAACGGCTCGCCGCTCGGACCAGCAAGGCCCAGACCACTAGGCCGACCAGGCAGACAAGCAGCCAGCTCGGTTGTCCCAAGCTGGAGTAGCCCAGGGCGATCAGAAGGACGCCGATCAGGTCGTCGAAGATGGCCAGAGTCATCAAAAAGGCCTGCAGGGCGGGCCCGGCCTTGGGCAGGAGCAGTTGCAGAGCCGCTAGGGAGAAGGCTACATCGGTGGCCGTTGGGACAGCCCAGCCGCGCAACCCGGCAGGGGAGCCCAGGTTGAACAGGCAGTAGATCAGGATCGGAACGGCCACACCGCCCAGGGCGGCCAGCATGGGCAGCAGGACCTGCCTGTGGTCGCGCAGAGTGCCCGTGGCAGCCTCCTGGCGCAGGTCAAGGCCCATGGTCAGGAAGAATATGGTCAACAGCCCATCCTGTATCCAATCCTTCAGGGACAGGTTCAGTCCACCGGGCAGGTCCAGAGGAATCCAAGCGGCAAGAGCGTTCAGCCCCGGCCCGGTCTCTGGCAGATTGGCCAGGATCAGCCCGGCCAGGGCGCAGACCATCATGAATAGCCCGGTGATTCGATCGTTTTCTGCCAATGAAGATAAGGTTGCGAAAAAATTTGAAAGATGGAGTCGATTGTGCCGGCCTCTGTCAGATCCGCCCTGCCCATGCTGTGGATTTGATGGTCGGGCATTTGATGGCTTGGAATTCTGCTGCGAATTCGAAAGTCGGGGGTCTGATGGTTCGGGGTCCTGACGACGTGGATTGATTTGAGATGTCGGGAATGTAGGCGTGGGCGGCATGATGCTCCTGGTCGGGCGGATAGGGTTCGGTCTTCTTTGGCCGACCAGTCTTCCCGGCGTAAGGCGGCGCCCGGCCGTCTCCCAAATCTCAATTCTATCTTGTCCAAAGAGTTATGCCAGCGGCCCCGCACCTTTTACGATGCAGGGCCGCTGGCATACCGCCTATCGGAGGCGGCGATGAGCTTTCAGAGCTCAGAAACCGAGTAACTCAGCAACTCAGAACAGGTGGCTGCGCATGAACCACTGGAAGTGCTCGAGCTCCTGCACGTGGTCCTGCAGAATGTTGGAGCTGACGATGTCCAGGTCGTCCAGCTCCTTGATGGCCTCGCGGTCGCGCTTGATGAAGGTGGTGTAGTAGGTGTCCAGGGCCTTCAGGTAGTCCAGGGCATCCTGGCGGCCGGTCATGGTGATGCCATCCCAGTCGCGGTTCTTCATGATGTCGTCAGGGCGCCCGGCGGGGGAGCCGCCCAGGGTGGCGATGCGCTCGGCGGTCTCGTCGGCCATGTTCAGCACCGAATCAACCTCGGGGTCCATCATCTCATGAATGCCGATGAATTCCTTGCCCTTCATGTTCCAATGGGCGTGCTTGAGGATCAGGGCAGTCTCCTGTTCCTGGCTCAGACGGCTCTGCAGGATGGCGATGACCTTTTCACTGGTCGCTTCGTCGAGTCCCGGTACGGTAAAGTTCAATGCCATAATCGCTCCTTAAATATGAAATTATGCCTGCGGTCGGGTCAGCCCGACCTTGTATCTCCAGACTAGAGGAAAAAGCAAGGAAACGCTTGGATTTTGCGGGAATCAACCAGTGAAATCATTCACGGACCATCGGCTACGCTGATAGTCATTTTTTCTTGACTGGCGTGGGACGGTCCCCGGCTGACTGCCAGCTGGGCTCTGGTCGTAGCGTCGTCTCGGTCAGATTAGACCCGGTCAGGTTATCCTCGGTCTGCTCCCGCTTTTGAATTCGACCTGTCTTCATCTTTCCTGTCTTCATCCACCCCGTCTTCGCTGGCTTCGTCATCATCGTCGGCCTGGTCTTCGGCCTCCTGCCGCCGTCTGACCTCGATGGTCTCGATGCGCCGCCCGTCCACCTTGGTCACCACCATGTCATACCCGTCGTCGGAGTGGACCACATCGCCCACCTGCCCCATCCGTCCGGTCTGGGCCAGGAAGTAGCCGGCCAGGGTCTCGTATGGCCCATCCTCCAGCTCAATCCCGGTCAGGTCGGCGAAGTCCTCGATGGTCATGCCGCCGTCGACCGTGGCAACCCCGTTGACGAAAGCAGTCGCCTGGGGATGGGCCGGATTCTGCTCCTCGGGCAGGTCGTACTCGTCGCGGATGTCGCCCACCAGCTCCTCGGTCATGTCCTCCAGGGTGACGATGCCGTCGGTGCCCCCGTACTCGTCGATGACCACAGCCAGGTGGATGCCCTTCTTGCGCAGCTTCTCCAGGCTGGGCAGCAGTTTGGAGGTGCCGGGCAGGGCGATGCCGGGCCTGGTCACGTCGGCCACGGTCTTGGCATGGGGGTTGCGCACGTCCATCAGGTCGCGCACGTGGACGAAGCCCAGCACGTCGTCGAAGTCGCGGCCGGTCACCGGGTAGCGCGAGTAGGGCTCGTCGTGCACGAATTCGACCGCCTCCTGCAGCGGCATGTCCCCGGCGATGAAGACCACGTCGGCCCGGGGGCGCATGACCTCGGCCACGCTGGTCTCGGAGGCATCGAAGACGTCGCCCAGGATCATCCGCTCGTCCTTGCTCAGGTTGGTGTTGGAGGAGACCAGCATCCGCAGCTCGTCATCGCTGACCTCGGTGTCGGTCTGCTGAGGATCGAAGCCCAGGATGCGCACGATGAGGTTGGTGTTCTTGCCGATCAGCCAGATCAGCGGCCTGCACAGGGTGGTGAAGACGTCGATGGCCGGAACGACGGCCCGGGCGATGGCCTCGGTGCGCTGCATGGCGATCCGCTTGGGCACCAGCTCGGAGATGACGATGGAGCAGTAGGAGATGATCAGAGTCAGAATCACCGTGGTCAGGGTGCCGGCCAGACCCTCGTGCACGCCCCACCCGGTCAGGACGGGCACCACGTAGGGGGCGATGGATGATGCGCCGAAGGAGGCCGACAGGAAGCCCGTCAGCGTCACGCCGATCTGCACGGCGGAAAGAAAGGTGTTGGGGTCGCGGGCGATGCGGGCGACCCGGGCGCCGCGCGCGTCCTGCTGCTCCATCTGCTCCAGCTGCGAGCCGCGCAGGGAGACCAGCGCCAGTTCAGTCCCCGAGAAGACGGAACCAAGCAGGAGGAAGAAGAGAATGAGCAGGATGTTCAGCCATAATGCCATGCCTCCAATGCTAGGGTATGGACGCCCCATGTGCCCTATGTCACACCCCAGCGGTGAACCTCCGTCTTCCCCATACAGCGCTACCTGACTAGCATGAAACACGGAAGCAGGTTCGGCTCCAAGCCGGCATTCCCAACGCTCCCGAAAGGATTTTTCATGTCACAGCTTCAGCACGAATTGACTGAGTTCACCACGCAGGCCTACCAGGATAACAAGACCTTCCCGGTCTCCAAGAAGGATCTGCTGGGCCACTGGTCCCTGCTCTTCTTCTACCCTGCGGACTTCAGCTTCGTCTGCCCCACCGAGCTGGAGGATCTGGCCGGCAAGTATGAGGACTTCAAGAAGATCGGCTGCGAGATCTACTCCGTCTCCTGCGACACCGAGTTCGTCCACAAGGCCTGGCATGAGGCCAACGAGAAGATCGCCAAGGTCCAGTACCCCATGCTGGCCGATCCGACCGCAACCCTGGCCAAGGATCTGCAGACCTACAACGAGGCCGAGGGCAAGGCCGAGCGTGGTGACTTCATTCTGACCCCTGAGGGCAAGGTTGTGGCCTACGAGGTCATCTCCTCCAACGTGGGCCGCAACGCCGACGAGCTGCTGCGCCGCGTCCAGGCCTCCCAGTTCGTCTATGAGCACGGCGATCAGGTCTGCCCTGCCAAGTGGGAGCCCGGCGAGGACACCATCGAGCCCAGCCTGGATCTGGTCGGTCAGCTCTGATCCGCAGCTGCCAACATCGGGAACTCGCCGATCGGAAGCGACCAGGGCGGGTTCCCTTTTCTGTATTCACGACCAGCATCCAACACCAGCACATCCGTGCATTCCTTCGGAAGAGGCATTCATGACGGAAGACAAGAATCTTTATGACGTGGTCGTCATCGGCGGCGGCCCTGCAGGCCTGAGCGCAGGACTCTACCTGGCACGGGCGCGGTACCGCACCCTGATCCTGGAGAAGGACGACTTCGGCGGCCAGATCACCATCACGGCCGACGTGGTCAACTACCCGGGCGTGGCCAGCACCGACGGCCGCAAGCTGACCGAGACCATGCGCCAGCAGGCCCAGAACTTCGGAGCCGAGTTCATGAGCGCCGAGGCCACGGGCATCGAGGCCCAGGGCGACATCAAGGTGGTCCACACCTCCCGGGGCGACCTGCGCACCTTCGGCATCCTGATTGCCACTGGCGCCAGCCCCCGCAAGATAGGCTTCCAGGGCGAACAGGAGTACGCGGGCCGCGGTGTGGCCTACTGCGCCACCTGTGACGGCGAGTTCTTCACCGGGCGCGAGGTCCTGGTGGTAGGCGGCGGGTTCGCGGCAGCCGAGGAGTCGGTCTTCTTGACCAAGTACGCCACCAAGGTGACTCTGCTGGTGCGCGAGGAGGACTTCACCTGCGACGCCGCCGTGGCTGACGAGGCCCGGAACAACGACAAGATCGAAATCCACTACTCTACCGAGCTCAAGGGAGTCTCCGCAGGCCCCGGCGGGCTGGTCGAGGCCTCCATCCTGGACCGCAAGAGCGGACAGACCACCACCTGGAAGCCCCAGGACGGCGGCACCTTCGGCGTCTTCGTCTTCGCCGGCTATGTGCCCCAGACCGGCATGCTCAAGGGCGTGGTGGATCTGGACGACCACGGCTATGTGCTGACCCACGGCTACCTGGAGACCTCGGTGCCCGGCATCTACGCCGCCGGGGATCTGCGGGTCAAGAACCTGCGCCAGGTCATCACCGCCACCTCCGATGGGGCTGTGGCCGCCGTGGAGCTGGAGCGCTACGCCTCCAATATGTCGGACAAGACCGGCCTGGTGCCGCCGCGGCCCGACGATTCCCCCTACGCCCGCTCCGAGCGGCAGGCCGAGAACTCCGCACTGGCCTCGGGGACCTCGCCCGCGCCTGTGGCCCAGGAGCACGACCAGGCCCCGGCCAAGACCTCCGGCTTCTTCGGGCCGGACATCCGCAAGCAGCTGGACATGGTCTTCGGCAAGATGACCGGAAAGCTGGAGCTGGCCCTGGACCTGGACGGCAGCCAGGTCTCCAAGGAGCTGGAGGCCTTCGTGGACGAGCTGGTCGGGCTCTCCGACGGCAAGCTGACCTCCAGGGTCGACTCCCGCACGGATGAGGACGGCAAGGATTACGATCCCGCTGGCGACCTGCCCGATGCCCGCCCCAGCGTGCGCATCTGCCGCGTGGACGACCAGGGCGTCTCCCAGCCGACCGGGCTGGCCTTCCATGGCGTGCCCAGCGGCCACGAGTTCAATTCCTTCGTCCTGGCCCTCTACAATGCGGCGGGCCCCGGGCAGCAGGTGGATCAGCCCACCTCGGACCGGATCGATGCCATCAAGGACCAGGTGGATGTGATGATGCTGGTCTCCCTGACCTGCACCATGTGCCCGACCACGGTCCTGTCCGCACAGCGGGTGGCGGCCCAGAACGGCAAGGTGCGCGCCGAGGCCTACGACCTGGCCCACTTCCCCGAGCTCAAAGACCAGTACCAGGTCATGAGCGTCCCTTGCATCGTGATCCGCAAGGACGGCCAGGAGACCGTGGAGTTCGGCAAGAAGTCCGTTCCCGAAATGCTGGATCTGATCGGGGCCTGACCCTGGGTCTGAGCCTGAACAGAGTCTGACAAGGCGCTGGCGTCAATGCCCTTGTGGCGATGATGCCAGCGCCTTCTCTGATGTAAGCCCCGAATTGCATTGATGAAAAACTATGGATATTATCCGGGGTTCACATGGCTTAATTAGTTGTCGCTTCAGCAGCCGCAGGAGTGACGGACGACCAGATCCGCCTTGATGATCTGCACGTCGGGAACCTGGTCCGGCTCCAAGGCCGCATTGATGGCGCAGGAGGCGATTTTCGCAGTGTCCTGCTGCATGGTGGTCAGCTGAGGCCAGGTGTAGAGGGAGTCGATGGTGCCGTCGAAGGAGACGATGGCCACGTCTTCGGGGATGCGCAGCCCGCGCTCATGCAGGGCCCGAAGAGCGCCCATGGCCTCCATGTCGGAACCGGCGAAAATGGCCTGGGGCGGCTTGCCGCTGTCGATCAGGTCCAAGGTGGCGCGATAGCCGCCCTCGCGTGTGAAGAAGGCCTGGCGGATCCTGCCGGCGGGCAGGTTGGCGTTCTGGTGGGCCGCATACCAGCCCTGGATTCGCGCGTCGCCCCGGTCGTCGGGGGAGCCGCCAAAGAGCATGTCGACGCTGCAGTGCCGGTGCTCGATCAGGTGCTGGGTGGCGGTCAGGCCAGAGTGGAAGAAATCGGTCGACACGCTCTTGGCGTTGGCCACCCGGTGGGGCTGGTCCATGAAGACGAAGCGGCTCTCCTCAAGATGAGCCATGCTCAGCTGTGTGTAGCTGCGCGAGGATGAGAGGAAAATGGCATCGACGTTGCGCTCCAGCAGCTGCCTGATGGACTGCTCCTCCAATTCGGGGTCGCTGCGCACGTTCATGAAGAGGACTGAGTACCCCCGCCGCATGGCCACCGTCTGCAGCTCGTCGTAGATACCGGCGCTGAAGGGGTTGGACGAATCCGGCACGATGACGCCCAGCATCTTGGAATACCCGGTGCGCAGGGCACGCGCCGTGGGGTTGGGGTGGTAGTTCAGCAGCTTCGCCGCCTCGCGCACCCGCTTGGATGTGTCCGGGGCCACTGCCCTGGGCCCGTTGTTGAAGACGTAGCTGACCACCGCCGTGGAGACATTGGCCAGCTTGGCCACATCCGTGCGTGTGGCCCTTCTGCGTTGTCGGAGTTTCTTATCGTTTGCAGCCATCAGAGCTCGATCCCATCTGCCTATTCACCAGTCTCAATTCATGCTACCCGGAATATAGAATCTACTCGAATTGATATTGTTTTCAAACTCCGTTCTACACCGCCATTGACCTGTCCGCACATGCCGGGCTATAGCCGGAAAAGCAAGGGAAATGGCACCAAATTTCCAGCCGTTGCGAAAGCCCTTGTCTTCAAAAGCAGCTGTTCAGGCAATCGGCGTCAGATATTTGACAGATAAATCTACTCGTGTATATTAAGAAACACGAATGAGTTCCTGTTCTCATGGAACATGTTCGGCAACGAAGCAACCTACGAAGGAGTGGTTGATGAATAGGATCAAGACGGTGGCGGCGGTCGGCATCTGCTGCGCTATGGCAATAACCTCATTGGCTGCCTGCGGCTCTTCCTCCTCCGGGGGCAAGAAGACCGTGGAATTCATGACCATGCAGTCTACGGGAACCCCCCAGCTCAAGGCTCTTCAGGGCCTGGGCAAGAAGTTCGAGGCCAAGAATCCGGACATCACCATCAAGATGGTTCCGGGCACCAACAACAACGAGAACGACATCAAGGTTCGTCTGGCGGGCCACAACCCTCCGGACATCTGGAACACCCACGGCTGGTCGCGCGACCGGTACGGCAACTTCCTGGAGCCGCTGCAGAATAGGCCCTGGGCCAAGCGGCTCAAGCCGATAGGCAACGATGTCTTCAAGACCAAGGACGGCAAGTTCTACGCCCTGCCCGCCGACATCCAGGTGTCGGGCATCATGTACAACCAGACGGTCCTGGATGCGGTCGGCATCGATCCCAAGTCCATCGACACCTGGGACGCCTTTGAGCAGGCCTGCACGAAGCTGAAGGCCGCCGGATACACTCCGCTCATCTCCTCCAACAAGGACGCGGGCCCCAACGGGGACCTTGCAGACTACATGCTTCCGGGCATGTACGACGAAAGCCAGCTCAAGGATCTCTCCAAGGGCAAGTTCGACACCGCGGTCTACGAGAAGTACACCACCAGGGTGGCCAAGTGGGCCAAGGACGGCTGGTTCAATGTGGATTACACCTCCGCCTCCCAGGATGACATCTCCAGGCTGATGGCCCAGGACAAGGTCGGCTTCTCCTTCCGCGCCAACGGCAGCTCCCAGCTGATCCAGTCCTACAACCCCAACGTCAAGCTGGGCATGATGCCAGTTCCCGCCGAGGTCGGCAAGCCCTACTTCTCCACCGGCGAGGACACCCTGACCTTCGGCGTCTCCAAGACCAGCAAGAACAAGGACGCGGCGCTGAAGTTCATCGACTTCATGGCCGAGCCTGAAAACCTGCAGAAGCTGGTCGACGTGAGCATGAACGATTCGGCCCTGACCGGCGTCAAGTCCGCACTGGGGCAGTTCGAGCCGACCTACAACTACTGGGTGAACGAGAAGAAGACCAAGCTGGTCCCCTTCTTCGACCGCAAGTACCTGCCCAACGGCATGTACAACACCTTGGCCAAGTCGACCGACGGTCTGCTGACCGGTCAGCTGACTGCACAGGCCGCTGCGGATCAGGTCAAGACCTCCTTCAACAGCCTGTATGGCCAGAAGTCTTCCTGATTAGCTGACCAAGAGGAGTCGAGTCATGACAGATAGTCGCTCAGGGGCGATTCCTTCGCAGGACACCCAATCCGGATCACCGTTACATGGGGATGGCAGGGATGCATCCGTTGGCCACGGCAGGGGTCCCTCCCCGCGTCGTCGCCGTTTCAGGGGTGCCTCGATCAATCTCTTCTATCTTCCTGCCGTCATCCTCCTGGTGGTCTTCATCATCTATCCGCTCCTGTCGGGGATCGGGCTTTCTCTGACCAACTGGGACGGGTACAACGACGCCAAGTCCTTCGTGGGGCTGGCCAACTACAAGCAGATGCTGACTGACACCAACTTCAAGCAGGTGGTCATCAACACCTTCATCTACGGCATCGGCAGCACGGTGCTCCAGCAGATCCTGGGCTTGGCTCTGGCGCTGTTGCTGAACGCCAAGATCAAGGGGCGCACCCTGATCAGGGCCATCATCTACCTGCCCGCCCTGGTGGCCCCGGTCATCATGGGCATCATGTACTACTTCGTCTTCCAGTACCAGCAGGGAGCGCTGAACGCCGTCATGACGGCACTGGGTCTGCACAAGGTGGCCTGGTTCAACAATGCCGGGTTCTCGGTCTGCATCATCGTGCTGGTGAACTCCATCCAGTTCGTCGGCGTCTCCATGATCATCTACCTGGCCGGTCTGCAGACCATGGACCAGGAGGTGGTCGAAGCCGCCGAGGTCGATGGGGCATCCGGCTGGAAGAAGTTCTGGAACATCACCCTGCCGCTCCTGTCGCCCGCCTTCACGACCAGCGTGGTCCTGAACCTGATCGGAGGACTGAAGCTCTACGACATGGTCAAGGTGCTGACAGGCGGCGGCCCCGGGTATGCCACCAACTCCATCTCGACCTATATCGGCACGATCTACTTCGACAACCAGGCGGCCGGGTATGCCTCGGCCATCGGGGTCTTCCTCTTCGTCCTGATTGCCATCGTGACCTGGCTGGTCAACAAGGGACTGGCCAAGCTGGATTGGGAGGCCTGACATGGCTAGCAAGAACAAGAATGCGATGACCCCTGCCGAGCGGTCATACCAGCGTGGGCGCTGGGCCATCTACCTCTTCCTGGTCATCGTCTGCCTCTGCCAGCTCCTGCCCTTCTACCTGGCGATCACCACCTCGCTCAAGCCCTCGGATGATCTGAGCTCGGCTCTGAGCATGCGCACCCATGACATGGCATGGTCCAACTGGACCGAGGCCGTCAATGAGGGCGGCATCCTCAAATCCGTGCTCAACAGCGTGGTGGTGACCGTGGGGACGACGGCTCTGGTCTGCGTCCTGGGAGCGGCTGCGGCCTACCCCCTGGCTCGTCGCCTGACCCGGTTCAACAAGCTGGTCTCGGCCTTCATCCTCTCCATGATGATGATTCCGCCCCTGAGCATTCTGGTCCCCCTCTACTCCTTCCTGGTGAAGATCGGCGGGGTGAACAACTACTGGGGCATCATCGCGGTGCTGACGGCCACCAACCTGCCTCTGTCGGTCTTCCTCTACACGGCCTTCATCAAGGCCATACCCCCGGCGATCGACGAGGCCGGCGAGCTGGACGGAGCCAACCGACTCCAGGTTTTCATGCGCCTGGTCCTGCCCATGCTCAAGCCGGTGACGGCGACCGTGGTCATCATGACCGGCTCGACAGTATGGAACGACTACGCCCTGTCAAGCTACATCCTGACTGATCCCTCGGCCCAGACCATCGCCCCTCGTGTGGCCTCCTTCTTCTCGGCCAATACCAACAATCTGGGCGTCGCCGCAGCGGCATCCCTGATTGCGGCAGCCCCCATGGTGGTCGCCTACATGTTCCTGCAAAAGTACTTCATTGCAGGGATGGTGGCCGGAGCAGTCAAGTAGTCTATCGATCAGGAGCCGCCTGACTGCAGTGGAGCGGGCGGCTCACTGGTTCATCAAGCATCGTTGTTTTTGCACATTTGTTCCGTAGTTACTAAAGGATTTTTCATGCTCTTTCCACAGCCGGTCCATTCTGATCAGCCATTCACTTATATTGCCCTGGGGCCCATTACGCCGGGTGCCGATATTCCTGACATCAGGGGGCTCTATGCAGGCCCCGACCTGGATGGCTTGGAACAGACCCCCGCCTGGGCCTCGACCCATTCGCCCCTGCTGCTGGAGCATGCACAGAACACCTACCTGCATCCGGGCCTGACCGGGCATCGGATCGCCCAAGGCCCCGAAGGCATCCAGGCCGGGCGTTCCTGGTCGCCCCGTTTCCTGGTGGAAGGCCAGACCGAGCAGACCGCCGACTCGCTGACCATCAAGGCCCGTGACGAGGATGCCCAGCTTGGGTTGGAGACCAGGGTGGAGGCCATGGCCGGCGGCTCCCTGCGTATTCGCCACACCCTGCGCAACCTGGGCGCCGACCCCTTCCTGCTGGAGGGTCTGGAGGTCCGCCTGCCCTTGGACGACCAGCAGACCCGAATTCTGGACTTCGCCGGCAGGCACGAGCGTGAACGCAGCCCCCAGCGCCATGACCTGGCCGACGGGGCCTGGGTGCGCGAGTTCCGCTGGGGCCGCACCGGCTTCGAGGGGCCCGTGGTCATGGTGGGCACCCCCGGCTTCGACTTCCATCACGGCAGGGTGCTCTGTGTTCAGCCGGCCTGGAGCGGGAACACCGTGCTCCGGGTGGATCGGAACAGCGCCACCCCGGCCGGCGTCAGCGCTGGCGAGCTCCTGCTGCCCGGCGAGGTGGTCCTGGACCAGGGCCAGGAGTACAGCACGCCCTGGATCGTGGCCACGGCCTCCGACCATGGCATGGATCCGATCATGAACAGCCTGCACGCCTGGGAGCGCACCCTGCCCGAGCATCCGCGCGAGCAGCCGGTCATCCTGAACGTCTGGGAGGCCATCACCTTCAACCACGATTTCGACACCCTGCGCGACCTGGCCGACCGGGCCGCACGCATCGGGGTGGAGCGGCTCGTTCTGGATGACGGTTGGTTCCACCTGCGCCGGGACGACACGGCCGGTCTGGGCGACTGGTGGGTGGACCCGGCGGTCTGGCCACAGGGCCTGAAACCTTTAGTTGATTATGTCCACAAATTGGGGATGCAGTTCGGCCTCTGGTTCGAGCCGGAGATGATCAATCCTGATTCGGACGCCTTCCGCGACCATCCTGAGTGGGTCATGAGGGCATCCTCCAGAAACCCGGAGCTGCAGCGCAACCAGCTGGTCCTGGACCTGACCAATCCCCAGGCCTTCAACCACGTGCTGGAGGCCATGACCCGAGTCCTGGAGTCCTGCCGCATCGACTACGTCAAGTGGGACCACAACCGCGACCTGCTTGAGGCCGGTTCCCAGGCCCACGGTGGCGCGCCGGCCATCCACGAGCAGACCCTGGCCTACTATCGCCTGCTGGACGCCCTCCGCGCTCGCTTCCCCAAGGTGGAGTGGGAGTCCTGCGCCTCGGGCGGCGGCCGCATCGACCTGGGCGTGATCGAGAAGGTCCGCCGCTTCTGGAACTCCGACATGACCGATGCCCTGAGCAGGCAGCTGATTCAGCGCTGGACCGAGCAGACCGTGGCCCCCGAGTACATCGGCGCCCATATCTCCCAGCCCTCCTCCCAGCAGACCGGCAGAACCTACGGCCTGGATTTCCGGGCGGCGACGGCCGTCTTCGGGTCCATGGGCATCGAGTGGGACATCCGCCAGGCCAGCGAGGAGGACCTGGAGCGGCTCAAGGAGTGGATTACCTGGTACAAGGCCAACCGGGACTTCCTCCACTCCGGCCGTGTGGTTCGCCTGGACCTGGCCGACCCCTCGGTCCTGGCCCATGGCGTGGTGGCCCCCGACCGCAGCCGTGCCATCCTGGCCCACGTCCAGTTGGACGAATCCCTGCATAATCGTGGTGTTTATCTACGTATTCCCGGCCTGGACCCCAAGGCCCGGTATCGGCTGGCCTGGACCGGACCCGCCAAGCCCAGGGCTTCGCTGGAGCCTCTGGATCCGACGGGTCCGCTGGGCACCGCCGAGGTCACCGGCACCTATCTGGAGCGCGTGGGCATCCGCATACCCCGCTGCCAGCCCGAGACCATCCGCCTGATCGACCTGGTCCGGGTCTGACCCGCCGCTATCTGCCACACCACAGGGATGAAGGAGCACTGAATCATGAACCCAACCAGCCTTAGCCTGGGAGAGCCGGACTGGATCACGCTGACCACCGATGCCGACAGGGAGACCGCGCCCGCAGGCAGGCCTTTCGGCACAGCCCCCGATGCGAGGGTCAGCCTCAAGGGCGAATCCACTCTGACGGTCAGCCTGACCGCCGGCTCCACCCCCATCCGGTCCCTGGCGCTGCGCTGGACCAGGCCCATGCCCGCCGACGACCTCTACCTGGGCGACGCCTGGGAGCGTGGCTACGGCCGCATGGGTTTCCAGACCATGCGCGCCAACCGGTTCATGCCCTGGTACTTCCTGGCGGCAGGTCAGGAGCAGGCCGAGGGGTACGGGGTGGCCACCGGTGCCAACGCCTTCTGCTTCTGGCAGGTCGATACGGCCGGCATCACCCTCTTCCTTGACCTGCGCAACGGCGGCAGTGGCCTGGTGCTGGACGGTCGGGAGCTTGAAGCGGCCACCATCATCTGCCTGCAATATCCGCTCCAGGAGCGGGCTGGCGGTCCGGTCTTTGCTGTGGCCAGCGACTTCTGCTCCCGGATCAGCCGCAAGGGCCTCATGCCCCCTGAACCGGTCTACGGGAGCAACAACTGGTACTACGCCTACGGGGACTCCAGCCGTTCCCGGATTCTTGCCGATGCCGAGTATCTGGCCGACCTGACCCAGGGCAACGCCCACCGCCCCACCATGGTCGTGGACGACGGCTGGCAGGACCACCACCGGCTTGAGGACTACAACGGCGGCCCCTGGCGGAGTGGCAACCAGAAGTTCGGCGACATGGGCGCCCTGGCCGACCAGATCAAGGCCATGGGCATCAAGCCCGGCATCTGGTACCGCCCGCTCCTCAACGAGGACGAGACCATTGCCGACCAGTTCAGGCTCCCGCACAACGGTTGCCTGGACCCCTCCAACCCGCAGGCCCTGGACTACATCCGCCAGGACATCGCCCAGCTGGGGGAGTGGGGCTACCAGCTGGTCAAGCATGATTTCAGCACCTTCGACCTGCTGGGCAGGTGGGGATTCCAGATGAACCCCTGGCCCAGCCCGGACGGCTGGCACTTCTACGACCGGAGCCTGACCAGCGCCCAGGTGGTCAAACAGCTTTACCGGGCCATCTTCGAGCAGGCCACCGAAGCCGGGATGCTGGTTCAGGGATGCAATGTGGTCGGTCACCTGGGCGTCGGCTTCATGCAGATCAACCGGACCGGCGACGACACCAGCGGCCTGCAGTGGGAGCGGACCAGGCAGATCGGGGTCAACACCCTGGCCTTCCGCCTGCCCCAGCACGGAAGTTTCTACGCCACCGACGCCGACTGCGTGGGCATATCCGAATCAATCGACTGGGAGCTCAACCGCCAGTGGATGGATCTCTTGGCGCGGACCGGCACCCCGCTCTTCTTTTCGGCCCGCCCCGGCAGCCTGACCGCCGACCAGGAGGACCAGCTCAGGCAGGCGCTGGCCTTGGCCTCGACCGGCGGCGCCCATGCCATTCCCTCGGACTGGCTGGTCAACGACTGCCCTGAAATTTGGACTGACGACAGCGGCAGCCGCCGATACTCTTGGTATCAGCCGACTGGCCTGGAGTTCGCGGACAAGCCCGAGCGTTACGACGGTTATCTTTCCGCCGTTTAAAAGTAGATGGCGACCGTGCTCGGTTGGGATGGGCACAGCCGCCTGTTCGCCGGATTGCAGTGATGGGAATCCGGCCTTACTCGTGCGAAGCACAGCGGGGAATATTCGATAACGACATTTACAGAGCCTCCCAAGAACTCTGCCGACTGTCTCCCCAACAGACGGTGCATGTCATTCGTTTCTGCATCTTTGTACAGTGATACAACCCTATCATCGCGCAATGACTATGACAGCCGGATCCAGTGTCGGCGGAACTCAAGGCTGGCGGAATCTGTAAACAGCGGCCAGGCTGACTGGGGTTGTGTGCCCGTGGCCGGCCTGGCCGTGTTACCCTCTCTCCCAGGCGGAGGCGGGGGCGTGCATGCCTATCCTCGGCTTCTGCCTGCGGAAGTGTGGTGGGGGCGCGGGAGGGAGTGTCGGCTCCCTTGGGGTTTGAGCCTTCAGTGACACTTTTCCTCCCTGCTCCCCCTGTATGGGCCGGGGGCGGGGGGATTGTTACGCCGCCCCCGGCCGCTCTTACTCATACGAAGCATGTGATAGTTGGCGTGTTTCCCGCCGGTGGCGGCGAGATGCCAGCACCCCGCCCATGCCGGTCATGCCCGTGGCCAGGGCGAGCAGGATGCCCTCCCCGCCCGCCCGGGGGAGCACTGCAGGCAGGTACGTGTAACGGAGAGAAGTGTCCGGCTGCTGGGGTGTGCCGCCCAGCGTGTAGTCCACGCTGACCGTGACCGTGCCCGGCGCGTGTGCAGGCGTGAGCACGCTGACGCTGCTGCCATCACCGCGCATCAGGCCTGTTGCGGCGGTCTGGTCGAATCTGACGCCGGTGATCACCAGCTTGAATACCACCGGAACAGGAACAACACTGTAGCCTTTTACATCAGGATTGCTGAGCGAGCCAAAGAAGTTGTTTCCCCAGGCGTAGGCGTTGCCGTCGCTGCCCAGGGCCAGTGAATGAGTGTTTCCGGCGCTGACCTGCAGGTAGGTGAAGTCCGTGGGCGTGCCTGCAGGCTTGCCCACTTTGACCGGCGTAGGCCGGCCGGTTTGCGTCCCGTCGCCGAGCCTGCCATACATGTTGTATCCCCAGGCGTAGGCGTTGCCGTCGCTGCCCAGGGCCAGCGAATGAAGGTATCCGTCGCTGACCTGCAGGTAGGTGAAGTCCGTGGGCGTGCCTGCAGGCTTGCCTACTTTGACCGGCGAAGTCTTTTGAGTGGTCTTTGTCCCGTCGCCGAGGCCATAGTCGTTGTTTCCCCAGGCGTAGGCGTTGCCGTCGCTGCCCAGGGCCAGCGAATGATCGGTTCCGGCGCTGACCTGCAGGAAGGTGAAGTCTGTGGGCGTGCCTGCAGGCTTGTATACTTTGACCGGCGAAGTCTGCTTGGAGGTATCGGTGATCGTGGTTGCCCCGTCGCCGAGCTGGCCGTAGCTGTTGTTTCCCCATGCGTAGGCGTTGCCGTCGCTGCCCAGGGCCAGCGAATGAGTGTTTCCGGCGCTGACTTGCAGGTAGGTGAAGTCCGCGGGCGTGTCTGCAGGCTTGTCTACTTTGACCGGCGTAATCTTTTGAGTGGCGGTTGTCCCGTCGCCGAGCTGGCCATAGTCGTCGTATCCCCAGGCGTAGGCGTTGCCGTCGCTGCCCAGGGCCAGCGAATGATAGTATCCGGCGCTGACCTGCAGGAAGGTGAAGTCCGTGGGCGTGTCTGCAGGCTTGCGTACTTTGACCGGCGTAATCTTTTGAGTGGTCTTTGTCCCGTCGCCGAGCTGGCCGTAGTCGTTGCGTCCCCAGGCGTAGGCGTTGCCGTCGCTGCCCAGGGCCAGCGAATGAAATTGTCCGGCGCTGACCTGCAGGTAGGTGAAGTCCGTGGACGTGCCTGCAGGCTTGCTCACTTTAGCCGGCATAGTCCGGGTGGTGGTTGTCCCGTCGCCGAGTTGGCCATTGCCGTTGATTCCCCATGCGTAGGCGTTGCCGTCGCTGCCCACAGCCAAGGAATGATAAGAGTATGATGCGCTGACCTGGTTGAACCTGATGCCTCGGCTGGTGTCCGGCGGGGTGATGGTGGTGGTTTCCTTGCCGAACTGGCTGCCCTTGTCGGGGCTGATGCTCCATGTGCTGTCGGGGTCTTTGAAGGTCCAGTGGGCGGTGAGGGTGAGGTTTTGGGTGACGGGTTTGCTGAAGTCGTAGGCGACCTGCCCGGTGAACCATCCGTCGAACTGGTAGCCTGGGCGCGTCGGGTCGGGGGAGGGGCGCTGGACTCTGCCGTAGACCGGCTGGATGCTCTGGTCCTGTGGGGGCGGGTTTCCTCCGCCTGTGTCGAAGCGGACCGTGTAGGCGGAGCCCTGGCGGAGGTCTCTGGTCAGGGTCTGGTCGACGGTGTACGTAAGGCTTCTGGTGAAGGGCTGGTCGTCCTGCCTGCCGGTGATGGTGATGGCGGCCGGGCCGGGCTGGCGGGCGGGGATGTCCGTCTGCCAGGCGTCGCCGGTCCTGCTGAGTTTGAGCGGCTGGCCGTCCATGCCGGCTGTTTCCAGGGTGGGCGCTGTGGCGGTGCCGAGCCGGGCCGGCTGGCCGGGCCGGCCCTGCCCGTCCAGGCTCCACTGGTATAGGCCGCCCTGCCTGCTGGTGGCGGTGATCCTGCCGCCTGCAAGGACGGCCTGCGTGTAGGCCCGGTTCCCGTCGTCCGCCCGGGCGGGCGCTTCGCCGGGCTTCCAGGCCCAGACGCGGCCGTCCCTGCTGGTGATGACGGCCTGGTCATTGCCGGTGGTGATTCGGCTGGCCTTCAGGTTTTCCGGCAGGCCGGCGGCCGTAAGGCTGGTCGTGCCGTCGGCCTGGTGCCAGGCCTGCCCGTCCGCGTCCAGGAGGAGGAACCCCTGGTTGAGGGCCTGGGCCTGGACGATACGGATTTGTGTGTCCTGCCTGATGCGTGCGGGCTTGACGTTGCCGGTCTTGCTCGCGTCCCAGGCCCAGGCCTGCCCGTCCGTGTCCAGGACGAGGGCCCGGCCGCCGGAGGCGGCGGCGGTGACGGCCCGCGCCTGTCCGGGCAGGCCGGTCGTGGCCTGCTCCAGGAATTTCGGGTTCGTGTTTTGACCGTCTTTCCGGCTGGCCTGGTAGGCGTGGACCTGTCCCTGCCGGTCCACCGCCAGCAGAAGGTCGCCGTCCATGCTGATGCCGGTGAATCGGGTGTCCTGGTTGGCATCGAGGATGGTGGGTGTCGATTGTCCGTTGGCCCAGGCGTAGATCCGCTGGTCGGATCCGAGCGCGGCCTGCAGCCGGCCGCCTGCCGCGGCCTGCAGCCAGCGGAACCCGTCGGGAGCCTGGGCGGGGAAGGGGACCCGCTTGGGCGCGCCCTCCTGCGTCCAGGTGTGGATTCGCCCGTCGCCGGTCAGGCCGACTGTCTGCTCGCCTGCGGCCTGGACGTTGACGTAGTAGGGCTCCTGCAGGCTGGGCGGGCTGATGGTCAGCCGGGCGCCGGCGGCGGGCCCGTGGTCCGGGCTCAGCGTCCAGTCCGTGATCCTCGACCATTGTGCTTTCAGGGTCGTGTCCTGGAGGATGGGAGTCTGGAAGTCGAAAGGCTCGCCGTCAAGCGTCCACCCGTCGAACCGGAAGCCTTCGCGTACAGGATTCTGTTGTGGGGGAGCGGCGAGGGTGCCGGTCTTCACGGTTGACTGTGTTGGCTTGCTGCCGTCGGCAGGGTCGAAGCGCACCGTGTGCGCGGCCTGATCGCTGGTATCGGATGGCTTAGTTGGAGCGGGTTCTGTCTTATCCTGATCGCCCGTCGTCGATGACGGGGTGCCCGTCGTTGGGTTTAATGGTGTGGTGGCTTGTATCGGCGATGGTGTGGGCAGTGGGGTGCTGGTTGTGTTGCTGGGGAGAGTGCCGGGGGTTTGCTCAGCTACGCGAGGGGTCTGACGACCCCCCCCCCCGGTGAGTATGGGAGCATCCGCTTGGGCGGATGCGACACCCAAGCCTGCCAGCAGGCTGATCAGGACGGTCATCATCGCCAGAATGCGACGCAGGCGGGAAACCAGATGCATGAAACCAAACCCCCTCACCAAACATCAAGCGGTATCAATACCGCCTGCCTAAAAAAGTTCTTCTTGTCGGAAAGCCACCCTTTGCTCAGCGCCAGCTCTACATTACATTGCAGAAACCAAGACGAAAACCAGCCACCTTCTCGACGTCCCTACTTTTCACTCTACCATTCGATCCGCAAACAACACACGACCACATCAGGGGCCCTTGGATATGGCGAGGCCCCGCCTCCTGCTATCTGCAAGAGAACGGGGCCTCATCCTTAAAGTGTCAAGCGGTAATCAGCCGGTGTTCTGCAGGCCGGCGGCGACTCCCGAAACGGTGCAGAGGATCAGGTAGATGAAGTCGGCCTGTTGACTCTTGCTGAGCTCCTCCTTGTCGTTGCGACGACGCAGGGTGCGCAGGGCGCGCACCTGGGTCACCGAGAGGGCGTCCACATATGGAGAGCGGATCCGGATGGCCTGGCCCAGCACGTGGCGGTGCTGCAGGGGCCACTCGTCACCCACGATTTGCAGAACCCACTTGCGGGTCAGCTCCATCTCCGAGAGGACCTTCTGGCTCAGGTCGTCCCTGTCGCCCAGGGAGAGGTACATCTTGGCGATGCGCTCGTCGGTCTTGGCCAGGCTCATCTCGATGTTGTCGATGAAGGTGCTGAAGAGCGGCCACTCTTCATAGGCCTGACGCAGGGTCTCCAGGTCGCCGAACTTCTCGCAGGCGGTGCCCAGGCCGTACCAGGCGGCCAGGTTGATTCGTGCCTGCGCCCAGGAGAAGACCCAGGGTATGGTCCGCAGATCGTCCAGGGACTTGGCGCCCAGACCACGCTTGGCCGGCCGGGAGCCGATGGGCAGCAGGCCGATCTCGTTCAGGGGCGTCACGATGGAGAACCAGGGGGCGAAGTCAGGCGTGTGCAACAGGTCCAGGAAGCGTTCGTGGGCGGCCTGGTTCAGCTTGCCGGCCATGTCCGCGTACTTCTCGGTCATGGTGGTGTTGCGCTCCTCCACGCTGGGCGCGGACTGGAGCAGGGTGGCCGCAGCCACGGACTCGATGTGGCGGATGGCCAGGACCGGGTTGCCGTAGCGGGCGAAGATGACCTCGCCCTGTTCGGTCAGCTTGAACCGGCAGTTGACGGAGCCCACAGGCTGGGCCAGCACGGCACGGTTGGCGGGGCCGCCTCCACGGCCTACGGCGCCGCCGCGTCCATGGAAGAGGGTCAGGTCGATGCCATGGCTCTCGGCCCACTTGGCGATGCGCTCCTGGGCGGAGTGCAGGGCCAGGGTCGCCGAGACGGGTCCGGCGTCCTTGGAGGAGTCGGAGTAGCCCAGCATGACCTCCATCTTGTTGCCGGTCTCCTTGAGCCGCGCCTGGACCTCGGGGATCTTGATGATCTCCTCCAGCACGTCCACCGAGTTCTGCAGGTCCTCCAGCTGTTCGAACAGGGGGATCACGTCGATGACCGGCACGTCCTCGGCATGCTCGAAGGCCAGCCGGTTGAGCTCGTAGACGTCCTTGACGTTCTGCGCCGACTTGGTGAAGGAGATGATGTAGCGGCGGGCGGCCTTCTGGCCGTTGCGCTTCTGGATGGCTCCCAGGGCCCGGAAGGTGTCGAGCACCTCGTGGGTCATGGGCTGCAGCTCGCCGCGCTCGCCGTGCAGGCCGTGTTCGCGGATGTCCTCCAGGGCGCGGGCGTGGACCAGGGAGTGCTGGCGGAACTCCATCTCCACCATGTGGAAGCCGAAGGTCTGGGCCTGCCAGATCAGATCCTGCAGGGGGCCGTAGGCCTGACGGGCCGCGCCCGCCTTGGCCAGGGAGTCCTGGACCACGCGCAGGTCGGCGATGAAGTCGTCGCAGTCGGCATACATAAGGTCGGCGTCACGCTGGATGGTGGCCTGCAGACGGTCGGCGATGACCAGGACCACGGCCCGGTGCAGCTCGTTGTGCGAGATGGTGGTGGCCCGGTCGGTCAGGCGCTCGCTCATCTCCTTCTGGTGGCTCCACAGGCTCCTCAGCTCGGGGCTGGGCGGCGTGGTGGTCACCTCCATGGTCATGTTGCGGCCCACGGTGGTGGTGGCCTTGACCAGGGCCTTGAGCATGTGGTCGGAGAACTTGCGCGCCACCTTGCGCGAGACCTTGGCGGTCACGTTGGGGTTGCCGTCCCGGTCGGAGCCGATCCAGCTGCCCGGGTGGAAGAAGGCGGGGCAGACGGGCTTGACCATGCCGGCCTTCTTGCCCAGCACCCAGTCGTCGAAGCGGCGGTAGACCTTGGGAATGGTCTCGAAGAGCGTGGCGTCGAAGATGTCCAGAATGGTGTTGGCTTCCTCGACGGGCGTCGGCTTCTTGGCTGCGATGGGCGAGGTGCGGAAGAGGGCGTCGATCTCGTTGTGCAGCAGACGCTCGTTCTCCTCCAGCTCGGAGCCGCCCAGGCCGCGGCGGACGGCCAGCAGGTTGGCGATGCGCCGGATCTTGCCCTCCACGGCCTTGCGCCGCGCCTCGGTGGGGTGGGCGGTGAAGACGGGGTGGAACTCCAGCTTCTCCAGCAGCTCCGAGGCCTTGGCCGGGCCCATCTCCTGAAGGAGCTGGCTGTAGGCGCTGGTCATCTCGTTGATGGGGTCGGTGCCCTTGACCTTCAGGTCCACCTTGCCCTCGCGCTCATGCAGGACCTTCACCCGGTAGTTCTCCTCGCAGAGGTTGGCCAGGTGGAAGTAGGTGGTCAGGGCGCGGGCCAGCAGCTGGGAATCCTTGACGGATGTGTCGTCGATCAGGGCCACGGCCTTGGACAGGCCGTCCTCGTCGGGCACGGGGTCCGAGGGGTGGCGGTTGAAGTGCTCGGCGCTGGCCGTCATCACGTCCTCGCGCAGGGAGTCGAAGCGCTTGAGCAGCTGTTGATCGAATTCCCCCAACGCATCCCTGAGCAGCCGCAGGCACAAGGCCATGTCCTCATCCAACGATTGAGGCAGCTTGCGTTCCTCCGGCCCCTTGGTCCCGGTGCCGGATGTGACCAGGGTCGCATCGGCAGCCGTGATTTGCTGATTACTGTCTGTCATCAGTCCTCCTTGTCGAATCGCAGGTTGCCTGGTCTTCGACCATTCCACGGCTCCTCCGCGGTTATTGGTGGTCGGCGTTGCAGGCCCACAGCCTTCGGTTCGATGGCTCGCGGCCCATTCTAGGACGCTTTAGGGTCGAATACGTTTCATGGTCCCGTGCGGCGGTGCAAGGGCACGTGACCCGGGTGGAGTATGAATGTGGGTGTGAAATTCAAGAGCAGGAGTTCCAAGGACGGCTATCGCGGCAGGACCGCAGCCGAGGTCAGACGGGTCAGCAAGTACCACACCCACTCCATTCCGCTGGACATGGAGGACATTGAACGCGATTACGACAAGCCCATCGTCGAGGCCTGCATAGCGGCCAAGACCAGCCTGATTGTGCGGGTGGGCATGCTGGAGCTGGGGGCCGGCACGGGAAGCTTCCGCGTGCGCGAGATGATGCACAGGATTGCCTACCCCATGGGCGTGCATGTGCGGGCCGACGTGAACCTGACCGACATCGAGGCCACCTGCACGGATGGCGTTTCTCGGATTACCGAGGTGGTGGACCTGCCCACCACCGGGGTCAACACCGAGCGGATCTGGCTGCTGGAGCACTTCGCGGACTGGCTCAGCGTCAAGTGCGGGCAGGCGGGGACCTACCACACCGTGACGGTGGTCTCCCGGGAGCTGGTGGACAACCTGGACGAGCCGAACGTCTATGCGGCGGCCCGCAAGGCGGTCAAGGAGGTGTTGGCCCAGGACCAGGATGCGGCCAAGGCGCTCAAGGATGCGGTGGCCACCGCCGTACACAACGAGGACGAGATCAGCCAGAACCGGATCGATGCGGCGGCCATAGACACCAGAACGGCCGCCGGACTGGGCACCGTAGGCTCCACGCCTCGGCCGGAGGATTCCAAGGATTCCAAGGCTGCATCCGGACAATCTGCGTCAACTCAAGGCGAAGCACATGAGAAGGCCAGGTCTTCCGAGGGTGCCGCGTCCCCCGAACAGTCAGTGTCTCCCGACAGGTCTGCGTCTTTCAAAGAGGCCACAGACTCCAAAGAGCCTGCCTCCCCTGACGAGTCCGCATCCTCGCAGACGCGGGCAATGGGCGGCATCACGGTCCGGCAGGCGCACGAACGCCTGGACCTGATCGAGCGACGCAAACCCCTCTATTCGCCCCTCTTCTCGGGCTTCGCCTCGGCCGTGGCCTGCGCAGCCTTCGTCTTCCTGCTGGGCGGCGGCCCCTACGACATGGCCGGAGCCTTCGTCGGCGCTGGCATAGGCCAGTGGGTGCGCCGTCAGATGCTGGGCAGGCGGATCAACCAGTTCTTCGCCACCGGGGTGGCGGTCATCATCGCCGCCCTGGCTTGTGTCGGCACGCTGAGGCTGGTGGGCATCTTCGACCCGGTGGCCCTCAGGCACGACACGGCTTACATCGGCGCCATCCTCTTCGTCATTCCAGGCTTCCCCCTGGTCACCGGCGGCCTGGACATCGCCAAGCTGGACTTCCCGTCTGGGGTGCAGCGCATCACCTATGCCTTCTCGATCATCCTGGTGGCCACGCTGGGTGGCTGGGCCGTGGCGCGGATGGTCATGCTCAACCCCCAGGGCTTTGAACCCATGAACCTGAGCCCCTGGCTGATGGCCGGCCTGCGCTTGATTGCGGCCTTCTGCGGGGTCTGGGGCTTCTCGGTCCTCTTCAATTCACCCCAGCGCATGGCCCTGGTGGCTGCCGTCATCGGCGCTCTGACCGACACGATGCGCCTGGAGATGCAGGACCTGCTTCATGTCCCTCCGGAGATGGCCGCCTTTCTGGGCGCCTTCCTGGCCGGCATGCTGGCCACGGTCTGGCGCTCCTCGGTCCGCCACGGCCTGCTGCCGCCCGACCTGGGCTATCCAAGAATCAGCCTGACCGTGCCCTCCATCGTCATCATGGTGCCTGGCCTGTATATGTATCGGGCCATGTTCTACCTGGGGCAGTTCAATACGCTCAACGCCCTGGACTGGGCCTTCCGGGCCTTCATGGTCATCATCTGCCTGCCCATCGGCCTGGTCACGGCCCGGGTGCTGACCGACCGCTCCTGGCGGTACGACGTCTAGTAGCGCATGCCCATGGCCGAGCGGACCTGATCAAGGGTCTCCTCGGCTATCTGGTTGGCGCGCTTGTTGCCCTCGACCAGGATGTCGCGCACGGCGTCCATGTCCTTGGCCAGCTCGGCCCGACGCTCGCGGTGGGGCGCCAGGAACTCGTTGACCGACTTGGTCACGTAGGCCTTGAGGGCGCCCGAGCCGGCATCGCCGATCTCCTCAGCGATGTCCTCGGGCTTCCGGTCGGTCACCAGGCCGGCCGTGGTCAGCAGGGCCGAGACCTGGGGGCGGTTGACAGGGTCGAAGGTGATCCTGCGCTCGGAGTCGGTGGGCGACTTGCGGATCAGCTTGGCCGTCTCCTCGGCGGTGGCGCCCAGCATGATGGAGTTGCCGTAGGACTTGCTCATCTTGCGTCCGTCCAGACCCGGAATCTCAGGGGTGTCGGACAGGATGGCATCAGGCTCGGGGAAGACCGGGGCCTGGCCGGGGTAACGCTCGTCGAAGCGGCGGGCGATGGTCCGAGTCAGCTCCACATGCGGCAGGTTGTCCTTGCCGATGGGCACGACGTTGGCCTTGCAGAAGAGTATGTCGCAGGCCTGGTGGACCGGGTAGGTCAGCAGCAGGCCGGTCAGGGCGTGGCCGCTGGCCTCCATCTCGGCCTTGACGGTGGGGTTGCGGTGAAGCTCGGCCTCGGTCACCAGGGAGAGGAAGGGCAGCAGCAGCTGGTTCTCTGCCGGGGTGGACGAATGAGTGAAGATCATGGTCTTCCTGGGGTCGATGCCCGCAGCCAGATAGTCCAGCACCAGGTTGAGCACGTTGTCGCGGATGTGCTCGGTGGTGTCCCGGTCGGTGATGACCTGGTAGTCGGCGATGACGATATTGGTGTGCACGCCACGATTCTGCATCTGGACGCGCTCGCGGATGGAGCCGAAGTAATGGCCCAGGTGGAGCCTGCCGGTCGGGCGGTCGCCGGTCAGCATGGTGTAGCGGCTGGGATTCTTGTCCAGCTCGGCCAGCACCTGGTCGGACCGATGCTTGGCGGCTCTGAAGCTGTCGCTGATCTCGTTGCCTGCCGCTGTGACTTCTCCCTGCATGGTCCCACCCTTGCCGTCGTGCCGAATGTCGTTCTGGGAATTGCTTTTATGGTAAAAGTCCGAGCCGACAAGATGCTCAGGTGGTACTCTCATAAATGATGCAAATTCACATTCAAGTTGCCTAAGTGCACGTTACCTGGCGAAGGGGGTCGGATGGGCCGCGGACGTCAGAAGGCTAAGCAGACGAAAATAGCCCGGAAGCTCAAATATCTGACAACGGACACGGATTACGACGAGCTGGCCAAAGAGCTCAGCAGCAAGGAACCCGGAACCAGGGGCAAAGATCCCTTCAAAATGGTTGAAGAGGAGTACTCCAAACCGGATTCGCGCAAATCGGGGGGCCAGGACCCCGAGGACTCCACGGACGATGATCTGGACGATTACGCCCGGTGGGCCGCCGAGGCTGCTGCCAAGGCCACCTCTGGCGAGATGCCGGCCACGCCCAAGCCCCACAAGCGCATACCCATTCCCGTGCCAAGCGCGCTCAAACACCACAAGGACAAGAAGACCGCAGCCAAGGGGTCCGCGAGCAAGTAGCCGGCCTCATACCAGCGGCAGCAGCTCGTGCAGATCGTCTCGCTCGCCCACGGCGCTGATATGCCCGGCTGCGGCTTCTTCGCCCCAGCTGGTGACGCCGGCGGCCAGCCGCAGCCAGACATCCGGATCCAGTTCGATGACGTCGGGCGGGGTCAGGTTATGCGGGTCGGATGCCGGCCCGTCCAGAATCTTGACGGCCCCCCAAGGCGCCACCCTGACCTCTACGCCGGGGCCGGGGGCCTTGATCTCCAGCATGTGCAGGGAATAGCGGACAGCCATGGCCTTGCTGCGCCTGTCTGTTTGCGGGGCCACTGTCAGCCGGTCGCCCTCCGGGCCCAGATTGTTCGCGGCCTCCTTGGCCGCATCGCGCCAGGCCAGAAAATCCCGGCGGCCTTCTTCCATGTCTGCTTCCCGTATGGCACTCATAGCTCCATTGTGACGCGCCGCCCCAACAGGCGTGTCCAGCAGGCTGCAGCCGGGCCGAATTCAGGCATGAAAAAAGGAACCCGTTGCCCTCACGTCTTTGACGCTGGGTCGGATTCCTTCCCGACCGGAACGGTCAGGCCTGTGCGCCCGCTTGCAGAGGGGCCTCGGGGTCCTCGGATCCCTTGTCCTCCTCATCCTTGGCCAGGCCCAGGTCGACTGGCGATGAGCTGTTCTCCCACGGCTCCTCCCAGGGATCGTAATCCGGGTTCTGCTGCTTGTATACGAACAGAGCGACAACGCCGGCCAGCAGCGTGCCGAAGAGCAGTGCAAAGAACTTCCAGCCGTTTGAAGATGAATTCTCCATGTTTGGCTCCTTTCGACGACTTTCGTCGGTCCTGCCCACTTCGACCGACCTAGTCAACATCCTAGTAGAAAGCGGCGAACTGTGGGGCGCATCGGTGCCATTGCGGCACGGAAACCGCACACCCCGGGCCGGATGGTCAGGTAAGGTAAGGTTCATGGTCAATGGCATGGGCACCGGTTTCGCAGGCGGAGGGAACGGTCGGGGGCCGCTGGGCTGGATCCGGCGGCACTGGGGTGACCATGCTCCGGTGGTGACCATAGCCATCACCCTGATCTGCATAGTGGCCTGGGTCATCCAGATGGCCCTGTACCTGCTGGCTCCGCTTCGCTACCAGCGGCTTTTGCTGGGCTACTGGGCCTTCGTGCCGATTACGGCCATTCATGAGCCCTGGATGTTCGTGACCAACATATTTCTGCACGCCACCAATGTCTCGCACATACTCTTCAACATGATCACCCTCTGGGTTGTGGGTCCGGTGCTGGAAAATCTGATAGGGCATGGGCGTTTTCTGGCCCTCTATCTGATCAGCGGGCTGGGCGGAGACCTGGGGCTGATGGTCTATGCGGTCCTGGCGCCCAATGGATGGGGCACGTCGGCCATCGGGGCCTCGGGCGCGCTCTTCGGGCTCTTCGCCGCCATCCTGGTGGTCTACCGCCGTCTGGGGATCGACATCGTTTCCATGGTGGTCTGGATGGCCATCAACTTCTGCATGCCCCTGTTTGTGCCCGGCATCGCCTGGCAGGACCATGTGGGCGGATTCATAGTCGGCGGCCTCTTCATGCTGGCCCTACTGCACATGGGCCGGCCTGGCTCGCGGGTGCATGGCCTGCTCTCCTGGCTGCTGCCCACGCTGATCTTCCTGGCGGCCCTGGTTCTCTTGGCTCTGGGCTGCAACATGGCCAACCCCATGCGCTGAAAATCAGCATCTGGCTGCCGACTATCTCGTCTCCGCTTTGGGTCTCGTTATCGATAAATGACATGGATGTCATCTATCCACATTTGTTGACAATCGTGTGGATAACCTGGGAATAAGTATCCAGAACTGGTGCATATATACCGGCAAAAAGTGGATAAGTGAAGGAAGAACCCAATCAGCAGTAGGGTTGTAGACGAGTGTCCTAGGAAGTCCACGATGAATTCGGGCGATTGTGGATAACTGTGGCTTGAGTCTGACAACAGTGGATGAAATAGGTGGAGCTGGAGGCTTGAATCCACACATGCATAACGTTCAGGTGTGGACGGTTCTAGGCAGGTATACAAAGAACCCCACAGCCGTGTCTGGACGGTTGCGGGGTCCCTGAAGAACACTGTGGCTGGATCAGTGCCACCACATGGTCATGAGGAAGCCGACCAGCAGAATGCCGAAGCCCACGGCCAGGTTCCAGTTGCCGATGCCAGGGATGGGGAAGACATTGCCCCGGGTGGAGGCGATGTAGTAGACCACGATCCAGATCAGGCCCACCACCATCAGCGTGACGAAGAGAGGCACGAACCAACGTGGATTGGCCTTGGTGCTCTTGATGGTGTCCTCCACGCGGCGGGTGTTCTCCTCCTGACGCTGCACGATGCGGCGCATCTGCGGGGTCATGTGCTTTTTGTCAACGTTCTGGTTGAGCACAGCCTCCACCTTGTCCATGGACAGGCCGTACTCCTCGTCCTCGGCGTCCTCGCCAGTGTCAGCGGTCTTGGCCTCGTCCACCGCCTGGTCCTCGTCATCATGGAGTTGATGCTCTGCCATGAGGTTATTCTCCTTCAGTAGATCTACTAAGCCATAGTAGCGGTTAGACTCGAACGTAATACTATCGCAGACGAGGATGAGGGTATGCCTATGGCCAGACGGACGGGACGGCACGGTGCGCGCAGGTCCCTGGTCGGCACAGTGTCCGTGGCTGTGGTGCTGGCCCTGGTCGGGTACATGCTGACCACCAACATCCGTGTCAACAGGACGGTCACGGTCACCTCGGACACGGCCGGGCTGGTGGAGGAGCGCCAGAACAAGGCTGCCGAGCTGCGCAAGGACATCAATGACATGAGCTCGCAGATCAACGCGCTGAAGACCCTTACTGACGACAAGGGCAGCTCGGACCAGTCCCGCGAGGATCCTGGCTCGGGCACGGTGCTCAAGGCCGTCCAGGGGCCGGGGCTGACGGTGACCCTCAACGATTCCCCGCTCTGGCAGCAGAAGGTGGGGTCCGACGGGTCGACGGCCAACATCAATGATTACGTCATCCACCAGCAGGATGTGGAGAGCGTGGTCAACGCGCTTTGGGCCGGGGGAGCCGAGTCCATGCGGATCCAGGATCAGCGGGTGCTGCCCACCACGGCCGTGCGATGCGTGGGCAATGTGCTGCTGCTGCACGGCCGAAAGTACTCGCCGCCATATAAGATTTCAGCCATAGGACCAGTCGACCGGATGACCAAGTCCCTGAATGCTTCGCCATCCATCCGCATTTACAAGGAGTACGTGAATACGGTAGGTCTGGGATGGAATGTCGAATCTTCGGACAATCTGAAATTCCCTGAGACGACGGCTGTCCTGCAGCCACTCCAGTACGCATCGCTAGATGAGAAGGCACGGTAAATGACGACAGAGGACTCGGAGAACGACAGGACGTCGGTCGATAAACCGGCGGATAAGCCGGCGGATAAACCGGCGGATAAGCGGCGAACTTGGCTGGTGGGCATTGCGGAAATCGTAGGGGAGCTGCTGATTACCCTGGCCGTCATCTGCGCCCTCTACGTGGTCTGGCAGCTCTGGTGGACCGGCGTGCAGTCCGAGCATCAGCAGTTGCAGGCCCGGGCATCGACCTCCTGGAGCAACCCGGGATCGGGCGACTCCCGCAAGGTGGCCAAGCCTCAGAAAGGGGCGCCGCCGGTACAGCCCAAGCAGGCCGCCGAGGGTGAACTGATGGCCCAGGCCTACATTCCTCGGTTTGGACAGCATTGGGAGCGCAATGTGGTTCAGGGCACGTCGCCCCGGGAGCTGGCCTATGCGGGACTGGGGCACTACCCCAATACGCAGATGCCGGGCGAGATGGGCAACGTGGCCATAGCCGGACACCGCGCTGGCTATGGTGAGCCGCTGGGCCATGTAGACGAGCTGCGAGTGGGCGATGCCATCGTCCTGCGCACCAAGGATTACTGGTACGTCTACCATTACACCCGGTACAAGATCGTCTCGCCCGAAGAGGTGAGCGTCATCGCCCCCAACCCTTATTCGCCCAACGACGCTCCTGATCGGCGCATGATCACACTGACCACCTGCGAGCCCAAGTACACCACGGCCACCCATCGGTGGATCAGCTGGGGCGAATTCGGCTACTGGGCCAAGGTGTCCGACGGCGTGCCCAAGGAACTGCTGGGCGACCGTGGCAGCAATGTGGCCTTCGCCGACGACAAGGGCTCGGTCATGGCCAGGCTGGGTTCCCTGCAGCCGGTCTTCCTGGTTTTGGCAGCAGCCTATCTGATCATCTACCTGGCGGCACTGGCTGCCTGGCGGTACCCCCTGCTGCGGCAGATTCGCAAGGGCGAGAAGCCCCAGCCCATGATCAGCCTCTACGGCTGGCTGTTGCGGCACCAGTCCGGCATAGCCCCGATTCGATGGCTTCTGCTGATTCTGCTTCTGCTGGCTCTGGTTTGCGCCCTGATGGAATGGGGCTTCCCATGGTTGGCCAGCAACGTGCCCATGCTCAGACAGATGTCCAACTATTCCACCTTCTGACCTGGGCGTCATAGGAAGAGCGGCGGGGCCGCAGGATCCAATGTGATCCTGCGGCCCCGCCGCTTATTGATGTCATGTCTTGCCGACTGCCGGAAGTGATTGCCCTGGTTTATCTAAGACACCACGGTGGCCATGGTCTGGAAGGTGCCGCTACTTCACCCGTACTCATGCTGCCTGGCCTTATATGACCCAACATATGGCCCCGGCGGCAGGACTGTGCCCGCCGGGGCCATATCAGGTCAGTTGGCGGAGCTGATGGTGGTCACCGTGATGGGTGTGTTGTCGTCCACCCTGCTTCCCGCCGATGGGTTTACAGCGGTCACCTTGTCCGTGTCCTTGCCGATGGAGGTGATCCTGTCGGCGCTGACACCGCTGTTGGTCAGCTTCTGCCGGTAGCTGCCCAAGGTCTCGCCCTGGGAGAAGGGCGGAATGCGGATGGCTGTGGTCAGGGTGATGGTGTCCTTGGACTTGTCGAAGGAGGCGCCTGCGGCAGGATCCTGGCCGGTGACCTCGGCGTTGTCGTTGCCAGGGCCGTTGACCGTGATCTTGACCCCCTGGCCCAGGGTGCGCTTGGCTTCGCCCAGAGTCATGCCGATGTAGTTGCCCAACTGCATGCCGTTGCTGACGGTAACCGTGATCATGGCTCCCTGCTGGACGGAGGACCCGGCAGCCGGATCGGTGCTGATGACCATATCCTTGGCCACGGTGTTGGAGGCCTGCTCGCGGATGGTGATGTTGAAGTGCAGACTCTGCAGGGTCTTGGTTGCGTCGTCCTTGCTCTTGCCAGACAGATCAGGCACCTTGGTCATGCCCGAGGAGATGTAGATCAGGATGCTGGTTCCCTTGGCCACGCTCTGGCCTGCGGCGGGATCCGTGCGGGTCACATGGTCCTTGGGCACGTCCTGGCTGTCCTCCACCGAGGCGGCGGGGGAGACCTTGAATCCGGCTTTCTCCAGGGTTCTGCGGGCCTCCTGCTGGTTCATGCCCTTGACGTCGGGAATGGCTGTGTCCTTAGGCCCGGAGGAGAACCAGACGGTCACTGTGGAGCCTCTGGGAGCCATGCTTCCGCCCTTGGGGCTTTGCTTGGTGAAGGTCCCCTTGGGCTCGGCCGAGTCGTGGTCCTCCTTCTCCTGGTAGTGGAAGCCTGCGGCGGTGACCTTCTCGCGGGCGAGGATCCGTGACATCTGCGCGTTGATGGTGGGCACCTCGGCCATCTGATGATGGTTCCGGTTCACGACCGTCCAGAGACCCAGCCCGGCGGCTACCAGAAGCAGGGCTCCCAGGACGGCGCCGATGATGATCTTCTTGCGCTTTTTGGCCTTCTGCTGGGCCGTCTTGGCGGCTGTGCGCTCAGCCGTGGCTACGCCGGTGGCAGCAGGGTTGAGCGAATCCTGGACGGGGTTGAAGGCCTGGGTGGCGGCCGTCTCCTCTTCGGTCAGCGGCATGGTGGCCGTTTCGGTGCCCTGCTCGGCATCCTTGCGGGCCTTGACGTTGGCCAGGTCCGTCAGCGGGTTGAAGGCGGCAGCCACCGGGGTTCCGCCGTTCATGAAGGCCAGGATGTCGCTCTTGAAGGCGGAGGCCGTGGCATACCGGTTCTGGCGGTCCTTGGCCATGGCCTTGGCGCAGATGGAGTCCCACATCTTCGGCAGGCCGGGCACGATGGTGCTGGGCGGGGTGGCCACCTCGGTGACGTGCTGGTAGGCGATGGCCACGGCCGAATCCCCGTTGAAGGGCGGCCGTCCGGTCAGCATCTCGTAGAGGACGCAGCCGGCCGAGTAGAGGTCGGAGCGCATGTCCACGCTCTCGCCGCGGGCCTGCTCGGGGCTCAGGTACTGGGCCGTGCCCACCACGCCCTGGGACTGGGTCATCGTGGCGGCCGAGTCGTCCATGGCCCGGGCGATGCCGAAGTCCATGACCTTGACGATGCCCTGCTCCGAGATCATGATGTTGCCGGGCTTGATGTCCCGGTGGATGACGCCCATGTGGTGGGAGTAGTCCAGGGCGCTGAGCATGCCCAGCATGACCTGCTCGCTGTCGCGCTGGCTCAGGGCGCCGTTCTCCTTGAGGATGGACCGCAGGGTCTGGCCCTTGACGTACTCCATGACCAGGTAGGGCACCCGCTCATGGTTGCCCTGGTCGTCGGTCAGTATCTCCTCGCCCGAGTCGTAGATGGAGACGATGTTGGGGTTGTTGAGCAGGGCGACCGAGTGGGCCTCCCGCCGGAACCGCGATAGGAAGACCTCGTCGTTGGCCAGATCGGACCGCATGATCTTGACCGCGACAGTCCTTCCCAGACGCGTGTCCACAGCCTTGTGGACCTCGGCCATGCCACCGCGTCCGATCAGCTGTCCCAGACGGTATCGTCCGTCCGCTAGGGACGGCGGCAGTGTGATGCTCATAGGGTATCCCCTCCGTTCGTCGCTTCAAGGCCGCGCTGTGCGCTTCCTTCTCCATAGTGCCCCCAGAAGGGCCTGAAGATGTCTTTTACCGCGTGCGGCCTGCTCATAATGCGTCGAGGCATGGGTGCGCGTGGATTGATGACCTCCGTCTCGCCCACCTGCTGATCCAGCAGCCGCTGCTCGATCCTGGCCAGTGTGTGCGAGACCACCAGCGCATTCGCCGGGCGGTCCCGCGGGTCCTTGGCCAGCATGGACATGACGAAGTTCATGAGTTGGTTGTCCACCGAGTCGGGCAGCGGCGGCACAGGGTCGTTGACATGTGCCGCCGCGATGTCCACCGGGGTGGCGCCGGTGAAGGGCCGGTGCCCGCAGAGCCCCTCGTAGGCCACCACGCCCAGGGAATAAATGTCTGACTGGGGGGTGGCTTGAAGGCCCTGGGCCTGCTCGGGCGAGATGTACTGGGCCGTGCCCACCACCATGCCGTCCTGGGTGATCTGCCCCTGGTTGGTGGAGTATGAGACCCCGAAGTCGGTGATCTTGACCTCGCCGGTGTCGGAGACCATGATGTTGGCCGGCTTGACGTCCCGGTGGATGACACCGTGGGAGTGGGCCACGTAGAGCCCCCGGGCCGTCTGGATCAGGATGGGCAGCAGCTCGATGGGGTCCAGGGCGCCCCGGTCCCGGTAGATGTCTGCCAGGGATTGGCTGGGCACGTATTCCATGATCAGGAATCCGATGCCGTCATGCTCGTAGTACTCGAAGAGGGCAGCGATGTTGGGGTGGGCCAGGTTGGCGGAATTGTGCGCCTCGGCCCGCAGCCGCAGCAGCTTGGACTCCTCGTTGGTCAGGTCCTCGCGCAGGGCCTTGATGGCCACCACACGGCCCAGTTCGATGTCGTAGCCCTTCCAGACCTCGCCCATGCCCCCTTGGGCCAGACGGCGGTCCAGACGGTACCGTCGATGGATGAGCTGTCCCTGTACCAGTTTCACTTGGCAGCCTCCTGCATGACGCGTTTCATGATCGGCCCGGCGATCTCCATGCCATAGGAGGAGATGCCATGCACCACGACGGCAACAGCCACCTTGGGGTTATCGGCCGGGGCGAATCCTACCATCCACCCGTCATTTGCCGCATTGCCCGCGCCGATCTGGGCCGTGCCGGACTTGGCCGCCACCTGCATGCCGGGGATGGCCAGCTCCGGGTAGCTCTTGGTGGTCACCGCATCCATCATGGTGGTCAGGGCCTTGGCGGTGTCCGTGGAGAAGGCCTGCGAGTAGACCGAGGGCGTGGTTTCGCTGATGACGCTCAGATCGCTGGAGCGCACCCGGTCAACCAGGGTCGGCTGCATGAGCTTGCCACCGTTGGCCACGGCGGCGACCGTCATGGCCGCCTGCATGGGGGTGGACAGGGTGTCCCCCTGGCCGATGGAGGCCAGCGCGATCCGGTCCTGGGACTGGTCCTCGGGGAACTTGGAGGCTACAGCTTTCATAGGTCGGCCTGTGGAGTTGGTCCCGTCCAAGGTGATGGTGGAGCCGTAGCCGAATTTGCGGGCCTGCTCGGCCAGCGTCTTGCCGCCCAGGCTGACACCTAGCTGGGCGAAGGCGGTGTTGGAGGAGTAGGCCAGGGCGTTCTCCATGCTGATCCTGCCGTTGACCCCGTTGCCCGTGGCTGTGGCGTTGGTCAGGTTGTAGTTGGTGCCGGGCAGGGTGTATGAGGCTCCTGCCGGCAGCTGGCTGTCGGGGTGGTACTGGCCGGACTCCAGGGCGGCGGCGGCCACGACCACCTTGAAGGTGGACCCGGGCGGATACAGCTGCGAGGTGGCCCGGTTGAGCATGGGGTTATCTGAGCGGGAGGCCAGCTTCTGATAGGCCTGGGAGGCATCGCCGCTGTCGTGGGCGGTCAGGTCGCCGGGGTTGTAGCTCGGCGTGCTGACCATGGTCAGGATGCGGCCGGTGGAGGGCTCGATGGCCACCACCGATCCGGACAGGTTGCCCAGCATGGTATAGGCCGCCTCCTGCATGCCGGGATTGATGGAGGTCTCGATGGAGGCGCCCTTGTTCTGGGTGCCGGTGAAGAGGGACTTGAGCCGGTCCATCCACAGGCTGTCCGACTGGCCGCTCAGCAGGCGGTCGCGCGAGGCCTCGATTCCCCGGTCGGCCGGGCTGGTGATGGAGTAGTAGCCGGTGATGGGCGAGTAGACGCCCCCCTTGTTGTAGTGCCGCTGGTACTGGAAGGAGTCGTTGATGGGGTCGGACTGGGCAATGACGGCGCCGTCCGAGGTCAGGATGGCCCCCCTGGGCGCCGCATACTCGTGGTAGAGGGCGCGCAGATTTCGCGGATCCGAGTTCAGGCTCCCGGCCCGGATCACCATGATGATGGAGCTGGAAAGCCCCAGGATGACGAAGAGGACGATGACGGCGTTGAAGAGTTGACGCAGGGCCTTGTTCACTGTCCACCTCCTCGTACCTGGCGGGCGGGAATGCGTCCGGTGGCTGGCAGGTCGGTCTCCTCGTCCTGGTCCGAATCGTTATGATCCGAGTCGTCCTGTCCGCTGCGCTTGCTGGTCTCCTGCTGGCGCAGGACGGCCAGGGCCTCGTACTTGAAGGTGTCCGAGCTGACCTCCGGCGCAGGCTTGTTGGCCGCGTTGGAGATGATGATCAGCAGGACGGCCAGGATGCAGTTGGCCACCAGGCTGGAGCCGCCCGCCGCCATGTAGGGCATGGTCAGGCCGGTCAGGGGGATGACCAGGGTGATGCCACCCACCACGGTGAAGACCTGGAAGGCCATGGTGAAGACCAGACCGGAGGCCAGGAGCTTGCCGAAGCCATCCTTGATCTTCATGGCCGTGATCATGCCCGAGGCCACGATGACCAGGTAGAGGGCCAGGACCACCAGCAGGCCGCTCAGCCCCAGCTCCTCGCCCACCGAGGTGTAGATGAAGTCGGAGTTGGCCAGGGGGGTGATCCAGGGGCGTCCCTGGCCCAGACCGGTGCCGGTCAGCCCGCCGGCGGCCAGGCCGAAGATGCCGCGCACCAGCTGTCCGGATCCGCCGAAGGCCTTGCTGAACTCAGCGTCGCTGAAGGGGTGCAGCCAGGCGTCCACGCGGGCGCCCACATGGGCGAAGATCATGGAGGCGGCCACGGCCCCGATGACGAAGAAGACCGAGCCGATGGCGATCCAGCTGGTGCGGCCGGTGGCCACATAGAGCATGGAGACGAACATGGCGAAGTACATCAGCGAGGTGCCCAGGTCATGCTGGATGACTAGGACGGCCAGCGAAATAAGCCAGACGATGATGATGGGGCCCAGATCCTTGATTCGGGGCATCCGCATGCCTAGCACCTTCTTGCCGCCCACGGCCAGCTGGTCTCGGTGGTCGAACAGGTAGGCGGCGAAGAAGAAGGCCAGGAAGAGCTTGGCGAATTCGCCGGGCTGCAGGGTGTGCGACCCTATGCCGATCCAGATGCGGGCGCCGCCGATCTCGCGGCCGATGCCGGGAAGCATGGGCGACAGGAGCAGGACCAGACCCACCACCATGCTCACATAGGAGAAGCGACGCAGCAGTCTGTAGTCCCGGAGCAGCACCACCAGCAGTCCGCACAGGACCAGGGCCAGACACAGCCAGATCAGCTGGGTGAAGCCCACTCGTGTGGGTTGGCCGATCCGGGCGTTGCGCAGATCTATGCGAGTGATCAGGGTGATGCCCAGCGAGCTCAGAATGACGATGCTGGGCAGGATGGCCTGGCTGCCATAAGGCTGGAAAATCTCCAAGAGGACCCAGAGGGCGATGAAGAGGGCGGCGGTGACTGCCAGCAGGGCGGCGTAGTCTCCAGGGAAGCGGCCCGCCGAGCGGGCGAACATCTGGAAGAAGCCGATGAACCCTACTAGCAGGGAGAAGAGCAGAAGGCCTATGCGGCGCAGACGGATGGCGATCATGACGAGTGCCGCCCGTCCTGGCTGGTTTTCGACGGCGAGGACGAGGCTGACGGGGAAGCAGCCGTCTTGGCGCGCTCGCGCTTGAGGTCGCCGGCCTCCTTGCGGATCAGGCTGGCGTGCTCCTGGGCGTCTTCCATGCTGGAGACGGTGATGCCCTCTTCCAGCTGGTCACGCCAGGACTGGGGCAGCCCCTTGACGGCGATGTCCGTGGTCTGCACCGGGTGGGACAGCGAGAGGGCGAAGGCCTTGGTGGGCACACCCTGGTAGATGACCACACGGCCCTGATCCGTGCCCAGGTAGTACTGCTCCTGGCTCCAGCGATAGGCGGCGCCTGTGCCTCCGGCCAGGGCAAGGATTACCAGGGTGATGATGCCGGCCAGGATCAGTCGAATTCTCCGGTGCCGGGAGCGCTGGCGCTTGCGCTGCTCCAGGTGCTCCTTGTGGATGGCGTCAGCCACGTCGGGGTCGTAGGGGTCGGCTGAGGCCGAGCCGTCCTTCTTGCGGACGACGGGGATCTCGCTGGTGTCGGGCACATGCCGTTCGCCGCTCTCCTCGCGGGCCGCCGAGGGCTGGGCAGTGCGGCCATCTTCGTCCTCGTCCTCCTGCTTGGTGGCATCCCGGTCCTGGGTCAGATCGGCGGCACGCTTGGCAGGGGACTCCCGGGACTGGTCGCGCAGGCGCGGTGCAGCCGCTACGGGCTCATCCAGGATGTCAGCCAGGGCCTCCAGGTTGGAGCTGGCTGCGCCGCCGACCAGAGGGGTCTGATGGGGCAGGTCAAAGGCATCGGCGTCCAAGGCCAGCGTGGCGTCGGCGATGACCACAGTCACGTTGTCGGTGCTGCCAGCCTTCAGGGCGAAGGTGACCAGCTGCTGGGCGCACTCCGCCTGGTCCGAGACCGTGGACAGCACCTCGGCGATGGTCGAGTCCTCCAGAACACCGCAGAGGCCGTCCGAGCAGATCATCCAGCGGTCTGCGGGCATGGCCTTGGTGATGGAGATATCCGGACGGGGGTCGATGTCGAAGTCACCCAGGACCCGCATGACCACGTTGCGCTGGGGGTGGTTGCGGGCTTCGGCCGGGGAGATGCGGCCGGTGTCGATCAGGTGCTGCACGTAGGAGTGGTCCTGGGTCATCCGGATCAGCTTGCCATCGCGCAGGAGGTAGCCCCGGGAGTCCCCGATATGGGCCAGCACCCAGGAGTCGTCGGCCAGAGCCAGGGCCGTGACCGTGGTGCCCATGCCTGACAGCCGGTGTTCGCGCTTGGCCTTGCCCACGATGGCGTCATGGGCCGCGATGACCGAGGTCTCCATCATCCGGGCCAGGGATTGCACGTCCTGCTCACGGTCGTCGCGTTCGATGTGGGCCAGGGATCGGATGGCTATGGTCGAGGCCGTATCCCCGCCTGCGTGGCCGCCCATGCCGTCGCACATGGCCACCAGGCGCTCGCCGGCGAAGGCAGAATCCTGGTTGTTGCTGCGCACGTACCCCACGTCTGAAACCGCCGTGGAGTAGAGGAACAGCTTTTGGCTCGCATCGTTCCTGGTCATGGGCGGCTACCTCAACTCGAAGGTGGTGGCACCGATGCGTACGGGAACCTCCGCCGGTAGGATTGTCGGCGCCGTGATTTTCTGCCCCGAGACGACGGTGCCGTTGGTGGACCCCAGATCCTCGATGGCCCATCGGCCTGATGCAGGATCCTGGTAGACCCGCGCATGATGGCCTGAGACGAACTCGTCGTCCAGCACCAGGGTGTTCGAGGAGGAGCGTCCCAAGGTGATGGGCTGTCCGGACAGCGGCGTGGAAGAGCCGGCCAGAGGTCCGTCAATGACTACCAGCAAAGATGGGTCGTCGCTTGCAGGCTCTGTCTTGCTGACCGGGGCGATAGGCACGGATCTGGCGGCAGCCGGAAGCTTGCGCTGGGCTGCGCGCTCACTGCGTCGGCGGGTATGAGAGGTCTTGGGGCTGAAAGTCTCGATGTCTTTGCGGAGTGAACGGATGGCCAGCCAGACGAATACCCATAACAGAGCCAGGAATCCGTATTTGAGGATGGCGAATGTCAGTTCAGTCAGCATAATGATTCGACCTTACTTCAAGGTCTGGGCGACTTACGAATCCTGTTCCTGTGACGATGCCCAGTAGAGGATGCGGGTACGGCCGATGGTGATGGTATTGCCGTCCAGCAGGGTGGCTGCGGGAACCTGATGTCCCTCTACATAGGTGCCGTTGGTGGACCCCAGATCGCGGGCTACCACGCCCTTGTCGGTGATCTCGATCTGCAGGTGTCGGCGGGAGATTCCTGCGTCGTCGATGACGATGTCGCAGGAGGATCCACGGCCGATGGTGGTAATGGGGGCGGTCAGCAGGTACTGGCGGCCGTTGATCTCCAGCACCGGGCAGTCCTTGGACTCATCGGGGGTGGTGACGGGTGCCGCGTTGCCTTGGACCGACTCGGCAGACAGGTGGAAGTCGCCCTTGTTCAGGTTGAGGTCCTCCTCGAAAATGACCACGACCGGGCCGACGAAGGCATAGTGCTGGCTTTCGGCGTACTTGGTCAGGTTATCTGCCAGCTCGTTGGCCAGAGCCTCCGAACCCCACTGCTCGATGCGGTCGAAGTCTGGGGTGGATAGTCTGAACCGATACTCGTTGGGCGCCACGGTGCGGTCGCGACCGACGGGCATGGCCTGTGAGTCTATCTCACGCTCGAGGGCGCTCGACAGGTCGACGGGCTGTAGGTCCTTGGAGCCGAACTTCGAGAAGACACCGTTAACGGCGCCTTCCACGCTCTTCTCGAAACGATCGAGAACGCTCATAGTCATCCCTTTCCATATAACCCTTTCATAGTACGTGACCCTGCCGGAAGGGGGTAATGGGCGGTCGGATGCTTGCAATTTCTTCAATGAACAGGTTCGAACGACCGCGACTGCCAGGCATGGATAAGGCCCCGTGGCCACAATGGACCAAGGGGCCTTTGAACTTCAATCATCATGGGTCAGGCCGAAGCCTGCAGGCTCACAGAGCCAGCTTGCGACGCAGACCCAGGGTGATGCCGGCAGCCAGGCAGAGGCCAGCGGCAATGGCCAGAGGAGCCACGGCATCGGCGCCAGTCTGAGCCAGAGTGTTGTTGTTCTTGGCATCCTTCTTAGCCGGATCCTTGGCGGGAGCCTTGTTGTCCTTGGCAGGCTGCTTGGTGTTGTCCTTGGCAGGCTGCTTGGTGTTGTTGTCAACCGGAGCGGTCTGACCAGGCTTGTTGGGCTCGTTGGGAGTGGTCACCTTGGTGTACCTGGCTACGAAATTAGCGTCATCGGAGAAGGTGGCTGTGGGGTCAAAAGCTGTGCCGTTTTCAGCAGAGAACCATCCATCGAAAGTGTAGCCGGGGTAGCTGGGAGGGTTATCGGGTAGATCAGCCAGCTTGTGGCCCTCTTTCGTGGGTAGTGACGACACTTCAACGAACTCACTCGCGTCGTCACGCGGATCCTTACTGATGAATTTGACGATGTTTGGCTGGTCCCATTTCGCATAGACGGTGGTGTCGGAAGTGAAAGGTTGGCTAAAGTCCACTTTGTCGAAGCCCATAGCAGAATAGGTCCATCCGTCAGCCGTCCAAGGCTTCTCTTCGGTCTGCGAATCTTTCATGTAGTCAGGCAGCACAGCCTTGGGAAGTGACTCGGGATCCAGCTTGCCGGTTGAGTCGGTCTGTCGTGTCTCTCCTGTAGTCGAGGTCTAATCGCTGATGAATGTGATTGTGTAAGGAGCGGCTTTGGTCTGGACATTCTTGCTCTCGACAGCCTGGGCCACGGTAGGCAGCAACGCTAGGCCGCCTGCCAGGGTGGCGCCGGCAGCGAGTACTGCGCATGCGCGTTTGAAACGAACCATGATATTCATTGGTTACCTCTATTTTCTCTATTGTCGGTTGCTCCCCAGATACATTCATGGGGTGTCCTGCCTTGACACTCCTACCCCTGGGAAACAGGCATCATCGACCAGTCTTTGGTGACAACACACTTCGATTCTATCGCAGGGAATGGTCATCGGCTGGTCATAGCCCGGAAACAGGCCGTATTCGACAATAAAAATTTCTCAGTAGAACGATTGACGTTTACTGATGATCGAGGTGGCGCATCACAGTAGAGCTATTCGAATTCCTCTTTGGCGCCTAGGCGCTTATCATCGTGGCAGACGCATGATCATGGGGATCATGTCAGAGATAGTCGAGGAGCGAGCATGGCCGAAGAGGTGGATCGGGCGATGGAGGCATATCCGCGGGCCAAGGCCCGGACCCTGCGGTTTACGTTGGGTGCGCCACGGTCGGCCCTGGCGGTGGGGGATGGCTCACGGGCCGTCTTTCTGCGCTCCGACGGACCTGAAGACCTGGTGACCGGGCTCTGGTTGTCCGTCTTTGACCAGGATGGCCGCCACCGTGAGGTGCTCCTGGCCGACCCCAGGGCCCTGCTGGATGATGCGGACCAGGAACAGGTGCCAGCCGCTGAGCAAGCTCGCAGGGAGCGCTCGCGGGAGGGCGGCGAGGGCATTGTCGATTACAGCGTGGATGCTGCCGGGGATCGGGTGGTCTTTGCCTTGGGCGGTCGGCTCTGGCTCTCGCTGATTGCCCCTGATGGTCTCACCGCCTCCACGCGGGTCCTGAGTTTGGAAGACAGCGATTCGGCTGTGCTCAATCCTGCCATCAGTCCGGACGGCACCATGGTGGCCTATACGACTGGCGACCGGCTGATGGTGGTCACCATCGGGCAGGATGCCGGGCAGGATCGTGAAAGGGCTGTCCTGGCCCTGCGCCCCGGCACCGATGATCGGATGCGGCTGGGGCTGGCCGAGTTCGTGGCCGGCGAGGAGATGGACCGCTACCAGGGGTTCTGGTGGTCGCCGGATTCCCGGGCCCTGTTGGTCGAGCACACGGATTCCTCCGATGAGCCGATTTGGTACATCAGCGATCCGGCCAATCCCCAGGTCGGGCCGCGCGCTCGGCGGTATCCCCAGGCTCTGACCGCCAACGCCCGCGTCGGGCTGAGTCTGGTCCTCCTGGGCCAGGATGACGACGACCCCTGGGTGGGCGAGGTGGACTGGGACCATCATGCCTTCGAGTACCTGGCCGTGGTCCGTTGGCAGGACGGGCATCGGCCCCTGCTGCTGGTTCAGAACCGTCGGCAGACCGAGGACAGGATTCTGGATGTGCAGGTGCCGGATGCCCGCCAGGGCTTGGAGCCGGGGCAGAATATGACCCTGCTTGATCCCGAGGCGGCGCCCAAGGTGGCCACCAGGGTGCTGCAGGAGCATGGCAACGACCAGTGGATCGACCTGGTGCCGGGGCTGCCGGCCTACCAGCCCCAGGGCGGGCTGGTGGATGCATTCATCGATACAGAAGCCGATACCACGCGGCTGCGCCTGGACGGAAAGGTATTCTCTCCTGGTGGCTGCCAGATTCGACAGGTGCTGTCCGTGGAGGACCGCGATGTGCTGGCGGTGGTCTCTACTGACCCCCGCAGCTTCGACCTGATGCGCCTGGGCTATGACGGCTCCATCCATGTGCTCAACCGTCTGCCCGGAGTGTGGTCCGCCTCGCGAGCCGGCCATGGCATCGTGGTCAGCGGACGGACCATGGCTTCGGCGCAGGGACAGGTGCGCCACTGCTACCTGGGAGCAGACGGGGATCTGGACCGCCTGGGTGCTGAAGGGCTGGGCCTGGTGGGTGAAGCCCGCCCCGACAGCAGCGCTAAGCAGACTGGCGAAGCTGTGCGGCATGAGCATCAGGATCGTCCTGATCGGCGGGCCGTGGATGCCGGTCATATCAATAGCCAGGGAGCCATGAGCGCCGTCTTGGCCGACACCAGCAGCGATCCCGGGTTCACCCCCAACGTGGACTTCGTGCGCATGGGCCAGCACGAGCTGTTCGCTACCATCGTCAGACCGTCCGAATCCAGCCCCTACGCCAGCGCCGACAGCCTGCCCGTCCTGCTCAAGCCCTACGGCGGGCCGGGCGCCCAGCAGGTGGTCTTCAACCAGTCCTACTACTGGGAGTCCCAGTGGTGGGCGGATCAGGGCTTCCTGGTCCTGACCGCGGATGGCCGGGGCACGCCGGGTCGTGGGCCTGCCTGGGATCGGGCCATTTTCGAGGACATGGCCCAGGTGACTCTGGATGACCAGCTTGAGGCTCTGGAGGCCCTGCCGGACTTCGCTCCTGAGGCTGATCTGGGGCATGTGGCCATGATCGGCTGGTCCTATGGCGGCTTCCTGTCGGCCCTGTCGGTTCTGCGGGCTCCCGACCGGATACATGCGGCCTGCGCGGGCGCCCCGCCCACGGACTGGACTCTTTACGACACTCATTACACCGAGCGCTATCTAGGTCTGGACCCGGCCGTCTACCGCCGCAACGGGATCATTGATGACGCCCCCTCGCTGCGCCGCCCGCTGATGCTGATCCACGGATTTGCGGATGACAACGTCTCCGTGGCCAACACCCTGAGGCTCTCCGGTGCTCTGATGGCGGCCGGCCGTCCCCATACGGTCCTGCCGCTGACCGGCATCACCCACATGACCAATGACGAGACTGTTGCCGAGAACCTGCTTATTCTGCAGCGGGACTTCCTGCGGGAGGCCCTCAAGAACAAGACGGACTGACGGAAAGGCTGTTTGGGCTGACGCTCTGCTGGCGGTTGCTTCCGCTAGATTGGGGTTGTGCATATCCAACGAAAGCCTGACCAGGCTCCAGGGTCCAGTCGCGGATTCCAGCTTCCTCGCAGTTGGGGCCTGGCGGTCTCGGTGCTCTGCCTGGGCCTGCTGGTCGGACTTTCCTCGGGCCTGTTGGCAAGGTTCTTCGAGCTGACCCAGGTCGGCCTGCTGGGTTTCGCTGAGACTCCAAAGACTCCCACGGCTGAGGCGGTGCCGCCGATCAGGAGGCTGGCCTCGGTGACCATTGCCGGGCTGGCGGCCGGTCTGATCTGGGCCTGGCTGCGGACGAGGACCAGACTGGTTCCCTCGGTCGGCCAGGCTGTCAAGGGCGCGCCCATGCCCCCGGGGCGGACCGTGGTTCATGTGCTCACCCAGATCTTCTTTGTGGCTGCCGGCGGCTCCATCGGCAGGGAGGTGGCCCCGCGCGAGGCCGGGGCCCTGCTAGGCGGTCTTTGGTCAAGGATGGGCCGACGGCTGGGGCTGCGTGATCAGGACGGTCCGCTGCTGGTGGCCTCCGCAGCAGGAGCCGGATTCGCCGGCATTTATATCGCGCCTCTGACCGGTGCCTGCTTCGGCATCGAGGTGTTGCTGCGGCGGGTGGATGCCGAAGTGGTGACGGTCAATCTGGCCATGTCGGCCCTGGCTACCCTGGTCGGCGGCTCCATCAAGGGGTTTGCTCCTTACTATAAGGTCGGCTCCGAGCCCTTCCGGCCCTGGCTCATGGCAGTGGTCCTCCTGATCGGACCGGTCATGGGACTGTTGGGGGCCGGATTCCGGCGGATGACCTCCTGGGCTGAGGCCCATAGAACCACTGGTCCTGCAGCCATCTGGCAGCTGACGGGGGTGGCTCTGCTGACCGGCCTGGTCGCCCTGGCCGTTCCCCAGGTCTTGGGCAACGGCCGGGCTCTGGCCCAGATGGGCATGGATCAGCGGCTGTCTGCGGGATTCTCCGGACTTCAGCTGGCTCAGCCGCTCGCCTTGCTGGCCCTCTTCGCACTGGCCAAGGCCCTGCTGACCACAGCCACCATCCGTGCCGGGGCCTTCGGCGGCACCCTGACGCCGTCCATAGCCTTGGGATCCGCCATGGGCGCTGTTCTGGGCCTGCTGCTGGCTTGCCTTGTGCCCGGCCTGCCGGTCTGGCAGTGTGCCGTGATTGGCGCCGCCTCCCTGCTGGCCGCCTCCCAGCAGGCCCCGCTCATGGCCATGGCCATGCTGATGGAGGTCTGCCATCTGCCGGTCATGGCCTTCATGCCCATGGGCCTGGCTGTGGCCCTGTCGACGGCGGTCTCCCGTCTGTTCGTGGCCAAGGCATAAACCGTCGTCGGTAGCCCGTGTCGCCCTGGGAATCCGTCCTTACTCATATACGATGAAACCACCACTGGTCGCATGCCTGCCCTTCCGCCTCCAGCCTTGAGTGGGCATTAAGCGGGCATTCACGATCAGCTGACCGGCCTGGGCCAGTAAGGAAGGGTGGCTATACTCGGGCCGGACGTAGGTCCCGGGAGGATGCAGCCGATCCGAGTGGAGCAGGCCAGTGCCGTGATACCCCGGACAGACAAGAAGGAGGTGCCTGGCGGTGAAGACCGTGTTGGCCATCTTCAGGCGAGATCTCTGGCGGATACTGCGCAACCCCGTGGCCCTGGTGGTGACCATCGGCGTGGCCGTGCTGCCCTCCCTCTATGCCTGGTTCAACATCATGGCCCTCTGGGACCCCTACAGCAACGTCAAGAACCTGCCCGTGGCCGTCGTCAGCATGGATCGAGGGGCCCAATCCGCGCAAACCGGCAGGATCAATGCCGGCAGATCGGTCATCCAGGAGCTGCGCGGCAACGACAGCCTGGGTTGGAAGTTCATGGATGATGACCAGAGAGCCATCGACGAGGTCCACTCAGGCAAGTGCTACGCGGCCATCATCATCCCGGAACGGTTCAGCGCCGATCTGGTCGGCATCGTCGAGGGGACCGGGAGCAGGCCTGCGCTGAACTATTACGTCAATGAGAAGAAGAACGCCATCGCCCCCAAGGTGACCGACACCGGCGCCTCCACCATCGACCAGGAAATCAACACCGTCTTCGTCTCGGCCGTCAGCGATGCCCTGGCCGGGAAGGTCCTGCAGACCGCCGGCGATGCCCAGGGCGCGGCCGAGCAGAGCCGCAGTCAGGTGGTGGGCGACCTGGGGGAAATCATCGGCCAGCTGGATCGTACGGATGGCCAGCTTGACCGGATTGGTTCCACCATGGGCCAGGCCAGGCAGACCGTGGCCGGCTCCAGAAGCGACATCAAGGACCTGCAGGGTCAGATATCGGCCACCCAGGCCACCCTGAGCAAGGCCCAGGACCACATGACCAGGACCCGCGATGACAGCCTCCGCTTCTCCTCCGCCCTGAACCAGGCCCTGGCGGACGGGTCGGTGCGGCTGTCCAGCGCGGTCACGGATGTGAATACGGTGGCAGGCGGGATTACCTCCGACCTGAACGCCACCCAAGACAAGGTGGACCGGGTCAATTCCGGCCTGGGCCAGTTGGTGGACGCCAACGGGAAGGCCGTGGACCGGCTCCAGACAGGTCTGGACCAGTCCGGGCTGCATCCCGGGGATCCGGCCTACGAGAGCATCCAGCGGCAGATCGACGATCTGAAAAAGACCAACCAGCAGCAGAAGGCATCCTTGGATGCCTTCAAGAAGAACTCCTCGACGGCCCTGGGCTCGGGCAAGCAGGCCGCATCGGACCTGAGCTCGGCCATGACCGACACCGGCGACACAGGCATCAAGGCCCTGACTGCGGCCAGCCAAAGTCTGACGGGGACCACCATGCCCAACCTCCTTACCGGGTTGGACAACCTCAATGCCTCCAATGGCTCGCTCCAGGGCGCCCTGAGCAGCCTGTCCACCACGGCCGCCCAGACCGATGCCCTGCTGGACCAGCTGGATTCCACCATTGGTCAGGCCCAGTCAACCCTGTCCACCACCAGGGCCTCCCTGGCTTCGGTCAGGTCCGATCTGGAGGGGGTTCGCACCGATGTGGCGGCCCTGGGATCCTCGGCCGCCTGGAACCGGATGTCCCAGACCCTGGGCTTGAGCCCCGAATCCTTCGGAAAGGCCATGGCTTCGCCGGTCAAGCTGGATTCCCACACGGTCTATCCGGTCAGCAACTACGGGTCGTCCGTAGCGCCCTTCTACACCAATCTGGCCCTCTGGGTGGGCGGGTTCATCCTGATCGCCATCTACAAGCTGGAGGTCGACAAGGAGGGCATCCGCAAGTGCACCGCCACCCAGGCCTACTTGGGCCGCTGGCTTCTGCTGGTCTTCGTCGGCTTCTTCCAGGCGCTGATCGCTACAGTGGGCGACCTGATGCTGGGCATCCAGTGCCAGCAGCCGGCCCTGTTCGTCCTGGCCGGGGTCTTTGCCTCCTTCGTCTACATCAACATCATCTATGCCCTGGCCGCCTCCTTCAGGCACATCGGCAAGGCCCTGGCCGTGGTCCTGGTCATTCTGCAGATACCCGGCTCCTCGGGCATGTACCCCATTGAGATGATGCCCGACTTCTTCCGCAATCTGAACCCCTGGCTGCCCTTCACCTACGGGATCAACGCCATGCGCGAGACCATCGGTGGCATGTACGGCAACCACTACTGGCAGGACATGCTCCACATCTTCTGGTACCTGCCCGCGGCCCTCCTGATCGGACTGGTGGTGCGGCGGTACCTGCTCAACCTGAACGCCCTCTTCGACCGGCGGCTGGGCGCCACCGACCTGATGCTGACCGAGCAGAACCATTCGGCCGACCGTCGTCTGAGCCTGGGCAGCCTGGCCCGCTCCATCCTGGGCGAGGGCGACTACCGCGCTGTCATAAGGCGGCGGGCGCATCGCTTCCTGGCCCTCTATCCAACGCTGATCCGGGCTGGTCTGGCCCTGGTTCTGCTGCCGGTCCTCTTCCTCATCCTGCTGTTCAGCACCGAGGCCAAGATCGTCATGCTGATCGCCTGCATCGCCTCCATCGTCCTGATCGACGCCTACCTGATCATCGTCGAGTACATCTGCGACAGCTATGTGCAGCAGCTGGGCCTGACCGAGCGTCCCGGCATGGACTTCCACACCCTGATCCGCCCGCGTCGGCAGGGTCCCTCGGCCGTGACAAGGCTGACCACGGCCGTGCGCGAATCAGTCCTGAACCGCGATGAGGAAGACGCTCACGAGGATGGTGATCGCCGATGAGGAACATCTGGAGGATTCTGCGCAAGGACCTGGCCGATGCCACCAGCAACGTCATCGCCATCATCGTCCTGATGGGCCTGATCATCGTCCCGGCCCTCTACGCCTGGTTCAACATCGCCGCCAGCTGGGACCCCTATAAGAACACCAAGGCCATCAAGGTGGCCGTGGCCAACACCGACAAGGGGTACAAGTCCGACCTGATCCCGGTCAGGATCAACGTGGGGGAGACGGTCACCAGCACCCTGCGGGCCAACGACCAGTTGGACTGGAGGTTCGTCAACCGCGACCAGGCCCTGGAGGGGGTGCGCTCGGGCGAGTACTACGCCGCCATCGTCATTCCCAAGGATTTCAGCGCGGACATGATGACCCTCTTCTCAAAGGATGTGAAGCACGCCAACCTTGAGTACTACCTGAACGAGAAGAAGAACGCCATCGCCCCCCATGTCACCGAGCAGGGGGCCGACACCGTGGCCACGACCATCGACAAGACCTTCGTCAAGACCGTGGGGCAGGTGGGGATCGATCTGGCCAGCCAGGTCTTCACTTATTCTCAGAGCCCCGAAGTCCAGGATTATCTGACCAGGACGACCGGCCACATCGACCAGATGTCACAGCGGCTGACCACTGCCTCCAGCCAGGTGAATGCCTATGCGGGCCTACTGGATTCCTCCGGACAGATGATCGACTCCACCGGCAGGATCCTGGGCCGGTCCGATTCCGCCATGGCCGATGCCAGAAAGGCCCTGAACCAAGGGACCAAGGGATCCAAGGATCTGGGCAGGTCCCTCTCCGGGTCGGCCCAGGCGGTCGACGCTGCCCTTGACCAGGCATCGGGCGCCTATGACACCATCGGCTCCAAGATCGACGATGCCTTTGACAAGGTAGGCCGGCAGAGCGATGCCGTCAGCAGCCAGCTGAACGACCTGAGCGAACGGATCAGGGAATCGGCGGCCGACTACGACGGAATGGTCGCCAGCCTGGAGGATCTGCGCAGCACTGTGGAATCCGACTCCAATCTGACAGCGGAGCAGCGCCAGGCCTTGCTGACCGCCATTGATCGGGCCCAGGCCGGAATGCGGGCGGCCCAGGCGGCCCAGCGCGATCTGGCCGATCGGATCAGCCAGGCCTCCCAGACGGCCAAGGAGGGCAAGGACAAGCTGGCCGGTCAGCGCCAGGATCTGAAGAACAGGATCGCCCAGGCCCGCACCTCGGTGGATCAGGTCCGCGCCCAGTACCGCAATGACCTGAAGCCCCGCCTGGATGACCTGGCTTCCTCCATGGACACCGTGGTCACTTCGACCGACCGGCTGCTGACGGGCTTGGACGGAACCGTCAAAGGTGCCTCTGAGCTGACGGGCCCTATGACCAAGGACATCAGCCAGGCCAAGGACCAGCTGGGCGAGATCTCCCAGCGCCTGGACCAGGCCTCCAAGCGGCTGACCGACCTGGGGGGACACCTGACCCAGGCTTCGCAGGGCAAGGATGCGCAGGAGGTCAAAACCCTGCTGAGCGGGGATTCCGAAACCCTGGCCGCGCTTCTGTCCTCGCCGGTAGGCATCCATCGGCATGCGGTCTTCCCGGTCATGAACTACGGGTCGGCCATGACCCCCTTCTATACCATCCTTTCCATCTGGGTGGGCGCCACCATTCTGGCAGCCATGATGAAGGTGGCCCTGTCCGACAAGAAGAAGGCCTTCGTCCTGCACCTGGACTCCCTGCAGGATGCCTGGAAGAGGGCCGATGACCTGGATGAGGATTCCGAGGGCAGCCGCTCCTGGGGAGTCTTCCGCCCGGAGTCGCCAGGCAACGCCCGCCGCTTCGGCCTTCAGCTCTACCAGGAGTACTTCGGCAGATTCGCGGTCTTCGCCCTGATGGCCATCCTCCAGGGTTGCCTGATTGCCCTGGGCGACCTCTTCTACCTGAAGGTTCAGTGCGTCCATCCGCTGATGTTCGTGCTGGTGGCGGTCTTCGCCTCTTTCGTCTTCATGAATCTGATCTATACCCTGGTCGTCTCCTTCGGGGACATCGGCAAGGCCATCGCTGTCATCCTCCTGGTCATGCAGGTGGCTGGCTCGGGCGGCACCTTCCCCATGGAGACCCTGCCCGGCTTCTTCCAAGGGGTCTATCCCTTCCTGCCCTTCGTCCACGCCATCGGGGCCATGCAGTCGGCCGTTGCCGGAGCCTATGGCATGGAGTTCTGGCGGGAGATGGCCACCCTGGCCCTCTTCCTGGTGCCCTCGCTGCTGCTGGGGCTGGTTCTGCGCAAGCCCGTCATCCGCTTCAATGACTGGATCGTCAGAAACCTGGAGAGCACCCGGCTCATGTAGGGCCGAGTCCAACAGAAGGTGGTATAGGGTGAGAGCATGAGCGTCCAACTGGTTGAGGAGCGCCGCTACGACCAGATCATGAAGGATCGCGTCCTTCCTGATCTGGCCTCCTGTCGCAGTGACGGATGGATGATCTCCCATGACGGCGGCGAGGACGGGGGAACCTTGCTGGACAAGGCCCATCTCGGCGGCGTCGACCCCTCCCGGCTTCTGCATTACGTCTGCTATGACAGGGCGCTTTTCCGCCAGGGCGCGGTGGAGTCAGGGTCGGCTCGCGTGCGCGGGGCCGTAATCATCTCCTTCGGTTTTTCGGAATTCGCCGACAAATATCAGGAGATTGCCTGGTACTTCCTGATGCAGGGGTACTCTGTCTGCATTCCCGAGCACTGGGGACACGGTTTCTCCGGCCGGGGCGTAAACGATCCCAGTCTGGTATGGGTGGATCATTGGCAGCGGTATGTGGCGGATTTGGCCGCCTTCTGCTCCCAGGTGGGCCAGCAATACGCCCAGGACAAGCCTATGGTGCTCTATTCCCACTCCATGGGCGGCGGTGTGGCTGCAAGGATGCTGGAAACTTTTCCTTCACTTATTGACAAGGCGGTCCTGTCATCACCCATGATTGCTCCGAGGACCGGGTTGATGCCCTCGGTGGCCTGGACGGCGACAAACGCCGCCTGCATGATGGGCCGCTCGCGCAGCATGGCTCCGGGGTTCGGCCCCTTCCACCCCGAACTGGACATGGGCAAGTACCCCAATGGCAGCCAGGCTCGGGTGTCCTGGACCCATAAGTTGCGGGCCAAGGAGGTGCATTACCAGACCAGCGCCGCCACCTTCGGCTGGGTCAGGGAGAGCCTGGAGATGAGCCGGGCCATACTGCGTCCTGACCGATGCAGCCGGGTGGAGACCCCTCTGCTGCTCTTCCAGGCGCAGCCCGACCGCTTTGTGCTGCCGATGCCCCAGAACCGTTTTGTCGACCAGGTCCAGCAGGGCGGCTGCCAGGCCACGCTGGTGCATATCCCGGGCAGCATGCACGAGCTCTACCAGATGCCTGACAAGGTTCTGGGGCCCTACTTGGAGCGCATCTTCGACTTTTTCGACCAGCCCTGGCAGCTCGCTGACGACCGCTGATCAGACGCCGAACACGCGATCCTACTTGTTGAGCACCTTCTGAGGATCGGCATCGAAGGTATCGACGCAATTCTGCGAGCAGAAGTAGTAGGTCTTACCCTGGTAGTCGCGCTTGGCTGCGGCCGTGCTGGGGTCGATGGACATCCCGCAGACCGGGTCGGTGACCTTGTCCGTCGCTGCCTGGTCCTGCTGCATGTCGTCATGATGATGGAAGAGTCCCATCTCGTTTCCTTTCTCTTGGTTGTGTTCTTGGTGGGTGGAAATACTGAGGTTCCTGGTCAGGGCATCCATGTCGATTGGCTTGGCCTCCTTGACCGGCCTGGCCTTCAGGGGCGTATGCCGCAGCCGGTTGGCGTTGAGCACCACAGACAGGGAGGAGAAGGCCATGGCTGCACCGGCGATCATGGGGTTGAGCAGGAGGCCGATGAAGGGGTAGAGTACGCCGGCGGCGATGGGGATGCCCAGACCGTTGTACCCGAAGGCGAACCAGAGGTTCTGATGGATGTTGCGCATGGTCGCCGCCGAAAGGTCGATGGCCTTGACCGCCGCGTTCAGGTCGCCCGAGACCAGGGTCACGTCGGCGGATTCGATGGCCACGTCCGTTCCGGTGCCGATGGCCATGCCCAGGTCGGCCTGGGCCAGGGCTGGGGCATCATTGATGCCGTCGCCGATCATGGCCACCTTGTGCCCCTGGGCCTGGAGGGCCTTGACGATGCTCGCCTTGTCCTCGGGATGGATCTGCGCCACCACCCGGGTGACCCCGACCTGGCTGCCGACCTGCTCGGCGGTGCCTTGGTTGTCGCCGGTCAGCATGATGGTCTGGATGCCGCGCTCGTTCATGTCGTGGATGGCCTGCTTGGACCCGGACTTGACCTGGTCGGTCACGGCCAGGACCCCGGCAAGCCTGCCGTCGATGGCCACGAAGATGGTTGTGCGGCCCTGATCCTCCCAGCTGCGGGCGGTGTCCAAGAGGGATTGTGCGCCAGCCTGGTCCGCCTTTTCGTTCCCTAGATCGATTCCCTTGCCCTCGAGCAGCCTGCGGTTGCCGACAAGGACATGGAGGGTATTCTCTTCATTCCGGCTGTTTTCTGTCATGCTCTTGAAGGAGCCGGAGGGGAAGGTTGCATCGATGCCGGCGCCGGTGACCGAGTCGAAGTCCTTGATCGGGACCAGCTCCAGATTGCGGTCCTTGGCGGCCTGGACGATGGCCTGGGCCAGGGGGTGCTCGGAATTGCTCTCGGCACTCGCGGCTGCCCTGATCAGCAGGTCCTCATCCAGACCCTGCACGCTCAGGGCATCAGCCAGTTCGGGTCGGCCCTGGGTGATGGTGCCGGTCTTGTCAAGGACGATGGTATCGACGTCATGCGCTCCCTGCAGGGCCTCCGCCGACCGGTAGAGCACGCCGGCACGGGCGCCGCGTCCAGTGCCGATCGTTACGGACAGGGGGGTGGCCAGGCCCAAGGCGCAGGGGCAGGCGATGACCAGGACGGAGACCGCCGCCACGATTCCGTATACTCCGCGGGGCATGGGGCCGAACGCCCACCAGGCCACGAAGGTCCAGAGCGCTACCAGGATGACCCCGGGGATGAAGATTGACGATATCCGGTCGGCCAGCTTCTGGATGGGTGCCTTGGAGGTCTGAGCCGTCTTGACCAGCCGAATGATCTGCGCCAGAACGGTGTCCTGCCCTACCTGGGTGGCCTTGTAGCGCAGGGAGCCTGTGCCGTTGACGGTGGCTCCGACCAGGGAATCGCCCTCCTGCTTGAGGACGGGCATGGGCTCGCCGGTCACCATGGATTCGTCCACTGAGGATGATCCGGAAATGACCTGGCCGTCCACCGGCAGCTTCTCGCCCGGATGGACCTGGATCACGTCCCCGACGGCTACATCGTCGACGGCGATCTCCTGGGTGGTCTCCCTGCCGTCCTGGTCGGTCCTCACCACGGTGGCGGTCTTGGGCCTGAGTCCGACAAGGGCGCGGATGGCATCGCCAGTGCCGCGCCGGGCCCTTGCCTCCAGGATCTGGCCGAGGATCATCAGGGTGATGATGGTGCCCACAGCCTCGTAGTAGGGTTCGCGGCTTCCCTCAGGCAGGAGCTGCGGGGCCACGGTGACCACCAGTGAGTAGAGGAAGGCCGTGGCAGTGCCTAGGGCGACCAGGGAGTTCATCTCCGGGGCCCGGTGCGCCAGGGCCAGCCATCCGGTGCGGTGGATGGGCCAGCCTGAGTAGAACATCACCGGCAGAATCAGGACCAGCTGGACCCAGGGGTTCATCAGCATGTGGGGCATGGGCAGGAACATGCCGAACATGGCCGGGATGAAGACCGGGAGTGTGAAGACCAGGGCTACGATGAACCGCCTGGTCAGGTCACGGATTTCTGCCGTGCGCTCCTGATCCGCCTCGTCCTGGTCGCTGCCGCCATTGGTTTGGGCGGGCTTGGCGGATTCGGTGGGTTCGGCTTGTGGGCGCTCGCCTTGTGACTGGCTGCCCTGTGCTTGTTTGGATTGTGCCTCGGCGCTGCCGGTCGTCGGGCCATCGGTGGCCCGGAGCATCCCGTGGAGCATGTTCATCCCGCAGGCGAAGGGATAGTCGCCGGCCTTGGGCGGGGTCAGCTGGACGGTCGAGGTCTGGAAGGCGGGCAGGGTCTTGTCGATGTTGAAATCGTTGAAGACTACGTGCGAGGAGCACTCTCCGCTCTCCTGGCGGTCGAAGACCAGCTTGACCGGCCGCCCGGCCTGGACTTGGATCAGCTGGGGGCTGTATCCGCCCTTGACTGTGATGTGGACTGTCTGGACGCCGCCCTCATCCTTGGCCTGGGTGGCCTTTCTGGGCGCGAAGAAGTACCAGATGATGCCCGCCGTTATGGCCAGGGCCGCGATAAGGACCAGGATGCTGCTCATGTGGCTCACTATACCCCCCAGGGGTATACTGATAGTGAATTTCGAGATGGGTTTCATGAATTCGAGTCAGTCTTGGCTGCGTCATGAAGGCCATGGGATGAATGCGAATGGAGTGAATCGTGCCCGGATATGCCAACGATAAAAAGCGGACCATCACCAGACTGCGGCGTGTCGAGGGCCAGGTCAGGGCCATCGAGCAGATGGTTGAGTCGGACACTTACTGCATCGATATCCTCACCCAGATCGCCGCCTCGACCAGCGCCCTGAAGTCGGTGGCCCTGACCCTGCTGGACGATCACATGAACCACTGCGTCCGCGAAGCCGCCGAAAAGGGGGGTGAAGAGGCCGACGAGAAGATGCAGGAGGCCTCCGAGGCCATCGCCCGGCTGGTTCGCTCCTAGCAGCCCTTGTCAGACAGATCCAATCGGACTGGGGATTCTGGTGGGCATGCCTGGAATATCGAATAGGCTGAACGGCCTCGGCTGCCATCGGACCAATAAAAAATGCCTTCGACCGACATCAGTCAGCCAAAGACATTTCATTTCTTTGTGCGAACGGAGGGAGTTGAACCCTCACGAGCATCAGCTCACTGCCACCTGAAGACAGCGCGTCTACCATTCCGCCACGTTCGCAGACAACTGGAAAGGTTAGCACGGTTGTCTGCGCGGCGCAATAATGGCGTGTTGGCTCAGCCCTTGGATCCGTGGGCGTAGAACCTGGCCAGCGTCTCCTTCTTGTAGTCGTCGAAGTAGCCGCCATCGATGGACTGGCGGATCTCGTCCAGCAGCCTTACGAAGAAACGCTCGTTGTGGATGGTGGCCAGCGTGTAGCCGTTGAGCTCGTGGGCGCGGAGCAGATGGTCGATGTAGGCCCGGGAGTAGTGGGTGCAGGTATAGCAGTCGCAGTCCTCTTCGATGGGTCTGAAATCGGTCTTGAACTGGGCACGCTTGATGTTCCAGCGGCCGTCACGGGTGAAGACGGCCCCGTTGCGTCCACAGCGGGCCGGGGATACGCAGTCGAAGGTGTCCCCGCCGTTCTCCACGCCTGCAAAGATGTCGTCCACAGCGGCGATGCCCAGCACGTGCCTGGGCCGGGATTCGGGCATTTCGTCGCAGATCCAGGCGCAGGTCTGCCCCAGCAGCCGTTTCTCTATGGCGCCCCCGATTCCTACGCCGTCGAAGTCCAGGGAGGCGATCTGGCGGGCGGCGCGTCGGCGCAGATCCTCATAATTGGCCCCCTGCACCACGCCGAACAGGGCCTGGTAGGGCTTGCCGGTCCGCGCTTGGGTCAGCCTGTGGTGCTCGTCCACGCAGCGTTTGGCCCAACGGAAGGTGCGCTCCACTGACTGTTCCTGGTAGGTGCGGGTGTTCATCAGGGTGGTCAGCTCGTCGAAGGAGAACATGATGTCGGCTCCGATGCGATGCTGGATGCCCATGGAGATCTCGGCCGAAAAGCGGTGCCGGTCGCCGTTGAGCGGGGACTTGAAGGTGACCCCGTCCTCATCCACGAAGGCCAGGCGTTCCTTGCCTTCGGCGATCACCTGGTCCGACTTCATGCCGGTCACGTCCATGGCCAGGGTCTTCTTGAATCCCGCCCCCAGCGAGAGCACCTGGAAGCCGCCCGAGTCGGTGTAGGTGGGGCCGTCCCAGTTCATGAACCGGGCCAGGCCTCCAGCTTGGTCCAGAATGTCAGGGCCGGGGCGCTCGAACAGGTGGAAGGCGTTGGCCAGCAGGACCTGGGCGCCCAACTGCCGCATCTGCTCGGGCAGGACGGCCTTCATGGCCGCCTGGGTGGCCACGGGGATGAATGCGGGGGTGTGGATGTCTCCGTGAGGAGTGTGGATGATGCCGGTGCGGCCGTAGCGGCGGCCATTGCGTCCCAGACCTTCGGGGCTGTCAGGCAGACGGTTCAGGGTCTCGAATGAGAATGCGGTGCGGTCGCCGGGTCGGCCCGGCGTGGCTCCCAGCGGGTTGGTGATCAGGCTCATGGCTCCACTGTATCCAAGACATCCAACCGTCCCGTTGCTGCCCTGCGTACAGTCGATATGACTTTCATGCAATGTCCAGACAACATTCAGCATTGCGGCTCTAGACTTGGAAGCAATGCATGCGACGACCCGCTTCGCCTGTCAGCCGGAAACAGCAAAAAGCGCGGGCGACGGGGTAGATTGACAAGCGTGACCGAATAGCAGGCAGCGGCATCGATCCGAAGGAGCAGAAATGGCTGAAGAGCACAAGGCCGACCCTTGGAGGGGCGGCGATGACGGTCAGTCCTGGCAGCCAAGCCACATCGACCGCGGGGCCGCCGATCAGGAGCAGGAGGCGGGAGCTTCCAAGGACCAGAATGACTCTGCCCAGGTCCCCGCACCAGAAGCAGGGGACCAGCAGACTCAGGCCTGGGACCAGAGGCCCACGACCCCTATTGCCATGCCTGGTGGCGATGCACGGCCCGCGACTGCGGAAAGCGCGTCGAATGACGGCAGCGGCACTGGGGCTTCAACCTCCGCTTCCAGCGACTCGGCCACAGGGCAGGATGCGCAGACGCAGCAGCAGTCTTACTATCGGCCTGCGCCCGAGTATGGTGCCTACGCACCTGCAGGCTCGCGTCCGTCTGCCAGCGATCAGGGGCAGCAGCAGCCCAGCCAGGGGTATGGCTCCAGTCCTCAGCAGGGCTTCTTCGGACAATACGGACAGCCAGGCCAGTTCGGGCAGAACGGCCAGCCCCGTCCGAACGCCGGCCAGAGCCCCCAGGGTGGCCAGCCCTCCGGCCAGGGTCCCTTCGTGCCTTTCGGATCCGGCGGCCCCAACAACGGCCGGTCCGGTCCTGGCAATAACGCCGGCAGCAGCATGAGCGGCACGGGCAAGTACGTCTTCACCGCTGTGGTGGCCGCCCTGGTGGCCGCAGCCCTCATGCTGGGCTTGGGCTGGGCGGCACTGTCCAACGGATGGATCACCCTGCCCTCGTCCTCCTCGCTGAACGGGGTCTCCTCCAATTCCTCGGGCCAGGGCACGGCCAAGGTCCAGGGCGGCCAAGCTCCCGACTGGCAGGCCATCAGCAAGCAGGTTTCCGAGTCCGTGGTCTCTATCCAGGTGCAGACCAAGAGCGGGGTGGGGGCCGGATCGGGCGCGGTCTTCGACACCCAGGGCCATGTGGTCACCAACAACCACGTGGTCGATGGCGCTCAGGAGATTCACGTCACCCTCTCCAACGGGCAGATGTACACGGCCAAGGTGGTCGGCACCGACACCACGGCCGATCTGGCCATCCTCAGCCTGGATCAGGCGCCCTCCGACCTGAAGCCTGTGAAGTTCGCCGACTCCGAAAAGCTGGCTGTGGGCGAGAATGTCATGGCCATCGGCAATCCCTTGGGCTATGAGAACACGGCCACCACCGGCATCGTCTCGGCTCTGAACCGCCCGGTCTCGGTCATGGACGAGAGCAACAACAACCCGATCGTCACCAACGCGGTCCAGCTGGATGCGGCCATCAACCCCGGCAACTCGGGCGGCCCCACCTTCAACGCGGCCGGCGAGGTCATCGGGATCAACTCCTCTATAGCCTCCATGGCCTCCTCCAAGTCCGAGGCGGGATCCATCGGCATCGGGTTCGCCATCCCGTCCAACCTGGTCAAGCGGATCGCCGATGAGATCATCAAGGACGGCAAGGCCAAGCATGTCTCCCTGGGTGTCACCATCCAGAGCAGCACAGCACAGGCCGATGGGGTCACCCGAGGCGGGGCCAAGGTCACCAAGGTGGTCTCCGGCTCCCCGGCCGACAAGGCGGGCATCAAGGCCGGCGACACCATCGTGGCCTTCAACGGCCATGCGGTCAACAACAACTTCTCCCTGCTGGGCTTTGTCCGGGCCTCCGCCTTCGGTGACTCGGTCAAGATCACCGTGGTCAGGGACGGCAAGACCTCCGAAGTGAACGCCACTCTGGACCGCGAGGAGCAGACCGTTCAGGGCAAGCCCAGGACCAACAGGAGGAACTCGGACGGCAGTGGTCAGGACGGCGACTCTGACGAGGGCGGTTCCGGCGACGACGATTCCATGGATCCCTTCCGCTTCTTCTTCGGGCAGTGATCCGGGACTGACTCCCTGGGGCCGCATCCGTCACTTTGGCGGGTGCGGCCCCTTGTCGTACTCGCCGTCCATCGCCGGCGCCGACGCGGTATAGGCTTGATATGTCAAGAGGAAAAGAGAGCCGTGATCCGGCTACGGCTGTCAGGCTGACAAGTCCGGAGCGGGGAAGTGGTCATGTCGAAAATCCTGGGTTTCGCCAAGAAGGTACCCATGCTTTGGGTGGTTCTGATTTGCGGGCTGGTCATGGGCCTGCTCTGGCACCCCTATCGCCAGGCCGCCCAATGGCTGGTTGCGGCCCTGGTGGCCGTTTCGCTGGTGGACACCCTCAAGGGGATGATCGATGACGTGCGACATGGCCACGTGGGCGTGGATATCCTGGCTGTGGTCGCCATTCTCTCCACCCTGGCTGTCAAGCAGTATTGGGCCAGCTGGGCCGTGGTCCTCATGCTCTACTCCGGCGACGCCATCGAGCAGTATGCAGGGAACAGGGCGCAAAACAACCTGACGGTACTGGTTCAGGCCGCCCCTCAGGTGGCCCATGTAGTCCAGGTAGACCTGCCAGAGGGAGAGCATGGCCTTCCCAAGGAGAACGACTGGAGCACGGTGGCGGTCGATCAGGTCCGCCTGGGCGACCTCCTGGTGGTCAAGCCCGGCGAGACCGTGCCCGTTGACGGCGAGCTGATCAGCCGCACCGCCACCCTGGATATGTCCACCATCAACGGTGAGCCCATGCCCCGCAGGCTCTACCAGGATGCCCAGGTCATGTCCGGGGCGGTCAATGGCTCGGGCACCTTCCTGATGCGGGCCCGGCAGCTGGCCCGTGATTCCCAGTATCAGCGCATCCTCAACCTGGTGCGTTCCGCCCAGAACTCGCGGGCTGCAGTCGTCAGAACAGCCGACCTGATGGCAGTCCCCTTCACCGTGGTGGCCTTCATCATCGCCTGTGTGGCCTGGATCATCTCCGGCGTGCCGACCCGGTTCGCCCAGGTTCTGGTCCTGGCCACCCCCTGCCCTCTGCTGATCGCCGCCCCTGTGGCCTACATGGCCGGGACCGGGAGGCTGGCCAAGGCGGGTCTGCTGATCAAAACCCAGGACGTGATCGAGAATCTGGGCCGGGTCTCGCACATCTTCTTCGATAAAACCGGCACGCTGACCGTCAAACGTCCCCAAGTGGCCAAGATCGACCTGCCTGACGGCAAGGAGCAGAAGGTGGATACAGACCGGATTCTGGCTATGGCGGGCGCTGTGGAGGCCTACTCGGTCCACATCCTGGCCAACGGGATCGCTGAGGCTGGGGCTGCCGCCCAGGAGCGGTTGCGGGCGCAGAGCAATGACGAGATCCATCTGCATGCGCAGGAGGTTCAGGAGGACTCCGGCAACGGGGTCCAGGGTATGGTCGACGGCCACCAGGTCATGGTGGGCAGGGCCCAGTTCGTGGCTGACGGGCGTTCAAGTGATTTATTCGGCCCCCTGGCGCCTGACGAGATGGCCTCCTACATTTCTATCGATGGGGTCCTGGCTGCCAGAATCGTCATGAAGGATGTGCCCAGGTCGGATGCCGCCCAGACCATCGCCCAGCTTCGGGAGCTGGGGATCACCCGTCTCTCCATGGTTACCGGTGACAAGGAGGCCTCGGCCCGGATCATCGCCGACCAGGTGGGCATCACCGACGTGCATGCCGGCCTCTTCCCCGAGGACAAGGCCGATCTGATCGCCAAGGCTTCCAGGGAGGAGCCCAACCGGCAGCCATTCTGGGACATCTGGCTGTCCAAATTCCTGGGGGAGTCAGTGACCAAATCCATCACCGTGATGGTGGGGGACGGGGTCAACGATGCCCCGGTCCTGGCTGCCGCCGACGTGGGCATGGCCATCACTGACGGCACTACCACGGCTGCCTCTGAGTCCGCTCAGGCCGTAATCATGAATGACGACATCGCCTGCCTGCCCAGGTCGATCACCATAGCCCGCAGGACCAAGCGGGTCATGCTCCAGGCGGTCATGCTGGGGCTGACCCTGGCCACGGTGGGCATGCTCTGTGCCGCCTTCGACCTGATCCCGGTGGTTGTCGGCGCCTTTACCCAGGAGGCCATCGACGTGGTTTCCATCCTCTGGGCCCTGACTGCGCTGATAGACCGGGACTGAGACCATTTCGCGACGCTTGGTGAAAGTCCCGGGGATGGAGCTCGACTAGCTCTGTTCCCGACCGACGCTTTGCGTTAGGCTGACAAGCATGAGCGATATTACTGTCAACGATTCCACCATGCCCGCACCGGCCCGCGGCGAGGAAGCCGGCTCACCCCTGCGCGTGGCCGTCATAGGCGCGGGGCCTGCAGGGGTCTACGCCTCTGACATCCTGCTGCGGCAGCTTCGGGAGAAGGGTGCCGACCTGGGCCTGGGCGACCGGGCCCGCATCGATCTGTTCGAAAAACTGCCCGTTCCCTTCGGTCTGGTCCGTTACGGCGTGGCCCCGGACCATCCCAGCATCAAGTACATCGCCGGCGCCTTGGAGAAGACCCTGGACAACCCCGAGATCCACCTCTATGCGGATGTGGAGTTCGGCAGGGACGTCAACCTGGATGATCTGCTTGAACGCTACGATGTGGTGCTCTTCGCCACCGGCGCCGTGGACGACCGCCCCCTGGAGATCGCCGGGCACGGGCTTGATGGCGTTCACGGGGCCGCCCACTTCGTCGAATGGTATGACGGCTATCCCGACGCTGACCAGGACTGGCCCCTGGATGCCAAGCAGGTGGCCGTCATCGGAGGCGGGAACGTGGCCATGGATGTCTCCAGAATCCTGATGCGGCGGGCTGACGACCTGCTGGGCACCGACATCCCCGGCAATGTCTACCAGGGGATTCAGGGCAACCAGGCCCGCGAACTGCACATGTTCATCCGCCGCGGCCCGGCCCAGGCCAAGTTCTCGGTCCAGGAGCTGCGCGAGCTGGAGAAGCTGCCCGGAGTGCAGATCATCATCAACGAGGAGGACTTCGACCTGGATCAGGAGACCATCGACCGGGCCGGTGCCGACAAGCTGACCCGCCAGATGCTGGAGGAGCTCTTCACCATCAGGGAAATGGCCGAGGACATGGCTGAGGACGGCGGAGTCGACTTCGAGGGCAATCCCGCCGACCGCCGTTTCTATATGCACTTCTACCGGATGCCTGCCGCGATCATCGGCCAGGACGGCAAGGTGACCGGCATTCGCGTGGAGAAGACCAAGGTCACGCCCGAGGGCGCCATGGAGGAGACCAGCCAGTACGAGGAGTATCCGGTACAGGCCGTCTACCACGCCATCGGCTACAAGCCAGCCGAGGTTCCCGGCATTCCTTACGACTTCTCCGGCTACACCCTCTCCAACGTCCACGGTCGCGTGACTACTGCTCCCGAGGGGCAGGACGGTCGACCCATCGACCGGCTCTACGCCACGGGCTGGGCCAAGAGGGGGCCTGTGGGCCTGATCGGGTCCACCAAATCCGATGCCCTGGAGACCATCGGCAACATGCTGGATGACCTGGCGGCCAGCCCGACTCGCGGCCGCTTTGCCCAGGACCGGGACGATGATTCAATTGATCGTTTCCTGGCGGACAAGGGCATCCAGCCTATCGACTTCGCCGGTTGGAAGCGGGTCGATGCCTATGAGCGCGCCGAGGGCGCCAAGGTCGGACGCGAGCACATCAAGGTCATCGACCCAGACCAGCTCCGCCAGCTCGCTCACGGCGAGTAGACGATCGCTCCTAGGTCGTCGGTGGCAGTGGCAGGGCCTGGATGAGGTTCATGAATCCTCACCCAGGCCCTGTTTTCTTGGTATGCCCTACTGGGTGCTTACGGCAGACGGATAGGCCTGGTGCAGCTATCATTGTCATTAGAGCCCCTCACGGAATCGAAGGAGCGTGACATGGCTAATCTGACTCTCTATCCGGCCACCCTCCAGTGGGCCGTTGAGGAGAGCGATGCCGATCCAGTGGCCCTGTCTCAGCGCCGGGGACTTGGCCAGTTGCCGGATTGGCTGGAATCCAAGGAACCCGTATCCGTATCCTTCAACAAGGTTGAGCAGCTCAGCAGGGCCCTGCATGTGCCTTTCGGTGCCCTGGTCAGGTCGGTTGTGCCCCAGCGTCGCCTTGAGCCTCTGGTTCGTTACCGGACCGTAGGCAACACGTCTGTGCAGCCCAGCAAAAATCTGCAGGACACCATCGACCAGATGCGGTTCAGGCAGGAGTGGGCCAGGGATGAATTGCTTGAGTCCGGCTTGGATACCAACCCGCTGGTAGGTTCGGTGCGCGATGCCGAGCAGGACGATTCCTTGGCTGATGCACTTCGCTCCACCCTTGGGCTGGATGGGCGCTCTGCCTGGGAGGGCGGCAATTCTAGCGACCGTTTCCGTCAGCTCAAGGAACGTGCCTCCCATGCGGGCATCATGATCATGCTCAACTCCCAGGTGGGTTCCGTGAGTTCTCGAAAGCTGGATCTTCAGGAGTTCCGGGGATTCGTGCTGATCGACGATATGGCTCCGCTGGTGTTCATCAACAGAAATGATTCCTTTGACGGCATGATCTTCACCTTGATTCACGAGGTGGGGCACGTACTGCTGGGCACTCAGGAGCTCTTCGACGGCATTGGCGGCCAAGGGGGCCGCAAGGCCACGGAGCGCGCGATAAACCGGGCGGTGGTAAAGGCCGTGATTGACGATGAGCGCTTCCGGCAGGTGTGGCGAGAGCAGCTGGACGGGGGCAAAGAGCCAGCTGATGCTGCGGAGTCCATAGCTGACGACTTCCATCTGAGTGCCTTGGCCATGGGGATACAAGCCCATCAGTTTGGCTTGACTGATGAGGATACGCTTGAGGAGCTGCGGGCACGAATGGATCGGCATCTTCGGGACAAGACCGCTCATCGTCAGGAACGGGAGTCCCATGGTAACGGCAACAGGACCAATGCCTCCAGGGTCGATACCGGTTTCGTCCGCCTGGTCAATGCCGCCATGGACGGGGGAAGACTGGCTCCGACTGAGGGCTTCGACCTGGTGGGGGTGCGTTCCCCGCAGTCTTATCAGGGGTTGATTCGTGAAAAGAAGCTGATATGACCGCCACCCTCTACCTGCCCGATTCCAACGTCTTCATCGCCTCCTGCCGGCTCAACCATCCTTTCGGCTACAAGGAATTCCACCCCTTCTGGCGATGGATGGAAAAGCTGGCTGAGGACAAGGCGATCGCCTTGGTGGATGTCGTCTACGACGAGCTGGTCAACGAGCAGGCCGCTGATCCCGATATGCTGGATCTTTGGGTGCGTGCAATGTTCAAAGGTCGTCAAATAAGTCATAAGGATGACAGGTATGGGCAGGTCTATGCGCAAATCCAGGATTACCTGGTCACCTGCGGGAAGTATACGGAAGAGTCGCGCCGATACTGGGAGCCGGAGAGCAAGGCGGATCCCTGGCTGATCGCCGTGGCCAAGGTCGAGGGGGCAGTCATTGTGACGGATGAGGCCCGGGTTCCGCTGCAGCAGGGGCAGCACATGAAGAAAGAGCCCAAGATCCCTAATATCGCTGACCATTTTGGGGTAAAGACCATGAATCTTCGCCGGTTCTTCGATGAAAACGGGAGGATGAAGAAGGTCCAATATGTTCTTCCTAAGCCTCAAGGCGAGAGGAAAGACGTGAGCCAACCAGGCCTGTTCTGAAAGGACAGTAGGGGGAGGAGCCCAGCAGTCCTATCTTTTCAGCGGTCGTTCAGCAAAAATTCAGCGGCATTGTCTACCATGGAACCCATGAATGGCAAGCTGAAGGTTCACGGACATTTCAACGGCCTGAAAACGACGCTTTTGTTCGCCCTTATGTGGGCCGTTATTATGCTCATCTGGTGGCTGACCGGCGGTCGCCAGGGGACGCTGGGCGTCTATATCCTCATAGGCCTGGCCACCACTTTCGGATCCTACTGGTTCTCCGACAAGGTGGCGATCGCCTCCATGCATGCCCGGCCGGTCAGCGAGCAGGAGGCTCCCGACCTTTATCGGATTGTCCGGGAGCTGTCAGGGAGGGCCGGCAAGCCCATGCCCCGCATCTACATCGCCCCCACCGACTCGCCCAATGCCTTTGCCACAGGCCGCAACGAGCGCCATGCCGCCGTCTGCTGCACCCAGGGGATCCTGCGCATCCTCAACGAGCGTGAGATTCGCGGTGTGCTGGGCCACGAGCTCATGCATGTCTACAACCACGACATCCTGACTTCTGCAGTTGCTTCGGCCATGGCCACGGTCATCACCTACCTGGGATACTCCCTCATGTATTTCGGCGGCGACAGCCGGGACAGGGATAACGATTCCGGCGTCTTCGGCCTCCTGGGCGTGCTGATCAGTTCGATTCTGGCCCCCTTGGGCGCCTCCCTGATCCAAATGGCCATTTCGCGCACCCGCGAGTATGACGCCGACGAGGACGGCAGTCGGCTGACTGGGGACCCGGCGGCTCTGGCATCGGCACTGAACAAAATATCCTACGGGTCTCAGGCCGCGCCCATGCCGCAGACCGCCGGCACCCAGAGCGCCGCCGCCATGATGATCGAGAATCCCTTCTCTGTCCGGGGATTCAGCAGGCTCTTCTCCACCCATCCGCCCACCAATGAGCGCATAGCTCGTCTGATGCAGATGAGCCAGGAGATGGGTCAGACCCAGGTGAATTCCGGGCATGGAGCCCAAGTGGGGTACTGAGAGAACAGCGGGCTGGGGCGCCTGTACACCTGTCGATAGTGGTGACCGTTTCCGCCTTAGTGCCCTCAGTTGCGAAGAATCCAGCTCGTCATAGAGGCAACGAGGAACCCGAGGCTTTAGGTTATCCGTGCTTTAGATCTGAATTCTGCGCCCGTTGCAGACCACGGTTTTGACGGACCAGTCTGCCGGGTTCAGGAGGAGGAGGTCGGCCGCATAGCCGGGTGCCAGAAGACCCAGCGGAGCATCGGTGATCGGGTTGGGACGGTCAAGTCCCAGGGCCCGGGCAGGTGTCAGAGTGGCGGCTTCCACGGCTTGTGGGGCTGGGAGGCCGATGGCTTGGACGGCTCGGCCGACTGCCACATCCAGGGTCAGGGTTGAACCAGCGATGGCTCCGTTGGAGGTCAGGCGGGCGTGGCCGCCCTTCACGGTTACATCCAGGGAACCCAGCTTGTAGGCGCCGTCCTCGCAGCCGGTGGCCTCCATGGCGTCGGTGACCAGGGCTATCCGATGGGGGAAGAGCCTGAAGGCCAGATCGACGCAGGGGTCCTGCACATGGAAACCGTCGTTGATCAGCTCGGCCGTGACCCGAGGGTCCTCCATGGCGGCCGGAATGGGTCCTGGCTGACGGTGGCGGATGCCGTTCATGGCGTTGAAGACATGAGTGAGTATGCGGGCGCCGGCATCAAAGGCGCGGCGGGTCTGGTCATAGTCGGCATCGCAATGGCCGACCGCGGGCACCACGCCAGATCCGGCCAGGCGGGAAATGGCCTCGTAGCCATGGTCGCGCTCGGGGGCCAGCGTCACCTGGCGTATGCAACCGTCGGCGGCCTCCAGAAGACTGTCGAGAACCGCGGGTTCAGGGTCGCGCAGGCACTTGGGATCGTGCGCCCCCTTGCGGGAGAGGGCGATGAAGGGACCCTCCAAGTGGGCGCCCAGCACGTCGGGTCTGGAGTCCATGACCCGCCTGACCGAGCGCAGATTGGTGCACATCGTGTCGACCGGGTTGGTGATCAGGCTGAGCACCTGCCGGGTGGTTCCATGGACCATATGGCAGGCCCTGGCCGTGCGAATGGCCTCGTCACCGTCATCGAAGGAGTGAACCCAGCCGCCGTGGGAGTGGATGTCGATGAACCCTGGGGTGAGAATGAAGCCGGTCGCATCGATGAACTCTACGCCGTCCGCATTCACGTCATGGTTATCGGATTCAGTTTGGACGGAGGGGGGCAGGCTGGGCAGGCCAGCGGCTCGCAGTGCGGATTCCAGGCTCTCCCGGCCTTGTCCGACCTGCTTGATCCTGCCATCCAGGGCCAGAATCCAGCTGTCTTCCCTGATGCCCCGGGCATCTATCAGCCTTGCGCCGGTCAGGACAAGGGGATGGGCCGGTCCATTCAGGGATGACTCGACCGCGAGCCCCGCCGACTCGTATGCTTCCTTGGACATGTTTGCTCTGCCTTCTAGATGGACTGCCAGTCAGGCTTGTTGGCATAGGCCCACTTGTAGTAGTCGCGGTTGCGCAGGCGGGAGGCGGCGGCCTCGTCCACGATCACGGTGGCGTGGGGATGCATCTGGAGGGCGGAGGCCGGGCAGAAGGACGATATGCCGCCCTCTACGCTCTCGGCCACAGCTTCCGCCTTGCCGGCCCCGAAGGCCAGGAGGACCAGCTGGCGTGCCTTGAGGATGGTCCCGATTCCCTGGGTGATGCAGTGGGTGGGCACCTGGTCCATGTCATTGTCGAAGAATCGGGCGTTGTCGATGCGTGTCTGCTCGGTCAGGGTCTTGATGCGGGTGCCCGAGGCCAGGGAGGATCCGGGCTCGTTGAAGCCGATGTGTCCGTCAGTGCCGATGCCCAGGATCTGCAGGTCGACGCCGCCGGCATCCTCGATTGCCTGGTCGTACACGCGGCCAGCGTCCTTGATGGTGTCCAGGTTCCCATTGGGCACCCTCACCTTGGCGGGGTCCAGGCCCAGAGGTTCGACCACGGTCCGGTCGATGGTGGACCGGTAGGACTGGGGGTGGGCCGGATCCAGCCCCGCATACTCGTCCAGGGCGAAGCCGCGCACCTGGGATACGTCGATCCCCTCCTTGTGGACCAGATCAGCCAGCGCCTGGTATGCCGCCAGGGGGCTGGACCCCGTGGCCAGACCCAGTACGCAGTCAGGCTTGCGCCGGATCAGGTCGGCCGTGCAGCGGGCATAGATTCGGCCGGCTTCCTCCTGGGACTTGACGATGATGATTTCGGTCATGATGCGATTTCCTTTCCGATAAAGTCAAATGGGCGACTGTCGGCGGCCATGCGTCCTGCCAGGGCGGCGCCGATGGCTGCGATGGGCAGGTCGGCCGTGGTCAGGCGCAACCGGTCGGGCAGATTCAGCGATGCGATGAAGTGGCTGCAGGCCGCGCTCCTATGCAGATGCTCGGTGACCAGATCCAGCAGGGGCTGGCCGGTTTTGCTCATGCCGCCGCCCAGGATGATGATTGCGGGATCGATGGTCAGGGCCACGATCTGCACGGCCAGGGCAATGCCATGGCCGATGATGTTCTCCACTCTCTGGGCGCGCTGATTCCCTTGACTTGCCTGGGCGATCAGGTCGGGCAGGGGATGAGCGATTCCCGGCCAGAGGGCTTCCACGGCCGAGCCTGAGGCCACGGTCTCCAGACAGCCACGCTGGCCGCACTTGCAGGGGAACTGGTGGGCATCCACTGGGATGTGGCCGATTTCGCCGATTGCTCCGCTGGCTCCGTGCTCGATTCGGCCTCCGCGTATGATGCCTGCTGCCAGACCCGTGCCTAGGTTGATGAAGGCCACTACGTGGTTGTCCTGGTCAGGCAGGGCCCTGGGTCCGTCGCGCCCAGGCTCTGATGCGGGGCGTCGGGCCTGGTTCCGGGCAGATGCGGAGTGTGGTGTGGCTCCAGGTGCTATCAGGGTGTTGCCAGCCTGCGAGGCAGCTCCCAGAGCAGCGACGTTGACATCGTTCTCGACGCGGACGAGCAGACCGGTCGTCTTGGCAACAGCAGGGCCCAGAGCCATGTGGCGGATGCCTAGGTTGACCGCGTCATCCACCATCCCCCGATTGGCATCCACTCGCCCCGGGATGCCTAATCCTACGGTGACCGGACCCTGGTTTGGGCCCACCTGATCCAGCATGTGGCGGATAAGTGCCGCTGTGTCGTCATGAACCGCTTGGTTGCCCTGGCGCGTGGGGGTTCGATGGCAGGCCAGCAGGTGTTCGTCACCATCTATGGCCACGCCCTCGATCTTGGTGCCGCCGATGTCAATTCCCAGGCTGATCGGGCCGGTCTGGACGCTAGCTTTGTCCGCCCTGGGATGCGGGGTCGATGTTGCCATGGGGTTCAGCGGGCCTGGCCCTGGTCCGTCCGTCCCTGCCCGCAGGCCTGCTTGATGGCCGTAGCGATGGAGACCGCCGGGTCGTTGTAGGGGATCAGGGTGGACTGGAAGGCGTGATAGAGGTCGGACTTGCCGGGCCAGACCGTGCCGATCACGTGGTTGTCGGCATCCAGCTGATGCCACCAGGATCCGCCCTGGTGGTCGATCAGATAGTGGTCTACGTAGCTGCAGAAGGTGGCGTACCAGTCGGCGTAGGTGGCCTTGCCGGTGGCTGCGTAGAGGGTGGACGAGGTGTTCAGGGCCTCGGCCAGGGTCCAGTGCATGCGGTCGTGGACCACCGGGCGGCCCTGCCAGTCCGTGGTGTAGACCAGACCTTCGGCTCCGTCGGCGGCCCAGCCATCCTCAACAGCCCTGGCGAACAGGTGCTCGGCAGCTTCGATATAGCGGCGGCGGTCGGTCTCCTGATCGAATCTGCTTAATGCGTACTGGGTGATCAGCCTGGCCCATTCGATCCCGTGGCCCGGTGTGGTACCGTAAGGCTTGAACTGATCGGCCTTGTTGTCCTGGTTGTAGTCCAGGTCGGCCTGCCAGTCGCTGTTGAAATGCTCGGGAATGCGCCACTGGTTGTTCTCGGCCCAGCTGATGACCTGGTCGATGATGCGGCCGGCGCGCTCGCGGTAGTCCTCCTTGCCGGTGGCATCGGCCACGGCCAGGAAGGCCTCGGTGCTGTGCATGTTGGCGTTGAGCCCCCGGTAGGGGTCCAGCCGGGTGAAGCCGCTGTCCCAGGTATCGACGGCCAGGCCCTTCTTGTCATCCCAGAAGTAGCGGTTGAAGATCTCCAGCGCCTGATCCAGCAGCTCCTGTCCATCGGGATCGCCGGCCAGCATGGCCGAGGAGGCAGCCAGGACCACGAAGGCGTGGGTGTAGCAAGACTTGCCGCTCTCGGGCTGGCCCTGCCAGGAGACTGAGGGGTACCAGCCGCCGTGTTCATCGTCGTGCAGGTTGCCTTGAAGGGCCTGGACGCCGCGGTGGACCAGCTCCGACGCTCCCGGGTAGCCCAGGAGGCTGCCGATGGCGTAGACGTGGGTCATCCGGCAGGTGATCCAGGTCTGAATGCCCTGGTCGGGGTCGATGCTGCCGTCGTCATTGAGCCAGCCGGCGCCGCCCTGCTCGGTAGGGAACCCGCGCCCGAAGTCCAGGAAACCGTAGGTCTGCGAGGCCATGAAGATGCGGTTGGCCTCGTTGCCCAGCAGGTATCGGGGGTTGATGGCGGACGGTGAGGTTCCCGAATGGTTCGGTGTCGTGGTCATGGCGATCGCTCCTTTGCTCAGCGAGGGGATGCAGCTGTTTCTGGTATCTGTTCACAGCCTAACACGTAATTGTTAGGAAACTAAACTTTTTACTGGCAGCCCCGTGGTCTTGTCTACGATGCTAGGAGCAGTCATGAAAACGAACCGCTTTTATGCTGCTATGGCGAGATCTGGATCTGCCTGGACAAGGAAGTTTACAATATAAGGAGCAAGCATGGATGGGCATAGTCACGGGGTTCAAGGCCCAATCCCCATGGCGGGTCCCCGTTCCCGCATTATCTATCGTCAGGCGAATCATGACCAGCAATACCGGCAACCTGTCCAAGGCGCTGCCCAAGTCGGTGCGGCATCACAACCGAGCCATCCTGCTCAGGCTGCTCTACCCCGATGTCAGCATGACCAGGGCTGATCTGGCCCGAGCTTCAGGGCTGACCAGGGTCGCCATATCAGACATCGTGGCCGAGCTGCTGGGCGAGCATCTGCTCATGGAGGTGGGTTATAGCAAATCCACCGGGCCGGGCAAGCGGGGACGGCTGCTGCGCATCAATCCTGACGGGCGCAGCATCCTGGCCCTGGATCTTTCCACGCCCTACGTCTTCAGAGGGGCAGTGCTCAACCTGACCGGGCAGGTGGTCGCGCGTGAGGAGATCCCGCTGACTGCTGACGGCAAGGTTCCCCTGGACTTGGTGGGGGAGCTGACCGATTCGTTGATGCAGCGGGCAGCTCATCCCATTATGGGCATCGGCGTATCCAGTCCCGGCATCGTCAGTGCTGAAGGCGTGGTCGATGATGCCACCAACCTGGGCTGGGTTCAGACCGATCTGCGCGGCTATTTGCATGAGAAGACAGGCCTTGAGGTTACGGTCAACAACGATGCCAACAACGAGGTTCTGGCCGAGCAGCAGTTCGGCTCAGGCCAATCTGACCTGCTGCTGGTCCACCTGGGCGACGGAGTTGGGGCAGGATTGCTGGTTTCCGGCGAGCTGGTGACTGGTTGCAACCGCGCGGCCGGCGAGATCGGCCATGTGGTGGTGGACCCCACCGGTCCTCAGTGTCGCTGCGGCAAGCGGGGCTGCTTGGAATCGTTGATCAGCGTTCCCAAGCTGACTGCCGCGATGGACAGGGATCCTGACAATCTGGCCAGCATTCTGCGCCGGGCCGGTGAACTGCTGGGCCGTGCCCTGACCATGCCTGCCGGCCTTATGGACATTCCTCGCGTGGCTGTCCTGGGCGACTCCAGAGTGGTCAACCGCATCTTCCTAAGCGCCATGGAGAAGACCATGAACGATGCCCTGGCCGCTGATTTCCGGCGGCCCCTTGTGGTTGACCGCTCGGCCCTGGGTGAGGATGCAGCCTTGCTCGGGGCCTGCAGCACAGTGGTGGCGGACCTGATCGAGCCTGACGGCACCGTATGAAAGTGGACTGAAGACCTGTCTCGCAACCGTGCCCGGTGTTGGTGATTCGCGCACATCGCCGAGACCTGCTACCATGGTGACTCGCATGCGGTTGGCCGAGGTCTGACCCCGGTAGCCGGATTTGCGGGCGTAGTTCATTGGTAGAATGGAAGCTTCCCAAGCTTCAGAGGCGGGTCCGATTCCCGTCGCCCGCTCTCGCAAGAAACATTGGAATGCCGAAGAAGGCGATGGTTTCTATTTTCCTATTCATAAATAAAATAAACACAAGTGTTCTAACTATGATTCAGTCATGAGAGGATCAAAATTGACTGCTTTAGAGACCGCTGCAGTATCTCTCACACAACTAGTCGCAAAGTCTGTTGGCGATGGGGTTCTTTCAAAGGTGAAAGCGATTAAACTGCAAAAAGATCAGAATGCAATGGCTAATGCATATGATGCAATTATCAACGATTTAGTGCAGGATCGGGCTGAAGCTATAAGGATAGCCCAAGCGTACAAGACAGAGGTGGATAGGATTGAAATCAGCGATGATGACATCAACCATTTACATAATACTATAGAAAAACTGATTAGAATTTTCGGTAAATATGATGCAGAATTTACGAAGACAGCAGATCAAATAAATGCACTTATTTCAGTGGATACGCTCAAAGCCATACAACTTCTCGGTTTTAACTATAAAGAAGCAATTGGAGAGCCGCTAACAAGAATATGCGCAGATGCAATTCAAAAGGGCTTATCTAGGAAAGTTACAGTTGGTTAGTGATTAGTTTTATCAACATCTTTAAGGAGCAGGGGTCTGATCAACGCGTTTTCCCAGAAGGATTCGCAGCTTATAGCATGTATAAGTACAAATACGGATCTGTTGAGTCAGTCTTCAAGTTCACTTGTACTATACTCGATACTTTATGATTTATGCATAGTTTCCGCAGTGCGGGCCATCCTGTGGTTTCTAGCGCATTAGTGGGCACGAATGTTTCTTGTTAACTGCATATAACTGTTCCTTACTATCTGGGGTGAAGTGGCTTTCAGCATCTACAAATGTCTAGGTTAGGTTCCTGATACTCAGAATTTGACGCAATAGAGAAGGTCTGGGCGATTTAAGAATATTAGAAGCTGATCTAATGATATAGCTTCGATTTTTGCAGACAGATCTATAACTTTTTCGGTTTGTAGAGGCGCTCCTTACCATCGTCATTTTGCCGTTTGTATTTGTCCTCTCTCCTAAAGCTGTTTTATTACAAATGCCATTTTCAGACTCTTTATAGGTCGTAAAGCTAGTAAAAAAGTATTCCTTTCGCAAAATAAGTATCTGACAATATTCCTGAAAATTCTGGTGTGTCGAAGCACGGTGCCTCAGGCCGGGCAGTGGAAGATGAGGGGGTACAGGGAAGTATGGAAAGGACGGCCATCATGGCTGATTATCACGTGCAATACGACGAGGATCGCGATCTCTGGACAGTCAAGCGGGCCGGGGCCTCACGAGTCTCCCGCACCTTCGCCACCAAGGCAGAGGCCACCAAGCAGGCCAAGGTCTTTGCAGACCGGTCCGGCGGCGGCGAGGTCAACATCCATAACAAGGGCGGCAACAAAATCCGCGACAAGCGCACCATAGGCAAGAAGGATCCCCGAGACATCAAGGGGTGAACGCTAACTGAGCTCTGGGACCTTTCGCCGTCACCGGGCCTGTGCATGTGCCGAACATCGCGGCGATAAGCACCTATGCCTATAGAACTATGCCCATCTATCAGCCCAGCAGGATGTTGGGATGGTGAAGCATTGGTCGCCCTCGCTGGTTTGCTTGTGTCCGCCCCCATAGACTGAAACCAACCGTGAAAGGTGGCGAGGTCGATGGCCGATGGATTCAACCAGCTGGATCAGCGGCTGGCGGACAGCGGGTATGACGAGGGTCTGCCAGCCTCCTATCCTCCTCGCCCGGATATTGATGAGCGTCCTATTCAGATAGCCCATGCCAACATCTGGAGTCGGTTTGCGGCAGTTACGGGGCTGGTCTCGGCTCTGGCGGGCGCAGCCTTGCTGGCCCATGCCATAGCCCCCTCCAGGCTGGGGGTCATAGGCCAGGTGGGCATCTCGGCTTGGGTGGGCGTCTCTGTGGCCTTTGCCCTGTTGACCATCATCCTGGTCGTCATAGCCCGTCATTCCGGACCAGTCCCGAACCGGCCATCGGTAGGCTCGGCGGGCATTATCCTTCTGGTCTGCGGAATGCTCTTGACCGTGGCAGGCCTGCTCATCGCCAACTCTTTTCCCAAGGGCATCATCAAGGCTCCTGCGCGTGACGAAGCGCCCATCAGTTCGGCTCAGGCTATGACCGGCGGTATCGACAAGGCTGTCGGTCAGTGCGCTTCGGGTTGGCATGACATCGGCCTAGACGGGTATGTGGGCATCTCCCAGGCCCGGTATTGCACGGATACGACCATGGCCTACGTGGTCTTCGACAACGATTCTGCGGCATCTCTGGCCAAGGGCCCCATCCGCGCCCGCGTGCCTGATCTGCTCTCCCGCTACGGAGGTGGGCTGCAGCCCCAGGATCTATGGATGCTGACCGGCAAGCGTTGGATGGTGGTGGGCAGCAAGACCCAGGTGACCGGACTGCAGGGCCAGTGGGGTGGCCAGGCCGAGCCGCTCATGAGCCAGCAGTGAATGACCGGGCCAGTCGACTATCGTGGCAGATATGGATCAAGCACAAAAGGATGACGGCGGATTGGTGGGTCGGCCCTCCACGGTGGTGCCCGGACGTTTTGGGCAGGAGCTCAAGGTCGAGCAGGTCCGTTGGTCCCGCAAGCAGGGCACGGGCAACCCCTCGCGGCCTATTTTTGTACTCATGCACGGCTGGGGCTCCAACGAGGAGGACATGGCTGACCTGATGCGCTACGTGGCCCCCTACAACGACTACGCATCCCTTCGGGCGCCCATGGTGGTGCCAGGCAGCGAGCGCGGCATGTTCGGCCCGGGCTACACCTGGTTTCACGATATGCGCCCCGAGCAGGAGGACCTGGATCGGGATGGCTATGCAGCCGCTCGGGCTGTGGACGCCTGGGTTTCAGCCAACATCCCGGAGGACCGACCGGTGGTGGCCATGGGCTTCTCCCAGGGAGCCATGCTGGCTGTTCATCTGCTTCGGGTCAACCCCGAGCGCTACCGGGCATCCATATGCCTGTCCGGGTTCCTGGCCCCGGGTCTGGTGCCTGGCACCGCTCCCGCGGATGAGCGCCTGGCTGGCTTGAACAAGCCGGTCTTTCTGGGTTTCGGTTCGGATGACACCACGGTGCCCAAGTACGAATTCCGGGCCTTGGCCGCCTGGCTGGACGAGCACGTCTGGCTGCACACCACCGAGTACGACCACTTGGATCATGCCGTCGACATGCGCGAAATGAACGACCTTCGCCAGTGGCTGGGCGAGATTGACGTGACCTCGGGCCTCATGTAGATCGGCTCACAGGGCCGAGTCGGCGTCTACCTGCATGACGTAGACGTTGCGGCGCATCTTCCTGGCTGTCGTACGCGAGATCTCCCCGGATTCGACCATGTCTTGGATCTGACCCAGCTCGATGGCATACCCTTCGCGCTTGGCTTCCTCCACCTGGTCTCTGACGGCAGGCATGCCCGCGTACTCGGTCTTCCCCTCCGCCGAGGATTCGATCATCTGGTGGTTGATGATGGTGTTGAGCAGGTCCTCGGTCTTGAAGCGTCCCTTGCCCAGTTCGGAGTAGAGCTTTTCAATCAGGAAGTGGTTCATCTCCGCCTGCAGGTGGCGTCCGGCCACGAAGACACGGTCCTTGTCGATCGGCTGGGTCATGTGCTTCAGGCGGTGGAACTGGCTGTGCAGCAGGCCCCTGAGTCGTCTGCGAGCCGTGTAGGCCCTCCAGCGGAGCTCCCCGCCCCTGTCCAGGTGGAAGAGGGACCCGGATATGGTGGACAGGATTCTGCGGGCGGCCTGTTCCTGGCTGCGCAGATTCAGCAGTTCCTCCTGGTCGTCTCCGCGGTCGCTGCGCCGGTCGATCAGCTGGGCGTCGGCATCCCTGTCTGCTACGGTCTCGGCCTCGGTGCTGGGTTCGGCCTCGGTCGCAGGCTGTGCTGATGCAGGTGCCTGCTCAATACTTGCGTTCTCGTTCTTGATCCGCTCCTCCAGCTGGTCCTGGGCCTCCTCGATCCGGCTCAGCCGTTCCTCCATGTAGTCCTGCTCCCACTCCATGGTCTGCACCTGCAGGTCCTGGAAGTCCTTGGGGGAGTACTGGCCGATCCGCGACTTGAGCTTGGCGATGCGGTGGTTGTACTGCTTGATCACCTGCTGGATGGCCAGCCGGTTCTCGTCAGTGATCCTGCTGGAGAGCTCCCGGACCGTGCCCCTGAGCACCTTGATGGATTTTTCGACCTGCTGGGCCGGCACCTCGCTGCTCTGTGAGGGGGCCAGCAGCGGCAGGGCGAAGTTGGCCAGCACCAGGGTGACGATGATGACCCCGGCGGCCACGAAGATCAGCTCGCTGCGCATGGGGAAGACGGACCCGTCGTCGGTCATATAGGGGATGGTCAGGGCCAAGGAGAGGGTGATGGTCCCCTTGGGGCCGCCGAAGGTCATGACGGCCGCCGACCTCAGGAGCTTGGATGTGATCCTTCGTCTGCTGCCGGTTTCATGGTCCTTGGTGAAGATCAGGACGCTGGCCGTCCAGAGGAAGCGCAGCACGATCACGGTCAGGCAGACCAGGGTGATGGTGGCCACCAGCATCCAGTTGCTGACCCGCCGGTCTCGCCAGCTGGTGCCCATGGCCGCCGGCAGCAGCATGCCCAGAAGGACGAAGACCGCGCCGTTGAGACTGAAGGAGAGCACCTTCCAGACGCTGGATGAGACGATGTTGGCCTTGGATGTGTTGGGGCCTACTCCGGTGTGGTCGAAGCGAACCAGCAGTCCGGTGGAGACCACGGCCAGGACCCCGGACACATGCAGGATGTTCTGCCCGACCATGTAGATCAGGAAAGGCAGGAAGAGCTCCAGCAGGATCCTGGTGGTGGTGGTTTCCCAGCCCAGGCGACGGGCTGACTCAAAGAGCCAATTGACCACAAATCCCATGATCAGGCCGAAGCCGATGCCGCCCACGAACTCGAGGAGGAACTCGCCCAGGGCCCGGGGCAGGGAGAAGGAGCCGGTCACGGTAGCCAGGATGGCGAACTGGAAGCCGATGACGCCGGTGGCGTCGTTGAAGAGCGATTCGCCGGCAAGAATGGAATGTTCGTCCGGTGTGAGGTCGGCGCTCTCGCCCAGGGAGGAGACGGCCACGGCATCGGTGGGCCCCAGGGCGGCGCCCAGGGCCATGGCTGCAGCCAGGGGGAACATGGGCCAGGCAGCATGCAGGATGACGCCCACCATGATCATGGTCAGGGCAGCCAGGCCAATGGCCAGGGAAAGGGATGACCGCAAGCCCTTGAGCAGCTCCACCTTGTTGATGGTGTGGGCCTCGTAGTAGAGCAGGGGCGCGATGAAGAGGACCATGAACAGCTCAGGATCCAGCCGCATCCGCGGGAAAATGGGCAGCAGGGCCATGACTGCGCCCAGGGCGATCTGGACCAGAGGGGTGGAGATCCGGGGAATGAATCTGGAAATGAAGGAAGAGACGAGGACGGCAGCAAGTATGCACAGAATGAGGATGAATGTTTCCACGGGCTTCCTTTCCGCCACGCAATCCCGGGCGGGCTGCCGCAGGCCCGACTAGCAGGGTTCGTTCGACCAATGAAGGAATCTTCGAGTGCAGGGTCGCATGAGGATCGACGTCGCATAGTCCAGTATACGGAATGGCGATATCCAGGAACAGTATTGATGGACAATGTGCGCTAAGTTGACACCTTCAGTCAAAACGGTGGACAGACTGCGCTCGCGATAGGCGAACATTTGTGAAAATCCGGCCCGGGGACCCCCGCAAGCGCATGAAAGGCCGGCTCAATCGGTATACTCGTGAAGACCGGGAAGGCTCCGAACCTCCCAGCGGGCATTGCTTGCGGCGGCTGACCATGGAGCCCCATCTCTTGACCCCGGGGACTTGCATGAACGCTATTGTTTCCCCGATGCTTTTGGACATCCCCCGGTCCAAAAGGAAGATTGCAAGAACGACTGCAGAGGGTCGCATGCGGGGACAAATGACCGATCCGGTTTGGAAAGGCCAGGTTGACCGATGACATCATCCATGACATCTACAAACATTACGAATCAGAACGCAGCGGCAGCAGGGGCTGACATGCGTTTCGACGACACCGACTGGCACAGCCTGGAGACCTCGGCTGTGCTGGAGACCCTGCACACCGGGGACCAAGGTTTGGATACGCAGGAGAGCGCACGCCGACTGGAGCTCTTCGGGCCCAACAGCCTGGCTGAGGCCCAGGCCAAACCTCGCTGGAAGCTCTTCCTGGAGCAGTTCGCCGGCCCCCTGATCGCCGTTCTGATGGTCTGCGGCATCATCACCATTTTTCTGCAGCACTATGTGGACGCTGCGGCCATCTTCCTGGTTCTTTTTCTCAATGCCATCATCGGCTATGTGCAGGAGTCCAAGGCTGACAAGGCCGTGGAGGCCCTGACCACCCTGTCCACCCCCACCACACGGGTGGTGCGCCAGGGCCGGATGGAGCAGATTGACGCCGACCAGCTGGTCCCGGGCGATCTGGTCCTCCTGGAGAGCGGCGACCGCATCCCCGCCGACCTGAGGCTGGTCGAGGCCCTTCACCTGCGCATCGACGAGGCCATGCTGACGGGCGAAAGCGAGGACGCCAAGAAGAATACAGACCCCGTGGACCGCGATGCAGCACTGGGCGACAGGCACTGCATGGCCTTCTCGGGCACCATGGTCACCAGCGGCCGTGGACGCGGGCTGGTGGTGGCCACCGGCTCCGACACCGAGCTGGGCGAGATCAACGATCTGGTCCATGTGGCCAAGGGCCGCACACCTTTGCAGCGGATCATCCATCGCACTGAGTTGGGCATCGCCGTCGCCGTCATCCTGGTGGCCATCTTCGTCTTCATCGGCGGAGCCATCCTCAATGGCGATGCCACGGGGGCCTTCCTGTCAGCAGTTTCGCTGGTGGTGGCCTCCATGCCCGAGGCCCTGCCCATCGTGCTGACCGTGGCCATGGCCTTGGGCGTTTCGAGGATGGCTGAATACCATGCCATCGTCCGTTCGCTGCCAGCGGTGGAGACTCTGGGCTCCATCACCGTCATCGGCTCGGACAAGACCGGCACGCTGACCCAGAACCGCATGACCGTGGAACAGTTCACCCTGGGCGGCGGCCAGCCGGTCCCCGTAGAGGGCCTGGACCTGGGCGCAGCGGCTGTATCCGACGACGACCGTATGAGCGGCCTGGCCGCCCTAGCTCGGGCCGGGGCTCTGACCAATGAGGCCCACCGGCAGCCGAATGAACAGGGCGAGATCGAATACAGCGGCGACGCGGTCGACATGGCCATGGCCCGCCTGGCCGACCAGACCGGGGCTGTGACTGCTGAAGACCTGGACGCTCCTATCGTCATGGAGACCCCCTACGAGCCAGAGCTGCTCCATTCCATGACCATCCGCCGCAGTCCGGACGGCACCCTGACCCAATACGTCAAGGGCGCCCCGGACGCCGTCATGGCCATGAGCCGAACCATGCTGGATCCGGATGGCCAGGTCGTTCCCCTGGACACCCAGGCCGTCCACAAGTCCTACGAAGCCATGGGCTCCCAGGGGCTGCGCGTCATAGGCGTGGCCAGCAGGGTCCTCTCCTCTGACCAGGACCCCGCCTCCCGTCGTCGACCTGACGACCTGACCTTCCTGGGGCTTGAGGGCATGCTCGACCCGCCTCGACCCGGCGTGCGCGAGGCCATCGCCGAATGCGCAGGGGCCGGCATCCGCGTGGTCATGATCACCGGCGACCACCCGGTGACCGCGGCCGCCATAGGCCGCCGCCTGGGTCTGGAGCACACCGACCAGGCGCTGACCGGCAGCGAAATGCTGGAGATGAGTGACGAGGTCCTCCGGGCCCGTCTGCGTGAGACCTCCATCGCCGCCCGCGTCTCCCCCCAGGACAAGCTGCGCATTGTGGAGGCCCTGCAGGACGAGGGCCACGTGGTGGCTGTGACCGGCGACGGCGTCAATGACGCCCCGGCACTGAAGGCAGCTTCAGTGGGTATCGCGATGGGCCGTTCCGGCACTGACGTGGCCCGGGAGGCCAGCGATGTGGTCCTGACCGACGACAACTTCGTCACCATCACCCAGGCCGTGCGCCAGGGGAGGGTCATCTTCAAGGCCATCCGCGGGTCCGCCTACTTCCTTCTGTCCACGGCTGCAGCCGCCATGATCGCCGTCGGGGTCAATGTGATCTCCGAGGAGCCCCTGCTCTTCCTGCCCCTGCAGATGCTCTGGATCAACTTCGTGACCAACGGTGTCCAGGATATTGCCCTGGGATTCGAACCAGGCAACGGGGATGAACTGGAGTCGCCCCCACGTTCGTCTGGAGAGGGCCTGCTCTCGCGGGTGCTCTGGGCGCGACTGGCCGTCTGCGGGCTCTGGATGGCCACCTGCATCCTGGTCCTCTTCCGCCTCAACATCAACGCGGGAATGGATCTGGCCCACGCCCGTACCATCGCCCTGACCCTGCTGGTCCTCTTCAACTTCTTCGTCGCCATGTCGGCCAGGTCCGAGAACAGGTTGATCTTCCAACTCAATCCCTTGGACAACACCTTCCTTCTGGTGGCCTCGTTCGTGGCCCTGGGCATCCATGCGGGAGCCATGTATCTGGCTCCGGTTGCAGGCGTACTGGGCATGGCTCCACTGAGTGCAAGCCAGTGGCTCATCTGCCTGGTGATTGGGCTGACGGTCCTGATCTTCAGCGAGGGCGACAAGATGGTTCGTGCCTTCCTGGCAAAGCGTGGCATCGACACGTCCGGGCGGCCCAAGGGCCATCTGCACCATGTGCGCCGCCGCATCGCGGGCATGATCAACTGAACTGGCCTGTCGGGCTGGACTGTCAGACTGAGCCCGTGCAAGAACGGTGGAAGGCGCCCATGGAGGAGGCCCTGCGGCTGGCCGGGATAGCCGGAGACCAGGGGGACGTGCCCGTGGGCGCCTTGGTCTTGGATGCCTCGGGCCGGGTCATCGGTCGGGGCTTCAACCAGCGGCAGACCCTGGGCCGTCCCCTGGCTCATGCCGAGATGGAGGCCATCGGGAAATCCGACGCGGGCTGGGATCTGGCAGGGTGCACCATGGTCGTCACCCTGGAGCCCTGCCCCATGTGTGCCGGAGCCCTGATGGCCTGCCACTTCAGCAGGGTGGTCTTCGGCGCCTGGGACCCCAAGATGGGAGCCTGCGGGTCGGTCTGGGATCTGCCCCGTGACCCGCACACCGGGTCAAAGGTCGAGGTGCTGGGCGGCGTGTGTGAACAGCTATGCGCCGGGATCCTTGCCGACTTCTTCGCCCGGCACCGCCGGGACTGAGTCCTGTTTTCAGCGGTGGCTGTGATTGGCTCTGTACCGCTGGAAGGCCGGGGTGACCTGGAGGGCCGCCCAGATGCAGCGCAGGACGATCAGGCAGAGGTAGGCGGCGAACAGATTGGCGCCCACTCGCGCGCTGACTCCTGAGGCTGCCCAGGTGCCCACCGGTGTGGTCAGAGCAGCCACGATGCCCAGAAGCAGCCCCTGACCGGCGTGGACTAGGTGGTGCCGAAGGTTGGTGAATGTCCCTGACAGTGAACTGGGCAGGATGGCCAGCAGGGAGGTCCCCCTGGCGATCAGGTCGCTGGCGCCCAGCAGAGCCAGAGCAGGGACCGCTATGGCTCCGCCGCCAACGCCCAGCAACCCTGACAGGGTTCCGATCAGGATTCCGACCAGCAGAATGATCAAAGCCACCGCCGGGCTCAGCTGGATGCTGCTATCTCTGGAGGGCGTGGACAGCAGCTGCTGGGCAATGACTGCCATCAGGAAGCCCACATAGAGCCACCTGAGTATCACCTCTGGAAGCCGGTCCAGCAGCCAGGTGCCGATCTGCGCCCCAATGACCGTGCCCACGGCCAGCAGCAGGGCTGCCAGCCAGTCCACATGCCCGCCCAGGGCGTAGGAGGCCACACCGGCCAGCGACATGGGGATCATTGATGCCAGCGAGGTAGCCGAGGCCTGCCGTTGCTGCAGTCCGGTCCATACCAGGGCAGGCACGATGATCGATCCGCCGCCGATGCCGAACATCCCCGACAGGAATCCGCTGATCACGCCCACCAGGACAAGGATGGCCAGGGTCCGCCGGTCCATCCTTCCGGCTCCTCTCTGCTCTTTCTGCATGGGTTCCAGCCTAGGTCGACGTTTTCATCGGGATGGCGGGATGTCCGCGTATGCGGCCAGGTCCTCCAAGGTGCGGGAATCCTGGCATGTCCCAGCTCTTATGTCCACCATGCGACCGTTGCCTTGGTTCCCTTCTGCCGTCTCGGCATACTGCTTGGTATCCCCCGGGCCGGTCCCCGGAGGTGCGTTGTCTAATCAAGAAAATGAAGAGGGTGTGTTTCGATGCGATATACGGTCATCGGTGCCGGAGCCATGGGCTATCGTCTGGGTGTGCTGCTGCAGGAGCAGGCCGGCCTGCAGGTGGATTTCGTGGATACCTGGATGCCCAATATTGACAAGGTTCATGACCAGGGAGGCGTCTATGTCTCCCGCGATCACGAAAATCGTCATTTGGTGCCCGTCAACATTTACACCCCCGAGGACTACAAGGGCGACCCCGATGTCTGGATCGTCATGCTCAAGCAGATGCAGCTGGAGGCTGTCCTGGAGCGTTGCGCACCGCTCTTCCGCGACCATCAGGTGGTCTTCTCGGCCATGAACGGCTGGGGGCATTTCGACAAGCTGCTCAAGTACTTCCCAAAAGAGCGCATCTACGGCGGCACGGCCATGATCGGCACAGTCCTCAACGGGCCGGGCGACGTGGACTTCATCGGCAAATCCGGGGCCGGCTCCATGCATCTGTGCGCCATGACCGAGCAGACCAGCGACCTGGAGCGCGGAATGGCCGAGGACTTCAAGGCCGCCAACCTCAACCCCATCCTGACCGAGAACTTCGAGGGCACCTGCCTGGCCAAGATCATCTTCAACTCGGTGGTCAACACCATCTGCACCATGTACCAGATCACCATGGGCCAGTTCATCTCCTACCCGGGCGCCAAAGATATGTCCCGCCAGCTGATCGACGAGGCCTATGACGCCTGCGAGCGGGCCGGCAAGCAGCTGATCCAGACCCGGCAGGAGACCCTGGACGAGGTGGACTACGTCAGCCGCGTGGGCAATCCCCTCCACTACCCCTCCATGTATCAGGACATGTCCAAGGGCCGCCCGACCGAGGTGGATTACATCAACGGCTATCTGGCACGTCTGGGACGCGAGCATGACTACGTCTGCCGGACCCAGGAGTTCCTGACCCACGGCGTCCATCTGGCCGAGCTGGCCTTCCGCGTCCATCATGAGGAGCAGGCCAACCGGGGGTGAATGGGTGATTTATAGTGGGGGTGGCACAAGGACGTCCGAACCCGTCCGGCCAGGAGGATCATGACCCAGGAAGAACGCATGCAGCTGCCCGACCGGGTGCGGACCAACGGAGCCACCCCCAACCCCTGGTGGGCCAATGCGGTGGTCTACCAGATCTATCCACGGTCCTTCCAGGACACGAACGGCGACGGTTACGGCGACCTGCCGGGCATTACCCAGCGTCTGGACTACCTGGCCGATCTGGGCGTGGACGTGATTTGGCTGAGCCCTGTCTACCGATCTCCCCAGGATGACAACGGGTACGACATCTCCGACTATCAGGACATCGACCCCATCTTCGGCACCATGGACGATATGGACGAGCTTTTGGACCAGGCCCACCGTCGGGGCATCAAGGTGGTCATGGATCTGGTGGTCAACCACACCTCGGACGAGCACGCCTGGTTCCAGGCCTCCCGCAACAAGGATGACCCGCACGCCGACTGGTACTGGTGGCGTCCCGCCAAGGCCGGCCACGAACCCGGCACCCCGGGCGCAGAGCCCAACCAATGGGGGTCCTACTTTGGGGGCTCCGCCTGGCAGTACGATCCACAGCGAGGCGAATACTACCTGCACCTGTTCTCCAAGAAGCAGCCTGACCTCAACTGGGAGAACCCCCAGGTCCGGCAGGCCGTCTTCGACATGATGAATTGGTGGATGGACCGGGGCATCGACGGGTTCCGCATGGATGTGATCGTCATGATCTCCAAGACCGTCGACCCCGAGGGCCGTCTGCCCGGCGAGGACGGATCGGCCATCGCTGACGGTCCCGTGGGGCCTGAGGGGTACTCGTCCTCGGTGCCCTTCTGCGTGGACGGCCCCAGACTGGACGAATTCCTCCAAGAGATGCGCAGCCAGGTCTTCCAGGGTCGGCAGGGTTACCTGACCGTGGGGGAGGCTCCCAGTCTGGCGCCTGCCCGCAGCGGGCAGATCACCGATCCGGCCAACCACGAGCTGGACATGCTCTTCCTCTTCACCCAGACCGAGGTCGACACCGGGGACAGCAAGTGGGACATCCGCCCCTTCCGGGTCTCCCGGCTCAAGGCGGTCATGGACGAGCAGCAGCAGGCCGTGGCCAAGGCCGGATGGGCCAGCCTCTACTTCGACAACCACGACCAGCCCAGGATCGTCTCCCGTTGGGGCGACACCTCCAGCGAGGAGCTGCGCTCGCGTTCGGCCAAGGCCCTGGGGCTCCTCCTGCACATGCACCGGGGGACCCCCTACATCTATCAGGGCGAGGAGCTGGGCATGACCAACGCCGGCTTCACCAGCCTTGACCAGTACCAGGATCTGGAATCCATCAACCTCTACCATCAGCGGGTCGACCAGGCGCACGAGCAGGATCCGGAGTCCATGATGGCAGCCCTGGCCTATATGAGCCGCGACAATGCCCGCACCCCCATGCAGTGGGACTCCACCAAGTTCGCTGGCTTCACGGCTTCTTATGCTCCCAAGGAGCCCTGGCTGGCCGTCAATGCTAACCGGGACAAGATCAACGCCAAGACCGAGCTGCGTGACCCTGAATCGGTTCTGGCCTTCTACCGTGAGCTGATTCGTCTGCGTCACACCAATCCGGTCGTGGCGGCCGGCGACTTCACCCTTCTGGATCCGGATGCGAACCAGATCTATTCATTCACCCGTTGCCTGGACCAGGCGCCGGAACCCAAGTCGGGACCCGAGGCTGCCAGTGTTCTGGATGCCCTGCCCTGCCAGCGCCTGCTGGTTGTGGTCAATCTGAGCAGCCGCCCGGCCTCACTGCCTCCTGAAACCGCAGCGCTTCTGGGCTTGGACCAGACCGGATTCACCTCTATGGCTCTTGGGGCTGTGGACCCCGACCGGATCCTCATATCCACCTACCGGCCCGAGCAAACTGCCAGCTCACTGCTGACCGGTCGTCTCTCCCCATGGGAGGGTTTCGTCTACCGACTCTGAGGAAACCCCGTCGCCGGCACAACTTCCAGGCTAGAGTGGAAGTCAGCGATGCCCCGATGGACCTGTGGGACCGGATGGGTCCCCCGGGTCCAGGGGCGATGGGTCCGTGCCGTGGTCAATCCCGACGATTCCGGCACGGACGGGAATAGAAAGCGGGTTGCATGTCTCGTCTGATCATTGTCTCCAATCGTTTGCCCATGTCACTGCAGGCGCAGGAAGACGGCTCCTACACCTTGCACCAGAACGTGGGGGGACTGGCCACGGCCATCGGCCCCTACCACCGTTCCCATAAGGACTGCCTCTGGATCGGCTGGAGCGGCATCGATCCTCAGAAGTACTCGGAAAAGGAGCTGGACCGCATCCGTCAGGCCTACCGGGAGAGCCGGTGCATTCCTATCTTCCTGAGCAAGGAGGAGCTGAACGGATACTACGCCGGGTTCTCCAACAACACCCTGTGGCCGCTCTTCCATGACTTCTCGCACGAGGCCGTCTTCCGCCAGGAGGACTGGGAGATGTACCGCAAGGTCAACATGCGTTTTGCACAGGTGGTGGAGCCGCTTATCCGCAAGGGCGACACCATCTGGGTCCAGGACTACCACCTGATGCTCCTGCCCAAGATGTTGCGCGAACGTTACCCTGACGCCTCCATCGGCTGGTTCCTGCACGTGCCCTTCCCAAGCGCCGAGATCTTCCGCTCCCTGCCCTGGAGCCGCGAGATCCTGGAGGGCGTCCTGGGCGCCAACCTGATCGGCTTCCACACGGTGGACTTCTCCGCCAGCTTCCTGGCTTCCCTGCACAGGCTGCTGCCCGAACTGCCCGTCAACCGGGACGGCGTGGTCGAGATGCCTGACGGCCACCGAGCAGCCATCGACGCCTTCCCCATTGGCATCGACTACAACCTCTACCGGCGTACCGCCCACTCCGGCCTGGCCCGGGCCATGCGTCGAGGAATCGACGAGGCCTGCGGCAAGTCCCCCCGTCATCGCTACCGCACCTCGGTGACTGCCGAGGGCGTGGCGGCCAACGAAGCCGCCACATCGGACGCCAACTGGTGGAGCCACTACATGGAGAAGGACATCCCCGAGTCCACGCTGGCCAAGCAGGCGGCTTCCTCGGTGGGCAGCCGCTCCAACAAGGTCATCGTTTCGGTGGATCGGCTGGACTACACCAAGGGTCTGCCCGAGCGGCTTCAGGCCTTCGGCCGCATGCTGGACAAGTACCCTGAGTGGGTGGGCCATGTCACCTACTACCTGCTGGCCACCCCCTCGCGTGAGGTCGTCGAGTCCTATCAGCGGCTCAAGGCCCAGGTGGACCAGCTGGTGGGCGAGATCAACGGCCGCTACTCCCTGCTGGCCTGGACCCCCATCCACTACATCACCCGCTCCCTGTCCATCAAGCCGGTCTGCGGCATCTACACGGCTGGAGACGTAGCCCTGGTCACCCCCCTGCGCGATGGGATGAACCTGGTGGCCAAGGAGTACCTGGCCTGCCATGACGGGCGCGACGGCACCCTGGTCCTGTCGGACATGTGCGGGGCTGCCGACGAGCTGACCGATGCCTTCATCGTCAATCCCTACGACATCGACATGGTCTGCGAGGCCCTGCACAACGCTCTGGAGATCACCCCCGAGGAGTCCAAGCGGCGCAACATCCGCATGCAGGCCCGGCTCAAGGTGCGCACCGCAGCCAACTGGTGCACCTCGTTCCTTGACTCCCTGCGGCAGGTCTCCACTCCGGGCATGACAGACAGGAGGCTGCGTATGGATCACCACAACGCCATCGTTCGTCAGTGGGACGGCGCCCATCGTCGTCTGGTCCTGTGTGACTATGACGGGACGCTGACCCCGCTGGTTCGCCGTCCTGAGCGGGCCAAGCCCACCCAGGCCCTCCGCCGTCTGCTGACCCAGGTGGGAAGCAATCCCGATGTGGACTTCCTGCTGGTCTCCGGCCGCAGCCATCAGATCATGCAGGATTGGTTCGGCGACCTGCCGGTGGGGCTGATTGCCGAGCACGGCGCCTGGAACCGCAACCTGCCCGGCAGCGACTCGGACGAGTGGCAGCGGGCGCAAGGCCTGCCCGACTCCGATACCTGGCAGAAGGTGATCCGACCAATCATGGATGAGTCGGCCACCAGGGTCCCCAACTCCTTTGTGGAGAGCAAGTCCGATGCGGTGGCCTGGCACTACCGGATGAGCGATGCCCAGGTGGCGGAACAGGAGCGTCAGGATCTGCTCCATCGTCTGCGCGGAGTAGTGGTCGGCCTGGGGTTGATGATCATGGAGAACTCCAAGGTCGTCGAGGTCACCCCTGTGGCCACCAGCAAGGGCCAGGCCATCCTGCCCTTCGTCAACAGCGATGATTACGACTTCATGATGGCCCTGGGCGACGATGAAACGGACGAGACCATGTTTGCCGTCATGCCCGATAAGGGATGGACCATCAAGGTCGGGCCCGGCCAGACCAAGGCCCGGCTGCGGGTCAACGATCCGACCGCAGTCACTCTGCTGCTGGCCGACCTGGGTGCCGGTGTGGCCCGTGACTCCAATGAGCCCGTGGCATCCCACGACTTCCGCGACGACCATACCGTGGTCGACGAGGCGCATGCCCAGCTCACTGACGAGAAGTGAGGCGGGGGCAAGTCAGGCAGACGATCGCTTGCCCCACCGGTGACTGCTCGTGAAGCCCGGTAAGTTCACGGGCAGCTGGCGGTGATTGGCGCTCACTGCGGTGACAGCCTGTGATGACCGCGGACGGATGATCATGGGCTGTAGGTTGCGACTGTTGCCTGTCGCTACCTCTTAGTGGCGACTGTCGAGAACTGTCGGCAACTTTTCGGGTATCCAAACGTTCGAGTGCTCACATCTTTTGGTGTTTGGCAGGTTTGGGTGTCCACCATGTTGACGGCTGACCCCATTGGTCGGGCCCGGCCGACCATACTTGGAGCATGGATACTTCAACAATCACTGCCTGTCTTGAGTCCGATCATGCCGCTGATCTGCGCAAAGCCGCCCAACGTCTGGAAGGTGTGGCCCGTCATACCCTTATCGAGGAATCCGATGATCTGGGTGCTCGGATAGGCCATCGCGTTCTGCTCAAGCCGGAGAATCTGCAGCTGACCGGATCCTTCAAGATTCGCGGAGCTTATAACAAGGTGGCCTCGTTGGATCAGGACGAGCTGGATCGCGGCATCGTCACCGCTTCCGCCGGCAATCATGCCCAGGGGGTGGCTTTTGCCGCACGCAGCCGTGGCGCGAAGGCCACGATTGTCATGCCCCGGATCACGCCGCCCCTCAAGGTCGATGCCACTCGGGCCTATGGCGCCGAGGTTGTCCTGCAGGGCGAGGTCTTCGACGAAAGTTCCGATTACGCCTTGGGTCTGGCACGTGATCGCCGCATGACCTTCGTCCCGCCTTTTGACGACTACGAGGTCGTCTGCGGTCAGGGAACCATCGCCATGGAGATTCTTCAGGACGTGCCCGATGTCACCGATATCGTGGTTCCCCTGGGTGGGGGCGGGCTGGGCGCCGGCGTGGCGCTCGCCGTAAAGACCTTCAAGCCAGACGTCAGGGTCATCGGAGCCACCCCGGTCGGATCTCCGGCCTGGCGTGAATCTCTGACAGCTGGTCATGTGATCGCAGCGGATCAGATGCGCACAGCTGCCGAGGGCGTAGCCGTCAGACGTCCCGGCGATCTGAACTACGCTCTGCTCAGCCGATATATGGATGATCTGGTCCAGGTGACCGAAAGCGACATCTCCGAGATGATCCTATTCATGCTGGAGAAGCACAAACTGGTGGTCGAGGCAGCCGGAGCGGTCTCCTTGGCGGCCTTGGGCCAGTTGGATCTGCAGTCCGATGTCTTCCGGTCGGCCCCGGGTCCGCATGTGATCGTCCCCATCATCTCGGGCGGCAACATCGACACGGTCACCATGGGTGCGGTCATCCAGCGGGGGATGATCTCCCGCGGACGCATCATGCAGTTCGGCGTGGAGCTACCTGACGTTCCCGGCCAGCTGGTCAATGTGGCCACGGTCTTGGCCGATCTGCGAGCCAATGTCATCGAGCTCAACCACGACCAGTTCAAATCTTCCGGCCACTATGACAACGGCGTGCTCTTGGAGGTGACTGTGGAGACCAACGGCCCCGACCACATCACCCAGATTTTGGATACCTTGCGCAGTCGAGGCTTCCAGGTCCATCAGAACTACTGAGCCTAGCTTCCCGATCGGAACCGGGGTCCAATGCCCAGCTTCCAAGGTTCCAAGATAAGGATCACGACCGGGCAAACAGCCAGAATGGCCGTCGCCGTTGCTGAGTTTGGCTGATAGCCTGCAGGTTCTTGCATGGACTATCTATGGCAATCCTTGCGCCGTCTTTCTTGATGCTCTAATGTAGGCTGCCCTCTGCGCCGGCCTCGGTCAGGGCCGCGTTCCAGAGAGCGGCCTTATGGTTCTGCGACTGTTTGAATCTGGTGACGAAGTTTCGTGCTTCTGCATAGTTCGAGCCCATCTGGTTCCGGAGCGATTTCCAGGTGATGACCGGGGTCTGGTAGGCGTAGGTCCGGCTGCCGTTGATGCGCACCCATTCGGCTGCACCAGGCTCGGGGTTGCGGATAGGCAGAAATATGCGGCAGAAGTCGGGCATTAGGTAGGCCCAGCGCTGCCTGTTGAGCTGCTTCCATTGCGGTCCGCCTAGGGGCCGTGGATTCTGACTGGCGAATTCTTTCGTAAGGAGGCAATACCCTTTACTGCTTCTCTTTGTTCCCCGTTCTGTTCCCGGCAAGAGAAGATTTTTCATACTAAATTCAGTATATCTACGCAGTGAGGGTTCTTGTTAAAGAGGAGGGATTCAAGGTTTCCGCTCGGCGTTCGCTGTTTGTTTTCCGTGCTGGCGGGTCATCTTTGACTTGTCGGCGAACCGGTTTAGGGCGTCCTTGTCCTCGTTCCAGTGGTAGTTGTTCATACACTTTGGTGAGCAGAATCGCTGAATCTTCCTCTTGCCTTTGGCCGGCAGGTACGGCTTGCTGCATAAACAGGCAACGGTCCACATAAAGGCCGTTGATCTCGCTTGTTTCGTGCATTGGTTCCCGCGCAGATTTTGGATTTTGCGCATGTCCTTGCAGCCGAATTTTGTCGGATTAGCGCATCGTGCGCAGAATTTGGTGTCATTTCAACGATAACACCGGATTTTCCGCATTTTAATGCAAGAAGTCCATCTCTTGAATTTGGTCTGATTGTGGCTTGTCTGGACGTGATTGCTGTCTGTGCTGGTTGGCGCACTTGGGGTGTATTGATTGATGGTGATTTCGTGATTGCCGGTGTTCTATGGATGTGATGAGCTGGTTTCGGGTCCTTTTTGGGATAACGGTGGAATGCTTGCTTCAGACTGTGGCAGTTCTTCCGGTGCGCACGCCCGACTCTGCTCTTTCCTGCCGGCTCCGGCAGGCTTGTATCGCATGCATGGAGATGGAGAATCTGTCCACCAGGATGACCCAGGACCGGCTGGCCGTTCTGGGTATGCCTTGCGGATGATGGCCGACTTGGGGGTGCCCTCCTTCTTGGCCGCCCGGCTGGCTTTGTCGCCCAGGTCCTTGGGCGCCCTGACCCTCCAGGCGCATCACGCGGTCCGTTCCTCGGCCCCTTGCTTCTCCAGCTTCTCCAACTTCGCCATGCTCTGGGCCATGAGCGATGCGGCCTGCTTGTCGGTCAGCAGCGGGGCGCCGGGGTCCCGCCGGATGGCGGCCTCCGTGTGGTGGATCAGCTCCCCCCGATCGGCTGCATGGATCATCGCATCGATGTCCTTCTGGTTCTCGGATGTGACTTGCTTGGCCATTTTGCGCTCCTTTCCCTTCCTGTGCGCCTGTCTCTCTTCGCCCTCACCGGGTGGCCTCGGCCCGGCGCAGGCGCATCTGTTCGAATTCCGTATGGAGATCCCTGAAGAACTGGTCCTCGTCCACCTCGCGGTTCGGGTCCATGAACTGTTCGGAGCCGGGGACGGCATCCAGGCGCTCCCCACGTTCGGCCTTGGCGGTCATCTCCTCCATCTGCCGGCGCTCTTTTTCCGTCTTAGGCTCGTACTCGTATTCCTTCATGGCTTCGATTCCTTTATCCATAGACATGGCTTTTTGATCGTTGGTTGGTTTGTCTGTCCGTCTATCGGTCGCGCTTGTGCTACTCAATCAGATAGCGCCACACGTCGTTGACGGTCAAGGTGTGGAAGGCGACGAATTCCCCGGGCTCGTCTTCCTTGACTATGACCTCGATGCAATTCTTTTCAAGCGCTCCAGGATGCCTGGGCCCGACGAACACCACGGCATCCAGCCCATTCCGAGCCTAGACCTCCTCTTTGCCTGCATAATGCAGGACGGCATAGCCGATTTCCTGGTATTCGTTACACCATGCCTGCCGGCGCTTCTGGTCATCTTGAGCGTTTGAGCTCCTCTCTCCCGCCTTCTATCTATATGGCACCACACTGACGACCTGCAGTCAAAGGCCGCACTTTTTTCTTCTGAGTATTCCTTGGATCTACCAGCCGCGTCCTGCTGTGGAGGGCATCCTCCTCGATGATTCATTTCGGCTTCGGGTCGTTTTATAGGCTCCTGTAATCAGGAAAAGACCGCGGCTTTTTCCGGATCGCAGCCATTGCTTTTTGCTTAAGACAACGACAATCAGAAGCCAGGCAGTCAAAAGGCTTTACATGCTTTTTTCGCCCGATTCCGGATGAAGTCGGCCAGGACGGAGTGAACCAGCGCCGAAGAGTTATGCAGGTTCTCCTCCCGGGCGATGCGCTTCAGGGGGTCCTTCATGGTCGGCGTGACCTTCACACGTAGTTCCACGTTGACGGGACGTTGCTCCTCTTCGCGGGGTCGGCCGGCGAAGATGCCCATCAACTCTTTGTCCTTCAGGGCCGGAGCACCAGGGTCCCTGTACACCGCAGTTCCGGGCGCGGGCTTCAGCTCACCCCGGTCAGCCATTGCATCAAGCTCCTCGCTTGTATAGCTCACCTGCGTTTTCCTTTCTATTTATCGGGAGACCGCCATCCCCAGGCCAAACGGTCTGGGATAGCGGGTCCTTCAGCAAAACCGCCGTCATTTGCAATGCATTAGATGCATCCACCTGTCGGTGATGGGCATGGCGTGGAATGCATGCAGGAGGCCATCCTCACGGCTAGCCGCAATCACCTCGATGACGTTATGGGGCGAGCCTCCTTCATGCCTGGGGCCGACGAACGCGACCGTCGCCTCTCCGGGATTGCCCAGGGTTTTTGAAAGCCGAAAGGGTGGCGGACGGCGTATCTGATCTCCCCATTCTTCAGACCATCTTTGCGTGCAGATTCGTCGACCTTTACCAATGTGCAAGATCGCATTCTCTCTCCTTATATCATTTTCACTTCGCGCCATTTCCGCCTCCTTTCCAGTGCATTTCAGTCATACAAAGTTGTATTACTCCATCAAATTACCCCGCTGATTTACTTCGCTAGCGAATACATCCCTTGCTCTTTGCTTGTCGAATCTTGGTTGAGCCACTATGGTGAAGCACACCGCCTTGCCGCCGCAGGAAACGCCCGGCAACCCCCATCTCTTCTTTGATGCTTGCAGAGCGCTGCCTCATCCTCTGGCCGATCATGTCATCGCCTCAGCATGCCGAATCCCCTGTAGTGCGCCCATTAACAGGAAGGAACCTCTTCCCGGCGCCATAAAAGTGCATTACAATAGTGGTATGGCGATTAGGTTCACGGATTCGGCGCACCGGCATTTCGGCGAGGACCGCCTCGACGAGGCCATGGTGCTCAGGGCTATAGGCGAACCGGTATGGACCGCGATCGTTGACCCGGACGACCCGTCCGTGCCACCGCCGGCGCCCGGGGATCCGCCGACAGCGCTCATCGTGTGCAAAAGGCACCCAGGCGCGTTGGACGATGACCTGCTCGAAGTGCTCATCCACCCCGATGGGCCCGACATGCGGGTATTCCACGTCATGCACCTGGGCGGACTGTGGCGCGACTACTGGCACCGCTGGTCCGACGGCCGGGGCGGGAACAGGACGACGACGGAAAGGAAACGGCAATGAGCGACAAGAACACACGGCGCACGACTGTGAAGGCAAGCGAATACGAGAACCGCATGGACCGGCTCGACCGGGCCCCCTCGAAGCCGCCGGTCTCCGCATGGGGCGGCGAGGAAGCCAGGAGGATCAGCCAGGCCATGCTCGACCCCGACACAGATGCCACGAAGCTGTTCGCCACCCTGATGGGACGCCCATCGCTCGAGCAGCGCGAACAGGGCAGGAAACCGAGCGTGCAGCACAGCGTGCGCTTGAGCGAACCCATGGACGAATACGTATCCGCCGCCATCAAGCGCGAGGGGTTGAAGAACCGTAGCGAATACTTCCGCATGCTCGTCCAGCGGGACGCTGAAAACCACCACACCGAACTCGTCGGCGCATGACACGGGACTGAAGCCGAACCTGCTGGATCGCGGCGACCTTGCATGATCATTCCGGGATATTCGGCACTCCTCCGTTTGATCATCTGCTGTCAAGGGAAGCCCCAGCTGGCCATGTGTGCCATGATGGCCCAGCGGGTTCGCCGGATGCGGACACTATTAAGCGGTCGTTTCTTCCGCTGGCGAGAGGTGCCGATGCTTTCCCCGATGAATTTGGACTCGTGATCATGTCTTTCGGGCGCGTTTGAGCTCGGCTATTACACATGTAATCTACTTGGTGACCATCTGAGAGAGCTGGATTCTATATCGGAAGCGTCGGAGCTCTGTTGGGACAAGGCGTTTCAGGCTTATGGCTCTACTAAAAGTATGCTATCGGGCATGAAAAGGCCCCGATGGGATGTATGGCCTGAAGCCAGGGGTGTCCGCTGATCATTGTGGTGTGGCTATGGGGGTTTTGGATCAAAGAACCGACTCTGTCGGTGCTGCGAATAGGTGGAGAGATATGATGGGGCGCGTTGGATGCAGAGGAGCGGGGAAGCGCGGTTATTCCTGTTCGATTTCATGGACCCTATTGGTATCTGGTCCCAGTCCTCGTCGTTGCTGATAAGGGCATGCCCAGGGCATCATAGGTTTGCTCGGGCGGGAAGACTTCGGCTTCCGGAGTCGATTCGCCCTCCTTCTTCTAGGGCAGGGTTACGTTTCCTGATGTAGAGTATCCGCGTGATAGGGGACCGGTACAGGCGGAGTCTGTCTGTAGTGAGACGGAAGACGGCTCAAGGATTGCCATAGTGGGCCCTGCAGGTTCTTGCAGGGCCCATCAGAAATCTGCAGATCGCAGACCTGTTCCAATAATTGCGTGGAAAGGTTAGGGAATCAACTCTGGCCGGTGATGGTCTTGTCAACGAGCTTGGGCAGCGCTTCTTCGATGGGTTCGTGGATGAGTCGGGTTGCCAAAGAATCATACTGTGTCGAACCCATGTTCATGATGGTGATTGGCACGCCCGCCTGGGCTGCCACTGGCACCAGCGAGGCCGCAGGATACACCTCCAAGGTGGACCCGATCACCCAGAATTGATCGGCCTGGCTGGCCAGCCTCATGCTCTTCTCCATGGCGCCCTCAGGTAGGGCTTGACCGAAGTAGACCACATCGGTCTTGATGATGCCGTCGCAAGGCATGTTGCCTTGGTAGGGCATGGGCTTATGGCAGTGTGGGTCGGGTTCCTGATCAAGCCTGGCCATGATGTCGGCTGTCCGGTATGCCTGACCGCATTTCATACAGTGGGAGGTGCCGATGGTTCCGTGAAGGTTGACGATGACGTCCTCGGAGTTGCCGGCTTTCTCGTGGAGGGCATCGAAGTTCTGCGTAGCCAGCAGGTTCAGCATGCCTGCCTGCTCCAGCTTGGCCAGTGCCTTGTGGGCCACTCCGGGCTGGGCCTTCCAGACCGGCGACTCCTTTTGCCACCGCCATGAATACTCCCGCTGTTTCCGGTCGCTCATGAACAGGTCCAGGTCATAGACGCTCATCTGATCGGGATGCTTGGTCCAAACCCCGTCAGGCCCGCGGAAATCCGGTATGCCGGCTGAAGTCGAGATGCCCGCCCCGGTCAGTACTGCAATTGTTGTGCTCATACACCCGTCTTACCATCCGTTAATAGACTCAATGAGTCGAAGGCCAACTTGGTGCGCGAATATACACCTATATCAACATTCGCATTCGTAGGGTGTGGATGACTGGCGATCGCGGACGAAAGGCGAACTCCGTATTGGATGTAACCGGTCCTGACCAGAATTCAGAAGGATCATGCTGACACGCCGACCCAGCAGTGGCTCAAGCAATACTTTGTGAATAAAATGTGTGCATGACGCAGAAACGGTAGGCTGAAGTCCCAACTTCGCGATGTTCTAAAATAAAAAGGGACATATGACGACACGCCGTCTGAGGGCTTGTTATTGCTGGTTTTAAGGGTGCTCCCAGAATGGCCGAGTTGCGTTTTGGCCGGCTCGTGGTAAGTTTATCTCTTGCTGCTCAACACGGCGGTTCTTCTTCCGGGAGGAAGCTGGATGGCTTGTTGGTGTGGTGGTGGTTTGAGAACTCAAGAGCGTGTTTGTGCTACTTATAGCTTTTTGATTGCCAGTCCGATGCCCGCCCGGCTGTTGTCGGGTACGTGGGAGCGTTGTGAGGGGTGTCGGGGTTTTTCGTGGGTTGGTTTCCTCCTTATGGAAGCTGGCCCGTCAATTATTGATGTGGGCTGTTTCGGCCTTCTTCATGGTTTTTTGTGGAGGGTTTGATTCTGGCTCAGGATGAACGCTGGCGGCGTGCTTAACACATGCAAGTCGAACGGGATCCGCCAAGCTTGCTTGGCGGTGAGAGTGGCGAACGGGTGAGTAATGCGTGACCAACCTGCCCCGTGCTTCGGAATAGCTCCTGGAAACGGGTGGTAATGCCGGATGCTCCGCATCATCGCATGATGGTGCGGGAAAGGGTTTACCGGCATGGGATGGGGTCGCGTCCTATCAGCTTGTTGGCGGGGTGATGGCCTGCCAAGGCTTCGACGGGTAGCCGGCCTGAGAGGGCGACCGGCCACATTGGGACTGAGATACGGCCCAGACTCCTACGGGAGGCAGCAGTGGGGAATATTGCACAATGGGCGAAAGCCTGATGCAGCGACGCCGCGTGCGGGATGACGGCCTTCGGGTTGTAAACCGCTTTTGATTGGGAGCAAGCGAGAGTGAGTGTACCTTTCGAATAAGCACCGGCTAACTACGTGCCAGCAGCCGCGGTAATACGTAGGGTGCAAGCGTTATCCGGATTTATTGGGCGTAAAGAGCTCGTAGGCGGTTCGTCGCGTCTGGTGTGAAAGTCCATCGCTTAACGGTGGATCGGCGCCGGGTACGGGCGGACTGGAGTGCGGTAGGGGAGACTGGAATTCCCGGTGTAACGGTGGAATGTGTAGATATCGGGAAGAACACCGATGGCGAAGGCAGGTCTCTGGGCCGTCACTGACGCTGAGGAGCGAAAGCGTGGGGAGCGAACAGGATTAGATACCCTGGTAGTCCACGCCGTAAACGGTGGATGCTGGATGTGGGGCCCGTTCCACGGGTTCCGTGTCGGAGCTAACGCGTTAAGCATCCCGCCTGGGGAGTACGGCCGCAAGGCTAAAACTCAAAGAAATTGACGGGGGCCCGCACAAGCGGCGGAGCATGCGGATTAATTCGATGCAACGCGAAGAACCTTACCTGGGCTTGACATGTGCCGGACGGCCGCGGAGACGCGGCTTCCCTTCGGGGCCGGTTCACAGGTGGTGCATGGTCGTCGTCAGCTCGTGTCGTGAGATGTTGGGTCAAGTCCCGCAACGAGCGCAACCCTCGCCTCGTGTTGCCAGCGGGTCATGCCGGGAACTCACGGGGGACCGCCGGGGTTAACCCGGAGGAAGGTGGGGATGACGTCAGATCATCATGCCCCTTACGTCCAGGGCTTCACGCATGCTACAATGGCCGGTACAACGGGATGCGACATGGCGACATGGAGCGGATCCCTGAAAACCGGTCTCAGTTCGGATCGGAGCCTGCAACCCGGCTCCGTGAAGGCGGAGTCGCTAGTAATCGCGGATCAGCAACGCCGCGGTGAATGCGTTCCCGGGCCTTGTACACACCGCCCGTCAAGTCATGAAAGTGGGCAGCACCCGAAGCCGGTGGCCCAACCCGTTTGGGGGGGAGCCGTCTAAGGTGAGGTCCGCGATTGGGACTAAGTCGTAACAAGGTAGCCGTACCGGAAGGTGCGGCTGGATCACCTCCTTTCTACGGAGATTTTGGAAATCCTTCCGCGCGTGCTGCGCGGGGGTCGTGCCTGCGGGTCCGGCCGGTTGGTCGGATGGTGTGGGCGTGCTGGCGTGGAACGGTCTTGAGGCTGTGGCATGGATGCGCTGTTGGGTTCCCGGACCGCCACCTTGTTTTGGGTGGTGTTCCTGCCGCCCGTCGGGTTCCTGCATGGGGTGTTGCCCTGTGGCGGGTCTTGGCGGCGCGCTGGTGGCTTGAGAACTGGATAGTGGACGCGAGCGGATGGCTGGCTTTTCTGGCTGGCTGTCTGCTGTATTGTTTCGTCCGGGCCCATTTTTTGGTGGGTTCGGGTCGATCGTTTTGTGATCGTTTAGTGTGATGATTTGTCGTCTGGCAGTTCGCAGTTGTTGTTGTCGTGGCATGGCCTGTGGCCGTGTTGTCGGCAAGGGCGCATGGTGGATGCCTTGGCAGACAGGACCGATGAAGGACGCGTGGGGCCGCGATAGGCCTCGGGGAGCCGCCGACAGGGCTTTGATCCGAGGGTGTCCGAATGGGGTAACCCGCCGGCTGTTATGGGCCGGCACCGCATTCGTGCGGGGGGTACGCAGGGAAGTGAAACATCTCAGTACCTGCAGGAAAGGATATTCCGTGAGTAGTGGCGAGCGAAAGCGGATGATGGCCAAACCGGTGCCGTGTGAGACCCGTCGGGGGTTGCGGCATGGGTGTTGTGGGACTTGGCGTCCGGGCTCCGACGGGCCCGGCGGCAGTGATAAAGCGGCGTGTGAGGCGAACGGGATTGAATTCCCGGCCGTAGAGGGTGATGGCCCCGTAGCCGAAGGCGCGCCGCCTGCCGGTTCTTGTTCCCAAGTAGCGCGGGACTCGTGGAATCCCGTGTGAATCGGCCCCGACCGTGGGGTAAGCCTGAATATTCCTGTCTGACCGATAGCGTACGAGTACCGTGAGGGAAAGGTGAAAAGCACCCCGGGAGGGGAGTGAAAGAGTTTCTGAAACCGTGTGCCTACAATCCGTCGGAGCCTTTCGGGGTGACGGCGTGCCTATCGAAAAATGAGTCTGCGAGTCAGTGGTGCGTGGCGAGGCTAACCCGTGTGGGGCAGCCGTAGCGAAAGCGAGTCCGATAAGGGCGTTTCCAGTCGCGTGTCCTGGACCCGAAGCGGGATGATCTAGCCCTGGGCAGGTTGAAGCGCGGGTAAGACCGCGTGGGAGGACCGAACGGACCTGGGTTGAAAACCGGGCCGATGACCTGGGGCTAGGGGTGAAAGGCCAATCAAATTCCGTGATAGCTGGTTCTCTCCGAAATGCATTTCGGTGCAGCGTCGCGTGAGTGCCTCCATGGGGTAGAGCTACTGGATGCTTGAGGGCCCGTATCGGGTACCGACAGCAGCCAAACTCCGAATACGTGCGAGGTGTATCGCGGCAGTGAGTCGGCGGGGGATAAGCTCCGTCGTCGAGAGGGAGACAGCCCAGATCGTCGTCTAAGGTCCCTAAGCGCGTGCTAAGTGGGAAAGGATGTGGAGTCGCATAGACAGCCAGGAGGTTGGCTCAGAAGCAGCCATCCTTGAAAGAGTGCGTAACAGCTCACTGGTCTAGTGGTTCCGCGCCGATAATGTAGCGGGGCTCAAGCACGCCACCGAAGACGCGGCAGCGCAGTTTGCTGTGCTGGGTAGGAGAGCGTTCCGCATGGGGCGAAGCGGCGGCGTGAGCCGGCCGTGGACCGTGTGGAAGTGAGAATGCAGACATGAGTAGCGAGAGGCGGGTGAGAATCCCGCCCGCTGGATGACCAAGGGTTCCGGGGCCACGTTCGTCGTCCCCGGGTGAGTCGGGTCCTAAGGCGAGGCCGACAGGCGTAGTCGAATGGATGAAGGAGTCGATATTCTCCTACCGGCGTCAAGCCGTCCAATCCAAGACGCGGAAGCGTGCCCTTACCTGCCTCGGAGGCTGGTCTTCGGACCTGCCGATGTGGTGGGACCGGCGTGTGGATGCGTGGCGGGTAGCGCGGGAGTGACACGGAACGGGAGCCGGGCCGCGGTGGTGGTTATCCGTGGTCAAGCATGCGGCGCGTCGGGCAGGCAAATCCGCCCGGCATGAGCGCGAGGTGTGATGATGGGGGGCCTTGTGCCCCGAATCCGGTGTGCCGTTCCGTCGAGAAAAGCTTCGGCGTGAGGAGTGGCGCCGCCCGTACCCTAAACCGACACTGGTGGTCAGGTAGAGTATACCAAAGCGATCGAGCGAATCCTGGTCAAGGAACTCGGCAAATCACTCCCGTGCCTTCGGTATAAGGGAGGCCCCTGCCGGTGAGGCGCCTTGCGCGCGGAGCCGGTGGGGGCGGCACAGACCAGGGGGTAGCGACTGTTTACCAAAAACACAGGTGCATGCGAAGACGTAAGTCGCTGTATATGCACTGACGCCTGCCCGGTGCCGGAAGGTTAAGAGGATCCGTCATCCCTCTTCGGAGGGGGCAGCGGTGAATTCAAGCCCCGGTAAACGGCGGTGGTAACTATAACCATCCTAAGGTAGCGAAATTCCTTGTCGGGTAAGTTCCGACCTGCACGAATGGCGTAACGACTTCCCCACTGTCTCGACCAGGAGCTCGGCGAAATTGCAGTACGAGTAAAGATGCTCGTTAAGCGCAGAAGGACGAAAAGACCCCGGGACCTTTACTATACCTTGGTATTGGCGTTAGGTGCGGACTGTGTAGCATAGGCGGGAGGCTTCGAAGCGGGTGCGCCAGCATCCGTGGAGCCGGAATGTGAAATACCGCTCTGTCCTCATCTGGCCTCTAACCTCGGCCGGTCATCCCGGCCAGGGACAGTGCCTGGCGGGTAGTTTAACTGGGGCGGTTGCCTCCCAAAGAGTAACGGAGGCGCCCAAGGGTTCCCTCAGCCCGGTTGGCAATCGGGTGTTGAGTGCAATCGCACAAGGGAGCTTGACTGCGAGACCGACGGGTCGAGCAGGGACGAAAGTCGGAGATAGTGATCCGGTGCCGGCGTACGGACGCGGCATCGCTCAACGGATAAAAGGTACCCCGGGGATAACAGGCTGATCATCCCCAAGAGTCCATATCGACGGGATGGTTTGGCACCTCGATGTCGGCTCGTCGCATCCTGGGGCTGGAGCAGGTCCCAAGGGTTCGGCCGTTCGCCGATTAAAGCGGCACGCGAGCTGGGTTCAGAACGTCGTGAGACAGTTTGGTCTCTATCCTCTGCGCTCGTTGGAATCTTGAGGAGCCCTGCCCATAGTACGAGAGGACCTGGGTGGACGAACCTCTGGTATGCCGGTTGTCGCGCCAGCGGCACGGCCGGTTGGCTACGTTCGGATGGGATAACCGCTGAAAGCATCTAAGCGGGAAGCCCCCTCCAAGATAAGGATTCCATGAAGCCTTCCGGCTTCTGAAGACCCCATGCAGAACACATGGTCGATAGACCGGACGTGGACACCCCGCAAGGGGCGGAGCCGACCGGCACTAATGGTCGAAGACAACACAACACCCGCCCCCGTGAGGGGCGGCGGCATCAACCCGACTGCGAAACACATGCCTGCGGCAATGAACACGAACACGCACAGGCGATCGAAACACGAGACACGCGTCCACCATCCGGTCCCCAAGCCGCCAGGAGACCCCGACCCGGCAGGGTCGGCAGAATTGAAGATTCGCGGCGGTCATGGCCTGGGGGAGACGCCCGGTCCCATTCCGAACCCGGAAGCTAAGACCCAGCACGGCAATGGTACTGCACCCGGAAGAGTGTGGGAGAGTAGCACACCGCCGCCACTAAACGTGATTAAGGGAGGTATCTCCAGGACAATATCCTTCGAGATGCCTCCCTTTTTCATATCCGCAACAGACCTGGGCTTAAAGATTCATGCCTTCTCGCAAAGCCACATTCCAAGTAAGTGAACGCGGTTAAGCGGAATATGAAAAAGCTGCTTCGTACTCATGCTGACTTGTATTTGAGCAGCCTGCGACTTGATATTTGAAATCACTGATCCGGAAGCTCTGGCCTGTTTTGCCGCCTGTTGTTTCTGGTCCAGGACATCTAGAATGGAAAGCAGCCGAATCGGGCGCACAAAAACACATATGCGGAGAAAGCGGATAAACATGGGCAAAAGAATCATTCTTGTAGGAGCCACAGGCAGAGTAGGTGCATTGACCTGCGCTGATCTGGTAAAAGCCGGTCATGAAGTGGTCGCCTGCGCACGAGGGGCCTCGAAGATTCCCGTCAGCCAGCAGGTGGAACCAATGACTCTGGATTTGCATGACCCGCTCTCCCAGGTAACCGACGCATTCCGCAAGTCGCATGCGGATGCTGTCGTCTTCACTGCAGGATCGCGTGGCAAGGACATCAACCAGATTGACGCCCTGGGAGCCATGAAGACCATAGAGGCCGCTAAAGCGGTCGGCATCACGAGGTATGTCATGCTGGGAGCCATGTATGCAGCCGATTGGCTGCGCTGGGAGCAGCCCCAGGTCAAACCTGCCATCGACGCCCTTGCCGACTATTACGTGACCAAGAACATGGCCGACCAATACCTGATCAGCTCCGGGCTGGACTACACCATTATCGAGCCAGGCAGCCTGACCGAACAGACCGGCACAGGAGCCATCCAGGTCGAGCCAGACGGGCCCGGTCCCATACCGATCCCCGACGTGGCACAATGCCTGGCCGACTGCGTCGACCTGGAGCAGACCATAGGCAGGATCTACAACATCATCGGCGGCAGCACGCCCATCAGCAAGGCCCTGACTGCAAACCAGTAACAGAACCCGCCAATTCCTCAAGAGCAACGTCCGCCTACAGACTATGGCGTGTCTGCAGAGCAACAGGAATGGTACCTTGGTTGCATTGCTTGTTGCCTTTATGCTGTTGATCGCGCGCTGGCGCATTGCGTCCCAGTGACCTTTATGAAGGTGGGGTTGGCGTGGGGACTGGGCGCAACCGAAGGAGGTCGTCAATGAACATCACCAATTTTCGGGATCTGGGTGGCATGCGGACCATCCAAGGCCGCCGGGTCCGCCAGCACAAGTTCATCCGGTCCGGGCAGCTGGTGGGTCTGGACGAAGATACGAAGAGGGAGTTGGTCGACCGCTACCAGGTGACACAGGTTGTGGATTTCCGCCGGCCCTTTGAGAGACAAGAAAGTCCGGACGACAGGATCGATGGTGTGACCTTCACCAACATCGATCTGCTGGAGCAAAGTGGCACCAGCGGCGCCAGTTTGGACGATTTCGCCTCGCTGGGTTTGGCTGATCAGGTCAACGGCCACATGTTGAATGTCTACCATGACCTGGTCATGAATCCTGCGGCCCAGCAGGGGTATGGGAAGTTCCTGCGCATCGTCGTGGGCAACACACAGGGGGCTACGCTCTTCCACTGCTTTGCCGGCAAGGACAGGACCGGGTTCGCTGCGGCCCTGGTGCTCTGGCTGCTGGAGGTGGACGACGACCAGATATTCGCGGACTATCTTAAGACCAACCAAGAGAGGGTCGCGGCCAACAATCAGCTGCTGGACCAATTCCGCGCCAAGGGCTTCGACCAGGATTCGTTGGACGCGCTAGAGATTGCGCTCTGCGTCAAGAAAGAATACCTGGCTCATGCCCAACAGACCATGATCGAGGCCTATGGGGACGTCTTTACCTATGCGCGGCAGGCCCTAGGGTTCGGGCCAGATCAGGTAGAGGCCCTACGTCGCAACCTGCTTGAGTAACCGCATAAGGCTGGAAGGCGGCTGGAGCGGGTAGACTCGAGCCTAGACGTTAATTGCGAGGAGGACATTGTGCGATACATGAACTTAGGACAGTCCGGATTCCGGGCCTCCCGTGTGGCCCTGGGGGTCATGCGGATCGATCAAAAGAGCCGCGAGGAAGCGCGGACCATTGTGGAGACGGCCATGAATGCGGGCGTTGACTTCTTCGACACTGCAGACTGCTACCATGCCGGGGCCAGCAGCCGGGCTCTGGGGCAGGCTCTGAAGGATCTGAGCGTAGACCGGGACAGCGTGGGCGTCCAGACCAAGTTCGGCATCTTCCGCAACCCGGACAGCGACCAGATCACCCGCTACGACTTCTCCAAGGATCACCTGCTGAAGGCCCTGGATGAGGAGCTGGTCAACCTGCAGACCGACCATGTCGACTTCGTGCTGCTGCATCGTCCCGACACCCTGGTCGACTTGGACGATCTGGCCGAGGCCTTCAATGAACTGCAGACCAGTGGAAAGGTTCGGCACTTCGGCGTCAGCAACGTCAACCCCATGCAGGTGGAGCTGCTGCAGAGCGCGGTAAGCCAGCGGCTGGAGGTCAACCAGCTGCAGTTCGGCCTGGGGCACACCGGCATGGTCGACCAGGAGATCCACGTCAATATGGGCGACGATCCCAGCCTGGATCATGATGGCGGTCTTCTGGCCTATTCGCGGCTGAAGTCCATGACCATTCAGGCTTGGAGCCCCTTCCAGACCGGATACTTCGACGGGGTCTTCCTGGACAATCCCCGCTATCCCGAACTCAATGCAGAGTTGGACAAACTGGCCAAGCAGCATGGGGTAGCCAAAAGCGCTATTGCTGTGGCCTGGATTCTGCGGCATCCCGCCGGCATACAGGTGCTTCTGGGATCTATGAACCCCGGGCGCATCACGCAGATGGCCGCTGGCGCGGATGTGGATCTGACAGCCCAGGAATGGTACGACCTCTACCTGAGCGCCGGTCACGACCTGCCCTGATCTGTGTTCTAGGGTCGCTCACGTCCACCCGGCTTTAACTGCTTCGGGTTATGAACGATTGCGCCCTGCCAGTCTGATCTTGCATCATCGGCTTGCGTCATCTGACAGGGCCTGTCTGGCCGGGCGTTGGGCGCTATGAGTGTATAAGTGCGCAGAAGGAAAGTCAGATCGGTTTCGAGGTAGTCGTACGCTGTCATGCATTATTTCACCCCACGACGTTGCGCTGCTACGTCCAAGATCATGTATCACGATCGGGCCAAGGCCCAGCAGGCCGCCGACCGTAGCATGGTCGAACGCAACGTTCTTCTGTGGGTCTACCGTTGCGATTACTGCGGAAGCTGGCATCTGACCAGTCATGAGCCGGGCTCCTACCAGCGCACGAGGATGGGCTCGCGAACTTTGAAACCGCATAGCCGCAAACGTGGGTATAAACCTCGTCGTCGGTAGGAGCAGTCATTGCCGAGTTGATGCTGATTGACTCTGCCGGCCCCTAACAGCAAGATCGGATTCCGCTGATCTCGCTGTTAGGGGCCGATTGGGCTTTGTCTGTTCACCTAAGGCCGGTGAACTAGGCTGGTGAACATATCAGGTGAGCCCTGCAGTTGTCTGGCCAGCAGAGATTTCGTTGCCCTAGCAGGCTGGGTCGAAGCCCTGTCGGCGGATCGAATCCAGCATGGGTTCATGGCCGGAGGCGGGATTGCGAACCTTGCCAGCCATCATGGCGCTGAACGAGCGGTGGGGGTCGTCCAGGTGCCGGATGTCGCGATAATAGCGGGTGACCGTCTGATCGAAGTCAGCCAAGGCATCCTTCATGTCTGCATCATCGTCGGCCCGCTGATAGGTGTTGGTAAAGATTTGCGCCTGACGAGGCATCCTGGGCTTGGGATCCGGATCCTGGGCCGGATGGCCGATGGCAAGACCCAGCACCGGATAGACCAGTTTGGGCAGCTTCAGCAGATCAATCAATCTGTTTGTGTCATTGATGACGCTGCCCAGAATGACTCCGCCCAGGCCCAGCGCGTTGGCGGCGGTCTCCATGGCGTGCAGGGCCAGGACCGCGTCGTTCTGTGACTGCAGGAAGACATAACCAGTGTTGAGCAGGGTGGTGTCCGGATCCAGATCATCGGCGAATCGCCGGACCAGATCGGCATTGCGGCGCTGGTCGGCCAGGAAGATGTAGAGCAACGGGGCTTCGGCAACATAGCGCTGATGGGCCATATCTGCGATGGCAAGCGCCTCATCATGGTCAGTGACCCTGATGGCCGACCATTCATGGAAGTACCGGCTGGTCGCTGCATGCTGAGCCGCCTGCTCAAGCAGGGCGATGGTCTGGTCGTCGATCGGTTCGTCGGTGAATCCACGGATGGAGCGTCGTTCAAGCAAGGTCCGTATGGTGGGGTTGTCGGCCGGATTCGCGGCCGGAGTTTTCTGTGAATTTGATAAGGTCATTTTGACATTCTGGCCGTCAACGCCTGCCAATGCAAGACCTTGTCGTCAAAATCACGCAATCAGCGTTATCAGGACCAGCCTGGTTATCAGTCAGCGTCCCTTGCTTTCAGCGCTGGTGACGACGGTCGATCAGAGCCTGGGAACCACGCTCGGACAGACCAGAGACCAGAGCGGTGACGGCGGCCGACAGAACGCCAAAGAGGAGACCTGCGGTAGCGCTCTCCTGATCCTCTTCAGGGCTGTCCACGCCTCCGTTGCGCTTGCGGACCAGTCCGCCCCAGAAGGCTTGGAAGAGCTTGCCAGCCAGCAGTGCGGCGATGCTGGGAAGCGCGAACTTGACCAGCTTGTCTGTCAGCGATTCCGGGTCCGATTCAATCGAGTTGCGCATGTCATTCACCTTGCCATCCACCTGATGAAGCATGCCGACCACTTGGTCGGCCATCCCGCCAGGTTCCCGTCCTGAGTCCGTCATGGGTCCATTATCCCACACGCCTGGGGGTCTGGGGCGTGACCGGACCGTGGGTTAAACTGCTATCCATGGACATTGCGAAGAATACGTCGGGCAATGATGCCTCGACCGAGAGCGAAGGCTACGCTGTGCTGCTGCGGCATGGTCAGACAGTTTGGAGCGAAACCGGACAATATACAGGGCGCACTGATATCCCCCTGACTGACCAAGGGCGCGAACAGGCCAAGGAGGCGGGTCAAAGGCTGGCTAAGGCCTTCCCCAATGGGTTTGACCCTGACTGCATTTTTTCCAGCCCCCTGCAACGAGCCAGGCAGACAGCCGAGCTGGCCGGTTTCCCTGATCCGGCGCCGATGGATGAGATCTTGGAGTGGGATTACGGTCCGGCCGAGGGGCACCGTCCTCAGGATGTGGTGGCCAGCCTTGGCCGGGAGTGGAAACTGTGGATCGACGGTCCGCATGCTTTGGGCATCGGTGAGCTGAGTGGCGACCGGGTGGTCGATCTGCCTTCGGGCAGTCCCGTTTCCGTACATGTGACTCAGGGCGAAAGTCTGGATCAGGTAGCTGCCCGTGCGCGTGGGATCGTCGAATGGCTCGAGCCCCTGGTGTGTTCGGGGCGGCATGTGCTCTTGGTGGCGCACGCCCACATCCTGCGCATCCTGACGACGCAGTGGCTTGACTTGGATCCCCATAAGGCCCAGCTGTTCCGGATGAATACGGCGCATTACGGTGTTCTTGGCATCTACCAGGGCAAGCGTGTGCTCAGGCAGTGGAACGTGTGATTGGGCTGAATATCAGTTTGTATTAGTCGCGACTTGCTGCCTGCGCCCCAACGTGGCTCTTTTCCCCGGTACGAACGTAAGAAATACTGCCATGCCATACTCCTGACTCCTGGCAGGCTATAGCCGTGGGAAAGGACTCAATGCTGAGTATTCGGTCTATCTGGCTTTGGCTTTGTGCCATCTTGACGACGGTGCGCTCCGCCTGGCTGGCTCGGCAGGCGGAGACATCAAAAGCATTGACCAGTTTTTGCGCGCTGAGAATGGCGTACAGAAGCGTGTATCTCAGTAACAGTAATTGCGAGGGCAATGTTTCCAAGCCTCAAAGAGATGATATTACGTTATCGATTTGAGGGAAGAGTGGCCTTGTCATAGCTCGTGGACATGTTTCGCGGATCATGATCGCATCGGAAAGGACATCCCGGACAAGTGCACTTAAGACCAGCGGTCAAATCCGTCAAAGGCATCCATTCATTTGCCAAGCTCAAGGCAGTTGCCGATGGGGATGCAGAAACACAAAGACGAACTCGGCATCAAGGGAGCTTTTACTTCAGCTGGTTTCGACTCAATCTCCATCTAGCGGTATGACACCTCCTGGCCAACATGGCGCTAGATGGAGAATTCAAAGACGATGGGATCACGCAGGAGCCGGCCAGCATCAAAGGCACCTACCTGCCTCAGTTCAAGGATATTTTTTGACCTGTTATATAGCGGATTCGACCACTCCGCGCTCGCAGCTCAGCAGCAAGACGAACGGTGATGCGAACTCCGAATTTGCCTTGGGGGATGTTGCATTCTATCAAAACGACACTTGGGCTTGGACTGATCTGCAGAATGATGGGATGGATGCTGACAAGGTCGGTAAGATACCCATCTACATGGGTCTGACCAACGGGCATAAGCAGGGATTGGCGACCGGTTCCACGCAGTACCGGTGCTTGGACAAGAACGCTTCGTCGACAACTGAGCGGGTGAGTATCAGGATAAGCATTGATTCGTAGTAAGGAAGGCTTCAGCGCTTGAGTGGAGCGGTTGACGACCTGAGGATCAATGTGGGAGCGATCAGCTCATGCAGATTCTCCGGCCTGTTCCCCTCAATAAGCTGGAGGGTCTTCTTTGCAAGTGAGACAGCCATCTCATAGGGTTCCTGCCGAACGGTGGTCAGCCCGATGTCCTCTGCGAATCTGCTGTCGTCGTATCCGATGACGGACATGTCCGAGGGAATGGCGATGCCAAACCGTTGCAGTTGGAAAATCAGCGGTATCGCCAAAAAATCCTCCTGACTGGCAATCGCGGTGGGCCTGGTCTTCATACTTGCCAGCTTTGCCAGTACAGCACTGGTGGGGTTTTCGGTGGCTGGGGCTGCCAGAACCGTTGGTTTGATGCCAACTGCCCTGCAGGCGCTCAAAAAACCCTCCAACCTGGCTTGAACGCTGAAACGAAGGGAAGCAACAGGAGTTGACCGAATATATGCAATACGTGTGTGCCCTAGTGCTAGCAGATGGTTGGCCGACAGCATGCCACCATTGAAATCATCGTTGCGCACTGAAGCCATGAAGCCGTTCTCCTCGGTGACGTTAAGGCTGAGGATCGGCACATTGATGCTGCTAAGACGAGAGACCTCGGAGGACTCGATGTCGAAGGAGGTGACGATGACAGCATCGACATTGCGCTTCACTGGCAAGGCTTCGAAGAATTCTTTTCGCGCCTGGCCGCTGGTGATCTGGCATATAGAGATGTCATACCCGTTGTGTGAAAAGACTTCGTTGAAGCCTTCCACGATGGTCGAGTTGAACCAGGTGTTCAAGTGGCCGCTGATGAGAACTGCCACACGTAAGGACTGGCCTGACTTCAGAGCGGTCGCGGATCGCGAAATCGAAAAATTTAATTGTTTTGCGATTGACAGGACCCTTGAGCGTGTACGTTCGGAAACCAGTTCCGGTCGGGTGAACGACCGGGAGACAGTGGACACGGAAACGTTCGCTTGTCTGGCCACTTCCTGGATTGTGGGCTCCATGGATACTCCTTGTTAATGCTGAGCCAAGACCAGCGCTTGCATTTGGATGCCATGGCGGTGCTCAGCTATCTGATAATAGCGCGCTTGATTGAAATACGGCCAGCTCAGTATATGTGGTCTTCAACTGCCACAAACGCCATTGGAGTGCTGAAAATGACATCGGAGTTGTTAACGTGTGGAAGCCTATTAGCCTGCAAACATGATTCTACCTGATCTGCGAGACTACATTACCGACGAATGACAGAGTCTACACCAGTTTGCAGTAGGCAATTAAGAAGATGGGCATCGCGATATGGCAAGTGTCGTTGCCGGTATCTTGCCCTTTCTTGGCTCGGAGGTCCCGTTGAGTGTTCATTCTCATGATTCAGGCTTCGTGAGAGGTCTTACCGATCTTATTGATGCAATATGGATCAATATCCTCATGGTGGTAGCATCAATACTCCCGATATCTATCGGAGCTGTTCTAACCGCCGGCCATGACGCTGCCAGGAGAAGTCTTTAGGGGCGAGGGGATGCGGCATCGAACTATATCCGACCTATTCTCGCTCAAACTCGGTATCGGAGTTTGGCAGCCATTCCCTTATCGATATTGGGGCTATTCTTCAAGTGGTAGGAATCAGTCCAAGCCTGAATACACGTACGGATGCTGCGTTAGAGCTGATTAGTCTGAGGGGGATGGGAACTTCGGCTATAACCCTTGTTCACTAACAAAAAGATACAAATCGGGAGGAAGTAAGCAAGATCCCCCCCCCCCCCCCAGCCAGTAGTATCTGAGGATATCTGTATTTGTATTATCTTTTCACAAATGTACACATACGTTATTGATAAAGTATCAATATGAATTCGATCTCTCAAGACGCGAACCACAAGATATGTGTACCAGCTGAGAAAGAGACAAAGCAGCTTGCGATCCTCTTACTTCCCAAGTGAGAATCAAGAGTTGAAATAGCGCACAATTGATTATGACACTGCAAAGACGCGGACGAAAAAAGTGGGCCAGGGACGATATCGGAGATTAGAAAGGAGCAGGAAAACTATTGTGAAGAGAACTGTTATCGTTACAGCGCGGGTGCGCGATGAATTTGCAATCCTGATACGAGATGGCAGGAAGACCTTCGAGGTGCGGAACGAATCTTTCCTGGATGCTCAAGCCATACACTATGTCAGTGCGTACGACGGGCATGATCTTGGAACGTATCGCATAGAAAGGTCGTTTCCTGTGAGTCGCGAAGATGAAACAGCTCTGCGACGCTACGCGGCCATAACAGATGAGGAATTCGATGCTCTCTTTCCCCTATCGGGCAAAACTTCGAGTCAAATACTATGGGTGGCACAACTTGGGGAATCCACAACCCTTACGGCCTTGGTTGGAGGAAAGTAATGACCATAAGGGATGATCCTATTCAGAAGAAGCGCTTTGGAGAACTGAAGCTTGACGATCCGTTCTTCGACAGCTTGAAAAATTCCTATGCGGGTTTCGACAACTGGGTTCAGAAGAAAGCGTCGGCTGGTGAGGAAGCATACGTCGTTGTTGATCAGCGCACGGGTCGTCTGTCGGCGATGCTTTATTTAAAAGACGAAGAGGGAATCGATGAATCGACTATTCCTGCTTTGACAATTCCTCGCCTTAAAGTTGGTACTTTCAAAGTGGGCTTTAACCACCACACCAGTGTTGGTAAGCGGCTTCTTGCCGTGGCCTTACGAAGGTTTGCCGAAAGCAACTATGAGTATATCTATGTCACAATGTTCGACAATGCCAACACTCAACCGCTCCGCGGATTAATGGAAGAATACGGTTTTGTGGAACGTGCAATCAAAAGAGAAAGCGGAGAAAAGGTTCTTTTCAAATGTCGTCCTCAAAAAACTGCAATGCGCGGACCGTCAGCAAATTTCCCCTTCATAGATCCGGATGCCGGCAACGACTATTTGCTATCTATTTTTCCGGAGTATCACGATAGGCTGTATGGTGATACCCAGCTACGTACACAGTATGGCGAGCCCATCAAGGACAATCGAGTCGTCAATACAATCGAAAAGGTATATTTATCTGGAGCTCGAAACGGCAATCAACTTTCACCAGGAGACCACATCATATCATATAGGACAGCTCCGCCTGGAATGCGTGCCTATTATGCGAGCGTCGTCAGTTCTGTTGGAACTATCACAGAAATTCACAATATCTCAGAATTTCCCAACGTTGAAGAGTTCCTTTCCGATATAAGTGGACGGAGCGTTTTCACAGAGGAAGAACTAAGACGCTTCTATTTAGAAAAGAAGTATCCATGGATCATCAATTTCCTCTATAACTTTAGATTCGATCGTTATCCCAACAGACAAAAACTACTGGACGAAGGGGTCATAAGCGAGGACGCTCGAATTGTATGTACACCGTTATCAAAAATGTCGTTCAAGCAGATTCTCAAGCTAGGGGCAATCAATGAAAGCTATGTTCTCGATTAAGCCTCGATATGTGGAACAGATTCTACTGGGAAACAAAACTTACGAATTCCGTAGAAGAATTTTCAAAAGAACCGATGTGGATACGCTCGTTATATACTCGACACTTCCACAGGGAGCAGTTGTAGCCGAGGCACATATCGACGGCATTCTCAAGTCGTCTCCAAATAAAATATGGAGGCAAACACATAAATACGGAGGTATGAGTAAATCCGAATTCATGAAATATTTTGAGGGATCATCATTGGCTTTTGCAATTCGGCTCGGTAATGTAAGGCGTTTTAAAACCCCGCTTCCGTTGAAGGACTACTCAGAAAAGATTGCCCGTCCTCCGCAGTTTTTCACTTATATTGATTAGATCCATGAGGCGATAATTGTAAAAGAGAAAAGAAACCGCCAGAAACCACCAATCTAAATTCCTTCAATTTCAAGGAATTTCTGTGTTCTGGGATTAACCATATTTTCCGGATTCGAGGAATATGAGAAGTGCTCTAACTGAAAAACACAACCGAAAAATATTAAGCGTCCGAAAGTGTCGTTACTTTAGAATCATAGCTATGGCCAGTAGTCTGACAGCGGTTGACTAAACTACCTTTACTCTTTTTCTGCTGCCCTATCTGACCCTGGACATGCGCCGGTTCAAGACCATGAGCATCGCCATCCAGTACCTGAAGGGCGGGTACGGCTCGGTGGACATGGGCGCCATGATGGGCTGCCTGGTCCTGGCCATCATCCCCATCATCGTCTTCTACCTGATCTGCCAGAAATACATCATCAAAGGCGTCCTCGCCGGCGCCGTCAAAGGATAAACCAAAATCTGGTACATACCAGATTTTAAAAGTGCCTCGCAGCAATATGTGGATTACTGCGAGGCCCTTTTGTTGACTTGTGCTCAGCGTTCTTTGTCCGTTATTCCTGCACTGTGCGAACTACCCAAGCGGTTGTGTCTTGGGGAAGCGAGCCGTCCTCGGCTAGGTCGCCCGATGTGAGCACAATTCGTCCTTGCGGAAGTGGAGTCGGCGCCTGTGAAAAATTGGTCAGACAGGTCAGTTCCGCAGGCTTGAAATCGACAAGCGCTTTGCGTGTATAGGAAATCCTGCCGTCAGTGGCAGATAGAGCCGTGACTTTCGCATTGCCTGTAGGGGTCAGCAGTGTGGATCGTAGATTCAGGGCTTTCCGATAGAGGGAGAGCATTGAGGTCTCGTCGCTTTCCTCCTTATCCACGGCAAAGTCTTTGAACCAGAGCGGCTGCGGAAGATGTGGATCGCTGGCCGGCTTTCCGTCTTTGGCATGAGAGGGGGAGAACCCGAAGGAGGCCCCTTCTCCAAAGGTTGGATTCCACTTTGCGGGGGCAGGGGTGTCTCCCGCAACCCAAGGCAGAGGAACCCGGCACCCATCACGGCCTTTTTCAGTGTATTTGCCGCGGGTTCGGTGCGCAGTCGGATCCTCCAGACGGTCCCAGGGAATATCAGGGACTTCGAACAAGCCAAGTTCCTCACCCTGATAGATGTACACGGAGCCGGGCAAGGCGGCTTCCATGGCGAACCCTGCGCGTGCCCTGCGCGTGCCCTTGGCACGGTCTTCGAAGTAGGTTTGTCCATCTCGAAGAAGCCAGTCCTTGTCAAGCTGATGATAAGTGGAGCTGTCCACCTGGGGCAGTGCGTATCTGGTGGCCTGTCTGACTACATCGTGGTTGCTCATCACCCATGTTGTGGTCGACCCTGAATCCTCGGCAGATTGCAGGCCTTCGGCGATTGCGGTGTACAAGGCTTTGCAGTCCCAATTGGCCTTGGCGAACTCGAAGTTGAAAACCTGCCCTAGTTCGTTCTCGGATGCGTACAGATGCTGGTGCTCAGGCACGACCCAGGCTTCTCCGACTGCAAAACGGTGAGGTTCAAATTCGTTGAAGACCTTGCGCCATTCCTTATAGATGTCATGCACTTCGGGTCTGTCCCATAGCGGATGCTCATAGTTGTGATAATTGGACTGTTCCTGAACGGGCCACCTATCCAACTCGGACAGGGGGCGGCTGTCTAGATCCTTGGCCAGACCGTGAGCCACGTCGATGCGGAAGCCGTCCGTGCCATGATTGGACCAGAAGCGGAATATATCCTTAAAGGCTTCGTGAACATCCTTGTTCTTCCAGTTCAAATCAGGCTGCTCTTTGGCAAATATGTGCAAATACCATTCGCCATCGTCGACCTGCTCCCAGGCAGGTCCGCCGAACAAGGACATCCAGCCGTTTGGCGGCAGTTCTCCATTCGCGCCCCTGCCCCGGCGGAAGATATACCTGTCCCGTTCGGGAGAGCCTGGAGCTGCCCGCAGGGCATTCTGGAACCATTCGTGCTTGTTCGACGTGTGGTTGGGCACAATATCAACGATGACCTTGAGTCCCATGGCATGAGCTTTGTTGGCCATTTCGTCGAAATCAGCCATGCTGCCCAGGCGTGGGTCGACGTTGCGGTAATCCATGACGTCATACCCGCCGTCGGCCAATTCCGATGGGTAGAAGGGTGACAGCCAGATGGCATCTACGCCCAGGTCTCGCAGATATTCCATTTTTTCGGTCACGCCTCGGATGTCGCCAATGCCGTCGCCATTGACATCCTTGAAGCTGCGCGGATATATCTGATATACAACTGCCTGCTTCCACCAATCATCGTTCATGTTGTTGTTGGTCATGCACATCTCCTCCTCGAAACAGGCCGTCTTATTGATCAGCTTTTATATGACAACGATAGCAAAACCATTGGTCATCGGTTTCGCGTTTTAGAAGGGCATTGAATAGAGCTTACTTCAGAATCAAGTTGATTCAGGGCAGGCTTTGAAAATACGTAAGTGCATACGTTCTCATTACCATCAAATTTATCTAGCTCGGCAATTTAGACGCAGTGGGAATAATATTTGCCAGAAGAAGTTGAGTGATGTAGGCTCAAGTTTCGGAGTGGTCATGATGGCTGCTTGCCCGGGCCGACGGGAGCCGGCCATCGGGACCACGAACGAAGCGCGAGCGGAGAACGTGAACGATGAGGTGCAGGGCCAGACCCTGCGCCCCAATTTCATCAGGAGGTAATGAGTATGGCACGTGCAGTTGGCATCGATCTGGGAACCACCAATTCCTGCATTGCAACCCTGGAGGGCGGCGAGCCCACCGTAATCGTCAACGCTGAGGGCGCGCGGACCACGCCATCGGTGGTGGCGTTCAGCAAGTCCGGCGAGATTCTGGTCGGCGAAGTGGCCAAGCGCCAGGCGGTCACCAACGTGGACCGGACCATCAGCTCGGTCAAGCGCCACATGGGTACCGACTGGACCGTCGAAATCGACGGCAAGAAGTGGACCCCCCAGGAGATTTCGGCCCAGATCCTGATGAAGCTCAAGAGGGATGCCGAATCCTACCTGGGCGAACCCGTCACCGACGCGGTCATCACCTGCCCTGCATACTTCAACGACGCTCAGCGCCAGGCCACCAAGGATGCCGGCAAGATCGCCGGTCTGAACGTCCTGCGCATCATCAACGAGCCCACCGCCGCGGCCCTGGCCTACGGCCTGGAGAAGGGCAAGGAGGATGAGCGCATCCTGGTCTTCGATCTGGGCGGCGGCACCTTCGACGTCTCCCTGCTGGAGATCGGCAAGGACGACGACGGCTTCTCCACCATTCAGGTTCAGGCCACCAACGGCGACAACAAGCTGGGCGGCGATGACTGGGATCAGAAGATCATCGACTGGCTGGTCAGCGAGGTCAAGAACAAGTACAACGTGGATCTGTCCAAGGACAAGATCGCCCTGCAGCGGCTCAAGGAGGCTGCTGAGCAGGCCAAGAAGGAGCTGAGCTCCTCCTCCTCCACCAGCATCTCCATGCAGTACCTGGCCATGACCCCCGACGGGACTCCAGTCCACCTGGACGAGACCCTGACCCGGGCGCACTTCGAAGAGATGACCTCTGACCTGCTGGGCCGCTGCCGCACGCCTTTCAACAACGTGCTGCACGATGCCGGCATTTCGGTTCAGGACATCGATCACGTGGTGCTGGTCGGCGGCTCCACCCGTATGCCCGCCGTCAAGGACCTGGTCAAGGAACTGACCGGCGGCAAGGAAGCCAACCAGACCGTCAACCCTGATGAGGTTGTGGCCGTCGGCGCTGCCGTGCAGTCCGGCGTCATCAAGGGCGACCGCAAGGACGTCCTGCTGATCGACGTGACCCCGCTCTCCCTGGGCATCGAGACCAAGGGCGGCATCATGACCAAGCTGATCGACCGCAACACCGCTATCCCCACCAAGCGGTCCGAGGTCTTCTCGACCGCCGAGGACAACCAGCCCTCCGTGCTGATCCAGGTCTACCAGGGTGAGCGCGAGTTCGCCCGTGACAACAAGCCTCTGGGCACCTTCGAGCTGACGGGCATCGCTCCGGCTCCGCGCGGCGTTCCTCAGATCGAGGTCACCTTCGACATCGACGCCAACGGCATTGTGCACGTCTCCGCCAAGGACAAGGGCACCGGTAAGGAGCAGTCCATGACCATCACCGGTGGTTCCGCCCTGCCCAAGGACGAGATTGACCGCATGGTCAAGGAGGCCGAGGCTCACGAGGCCGAGGACAAGCAGCGTCGTGAGGACGCCGACACCCGCAATGCCGCCGAGTCCGCCGCCTACCAGACCGAGAAGCTGGTCAACGACAACAAAGACAAGATCTCCGACGAGGTGGCCAAGGAGGTCACCGACAAGGTCAACGCTCTGAAAGAGGCTCTGAAGGGCGAGGACATGGACAAGATCAAGAACGCCCAGAGCGAGCTGATGACCTCTGCCCAGAAGATCGGCCAGGCCCTCTACGCCCAGCAGGGCTCCGCTGACGCTGCAGGCGCTCAGGGCGCTGCAGGTGCCGCCGGTGCTGCCTCGGGTGCAGGCTCCTCCGCGTCCGCCGATGACGACGTGGTGGATGCCGAGGTCGTGGACGACGACGACAAGAAGAAGGACGGCGAGTGACATGTCGGCCTTCGACAAGGATGATGCCGGGCCGCTGAAGGGTGACCCGGCCGCCGCCGGCGAACCGGATGGGAACGAGGCCAAGGCCTCTGACGCCGCTTCGACACCTGATCAGGAAGCGGCGCGCGGCCGTCATGCCGGCGAGAGCGCTGCAGACGAGAGCCAGGCGGCTAGCCAGTCCTCGTCGGATTCCTCCGTCAAGGACGCGTCGTCAGCGGATGCTCAGGCTGATGACAAGACTGATGCTGACTCGGCCAAGGAGGAGAGCGCCGACAAGGAATCAGATGGGCTGACTCCTCTGGGTCAGGCCAAGAAGGAGGCCGCCGATTACCTGGAGGCTCTCCAGCGCGAGCGGGCCGAGTTCGTCAACTTCCGCAACCGCGCCAAGAAGGAGCAGGACATCTTCCGCCAGCACGGCATCGTGGATGTGCTGACAGCCCTTCTTCCGGCCCTTGATGACATTGACCGGATCAAGGAGCACGGGCAGATGGACGACTCCTTCCAGGCCGTAGCCAAGAAGATCGACAAGACCTTCGAGAAATTCGGCGTCGAGAAGTTCGGTGAGAAAGGCGAGGACTTCGACCCCACCAAGCATGAGGCCATCCTGCACAAGCCGGACCCCGATGCCAAGAAAGAGACCGTTGACACGGTCGTTGAGGCAGGCTATCGGATCGGCGACCGGGTGATCCGGGCTGCCAGGGTAGTGGTGACTTCGCCCGGGCAGTAGCAGGGACGGTGATTGCGGAGCTTCCGCAGGCTGAATCGACGCCTTCGCATGCGGCGGCTGGTGGGTTATGGCCCTGCCCGCCGCCGCACGCGAAAGGGCGGATTCCAATTCGATATATTCGTAGCTTATGAGGAAAGGAGACATGGATGGCTGAGAATGAATGGCTGAGCAAGGACTATTACAAGGTCCTTGGTGTCTCCAAGGACGCCAGCGAAGCGGAGATCACCAAGGCCTACCGCAAGCTTGCCCGCAAATACCATCCCGATCTCAATAAGACCAAGGAGGCTGAGGAGAAGTTCAAGGACATCTCCGAGGCCTACGACGTGCTCAGCAACAAGGAGCAACGTCAGAAGTACGACGCCATCCGCCAGTTCGGCATGGGGGGAGCCCGGTTCGCCGGGGGTTCCGGCCAGGGCGGCTTCAACACCGATGCCTTCTCGGACATCTTCGGCTCCATGTTCGGTGGGGCTGGAGCGCCTGGAGGCACCCGTATCCGTTTCGGCGATGGTTCGGGACAGCCGGACTTCGCTGACATCTTCTCCTCCTTCGGCGGGGGTGCCGGCGGTGGCGGCCGGACCGCCTACCAGGAGAGCAGGCCCAGGCCAGTCAAGGGCGAGGATCGCAATTCGCGCATCGGCCTGTCCTTCCGTCAGGCGGTCAAGGGGGCTACGGTCTCCCTAAGCGTGGGCGGCAAGCGCTTCAAGACGCATATCCCTGCTGGGGTTCGCAATGGCCAGCGGATCAGGTTGGCTGGCAAGGGTCGGCCCGGCAGGGACGGGGGCGCCAATGGCGACCTCTACCTGCAGATCAGTGTCCAGCCCAGCCAGCGGTTCACCATGAAGGACAGGGATCTGGTCATGACCCTGCCGGTGACGGTATCCGAGGCTGCCCTGGGGGCCAAGGTCCAGGCCCGGGACATCGACGACCAGATCGTCACCTTCAAGATCCCGGCCGGCTCCTCCAGCGGCGACGAGATCCGCATCGCCGGCAAGGGGGTACAAGACCGGCGCGGCAAGGGCGACCTGGTGGGGCGGCTTGAGATCCGCATGCCTTGTCGGTTGGGCATGGCCCAGAAGAAGGCCATGCGAGACTTCGCCAAGTCCAGTGGCGACTTCGACGAGCGGATCGCCGGGGAGCGCATGAAGATATGACGATCCCGATGCAGGATCAGGTTGGAACGAACAGCGGAGAGGAGTGATGATCATGGTCAGGGTGGATCCCGAGACCAGGCGGATCTATCTGGCCTGCGCTCGCGGTCTGGTGGCCGGGCGCATCAGTCTGGATGCTGCCGATGATGCCGGCTTGGACATCGAGCTGCCGGTCTTCAGCGTCGGCCAGGTCGGGCAGTTGGCCAACATCCATCCGCAGACCCTGCGCCAATACGACCGGCTGGGTCTGATCGTGCCGGAACGGACCGAGGGGGGTGCACGCCGATACTCCCTGCGGGATCTGGACCGGCTGGGTCAGGCTCAGCATCTGAGCCAGGACGAGTCCATCAACCTGGCCGGGGTGACCAGGATCCTGGCCCTAGCCGAGGAGAATCGTCAGCTGAGGCGCCAGCTGCGCCGCTCCCACCAGTCACAGGGATCCAGCATGTTCGCCGCCGCTGCCGACGGCCGGGTCGTCGAAGTCAGGCGGTCCAGCAGGGCCCGGCTCTGGCGGCAGGACACGACGCATGACGAGGCCGATCCGACTGAGTCCAAATCGCTGATCGTCTGGAGCGTACGCTCCTGAAGCAGGTGAGGGGCCTGTGCTATGGTGTACAGGTTGGCCGCTAGCCCAAGAGCTGCGGCTGATCGTCGCCTGAATGCTTTGAGTACGGGGAAACCGCTTGCGCGAAATTCGTCATTCTCTGCTTTGCACGCGGCCTGCGAACTGTCGACCGACAGTACCGTTTTCTTCCCTGTTGTGAAAGGTCATTGTGACTGCTTCATCCATGCCCGATTCCAATTCGTCCAATTCCGACAATTCCGTTGTAGAACCTATGGCTTTTGACCAGCTGGGGGTGCCTGAACCCTTGGTCCGCGTCCTGCGCAAGGACGGCAAGACCAGCGCTTTCCCCATCCAACGGGATACCCTGCCTGATGCCCTGGCCGGCCGTGACATCCTGGGCCGGGGGCGGACTGGTTCCGGCAAGACCCTGGCTTTCAGCATCCCCCTGGTGGCTCGACTGGCTGCCGATGAGGAAGGACGGGTTCGCCACGGCCGGGGGGGTGCCGCCGGATCAGGCAGCCTGCCCCGCCCGCGCGGTCTTGTTCTGGCTCCCACCCGCGAGCTGGCCAATCAGATCGACGAGGTTCTCAACCCCCTGGCCCAGGCCTACGGCATGCGAACTTGCACCGTCTACGGCGGCGTTGGCCAGGGCCGTCAGGTCGATGCCCTTCGGCGCGGGGCCAAGATTGTGGTGGCCTGCCCTGGTCGCTTGGAGGATCTGCTCCGTCAGCACAAGCTGAGCCTGGAGGACGTGGAGATCGCTGTGCTGGACGAGGCCGACGAGATGGCTGACATGGGCTTCCTGCCTGCCGTGGAGCGGATCCTGGCACAGGTTCGCCCCGGCGGTCAGCGCATGCTTTTCTCGGCCACCCTTGACCACGGTGTGGATGCCGTGGTCAAGCGTTTCCTCAAGGACCCCAAGATTCACGAGGTGGATTCGGCAACCCAGCATGTGGATCTGATGACCCACCACATCTTCCGCACCACCCAGGCCGCCAAGCATGATCTCGTGCGCAAGCTGGCTTCAGGCACCGGACGTCGTATTCTCTTCACCCGGACCAAGTTCCAGGCCAAGAAGCTGGCCAAGAACCTGATTGACAACGGCATACCGGCCGCACAGCTGCATGGCAACCTCTCTCAGAACCAGCGCGATCGCAACCTAGGGGCTTTCTCACGGGGCGAGGTGAAGGTCCTGGTGGCTACCGACGTGGCTGCCCGCGGCGTGGACATCAGTGACGTAGACCTTGTGGTTCAGGTGGATCCGCCGGCCGATTCCAAGTCCTTCCTGCATCGGTCAGGGCGTACGGCCCGGGCCGGCCGTTCCGGCGACGTGGTCACCTTGGTCCTGCCCGACCAGTGGCGCGACACCAGGCGGATGCTGCACATGGCCCATATCGATGCCAAGCCGGTTCAGGTGACCGCCGATTCGCCTGAGGTTACCGAACTCGTGGGGCCGTTGGCCAAACCAGTACATGGTTGGTCCTTGCAGGTCGAGCAGCCGCAGGCCTCCAATGGCCGGTCTGCGCGTAGTGGACGTGGTGGCCGGAGCGGACATCGGGGCCGTTCTCGCTCGGACAGGCGCTTTGATCGTGGTGGCCGGAGCCGGGATCGGGATCGTCGACCTTCCCGTTCCAGGCGGTCCTCAGAGGACCGACCGGCATTCGATCGCGAGGATGGCCCCTTGGACGGCCGGACCAGAGGACATCGTCATACTGGCGGCAGCGAGCGGGCCGACCGTCATAGCCACGGTCATGGCAACGGTCGCTCTGGCTCTCGTTTTGATGCCGACCGTCATGGATTCCGTCGTGGTCATCGCCGTCATCGTCGTGACGATAACCCTTTCCGCTCTGCATCTAGGCGCTGATTCACCGATGGGCGCGTTTGCATAATGCGTCCATCGCGGTTATTGATGCTGATAGGCTCTGCGTATTTGCTGTCGGAAAGACAATTACATCTCGGTAGTTCCATAGCGTGGCAACCCATCACAGTAATAAAAAGTTATAATATCATGGTACTTTTCAAATTGCCGGTTTAAGGTCTTGATCGCTACAGACAAGCTACAAGAGGGTATAGATGTCGACGGGGCGAACCCGGACGTTCAGACCGATCTGACAGATAATAACAGGGTTTCTCTTCGTTCCTGTGGGCGCACAGACAGGCCTGGTGTTCTGGGTGATACAGTGTCAGTGATCTCAATCAGCGGGTGGAAGCCAAACGAATGCCGAGGATGGTTCACGTCATAAGGTCAAGTCCATAAGCAGTTGCCACTGAAGCGCGAGTAGTGTGAGCTCGGCAAACCCTCACGTACCTTTGGCTATGTGTAGGTCTTTGCGGACGGCAATTGTTTGCGCAGAAAGGCTAGAACATCATCCGGCACACGCCGATTGAGGACAATTAAGAGATCGTCCTTTTTTAGACATGCCGGCAATTAGCTGTGGAACGTTGCTCGCCTTCTCGTATATGTCCGATGCTGACCAACAATACACATGTCTGAAGCCAGGATTCTATATTGCATTCCTAATTACTCTATTGAAATACAGAGGGTTGGAGCTGCCTTCCTGACTATGCAGAGGAGCATTTGTGATGTTGCCGGCATCCTTGCTCATGAGTCCGATTTCGCTGAGCTGATCAAGCTGATTTTTGTGTTCAGCAGAAAGACGCCTTTCGTGTTTGACCCTCTGCTTAGCCAAACTAGAGCTCTTGTTAGAGAGATAACCGAGCAGATTTGTTGTTTTCGAGACGTTTTCGTTCGTTTCCACTCACGCTATGTTCAGAGTGCAGCAAACTCTGAAAAGGCTGACTATGACCGCTCCGGCTTCTTGGTTGACATCATGCTGCTTCTTCGCCATTTTACACCAGTTGGTCGAAGGTCGCGACAGTTTGCCACGGCGTCAGTTCCAAAGTCAAGACCGACGTTTCAATCGGTTCTAATGGTAGGGATAGGATTCATCTTACTGGCAATAAAGAGCAGTAACGAGATTGAGTAAACATGTCCGTTCTTGTTCGCTACATCTATATTCACTTGAAAAGTCAGAATTGGTTCATAATGGCACGGTCATGGTGAGCAAAGTTTACGTAATCAAAAAGCTTCAAGCTATTGCTTGAATAGCTGCCCATTGTGACTATTCTAAGGTACAAGTTGTTTTAGTTAGCGGGTTATGTGTTCCGGTGCGTCCGTATTCAGATACGAGTCAAATCCAAAGTTTGGCACTTGAGTATGCAGAAATAAATTCTATAGCGATTTGTGCTAGGTGTGTTAACATCCTTAGTCAGAGTGGAATGGTCGATAATAAGCTAGCTATTTGTGGTATATATATATTGGTTTTCTTTAGGATAGAGCAATTTATTAAACTTATAAAAGTTGGCTTCAAAGTCTGTCCACGCGCTTAATTGTGATCAAATGAATAAATGGTTAAAGCCCTGTCTTAGGTGTTTCATCAACGTCTAATTGCATCAGCTCTCAATGTGCCATGCGAGCCGCTTTTAGTATCTTTCGAGAAACTCGGCATGCTTAGTACATAGGTATAAGATCCCAGTTTGAGGGTGAATTGGTATTCTTGACGGTTTGTACATAAATAGCTGTGTGGGGTAAAGCAGTAATTTTATCAAGGGTAATGACATGTAAAAAAGAAGTCGAACAGTGCCCTAACGACGCTTTGGTGTTGATTTCAGCAGAGAAGTGCTCGGTTCTGGACAAGACTTTCAGGGGCTTCATCAAGATTAATCTATTGCCCCAACATCGCAGTCAGCTAGAGCTGTTATTCATAATCTGAATTTAGATCAATAACTACAAAAACAATCACTATCCGGATAGAAGATTTATTACCTGTTTCTAAGTTGATTCAAAATTCGTTTTGCATTAAAAACGTAGCGAAAGTATAATGCTGCTGGCTTGCATTATTGCCATGTTCATTTTTGTCAATGAAGGGACGTAATTGTGTATATATCTCGGCTCCGTTTGACCAATTTCCTTTGCCATCAAAATTTAAAGCTAAAACTATCTAAAGGGATCAATTTTTTTGTAGGGAATAACAATTCTGGTAAAACCAGCATATTGCGTGCTGTATCCTTTTTGCGGTCAGGGTTGGGAAGAGGACAGAATGCGTCTGACATTATCTTTCGAAGCGACGAATCAAGTTCTGATGCGGAATGCTGTGTAATGGCTATTATCACTTTTTCCCCTGGTGAAGTGACAGTGAATGATGACGAGAATCAGGGTTTAAAAAATAAAACGATTTTGAATGATCCTGCTTTTATTAAACTTGTGGATTATTTATTTAAGAAAAAGTTGCCGGATGGGGAAGAGCCAATCTATGAACTGAAAATTAAAAGGCTTGCATCTGATCCTAAAAAAATATTCATATGTAAACCAGGATCAGAAGACGAACAGGCAGAATCAGAAGACGAACAGACTTGGGAAAATCCGACCGGTATACCAGCACTCGTCCAACGATTACTCGACCCGGTTTTCGTTTGGGCGGAAGATACTCCAGAAACTGTAGCTGACTTCTCTCCTAATAAGGCACTAGGCAAATTAATCGGCCAGCAATTAGAAAGTCTCAAAAAGGGTAATTTGTGGAAGGAATTTAAAGTTGCCCATAAGAATCTTTTTATTGAGAATGCTGATGGACATCCTGCTGAAAAGAATTTTGCCGATTTGGTTGAAGCCACTTTGTCCGCTTTGAAAAACAAACTCGATGAGCAATATGGTGGAAATAATAGTGTTCGTTTCCAATTTGACCCACCGTCGGTTGAGAGTTTTACCAAACAAGGAACGGTAATCCTAAGAGAAGAAAACGGCATTGAAACAGGTCTAGAGGAAAAAGGTACAGGTATGCAGCGGGCATTTGCGCTTGCTGTGATTGAGTTACTGGCAGATCAGACAAATGGCATGAAAAAAAATGAATTATTTTGCCTAGATGAGCCTACTACATACCTTCATCCAAGAGCACAGATTAAACTAGCCGAGGCTCTAGAGCACTTGAGCATTGAAGGGAACCAGCTGCTGATAACAACACACTCTCCGTACATGATTAGGAACATCGAACAAAATCAGGATGCGCTTTTCATGCTAAGAGCTCATGACGGAGTTACCACAGTGAATCTGCCTGGGAAAAGAGCCGATAGACCCAGATCTTTATCTGAGATCACCTATTTCGCTTTTGACATACCAACAGTTGAATACCACATTGAGCTTTTTGGGGATATTTATGAAATTCTCAATCAAAGAAAGGCTGCCTGTAGAAGCAAGCTTGCTTTAGAACCTAAGGATATGACTATTCAGGCTTGTGGCCAGAAAATGAAGGAAATAGCTGATCAGCAATCGATTCATACCGAATATATAGTTCGATATGATGATAGAATAGGACAACAGCGTGAGGTGAAAGAATTCCTACCTTTAGGCATACGTAATATGATTGATCATCCTCACAGAGACGATGATCCTCATAAAGACAATAAGTTTACGGATGCTCAGTTAAAAAACTCAATTGAGATAATGATAGAGATATTGAAGTATCTTCAGCAAAAGCCCGCTAAAGTCTGATTCTATAGATGAGAATTACCTGAGCCGCAAAAGAAACATATCGATGTTCTAAGGATAGTGAGTACAACGTTTTATTTTCGATTCAGACCGGTTCTGGTGGGTATAGATGTATAGTGAGACCCATCGGTATGTTAACTAGATAAGATAGCAGAATGAAAGGCTGTTGAAAATTATATTTTGAAATATAGTGGATGCTGGTGGATTTTGAATTTCGCCAGCATCAGCTTAACGTTGTTACGGTTGCCTACCTTGTTCTAGAAGCTAACGGCCGAGATGTAGGATCGAATGTTGTGGTTTCTTTGACCTAAGATCTATTAATCTACTGTAGATCCTGTAAGCGATTGTGACTTTCATGTTGCATGCGTAATTTTATACACTTTAGACAAACAGAACGCAGAGTGTGATCAATAATCCAATTAATTAACTGAAGAGCAGTGATAATCCGGCTACGGTCACAGGTAAATACGTTGTTGCTATAATAAGTTGGTGTACAATCTTAAAGATATTCTGTATTATTGAGTATGGGAGTTTTAGGCGTCAGTGCGTGTTGCTCATCAGCTGCATGTAGTTGGACCCTTTGTAGTTTAATATAGCCTGGTATAATGTATTTATATTGGAAAAAGTGCTTGTCTAACAGCCGGAGGTATTGAGAAAGTAGGGGTCAAATTCGACAAGAAGGTGTTGTTAGCTTTCGAGGACGGTATTTTTTCCACCCCAATGGTGTGTCGCGATGAAGAAAACTATTGCTTCGATTAAGAAAATATATTATTCGGTGTCTGCACGTAGAGTGATGCAGATCAGACCCTTGTTGCTGAGTGATAAATAAAGGTTGGCGCTCGGCATCAGTTGGATAGGCATTGCGAACTCGGGTAAGGAAACACGCCAAGCCATACTATTAGAGTCAACAAGTTATCACGCTTGAAAACTATTATATTTAGCTTCTTGAGAAGAGCTGCGATATTATGAATGTTTTGTAATTAAAAAGAGTCAAGTCTTAACAGTAGATAAAGAGCAAGTTCGTAGGAGTTGAACTGTACAGACTTATGATTCAAATGAACATCGTGAGGAGAACTACTACAGCTCACTTTTGTTCTCAAGAGAATCCAGATCATGGCTTTTATGATGGCAAGCTAAAAAACGTGGACTTGACTGAGGCGACGACTGCATGGGATTTGGCATCCTTAATCTCGGCCGGAGTAATTTCTTGTTGAATTGATAGCTTGGTGTTGATCGAAGTCGCTATCCAGTCATATATAAAGCCCGCTATGGCCGGAGCCGAGACTTTCTAAGAGTATCGTGTAGTCGTTGTGCACGTGTGCAATTTATGAGGTATAAGAATGGTTGTCAATTGAGATACACCTACTTCAGACCGCTGCCTTGTTGAAACGGCATTTTCTTCAGATTGCAAAATTGGCATCAGCTTGTACAGAGCTTTAAACGGAGAAAGCAAGATGGAATTCTTGAGATATATAGGCTTAGAATCTATTATCATTTTATTGATAGCAACATGTAAATATATTGAAAAGAAAGATAATTCGATGAGAAGACCCCCACCGACACTGTGGAGCTGAGGGTAGTCGAAACCCCGACCTCTTCGATGCGAACGAAGCGCTCTACCAACTGAGCTACAGCCCCATTCGTTGCCCGACCGTAGCCGAACAACAGAAGCTTACTTTAGCGCGTGCCCTGGCCAAACGCAAAATATCCCAGATCAGGCATCAGTCCGCCTTGGCGCTGGTTTTTTCGGCGGAAGCCTTCTTGCGGCCGAACTTTGCCTTGAGCAGGCCGATGACCGTGGGCAGGACCGAGATGACCAGGATCAGGATGATGACCAGCTCGAAATGCTGTTGGACTGCGGGGATGCCCCCGAAGAAGTAGCCCAGGAGGGTGAAGAGGGTGGACCATATCAGACCGCCCAGAATGCTGAAGGGGGTGAAACGCCGCCAGCGCATTCCGGAGATGCCCGATATGAACGGCATGAATGTCCTGATGAAGGGAAGGAAGCGTCCCAGGACTACGGCTAGTGGGCCCCACTTGTCAATCAGGCCTTCGGTCTTGGCTATTCGTTCGGGGGTCAGTGACTTCACGCGCCCCGAACGGACGATGGCCCGGCCGAAGAAGTGTCCGATGAAGTAGTTGCTCTGGTCGCCCAGGATTGGGGCCAACCAGACGACGGGCAGGAGCACGTCCAAGGCCATGCCGCTGGATGGGTCATGGGCGAAGACGCCGGCGGCGAAGAGCAGGGAGTCGCCCGGCAGGAAGGGCATGAAGACCACGCCTGTCTCGATGAAGATGATCAGGAAGATGAACCCGTAGGTCGGCATCAGCCCCATGGCGATCCAGCTCGCGATGGCGCTGCGCGGATCCTTGAGCAGGTGTATCAGCCAGTTGACGAACCCCATGAATCGCGTTCCATTCCGTCGATGTGTGCTTTTCCAGAACCGAGACACACTTTAACAAGCTGGCCTTGGCACCCGGTACTCCCCGGTCTGATTCCTTGCGAGGACAACACAACCCATCGTTGCGGGACTTATCGGCTGTCGGCCACGGTCCTGTCGTCGGTCCTCCTGTGCGAAGATAGGCAGGAAGGGTCACACAATCGAGGAGTGGACATATGGTCAATGACGAGCGACTCGCTTTCCCTGAGGACTTCACCTGGGGCACGGCAACGGCATCTTTCCAGGTAGAGGGTGCGGCGCATGAGGACGGCAGGGGAGACTCCATCTGGGACGTCTACTGCAGGCAGCCAGGAATGATAGCGGATGGATCCAATGGCGATGTCGCCTGTGATCAGTACCACCGCTACCCAGAGGACATTGCTCTGATGAAGCAGATGGGGGTGGGGGCCTACCGGCTGTCTGTAGCCTGGCCTCGCATTGTGCCCCAGGCAGGCGGTGCCATCAACCAGGCTGGCTTGGACCACTACCGGCGGGTGCTGGACATGCTGCTGGAAAACGGCATCAAGCCTGTCGTCACCCTCTACCACTGGGATCTGCCCCAGTACCTGCAGGAGGCTGGAGGCTGGGCCAACCGCGACACCGCCCAACGGTATGCCGACTATGCAGCCGTCCTGGCCAAGGCTCTGGGCGATCGGGTGCAGACTTGGACCACCCTGAACGAACCCTGGTGCTCGGCCTATCTGGGTTACGGCAATGGCGGCCATGCTCCAGGCATCTGCGACTACGGGCAGGCTCTGGCAGCAGTCCATCATCTGAACCTTGCTCATGGGCTGGGAGCCCAGGCCATTCGTGCCGAACTGGGTGACAGGGCACGCATATCGGTGACCCTGAACCTGCAGGTCAACCGGGCCGATAGCGACGATCCGGCGGATCTGGCGGCCAAGACCCGGGCTGACCTGTTCGCCAACGAGGTCTGGCTGGGCCCCATGTTGGCCGGCACCTATGACCAACGCATCCATGATGCCGCCGAGGGCCTCACTGACTGGAGCTTTGTTCGTGACGGTGATCTGGAACAGATCCATCAGCCCTTGGACGTGCTGGGCATCAACTACTATTCAACCAACCACGTGCGGGGTCGAAGCGGCGCTGGTTCCGAGCGCAACCCCATGCCCGCCCAGGAGATGGTCGAGACTCTGCCTCCTCAGGGGCCGTTGACCGCCATGGGCTGGAACCAGGAGCCTCAGGGGCTGACCGATCTGCTCATGGAGGTCTCCGGCCGTTTCCCCAAGCTGGATCTTATGATCACCGAGAACGGATCTGCCTGGGAGGACCAGGTCAGCATGGATCCATCCTTCCCTGGCGGCAAAGGGGTGCACGATCCCCAGCGGGTGGCCTATCTGGAGGAGCACCTGCGTGCCGTGGCCCGGGCCATCCATGAAGGAGCCCGGGTGACCGGTTACTTCGCTTGGTCCCTGCTGGATAACTTTGAGTGGGCCTTGGGCTACACCAAGCGCTTTGGGCTGATCAGGGTCGACTATGACACCCAGGAGAGGATCTGGAAGGATTCCGGTCTGCGGTACGCGCAGATCATCCATGCTCGTGCAGTCTGAGCACGACGGCACACAAACGTTGCTGCAAGGCGGTCGGGCATCCCTGTCCGGCCGCCTCCTTTGTCCTAGATCCAGCTGGACAGCCACATGTGCATGCGCCAGAAGTCATAGGGGATGGGCATGGCGGTCCACAGCGGATAGAAGAAGACCGAGGTCAGGCCTAGCAGGGTCAGGCCCATGATCATGGTCTGCCGGTAGAGGATGCTGTCCGAATTCTGCCGTAGCCAGTTGACCACATAACAGATTGCCAGGATCATCCAGGGCAGGATGACGATGGAATAGAAGGTGAAGGTGGTCCGGTTCATGTATTGGATCCAGGGCAGCCAGCCGGCCAGCATGCCTGCCAGGACCCCCCAGATCCGCCAATCTCCGTGCTTGACCACGACGGCGATGACGATGGCCAGAACCATGCAGATGCTGCCCAACCACCAGGTCAGGGGATTGCCCAAGGATGTGACGGCGGCCACGCAGGGAGAGTCCTTGGCCAGTCCGCACAAGCCGGGGAAGCCTGTGATCTTCTGCCAGTAGAAGCTGGTGGGTCTGATCTGCAAGGGCCAGGTCAGGGGGTTGGCCATGTATGGGTGTCGTGTATGCAGGGTGGTGTGGAAGTGCCACATCTGCCGGTGGTATTCAGCCAGGGACCGCAACCCCTCCGGCAGCCAGGTCAGACCCTGGCCAGGGTGCTGGGCCGCCCAGCTGTGCATGAAGGAATCCCCGTGCAGGAACCATCCCGTCCAGGAGGCCAGATAGGTGCCCGCCCAGACGGGGATCATAAGCAGGGCCGCCGGCAGCCCGTCCCTGAACACGGTGCTCTGCAGCCAGGATCCGTATCCTGCCTGATGGCGTTCCCAGCCATCCCAGAGCACTGAGATCAGGGCGAAGACGGCGAAGAAGTAGGCGCCTGACCACTTGGTGCCGGTGGCCAGGCCCAGGAGCAGGGCGGCTCCTGTCCGCCACCAGGACCAGGCGATGAAGGGGCCGGTAGTGGCCACGGGCAGTTCGACACGGCTTTGCCGTCCTTGCTGTCCCTGTGACTGGATGACCTTCACCCGGTAGTGCAGGCGGAAATCAGCCTGATCCTTGGCCCAGGATTGTCGCAGCCTGGTCCGAGCCCAGTCCCGGTGGCCCATCAGGCACAGCCAGGCTCCCAGGACGAAGATCATGACGAAGTTGTCCAGCAGGCCGGTTCGGCTCATAACGATGCCCAGACCATCGATAGCCATGAGGAAGCCGGCTGTCAGGGCGATGGGCAGGTTATGGAAGAGGCGCAGGGCTACTCGGCAGAGCAGCAGGATGGCGATGGTGCCTGCCAGGGCAGTGGCCGCTCGCCAGGCGAAGGGATTCCCGGCTCCGCCGAACAGTTTGAGACCCAAGGCGATGCACCACTTGCCCACCGGCGGGTGAACCACGTATTCGGCCTGGGGCAGCCAGTCGCTGGTATGCCCCTGGGCAAAGATCTGGTCGATGGGAAGGTCAAGGGGGCCGGCTTTTTTGGGCCAGTTGCGCGGCTCGCCGGTCATCAGCATGGTCCAGGCGTCTTTGACGTAATAGGTCTCGTCGAAGACGATGGCCCGAGGGCTGCCCAGCCGCACAAACCGCAGAAGCCCGCCCAGAAGCGCCATGAGTATGCAGGCCAGCCAGCTGCTCTGCCGCCGGGAGAACCGGGGTATCGAGATCCCTCGTTTGGTGTGGTGACCCTTGGGAGTGCTGAAGATGGACAGCATGGCAGGGCGACCGGACCGGCGGGCGGCGTGCCTGCCGTGTCTGGAGGAGCGATGCTGCGAAGAAAGCCCTGCCAAAGATGTCATCACCCCTAGATTAGGCCATACTGAAGGCATGAGCAGCATGAATGGCCGGAGCGATGGACATATACAGGGTGGAGAAAGCCATGCAGGGTCGATTTCGCCCAGTGTTTCACGTGGAACAGTGGTGCTGGCGGCCACGCCTATAGGCAATGTCGCCGATGCCTCGACACGCTTGGTGGAGCTCCTGCAGTCAGCGGACCTGGTGGCAGCAGAGGACACGCGGCGGCTCTATGATCTGGCCAATCGTTTGGGGGTGCGCGTAGGCGGCAAGGTTATGGCTTATCACGATCATAACGAGCGGCGGATGGCCGATCCCATCCTGGATCAGGTGCGTGACGGAGCTTGCGCGCTGGTGGTCTCAGATGCGGGCATGCCCACCATCAACGATCCGGGCATGGCCATCGTCAGGCGGGCCATTGAGCGAGGCATACCGGTCACCTGTGCCCCTGGCCCCAGCGCCGTGCTGGATGCCCTGGCCCTCTCTGGTCTGCCGACCGACCGCTTCTGCTATGAGGGGTTTCTTCCCCGTCGGCACCAGGAGCGGTTGCGGCATCTGCGCACCCTGCGCAGCGAGGAGCGGACCATGGTCTTCTACGAGACGCCCCACCGCATTGATCAGGCTATGCAGGACCTTCAGGAGGTCTTCGGCCCCGACCGGCTCATGGCCCTCTGCCGGGAGCTGACCAAGGAACATGAACAGATCCGGCGGGGCACAGTCGGTGAAATTGTGCGTTCCCTCCAGGAGGATCCTCCCCGTGGAGAGATGGTCCTGGTCGTGGCTGGCGCATCCGCCTTGGAGGCCAGGCGCAACGATCCTGAGGCCATGGATGATCAGCGGCTGGCGGTTCTGGCACGTGATTTGGCTCGAACCGAGGGACTGCGTCTCAAGGAGGCCATCGCACGGGTAGCTGCCGAGCACCCCTTGGCTGATGGCAGCCTGCCTAATCGCAAGCGGATCTATGCCTTGGCCGTTCAAGAGGATGAAGAGGACTGATTTCCGCTCCCCTCATTAAGTAACACCTCCAGTGCTCTGCGCACACCGGGCCCGCCCAGCTGGGAGATGGTCTCCAGCAGGGCTGGCGAAGCAGCGGGATTGGCCACCAGCCACCGGCGCAGCTGAGGCTCTTCTCGGGCGATGGCCCAGAGGATGCTCGGGTCGGTCGCGGGGTCTGTGGCCATCAGCGCTGTGGGCACCAGTGGAGGCTCCGGTGGCGGGGCACGCATCTCGGCCATCGGGTGGATGCCATCAGGTTCGTCTTGGCTCAAATCGTCATCTGCTGAGGAGCGCGACCGGCTGCTGATGGCAGTCATGAGCCGGGCCATGCGTTCAGTGGCGGACAACCCACGATGGCTCCGGGCCCTGCCTCGGTGCCGATGATGGCCGTGCGTACCTCGGGCATACCTCACTGTCAGACTCATAGGATCGCCTTGAGTCTTCTTATGGTCTCCAGCCCTTGAGCGTGGCCAGGCCAGCGGGGGTTGGAGGACAGAAGCGCCTCACAGGATCCGCAGCTGACCTGATATCGCTCCATGAGCTCATGCAAGACCGCTATGGTCTCTTCTCCGTTGCACTGGCCCGAGGGATCGCAGGCCAGATCGCAGGCCGTCCAGAGCGGCGAAGTCACCCAAAGTTTCCCAAGCTTCATCAGATAGCGGGCATCCAGCTGTCGCTGGTGGGGGTGCAGGGGCCTGCCGTGAACCGGCGTGCGGAAGTGGGAGTTGGAGATAATGTCCAGCGTGTCGGGGAAACGGCCGTTGATCCATATCCAGAGCGCCAGTCCGCCGCATGCTGCTGCGCCGTAAGGGACCATGGGCATGACGATGGAGGCGCGACCGTAGAGTCCCTCAGCCTGTTCGTTCAGGTAGCAGCAGGATCGGTCCAGACAGGTTACGATCCCCTCATTCACCAACAGGCTGAGACTGAGCGGGCCGGGCAGATCTCCGGTTTGGATCAGACTGGGCAGCGGCTTGGGATCGGGGGTCAGGGCCCCAAATTCGGTCGTAGGAGGACGGCCGCGGGTGCGCATCGGCGCTGCCCCGGCTGGTGGTCCGGGCAACTGTTGAGCGGTGTCGGCGTGCGGTGCTCGGCCTGGCGGCTTTGTTGTAGCTCTGAGGGTGTGGCTGGCGCCATAGGCAGTGGTAGGCGTCCACGTCACTCCCCCGAGGACGTGTTCTCGATTCATGGTTCGACTGTAAACGGCTGGTCCCGAATTTGCCTGAGGGAGGGCCAAATTTGTGCACTTGTGGATAATCTGCTTGTTCGACGGCAGTCCTGTGGACGAGCAGGGGGATTGTAGGCCTGAGCCGATAATCTTGCTGGTATGAGTCATATCCTTGTTTCCGTCGCCTGGCCCTACGCGAATGGGCCCCGTCACATCGGCCACGTCGCTGGGTTCGGCGTCCCCTCGGACGTCTATGCACGCTACGAACGCATGAAGGGCAATGATGTCCTTATGGTTTCGGGGACTGACGAGCACGGCACCCCCATCCTGGTGGAGGCTGACGCCGAGGGTGTGGGTCCCCAAGAGATCGCCGACCGCTACAACCGGGTCATCGTCAAGGATTTGTGCGATCTGGGGCTCAGCTATGACCTCTTCACCAGGACCACGACCGGCAATCACGAGAAGGTGGTGCAGGAGCTCTTCCGCCAGTGCAGGGCCAATGGCTACATCTATGAAGGCCAGCAGAAGGTGGCCATCTCGCCTTCCACTGGCCGGACCCTGCCGGACCGCTATATCGAGGGGACCTGCCCCATCTGCGGTGCTGACGGCGCTCGCGGCGACCAATGCGACAACTGCGGCAACGAGCTGGATCCGGACGAGCTGATCAATCCCGTATCCAAGATCAACGGGGAGACCCCCCGGTTCGAGGAGTCCAAGCACTTCTTCTTGGATCTGCCCGCCCTGGCCGAGGCCAACCTGGCCTGGTTGAAGACCCGCAAGGGCTGGCGCAGCAACGTGCTCAACTTCTCCCTGGGGCTGTTCAAGGAGGTCAAGCCGCGAGCCATCACCCGCGACATCGACTGGGGCATTCCCGTGCCTGTGGACGGCTGGGTCGACGACCCCAACAAGAAGCTCTATGTCTGGTTCGACGCCGTCATCGGATATCTGTCGGCGTCCATCGAGTGGGCCCGCCGTCAGGGCGACCCCGAGGCCTGGCGCAAGTGGTGGAATGACCCCAAGGCCCTGGGCTACTACTTCATGGGCAAGGACAACATCACCTTCCACTCGCAGATCTGGCCCTCGGAGATTCTGGCCTACAACGGCCAGGGGTCCAAGGGCGGACAGCCGGGATCCTACGGCGAGCTCAACCTGCCCGAGCAGGTGGTGGCCAGCGAGTTCATGACCATGGAGGGCAAGAAGTTCAGTTCCTCGCGGGGCATCGTCATCTACGTCAAGGACATCCTGGCGCGCTACCCGGTCGATGCAGTCCGCTACTACATTTCCATCGCTGGTCCGGAGACCTCGGACTCGGACTTCACCTGGGCGGAGTTCGTCCGGCACAACAACGAGGAGCTGGCCGCCTCCTGGGGCAACCTGGTCAACCGCGTGGCCAACCTGCTCAACAAAGACTTCGGCAGCATCCCCCGCATCGAGGAGGACTGGCTGACCGAGGAGGATACTGCCCTGCTGGCCCGCAGCCTGCAGGCCTTCGATACCGTGGGCTCCCTGATCGAGCACCATCGCCAGAAGGCCGCCCTGGTCGAGGCCATGGCTCTGGTGGGCGATATCAACAAGTACATCTCCGCCCAGGAGCCCTGGAAGATCAAGGATGACCAGAACCGACTGGCTGCCGTCCTGCACACCGCAGCGCAGGCCGTGCTGGACGCCAACACCATGCTGGCCCCCTTCCTGCCGCATGCTTCTCAGCGGGTCTGGGAGACCATGGGCGGCAAGGGCACCTTCTCGCCCCTGCCTCGTGTCGAGGAGGTTGACGACCTGGATCGGTCCGACTTCCACTATCCCATCATCACCGGCGACTACCGGTTGGGGGAGACGGTCCATCCTTGGGCGCGCGAGCCCCTCATGGACGGCACGCCGATCGATCGGCCCACACCTATCTTTCCGCGCATTCCCAAGGAAGCCGTGCAGGAGGAGCTGGACCGCTTCCAGGAGGAGCTGGACCGCCGCAAGGCCAAAGAGCGCGCCCGATTCGAGGCGGAGCAGGCCAAGCTGGCGGGCGACCAGGGCAAGTGACGGTCGACGCGCCCGGGACGGCATTCCTGATTCACAGAGAACTTTGAGGTTTTCGGGCACTTCCTCCAAGGTAGCGCTGGTTATATTTGTTCTGTCGGTTGAAGTACTGGCCGATGGGGGTCGTGCGGCCCCGATAACTGAACCCCTTCTTCTCTCTCTTCTCGCCCGGCGGCTCTTCGAACCGCCGGGTTCTTTTTATGTTTTGACTTTTTTGTATCAACTTATAGCTTTTTGTCGTACTGTTGCTAGTTTTTCGCGCGAACAGAAAATAATTGGTTATAGTTAGCGCACGGCTTTCAGACAGGATAGAGGTAAGTCTATCTTGCCTGAAAGCCGTGCGCTAACTGAAGTGGAGACTAGTTATTTGACGGTAAAGCCTTGATCTTTTGCGTACTTGATGAGTACTTTCTGCCATGAATTAAGCCCTTGCTCGAGTGTGCCATGCTTACGGTACGCATCGCCCATGGAATCTCCGAAGACTTTGCGTGCGTAGATTTCGAAAGGAAGGAAGGACCATTTGGTTTTCACGTCAGCGGCAGCGGAGGCAAAAATCTTGTTGAATTCCTGTCCTCCGTAATATTCTACGTCCTTGTTATGCGCATCCTTAACTGTAGTAGTTGAAAGGAACTTGTCGCTTTTCAGAGTGGCCTTTGTTGCTGGGAAGGCACCTCTATCTACGCGAACTTTTATGCCTTCGTCATTTGTAGTCACATACTTGATGAAGTCCCATGCTGCATCCTGCTTTTCTTTAGGGCATGCTTTGAGAATGGCCAAGGAGGAACCACCCCATTCAGCGTTAGCTGTTTCGCCTGCTTCCCACTGCGGCATCTTGGCGACTCTGAATTTGCCGCTCGCCTGCGGTGCGCTTTGCGATAGTTTCATTGCCATCCACGCCGCGCTGGGCAGTGACGCTATGGATCCATCGCCTAGCGCCTTGTTCCATTCGTCTGTCCACATTGTGAAGGATGTGTCAATCAGTCCCTCGTCCAGCATTTTTTGCCAGAACTTTGTAAACTTCTGCACACCGCCATCTTCGACGAGGTTGATTGTTACGTCATTTTCCTTGGTCTTGTATGGATGGCCGCCGGCCTGCCAGACCATTGCGTTGTAGAAGCTTCCATCTCCTGAATCTGATGTGATAAATGAGCCTACGGAACGAATCTTTTTTGCATCCTGATAAAACTCATCCCAGGTCTTAGGCGGTTCGGCAATACCCGCCTTATTGAATACCTCTTGATTGTAGAAGAAAGCCATGGGTCCTGAATCGACAGGCATCCCGTAGATTTTGGAGTTGAAGTTGACCGAGCTCCAAGTGCCTGGTGTGAACTTACCCTGTTCTTTATCAGCTCCTTTCTCAGTGAGATCAAGGAATGCATCCATATGGGAATATTGGGGAAGGACCATATATTCCACTAGCGTCATATCGGGAATGCCTTTTCCGGCTTGTAAAGCGTTGTTCAAGGCAACATACTGTTCGGATGTCAAGCCAGAGCCAGGATTAGTGACCTTGACATGAATTTTGTTCTGTGAAGAGTTATAAGCTTTCACAGCGGCTTCAATTGTGGGGTCCCACGACCAAAGACTGAGCTCTGTTTGTTCTTTGCCACTGGTTGATGACCCGGCATTGCCACAGGCGGCAAGCGAAAGAGCGCATGCTACTGAGCTAGCTAAAGCGATAAGCTTTATTGCTGTTTTTTTCATCGATTTCCTTCCTTCCGAAAGCAGCGACATCAATATAGAACTTATTTGAGTGAACGTTCACTCAAATAAGAAAAACAAACTCCTTTGTTGTTAAATAACTGTTTTCGTTGCTTGTATCAATTATTGTGCACGTTCATCTTTTAAGTGTCAAATCTGCTCGGCAAGATACCATTGATAACATAGAGTTTTCTAGGATGAAAGGGGCTTGAATAGTGGTTGCTAGAAAGCGTCGCTCCGTATCCATTGTCGACGTTGCGCGTGTTGCCGGTGTTTCGCATCAGACGGTGTCACGTGTGTTGAACAATCCGAAGCGAGTGCGAGCAAAAACGCTGTCTGCTGTTCAGGAAGCCATTCGCATTACAGGTTATCGACGAAATGAGAATGCCAGGATGTTGCGGAGCTTGTCGCCTGAGACAATCGGCATTCTTGTCCCTCCGACCAATGAGACTGGCCCTGTTAATGTTATGTGGGCCGTTGAGCAGGCAGCTGCCGAAGGTCGATATATGTTGCGGACAGCCATCCTAAATGATCGCACTGAGGAGTCCTGCCTAAAGGCTTTGAATCAATTACTAAGTTTTGGCGTAGCTGCAGTGATTATCGTAGCTGAGCAGACATGGCAGGAGCCTTTAGCTCGCATGACTTCAGATCTTCCTCTTGTCAGTGTCGGTGCCTCTATGCCTGGAACCCAAGATGTCTCATACATAGACATGGATCAGCAGTTAGGTGTGCGTATGATTATGCAGCATATGGCTGAGCAAGGATGCCGAAGGATCGACTTCCTCAATGGGCCTGATGGATGGTACTCATCTCGAGACAGATTGAGCGGCTGGGCTGGTTTTAGTTATCAGGGCGCTTTTCTCAATGGGCGTTTATATAAGGGGGATTGGAGCGCTGAATCAGGTTATAGAGCAGGAATCCAAATGGCGCAGGATGTTCCCGATGCTTTGATTGCTGCCAATGATGAAATGGCGATTGGAGCAATGCGAGCCTTGATGGAACAAGGCCTCAGAGTGCCCCAGGATGTGAAAATATCCGGTTACGATGACTTACACATAGATTCCTATCTGACTCCTTCTTTGACATCCATTCACCAGGACTTTGACCTATTGGCTCATCAAGCCCTACAGGTGACGGCTGAGTTAATAGACAATCCGGATATGAAAGCAACATGTTCCTTGATAAAGCCGAAGTTGATAGTGAGAGAATCCAGCACTCAGATTCGCTGAAAGTTTGGTGTTTAGTCTATTTTATTCATAAAGTGAACGTGCCAATATAAGTAGAATAATACTAAATGGCGAATTTGCGTTCCTTTAAAAAGCATGTTTTACTGTATGTAGTTATATAAATGAACGTTCACATTCAAAGGAGATGTGATGCAGGCATCAAATGATTTGTTGTTTGGCACTGCGTATTATCCGGAGTACCAGAGTACATCGCACCTCGAAGAGGATATGCGTCTGATGCGTCAGGCTCATATGAACGTGATTCGAGTAGGTGAGGGCAGCTGGTCGCACTGGGAGCCGGAGGACGGCGTCTTTAATTTGGATTGGTTAGAGCCAACTTTGAATGCTGCCCTATCGAGTGGTATTCATGCCATTATCGGCGTTCCTACTTTTGCCATTCCTCAGTGGTTGGTAAGGAAGTATCCTGAGGTGGCGCTTCATGATGATCATGGCAAACCCATGCCTTTCGGCTGGCGGGAAGAGCATGACTACAGTCACGCAGCTTACCGGTTTTATGCCGAACGCATTATTCGCAAAATCGTAGGGCGTTATGCGTCCCACCCTGCCGTCATAGGCTGGCAACTTCATAATGAGCCGGGTTACCGAATTGATACATCGCCTTCCATTTTCGAAGGCTTTAAAGATTATCTGCGCCAGCGATATGGAAGCATCAAGGCTCTGAACGAGGCTTGGGGGCTAGTCTTTTGGTCTCATGAGCTCAGCACATGGGATGATTTATGGCGGCCTGAAGGAAATTGCCAACCTCAGTACGACATTGAGTGGAGACGGTATCAATATCAGCTGACTAACCAGATGTTGCATTGGCAACGTGAATGCATAGAAGAACTGTGTCGGCATGATCAGTTTATAACCGTTAACATGGCTTTAGGCAGAACGGCCTTTGACGAAAGTTTGTCATCCGACGAACTGGATGTGGCCAGCAGTGATATTTACTACCAAGCCCAGGATGGCCTCAATTTCAGCAATCAGGCTGACAACCATTTGCCATGGCTTCCTACTGGAAGCTGGCAAATCTCTTTACTCTCCGATAGGACTTTTGCTGTAAAACAGCGGTCGTTTTTGGTAGCTGAAACTAATGGAGGACCGATTGGTGGGTCTGCCGATATGTATCCGCCTTATCCCGGTCAGTTGCGGATGGCTGCCTGGCAAATGATAGCTCGTGGTGCCCGGATGATCGAATACTGGCAATGGCGACAACTTCCATTTGGGGCTGAAATGTACTGGGGCAGCGTACTGCCCCATGATGGCAAACCTGGTAGGTCCTATCAAGAAATAGCGGCACTCGGGCAAGAAATACATGCGCAGGAAGATGTTCTTCAAGGATTGATGCCCGACTATGACATCGCGATGTTATATTCAGTTGATTCTAGGGCAGGGCTGTCTTACGAACCTCCAATTGCTCAGGACAAAAGTCAAGCGCCGCATAGAACTAGAAATGAAAATGCTTACGATCAGATTTTCGAGTCTTTTTATCGTGGTGTTTTCTTCTCTGGGCATCAGGCTCGAATATTTTTTGATTCGCAGTTGGTTGATGTTAATGGGCTCAAGTTAAGACCAGAAAAATTCTGCGTCAGGTACCCAGTCATGATTGTTGCAGGGCTCTATCTTTGCAGCGATGAAATGCGGGACTGGCTGATCGAATATGTGCATTCAGGCGGTCATTTGATTCTTGGTCCACGCAGCCTCTATGCGGACTCGATGGCAGTTGCTCGCGCGGATGTGCAACCAGCGGGATTGAGCACTTTAGCTCGGGCAGATTATCAAGAGTCATCAAAACTTGATCGTGATTTACCTGTTGTAGCAACTGGTCTGATGACACTCAGAAAAGGTTCCTGTGCCACCGAATGGATCGACTGTCTTCGTGGTCGAGGGGCAGACTCATTGGTCGGTGTTGATCACCCGTTCTTTTCGGGCTTTTCTGCAGTGACTTCGGCTGCGGCCGGCACCGGAAGGGTAACTCTGGTTGGCACTGTGCCAAATATTCAATTGGCAGCTTCCATTTTGGACTGGGCTCTGCCTTCAGACGAATGGGCCAATAAGGACAAGGAAATGGAGGGGCATGTAACGCACGCCTCTGCTCACAATGCCGACAATCAGAGAATCCACTGGTACTTCAATTGGGACTGGCGTCCTTCCACGGTCTCAGTTCCTGGTCCCTACTTGTTATCCTCATGCGAGGAAAAAAGCCCGACGGAGAAGCCGATCGAACTAGGTTCATGGGACGTAAAGATGGTCATCGAAGCTGGAATTAACTCATCGGAGTCGGTTGAATAACCTCGCTTGCCTGGAGTTTAGAAAGGAGAAGTTCCATGAGCGTCTTAAAGAAACCCAGAAACGCAGATCGTTCTCGTTGGCGTGGTTGGTTGTTTATGGGGCCGTTTGCGGTGGTGTTTGTGGTGGTGTTTGTGGTGCCGGTGTTGTATGCGGTGTGGATTTCCTTGTTTCAGCATCGGATGGTCGGGGGGACGGTGTTTGTGGGGTTGGCGAATTATCGTCGTCTGCTGGCTGACGGGCAGTTCTGGTCGTCGGTGCGCCGGGTGGTGGTGTTCACGGTGGTGCAGGTGCCTATCATGCTGTGCTTGTCGGCGTTGATGGCGTTGGCGTTGGATTCGCTGCGTCTGCATGGGATGCGGTTCTTCCGTATTTCGACGTTTCTGCCGTATGCGGTGCCGGCGGTGGTGTCGGCCCTGGTGTGGGGGTTCATGTACGGGGCGAAGTACGGGCTGGTGGGCTCGTTGAACGCGTGGCTGGGCACGCATGTGGATGTGCTGCAGCCGTCGGTGCTTTTGGCGTCGATCGGGAACATCGTGACGTGGGAGTTCACGGGGTATAACATGCTGATCTTCTATTCGTCGCTGTCGACGGTGCCGCGCTCCTTGTATGAGGCGGCGGCGATCGACGGGGCGAGCGAGTGGCAGGTGGTGCGCCGGGTGAAGCTGCCGGAGCTGCGGGGCTCGCTGGCGATCACGGTGATTTTCAGCATCATCGGCTCCTTCCAGCTGTTCAACGAGCCGAGCGTGATGCAGAACATGGTGCCGGGCAATGCGATCACGACGTATTACACGCCGAACATGTATGCGTATAATCTGAGTTTTTCGGGCAATCAGTCCAATTATGCGGCTGCGCTGGCTATTGTGATGGCGGCGTTGACGATGCTGGTGGCGTATGCGGTGCAGCTGCGGAGCATGAGGGAGCAGATGCGATGAGCGTGCTGGATGCTGAGGGCCGCCGGGTGCGGGCGGCGGAGCGTGCGCGGGCCAGGCGGGTGGCGGCGGACGAGCGGGCTGAGCGGCGTCGTGCGGCGTCGAGCGGGTTCTCGAACCCGTCGAATCCGCGCCGGTCGGTGTGGCTGACGCTGGCGTGCGGCGTGTTCGCCCTGTACTGCCTGTTCCCGTTCGCCTACCTGCTGGTGAACGCGACGAAGACGCAGGCGGATTTCACGAGCACGTTTGGCCTGGGGCCGGGCCGTTCGTTCGCCTTGTGGGACAACATCCGGGAGGTGTTCTCCTACCAGGACGGGATCTTCGCCCGCTGGCTGGCGAACACGCTCATGTACGTGGTGGTGGGCGCGGGCGGCGCCACGCTGCTGGCGGTGATGGGCGGGTACGCGCTGGCCAAGTTCCGGTTCCCGGGCCGCAAGGCGGTGTTCGCGGTGGTGCTGGGCGCGATCAGCGTGCCGGGCATCGCCCTGGCGGTCCCGCAGTTCCTGCTGTTCGCGAAGCTGGGGCTGACCAACACGCCCTGGGCCATGATCATCCCCAGCCTGATCAGCCCCTTCGGCCTGTACCTGATGTGGATCTTCTCGGACCAGGCCGTGCCCGGGGAGCTGCTGGAGGCGGCGCGCGTGGACGGCGCCTCGGAGTGGCGCACCTTCCGCACGATCAGCCTGCCCCTGCTGGCGCCGGGGATCGTGACCTGCGCCCTGTTCACGATCGTGGCGACCTGGAACAACTACTTCCTGCCCCTGATCATGCTCAAGGACGCGGACTGGTACCCGCTGACCATCGGATTGAACCAGTGGAAGGACCAGGCCAGCACCGCGGGCGGGCAGGCCATCCAGAACCTGGTCATCACCGGCAGCCTGGTCACCATCATCCCCCTGGTCATCGCCTTCCTCCTCCTGCAGAAATACTGGCAATCCGGCCTCGCCGCAGGAGCCGTCAAAGAATAAGAAAAGAAATCACGAGGATCACACGCAGAGTTTGGCACGATATTCACTAACTCGAACCCATAAGACATTCGTGCTTTGGTGTCTTGGTAAGATTCGAGTGTGTGAACTGTCCACCTTGTGTAAAACTGTTCCAGAGCTGCTTTTGATGGGCGTTTTCGTCATAAAGGGGCAATAGGATTGAATCTTATGAAAATCACCCGATTCGCCTGTGCCCTTTTCGACTTGGATGGGGTGCTAGTGCCCACTACCAAGTTGCATAAAGCAGCCTGGAAGCAGCTCTTTGACGAGGTTTTGCCCCAAGGATCTGATCCATATACCGAGCAGGATTATTACACTTTTGTAGATGGTAAGCCACGCTATGACGGTGTTTACGCATTCCTGGAAAGTCGCGGTATACATCTGGACTGGGGCAATCCGGATGATGGACCTGAGACTGACACAATTTGTGGGTACGGAAATCGAAAGAACGCTAATTTTGAGCGCATGCTAAGTAAACAAGGCATCAAGCCTTATCCGGATACTATAGATGTTTTGCGTCATCTCAGTGCTAGTGGGAAAAAACTTGCCGTAGTGTCCAGTTCGAAGAATGCGGCTGCCGTTTTACAAGCTGCCGGTATAGCTGGGTTCTTCGATACAGTAGTGGACGGAAATACCAAGAGTGAATTAGGGCTTGCAGGTAAGCCTGCCCCAGATACCTATGCGTATGCAGCTAAGCAGCTGGGGCTTCGTAATCAGGATGCCTTAGTCGTAGAGGATGCTTTGTCGGGCGTAGCCGCAGGCCATGCTGGTCGGTTCGGATTGGTTATTGGCGTGGATCGTGGAGCAGGTCGAAAGGAACTGCTGGAAGCGGGTGCGGACCATGTTGTGGATAACCTCATTGAATTGATTGAAGACGATTGCGGAGAACGCAGACTTCAACGGGATCCCAACTTGGACTCGGATCGATATCCAATAGATGAGTGGAGCTTCACTGAAATAGGAAGCCCCGATGAAGTAAGCGCAACGAATTTCTCGGTGACCAACGGCAATATCGGCGTCCGAGGACAGGGTGATGGTACACGCTCCTTGGGTAGTGGCACCTTTTTGAGCGGGTTTCACGACACTTTTGATATTACCCACCCTGAGGGCGGCTATGGATATGCAAAGGTAGGACAGATCATTCAAGGTGTGCCAGATGCATCTGATTTTGTCTTCAAAGTCGAGGGGCTGCCGCTAAGTCATCCCAAGACGATGCAGCAGAAGTTGGATTTTCGATCAGGCATTTCTACCACTGTTTGTGATTATCAGCTTGACGATGGAGCTAGATTAAGAGTCAGTTTGGAGAGGATGGTCTGTCTGTTCAATAAGGATTTGACCGTTTTTGTAGTCCAAATGGAATCTCCTGATCGAGACATAACTGTAGTCGTGGATGGAGCGATTAACGTTGATATGTCTCAACATTCTGCGGTCAAGGATCCTCGTAAGTCGCAGACTGTCGACGGGTGCGGTATTCACGAAGTACTTGCTAACGAAGCATATCCGGAAGTTGGAGGGAACTACCACGTATATCGCTGCAACAATTCTCGCCTGAGTGTGGCATTAGGTGTGAAGCAGTATAAAAACGGTCGACCAGTTGAGGGACAGTCCTGGCGGTTTGAGATTAAGCGTGGTGACTCGGCTCGGCTGGTTCGTTATGCCGCCTACCGAAGTCATCCGATTTTGCCCGAAGGTACTACAGGGAATGGTCTGGTAGTGCAAACTAAAGGGGAAGGCACCCGTCATCTGGTGGAGGAGTGCCGAGATGTCTTGGAGAAAGCTGGCCTTCAAGACGTTCAGGGAATCAAAGATCTCCAGCGCAAATGGCTGGAAAGATTCTGGAAGCAAGAAGATATTAAAGTTGCGGCCAAGGATGATGGTCGCACCCAGCAGTTGATCCACTGGGAGCTTTTCCAACTGGCTCAGTCGACGGCGCAGATTGTCAACGGTGTTGGAGCTAAAGGGCTCAGTGGATCTGGATATAGCGGTCACTACTTTTGGGATACGGAGATTTACATTCTTCCCTTCCTGATCTATTCTGATCCGCAACGTGCACGCGCTTTATTGCATTTCCGTTATTTGATGCTACCGGCTGCTCGACGAAGGGCAGCGGCCTTGAATTTGAGCGGAGCTCTTTTCCCATGGCGTACCGTGAATGGTGAGGAAGCCTCGGCCTATTTCCCGACAGGGACAGCCCAGTACCATATCGACGCGGACATTGCCTATGCCGTTGCCCAATATATTCAGGTTAGTAATGATAAGGACTTTCTGGCAGCCGAGGGGATTGATATCCTGGTCGAAACTGCCCGTCTTTGGATGAGCTTGGGAAGATATAAAGATGATGGCCGTTTTCATATTCATTGCGTAACTGGTCCGGATGAATACACTGTCTTGGTGGATGACAACCTCTATACGAATGAGATGGCGAGCTTTAATCTGTTGGCCGCCTATAAAGGCTACGAGTTTCTACGCCGGAATCGCGTAGATCTGATCGGACAGATTCGTGCACGGCTCCACTTCGATGACGAGGAGGCTCAGGCATGGCAACGGGCTGCCGAGTCTATGTTTGTTCCCTATGACAACAACGAAGGAGTTCATGCACAGGATGCCCAGTTCATGGAACGCCCGCGGTGGCACTTCGATCGGTTCACAGCTCGGCCTCTTTTGCTCTATTATCATCCTTTGGTGATTTACCGCCACAAGGTCCTTAAGCAGACTGACGTAGTTATGGCCCTCTATTTGCTCAGTTCGTGGTTTACGCCTGAACAGAAGCTTGCTGATTTCGACTACTATGATCCACTTACCACAGGGGACTCGACCCTATCTGCTGCTTCCCAGTGTATTGTTGCGGCTGAGGTTGGTAGGGGTGATTTAGCTATGAAGTACTTCCGGCAGTCTCTATTTACTGATATTTCCAACCTGCACGCTAATACAGATGACGGGATTCACCTTGCCGCCTGTGGAGGTGTCTGGTCCAGTCTGATCTGTGGCTTCGGCGGCTTGCGGGACACTGGTGGTACAGGGCTGAGCATCGACCCGCGTCTGCCTGAGGAGTGGGATCGTCTCTCCTATCAGCTTGTTGTTGGTAGCACTCGGTTTAGAGTGACAGTTACTCACGATGATGTTGACATCCAACGGATTGCCGGTCCAGAGATCACGGTTAAAGTCCAAGGACATCCATGTAGAGTGTGATGTTGTTGTCCCCTACTAATGAGGCAGGTGATAGGTGACTGTTAGCTTATGTGTTTCTTTGACATTAGACGGGGCTATACATGTGATGTCTCCTCGGGTTGTCTATACCTACGTGAAGTCTCTGTAGCTGGTCTTGGCGAACGTTCTCTGGTCATGAAATGATTCAGGCTGAGAGAAACTGGTCGCGAGGGTTAAGCAGATGTTCATAACGGCGTGAAATTTATTGTGCGCCGTTTTAGACAATATCCTTTGAGAGCTGGATTGGCATCGTGCCGAGCAAAGATAAGTCTAAAATCTGGGGTTATATCTGGCTAGAGCTCCAATAGGATTGGCTACGTTTGGCTGATTTAGGATGGGTCTGCGTGGCCTTGAAGAGGCAACTTATCACACATAAGCCACAGTGGTGAGTGACATATCCGGATGCCTGTCATCAGTTAGGTGCTCTCGTGACGGTCGTGCCAACGAGAAGAAATCAGATCGGAGAAGTTCAAAAGGGAACGTGAGGATGCTGTGGTATATGTCGATTCTACGAGAAGCTTGTATAGCATCAATCTTCGGTGGATTCCCTCTACTGCAGACCGGACGCAGGCAGAATCGCTCCTATCCTCTTGCTATTTGTGGGGAACAAAATCCTAGCAATGCTAATCCCATTTTGGCAGGCATGATCATGAATCAAGTTATCGTCTATGGGCTTTCTACCGTTGAGAATGCAGACCAGATCGTGGAGTGCCGCATATATCGGGAGCTCTTGACCAAGAGTGGCGCTTACTGTCGTCTGCACGAGTCTTGGTACACCATAATCCGTACGGCTAAGGGTAATTTGGATTTGGATTACAGGGCTCCCCTAGGGAGAAACAGATTGGGTGACTACCAGGCTAATTGGGGACGGCTGGAACGGGGGATAACGAACTCAGGTGAGTCTATAGTCCCGAAAATAAATTTTCAAAAAGGTTGTGGTTATAGATATCTGGATCCTATTCACTTATGGCTCCGTGCTAAGTTATTGCTGGTCTTGTCCCCTATGGAGGAGCAAGAGAGAGAACCTTGGAGCAATAACACACGATTATGGGATTTTATTCGTGTCAGGCTTCGTCATGGTTGCCTGCATGCTGCCGTCGCTCAGCGGGTCAGGGTCCGTTTCAGAACTCGATACTCGCTCTCGGTGATGGGCATGATGGAGCCGTGGCGCTTGGTCAGCCGGCCGAAGTTCATGTCGCTGACCAAGGCCCAGTCCTGCCGCTCTCTGGAAGACAGATCGGCGGAGCGGAAGGGCAGATAGCCCCGGCCTTCCGCGAACTGGTCGCAGATCAAGCCGAAAGGCATGGTTCTGCCGTCGGGTCCTGCGGCGTCGGCATCGTTGTAGAGGAAGAGCTCGGGGCCCTCCAGATACCGCGAGGAGTAGCGCCCCTGGCCGAAGATGTCGGTCAGGTTGGACAGGTATGACCAGGCCTGGTCGTCGTCGGTACGCACCAGCTCATGGGTGGCCGCATAGGGGTTGCGGGTGCGTTCCAGGGTGATCTGATCATCCTTGGAGGCCCGGTACCACCAGCCGTCGGGCGCCTTGAGCATGGTCGTGTCGATGATGCCGTTGCTGCGGTCGATCCACTTGACCGGGCGGGAGAAGGAAACCAGATCAGTGCTGGTGGCGTAGTACATGTTGATGCCGTCACCCAGCTCGTTGGCCAGGTCGGCTGCGGTCGGATCCTCGGCGCTGTCGGCGGCAGCCGTGGCCCAGAAGACTATCCACTGCCCCCTGTCGGCATCCCAGCAGGCCTCCGGTGCCCAGGCCATGCCCGCTTTGGGTATGGCCGAGGCCACGTCCACCAGGCGGGGTCTGCCCCAGTGGGCCAGGTCCGGCGAATCCCAGATGACCAGGCCGGTGGATCCATCCACCGTGGACCGGCCCTCCTGCCAGCCGCCCCTGTGGTAGACGGACAGGTCGGTGGCGATGATGTGGAAGAGGCCGTCAGGGCCTCGAACAATATAGGGGTCGCGTACGCCGCCCTCGCCCTCGCTCCAGGTCAGAACAGGGTCTCCCTGGGCGCGCAGGTCATGCCAGTGCAGGCCGTCCCGGCTGAGGGCGAAGTAGAGCTGCTCATCCGTCTCAGCCTGTTCATGGCCGGTGAAGTGGACGAAGAGGTAGGCGCTGGTCGCCTCGAACGAGGGCTGCCAATCCATAGACATAATCCACCTTTTCTGCCTTCGGCAACGGTACCGCGGCGGCGGGGGACTGGCAGACGGACGACGGCTGCTTCTTCGTTCTTCCTATCCGGCTGGTCCTGGGCCGTCAGAGGTGATTCTAGCTGCAGTCCTCCCTTTTGGCGGAGTCGGCCACCTGGGCGGGTCGAAGATTGGGCCGCACAAGACCTTAGACTGTGGACCATGAGCAAGCATCATCGCAACCGCAGCTGGGCTCCCGATCCCGAGCCGCTGCCCGAAGGCATCGGAGTCATCGACGATCACACCCACATGGCCTCCGTGGTCCCATTCGCCCAGGAGATGGACCGGCAGGCCAGGGAGCGCGGGCAGGATCCGGTCCCCGTCCGCACAGTCGACCAGCAGCTGGAAAGGGCCCGTGCTGTGGGGGTGGTCGGGGCCATCGACGTGGGTTGCGAGCTGCCCAACCTGCAGACGGCTGTGGATCTGGCCCTGGCCCATCCCGGGGTGGTTCACGCGGCCCTGGCCATCCATCCCAATGAGGCCGTCCTGCACGGCCATCGAGGGGTGCCGGGACCGGATGGACTGCCGCTGCAATATCAGCCCTGGCATGAGGTTTCTTTCGAGCAGGCGCTTGAGGAGGTCGCCCGCCTGGCTCGGGCATATCCCGACCAGGTGGTGGCCATCGGAGAGACGGGCATGGACCTCTTCCGAACCGGCCAGGGGGCCGAAGAGATCCAGCGGCAGGCCTTCCGCGACCACATCGCCCTGGCCAAGGAGCTGGGCCTGCCCATGCAGATCCACGACCGCGACGCCCATCGGCAGGTTATTGAGACCCTGCTGGAGGACGGCGCTCCCGAACGCACGATCTTCCACTCCTATTCGGGGGATGGGCAGATGGCCCAGGTGGCCGCCGAGCACGGCTGGTATCTGAGTTTTTCTGGGACGGTCTCCTACAAGGGCAACGAGGGAATCCGCCAGGCCCTGTCCGTGGTCGGCATGGACCACATCATGGTGGAGACCGATGCGCCCTACCTGAGTCCCATGCCCTACCGGGGACGCACCAACTCCCCCTACATGATTCCCTACACCCTGCGCGCTATGGCTGATGCCCTGGATCGCCCCCTGGCCCAAGTGGCCGAAGCGACAGCAGCCACCACGCGCCGGGTTTATGGCCTGTGAAGGATGTTCGACGCATAGTGCCAGGGCGGGATTAAGCTAATGGTGTGTCGCGGTCTGAATCACCTCTGCCAAGTGTGGGGGGAGAGTGCTACGGTTGTCGTCGCACGTGTGCGCAAACAGCAACATACGGCACCCGGAAGTAGATGAGTGAAGGCTTTGGCCGATGGAGGGCTCTATGGCGGATGAGCGGCATGAGTTGGCGGCTCAGGATGATGGCAGGGGCGCTGACGAACCACCCCGGTTATCCGGTGAAAAAGGGGCGAAGCCGACGACGGCCCGTCGTAAGGGTCGGCCGACGAAAGAATCGATACTTCCCCAGGAGAGCTTCACCAAGGCTCCCAAGATTTCTGCCAAGTCCCGCACCCGGGAGGAGGAGAACGAGCTCAAGCGGGTCCGGCGCGAGGCCCAGCGGGCAGCCCAGCGTCGTCGCACCCCGCCAAAGGGTCCTCTGGGTCGCTGGTGGCGGCGGGTGCAGTCCTCGCCAGACAGGATCAGCCTGGGCATGTGCATTGTGGCCCTGGGCGTGGTCTACGGAGACATCGGCACCTCACCCCTGTACACCATGCAGGCCTTCGTGGCAGGGCAGGGAGGCATGGCCCGTGTGGACAGGGCGGCCGTGCTGGGCATGCTCTCCCTGGTTTTCTGGTCCATCACGCTGATCACCACGGTCAAGTACGTTCTGGTGGCCATGCGCATCGACAACAAGGGCGAGGGCGGCATCTTCGCCCTGTACACCCTGGTCCGGCACTACGGCAAATGGCTGGCCATCCCGGCCATGGTCGGCGGCGCAGCCTTCCTGGCTGATTCGGTGCTGACCCCGGCGGTCTCCATATCCTCGGCAGTCGAAGGACTCAAGACCATCCCTGTGCTGACTCCGATCTTCCGTGAAAACGGGAACCTGACCATGGTCATCACCTTCGTGATCATCCTGATCCTGTTTGCGGTCCAGTCGCGCGGAACCGAGCGGATCGGCAAGGTCTTCGGCAGCGTGGTCATGGTCTGGTTCGCCTTCCTGGCCCTGATCGGCATCTACTGCATCGGCAACGACTGGTCCATCTTCGAGGCGCTGAACCCGGTCTACGGGATCCGCTTCCTCTTCAGCCCGCAGAATCCGGTGGGCCTGACCATCATGGGCACGGTCTTCCTGTCGACCACCGGAGCCGAGGCCCTCTATTCCGACATGGGGCATGTGGGCCGCGGCAACATCTACGCGACCTGGCCCTTCATCAACATCGCCCTGGTCTTCAACTACTTCGGCCAGGGGGCATGGATCCTGCGAAACCGCGACAATAAGGCCCTGCAGGGTGTGGACGGGCTCAACCCCTTCTTCCAGATGATGCCCACCACCGTGCGGTACGTGGCGGTCCTCCTGTCGGTGACGGCCGGCGTCATCGCCTCGCAAGCCCTGATCACGGGCGCCTTCACCATGGTCTCGGAGGCCACCGGCCTCAACTGGATGCCTCACCTTCAGGTGCGTTACCCGGCGCGTACCCGCGGCCAGCTCTACATCCCCACCATCAACTGGGTCCTGTGTGTGGCCACGCTGACGGTGCTGGCCATATTCAAGGATTCCGAGCATATTTCGGCCGCCTACGGACTGGCTCTGACGGTGACCATGATCACCACCACCGTTCTGCTGGCTGACTACATCTGGCACGACGGCAAGCGGGCGCTCTCCCTGCTCTTCGCTGCGGTCTTCCTGGCCATCCAGATCCTCTTCTTCATGGCCTCCATGGCCAAGTTCATGCACGGCGGCTGGTTCACCATGCTGCTGACCGCGGCCATCCTCTACATCATGTACACCTGGGATGTGGGCACCAAGGTGGAGCGCTCGCAGCGTCGGCATATGACGGCCAAGGAGTGTCTGCCCGCCCTGGAGATGCTCCACAACGACTTCCGTGTCCCCTATTACGCGGACAACCTGGTCTATCTGACCTCGGACGCGGAGATGCGGCGGCTGGACACCGACATCTTCTTCTCCATCTTCGCCAACCGGCCCAAGCGGGCCCGGGCCTGGTGGGCCGTCTCAGTCCAGACCACGGACGCCCCCTACACCCGCAAGTACTCGGTGGAGAACTTCGGCACCAACTACCTCTTCCGCGTGCGCATGAGGCTGGGCTTCAAGGTGGATCAGAATGTGGCCACCTACCTGCACCAGATCATGCACGAGCTGATCGACAGCGGCGAGCTGCCCAAGCAGCCCTCCATCTACCCCAAGGTGGACGAGGACCCGCAGATCGGCACAGTCACCTATGTGCTGGTCCACAAGGCCCTGATGCCCGAGTCCAAGATCGACTCCCGCGGCGCCTTCTCGCTGAAGGTCAAGTACGCCATCCGCAAGGTGGCGGGCTCGCCGATCAAATGGTTCGGTCTGGCTCCCTACAACCCCATCGTGGAGGTGCAGCCCCTGTTCGTCTCCACCCGGGCGGTTCCCAAGCTGACGCGTGTGGTCCTGCCCTCCCGCAAGATCAAGGGCGGCAAGCACCACAAGGGCTGAGTGAGTGGAATCTCACCCTGGGGAGCCTGGCCCAAATCGGGTCCGGGCCATAGAATTGACGGCATGGAACCTGGTGCCCGGCCTTTCCGGGCTACCGTCGAAAGGTGATGTGATGACACAAGCTCAAGCCAATATCGGAGTCGTGGGTCTGGCCGCCATGGGTGCCAGCCTGTCTAGGAACCTGGCACGGCACGGCAATACCGTAGCGGTCTACAACCGCCACTATTCGCGCACCGAGACCCTGATCCGCGATCATGGCCAGGAGGGCCGGTTCGTCCCGTCAAAGACCCTGCAGGAGTTCGTGGCCTCGCTGACCAAGCCCCGCACGGCCATCATCATGGTCAAGGCCGGGGATCCCACCGACCAGATGATCAACGACCTGGCCGACCTGATGGAGCCGGGGGACATCATCGTCGACGCCGGCAACGCCTACTTCAAGGACACCATCCGTCGGGAGAAGGCCATCAGGGCCCGTGGGCTGCACTTCGTGGGCTGCGGCGTCTCTGGTGGCGAGCAGGGCGCCCTCCTGGGGCCTTCCATGATGCCGGGCGGGACCGATGAGTCCTGGAAGACCCTGGGGCCCATCCTGGAGTCCATCGCCGCCAAGGTCGATGGCGAGCCCTGCGTCACCCATATCGGCACCGACGGTGCGGGCCACTTCGTCAAGATGGTCCACAACGGCATCGAGTACGCCGACATGCAGGTGATCGCCGAGTCCTATGACCTGATGCGCCGGGGCCTGGGCATGGAGCCTGAGGCCATCGCCCAGGTCTTCGAGGAGTGGAACCAGGGGGATCTGAACTCCTATCTGGTGCAGATCACCGCTGAGGTGCTCCATCACACCGATGCTGCCACAGGCAAGCCCTTCATCGACATCGTCACCGACCAGGCCGGCATGAAGGGCACCGGCACCTGGACCGTGCAGACCGCGTTGGATCTTGCCGTGCCCGTGACCGGCATCGGCGAGGCCGTCTTTGCCCGGGGGCTGTCCTCCTCGCCGGAGCTGCGCAGTCAGGCGGCCCAAGAGGGTCTGAAGGGGCCGCAGCCCAAGGCCGTCATGGCCGACCTGGCCGACGACCCCGAGGCTCGCAAGTCCTTCATTGAGGACATCCGCCAGGCGCTTTACGCCTCCAAGATCGTGGCCTATGCCCAAGGGTTCAACGAGATGCAGGAGGGTGCCCAGGTCTACGGCTGGAAGCTGGACATGGGTGCCATTGCCCGCATCTGGCGCGGCGGCTGCATCATTCGGGCCAAGTTCCTGAATCGGATCTCCGATGCATACGCCTCTGGCCGTGAGCCGGGCTCCCTGCTCTTCGACCCCTTCTTCAAGCAGGCGGTCGAGCAGGCCCAGGATTCCTGGCGGCGTGTCGTGGCCCGCGCCACCCAGGCCGGCATCCCCATCCCTGTCTTCGCCAGCTCCCTGTCCTACTACGACGGGCTGCGTTCCGATAGGCTCCCCGCCGCCCTGATTCAGGGCCAGCGTGACCTCTTCGGCGCCCACACCTATGGGCGCGTGGATCAGCCAGGCGCCTTCCACACCCTCTGGGCCGAGGACAAGTCCGAGATCAAGCAGGACTGAGCTTCTCGCCAGAATCGCAAGGGCCCGCACAGCCGCTAAATCGGCAGCGCGGACCCTTTTGTCAACCTGTCAACGGATCTTGGCTGTGGATTCCCGGACCACCAGCCGGCAGCCGTCCGGTGGGGGCTGAACTTCATCGACTCCTCGTAGACGGGCTAGGGGGAGCATCCACCGCCCTGCGGGCCAGGTCGCTCTTGTCAGTGCTGTTCAAAACCGATCATGTCAAAGGGGATCCTGGTCACGGGAAACCACTGCATTTACCTGTTTGCCGGGCCGGGGCGGCTGGATCCGCGGCCTGCTGCAGTTCGTCCAGGGCAGGCGGGGCGATGATTGCCGAAGCGGAGTTATTTCGCCCCTCGGATTTTGTTGATGACGGCGCCACGGTCTAGGTTCATCCGCAGGTTGGATGCTGATGTTATCCGCCCGGGACTCGGTCACTCCTTGACGATGGGGTGGCCGCCGAAGGCGCTGCGCAGAGCGGATACCACCTTCATGGTCATGGGGTCCTCGATTTTGGAGGATTGACGGGCATAGAGAGCCGAGGTGATGGCCGGTGTGGGCACTCCCAGCTCCAGGGCGTCCGCGATCATCCATTTGGTTTCGCCGGTCTCATCGGCCTTGCCGGCGATTTCGCTCAGGTGTGGGTCCTCTTTCAGCGCCTGGGCCAGCAGGTCCAGCAGCCAGGACTGGATGACCGAGCCCTTGCGCCAGGATTCGATTACCTCGCCTGGCTCCTTGATCAGGTCGGAGGCCTCAAGAACCGCGTACCCTTCGGCCAGAGCCTGCATCATCCCGTATTCGATACCGTTGTGGACCATCTTGGCATAGTGGCCAGCGCCGGTTCCTCCCGCGTGGACCAGACCGTAGTCCCCTTCAGGTTTCAAGGTGTCCAGGATGGGCCGGATTCGGGCCACATCCTGATCCGAGCCGCCGACCATCAGCGCGTAGCCCTTTTCTTTGCCCCAGATGCCGTTGGAGGTGCCCACATCCACCAGTCCTATGCCTTGAGTGGCCAGGGCCTTGGAATGCTCCTGGTCCTGGATGAAGCGGGTGTTGCCCCCATCCACGACCAGGTCGCCGCGCTCCATCAGCTCTCCCAGCTGAGCAAGAGTGGACTCGATGGGTTTGCCGGCTGGTACCATGACCCAGATCACCCGGGGGATCTCAAGTGCCTGTACCAGGGCTTGCAGGCTGTCCACATCCCTGCCCGAGTCTGGGGCGATGTCGTAGCCGACCACCTGGTGGCCGCCGGAGCGCAGGCGGTCTGCCATGTTCTTGCCCATGCGTCCCAGTCCGATCATGCCGATCTTCATAATGTCAGTTCCTCTCCCTTGACTGCAACAGTTGATGCTGACCGCGATGGTTGGAGGTTGGCCGCGGTCGGGCCGAATTGCCGACGCTACTGGCGGGCTACCTGCCGAGCGCGCTCAGTCTGGACCTGGACGGCGTGCGCCTTGACCTCGCACTGCAGGCCTAGAGTGTCGATGACCTCCTCTGCCTCGACTTCAGGAGACATGCGCAGGTCCACGTCAATGGTCAGGTGGACCTCGTCCGGCCCCAAAGGCTCTAGGGTGTCGAACTGGGAACGCAGCATCTGCGGCTTCATGAAATGACCCTGCCGCTTGGAAAGCCGTTCCATGATGGAGTCGTAGTCCCCGCTGAGATGGATGAAGACCACGCCTGGCATACGCAGTCGATCACGATAGATCCTTTTCAGGGCCGAGCAGGTAACGGTCCCGGGCACCCCTCGGCGTATATGGTCCGCGATCCAGTTGTGGATGCTGTCCAGCCAAGGCCATCGGTCCTGGTCGGTCAGAGGGACGCCATGGGCCATCTTGTCAATGTTGGCCTGGGGATGGAAGTCGTCGGCCTCGGCCATGTCCCAACCCAGTTTGCTGCCGAGGTGCTCGTTCATGGTGGTTTTGCCGCAGCCGGAGACTCCCATGATGACCAGAACCGGCGTCGCTGCATCCAAATACCCTTGTGGTACTGTGTCGTCTACCACCGCAGGAACTGTGGCGAACCCTGCACGCCTTGTCTTCGTTGAATGGGGTGAATCCATGTTGTTTCCTTTCACTGCTATTCACGTTTGGGGCATCCCCAGCTCCTGGATACTCGGCGGTGGCTCGGCAGTAACCATTATTTGTGCGGGCTAGGTTTAGTTAGCCGTATGTCTCACATTGTTATATTCATACAACATATCACTATACTAATATTAAATAGTACTTAATGATGTTGATTTGAAAGCGTTTTTGCAAAAACGCACACTTGATTTTAGAATTCGATTATTAAGTAGTATATATATTAATAATTGATACTTTTAATACTATTTATAGTGTGAAAGCGTCAATGAAGCTACTGCTACAAGGTGGTATGTGATGGTAAGCATCTTAGGATGCCTATTCTTCGGAGGATGATGATGTCCAATATTGAAACGCTTGCAGCTGGCGCAGCAAAAGCAGCGCCAGTCGTCGCAAGCACCCCTAGATTGATTACTTGGGCTCTGATAGCGATTGCTCTGATTGTGCTCCTGATTGCATGGGCAAAAGTGCACCCCTTCATAGCTTTGCTGGTCTCCTCGCTTACTCTGGCAATAGGCGTTGGTGTGCCCGCTACAAAATCAATGGAGTCGTTCACCAGCGGATTCGGATCGACAATGGGTGGTGTGGGTGCCTTGGTGGCACTTGGTGCCATTGTAGGCAACCTTTTGCTTGAATCAGGTGGAGCCAACACCTTGGTGGATCGTTTGCTCCAAGTCAGCAACAAAAAGCTGCTGCCTTTATTAGTGGCTCTGATTGCCGCCATTATCGGCATTCCCATGTTCTTCGAAATCGGTGTTGTGCTGCTGGTGCCTCTAGCCTTGCTTATCGCCCGCCGTTCCAAGCTCCCGGTCATGCTGATCGGCCTGCCTATGCTCTTCGGACTTGGTGAAATGCATGCTTTGGTGCCTCCGCATCCCGGTCCTCTAGCTGTTGTCGATGCTCTGCATGCTGATTTGGGTTTGACGATGATGTTCGGACTGCCAATCGCTCTGCTGCTGATTCTGGTCATGGGGCCAGTCGTTTCCCCCATACTTGCTCGTTTTGCTCCTGTCTATGCGCCTGAGGATGACAGTGACGAGCAGAATCCCAATCGTCCTAAGCCAAAGGGCTTCATGGTGATTGTCACGATTTTGCTGCCCGTCATCCTGATGCTGTTGAACACCGTGTGCGAGATTGCTCTGCCTAACCGGCATACGCCATTGCTTTCGATTATCGGCTTCCTGGGTACCCCTCTGGTAGCTTTGCTGGTGACTGTCATTGCTGCTTTCTTCACTCTTGGTCTGCCTGGCGGAATGTCCTGGAAGAGGATCATGGATGTTGTAGGCGGCTCTTTCGCACCCATTGCCGGGGTCTTGCTGATTGTCGGCGCCGGCGGCGGTTTCAAGCAGACCCTGGTGGATATCGGTGCTGGCGGAGTGGTTGCTAAGCTGGCTGGCGCTTTGAGTCTGTCTGCCTTCCTGATGGGCTGGATTGTAGCGGCTCTTATTCGAATGGCTACTGGCTCCGCTACCGTTGCCGCCCTGACTGCTGTCGGACTGGTCTCTCAGCTGGCTGTCGGCCTCGACCCTGTGCATCTGAGCCTGCTTGTGCTCGCTATAGGACTAGGTTCCGGTTTCCTCAGCCATGTCAATGATGCAGGTTTCTGGCTGGTCAAGGAGTACTTCGGGCTCACCGTGGGGCAGACGTTCAAGACTTGGTCGCTGGGTTCATGCATTGCCTCAGTGCTCGGACTCGCGATGGTGGCTTGTTGCTGGGTGATTTTTTAAGCAATGGCAAAAGCGTTGAATGAGAGGAAGTAACGATGTCGGATGTAAATAGAAGAACGGCAATGCCTGTTCATGAGCGATATGGCCAGCTTAGCGCTTGGCGCTGGGAAGCGACAGCATCCTCCGAACATGCTGAAAAAAGCACGATAGTGGCCCTCCATGGGGTATATGATTCAGGACGATGCTGGTCCACCTTCGCTAGTCGGATGCCAGCAGAACGTTCCATTGTAGCTTTGGATCAGAATGCTCATGGCAAGACCCCATTGCTTGACGGCGATTTCAGGATGGAGACCCTGGCTGATCAAGCCATCTCAGCCATTGAGGACATGCATGCTGGACCGATAATCCTCGTGGGGCACTCGATGGGGGGAGTCGTAGCTCACCTGGTTGCCTTGGAAAGGCCGGATTTGGTATCTCGGCTGATCCTAGACGAGCCTGCATGGGTAGCCGGGGAGGTTGAGGCCGATAACAATGGTTTCCCCCTCATGCTTATGGGCAGAGCTCGGCAAATCAAGCGTTGGAGCGCTGGCGAACTGCTGATTGACGGCTGGAACAAAACGCGTGCCTGGGATCCTGTCGATGCAGGTACATGGCTGGACGCCAAGCTGGATGTCGATATCGAATTTGTGAACAGGCAGCATAACTGGCGAACTGCCGCGACTCCAGAGTCATTGCCTGATTTGCGCATGCCTTTCCTGCTAGTGGCTGGTGATCCGAATTTAGGCTCGGTAATTTCTGAAGAGTGCATGCAACGAGTGCGAGCTGCAGTTCCTGAAGCTGACGCTCATCGGTTGAACGCATCTCATGAGACACGCAAAGACAGGCCGGACGAGTATGCCGGCCTGGTCAAAGAATTTATTGAGCACGCTGACTGATAGCAGCGGCGGAGGCGAATTGGAGGCTTCATCGGGTGATTTTCAAATAACCGCAAAGAGCGGTTGATATGCTGACGGTATGACGACTCATATGAACAAAACGGGTTCTCATGCTGCCAGATCCATGCATGATCAATTGCTCGATGAGTGGGGGATGGGTATCGTCAGCGGGAACATAGGCGTAGGTGAACATCTGCCGGAGCCTGATGTTGGCGATACCTCTCCCTCGCGCACAGTCACGCGCGAGGTGACGAGGGTGCTGGAGGCCATGGGTCTAGTGGTCGTCAAACGCAAGTCTGGCGCGCGAGTCAATCCTCGTGACATGTGGAACATCTTCGATCCTCAGATTATCGATTGGAGACTCCGGGGGCCACAGCGAGCCCAGACTCTGCACGAGCTCTCACAATTGCGTGCTGGTGTGGAGCCTTTGGCCGCCCGTTTGGCTGCTACACAGGCCACAGCTCATGATTGGGCGGCATTGACACAGGCATCGATTGACATGGTTGCATATAGTCAACAGGCCACTAGTCCCGAATATCTCAAGGCTGATGAGCGATTTCATTCCACCTTGCTCTGCTCGTCAGGTAACAGTATGTTTGCAGCCCTGCGCAAGGTCATCGCAGCGATTCTGCAAGGACGCACCAAGCATGAACTGATGCCCGAGCGGGCAGATGAGCGGGCGCTTCGCTTGCATGGGGATGTGGCCGCATACATCCGTCAAGGAGATGGGACTGCTGCCGAAGAGGCCATGCGTCAAATCGTGGATGAGTCGGATACGGCTATTGCACGGATGACCAGACAGCAGAGCAGCTGATATGGCCTGTACGTATTGGTCCATCAGCGAGTAGAGGCAAGCGTCAATCGGCCAAAGGCTCGCGGCTTGGCCCTTGTCATGGTGCGCAGCCAAATTCGCTTAGCTATTAGGTTCTTTCACTGTACTTGCAGCGTCAGGCTTTTGCCTTACGGAGTTGCAGCGCACACCAAGGTTACCGGCGCAGTCTGGGATAGCCTGATCGTCTGGAGCTTGACTCAAGATGCACGAGCCTGCCCTCCTGCGAGAAGTGATGGTGAAGGTCGTCGGTGTCATTGTCGAGAATTCGGTGCATTCACACCTTTATGCGCTTGATGCGCAGCTGTACTACAAGTTCTCGGTAGTCATGCCCGTCACCAAGGCTTTCGTCGAACAGGCCGATGTCAGTTTTTATGTCAACGCGCTCACGGATCTCGCTCCAGCAGATACGGATCGTGCGGACGTGTCCGAATTAGGCGCTTATATCAACAATAAGATCGGGGCCAAGTTCAACTTTTACAGCCAGCAGGACAGCATTGACTCTTACAACGATTATTTTGTCTCTTCCCTGAGTTTTCCGACCATGGCTTCCGGCATGCTCCTTGTTCTCGCTATTGTGCCGTCAGCCTGGAGCGCGCTGATCAGCGTGCGCGTGATGATGAGCGATTTCACGATCAATCTGAAGGTGGGGCTGAGCTATAGCAGACTTCGTCGGTATATTATGCGGGTCTTTCCATGATTGCATTGGTTGCTGTTGTCGCCGACAGCTTATTCAGGACGTGGTTCCTGGCGAAGGAAGGATGCTTCGTTCATGGTCTATGGCTTGTGGGGAATGATCAGGATGGACTGGCTGGCCTTGCTTGCAGCATCGCTGTTTGATCTTTTGCTGGTTGCCCCGGTCGCTCAATTAATCACTTGGAGGCTCAGGCATGTGCCTAACGCATTGGGTGTGCTGCAGCAATAAACAAGGTCATCGATCTCAACCTGGATCGCAAAACATTAAGAGGGGCTCATTTTCAGCCACTCTTTTTGAACATTTCTCGCTGACGGTCGCCGAGGGCGAGAAGGTCGCAATCGTGGGAGAGTCCGGCCTCGGCAAGAGCGCATTGCTGAATGTCCCTCGGCTGCTCGATAGCGCTATACGGGCTCTTATGCGCTGCTGGGCAGATCCTCGCGCACTCTGTCAGTGTTCATGCTCCCAGACCGAGTGACCATCAGGCAGCTGGTACATTTTTGCGCTTTTAGCCGTTGATACGGATGGGCCTGAAAATTTCAGCGTCTTGTAGACAAGCAAAGTTTGAAGTTTTGAATTATTTACATGTGCGCATCGTCTGTATGTCGAAACTCAGTGCAGCCCCGAGGCGGCATCGGCATCCAGGAGCCAGAGGGTCTCCAGGGTGCCCCTGGCATACGAGGAGGGGACATGGGGGTCGTCTGTGGTTCCCAGGGCTGCAGCCACGGCCGAGGCTTTCTCAGTGGTTGAGGTGAAGAGCCAGACCTTGGGGGTCCGGCGGATGAATGGCATGGTCATGGTGACCCTGAGCGGCGGCAGCTTGGGGGAGTTGCTGACGCCCGTCACCAGCAAATCATCGTCCTGTAGCTTGACCTCGGAGCGGTCGGGGAAGAGGGAGGCATAGTGGCCGTCGGGCCCCACGCCAAAGACGGCCAGATCCATGCGGCCCTCAGGGCCCAGCTGGTCGATGATCTCCTGCTGGTAGGTGGCTGCCGCCTGGGCCAGAGCCTGTTCGTTCTCCTCCTGGTCAGCGGCTTCCACCTGGGCTGGGCTGCGGGTGTCCACGGGCATAGGATGCACGTTGGCCTGGGGCAGCAGCCCCTGGTCGATCAGCGAGCCATACCAGGCCCGCCGTGCCTGTTCGTCGTTGCGGTCCGGGTCTTCCAGTCCCACAAACCGCTCATCGCTCCACCAGAGGTGGACCCTGCTCCAGTCCACGCTCTGGCTCAGGGGATCAGCGCCCATCAGGGCATAGACCTCCGCAGCGTCCCGGCCGCCGGTCAACGCCAGATCGGCCCGGTCCTGACGGGCCAGGAGGTCACCCAGCTCCAGCAGGATCCGGGCTGCGGTGGCTTGATTGAGCAGCTTGGTTGTGGCATAAGTCACGACATGACGATCGGTCATCTGATCCTCCTTGCATGCAGGTGATGTTGGCCTCAGCCTACACCCAGACGTTTGCATATGGATTGAGTCACTGCAGAGGTCTACTGGTGGTCGACCATTCCCCAGCCGGTGTGGATGACATCCTGATAGACCTCGTCAGGATCCAACCGACCCAGTTCCTCGCTCATGCAGTCCACGGCAGAGCGCAGGGGCATGGAGATGGTCTGCGAGGCCTGACCGGGCTGGTTGATCCGGGCCTGGTCGTCATGGTGGCGCTCCATGCTCATGACCCCGTCCGGACGTTCGAAGTAGACGCCGGTGACCGCCTGAGCCTGCGGGTCGCGTTCGACTGTGACCGGCACCTTTAGCTTCAGGGCCAGCCAGGAGGCCAGCAGCTCCAACGGCAGGTAGTGGGCTTGGCCGGTCACCCTGACCGAACGGATGGGCAGGTGGGGCGGCTGCTGCACCATGGAGGTCAGCAGCGCTCGCCAGATGGTGATCCTGGTCCAGGACAGGTCCACGTCCTCAGCGTGCGAATGGGCCAGCAGCCCGGCGAAGGTGGCCTGGCGATCGTCGGCCTCCATGGCATCGGTGATTCTGCTGGCGGCCATGGTCCCGATGGGATCCTGCGAGGGATCCAGGGGCGGATTGGTGGGCCACCAGACTACCAGAGGCGCATCCGGAACCAGGAGGGGAATGACCAGCGCGTCGGAATGGTCCAGCAGGGCTGCCACTGGTCGCAGGACCACCACTTCGCCGGCACCAGCATCCGAGCCGAAGCGTATTTCGGCATCCAGCGTGCGATCCCCGTTGTGGTCGGTGTTCTTGTAGGAGACGCAGTCATCAGAGGTCTGTGCTGCAGCGGTCCTCTGGTCCGCATCCTGCCCGGCCTGATGGTCTTCGGCATCGGTCACTATGGCGATGACCCGGCAGGGATGTTCGCGGCTTGCGGCGTTTATGGTCTCCAGGGCTGTCTCCAGATGGGCCTGCTCGGTGATGATGACCAGGGTCAGCACCCGTCCCTGGGCGGCCTCCCCGCGTTCAACGTGGAGTTCGTCGATCTCCCGGGCGATGGCGGAGGTAGTGGTGTTGTTCAGTCTGACGATCATGGCATCCTCCAGTGGTATCCGTCGCGGGCCAGCATCAGATCAGCCTCCCGCGGACCCCAGGTGCCGGCGCGGTAGGGCTGGGGCTGGCCCTGTCCGGCCCAGAACTCCTCGATGGGGTCCAGGATCTTCCAGGAGAGATTGACCTCCTCGGTGGTGGGGAAGAGGGGCGGGTCTCCCAGGAGCACGTCCAGGATCAGCCGCTCGTAGGCCTCGGGGGAGGCCTCGGTGAAGGAACGCCCGTAGGAGAAGTCCATGTTGACGTCGCGCACCTCCATGGCCGAGCCAGGGGTCTTGGCCCCGAAACGCATGGTCACGCCCTCGTCGGGCTGTACGCGGATGACTACGGCGTTGGCGCCCAGTTCCCGGGTGGCTGTGGCCTCGAAGGGCAGGTGGGGGGCACGCTTGAAGACGATGGCGATCTCGCTGACCCGCTTGCCCAGGCGCTTGCCCGTGCGCAGGTAGAAGGGGACGCCGGCCCAGCGGCGGGTGTCCACATCCAGCCTGATGGCCGCATAGGTCTCGGTGGTAGAGGAGGGATCGATCCCGTCCTCGTCCAGGTAGCCGACCACATGCTGGGAGCCCTGCCAGCCTGCCGTGTACTGGCCTCGAGCAGTGTGGGCAGCCAGGTCCTTGGGAAGACGGACAGCAGAAAGGATCTTGGTCTTCTCAGCCGTCAGATCCGACGCCGAGAAGGAGACCGGCTCCTCCATGGCCGTCAGGGCCATCAGCTGCAGGAGATGGTTCTGGATGACGTCCCGGGCTGCTCCGATTCCGTCGTAGTAGCCGGCCCTGCCGCCGATGCCCATGTCCTCGGCCATGGTGATCTGCACGTGGGAGACGTAGTTGGAGTTCCAGACCGGCTCGAACATCATGTTGGCGAAGCGCAGGGCCAGGATGTTCTGCACGGTCTCCTTGCCCAGGTAGTGGTCGATGCGGAAGACCGAATCCGGTTCAAAGACCTCGGAGACCACCCGGTCAAGCTCCTTGGCCGAGGCCAGGTCGTGGCCGAAGGGCTTCTCGATGATGACGCGGCGCCAGGCCCCTTCCTTGGAGTGGGAAAGCCCCGACTCGGCCAGCTGGCGGGCCACCTGGGGGAAGGCCTTGGGCGGCACCGACATGTAGAAGGCATGGTTGCCGCGTGTGCCCCGGACCCGATCCAGCTCCGAGACGGTGGCCGACAGGCGGCGGAAGGCCTCGGCATCGTCGAAGCTGCCCTTGACGAAGCGCATGCCCTGGCTCAGATGTCGCCAGGTGGATTCGTTGAAGGGGGTGCGGCAGTGGGCGCGGACGTTCTCCTCCGCAAAGGCGACGAACTGCTGGTCGCTCCAGTCGCGCCGTCCGAAGCCGATCAGCCCGAAGCTGGCTGGAAGCAGCCCCCGGTTGGCCAGGTCATAAACAGCCGGCAAGAGCTTTTTCTTGGCCAGATCTCCGGTGACGCCGAAAATGACCAATGAGCTGGGGCCCGCGATGCGCGGCATGCGCAGATCGCGCGGGTCCAGCAGGGGGTTGTGCCAGGGCGCCTGTCGGCCGCCGTCCTCGTCTGGAGGAGCGGGCTGGTCGGCGGAGCGCACAAGTGGTGAAGTGTCCATAGTGCTCCTCGTGAAATACTGTGGCTCCTAGTGTACTGTCGGCGGCAGAAGGGCAGGGCCGATTATCCGCTGAAGTGTGCATAAGCGTCGCAAAGGTCACATTTGCGTCAGGAATCCCTAGAATGGTCGGTATGACTCCCAATGTTCCCATGGCCGAGGCCCTGCACCGTCAGTATGCCCCCTCCCAAGCCGCCTATGAACTGATACACACCCACTGCCAGATCATTGCCGCCCTCGCGGTGCGTATGGTCGACCAGGTCAACGAACGCCTGCTGCGTGATGATGATCCTGACGGGGTTCTGCCCGAGCGGCCTCTGGACCGTGACCTGGTCCGCACGGGCGCCTTGCTGCACGACATCGGTACCTACCGGATCCTCAAGGACGATGGTTCCCAGGGCCGCCCCCTGACCTTCCAGGGCGAGCGGTACATCGAACATGGGCTGGAGGGTTACCACTTGCTGCGGGACGCTGGGGTGGACGAGTCGGTGGCCCAGTTCGCCCGCAACCATACCGGGGTGGGGCTGACCCGCCGCCAGGTTGAGGAGGAGCATCTGAACCTGCCGCCTGACGACTACCTGCCGGTCAACCCTGAGCAGGAGGTGGTCATGTATGCGGACAAGTTCCACAGCAAGCACCAGCCGCCCATCTTCGTCTCCGAGCCCACTGCCGCCAAGCGCACAGCCAAGTATGGTCCTGACAACCTGGCCCGCTGGAGGCAGCTGGTGGCCCGGTATGGGGTGCCGGATCTGCAGCCCCTGGCCAAGCACTACGGCATGACCATCGTCTGATCCGGCCGGGCCGGCCCCCAGGAACTGCGGAAGCGGCCGCCGAATTCGCGCAGCATCCACGGGTCTGGTTGATAGGGATCGACTGGATCGGTCCGGCAGGTCGCTACGGCTTTCAAGAACGAGACCATGCCCTGCGGCCCGTAAGCGTAAGGGGCTGCGCACCAGACCGGGTTTCCCTCCAGGACGAGAGGCCGATCCAATCCACGGAGGAAGGCCAGATCCACGCTGATCGGAGCAGGAGATCGACCTTTGGCTGCCTGGAGGGCGCAGTTCTCGGCGATCGTTCGATGCCTGGGATCGAAGATGGCGCCGTCGAAGACCGTGGTAATGGCTCGAGAGCCCTCGTCCTCATGCAGGCAGTATCCGCTGGAGGCCGCGATTCGATCCCTGTCGATGATGACCCGCCACTCCTCATGGATATTGGGCAGGTGGGTCTGGATTCGAATCAGCGATTGCGCAGGGGCTGTCCGCAGGTTGCTCTGCAGGCCTTCAAGGGTCCGTCGGGCCGCAGGCAGGCCCGATACCCGGCCGGCGGCCAGCTGCGACCAGGGACGTTGTCCCAAGCCCGATGGCAGCCGACGCCAGGTCAGGATGGTTTCTGCCGTCACAGTCAGAATCCTGCGTTCGGTCAGGGACTGGTCCAGTTCATCCAGCCACAAAGTCGGTGGGGCTGACAGGGCCCATGAGGGACGGCCTTGGGATGCCAGCCAGGCGTTCTGAGCGATCAGCAGCCCTGGGGTAATCCATATGGCTTCCTTGACGCCGACCTCCCGAACAGGTCCGAATCCATGGTGATGGTGCAGGATGACCCTCCCTTGCCGGCGTGGGTCATTGTTGCATGAACCGATTTGTTCGGTCATGACCCGGGGTATCCACTCCTCATGGGTGATGACCGAACAAATCAGTGCAGTGCTGTCCGTCCCCGGCCGGGAAGACTGGGGCTCAATCGACGATGAATCGGTCGTCGTAGGTGCCCTCGTCCACGGTGTCAGAACCGCCGGAGGTCAGGATGATCACTGCGCAGTCATGACGGCGGGAGACCCGCTTCAGGGTGGCCAGCAGGGTGTCCCAGTCGCTCGGCTCCAGCCCCTCGGTGGGTTCGTCGGCGATGAGCACGTCGCACTCGCAGCACAGGGCACGGGCCACGGAGGCCAAGCGGAAGTCCAAGTGGCCCAGATCAGCCGTCAGCTTGTCCTGCAGGCGCTCCGGGAAGCCCACCTCGTCCAGCAACTGACGGGCCAGATTGTCCTTGGGGCCCAGGAAGGTGCGTCCGCTGGCCTCCATGGTGTAGACAAGATTCTGTACGGCGGTCAGGTCGCGCCTCAGGGCATCGGTGCCGAAGATGGCTCCGATCTGATGGCCGCGATAGTCGGAAGCCAACAATTGGCGCAGGTCCGTGCCCCGGAAGAGCACGCTGCCCTGGGTAGGAGCGCGCAGACCGGTCATCAGGGCCATCAGAGCGGCCCGTCCGGAAGGCGTAGTGGTCTCCACCGAATAGATGCGGCGGCGCTGGAATTCCAGATCGACATCGTCCAGGATCTGTTCGGGGCGACCCTGGACCTTGCGCGTGTAATCCACATGCTTCAGGGAGAGCACCGGGTAGCCGCCAGGAACCAGAATCCGCTGTTCATCGGTCTCCAGCAGCGGGTCCTCCTCCTGACCGCCGTCGGGATCTTCGGCATTTTCCTGCTCGATGACCACCTTGAAGGCAGCCATCGACAGGTCCTCTTCAGAGGAATCATCCTCCTCGGACTTTTCGCCCGTCTGAGTGGCTGCTTCTTCCTCGGATTCGGGCAGCGGTCCGGTGCTGGTGTTCTCGTCGGCTTTTTGCTCGGCATCGGCCGTTGCTTGAGCGGCTTGCTTCTGATCGGCGGCCTTGGTCTCGGCCTTTTCCTGGGAGTTTTCGTCCGGCTGCTGGTCCGATGTCTTTTTGCTCATGCCTCGTCCTCCAGGTCGTTGGTGTATAGCTGGGCGGTTCTGAAGGCCGCTACCCTGGCGGCTGCTGCCAGAGCGAGGACCAGGCAGACGGCCAGGCCAATCAGGATCATCTTCCAGATCAGACCAGCATGCGGCATGCTGGCCAGGCTCCCCAGCCGGAAGAGCGACCGGCCCAGGGGCCGACTGATCGCGGTGCCCAGAGCCAGGCCCAGCACCAGTCCGGGCAGGGTGAGCAAGAGGGTCTCCAGGGCGAACTGCCAACCCAGCCGAGCCTTGTGGACCCCGATGGTGATGGCCATGCCGATTTCGTTGGCACGGCCGCGCAGCATGAGGAACAGGCAGCCCAGCAGAACCAGCCCGCCCAGCAGGCAGACCAGGGTAATGACGGTTCGCGCCTGGTCGGCGGCCCGGTGGACCGGCTCCATCCGCCGCTGGTAGTTCTTCAGACTGGGGGAGTCGATGTCGTACTGCGAGGCCTTGAGCCCGTCCTTGCGCAGCTCCTTGATGAACTTTTGGTAGGTGCTTGGCGAATCCAGGACGAAGGCGACGAGCAGTTCATGGCCGGGGTCTCCAGGCTTGCTGGCTGCATCTAGCCCCAGCATGGCAAAAGTGGGATAGGCCGTGTAAATGGCCCGGTTGGCTGTCTGATCGGCAGCCTTGCGGTAGTGGTAGGTGCCGGAGATGGTCAGCTTGACCTGCTGATCCTGCTGGCGGGGATCCTTGATGGTCAGGGTGTCGCCCACCTTGAGCTTGTTAGCCTGCGCCATTTGCTTGGAGATCAGCACGGTCTGGGCGCCGGAGGCATTCTGGGAGGCGTAGTCCAGCCCCTTGCCCTGATCCACGGCGAAGGGGCCGTGAGGCAGGGTGGGTTCGGCCTCCTTGTCGGAGACGCCCACCAGGGAGTAGGTGCCTGACTGGGGCAGTCCCTCCGGGCTGATGTCGGCGGTCTCATGGAAGTAGGCCTTGTACTGCATGCCATCCATCTGCAGGCGCTGGGCGTACTTGGAATACTCGTTCCAACCCAGGGGAGAGGCCTTGGTTCCCTTGCGCGGGCTGATGACGGCATCCACCTGTTGGGATTCGTAGTCTGTGGTGCGTGCCTTGGTGTCAGTCTGGAGCACGGTGGCCGCCGTCGTGGCCAGCGCCGCCACGACCAGGCAGGCCAGAACCATGACCAGGCTCCGCGCCGCATGCCGCCTGATGGTGAACCAGGCGTTCTTGAGAACGAACATGACACCCTTCCTGATAGCGTTCCAGGGATGACCGGGCGGCCCACAATGGCGGGCCTAAAGTCCGGTCGCCGTCCTCCAGTCTAGCCAGGGACGCTCCCAAGCTAGCGGTGCGAACTTGGAGCTTGCTGAATGTCCCGTTCGGCCTCTGGCTGCTCGGCGTGGGAGAAGTTGCGCACCTTCAGGGAGACGGCCAGAGCGGCCAGGATCAGCACCAGGGTGAAGATCAATCCGTAGTGGGTGCCCCTGGTGAAGGCCTGGGCTTTGTCAACTCCGGCTGCCTGCCCCTCGCCCATGGCCAGCAGGGAGGTGGTGATGGCCGTAGCCACGGCTCCTACGATCTGCTGCATGGTGTTGATGATGGTGCTTCCGTCGCCGGACTGCGGGCCGCTCAGAGAGTTGAGCGCGTAGGTCTGGGCCGGTGACATGGCCAGTGGGCAGCCGATCATCAAAATGATGTGGGCCACCACCACCAGGGCCACAGGGGTGTGCGGGCCGGTGAACAGGAGGATGACCGTGCCGAGCAGGGCGACAAGGAAGCCGCAGCGGACGGGCATACGAGCCCCGAAGCCGTCGTAGAGCCGGCCGGCGAAGGCCGAGACCAGGGCGTTGATGGCCCCGCCGGGCAGCATGAGGATGCCGGTCATGGCCACGGGCAGGAGCAGCCCACGCTGCAGGAACTGGGGCAGCAGATACATGGAGGAGAGGATGACTGCGAAGTCCAGCATGACCAGGGTGGCGCCGTAGCGGAAGGCCGGGATGGAGAAGATGCGCAGGTTGAGCACCGGGTGTTCCAGGCCCAGCTGACGACGAATATAGAGGACCAGAGCTACTAGGGCCACAACCAGAATGATCAGGGTGACCGGGGAGAGCCATCCATAACGGCTGGCCAGGCTGACTCCTGCCACCAGTCCGCCGAAGCCGACAATGGACTCCAGAATAGAGGCCAAGTCCGGCCGCTGGTGGGTGATGGTTCCTACGTTCTTCAGGAAGCAGACGGCGAAGATCAGAGCCACCACCAGGAAGGGGGTGAAGAACCAGAAGATCCAGTGCCAGGTCAGCTTGCCCAGGATGATCCCGGTCAGGGTCGGGCCGATTGCCGGGGCGAACATGATGACCAGAGCGCACATGCCCATGACCGTGCCCAGACGGGCTGGCGGGAAGATCAGCATGGCCACGGTGAACATGAGCGGCAGGATCAGGCCGGTGCCGATGCCCTGGATCAGCCGTCCCGTCAGAAGGACGGGGAAGGTGGGGGCCATGGCCGAGACCACCGATCCTGCCAGGAAGGCGACCAGGCCGAAGATCACGGTCTGCCTGGTGGTGAACCACTTGGAGATCAGGCTGGAGAAGGGCAGGACGATGCCGATGACCAGCATGTACCCTGTGACCAGCCATTGCACGGTGGCAGCGGGGATCTGGAAGCTCTCCATCAGGTTGGGCAGGGCGATATTGAGCGAGGTCTCGCTCAGCATGCCCACGAAAGCCCCGATCATCAGCGCGGCGATGGCCGGCCAGGGATGGGGGACGGCCGGTCGTGACCGGTGAACAGAGGCAGAGGTGGACGTGTTGTGCACGATAATGATCTCCTTCTTCAGACAAACAGCACGCCATCTTAGGGAGGCGGTCATTTTTTCGTAAGTCGGCATGTCTACTCGCTTCGCCGAAGGCGTGCCGCATCGGGACGGAAAAGGTTATGCTCGGGAATGGTCGTCAGAGACCATAAGGAGGGTGCGTGTGGATTGGCATGCAGCGGTCTACGGGTCAAGAGCCGTTGGTTCAGGAGGCCATGGCTTCTATGATCCGGGCGATGAGGAGGAGGGGCGGACCTTCGGCGATCCAGACACCATCTCTGACGCCGCTCTGCGCCGATTGGGCGGCAAGGCCTACTTCCGCGCCCATCAACTGCTGGATGACCGCCGCTTTACAGACCTGCGCCTGCGGCACCTGGGGGCTCTGACCGTTCTCAAGGGGCGTGTGCCCGCCACTTATCAGCCGGACGGTGACTGCATGGTCCAGGCTCGGCTGGACGAGCAGGCCCATCGGGTCATTGACTCCTCCTGCACCTGCCGGGCCTTTGGGCGCCAGGGTCCTGCCTGCAAGCATGTCGTCGCCCTGATCATGGCCTACAACGAGTCCAGCCAATCCTTTGCAGGATCGGATGACTGGGACGGCGACCAGGGTCGATCCAGTTCCGCCCGGTCGACCTCGGGACCCCTGGCAGCCTACATGCGCCGGCAGGAGGGTCGGCGTCGGCAGGCCTTTCGTGACCGCCAGCTGAACCTGCTCAAGCAGGAGAGCGGACCGGTTGGCGGCCGTCACCTGCCCATCGGCTCGGTCGGGCTTATCCCCGATCTGACCAGTGAGCGCGGCGGCTGGCTGGTCCGTCTGCACATCACCCTGTCCTCCCACGGGGTCGCCTACCTGGTCAAGGACCTTCCGGCCCTGCTGCGTGCCGTGGACCATGGCGAATTCATGTCTTACGGGCGGCGGCTGGCCTTCATTCATTCTCGTGACACCTTTGATGAACGGGCCCAGGCTCTGCTGACCATTCTTGAAAGGGCCGGTGCCATCCGCCGCAGCCTGGCCGAACAGGAGGGAGGCATGCGCCGCCGCCTTGCACGCGCAGGATTGGCGGGGATCCGGCTCAGCGACGACGAAGTGGCGCAGATTCTCGACCTGTTCGTAGACTCCGGGTTCACCCTGGACTACACGCCTCCCGAGGACTCCTTCCTGCAGACCATGCCTGCCCCCGTCCTCGACGGAGATCCGGACCCTGGCATCGCGGTCAGCGAGGAGGCGGATGGCTACCGGATCACCCATGCCCTGGCCGTGGAGCGCTTCATCGTCGGTCAGGCCTCTTCCTTCGTTATCGTGCGCCCTTCGCAACCCGGCTTAGGGCTGGATCCGGGGCCGGTCATCCACCGCTGCAGCGCGCGTTTCATGCGTCATCGGGATCTGCTGGAGACCCTCTGCCGTCCTGGCGAGGATCGGGATCTGCATCTGGACGCCGACGACCTGGATCTGTTCGCCCGGACCGTCCTGCCTGACCTGGATCAGGGCGCCCAGGAAGGATCCGGGCTCTCTGCCAGTCTGCCCGAGGAGCTGGATGCCCGGCGGCGGCCGCCCTGCAGGATCGAACTTTACCTGGACAGGGATCGGCAGGGGGTCAGCTGTGACCTCAAGGCCCGCTACGGGGACCGTCTTCTGTCCGTCGGCGCTGATCCTGCTTCGGAGGATGAATCCGGCAGAGATCGGGAGATCGAGTCTTTGGCCCGGCAGACGGTTCGCCGCTATTTCCCGTTGATGGAGGAGGGGCTGGCCCGTATCCCCGAGGAGAACGAGGAGGCCATCCACACCCTGTTGACCCGGGGCCTGCCTGTGCTCAAGGGTCTGGGACAGGTCTTCTCCACCCCGGCCTTCGACGGGCTGAGCGTCGTCTCTCATCCGCAGATCCGCGTGGGTGTGCGGGTGCGCTCCGGTCTGGTCGAGATCTCGCCCATTGCCGATGAGGTACGGCCCGAGGAGGCTGCTGCCATCCTGGCTGACCATCGCCGCCGTCGGCGCTTCCATCGCCTGCGTAATGGGGCTTTCGTCGAATTGGCTGATCTGAATACCGAGGCTGTGGACACCCTGGCCGAAGACCTGGGCATCGACCCTGCTGATCTGGCCAAGGGGCCGGTTCGGGTGCCTGACTTTCAGCTCGGCTACCTGGATGCGCTGGTGCCCGAGCATGACCGCGATTCCAGCTTCCGCGACTACCTGAAGGAACGCAAGCCCGATCCTCAGGGGTTCAAGGTCCCCGATGGGATGCGCGGGCAGCTCAGACCCTACCAGGTCGAGGGGCTGCGTTGGCTATGCACCCTGAGCGACCGCGGATTCGGCGGCATCCTGGCCGACGAGATGGGCCTGGGCAAGACCATACAGATGCTGGCCTACCTGCTCTCCCGTCGGGATCAGGGCAGGGATCGGGGACCCTCGCTGATCGTCTGTCCGGCCTCCTTGGTCTACAACTGGGAGGCCGAGTGCCGCCGTTTTACGCCGGATCTGCGGGTGGCGGTCCTGGCCGGGGGGCGCAGCCAACGTCAGGCGCTGCTGGATCAGGCCAGATCCTACGATTTGCTGATCACTTCATATGATCTGCTCAGGCGGGACCTGGACCGGTATCGGAGTCTGCCCTGGTATGCCTTGGTTCTGGATGAGGCCCAGTACATCAAGAACCATGCCACCAAGGCCGCGCGGGCTGTACGCGCTCTGGACAGCCTGCACCGGTTCGCCCTGACCGGCACGCCCATCGAGAACCGGCTGTCCGAGCTTTGGAGCATCTTCGACTTCCTGATGCCCGGGATGCTGGGTCCCTACTCCCGGTTCCGGGACCGCTTCGAGATGCCCATACTCAGCGGCGACCAGGATGCCCAGTCCCGGCTCCAGGCCCTGGTGGGGCCTTTCATTCTGCGTCGGCTCAAGTCACAGGTGCTGACGGATCTGCCCGAGAAGATCGAAAACGTGATCAGCGTGCCCCTGCAGGGTCATCAGCGCAAGCTTTATGCGGCCCTGGAGCAGGAGCTGAGGGCTACGCTCAACAAGGAAAGGGACCAGGAGTACGAGGTCGGCAAAATCCAGGTCCTGGCCCAGCTGACCAGGCTGCGGGAGGTCTGCTGCGATCCGCGTCTGGTCTATCAGGATCAGGGTAGAGACCGGCGCGGCGATTCGGCCAAGCTGGATGCCATCGAGGATCTGGTGGCCTCCTGCCAGGATGCCGGACGCAAGATGCTGATCTTCTCCCAGTTCACCTCCTACCTGGACCTGATAGCCCAGCGGCTCCGTCGGCTGGACGTGTCCTACGACCTGATCACCGGCGCCACCTCCAAGAAGCGACGGCTGGAGCTGGTGGAACAGTTCAATAGGGATGCCACGCCGGTTTTCCTGATCTCCCTGAAGGCCGGCAACACCGGGCTCAACCTGACCGGGGCCTGTGTTGTCGTCCATGCGGACCCCTGGTGGAACGCTGCAGCCCAGGAGCAGGCCAACGACCGCGCCCACCGGATCGGCCAGACCCAGGATGTCAACGTCTACCAGATCGTAGCCAAGGACACCATCGAGGAGCGCATCCTCAACCTGCAGCACAGCAAGAGCGACCTGGCATCGCGCTTTGTCGATTCGGCCGCATCCACCGGTGCTGCCAGCGTGGCCAGGCTGAGCAGAAAGGACCTCCTGGCCCTGCTGGGCTGATCCGAAACGGCTGCTGATCTACTGGTCAATGGTCATGAATACAGCATCATGGTGACGAGACCCTTGGGTCACGGCTTCGGTTATTCTTGATGTATTAGTCAAATCGAAAGACTATATGTATGAGCAGATTGTTGGTTGCTCCACCGGTGGTTTTGTCGGTTTGGCAGCAGTTGACTATTCGGTTCTGGGAGTCTGGTCACCTTCAGCTCCTTTGATTACGGGAAGCTGGAGGAGAGAGCATGATCAGCGGCATGCAAATGTTCTGCTCAGAGTTCCTGGGCACGGCCCTTATGATGGCCATTGCTTTCATGGTTGCAGCCAGCAGGTCGCTCCCCAAGACAGGGGCCTATCGGGCCGACTGGATCAACGCTTCACTGGGCTGGGGCCTTGCTGTCTATGTGGGCGTATATGCGGGGTGGAGAACGGGCGGCCATCTCAATCCGGCCGTGACCCTGGCCAGGGTGGTCGGTCACTGGATTGATCCGCAGGCGACCTTGAACGGTCTGGCCATGGGCAAGGGCGGCATTCCGGTCACCTTGGCCAATGTGGCCATCTTCATTTCCGCCCAGTTCTTGGGGGCCTTCTTTGGCACCTGCCTGGGCTACCTGGGCACTCGCAAGCATTTCGAACTTCCCACCGATACGGATACCAAACTCATGGTTTTCTGCACCAAGCCGGCCATACGTTCGAATTTCTGGAATTTGATGTCGGAGGCCATCGGCACGGCCATCCTGGTTGCCTGGGTGTTCCTTAATGGGGGGACGCCTACCCAAGTCGGGCCCCTGGGCGTGGCTCTGGTCATCACGGTTCTGGTCATGGCCCTGGGCGGGGTTTCCGGTGCGGCTATGAATCCTGCACGTGACTTTTCCGCTCGATTGGCGTACTGCCTTCTGCCCATGTCCGGCAAGAAGGATGCGGACTGGAGCTACGCCTGGATACCCTTTGCCGGGCCGATCGTCGGAGCCTGCTTCGGTGTGCTAGCTCCTGCCTGGATGGGGCTTCTGCCTTGATCATTGGCATGGAAAAGCCCCTGGCCCTGTCAGGGGGTTATTACGACAGGGCCGGGGGTCGAGTTAGTTAAGGCAGCTCAGGCTCAGTAGCTGGCTGAGGTGGGCTCCTGGAAGCGGACTGTCAGCCCGCGGCCGTGGTGAAGGAACATCTCTGCACCGTGGCGGTCGACGTCGCGATGAGTGAAGAGCATGCGGATGGCGAAGGCCGTCTGGACATCATCAGGCAGGTCCAGGAAGGCCTTGTGGGCATCCCATCCATCGGCTGCGACAGCCTTGTTGGGCACGTAGGCGTATCCATAGCCGTCTTCGTCCACGTAGCCCAGGAACGGCAGATCCCATGCCTGGTGGTAGCTCAACTGATCCTTGTAATCCTCGACCTTCTTAAGGGCCTCGTCGCTGATGCCGTATTTGCGTGCGACCTCGTTGGCTTTGGCGGTTTTCGCGTCGGCGTCTTTTTCGAACATGGAAGTATCAACAACAATGACTGTATCGTCTGCCATGACTGACCTTTCTGTGTGACGGCCTGCACGTGTGACAATCGACATCATGACCGTGCAGGGCCATGACCGTTCAGGTGACCGTCCATCGTCGACGGTGACCTCTGGATGCAAGATTCCTTCCACTTGCAAGAATAGCAAATTTCGTCTGCAGATAGGGGCAGGGAACCGTGAGGTTCGCCATAGGTGCCTGTCACTAGTGAAGAAGAGGCCCAGCTGTGTTCTCATGCGGGGAACGATTAGCCCAGGTCAGCATCCTGATCCCTGCGGTGCCGCAACAAGCACATCAGTGCCAGGCCGAGGACGGCAGTGCCGACAGTCAGCACTACAGGCATGACTATTTCTGAGCCTGAGGCGGCTAGGGCTTGGGAATCTGCAGATGGCCTTGCTTGGTCATCAGAAGATTGGTTTCCTGGCACCGGTTTTTGGTTATTGCTGGGTGCATGATCGGACTCGCTCGGTTTGCTCGGTTCTACCGGTGGATTCGGCTTGTCATGTCCTCCGGAGTTGTCAGGGTTGTCTGGCTTGGCCGGCTTGGCCTGGTAGGTGTTGGTGAAGGTAGTGTCCTTGCTGGTGATGGTGACTTGGAGCTGGCCGTTGAGGTCGTCGGTGACGTGGACGTCGACCGTGGCCGCGTGCCGGTCGTAGGTGATGCCGGGCAGGCTGCCCTGGTCCTCGCGGATGGTGTAGTGGTAGTCGCCGGGCTGGTCCAGGGTCAGGTCGTTGAAGGCGATCCTGCCCTGGGCGTCGTTGGATGCCGAGCCCGCTTCATGGCCGGTCTCCCCGTCGTACAGGTGGAAGGTGAACTCGTTGGCTTTCAGGTCCCGGCCCTGCAGGTGCTTGGTGGCGGTGATGACGGGCTTGGCCGGCTTGGCCTGGTAATGGTTGGTGAAGGTGGGGTTGTTGCCGTCGATGGTGGCTTGGAGTTGGCCTTGCTGGTCGTCGGTGACATGGACGGTGATCCGGTGCGTCTTCTGGTCGTAGGTGATGCCGGGCAGGCTGCCCTGGGCCTCGCTCACGGAGTACGTGTAGTCGCCGGCCTCGGTCAGGGTCTGGTCGGGGAATGCGACGGTCCCGTCGGCCTTGTTGGATGCCTGGGCCGGCTTCCCGCCCTTGGTGTTCTGCAGGAGGAAGTCGAACTCTCCGGCTTTCAGGCCCCGGCCTTCCAGGTGCTTGGAGGCGGTGAGCCTGACCGTGGCCGACTTGGCCTGGTAGGTGTTGGTGAAGGTGGCCGTGTCTATCTTCTTGCCCTTGCTGTCAGTCCACTGCGCCTTGGCGGTACGGTGTAACTGAGCTGCATCGGTTGTCAAAGTGATGGTCAGGATTGCAGTGCTCTGATCATACGTCAGGCCAGGAATGGAGCCGGTTTCCTGGTGTATACGATACTCGTAGCTGCCATCGTCGGGCAGAGCAGACACGTTGACGGGCACCTGAATATTTTGGTTGTCGGCGTCTACGGTGATTTGGCTGGGCAACGCTGCGGACGGTGCGCCACCCAAGGGCTCGGCAGTTAACGTGAAGGAGTCTGAGTTGAGCCAGTTCCTGCCTTGGATCTGTACTTTGACTCCTGCAGACACTTCATTGGTGTCCATTGGTCCTGTCAGGCCACAGTTGTTGAAATCCAGGGATTGGCTGGCCGCGTCCACCATATCCTCGGCCTTCTGGAACTTAATATCCTTGATGACGGCGCCTTTCAAGGTTCCGTCCTCCAGTATGTCGCTGGCTGAGGAGTTTTCGCTCGGGCTGGCTCCGCTGGCCTTTTGGATTGTCGTAGACAGGTGGGTCCAGTTCGTACTCGGAGCGGGGTCGAACCGCAGATGGAATTGCCCTGCCGGTATATTGGTCAGTTCGTACTTGCCCTGGGAATCAGATTTTGTGCTCAGATCATCATGTGGGGTGACGACCGACTTGGCGGGCTTGTCGTCAGAATCGTTGAGCAGGGTCACTTTGACATCTTTAAGCAGAATATCTTCTGAAGAGCGGGTGCCGTCCCCATTGACGTCGTACCATACGATGCCACTGATGGAACGTTGAACAACCATGGCCTGGGCAGGCATTTGGTTCAGTGCATTGCCCCAGCGATTCCGATAGAGGTCGCCGGAGGAGTTGTTTCCGGGGTTTATATGGAAAGTAATGTCATAGCGGAATTGGTTGGGCTGCCCATCGATGATGAAGGCCCAGGCGACCACGTTTTCAGGCATTTTCACTTCGCCACTTGTTGTGTCCAAGTCAGCCTTGTCCCAAGAGAGGTATTCCTGGGATTGTATGGAACTCGTGTCATTCACCCGCCATCGAGAATCTGTGGTGTAGCGGATGGTGATTCGGCTCAGACTAGCCCCCGCCGAAGCTTTTATGCTCATATCGGCAAAAGTAGGTTCCCCGTGGAAGTCGGGTTTGCCGCTTGTCTGTTTGTACGGCATGATGTCGATGGCATAGTGATGTTGCTTGCCGCTGCCTGCGGTGCTGCTCAGCATGTTGGTGAAGCCGATTGGTGCACCGGCTTCATTCGTATCCTGTACGGCTGAAGTGGAAAGGCTGGTGGTGTTGGTCCGCCAAGCGTGGATAGTGAAGGAGTCGGCAGTCTTCAAGTATGTGTTGGGCTGGGACATATTCTGTTTTGACTGAACTGTGGCAGAGGTCGTCAGGTCTTCGTTGGAACCGATGTCTTTGCTAGGGTCAGTCAGGTCGCCCAGGGAGGTGGAGAAGTGGATGACGCGGTTGTTGCCGTCCACAGGGATGTTCGTCAGTGTCCAGGACAGAGTGGTGATTCCGGTTACGGAGTCCGTGCTCACTGATGGCTCACAGGCGGTTCCGCCCTCTATGTGGCCCATTTCAGGCGTGGCTTCCGTATATGTGCCACCCAATCGGGCGCTGCCGGGGATGTAGTGGAGCTTTGCCGGTAGTTTGTCGGTGATGTAGAGTTCGGTTTTGGCGCCCTTGTTGGCTTGGGAAGCTGATGTGCCGGTGTTGATGGTTAGCCGCCAGTCAACGAACCGTTGATCGCTGTCTATGTCAAAGTATTCTTTGGGTTTGGAATTGGTGCTTGTTTGTGCCACGGCGTTGGAGATGGTGTTGGTTTCGCCGGCTACATAGAGGCTGTCCCCGTGTTCATTGCCGCCGGTGTCTCCGCCCAGGTAACCGTTTATTTGGTCATAGTTGGCCTTGGTATAGCCTCCGACTGACGTGGCTAAGACGGGAGATTTGATTTTGGCCAGATCGTAGGGTTTCTGTTGCTTGGCCCAGTCCTCCCATTCCTGATCGCTGGAGTTCTCGGGGCTTAGCCCGGCCATAGCTGCTAATTGGCTGCGGGTGAAAGTGCGCGAAACTGATGTCAGCTGGGCTACCGAACCTACTTTGGCATCGGGGAGGACGTTGATCACAAATCCGCCGAAGCCGAATCGGGAATTCTCTTCGGCAAAACTGGTGGGCGCGGCGGTGTGCCCGCCCAGCAGCATGCCTACAACCGTGCCATGCTTCTTTGCATCCTCCTGCGTGCTATAAAAGTTCAGATCCTCTATGTCGGCATTGGCTTGCTCAGTGTCGTTTTTCCAGTCCTTTCCGTCGGGTTTGGTGGCGTACATGACCAGTTCCTGTGACGGGTTTTGATCGCTCGTTCGCTCGTATTTATCGTATTTGCTGTTCTGCCAGATGCCATTGACCCAGGGAATATCCAGACCTGCGGGGTCCGGCAGTCTAACGACCTTTGGGTCGATCTTGACCAAGGACATTCCCAGCAGAGGCAGATCGGCCTTGCTGGTTTTGAAGTTGAAGCCGGCCGTTACCCGCACTTGGGTCCCTGCGACTGCTGAGTCGGTCCCCCGTAGGTTGTCAGGAGCATTCCACCACCCGCAGTCCACGCCGTCATCAAAATAGTTAGGAGCCGTCATGCAACTGTACTGAATGATGTTGCTGATGCCTGCCTTTATTGTGTTGGAGCCTAGCGTGAAGATGACGTTGTGCCACATGTCATCGGACTGGTCGGGTTGGTTTGACGTGTCCGTGGGGCCAGAGGCATGGGGTAAAGACTGGTTTGATAGCGATTTCGCACTCAGGTTGCCGTCGTCGACCTTGCTCTGCAAGCTGAGACCGGTCTGTCCATAGTAGTTGGCCACGTCCTTGCCGTCGACAGTGGAGGGGTTGAAGACATATAGGTAACCAGTGGAGATTTCGGCCACTTCTTGTCGCGTGCAGTCAGTCGAGGCCAGGGCAGGCGTGCACTTGGCGTCTGGTGCATAGGTGTGTCCCAGGTAGGGGAAGGGGTCGTTGGTTTTATAGTCCTTCAAAGTCAGGTCCAGCCTGAGGCCCTGGCTGTTGCGCTGTTCAGCCACGGTGTATTGACCATTGCCTTGGACTTGGTCCTTTCCAGCCGTGCCACCCGTGGATCGGGCATAGCCATAGTTGCTGAGAGTGGGTCTCCAGCCCTGATCGCCGGTGTTGCGTCCGCTGTTGTTGAAGTCGCCGTCGATGGTGCCGATGTCCCAGAAGTAGGGTTGCAGATCCGCTATCTTCGGGTAGGCATCTCCGCCAGCGGTCTGCCACAAATTGCTCAGTGACAGGGAAAAGGTAATGGGGCCAGTGGGAACCTCCAGACCCTTGAGGCCCTTGGTTCGATCGGGCCAACGCATGTCAACGGCCCAGTTGAACTTGCTGATTATCCCCTTGCGCTTACCCAGCTCATGGTTGGGGTAATTGCTGGCGGCTGGGGTGTTGAAGTCGAAGGTTTGGTTGCCGGAGCCTTCATTGGTTCCGCCAGTGATTCGCAGGTTCAGATTAAGCTTGGCCGACACGGTGACCTGATCGGATGTGGCTGAAGCAGGATCGGTCTTGGTGGTGGTATTCGGAGCGCCCCAGGCTTGGACCTCGGGGGCGAATTTGCTGCCATTGGGCATGCTTCGGACCCGAAGGACCAGAGTGACGCTGGAGGATCCCGGAATAACGGTAGGCAAATTCTGTGGGGCGGTGAGTAGCCTGTAAACGGTAAGCACCTGTGTCGGATGACCGTCGATAGTCTCTGTAGTTTGCTTTGGCTGGTATTCCGGCGTAGTGTCCACCCAGCCCATGGAATTCACATCAAAGGTGACCTGGTCCTCGGGCTGGCTCAGTCTGAATTGGAAGCCTATTCGGCCTCGGCGATAGCTGGTTGTCTCGCTGCGGGTATTTACGGCAAAAGAGTAGGTGTAGGACACCTTATCGAAAGTGCGCACTATGTCATTGTCTGCATCGTGGTCGTCGCCGGGGTTGTTGTCGTTGTCGAAAGGAGCCGTGCCAGTGGAGCGGGATGCTTGGGACAGTGTGGTGACCACGGCGTCGTCGGTGTCCAGCATGTCCTTGATTGCCGATTTGGTGGTCGGCCCTGTGCTGGGTTGTATGGGTGCGGCCTGGCTCGAGGAGGTTGACTCCGACTCCTGAGCGGTTTGGGCTGCCCCAGACGCGGCGGTGTTCAACTGTGGAGTCGAGGTTTGGGTCGACGTGGACGATGCCTGGTTTGTCGCGGTTGCCTGCTGTGCATGTGTTGTTGCAGATGTTGATGTGGAGGCGGTGGTCTGGGCATCAGCTGTCTGTCCACCATCGGCTAAGGCCATAGTGGGTATTAACGTGGCCATAGCCAACAGGCCGGCCAGAACTTTTCCGCTCAAATTACCCTTTGCCACGTTTCTCCTTTTGAGCGCCGACGACCGCTTGGGGCGTCGGGCCGGGCATCCCCTTCGGGTCATCCGGTCGACTGTCTACGATGGTTCTCAAGTCATCCGATAAAAGTGCTGTGGAACAGTATACAGAATCCTTGGCTATGATTCCGCTATTGCTGTGCGTCTCCGGAGAAAAAGGGTCAACTATGGACAGAGCAAGGAGGCCCGCATGAGTGAACGGGATCATCGGGAGCCTTCGGCGGTCGGTCCTCCAGGTCACGGAATGCGCGAGCGGTCGGCCGTTTACGGGTTTTTCATCATCATGGGCATCGGTACTTCGGCTTGGATTTCTCGACTGCCAACAGTCAAGGCCAGCCTCGGTCTGCAGCCTTCGGGCCTGGCTCTGATGACCATTCTGGGCGGCTGCGGCGCTCTGGTCGGCATGCTGATCTCGGGTGTATTGACTGATCGGCTGGGTGTGCGCCGGGCCATGCTGCTGGCAGCCTCCACCTGGTGCCTGGGCATGGTAATCGCGGCTTTGGCCGTCACTCTGCGTTCGGTGCCAGGGGTGGTTTTGGGCCTGCTCTTCAATTCGGCGGGGATCAGCCTTTGGGGAACGGTCAACACCGTTGAGGCCGGCGCGGTGGAGCGCTTCTCCTCTCGGTCCATAATGCCGCGCTTCCATGCCTCATATAGCCTGGGCATGTTTCTTGCTCTGGGACTGGGCGCGCTCCTATCTCACCTGGGTGTAGCCATAGGTGCGCACCTGGCGGTCAATGCGCTGGTCAGCCTGGCTCTGGTGGTCGCCTGCGTCCTGCTCTGCCCGGCTCAGCCTCTAGGGGATTACAAGGGAGGCGCTGACGACGAACGTTCGGATCAGCAGGCGGGTTCAGGGCAATCGTCCGCCTTCGGCAAGCAGTTGGCTGCCTGGGGCGATGCCTTGGTTCTCATTCTTGCTCTGATCAACGTGGCCCTGGAGGCCAGCGAGGGTGCCGTCAACGACTGGAGCGGGATCGGCCTGGTCGATGCCTTCGGCGTCCCCGAGTCTCAAGCCGGTCTTGCTCCCACGATTTTCGCTGCAGCCATGATCGTTTCAAGGCTGTTGGGGACACATCTGATCGAGCGGTTGGGGAACATGCGCTCGCTGGTCCTGACCCTCCTGGTCTCGGCTCTGGGCATCCTGGTCTACGCTCTTTCGCCCTCTTTTGTGTTGAGCCTTGTGGGCACTGGAATTTGGGGTGTCGGAGCTGCTCTGGGCGTACCCATTGTTACTACTTTGGCAACCAAGGATCCAGCCGTGGCGGCCCAGCGTGCTTCGGTCATCTCCACTGCCTACTATGGGGTCTCCTGGATCATCCCTCCGGCTATCGGGTTTCTGGCCGACCATACCGGTGTCAGGCCGGCGCTGTTGCCCTTGGCGTTCTTGCTGGTGGCGGTCACCCTCCTGGTGCCCCCGGTGTCCAGGCTCACTCGGGAATGACGCCCTTCGGTTGGCAAAACTCCGTCAACCGGTTGTCGGGCGAAGTACGGTCTTTGGGCAGATACTCTGATTCAAACAGCCGTTCCCAAATATTGCCGTACACGTCAGTGAATTTTATGGCCACAGCAGCCAGTCGGCACCGGCCCTGAGGATCGCCTTTAGGCCAAATGGATGCCCTTCCCCGCCAGATTCTCCAAGCATTCCTGCAGATAGGCTGCATCGTGCTCGGGGTAGATGGGGTCCGTCAACGGCACGGCAGTCAGATCCTTGTATGGCGGGCAGTGCCTGCCGCGGTAGAACGGATCATACCAGACAGGATCAGGATGATAGCCGCGCTCGCGCATCGTTGCCATGACCAGTAGATGAAATTGAAAGAGCTTGTATGGGCAGTGGTCGAAGACATAGTCAACGGTGGCATGCCGTCGACCCCATCCAAGGCCCCGCAGGGCAGTGATCTCCCTATGCTGGCCCAGCAGCTGCTGTCTGGGAAGCAGCGGGATTAAATCTTGATGCCATAGTCGCATGCGACCCCCCTCGTTGGGGGCATAAGTGAACCCCTCCTTCAGCCTAGCCACTTGTATCACTGTGAAGCGGACTGGCAGAAGAAGGGGTTGGGACAATTCCTTACGGGAATTCCTTACTGGGCGATGAATCCGCCGTCCACGACGAATTCGGCACCCAGCGCGAACTTGGATTCGTCGCTGGCCAGGTAGACGCAGATTTCGCCGATGTCCTGGGGCTCGCCGATATGGCCCAGGGGCGTCAGCTTGCTCATCCTGTCCTCAAGGCTCTGGCTGATCAGAGGAGTCTTAATGAATCCGGGATGGACCGAGTTAACGCGAACGCCGTAGTTGTTGTTGGCGGAATCCAGAGCGGCAGACTTGGTCAGCAGCCTGGTGCCGCCCTTGCTGGCGTTGTATGCTCCAGCCCGGCTCAGGCCCACGAAGCCCTCGATGGAGGAGATGTTGATAATGGATCCTCCGCGGCCTTTCATGACCCGCATGCCATGCTTGGTGCCCAGGAAGGTTCCGTTCAGGTTGATGTCGATGATCTTCTTCCAGTCATCGTAGCTTTCCTCGTCCATGGTGACGCCTTTGTCGCCGATTCCGGCGTTGTTGACTACGGTGGTCAGCTGGCCCAACTCTTTTTCAACGGTGTCGATGGTGGAGACCCACTGGTCCTCGTCCGTCACGTCCAGGGTGTGGAAAACGACCTGCCCGGGATGCTCCTGCATGAAGCTGCGGGAGGCATCGGTCTCCTTGATGTCGGTAAGGGCCACCTTGGCCCCCTCGCGGACGAAGCATTCGGCGATGCCTATGCCCATGCCGCCGGTTCCTCCGGTGATGATGGCCACCTTACCTTGTAGACGATCAGTCATATCCACTCCTTTATAGAGATGTGCTGTCGTATTTCATCGTATGCTATGGCATGCCCACGCTGGTGACTGAACGTATGGATGACCCTCGTCCCACTGACGCTCCTAGGTTATCCATCAGGCGCCAACAGTTCTGCAGAGGCCACACTATTTTCCTCACTGAAGCAGTGTGCCTCTTCTGCTGACTGGGCTGCGCTTAGATATCGAGCAGATGGCGATAGAGTTGATGATCCACAGGTCGGTCAAGACTGAGGTCGGTGATGGTGACAGGCACCCGGCCCTTGCCGTCTGGCCCTGGCCGCGGCACGAGTTCTATATCGGTGACATGGACCAGGTAGTAGTAGCTACTTCTGCCGCCTCCTGTCGGCGCGTGACGAAAAATGGAATGTTGCGGAGGCTACTAGTTGCAGGGTTCGATCAACTGGTTTGAGTAGCCGACTTGCGCGCACCCTTCAAAGGAATAATGCCCAGGAACAAGGCCGCAACCATAATCAGGATGCTCAGGCCGAACATAATGATGTAGCCGTGGCGCTGGTCAGCGATGGCGCCCCAGAAGAGAGCGGCGAAGGCCGAGGCCAGGGAGCCCACCATCTGAATACGTGCATAGATGTTGGTGTAGTCACGCGAGCCGAAAACCGCTGTAACCAGAATGGGCGTCTGCACCGTAGTGCAGGCGTAGACCAGGCCGAAGGCAAAGGCTCCTAGCAGCAGTAACGCAGGCAATCCGGGGAAAGCGACCATGAGGCAGACACCGAGGATGCCGCCGCCGATGCCCAGGCAGAGCCCGCCCACGATGCTGCCGTCGTTGACCATGCCCAGTATGACCTTGCCGATAGCCTGGCCGGCCATACAGGAGGAGGCAATTAGTCCCGTGTAGGCCGCCATGGATGGCAGGGATGCCGCATAGGAGGGCAGGAACTGATAGATGGTCTGATTCATGGTGATCAGACCGCAGAAGAGCGCCAGCGCCCAGAAAGCAGGGGAGCGCAAGGCCTGGGAAGCAGTCATGCCCACGGTCGACGCGGCAGGCTCTGGACTCTTTTTATCTTTGTCCCCGGCGTCTGCGCTATTGTTGGCCGCTTCAACTTCCGTGGACTGCTGGTCGGCGGCGCCGTAGGGATGCAGATCCATCTGCTCGGGCGTGCCGCGAATGATGAAGATGGTGAAGGGCAGGGTAACCACCAGAATGAGAATAGCGAAGACCAGGTATCCCCGCCGCCATCCGTCAGGGGCGGATCTGATGATCATGGTGCCTATCTGATTGAAGATCGCTCCGCCTATGCCGGTGAAGGCCATGCATAGGCCGATAAAGAACCCGACCCGTTTGCGGAACCAGGCGTTGATGAGCGTGGGCACTGACAGATAGAGGATGGCCGGCATGCCGATTCCCAGAACTACTCCGCATAGATAGAACTGCCACATGGCGGATGATCGGGACATACCAAGGCAACCGAGTCCGGCAAGGATGGCGCTTGCCGTCAGGACGATGCGCAGATCGTAGCGGTGCATCAGCCATCCGGCCACTGGCAGGAAGATGACCATGGTGATGCTGAATATACTGAAATACCCAGTGAATGCGGCCTTGGGAACATGGAAGTAGTTGCTGACAGGAGTGAAGAAGATGCCTGCGCAACTGCATACCAGCGATACGGGGATGGCCGTGAAGACGATGCCCGACAGCACGATCAGGTACGGATAAACAGCCTGTTTTCGGGATGAAGACTGTATCGGTGTGGTCGACATAGCTGCGACCTTTCTCTCGCCGAATCGGGACAAACTAACTGCTGTTTGAATGTTATGATCCCATTGATTCGCGGTTTGTCTGCTCTGAATGTCCACTACAGGGAATTTAAGAACTAATTGTAGTTCAATATTTGACCCTCACCTATCGTTACAATGCAGACTATGAGGTTTTTTGTCGTCGCTGTTGTTGTCTCCTACAACCGCTCCAAACTCCTTCAGGAGTGTCTGGATGGCATAAGTGGCCAGTCCCGCAAGCCAGATCGAGTCCTTGTCGTAGATAACGCAAGTGTGGATGGATCGGTGGATGTGGTCTTGTCGCACCCCCTGAAGCCTGACTTGATCCGTTTGCATCACAATATGGGCGGTGCAGGAGGATTCGTGGCTGGCATGGCAGCGGCCTTGGCGAAGATTCCTCCTCAGTGTGAAGCCTACCTGTGGCTGATGGATGACGATGTGGTGCCCCAGCTCAATGCCCTATCCGCTTTGCTGGATGCTGCCTCCGAGGCTCGAGCCGATAATGGTTCCTGGCCCGCCGTTTTGGGTTCTGAGGCTGTGTGGGTTGACGGCAGGGTGCATGGGATGAACAAGCCCCGTCGGCGTCTGCCGATCAGAAGAGGCAGACCGCAGTTGCAGGCCAGCGCCCATGCCTATCAGGTCCGCTCCTTGTCTTTTGTCTCCTGCTTGGTGAACGTCAAGGCCGTCCGAGCTACAAGAACCCTGCCACGTGCCGCCTTCTTCCTTTGGAATGACGACTTTGAATACACTTCCAGACTGCTGAAAACAGGCATAGGCTATTACGTTCCTGCCAGTCGGGTATGGCATAAAACCAAGGTTTTTGGCTCCAGCGATGCCGACCCGGGTTCTCGTTTCTTTTACGAGGTGCGTAACAAGATATGGATGTTCCGATTCAGCAGGGGCAATTTCACAACGATTGAATTTCTGGCGTTGCTACTCGCTACCGGCAGACGGTGGCTTCTTACCCTTGTCAGGGCGCATGATCGGCAACTGATCTTGCATTGCTTGTCTCGAGGATTAAAAGTCGGGTTGACTACACGCCCTAGCAGCAACCATGATCTGTTTGCCCAGGAACCCGAGGCTCAGGCACTGATCGACCGTGCCGATTAGGGACGGCAGGCGGTAATCCGGTAGAGCTTCGCCCGACCCTGGCTGTCGACCAATTGAAGGGCTTGCGGAACGGGTTGGAGGCCATTGAAGATCTGATGCTGGGGGTCGTTGGCAACGTATGGTCCACCCATATCCGCATACCAGTCAATGTGATGATCGGTCAGGATCCTGCATACCTGTGGGTCGGAGCCTATGTGCTCAAAGTTTGTGGCCAGGTAGGCATGATCCTGATCCCAGTTCATATTGAGATGAGCGTAGAAAGGTGTGGCGCCACCAACAGCCAGCATGTATCCGCTGCCGTTCCATGGATCGGACAGGACTTGCTCGCTGACCGATACATGGCGGCCCATTCTCTTCATCAGCAGGAATTCGTCAGTTGACAGCATCGGGGCATCGGCGTTGTTGGCTGCGAAGGCATATGTTGAGCCTAAAGTCTTCACCATGGAGTCCGACTGCGGATTTACGGCGCAGATCAGTACGGCTAGCGTGGCTGTCAACATCATAATTGGCATCGATATCATCTTCTCAGCCTGCGGCGCAAGCCTTTTTAAGGCCTCGATGCCATGCTCCAATGCCATACCCATGACGGGTATGGCTACTACAGGCCAAGCACAAAACAGGCGGCGTTGATCTTTGTACCACAAGGCTGTAAGGATCTTGGCCCAATCGGCATGGGTGCCCGCACAGGCGACGAAGACCAGACCCAGCAGCAGGAAGGAGGATACTAGGAGCATGTCCTTTCTGCTGTGGTGCAGACAGAGGACAATAAGAGCCAGGATCAGGGCCAGAGCCAGGGGCCAGTAGATCGGCAGCCGACGGTTGCCTGAATCGATGGGCTGACCCAGCAAAAAGCGCATCATGGCTGATGGCAGGTCTTCCGTAGGTTGTGCCGGTCCGCCGTTGAGATGATCTGATATTTTTCGTGCAGGACCACGCAGGTACAGATTGTGGAAGATCTTGAGGCCTATAGCCATCAGGACTAAGAAGCCTGCAGTCAATACACCGGCGGCTAGGTGGAAACGATGCTTATTGGTTTGGGCCAGTTGCCTTCCTGCCATGACCAGCCAAGACAAAACCACTGGCAGTACAAGAAGAGCACCGGTCATCATGACCCTGAAATGGCAGAAGGAGACGGCGACGACGCTGAGAAGAATCCAAGCAAAGCCGACTATGGATCGGCGACTTTCCCGCCACTCGTGTGTACACCAAGCCCAGGTAAGCGCAACGAAGACTGGCAGTATGACCTGACCAGCGAACATGGAATATAAGGTGCCCCAATCCAGCAAGAGGAAGGGGAAACCGGCGCAGCATGAGGCGAGTACCGGTGCGAGGAGATCGCTCCAGGTATGTCTGCCCAGCAGGGTTCTGGTCAGGAAAAGCATGGAGACTGGCCATATCAGAGCAGCAAAGACCAGCCAGGTGCAGGTGACTGCGCTGACTGCTGTGGCAGGTCCGTAGACCATCGCTCCCATGGCAGCGAATTCCTGAAATGCTATGGGATATATTTCCCTGATGGGCGGAAGAGCATGCATGGATGAAGCCTGACCGGTGAGCACAATTCGTGCCACTACGTTGTAGTGGAAGACCGAATCGTAATTTTGAGTTACCTGGTCAGGCGAAGGCGCGGCGTGCATCAGTCTGATGCCGATGTTGCAGGCGGCCAGTGCTGTGCCGATGATTGCCGGAAGGAAGTGCCTCAATCGAGGTTTGGGTTTTCCGACATTGGTAGTCAGCGCCGAGGATTTTCGGTCGACTCCATCTGCATTACGAAAATGATTGAAAAGTTGACGCGTCAGAAGAATGATGACAATGAGTATCACTGCTGAAAGTCCGTAGGAGCACCAGTTCCAGGATATGCCGAGCGGCTGGAAGAGCACGCCATCAATGCCGGCCAGTGCGATGGAGGTCACAGGGCCAAGCGCCGCTAAGAAGATGGGTTTGCGGCTACCCAGTGCTGCCACCAACAGGCAGCCGGGCAGATACAGGGCTGCGATGATGAACAGTAGCAGTGGCCAGGATTGTTGCCAGGTCATCAGGGTTGATTGCATGATTCACTTCTTTCGGCTGTCATTCACCGACTTCCCATGGAACCTGTTGAGCAGGGTGGTCATGATGGCATATAGACAGCTGCGTACTTGGTCGGGCAACAGACGGTAGCAGGCGCGGATGAGGATGTTTCTGACGAATTGTATGGGGCTGATGAAGCCATCATGCAGAAATTCGTTTTGCAGGCGCAGCTCGTCACGAAACATGCGCATGCCGCCTCTGCGGTGATACATAGACCTATCGGATCGATAGAGGACCAGAGGTTCCTCGATGTTGCCGATATGCTCGCCGGCCACCAGCATGGTTTCCCAAAGACGGTAATCTTCAAAGCGCCCGGCATTCTCTGGGTAACCGCCCACCCTGCACACGCTGGTCTTGCGAAAGGCCACACTGGGGTGGTGCAGCGGAGAATGCAGGGTGGCGTATGTCCGAAGTTCGGATCCTCCGCTTGGCAGATAGCGGATCCGGCCGGGAGTGTGCTCGTCATTTGAAAACTCCTGGATGGCGCTCCCCAAGGCGTCTAAACCCGATGAGGCCAGCAAGGGGATGAGAACGTTGAATCTCGATGGGCGCGATATGTCGTCGCTGTCCGCTCTGGCCACCAGTTCGTATTTGCAGGACTTCAACCCGAGATTCAATGCATGGGCAAGGCCTCTGTTGGTTGGCAGCCGCACGATTGTGAACTCGGGCATTTCCTTGGCCCTGTCGGTCTGGAGCAGCTGCCTCTTCAACTCGGCTGGATATCCATCAATCAGCTGGGCCAGTTCTCTGCCCAATGGACCGTCGCACACAATGACGACCTGATTGGGCATGAGGGTTTGTTCAATGGTGTCGGATTTCAATGCGCGGGCAACGAAGGAGGGTGTGTCCCCGGCATAGACAGCCATCAGGAGGGAAAACGGAGTATGGCTCTGATTCCTTGTGCTCATGGCAGTGCAGCCGCCTTTCTTCGTGGATTACTGCGTCGATTCTACATGTGTCCGGCCAGCGCAGTCCTGACTGACCTGTCCCTCTCAATAGATTCAGCCCCATGCCACGCATTTGATCACGATTGTTGGTCTGGACTTGGCTATAGCAAGACTTGCACTTCCAGCGACTCGAGGTTGTATCATCAGGCCGATTGAAGATAAGGAAAGGTGGGACTGTTATGACAGTTGCAGATAAGACAGTGTTGATCACCGGAGCTTCGTCCGGCATCGGGGAGGCCACAGCGAGGCTGTTGGCACAGCGAGGTGCCAAGGTGGTGCTGGGCGCTCGTCGTAAGGATCGGCTGGATACAATCGTCAACGACATCGTTCAGGCGGGTGGCCAGGCTGCCTCTATGGCTCTGGATGTGACCGATCGACAGGCCAACAAAGACTTCGTGGCTTTCGCCAAGAAGCAGTTCGGCGGGGTGGACGTGGTATTCCTCAACGCCGGGCTCATGCCTAATTCGCCCTTGTCGGCTCTGCATGTGGACGAGTGGGACCGCACCATTGACGTCAACCTGAAAGGCGCATTGTATGGCATTGCTGCGGCCCTGCCGGAGTTCACCGGGCAGCGCCACGGGCAGTTCATCGCCACCTCTTCGGTTGCTGGGCTCAAAGCCTATACTGGCGGAGCGGTCTACGGGGCAACCAAGTGGGGCCTGCGTGATCTGATGGAGGTGCTCAGGATGGAGTCCGCCCAGGAGGGGACACATATCCGCACCTCTACCATTTACCCGGCGGCCATTAAGACTGAACTGCTGGGTACTATCACGGACAAGCAGACCCTGGCTGATATGAACAAGACCTACGACAGCTACCAGATTGATCCCGAACGGGTGGCCCAAGTGGTGGCCTTTGCCATTGATCAGCCTGAGGATACCAATGTATCGGAGTTCACCGTAGGCCCCACCATCCAGCCCTGGTGAATTCCTCTGCCGCTGCCTTCAGTTGCCACTGGAGGAAAGCAGACGAATGCCGGCTTGGGCCATGGCCTTTCGAGCCTCTACGCCCTGATCCTTGCTGACCGGGACAGTCAGATCCTCGAAGGCCGTGACCTGGTAGCCCAGCTTCGCGGCATCCAGGGCCGTTTCCTTGACGCAGTGGGATTCGGCGATGCCGACTACATCCACTTGGTTGACCCCAGCATGTGCCAGGGCGTCGGTCAAGGTGATGCCTGATGACTTGGCCGAGGCGAACTCTTCCCTGCTCTGGATCCGATCGGTGTTGTCTTCGATGCCTTCGAACCCGGAGTAGGCGGCTGAATACTGACCCTTTTTGAAGTGATGGGCGATGCCCAGCTGCCGAATCCTGGGATGCAGCTCCGCCCCGGGTGAGCCGGCTACGCCGTGCTTGGGCCAGGTGTCCACAAAATCCGGATGATCGGACCAGTGAGATCCAGGCTCGATGTGCCAATCCTGGGTGGTGGCCATGTAAGCGTAGTCCCCGGCATGTCTGTGGACGTAGTCGGCGATTTTGCCAGCTGTGGCGTTACCGCCCTCGACTCCCAGCTCACCTCCTTCACAGAAGGTCGGTTGAACATCCACGACGATCAAAGCCTTGGACATGGTGATCACTCCCTTGGTCGATGCTGACGGTAGGCAGAGGGAATACCGGATGGAGCTCCTCGATCATTTCCTCGTGCGTATCAGTCTAATTCTCGCAGATGCGTCGGTCCTCCAGCTTGAATGCATGTGGACAAATATGGCGGCGAATCAGCATTTTGTGCACGAGATGATAAGGAGGTAGCAAGGGTGATCATACGTGGTTGCGTGAGGCGGATCCATACGGACTTTTTGGGTGTTTGCTTGGTAGCCTAAGTGCCAGGATTGTACGGAGTTATGGCTGATGCTTTTGGGGCCACCTCTTCCGTACGATGACGGAGCGGGCATCGTTCCAAGGGAGGAGATGCGGGTATGAGGACCAATGAGTTTGGTCAACCTATTGGGGATGCGATTTCGTTTGCCGGGGCCATGATGCCGGAGCCTGTCAACTTGACTGGCAGGACCGTTCTGGTAGTGCCCTTGGACGAAAACCAAGGTGATGCCTTCTATGAGCGGATTTTCAGTCCGGAATGCGACGAATCCATCATGACCTATAGCACCCACGATCTCTACCCTGATAGACCAGCATTCGACTCAGGCTTTGCATCGATGATTGCAAGCCGGGATCCTCTCTTCTTTGCCATTCTGTGTAAGCCGTCCACATCCGATCTTGGTATTGGACGGCTTGCGGGCGGGGAGAATTCGTATTTACGAGAGCTGGTGAAGCTTGATCGTTCGTCGGATCTGTTGGGCATGTATGCCTTGATGCGGATTCGGGCGGATATGGGAAGCGTCGAGATGGGCCATGTCATCTATACCAGAGAGTTGCAGAGAAGCAGACAGGCAACCGAAGCCCAGTATCTGATGGCTCGGCATGTCTTCGAGGACTTGGGTTATCGCCGATACGAGTGGAAGTGCGACAGCCTCAACGCGCCCTCGCGGGCAGCTGCGCTGAGGCTGGGGTTCAAGGCTGAAGGCCGGTTCAGAAACGACATGGTCTATAAGGGCCGAACTCGCGATACGGATTGGTTTTCCATATTGGATAGCGAATGGCCGGCCGTGAAAGAGCGGCTGGAGACCTGGCTTGATGATGACAATTTCCATCAGGATGGCAGGCAGAAGCGTCGTCTGCAAGATTGCTGAACTGTTGCTGATCTGAATGCAGCTTCTTATGATCGCACTGCTGCATCCTTGATAAAGCCAAAATAGGCATTCATGGCTCGGGCTGTGGGAGTGTCATTGCGGCGCATCAGTGCAAGAGGAGCCCCTTCAAACAGCACCTTGCCGCCCGCGCTCCCGGCTCCTGGGCCCATGTCGATCACCCAGTCAGCCTGACCTATGAAGCGCAGGTTGTATTCTATGGCGATGATAGTGAGTCCTTTGCTTGCGATGAGTTTGCGCAAGAGCGCAATCTGCTGCAAGATATTGGATTCGTGCAGGCCACTGGTGGGCTCATCCAAAATCAAGGTCTCGCGAATTCCGTCTTTGAGCAGCTTGGCCAGTTTGAGGCGTTGCAACTCACCGCCTGAGAGCGTATCGAGAGCTTGCCCAATGGATAGGTAAGACAGCCCGACGTCCTCCAGTGCCTTCATGGCTGGCCCCAGCACTTCACGATATTGGTGCATAGCTTCGCTGGCAGTCAGTTTCAGCACCTGAGCAATGCTGAAACCGCGATATCTGGCAGACAGAGCCTGCGTTGAATACCTGGTTCCATGGCAGCTTTCGCAGACAGTGCTGGTATCACCCATGTAAGCAATATCCAGGGTGACGACTCCCTTGCCCTTGCAAACCGGACAGGCTCCAGCAGCGTTGAATGAAAAGAGTGAAAGGGATTCGCCTGTGGTCTTGGCGAAGGTCTTACGCAGCGGGTCGAAGACACCCAAGTAGGTCAACAGGTTGGAGCGTCCACTGGCCTTGATCGGCTTCTGATCCAGGAGTATGGCATCGTGCTGAGCCATGAAGCCTTCCCTGATCAGCGTGCTCTTACCTGAGCCGGCCACTCCGGTCACCACAGTCAGCATATGCCTGGGTATTTTGGCGCGGGCTTCTCTGACGTTATGGGCAGTGACCTTGTCTATTGCATAGAATCCTTGTGCAGGCGCTGCCGGTTCGTTTACTATGCCTGGATCTGACAGGGCTCTGCCCGTGGCTGTGCCGCTTTCCAACAGAGACCGGTGGTCTCCCTCGAAGATGATCTGTCCGCCTTCCGTGCCTGCTCCTGGCACCATGTCGACGATATGGCCAGCGATGGCGATGAGCTCGGGGTCATGGTCCACGATCACCACCGTATTGCCCTTGTTCCGCAAGTCCTTGAAGATTTTCTTGATCCCGGTCAGGTCATGGGGATGCAAGCCAACGCTCGGTTCGTCAAAGATGTAGAGAACATCATTCAAAGGGCTGTTCGGGCAGTTGGCGATTTTCAGACGCTGTCCCTCTCCTCCGGAAAGCGTAGAGGTGTCACGCTCCAAACTCAAGTAGCCCAGACCAACCGTTATCAGGTTGACTATCTTGCGCTTCAGGTCCTGCAGAATGGTGTCAGCCTGATCGTCATGAATTTTTCCCAGCCAGTCCTGCAGGTCAGCCACGCTCATGGCAGAACAGTCAGCTATGTTCAGTCTGCCGATCTTGGCTGAGCGGACCTTGGCGTTGACCCTGGCCCCTTGGCAGTCAGGACACTGGGCGATTCGTGTAACCTGCTCGAGCTCATGCTGGTATTTGTCGGCGTTTTGGTTGATAAAGGTCTTGGTGATTCGGGGCACCAATCCCTCGTACATGGCCGTCTTGTGCCAGTTGGGACTAGGGTGTGCTGGTTTTTGCTTCTTGCCGTAGAGCAGGAGGTCAAGATCACTGCTGGTCCACTCACGTAAGGGCATATCGTTGTCAAAATAGCCTGAATCCGTATACCTGGTCAGCCTCCAGCCGCCCGGCTGAAAGGTGGGAAAGTTGATGGCTCCCTGATTCAGCGAGAGATCCACGTTGAGCAGGCGATCAAGCACCAGACTGCGTACAGTACCCAGGCCCTGGCAGGTCGGACACATTCCCGCAGGATTGTTGAAGGAGTACGTCATGGAGTACCCGATGAATGGCTGGGCCATGCGGGAGAATAGCAGGCGCAGGGCAGTGTAGATATCAGTGCAGGTGCCTACGGTTGAGCGAGCATTGCCCGAGAGCTGCTTTTGGGTTACGACAATGGAGAAGGGCAGGTTGTCGATTCGGGCGACTTCCGCAGGCTCATACTTGGGCAGGAGCTGCTGAATGTAGGAGCTGTAGCTGCGATTGATCATGCGCTGTGATTCGGCTCCCAGCGTGGAAAACACAAGAGACGACTTTCCTGAACCCGACAGGCCGGTGACCACGGTGATGGCCCTCTTGGGTATGGCCAGCGAGACTTGCTTGAGGTTGTGCGTGGAGGCCCGATCAATAAGAATGCACTCGGTCCTCATCGGGCGACTCGCTCCTGGCGTAGCTTGTTGATAAGCCTGTTGGCAAGAGTAGCGAACTCTTCCTGTTCGTCTTTGGACCAGACCTGTCGGGCATCTTCCTCAAGGGTTTTATGCTGTTGATCGATGATGTCAAGCATGTCCCGGCCATCCTGAGTCAGACTGGTCTCCAGCTCTCGCCGGTCGTGGGCGTCAGGCACCTGTCTGATGTATCCGAGATCGCGCAGCGTGCTGAGGTTCTTGGAGACCTTGGATCGGGTTATGCCGAGTCGTTGGCCAATCTGTGAGGGCGTGGACGCTCCTGTGCGCAGAACGGTGAGGATGTCGAACTGTTGCCAGGTGATGTTCCCCGGGTTGACCCTGTTGCGCTCTGCTACGAATTCGCACTGCAGATACATGAGAGCATCGTAGAGGGAGGACGGATTATATGATTGCATTATAGAAACTATATCATATCGGAAACTATCTATTGCCCGGATAGCTTGCTTTTCTCTGAATTCGTTCTTGTCTGACTGTATCGACTGATGAAGCCACGTCTCAGGAGGTTCAATATTGGCCTTGTGTTGTTGAAAGAGCTTCTTGCATGAGAGTAGGCGTGTGTCTGCCTGGTGGATCCCTTGATGCGGTTTAGCAATTTTCTCTGTTGGTCGCTCCAAGGTAAAGGAGGTCTATTGGACTAAAGGCTCGTGATTTGTTGACAGCGGCGGTGGGATGGAGTGTCAACTTATCACCCTATCAGCATTGCTTAGCCAATCGGCTATGCAGAACGACGATACTGAGGCCTAAATGCTAGGTAAACCAGCATGCCCACCGGTCGGAGAGGCTGAGCTAAGGCTCTTCTTTTGCTCGAGCCTCCTGTATTAAGAACGTTGATGAATAGGTTCTTGTATTTCCTTGATTTGACAGCAAGTCTTTCTTCATCAATAATGTAGCATGCTACATTTTAGAGGGGCGGTATCTTTTGGAGCTCTCGGAGAAGCGGCCGGAGGGACTGGTCAAAATAGCCAACACCCTGCTGGAAAAGCATATGAACGAGTGTGTGCGGAGCATCTTTCCCAATCTGACTGGTCCTCAGTTTGTCATGGTTTATTACCTGTATGAGCAGGAGGGCCTGGAGGTGACGCAGAAGACGGTGGGCGACAGGTTCCGTTTGAGCCATCCCACGGTTCGGGGGGTTGTCAAACGGCTGGTCAAGGCAGGATGGTTGACGGCAAAGCCTCAGACTGATGACCGACGTCAGATGGTTCTTGAGCTTACCGGACATGCGCGCAATGAGCTGGATGCCCACCAGGTCGAGATCCGACATGCATTGGAGGCCACGGGCAAACTTGCCCTGTCTGGGTTCGATGAGCAGGAGAGCAGACGGCTGGTCGGCTACCTGGAACGGATCATTAGAAACATGGAATCCTGATCTGCTTCTAGTTGGATCATGCAGGCTTCAGACTTAGTCGATGAAAGACGGGGAGGATGCGGTATGAATAAGGATGGCGGCAGGGAGGAAGGCAGCCAGTGCGGGGCTAGGGGAAGTCGCACTGCGATGATGGGCACGCTTTTGGCAGGGGCCTTCCTGGCCCTGATGGCGGAGACTTTCCTTAACAATGCTCTGCCAACCATTATGGCGGAATTCCATGTGTCCCAATCCACCGCACAATGGCTGAGCACCTCCTATCTGCTGGTCGTGGGGCTGATGATACCTGTATCGGCTTGGGTGTTTTCCAACTTCCGGTCCAAGCACACCTTCATGGCCATGATGGCTATTTTTTTGACTGGCTCCCTGGTCTGTATCTTCTCCGAAGGGCATTTCCCGCTGCTGTTGGTGGGCAGAATCATCCAGGCTGTGGCCGCTGGATCGCTGATGCCTTTCATTCAGAATGTGGTACTGCTGCTTTTCCCGCCTGACAGGCGCGGTGTGGCCCTTGGCGTGGTGGGTCTGGTGGTGGCCTTGGGTCCCACGGTTGGCCCCACGCTCTCGGGGTTTGTTTTGGAGCACTGGTCCTGGAGGGCCTTGTTTGTGCTGCTTGCCGCCTTGAGTGCCGCGATCCTGGTGGCGTCGTTTTTCCTGGTCTACACGGTCAACCGCCAGGTGAGAACCCGGCTGGACGTGCCTTCCGTGGTATATTCCTGCCTAGGTTTCGGGCTCATTCTTTATGCTCTGTCCGCCATAGGGGACGCGGGTGGTGCGTCAGTGCTTGACTTGGGATTGCTGCTTGCTGGCGTGCTGGTAGTAATCCTGTTCTGCCGGCGCCAGCTGCGTCTGGAGTCGCCGCTGGTGAATTTGCGTGTTTTCACGAACGCTACTTTCAACCTGACCAGTCTGCTCAGCACCTTGAGCAACATTGCCATGGTAGGGGTGGAGCTGGTGCTTCCCCTGTACCTCCAGAATACGCGCGGGTCAAGCGCGCTCACCTCTGGTCTGGTCATGCTGCCGGGAGCCATTGTCATGGGCATATTCAACCCTCTCTCTGGTCTGATCTATCAAAGAATCGGAGCGAGGAAGATTTCCCTTTTGGGGTACACGGTGCTGCTGGCCGGAACCTTGCCGATGATATGGTTTGGCACCACTACCAGTCTTATTGTGATCGCCTCCTCTTATGCTCTGCGCCTGGCAGGAGTGGCACTGGTCATGATGACCACTTTCACCGAGGGCATCAACGCACTGCCCGCAGAACTCACAGCCCACGGCAACGCTGCTGCTTCGACTGTCCGCCAGGTGGGAGGCTCGCTGGGTACAGCTGCAGCCATGATGATCGTCACCATCGGCGCTCAGCGCGGCAGTCTCAGCGGAGCCACTCCAGCCCAAGCTCTCGACCAGGGCTACCAGTGGGCCTTCATCTTCCTTATGCTCGTAGCCCTAATCGGCCTGTGTGCCTCGCTTTTCCTTAAGCGGCATAAAACTGAGAATGAGTAAGAAAGATATCTTTTCGCTTTCAAAGCAGAGGCCATTGCTGACAGCGATTGGCTCATAATGCCAACGAGCAGGGATACATACATCGGTCATAATTTGATACTTAAAACTCTTGGAAACGCCAACTACATAATTGCATAATGCGAACAGGATTCTGGATCGGCGAAGAGAACCTTTGTTGCCGGAGAATACAAGAATTAAGAGATTCATTGCAGATCCCCAGACACGTATACATAAGAGACGACGAAAATAAGGGAATTAACTTATCCATCGTCTTTTGTAGCATTTGGCAGCCCTTTTCGGACCCAGACTGCTTCTCGGGCACAGGCCAGCAACATCCTGAATAACTCAAGCCCGAAGAGATACCAGAATCCGTCAAGCAGGGAAATGCTGAGGACGTAGAAAACGACTATTGTGCAGGGTAAGGCCAGGAATTCGACAAGGAAGAGAAAAGCGTTATCCAATACTGGGCGAAGGAAGCCCTCGGTAATCGAATCAGTTATGCTCTTGCAGGCGATATATCCCAAAAAGGGCAGAACGATTACATGCACCTGCGACCACACCCTTGTGCTGATGCCTGGTTGCATCAAAGGTATGACGCTTATATAGATGTACGAAATGCAAACTGATAAGACGCCGATCATCACATTTGCAGATCGCATAACTTGCAGTCTACTGTGGACGTACTCAGGGCTTAGCCCAGAAGAGGCACCTATCAGCCTAGCGACCAGAACTGCCAGTGATTTTGTATATGCTTCAGTGGGAATAAGGATGATGTACACGGCATTGTTCAATAACGCATATGCAGTATACGCGGAAATATCGAGTCTGCCGAAGCTCGAAGAGATGATGATGGTGGATATGTTCCACAGCAATACTGAAAGGCCAAGCGGCACGCACTGCTTCGTGTAGGATTGCCACGAGTATTCATAGCCATGTCCCCTGGCGGAGGCCAATCCACGCATCTTACGAAAGAGCGTGAAAAGCAACATCACGACTCTTGCCACTTTTGATAGCAACATTCCCGAGATGATGGCAAAAATGCCGAGATGCATATAGAAAAGGAAGAAGACCGAAGCTGACAGTTTAATCGCGAATTCGCAGATGTAGATAGATAATACTTTCCTCTGCTCTCTCATATTCTGAAGGGCATATTCTGCGACCGTGCCCAAGGTGCTTAAGGCAAATGCGACAGTGGCCCACCTGACATAGATGGTCATCATGTCTGCGGCATCCGGATTATGAATCATTGCAAAAGAAACGGTTTGCGATGTTATGAAGAGTCCCGAACCCACGATCAAAACAAGAATACCGGTAAAGGCGAAACATCTCGATATAGCAGTGCGTATCTCTGATCTTCGGCCTGCTCCTTCAAGTCTGCCGACTATAGTCCCGCAGACGTAGGCTGGACATGTTATCAGGGCTTCATACAACCAGATGACTTGAGAGCCTGCCGAGACTGCTGACACCTCGTGCTCGCCGACAAAGCCGAGCAGGAAGGAGTCGCAATAGAACATGACGTTAAAAAGAATGCTCTGAAATAATAGGGGGACTCCAATGGCCGCATTGCGTAGGCATGTTTTGATAGTGTCGCTCATGCGTCAAGTCCCCGCTCTGCCCCGGTCTCGAACCTCACGGGGAAGCGACTGGTGGTTCGCTTGAGTAAGCCCACCTGTTGCAAAGATGCACGGGTGCCAACTTGTAACTGGTGACGGGCCTGAGTGTATCCTCGCCTGCATTTGCAGTAAGTCTTCAAAGATATGGCCCTGAACTTTCTTTGTCTCGCCCATGCTCGCAGCGTCTGGTCGCCTCCGGACATCACTGTCTTGCGAGGCACTTAGGTGATGAGGCCTCTTCTGGCAACAAGACCGCCTAGCTTACTATATTAAACGAACGGATAAGATCAAACAAAGTGGAAGATCAGGGGATCGACAGCGCAAAGGATGACAATACCGATATTCTGCATACAAAAAGAGTCTTGGGCCACTGTCCAAGACTCCGCTGGCGGAGGATACGAGATTCGAACTCGTGAGGGCGTGAACCCAACACGCTTTCCAAGCGTGCGCCATAGACCACTAGGCGAATCCTCCAAGGCTGCAATGAACGGGGTCGTAGCCTACGTGACCCTTATCAAGGCAACTAGGAAATAGTAACACAGGGCGGGGATTGCAGGCCAGTTCAGACGTGTCGCCGGCAGTTCCCGCCCTGTTTCTGTATTACTTGATCTGATCCATGGAAAGGCCAAGAGCCTCAGCCACGCGCTGGCCGTAGTCGGGGTCAGCCTGGTAGAACTGCCTGGTCTCGAGAACCTGGATCTCCTGGTCATCGACGGATCCCAGGGTGTTCTTGATGGTCTGGATCAGACGGTCCTTCTCTTCCGGGCTCATGAGCCTATAGAGACGGCCGGCTGCGGAATAGTAGTCCTTGTCATAGGGACGGGAGTACTCAGTTTGCCCTTGGACGGCATCGCCGTGCATCCGGGCATCGTTGTCTTCCACGGGGCCACCCTTGCTGTTGGGCTCGTAGTTGACCGATCCATCCTGACCTTGGGACATGAACCCATCGCGCTCGTAGTTGTGAACCTCATTGACCGGGCGGTTGATGGGCAGCTGTTCGTAGTTGGCGCCTAGGCGGTAACGCTCGGCGTCCTTGTATCCGAATAGCCGGCCCTGCAGCAGCTTGTCGGGCGAGGGCTCGATGCCGGGGACGAAGTTGGCGGGGGAGAAGGCCGCCTCCTCCACGTCATCAAAGTAGTTGGTCGGGTTGGTATCCAGCACGAACTCGCCTATCTCAATGCGCGGATAGTCCTTCTTGGAGACGACCTTGGTCACGTCGAAGATATCGTCCTTGTATTCCAGGCCCTCCTGGTAGGGCAGGATCTGCACGCAGACCTTCCACTTGGGGTAGTCGCCCCGGTCGATGGCATCGTAGAGATCATGCAGGAGGAAGTCAGTGTCCTCGGAGGCGACCTTGGCGGCGGTCTCGTCGGTCATGTTCTTCACGCCCTGCTCGCTCAGGAAGTGGTACTTGACCCAGAACTGCTCGCCTTTCGCATTGACCCACTTGAAGGTGTGGCTTCCGTAGCCGTTCATATTCCGGTAGCTGGCAGGGTTGCCCCTGTCGCCCATCAAGTAGGTCACCTGATGTACCGACTCGGGGGAGTGCGACCAGAAGTCCCACTGCATCTCCTGGCTGCGCAGGTGGGTGGCTGGGTCACGCTTCTGCGAGTGGATGAAGTCGGGGAACTTCAGGGGGTCATTGACGAAGAAAATGGGGGTGTTGTTGCCCACCACGTCGTAGTTGCCCTCTTGGGTGTAGAAGCGCAGGGCGAAGCCCCGCACGTCGCGCAGGGTGTCGGGATAGCCGGATTCGCCGGCCACCTGAGAGAAGCGCAGCAGGATGGGCGTGGTCTTGCCGGCTCCATTGAATACATCGGCCTTGGTATAGGCGCTCATGTCTTTGGTCAAGGTGAAGGTTCCCTTGGCTCCGGCTCCCTTGGCGTGGACTACGCGCTCTGGTATGCGCTCGCGGTTGAAGTGGGCCAGCTTTTCGAGGAGCTGGTAGTCCTGCATGAGGATGGGTCCGCGGGTGCCCGCCGTCTGGCTATGGTTGTTGTCTGCCCAGGGCTGCCCTTCGTTGGTAGTGAGTTTATCGTTCATATCTGCTCGATTCCTGTGACATCTATGATTTTGCGATCGGCAGTTCCATGCGGGCCTGGTCTGCGACCCTGCTTCTGGTCGACTGTCCGGTCGCTGATAGCAGGACTCTTGATAAAATCCTGCTATTCTCCACCGTATCTGACTGGGGATGGAGTTGGTGGATATGCGCGCAGAGCGAGAGTCAGATATGTCACTAATCGAGCAAGATGCTCATGACGACGAAGAGTGATGTGTCTGTTGCGGGCGGAATTACAAGAGAGCCGCCGACGATGCCTCATTCAATCGGCAAACGGCGGCGGCTCCCATTAGAGCACTGGTGCTCAGAGCATCTGTATCAGTTCGCTCACATCCTGGATGACCAGCTGAAGGTTGAGCCCGGTCAGGACAGCCACCACAATCCAGGCCAGGAAGGCCATCCATCGAGGGTTGGCGTACTTGCCCATGATCTTCTTGGAGGAGGTGAACCAGACCAAGGGGATCATGGATATGGGCAGGGCCACGCACAGGAAGACCTGGGAGTAGACCAGCAGGCTATCCAAGGCGGATTCCTTGCCGCCGAAGGCGATGGTGCAGATCAGCACGGGGATGATGGAGATCACACGGGTGACCAGCCTGCGCAGCCAGAGAGGAATCCTCATGCGGATGAAGCCCTCCATGACGATCTGTCCGGTCAGAGTGCCGGTGATGGTCGAGTTCTGACCGGAGGCTAGCAGGGCTACAGCAAAGAGGGTGGAGAGCAGGCCGGAGGCGACCGGACCGGCGATGGTCTTGTCGCCAAGGGCGTTGTAGAGGGCGGTGAAGGTGTCCAGCCCTTCGCCGTGTCCGAAGAACATGGCCGCGCCCAGCACCAACAACAGGCAGTTGACCACAAAGGCGGCGGACAGCTGGATGTTGGAATCCCAGGTGGCGAAGCGGACTGCGTTGGCAACCTGACGGTCGTCGTTTCGGTCGAAGTCGCGGGTCTGGACGATGGATGAGTGCAGGTAGAGGTTGTGAGGCATGACCGTGGCGCCCACGATGCCCAGAGCCATGGTCAACTGGCCGTTGCCCAGGATGGCCTTGTCGGGGATGAACCCACGGAAGACCGCGGGCATGTCAGGCTTGGCCAGGAAGACCTCGTAGAGGAAGACCGCCATGATGACCATGATCAGCGTAGCCACGATGGCCTCAATGCGCCGGAAGCCGATCTTGGTCAGCAGCAGGAGGATGAGCACATCCAGCACGGTCAGTGTCACGCCCAGGATCAGAGGAATGCCGAAGAGCAGTTTCAGGGCGATGGCTCCGCCGATCACCTCGGCGATGTCGGTGGCCATCACAGCCAGCTCCGTGCAGATCCAAAGGACGAAGCTGAGCCGGCGACTGGTGTGCTGGCGGGTGGCCTGGGCCAGGTCCAGACCAGTCACGATTCCCAGCTTGGCCGACATGTACTGCAGCATCATGGCGATCAGGCTGGAGATGAGGATGACGCTCATGAGCAGGTAGCCATACTGGGCGCCGCCGCCGATGGAGGTGATCCAGTTGCCTGGATCCATGTAGCCGACTGCCACCAGAGCGCCCGGGCCGGAGAAGGCTGCCAGATTCTTCCAGAAGGAGGAGGTTGAGTTGGGCACGGAGATTGTGGCGTTGATCTCCTCCAGGGAGCGTCCGTTGGCCGTCTCGATGATGGGATGGGATTGGTGCTGCCGACTGGACGGCGGAGTCCTGACTTCGGATCCGGCTGGACTGGCGGACCCTGAGGCGGGTCGGGTCTGAGTGTTCGGCATGTCACCTTCCTTGATTGTGGACCGTGGCGGTCGTGTGGCTGTCTATAGACTTCGACCCTTCGAAGTCTAATGGCGCTTGATGAAGAATACCAGAGGTGATCTGTGACAATGTCGAAATATGCCTGCAGGGTTGCTCTCGGATCGCGCCTTGGATCTGTGCTATAGACTGTGGAACATGGGAATTGCCGAACTGTCTTCCAGCGCCCAGGATTATCTCAAGGTCATCTGGGATCTTCAGGAATGGGACAAGGGCCCTGTCCAGCCCACTGCGGTGGCAGAAAGGACAGGCATGAAACAGTCGACGGTCTCGGGCGCGCTGGGTCGTCTGGTCGATGCTAGCCTGGTCACTCACAGGCCTTACGGCAAGGTGGAGCTGACTGAGACCGGTCGTCGCTATGCGGTCACCATGGTCCGACGCCACAGGCTGCTGGAGACCTTCCTGGTGCAGGTCCTCGGTTACGGCTGGGATGAGGTGCATGAGGAAGCGGACAGCCTTGAGCACGCTGTCTCCGACAAGATGGTGGACCGCATCGATGAATATCTCGGACACCCTACTGCGGATCCACACGGTGATCTTATACCTTCGGCAGAGGGGGATCTCCCCCTTTTGCCTACAACCACAAGGCCTCTTTCAGAAGTAGCTGCTGGTTTGACGGTACGTGTACAACGAGTCAGCGATGAGGATCCACGAATGCTGCGCACACTCAGCAATTACCATATAGGACCTGGCTGTCTGGTGCAGGTGAAAAGTCGGCAAGCTGGTGATGAACTAGCCGTAAGCCTGTCGGATACGCAATCCAGATCCGGCTCTGCCCCGGGCGATCTCCTTGTGCTGTCCCAAGAACAGGCAGCATTGATTCAGGTCAGCCTTATCTGATTAAAAACCATTAGGCGATTTGTCGTATTGACCAGTGTCACTGCTCGTTGTGGCTAGCCTTGCGCTTTTGCTGATGACGGTGAAGATATGCGAATAAGTTTGAAGTATGAATATAGGCTCTTCTGTCGTTTTTTGCTAAAATGTCGAGGATAATGCCGGCGATGATGGATAACAAACCGACCAGGATTAACAGCACTGATCCTATGAGGGTAGGAATGCGCGGAACCGATCCTGTGTGCCAGAATTCAAGCATAACCGACAAGAGAAAACCGAAACCGACCAAGTCTATCAGCAAACCGCAGCCTCCAAAGAAGGGAAGAGGCTTGTACTCCCTGATCATTCTGAAAATGGTGGAAAGTACGCGGACCCCATCGCCTACAGTGTTGAGTTTGCTGTGGGAGCCTTTAGGACGGTCACGGTACTGAACGGGCATTTCATACAGCCGTAGATTCCTATCTAGGCTGTGTATGGTCATTTCCGTTTCCACTTCGAATCCATGGGACAGGATCGGGTAGCATTTGACATAGGTAAACGAAAAAGCCCGATAGCCCGTCATAATATCCTTGACTTGCGCACCGAAGATGCCGTTGATTGCCGAACGGACTAATCTGTTGCCGACGTTGTGGAAGGGTCTTTTGTTCTCCTGGAAGTAGGTTGAGCTCAACCTGTCGCCTATCACCATGTCATAGCCCTCGAGGATTTTATCGACCATGGCGGGAGCACTTTCTGCAGGATAGGTGTCGTCGCCATCGGCCATGACATACACGTCGGCATCGATATCTTCAAACATGGCCCGTATGACATTGCCCTTACCTTGGCGCGGTTCCGGTCGGACTACTGCGCCCTTGGATTGCGCTATGGAAGCTGTCTTGTCTGTAGAGTTGTTGTCATAGACGTAAATGGTCGCCGTTGGAAGTGCTTTGTGGAAGTCGTCGACGACTTTTCCTATTGTCTGTTCCTCGTTGTAGCAGGGTAAGAGAACGGCAATGGTGACTTCTTCCAAGGCAGGCTTCATGATTAATACTATACATATAGGGATTCTCAGATTGAGGTGGATATAAGATTATGAAATTTGTGGGCAATAGCAGAGGTACGCTCAATCCGCGTACTGCGCTCAGGTTAGCATAGACCACATGCAGCAGCTATTTGAAACTGGATCTGATGCCTGGAAGCAACTTGATGGCTTGAGCAAACGGCAACGTCGATTGGTTATTTCAGCAGTCAACTATCATTCGTTGATGCAGCCTGGTCGAGAACTGCTCTATAAGATCTATATGGGTGAAGACTGGCAGTATCCCCGCTTGACTGACACGTCGACTTTGAACGGTTCTCTAACTAAGGGAGCCGGACTTAAACCTGTAGCCGAATTCAAAGCCAGGTCAACATCTAAGCCTAAGACAGCCTTTGCTCCTCACTATTTTGACCAGCACCACCAATTGGTTGACTGGAATGAACGGTATGTGTTGCTTACCCCGGACGATGCTACTGATATGACGGTTAAGGCTCGGAATCTATCCTCTCGGCTGCCTATGCGCAACCAGATCTACAACTACTGCGAGCTGCATTTTCCTCTCCTATTTGATCAAGTTCGCGAATTGCTCCGGCGTAGTCGTGAGAAAGCTGGATACCAGGCTATTGAGACTTATCGTCCCGATTCAACCAGCGACCTGTTCGCTCATGGGGCTGTGCATCATCCCGGCAGTCCCATCGAGCCTGGACAACCGGACTCTTCGGATCCGAAAGCTGTCATTATTGCCATGCATTGGCTGCAGCCTGGGGGAGCCGAGCGTTGGGCCATGGAAACAGTAGCTCTGGCTCGTAAAGCGGGACTATTGCCTATCGTCATCACCAACAACGACAGTCATCAGCCATGGATTGTCGACGAGGATTTGGATGATGCCCTCGTCATCAATCTGACTTTTCCTGCACAGGAAGGCATCGGCGACGTGCCGCTGCTCAGGGCTCTGTTTGAGCAGTACAATATCCGCGGCGTTATGATTCATCACAATCAGTGGATGTATGACCGGCTCTGGTGGATCAAGCGGTACTATCCGCATACGTTCATTGTCGATTCCTTGCATATTCTTGAATACCACGACCGGGGTGGCTATCCCAACCAGAGCGTGAGCCGCGACCCTTATATTGATCTGCACCATGTTATTTCGCCTCAACTGCAGGATTGGTTGGTAAATCATCATGGCATAGCGGCGAAAAAGGTGGTCATGGCGCCCTTGGTTGGTCTGACTGCCGATCAAATGCATCCAAGGTACAAGGACCGCGTGCAACAGGGCGTCTTCCATGTCGCTTTTGTGGGAAGAATGACCAGACAGAAACGTCCTGAGGCATTCATCAATGTCGCCAAGGAAATGGAGCGTCGTTTCCCGGGTCATTTTCGGTTCATCATGCATGGCAGCGGCGATATGGACCTGGAGGTACGCAAACTTCTGGAGAAATATGGTCTGGATCGTGCAGTGGAACGGCGCGATGTCTCTCAGCCGGTTTCTGCAACATATGATTGGGCGGACGCTCTGCTGGTCACGTCAATCAACGAAGGTATTACTCTTACGACCATTGAGGCCATCAGTCGGGGTATACCAGTGTTGAGCGCTGATGTCGGTTCTCAATCGACGCTGGTTCCTGTCCAGGGGCTGCTGTCTCGAGAATCACTGGGGCTGGTCCGCCAGTCGGTCCGCTCCTTGCTGAGGATGAACGATCATGAACAGGATCGCAGACGGTTGTGGACGGCGGAGCTGGAACGGCTTCAGGAGTTTTCAAGGAAGGAATCGGCTGACTCCTTCTTCACCCGAATGTTGGGAGAATGGGCGCAGTGATGAATGTTGTAGATAACCGGAGGAATGTGGCCGCTGTCGTCGTCACTTTCAACCGTCTGGAAAAGCTGAAGAAGGTTCTGGCATCCCTGGAGTCCCAGACCTTTCTGCCCGAGGTCCTGATCATTGTCGACAATGCTTCGACTGACGGGACCGCGGATTACCTGCATGAATATCAGGACGCGTTCCCCTTGGAAGGGAAGGTGGAGCTTCGCATTGTCACTTTGCCCAAGAACGTCGGCGGGGCAGGCGGCTTCTCTGCTGGCATGCGCGAGGGCTACCGGATGGGTCTCGACTACGTGTGGATCTTCGATGATGACGGATATCCTGAGCCGGATGCCTTGGAGAAGTTGCTCGGAGGCTATGAACAAGCCACCAAGGCTTTAAGCCCGGATATTCCCTTTGCTTGCTCCCTGATCAAATACATCGACGGAACCATTTCAGAAATGAACAATCCTGTGCCTACCTGGGACTGGGGTCGGTTGCGTGCCATGGGGCTCAGGGATCTGGTGCTGATTAATCAGGCGTCCTTCGTGTCCGTGCTCATCCCACGTTGGGTCATGGAAGCCTACGGTCTGCCATACAAGGAGTACTTCATCTGGTTTGACGATGCCGAGTACACTCTGCGCATCACCAGAGACTGCCCCGGTGTTCAGGTTCTCGATAGCGTTGTGGTGCACGATATGGGTGAGAACAAGGGGGTCAATTTCTCGATGATCAACGAGAAGAACGCCTGGAAGTTCGCCTATGGTATCCGCAATCAAGGGTCCTACAGACTGCATCACAAGAGCTTGGTCCATTATCTGCTCTTTTGCGCCCAGGTTTGGTATTCCATGCGGTCCGGGGGAGTGGATAAAAAACTGCGCCGTCAGATGTACTGCAAGATGATTGAAGCTATAAGGTTCAACCCATCAATTGATTATCCGCAACTATAAGCAGTTGTGAGGGACAGAATGGTTAAAGTAAAAAACCTATCAAGTGCAGACAAGACGCGATATCTTCTGTCAGTACTCGTAGGAACCCTTGGTGCACAGTCTTTATTATTCAGAAACCTGGATTCTGCAGTATTTGAGAACTTTTCCAACCTGGCAGCCAGTGGTTTTGATTCCATTGCTCAAGTAGGGCCTGTGGGCTCTGCATTGCTTGCTTTGGGTCTGGGCTTATTATTGTACTTTTTGTACCCTAAATTTGAAAATGCCAGTAGGAGACAAAAGCTGATTTCAGCGGCTGTCGCTTTCTTCATGGCTTTTTCGATCGTCATACCTCGACTAGTGAAAAATTCCGGCGTATCTAACAACGGCTATCCGAATTATGTGAATGGTGTAGCGAGGTGGCATGAGCCGATCTTTTGGATGGTATTCATTGTTCAACTGTCAACAATTGGTTTTGCTCTCACTGTTGGAATCTGTTGGCTGACAGAAAAGGTTAATAATTTTAGTGAGAGTAGGCAAATAGAAAGCGTAGAGACCACCACTTCCCTCAAATGTTCCAATATTCTGGAGAAATGGGCTCATCTATTTGACGGTTCAGCTAGTCATTTGGCTTTAACTACTGCGGCAATGGTTCTTTGCTGGATGCCTATGCTGATAATCCAAGGACCCGCGATCATTGACATCGATACCGTATTGCAGCTAGTTCAATTCCGTACTAGGCACGTTTGGGATCCTATGACAATGGTAGATTTACCAGGGTATGCAGTGCAGGATCACCATCCTTTCGTAGACGCTTATCTGTATGTGTTATTCGACAAACTTGGGCTATGGCTTGGAAATGAGATTGTAGGGTTCCAAATTCTAATAATATTGCAAAGTTTTGTCGCAGCATTTGCTATCGTAATATCGCTAGTTTGGGTCAGACAGCGGACAAATCTCACTGATTCATGTGTTAGTGCATGCTGGTGCTTTGCAGCAGCATTGCCGATCTTTCCGATGAATATGAGCATCGTAGTCAAAGACGTTACCTGGGTTCCCATTTTTCTTTTATGGCTAGTGGCTTTTTTTGAACTAGTTTACCGGTGTATCAACAATCACCGTGTCGGTTGGAAACTAGTGGCGTTCCTCATCATCTTTGGTGTACTTTCTGGATTGACGAAGAAAACGAGCATCTATATTACGACTTTGTCGCTTTTGCTGTTGTTGGTTTTACATAGGAAGCAGCGAATTGCTTTGCTGATCTCGGTACTGGTCCCAGCTGCTTTGGTAGTAGTTCTGGTACCTGTAGCAGTTTTTCCTGCACTGCACATTGCACCTGGTGGACCTCAAGAAGCACTTTCTGTCCCTATTCAACAGCTGTCAAAAGTAGCTATACTACATCAGGACGAATTAGCTGAGTCCGATTTGAAGGCAATAAACAAGGTTCTGGATATTGACAATATAAAACCAAATTGGAAAGCCAACTCGGCTGATAATGCTAAGCATTATGGATATAAGGTTGGCTCAAGCTCAAAAGACAGATTAAGACTTATTAAAACATGGATTCGACTATTTTTCCGTTATCCAAAGGATTATATTACTGCAGTACCATACTTGTTGGACTCATTTGTCTATGGTGAAACGTACTACCGTACTGGGCCTGTTCGTTGTGGTTGGTGGGAAGCTGGAGGATCAAAGATATTAAGGGCTTATTCTGAATGCAAGCCTAGTTACACTCAGGAAAAGATCGCGGTCCCATTGAGAAATACGCTGAGTAAAATTCCGCCGTTCTCTTTCCTAGGCGCCGAGGCCTTGTATGTGCTATGGATACCTTTGTCTGCACTTGGACTTACCGTAGCGCTTAAGCGTTATAGAAATTTATATTATTTGATTCCAACCCTCGTCAATTGGTGCAGTCTATTGTTTTTGCCCACGCACCAGGTTCGGTATACACTTAGCTTTCTTTTCTGTTTTGTACTGACAATTGCTATACCATTCGTCATAGTCGATAGCAACAAGGGGAAATGTAGTCAAACGACCCCTGCGAAGCACGCTGAATTTAGCTTATCTAGTCGTTCATTGGAATAGCTCAACTTTGCTAATGATGAGGTTACGCAACGGATAGATAAGCCATCGGTCGATCAGCATAGCGATAACGTCAAGAACAGCAAAGATGAGCAATCCCGTAACTATAAAAGTTAAAACGAAACCGGTCTTGCTGGATATGTTTGGTAGCCAAGAAGTGACGACACCCCAGATGAATCGGAATCCGAATGTGTTCTCGTGCAGGAGGTAGACACCGAAGGTCCCGGCTGATACATGTAGTAGGAAAGTGCTCCACATGTGCGGAAGGCGGATCTGAGGTAGTCGACAAGCTGCCACAAAAAAGCAAAAGGCGATGCAGATAGGCAGTATTTGCAGACCCAGATGGATCTGATCAGTCCAAGTCAGTCTTTGCGCCCAGCGGGATCCTGACAAGACAAAATGATTGAATCCCAGCATGAGTGCTGTACATAATACTGTGCAGACGGCCAGTACACCGTTTGATACGGCGCGCAGTGAATCTCGGTAGGTCTGGATATAAGCGCCGATGATGTATCCCAGAACGGCATAGACTACATAGTTCCAGTAATTAGCTCTACTTAAAAATAAGGGCCAGGTACCAATGAACATGAGAAGTGCGATCAGCGCAAGAATCTGCTTCTGGGACATGTGCGTATATACAGTATTGATAAATGGGCTAAGAAGCAGCATGAGAATATACACATCTATGAACCAGTAGCTATTGTACAAAAATGGGCACAAACTCCATAGGACTGTACCCAGCGTCTGGGAACCCGACAGCAGCTCATTGGTGCCGAACGGCAGAGGTTGGAATTGTTTGGCAATAATTGCAATTCCTAAGCATAGAACCGCATAGAGAAACATCTGGAACCAAGTTGAGAAAATACGCCTCCACGAAAATTGTTTCTTGACCAAGAAATATCCCGATATCATGAAGAAGATTGAAACGCCTACTTGTCCGTATTGCATAATAGTGAAACTGATTGCAGATTTCCAGCCTGGGTACATGGGCAATACGATGCGCGAGACCCCGTTAGTGAAATCAACGTGGATGATCATATGACAATAAACGACTAGCAGCATTGCCAATATGCGTAGGAGTTCGATATTGAGGCTGCGAGCTGATCGGCCTGTTACCTTATCTGGTTGAGACATCGCTCTGATCTCCCATCGAGATGATATGAATACGTCACAGGATAATGCTTGGTGCCTACCTGAAGCAGTGGCTGTAAAGTCTCAACAACCCGTTGTTATTTGTGAGGATGCAGAGATAGGAGAATAACTTTCACGGCTGTTTGGTAGTCTGTACGGTTGTGAGAAGCATCGTAGATAGATTACGCCAGCGATACCACTATTCATGGGTTATCCTGCGTGAGCTTGTCAAGACCGATTTCAAGCTCAGGTATCAGGGATCCTTCCTTGGGGTTGCCTGGTCGGTTCTGCAGCCACTGATGCTCTTTGTGGTTATGTATCTGGTCTTCGCCAAATTCCTCAGGATGACCGATGGCACGCCGACCTATCCTGTTGTGCTGCTTCTAGGCATAAGCTCCTGGCAGTTCTTCAATGAGTCAACTTCCATAGGCCTGCGTTCTATTGTGGATCGTGGCGACCTCCTGCGTAAGGTGCATTTCCCCAATTACATCGTGGTGGTATCTGCTACCATGGGGGCGCTGATCAGTTACGGCATCAACCTGATCGTGGTTCTCATTTTCGCTATCTTCTGTCGGGTGCATTTCACCTGGAGGGTGCTGCTACTGCCCGTCAGTGTCTTCCAGCTGTATATTTTGGCCCTGGGATTCACGCTGATCATGGCTACTATGTATGTATACTTCCGCGATGTGTCGCATATCTGGGACGTGCTGCAACAGGTAATCTTCTATTCCATCCCTGTCATCTATCCGCTGACAGCGGTGTCGGGAATCCACCATTGGTGGGGTCCTGTCGTAGCCAAGCTGCTTTTGCTCAACCCTATTGCGCAATCCATCCAGGATATCCGGCACTCATTCATCGCTCCGGAAACCACTCCTACTGTATGGAACCAGATCAGCAATCCCTTTGTGACCATGATCCCCATCCTGCTCACTGTGATCATGGTAGTCCTGGGTGTAAGCGTATTCCGCAAGTACAATCGCAAATTCGCCGAGGTGATGTGATGAGCAAGGCTGGGGAACCAATCCGTCAGAAAAAAGACGATCGGCCCGTGGTCCTGTCCGTGGAGCATGTGGACAAGGTCTTTCGGTTGCCTACCGAACAAGCCACAGGACTCAAGCAGGCCTTTATCAACTGGACCCGAGGAATCAAAGGATACAAGGAGCAGCAGGTGCTGCAGGATGTGTCCTTCCAGGTGCATCGGGGTGACTTTTTTGGCATTGTCGGGCGCAATGGCAGTGGCAAGTCGACCCTGCTCAAGCTGATTTCGGGCATCTACTATCCTGAGCGCGGTCATATCTCTTATACGGGCAAGCTGGTGCCCTTTATCGAATTGGGGGTGGGCTTCAACCCGGAGCTGACGGGCCGCGAGAACGTCTATCTGAACGGAGCTCTGCTTGGATTTACTCGCAGCGAGGTTGATGCCATGTACGATGACATCGTGGACTTCGCTGAACTGGGCGAGTTCATGGATCAGAAGCTGAAGAATTACTCCAGCGGCATGCAAGTGCGCTTGGCGTTTTCCGTGGCCATCAAGGCCCAAGGTGACATACTGATCCTGGACGAGGTTCTGGCCGTCGGCGATGAGGCTTTCCAACGTAAATGCGATGATTACTTCACCGAGGTCAAGAAGGATCCCAATAAGACGGTCATCCTCGTCACCCATGACATGGGTGCCGTGAAGAAGTACTGCGACCGGGCGATCCTGATCAAGGACGGCCATGTGGTGATCAATGGCGACAAGGATGATGTCGCTAACCGCTACACCTTGGAGAATCTCAAGGCTCCTGACAAGCAATCCGATGGCAAGAAGCAAGGGGACGAATATCCAACCGGTCTCAGCGCTCAGGTGCCCCTCCTGCGCGCCTATCCGGTAACTTCCTCGGTCTGCAAGAGCTCGGATACCTTCCGCTTTGACGTGGAATACGACTGCGCTGAGTACGACAATCTCTACATGGCCATTGCCATGCACGACACCCGGCGTGGAGGCATAGCCTATGACACGGGTTCCGATGCCATTCGTCTAAAAGCCTGTGGGCATCAGGTGGTGCATTGTTCGGTTCCCCTGAATATTTTCAACAATGGTGAATTTCGTCTTGTCGTATCCCTGCGTGTGCGAGATGCCGAGCAAACGGACAAAAATGCCCCCACAAAAATGGTTGCCTTCACTAATGACGAGAACTCCTGTGTCTTTGCCATCAGAGACAAGCGAAACAGGGAATACGCATTATTGAGTGACCGTGGGCTGCAGATCAGTCTCTTGGGCGAGGAATCACTCTAACCTGTCAGTCCTTGTAGCCGTTTCGATAGAATTAGAGCATGAGTCATGAGAGCCAGGGAAAGAAGAGCATGGATTCCCCAGATGAGTCCACCGTTAGGGTCGTCGCCCTGGTATTGGCTGGCGGGGTTGGCGCCCGTATGCGTGGGCCGGTGCCCAAGCAGTTTTTGGTAGTTCGGAACAAGCCGGTACTGGTCTATACCTTGGAAGCTTTCCAACGAGCAGTGGCCGTCGAGGACATCATTGTCGTATCCCTGCCCGAGTGGACAGGAATCGTTGAGCAATACGTCAAAGATTGCGGGCTGACCAAGGTCCGATCCGTCATACCTGGAGGTGTCAGCGGCTTCGAATCCATTCGCTGCGGCCTGCATTATCTGGAGGAGCAGTATTCGCCTGAGGACATCATTTTGATCCATGACGGAGTTCGCCCCTTGTTGACTGAAGAGGTGATCAACGCCAACATAGCCGGCGTGGAGAAATACGGCAATGCCATCACCGTAGTGCCGGCAACTGAGGCCTTGCTCCATACCGATGACGGCGAGTCAAGTAACAGAGTGGTTGAGCGCTCTCACATCATGCGAACCCAGACCCCGCAGAGCTTGCGTCTGCGCGATCTTTCACTAATCCATCGCCAGGCTGATGAGATGGGCATTCATGATTCAGTCGCTACCTGCACGTTGCTTATCGAAACTGGTCATGTGGTTCATGCGGTAGCTGGTGACAATTCCAACTTCAAGCTCACCAGTCCCGAGGATGTGGCGCTCTTCGAGGCCTATCTCGATGCGAAGGGAATGGCCTGATGACCGGAGGAGGAAGGGTAGATGCAGACATTCTGAAGCAGGATGTGAATGATCTGGCCGACGCCCATCCGGACTTGTGGCGGGAGCTGGATGGCTGCAGGATACTGATTACCGGCGGAACAGGCTTTGTGGGTTCCTTCATTCTGCATCTGATAGCTGCTTTGCGTCGTCGTCATGGCCTGCATATCGATGTTCTTGCTGTGGTCAGGAGTCGGAAACGTCTGCGAGATGTTTTGGGCGACGACTGGGAGGACTCATGGCTGCAGCTCGTGGAACAGGATCTTCGCGCCCCCCTCTCGCTGCAAAACGAAGGTCCGATAGAGTATTGCATCCACGCCGCCAGCAATGCCGACCCCGTGGCTTACCAATCCGATCCCATGGGGACCATGATGACCAACGTGGTTGGGACTGACCAGATTCTGCAATATCTGGCAGGCCTGGATACTAAGCCCCGCCGAATGGTCTATCTGTCCAGCGTTGAAGCCTATGCGGGTCATAGCCAGGAGGGGACCCTCAAAGAGGAGGATACGGGCAACTTTGATCCGTCGGTGGTTCGCAACTGCTATCCAATCAGCAAGTTAGCCGCTGAAAACCTTTGCGCAGGGGCACGTCTACAGCTTGGTCTTCCTGTGAATGTGGCACGTATGGCCTATCTCTATGGCCCAGGTGATCGTCTCGACGATCCCAAGATCGTCACGCTTTTCCTGCGAATGCTTCAAGAGGGCAGAGACATCGAAATGCACAGTCCAGGTCTGCAGCGACGCAGCTACTGCTATATCAAAGATGCGGTCTATGGCATCATGCTGCTTCTATTGCGTGGACAGAACTCAACTTACAACATTGCCAATAGCGGGGAGAAAGTCACCATAGCCGGGGTGGCTCGGAAATTGACCCAGCTTTTTGGACGCCCGGGCGGTCTGGTGCGGTATGAACAGCCTAATCAAGATGAGCTTGCGCGCTTCTCCCCTCCGGAGGACAATATTCTTGATACTTCCAGAATACGGGCTCTGGGGTTTGAGGCGGAGGTCGGACTGGCGCAGGGACTGGAACGCACCGGTCAGTATTTTGGTATGCGGCCGTCTACATGGCAGACCGGCAATCTTGTAGGGAAAGGCATAGACAATGAATAGCCGTCTGATCGCCGGTATTAAAAGGCGCCTGCCCATCTCCTCCCGGTCTTTCCGGGACTTCCGGGCGCAGGATGACGCCAGATACGCTCGACTCCTTCACGTGATTGATGATCAGCGGAAGGCCCTGGATAAGGCTCAGGAGAGTCTTGATCGCTTGGAGAAGCAATGCCTTGCACTGAATGAGACCTTGGAATACGTCCATGATTCGAATAGCGTTATGTACTGGCAGCTGTTCCGAGGAGATCATGAGACGACTGAGCAGGCTCAACTCAGATTCTTTAGAGGATTGCCTAAGGCTAAAGGCGTTCATGCGCTCTTCCAGGATGCGGAGGCCAGACTGTTCGAACTTTTTGATCAGTTTTGCCGGGATCATGGGATCTCCTACTGGGGTACCGGCGGTACAGTGCTGGGTGCCTTCCGCCAGCAGGATTTCATCCCTTGGGATGACGATATTGACGTCTATATCACTCGTGAACAGTTGAGGCGGTTGGAAAAAGCTGTACGCGAGGATGGGCGTTTCCGTGTCACGGTCGTCTGGGATTGGTATGTGCCTTGCAAGCAGATTAGATTCCGGTCAATAGATGAAGCCAACCCCTGTTTTGTTGATCTTTTCCCTTTGGATTGGGTATCTGGCGATCCGGAAGATGCATGGCAGGTCTGCACGCAGGAACGTGTACAGTTTGTCCAGGAAATCCGCAAACAATACCAGAGTTCCTCTTGGAGCCGGGATATTTATATTGCCGGCGCAGATCCTCTGATACCCGCTTTGGAATCCGACCTGCACGCACACCTAGAAGATCTGGCGACTCGCGTATCCGTCCTGCCAACAGCTGATGGCGCTACAGGATTGATTAGGGGCATTGAAAACATCGATGAGGTGCGCCAATCCGGTCCCTACTTGACCGATAATTGGACCGGTTCAACGACTCTGCCTTTCCGCGGGATCTCCGTTCCAGTGCCCCGCAATTATCGTGAGTACCTGAGTAAGGCCTATGGTGATTACATGGCTCTGCCGCGCGACATGCATTCCCATGAGCATGTCACTGATGAGTACATTGCTTCGCCGGAATCGGTACGAGCCATGCGTCGGATACTTTCGGCAGACGGGGAACGGGCCCTTGGCGATGAAGAGCGGAAGTGAGGTGTCTGGGCTTCGTACGGGCAGTGTTGAGGACCATGAGCCAGCCGAGCCCTCATGCCTGATGGTGACGGGGGGTGCCGGGTTCATCGGCACGAATTTTGTGCGTTATGTGCTGGCCCACCATCCCGACACGCACATCGTGGTTTACGATCTGCTCACCTATGCAGCCAAGATCGATAACCTCCATGGCCTTATTCCCGATCGGATCGATATGGTCCATGCCGATATCTGCGACGCGGAATCTGTGGAACAGGCCATTCGCCGGTTTCATGTCGATGCCATCGTCCATTTTGCGGCTGAGTCGCACAACGACAACTCCATCCAGGATCCAGCGCCCTTCATCAGGACCAATCTCTATGGCACCTATGTTCTGCTGGAGGCGGCCCGTCGCCACGGCCTTCGCTTCCATCAGGTGTCCACTGATGAGGTTTTCGGCGATCTCGACTTCGATGATCCGCACCGTTTCACCGAGGCCAGCCCTTACCGGCCCTCGAGTCCGTATTCGGCCACCAAGGCAGGGGCGGACCATTTAGCGCGAGCCTGGTGGCGCACCTATGGGACCCGTGTGACCATCTCCAATTGCTCCAACAACTACGGTCCCTATCAGCACATTGAAAAATTCATTCCTCGGCAGATCACCAACATCCTGTCCGGAATCCGTCCACGAATCTATGGCCAAGGACGTGCGGTCCGGGATTGGATCCATGTGGAGGATGACTGCCGGGCCATTTGGAGCATCCTGGTTCATGGAGCGCCTGGATCAACCTACCTCATCGGCGCGGATGGCGAGTTGAGCAACATGGAGGTGCTCAGGATGATCCTGCGCCTCATGGGCCGTGGGCCAGACGAATTCGATTTGGTGGCAGATCGGCCTGGAGGGGATCGTAGATATGCCATCGATGCCGGAAAGATACGACGGGATCTCGGTTGGCGGCCTCTGCACCGAGACTTCGAGCAGGGTCTGGCAGAGACGATCGACTGGTATCGCCGTCACCGCAGGTGGTGGGCAGGTGATAAGCAGGCAGTCGAGGCTCGCTATCGGCAGCAGGGACACTGATATTTGTAGCTGTACCACCCTTGGATGTAAACTAGTCGGGTTCCCGTCGTGGCCAGAGGATCGTTCAGCCACGATTGGTGTGCAATACACCCTCCTGTCACGGAAGGTCCGTGACCTGTAAGTCCAAAGGAGGTGGGTGATGTCTGCGCACAAGTATGAATTGATGTTCATTGCCGATCCGGCCATGGATGAGCGCTCGCTGAAGAAGCTGACCGACCAGTATCTCGAGGTGGTCACCAAGGAAGGCGGCTCCGTCGACAACATCGACGTCTGGGGCCGTCGCAAGCTGGCCTATGAGATCGACAAGCACAAGGAAGGCAACTACGTGGTGGTCGAATACACCTGCGAGCCTGCCGCCAGCGCTGAGCTCGATCGTGTGCTCAACCTGAACGAGTCCGTCATCCGCACCAAGATTCTTCGTAAGGATGACAAGTAAGCAAACAGCAAAAGGACATCGAAGCGTCGGCTGACATCCAGTTCTCGCGTCGAAGGTCCAAGGGTGCGGGATTCGCCCCAGTAGGCCCATTCCCAAGTCCTCACTCCGAGGAAAGGTCGTGACATGGCGGGAGATACATACATCACCGTGGTGGGCAATCTCACTGCGGATCCGGAGGTGCGTACGACCTCCAACGGAGGCACGGTGGCCAACCTGACCATCGCGTCCACGCCCAGGCAGTTCAACAGGAACTCGGGGCAGTGGGAGGACGGCGACTCGCTCTTCATGCGTTGCTCGGCCTGGGATTCTACCTACAGTCCCATGGCCTCCAACATTCAGGCCAGCCTGACCAAGGGCATGAGGGTAATAGCCCAGGGTCGTCTGGTGCAGCGCTCCTATCAGGATCGCGAGGGCAATAACCGCACGGTTGTGGAGCTGCGTCTGGACGAGATCGGACCTGCACTGACACGGAACACCGCTCAGGTCACCAGGAACGCCAACACCGGTGGCGGAGGATCTCGTGGCGGTTTCGCCGGCTCCAGCAACGGCGGCTACCAGGGTGGGGCATCCTACCAGGGCGGCACCGGCGCGGCATCGGCCCCTATGGGTCGTCAGCAGCCAGCGCAGAGCCAGCAGGCCCCGGCCCAGGATCCTTGGTCATCGACCGGATCCGGCGATTCCTTCGGATCCTTTGGGTCCACCGGCGAGTTCGGTGGTTCTGGAGACGATCCCGAGTTCTGAAGTTTCATAGCGTCATCATTCATTTAAGGAGTACCAATGTCACGTAAAAGGCCGCAACCGCCGGTCAAGCCCTTCAAGAAAAAGCCGAATCCTCTGAGGGCTGCCAAGATTCATACCATCGATTACAAGGACGTGGCTCTGCTGCGCAAGTTCATCTCTGACCGCGGCAAGATCCGTTCCCGCCGCATCACCGGTGTCACCGTCCAGGAGCAGCGCGAAATCTCCAAGGCTATCAAGAACGCCCGCGAGATGGCCCTGCTGCCCTACGCCACCAACGGTCGCTGAGGGAGGTCCGGATTATGGCAAAGGAAACCAAGGTAATTCTGACCGATACCGTGACCGATCTGGGTCATAAGGGCGACGTTGTCGGGGTCAAGCCTGGCTATGCGCGCAACTTCCTGATCCCCCAGGGACTGGCTTTCGCCTGGTCCAAGGGCGCTGCTGCACAGATCGAATCCCTGCAGCGGGCACGTCGGGCTAAGTCCATGGCCACCCGCGAGGACGCCGTGGCAGCCAAGACCGCCATCGATGGCCAGACCGTCGAGATCGCAGCCAAGGTGTCCGATTCGGGTAAGCTCTTCGGCGGCATCTCCAATGATGCCATCGCCCAGGCTCTTCGCCCCTTGGCCGATGTGGATCCCCGCTCCATCTCCGTGGAGACCATCAAGACCACCGGAGAGTTCCCGGCCACCGTGGCCCTGCACCCCGAGATCTCGGCCGCTTTCACGGTCAAGGTCGTCGCAGAGTAGTAAATCTGACCTATCCCATAACGATCCTTTTTGAAATAGGGATCTGGGCTTAAGCAGGAGGCCTTCCCGCAGCACATATATGTGCGGGAAGGCCTCCTTACGCGTTACAGAGGATTGTTCGCCTAAAAATTGCCGCCATTCCATCCCCAGTCAGTGGTGGCCGTATAGCGGATGTAGGTGCGGTCCTTGGGAATGGACAGCTCAGATTCCAGCGTGTCCATGATGGTCTTGGTCAGGCTTTCCCAGGCGGACTTGGGTACGTTGCTGCCGAAGACGTTGACCTCGACATAGGCTGCAGGCTTGCTGTCGTCACCGCCGAAATAGATGGGCATGTCCGACTCGAAGGGGCACATGAGCCAGCCCTCGGACTTGCCGGGGACGGCGGTGATGGCCTTGCCGTAGGCGGTCTTGATCCGTTCGCGCTGTTCGGCGGTGATGGGTGTGCTTACATGGGTGTGGATGACGGGCATGGCGCTTCCTTTCCGATCCGTCCGGCATGACCAATCAGGATGACCCGGTCCGTATGCCGGATGGCTGACTATTCCCGTCCCATAGTAGCCTTGACCGGACAGGCTGGCTCAGCGCCAGCCGAAGGGCCGATGACGCAGGGACCAGGCCCCCAGACGGTGGGCCACCGAACGCGGGTCGACCGGCTTGCCGGGGGCGGGAGCATCCAGCAGCCACTTGCGGATCAGGAAGTTCCAGATGGCCACCACCACGGTGGCTGTGATCTTGGCGATGTTGGCATAGAGCAGGTAACGGGCGTGCATGGTGGTGATGGCGTCCGGCGGCAGCATGGCAGTGCCCATCCACAGGATCACCTCATTGATCCCCAGGCCGATCACCGAGGAGACCAGAAAGACCGCCATCTCCATCCACCGGGCCATGTCCTCCCTATGCTTGAAGACGTAACGCATGCTGGCCAGATAGTTGAAGACCAGGGAGATCAGGAAGGAGATGGCCCCAGCCAGGACATTGTTCAGGTGTGGCCCCATGATCAGCAGGTTCATGATGCCGATGTCGATCAGGAAGGCGATGACGCCCACGATGCCGAACTTGAGCAGCTGTCCGATTAATCTACGCACGATAGCCCATTCAATCATCCCTGCTGTGCTCGCGGGGTAGCGGGAGCCGCTTGTGCGCAAAAGCCTTACGTTGCGCCCTCAGGCGGGCAGTTCGGTCAGAATGGGTTCCTCGGTGCTGTTTCGGATTTGACGGAACCCTACAAAGGCGATAGCCAGCGAGGTCAGAGCCAGAGCAGTGACCACCCCGAACCCGCCTTGGGATCCGTAACGGTCGATGAACTGCCCGGCCACAGCCGAACCCGCTGAGGACCCGATCGAATTCATGGCGCTCAGCCAAGCCATGCCTTCGGTGAAGCGGATGGGCGGCACCAGGTGGAGCATGAGCTGGTTGCCGTTGATCCAGGTGGGTGCCTGGCAGACGCCGATGATCAGGTAGATGATCATGATGGTCCACAGATTCCTGGCGAACATGAAGGTTCCGATGCCCAGGTTGACCACCAGCAGGCAGAAGTAGAAACGCTTCCAGAGGGGGATGGTCCAGTTCTTGGCCCCGTAAAGCAAGGCACCGACCAGGGAGCTGAAGGAGAAGCAGGCGAAGACGAATCCGGTCATCTGCTTCATCCCCTGTTCGGTGGCGAAGGCGATGATGGAGATGGACGCGGCGCTCTGGAAGGCTCCCAGGCCGAACCAGGTGGCGCAGACGGCGATCATGCCGGCGCTCCAGAAGGCGCCACTACGGCCGTTTCCGCCCTCCTGATCCCGCAGGCGCGCTACTTGCTGAGCCTGGCGCTCCCGGTACTCCTTGCGGGTGATGCCTTGGGCGCGGGACATGTCCGTCTGCGAGGGCGGCTCGGTCTCTCGGCAGGATAGGAACATAAAGGCCCCGACCAGCACACAGATCCCGGTAAAGGAGAAGGCCAATACGCCTGAAATGACCGCCAGGATGGAGGCTAGAGGATTGCCGATCACCCACATGGCCTCGTCGAAGACCCCTGACAGGGATAGGGCCTGATTAGTGGCTCGGTGGTCGCCGCGCAGCAGATGCGTCCACCGACTACGGCTCATGGCTCCCCAGGGCGGAATGGCCGCCATGAACGGGGTGACCAGGTAGAGCACCCAGGTGGGGGCGTGGGCGGTGATGGCTGTGATCAGGATCGTGGCGGCCACGATCCAGACCAGAACCGTGGGAATGGAGACCTGTCGCTGGCCGAACTTGTCGACCATCTTGCCCAGCATGGGGCTGACCAGGGCCAGTGCCACGGCTTGGATGGCGGTCAGGGCTCCGGCCAAGGAGTAGCTGCCGTAGTAGTGCTGCACCGAGATGGTGATGGTCATGCCCACCATGGGGAAGGGCATGGAGGCGATAACCGACCCCACTGCGAACCGTGCCGTGTGAGGCAGTCGCAGGAGCGCCGAGTATCCCCCGAAGACCCTGTGACCGGCTTCGACCAGAGCCGCTTTCAATTGCCGTGGCATGGGTTGTTCACCTCGCATTCCTTGAGTGTTTTTGCAGTCCCGAAGCATGTTTTCTCCACAACCTTGCAGATGTATGAAAGGGATGTGGGGCTGCTAGGGGGGACTGCTACAGTGGTAACCATATCGGCGCCTGATGGGTGCCATTGGGATAGTGATAATTCTACCCCCCGCCATGGTCTCTTATCGGGTCTGCCGGGGAGCTTGGGAGGTGGGTCGTGCCTGCGACGACCATTCATTTCGTCCGTCATGGCCAGGTTGATAATCCCGATCATATTCTCTATGAGCGATTGCCGGGATTCCATTTGTCCGCCAGAGGAAGGGCCATGGTCGAAGCGACGGCCCGCTTTATGGCCGAGGCTCCTGGCATGCGCGATCTGGAAGCCGTTTACTCATCTCCGCTGGACAGGACCAGGGAGACCACAGCCGTCCTGCTTGAGCAGATCAACCCAGCTCGTGTCCAGCACGGTTTGAAACCATTGGAGCCTGTCTATGACCGTCGTCTGATCGAGGCCGGCAACGAATTCCGCGGCAAGCGTATCGGACGCGGGCAGGGGGCCCTCTGGCGGCCCTCCAACCTGCGGCTGATCCTGGACCTGCGCCGACCCAGCTGGGGGGAGTCCTATCGGCAGATCGCCCGGCGAGTGGGGGATTTCGTCCGGCAGGTGGTCCGTAGCCATCCTGATGCGCAGATCCTGGCTGTCTCGCATGAGTCGCCCATCTGGTCCTACCGTCATCTTTTGGAGACCGGTCACCCCGAGCACAATATGTTCCTTCGAGCCACCGCTTTGGCCTCGGTGACCTCCATCACCCTGGATTGTGAGACCGGCAAAGTGCTGGGAATCACCTACGCAGACCCGGCGGCAGGCGTGTGAAGACCGCTTGCACGGCCTAGGATGGCTGAGGATACTGTCGTGGATGACTGTCCGAGAACCCGATGAAGGAGCGTGATGATCATGGTGGATGTAGAGGGAAGCCTGGAGGCCATAGCCGGGCGGCCCGCCGTGGCCCAGGCGGCTGAACAGGGGGCCAGGCTGGTAGACCTTTGGCCCTTGACGAATGCCGAACATCTGGCCAACGACGCCAAGTATGCGGAGGACCTGCAGGTGCGCATCAGCATGGTGCTGGCGCAGTTGATGACGGGAGAGGATGTGACCATCCCCGACGCTGAATACGTCTATGAGGGCGCTGAGGACATTCCTGGTCGTCCCCAGGATCTGGTGGATGCCCTCATGGCGGCCAACGATGCTATCGAGGCTGCTGCACAGGCGCAGGAAGATCGGTCCAAGATGCTTGCGGATTTGGCTGAAACCTTGGGCAGCGGCTGGGACCAGGCTCGGCAGCAGGATGTAGCCGCCGGCGTGGCCAAGGCCGAGCAGTCCTTGAATGACCAGAGCGCATCCCCCAAATCTCTGCAGGACAAGGAGGGGGTGGCCCGGGCCCTGGCCACCGGCCTGGCGATTTGTCGTGATCTGCTCCGGCGTGCAGGCGCCGACCCTGATCACGCTGCGGCCGCTGCGCCAATACTGGTCTATGTCAATGAGCTCAACGAGCGGCTGGGCATTCCCCGGGCTTTCCTGTCCGGCGAGGATGTCGTCCAGGCGCTGGGATTATTGGATGATCCGGAGGCCTTCGCGGACCTGCTGGCTCCTCTGGCAGGTGCCGAGTGGGACCATCATCGTCAGGAGGTGCTCTGGGACCCCGAGGAGGCCAAGCGCAAGGCCAAGGAAGATGACGAGCGCAAGAGCCGCGAGGCCCTGCAGGCCAAGTTCGCCCATGTGCCCGAGGATCCCAACAAGCCTCCTGTGGAGCTCTGAGACCTTCTGCCCTTCGCCTTGCTATCGTCCAAGGCGAAGGGCTGGCTGGACTCAGCGATCGAAACGGGCTCCTCGTGGATCGCTGGGTCGGGCCAGCAGAACGATCCCGGCGACGGTTCCGGCGATTATGATCAATGCGCCCAAGCCAAGCAGGGAGAGCGAGGATCCCGGATGCCCGTCAATAATAGCCACGATGGCGAAGACCAGAGGGATGGCGCCCACCAGCTCGCTTGCAAAGGGCAGGAGTATCCAGTAGCCGGACATGTTGGTGTCGTGAAGCCGCCGTATGCCTACAGCCAGATTGGGTATGAAAAGTCCAAGGGTGACCAGGAGGGACAGAATCCGTCCCACAAAGATGGATCCTGAGGTGATGATCGAGATCGCAAGGTCGATGAGAAAGATCATCAGAACAACCCACCAGAATTCCCCGCGGGAGGCCCTCCCGGAGAAGACGGAATATTTGACGAAGAAACGCTTGCAAGCGTTTACGAAGTCAATGCCGTACCAGGGTGCGTTCAGTGGCGGCTCGCCGTTGAATCCGGCATCCGCATAGGGGTAGGCCGGATACTGCGGGACCTGGGGGCCCGGCTGGTAGCTGGCCTGCGGCCAACCCGCGGGCGATTGATAAGGGTTGCCCGGCGCATAGCTAGTCGGAGGGGTTGCGCCATTGGGCTGACCGTTGGCCTGGCCGGGATTCGGGCCTTGACCATAGGGTGCCTGCTGCTGCCCGTAGTACTGCTGACCATAGGGCTGTTGCTGGTTGTAGCCTGGCTGTTGACCCTGCGGCTGTTGACCGTATGGCTGCCCTTGGTATGGCTGTTCCCGGCGGTAATCGTCGGCAGGTCTTTGGGCTTCGCTGATCGGATGGTACACGTCGCTCTGATCCGAAGCTGCCGGCGCATGGCCGGATTGTCCTGGCTGAGGCTGATTCAGGTAGGCTGCGGGCCCTGAGCCGGTTCCGTCTGCGTGGTCATTCTGGGGCCAGCCGTTGGCCGAACCTTGGTCATTGGGGGTCTGGTTCCCGTTGTTCGTATCATCTGGATGGCTCATGGATGTCGTCCCTCTCATCTTCTATTGATAATCCTGAATCTGACTTTTCCGTATGTTCCTATTATGGCAGGCCGGTTCTTCCGCTTGATAGCCATGAATAGTGCAGGGGATGGGGGACTCTTCACTCGTCGTCTGGATTGACCATGTGATCATCGCCTGCATCGCCCAGCAGGAGGCGCTCGATCAGGGTGATCAGGGCCAGCAGGAGGGCGGTCAGCAGGATGATGACCAAGGTGGCTGAAAAGATCAGCGGTGTTCTGAAGGAATTGAAGGCCGACTGCAGCCATATGCCCAGGCCGTTTCTGGCGCCCAGATACTCTGAGGTGGCCGCTGTGGCGAAGACATAGGCGGCGCTGATGCGCAGGCCGCCGAAGATCTGTCCTGCGGCCACCCGAAGCTTGACGTGCCAGAGGGTCCAGGTCCGAGTCGCCCCGCAGTTCAGGGCCACGTCCTGATAGAAGCGGGGCACGGACTTGAGGCCCCGGTAGGTCTGGACCACGATGGGGAAGAGGGCGAAGACGGCCACGATGACTACCTTGCCCAGTGGCTCGAATCCGAACCAGATCACGAACAGGGGGGCGATGGTGATCAGCGGGATCATCTGAGCGCCGGCGATCAGAGGGTAGAGGGCATCATGCAGGGTGCGCCAGCTGTAGAGTGCCAGACCGATCACTATTCCCAGGACCGAGGCCAGGAGGAAGCCCAGCAGACCCTCAAGGGCGGTGATGGCGGTGGCGGGCAGCAGATCCTCTCGGGACTGCACTGTGGCAACCAGGATTCGACTGGGTGCCGGCAGGGCCTGTTCGCTGACTCCGCCCAGGCGGGCTGCCAGCTCCCAGATGATCAAGAGCGCCAGCAGGGTGAGGGTCGGAGGCAGCGCCCGGGTTCTGCTCTGCTTGCGTGCCTTCATCGACCGGCTGCCTCCCGAACGTAGCGATCGGTCCACAGGTCCGTGGCCTGAGGAGCCTTGTTGGGATCGCCCTTCTTAGCGTCCCGGTAAGTGCCAGCCTTGAACTGAAAGTCCAGATAGTCCTGGGCATCCTTGACATTGATCAGTCCGCTGATGCTCTTTTGATTTGGACTGTCAACCCAGTACCCCTCCTTGACGATGCTCTCCATGGAGCGCTTGGCCAGGGTCGGGTCGATGGCCGACCCCTTGGTCTCCTGGACCAGGATGTCCGCCGCCTGGTCGGGATGGCTCAGGGCGTAGTCGTATCCCTTCAGACAGGCCTTGACGAATGCCGTCAGGGCGCGACGGTGGCCGGCCTGCTGCAGCCAGGAATTCTTGGCCACGAAGCCCAGCTGGTCGGGGTTGCCGGGCACTCCCCAGTCGGCCTGGGTGAAGCAGTGCAGGGCCGGGCCCTTGAGCTCGCTCTCCACCCCCTCCCAATTGGCGTAGAAACCGGCGAAGTCGCCCTTGCCGCTGGTCAGGGTGGCGAAGGTGTTGGTGCCGCTGGTCACCCGCTTGAAGTCGCCCTTGCCGCCTGCATAGCGGATCATCTGCTTGACCACGGCCGTCTGTTCGGCCGATCCGAAGCTGACGAAGGTCTTGCCGTCGAAGTCCTTGGGGGTCTGGATGTCGGTGCGCGAGGCCAGCGAGCACCAGCGCGCCACGGAATGCTGGCCTATGTTGAAAACCTGCCGCAGGTCGGCTCCCTGGGAGTTGAAGGTGGCCAGGTTGCTCAGCTTGGAGAAGCCTACGTCGGCGACCCCGTTCTGAACGGAGGTCTCGGCTCCTGCCTGGGCCGTGGGCAGGATGGTCAGCTTCAGGCCGGCCTTGTCGAAGTAGCCCAGATGCCGGGCGACATAGATGCCCACATGATTGGTGTTGGGCGTCCAATCCAGCATGAAGGACAGTTTGGAGCCGTCATCGGCCTTGTCGTCTGCCCCCTTGGCCCCGCAGGCTGCGCCCGTGGCTGCCATGCAGAGCGCAGCTGTCAGGGCGAGCGCCCGCACGATCAGGTTGTGGCCGGGAACTCTCCTGAAGCCACTGTTCCTCGACATGCTCATCACTGTCACCTTGCCTCTCCGGCACCCCTGGTGCCCATCCGCATCGGGGCCGCTACGGGAAGGTGAGGAGCCCGCGCGACGATCCGGTACGGTCTTGACCGATGGAATTCTGCGATGTGTGCCACGGCTGCTGCCACCAGCCGCGCGAACAAGACCACTCTAGTCCAAGCCTGCCGGTCCTGCCTCGCCGTGATGAAAGGTTGCATCGTATGCCTCTATACTGGAAACTCACGAGAGGTCCGTGCGGGCCGGCCGCTGTCGGTCTCGTCCGGAACAAGACAACCGATCTCGGTAGGGGTCGACGGAGGGTTCCCATGTCGGTGACCATCAGTGATGTGGCCAAGCAGGCGGGCATGTCCGTGTCCACGGTCTCCCAGGCGCTCAACGACAAGGGGCGCATTTCGCCGCCCACCAAGGACAGGGTCCGCAGGGCGGCCATGGAGCTGGGCTACATCCCCGACAGCCGGGCCCGCTCCATGCGTTCCTCGCGCTCGCATGCCGTTGGCCTGCTGGTTCCCGATATCCGCAATCCTTATTTCTCTGAGCTGGTCTACGCCGTCCAGGACCAGCTCTACTCGGCAGGCTACGCGCCCCTGATCGGCGTGTCCTCTTGCCAAGCCAGCAGGCAGGAGGACTATTACCGCATCCTTCTGTCTCGGCATATGGACGGTGTTTTGGTCGTGCCTGACGGGCCCACCTCACCCATGTTGCGCACCATGTTGGCAAGGGAATTCCCTGTGGTTTTCGTGGATCGTCCCGACCAGACCCTGCCCGGTGTCCCTTTGGTGGATTCCGATCCTGTGCCCGGCTTGGAGGCGGCCATGGACGCTCTGGCAGCCAGGGGATGCAGACGAGTGGCCTTTGTCCCGGGCCCGGAGAGCCGCTCCTATACTTTTCGCGAGCGTGAGCAGGCTTTTCTGGACTGCGTAGATGTCCGTCAGGGGCTGACGGGGTTGGTGGTCCGCCAAGGGTTCGAGGATCGTCCCCGGGCGGCTGCGACCATGCGCGGCCTGCTTGGCCAAGGGGTTGACGCTGTCATCTTCGGATACTCGGCTGATGCCATCAAGGCCGTCGCCATGGAGTGGGACGGCGATCTGCGCTCGCGCGTGCCCATGGTCTCCTTCGACGACTTGGAGGTCTTTCAACTGATCAGCCCCCAGGTGTCGGTCATCTCCCAGCAGGTGGATCGCATGGGCCGTCAGGGCGTTGATATGCTCCTATCCATGATCGAGCCTGGGCGGCAGGCTCCGGAGGGCATGGGCGTGGATCGCCGTCTGCGCACCCAAACCCTTTTCGTGCCCAGGGGTCTGCTGGCCTAGGCCTCTTCCTGGTTGATGCAGGAGTCGGGGCTGGACAAAATACGTGCGTGTCGGGCAGCTGTGTCGTCTCTGTTGATGACCTCCTATGGCCTTTCGGCCATTTGCCGCCCTTGTCCAGACCCTGCTATTTGTGACGCAGTTCACAAAACATAAAAATTACTATATGTAGGCGACAAATCATCCTCAGGCACTACATATGGTGGTCACGGCGTGATAGAGTGAGTCTTGTCAGCAAAGAATGACATCCATGTGATTCGCCGTTCCCAGCATGGAATTTGGGAACGCCAAAGCAACTGCACATGAGTAACCGTACGAATCGTATGAGGAGTGACGATGGATACTGAGGTCATGACCGATAGCGTGAAGGAGCGTGGCATTTCGGATCGCGATGCTGTCGATGGCATTCTGGTCGAGAAGCGCGACGGCCGGATCGTCGATTTTGATCCCGTCAACATCATGAATGCCATCGAAGCCGCCTTCAAGGATGTCAAGAACGAGGTCAGCCCTGAGGATCGCCAGCAGATTCGGGACATGGCTCTGACCGTCCAGTCCGAGATCACCGATCGCTACACCAACCCGGTCAAGATTGAGGACATCCAGACCCTGGTCGAGCATGCCCTGGTCAATGCCCATCTTTACGAGATCGCTCGCTCCTATACCTCCTACCGTCTCGACCGTGACATTCAGCGGGCCAAGGCCACTGATGTCAACGAGGCTGTCCACCGTCTGACCAGCAAGGACGAGACCCTGGTGCGCGAGAACGCCAACAAGGACGCCAACGTCTACGCCACTCAGCGCGACCTGCTGGCTGGCGCGGTCTCCAAGGCCTCGGCCTTCGCCATGCTGCCCAAGGATGTCTCCAACGCCCACATGAAGGGCGACATCCACTTCCACGACGCGGACTACTCGCCCTTTACGGCCGAGACCAACTGCTCCCTGCCTGACTTCGGCGACATGCTGGCCCACGGATTCGAGCTGGGCAACGCCATGATGGACTCGCCCAAGTCCATCGGCACGGCCGCCACGCAGATCACCCAGATCATCAAGGACATCGCAGGCTCCCAGTACGGCGGCCAGACCGTCAACCGCTGCGACGAGATGCTGGACAAGTACGCTCGTCTGGACTACAAGAAGAACTATTCCATGGCTGAGGCCGTCCTGCCGGACGAGGAGCCCATCGACGTGGCCAAGGATGTCGTCCGCGGCCTCAAGGCCCGGGAGGCTGACTGGCTCCACCTGGACGATCGCGCTCCCATCGGCGAGGATGCCCCCTTCGATCTGGACGCTCCCCAGATTGTTCGGCTGCGCCAGGTCTATGCCAAGATCCTGACCCGCAAGAACATCTATGATGCCATGCAGACCATGGAGTACCAGATCAACTCCAACCGTGTCAGCAATGGCCAGACCCCCTTTGTTACCGTGGGCTTCGGCCTGGGCACCTCGTGGTTCGCCCGCGAGATTCAGCGCGCCATCTTCCTGATTCGCATCCGTGGTCTTGGCAAGGACCGCCACACGGCCATCTTCCCCAAGCTGGTCTTCACCATCAAGCATGGGCTGAACGCCGACGAGGGTGATCCCAACTATGACATGAAGCAGCTGGCCCTGGAGTGCTCCACCAAGCGCATGTACCCCGATGTGGTCTTCTATGAGAACCTGATCAAGATCACCGGTTCCTTCAAGGCCCCCATGGGCTGCCGCTCCTTCCTCCAGGCCTGGACCAACCCGGAGACCGGGGAGGACGAAGAGGACGGCCGCATGAACCTGGGCGTCGTCACCGTCAACATCCCGCGTATCGCCCTGGAATCCCGCGGCGACAAGGACCGGTTCTGGAAGATCTTCGACCAGCGCATGGAGGTGGCCCATCACGCTCTGCAGTTCCGCATCATGCGCTGCAAGCAGGCCACGCCCATCAACGCCCCAACCCTCTACCAATACGGCGCCTTCGGCAGGCTGAAGCCGACCGACAGCGTGGACACCCTCTTCCGCAACAGCCGCTCCACTGTTTCCTTGGGCTACATCGGCCTTTATGAGGCCACCAGCGTCTTCTACGGCAAGGACTGGATGAAGGACCACTCCTGGGATCCCGAAGGCAAGGAATTCGCCCTGAGCATCGTGCGCCGGATGAATCAGCTCTGCAAGCAGTGGGAGAAGGCCGAGGGATACCACTACTCGGTCTACTCCACCCCGGCCGAGTCGCTGACCGACCGCTTCGCCCGGATGGACAAGGAGAAGTTCGGCGTAGTCGACGGCGTGACCGACCACGACTTCTACACCAACAGCTTCCACTACCCGGTCTGGCTGCGGCCCACGCCCATGGAGAAGCTCAGCTACGAGCGGGACTTCCCTTACCTGGCCTCGGGCGGGTTCATCAACTACTGCGAGTTCCCCTCCATGCAGCAGAACCCCAAGGCCCTGGAAGCGGTCTGGGATTACGCCTACGACATCGGCATCGGCTACTTGGGCACCAATACGCCCATCGATCACTGCTTCGTCTGCGGCTACGAGGGTGACTTCGAGCCCACCGAGGAGGGCTTCAAGTGCCCCGAGTGCGGCAATGACGACCCTGACAAGTGCAACGTGACCAAGCGCACTTGCGGCTACCTGGGCAACCCCGTCCAGCGGCCCATGGTCCACGGCAGGCACGAGGAGATCGCCCACCGCGTCAAGCACATGGAGGGCGAGACCGGCCACGTGGTCCTCAAGGATGGATCCACCAAGGAGTGGTTCGACGACAAGGCCGAATAAGCTCTGACGAATAAGCTCTGACAAGACGCAGTTGATGGCGGGCCAAGTAGTTTGCGGCCCGCCATTGTCATGAGGAGGACCAGATGACGGACAAACAGGCAGTCATGAGAAAGACGGGCGGCCACCGTGACTTCGCAGCTGATGAGCAGGGGCGCGGTCCGGGGGTTCCCTCTGCACTGACCAACAATCCCAAGGCCGGCCAGTGGGACGGTCGCCGGCTCAGTCGGGGAATCGTGGCGGACTACAAGCGTCTGGTCATGACCGACGGCGAGGGGATCCGCTGCTCCCTCTACGTCAGCGGATGCCCCTTCCGCTGCCAGGGGTGCTACAACGCCTCCATATGGGACTTCGGCGCCGGGCACCCCTATACCCAGCAGCTTGAAGACCGCATCGTCAAGGACCTGTCGCTGTCCTATGTGCAGGGCATCACCTACCTGGGCGGGGAGCCCCTGCTCAACACCCCCATGCTGCTGGGCCTTTCGGAGCGGATTCGGCGCGAGTTCGGCCACGAGAAGGATATCTGGTGCTGGACCGGCTACACCTGGGAGGAGCTGAACCGGCCGGGGGAGACCCCGGACAAGGCCCAGCTGATCTCCTACCTTGACGTGCTGGTGGACGGACGCTACTTGGAGAATCGGAAAAACAGCCTGCTCCAGTTCCGAGGCTCGGACAACCAGCGGATCATCGACGTGCCACGGTCCTTGGAGCAGGGCCAGGTGGTCATCTGGCCCAAGCTACACGACCAGACCAGGTTCATTCCCGAGACCTACAGCAAGGACCGTCAGCAGGAGCAGCAGCGGGGCTGATACCGGCTCCTGCTCTGAATTGGTCTACGTCGCCTTGCCGGGGCACAATGGGTGTCATGACTGATGAGCATGATCACGACGCTAAACCCGACCTGCCTAAGGATCTGAGGGTCCGTTTCTGCCCTTCGCCGACCGGCACTCCGCATGTGGGCATGGTCCGCACGGCCCTCTTCAACTGGGCCCAGGCCAGGCACTCGCATGGCACCTTCGTCTTCCGCATCGAGGACACCGATGCCCAGCGCGACAGCGAGGAGAGCTACCAGCAGATTCTGGAGGCCCTCAAGTGGCTGGGTCTGGACTGGGACGAGGGTGTGGAGGTTGGCGGACCGGATGGCCCCTACCGGCAGTCCGAGCGTGGCGACATATACCGCGATGTAGCCCGGCAGTTGCTGGATGCCGGCTACGCCTACGAGTCCTACTCCACCGCCGAGGAGATCAAGGAGCGCAACCTGGCCGCCGGCCGTCCTGCCGCTTTCGGCTACGACGGCTACGACCGCGATCTGAGCGAGGAGCAGCGTCAGGCCTTCCGCGATCAGGGCCGGCGACCAGCCCTGCGCATCCGCATGCCCGACGAGGACATTGCCTTTGACGACCTGATTCGCGGACACATCGAGTTCAAGGCCGGGTCCGTGCCCGACTATGTGATTGTGCGCCCCAACGGCGATCCCCTTTACACGCTGACCAACCCAGTGGATGATGCCCTGATGCGCATCAACGTGGTCCTGCGCGGCGAGGATCTGCTCAGCTCCACCCCCCGGCAGATCGTCCTCTACCGCTATTTGATGAAGCTAGGCATCGCTCGGGCCATGCCCCTGTTCGGACACCTGCCCTACGTCATGGGCCAGGGCAAGAAGAAGCTGTCCAAGCGCGACCCCGAGTCCAACCTCTTCCTGCACCGGGAACACGGCTTCATTCCAGAGGGCCTGCTCAACTATCTGGCTCTACTGGGCTGGTCCATCGGCCCCGACCGGGATGTCTTCTCCATGGATGAGATGGTTGAGCACTTCGACATCCGCGACGTCAAGGCCAATCCGGCCCACTTCGACATCGATAAGGCCGTGGCCATCAACGCCGAGCACATCCGCATGCTGGAGCCGCAGGACTTCCTGGACAGGTCCCTGCCTTATCTCAAGCGCGACGGGCTGGTGAGTGCCGAGCGCTGGCAGGATCTGAGCGATCGTGAACAGCGAATTCTGACCGCGGCCGCCCCCTTGGTCCAGCCTCGAGTGCGTCTGCTGGGCGAGGTCTCCGGCATGGTAGGCAGTCTGCTCAGCCAGGAGGAGTACCTGGAACCCGAGCCGGATGCCCGAAAACAGCTCAAGGACTCCGCTGGACAGGTTCTGGACCTGGCCATTGCCGCCCTGCAGGATGTGCCAGACCAGGATTGGAAGACCGATCACCTGCACGACCTGCTCACTCAGGCGCTGGTGGATGAGGGCGGCTACAAGCCCCGTCTGGCCTTCGGCCCGGTCAGGGTGGCGGTCTCGGGAAGGCGGGTCTCACCGCCCCTGTTTGAGTCCCTGGAGATCCTGGGCAAGGGCACAACACTCCGAAGGATGGCCAACTTGCGCCAAAACCTCTGAGCGGGTATATTTCTTTTTTGTTGTGCTACTGACCTGCTGAACCGGGTTCGTACGCGGCGAAAAGTGAAGCCCCCGTCGTCTAGCGGTCTAGGACTACGCCCTCTCACGGCGCCAACACCGGTCCAAATCCGGTCGGGGGTACGACATGTGGCAATCGTCCAAGCGATTGTCGCACAGCCAATTGGGGTATGGTGTAATTGGCAACACAGGTGATTCTGGTTCATCCATTCTTGGTTCGAGTCCAGGTACCCCAGCGATAGAGACATGAAGTCCCAAGGAGCGGAATACCGACACGGTGTTCCGCTCTTCTTATTTACGCATTACCATGGATTCTAGGGATGCTTCTGGTTTGCAAGGCGGCGGTCGGAGGCGTCCACCAGAGTTGCCCACGGTGTGAGCAAGCAAACAAAAAGAGGAGGCCCGGCAGACTGCTATGTCAGAGTTTCCGATGATGGAATCTGATACTTTGAGCATAGAAGCTTGAGTGAGGAACCCAATCATCGGCTGATCGGGCTACATCACCCGGTATATGAATCATTGTACGATTTTTTCGATAAAGGTGTGTGATTATGACGACAATCATGGTGTTGGGAGCTGGTTATGCGGGTCTTCGCGTGGTCAAGAAGCTGGCTCATGCAAAGACCGATGCCCATATAGTCCTGGTCAATCAGAACGAGTACCACTACGAGTCCACCCAGCTGCACCAGGTGGCGGCGGGAACCAAGGAGCCGGCGGACGTGGTCTTCGACCTGCGCAAGTCCCTGCCTGATTCGGTGGAGCTGATTATTGACAAGGTGGTTGGCATCGATCAGGACAACCGCAAGGTCAGCCTGGAACATCACGATCCTCTGTCCTATGATTACCTGGTCAACGCCCTGGGCTTCGAGTCGGAAACCTTCGGCATCAAGGGTGCCGAAGAGTACGGATGGCCGCTCGTTGACGTGGACACCGCTCTGGCGGCCCGCAAGAAGCTTGAGCAAACGTTGGCCCGCTACCAGACCAGCCATGATCCGCTGGATCTGAGCATCGTGGTCTGCGGCGCTGGCTTCACCAGCATCGAGTACCTGGGCGAGTTGGTCTACCGTCTGCCTCAGCTCTCAAAGCGCCTGGGCTTCCCCATGGATCAGGTCAAGGTGGACTGCATAGAGGCTTCGCCCAAGATTCTGCCTATGTTCAGCAAGGACCTGGTCGACTGGGCTGTGGATTACCTGCGCAAGCGGGGAGTCAACTTCCACACCTCGACCCCCATTACCGAGGTCAGGCAGGATGCTGTGGTCTCCAATGACCAGGAGTTCAAGGCCCATACAATCATTTGGACAACGGGTGTGCGTGGTAGCCACGTTATTGCCGATTCCGGGTATAATCAGAAGCGTAACCGTGTAGTGGTCAGGGATGACCTGTCGGTGGAGCAGCATCCAGAGGAATTCCTGGTGGGTGATGTCAGCGCCGTTCCCGACCCCCAATCGGGTCGGCTCTATCCAACCACTGCACAGATTTCGATGGCCCAGGCTGATACCGCGGCCGCGAATGTCCTCGCCAGAATGCGGGGGCAGGAGCCCCAGCGGTTCACCTTCCGAAGCCTGGGGACCGTGTGCTCTCTCGGTCCTCACGATGGGGTTGCCGAAATCGACCGTATGGGCACGCTGAAGCTCAAGGGCAAGGTGGTCTCGGTCCTGAAGTGGATCGTGAACGAGCGGTCGGTCCTGGAATTGGCTGACGTGCGTACCATGTTGGAGAGCAACTGAACCAGCGTCTCAAGGGACGCAAAGGGCTAGACGACGAGGGAGAGGAGGACGAACATGATTCAGGTCATGTGGAAGCGGCGCATGTTCGTCCCGTCCCAGCCTCGGATTGGATCGTTCTGGGCGACGATGGCCATCGGCCCTGCGTCCATCGACATTATTGACTACCTCCTGCTCCTCCTCATTCTGGCGAAGACCGTGGCCGACTGTGGCCTCCGCCAGAATGTTGGAGGCCCCCGTGCCCGTGCGCGGATCGGCAGGAGCGAGAGGAGAGTGGCATTAGCATGAGTTTTCTACAAGGTTTGTGGTTCTTCGTCATCGGCCTGCTTTTTGCAGGATTCCTTCTGCTTGAAGGATTCGACTTTGGCGTTGGCATGGCTACCAGGTTCGTGGCCCGCGATGGTGATGAGCGCGCCACCTTCATGAGGGCTATTGGCCCCCACTGGGATGGCAACGAGGTCTGGCTGATCACCGCCGGCGGCGCTATGTTTGCTGCTTTCCCACTCTGGTACGCCTCCCTCTTCTCCGGGTATTACCTCCTGCTCTTCCTGGTGCTGGTCTCCCTGATCCTGCGCGGCGTCTCTTTCGAGTTCGCCTCCCACGCGCTGACCAGCCGTGAGCGTGGTGTCTGGCAGTGGGCCAACTTCATCGGCTCGCTCTTTGCGCCATTCTTCCTGGGCATGATGCTGACCAGCCTGATCCAGGGCATTCCCATGGATAAGAACGGCGATGCGTGGCCCGGGTTCTTCGACGTGTTCAACTGGTTGTCTGTGGTCGGCGGCATCGCTGTCGTCTTCTTCAGCTTCGTTCATGGCCTGCACTTCCTGAGCCTGAAGATGGGGGTCATGGATTCCCGTCGGATGCTCAACGTCAGCCAGAAGGCTTACTGGATCGCCTATCCGGCTCTGGTCGTCTTCGTGCTCCTGGCCATCTTCAACACCGACTTCTACAAGGCGCGTCCCCTGTCCACCTGGCTGATCACCGTAATTATCCTGGCCTCGGTTATTGGAGGTCACGTTGCCGTTTTCAAGAAGCATGGCGGCTACGCTTTCACCTGCTCGGGCATCACCCTGATGGCCATCATCGCCTTTATCTTCAACGGGCTCTTCCCGCGGGTGATGATCGCTGATGATCCGGCCCACAGCCTGCTGATTCAGGATGCTTCGGCTTCGCCGCTGACCATGAAGATCATGACTGTGGTGCTTTGCATCTTCCTGCCCATCATGCTGGCCTACTTCATCTGGAGCTACTTCATCCAGCGCAAGCGGCTGGACACCGATGGTGCCCATCTGGCCTCTCCTGTGGCCCCTTCGGCCACTGTGGCTGAGACCGTCTGAAAGTTAAAGGAGGCAGGGGGGCAGTGCTGGCAGGACCGGAGCGCATCCGGAGGATAATGCATTGATTGACAAAAATCTCTTCCGTTTCGACGGAGTCCGGTCCACATTGGGTCTGCTGGCCGCACTGTCCCTGGTCCAGGGAATAGGCGTGGTGGTTCAGGCCTATGGGTTGACCCTGGCTCTGGTACGTATTTGGCACCTTCAGAACCTCAAGGTGCTGGTGGTGCCGGCACTGATCTTTCTGGCCGCCTACACCTGTCGACAGCTCTGCGATGTGGCCAAGGATCGTTTTGCCACTGACCGTGCCGACGCCATCGTAGCCGAACTTCGGCCCCGTATTCAGGACAAGGTCTTCTCGCTGGGGCCGTCGGCTCTGGCCCGGCGTGGCACGGGCTCGGCCGTCACCATGCTGGTGGATGGGCTTGACCAGGTGCGCACCTACGTGCTGACGGTCCTGCCAAAGATGATGGATCTCATTTTCATCCCATTGATTGTCTTGGTTGTGGTCTGGACCCAGGATGCAGGTTCCGGGCTCATCCTCCTGCTCATGTTGCCCCTGCTTATCTTCTTCATGGTCATCCTGGGCCTGGCAGCCAGGGATCGTTCCAGCCGGCAGTACGCTCAGTTCCGCAAGCTCAACACCAGGTTCATGGATACGGTCCTGGGCCTGCCGACCCTGAAGATGCTGGGCATTGACAAGGAGTACGAGGACGAGATCTATTCGGTCTCGGACCGCTTCCGCAAGAGGACCATGAGCGTTATCAGGGTGGCCATGACCTCCACATTTGCTCTGGACTTCTTTGCCACCTTGGCCATCGCCATCATGGCTGTCTTCCTGGGCAACAATCTGATCAATGCCAAGGTGGAGCTCTTTCCAGCCCTACTGGCCCTGATTCTGGCCCCTGAGTACTTCATGCCCATCCGCCAGTTCGGAGACGACTTCCACGCCACGCTGAACGGCAAGAACGCCTTGGACGATATTGCGGATATGCTGGCGCAACCAGAGCCCAAGCGCTTGGAGGAACTGGACTGGTCCGGGTGGAAGGAGGACAGCCGCCTGCGCCTGGAAGGAATAGACTTCGCCTATCCTGGCCCCAAGCCGGTAGAGAGCAACGCTTCAGCCGGGGCGCAGATGGATGCCATGGCCAAGTCCGAGAGCCAAAAGTCCGGCAAGAAGAGCAGCAAGCGCAAGTCTTCCAAGGTTCATGACGGTAATGGGGAAGCGGCCTCGGCTGAGGTCGGTTCCACGGCATCGCAGGGAACTGGAGACGAGGCAGCTGTGGATTCGCAGGAACAGCCTCTGGCACTGAGCGGCCTGGACTTCAACCTGAATGGTTTTTCCAAGGTGGCCATTGTCGGTCGTTCTGGAGCCGGCAAGTCCACGTTGATGGATCTGCTGGCCGGCTTTGACCAGCCCAAGGCAGGCGCCATCGACCTGGATGGTCATCAGCTGGAGCATTGCAACGTGGCTGCCTGGCAGCGGCACATCAGCTACATTCCGCAGAACCCCTTCATCTTCCACGGCACAGTGGCCGACAACATCCGCTTCTACAAGCAGGATGCAGACGATGCCGCCGTGGCCCGTGCAGCCGACCGAGCCGGATTGACCGACTGGCTGCAAACATTGTCTGACGGTCTGGATACGCGGATTGGAGAGGGCAACCGAGGCATCAGCGGCGGCCAGGCCCAGCGAATTGCCCTGGCCAGGGGGATCCTTGACCCTTCACGCGAGATTCTGTTCTTTGACGAGCCCACAGCCCACCTGGACATCGAGACCGAATACGACCTGAAGCAGACCCTGCTGCCCATCATGGACGGGCACCTGGTTGTCCTGGCCACCCACCGGCTACACTGGCTGGCCAACATGGACTGGGTGATCATGCTGGAGCATGGACGAATTGTCGCCCAGGGCGATCCGCGCAAGCTGATTGGTCAAGGCGGACCCTTGGATGCGCTGATCGATGAGATGGGAGGGAACCAGATTGCCGACTACCAGCAGGACTGAAACCGCCGGAAGAAATGGCACGGGATCGTCGAAGACCTCCCGCCGCGGCCGCGGGCTGTCAGGCTACATGCATATCTGGCACCGGGACCATTGGTTCTGGCCCTACCTGCGTGAAAACAAGGGGCTGCTTGCCCTGATCTTCTTCCTGGGGACCATCACTTTCGTGTGCGCGGCTGGGCTGATGTTCACATCGGGATTCCTGATCAGCAGGTCGGCCCGCCATCCCTTCAACATCTTCGCCGTATACGTGCCGGTGGTCCTTACCAGGGCCTTCGGCATCGGACGACCCACATTCAAGTACATGGAGCGCATCAAGAGCCATGACTGGGTGCTCCGGGTGGTTTCCAAGCTGCGGGTTCAGCTCTACCGCACCCTCTCGCAGGATGCGGCCTTCCTGAACGAGCATGAGCGCACAGGCACGGTCCTGGGCATGCTTTCGGACGATCTGGACCATCTGGAGAACTTCTACCTGCGCACCATCTTCCCCACGGTCGTAGCCTATATGATGTGGGTGGTGGTGACCATCGCCGTAGGCGTCTTCTCCTGGCTGACCTCGCTCCTGCTTTTCCTGCTTTTCGCCCTGATCCTGATCCTGATCCCGCTGGTCTCGCTGGCTTATTCAGACGGGCGTTACGACATGGAGAAGGCACGGCGACAGGATCAATACACTGCAGTGACCGAGAGCTACATGGGCCTGGGGGATTGGGTGATTACCCGCCGTCGGCAGCGCTTCGTGGACACGGCGTCCGGTGACTTCAACGACATCGCCACCGGCCGCAAAGAGCAGAAGCGGTTTGAACGCTGGCGCAACTGCGGCATCCAGATGATTTTCGCCCTCATGGTGGTGGCTCTGATTGTTGGAGCGGATCTGCGTATGACCAGCTCCACCTCCATTGCGGACTTCGCGGCAGCCGTGGTCCTGGCGGTTTTCCCTCTGGTCGACTGCTTCATCGTGGTCTCCCAGGCCGTGGCCGAGGTTCCCCTCTACACAGACTCGCTGGACCACCTGAATGATCTGACCGAGCGGGTCGAGTCCCGGCGAATTGAGCCGAGCGCCCAGACCAGGCTGGAGGGGCCGATCAAGTCAATCGTCTTCGACCATGTCAGCTTCTCCTATGGTCCTGATGACCCCCTGCTGCTGGACGACTTCAGCCTGCGAATCGAAGGTGGGCAGCGCGTGGCCCTGCTCGGTCCCAGCGGCGAGGGCAAGACGACGGTCCTTCAGCTGCTCCTGGGCGACCTGCGCCCCACCAGTGGCCGCATCCTGATCAATGGAATACCGGTCGATGCCTTGCAGGATCAGCGTCCTGAGCTCTTTGGCTACCTGAACCAGCAGGCCTTCCTCTTCAACACCACCATCGCCTCCAACGTGCGTCTGGGCGCTCCCCAGGCCGATGATGATCAGGTTCGCCAGGCTCTGAAGGCTGTACAGCTGGATCAGGTCGTAGATGACATGCCCCAGGGAATCGACACGCCGGTGGATGAGGCCGGCGGCCGTCTTTCAGGCGGGCAGCGCCAGCGTCTGGCCCTGGCCAGGATTGTGCTCAAGCGCACGCCGATCATTCTTCTGGATGAGCCAACCATCGGTCTGGATCCCATAACCGAGCGGCGGCTCATGGCCATGATCTTCAAGGTCAGCCAGGACCGCACCCTTCTTTGGGTGACCCACCACCTCCAGGGGCTGGAGGAGGCCGACCAGGTCATCTTTATGCAGGATGGTCATATAGCCATGCAGGGTCGACCTGTTGATTTGTACCATGAGAACGCCCGTTTCCGTGAACTTTATCGCATGGATGTCTCGGACGTGGACAATGGTGCCGGTCAAGGGATATACTTAAAGAAGCAGTCAGATTCAGATGGACGGAACCCTGTTGAATGACCATCAGGCTGTTTCCCGAGCAATGAATTTTGCACGGTTGTCGGGTCGCCGATCTTGTCGGATGGCTTCCCGGCCGGTCACCGTGCGCCGTCGGTTCATGGACTGGACGGAAAGGAAACCGGAGCCCGTGGAAGCGACCAGGTCGCGAAGTCGGGGAGAGCTGAAAGGTTCTTGTGGGCACAAGCCTGGTCATATCTGAATCCGTCCGGATCCGACCCGTGTACCCGCGCCCGACGAACCCTGCAGAGATTGGGAGGAACGATGTTCACTGTATTGGGATTGTCTAGATTCCAGTTCGCCATGACGACGATATTCCACTTCTTCTATGTCCCTATGACCATCGGTCTGGCCCTGGCGGTCGCCATCATGGAGACTACCTATGTGGTGACCAAGAAGGATGTCTACAAGAAGATGACCATGTTCTGGTCCAAGATCTTCCTGCTCTCTTTCGCGGTCGGCGTGGTCACGGGCATCATCCAGGAGTTCCAGTTCGGCATGAACTGGTCAAACTACTCCAGGTTCATGGGTGACATCTTCGGTGCCCCCCTGGCCATCGAGGCCCTGCTGGCCTTCTTCCTGGAGTCCACTTTCATCGGCGTGTGGATGTTCACTTGGAATAGGTTCAAGCCGGCCGTGCATGTGATCTTCATCTGGCTGACCTTCCTGGGTTCCTCCATGTCGGCCATCTGGATTCTGGCTGCCAACAGCTTCATGCAGCACCCGGTTGGTTTCGAGATCAACCAGGCCACTGGTCATGTGCGGTTGCGCAGCTTCGGTGATGTCATGTCCAATCCCCAGCTGTGGATCGAGTTCCCCCACGTCTTCTTCGCCGCCGTCTGCACAGGGGCTTTCGTGGTCATGGGCTGCAGCGCCTTCAGCCTGCTGAGAATGCACATGGGGAACAAGGATCAGGCCGTGGCTGCTGTCGAGGCCGACTCCGAGAAGCAGGCCAAGGTCAACCTGTTCACCAAGTCCATTCGTCTGGCCGCCCTGCTTGGTCTTATCGGTTCCATCTGCGTGATCACCTACGGTGATTTGCAGGGCAAGTACATCGTGACCGATCAGCCCATGAAGCTGGCCGCCACCGAAGGCATCTACGAGGACACCGGCGATCCCGCTCCTTGGAATGCCGTGGCTCTGATCAATGAGAAGGACCATAAGATTGAAGGGTCCGTCGAGATTCCCGGAGCCATGTCACAGCTGGCTTACGGCAAGAAGACAGGCGCCGTCAAGGGCATGAACACTGTAAACAAAGAGCTGCACGAGAAGTACGATGCCAAGTATGGCAAGGATATGAACTACTACGTGCCGGTCACCACCCTATTCTGGGTCTTCCGTCTGATGGTCGGAATCGGGTTTGCCTTTGCCCTGATATCAGCATTGGTGCTCTGGTTCACACGTAAGAAGAAGAACACCCTGTTCACCACACGCTGGAAGCTCTGGATCATGGGTATCTTTACCTTCGCCCCCTTCGCTGCGACGACCAGTGGCTGGCTGGTGACTGAGCTTGGACGCTATCCATGGCTGGTTTATGGTTATCAGACCATTGCCGATGGAGTTTCGCCCACCAGCACAGTGCCGAACCTGCTCTTCACCTGCATTGTCTACTTCCTGCTCTTCCTGGTTCTGGGCGGAGTCATGGTCTTCTACACCAGGAGGACCCTGCACCAGGGACCCTTCTACAAGCCGGACGACGGCAATGGATCCCAGCCTGCCAAGGTGCACGGCGCACCAGCTCGGGTGGCCCTGGCCTAATGGTCGGCTGACCTTAAACACTCCCTTCCCCTTCGGCAAATCCCCCGCTTCGGATCGTATGGTCCGGAACGGGGAATTTGCTGTCATAGGGTGTTTGTCATCAGCGGCTGCCAGCTGTGGTGAGATTCAGAAAAGAGAGCAATGCCAAGCATGAAGTGGCAGATATGACGGATGTTCGGCTCGCGGCTGATAGGAGGCTGGTCTCACTCGCTCTAGCTATGCTGCGCCGGTTCCGTCGCGCCGATTCGGTCAGACCTGGGCAGTCAGCTTGCTTACAATCCGCTGCAGCAAGCTGCGTATGCCCTCAGGCATTGGGGAATCCTCCAGGCTGTCTGAAGCCCGCCGCAGATAGTCTTTGGCGGTTTGACGGCTGCTTTCCATCAACTGGGGATGTGCTCTGAGGTAGTCGACTACCTGTTCGGGATCGTCCTGCTGGACCAGGGTTCTGAAGCTCTCATCCTTCTGGAACCCCAACAGAACCGGCAGAGTGTAGATTCCGTCGCGGATATCCTCCAGCTTGGGCTTGCCGGTGTCGCGATCCAGATCAAAATCGTTGATGTCATCGATGATCTGGAAGGCCATGCCTAGATTGCCGCCGAAGTCTCTGGCGGTCTGCTCCAATGCCGGGTCAATTGGCTGGCCGTCAAGGCGGATCCCGGTCAGGCAGGCCAGACGGAAGAGGGCTGCGGTCTTGCCGGAGATGGCTCTGTCGTAATCGTCAATGGTTATGTGGGTGTGGTGGCGGTCGGACTCCTGGTAGAGCTCTCCACCTACGATCTCGCAGACCGTGCCGGCCTGTTCGCGGATAAAGCCTGTGTCAGGAGCGATGGAGGCCATGATCTCCATGTAGCGGGAGAGGATCAGATCACCTAGATAGATGGCGGCCTTGTTGCCCCGGATGGTGTGGACCGTGGGCTTGTTGCGGCGGATGGGGGCGTTGTCCAGAACGTCGTCGTGGACCAAGGTAGCTAGATGAAGCATCTCGATGGCGGCGGCGCCGGTGATGATGGTATCGTCCAAGCGTCCTTCGATCTGTGCTCCGGCCCGCGCAAAGAGAACCACCATGGCGGCGCGAATCATCTTGCCGTGGTTATCCAGCAGTCGACGGTAATCCTCCTGATAGGGCGCTACATGAGTACGTTCCTGGTGCAGGCGGTCGACAACCCGCTCAAGATCCTTGCGCAACAGGAGCTCTTGTCCTTCTGCCATGGAGGTACGCTCCCTCTATCTCGTTAAGAACCGCAACGTATCCAATATACCAAGACCAGGGCCAGGTCTGAAGATTGTCGGCCCGGTCCTTGCCGTCATCGTAATCACTGTGGCCTAGCTGACATCAGGGTGCCGGCCTGCGGTGGTGACGTTGCGGCCTGAATCCGATTCGTAAGAGGACTGCATACATCGGCCTAGAGGCGAAGCCAGGTGAAGTAGGCTGGATGTATGAGTCAGCATTACCACGCGGATCAGGTCTCCCCACAAGGCGGCGGGGGAGAGCATGATCGACCGCTGTCCGTTTCGGCCCGGCTGGGGCGACTTCAGTTCCATTACTCAGGCAAGTTCAGACTCCTGCAGCTGGCCGACGTCCAGGAAGGCCCCAAGGTCTCTCCGGACACAATCAGGCTGATAGGCGCGGCTTGCGATGCGGCAAAGCCCGATCTGGTGGTCTTCTCAGGCAACCAGGTGGCCGGTTACGACACGGCCTACGAGCGCACCTTCCGCAAGAGGCGCTGGAGCACTCCCTTGGACGGCATCTATTCTGCTGGTCTGAGCATGGGCGGCGCCTTGGGGCTTGGGGGAGCCTCTCTGAAGCGCTCTGCCAAGTCCCAGGATGGCCAGGCTGCTGCGGACCGCCGGGAACCAGATCGCAGGGATGCCGAGCGTGTACGCCAGCAGAACATCAAGCACACTGAGGATCTGGTCCGCAGAACCGTTGGCCTGATCACCGGCCCACTGGTTGAACGCGGGATCCCCTTCGTCGTCACCTATGGCAACCATGACTTCCAGTGTGGGCTGGACACCGATCAGATGGACGCCATCTATCGGGAGGTGCCCGGTTGCCTGAACCCAGAGGCTACGGTCGCCCATCCTGATCGGGTCCATGCGCTGATCGGGTCGGCCCTGCCCTCCCAGACGGCTTTCGTCTGCGCTCCGGGCACCTTCGCGCTGCCTGTGGCGGATTGCGACGGTCACGGGGTGGTCATGGGCCTGGTCCTGCTGGACTCTGGCGACTATGCCCGGGCAGGAGGCTATGGCTCACCGTCGGCGCAGGCCCTGGACTTTCTGGCGGCCGCTCCCGATCTTCTGGGCAATCGTTCCATAGTCTTCCAGCACATGCCTATTCCCCAGTTCTACGATCTGCTCAAGCCGGTGCCAGCCACCACAGCCTATGCGGTCCAGGGCTACAGAAGTTTCGACTCCCGTTGCTACATCCTGGACGAATCGCGCACCTGCCCCGGCTCCTACCTGGGCGAGGGGGTCTCCTGCCCGGATGAGGACAGCGGCGAGTATGACCTGCTGACCCGGAACCGGGGCTATTTCGCCCTCTTCGCCGGGCATGACCACCGCAATGGCTTTGTCGGCCGTAGCGGAGATCTGACGCTGGGGGCCACGCCTACATGCGGATTCGGCTCATACGGTCCGGTGCCCAGCAAGCGGGCTGCCCGGCTCTTCGAGTTCGACATCCGCCATCCCCATCATCCTCGCACTCAGCTCCTGGAGTTCGGGCAATTGGTGGGGCGGCCAGGATCCCACAAGGTCTACACCTTCGCCATGAGCCATGTGCCCACCTCCACCGGGGACGCGGTCAACCTCTTGCGTCGGCCCGGGTTCTTGGCGGGCGGCCTGACGGCTCTTGCCGGGCTGATCGCCTCCTGGGGATCCAGCAGGCGGCGGTCAGGACCAAGGCGTTAGGAATTCCCGCTCAGACCCTGCGACGGGCGGGAGATGAGGCTCGCAGCAGGGCTTCTGTCAGATATTTGCCGGCGGCCATGACCAGGGGGGCGTAGCGCCTTCCCGGCGTGGTGGACATGCGGTTGACCGGCCCGGAGATGGATATGGCGGCCATGACCTGCCCGGATCCGTTGCGGATGGGGGCAGAGATGGAGCAGACGCCTTCTTCCCGCTCGTTGATGGATTCGGCCCAGCCGCGCTTGCGGACCGTGGCCAGGGTCGCTGCGTTGAACTTGGCGTGCCGCAGACCCTGATGGAGGCGCTCGGGTTCCTCCCAGGCCAGCAGAATCTGCGCTGCCGACCCGGCCTCCATGGACAGCAGGGCGCCTACGGGGATGGAGTCGCGCAGGCCCGAGGCGCGTTCCACCGCGGCGATGCAGACACGGACTTCGCCTTGGCGGCGGAAAATCTGGGCTGACTCGCCCGAACGGTTGAGCAGTGTATGCAGGATGGGCCCCGAGGCGGTCAGCAGTCGATCCTCGCCAGCGGCAGCGGCCAGCTCGGCGAAGCGGGAGCCTAGGACGAAGCGGCCATGCGCGTCCCGCAGCACGAAGCGGTGGCGCTCCAAGGCGATGGCCAGTCGGTGGGCTGTGGGTCGAGCCAACCCTGTGGCGTTGACCAGCTGGCCCAGGGTCATGGGTCCGGTCTCCAGGGTGTCCAGAATTCGCACCGTCTTGTCCAAAACGCCGACGCCCGAATGAATCTCCTCCTGATGCATGTTCGGATCATTTGCGGAGGGATATCTGTCGTCATCGTTCATAGAAGGTGTGTCCATGGTTGAATTATGCCATCTCAGTATATGAAATGCAAAAGTTCATAACGGTTGGGCAGTTCCATACTCGGTGGTAAGAGGCCGGCGGGGTGCCGATGAGATTGGTGCCCCGGCTGGTCGCAGGTTTTCAGGAGGCGATATGGGACGCACAATGGCGGAAAAGGTCTGGGCCGATCATTTGGTCAGAAAGGGCCAGGGAGGCGAGCCCGATCTGATCTACATCGATCTGCAGCTTATGCACGAGGTGACCAGCCCACAGGCATTCGAGGGGCTGCGCCTGGCAGGCCGCAAGATCCGTCACCTGGACCAGGTCATCGCCACCGAGGATCACAACACCCCCACCATCGACATCGATCGGCCCATCGCCGACAAGGTCTCGGCCCTGCAGATCTCCACCCTGGAGCGCAACTGCCGGGAGTTCGGGGTTCGTCTGCATCCCTTGGGGGATGCCGATCAGGGCATTGTCCACGCTTTTGCACCCGTCCTGGGACTGACGCAGCCCGGCATGACCATCGTCTGCGGCGATTCGCATACCTCGACCCACGGGGCCTTCGGGGCCCTGGCTTTCGGCATCGGCACCTCCGAGGTGGAGCATGTTCTCGCCACCCAGACCCTGAGCCTGAAGCCTTTCAAGACCATGGCCATCACCGTCCGCGGGCAGCTCAAGCCGGGCGTGGGCGCCAAGGACGTCATCCTGGCCGTCATCGCCAAGATCGGCACTGGCGGCGGCCAAGGGCACGTTCTGGAGTACCGGGGCGAGGCCATTCGGCGCATGTCCATGGACGCGCGCATGACCATCTGCAACATGTCCATCGAGGCCGGGGCGAGGGCCGGGATGATCGCGCCGGACGATACCACCTTCGCTTACTTGGAGGGCCGGCCGCACGCCCCAAAGGGGGCCATGTGGGATCAGGCACTGGACTACTGGCGTACCCTGCCCACCGATCCGGACGCAGTCTTCGACAAGGAGGTCATCCTGGATGCCGACCAGCTGACCCCCTACGTGACCTGGGGCACCAATCCCGGACAGGGTCTGCCCATTGCCGCTGATGTGCCTGTGCCCGAAAAGATCGCCGACCCGGCCAAGCGCCAGGCAGCCCAGGAGGCCATCGACTACATGGGTCTGAAGCCAGGGATGCCCATCCGGGACATCGCCGTGGACACCGTGTTCATTGGTTCTTGCACCAACGGGCGCATCGAGGATCTGCGCGCGGCGGCAGCCATCATGAAGGGACACCACAAGGCCAAGAACCTGCATCGCGTCTTGGTGGTTCCGGCCTCTTCGCGAGTTCGCATTCAGGCCGAAAAGGAGGGGCTGGATCGCATCTTCGAGGACTTTGGAGCCGAATGGCGCAACGCTGGCTGCTCCATGTGCCTGGGCATGAACCCCGACCAGCTGGTGCCGGGGGAGCGCTCCATCTCCACATCCAACCGCAACTTCCAGGGTCGTCAGGGCAAGGGCGGCAGGACGCATCTGGCCTCGCCCGAGGTGGCCGCTGCGACGGCCATCCGGGGAACCATATGCTCCCCGGCCGATCTGTAAGCCCATCAATCATTCGTCATCGTCATCGCCATCCAGCAGGCAGGAGGTCATCATGGAGCCACTTTCCGTTGTCACCGGGGTCGGGGTGCCCTTGCGCCGCTCCAACGTCGACACCGATCAGATCATCCCCGCCGTATTCCTGAAGCGGGTGCAGAAGACCGGCTTCGAGGACGCGCTCTTCTACGCCTGGCGAAGGGATCCGAATTTCGTGCTCAACCGGCCCGAATATTCAGGTGCCCGAGTTCTGGTGGCCGGGCCGGACTTCGGCATCGGCTCCTCGCGCGAGCATGCGGTCTGGGCTCTGCGGGACTACGGTTTCCGCGTGGTCATCGCCCCCCGCTTCGCCGATATCTTCTATGGGAACACCGCCAAGAACGGTGTTCTGGCCGCCATCATGCCCCAGGAATCAGTGGAGTTGCTCTGGAAACTCCTGGAGGAGGACCCCGGCATCGAGATGACTGTGGATCTGGGCGCTCGCACGGTCACCTGCGCGGATGTGACTCTGCCCTTCCAGGTAGACGACTACGTGCGGTGGCGGCTCATGAACGGTTACGACGACATTGATCTGACCCTCCAGCACGAGGATGACATCCGTGCCTATGAGCGTATGCGGGCCGAGCGATTCCCCTTCAAGCCGCGTACTCTGCCGGCCCAGCACATGCCAGAAGAGCCGGTCACTTCAGCCAGGGAGGGTCAAATCGACTGGCCTGGACCCCTGGCTGACCGCGGCATCATTTGACCGACGGGCCGTGAGCCCTCATATGAAAGCCATTTGCTCCCTCTTCGCTTACCATGGAATGAGACAGCCATTGATCGCCTGTGACTAGTTGGCGAGTGAAGAGGAGCGGTTATCATGAGGCACAGCAGCGGCGATGTGCACGACTGGGGCGTTAGACGGGCAGTGAATACCCTAAGTGCTTTTGCCTTCATCTACGTGGCCATAGAGACCCTGGCAGGTCTTTTGGGGGGCAAGGCGGTTCTGCCTGCTCTTTTCCCGCATGCTTCCGAGGCACAGATCAACGGCCCTCTGGGTGACTGGACGGTGGCCATCTCCGTAGTGCTGGCCCTGCTGTTTGCCTTGATCAGCCAGTGGCCGGTCATCGTGGGCCATGAACGCCATGGCCAGGATCAGGTGCAGTGGGTCACTGCGCGACGATTCAGCCTGTTGGCCTTGATCATCGCCCTGGCCTGCTTCTTCCTCAGTCAGCTGGTGGCCGGGGTAGCCAACTCCGGACTGAGCGCCATTCTGTCCAGTACTGGCCTGCATCCGCCGTCCGCACCAGGTGATGGAGGCATGGAAACGCCGATCATGCTCTTCTATGGCATTCTTTTGGGGCCCTTTGCCGAGGAGCTGGTCTTTCGCGGGGTCATCATGAACGGTCTGCGCCGCTTTGGCCGGGTCTTCGCCATTATTACTTCTTCTCTGCTTTTCGGCTTCATGCATGGTTCCTTGGTCCAGGGTCTGTTCGGTTTCATTTCCGGCCTGGTTCTGGGCTATCTGGCCATGGAGTATGGGCTGGTCTGGTCCCTGCTGGTGCACATGCTCAACAACGCTTTCTCTTCAGGATTGTTGGCCAAGTACATGCCTCTGGCGCCCGAGGTAGTCCGCATCGGCCTGGGCTTTCTCATGATCCTGGTGCTGCTGGTTGGTGTCGTCGGGCTGCTGTTCAAGATAAGGACTCTCCGTGATTACTGCCACAGCAATCGCGCTCCCAAGGGAATCTATGCTTCCTGGCGGGCGCCTTGGTTCCTGCTCTTCTGCCTGGCATGCCTGCTGATGGCCCTGAGCGAATTCGTGCCAGGACTGGCCTGACCATACAGTCGATGGCGGCCGGCCCATTGTCGGGATTCCGTCGGGGAAGGGCGGGGTCGGGCTAGACTCGGATATGTATTGTTGATATGAACGTGGGGAAAGGTTCGTGTCGCTGGACGCCCTTGGCGGTCGTACGGCAGTGCATGAAGGGGAAGGATCATCGACGGATGAGGGATGACGAGGATCGCGGCAGCGGCAGCGAGTCTGCTGATGTTCAAAGCGATCAGGGGCGCTGGAAGATGTCGCGCTCCTCTATTGCCCTCATGACTGCAAGCCACAGTGCCAGCAAGGACTACGCCCGTCATTGGGATTATGAGGAAGGGTCCATCGACCTGCCGCCCTTGAGCCTGCCGGGGGAGGCCGTGGATGATGGCTTGGCCTACCCGGGACGGATAGCCCATAGGAAGACCGCGGTTCTGGGTGATGAAGGAGCTGGCGGCAAGGGTGCCAGACCAGTCGGTGAACGACCTTCAGTGCTTCCAGGATCCTATGATTTTTTGGACTCGGTCACCATGGCCAGTCAACCGGGAGTTCCCGCATTTCCCCCTGAAGATCTGCCAGCAGACGGGCATGGCGGAAAGGAGTCTGACAAGGAGTCGTCTCCGCGGCGTGTGGTGGTTCGTCGAGAGCCGGAGGTTGCCAAAGCCACGGAGACCTCGGGGCAACCGGGGCAGCCTGCCGCCAAGGTCGTCTGGTCCTGGACGAAGCCCGAAAAGAACAATGGCCCGGTCTTCTCTTGGAATATGCCCAAGCGTCGTAAGCCGTCCGCAAGCACCCGTGCAGGCAAACCTGCGGCTTCCGCTCCTTCCGCAGTCAGAATAGCTGAACCCAAGTCGGCGACTATGCTCGAGGCGCCCTCGGGTTCCGGCGCTGAGGATTCGATGTCTGCGAAACCGGGTTCGGAGATTCCTGCACCCGCAGCCTCTGTTCATGCGTCTGAGGCCCCTGTGGTATTCGCCGACCGGCCAGTCGTTGTCCGTCGCTCGGATGCCGACTGGGATTCCCTGGTCACTGGTTCATCGGCTTCTGGGGACAACGGTGCTGCTGCACAATCCGTGTCCAGTGGAACCGATCATCAGGGGCGTCGGGTCTGTTCGACTCCACGGGTAGTTGCCCAGCCTGCCGCAGTCGCCGGTGACGGTACCGGTGGTCGGGTCGTTTCGTCAAAGGCTATTGACGGACAGGAGACGGCGCTCGCGCACAAGGATCATGCCGGCCAGCCCATGCAGACCGGTCAGGCAGCGATTGCCGTTCAGCCTGCCCCTGCCGAATCTTCAGAGGCTGTGAACGCAGCTCCGGCGACGCAGTCGGTCGTCCAGTTTGCGTCTTCGCCGACATCCGTATCCGCTCCAGGCGCTTCTGTGGCTCTCGCCGCCAAGGCTGCCGAGGCTGCTGCAGCTGCTGTGGCGGCCAAGGCCAAGTCCTCAGAGACCGAGGAAGCCGCAGCGAATGCAACCAAGCCGACCCGTTCTTCGCATGGTCTTCATTTCGGCCTATCTGCCAGAAGCCGTGAAAGGAAGAGGGGAGCCCGTCGGTCGTCCAAGCGGCAGGCTGCTCGCAACCGTACCCGTCCTTCAGCCGAGTTGGCAGCTCCGCGGGTCGTTTCCAATGCTTCGGCAGGACCGGTCACAGGGACAGGCCGACCGGAGCCAGTCAGCTCGCAGCCGATCGCTGTTCCAAGTGAACTTGACGCTGTCGCGCCAGCTGCTGAAGTTGTGGCCAAACCCACCACCAGCAAGTCCAACACCTACACAGCCAGTTCCGGGGTCCTCCACGCCGTCAACGGACAGGCCGCCTTCGCCTTCGTCTATCTGGCCATATCGGTTCTGGTGCTCATGGTCGGTTCGGGGATGATCCTGCCAGTCGTCATGGAACAGGTCAAGGACCCCAGATCCATCGCCTTCCTATCCGACGGGATTACTCTCCTGTCGGTCCTGCTGGCGCTGACCTATGCCTGCATTTCAGAGTGGAGCGTTATTCGAGGTGTGGATCAGCGGGGACAGGACGCCGTCCGCTGGCGAACGGATCGAAGAATGACCCTGGCGGCTCTGCTGGCCCTGGTCGCGGTGCTCCTGCTGGGCCAAGGGATGGTTCATGAACTGAACAAGTTCTTCAATCACTTCGGTCTGCTTCTGCACATCCCCTCCCTGGCCTCGCACAGCCTACTGGTCACCGGGGCTTCCTCGCCGATGATGGCCCTGTATGCCCTCCTGGCGGTCCCCCTGGCTGAGGAGCTGGTCTTCCGCGGCATCATCCTCAACGGGCTGCGTCGGTATGGCCGGGTCTTTGCCATTCTGACTGCATCCCTGCTCTGCGCCCTGCTGCAGAGTGATCCGGTCTCCGGGCTTTGGATCTTCCTGCTGGGGCTGGCATTGGGATACTGCTCCCTGGAGTATGGTCTGATCTGGGCCGTCGGAGCCCGTGTGCTCGGTGATCTGCTCTTCAGCGGCCTGCCCAATCGATATCTGATGAGCGCCCCGAGAACTGCTCGTCTGTCGATTTTGGCAGTGGCGCTGGTCTTGGTTCTGGCTGGGCTGCTCATGTTCTTCCTGCACCGCACCAGTCTGTTGGATTACCGGCGGCGCTATCGAGCCCCTAAAGGCACATATGTTTCCTGGAGGCAGCCCTGGTTCCTGCTCTACTTGCTGCTCTGCCTGCTGCTGACGGTCTTCAAGTTCGTGCCCGGCCTGCTCTGAGGCATGACGCATTGGCGCTGCGGTGGTGGCGTAGACTTGGACAAGCTGGAGGTCAATGCCGGATGGCCGAACCTGCAGAGGATCATGAAAGGGCATGGTGACATGGGGCAGACAGCGACGGCGCCCGACGCGTCAGGGACCGGGCAGGCTCAAAAGCCCAGACGAGGCGTGGCGGATCGTGCATGGATGAGTGCGGCCAGAGGTATGCTCAACCGTCAGGCCGCCCTGCTGCTGGTCTACCTGCTTATCATCAACAGCGTCGGCCTTCTGTTCGGTGTGCTGGCTCAAATGGAGTGGAATGCCGTGTTTGATCCAGTGCCTGCCCACTCGGGATTTATATATGTGATGAGCCATGCGGACAAGGAGTATGGGGGCATCATCAACCTGATCGCCGCCTGCACAGGCCTCTGCTTCCTGGTCTTCACACGACGTCGGCAGATCTGCGATTCCGGCCCTCTGGGCATCTTCCATACTGATCTGCACCCCATGACCTGGCAGGTGCTGCTGGGATGCTTTGCGCTGACGCTGACCGGGCAGACCCTGGCCGACTGGTATCAGTCAGGCATGGACTGGACCACGGCGCGGCTGGGAGTGCAGCAGTCCTGGACCACGACCGAGCAGATCCAGCAGGCCTCGGGTACCATTCCCATGTTCATCTACGTCAGCCTGCTGGCCCCCGTCATCGAGGAGCTGGTCTTCAGAGGTGCCATCCTGCATGCGCTGAAGTCCTACGGCCACGTCTTCGCCATCGTCACCTCCGCGGTCATGTTCGGTTTCTTCCATGGCGACCTTGGCCAGGGGTTCTTCGCTTTCATCATGGGTCTGCTCCTGGGCTATCTGGCCTGCGAATACTCCATCTTCTGGTCCATAGCCCTGCACGTGTTCAACAATCTGGTCGTCAGCGACGGGCTGGAACTCCTTCTCGGGTTTATGAGCGACAACATGTCCTCCTACATCAACGTGCTCATGATGCTGGCAGGCTTGCTGGCGGCCGTTCTGGTCCTCTATTTGGGCCGTCATCGGATTACCGCTTTTCTGCGGGAAAACCGCACCTATACGAACGTCTATGGCGCCTGGGCCTGCCCATTTTTCATCATGCTGCTGCTGATCATGGGCTTCACGATGCTGACCCCCTTCGTTTCAGCTGGCGCCTGACCAGTATCCGACTGGGTGGACGCCCTATGCCCGAGGCGACAATTCACGGTGTCCCCACACCCCTTGTGGCAGACTTGCAGATAGGGCCGATGATGTGCCAAAGCCCGGCTCTGAGCAGATACGAGAAGGAAGCCGATATATGCCCAAGGTGAATACACAGAATGATGTGCTGCATGTGGTGGGCGGCAGACCCCTGCACGGTACCATCCAGATCCGCGGGGCCAAGAACTTCGTCAGCAAGGCCATGGTGGCGGCCCTTCTGGCTCCCGGTGTTTCAGTGCTTAAGAACGTTCCTGAGATCCGCGATGTCCATGTGGTCTCTGACCTGCTGAGGCTGCACGGGGTCAAGGTGGATGTTCGTCCCCAGGAGGGTGTGGTCACCATCGATGCCAGTCATGTGGAGCTGGCCGACGTGGCTGATGTAGACACCCTGTCGGGCTCTTCCCGCATTCCCATCCTCTTCTCCGGCCCGCTTCTGCATCGGATGGGGGAGGCATTCATCCCCGTTTTGGGCGGATGCCGCATCGGCAGCCGGCCCATCGATTTCCATCTGGAGACCCTGCGCAAGCTGGGGGCCAATGTCGACAAGGAGCATGAGGCCGGCATACACATCACGGCGCCCGATGGTCTGCATGGGGCCAAGATTCACCTGCCCTACCCTTCGGTGGGCGCCACGGAGCAGACTCTGCTGGCAGCCGTCATGGCCGAAGGGCGCACTGAGCTGTCAGGGGCGGCCACCGAGCCCGAAATCATGGACCTGGTGGCGGTCCTGCAGAAGATGGGTGCGCAGATTTCCGTGGATGTGGATCGGACCATCCGCATCGAGGGGGTGCCATCCCTCAAGGGATTCACCCATACCTCCTTGCCCGACCGGATTGAGGCCGCCTCCTGGGCCTCCGCCGCCCTGGCCACCCATGGCGACATCATGGTCAAGGGCGCCCATCAGCCCGATATGATGACCTACCTGAATGTCTTCCGCAAGATCGGCGGCCAGTTCGACGTGCGCGACGACGGCATCCGCTTCTGGCATCCGGGCGGCGACCTGCGGCCCGTGGCCATTGAGACCGATGTGCATCCTGGGTTCATGACCGACTGGCAGCAGCCGCTGGTGGTCGCTCTGACCCAGGCCAAGGGTCTTTCCATCGTTCACGAGACCGTCTACGAGAACCGCTTCGGCTTCACTGAGCCGCTGATTCAGATGGGCGCCACCATCCAGCTCTACAAGGAGTGCCTGGGGTCCCTTCCCTGCCGCTTCCAGCAGCGCAACTTCAACCATTCGGCGGTCATCTTCGGGCCCACCCCGTTGACCGGCCAGGACATCGATGTGCCCGACCTGCGTGGCGGCTTCAGCCACCTGATCGCCGCGCTGACGGCCTCCGGTCCCTCCACCGTCCACGGCATCTCCCTGATCGACCGCGGCTACGAAGACTTCCGCGACAAGCTGCTGGCCCTGGACGCGCAGATCGACTGATCCGGCAGGCATAGATGGCTTCCAAAGGCAAACCTTCCCCACGCTCTGCGGTGCCGGCCCTGTCCGACCAGCAGGTGGCCCTGTTGGCCCAGCGGCACAGGTTGGTGGATCCGACCCGCTACTATCCCACTGGACACCGCATACCGGCCCTGGATGAGATAGACGGCCAGCACCCTGTGGGGACTACCCGTCTGTTGCGCGGAGTCTCCCAGGTGGTGCGAGACTCCTGCCGGGTCTATGCCTGGGGCCTGGAACGGGTGCCGCAGAGCGGCCCCTTTATCACCGCAGCCACCCATGTGACCCAGTTTGACGTTTTCATTCCCATGATGGCGCTCTTCCACCTGGGTCGCCGTCCCCGATACATGGCCAAGGCCGAAATGGCCCATTGGCCCCTTATCGGCAGCTGGTTCCGCATGGTGGGCATGCAGCCGGTGGAGCGCAAGTCAGGCAAGGCCAGGTCGATTGAGGAGGAGTCGATCAGCATTATCACCTCGGGCAGGCCACTGACCATTTGGCCCGAGGGAACCGTGACCCGTGATCCTCTGAAGTGGCCCATGTCGCTTAAGCCCGGTGTCGGATTCATCGCCCTGGAAGCCTCGCGACAGCTGGGTCGCATGGTTCCCCTGTATCCCAGCATCACCTGGGGGGCGGCTTCGATCAATCACAAGTGGCCCTGGCCTCGAAAGAACGTGGTCATGTGCTATGACCGGCTCCTTGACTATTCCGACCTTCTGGAAGACGTGGATCAGTGGGGAGCGGAACCCCCCAAACAGTCCGTGCATGCCCTCTGTGTCCGCCTACGCAACCGGATGGAGGAGGTCATGGCCGAGATCCGTGGCGAAGAGCCCCCAGCGGCTGGATACTTCGATTACGTGACCATGACCCGTCGGCCCAGAAGCGAGCAATAAGGCCGGAACCCGCCTCTAATTCCAGCTGCCTGGCGGCGGTGTCATAGGATGGTAGAGACAAGAATAAGGCTGCTGGTCGGCGTTCCCGTGCGCACGGCATTATGCAAAGGAGAATGATGACGAAGATCGCGGTATTGGGAGCAGGCGCATGGGGAACCGCTTTTGCCCAGGTATTGGCTGACGCAGGCAATCAGGTGATCATGTGGGACATTGACCCGGATGTCGTGGACGAAATCAACAGCAAGCGTTCGAATGCCCGCCGCCTGCCGACCGTGGAAAGGCTGCCCGATGCCATCAGCGCTGAGGGTGACCGGGCCAAGGCTGTCTCGGGGGCTGAAATCGTGATCGTGGCCATAGCCGCTCAGCATGCCTGTGAGGCCTTGACGGAATTCAAGGGTCTGCTGGGTCATGATGCCATTGTGGTTTCCCTGATGAAGGGGATTGAACGGGGCACTGACAGACGGATGGATCAGGTGGTCCGCCAGACACTGGATCTGGACTCAGCCAGGTTCGCGGCTGTCTCCGGCCCCAACCTGAGCAAGGAGGTGGCCGCCCGCGAGCCGAGCGCCACCGTGGTCGCCAGCACTGATGCCGATACAGCCATGAGAGTAGCCCGTGCCTGCACGAACGACTATTTCAAGGCCTTCGTCTCGGACGATGTGATCGGCCTGGAAATGTGCGGGTCGCTGAAGAACGTCACTGCGCTGGCAGTCGGGATGTCACGAGGGGCTGGATTCGGGGAGAACACAGCCGCCATGATCCAGGCCAGGGGTCTGGCTGAACTCACTGCTCTGGGGGAGGCCTGCGGGGCCAAGTCCAAGACCTTCGCCGGTCTTGCCGGGGTCGGCGACCTGGTGGCCACCTGCGGTTCATCCCTGAGCAGGAACTACACCTTTGGCTTTAACCTGGGTCAGGGCAAAAGCATTGAGGAAGCCACTCGCGTCAGCAAGGGTGTCGCCGAGGGCGTGCCCACCACCGATGCTGTCGTCGCCCTGGGCAGGCGTTACCAGGTGGCGACCCCGCTGGCTACGGCCATGAGCCATGTGCTGGGTCAAGGTCTGAGCTGCCGGGGCATGATCGACGAGCTGTTCGGGTGGCAGATCACCACAGAGTGAGTCTGGTGGCCATCAGAACATTCTGATGACTATGGAGGGCGCGAAGACTTTGAAGCCGGCGCTACCAGCATTGTGCTTGACGATATATGGTTTTCCGGATCAATCGCGTGTCTGACTTGTCCGGTGCCTGCGTCAGCTCGACCATGCCTGTTCGTGCCAAGCTTGTGGATGAGCGACCCTGACCAGGCCTTGCTGCCCGCCAAGGGGATATTCTGCTGTCTTGAGTGGTGTATCTGCCCGAGCAGATGCGTGAGGCTCGAATGCATGTCCGGGATGAGGAAAGCCGAGGGATGATGGTCAGGAAACGTGTTGTGGTGCTCTATGGCGGGCGTGCTGACGAACATTCCATATCCTGTGTGTCGGCGGCCGGTGTGCTCAATGCCATCGATGCTGACCGATACGAGCCCATTCCCATCGGCATCACCAAGGACGGCCGATGGACCATAGGCGGCCAGGATCCCAGGCAATGGGGTCTGGGCGATGCCAGTCTGCCAAGGGTGCAGATAACCGAAGGCAGCCGTCCGGTCATCCTCGACATGGCCCGTGGCAGGGATGGGTTTCTGATCGGCGACCATGCCGACCTGGTCTCTGGAGCCCAACCTTCCGGGGCAGTCGGTTCCCTGGAGCCTTTGGGGCATGTTGACGCGGTCTTTCCGGTGCTCCACGGCCCATACGGTGAGGATGGCACCCTACAGGGTCTGCTTGAAATGATGGGCCTGCCCTACGTTGGGTGCGGGGTCTTCGCCTCTGCCGCATGCATGGACAAGCACTATACCAAGATTCTGCTCAGCCAAGCCGGCATACCTGTGGCTCCTGGCATCACCATAGACTCCCGTGAACAGCGATCCGGAGCCGGCCTGCTGGCCGCTGTGGAGAAGGCAGAGCTGCATTACCCGCTCTTCATCAAGCCCTCCCGTGCGGGATCCAGCTTTGGCGTGGTCAAGGTGGAAGAGCCCAAAGGCGAAGCCCTGGCTGCTGCGGTCGCCGAGGCAGCAAGGCATGACTGGCGGGTTCTGATAGAGGAGGGCATTGAGGGGCGGGAGATCGAGTGCGCCGTGCTTTCATCGAGCAAGGACAGAAAGCCCCGTACAGCCTGGCCAGGCGAGGTGGTACTGGACAAGGCTGATCAGGATGAGGCCTTCTACGACTTCGACAGCAAGTATGTGGACTCCTCCGCCTCTCACGTAGAGGTTCCCGCCGACCTGCCGGAGGAGACTCTTCAGAAGGTTCGCGACCTGGCTGCCAAGGCCTTCAGAACCGTGGACGGCGCCGGTCTGAGCCGTGTCGACTGCTTTGTAACGCCCGAGGGCAGGGTCATCGTCAACGAGATCAACACCATGCCTGGTTTCACGCCCATCTCCATGTATGCCAAGGCCTGGGAGGCCACCGGGATTACCTACACCGATCTGATCACCGATCTGATTGAGGGTGTATCTGCCTGACGCGGAGTCGCCTGCGGAGTTTGCGGCGTCTCGTGAGAGGAAAGATGCCGTTTTGCATTTCTCCCACAGGATGAGAGGATCATCTGGTTAATACTCAACGTCTTTTGTTTGGAGCTCGGCCTCCTGGACCAGGTAGTCCTGGCCCGCCAAAGCGCGGGTGGCGGCATCCTGCATATCGGCGGCGATGACGCCCTGCTTGGCAAACATGACTACCTGGCCCTTGATGCCGTAAGGGGTGAAGCCCTGGAGCTGGACGATGGGCGGATTGGCTGGCATGGCCATGCCCTTGGTCGCCTGGGCCGCCACCTGTGCAATGGAACGGGAGGACTTGGCCATATCGGCATCTCCTCGCAGAGTAAAGGGAACGGTGGTGGCGGCCTCGCCGGCCTCGGTGATTTTCTCGAGCGCCGTGGTGTTGAGGATGGAGTTGGGGATCAGCAGCTGGTTGCCGGTCCTGTCGATGACGATGGTATGGCGCCAGGTCACGTCGCGGACGGTTCCGGTGGTGCCCTGGATGGTGATGATGTCGCCGGGTTGGACCACCTTGCTGACCATGAGCCCGAAGCCGCCGACGATGTTGGCGATTGTATCCTTCAATCCGAAAGAGAGCGCCAGGCCGCTGACGCCCAGGGCGGCGACCACCGTGGATGGGTTAATTCCGAAGACTGGTTGCAGGATTGTGGCAGCGGCGAAGATCCAGATCAGGGCGCGGACGATGTTGACGAAGATGGAGGCACTGGGCAGGTTGGTTCGTTCCAAGGCACGTCGCATGGCCGCCGCTACGATCTTGGAGATCAATGCAGCGCAGACAGCCACGACAATCAGAAGGATGATCTTTCCGAAATTTTGGCGGAACCAGTAGATGACGGCATCGCTGAAGCTGGAGATGGCCTGTTCCGACCTTCCCATGGGATCCTTGTCCGGATCGACGCTTGTAGTGGCAAGATTGACGGTCAGATTCATGAGGCCTGGACCTCCGGCTCGTTTCCAGCGCTGTCTGTTAGGGGCTTGTCCATCCACATGTGCGGACATCCCTCGTCCTGATCGTGAATGCCCATATCCCGATACCCTAAGGACTTATAGAATTCCGCTACCCGTTCTTGGGCATGGAGTGTGAGCCGGTCGGCCCCGTGGCTCTGAGCGGTTTCCTCAGCCTTGCCTACCAAATTGGCACCCCAATGTCGGCCGCGGTAGGGCTTTAGAACAGCCAAGCGGCCAAGTGTCCATGTCTTGCCCTGGTCGGGGAAGACTCGGCATACTCCTACGGGTTCATCCCCGTCATAGGCCACGATATGGAGGCTGGCATCATCCGTTTGGTCAAACTCGTTGTGAAAACCCTGCTCCTCCACGAATACGGCCTTACGGATGGCCTTGGCATCCTCGGGAATGGCTTCACTCACCTCATACCGCATGCTTCCTCCTCGCCACGGTCCTCCGCTGCCTCCAATCTACCAAGCCTGACCCTCGGCGTGAATGGATGTCCGCAATCGGATGGCGAACGGTACGTGGGGCTGTCGGCTGTCTGACCCAGACGATTACATGGATGAGGACTCTGCAAGCAGTGCGGGCTTGCAGCAGTGACACTGAAGTGACGCGGGAACGATGGGATGGCCATGGATGAAGACTCGAAACTGACAGGTGTGGCGGCCGGAGCCGCTAAAGGGAATCGGCGCTCGCAGAGGGAGCGGATGCTCGCTGGCGAGCTCTATGATGCCTCGGATCCTGAATTGAGCCAGCTGCGAGTCAAGGCCCATGAGCTTTGTCGCCTTTTCAACGCTTCTTCTGAGCAGGAGCGGGACCTGCGTAGCCGGCTTCTGGACGATCTGGTGCCCCAACATGGTCAGGACGTCGACTTCATGGGGCCTATCTACTTCGACTATGGGTGCTTCACCAAGCTTGGCTCGCGCATCTTCGCCAATTTCAACTTCACTGTTCTGGATACTTGCCCGGTGCAGATCGGCGACGATGTGATGATCGGCCCTAATGTCACCCTGGCAACCCCCCTGCATCCCCTGCGGTGGCAGGAGCGGAATCTGAGGCGCCATGAGGATGGCTCCCTCTACGACTACGAGTTGGGTGCCCCGATCACCATCGGATCGAACTGCTGGCTGGCATCAAACGTGACTGTGGCCGGGGGAGTGACCATCGGCGATGGTGCGGTCATCGGGGCCGGATCCGTGGTCACCCATGACATCGCACCTGACTCCCTGGCCGTGGGTGTGCCCTGCCGGGTAATTCGTACCATCACCGAGGCTGATCGGATGGAACTGCCAGAGGTGGGCTGAAGGCCTCCTGGTTTGGCGCAGCATCCATGCTGGCTAGCTGCTGGGCTATGGTCTGCGGGTCTCCGCCCGGGCAAGCTGCCTGAATGCGCCCATCCTGGAGGAAGATGACCCGGTGGGCGCGGGCGGCGACGTTGGGGTCGTGGGTCACCATGAGGATGGTCTGACCGCTGCGGACGGCCAGGTCGAAGAGGTCCATGACCTCCCGCGAGCTATGGGTGTCCAAGGCACCGGTGGGCTCGTCGGCCATGATGATCTCCGGGCTGGCGGCTAGGGACCGGGCGATGGCCACGCGCTGCTGCTGGCCACCGCTCATATCGGCCGGATAGGTGTTGGCGAACCCTTCCAATCCGACATTCGACAGGGCAGACAGGGCCGCTTGGGCGGAGATTTTCCTGCCGCCGAAGAGGCTGGACAGCATGGTGTTTTGCAGGCAGGTGAAGGCGTTGACCAGGTTGTAGTCCTGGAAGACGAAGCCGATATGGTCGCGCCGGAGTCGGGTCAGCTCCTTCTCTTTCATTCGCGTCAGGTCCTCCCCGGCGATGGCCACTCTGCCCTGCCTGACCTGGAGCAGTCCTGCGGCACAATAGAGGAGGGTCGATTTGCCGGCGCCCGAAGGACCCATGATGGCCGTCCAGGTTCCCGCCTGGCATTCCAGGCTGATCTCGTCCAGCACTCGGGCGCCCTGCTTCTGTCGCCTTCCGTAGTCGTAGCAGATCTTGTCCAGAATGAGCGGTTGTGCGTATGGATCCTTGATCGCCCGATGCTGCATCGTTGCCTTCCTTTCAGTCATCATCTGCCTAGCTTCTACCTCTATAAGACCATGGCGAGAGCTCCTGTCAGGGTGTTTTCAGGGTCGAATCGGGGACGATTCAGGGTTGTGGTCTGCAGGATTCGCATTCCCTCCTGAAGGGTATGTATCGTGAACATAGAGGGGACGTATTGCTTGCCGGAGGGGGGATGATAGGGATTCAGCGACCACCTGCTTCCTTGGAATTGCAAGGATGCAACCGTCGGTTGACAGAAAATATTGGTGTCTTTGTCTGGTGCAACCCAAAGCTGGTGGCGGTCGGAGCCCTGCACGTTTCATCATGGTCTCGTCGCTGGTTGAATCGGCAATCTGCCGATCTGGAGAAAGAACATTATGAGTTTCAGAACCAATGTGCAATATCTGCGTTCGCAGCGCAACATGACTCAGGAGCAGCTGGCCATGCTGGTGGGGGTATCCCGTCAGGCGGTGTCCAAGTGGGAGTCGGACAAGGCGTATCCTGAGATGGACAAGCTCCTGGCCATCTGCGACCTCTTCGGCTGCACCCTTGATGACCTGGTTCTAGGCGATGTTCGGCAGCCGGGTTCCGGGCAGCGTGCGTCCAGGCCGGACCATCAGGATGCCGCACAGACGACTTCGACAACGCACACGACTATACCTGTCCAGTCTGTTTCGGAAGACGTGACCGGCTACGCCTCCTTCAGTAATGCCTACAGCCTGCGGATGGCTTTCGGCATCGCCCTCATCATGCTGGGATTGGCTTTCGCCGGTCTCTTCGCCGCAGTCAGCCAGCCGACTGACGCACAGAATGGTCTGGCCTTCCTTGCTCTGATGATCGGCATCGTCCTGGGCCTGGCCTGTTTGATACCGGCGGTTTCCGCCAGAAGGGATTTTCGCCGCCGGCATCCCTATGTAGCGGATTTCTATACCGATGAGGAGCGCTCGCGGGTTTATCGGCAGACTACCTGGGAGCTGGTCTGCGGTCTGGCTGTCGTGCTCTTGGATGTGGGGATCAACTCTGCTGGATTCCTGATCTGGGGCTGGTCCGATCAGGTCAGGGGGTTCGTTTTCTTCCTTCTCCTGGCTCTGGGGGTCTTTCTGCTGGTCCATGCGGGAACAAGCCATAGGATGATGAACCTCCGGGCCTACAACAGGCAGGTTGATTCCGCCGAGGACGGTCGCTGGGATACTTACCGGTATGAGCACCGGATAAGCAATGCCATCAGCGGAACCATCATGGGTCTTTGTACGCTGGTGGCCCTGACCATGCTCTTCTCGGGCAATTATGACAACCTCTTCGGGTGGCGCATCCCATTCTGGGCCATCTGGATCATCGGCGGGGTGTTCTGCGGAGTGCTCCAATCACTGATTGGCATCTTCCGCAAGCCTCCTCGCGCTTGAGAACGCTGATTTGCCTTACTTGACGGAATGTAGTAGTCTAACAAAGTTGTGTGTTCATCCGTAGCCTTGCGTTGCGGGCAAGAACACCTGGGACGACTTGGAAAACAACGTAAAGGAAGTCATCATGGCAGCTCGTTGCGCGGTGTGCGGCAAGGGCCCGCAGACCGGTTACAGTGTTTCTCATTCGCATATCCGGAACAAGCGCATCTTCCGCCCCAACCTGCAGTCGGTGCACACCACCGTTGATGGTCAGAACGTGCGTCTGCGCGTCTGCGTCAAGTGCCTCAAGGCCGGCAAGGTGCAGCGCATCGCCGCCTGAGTGCGGTTCGTCGGTCGTATATGGACCCCCGGGGGCATAAGCTCCGGGGGTTCTTGTCATCCTGAGGGATGATGGTCGGCGCTTGCGGGAGGTGATCGGGTATGTCGGCAGTGGCTCGTGTAAGTCTGCACAGCACCGTGGCCTCGCTGGTGGCCAACAGGCGTCGGGTGAGCGCTCTCAAGGCTCTGGGCGTGGTCACGGTCGGGGATGCGCTGACCTATTATCCTTTCCGCATTACCGATCCCATGCAGATCACCACTATTGCCGGCATTCGGCTGGGTGAGCCCTGTGCCTTCACCGCCCGGGTTGATCAGGTGCGTCTGGTGCCGCTGAGCGGGCACCGGGGTTTTCGGCTGGACGTGATGGTGGATGATGCAGCCTTCGTAAGCGGTCGGGGCGGCACTCCGCTGTCGGTCAGGCTGGTTTTCTTTTCTCACAAGAAGCCCTATATGGACTGGATGGTCCGTCGGCTGCAGGTGGGGGCGGATCTGGTCGTGGCCGGTGAGCCCGGCATCTACATGGATCAGCTCCAGTTCACCCATCCCGAGACCCTGGTTGTCTCCGATGCTGATCAGGAGGTTTCAGCGGACGCTTCCCGGCCTGATGCGACCAGCCTTGACGAGGCCCTGGAGCGGGTCCGTCGACCGCGGCCGGTTTATCATGCCAGCTCCCGCATCTCCTCAGACCATATTCACGATGTCATTCTGGGTTTTCTGCGTCTGCTGGCGCAGGCCGATGATGCATCTGGCACCATCCCTGCAGCCGGTGCCGCAGAAGAGGAACACAACAGTGCCGAGGTCCGCATCAATCCAGAAGCGTTGGGTCGGGCTATACCCGATGTGCTGCCCGAGCAGGTCCGTGTCGACCAAGGGCTGATGCATCGTGCTCGTGCCCTGCTGGGCATGCATGCGCCCGACAGCCCTGACGACTTCGCTGCGGCACGCAAGACCCTGCGCTATGAGGAGGCCTTCGTCTCGCAGACAGCCCTTCTGCAGACCCGCCGACAGACCCAGCAACAGCCCACTTATCCATGCGCGGATTCGGGCGCTGACCGTTCAGACACCCTGCCTGCCCGTTTCATCGACTCTCTGCCATTCCAGCTGACCGATGGTCAGCGTCAGGTCATCAATGATATCGGCGTCGACATGGCCAAGGATCAGCCCATGCAGCGGCTTCTGCAGGGCGAGGTCGGCTCTGGCAAGACCGTGGTGGCCTTGGCAGCCATGCTCCAGGCGGTTCAGGCTGGTCATCAGGCTGTCTTGGTGGCTCCCACCCAGGTGTTGGCCGAGCAGCACTATGCCTCCATCGGCGGCATGCTCAAGGCCATGGGCACCGATGTGACCGCTACTGCCGTCGAAGGCCGCCATAAGCCTGTGGACAACGTCACCATGATTCGTATGAAGGATCAGCTGGTGCTGCCTTTGGTGCTGCTGACCGGCGGCATGAGACTGGCCCAGCGCCGTTCTGCTCTGGCTGTCTCGGCTTCGGGCCGTCCCTGCATTGTCATCGCCACCCATGCGGCCTTCTCCAAGACCTTCCAGGCCCCCAATCTTGCCCTGACTGTTATCGACGAGCAGCATCGTTTCGGGGTTGAGCAGCGCGAGGAGCTACGCCGCAAATCCGAGCGCGTTCCCCATCTGCTGATCATGACCGCCACGCCCATCCCGAGAACAGCCGCCATGACCTGGTTCGGCGATTTGGACATCTCCGCCCTGACCGAGCTACCCAGCAACCGGAAACCGGTCCGCACGCACGTCATCGCCGAGTCTGACGGACCGACCATGGGTGCCATGTTCCTGCATCTACGTCGGCGAATCGAGACTGGGGAGCGGGCCTATGTCATCTGCGCTCGCATCGACGATGAGGACGACCCTTCGGCCTCCTCAGACCGCTCCGGCCAATCCAGTGCGTCTGACTCCCAACCTGAACTGCTGGTTGAGGAAGGCCAAGGTGATGGCCAGCGTCCGCCTCTACACTCGGTGGTTGAAATGAGTCAGCGACTGGCTGCCCTGCCGCAATTCCAGGGCATTGCCATGGCCACGCTGACTGGTCGGGATGACGACGCCACAAAGAATGCTGTTATGGCGGATTTCGCCTCGGGTCGCACCCCCCTGCTGGTAGCCACCACTGTGGTGGAGGTGGGGGTGGATGTGCCCCAAGCCTCCTGCATTGTCATCTTTGATGCCGATCGGTTCGGGCTCTCCCAGCTTCATCAGCTGCGTGGCAGGGTGGGTCGCGGCGGCACTGACTCTTGGGCTTTCCTGATTTCGCGCGCCCCTGAGGATTCTCCAGCTGCCGAGCGGCTTGAGGTCATTCGTGACACTACGGACGGGGCCAAAATCGCAGAGGAGGATATCCGCATCAGAGGAGCCGGCGACGTGTTGGGTGATGCCCAGTCCGGCGGTCATTCTTCTCTGAAGCTTCTGCGGGTGGTCACCGACGCGCCCATGATTGCCCGTGCCCGAACTCAGGCAGACCAACTCCTGGAATCCGACCCCGCTCTGGCCGGGCAGCCCGAACTGGCTGGCGCCGTTCTGGACTTCATGAGGGGCAACGAAGGCTTCCTGGTCTCAAGCTGAAAGGACAACAGACCATATGCACATCATCGCCGGCCGCTTCAAGGGATTCCCCATTCCCGCGGCCCTCAAGGGCACCCGACCAACCACCGATCGCACCAAGGAGGCCATTTTCTCCCATCTGGAGTCCGAAGACCTGTTGTCCGGCGCTCGGGTCTTGGACCTGTTCGCCGGCACAGGGGCTTTGGGATTCGAAGCCCTCTCCCGCGGTGCCCAGAGCTTGGTGGCCGTGGAGTCTTCTGGTCGTGTCGCCGGACTTTTGTCACGTTCGGCCGCAGGGTTGCGCCATCATCCGGCCTGGGATCAAACCATGGATATTCGCGTCAGTAGAAACCGTGCCGAGCGCTTTGTTCGTCCCCTCTCCTCTGGTCATGAGGATGCCGGTCTGTCCGAGGCCTGCTTCGACCTGGTCTTCATGGATCCGCCTTACGATCTGTCGACGGAGGACTGCCAAAGCATTATGACCGGTCTGACTGCCCAAGGAATGGTTGACGATGGAGGCATGATTGTTCTGGAGCGATCGACACGCACCCTGCCGCCCACGGCTCCTGACGGATGGGCCATTGATCAGGCTCGTACCTATGGGGAAACAGCAGTCTATTATCTAACAGCCCGCTGATTAGCCCTGTAATTTAAAGGTTGATCAATTTAACGACAGATCAGTCTGATGGCTGGTCCAGAGGTCTCGGGTGGGTTTTTCTTGTGTCCCAGCCCAGATCCTCCAAAAGACGGCGGTCATGCTTATCGAGGGTTGAACAGTCCAATCGGGCAATCAGGTCGGGACGGATCCGACTGGTTCGCCTGATGGCCTCGCCGCGCCGGAATCTGTCCACCTTTCCGTGGTCGCCGCTGGTCAGTATCTCGGGAACGGCCATGCCACGCCAGGTGGTGGGACGTGTGTACTGGCGATATTCCAGCAGTGGCTCATCACCTGTGTAGGATTCCTGCACGATGGATTCCGGATTGCCCATGAACCCAGGCAGGAGCCGGGTGATGGCCTCCAGCATGACCGAGACGGCCACCTCGCCCCCATTGAGCACGTAGTCGCCGATGGAGTACTCCCGGACGTCGATCCCCTGATTCCGGTAGTAGTCGGGGATGCGTGCGTCATAGCCTTCGTAGCGACCGCAACCGAATACCAGCCTCTCCGCCCGTGACAGTTCGGTTGCATCGGCCTGGGTGAACAGGGGTGCGGATGGGTTGGGGAAGATCAGGACTGGACCGGCCGCACCAGCCTTGTAGCTGTCTGCCGGTGAATCGGCCTCGGCTGCTGTGCCATCGCTTTTCTCGCCGGACCTCTTCATCGCTTCTTTTTGTCCATTAACATCAGCGGTGTTGGCTGTCTGGTCCGAAGGCGGTTGTTGCTGAGTCGGTCCATCTGGCATGCCCAGCAGATTGTCCAGGCACTGACCCCAAACTTCGGGTTTCATGACCATACCTGCTCCGCCGCCAACCGGCGTATCGTCCACGGAGTGGTGCACGTCATGGGTCCAGTTGCGCAGATTGTGGGCGTGTATGGTTACCAGGCCTTTTTCCTGGGCCTTGCCTAGCAGACTGAGTCCAGTTACGTCAAAATACTCGGGAAAGACAGAGACGATATCGATTTGCATGCCACCAACTCTACCCAAGCCTGTTCGGGTCGGAATCGGGCACGGATTGGTACACCTATGAGTGTTACACTGTCTGGGTCTTCAAGTCGCGTATGAATCCGGCTTGGGAGATGTCATCAACGCAGCCAGAGAGCTATAACCGTTGCGTAAACAGCAATGAGAGCGGTATCGGATGATGCCATGCCGTACGGATCCGTGGTGATGGCTATGCGAACAGTCTGGTGCGTGAGGAGCGGACGGTCCATGGTCGACCATGTTGACAAGAAAACAAAACTGCTGATTACCGGCACTGCCGGCCTTGCCTTCTGCGGGGTGCTTTTGGAGACCTCGCTCAATGTCACCTTTCCGGAGATGACCAGGTACTTCAAAACCGGGCTGGGCACAGTCCAATGGCTGACTACCGGCTATCTGCTGGTGGTGGCCTTGACGGTTCTGGCCGCCGCCTGGCTGGAACACTCATTCACAACCCGCACATTGATTTTGGCCAGCGTAGGAATATTCCTGGGCAGCGACCAGATGTGCATTCTTGCTCCAAGCTTTCCTGTCCTTATGGCTGGACGCCTCCTGCAGGGCATTAGCACTGGTATCGCCCTTCCCTTGGTGTTCTCTCTGATCATGAAAAAGGTTCCTCTCCACATCCAGGGTCGTTACGTGGGCAGCGCCGGCATGGCGGTGGCCCTGGCTCCCTCCCTGGGCCCGACTTTTGGCGGAGCAGTCATCCAGACCTTATCCTGGAGAGCCATCTTCCTGATCGTGCTGCCCATTGAGCTGGTATTCGGGATTATTGCCCTCATCTCGGTTGACAGGGAGAGCGCCCATGTCGGTCCTTTCGCCTGGCTCCAGTTCCTTCTTCTGGGTATTTTCCTGACCGGTCTGACCATGGGTCTGAGCACCTTGGATGTGCATGGTCCAATCACCTGGCTGTCCTTGTTTATTGGTGCCCTGGCACTTGTTGCAGGGGTCTGGACTCTTGTGCGCCAGCGGACCAGGCTGATCAACATCGCGGTCTTCCGGAACCGTACTTTCACCCTTGCCCTGATCCTCTACTTCCTGGTCCAGTTCGTTCAGATTGGCCTGACGTTTATCTTGCCCAACATGGCCCAGTCCGTCCTGGGAGAGACCTCTACCGTCGCCGGCCTGCTTCTGCTGCCAGGAAGCCTGCTCTCCGCACTCTGCCAGCCCATCACAGGCGGCTATCTGGATGGCCATGGCCTGCCTGGACTGCTTGCGGTGGGAAGCACTGGCTTCTTCCTCTCGGCCTTAGGCTTCCTGGTCCTCAGCCGGCACTTGTCCGTCCCGCTGATGGTTCTTCTCTACGCCTGCTACATGGTCGGGCAGGCTTGCGTCTTCAACAACCTGCTCACAGTCGGGCTGCAGCATATCCCAGCCAAACTGGTACCTGACGGCAACGCGCTCTTCAACACCCTTCAGCAGTATTCAGGTGCCGCCTCGACCGGCGTCCTGGCTGCCATCATCACTGGCATGCCCAAGGCCAGAGGGATCCATGCCGGTCCTCAGGCCTTCCAGTTCGGCGCCGTCTGGGCTTTCGTCTTCGTCTTTCTCATCGTCCTGGGCATCCTCCTGGTGGCATGGTTCCTGGAGCGCAGCCTGGCCGATCAGGATAGGGATGGGATTCAGGTTGCATGACCTCTGATTCCTTCTGAAGGGTTGATGGTGTTAATGCAGGACTGAAATGCCGATCCAGACGGCCCAGCCTATCGCAAGGACCAGGTAGGGCCACCAGTGCATGCGGGTGATGGCCACGAACTCCCGGATGAAGGCGGTCGGCCAGTAGTAGCCCTTGGTGTGTGAGCCGATTCCGTCGGCATTCAGTCCGACCTTGCTGGCGTATTCGCTGGCCCGGAAGACGTGGTAGTCGCTGGTGACCAGGGCCACCCGGTAATGCTCAGGTCCGGTGCCCATCTCGTAGCGGTCATCCAGGATCTGCTTGGAGTAGCGCAGATTCTCCAGGGTTGTGGTCGACCTGTCCTCCATGATGATGGCCTCGGCTGGCACCCCGCAGGAGTTGCGCAAATATTGAGCCATGGCCCTTGCCTCGCTGATCACCTCGTCGGGGCCTTGCCCGCCGGAGACCACGAATCGTCCCAGGCGCCCCTGCCGCTTCCAGAGGTCTACAGCCTTGTCCAGCCGTCCCCGGAGCAGAGGCGTGGGTTCTTCGCCGCGCAGACCTGCTCCGTGGACGATGATGTAGTCGTAGCGACGCTTACGGGGCAGCAGCCTGTAAAAACTGGAATAGAGCAGCAGGGCCAGGAAGGAGAAGAAGAACCAGGTGGCTTCCAGGTCGATCAGCCCAGCCAGCTTCTGCATCCATGAGGGAGCGCCAAAGCCTGCTAGGAGGGGCGAAAGAATCATGTAGGCCACCACGGCCAGCGCCAGCAGCCCGGGCAGCAGAGTGGTCAGGGAGATTCCCTCATGTCGGATGACGATGACAGTGTTGGCCAGCAGGAAGCAGATCACCAGCAGGGGAGAGGCAATGAGCAGGATGACCAGGGGCAGGATCAGCCAGCGCATGCCGAACTGCAGAAGAAGCGCTCCGCCCAGGGTCAGCAGCAGGAGCAGAAACCAGATGGCATTGCGGAACTGCCGTGGCTCCTTGTGCAGGTCCCAGAGGAAGAGCAGGCCGAAGATGATGGCGGGTGCATAGAGCAGGAGGAGCTGCATATAGTTGGTCATGCCTTGATTTCCCTTCCCGAGGACGAACTGGCAGGGTTTTATTCCACTGTAGCGAACAGACGAGCCGCCGCTCGTCCTTGACATGCCACTGCTTTCCAGCCTGCCGTGGTAGCATATATGTGGTAAATCTCACACGTTCAAAAGCTGAGGGTGGGCGATTCCCGACGGTGCGAATTCCAGGTCGATACCATGATAATGATGGGTCCTTTCAGGATTGCACATCGGTGCCTGCATGGGCGTGGTTGGTCGCAAGGCAGCGATGCGGTGGGAGGATCAGGGGTTCAAGTGATGTTGGGTTTCTCCGCGATCCGGAGATGGTTCGGACCTGGCGTGCAAGGTTGTAGAGAGGTGCGGTAATGAAAGTAGTAATATTCTCCACCTGCGTGGTGGACCTCATGTTTCCGAACGTGGGGAAGGCCATGGTGGAGGTGCTGGAGCGGTTCGGCTGTGACACCTACCTTCCAAAGGAGCAGATCTGCTGCGCCCAGCCCACCTTCAACAGCGGGTATGTCAAGGAGAGCATGCAGGTCATGCGCAACGAGGTTGATGCCCTGCTGAGCGTAGACGCCGACTACATCGTGGGTCCGGCGGGCTCCTGCGTGAATATGCTCAAGGAGTTGCCCTTCCATCTCAAGAACGACCCGGTCTATGCCGCCAAGGCCCAGACCATGGCTGACAAGACCTATGAGTTCTCGCAGTTCTTCTATCGTGTGCTGGGCGTGCTGGACGCGGGCGCCGAACTCAACGCCGTGGCCACCTACCATCGTTCCTGCCACATGACACGGCTGCTGGGGGAGCGGACCAGCCCCTTCGCCCTGCTTGACCACGTCAAGGGTCTGACCATGATCCCCCTGCCGCATATCGAGAACTGCTGCGGGTTCGGCGGTATGTTCTCCATGAAGGAGCCTGAGATCTCCAAGCAGATGGTGGATGAGAAGGTGAACGACGTGCTCAGCACCAAGGCCAGCGTCCTCATCTCCTGCGATCCAGGCTGCCTGATGAACATCGGCGGCCGTTTCAACCGGCGCGGCGAGAAGATCACCATCATGCATCTGGCTGAGGTGCTCAATCATAACGTGGACATGAGCCGTGTCAAGTATGTGGAAGGCCGCTCTGCTGGCGATGGGGCCGTGGGTTCCGTCAGGGCTGCCAAGGAAGAGGGGGCTCTGGTATGAGCAGCATGGTCAATGGCAAGAAGGCCGCACAATATCTGCGAACCAGCAAGGCTCCCTTCCTGACCAGGGTCAAAGAGTCCGAGCAGGACCAATTCGCCCAGCAGGCCGTGGCCAAGGCCCAGGATGCGCAGTGGGTCAAGCGTGAGGCCGCCCGACAGGAGCTGGGCAACTGGGAGCAGTGGCGCGACCTTGGCGAGCAGATCCGCCAGCACGTCATCCGCTATTTGCCTGACTACCTGGAGGAGTTCGCCGACAACGTGGAGAAGCGCGGCGGCCATGTCTTCTTCGCCCAGACCGACGATGAGGCTGCCCAGTACATCAAGCAGATCGCCATCGAGAAAAAGGCCAAGCACGTCGTCAAGAGCAAGTCCATGGTGACCAGCGAGATCAACCTGGATCCCACGCTGATGACGGTGCCCGGCCTGGAGGTGCTGGAGACCGACCTGGCCGAGTTCATCCTGGAAGAGGACGACTGGGACCAGCCCACCCATCTGGTCTTCCCCGCCCTGCACAAGAACCGCGAGCAGGTTCGGCAGGTTTTCGAGAAGAAGCTGGGTTACAAGGGCGACAATGACCCTCAGCACATGGCTCGCTTCTCGCGCAAGGTTCTGCGCAAGCACTTCCTCGAGGCCGACATGGGCATCACTGGCTGCAACTTCGCTGTGGCTGACACCGGCATGATCAACCTGGTGACCAACGAGGGCAACGCCGACCTGGCTATGTGCATTCCCAAGACCCAGGTGGTGGTCATGGGCATGGAGCGTCTGGTGCCGACCATGAAGGAGGCCGAGACCATGGACAACATGCTGGCACGGTCCGCTGTCGGCCAGAAGCTGACCTCTTATCTGACCTACACTGCGCCACGCACCGGCCAGGAGTCGGATGGACCGGACGATGTCTATGTGGTCATTCTGGACAACGGGCGCTCCAACGCCCTGGGAACGGTCTTCGAGCCCATCCTCCAGTGCATTCGCTGTGCCTCCTGCCTGAACGTCTGCCCCATCTACCGGCACATCGGCGGTCACGGCTACGGATCCATCTATCCCGGTCCTGTGGGCTCGGTGCTTTCGCCGGTGCTGGACGGTGGCTACGACGACTTCGGGGATCTGCCCTACGCCTGCAGCCTGTGCGCAGCATGCACGGCCACCTGCCCGGTCAAGATCCCTCTGCATCAGCTTATGATCGAGCACAGGCGGATCATGATGGATGACCAGTCCCAGGCCAACCTGATCGACGACACGGTCATGAGGGTCATGGGCCTGGGCACTGGCCATTCCTCGCTCTTCCGCACCGCCCTAGGGGTGGATCACACCATGCTGACGCCCATATCCAAGAAGCAGCCGGAGACAGCCAAGAACCTCTTCGCCAGTGATCGGCACGTGGAATGGATGCCCTTCGTCTTCGGCGGATGGACCAAGGTTCGTGATCTGCCGGATCCGCCCAAGCACGGGCAGAACTTCCGCAGTTGGTTCGCTCATCACAAGAAGGAGCAGCAGGCATGACCGATCGTGAGGTATTCCTGGACTACCTGGCCAAGAAGAGTGGACGGCCCCGCCACCAGCTCAAGGATCATCCTCTGGTGCCGGTCAACGACCTGCCGGAGACCACCCTGTCCGGTCACACCCAGGACGAGCTGCTGGAGATCGCCCGGAAGAGCAGCGAGGCTGTCCATGTGGACTTCCGCACCTGCACCAAGGCCGAGTTGCCCACTGCATTGGACGAGTTCATCGATTCGCGCAAGGACGACAGCGACCATGTGATGCTGCCCACCTCCGACCTGTTTGCAGATTTCGGCCTGGAGGAGTGGAGGGACGGTCTGAACCCGCCCGCCACTTTCTGGAAGCCGGGAGCCAGCCGCGAGGAGAACATCAAGACCGCCGACGAGTCCGGCACAGCCATCGCCTTTGCGGACTTCCTGCTGGCCGAGTCGGGCACCATCACCGTAGCTACCACCCCGGGTCAGGGTCGTGCCTTCCACTTCCTGCCGGTGCACTATCTGAGCATCATCCGCAAGTCGAAGATCCTGCCCCGAACACGGCAAGCCATGGACTACTATGACCCAGCTCTGGTCTCAGGTGAGCTCAAGACCTCCAACATCAACTTCATCACCGGCCCCTCCAACACGGGCGACATCGAGATGGTGATCGTGGTGGGCGTGCATGGCCCCCTGGATATGACATATCTTGTGGTTGAAGACATGTAGCTCTATAACATTTCCTGCTTAGGCAGGGCGCATTTCCCATATGTGGGGGGTCAGCGGCTCGAAGAAGGACGCTGACCCCCACATACGCTTCTGCTGAAAGACGGGTTCAGACCAGGCCAGGCAGAAGCCCTCCAGGTGGGTCGATGGCCACGTACCCGTTTTCAATGTCAACCTGGGGTACCAGGGCTTCGACGAAGGGTATCAGCCCTTCCGCCTCCTCGTCGTCTTCTTTGGTGGTCATGCAGATCTGCAGCTGCTGCTGGGCTACGCCGTCCAGCACGTCGCTGACTTGGCCGACCACTCGTCCGGAGGGCTCGCCCAGAGAGTTGCCCGGAGCCATGCGAACCTCGAGTCCAATCAGATCCTCGGGATACCAGGCATCCTCCTGCGCCAGTTCCTGGGCTGGATCCGCCTGGACATACAGTTCAATGCCGTTCAGCGCTTCGGATGTGTTCCTGTCTTCCACGCCTTTGAAGAGGACGATCCAACGCTGTTTGAAGCGGCGGGAGGAGACCACCGTGAAAACCTGTCCGTCCTCGGTCTGCAGCTGGGAGTCGGGGGCGAAGCGCCGCTCAGGCTCGTCGGTGTAGGCATATACGTTGACCTCGCCCTTGAGTCCCTGGGCGCGGCCAATACGGCAGACCCTCAGCAACCTTCGCTGCTGAGGGTCCGGACCCTGCGGGTCGTGATTGGTGGACCGGCTGGGGCTCACCGGCGCACGTCCATGATGTCGACGCGCACCTTGTGGTCTGCCAGCGCTTGGATCACGGTGCGGATGGCGTTGGCGGTCCTGCCGCCCCTGCCGATCACGCGGCCAATATCCTCGGGGTTGACCCGCACCCGCAACAGTTCTCCGCGAGAGTTCTCGTGGGACTTGACCGACACGTCATCGGGAAAGTCCACGATGTTCCTGATCAGGTGCTCAACGGCCTGTGCAAGCATGATAGCCGGTCCTTCCAATCCTCAGTAAATATGCCTTACTCAGCTGCCTGCTCGGCCTGGGCGGCATCTGCCGACTCATCGGCCTTGGGGGCTTCCTTCTCCGCCTGGGCCTTGGCCTTGGCGTCAGCCTCGGACTTGGCAGCCTTGAGCTTCTGAGCTTCGTTCTGTGCCTGTTCAATGCGGGCCTGGGCATCGATCTCGGCCTGGGGCACCTTAAGGGTGCCTTCCTTGCCAGGCAGATCCTTGAACTTCTGCCAGTCACCGGTGATCTTCAGAAGGTTGAAGACAGGGTCGCTGGGCTGAGCGCCCACACCCAGCCAGTACTGGGCGCGCTCGGAGTCGATCTTGATTGAAGAGGGCTGGGTGTTGGGATCGTAGGTGCCGATCTCCTCGATGACCTTGCCATCGCGCTTCTTGCGGGAATCGACCACGACCACGCGGTAGAAGGGGTAGAACTTCTTGCCCATTCTCTTCAGACGAATTCTGGTTGCCAAAACGGCTCTCCTTGGTACTTGGTGTGCCCGGCGGCGTCTCCATGTGGGGCATGGTGGCGCTCCTGGCGTGTTCCTCACGGCCGTCGGAATGAGAGGGCTCCTCCGGACATGAATAACAGCAAAAGTATACCTCAACCGGGGGATATGGCGGGTGGTGAATCTGTATGGTGTTCAGAGCCGATGCGGCGGAGTCAGCCGGGCTACCAGCGCTCGGTGGTCGCTGCCTGGAATCCGTAGGGCGTGCATGGATTGTGGGACCAGGTCGCCGTCCGTCAGAATATGATCGATTTCAATCAACGAGGGCAGCGCACTTGCCGATGGGAAAGTCAGGTGGCTGCCGGCTTCCAGATGCAAAGAAGCGTCATGCAGCCCGGATTTGGCCAGCATAGCCCGGAAGGTCGGATGCTGCAGGGTGGCGTTGCAATCGCCCATGATGATGGTGGGCACGGGTGGATGGGTCAGCCTGGCCAGGGCAGCGATGCCCATGCCCCACTGTTTGGCGCCTCGTTGGGGTGATTTAGGATGAACGCTGGCCACTCGGATCGGTCCGGAGCTGGTCTTGAGCTCGACTAGGGGTACTGCAGCTGCCGGAAGGTCCAGAGCCGATGGCGAGGCTTTGACGGGTTGGTGGGCCGAGAAGATGGCGTTGTAGCCGCCGTTGTCGTCAGGGCTAGCAGTACCCTGTGTCAGGTAGGGGAGGTGCTGATTCAGGCCTGCATCCAGGAGCGATTCCAGCAGCTTCCCCTCTACCTCTTGCAGGGCCAGCACTTCTACTCCATAGGTGCGCACGCAACGCACGACTTCTTCAGGATCAGCCCGGCCGAAGCGACAGTTCAGAGTCATGACGCTCAGTCCATGGTCGGAAGATGGTTGGCCGGTCCGGTCTGCTGGAGGTAGTCGGTAAAGAAGGCGTTGGCAGCTGACCAGAGTAAGTTCAATCAGCGCCAGAAGGCATTGGTGCCAGGCACCTGCGACGACCGTCCATATCAATATGGCCAACAGGGGAACGGCCAAGAGGTCGATCAGAGCGATCAGCTCCACCAGAGGGCGGTGCCAGTCAGCTCCGGCAGGGAGGAAGCGCAGGGCCATCCACAAGGCGATGAGCCCCAGGAGAATCCAAAGAAGGGTGTTCACGTGCCATTGTCTCCTGCAGGAGAGAGGGGTTTAGCGGCCGCCGAAGAGACCGCCCAGTCCGCCGCCAAGGTTGGGCGGCAGGTCCGGCAGGCCTTCAGGCATCTGCGGAGTTTCGGGGCGCTTGGCGAAGGCGGAGCCGCCGGAGGACTTGCCCTTGCCGGACAGGCGCTCGCGTAACGCCTTCTCTTCGGCCTCCCGCTTCATAGGATTGCCTGAACGGGAACCCTTGCGGCCTTTCTTGCCCTTTTTGCCCTTCTTGCCGCCGCCAGCGCCCATGCCGCCCATGCCTGGGATCGAACGGCTGCCATTGGTCATCCGCTTCATCATCTTGGCCGCCTGCTCGAACCGCTGCAGCAGGCCGTTGACAGCCGAGACCGTAGTGCCGGCGCCATAGGCGATCCGGGCCCGCCGTGAGCCGTCGATGATGCTGGGGTCGCGTCGTTCCTGGGGAGTCATCGACTGGATGATGGCCTGGGTCCGGTCCACTTCCTTCTCATCGAACTGCTCAAGCTCCTTGCGGTGCTGGGCCATGCCCGGGATCATGCCCAGAATGCTCTTGAAGGAACCCAGCTTGCGAACCTGTTGGAGCTGCTCCAGAAAGTCGTCCAAACCGAAGCTGCCCTCGGACATCTTCCCGGCGGCCTTGCGGGCCTCCTCCTCATCGAACTGGCGCTGGGCCTGCTCGATCAGGGTCAGGATGTCACCCATGTCCAGAATGCGGGAGGCCATCCGGTCGGGGTGGAAGACCTCGAAGTCCTTGAGGCCCTCGCCGTTGGAGTCGAAGAGGATGGGCTTGCCGGTCACCGAGGCCACCGACAGGGCCGCACCGCCTCGGGCATCGCCGTCCAGCTTGGACAGGACCACGCCGGTGAAATCCACGCCCTGGTCGAAGGCCTTGGCTGTGGCGACTGCATCCTGGCCGATCATGGCATCGATGACGAAGAGTATCTCGTTGGGGTGGACGGCATCGCGGATATTGCGGGCCTGCTCCATCAGCTCCTGATCCACGCCCAGCCGACCGGCCGTATCAATGATGACCACGTCATAGAGCTTGTCCTTGGCCACCCTGATCGAGTCGGCTGCCACTTTGACCGGATCGCCTGTGACCTGCCCCGGGGCTGCCAGCTCGGATCCGCTGGTCTGCACGCCTGGCTCGGGTGCGTATACCGGCACTTCGGCGCGCTCGCCGACCACCTGGAGCTGGGTGACCGCATTGGGCCGCTGCAGGTCGGCCGCCACCAGCAGGGGGGTGTGGCCGGCATCCTTGAGCCAGTAGCCTAGTTTGCCGGCCAACGTGGTCTTGCCGGCACCCTGCAGGCCAGCCAGCATGATGACTGTGGGCGGATTCTTGGCGAAATTGAGCGGTCGATCCACTCCAGCGCCCAGGATGTCAGTCAGTTCGTCGTAGACGATGGAGACTACCTGCTGGGCCGGGTTCAGGGCCTTGGAGACCTCCTCGCCCAGGGCGCGTTCCCTGATGCGCCCGGTAAAGGAGCGCACCACGTCCAGGGAGACATCGGCATCCAGGAGGGCGCGGCGGATCTCGCGGATTGTGCCGTCGATGTCGGCCTCGGTCAGCTTCCCCTTGGAACGCAGATGGGTGAAGGCCTGGGAGAGCCGGTCGGTCAAAGATGAAAATGCTGCCATAATGCCCCAAGTCTACCTGTCAGCCGGGAGATTGGCCGGCAGCTCCGTAAGGCCCGTGCCCTGAGCCTACCAGACGTAGGAGGTTCGGGAGAATTCGATATTGATGGGCGAACGGTTGTAGTGCTTTGACTGTTGAGAAGTACGGAAACAATGGTTGAACACGGGTGTATCGATCACAAGAAGGAGAGTGAGAGGGTCTGAGCAGCTATATAGAAGAAAGATATGAGTCTACTTTGTGTCTTCTTGACATGGTGCCCAACCAGCTTCTATACTGAATCGAAACGATTCGACATTTTGGTTGCATCGACGGCATGGTCAACGCCTGCACTACACCTGAAGTCGAAACCTTTCGACATGTTGAATCGCAGTAGATGGATGCAAGGATGCAAGGAAGTTAGGAGCCATCATGAAGATCAGAAGAGGGATCGGGGCGGCCTTGGCCTTGGCCATGTCGATCCTGCCGCTGGCGGCCTGCGGATCGGGGGGCGATGCTCCCCAGGAAGCCCATCCGTCCAGCATCAAGATCTGGTACTACGAGGAGCCCAGCAGCGGTCAGGCCCGGGGCTGGCTGAAGGCTGCCGATATCTTTACCCGACAGACCGGCATCAAGGTGGATTTCGAGGTAAAGTCATTCACTCAGATTGCCCAGAATGGCAGCCAGTTCCTCAACTCGGACGACGCCCCGGACGTCATGGAGTCCAATCGCGGCAACGGCTCGGCCGGGGTCCTGTCCACCCTGCAGCTGCTGACCGACCTGAAGCCCTATGTGCAGAAGTACGGCTGGGACAAGAAGGTGCGTGGCCAGGCGGCGGCAGTGGGCAAGTACGACAAGCGCGGCGTCATGGACGGGGATACCTGGTACGGGGTTTCCTCCTACGCGGAGATGCAGCGCGTCTACTACAACAAGGACTTGTTTGCCAAGTACAAGATCCCCATCCCGCAAACCTTTGACCAGTTCGTGGCAGCCCTCAAGGCCTTCAAGAGCCACGGCGTCACGCCCATAGCGGCCGATGCCCAGGAATATGGGGTGCTCTGGCTCTGGTGGCAGCTGGCCATGACCAAGGCCGATGCCCAATTCGTCGATGACTGGCAGCTCTACAAGCATCCAGTCAACTGGCGCAGCAAGCCGCTGACCTTCGCCACCAACACCATCCGTGACTGGATCGACAAGGGATATATCTCCAAGAATGCCACCGGCATGAAGGCCGAGGACACGACCACGGCATTCATCAAGGGGACCTATCCCATCTACCAGACCGGCACCTGGAACCAGACCCGCTTCATGGAGCAGGTCAAGGCTTTCGACTGGACGGCATCCATCTTCCCGGGGGCCAAGATGGTCGAGGGCTGCGCGGGCAACCTGCTGGTCATCCCGCAGAAGTCACGGCGCAAGGATGCCGCGGCCCGCTATATCAATGTGGTCCTGTCCAAGGAGGTTCAGAACTACATCGGCAACAAGGGCGGCGTGCCAGTGGCGGCTGACACGGCGGCTATTACCAACCCCAAGAGCCGTGATCTGGTCAATGAATACACCAAAGCCTCGGACGCCAGCCGGATGAGCTACTATCCCGACTACCCCGCGCCCAACCTGACCGACGCCATGCCGGCCGCCTTCCAAGAGCTGGTCAACGGCACCAAGAGCCCCGACCAGGTTTTGGACACCCTGCATAAGAACTACGACGACGGCGTCGCCCAGCTCGATCTCGATGACGACTGAGCTGCGTCAATCCGCCAAGGAGAGTACAAGCATGTCTGACACACATAGCAGGAAGAAGGCGCAGTCCCGCATCCCGGGCAGTGCGCCCTCGCGGTTCGTTCCTTATCTGATTCCCGGTCTGATAGGCATCGTGGCCATCGTCATCGTGCCCATCTTCTGGAACATCTACCTGAGCTTCACCCGCTGGAGGGGGGTGGGGCCGACCAAATGGGTGGGTCTGCGCAACTGGCGACGACTCATGGGCGACTCGACCTTCTGGGTCTCCTTCGGGCACACCCTCTGGATCATCGTGGCCATCGTCATCATCCCCACGGTTCTGGGCCTGCTGATCTCCTCGGCCCTGACTGACGTGATCCAGAAGAAGTTCGGCCCCCACACCTCCTCGACCCTGCGGGCCCTCTACTACCTGCCCCAGGTTCTGCCCGTGGCCGTGGCCACCATCATCATGGGCTGGATCTTCAGGCCTGAAGACGGTGCGGTCAATGACCTGCTGACCAAGATCGGCTTGGGCGGACTGGCCCACAACTGGCTGGGCTCGACCACCACGGCCCTGCCCATCCTCATGGTCATCCTGATCTGGATCCAGCTGGGCTATCCCATCGTCATTTTCATGTCCGGACTGCAGCGGGTGGATCCCGAGCTCTACGAGGCGGCCAGCCTGGACGGGGCCAACTGGTGGCAGAAGTTTCGCGTCATCACCCTGCCCTCCATCATTCCCGAGCTCCTGGTGGTCATTCTCACGTCTACCATCGGTGCGCTGAAGACCTTCGCTCCGGTTTATCTGCTGACCAAGGGCGGGCCCGGCACCTCCACTATGGTTCCCTCCTACTACTCCTACAACCAGTTCTTCCAGGTGCAGCAGGTGGGCTACGGTGCCGCCATCTCGACATCCCTAACCGTGGTCATCGTCATCTTCTCCATCGTCTTCACCATCGTGCAGAAGCGCGTGCAAAAGAACATCGCCTGAGGAAGGCTAGGAAGCACATCATGAATAATCAAGCCACACTGCAAGCCGACGCCCGGGTGTCCTCCCGGCACGCCCATAGAATCCGCACCTGGGGGGATTGGGCCGGTCTGATCCTGCTGATTGCCGGAGCCGTAATCATGCTCTTCCCCCTGCTGATCCTGGTCCTGAACGCTTTCAAGACTACGGCTGACTACAACGCCACGGGTCCCCTGTCCGTGCCTGCCCACTTCAGCATGGATGGCATCATCTCCTTCTGGAACAAGAGCAATTTCCCGCTCAAGCTGGGCAACTCCCTGCTGATTTCCCTGGTAGTGGCCGTTGTCGGGGTCCTGCTTTCGGTCCTCAACTCCTTCGCTCTGGGCATCGGCAGGGTCAAGGGCAACACGGTCATCCTCCTGTTCATCATGCTGGCCAACATGGTCCCCCAGGAGGCCCTGCTCTATCCGCTCTACGTCATGTTCAAATGGATGGGCTTCTACAACTCCCAGTGGTCCATCATCATCATCTTCACCATCATCCAGAGCGCCTACGGCACCTACCTGCTCTCCTCGGTCTACGGTACCTTCCCCCAGGCCATCCTGGAAGCGGCCACCGTCGATGGGGCCTCGCGCTGGCAGATTCTGCGCAAGATCGTACTGCCGGTGTCCTGGTCGACCATCAGCGTCCTCTTTGTCTTCTTCTTCATCTGGACCTGGAACGAGTACATGATCCCCATGGCCTTCCTGATGAGCGAGAAGACGCAGACCATACCGCTGGCTCTGGCGACCATGCAGGGGCAGCACACCATGGCTGCCACCGACCTGGCATCCGCCTCCCTGCTCAGCATCATCCCCACCATCATCTTCTTCATCTTCTTCCAGAGGAAGCTCTCGCAGGGGATAGTGGCAGGTGCTGTCAAGTAATCGCCGCTGCACAAGTACACTGAACATGGCCGCCCGCTGCAAGAGGGCAGAGGAGGGGAGCGAGCGGCCCGAACATGAAAGGCAACCACAACCATGGGTATGACCATGCCGAACTTCACCAACGGTCTTGAGGCGCTGACTCGTCCATCCACAGACCGCACCCGTTGCATCAACGCCGAGAACCCTCGGGGAGGCAAGGGCAGTGCAGCTATGACTGCAAGCAATCTCGGTCCATCCAGAAAAGGAACCCCATGCCTGAGGAACATCCCTCCTGGGCAGGACATGGTTCTAGCCGACCTGTCCGGCGCGGGCGAGATCCGTCATATCTGGATGACCGTGACCGATGCCACTTCGCCTACCGGGCCCAACGTCCTGCGCAATCTGATTCTGGAATGTTACTGGGATGGGGAACAAACGCCCTCAGTCTGCGTGCCTTTGGGCGACTTCTTCTGCTGTGGCCACGCCCAGGGCTGCCGGGTGGAGTCCGTGCCTGTAGCCGTCTACCCACGCCGGGGCTTCAACTGCTACTGGCCCATGCCTTTCCATCATGGGGCACGGATCGTCCTGCGCAACCGCCACAACGAGCCCATCGAGGCCTTCTTTTACCAGATCGACTATGTGGAAAAGGACGAGCTGCCCGAGCAGGTAATGACCTTCCATGCCCAGTGGCGCCGTCAGCGGGTCACCGAACTGGGTCAGGACTATGTGATCCTGGACGGAGTACATGGCCGGGGCTCCTACGTGGGTACCTATCTGGCTCTGACTGCCCTGGAGAGCCGCTGGTGGGGCGAGGGCGAGGTCAAGGTCTACCTGGACGGGGACAAGGACTATCCCACTTGGTGCTCCACGGGCAGCGAGGATTACTTCGGCGGTGCCTGGAGCTTTGCCGGGCAGGATCCGGATGGTTGTATGCACGAGGTCACCTACAGCGGGGCCTACATGGGATTTCCCTTCCATTCCAGGCAGTTGGATAATCGCGAATCCCAGTACTGGGATGCCGATACCCCGGTGACCAGAGGATTCTATCGTTGGCACATTCCCGACCCCATTATTTTCGCGAGCGATATCAAGGTGACCTTGCAGCAGATAGGCGTGGACGAACAGGGCTACTTCGAACGTCAAGATGACCTGGCCAGTGTGGCCTATTGGTACCAACAGGAGCCTCACCAGCCCTTCCCGCACAATGTGCTGGAGACAGGGGAGAGGGACCGTCGGCCACGCTGAGTGGCGGCTCGGGCGGTCTCCGGCTTCTATCGGCTGATGGAGGAGCGGTCGATCAGCTTGGGACGCTCCAGTTGGACTCGGCCGGCCAGGGAAGCCCCCTCCTCCACAGCCTGGGTCAGCAGATCCGCAGCCTTGGCACACAGTGAGCGGGGGGTAAGGGGCATCTCTGAGATGCCTTGAAGCTCAAGAGTGGGGCTGACCTTGCCTGCGGCGCAAGACAGAACGGCCACGTCATCAGGAATACTCATGCCGTCCGAACGCATGCGAATCACCACGGTGTCCAGCAGGGAGGGGCGGATCTGGCCGATCAGGCCATCGATGCGGCCGTGATGGATAAGATCCAGCACCTGCTGGGTATAGGCCAAATCGCTGCCGGTAGGTCCCGGCTGAAGCTGCAGATCCATGCCCAAGCGGCAGGCCCAGGTCTTGAGACTGCGTAGCAGGATAAGGCGGAAGCCGGAACCGCGCCGGTATTCGCCCTCGAGATCCTCCAGAAAGAGCAGGCGTTTGCATCCCGCCCGGGCCATGGCTTCCACCGCCATGCGGCCCATCAGTTCGAAGTCCAAATCCACACAGGCGCAGGCTGCGTGCTGCTGAGGCACTCCCAAGGCCACGCAGGGGCGTCCGTATGAGGCGGCCTGGGCGGCGCGTATGTCATCGTCCACCAGATCCATCAGGACCACGCCGTCGGCCAGATTGCTGCGGGTGACCCGCCGAATATCTTCGACGCCGTTTTCGGCGGTCAGCAGCAGGGAGTCATAGCCACGGGCATGCTCGCAGCTGGCCATCTCGATGAAGTAATCCGCGTAGGAGGCCCGGTTCTGCCCGGGGCGCAGGGGGGCGCTCAGGGCGACAATCTGATTGCGCTTGGCCCGCAGCATTCGGGCACCGGCATCCGGGGCGTAGTCCAGTTCGTCGGCGGCTTGCATGATCCGCTGGTAGGTTTCCGGAGAGACGGGACGCTTGCCAGAGAAGGCATAAGAGACTGTGCTGACCGAGACTCCGGCCCTTCTGGCGACATCGCGTATATCGGACATGAGGTCAGCGGTTCAGATCCCAGGTGCTGCCAGCGGGTGTGTCCGCCACGGTCACGCCGGCCGCCGTCAGCTGATCCCTGATGGCATCGGCCCGGGCGAAGTCATGATCCTTTCGTGCTTGATCGCGTTCCTTCAACTGCTGGCCTACCAAGGCATCCAGGGTGTTCATGGCTTGATCGTCATGGTCGGCTGCAGCCCCGGCCCAGTGGGGATCGAGGGGATCAAGGCCGAAGACATCCAGCATGGCTCTGACCTGGAGCAGGGCATTAGCCAGCCACTTCCGATCCAGAGCATTCGGATCCGCATCCATGGCCGCGTTGGCTTGACGGATCAGTGCATAGAGGGCGGCCAGGCCGCCTGAGACGTTGATGTCGTCATTCATGGCCTGCACAAAGTCCTCCGGCAGATCATCCGCGCTCAGTCCAGCCACGCGGGCACGCTCGGGCTGTGCGCCCAGGATCCGCCCGGCCCGGTCCACGAAGTTGCGGATGCGCTCGTAGGCGCCCTCGGCCTCCTGCAGGGACTGGTCGGACCATTCCAGCATGGACCGGTACTGCACCGAGACCAAGGCGTAGCGCACCACCCAGGCCGGATGCTGCGAAAGCACCTGACCCACGGACAGTCCGTTGCCCAGGGACTTGCTCATCTTCTCGCCCTTCTGGGTCACCCATGCCGTGTGCATCCATCGATGGGCGAACCCCCAGCCGGCTGCGTGCGACTGGGCCATCTCGTTCTCGTGGTGGGGGAAGCGCAGGTCCAGGCCGCCTCCGTGGATGTCGAAATCCGCGCCCAGATAGCGGTGACTCATGGCCGAGCATTCCAGATGCCAGCCCGGCCGACCTGTGCCGAAGGGGGTTTGCCAGCGAGCTGTGGGCGGGTCTGTAGGCTTGGGTGCCTTCCAAAGTGCGAAGTCGCGGGGGTCTCGCTTGCCGGGCTCCTCATCGGTATCGGCAGCCTGGTCATCAGTGTCGATGCTGGGCCCTAGCCGGTCGTTGGCGGCGGCCTGCTCGTCAGCGGGCTGGGTGCCGGTCTGCTGGTGGGTCAGGGTACCATACTCAGGCCAGGAGGCCACGTCGAAGTAGACATTGCCTGATGGGCGGCCCTGTTCGTCGGGCACCACATAGGCGTGGCCGCGGTCGATGATGCGCTGGATCAGGTCGATCATCTCGGGGATGTGCCCAGTGGCTCGGGGCTCGTAGGTGGGTGGCAGGGCTCCCATGGTCTCATAGGCATGGGTGAATTCGCGCTCGTAGATGTAGGCCCGCTCCCACCAGCGCTGGCCGTTGGCCGCCGCCTTGGTAAGGATCTTGTCGTCGATATCAGTCACGTTGCGGATCAGGGTCACCTGGTAGCCCAGCCTGAGCAGCCAGCGCCTGATCACGTCGAATGCCAAGGTGGTCCTGATGTGGCCGATGTGGGGCGAGCTCTGCACCGTGGCCCCGCACACGTAGATGCCAACCTTGCCCGGTTCGATAGGCCGGAAGGGGGTCACCTGGTGACCAGCTGTGTCATACAGACGCAGACCAGCTGCGGCCAGGCTGACTGAAGCCTTGGAATCATGCGGTTGCGAACTCGTATCCATATCCTTGAGCCTACCAAGGCTTGCTGACTGCCCAGGGGGAAATGCCGAGCCTGCAGACCCGGTCCGATGGCATCTGTGCAAGAATGGAATCATGGCGAAACCTAGGGTGCTGGTGGTCCAGCATGTGGATTGGGAGAAGCCGGGTCGCATTCTCGACAACCTCCAGGAGTGCGGGCTGGACACCGAGATCACCAATATCGTGGACGAGAAGAAGCCCAAGCTGCCGCGCTCGCGTGAGTTGGCGGGACTGGTCATCATGGGCGGGCCCATGTCGGCTGACGACTACGCGCATCACCCCGGACTCAAGGCGGAGACCAAGCTGGCCAAGGCGGCGATGGCTGCCAACAAGCCCATTCTGGGGATTTGCCTGGGTCATCAGATTCTGGCGCGGGCCCTGGGAGGCACCCTGATGCGGGATCAGGATCCCGAATACGGCATGGGCCCCATCCGCTGGGTGGGGCAGGACGACGACGTGGCCATGTGGAGCAAGAACACGGATGTGTTGCACTGGCACGCTGACCAGGTCACCCTCCCGCCGGGGGCCAAGCTTCTGGCCCGCTCCCAGGCAACCAAGGTTCAGGCTTTTCGGCTTGGATCGGCCTTGGGCCTACAGTTCCACCTGGAGGTGACGGCGCCCATTTTCGAGGAGTGGATGCAGGTGCCGAGCATGGTTGGCACGATGAAGAAGTCCAAGATCGCTAAAATGCGCGAAGAATTTATCAAAGGGATGCCGCAGATGCAGCCTCTGGCCGATGCCATCTTCTCTGCCTTTGCGGCCAGGTGCTCGACTCAGGCCGCCCAGCTAGCTGCCGCCTGAGGCTACTCCAGCTCCTCCCCGATGGTCAGCCACTCCTCCTCTAGCTGGTCCGATTGCCCGGTCAGATCCTTGAGCTTGCTGTTGAGCTCGTTGAGACCCTGGTAGTCGCCTGGGTCGTGCTCAGCCATCTGTCGTTCAAGTTCCTTGCGTTGATCAGCCAGCTTGGCCAGCTTGCGTTCGATGGCGGAGGCCTGCTTGTTAAGAGTTCGCCTGGCAACACGTTCGGCCTTGGCCTGATTATGATTCCCGGTCTCCTTGGCTGATGCCTGGCCCGGTGCATCCGTAGCCTCCCGGTCGGCCGATTCGACCATGTCCAGGTAGTCTTGGACGCCGCCGGGCAGGTGAACCACCTTGCCGTTGATCAGGGCGAACTGCTGGTCGGTCACCCGCTCCAGCAGGTAGCGGTCGTGGGAGACCACGATCAGAGTGCCCGGCCACGAATCCAGCATGTCTTCCATAACGGCCAGCATGTCGGTGTCCAGGTCGTTGCCTGGCTCGTCCATGACCAGCACGTTGGGCTCGTCCAGCAGGATGAGCAGGAGCTGCATGCGGCGCTTCTGTCCGCCGGACAGGTCGCCTATTCTGGTCATCAGCTGGGAGCTTTCAAAGCCCAGGCGCTCCATCAGTTGGCTCGGGGACACCTCCTTGCCCTCCACCAGATAGGTGGGCTTGTAGCGGCTAAGGACCTCTTTGATCCGATAGCGGCCCAGCTTCTCCAGTTCATCCAGACGCTGGGTCAGCACCGCGAAGCGGACCGTCTTGCCCACCTTGACGTGTCCTGCCGTGGGAGCCACGCTGCCGTCAATCAGACCTAGCAGGGTGGACTTGCCCGCTCCGTTGGCGCCTACGATGCCGAATCGGTCGCCGGGGCCGATCAGCCAGGTCACGTCGTCCAGGACCTTGTGTCCGCTGATGGTGAGGGTGTCGGCTGCCGCAGTGCCCGGACGGTCCTTGCCGGGATCGGCGGCCACGGTCACCGAGCCCATCAGAGGGCGCTCGGCATGAGGGGAGGGGACCCGGTCGTTCCTGTTTCCATCGGCATCGGAACCGGCCCCTGGATAGATCTTGGTCACGTCGACCAGGTCCACCACCTGCTTGCCCAGGCGTGAGGTGGCCATCCGCTTGAGTTCCAGGCTGTTGCGCATGGGCGGCACGTCGGCGATCAGCTCCTGCGCGGCCTTGACATGGAATTTCTGCTTGGTCGACCGGGCCCGGGCTCCTCGGGTCAGCCAGGCCAGTTCCTTGCGGGCCAGGTTGCGGCGCTTGGTCTCGGCCAGATCCGCCTGGCGCTCGCGCTCCACCCGCTGGAGCATGTAGGCGCTGTAGCCGCCCTCGAAGGGGTCGATGGTTCCATCATGCACCTCCCACATGGAGGTGCAGACCTCGTCCAGGAACCAGCGGTCGTGGGTGACCAGCAGGAGGGCTCCGGAATTCTTGGCCCAGCGGTTCTTCAGATGCTCGGCCAGCCAGTGGATGGTGAGCAGATCCAGATGATTGGTCGGCTCATCCAGGGCCAGGATGTCCCAATCCTGAAGCAGCAGCCGTGCCAGATCCACCCTGCGGCGCTGACCGCCTGACAGGGTGCCCACCTTGGCCTCCAGCTCCATGCCGCCCAGAAGGGACTCGACGATCTCGCGCGATCTGGGGTCGGCAGCCCATTCGTAGTCTTGTCGATTCTCCAGGGCCGCCTTGCGGACCGTGTCCTCGTCCTTCAGGGGATCACGTTGGTCCAGCATGCCAAAGGTGAGTCCATTGCGCATGGTCACCCGGCCCTGTTCGGGTTCCTGGGTGCCTTTCAGCAGGTGCAGCAGGGTGGACTTGCCGTCGCCGTTTCGGCCCACGATGCCGATACGATCACCCTCGAAGATGCCCTGCGTCACATCCGTAAAGATGGTTTTGGTGGCGAAGGATAGAGCGACGTGTTCCAGACCGAGATCATAGATGGGCATGATTACCCAATCTACCGCCAGCCTTGGATGGAATGAGCTCTGGGCTTTTAGGGGTTATTGGTCCTGGTCGTTCCCCTGGTCCCGCTGACGAATTCTGTCTAGATAGCCAGTTCTGTCCGCATCGGTGATAGGTCGCAGGACAGTGCAGGGGTTGCCGACCGCAACTACCTGATCCGGTATGTCATGGGTGACGACAGACCCCGCTCCGATGACGGCCCCACGGCCAATCCGCACTCCTCCCAGGACGACCACGTGACCGCCCAGCCAGGCACCCTGGCAGATTTCGATGGGTCGGGCCTGGCAGGCGCCAGCCTTCCGTTCCTCATAGTCCAGGGCATGGTTGGTGCAGAAGAGCCCTGCGCCGGGGCCTATCCACACGTTCCTGCCTATGGTGATCGGAGCGTTGTCCAGCATGACGGCTCCATAATTGATCAGCGTCTGGCTGCCGATCCGTATGTTGCAACCGACTTCGCATCTGAAGTCCGGATTGATGACGACATCCTGTCCCACCTGGCCCAGAAGATCTTCCAGAATCCGTCGGCGTTTCTGCTTATGCCCAGGGCCGGTCCTGTTGTACTCCAGGAAGAGGTTCTCGGCCCGTTCCCTCTGGCGATCGATGTCGGGATGGGTGTCCTGATAGACCTGACCGGATACCATCCGCTCCCATTCGATTCGGCCGGTCCGGCTCATTTCCGCCGTCACATCGTCAGTCATGGGCACCGCCTTCCAGGATAATGGGATGAGTCAGCGGTCGGTGATCTGGGAGCCCAGCACCTTCTCGCTCAGGGCCCGGGGTCCCCGAGTCACGGCCACGGCGCCCGACCTGACCAGCTCGATGATGCCGAAGGGCCGCAGCAACCGCAGCAGGGCTTCCAACTTGCCTTCGGCCCCGGTGGCTTCGATGGTCAGGGACTCGGGGTGGACGTCGACTACGCGCACACGGAAGAGTTTGACGATCTCCAGCACATCGGAGCGGTTGCGTTCGTTGGCTTTGACCTTGATCATCACCAGCTCGCGTTCCACGGCCTCGTCGCCCTTGAGCTCGACGATCTTGAGCACATGCAGGAGCTTGTTGAGCTGCTTGATGATCTGCTCCAGGGGGACGGCCTCCACGTCTGCTGTGACCGTGATCCGGGAGATGTCGTCCCGTTCAGTGGACGAGACTGACAGTGAGTTGATGTTGAAAGCGCGCCGGGCGAACAGGCCGGCCACCCTGGCCAGGACGCCGGGGCGGTTTTCGACCAGGACGGAAAGGGTGTGCCGTTCGGAACCGGGCTTGGAAGCTGGATAATTGGCCATGTGGTGCCCCTTTCCTACTTGTTTATACGACCGGCGGCGTCGCTGGCCATGGCTGCCCGGTCGGCTCCGGTCTGCTCATGCGGCTCGGTCTGCTCCTGCTCCGGACGGATGCCGGCCAGGGGTTGCACGCCAGGCTTATAGATGATGGTGTCATTGGAGGCGCCAGCCGGGACCATGGGCCATACCATGGCATCCTTCCAGACGCGGAAGTCGATCAGAACCGGTCGGTCAGTCACTGCGTTGGCCTTATCGATGGCCTCCAGGGCTTGCTCCTGGGTAAAGGCCCGCAGTCCCAGGCAGCCATAGGCCTCGGCGAGCTTGACGAAGTCGGGGATGCCGTTGCCTTCTGCGGGCTTTGCGCCGCCGTCCTCCAGGTTGGTCTGGGAGTAGTGGCTGCCGTAGAAGAGGGTCTGCCACTGACGGACCATGCCGTAGACCGAGTTGTTGAGTATGGCGATGCGAATGGGCAGCCCCGCCTGCCCGGCCGTGGCCAGCTCCTCGGAGGTCATCTGGAAGGAGCCATCCCCGTCGATCAGCCAGACGGGCCGTGGATCTTCCTGTTCCCTGGTGCCGATTGCCGTGCCGATGGCGGCGGGCAGACCATAGCCCATGGTCCCCAATCCGCAGGAGGAGACCCAGGAGCGGGTGCGTTCGAAGTCGATGAACTGGCTGGCCCACATCTGGTGCTGGCCTACCCCCGATACCCAGATGGTATTCGGATCGGCCTTGTTGCTCAGGGTCTGAACCACCCACTGGGGGGCCAGGGTGCCGTCCGGGCTGGGCTCAAAGGTGGTGGGGTAGTCGTGCCGCCAGCCGTCGATCAGCCGCCACCAAGGTTTGAGATCGGGCTTGCCCCAGGTGCGTTGGGCCGCCTTGAGTGCCGGGATCAGATCGTCCAGTACCTGGCCCACATCCCCGACGATGGGTACATCCGCCTGCCGGTTCTTGCCGATCTCGGCCGGGTCTATGTCTATATGAATGACCCTGGCCACCGGGGCGAAGTCTTCCAGGCTGCCGGTCACCCGGTCGTCGAAGCGTGTGCCCACAGCCACCAGCAGATCAGAGTGCTGGATAGCTCCATTGGCGGCCACCGTGCCGTGCATGCCGGGCATTCCCAGAACTGCTGGGTCGGAGTCGGGCACGATGCCTCGCGCGGGCAGGGTGGTGACCATGGGGGCACCCGTAGCTCGAACGAGCTCCTGGACCTGCCGACGGGCGTCTGACCGGACTGCGCCGCCACCCACATAGAGGACAGGTCTGTGTGACTGGACCAGGAGTCGGGCGGCATCGTCCAGGACGTGCCCATGGGCCCGCGTCACCGGGTTATAGCCGGGCAGGATCATCTCCTGGGGCCAGGAGTAGAGCATTTTGCCGTTCTGAGCCGTCTTGCTCAAATCCACTACTACCGGGCCGGGCCTTCCCGAGCGGGCGATGTGGTAGGCCTCGGTCATGACCCGGGGGATGTCCTGGGCCTTGGTCACCAGATAGGAGTGCTTGGCCACCGGGTAGGTGATGCCCACGATGTCAGCCTCTTGGAAGGCATCGGTGCCGATGGAGTCCACGCCCACCTGGCCGGTCACCACCACTAGGGGAACCGAGTCCATCATGGCATCGGCTATGGGGGTGACCATATTGGTGGCTCCGGGTCCAGAAGTCACCAGGCAGACTCCCACCTTGCCTGTGGAGACGGCGTAGCCCTCGGCGGCGTGTCCGGCGGCCTGTTCGTGGCGAACCAAGGTGAAGTTAAAGCGCGCCTTTTCGTCAATAGCATCGTAGGTAGGCAGAATGGCCCCTCCTGGAACGCCGAATACCTGGGTGACCCCCAGGTCCTCCAGGGACCGAATCAGCGCTTGGGCTCCCGTCATGGGCTCGCCCTGGGCGGGGACATCCTTGTCGTCATGGTCCCAGTTCTTGGGTACCGAGCTGAACGCTTGCAGAGGTGTCGGCAGACTCATGTTTCCTCTCGACCTCCAGACTGCGCGCCGACCTGCGGCCGTGCATGTCGAAATACGAACCTGTCGGAGCGTCGGCGGGGTGGGCGGACGAATCCCGATCAGGAGGAGGCACCTTTGCTGCTCGTGACGGCGTGCCTCCGGGTTATGCCCATAGTCTAAACAGGGGTCTGGTCGGGGCGTGGCGGCAGTACCGTATGCCGGAATTCCGGCTGGAGGCTCATGATGATTGCTCGGTGCGAAGGGCCTTAAGCAGATCCTGGTCGTCCAGCCGCTTCCACCCCTGGGCGGCCGCAGCCAGCTGGGCCTTCCGCTTGCTGCTGGCCCGGCCCTTGCCGATCACGGTCCCGCCGTCGTCCAGTCGCAGCTCGGCAGTGAAGACCTGGGCGTATTCCGGCCCGGAGACCGCCATGGTGTACCGGGGCTCGCCCAAACCCAACTTGTGGGACTTGACGGTAACCGAGGTCTTCCAATCCAGTGCGGGTCCCTCGGTGGCTACCTCGGCCAGGGTGTCGTCAAGAAGGGTGTGGACTGTGGTCCTGGCCCCCTCGATGCCGTGCTCCACGAAGACCGACCCGATCAGTGATTCGACGGTGTCGCAGAGTATGGAGTCCTTGTCGGCTCCACCGTTCTCGCTCTCTCCACGGCCCAGAAGAATATATTGCCCCAGGTGCAGCTTCTCCCGGGCGATGGCCGACAGGGCCTCCTCGGAGACGGCCTTGGCCCGCATTTTGGCCAGTTGGCCCTCGGTCATGTCCGGATGAACCTTGTATAAGGTCTCGGTGGCAACCAGCTCCAGAACCGCATCGCCCAGGAATTCCAGCCGTTCGTTGTTGGGCATGCCTGGGTGCTCATGGGCGAAGGAGCGATGGGTCAGGGCGTGTACCAACAGTCCCGGGCTGACTCTGCCGCCCAGGGCCTGGAAGAGCTCCTCAGCCGCTTGGTTGCCGGGATCTACCTGCTCCTGTTCCTTCTGCTGCATGTGGTCTTCCTGATCCTTCCTGGAGTGCCCTGCCTGCATGGTCATTCTCGCTTTCTCGGCCTTTCCATCTGATGATATGGAAAAACCCCTGCCACCCGTCGATGGCCGGGGTTCTTTCATTGCGTGCTGATCGCTGATCGGCTCACTTGCTGAACTGCGAGCGAATGGCGTCGCGGTAGACTCGCCCGCGGTACATGCCGCAGCTGGGGCATGCCATATGCGGTAGCGCGGGAGCTCCGCAGTTGGGGCAGGTAACCGTAGCGGCGGCCTGGGTCTTCCAGTTGGCGCGCCGGGAATGGGTGTTGGCGCGCGAGGTCTTGTACTTTGGCAGTGCCATATTGTCCTCTGTTTCGATCGAATACTTCGAGCTTAAGCGTAGAGTAGTCTACCGCAACCTCCGGTCATTCGCCAGCCCGGCCGTCGTTGCCGGGGTTCTCCTCCTGCTCCAGACGCTGTTTGAGTCCTTCCAGGGCCGCCCACCGGTCGTCCGTTATCTCGTGGTGGTGATCGGGATGGTCATTCAGATCCATGCCGCACTGGGGGCACAGGCCCCGGCAGTCGGGTCGGCACAGGGGCTGCAGGGGGAGGGCCTCCACCAGGGTGTCGCGCAGCAGGGCCTCCAGATCCATGAAGGCGCCTCCGCTGACCAGCGGGTAGGTCTGGCCGCCAGCCTCTTCCTCCTGCTCGGCCAGGATCTCCTCCTTGCCATGGGTCGGCTCCGGTTCGGGCTCCTTGTAGGGGAAGAAGACCACCGGGTCGTCCTTGATGCTGGTATTGACGGGCCTCAGGCAGCGGGTGCATTCGGTCTTCAGGGGCACGCTGATATGGGCCTGCAACAGGAGTCCGTCCACCAGGGAGTCGATGTCTCCCTCCACATGCACAGGCGTTCCTGCCGGGATGCCCACTACCTGGTCGCCGATGCCCTCCGGGGATGGAAAATCACGGTCCACCCGGGTGCTCTGCCCTGCCCGCGTCGACACCTGGGCCACTGAAACCGCCCAAGGGGAATCCTCCGGTCTGCTCATCCCTGTGCCTCCTCTCCCTGGTCCGAGACTGACGCGTTCATGCTACGCGCCGCCTCCTGCTCACGCTGATGGAGAACCTCCAGGCCGGCACGCACATCCTGGCTCATCTTGCCCAGCTGGGTATCAAGCTCGCCCATGACCTGGGCGGCATACCCATCAGCTCCCTGGACCAGACGGTCTGCCTGGGACTGGGCCGTGTCGATGATGGTCTGGGCCTTCTGCCGGGCTATGGCCACTACATTCTCCTGGCCGGCCAGGAAGCGAGCCTGCTCGCCGGCCTCCTTGACGATGTCCGCAGCCCGACTCTGGGCATCGGATATGGTGGCGTTGGCCTGGGTCTGAGCCGTGTTCAGCCGACGTTCCGCCTCCCTCATGAGCGCCGAGGCCCGTTCCAGTTGCACTGGCAGCATTTTCTTGAGCTCGTTGAGGTCATCGGCCAGCTCGTCTCGGTCCACCTTGACCAGTCCCGGACTGAAAATTGGGGCCTTGGCCTCGTCCAGCATGGCCTGAATCCGGTCGATGATGTCATAGACGGTGGTGAATTCCGATCGGGGGTTCCCGCTCTTGCTCCGATCCTCCTGCAGGTCGGGCAGGTCCTTCATGTCGACTGCGGGCTTGGGAGCGCTCGCTCTGGTCGAGTCGTCGATAGGCTCGCCATCGTCCCTTTCCTGGGTATGCTCGTTCATCATTGGCTCTTTTCCGTGTGCGGTGTGTCCCTGTGCAATGTGCCTATCAGCGCGTCCACGACGCTGTCGGGGACCATGCCGGTGATGTCCCCTCCATGCCTTGCCACGTCCTTGACGATGGTGCTGGAGATGTGCTCCCTCACCGGATCGGCTGGCAGGAAGAGCGTTTCCACCCCGGACAGCTTGCGATTGACCAGGGCCATGCCCAGCTCGGCCTCATAGTCCCCGTTCTGCCTCAGTCCTTTGACGATGACCGAGGCGCCCACCTTACGGCAGTAGTCGGTGATCAGGCCATCAGTAGAGGCTACGGTGATGTTCGGGTACCCGTCCTCGTCCAGGGCCCGGCGGATCATGGCCACCCGCTCTTGTTCGCTGAACATGGGGGTCTTGGCGGCGTTGACGGCCACAACCACGTGGACCGTCTCAAAGAAGCAGGCGCAGCGTTCGATCACGTCCATGTGGCCGGAGGTGACCGGATCGTATGAGCCAGGGCATACAGCGATAGTCATGATTCTCAGCGTAGCGCGTCATAGGGAGCGAACGTGTAGCTCGTCGCCGTACCATGGTGTCATGACTGCAAGCAAGAGCATTCGCATGGAGGATCCGGAGCGAGAGCGGAACCCCGACCAGGGTACTGGCACGGCCGTGCTGGACCGTCCGGACACCGAGACCGCCGAGAAAACCCGGCTGAACGACCAGGGCGATGCCGACAGGTTCGCCCACTACGTCTCCCGTGAGCGCATCGCCGAGTCCAAGCTGACCGGTCGGCCTGTCGTGGCACTCTGTGGCAAGGTCTGGGTGCCCAAGCATGACCCCTCCCAGTACCCGGTCTGCCCGGACTGCAAGCGCATCTATGAGCAGATGACCGGCGGCAGCCACTAAGCACTGCTGAGCGGCCCAGGCTGCTTCAGGACTGCCTGCCCAAGGCGATTCGGTCGATCGTCTCCAGCTCCTCCTGGCTGAAGTCGGCCGACTGAACGGCCTTGAGATTGTCCAGGATCTGCTCGGGCTTGGAGGCGCCGATGAGCACCGAGGTGACAGCCGGGTCCCTGAGCAGCCAGGCCAGGGCCATTTCTGCCAGACTCTGGCCGCGTTGGCCGGCCAGCTCGTTCAGGTCCTGAATCTGCTTCAGCAGCTGTGGGGTCAGGGCGGACTCCTTGAGGAAGCGGCCGTCGGCCCGAATCCGGCTGTCTTCGGGAATTCCGTGCAGGTAGCGGTCGGTCAGCAGTCCCTGGGCCAGCGGGCTAAAGGTGATCAGTCCCTTTTTCTCTTTCATTACTGCCTGTTTGAGACCGTTGTCCTCTATGGTTCTGTCGAAGATCGAATAGCGGTTCTGATTGATGACGAAGGGGACGTGCATCTCGGTCAGGATGGCCGAGGCCCGTGCCATGGTCGGCCCGTCGTAGTTGGACAGTCCCAGGTAGAGGGCCTTGCCGCTGGTGACCGCCTGGGCCAGGGCGCCCATGGTCTCTTCAAGAGGCGTGTCCGGGTCAGGGCGATGGTGGTAGAAGATGTCCACATAGTCAAGCCCCAGCCGTTTCAGACTCTGGTCCAGTCCGGACAGCAGATGCTTGCGTGAGCCGAAGTCCCCATAAGGGCCAGGCCACATTTCATAACCGGCCTTGGTGGAGATGACCAGCTCCTGGCGGTGGTGGCTGAAGCACCGCCGCAGGATGATTCCCATGTTGCGCTCGGCGGCGCCTGGTCCGGGTCCGTAGTTGTCAGCCAGATCGAAGTGGGTGATGCCGTGGTCGAAGGCCGTCGTGCACAGCTCCTGCATACGGTCCAGGGGCGTGGTGTCGCCGAAGTTGTGCCAGCAGCCCAGGCAGATGGGCGGCAGTTTCAGACCGCTGTCACCGCAACGCCGGTAGGCTGTGGAATCATATCGGCTCGGGTCTGGCTGGTAGGTTTCGCCTTGCGCGCTCATCAGATGCTCCTGACCAAAGTAGGTAGGACCGGCTCGCCCTTCATCAGGCTCAGGGCGTTGATGGGCATCTCCTCAAGGGCCTTGGCCCGATGCTCCCGGGCATCCAGGACGGCCTGCCCGCCCTGGAACTCCGGCCTGCTCTGGCCATGATCCACGTAGGTGACCAGCAGATCCCGCCAGTCCTGCTCAGGCGTATAGGCCGCCAGCGCCTGTTCGGCGCCCGAGATGACGTGCTCGGCATCGGCCACCCCGTTGTGGTAGGAGCGGTAGGCCAGCTTGCGTCCCGGTACCGAGGCCTTGCCCACCGACTTCTTGGCTACAGCCTCCATGTCCCCATTGGAGTTCTCGCGCTCGGTCAGCTTGTAGACCATGGCGCAGGTAGGCGCCCCCGAACCGGTGACCAGCATGGTGCCCACCCCGTAGGAGTCCACCGGGGCATCCTGCAGGGAGGCGATGGCGTACTCGTCCAGATCGTTGGTGACGGTGATTGTGGCCTTGGTGGCTCCCAGGGCGTCCAGCTGGGCGCGGACCTGCTGTGCCAGTGAGCCCAGGTCTCCGGAGTCGATGCGAACCCCGCCCAGCTCCGGTCCGGCAACCTCGACGGCTGTTCTGACTGCCTCCTCGATGGAGTAGGTGTCGGTCAGCAGGGTGGTCCCCTTGCCTAAGGCCTGAATCTGACCCTGGAAGGCCTCGCGTTCATTGTCATGCAGGAGGGTGAATGAGTGGGCAGCGGTTCCAATGGCCTTGAAACCGTATCGCTTGGCCGCCAGCAGGTTTGATGTCCCTTGGAATCCGCCGACTATGGCCGCTCTGGCCGCTGCCACGGCTGCATACTCGTTGGCACGGCGTGCACCCATATCCATGCAGGGCCGGCCCTTGGCCGCGGTGACCATGCGGGAGGCGGCCGAGGCCACGGCCGAGTCGTAGTTGAGTATGGACAGGATCAGGGTCTCCAGCAGTGTGCACTCGCCGAAACTGCCCTCGACCTGCAGAATGGGGGAGTCGGGGAAGAATATCTCGCCCTCCCGGTAGCCGCGGATGGTTCCGGTGAAGCGGAAGTGCTCCAGCCAGTCGATGGAGGTCTGGCTGACGATGTGACGGTCTGACAGAAAGCGAAGCTCATCCTCGCTGGGATGGAAATCCGCCAGCGCTTCCAGAATCCGTCCGGTGCCTGCCACAACTCCGTAGCGGCGCCCTGCCGGCAGGTGCCGGGTGTAGACCTCGAAGACGGATTGGCGTCCGGCCGTACCGTCCTGCAGGGCGGCATCCAGCATGGTGTATTCGTACATATCGGTCATCAGAGCCGTGGAGGTTCCGGTGTCCTTACTATTGTTTTCAGCGTTCATATCTTCCCCTTTGTGGGTGGAAAGGCCCTTGGTTGGCACCCAGTCTAATCCTCTGACCGCTTGGCTCGCCCTGCCCTCCCAAGGTCGGGCTATGCTGGTCCGCATGAGATTCGTCGTGGGCATCTACCGATTGCTGATCGCCTTTTTCTGCCTAGGCGGCACCTATGAGGCCTGGCTGCTGGGGATCGGCAACAAGTGGGTCTATTTTACCTTCCAGACCAATATCGCCCTAGGCCTGGTCATGCTCTGGGCCGGAGCGGCCACCCTGCTCAAGGGCATCCAGCCTCCCGCCTGGCTCAAAGGATGTCTGACGCTCTACATAGTCATCACCGGGCTGGTGGCCATCCTGGTCCTGGGGCTGAACAGCACGGACTACAAGCTGGTCCTGGGTATCCGGACCACATGGATGATCCACGTCATCAGCCCTATCCTGGCATCGGTGGACTTCCTCCTGTTCGACCCTCATCGTCGTTTCCACTGGCATAACGTGCTGACCTGGCTGATCTATTTCCCCTTCTACGTAGCTTTCGTAGTGATCAGGGCCGCCATCTGGCCTCATTCGGGACCGGAGCCGGGCGGTAATCCCTACCCCTATGCCTTCTTGGACCTCGGACACTTAGGATGGGCCCAGCTGATAGTCAACCTGGCTGAGTACCTGGTCGTCTTCTTCGCCCTGTCACTGGTCATCTTCCTGATCGATCGCATCCTGCCGGCCAAGACACCGCTGACCATTGATCGGTAGACGGCTGACGGAATAATGGGGACCAGACCAGGGGAGCCTGGGCGGAACGGGAAAGGATCATCACTGATGGTTGCTATCAAGGACATGCTCCAGGAGGGTGCCGTGCTGCGGCCTGACGGCAGGGCGGCTGATGAGTTGCGGCCGGTCGTCATCACCAGGCATTGGACGGAGGCCCCCGAGGGATCGGTGCTGATCGAGTGCGGCAAGACCAGGGTCATGTGCACGGCCTCCTTCACGCCGACGCTGCCCCGTTGGCGCAAGGACTCCGGGCTGGGCTGGGTCACGGCCGAGTACGCCATGCTTCCCAGGGCCACCAGTGACAGGACTGCACGCGAGTCGGTTCGAGGAAAGGTAGGTGGCCGCACCCAGGAGATCAGCCGGCTGATAGGCCGTTGCCTGCGTGGTGTGGTGGATATGAAGGCTCTGGGTGAGAATCAGATCCAGCTTGACTGCGACGTGCTTCAGGCCGACGGCGGCACCCGTACAGCCTCGGTAACCGGCGCCTACGTGGCCATGGTCGATGCCCTCCGATGGGCCCAGGACCACCATCACATCCGCAGTGCCGACAAGGTGATCAAGGATTGCGTCTCGGCCGTCTCGGTGGGCATCATCGATGGCAAGCCCATGCTTGACCTTCCCTATCTTGAGGACAGTAGGGCCATGACTGATATGAACGTGTCCATGACCGGCTCCGGCGATTTCATAGAGATACAGGGAACGGCGGAGCATCGTCCCTTCAATCGTCAGGAGCTTGGCACCTTGCTGGACCTGGCAACCAAGGGGAACAAGGAGCTTCAGGCCGCTCAGCGCAAGGCTCTGGCATCCGACTGACGTCCGGGGCAGGAATTTTCAGCGAGGAGGACAGGTATGGGGCGGATCAGAAAAGTAGTTGTGGCCACGCACAACGAGGGCAAACTAGGTGAGCTTCGTCGCATACTCGACGGTTTCTTGACCGCTGAGGGGCGGAGAATCGAGCTGGTTTCGGCCGGGCAGCTGGGACTACCCGATCCGGTAGAGACCGGCACCACTTTTCAGGAGAACGCCCTTCTCAAGGCTGGACAGGCCGCTCGGGAGTCCGGTCTGCCGGCGCTGGCGGACGACTCGGGGCTGGTCGTTGATGTGATGGGTGCCGCCCCGGGGATCCTTACGGCAAGGTGGAGCGGCCACCACGGCGACGACAAGGCCAACTTGGAGCTCTTGCTGAACCAGCTGAACGACATTCCTGACGATCACAGGGGAGGGCGGTTTGTCTGTGCTGCCGCCCTGGTCGTTCCGGATGTAGCGGGATATGCCGTCCGAGGGCATCAGGTGACCAGGGTTGGCGAGATGCCAGGAAGCATCATTCGCCAGGCACGCGGGGAAAACGGGTTTGGCTATGACCCGATTTTCGTGCCTCATGATCAGCCCCGGCGCACCAGCGGCCAGCAGCCGCTGACTTCCGCGGAAATGACCTCGGATGAAAAGAACGTTATTTCGCACAGGGGCAAGGCTCTGGCGGCCATTATGCCGATTCTTATCAGCTGGGTGCTGGGCGATGGCCACTTACAGACTGATAAATTCTTATAGATTTCATGCTGTGAACAGTCGCGAAACTGCGACAATCATGCTCTGAGTGTCGGTTTCGTTCGAAGTATGCAAGGAAACGCGAAGGTGCGATTTTTTTTTTTTATCGCTATGGCATATCGGCGATAGGGGGGGGGGACAAATTAAAAGCAAAGTTGATCTGTTTTAGCACATGACTCTATCGGGACTTGGGGGTTTCGTATTGAAGCGATTGCAAGAACGGAACAATAAGGCATCGCTGCACGTGAAACTGTTCGTTCATCGCTGTTCTGGTAACCCTTCTGGGGACGCTGGCCATGGTTGTTCCGCAGGGGCTGAGCGCGCTTTCATCCAGCCAGGCCAATGCCAATGATGGGCAGGACGAAACGGCTAGCAGGAAGCCTCGGCTCTATAGAATGTTGGCTTCAAACGACAAGATTAATACCTGGCAGGATGAGTTCCGCATGGACTTCATCCTGCTTGTGAAACACAACGACTCGAAGCCGGATTGCGTCGATCTGGGCAAGTCGGACACCTGTGGCAAGGCGAAATGTAATATATATAAGTATGCTGGTTCTGATAACCATACAAATTACTTATCGTATAAGATATATAAACAGTATGACTTCAGATAATGACCTTGAAAATAACAAAAATGGGAATGCGTATGATGGGGCTGTAGCATGGCTGGGGATCATGTGGAGCGCTACACAGTTTACAAGATAATCAACTCGGGTTTATATGATTTCTTGTCCGTATTCATTGAGGGTGATATAAACATTGCGAATAAGTCTGCAGATCCCGCAAAATTCGTGGGTGGCGGTCACCCTGAGTCCTTGATTGTTTTTGCTATTGTCTAGTGATTAGAATGACGCTTTGTCTTGCGCCAGTTCTTCACGAGTCTGGGGTACCGCCACATGCTCAAATTTCGCTCAAGTCTCTATGAGCATCTTGCTGGACATATCTTCAAATATAACCGCGAGTTTATCGAAGGATAAACAGACAAATGTGTATATGGGTGACTGCTTGGGTAGCGGAGGAGGCGACCTGGAATGCAGCGATGCATATTTCATGGGTTGGAGGAGACAGTTAGCTACAACTTTATAACGCGCATCAGGCTAACTGGGGCATGGTGACCGATTATGGTTTTCCGGCTTATAACGATGGTCTAGTAGGAAATATAAACGCCACAGCCTCGGCACGGTCTTTCTTCGTGTATTGCATGAACTTGCGCCGCAAACCCAACAATACCAATGGCATCGGTTCTGAGACCAGTTCTGATTACTATCAATAGGCGGCTCTTAAGGACAGCCAGTGGGTACCTGTTAAGAAGCCGGTCCTGTCAACAGGACAGCAGACGAATCCCAATAATTTGACTACCACCAACGTGGTCTTTGATACTGGCAAGGATGACAATCCTATGCTTGCCCGGAAGGCTGATGGCGGGATTGATTTTAAGAAAGCCAAGGAGAAGCGGGATCTTGATGGCTATTTCAAATTGGTGACCTGGCCTGACACTAGAAATTCTGATGGTTCGGAATGTACAGCCCTAAGAGTGCCGGTCTTGTAGGAATCAATTATAATATGTCCGCCGTACAGAAGGATACGAATCTATCTGCGGGTTGGACGATTGATACTGCGTCTTATAAGTATGATATGCCTCGTCCTGATGAGCCGACGATCACGAAGATTGTGAATGACGCGGATGCCAGTTTGGCTGCTTCTGGGAGTGTGTATACCACCAAGCCTGAGCCGGTAATCAGTGGTGAGTGCACACCTTCCAAGGATGACAAGCATCCTAATGGGTTGTTTTGTATGACGAGGATCCCATCAATCCGATTGCGGACGGCCAAGGCGCGAAGGTGATGACCTGGTGAAAAAATCGGACACATGGGGTTTCAGGCTGGGAGAAGCTGTGTACGAGGCCGACACTAACAGTAAACAGGGAGGCTCCTGACGGATACAGGACGCGAACAAGCTGTATCTGTCGCCGGATCTTGGCAACAGGTACAGTGGCTACCGGAGGTACCATGCCGGGGTGGCTGAGTCTGTATCCGTATTCGGTCTGACCTCGTTCTTTTCGAATATCGGCACGGATTATTTCGTTTCCAGGGAGAACGACCCGGATGAAAACAGGTTCTCGGTCACGGTGCCCCCATACCGTCAACGGGAGCCTGCTGGCGGGTTTAGTCGTCCTGTTCAAGGTTGTAGCATCATTATATACGGCCTGGTCGTCGGGGAAGCTGGGGATGACGGATTCCAGGATGACTGTTTCGATGAAGCAGAAGACCGTCTTGAACTGGACGGCCTTGGTGACTCCCCGGCCAACACCTTCCAGAAAGACTCGGGGTTCGATACTGCGTCTTCCGTCACGGACCCCACATCAGGTTCTGTGCTGAAGGTCATCAAGACGGCGGCTTCCACTTGGTCCTGGACGCTGACATACCTGCCGGGAAATTCACCGCCTACAACGGCGGCGACGAGATGCAGATCTACACCTTCCAGGTTGAGATGATCAACTCGATGAACAACCATTCATACCCGGCGTCCATTGAGCGGAAAATCGACATGACGCCCGCCGCGTTGACCTTGGAGCGGTATGACGTCTTCCAGGAGGTGGGCAAGGCCATAAGTAGTGTGGCCGGGGATACGGAGTTTCCTGAGACCAAAGGCACTCTGGTTCATATAACCAGGCTTGGTAATAGCGGCACGGATGGTGTTGGGGGATCAGGGTTCGTGGCAGGCGGTTCCTCCTGAAGTCGGGAACCAGTCGGCTCCAGTGTCGTATGCGCTGGAGTTCCGTCCTTCCAATTCGGCTTTGTCGCTGACCGGTGGATGGCCGCCTTCAGTGCTAAGAATCCTGCTACTGATGGCGTTTGGATCTGGTCGGCTTCGTGGCCTGCCTGAGGGCAGGCAGGAAAGCCGGCACTTATTTCGGCAGTATACGACAGGACCCGCCCCGCCCCCACTGAGTTGAGAGGATGAATGGTGGTCCTGTCGACGTCACCCCCCCCCCTAGTTCAGGCTGTCCATAGTAAAGACTAAGGACAGCCACAAAACACCCTATCTGAATCCCAGATCACGCTTACAGTCTCTGTACTCTTAAAGCATGTAGAGGGAAAAAGAAGATGCCATAAGTGAAGATGCGGTACTTGTGCTCTAGGGTTTCATGGCCTGCATTGGGGACAAAACAAGGGTGCAGTCCATCTGATTCTGGAAATGGTCGCATAGTGGTGTTGGGGGGTAGCGTGTTGAACCAATTACAAGAAAGGGGCAATAAGGGTCCACGGCATGTGGATCGCCCTATAGTCGCTCTTTTGATAACCCTTCTGGCGACATTGGCCGTGGTTGTTCCGCTTGGGCTGAGCGCCCTGTCGGCCAGTCAGGCCAATGCCATTGATGGGCAAGGCGATACGGCAAGCAGGAAGCCGCTGCTCTATAAGATGTTGGCCTACAACGACAAGATTGATTCCTACCAGGATGAGCTGCGCATGGACTTCATCCTGCGCGTGAAACACAACGAATTCGATCCGCAATGCGTACCGATGCGTGATACTTCTCCTTATGATTCGGTAAACTGTAATTTGTCTTTCGTATATCAGTTTGAAGGAGCACAAAATCCGTCCCACTATCGCAGGATACGGTATCTGAATACTATTTCGACAAACCCTAACGACCCTACTGGCGGTGCTGAGCAATGGGCGGAAAACGAGGCCGAGTTCTTTACGGTTCATAAAGTAATCAACTCTGGTTTATATGATTTTCTTGCTGTATCCATAGAGGGTGATTTGTCCTATATGGATACCTCCAATGATCCGAAATATTACGTCACTGGCGGTTATCCAGAACCCTTGAACGTCTACGCAATCGTTGGTCAACAAAACAATACGTTGTCGTGTGGAAGTTCCCCATGGACTTCTCCATGGGACTACACTACGAATGACTGCACCTTCGATCCAAGCTCTATCAGCAGTAAGGTCCAAGACAGGGTTGCAAATATCACTGCGGACCAGGGCAAGGGCATCAAGCTGTATATGGGCAACTGCCTAGGTAATAGTCCCCAACCTAAGTGCAGCGGACCCGGTTCTTGGGTTGGTTGGGACAGCAATCCCCTTCTCTATGGCGGTCACCAGGCCAATTGGGGCATGGTAACGGATTATGGATTTCCTATAGGAACTAAGCCGGTTCCAGGAGTAGCGCCTCCCAAATCCTTCTTTGTGTATTGGTTCAATTTACGTGGCAATAATAGTGCTGGTGGAATATGCTCCAAGACCAACTCGTATTACTACCAATGGGTGGGGCAGAAGGATAGCAAATGGGTTCCTGTCGATGCGCTGACGCCTAAACCTGTGCTAGTAACTGGTCAGAAGCCAGACGTCAATAATTTGACCAATTCCTGGGGTCTTCAATATCAGGTCAATTCCAATACGGCATATAATCTGCCGACAACTTCGAGCAACTCGAACGAATTGTACGCGACTGATAAGAATGGGAACCCCATGCCCGCACAGTTGCCTGATGGTTCAATTGACTTCAAGAAAGCTCAGGAATATCAGCAGCTCGATGGTTATTTCAAATTAGTTACTTGGCCTGTCACTACTAATGACGATGGCACCCAGTGCAAGCCGACGGCAAGCACACCTGAAATCACCACTAAGATATATGACCCTCAACAGGATGGCCTTGTTGGGATAACAGACGACATGCCTGAAGCTCAGAAAAATACGAATCTGGATGCGGGATGGGCTATAGATACTGCCTTCTATAAGTATGATGTGCCTCGTCCTGGTGAACCGACTATCACCAACATCCAGAATGATACCGACGGTTCTTTGAATGCCTCAGGAAGCGTCTATACTGATAATCTTGATCCGGTGGTCAGCGGTGAGTGCACTCCCTCCAAAGACGATACGCATCCCAACACGGTTACTTTGTTCGGAGAGGATCCCGGCAATCCCTTCAAGGAGGGGCAGAGCAAGAGCAGCGACGATCTGGTCAAAAGCTCGGACTCCTGGGGGTTCAAGCTGGGGGATGCTGTCTGTAAGGTCGATCCCATGAGCAGACAGGGAGGGTCCTGGCAGATACAGGACACAAATAAGCAATATCCGTCGCCGGACCCAGGCAACAAGTACAACGGCTACAGGCGCTATCACGCCTGGGTGACTGAGTCCGCCTCCGGGTTCGGCTTGACCTCCTTCTTCTCGAACATAGGAACAGCCTATTTCGTCTCCAACGAGAATGCTCCGGATGGCAAGCTTTCTGTCACAGTGCCCCATACGAAAAACGGTATTCTGCCGGCAAACTCGGTCGTCACCTTCAAAGGAACTGTTTCACCTATATATACAGCTTGGTCCTCGGGAGGGCTGGGGGTGATTGATTCCAAGATGTCCATTTCCATGAAGCAGAACACTGCCTCTGATTGGACCAGCCTGATGACCACTCCGGCCAACACATTCCAGAAGGATGCGGCGGTCAACACCGCGTCTTCCGTCACGGATCGCACGACGGGCCTCACGCTTAGTCTGTCCAAGACGGCGGCGTCCACATGGTCCTGGACGCTGAACATCCCTGCTGACAAGTTTACCGGTTATAACGGTGACGACGAGACAGAGAAGTATATCTTCCAGGTCAAGATGATCAACCCCCTGAATGTACCTTCGGATCCGGCTTTCATCAACCAGACGGTCGACATGACGCCAACTACTCTGACCTTTGAGCGGTACGACGTCTTCCAGGTGGCGGGCAAGGCCTATAAGTATGTCAATGGAAACACCAGGGTTCCTGAGACAAAGGGCACCCTGGTCCATATAACCTGGCCCGGCAATAGCAGTACGGATGTCGCCGTGGGAGACCAGGGCTTGTGGCAGGCGACTCCGCCTGAGGGCATCAATCAGGGGCAATTCACCGCTCAGGTTGCCTCCGATGATGCCGAAAGCAGTGATCCTCTAAACGGCAACTTCCATGGAGGAAACGAGTCAGCCGCAGTGTCGCATGCACTGGAATTCCGGCCCTCCACCTCCTCCCTGCCCTTCGCCGGAAGATGGCCACTTTCGGTGCTCAAGATCCTGTTGATGCTGACATTGGGTCTGGCAGGCTTTGTTGCCTGTCTAAGGAATAGGCAGGAGAGCCGATACTGATTTCGACGACATAAGGCAGGGTCTGCGCTTACCTCCGTGGAATTAGGGGGATGAGGGCAGGCCCTGTTTGTGTTTCATGTGCGTGAGACGGGACTCGAGTCCAGATGTCTAAAGGGCAGCTGGTGAAAGAAACGCTTGACAGGATCGAACTGTCGACCTTTCCATGACAAAGTGGCCTCCACCCCCAACCCAGACCAGCCGGATGAAGACCGTAAACGGTCGCGAAAACCGTTCGCGAAACACGCTATATGAATCCTAGATAATGCTTGCAATTCCAGCATTCGTAATGGAGTGTAAGAAAAAAGTGAAGATGCTATTTTTTATCTCTACGATAAGGTCGAAACAAACGGGGAGGAATTAAAAACAAAGTAAAGCCGCTCTAAAGGGTAATTATATCTTGATTTGGGGGGTCTTGTATTAAAGAGGTTACAAGAACGGAGCGCCAAAGGTCCGCAGCATGTGAGCCTTCCGATCATAGCCGTTCTGGTAACCCTTCTGGCGACGTTGGCCGTGGTTGTTCCGCTTGAGCTGAGCGTCCTGTCGACCAATCAGGCCAATGCCGCTGATGGACAGGACGAAACGGCCAGCAGAAAACCGAAGCTCTATAGGATGATGGCTTTCAACGACAGGATTGATGCGTACCGGGAAGAGCTGCGCATGGACTTCATCCTGCGCGTAAAGCACAATGAATTTAAGCCGGATTGCGTTGGTGTTGGTGGGACTAATACCAAAATCCCTCACAATGCAATCTATCTTTCATATATCAGTTTGTTGGTTCTGACAATCCTGACTATTACAGACGCGAACGGTATATGAAAACTATAACTCCAGATGATTACGTAGACAGCAATAAAAATGCTGACGCTTGTGATGGGGCCTTAGCCTGGGCAAGAAATCAGGATGAGTTCTTCACCGTTCATAAGATAATCAATTCTGGTTTGTATGACTACCTGGCCATATCCATTGAGAGTGACATGAATATCGCGGATTCCTCTTCTGATCCTGCAAAATTTGCGGTTGGTGGTCACCCTGAGCCCTTGAATGTCTTGGCCGTCGTTGGTGACAAGAATAAGGCCCTGTCTTACGGTAGTTCTTCGTGGTCCTGGACTACCAATAACTGCACAAATTTTGATCCGGCTTCCATGAGTGATTTACAGGCTCAGGATAGATATTCAAATATCACGGCAAGCCTGTCACAGGACAAACAGATGAAAGCGTATATGGGTTACTGCTTGGACAGCAAAGCAGATATGAAGTGCAGTGGCCCGTATTCTTGGGTCGGTTGGGACACCAACCCAAATCTCTATCAAAACAATCAGGCTAACTGGGGCATGGTGACGGATTATGGTTTTCCTGAATATAAAAACAATTCCACTACTGGGCTAATCAATGCCACTGCTCCGGGCACAGCCCCGGCACGGTCATTCTTCGTGTACTGGTTGAATCCGCGTGGCAGTACAAATGATAATCCTGATGGCATATGTTCCGAGACCAATTCGTATTATTACCAGTGGGTGGCTCTGAAGGATAGCGAGTGGGTGCCTGTTGATGAGTTGACTCCTGAGCCGATCCTGGTGACAGGCCAGCAGCCGTCTCCCAATTCGGCGACTACCACGACCAGCAAGGCAGCCCAAGTCAGCAGGTATTCTGCTTTCAACGTGAGTCCAAAGGACCCGAGGTATCTTGACAACCCCAACGTGCTTTTTGCCACTGATAAGGATGGCAATCCTATGCCTGCTCAGAAGGATGATGGCGGGATTGATTTCAAGAAGGCCAAGGAGAAGCAGGATCTTGACGGCTATTTCAAGGTGGTCACCTGGCCTGTTGCCACGAATCGGGACGGCAGCGTTTGTACCGTCAGTCCTGAAGTGTACAACCACAAGAGCGCTGGTCTTGTGGGAATCGATGATAACATGTCCGCCGTGCAGAGGGATACGAATATCTCTGCGGGTTGGACAATCAACAGTGCCTTTTATAAGTATGATGTGCCTCGTCCCGATGATCCGACCATCACGAAGATCGAGAATGATGCTGATGCTGGCTTGGATGCTTCTGGTAGCGTGTATACGACCAAGCTTGATCCGGTAATCAGTGGTGAGTGCACGCCTTCAAAGGATGCTGCGCGTCCCAACAAGGTCACTCTCTAGGGCGAGGACCCCAGCAATCCTATTATGGAGGGGCAGGGCGCAAATGGCGATGACCTAGTGAAAAGCTCGGATACGTGGGGATTCAGGCTGGGCGAGGCTGCCTGCCAGGTCGACACTAGCAGCAAGCAGGGGGGGGGGTCCTAGCGCATACAGGACACAAACAAGCTGTATCCGTCGCCGGATCCTGGCAACAAGTACAGTGGCTACAGGCGCTATCATGCCTGGGTAACTGAGTCTATCTCCGTGTTCGGCCTGACCTCCTTCTTCTCGAATATCGGGACGGCGTATATCGTTTCGGGGGAGAACGTGCCGGATGCAAGCAAGTTCTCGGTCACGGTGCCTCATACGGTAAACGGGAGCCTGCCGGCGGATTCGGTGGTCACATTCAAGGGTGATGCGTCGCCTGTGTACACGGCCTGGTCCTCGGGAGGGCTGGGGATGACTGATTCCAAGATGGCTGTTTCGATGAAGCAGAAGACCGCCTCGGACTGGACCAGCCTGGTGACCACTCCGGCAAACACCTTCCAGAGGGATGCGGCGGTCAGCACCGTGTCTTCCGCCACGGATTCCACCTCGGGCCTTACGCTGAATCTCACCAAGACAGCAGCTACCACCTGGTCCTGGTCGCTGAACATTCCCGCTGACAAGTTCACCGGCTACAACGGCAGCGACGAGACACAGACGTATGATTTCCAAGTTGAGATGATCAACCCGATGAACATTCGTTCGGGCCCGGCTTCCATCGAACGGAAAATCGACATGACGCCCACCACGCTGACCATTGACCGCCATGACGTCTTCCAGGTGGCCGGCAGGGCCTACAAGTATGTGGACGGTGATACGAAGATTCCCGAGACCAAGGGGACCATGGTGCATGTGACCTGGCCTGACAATACTGGCACGGATGTGGCTGTGGGGGACCAGGGCATATGGCAGGCGGTTCCTCCTGAGGGGATGAAGCGGGGGGATGTCGCCGTCCAGGTGCTTTCCGATGATGCTGAGGGCCCTGACGCTCAGGGCAGGTTCCAGGGCGGGAACCAATCGGCTTCGGTGTCGCAGGTGCTGGAGTTCCGGCCTTCTCCATCCTCCCTGCCTCTTACTGGTGGCGGGCCGCTTACCGTGCTCAAAATCCTGCTGCGGATAGCCCTTGGCCTGGTGGGCTTCGTGGCCTGCCTGAGGAACAAGCAGAAAAGCCGCCACTGACCCCGGAAGCATAAGACAGGGCCTGTCCTTGCAGGCCCTGTCTTAATACCCGTGCGCGAGATGGGACTCGAACCCACACGTCCGAAGACACAGGAACCTAAATCCTGCGCGGCTACCATTACGCCACTCGCGCGTACGACATGCCCTGCCGTTGAAAGGGCAGTTGGTGGAAGAGCCACTTGACAGAATCGAACTGTCGACCTTCTCATTACGAGTGAGACGCTCTGCCAACTGAGCTAAAGTGGCCTTCGCCTCCCGTCCGGACCCGCCGGAAGAAGGCAACATGCTACATCATACTGGATGCACGCGATAAAAACGCCTTGGGCTTCGGGCAGAGGGTGTACAAGCTTCTTGACACAATGGAGGGTATGGATCTCAATGATTTCTATGCCGTCATTCCGGCCGGTGGTGTGGGTACCCGGCTCTGGCCATTAAGCCGCCAGGACCGGCCCAAGTTCCTCTACGATCTATTGGGGTCAGGCAGAACAATGATCCAAGGCACCTTTGACCGGCTGGCCGGCATCTGCGGGGCTGACCATGTGGTCGTCTCCACCGGTCAGAGGCATGTGGACCAGGTGCGTCAGCAGCTTCCGGATCTGGCTGAGAACGCGCTCTTCGCCGAGCCGGTTCCTCGCGATTCCACGGCTGCCATAGCCCTGGCGACTGCTGTGCTGGCCCAGCGGCACGGCGGGGAAATCATCGTGGGCTCCTTCGCCGCCGATCACGTCATCCGAGACGACAAAGCATTCGCGGCCTCAGTGGAGCAGGCGGTGGCAGCCGCCCGAGCCGGTTATGTGACCACCATCGGCATCGCCGCCTCTCGTCCCTCCACTGCCTTCGGCTACATTCATCAAGGTCCCTCCCTGGCCGATCGCATTCCCGAGGCTCCGGATGCCCGTCTGGTCAGCGAGTTCGTCGAGAAGCCGGATGCCTCTACGGCCCAGGCCTACCTGTCCACAGGGGAGTATCGATGGAACGCCGGCATGTTTGTCATGCAAGCGCAGGTGCTCCTGGACTGCCTGCGTCGTTACAAGCCTGAGCTACACGCCGCGGTCATGGCCATCTCCAAGGTCTGGGACCAGGGCGGGCAGGCCCGCAGCCAGGCCATGGAGGAGCACTGGCCAGGCATCGAGAAGATTGCCTTTGACTATGCCGTAGCCGAGCCCCTATCGGCGGCCGGCGGCGTAGCGGTTGTTCCAGGGGGCTTCGATTGGGACGACATCGGCGACTTCAATTCAGTGGCTGGTCTGCTTCCGTCCTCCAACAGGCGCAACATCAAGATTCTGGGTGATGCCGACCGGGTCATGTACCTGGATTCCGCTGGAGATATGGTCGTGCCCGGCTCTGAGCGTACGGTCGCCCTTCTGGGTGTGGATGACATGATTGTTGTGGACACCCCAGACGCGCTCCTGGTGGCCCCTCGGGCCCGCAGTCAGGAAGTCAAGGACATGGTAGCCAAGTTAGCTCAGTACGGCTGTGACGACATACTCTGACAGCAATTCGGCTCGGTTAAGAAGATTGACTGATTTTGTTGTCTTCTGTCTGCTTTTGTGAGTAGTTTGGGGTATAGAACCGGGTGCTCGTCAGACCGGGCATCACCTCATGAAAGGACCCGAACAACCATGGCCATCAATCCTCCAGTGGACGCTACCAGCACCAAGGCCTGGGCGGCCTTGCAACAGCACTTCGACGACATGCAGCGCCAGGGGATCGATTTGCGCGCATGGTTCGCCAAGGACCCGAAGCGCACAGAAAAGCTCAGCTTTGAGCTGGGTGATCTCTATATTGATCTGTCTAAGAACCTGATTCAGCCCGAGACCCTGTCCCTGCTGGCCCAACTGGGCCGCGAGGTCGGCCTTGAGGAGCGGATCGAGGCCATGTTCAACGGCGAGCACATCAACAACACCGAGGACAGGGCCGTTCTGCACACAGCCCTGCGCCGCCCCGAGGAGGACCGCGGCCGACTGATCGTGGACGGCCAGGATGTGGTGAGTGACGTTCGTGACACCCTCAAGCGCATCTATGCCTTTGCCGACCAGGTCCGCTCGGGCAGCCGGACCGGTCTGACCGGCAAGCGGATCACCACCGTGGTCAACATCGGCATCGGCGGCTCCGACCTTGGTCCGGTCATGGCCTACGAGGCCCTGAAGCCCTACGCAGATGCCGGCATCAGCGCCCGCTACATCTCCAACATCGACCCCAATGACCTGGCCGAGAAGACACGCGATCTTGATCCGGAGACCACGCTCTTCATCATCGTCTCCAAGACCTTCACCACCCTGGAGACCCTGACCAACGCCCGCCAGGCCCGCGCCTGGCTCCTGAAGAGCCTGGGGGAGCGCGGCCTGCTGTCCAAGGACGGCGAGGACCTCTCGGCCGAGGCCATCCGTCGGCACTTCATCGCCGTTTCGACTGCCCTGGACAAGGTGCGCGACTTCGGCATCGATCCGGACAACGTCTTCGGCTTCTGGAACTGGGTCGGCGGCCGGTACTCGGTGGATTCCGCCGTGGGCACCTCCCTGGCCATCACCATCGGCCCCGAGCGTTTCGAGGAGTTCCTCAAGGGCTTCAACACTGTCGACCGCTACTTCCGCGCCACCCCCCTGGATCGAAACGTAGTTGCTCTGATGGGCCTGCTCAACGTCTGGTATGTCAACTTCTTCGGCGCCCACTCGCACGCCGTGCTGCCCTATGACCAGTATCTGCACCGCTTCCCGGCCTACCTGCAGCAGCTGACCATGGAGTCCAACGGCAAGTCCGTGCGCTGGGACGGCACGCCGGTGACCAGCCTGACCGGCGAAATCTTCTGGGGGGAGCCCGGCACCAACGGACAGCACGCCTTCTACCAGCTGATCCACCAGGGCACCCGCCTGATCCCCGCCGACTTCATCGCCTTCGCCAACACCCCCAACCCGGCCAAGGACGGCGACCAGGACGTGCATGAGCTCTTCCTGGCCAACTTCCTGGCCCAGACCAAGGCATTGGCCTTCGGCAAGACCGCCGACGAGGTCCGCGCTGAGGGCACTCCCGAGGCCATCGTCCCGGCCCGGGTCTTCACCGGCAACAGGCCCACCACCTCCATCTTCGGCGATGCGCTGACCCCGGCCGCCCTGGGCGAGCTGATCGCCCTCTACGAGCACATCACGCTGACCGAGGGCACGGTCTGGGGCATCGACTCCTTCGACCAGTGGGGCGTTGAGCTGGGCAAGAAGCTGGCCCGCGAGATCACCCCGGCCATCTCCCGGGACGACCAGGCCCTGGCCGAGCAGGATCAGTCCACCAAGTCCCTGATCGCCTTCTACAGGGCCCACCGCCGCTGATGTCATGCCGGGTCCCTGCGGGTCCGGTTGGTGGTATATTATTGGACAGTTGTTTGCCGGAAGGGTAGCTGCCGCATGGGCTCCCTTCCTTTCAGGTCCAGCCGGATGCTCCGGCGGATCGGCACCCCCGACGGCAGACCGCCGGGTTCCGTCCAGGATCGCTTCCTTTGATGGTTGCGGTCCATGTCATGGGTCGATGTGCGGCGGCCATGGAGGAACAGCATGAACGCGATTCAGGAATTTGACGCCAGCCACATGAAGCCTGCGGAGCAGATCCCAGACTTCCGCCCCGGCGATACCGTCGAGGTCAACGTCAACATCACTGAGGGCAACAACTCTCGTATCCAGGCTTTCACGGGTGTGGTGATCGCTCGTCAGGGCTCCGGCGTGCGCGAGACCATCCTGGTGCGCAAGGTCAGCTTCGGCGTGGGCGTCGAGCGTCGCTTCCCTCTGCACTCCCCGCAGATTGACTCCATCAAGGTGCTGCGCCACGGCCGTGTCCGCCGCGCCAAGCTCTACTACCTGCGTGGTCTGCACGGCAAGGCCGCCCGCATTGTCGAGCGTCGCGACAACAAGGCCGAGTCCAACAAGTAGGATTCAGCCAGGGCGACCCAGTCCAGGCCTGGCCGCTAACACCCGGGATGTAATGCTCCCGGGTTTTTCCATGCTTGGGTGTGTACGCTATGAGTCATGCGGAATCTGTTTTCGGGCGGGTGCCGGTGGATGACAAGGAGTGGATATGGCCTTTCGGGATGAGGAAGCGTCCTCGTCGGGACTTTGGTATCCGGACGGCAGACAGGCCACCTCAGCCCCGGTGCCGCCCCGCCATGCCTTTGACCGCCCCGGTGGACGCGGCTCCACCAAGGGCAGCCACCCGCGGCTGGGCGAACGCGGTTTCCTGCCCGAGTTTCTGTTCGAGCTGGTTGCCCTCTTGGCCGTCGTCGCCGTCCTGCGCATATTTTTGTTCAGCATCTACGTCATCCCCTCCGGCTCCATGGAGAACACCCTTGGCATCGGGGACAGAATCCTGACCACTCACAGGCTGACCAGATCCATGGTGGCCCCCCGCCGTGGGGATGTGGTGGTCTTCACTGATCCTGCTAACTGGCTGGGCGAAGAGTCCACTCCGAGCTTCCGCGGCAGTCACCTGGTAAAGCGCCTGATCGGCATGCCCGGCGACACAGTGGCCTGCAAGGGCCATGGCGCCCCAGTCACCGTCAACGGTGTCGCCTTGGATGAGAGCTCCTACCTGCGCCCAGGAGTGGAGCCCAGCTCCTTTGCCTTCAAGGTCAAGGTGGACCCTGGGTACGTCTTCGTCATGGGCGACAATCGTTCCAACTCCGCCGATTCCCGTCTGCACAAGGACGACGGACACAATGGCCTGGTCCCCATGGACAACATCAAGGGCACTGCGCTGCTGATCTATTACCCGGTGGGCAGCTGGAAGCTGCTCAACAACCAGCACAAGGTCTTCGACTCTGTGCCCGAGCCTACCCAGGACTGAACCGGCTGTGAGGCGGATCCTGCCGACCCTGGCCACCGAGGCTGCCTTGGCTGACCAGGGAGCCGAGTATGTGCTGGGGCTGGATGAGGTCGGCCGTGGAGCCCTGGCGGGTCCGGCCATGGTCGGCGTGGTGGCGGTCCGGTCTGCCGACCTGCCTCATCTGAAGGTCCCTGACGGGGTGGCTGATTCCAAGATGCTGACCCCTGCGCGTCGACTGGCCATGTACCGTGACTTGGAGAACTGGGCTGCCGGCTGGGCGGTGGGGGCCTGTTCCAATCATGAGATCGACCAGTGGGGCATCGTTCACGCCCTGGGCATCGCCGCCCTGCGCGCGCTGGCCGAATTGGAGCATGGGATGGACCTGGGGCCCGGCCGCCGTCTGGCTGCCATCCTTGACGGCCCCCATGACTACATCACCCCGGCCGCCGACAGCTTTGACGCTCCCGACCTCCCGGTTCTGCCCAAGGTTTCCACCCAGGTCAAGGGTGATGCCCACTGTGCCAGTGTGGCCTGCGCGGCGGTCATCGCCAAGGTCACCCGTGACCGGCTTATGGTTCGCCTGGCCGCCTCCGATCCCGTCTTGGCTCCATACCAGTGGGAGCACAACAAGGGCTATGGGTCGCCTGCGCATCTGGAGGCCATTCGCCGTCTGGGGCCCAGCCGTCTGCACCGGGTCAGCTGGCATTTGCCCTCGTCCGGTTCCGGCAGGGGCTAATATCGGAACGGTCGACACGGCTATCGTACGGCTATCGGAAGAAGGTCACATGCCCGCAGGCAGCGGGGGCAGGTCACGGTCCAAACGCCCCTCCATGTTCGAGGTTGCCCGGCTGGCCGGGGTCTCCCACCAGACTGTGTCCAGGGTCATCAACAATTCCAAGGACGTTTCTCCGGCCACCCGGACCAAGGTCCAGCAGGCCATCAGGAAGCTGGGCTACCGTCCCAGCAACTCTGCGCGGGCCCTGGCATCCAGCCGCAGCCGGACCATCGGACTGGTGGCTGGCGGTGTCAGTCTCTTTGGGCCTGTTTCGTCAATCACGGCCATCGAGACCGTTGCCCGTTCCCATGGTTTGTTCATGTCGGTCATGATGGTGGACGAGTCCGCCTGCACGCTTGCCGGATTCCAGGAGCTCTGCGGCACCTTTCTGGAGCAGAATGTGGATGCCTTCATCTTTCTGACGCCGACCGACACCATGTTCCAGGCTGCCTGCCAGGTTGAGGTGAGCCAGCCCCGGGTCATCGTCACCTCCACGCATGGCATCACCAGCGTCGAAGAGGCCCTGAGTCGCCGACGGGGCGATGGGCGGATAGCCCTGACCGGAATCGACCAGTGGGGTGCCGTTCAGCGGCTGGCCCGACTGCTGGTCTCCCGGGGCCATAGGCGGGTGCTCTACATGGCAGGACCTGCGCAGTGGCGGGATGCAGCCACCCGGCTGGCCTCCTGGAAGGTGGCCTGCGCTCGCTGCCGCATACGAACAGCCGTGGTCCACGCCCGCAGCTGGGAGGCAGGGGAGTCCTACACGCTGATGAACCACCTGATCGATCAGCGGGGCATGAGCGGCACCTCCCTGCCCTCGGCCGTGGTCACCGCCAACGACAACCAGGCTGTGGGCGTGGCCCGGTCCCTGCAGGAGCATGGCATCCGCATTCCCAGTGACATCAGTCTGGTGGGCTTCGACGACGTACCTACGGTAGACAACATGTTTCCGCCGCTGGCCACGGTCCGTCCCCGCTTTGAGGATCTGGGGGTGGCCACCATGCGGCAGGTCCTGGCCCTGCTTCACCAGGGGCAGCCGGTGGACTTCCCGGTCACCCACCACGGTGTTGGACTGATCCAGGCGGATGTGATCCAGCGTCGGTCCCTGGGCTATGCAATCAAGCGCATCTGACCACTGTCGGCCCGCATCCCGCGGGCTTGCCTGATGCTCTGGTCTCGGTTACAATCGTAACCAGACTATGTGAGCGTTAACATATCAGGCAAAGGAGCAGACATGGTTGTTGGCGAACAAGGCGTCATCGTGAGTGAATTAAAGGAGGGCGCGACCAGTCTGGGCATCGAATTCGGCTCCACCCGTATCAAGGCTGTGCTGATCGACCATGACTACCGGACGCTGGCCACCGGGGACGTCGAGTGGGAGAACCGGCTGGAGGACGGCCTCTGGACCTACTCCATGGACCAGATTCATCAGGGTCTGCAGGCGGCCTATGCGGCCATGGCCGAGGATGTCCGTCGTCAGTACGGGGTGACGCTGACCAAGATCGGCGCCATGGGGATCTCGGCCATGATGCACGGCTACCTGGCCTTCGACAAGGATGGTCAGCTGCTGGTGCCCTTCCGCACCTGGCGCAACACCAACACCCGCCAGGCCCATGAGGAGCTGTCGCAGGTCTTCAAGATCAATATTCCCGAGCGCTGGTCCATCGCCCACCTCTACCAGGCCATTCTGAACGGTGAAGAGCATGTGCCCAGGGTGGCCTACATCACCACGCTGGCCGGCTACATGCACTGGAGGCTCTCCGGTCGCAAGGTCATCGGCATCGGCGATGCTTCGGGCATGTTCCCCATCGACTCCTCCCGCAAGGAGTTCGACCAGGGCCTGCTGGGCATCTTCTACCGACTGCCGCAGGTTCAGGCCCAGCCCTGGGACATCCACGACCTGCTGCCTGAGCCGTTGACCGCCGGCAGCGATGCGGGCGCACTGACTGCAGAAGGCGCCGCCCTGCTGGATCCCAGTGGCCAGCTGCAGCCCGGCGTGCCCATGGCCCCGCCCGAGGGCGACGCGGGAACCGGCATGGTGGCGACCAACGCGGTTCGTCCCCGCACCGGCAACGTGTCTGCGGGCACATCCATCTTCGCCATGGTGGTCCTGGAGCATCCCCTGCGCGACTTCCACCCCGAGGTGGATCCGGTCACCACGCCGGCTGGGGATCCTGCCGGCATGAGCCATGCCAACAACTTCACCTCGGACCTGAACGCCTGGGTGGGGCTGTTCGGTGACTTCGCCAAGGCCGCCGGTCTGGACCTGAAGGGGAATGCGCTTTACGCCACCCTGTTCAACCAGGCGCTCCAGGGAGATAAGGACGCCGGCGGGCTGATCAACTACTGCTTCTATTCCGGGGAGTTCCTGGCTGGCCTGGAGGAGGGCCGGCCCGTCTTTGCCCGCGGCCCCGAGGGACGAATGACCCTGGCCAACTTCATGCGGGCCCAGCTCTTCTCGGCTTTCTCGCCGGTCACTATCGGCATGGATGTGATGACCCGTCAGGAGCATGTCCAGGTGGACACCATGGTCGGGCATGGCGGCATTTTCGCCACGCCCAAGGTAGCCCAGCGGATCCTGGCCGCCGCCTTCAATGCCCCCATCAAGGTCATGTCCACCGCTGTGGAAGGGGGCGCCTGGGGCATGGCCGTCCTGGCCGACTATCTGGGCCATGCCGACCAGACCCTGGCCGACTACCTGGATGCCAATGTCTTTGCGGGTGTCCAGTCCACAACAGAACAGCCGGATCCGGCCGATGTGAAGGGCTTCAGAGCCTTCTTCGACCGCTTCACCAAGGGCCTGCCCATCGAGCAGGCGGCCGTGAAGACCATTCCTCTGCAGGGATGAGGCCTGGAGCCGAAAAACGTCAAGCGGCCGGATCAGCGGGATCGGGCCGGGAAAAGGAGTTGCTGATGGTGTCCTTGGCTGATTATTCGCCCGAGGTACGCGACGAGGTGAAACTGGTGCGTGAGCAGGTGGCCACCCTGCATGCGCAGTTGACCAGGTGGAATCTGGTGGTCTGGACGGCGGGCAACGTTTCGCAGCGGTTGCGCTCTGCTGATCTGATGGTCATCAAGCCCTCGGGGGTGCGCTATGAGCACCTGACTCCGGGATCCATGGTGGTCACCGATCTGGATGGCAATGTGGTGGACGGCGCCGAGGCCCCCTCTTCGGACACGCTATCCCATGCCTATATCTACCGGCACATGCCCGAGGTCTACGGCGTGGTTCACACCCATTCCACCTATGCCACCGCCTGGGCGGCCACCGGCAGGGACATTCCCTGCGTGCTGACCATGATGGGCGACGAGTTCGGCGGCCCCGTACCGGTGGGTCCCTTTGAGCTGATCGGCTCGGAGGCCATCGGTAAGGGCGTGGTTGACACCCTCAAGGATCACCCGGGCTGCCCGGCCGTGCTCATGCGCAACCATGGGCCCTTTACTGTGGGAGCGGATGCGGAGGCTGCAGTCAAGGCGGCGGCCATGACCGAAGAGGTGGCCCACACGGTCTGGGCAGCCGAGCAGATCGGCACACCCAAGCCCATCGACCCGGCCGACATAGCCAAGCTCAACGACCGGTACCAGCACGTCTACGGCCAGCACTGAGCCGGAAAACATAAGCAAAGGAGCAAGTATGAGCATGAAAAATCCCTTCGAGGGCAAAGAGCTTTGGTTCGCCGTTGGTTCGCAGGACCTCTACGGCGAGGAGACCCTGCGCCAGGTGGGCGTCCAAGCGGCGGACATCGCCAAGTCCCTCAATGACTCGGGTCGGATCCCGGTCAAGCTGGTCTTGAAGCCCACGCTGAAGGATTCGGATTCCATCCTGAACTTCATGGTCGATGCCTCGTCGAACTCGGCCTGCATCGGCGTGGTGGCCTGGATGCACACCTTCAGCCCTGCCAAGATGTGGATCAGGGGTCTGGAGAAGCTGCGCAAGCCGCTGCTGCAGCTGAATACCCAGCACCATGTGGAGATCCCCTGGGACACCATCGACATGGACTTCATGAACCTGAACCAGTCGGCCCATGGCGACCGTGAGTTCGGCTACATCCTGACCAGGCTGGGAATCCCGCGCAAGATCGTGGTCGGCCACTACACCGACCCCGAGGTTGCCGACAAGATCGGCGTCTGGGCGCGTGCCTGCGCCGGCTGGGATGCCGCCAACAACATGAAGGTCTGCCGCTGGGGCGACAACATGCGCGATGTCGCCGTCACCGAGGGCGACAAGACCGAGGCCGAGAGGGTCTTCGGCGTCTCCGTCAACACCTGGCCGGTCAACGAGCTGGTGGAGCATGTGAACGCCGTCACCGACGACCAGGTCAAGGATCTGGTCGAGGACTACAAGCGCAGCTACGAGGTGGCTCCCGAACTTCTGGACTCCCGGTACGACTCCCTGGTGGTGGCCGCCCGCGAGGAGCTCGGCATGCGGGCCATGATGGAAGAGGTGGGCGCTACCGCTGCCGTGGACAACTTCCAGGATCTGGGCGGCCTTCGTCAGCTGCCCGGCGTGGGAGCCCAGCGGCTGATGGCCGACGGGTACGGATTCTCGGCAGAGGGCGACTGGAAGACCTCCGTTCTGATCCGGATCGGCAACGTCATGGGCTACGGACTCAAGGGCGGCTGCTCGCTCATGGAGGACTACTCCTACAACTTCGTGCCTGGCCATGAGGAGATCATGGGCGCCCACATGCTGGAGGTCTCGCCCACGCTGCTAACTGAGGGGAGGCCCCGCCTCGAGATCCACCCTCTGTCCATCGGCGACAGGGAAGACCCTGTGCGTCTGGTCTTCACGGCTACTCCCTACACTGATGCCGTGGTCATCTCCCTGGCGGATGTACGCGAACGCTTCCGCCTGGTCATGAACATGGTGGATGTGGTCGAGCCCGGTGGGTCCCTGGCCAAGCTGCCTGTGGCACGTGCCCTCTGGAAGCCCCGGCCCTCCCTCAAGGTCTCGGCTGAGTGCTGGCTGCGCGCCGGCGCGGCCCACCATACCTGCATGACCACCACCGTGGGTCGCGAGGCCTGGGAGGACTTCGCCCGGATGGCCGGCGTGGAGCTCGCCGTCATCGACGAGAACACCGAACCGCGCCGTTTTGAGGCCGATCTGCGTGCAGCCGAGCTCTACCACCGGCTGGATAACCGGCACTGATTGCCTGTTTCAGGAAAGATCGCAAAGCCCTGCCACTGCACTCGTGGCGGGGCTTTTAATATTCGGCTTGTCGGTTTGCGTTGTCCCAATTTTGTCGGTACAGTGATGATTAGGCAATGGGAACAGTGGCATGTCCCAATGTTGACATATTGCCCACCCCCCTAAGTCGGGGAAGTGATCGGTTGGGGAGGCGAAGATGTGCCTGGCCATCCTGTGCCTATTAACAAAGAAGGGAATGCGTGCATGCACATGCAACGAGATTATGAAGGGATAAGGCTCCCTAAGCTTTTAGGCTTGGTGGTTGCCGGAGCGACGCTCCTGGCGGGAATGGTCGTTTTGCCTGCGACCCAGGCTTCGGCCGATGACCTTGGATTTGCTGCTGCAGATGACTTCGTAGCAGGCGATCTGAATACCACCAAGGTGCCTAAGTTAACCGTCACCAAGTATCTGTCACTGGATAACGGCTCTGCACCTACCGGTTCAGCCAATGATGCTGTTCAGCTGAACTCAAATCACGATCTGACTCCTGCTCAAGGCGTCGTGTTTAAAGTTATGGAAGTCGTGCCAAAAGCTGGCAACAGTTTAGCTGATATCGATGCAAATAGCGATCAAACTTATGATGTTAAGAGTGGTAGTACAGTATTTGCTGGTGTGACTAACGGTCAAGGTGTTATTGATACATGGTACGCAGCTAATTCTGACGGGTCTTTAAATATAGATAAGACGACCGGGAAGTTTACTGGTACCCCAGTGAATTTCCCCGCAGGAGCAAATCATTACTATATTCTGTCTGAGGACCGGGATCATTCTCCGGCTTTCTCTGATGACAACCCAAACAAGCTTGACAAGGCTAACTACAAGACTGCGACAAATTCTTTCTTTGGTCTACCTTATGCAACTAATGGGACGGATCAAAACAAGACTCGTGGTTATATCTATCACCTGCACCTGTATCCAAAGAATGTCAGTAAACAGTCTTTTGCCAAGACGGTGCAAAGTGTCAAGGGCTCTGACGGTATTGCCAAGACTCAAATGACTGCGACTGCCGGTGATACAGTAACTTATGTGCTGTCACAAAAAATCTACAATGAGCCAGACCATAAGACGCAGGACGGCAAGCTTGATGTTTCGGAACTTTCTACCACAGGTAGCACCGACATCAAGTTTGCAGATCGCATGTCAAGTTCGCTGCAAGGTAAGGATGGCACAATAAAGGCTGTTATCCGAGATAGTAGCGGTACCGAACTGCAAAAATTAGAGTTGAATACTGACTACACTGTGAATCTCACTACAAAGGAAAACCCGAGCAGTCTTAATGACTCTAGTAAGAAGATGTTTGCAGATGCGCCTTCGAAAAATGTGACTTACTGGGTATTCAATTTCTTTACCGCAAGCGGCGTTTCAAAAGTACAAAATATCAAGAATAATTCTGTGATGCAACTTGAAGTGACCTACGATGCATTGGTCACCGGCGAGGGGGACTCCACAGGTACCGGTGGTGTTGTTAATGACGCAGCATCTGACTTCTCTGACAACAAGGATTCTACCGGTAACAAGGCTCCTATGCCATCTCATACAAACGTTACCAATGCTGCGGTGGCTTTTGGTTCTGTGCAGAGCAAGAATCAGAATCCGCAGTATGGTGCTTTGCCCGATACGGAATATCGTCTGGTTGAGAATGCCGATTCGATAGATAAATACCTGGGTTCGGATGGTAAATTCTATGGTTCGAATGATGAAGTTCCTTCCGGTGTTCAGATTTACAAGGCTACTGCGAACGACAAAGGATTGGTCGTCTTTGCTGGCTTGCCTATCTTCGGAACTGGCCCAGGAAAAGCAACTAATAAGACAGTCCAAAGTACAAGCTGGATGTTGGTTGAAACTAAGACCCCAGATGGATGGCGTAACCCTGGCATCCCCTTCGGAACAATAACCTTTGGGGATGTAGGCTTGACTGAGGAACAAATCGTTCAAAAGTATGGACGTGATGCTACTTTGCAGCCTGATTACACAAAGCTGAACTTTGGCAAATTTGAAGCACCCGCAAGTGGAGTACCAGGTGATATTCAGATGAAGTTCAACAATCAGTTGATTTCCAGGTATTTGGCCCACTATAAGACTACTGATGGTGATTCGCCATTGGCACTGCCTTTGACTGGTGGTCGTGGCATCCTATTGCTGCTGGCTGTCGGTGCACTGATCATGGGTGGCGCACTTTACGCCCGTAATCGGCGCAATAACACCGCCCGGGCCTGATGATCACGGTCACAGCAAGAATCATGTGAGGTGACCCGATGGCGGACGGTTCCTCCGTGAATCGTCCGCCATTTTAATATGGATCGTTGATTCCTACGGTCCGCAAATGTCAGAACGCTGGTCTAGTTTTTTGGACCAGCAGAACTGACGCAACCACGTCGTCGAAAGGCGGCTTTGGAAGGGAAGGTTTATGAAGGGAATTGCCTTGCCGAGGTGCCTCACCCACCGGGTCCTGCCCTGTCTGATCGTGGCCTTGGCCTGTTTAGGTCTCACTGCTTTCGATATGACGCCGACGGCAGAGGCGGAGACGGTCAACCCGACCCTGACGGTTCAACTCAAGAAGGGGCATTCAGGTCAAGGAGATCAAAAAGACATCCTGCCGAGTGCTCCTATATCGGCCGGAGCTGGGTACGTCTTTCGTGCCCTAAGATTAGATGTGGGTACCATGAAGAGCCGGGTGGAGGCACTAGACCACAATGCTAGCGCTGATAAGGCACAAGAGGCCATCAGCAAGGAGGTGGCAGCCAATCCAGATGCTTTCAAGGATAAGACAAAGCCCGCTGAATACTACGGTGTCTCTGATCAAGAAGGCACTATAACCAATGCATCAGAAGCAAAATCACAAGGTGTTTGGCTTACAGGAGCCAATCTCGATTTAGATGCACCCAGTTTGTCTGGAGGCAGTCCTGCTGTTTTTGATGGCGACTACTTCCATGCTTCCTATTGGTTGGTCACTCTGGTAGCCACTCCTAAGAATGCAAAGGTAAAAGCCGATCCTGTAGTTGTACAGTTGCCGCTCTACCGCGAGCAGGGTGAAGTCCATCCGCTTTATGATGTGACTATAAGCCCCAAGCTTGTGGACGTGCCTCAGATCGTACCAATCGTGCGATCCGGGCCAGGCAAGCTAGCTGCTACTGGTGTATCCATGGTAGCCCCTGGTATTCTGCTTATGATTCTGGCCCTGATGGGCCTCTACTTGGCAGTAGTCGCAAGATCTTGGAACAGCGATGAGCACTAGGTCAACTCATGACCGTGTCGGTGTGTTGCCATCAACAGGCATTAAAGGCACCTGTGAGGGTGTATATAGACCGGCGGCATCATACAGGTGCCGCCGGCCTTTATAAGTCAAGGGGCTATCAACTGGGCTATTTGAAGTGGAGCACAAGGAAGGCTATGGATGGACCAGTACACTGACTCGTCTACTAAGACACCATCTCAAGCCGCCGGCAATGGTGATGTTGCGGTTGCGTCCGTGCCCACCGAGTCATCGTCGTCGGACAAGCCTACTGAGCAAGCGGAAATGCCGCCTGCCTATGATCCGCGTTCCGATGTGCCACCTTCCTATCCGCCTTCGGCAACATCTAAGGATCGCGGTGCTTTAGAATCGGATAAGTCAGATGCAATAGCAGCTCCAGTGTCTGTTCCAGGCCAGGCTAAAACGTCGGCTCCTATAATTGTTGTTTCTGGAAATCATGCTCGGGACGTAGGTCAACAAGGCAAAGCTGGTCAGGGAGCTGCCACTGCATCCAAACAGGCTAAGAACGGTGGCAAAGCTAGCAAGTCAGGGCGAGGATTCGGCCTCCTGGAGACCTTGGCCTTCCTGATCGGTCTGGCAATCTTTCTCTATCCGCTGTTGGCAGCTTATGTAAACTACTCCAAGGACTCCTCCGCTGTAGACAACTACGATCAGATTGTGGATGCACTTTCGCCAGCACAGCGCAGAGCCATGTGGCGCGATGCCAAGAAGTACGACGAGGAATTAGGCAAGCCCACTCTGAGGGACCCCTTCAAGTACAAGGAAGTCAAGGAACCACTGGGTCGCTACTACAAAATCCTCAATGTAGACGGCAAAGGCATGATGGCCTATGTGGAGATTCCAAAGATCAACGTCAAACTGCCCGTGCGGCACGGCACCAGCGATGCTGTGCTCAAGGACGGTACGGGGCACATCGCCACAACCCACGTGCCTACGGACAACCGAACCATACACTCCGTCATCACCGGGCATACCGGCGAAGTCGGCTACATGCTTTTTGACAACCTGACTCAGTTGCGCAAGGGAGATGTCTTTCAAGTACGCGTGCTCAAACGGCATATGAGCTACAAGGTAGATCAGATTAAGATCATTGAACCCACCGATGTCAGTGCACTGCAGCCAGTCCACAATGCCAACTATGTTACTCTGCTGACCTGCTATCCTTATGGCATCAACTCTCACCGATTGATCGTGCGTGGTCACTATATCGGCGATGATGTGCCACCGACTCAACCTGAAGGTGCGCCGATTTACATGATTTGGGTGCTTCTAGCCCTGTTTCTGGCCTGCCTAGTGGGTTGGTACCTGCTCTCACGTCGCCGGCGCAACTGCCGTCATGAGTTGGAGCAGATGGAGCATCTGGAATCTCGAGCGACAGGACCGGGGACCATGGGTGAGCCGCTGGCCACGATCATGGTCAGCCATGAGCAGGAGACCAGATCAGAAGCCACACGTCGTCGCCGTCTGCTCAAAACCCGACGAATCTGCAGCGCCCTCATGTGGCTGTTGGCTGTGCTCGGCCTGTTCTTCGCCTGGGGCACGGTCGGCATGATGATGAAGATCAGCCTGCTGCCCGTATTCGACCTTGGCTACCACTGGTTCGATACCCACGTGCTGTACTTCTTCAGCATCAGCAAATTATAAGCCGGTGCATGAGCGGGCTGGTTTGACCACATGTGCCTATTCTGTTATACCGGGCTTTTGCCTGGCTCTAGAATGGAGCGAGCATGGCCTGGCAGACTGCTGGGCTGCATCCTGGGAAGGTGTGGACTATGACAGCAGCTCCTGACATCCTTTTGTCTGATGGCAATTGTATTCCGCAGGTGGGCCTAGGTGTGCTCAGGATCGACGATAATCAAACCGCTGGAGTAGTGCGATCTGCCTTGGAACTGGGCTATCGCCACATCGATACAGCAGCGGGCTACCGCAACGAAGAAGGCGTCGGCCGTGGACTTAAGGCCTTCGGCTGCCAGAGCGGACCTGAGCGTGCAAAACTGTGGCTGACCACCAAGCTGCGTGACTCTGAACAGGGCTATGACAGCGCTCTGCGCGCCCTCGACCGCCAGCTGGCACTGCTGGGCACCGACTATGTCGATATGTATATGATCCATTGGCCCACGCCGTTTGATTGGCGGGCCGACCAGGTTTGGCGCGCTTTCCATCGGTTGCGTGATGAGGGGCGGGTGCGGACCCTGGGGGTCTGCAACTTCCTACCCGAGCATCTGGAGCGGCTGCACCGGGAGACGGGGGAGTACCCTGCCGTGGATCAGATCGAGCTGCACCCCAGCTGGCAGCAACGCACGGTGACCGCCTTCTGCAAGGAGCATGGCATCGCCATCGAGGCCTACTCGCCATTGGCGCGCGGCGCAGATCTGACAGCCGGTGGCGGAAGGCTGGAGCAAATCGCCCGGACCCACAGGGTAACGTCGGCTCAGGTGGTACTGCGCTGGCACATCGAGAACGGTACCATCATCATCCCTAAGTCTGTCCACCGGGAAAGGCAGGCGGAGAACTTGGACCTCTTCGGCTTCAGCCTGACCGCTGAAGAGCATGCCGCCATCAATGCCATGGACTCCCCGGTGCGTGCAGGACACGACCCGATGACCTACGCCTATGCCTGACCGCTATGATGGATGATTCATGCAAGCAGTCGACATAGGAGGTATAGGCGGTAGATGACCGGCCCGAGACGCAGAAGATATCGGTATCGAGGGCGCAACCGGTACGGTTCGATATTGAGGAATCCCGCCCCAGCCCGCTTTCGTCGCGAATCGCTCACGGAACGGGTGCTGATTCTTCTGGTGGTGGCTGTGGTCCTAGGCATCACCATCGGCCTGATATTGCCAAGGGTCAACGGTGGAGTCGGACGGCTGACCGGCCGATATACGGCAACTGGCGATGCGGCTCAGACCCTGCAGAGTTTGACGGTGGATGATCATACCCGCCCCGGGCGCCAGTACCGGCGTGAGGCCTTCGGTTTCAAGGAGACTGACGAGGACGGCAACGGTTGCAATGTACGCGAGGATGTGCTGACCCGCGACTTGACTGACCTGCGTACCACTACTCCCGGCGGGTGCAAGGTGGTTAGCGGTCGCCTGCAGGATCCCTATACCGGACGAACCATCGAGTTTGTCAGAGGCCCCAAGACCAGCTCAGCCGTGCAGATCGACCATGTGGTCGCCCTGGAGAATGCCTGGCGGTCAGGAGCCAGCATGTGGGATACGGCCCGCCGTTACCGTTTTGGCAACGACCCCTACAATCTCCTTGCTGTGGACGGCCCGGCCAACCAGGCTAAGGGGAGTGCCTCGGCTGACTACTGGCTGCCCGAGAACAAGGACTATCAGTGCTCCTATGTAGCACGTCAGATTGCAGTCAAAGACAAGTATTCTTTGAGTGTCACCAGCTCAGAAAAGCAGGCCATGCTGGCAGTTCTGCATACCTGCCCAGGTCAGCCCCTTCCGCAGGATCGCTGATTGCTGGCCTTCAGCCAATAGGCAACAATCGGTTGCTCTGTAGGGTTTTATTCGCATAGAAGCTTTATAGCCTGACTTTCTGCACTGATTTGGACCTTTTAAAGTGTGATAGTATTATTGCAGTTTGATACACAGTTGTACCAACTGCATGGATTCCGAATTTTTCGGGTCTATGACCGTAACCATCACAACAACAAGGAGGTTGGCTATGAATGAGAATGTCGGCCCGCATGTACGCAAAAATGGAAACCGCGTATGGAATCATACGCTGGTAAGGCACAAATTGGCCATTCCGTTAGTCGCCCTAGCAATGATATTGGGCTTGTCATTCGGGGCGCCAAAGGTGGTTGCTGCTCAGGAAGCAGGGCAAAAGTCCGATTCCGTAGGCGGGAATGGGCTGATTGTCAATGACCGTTTTTGGAATGACGCTGACGGTAACCCAATGTATATGCAGGGAGGAGGGATTTTTGATTTCCCAGATCCTGCTACGGGGAAGGTTTCTCATTTTTGGTATGGTGTTCACTTTTCCCAGGCCGAAGCTTATCGCCAGGACCCAACCCATGCGCTCACTGGCAATGATTTCATCTCGGTGGATGTCTATAAATCCACGAATCTGTCCGATTGGAGATATCAAGGCGCGGCGTTGGACAGGGCGCAGGCTGATGCATTCGCCAGTGACTTTGGCGGTCGCCGTGCGGGTTGGGTGTGCAGAATGGGAGTTGCTTATGTTCCCGAGTTGCACACCTATGCCATGCTTATCCAGCATGAGATGCCTACGGATGCCATGGGTCGCAATTTCGACAAAAAGGTGATGATCGCTACATCTAATTCGCCTGCTGGACCATTCATAGCCCAGAGGCGTATCGACATGCGCGATTACGGGCTGGGCACCAGCAATACCGGTGACCAGAGTGTCTTCCAGGACGAAGATGGCACTGGTTATCTGATTTATTCCTATGGCAGTGGCCGTGGCAGTGTCTGGGCAGCCAGAATAGGTGCCAAGGGAGGCCAGGTGGATTTACTTGAACCTACTAAGCTCTACCAGGGTTTCGGACGTGAAGGCAATGCGCTTTTCAAGCACGCTGGCCGGTATTATCTGGCTGGTTCCGATCTGTTCGGGTGGGATGCTTCCAGAATTCATTTTCAGGTAGCAGATCATCTGTTTGGCCCATATCAACCCGTCAATCAGACGGTGATCATGGATGGCAGCCGAGCAGATTTTGGTCACACCACTCAGACCGGTTTTTACTACACCTTGCACGGCAGCCAAGCAGAGACCGTCATTCACTGCGGCGATCGATGGGCTGACTTTGCGGGTAATGGGCTTGGATACAACCAGTGGAATCCGCTGAGTTTTGATGATTCCGGCAGGCCCCGCTTCAATTCCATGAGTCGGTGGAAGCTGGATGCGGATACCGGCCTTTGGTCGGTTGACGATGCCAATGACTACGTACTCAATGGTTCCTTCGAAGCGGACAGGGTTTCGGTGGGTGAACAGGGGTATCGGGATAAGGACGGTAACGTGATTGCCGATATCGCCGGATGGCAGCGGGTAAATCCAGATGCCGTGAACAACGTAGCCGATGCCTATGGGCGAGTGGGCGACTATGATCTGCGATTCGCGCCCGGACGATCCCGCAGTGCCTCTATTGTCCAGGATTTCGATGAACCGGGGCATGTTCCCCTGCACGCCGGCCGTTTCCTGCTGAAACTCTCCTATGCGAACCCCAAAGGCATGGATCAGGCCAGGATCGCGATTGAATCCGGCGGGAAGACCTCGGAGATTAACCTGGCTGCCTCTACCGGCACAGACTGGAAGCAGGCCTCCTTGCCGGTCGACCTGCCTGGTGGTCAGACCAGGATCACTATTGAAGCCTCTGGCAGTCCGGGCCAGACCCTGCATGTGGATGACGTGTCCCTGACCGGTGTGCCTGAAAAGGGGAATGAGAACAATGATGTGGCCGATCATGACGGAAATGGTACACCGACGGGCCCTGGAGGGTCTTCGTCAGGTTCTGTGGATTCGGACAAATCCCTGCCCGTCCGTCCTGCGGTTGGCAGCGGCGGTCTATCCGCCACTCTGGCTGCAACAGGCATCGATATCGGCAGCGCTCCGGTTTTCGTGGCGAGCTGCCTGGCGGCGGGCATTCTGTCCATGGCCGTGGCCGTGTACTGCCGACGGCGTCTCATTGAGCAGAATTGACAATCCAAGGCTATGGGTTATACTGAGTAACACGTTGGTACACAGTTGTACCAACGATTGGAAGGAGTAGGGCGTCAAAACCTTATCAAGGACGTGGTTTTTACAAACATCGAAAGGTTCATCATGAATTCTGCACGGAAAATCCTGACCATGGGCGTCACTATGGTCGCTCTGGCCTCGTTCGCTGCCTGTGGAAACAGCGGGTCTGGATCAACATCGAAGCCAGCGGACACCAGCAAGGCCTCTGGGCGCATAATCTTTTGGGGCTGGGGCAATGGCATCAAGGAAACTATTGCTGCTTTTGAAAAGGCCAACCCCGGCATCACTGTGAAGTACAACAACACGGGCACTGCCGGTGACACCCAGGTGGCCTTGTCCAACGCAGTCGCTGCAGGCAAGGGCATTCCCGATGTCACCATGCTGGAGGATCCTACCGTCCAGCAGTTTGCCATTGAAGACAACTTGGAAGACCTGTCAGCGTATGGGGCCGATAAATTTGCTGACGACTTCGCCTCGGGGCCTTGGAACAAGGTCCAGTATGACGGCAAGCCCTATGCTCTGCCCATTGATGCTGGTCCCGAGGTTTTCTTCTACAACAAGGCAGTCTTCGACAAGGCCGGTATTTCCGAGCCCCCCAAGACTTGGGATGAGTACTATCAGGATGCCAAGAAGATCCGAGCTGTGGGCTCCTACATCACCAACAACGCCGGCGACAAGAACGCCTATCAGCCATTCACCGCACAGGCCTGGCAGGCTGGGGCCCACCCATGGAAGGTCGATGGCGACAAGATCACCATCAACATGACCAAGGATGCCGGCATGAAGCGGTATATCGATTTTCAGCAGAAGCTGATCGACGAAGATCTGCTCGATACTAAGACCGCTAACTGGTCCGATGACTGGAACAGGGCGCTTAATGATGGGTCGGTGGCCTCGTTGACCATCGGTGCTTGGATGCCCACCAATCTGGAGTCCGGCGCACCCGATCAGAAGGGCAACTGGAGGGTCGCGCCTCTGCCCCAGTGGGAAGAGGGGGACAGTGTGTCCGCAGAGGACGGCGGTTCGGCTCTTGTCGTGCCCAAGAAAGCCAAGAACAAGGCTGCCGCCTGGAAGTTCGCAGAGTACCTGACGCACGGCAAGGGAGCTCAGGTCATGGCTGACCAGGGCAGCTTCCCCTCGCTGAAAAGCATCCTAAGCTCGACTGAATTCACCAGCAAGAAGAACGAGTACTTCGGAGGTCAGGAAGTCAACAAGGTGCTGACCGATGCAGCCAACCTCAAGGTCTCCAAGTTCCAGTATCTGCCCTACAACCCCTTCGCCCAGTCAACATACGGAGATTCCATCGGCAAGGCCTACATGAAGCAGACCACGCTGGAGAAGGCTTTTGAGGACTATCAGCAGAAGCTGGTGGATCACGGCAATCAGCAGGGGTACCAGGTCAATAAGTGAGTGATGGCGGAGGCGGCTGACCATGGCCGTCTCCGGGCAGCGACAGGAAAGAAGGAGAGGCATCATGAGTGAAGTCGAAGGTTCGACTGTGCGGGTTCCGGCGCCCGCACGGGCTCAAGGCCCTGGCGGAACCGGCGAGAGTCGCCCTGGGGAGCGGCCTCACAGGCCCGACTGGCGCGGATGGAAGTTCATGGGACCCTTTGTCCTGGTCTTCGTGTTCGTTTTCGTCCTGCCGGTGCTCTATGCCATCTACCTGAGTCTGTACGAGAAGCGCATGATCGGAGGGAACGTCTTTGTGGGACTGGCCAATTACGCCAGACTGATCAAGGACAAGCAGTTCTGGTCTTCAGTTGGCCGTGTGGCGCTCTTCACCGTGGTCCAGGTGCCCATCATGCTCTTTCTGGCGGCATTGATGGCGCTGGCCCTGGACTCGCTCAAGCTGCACGGCACGCGCTTCTTCAGAATCACCACCTTCCTGCCCTATGCAGTCCCAGCTGTGGTGGCTGCTCTGATGTGGGGGTTCATCTATGGCACCAAGTACGGAATGGTAGGTTCCTTGAATCAATGGCTGGGCACGCATATCGATGTTCTGCAGCCCAGCGTGCTTTTGGCCGCCATCGGCAACATCAATACCTGGGAGTTCACGGGCTACAACATGCTGATTTTCTATTCCTCGCTGTCGACTGTGCCGCACTCGCTCTATGAGGCTGCGGCCATTGACGGGGCCTCGGAGTGGCAGATCGTGCGCAGCATCAAGGTTCCTGAGCTCAAGAGCTCCCTGGTCATCACAGTCATCTTCAGCATCATCGGCAGTTTCCAGCTCTTCAATGAGCCTTCGGTGTTGCAGACCATGGTTCCAGGAAATGCGATCACCACCTATTACACCCCCAACATGTATGCCTACAACCTGAGCTTTATGGGCGGTCAAAGCAATTACGCGGCGGCCTTGGCCATCGTCATGGCCATCATTACCATGGTCGCTGCCTACGCTGTCCAGCTCAGGGGCATGAAGGAGCAGATGCAATGAGCATGGTTGATTCGAGGACTATCGACGGGGCCAAGGCTGAGCGTATGCGTGCTCGACGCGTCGCACGTGATGAGCGTGCGGAACGTCGAAGGGCAGCTCGAACGGGATTTTTCAATCCGGACAATCCGCGGCGCAGCTGGCTGTTGACCTTCGTTGCGGGAATCTTCGCACTCTACTGCCTGTTTCCCCTGATCTGGCTGGTCATCAATGCCACTAAAACCCAGTCGGACTTCATCGGCACCTTCGGCCTGGCCTTTGGGCATAAGTTCGCCCTTTGGGACAATCTGCGTGAAGTGTTCACCTATGAGGGTGGAATTTTCGGGCGCTGGTTACTCAACACACTGCTCTACGTGGTTGTGGGAGCCGGTGGCGCCACCCTACTGGCTGTGCTGGGTGGATATGCCCTGGCCAAGTTCCGCTTTCCTGGCCGTCGCCTCGTCTTTGCAGTTGTCATCGGAGCCATCAGCGTGCCAGGTATCGCTCTGGCTGTGCCCCAGTTCCTGCTCTTTGCCAAGATCGGACTGACCGATACGCCTTGGGCCATGATCATCCCCAGTCTGATCTCGCCCTTTGGGCTATACCTGATGTGGATCTTTTCCGACCAGGCAGTGCCTACTGAGCTGCTGGAGGCTGCCCGAGTCGATGGGGCCGGGGAGTTCCGTACTTTCTGGCAGGTCAGCCTGCCTCTGCTGGCCCCCGGCATCGTAACCACGGCGCTTTTCACTATTGTGGCTACCTGGAACAACTACTTCCTGCCCTTGATCATGCTCAAGGATTCCAATTGGTACCCGTTGACAATCGGGCTCAACAATTGGAAGGATCAGGCATCGACAGCTGGTGCCCATGCCATTCAGAACCTAGTGGTGACGGGCAGCCTGGTCACCATCATTCCCATCGTCGTTGCCTTCCTGCTGCTGCAGAAATACTGGCAGTCCGGTTTGGCTGCCGGTGCTGTCAAGGAATAGCAGGAATACGCAGACGGGATTCAGCATGAGCAAAACGGACCATCATGACCGTCGACAGCCCCAACCATACAGACCCTATCGATGGCCAAAGAAGCCCGACGGTCATTCGGGAGGAATTTGGTTCGGCGGGGATTACAACCCGGACCAATGGCCAGAGCAGGTATGGGTCGAAGACGTTGCACTGATGAAGCGGGCCGGCGTCACCATGGTGACACTGGGCATTTTCTCATGGGCACGTCTGGAGCCCAGCGATGGAGTCTGGGATTTCGGATGGCTGGATCGGGTGGTGGCATTGCTCGGTGAAGCCGGTATCGCCGTGGACATGGCTTCGGCTACAGCTACGGCCCCATACTGGCTCTATCAAGCGCATCCTGAGGTGTTGCCCGTGGAGGCGGATGGAACGCTCGTTCATCCGGGAGCTCGACAATCCTGGAGGCCCACCTCGCCTGTTTTTCGACGCTATGCCCTTCGCCTTTGCAGGGTCATGGGAGAGCACTTCCGCGACAATCCGACTGTGGTTGCCTGGCATGTAGGCAATGAATATGGATGGAACAACGCAGCCGACTACTCGCAGGATGCTTTGAAGGCCTTCCAAGGCTGGTGTCGCCGGCGCTATGGCAGCATCGAGGAGCTGAACCGGGCCTGGGGCAACGATTTCTGGTCCCAACGTCTGCAGAACTTCGATCAGGTTCCCCTGCCTGAACATGCTGGCGTACGTGATGCCTTTATCAATCCGGCACTGCGTCTGGATTTTCGTAGATTCTGCTCAGACGCGCTGATGGATTTTTTCTGTGCCGAACGTGATCAATTGCAGGAGCTCACCCCTGATAAACCGCTGACTACCAACTTCATGGTCTCGACAGACCAATGCGTCCTTGATTATGAGCGTTGGTCCCACCAGGTCGATTTCGTGGCAAACGACCACTATTTCGCCCATGGACCTGGACACCTGGATGAGCTGCTCTGCTCGGATTCACTGGTGGATGCCTATGCCCAAGGTCATCCTTGGTGCCTGATGGAGCATTCCACATCAGCCGTCAACTGGCGCAATTTCAACGCCTCCAAGCGTCAAGGCGAACTGATCCGGGACGCTCTGGCCCACGTAGCTATGGGGGCGGATGCAATCAACTTCTTCCAATGGCGGCAGTCCGCCTTCGGTGCGGAGGCCTTCCACTCGGCCATGATCCCCCATGCAGGGCCGGATTCGGCGATTTATGCACAGGTTGCCGATTTGGGAGGCATTTTGCGCGGACTTTCCCGGAGCGGACTGGCCGGGACCCAATTGGAACCCTCGTCCATTGCCCTGCTTTTTGATGCCGACTGCCAGTGGTCTATGGCTGATTCGACTCTGCCCGATTGTTCTGTAGATCATTGGCAGCAGGTTTATACCTGGTATCAGGCTCTGCTTGATGCCGGATACAGGGCGGACGTAATGCCGCTGAGAGGGCAATGGGCGCGCTATGACGTGGTGGTGTTGCCGGCTCTGATTCTGCTGGATCAGGAGCAAGCCGGCCGTCTGCACGATTATGTGAGCAGGGGTGGCCGGCTGGTGGTGGACTTCGCCAGTGGCATTATGGACGACCATATGCATGTCGGCTTGGGCGGATATCCTGCGGTTTTGCGTGATTTGACAGGTATCGCTTCCCAGGAGATGATCGCCTTGGGCACGAGTGACCAAGGCGGTGGATCCATCCTGGTATCAGAGGGCATTGAGGGCAATATATGGGTCAACGAGCCCTTGAGCATAGAGGATTCGGTAAGGGTGCTGGCTCGTTACCAAGGACGTCGTTCCTTTGATCTCGACATGGCTGGGAAGCCTGCGGTGACCATCCATGGTTACGGTCAGGGCAGCGTTCTCTATCTGGGGACGGGCTTCACCAAGGAATCGCTGGTCTCGGTGATCAATCGGATTGTTCCTCCTGATTTCCTCACTGGCGCAGCAGGGGCAGGGTTGCACAACGGACGTGACGGCGACCCGCGGTTGGTGCACCTGATCAGATCCGGGCCACAGGGCCGTTATCATTTCTATTTCAACCGGGGGTCGACAGTTGTCAGAGATGTGTCCACCATGGGTGAGGCTTTAGTGGTTCAACGAGCAGCCCGGTGCAGTGGGGGTGGTTTATCCGGCAATCGGTACACTATAGGAGTGCATGGTGTGGTGGTCACCCGTCAGTAGATGTGATCGCCATAGTGCCTTGGAGGTTGTCGCATTCTAGGGGGTGTCTATGGCTACGGATGAAGGTCGTCCAGGTAAACGGATCACCCTGCGCGAGGTGGCCAGCAAGGCGGGTGTCTCGCTGAAGACCGCATCCAATGTGATCAACGGCAATGGCCGTATGTCCAATGCGACCCGTGCGCGAGTGCAGCAGGTGATCGACGAATCGGGATACAAGGTCAATGCTGCGGCCCGTAATTTGCATCGGAACAAAACCGGTATCATTACGCTGGCTGTGCCTTCGCTGACACCTCCCTATCTGGCCGAATTGGCTAATAGGGTCATCGACAGCGCTCGCCTGCGGGACTATGCAGTGTATGTCAGCACATATGCCGAGGGGTCTGCCAAGGGAGCGCATGAGATTCTGGCCTCCTTTAACAGCACTATCAGCGACGGCATAATCCTGTCCATGTCGGAGCTTGAGCGGTTCGCCGTGGAGGATCTGGATGTGCGCTACCCCCTGGTTTGCGTAGGCGCGCGGACTACCCATGGGGTGGCGGATCATGTCATGGTCGATGATGCCGAGGCAGCTCGGATGGCCGCAGAGTATCTATTTGATCGGTCGGTGCGTTCACTGGCGGTCATCGGTCTGCATGCGCCGCTTGACCAGAATCAATTGGAGGCTGCAATCGAGGGCAATGCCGAGTTAAGGATGAAAGGCGTGCTTAAGGCGGTTCACGCAAGAGGACTGCAACTGGATGACCGGCTTCTGGGTGTAACCGGTTATGACTGGACCTTGGGCAGCGGGTACCTGACCATGCAACGGATATTAGAGGCGGGCGTGCCCTTCGATGGGGTGGTCGCGCTCAATGATCAGCTGGCTATCGGTGCATTGTCAGCACTGACTGCTTACGGCAGAGCCGTACCTGACCAGGTCCAGATCATCGGGTTTGACAACATCGAGGAGTCAGCTTATCTGCAGACTCCGCTTACTACCATGGATTCCTGTTTGGGGTGGATCTCACGAACCTGCGTCGACCGCGTCCTGGGACGTATCGGAGGCAGAGCTACGGCGCCCCAGGATCTTGTTGTCGGATCGCAAGTCATAGCCCGCAAAACCACCAGGTGATCAGTCCTGGGTTTTGGAGTCGGCGGTGGAGGCGGTGATGGCAGGGGCGTCGGTGTGGATGATGTGCATGTGGCGCAGAAGCATACGGGTCATCTGGCGTCCGGAGCCGGCGCCGTTTCCGCGAACGCCGAAGTAGACCAGCAGGACCATGCCCAGGCAGATCAGTGCCGAGATGCGCAGGGCCCACTGCACGCCGAAGATGTTGGCTGCGATCTGGGTGGAGTGACCACCGCCCATGGCGTTGTGACGCAGGGTGGTGATGGTCTCCATGAGGATGACCAGGATGGGTGCGCCGACAGCGCCGGCAATCTGACGGGCCGTGTTGGTGACGGCCGAACCGGCTGAAACATCCTTGGGAGCCAGGTTGTTCAGGGACCAGGTGGTCAAGGGCATCAGGGTGAAGCCCATGCCGATCTGGCGGATGAACTGGCAGATGGAGACCAGGCCGATCCAGGTATTGGCGCCGATCAGGCTCATGGCGATGGTGCCTAGCAGCAGGACCGAGCAGCCCGTCATAGCCACGGGCCGTGCGCCCCAGCGGTCCAGCAGCCGGCCGCCGAAGAACTGGGCGATAGCGGTGCCGATGGCTCCAGGCAGCATGACCAGGCCGCTCATGGTAGCTGAGAAGCCACGATCCGTCTGGATGTACATGGGCAGGATGACGGTGACCGAGCTGAAGGCGAAGAAGGACATGGAGGCGATGATGGTGCCCACAGTGAAGTTCTTGATCCGCAGCACATGCAGGTCCAGCAGGGGCTTGTCGTGGTGGAGCTGGCGCAGAACGAACCAGATGATTCCAATCAGGCCGACCAGCATGAAGGGCCAGGTCATGAAGGAGGTGATGGGGAAGTTCTCGATGTTGGTGAAGCCGAACATAAGGCCGCCGAATCCGAAGATGGACAGGGCCACCGAGAAGAAGTCCGCCTTGACGCTGGTGTCGCGCTGGCCGAAGTTGCGCAGGCCGAAGATGGACAGGAGCAGCGCCACGGTTCCGCAGATGCTCAGGGTCAGGAAGATGGAGCGCCAGCCGTTGGCATCGGTCTGCCATCCGCCCAGGGTAGGGCCGATGGCCGGGGCTACGCTCATTGCCAGGCCTACAGTGCCCATGGCCATGCCGCGCTTGGCCAACGGATAGATGGAGAAGACGGTGATCTGCAGTACGGGCCACATGGTTCCCGTGCCTATGGCTTCCAGGATGCGGCCCAGCAGGACCAGAGCGAAGGTCTGCGACTGCCAGCTCAGCAGGGACCCCAGGGTGAAGACGGCCATGGAGGTGATGACGATCTGCCTGGTGGAGAAGCGTTTGGTCAGAAAACCGGTCAACGGCACCATGACGCCCATGACCAGCTGGAATACCGAGGTCAGCCACTGGCCGGTGGTCAGGGTGATGTGGAACTCGTCCACAATGGTGGGCAGGGCGGAGGCCAGCTGCAGCTGGGTGAAGTTGCCCAGGAAGGTGATGACGGTCAGGATGGCCAGCGACAGGAAGGCCTCATGGGTGAGCTTTCCGTTGACGAAGGCTCCATCCTTGCTGAGGGTCCGCCCTTGCTTGGCGAGCTCCTGCTTCCTCATGCAACCACCACTTCCTTTGGGTTCGGTTTTCACTGCGCATACCGCTCCCTGCGGTGCCGTCCTAGAAAGCAAATCAGGGCATACCGATACCGGTGACACTAAGAAAAGAACAAGAGAGCTAAGCGTCTGACAATGACCTTATAATATACCCAGTTGTGGATTGTGATGGGGTTTTTCCACATGGCTGACGCGGATGTGGCGACCTTGTCCGGCAGTCAGCGTTTCCAGTATGCTGTGTGAGGCGAGCTTCGGTAATGTGAATACGTGAGGATCCAACACGGACTGATGAGGACGGACGTTTGAAATGCAACGGCGGTCAAGGTAGGTAGCATGCACGTACATGGTCGTGGTCGTGGTAGATTCCCGGCCCTCCTCATGTCCCTGGCAATGATGATTCCCTTGGCGGCCTGCGGTGACAATGTCCCTGCTGCAAGCAGCGGAACAGGCAATACTGCAGATCAAGCACTCTTCCAGGGCGAATTCGCCGGATCTGGCGCATCCTCACAGCAGAGCGCCGACGAGGCCTGGATAGCCGGTTTCCGCAAGCAGCATCCTGGGGCGCGCATCTCCTATGATCCGGCAGGTTCAGGTGCTGGAGTCACGGCTTTCCTGTCAGGCTCGACCATCTGGGCCGGTTCCGATGCACCGCTGACAACAGAGCAGCTTGAGCGCTCGCGTCAGGTCTGCGGTTCCGGCACGGCCATTGACCTGCCCGTTTACGCCACTCCGATCGCCGTGGCCTACAATCTTCCTGACCTGTGGCCCAAGGGCTCAGGCGGCCATCTGCGGATGGACCCGGCTCTGATCGCCATGATCTTCTCCGGAAAGGTCACCAACTGGCGGGATCCACGCATCGCAGCCCTCAATCCGCGAGCCAATCTGCCTGACTTGGACATCACCGTGATCCATCGTTCGGACAAGTCCGGCACTACGAAAAGCTTCCTGTCCTATCTGCACGACACAGCCGGGTCTGCCTGGCCTTATCCAGCGGGCGAGAATTGGCCCAACGACCTGGGGCAGGGCGCCAAGGGCACTGCCGGAGTGGTCATGACCATGAACCAGGCAGAGGGCACCTTCGGCTATGCGGACGCAGCCCAGACCACCGGGCTGGGCACTGTGGCCGTCCAGGTGGGGAAGACCTGGCAGCCGCCTACAGCAAAGACCACAGCCAACTTGCTTGATCTGGCCCAGCGGGATCCCCAGGCCAGCCAGCCCGGACGGGTGGTCCTGGCTGTGGACCATCGCACCAGCCGGGAGCATACCTATCCCATCGTCCTGGTCTCTTACGATGTGGTCTGCACCGCCTACCGACATGATCCGGACGGATCCAAGGCTCGGTTCGCCAAGGCCTGGCTGACCTATCTGCTGAGCGAGCAGGGTCAGCGCATGGCAGCGGCCAATGCGGGCAGTGCCGAGCTGGGGCAGGGGCTGCGCAGTCAGGCCATGGCCTCGGTGGAGACCATCGGAGGGAAGGCATGAGCGAGAAACCGGACGAGACCGCAACCCTGCACCAGGCCAGACGGGTGGACCGGATCTTCAAGGCCTGCGCCACAGGGGCGGGCATTCTGATCCTGCTGGCCCTGGCTGCGGTCACCCTCTTTCTGATTCTGCGGGCCTTTCCGGCCTTCACCGGGGAACCGGATTCCCGCACCCAGGCCATCCTCTCCCTGAGCGGGGGGCGGGCGAGCAGTTTCCTGGGCTATGTGGGCCCCCTGGTTTTTGGAACCATTCTGATTGCCGGTCTGGCCCTGCTCTTGGCCTTCCCTGTCTCCCTGGGCATCGCCCTCTTCATCGGCTACTACGCTCCCGCCCGCCTGTCCACGTTGCTGAGCACGGTAATCGACCTGCTGGCCGCCGTGCCTTCAGTGATCTACGGGCTCTGGGGGGCTCTGGTCCTGGTTCCCAACATCACCGGCTTCTGGCGTTGGCTGTCCGTTCACTTGGGATGGATTCCGCTCTTTTCCGGACCCGTTGCAGCCCCGGCCCGGTCCGTGGCCACCGTAGCCCTGGTGCTGGCGGTCATGATTCTGCCCATCATCACCTCGGTCACCCGCGACATCCTGATCCAGGCCCCTCGACTCCAGCAGGAGGCCGCCTTGGCTCTGGGCGCCACCAAGTGGGAGATGATCCGGCTCGCGGTCCTGCCCTTCGGTCGCTCGGGGATCATTTCTGCTTCCATGCTGGGGCTGGGCCGCGCCCTGGGCGAGACCATGGCGGTGCTGATGATCCTCTCCCCGGGCCTCAGCTACTCCCTTCGGCTGCTGCAGGCTTCGAAAAGCCAGACCATCGCCGCCAACATAGCCGCCCAGTTCCCGGAGGCGGACTCCCAGGGCGTGGCCCTCCTGGTGGCCACCGGTCTGGTCCTCTTCATCATCACCTTCATCGTCAACTATCTGGCGCGCAGGATCACAGCAAAGGCGGGTGCATGATGGCAAGCCGAACTGATCGCGGTCCAGTTATCGATTTTGACCGCTTCAGGCCAACCAGGTCCTCCATCCGGGCGCGCAAGCGCAAGGACCGGCTGATGACCGTCCTGATCGGGCTCTCCTTCCTGGTGGCCCTGATTCCGCTGGTTTCGGTGCTCTGGGTCAGCCTGTCCAAGGGGGTGCGACGGCTGACACCGGACTTTCTTACCCACAACATGAGCGGTGTGGTAGGGGGCAACCCCACGCCGACCGGAGGCTATGGCGGCATCCTGCACGCGGTAATCGGGACCCTGGAGATCACCTTTGGCTCCATGGTCATATCCATTCCAGTGGGCGTCATGTGCGCGGTCTACCTGGTCGAGTACGCCCACGGAGGTCGCCTGGCCAAGGCCATCAGTCTCATGGTGGACGTGATGAGCGGAATCCCCTCCATCGTGGCCGGCCTCTTTGCCTTCTCCATGTTCGCCATGGTGGTCGGACCAGGTACCGTCAACGGACTTGCCGGCTCGGTGGCCCTCTCGCTGCTTATGCTGCCCACGGTGGTCAAGACCTCCGAGGATATGCTGGCTGTGGTGCCCAACGACCTGCGCGAGGCCGCTTATGCCCTGGGGGTGACCAAGCAGCGTACCATCACCAGCATTGTTCTGCGCACGGCCCTGCCCGGCATCGTCTCGGGCACCATCCTGGCTGTGGCACGGGTCATCGGTGAGACGGCGCCCTTGCTGATAGCTTCGGGCTTCATCGCCACCACCAACCCCAACCTCTTCTCCGGGAGGATGACCACCCTGCCGGTCTTCGTATACAACGAGTATTCCCAGGGGCTGGCCGTCTGCGGGCCAGGTGCCGACCCGGGATGCCTGACCGACATCCACATGCAGCGGGCTTGGGCTGCGGCCCTGGTGCTGATCCTTATCGTCCTGCTGCTCAACCTGCTGGGGCGGCTGGTCTCGCGCATCTTTGCTGTTGGGCGGACCCGTTGAGCGCCGCCATGAGAGAAACGGAGGCCGGAATATGGGCCAACGCATAGACATCAGCCATCTCAACGTCTACTACGGCGACTTCCTGGCCGTTGAGGACGTGAACATGCGCATCCAGGCCAACAAGGTCACCGCCTTCATCGGTCCCTCCGGCTGTGGCAAGTCCACGGTTCTGCGCACCCTGGACCGCATGCACGAGATCACTCCGGGGGCGCATGTGAGCGGGCAGGTGCTGCTGGAGGGTCGCGACCTCTATGGACCGGATGTGGACCCGGTCGAGGTGCGGCGGGATGTGGGCATGGTCTTCCAGAGGGCCAACCCCTTCCCGACCATGTCCATCCGGGAGAACGTCCTGGCTGGTATTCGGCTCAACAAGAAGCACATCGCCAAGTCGGACGCCGACGATCTGGTGGAGTGGGCCCTGCGTGGGGCCAACCTTTGGAATGAGGTCAAGGATCGTCTGGACAAGCCGGGCATAGGGCTCTCGGGCGGTCAGCAGCAGCGGCTCTGCATCGCCCGTGCCGTGGCCGTGCACCCCCAGGTCCTGCTCATGGACGAGCCCTGCTCGGCCCTGGACCCCATCTCCACCCTGGCTGTGGAGGACCTGATCAACGAGCTCAAGCGGGACTACACCATCGTCATCGTCACCCATAACATGCAGCAGGCCGCCAGGGTCTCGGACTATACAGCCTTCTTCAATCTCAAGGCCGTGGGTCAGCCCGGCCATCTGGTGGAGATGGACGACACCACCACCATCTTCTCCAACCCGCACGAGCCGGACACCGAGCGCTACATCTCCGGTCGCTTCGGCTGAGACAGAATCGGTCTGCGCCTCCGCCCGTCAGGTATCATGGTTCCGGCATCCACGGAAGGAGCGAGGGCATGGGAGTACTGCTGGAACCGGCCACCCTCTTGGGCATCATCCTGGTGGGCTACCTGTTCAAGCGGTTTGGGCTCTTTCGCCCGCTGGACTACCGGGTGCTGCAGACCGTGGTGTTCGACCTGGTCCTGCCCGGGGCCATCATCTACTCCTTCGCTACCAACCCTCACGATCCTAGCCTGCTTCTGGTCTCGGCCTTCGCCTTCGTGGCCGCGCTGATTCCGCCCCTGGCCATCTTCCTGACCAGCAGGCATCGGCCTACGGCTCAGCGGGCTTTTCTGATGCTCAACGGATCGGGTTTCAACATAGGATGCTTCTGCTTTCCCATGCTTCAGTCGCTGCTTGGCACGGCGGCTCTGGTGCCCGCCGCCATGTTCGACATCGGCAACTCAGTAATGGTATCCGCTGGAACCAACGTCATGACCCAGGGGCTTCTGCACATTCGACCGGGCCAGTCCCTGGATCCCGATGCGGGGGAGCCGGTCAAGCTGGATGATCCGGATGCTCGCAAACTCCATCGCAAGGCCGCAGCCATCTCCATATTCAAAGGCTTCTTGAGCTCGCCCTCCTTCGACACTTACATGGTTATGGTGGGCTTTACGCTGGCCGGAATCTCGCTGCCAGACTGGTCGGCCCAGATCACCCGCCCATTATCGGCGGCCAACGCCTTCTGCTCCATGCTTATGGTGGGCATGCTCATGGACTTGCCTGGCGGACGGGATGATGTCAAGTCCGTATTGCAGATCCTGGCCTGGCGACTGCCCTTCGGCATCCTGTTCGCAACGGCCGCATGGTATCTGCTGCCCTTCGAACCCTTGATTCGTCAGGCGGTGGCCCTGTGCTGCCTGGCTCCGACGGCGGTTTTCGCCACCATGTTCACCGACAAGGTCTTGGGCAACGCCCGTCTGGCCGGATTCACCCTGGCCCTGACTGCGGTGATCGGCGCGGTGCTCATGGTTTTGACGCATCTGCTGATGGGCGCCATCTAAAGATTCAGCCCTTCTTCTTGTCCTTCTTGGTCTGTGCCCTGGTCGCGGCGCTCCTGCTCCTGGCGCAGGGTGCGGCCCTCGCGGGTGCGCTGTTTGTTGACTGTGGCGGCTGCGATCCGCTCAGCGGCGCGTTCATCCTGTCCACGATCGACTTCGCTGTCATGCACGTGCTGATACTGCTTCTGATCGTCCTGGTCCCAGTGATTGTTCCTGGCCATATGCCCCTCCTAAAAAGTGCCGTGCCCTTCAACTCATCCCCAGGTAAGGAAGGTTTCAGGGTCCTGCCGGTATGCCGATTATAGGTGAGCGGACAGTGCTGTGGCGGTATTGGAGCTCAATAGGGGAAGAGCGTAAATAGATTAACTATTGTGCATAACTGAGCAAGCATCAACATCATACTGATTAGGTATCTTTCCCTGAGTTTATCTTGATAGATTTTGTTTATGAAAAATCACTACATAGCAATACCTCTTTTCGCTGACACGAATGGGCGCCAATCCGAGGCACCGAAGTGTAGTATGGCACATATGCATGAAGTGCGGTATGCTAAGAATCCGAATGTCAGGCCTGATCCAGGTACAGGTCTTTATGATGTTAAGCGCCTTGCCGAGTTGTTTGATATAAAACCAGCCACCGTCAGGACCTTAAGACAGCGTCACCAGCTTCCTCCATCATTGTCGGATGATATCAATGGAGGTGCTGTGTGGGATGCAAAGACGATCTGGCACGAGTATGACATTCCTGCTTCAGACAAAGAGAATGAAAAAATCGATAACAATAGTAACCAAAGTGCTGTAATTGATCTATTCGCTGGTTGTGGGGGGCTCTCTCTGGGTTTTATTCAGGCGGGTTTCAAAGTACTTGCTGGGTACGATAACTGGGATCCCGCTATACGTAATTACAACCACAATTTGCCTAGTAAAGCAACAAAGCTTGATTTGTCTGATGTGAAGCTGGTCGAAGATACAATTAAGAAAGCCGATCTTCAGTTCGATGGCATCATTGGTGGACCACCGTGTCAGGATTTCTCAAGTGCAGGTAAACGCAAAGAAGGGATGCGGGCTGACCTAACGGAAAGATATGCTGAGATTGTGACATTTTTCAAACCGAGGTTCTTTCTAATGGAAAATGTTGCTCGTGCAAAAAATGCTGATGTGTTTAAACGTGCCGTAACTATGCTACAGGAATGTGGGTACGGAGTCACAAAGTTGGTTCTTAACGCAGATAGATGCAATGTTCCACAGTCAAGAAAAAGGCTATTCACTGTTGGATTTTATAAAGATAACGTGAATAATGAATTCGAGAGGTATCTTACAAGGAATCTCTCAGAAAAACCAATGACAGTTCGAGATTATTTTGGTGATTCAATAGACACGGAATTTTACTATCGTCATCCCCGGTCGTATGCTCGAAGGGGTATTTTTTCAATTGATGAGCCATCTCCTACCATCCGAGGGGTTAACCGACCCATCCCAAGAGGGTATAAAGCCCACGCAAACGATGCAGGTCCTATAGACAAAGCAAGACCTTTGACAACTGGGGAAAGAGCCCGCATTCAGACGTTTGAAAATTATGACTTTCAGGGCAGCAAAACTGATCAAGAGCAACTGATTGGTAACGCGGTCCCCGTCAATCTCGCCGCTTATGTTGGGGAAGCGATTAACTGCTTTTTGCGGGATATAAAGAAGCGGAAGGAAGAAAGGGAAAGGTGAATCACTGATTGTTAATGTTGATCAGAGTATCATTTGTCTTAAGAGCAGCATCTAGACGCCGTTCTGGCTTTAGCTCATCCATGCATTCTTGGGGGATAAGCCGATAGATAGCTGTTTTTGGAATTAACGGACTGTTGAAGCGCTGACCACTCATAAAGTCGTATGTTATTTTACCCGCAAAAGACCCTGCCTTGTCTGTTTGAGCATCAAACGTTATCTGAGAGTGAGCTTGGTTAAAATCAACATGACCTTGGGCTGTATAATCAAACAAAGCTTTAATGAGCCAGACTAAGGAACGGTCCGCACGCGAAATTGCAGTATCGTTTAGTCTGCTACTCAGTAGTTGCAAGAATGCGAGGTTCGTCCATGCGAAAGTATCAAAGCAGTGATCGTCCAGAAGCTCCGATTGCCCATTAGTTCGCCATATTCCAGTCAAGCAGAATGGTTTCTGTTCAGCAAGTTTTGCTAGAGATATTGCTTCTACTGCACTTCTAATATTGTGCATATGAGCCAGCATGAAGTTTTTGTCTGACCATCGGTATCCCTGGACATTGCCATCTAGATTTTCTACAATTAAATCACCAAGTTGTTTTCTCCCCTCGTTGCCATAAGTATCGGCGATTGAAAATGCCAGTTGCTCAATAGTAGGCGGTCTGACTACTATTTCCAAGCTCTGCTCATCGTGCGGTCTATTGGCTGTCCCTGAATTGGGAATGACGCATAATTTGACTTCAAAAGCGGAGACCTGCTGATTTGTATCACTGTTGACGACAACTACATCGGACCTATTGGCGTGCCTAACGTGTCTTTGGCCGTGATATACGAATCGGTCATAATGCTCATATATTTGTTCAAATTCGAAACAAACATTTTTTGGATCGGTTCCAAATATGTCGATTAAGGGAACTTCAACCTGTTTAGTGGTGAGTTGCTGCTGATTAGAGGCAGTAGCTGTGATCAATAAAGGTCCCCGATGTAGTACCTGGTCCATGTACATGGCGAATATGAGCGGCGCTTCAGTGGTGAAGTTATTCTTTGACATTAAGTCAGCCAATGAAGTGCGGTTGGTGTTTTGCATACCAAAAGGTGTCGGTATATCTGTCCCAGTCATGAAAACAACTATACTGCCTTTTATTCATTGTCAGCAATGGCACAAAGAATGGTCTATACCATGAGATCAACAAGGCTTAATAGGTAGCAGGAAAAAAGGATATCAACATTCCATGATATTGATAAATACTTATCAATAGCCTGTAACAGAAAAAGCCGAGTGCTCGTGATATTCTTTCCTTGTCTCATCGCCAAATAAGACAATAAGGAATCGAATATGCATAAGCTATTTCGGCTTTCGGATAATAATACCACAGTCTCTACAGAAGTGGTAGCAGGCATCACCACCTTCTTCGCCATGGCTTACATCATCGTGGTGAATCCCTCGGTGCTTTCTACAGCGGGCATGCCTTGGGGTGCCGTCTTTCTCGCCACTCTGATCGCTGCCATCATCGGCACCCTGATCATGGGGCTGGTGGCCAATGTGCCCTACGGCGTGGCGCCAGGAGTCGGGTTGGATGCCTTCTTCACCTTCACCGTGGTCAAGGGGCTGGGCTTCACCTGGCAGCAGACCATGTGCATGGTCTTCCTGTGCGGCCTGATCAACATCCTGGTCACGGCCACCAAGCTCCGCAAGATGATCATCCAGGCTATTCCGCCCCTGCTTCAGCACGCCATCGGTGGCGGCATCGGCGTCTTCATCGCCTATGTGGGTCTGCTCAATGTGGGCATCATCAAGTTCACCCCTGACAAGACCTCGGCGGCCGGCGCCAACCCTGGGCTGACCACCTTCAACACCCCTGGGGTCATTCTCTTCGTCATCGGCTTGCTGCTGACCGTCTTCCTGCTGATCTTCAAATTCAAGGGGCACCTGGCCTTCATCAACAAGGGCGCCTTTGTCATCGCCATCATCGTGGTCACGCTCCTGGGCATTCCCATGGGGGTCACCAGCATGGCCAAGTCGGTCGATCTGGGCCAGGCCTGGTCACAGCTGCCGCAGACCTTCCTGGCCATTTTCAGTCAGGAAGGATTCCCAGCCCTCTTCTCCGACCCGGCCAAGCTGCCAGTGGTTCTGGTGACCATCTTCGCCTTCTCCCTGTCGGACACCTTCGACACCATCGGCACCTTTGTGGGCACCGGCCGGCGCTCAGGCATCTTCTCAGCCGAGGACGAGCAGGCTCTGGAAAACGGCCGAGGCTTCAGCTCCAAGATGGATAAGGCCCTGTTCGCCGATGCCACGGCAACCTCCATCGGCGCTCTCTTCGGCACCTCCAACACTACCACTTACGTGGAGTCCGCAGCGGGCATCGCAGCTGGTGGCCGGACCGGACTGACCTCAGTGGTCATCGCTGCCTGCTTCGCGCTCAGCGCCGTTTTCGCTCCCTTGATCTCCGCTGTGCCTTCGGCGGCCACTGCGCCCGTCCTGGTCATTGTGGGCTGCATGATGATGAGCTCCTTCGCCGAGATTGAGTGGGGCGAGCTGTCTGAGGCCATTCCTGCCTTCTTCACGGCCATCTTCATGGGCTTTGCCTACTCCATCTCCTATGGTGTGGCCGCCGGCTTCATCACCTACTGCCTGACCATGGTCTGCAAGCGCAAGGGCAAGGAGGTCCACCCCATCATCTGGACGGTCTCGGCCCTCTTCATCCTGGACTTCGTCCTCCAGGCTGTCCTCTGAGTCCGGTTTCCCGAACACAAGCCATCCACAAGCAGCATTCTTCAGAACCATTGTTCAGCAGTGCGGTTCGTCGTCATGCTGTTGTCAGGTTGACCTGACTGTTTGAGGGTGCGCAGAGAGCAAATCAGGCACAGAGACCGCAGCAGGGCCCCGACACCTTTTAGTGGCGGGGCCCTGCTCGTTCGTGCATGTCAGTGCTTGTGCCGAGCGGCTGCTTTTCCGCCTTGTGCGCTTTGTGCTTCAAGGCGTTGCCGGTTGGCGGCCAGGCCAGCGACTGCGGCCAGCAAGCCGGTTAGGATGGTCACTAGGATGCCTGCCTCTCCGGTCAGGGGAAGGATGTCATAGTGGATGAAACGGAAGGCATTGGTCTCATCGTTGGGTTGTGGAGTCCCATTGAGCGTCCAAGCGATGCTGACAGTCGTGTCGCCGGCCTGGTGGTTCGGTGTCAGCACAGTCCAGGCGCCGTCCTTCTGCCCCGTGGAGCTTAGGCTGGTTCCTGAGGTGCCTCCGAATTGTACTGCGGACGGGGTGCCGAGTCTGAAGGGGAAGAGCACGTTGACAGGAGAATAAGTTGTTTGTGTCGCGTTGTTTCCCAGCCTTCCTTGGCTGTTGTTTCCCCACCCCAATGTGCTGCCGTTGGAGGCGATGGCCAGGGTGTGGCCAGTGCCGGCGCTGACCTTGACGAAGTGGTCAATGCCTGATGGATTGCTCATCCTGGTTGGTTTGTTTAGGCTGCCTGTGCCTCCAGTCCCCAACATGCCTGTTGAGTTTTGACCCCAGCCCCAGATGCTTCCATTCTGGTCCAGAGCCAGCGAATTGCCGCTAACTCTGCTGCCAGTCAACTGCGTGAACGTGCTGACGTTTGCAGGCATGGCTACCAGAGATGGGGCAGTCCTTGTGGTGGTGTCGCCCAGGCCGAGCTCTCCATTGCTGTTCCCGCCCCAGGTCCATAGACGTCCCAGATCATCAAGGGCGGAGGAGTGGCCGTTGCCGGCAATGATCTGAACAGGCTTGAAGCCGCCTGTCGGGTTGGTGCCTGGCTTGGCCTGGACAGGTGTGAAGGTGTAGCTATTAAGCGCCACATCGCTCGTATTGCCCAGGTCACCGTTCTGGTTTGATCCCCAGCCCCAGGCACGGCCCTGGGTGTCGGTCGCCAAAGAATGTGAGCCGCCCGCACTGACCTGTGCATAGCGGAATCCCGTCGTCTCACCTTGCGGGGTTGCGACCTGGACGGGTCTGGTGGTGATTCCTGTCATCGCCACAGTGCCAGAGGAAATACCCAGTTTACCGAATTCATTGGACCCCCAACCCCAGGCTCTGCCCTGCCCGTCTACGGCGAGGACATGAGTGATTCCTGCACTGATGCCGGTGAGGCTGAAGCTTGTTGCCGTCATCCCGCTTGGGGCTTGCACGCGAATCGGGCTTGAGCTGTATGCAGATGAGCCATTGGTAGCAATGGTATTGTTGCCCAGCTGTCCGGAGCTGTTAAGACCCCATGCCCAGACGTGGCCCTGGTCATCCAAGGCCAATGAGAAGGCTTTTCCTGCACTGACCTGTTTGAATCGGTTCACGCCTGTCGGCTTGGGAATCTGAACCGGGGTCAAGCGGTCCGTTGTGGTCCCATCGCCAAGCTGTCCGTATTTATTGGCACCCCAGGAATAGACGTTCCCATCCGATCCGAGAGCCAATGAATGATCATCGCCGGCACTGACCTGGCTGAACCTAATGCCTCGCGCTGCAGGTGGAACCAGGGTCACCTTGGTCTGACCACTGTCGGGACCCTGCTTGGGAGAGGTGTTCCATTGCCCGCTGCCTGCCGTCCAGTGGGCTGTCAGTTTCGTGGAACCCTTGACGGGGGAAGAAAAGTCGTAGGCCGCATCGCCGTTGAACCAGCCATCAAATAGGAAGCCGGGACGGGTCGGGTCTTGATCCGGTCTGGAAGCCATTTGGTCTTCGATGACAGACTGACTGGTGGGCTGGCTGCCGTCGGCCTTGTCGAAAGTGACGACATAGGTGGGCGGGTCATAAATGTAATCCAGGATGTCATCGGGTTGCGGACCATAGAGATTCCAGGTGATGGCCGTATCCACTCGCCCCTTCCTATGAGCTGGTGTCACCACCTGCCAGTTTGTACCTGCTTTTTTGAGATTGCTGCCCAGTGTTTGGTCGAATTTGACCGCAGTAAGCTCCGGTGTAAGCGGGAATGCCGCCAGACCCGGTGTCAGCCTCTTGGCTTTGCTGTTGTCGTAACCTGTGGGAATGGTCGGATCACCTAGTTGGCCCCCGCAGTTCCATCCCCAGGTATACAGGTTTCCGTCTGACCCCAGGGCTAAGGATTGCTCCCAGCCAGCGTAGAGCTGAACCCAGCTGGTTTCCTCCCCGGCCACTGATGGTTTCGGCTTTTGCACAGGCCGGGGTCTGATGACGGTGCTGGTCTCGCCGGTGGGGACGTCCGGAAAGCCCAGCTCGCCGTACCGGTTGACGCCCCAAATATAAAGATTGCCATCTGAACCGATGCCCATGCTGTGGTAGTCCCTGCCCATGACCTGCTTCCAGGTGAATCCTGCAGGTGTCCCAGCTGGGCGAGGTATAAGCGTAGGTACATGCCTGTCTGTGGTGGTGCCGTCTCCCAGGCGCCCGCTGTCATTCCATCCCCAACCGTAAAGATCCCCATTCGTAGTGATGGCGAAACTGTAGTCGGCTCCTACGCTGAATTGCGAGAAGGTGACCCCATTGGGCTGAAGGACTTGGGTGGGCGTCAAACGATCTGTTGTGGTGCCGTCTCCTAGGCGCCCATAACTGTTCCATCCCCAGGCATACAGTTTTCCGTCGGATCCCATGGCCAAGCAGCTGTATCGTCCCGTGGTCGCCCGGGTAAGAGTGATTCCCGCCGGCTTGCTGACGGGGACGGGTTTAGTGCTATATGCAGCTGGATTGTTAGGACCTCTCGGAACGCTGGTATTGCCGAGTTGTCCATATGAGTTCAGTCCCCATGCATAAAGATTGCCGTCTGATCCCAAGGCCACAGTATGGTCCCACCTGGTGTTTGCCTGCTTCCAGGTAAATCCAGGCGCGGCCCCATCCGGCTTTTTCACCGGAGCAGGTCTGTTGCGGTTTTCTGTAGTTCCATCGCCCAGCTGTCCAGAAGCATTGAATCCCCAAGTGTAGAGGTTGCCATCCGAACCCATGGCAAGGGCTGAATGATCACCAGCGTCTACCTTCGTGAAAATGAATCCTGCTGGTACATTTGCTGGTTTGGCTACTTTTATTGGGGCTTGGTGATCGATGTTTGTGCCGTCGCCCTGTTGACCATAAGCATTTTTGCCCCAGGAATAGATGTTGCCGTCCGATCCTAAAGCCAGTGATTGGGTGGATCCTGACGTGATCTGTGAGAATTTGATCCCCCGTGTTGCTGGGGGAGTCACCGTCACGGTGGTGCCCCCTGATATAGCTCCATGTGCAGGTGCCAGGGACCAATGGCCATCGCCTGTTGTCCATTTTGCGGTCAGCTTCAGGTTGCTGGTGACGGGCTGGTTGAAGTCATAGGCTACCTGGCCAATGAACCAGCCGTCAAAGAGGTACCCGTGCCTGGTGGGATCGGTCGGCCGTTTCGCCTGTCCTTCCGAAGGGACGGTCTGAGTGTTAGGGGTCGTTGTATCAGCTTGTGCCGTGTCAAAAGTGACCGAACATTGATTATTTAGACAGGGGCTTGTCGACCGGGTGGAAGAATCAGGGCTTGCTGAGCCTAGTGAAGTGGGGGATGGAAAGGCAGGAGAAGGTGTTGTTTGGATAGGGGATTCCAGCTTTTGAGTGACTGTTGGCGTTGGAGCATTAGGGGGAGCTTGGGTTGAGCTAGGTATATCTGGGGTCACCCCCTCGGCTTCATTTTCCATGCTTTGCGATGCTGTCGGGGATGCGGTTGCATCCGCCTGCGCTAGGTCAATCCCCGAGAGATTTCCCAATACCAACACTGAGGCGATAATGGCTGCAAGAGAAGCTACGCAGCATGCACGATTCCTATATGACGATTGCATACAGTCCCCTTTGAAAGCAACGGCGCATGCAACGTGGCATCTGCATCCCCAGCTCAATCCCCATGGCCAGCGTGCATGACGTTTCAATCAAATTCAGCTTATATCATATGGCTCTGGAATACCAAGTTCTCGTTGATGCTCCTCTTTTGCCTTACGTTCGGATAGTCGGCAGGAAATTGGGATTGGTTGTTTCGTAGATACAAAAAGAACTTCCGGCAAGCCGAACCAGCCTGCCGGAAGTTCCTGATTGAGTTTTGTGAAAAGGGATCAGTACCAGTTGGATGACTGGGAATGAGACCATGCACCACAGGGAGTCCCATAGCGGCCCTGGATGTAGCCCAGTCCCCAGACGATCTGGGTGTGGGCGTCAGTCTGCCAGTTGGGGCCGGCCGAGGCCATCTTGCTGCCGGGCAATGCCTGGGGAATGCCATAGGCACCTGAGGGGTTTGCAGCATTGGTCCGCCAACCGGACTCCTTGTTCCACAGCTGCACCAGGCAAGTGAATTGGTCTTCGCCCCAGCCGCGGGAGGTGACCAGATCATGGGCGATGCTCTGGGCTTCGCCTACAGGGGTTGTGGAGGTGGTCGAGCCGGACTGCGCAGGGGTGCCGCCGCCAGTGCCCACCAGGATCACCTTGTCCACGGGGACGGTCTTGACGAAGGATGCGAAGATGTTGCTGGTCAGGTGCTTGCTGCCGGCTGCGGTGACCAGGCTGGTGGTTTCCATGACGCCGTTCTGTCCCTCGGTCTTGACCTTGGTGGTGCCTGCAGGCAGGGAGTCGGTCTTCTCCTCGATGGTGTTGAAGGGGATGGGCGATTCGTCCGTCTTGACCTGGGCGTTGGCCCGGTCGATGCGGATGACGGTCTTCTCGCTGACCCGGCTGGTCAGCGAGGGGGTGATTTGGTCGCCCGGCTGCAAGGTGATGTCTCCGGCCTCCAAGACCGATTTGACATTGGTGAAGCCGTTGCCCAGCACCACCTTGTTCTTCCCGTTGATCTGCACATTCACATATGAGGTATCGGAGTTGGCGCCGCCCGCACCATTGCGGATGGCCTGTCTGGTGCTCCCACGGGATACCGTACCAAGGCCCTGGGTGGCTGAATACGATGCCACCCCTGCCTTGGCGGAACTCTCGTTGGATGTGTAAAAGTCGCGCGAGACGAAGCCCGCGCCAATAACCATGCCGAGAACGGTGACGCCGGCGGCTAGCCGCAGCCACTGACGCTTGGTCAGAGCCTTGACCGCACTCATCCGTCCTCTACGGTGGTTCGCCATTACTCTCCTCTGTTGGACCGACAGATCCTCAGTGATCAGTCGACTGGTCGGTTCCTATCGACCGCACGCTTCCGGCAGTGCCGAAAGGGTCACTGGACAAACACAGCTCTACTTTAGTGCAAACCTGCCCTGGAACCAACTCGACCGGCTCAGACCTGTGCCGGGGTTGACAAATCGGCCTTGCGTGCCTGGTCGATCAGGTCGTCCAGGTCAGAAGACCTGAGCGCGCCGGCCTGCTTGAAGATGATCTGCCCCTGCTTGGTGATCATCAGCGTGGGCACCGCCTGGATGTCGGCGGCCGCGGCCAGATCCTGGTTCTGGTCGATGTCCACCTTGCCGAAGACGATGTCGGTGTTGGCCTGCGAAGCCTTCTCGAAGATGGGGCCAAAGGCCTTGCAGGGTCCGCACCAGGTGGCCCAGAAGTCAATCAGCACCAGATCGTTGTCCTTGATGGTCTGCTCGAAGTTGTCCGAGGTAATAGTCGTGGTGGCCATAATAACGCTCCTTGAAGTAGTTTGACTGTCGCGCGGGAAGCTCCCGTGCTTAGCAACCGCTTTCAATCATCAGCATTCCATTACGGCTGGAGAAAGCGCCCGAATATGCTCTGGGTGGAGATGTCCGACGGGGTCCTGCGGGCGGTCAAGCCTGGTACGGATAATGGAACCATGCCAGTGCTGAACGACGAGATTCCCGATGATGACGACTTCGATGCCGATCGCGACCGTGGCGCCTTCTCCCACATCACCCCAGAGGACTTCAACCGAGGCTTTTCGGGTTCGAATCCCCCCGGATGGCTGGACCGTGACGCCATCGACCGTGCGCGGCGCTGTCTGCCCATGCCCTATGTAGAGGTAGTGCCGGTTCGCGTGGGTGAGATGAGCGCCGTCACCCAGGTGGGCACCCTTCTGCGCGTGGATGATCAGGGCAACATCGAGCGCACCCTGATCACCGGACGGATCCTCTACCATGAGACCATCAGGGAGGCTCTGGCCAGGAACATCGCCAAGGATCTGGGTCAGTTGGCCCTGCCTGTACTGCCTGCCAGCCCCCAGCCCTTCACCGTGGCTGAGTTCTTCCCCACGCCAGGAGTCTCGGAGTATTACGATCCGCGCCAGCATGCCATTGCTCTGTGCTATCTGGTGCCGGTGGCCGGGGACTGCAAACCCCAGGATGAGACCCTGGATGTGGAATGGATCGATCCCAAGGGCGACATGCTGGAGTCCTTCATAAGCCAGATGCCCGGCGGGCACGGCAAGGTGCTGATGAGCGCCCTGACCTGGGCCGGTGCGCTGTGAATCGCGAATCCTTGGAGGCGAGCATGACCATTGCCAATACCGTATATCGCCATGGGGAGGGATTGCCGCTGGTGCTGGTCCATGCTTTTCCCGTGGACCACCGCATGTGGGATCGCTGTGCGGCCTCGCTGATCGCCCAAGCGGATCGTGCGGGTATGGCCCCCTTCCCCGTCTATGCTCCGGATATGCCCGGGGCAGGCGATTGCCCCCTGCCTGGGCCAGCGTCCTGTGGTCCGGCAGACTCTGATGGCGCCCTGCCTGGCGCCCTGGATGCCATGGCTCAAGCCTTTGTGGACATGATCGCCGCCACGGGGGCGCAGAAGGCCATCTGGGTCGGGCTTTCCATGGGAGGCTACCTGGTCGAGGCCGTGGCCAGGCTTTATCCGCAGACGGTGGCCGGGCTGGCCCTGTGCGACACCACCATGATGGCTGACCGTCCGGCCTCCAGGGCCAACCGCCTGCAGATCGCCAGAACCTGCGAGGTGGAGGGGACGCTGGATCCGGTCATGCACTTCGCCAGGCCCCAGGAGGGCGATTCCACGGTCAAGCGCTCGCCCGCCTTCGTGCAGACCATGACCGAATGGATACAGTCCCAGGACCCCCGGGGCATCGCCTGGCGGGAACGGATGGCTGCAGGCCGACCGGATCAGAGCGGCCTGGCCGGCAGCATCAGAGTGCCCGTGGCCCTGGTCAGCGGCCGCTGCGATCCCTCTAGCCCTCCACACGCCATGGAGCCTCTGGCTCAGGCCATGCGCCAGGCTGGAACCGACGTGACTTTCACCGCCATCGACGACTGCGGCCACTTCAGCGCCGTCGAGCATCCCGATCAGGTGGCCGCTGCCCTGCTGGACCTGGTTCATCGCGTAGGGAGGCAAGCATGAGCGATCCTGAAACGGTCTTCTCCCCGCTGGCCCTTACCGGGCCCCTGCCCTTCCTGCCCCTGGCTCAGGGGGACGTGGACTATGACACGGCATCGCGGCAACAGCCCGGGCTGCTTGACCATCTGCTGGAACAGGAAGGCACTGGGGTCATCCTGGTGCGGGGCGAGAAGGTGGCCGTGCCCAGGGGCAAGGGGGCCTTGGCCTCTCGCACCGGGGCCAGCATCCGTCTGGCTACCCTGCCTGCCGCATACTTGCGGGGTCCTCTGGCAGGCTCGACGGGCCAGTCTGAGCCTCCCTGTTACTACCTGGGGACGGCCGACCGTCAGGCCTGGCTGGCCCTGGATCTGAATCTTGCCTGCTCTGGTCGGGCTGTCCAGGACCCTCTTCGTGACCTGGCTCAGGCCGCGGACCAGCGCTTCGATTGGCTCGCCCTGCGCGAGTACGCTCCTCATGGCCGTCCGCGGCAGGTGGGCCTGGCAACCTGCGCGGTTGCCCTGTCCGTGTGGCATGGACGCCAGGCCTTCTGCCCCCGCTGCGGCGCTCCGGTCCATCCCAGCCAGGCCGGATGGGCTCAGATCTGCCAGGGGAGTGCATCAGGAGACAGGCACACGCTCTTTCCCCGCATCGAGCCCGCAGTGATCATGGCCGTGGTGGACAGCCGCGATCGGCTTCTGCTCCAGCACAATCGGCAGTGGGCTCCCGATTTTCGTTCAGTCACCGCTGGATTCGTCGAGGCTGGGGAGAATCTGGAGCATGCAGTCCGGCGGGAGACCCTGGAGGAGGTGGGCCTGAACCTGGGGGAGATGCGGTACCTGGGCTCCCAGCCCTGGCCCTTCCCATCCTCCCTGATGGTGGCCTTCAGAGCCAGATCCCTGAATACGGACATCCGGGTGGATGGTCAGGAGACCGATGACGCCAACTGGTTCACGCGGGAGGAACTCGGCGCTGCCTTGGCCTCGGGCCGGTTGCGCATACCCCAGACGGCCAGCGTGGCCAGGTACATGATTGAGCAGTGGTATGGCAGCGAGCTCTGACCCATTTGGGAAGTCCCGTGCTTTCGGACCTGGTCCTGTCGTAAGATATTACAGGGAACTGTAAGCAGCGAAAGGTGTGCTATGGCCATGGAGGGGCAAGAAGAGCCTCGTATCTCGGACGTCGACCAGGCCGAAACTGTGACCATGCCGCCGACGGCCGGCGACGGGCCCGACCCTGTGGACCTGTCCGCTGATAAGCAGGCGAATCGGGCACTAGGCGCAGGTCCCGCCCACGAGGCCTCGTCGGGCCGTCATCGGGGGCGTACCATCCTGGCCCTGCTGCTTCTGGCTGTGCTGATTCTGGTAGGGTGCTGGTTCGGCGCCCGTGCCTTCTTCCGCGATCGGGTGGCCCCCGGCGTCACCTTGGGCGGAAAGATGATGATGGGACGGACCAGCGACCAGGTCCGTCAGATCGTCGATCAGCAGGTGCGCGACTCCCAGGTGGAGCTCAAAGGCGAAGGGGCCTCCGCGCGGGCCGGGCTAAAGGACTTGGGTGTGAGCGTGGATCAGGATGCCACGGTCACACGGGTCATGACTGCCAAGGGCTCTGCAGGCCTCTCCCGGCTCAACCCCTTCCATAGCGAAGCTGTACCCTTGGTGGCCGAGCGGGACCAACTGGCCATGAATAAGTATCTGACCGAGCACTTCATCGACCGCCAGGACCGTTCCGTCCCCTCTACCATCGTCTTTGATTCCGGCGCCCACGCTTTCAGGGCCCAGGAGGGGCGTGGCGGCAAGGGGCCCGAGCTGGGCCGTGTGCAAAATGCTGTCTCCTCCCTGATAGACAAGCCCGGCAGGCGGCTGGCCGTAGGGTTGGTCTACAAGGACGTGGGCATGCCCATCAGCCTGGATACGGCCAATCAGGTGGCTTCTCAAGCCAATCAACGGCTGGCCAAGGACCTGGTCATCAAGGGGACCGATGACGATGTCATGACTGTTCCGGCCGCCACCGTGGCCACCTGGGTCAAGCCGGTGACAGACCTCGGCAAGGGGACCATGGAACTGGGCTTCGATCGGCAGGCCATCCAGCAGTACCTGGACCAGGAGCTGGCCCGGCATCTGGATCGGGATATGGTCACCGCCGTCAACGTCAAGAACACCAAGGGTGAAGTGGTAGCCGAGACCACCAAGGGTGTGGACGGGGTCCGGGTTTCGGATGTACCCGCCACAGCTGATCTGGTCGTCAAAGCCCTGGTCCAGGGTGACGCGAACCCGGTTCAGGCGCGTGCCGATGTCACCCCGCATAAGGAGCAGACACGTGTGGCCCGCTACGATGTGCCTGACGGCGACACCTGGATCCGGGTCAACCTGAGCGATCAGACCGCCACCGCCTACCATGGCACCACCGAGGTCAAGACCTTCCCCATCTGCTCGGGCAGGCCCTACGACGGGGACTGGTCAGATACCGGCACCTTCTTCATCAACGTGCGCTACACAGTCCAGACCATGCGCGGCCCCGGCTACGTCTCGCCCAATGTCAGATGGGTCTCCTACTACAACGGCAGCGAGGGCTTCCACACGGCCGACTGGAACTACGGGGGCATCGCCAAGGGCGACCCCACCCACTACGGATCCCACGGCTGCATCAATATGTACGAGCAGGATGCCAAGTGGATCTACGACAACGCCCCGGCCGGGACCATGGTCAAGGTGGAGGGGCAGGTTCCGCCGGGTCCGGCCCGGTAGATGCACCTGTCGCGGCAGACGGTCGAGTAGGCTGGAACCATGAGCGATGAACACAGTGATGGAACCTCCCGTTTGGACGTGCCCGACCACCTGCGGTATTCCCAGGATCACGTCTGGATCGACCCCAGTCAGTCTCCTGCGCCTATGGGCGTGACCGAATATGCGGCGGACCAGTTGGGAGACCTGGTATTTTTGGATCTGCCCGAGACCGGCACCCACGTCGATGCTGGCGACGAGGTCATCGAGCTTGAGTCCTCCAAAGCGGTGGAGCCGGTGGTTTGCCCAGTGGCGGGCACCATCGCCTACGTCAACAGAGCGGCCTCGGACGATCCGGAGGTCATCAATTCCGACCCATATGGGGAGGGCTGGATAGCCAAGATCGACCTGGAAGATGACGAGCCCGATCTGATGAGCGCCGAGGAGTACGGTCAGCTGCTGAAGAGCCTGAACTGACGGTTCGGATATGACCAGGCGATCCGGCCGTGACGGAGGGCCCCTGAGGGTCCGATCGGTCAGCACCACCTTCGATTCAGCTACGCCCGGGGAGGACATCCAGAGCAGACCTGCTCCGGTGCGTCTGCTGAGGCATCTGGTAACGGGCGCCTTCGACCTCTGGGTGGGCCTGTCCATCAATATGACAGGCCGCATGGGCTGGTCGGCCGACGTCCAACCCTATGTGGGTTATGGCACTGAGTCATACTCCCGGCTGATCTGTCGCACTATTCTGACCGACGGCCGCAGACGCGAGGATCCGGCCATCCGAGGCATTCGCGGTCTGCTGACCGTACCCGCGCCCCGGACCAGGGTCAGGCTGGCCATCGACAGCACCGCCATCGGGAGGGTCCAGGTGGGCGATTCCTCGGTCTACGATGCCGTCGATCCCAGCCGCAGCCTGAGCGCGGATGCGGTCTTCTCCGACCGATCGGGCTACCTTGATCTTGTGGCCGAGCATCGGCTGACCCCAGGCGTGCACCGGGTCTCCTACCAGGTGCGGGGCCGCAGGCCTGTGGACGCGCCGCTGTACATCGTGCCAGGCCAAACGCCGGTTGGCGTCATATCCGACGTGGACGACACCATCATGATCAGCCAGGTGCCCAATCATTGGAAGGCTGCTTGGAACCTGCTCCTGTCAAATCCGCACCGCAGATCCTCGGTGCCGGGCATGGCCGTGCTCTACAACCGCATCCGCGACCTGGATCCCCGGATGCCCTTTTTCTACCTGTCGGCCTCGCCCTGGAATGTGGAGGGGTCCATACGCGGCTTCATTCGCGACCACGGCTTTCCGGCCGGCCCCCTGCTGCTGCGGGATCTGGATCCCAGGCCCAAGACCTTCGTGCCCTCCATCGTGCAGCACAAGATGGAGTTCATCCACCAGCTCATGGCCGACTTCCCTCGGATGCGCTTCGTCCTCATGGGCGATGACGGGCAGAGCGACCCCGCCACCTTCGCCCAGGTAGTGCGCCAATATCCGGACCGGGTCCTGGCCATCGGCATCCGCCAGCTGAGCCCCCAGGAGACCGGGTTGGGATCCTTGTTCAAGCGCACTGCCACCCAGCCGATGCCGGTGACGCAGGTGCCGGTCTTCTACGGGACCACGGGCGCCAACCTGATGCGAACCCTGCTGCCCTATCTGCGTCGTCGTGCCAGAATATAATCGCCCCATGAGTTTTTCGGCCGTCAATCCTGCGCCTCCTCATGCACAACGCCGTCCCGCTGATCGGTGCTTCCATGGGGATCACTTCGAAGATCCCTATGAGTGGATGCGCAACCGGGAGGATCCTGCCACCCAGGCCTATGTGCGCGACCAGAACAGCTACTGCCAGGAACGGCTGGCCGGCCAGAAGGGCCTGCGGGCTACCTTGCTCAAGGAGTTCACCGACCGGATGCAGCAGACCGACATGTCTGTGCCAACCCGGATGCACGGCTACTGGTACTTCTCACGGACGCTCAAGGGCCAGGAGTACGGGGTGCAGTGCCGTCTGCCGGTGCGCGGCCAGAATGACTGGGATCCTCCAACGGTTCAGGCTTCATCGGCGCCCGGGTCCATGCCGGGCGAGGAGGTCATCTTCGACGCCAACGCCGAGGCGGAGGGCTACGACTTTTTCTCCTTAGGTTGCCTGGATCTGAGCGCCGACGGTCGATGGATGCTCTACGGACTGGACACCAGGGGCAACGAACGATACGACCTGCGCATCCGGGATCTGTCGGACGGCCGAGACCTGCCTGATCGGATCGACCAGGTCTCCTCCGGGGCAGTGCTGACCCCCGACGGCCGCTGGGTCTTCTACACCGGCCTGGACAAGGCCTGGCGTCCGGACACGGTCTGGCGGCATAAGGTGGGCACTTCGGCCGACCAGGATGTCCTGGTCTACCAGGAGGGCGACGAGCGTTTCTGGGTGGGCCTGGGCCTCAGCTACGACGAATCCGCCATGCTGATTGCCACCGGGTCCAAGACCACCAGCGAGGTGCTCATGCTGGATCTGAAGGATCCGCAGGGAGAGTTTGTGCCCTTGATCCCCCGCAAGGAGGGGATCGAGTACGACATCAGCCTGGCCCGGTTCGAAGATGCCGGTCCGGCAGGGGAGGACCTGCCGATGGCTGTGGTCTACCACAATGTCAACAACCCCAACTTCGAGGTGGATCTGATCGATCTGCGCAGCCACCGTCCGCCGTTTCGCCTGGGAGAAGGGGTGCGGCTGGCCCAGGGCAGCCCCTACGGCTGCGAGCGCTCCGGAGACCTGGCCTCCCAGCCGCCCGAAAAGCCCTACCATGACCCGGGCAATCCCGCCATTCTTCAAGGCGCTCGCGGGCTGGGCATCGAGGGGTTGGGCATCCACCGCAGCTTCGTGGTCCTGACCTACCGGGCCGACAGCCTGCCTCATATGGCTGTCATCGCCAAGGACCAAGCACTTGAAGATCTGCGGGCGGGTCGGCCCTGGCGCTTCCGCGAGGTCCTGCCCGACCAGGCCAGGGACGGCATTGACCGTCTCTACAGCATCGGCCCCACAGACAATCCCTCCTACCAGGCACCAGGGCTGCGCTACATCCGAGGCAGCTATGGGACCCCGGCCGAGCTGCGGGAGCTGGATCCGGTCCGGGGTGTGGACCGATTGCTCAAGCGGGCCCGGGTGCTGGGTGGTTTCCGGCCTGAGCGCTATGCCGAGCGTCGGGTTCTGATTCGTGTCAGGGATGGCGCTCTGGTGCCGGTCTCCCTGGTCTGGCGGCGGGGGATGCATCCGGGGCTGGATGCCTGCGGAAGGACCGGGCCCGATGACACGGTCATCCAGGCCCCCGACCATCCCGAGCGCCGTCCCTGGCCGGACCATGATCCGGACAGGTCTGCACCCATGTTCATCACCGGATATGGAGCTTACGAGATCAGCCAGGACCCGGGCTTCTCCACCGGCAGGCTCAGCCTGCTGGACCGAGGCGTGCTCTACGCCGTCCCCCATGTGCGCGGCGGCGGGGAGATGGGCCGCGCTTGGTACGAGCAGGGCCGCCGGCTGCACAAGGTCAACACCTTCCTGGACTTCATCGACGTGACTGCCGCCCTGCAGGCCCAGGGCTGGGCGGATCCACGTCATACGGTGGCCAACGGCGGGTCGGCCGGCGGGCTGTTGATGGGAGCCGTGGCCAACATGGCTCCTCAGCTCTATGCCGGCATCGAGGCGGACGTCCCCTTTGTGGACGCGCTGACCAGCATTCTGGACCCGGACCTGCCGCTGACCGTGACCGAATGGGACGAGTGGGGAGACCCCCTGCACGATCAGCAGGTCTACTGGTACATGCGCTCCTACTCGCCCTACGAGAACGTTCCCGATGCTGATTGTCGGCGCCGGCTCTTCGGCAGCGACCACTTCCCTGCCATCCTGGTGACCACATCCATGAACGACACCCGGGTGCTCTACGTGGAGCCGCTCAAGTGGGTGGCCAGGCTGCAGGAGCCGCAGGTGGGGGCCGATGCGCTGATCAGGATCGAGGTCCAGGCAGGCCACGGAGGCATCAGCGGACGTTACCGGCAGTGGGAGGAGCTGGCCTTCGAGAACGCCTGGTGTCTGTCCATCATGGTCCCTCAAAGCTGCTGAACCTGACCTGTCCGGGATTCGGTCGGGGTCGGGAAAGGGCCTTGGCAGGCTCGTTATGCTCGGGGTATGACAAATAGCAAGCAGAAAACATATCACATTGCGGTCATTGCCGGTGACGGCATCGGCAAGGAGATCGTTCCCCAGGCTCAGGCTGTTCTGGAGAAGGTGACCCGAGGCAAAGCTGATATCCGCTATGAGGACTTCGACCTGGGCGCTGAGCGCTACCTGCGTGATGGAGCCGTTCTGCCCGACGAGGATCTGGATCGGCTCAAGCAGCAGGATGCCATCCTCCTAGGGGCCATCGGCGACCCCCGGATCAAGGCCGGCATCCTGGAGCGGGGACTGCTGCTCAAAATGCGTTTCGAGCTGGACCAGTATGTCAACCTCCGTCCATCCAAGCTCTACAAGGGCGTAGTGTCGCCCCTGGCCAATCCGGGTGACATCGACTTCGTGGTCGTGCGTGAGGGCACTGAGGGGCTCTACGCCGGGGCCGGCGGCTCCATTCGCCGGGGCACCCCTCAGGAGGTGGCCACCGAGGTCTCCATCAACACGGCCTACGGGGCGGAACGGGTCATCCGCTACGCCTTCCAGCTGGCCATGAAGCGTCGCCGTCGCCTGACTCTGGTTCATAAGAAGAACGTGCTGACCAACGCGGGAGACATGTGGCAGCGGCTGGTTGACCAGGTGGGTCAGGAGTACCCCGATGTGGAGCGCGAGTACCTGCACATCGACGCCTCCACCATATTCCTGGTGACCGAACCCAGCCGCTTCGACGTGATCGTGACCGACAACCTCTTCGGCGACATCCTCACGGACGAAGCGGGGGCTGTGGTGGGAGGCGTGGGCTACTCGGCCTCCGGCTGCATCAACGCCTCGGGCACCTACCCATCCATGTTCGAGCCCATCCACGGGTCCGCCCCCGACATCGCCGGCAAGGGGATCGCCAACCCCACGGCGGCCATCCTCTCGGCCGGGATGCTCCTGGATCATCTGGGCTTCGAGGATGAGGCGGCCAGCATCGAACGGGCCGTGGAGGACGACATCGAACGCTCCGGCTCCACCCAGCGGAGCACGGAGCAGATCGGCAGGGATATCCTAAGCCGTCTGTGATCGGGCCGGATGGCGGCTAGACTGGAGGGCATGACTATGGATGATGCCCCCCAGCCGGACGACCGGCAGTCCAGCGATATGCCGACAGGGAATACCGGCTTCGGTCCCTCCCCGTCCCCGCAGGTTTCGCCCGAGCAACAGGAGCCTGCCGGGGGAGATGCCGCTGCCAAATCAGCGCAGCCGGGCCAGTCAGGTCCAGATGCAGTCGACGGGCAGCAACAGGCTTCGGGCTATCCCGCTGGCACTGATTTTGGCGGAGGGAATCAGAATCCGTATCAGACCGGTCCGTATCAGACCGGTCAGTATCCCTATGGCGGGTATCCGACAGGGCAGAGGGCCAATGCCGGATACCCGTTTGCCCCTCAGAACGGCAACCAATATCCTGGGGCGTATCAGGCAGGGCCCTATCGGCCCAATCAGTATCCGACAGCCGGGTATCCAGCTGGTCAGCAGTATCCGACCGGTCAGCAGTATCCTGCTGGGCAGTATTCCGGTGGCCAGTATCCTGGGGGCCAGAATCCTCCAAGTCCCTATCAACCGGGACCGGGCTATCCCGGCCAGTACCCATCTGGCCAGTACCCACCGAGTGGGTACCCGGGCAATCGATACCCAACAGGACAGTATCCAGGCAATCAGTATCCTGGCGGGCAGTATCCGCCGCAGGCTCCTATGCCTTGGCCCTACCCGGGCATGCCCCAGGGCGGGTATCCCGGGGCTATGCCCAGCGGCAGGAGTCCCTATCCAATATCACCCACTCCGCACAGCAAGCTGGCAGCCGGACTGCTCAGCATCTTTCTGGGCTGCTTCGGGGTGGGCAACTTCTACCTGGGCAGAACCGGCCGGGGTGTGGCTCAGCTCATGCTCACCCTGATAGGGTTCCTCTTCTTCTTCATCGGGCCGACCATCGCCATAATCTGGGGGCTGATCGAAGGTATCCTGATTCTGTCATCCTCAACCGACTCCTTCTGGCATCGTGACGCTCGCGGGTGGGAGTTGACGGATTGAATCCGGCCCTTCTGCGCGGCGTCGGCAAGCAGATGGGCGGTAAACTTGCGGCCGTAACCCTGGCCTTGGGCCAGGGGACAGACTCCCGTCCAGTCATCACTTCCTGCAAGATTGACGGCGACTTCTTTACGGAGCCGGCCCCGACCTCCTCCCGTGAAGACGAGGAGGATCATAGGCCGGTATCCCGGCTGGAATCAGCAATTTGTGGTATCCCGCTGCCCTTGGATCCTGGTCTGGCGCTGAAGAGGCTGGACAAGGTCATGGCAGAAGGGAACGGTCAACGGATAGTCGGCGTGTCCCCATGGACGCTGGTGACCGCACTGGAGCGCGCCCTGCCGGATGGCCTGGTCAGCCACAGGCACGAGGAGCCCGAGCAGACGTCTTTTCAACAGTCGCAGCTGGACGAGGTCGAATGCCGCCGCCGTTGGTCCGGCCTGAAGCTGAATCTGATCAGGGACCGCCCACGGGAGCCGGTCATGCAGATGGCCATGGATCAGGCTCTCAATGATGCCGTAGCCCAAGGCCGGCTGCTGCCCACCCTGCGCATTTGGGATTGGTCGGCGCCGGCGGTGATCCTGGGGCGCTTCCAGTCCCTGAGCCAGGAGGTCCACGCGGAGCGGGCGCGGAGTCTGGGCTTCACCCTGGTTCGCCGATGCACCGGCGGTGGCACCATGGTCATTCAGCCCGACCGGGCCATCACCTATTCGCTCTATCTGCCCCTGGACTTCGTCAAGGGGACCGATCTGATTGACTCCTACCGGATCTGCGACTACTGGCTGGTTCGCGGTCTGCGTATGCAGGGGATTCAGGCCGGATGGCAGGGCATGAATGACATCGCCTCCCCGCGGGGCAAGATGGGGGGCGCCGCCCAGCGCAGGCTGCCAGCAGGCTCCCGCGGACCGGGCGGACTGCTCCACCACACCACGCTTTCCTACTCAGTGGATCCTGATCTGATGGCCCAGGTGCTCAATGTGGATCCGGCGAAATTCCACGACAAGGCCGTGACCTCGGTCAGAAGCCGGGTGGACCCCATCGACAGGCAGACCAGTCTGTCCCGTCGATCCTTGATCGATGCCCTTCTGGACACCCTGCCCTCCCTGGTGTCGGATCTACGCATATCAAGTCCTGCGCCCGGGGTTGAGCAACGGGCCCGCACTCTGGCCCGGCAGCGCTACGGCCGTGGGGAGTGGACCGCCCAGATCGCCTGACCGGCAAGGGGGTTGATGTGTGTGGGTATAATCGTGCTCAGTCGCGTCGAACCCGGCGTGAGGTCATCAACCATGCGTGAGTCGGTGCAGACCCGCCAGACATGGCGAAAAGGAGTGCGGAGTATGGCGGTTCACAAGCCCAACGAGATTCCCGAAGACGGGAACGCCCTCAGGCAGACCGCCCTATTCAAACAGGTGCCCAGGCAGGACGCCGACCAGCTTTTGGACACCATGCACGAGTCCACTTATGCCAAGGGGTCCACAGTCTTCCGGCAGGGGGACACCGACCACCGGATGTATCTGCTGGAGGAGGGCAGGGTCAAGCTGGTTCGCCAGTCGCCCGACCGCCGCATCCAGCTGCTCAGCATCCATGGGCGCGGGGAGATCTTGGGCGAGATTCCCGTTTTTGACCCCTCCGGCGGGCCGCGTACCGCCTCGGCCGTGGTCATGGTCAACAAGACCAAGGTGGCTGCCTTGGATCACGATGCTCTCTTCGACTGGCTCAACCAGCATCCCAAGGTGGCTGTGGACATGCTTCAGGTGCTGGCCCACCGCCTGCGGACCGACAACGAGCGCATCTCCGACCTGGTCTTCCTGGATGTGCCGGCCCGTCTGGCCAAGACCCTGCTGGATCTGGCCACACGCTTCGGCGAACCCTTCGAGCAGGGGCTGATGGTCCCCTACGATCTGACCCAGGAGGAGCTGGCCCAGCTGGTCGGTGCCTCACGGGAGACCGTCAACAAGGCCCTGATGGACTTCTCCAACCGGGGATGGATCTCTCGCAAGGGCCGCACCATCATCATTTTCCAGCCCGGGCCTCTGATTCGACGCTCACGCATGTGAACGCCGCTGCCCGGTAGAGCCAACGGCCTAGGATGGAGACCATGCCCGAACAAAAGAAATCCATGTCGGTCAGGCGCTTCTTCACGCTGCTGCTGGCTTACCTCATCTTCTGCGTCGCAGGTGGCGTGGTCGTCTCTGGTTTCCTGTTCCCCGCAGTCTTCGGCATCAACGCCGTCTCCAGGAATCTGATGCCTGCCCTGAAGACGGAGAACATCGACTTCAACGTCAACGATCTGCCCCAGCAGTCCCGCCTTTACGCCTCCGACGGGCATACCGTCATCGCCACCTTCTATGCGCAAAACCGGATCGTGGTGCCCATCAAGGACGTCTCTGACTACATGCAGAAGGCCGTGGTGGCCCGTGAGGACCGTCGTTTCTTCGAGCATGCAGGCGTGGATACCCAGGGCGTGCTCAGGGCCTTCATCCAGACCTACATCAAGCAGGGCGACACCCAGGGCGGTTCTTCCCTGACCCAGCAGTACGTCAAAAACGTGCTCATGAACCAGGCCGAGGAAAACAACGACCCCATCGCCGAGTACCATGCCCAGGAGGAGACCATAGCCCGCAAGATGCGGGAGATGCTGATAGCGGTGCAGATGGAGAAGAAGTACTCCAAGGCAGAGATCCTTCAAGGGTACTTGAATATTGCCCAGTTCGGAACCAACGTCTACGGGGTTGAGTCGGCAGCCAGGCGCTACTTCAGCAAGTCGGCCAAGGAGCTGGATCCGGGCGAGTCGGCCACCATCGCCGCCGTGACCAAGAACCCCGCACGCTTCGATCCCACCGTCAATATCAAGGCCGCTCAGGAGCAGCGGAACATCGTCCTGGATCTGATGAGGCAGGAAAACTACATCAGCCAGCGCCAGTATGAGGAGAACAAGGCCAAGCCGCTGGATCAGATGCTGCATGTGCAGTCTGCGGACGCCGGCTGCCAGGCGGCCGGGGATGCGGCCTTCTTCTGTGACTACGTGACCAAGCAGATCCTCAACTCCAAGGAGTTCGGCAAGAGCCAAGAGGATCGCAACAAACTCCTCAAGGAGGGCGGCCTGGACATCTACACCACCATGGACGTCAACGCCAACGCCGCAGCCATGAAGGCGGCCCGGGACACCATCCCCGTGGATGATCCGACCGGCTTCGAGGTCACTATGGCGGCCATTCGCCCGGGCACCGGCGAGGTCTTGGGCTTCGGCATCAACCGCATTTACGACGCCACCCAGAACTCCGGCGGCGGCACCCGCACGGCCATCAACTATGCAGTGGACCAGCAGGACGGCGGCGGCTGGGGCTTCCCCGTGGGCTCCACCTGGAAACCCATCAATCTGGTGGCCTGGATGAAGGCCGGCAAGTCCATCAATCAGCCCCTGCGCACCTCTACCAGCTATCCGCAGACCGCCTTCGCCTGCAAGACGGCTGACGGTACCTCCTATGGATTCGGCACTGGCAGCTGGCACGTTGAGAACTCGGGCGGCGGCACCACGTCGCCGGAGAGCCCCCTGCAGGGCCTGATCCGCTCGCACAACACCACCCAGGCCTCCATGGCCCAGCAGATTGGTCTGTGCAGCATAGCGGATACAGCCAAGGACATGGGCTACCACAATTCGCCCAAGGACCAGATGGACATCCACTCAGACAACAGCTTCCAGCCGCCCATGACCATCGGATCGGTCCAGGCCTCCCCGCTGACCATGGCCAACGTCTACGCCACCATCGCGGCCAAGGGCGTGGCCTGCAGCCCTATAGCCATGACCAAGGTGATCGATAAGAACAAGCGTTCCATCAAGGTGCCCAAGGCCAACTGCCATCAGGCCATCGACCCGGGCATCGCCGAGACCACCGCCTATGCCCTCAACCAGGGCGTGGTCCAGCCCGGAGGCGAGGCGGCCGTGACCCAGCTGGACGGGGGTCGCAAGACCTTCGCCAAGACGGGCACCCATGAGGACAAGTACATGCTGACCGGCGGATTCGTGCCCCAGGTGGCGTCCTTCGTCACTGTGGGCAATGCCGAGGGCCAGGTCTCCTTCAACGGCAAGTCCATCAACGGACGGTCCATGGGTACCTGGTACGGCATGTACATCGCCACCCCGGCATGGAAGGAGTTCATGAACACCTACCTGGCCGCTGCCAACATTCAACCGGACAACTCCTACGGCAATCCCGATGCACGCTTCACTGGCGGGGTCCAGCCTCAGCCTCAGCAGCCGGCTCCGATGCAGCAGCGTCAGATGACCCGTGGCGTAGAAGCGCAGGAGCCAGAGATCGGGGAGTTGACCTCGGAAGAGGCTCAAACAGTGCCCGCGGCCGACTAGTACCTGGCTGGATGACTGCTTGTCGAATCCCGGCTGGGATCCGAGCGAGGCTGTGCCTACAATGGAGACCATCAGGGATTCGTCGACGGGCGGGACCACGAGGGGTACGGCCGTCCGCCGGGAGAGGCAGGAACAGATGGTCCAGGAATATTCAGAGCTGGATGACAAGGCCCCTCGGGCCGACGGCCGGGTTAACGAGGATCAGGCCATGCCGGGGCCGGTGAGCGGCTCTGGCAGGTTGGATGTGTCCAAGCCGATCTGGTCCTTTGAGTCGGATGCCGCCGACGGCAAGAAGAAGACTGGCAAGGCTGCCAAGGGGATCAAATCGTCCAAAAAGGACAAGAAGGCCAAGAAGGCGAAAAGAGTCAAAAAGGCCAGGAAACCAAAATCGGGAAGAAGACGGGAGAAGGCCCTGCCTGCGCTCTTCCAGCCCATGGAACTGCGCGACCAGCACATCCGCAATAGGATCTGGATGCCGCCCATGGACACTTATTCGTCCCTGCGGCATGACGGGGTTCCTACCAACTTCCACTATCAGCACTATGTGTCCAGGGCCCTGGGCGGCTTCGGAGTCGTCATCGGGGAGGCCACGGCCGTAAACCCCCAGGGGCGGATCTCTCCCTGCGACGTGGGGCTGTGGGATGACGAGCAGACCAGGGCCTGGCAGGGCATCGTCCGGGATGTCAAGGCCGCTGGAGCCGTCCCCATCGTCCAGCTCAACCATTCGGGGCGCAAGGGCTCCTCCGGGTGCTCCTCCATGGGCTATATCAACGCCACCGTGCCCGTGGCCGAAGGAGGCTGGCAACCCGTGGGCCCCAGCCCCATCGCCTTCGGGAGGATGGCGGTTCCGGTCCAGCTCTCACGGGCGCAGATAGCCTCCATTGTGGCTGACTTCCGTTCCGCTGCCGTGCGAGCCGTTCAAGCCGGCTTCCTGGGCGTGGAGCTGCATGCCGCCCACGGCTACCTGCTCTCCCAATTCCTGGATCCCCTGATCAACCGCCGCAGCGACGAGTACGGGGGTGACCTGTCCGGCAGAATGCGCCTGCTGATCCAGGTGACCGATGCCGTGCGCGAGGTCATTCCCTCGGGCATGCCCCTGTTGGTGCGCATGTCCGCCACCGACTGGGCCACTGGCGGTTGGGGTCTGGATGAGACCATCCGCACTGCCAAGGTGCTCAAGCTGCACGGGGTGGACCTGATTGACGTTTCCACCGGGGGGCTGGTGCCAGGCGTGAAGATCCCGGCCGCTCCCAACTACCAGGTGCCCTTCTCCTACCAGGTGCGCAGCCAGGTGCTGATTCCCACCACAGCGGTGGGGCTGATCACCAAGCCCAGGCAGGCTGACCGGATCGTACGCAAGGGTCTGGCCGATGCGGCCGAGATCGGTCGAGCCAGCCTGCGCGACCCCTACTGGCCGCTCAGGGCCGCCTACAAACTGGGGCTGTCCGCTCAGCAGGCCCCCTACCCTGAGCCTTACCGGCGCGGGGCCTACGGCATCGCACGCTGAGAGCGGCCATGGACGCTGTTCGTGGCGGAGCAGGGACCATTGTGGTCATGCCCACCTATCAGGAAGCCGACAATATCGGGGTGATCCTTCCTCAGCTCTTGGCCTGCTGTCCCGAGGTCGATGTCCTGGTCGTCGACGACAACTCGCCGGACGGCACCGGCGCCAAGGCCGAGGATATGGCCAAGCGCAACCCTCGCGTGCACGTCATCCATCGGCATGACCGCCGCGGGTTGGGCCCAGCCTACGTGCAGGGTTTCCGCTGGTCTTTGGGGCATGGCTATGACCTGATCTGCGAGATGGACATGGATGGCTCCCATCGGCCCCAGGATCTGGCCAGGATGCTGGCGGTGGCCCGAGGTAAGGCGCATCCGGGTCTGGTCATCGGCTCGCGCCGGGTGCGCGGAGGCCGCACTCAACATTGGCCCTGGTATCGGGACCTGATCTCGCGTGTGGGATCCTGGTATGCTCGCACCGCCCTGGGGTCCTCCGTGCGGGACATGACCGCCGGCCTGCGGGTCTATCGAGCGGACGTGCTGAGGCGGATCGATCTGGGAAGGGTTCGCTCCAGCGGCTACGTCTTTCAGGTGGACATGCTGCGTCGAGTCCAGGCCATGGGCCTGAGCGTCGTAGAAGTGCCTATTGTCTTCGTGGAGCGGGTCCGTGGCAGTTCGAAGATGGATGCCGGGATTGTTCTGGAGGCCATGGTCCAGGTGACCCTGTGGGGACTTGAACGGTTGACCCATCGAAACTGACATTGAATCACAGTCGTGTTCGTTTTCTTAAGCGACCCTGCAGACCCTTGTTGGCGTCTTGAAGACGGATTTCGCCTTGGTTGACAGATTTCTGCAATAGCCGCGGCAGGCCTCTGGCATATGGAAGAATGGTCCAGGCATCGAAGAAATGTCGATTTTTCGCCCCTGCTTTTGGACGGCGACCGCAGTCCAATGGCCGGCTTGCCAATTTGGGCGAATGTGTGCGATAATGTTCGAATGATATCGTCACAACGCCAACACCTGATATTGAACCGGTTGCGTACTCGTGGCGCAGTCCGTATCACCGCCCTCTCCAAGGAGCTGGGCGTCTCCGCCATGACCATCCGTCGGGACATTGCCGATCTTGCAGACAAGGGCCTGCTCAAGAGGGTCCACGGAGGGGCCGTCACCACCAGCTCGCTTCTGGCTGAGCCGCTCTTCTCGGTCAAGTCGCAGATGGACATGGGCCTCAAGGACACCATCGCCCGTCACGCCATCGACTATGTCTCCCCGGGCGATGTCATCGCCATCGGCGGCGGGACCACGGCCTATGTCTTCGCCCAGCACCTCCTGGAGAGCCGTCAGTGCGCCGGCGTGACCCTGCTGACCAATTCCATCCCCGTGGCCGAACTGGTTCAGGCCATGGAGAGCAAGGACGTCGAGGTCATCGTCACCGGCGGCGTCATCACCCGGTCCAACTCCCTGGTAGGCCCCATCGCGGACAAGGTCATCGCCTCCCTGCGGGTCAACACGGTCTTTTTGGGGACCCACTCGGTCTCCATACCCCGCGGCTTCCTGATGCCCAACTCCCTGGAGGCAGCCACCGATATGGCGCTCATGGACATCGCCGACCGGACCATCATCCTGACCGATCACACCAAGTGGAGCTGCACCTCCCTGTCCCTGTTCGCCTCCTTCGACCAGGTGGACACCGTCATCACCGACGACCAGCTGGACCAGGAGTCGGCAGAAGCCACCCGGTCCCTGGTCAAACGGCTGGTGCTGGTGCCGGTCAACCCCGAGGAAGGCCAGTCTCAGGACGGAGCCTCCGACGGGTCTGGGGACCAGGTTCAATGAGCGGTAGGTCGCACAGGGGTATGCGGGTTGCCATAGCTGGTTGCCATGGATTGTCAATCATCACGGACGATGAAGGAGCAGCATGAAGTCAGAGCAGTATGTCCCCCAACGGTATGTTCCCGGCGACTACGCCAGGGGGCATATCCGCATCACCCCCACCAGGCTGGCCGACGGGCGACGGTTCTTCTACCTGGACGACGATCCCGAGTACGTCTCCGGCCGCAGGACCAGGCGTCTGGACGATCCCCGTCCGCTGACCGACCGGTTCGCCCCCCATCAGGATCAGGAGGGCAGGACGGTGCCCTTCCAGCCGCCGCAGATGCGCCGGGATCCTTTGACCGGCGACTGGATCCCCATGGCCACGGCCCGGATGAACCGGCCCATCACCGCCGGACCGCAGGCCACCGCCAAGGGCAACCCCCTGGCCGCCAGAAAGCCCGGGGACCCCTACCAGGATGGGGAGATCCCCGATGTGGACTACAACGTGGCGGTCTTCGAGAACCGCTTCCCCTCCATGATGCAGGTGCCCAGTACACAGGCGGCCAACCAGCTCTCCCTGGTGGACGGCAACCCCCTCTGGCCGGTGCGCGAGGCCAATGGGCACTGCGAGGTGGTCTGCTTCGACCCTGACGAGCACGCGTTGCCTGCCGATCTGCCGGTTTCCCGTCTGCGGACGGTGGTGGAGGCCTGGGCCTTCCGGACTGCTGAGATCTCGACCATGGAGGGCATCGAACAGATCTTCCCCTTCGAGAACCACGGCCAGGAGATCGGCGTCTCCCTGGCCCACCCTCACGGACAGATTTACTGCTACCCCTTCATAGCCCCCCGGCTGGAGCAGGAGTTGAGGCAGTGCGCCGACTACCGGGAGCGCACCGGCGGCAACCTCCTGGCGGACATCCTCAAGGCCGAGCTGGACTCCGGACGGCGGGTGGTCTTCCGCAACGCCACCTGGGTGGCCTATGTGCCTGCCGCCGCCCGCTGGCCCCTGGAGGTCCACGTGGCCCCCATCCGTGACGGGATCCTGAGCCTGGATCAGCTCAACGACCAGGAGCGCTGGGACCTGGCCGTCATGTATTCCACCCTGCTCAAAAGGGGCAACGCCTTCTTCGACAAGGGCGACGGCAGGGGGATGGATCTGCCCTACATCGCCGCCTGGCACCAGGCACCGCTGCACGATCCGCGGCGGGAGGACTACCGGCTCAACCTGCAGTTCTTCTCCTTCCGTCGAGCCGTGGACAAAATCAAGTATCTTGCCGGATCCGAGTCAGGCATGGCTGCCTGGGTGTCGGACACCACCCCCGAGCGGATCGCCGACCGTTTCCGCCAGCTGGGACCCCTGGATCTGGAGAATGGAGAGAATCAATGACGACGACAGTGGAATTCATGCAGGCCTGGACCCAGGGCGCCGACGGCCAAGGCGCTACCAAGGCCCGGGAGCTCTTCCAAAAGGTCTATGGGGAGGATCCTCAGGGCGTCTGGAGCGCCCCCGGCCGGGTCAACCTGATCGGCGAACACACGGATTACAACGCCGGGCTCTGCCTGCCCATCGCCCTGCCTCACCGTACATATGTGGCCGCCAGCCCCAGGACGGACAGCCGGGTTCGCCTGGTCTCCACCATGGATCCCGAGCATCCGGTCCAGGCTGACCTGGATGGGCTTCAGGCTCGAGGGGTGAGCGGATGGGCGGCTTATCCGGTCGGCGTGGCCTGGGCCCTGCAGCGGGATGGCTTCCCTCAGGTCCAAGGATTCGACCTGGCCCTGGCCTCCTGTGTGCCCGTGGGGTCAGGGTTGAGCTCCTCGGCGGCCATGACCTGTGCCGTGGCCCTGGCCCTGGATGACCTGTTCGTCTTGGGGTTGGGAGGCGACGAGGCTGGCCGGGTCAGGCTGATCCAGGCCGCCATCACTGCTGAGAACGATATGGCTGGCGCTTCCACCGGCGGCATGGATCAGAGCGCCTCCATGCGCTGTCGATCCGGCTGCGCCCTGCGGCTGGACTGCCGGCCAGAATTGGATGCCATGAGCAACGTGCGCCAGGTTCCTTTTGATTTGCAGTCTGCGGGCCTGGAGCTGCTGGTGGTCGACACCAAGGCCCAGCACCAGCTCAACGACGGCCAATACGATCAGCGACGGGCTACCTGTGAGCAGGCTGCGCAACTGCTGGGAGTGGCCAACCTGCGCCAGGCGGCGGACCGGGTCAATGGTGCCGCTGATCCTCCATCCGCCCTGGCTGCCCTCCTGGAGCGGCTGCCGGATGAGACCATGCGCCGGCGGGTCCGTCACGTGATCAGCGAGATAGGACGGGTGGACCGTTTTATCGAGGCCTTCGGCAGGGGCGATTACGTCCTGGCCGGCCGCCTGTTCAACGCCTCCCATGACTCCCTGAGGGACGACTACGAGGTCACCTGCCCGGAGCTGGATGAGGCCGTTGACGCAGCACGCCAGGGCGGGGCCTACGGGGCCCGGATGACCGGCGGCGGGTTCGGGGGATCGATCATCGCTCTGGCTGACGCCGGCAAGGGCTCCGATCTTGCCCGCGACGTCGCCGAACGATTCGCCTCCAAGGGATTCAATGCTCCCAGAGCCCTGATCGCCCTGCCCTCATCGGCGGCCGTGCGCGAAGCCTGAATCGGACTGCAGACCTTTGCGACCCCGCTTCTCCCGGCGCTCCTCTAAGCTGGGGGAGCGGGGTCCCGGTTTTCAGAGGGGCCGGTCAAGGGCGAGGTGGATGAGGAGGACGGCCATGGACAAGGCGATCATCACAGTGGTGGGCAAGGATGCCATCGGCATCATCGGCAAGGTCTGCACAGACCTCTCCCAGCAGGGTGTCAATGTGCTGGACATTTCGCAGACCATTCTGGATGGCTTCTTCACCATGATGATGATCGTGGACTGCACCTCCTGCCGGGATGATTTCGACGCGCTGAGCCAGCGGATGGATTCCTTGGGTGAGGACATCGGAGTCTCCATCCGCTGCCAGCGCGAGGAAATCTTCACCAGGATGCACCGGGTCTGAGGAGGCGGCCATGATCACACGCGACGAGGTCCTTGAGACCAACGACATGATCGACCGGGAGCGCCTGGACGTGCGCACCATCACCATGGGCATCAGCCTGCTGGACTGCGCCAGCCAGGATGTGGACATGCTCTGCCGGAACATTCATCGCCGGATCGTCTCCCTGGCAGGCGACCTGGTGTCCACAGGCGATGCCATCGCCCGTGAGTACGGCATTCCCATCGTCAACAAGCGCATCACCGTCACCCCCATCTCCCTAGTGGCCGCCGGAGCATGCCACAGCGTGGAGGACTATGTGGCCGTGGCCAAGGCCCTGGACCGCTCGGCCCAGGAGGTCGGGGTCAACCTGATCGGCGGCTACTCGGCCCTGGTAGGCAAGGGCATGACCCCGGCTGAGCGGCTGCTGATCAAGTCCCTGCCCAGGGCGCTGAGCCAGACTGAACGCGTCTGCGCCAGCGTCAACGTGGGCTCCACCAGAACGGGCATCGATATGGATGCCGTCGCCCTCATGGGACGGGTCGTCAAGGCCACTGCTGAGAGCACCGCCGACTCGGACAGCTCTGGCTGCACCAAGCTGGTGGTCTTCTGCAATGCTCCGGACGACAACCCCTTCATGGCCGGTGGTTTCCATGGGGTCAGCCAGGGGTCGGCCGTCATCAACGTGGGGGTCTCCGGACCCGGCGTGGTCAAGACCGCCTTGGAATCGGCCAAGGGAGCGGACTTCGGGCAGCTGTGCGAGACCATCAAGCGGACGGCCTTCAAGATCACCCGGGTGGGTCAGCTGGTGGCCCAGGAGGCCAGCCGTCGCCTGGAGGTGCCCTTCGGCATCATCGACCTGTCCCTGGCGCCCACCCCGGCTGTCGGAGACTCAGTGGGGGAGGTCCTGCAGACCATGGGCCTGGAGCAGGTGGGCGCCCCCGGGACCACTGCGGCCCTGGCCATCCTCAACGATCAGGTCAAGAAGGGCGGCATCATGGCTTCCAGCTCGGTGGGCGGGCTGTCCGGGGCCTTCATCCCCGTGTCCGAGGACGCCGCTATGATCCAGGCTGCGCAAGAGGGGAGCCTGACCCTGGAGAAGCTTGAGGCCATGACCTGCGTCTGTTCGGTGGGGCTGGACATGATCCCCATCCCAGGGGACACTTCTGCGGAGTCCATCTCCGGTCTGATCGCCGACGAGGCGGCTATCGGCATGATCAATCAGAAGACCACCGCAGTCAGGGTCATTCCTGTCATCGGCAAGCAGGTGGGCGAGTGGGCCGAGTTCGGCGGGCTTATGGGCGGCGGGCCGGTCGTGCCCGTCAATACCCGTTCCTGCGCCGACTTCGTCAATCGGGGCGGACACATCCCGGCGCCCATTCACAGCTTCAAGAACTGAGTGCGCTCGCGGAGTTCAGCGGCCGCCTTGGAATCCCAGCTGCCGCCAGGCCTCGTAGATGGCGATGGAGGCGCAGTTGGTCAGGTTCAGGCTGCGCAGGCTGGGCCGCATGGGCAGCCTAACCTGCTCGGCTACATGAGGGCCGGCCATGATCTCCATGGGGTCGGGGATGTCGCCCGGTTCGGGGCCGAACAGGAGGATGTCATCCGGCCGGTAGCTGACCTCGGTGTAGAGCTTGTCGGCGTGGGCGGTGAAAGCGATGATCCGGCTGTCGGGCATGGAGCGGACCAGGTCGTCGAAGTCCGGGTGCAGGACCACGTGGGCCATGTCATGGTAGTCCAGGCCGGCCCGGCGCAGCTTGGTGTCCTTGAGGTTGAAGCCCAAGGGCTCTATCAGATGCAGGATGGTCCCGGTCACGGCGCACAGGCGGATGGCCGAGCCGGTGTTGCCGGGGATCCGCGGCGAGTAGTAGCACAGGTGGGGCGTGGAGGTCTTCACCCGGCTGGCCTGATCGGCCTTCATCATGGCGTCCACTACCGATATGGGGTTGCCGTGGGCGTCGGTGACCAGCTCGTCGGGACCATAGTTCGATTTGCGGTATCCATACTCATACATGCTTTCGACGGCTTTCGACGGGTCGCCGGACCGCTCCTGCTCCTGCCTGTTCATGAGGCCAACCTACCGTCGCCAAACGACAGGCCAGGCAGTGACGGTCGGCACCGTCGGGCAGAATACGGCGGTTGAATGAGGCAGGATCGAGTGGCGAAGGGCGGTGTGACCATGGAGAAGACGGAAACGGCCTTGGCGGAGACTGAGCCCATCCGCCTGCGGCTGTTCGACTGGTGGAGCCGTTATGCCCGCGACCTGCCCTGGCGCTTTGGACGAACCACGCCCTGGGGGGTCTTGGTTTCAGAGATCATGAGCCAGCAGACCCAGATGAGCCGGGTGGTGCCCTACTGGACGGCCTGGATGAGAGTCTGGCCGGATGCGGCCTCACTGGCCGCCGCCCCCAAGGCCGAGGTCATTACGGCCTGGGGCCGTCTGGGCTACCCGCGCCGAGCCCTGCGCCTGCAGGAGTGCGCGCGGCAGGTGGCCGGCCAGTATGCAGACCGGCTGCCCCGGGATTACGACCAGCTGGTGGCCCTGCCCGGCATCGGCGACTATACGGCCAGCGCTGTCATGAGCTTTGCCTACGGCGAGAGGATCGCCGTCATTGATACCAATATCCGCAGGGTGCTCTCCAGGGTTTTTCTTGGGCGTGAATCCAAAGGGGGCGCTGCCAGCCGAGAAGAGCGCCAGCTGGCCTGGCAGGTCCTGCCTGAGGACGAAGATCCAGAAGCTTCTGATCATCGCGTGAACGGTGACGACCGCTTGGAAACGGCTGACCCGCAGATCCGGTCGGCAGCCTGGCGGGAGCCGCCCTCGGCCCGATGGAACCAGGCCGTCATGGAGCTGGGCGCCACGGTTTGCGTGGCCCGCAAGCCGGCCTGCGACATCTGCCCTCTAGCCGGCCACTGCCGTTTCCTCAAGGCTGGGCTGCCCGGTCTGGGTTCAGGCAGGACCAGGCCCCGGCAGCGCTTCGCAGGCACCGACCGGCAGATTCGCGGATCCATCCTCCAGGCACTGCGGCAGGCTTCGGGCGCGCCCGTCTCCAGGAAGGACCTGAAACCCCTGTGCGACGACGAAATCCGACTTGATCGGTGCATCGCCTCCCTGGACGAGGACGGCCTTCTGGAGATCGGCCCAGATGGCCTCCTGAGTCTGCCGCAGTGAAGGCCGCCCTGGCGATTAGACTGGAGAAGTATGGCCAAGCGACGCATGAGCGAGAAGAAGCGGCGGATGTACCGTCGCCGGAGGATTGCGGCCGCCCTGCTGGCGGTGCTCTTCCTGCTGGTCTGCGCTGGTCTGGTCTGGGGCGTGGGGGCCGGCATCCGAGCACTGCGTGGAGGCAGCGGGGCCCAGGGAGCCTCGACCAGCGCCCAGCAGCAGACTCCAAAGACCAAATCCAAGGACAAGGACAAGCAGAAGAAGGATCAGAAGAAGGACTCCGGCAAAAAGCGTTCTTCTGGAGCTCCTGACTGCGGCAAGGGGGACCTGGCTCTGGAGCTGGCCGCGCCCGATCCCAGCACTGGGGTCGGCGGATCCATCGACTTTACGGCGACCATTCGCCACAAGGGAACGGGGTCCTGTCTGGTGGACGGCTCCGACGGCGGACGGGTGCTGATCATCACCAGCGGCCAGGAGACCATCTGGCGTTCCGATGCCTGCCCGGTTGGGGCGCGCACTCTGCTCATGGCCACCGGCGACAAGGACGTGCAGACCATCACCTGGAATGCCGACAGCAGCCAGGATAGCTGCCTGCCCGATGATCAGCTGCCTCGAGTCAATGCCGGCTCCTACCAGGCCAAGCTGGTCCTCAAGGCCAATCCCCGGGTGGCTTCCCAGCCCGTGCCGGTCATGGTCCAATAGCAGCTTTCCAAAGACGACACGCCGATTGCATCCGAGGCTCTTAGCTGGTACTCTTGATGCTTTGCATGAGGTGTGTCATATAGCGGGCATGCATCATCGAGGAGATGCCCGCGAATAGGCATATGGCGGCCATTCGGCATCTCCCTGGGGTAACAGGAATGATCGAGTACGGCGAGCGATAAGGAACGTCCATTTTGGCTGCCAATAAAGCTGTAAGAAGTACCACCACTACGCAGGCACGCGCTGACGAACACGACATCAAACTGCACAAGGCCACCGACCGTGTCAACTTCGGATCCATCCGCGAACCCATCGAGGTGCCCTACCTCCTGGGTGTGCAGACCGACAGCTTCGACTGGCTGGTCGGCAACGACCGCTGGAAGAAGCGGGTCGAGGAGGACCAGGTCAACGGGACCCATACCGTGGCCCCCGTCTCGGGCCTGGATGAGGTCTTCCAAGAGATCTCACCCATCGAGAACTTCGCTCAGACCATGAGCCTGACCTTCTCGGATCCTTACTTCGAGGAGCCCAGGCACACGGTCCAGGAGTGCAAGGAGAAGGACTACACCTACTCGGCTCCTCTGTATGTGAATGCCGAGTTCGAGAACGGGGACACCGGCGAGATCAAGTCGCAGACCGTCTTCATGGGCGACTTCCCGCTGCAGACCCCCCACGGCACTTTCATCATCGGCGGCTCGGAGCGCGTCATCGTCTCCCAGCTGGTCCGCTCTCCTGGCGTCTACTTCGACCGCACCCAGGACCGCAACTCCGACAAGGAGATCTTCGGAGCCAAGATCATCCCCAGCCGGGGCGCCTGGCTGGAGTTCGAGATCGACAAGCGCGATGTGCTGGGCGTGCGCGTGGACCGCAAGCGCAAGCAGTCCGCCATCGTCTTCCTCATGGCCATCGGCATGACCAAGCCGCAGATCCGCAAGGCCTTCAAGGGCTACCCGCTGGTGCTGGACGCCCTGGAGAAGGAGACCATCGAGACCCAGGACGAGGCCCTGACCGACCTCTACCGCAAGATCCGGCCCGCGGACACCGCCTCGCCCGAGGCCGGCCGCAACCTGCTGGACTCCTTCTACTTCAACACCAAGCGCTACGACCTGGCCCGGGTCGGCCGCTACAAGATCAACCGCAAGCTCGGTCTTGAGACCGACTTCAACGACCGCAGCCTCCACCCCGAGGACATCATCGCCACACTGAAGTACCTGGTGACCCTGCATGCCGGCGGGCAGACCTTCCCCGGCCGCCGCGACGGCCAGGACATCGAGCTGCGGGTGGACGTGGACGACATCGACCACTTCGGCAACCGCCGCATCCGCCAGGTGGGCGAGCTGATCCAGAACCAGCTGCGCACCGGCCTGAGCCGTATGGAGCGCGTGGTCCGCGAAAGGATGACGACCCAGGATGCCGAGGCCATCACCCCGCAGTCCCTGATCAACATCCGCCCGGTCAACGCCACCATCAAGGAGTTCTTCGGAACCTCCCAGCTGAGCCAGTTCATGGATCAGAATAACCCGCTGGCCGGCGTGACCAACAAGCGTCGTCTTTCGGCCCTGGGCCCCGGCGGCCTCTCCCGTGACCGTGCCTCCATGGAGGTGCGCGATGTGCACCCCTCCCACTACGGACGCATGTGCCCCATCGAGTCCCCTGAAGGCCCCAACATCGGTCTGATCGGCTCCCTGGCCACCTTCGCCCGGGTCAACCCCTTCGGCTTCATCGAGACCCCCTACCGCAAGGTCATCGATGGCCAGGTGACCGACGACGTGGTCTACATGACCGCCGACCAGGAGTCCGAGCACACCATCGCCCAGGCCAACCAGGAGATCGACGAGACCGGACACTTCGTCGAGGACGAGGCCCTGGTGCGTGACGCCGAGGCCGAGGCCAAGGATGTGCCCGTCTCCCAGGTGGACCTGATGGATGTCTCCCCCCGGCAGATGGTTTCGGTGGGCGCCTCCCTGATCCCCTTCCTGGAGCACGACGAGGGCCACCGAGCGCTGATGGGCACCAACATGCAGCGTCAGGCCGTCCCCCTGGTCAAGTCCGAGCGGCCTCTGGTCGGTACCGGCTCCGAGTGGCGCTCCGCCATCGACTCGGGCGATGTCATCCTGGCCGAGAAGCCGGGCGTGGTCACCTACGTCTCCGCCGACATGATCCGCGTCATGAATGACGACGGCACCCAGTCCTCCTACAAGCTGGCCAAGTTCCAGCGGTCCAACCAGACCACCTGCTACAACCAGGTTCCCCTGATCAAGGATGGGGAGCGGGTCGAGGCCGGCACGGTCCTGGCCGATGGCCCCGCCACCCAGAAGGGCGAGATGGCCCTGGGCAAGAATCTCCTGGTGGCCTTCATGCCTTGGAACGGCTACAACTACGAGGACGCCGTCATCATCTCCCAGCGTCTGGTCCAGGACGACACCCTGAGCTCCATCCATATCGAGGAGTACGAGACCGACGCCCGCGAGACCAAGCTGGGCGCCGAGGAGATCACCCGCGACCTGCCCAACGTGGGCGAGGACGCAGTGGCCAACCTGGACGAGCGCGGCATCATCCGCATCGGTGCCGAGGTCGAGGCCGGAGACATCCTTGTCGGCAAGGTCACCCCCAAGGGCGAGACCGAGCTGACCCCCGAGGAGCGGCTCCTGCGGGCCATCTTCGGCGAGAAGAGCCGCGAGGTGCGCGACACCAGCCTCAGGGTGCCCCACGGCGAGACCGGCACGGTCATCGAGGTCAAGGAGGTCACCCGCGAGGATGCCGAGGAGGACGGCGACGAGCTGCCCAACGGCGTCAACCGGATGATCAGGGTCTACATCGCCCAGCACCGCAAGATCACCCAGGGCGACAAGCTCTCCGGCCGCCACGGCAACAAGGGCGTCATCTCGAGGATCCTGCCCGAGGAGGATATGCCCTTCATGGCCGATGGCACCCCCATCGACATCATGCTCAACCCCTTGGGCGTGCCCTCGCGTATGAACCTGGGCCAGGTCCTGGAGCTCCACCTGGGGTGGATCGCCCACTCCGGCTGGGACATCAGCCTGGATCCCAACCTGGAGGCCGAGTGGAAGAAGCACATTCCGGCAGGTGCCGAGAAGGCCGAGCCCGGCACAGCCGTGGCCACACCGGTCTTCGACGGCGTACGGCAGGATGCCCTGAACGGCCTGCTCAAGACCACCCTGCCCAACCGTGACGGCGAGCGCCTGGTGGGCGACGACGGCAAGGCCGTGCTCTACGACGGCCGCACCGGCGAACCCTTCACCAAGCCGATCTCCGTGGGCTACATGTACATGCTCAAGCTCCACCACCTGGTCGACGACAAGATCCACGCCCGGTCCACCGGCCCCTACTCCATGATCACCCAGCAGCCCCTGGGCGGCAAGGCCCAGTTCGGCGGCCAGCGCTTCGGCGAGATGGAGGTCTGGGCCCTGGAGGCCTACGGTGCCGCCTACACCCTGCACGAGATGATGACCACCAAGTCCGACGACGTGGACGGCCGTGTGCGGGCCTATGGAGCCATCGTGCGCGGGGAGAACCTGCCGGCGGCCGGCATTCCCGAATCCTTCAAGGTGCTGCTCAAGGAGATGCAGTCGCTCTCCTTGAACGTGGAGGTGCTCAACGCCGAAGGCAACGTGATCGAGATGAAGGACGAGGACGACGACCCCAACGCCGCCTCCGACGACCTGGGCTTCAACATCGGCGCCCGCCCGGACGCCGCCGCCAAGGCCGACCAGTCAGCTCCCGAGCCGGAGTACCGCTGAACCACCAGTCACAGGGATGCCCGCACTGCGGGCATCCCGCTAAAAGGCAAACTTCAGAGCAGTTACAAGATCAGAGACAGGACATAGAGTGCTGGACGTCAATGCATTTGACAAACTGAGAATCGGACTGGCCACGGCCGACGACATCCGCGGCTGGAGCTATGGCGAGGTCAAGAAGCCCGAGACCATCAACTACCGTACCTTGAAGCCCGAGAAGGACGGCCTGTTCGGCGAGCAGATCTTCGGACCCACCCGCGACTGGGAGTGCGCCTGCGGCAAGTACAAGCGCGTGCGCTTCAAGGGGATCGTCTGCGAGCGCTGCGGCGTGGAGGTCACCCGCTCCCGCGTCCGCCGCGAGCGTATGGGCCACATCGAGCTGGCCGCCCCCGTCACCCACATCTGGTTCTTCAAGGGCGTGCCCTCCCGGCTGGGCTACCTGCTGGATATTGCGCCCAAGGACCTGGAGAAGGTCATCTACTTCGCGGCCTACATGGTCACCAAGGTGGATGAGGACAAGCGCCACAAGGATCTGCCCGACCTGCAGGACGAGTTCGACAACGAGATCACCCAGCTGGGGAAGAAGCGCGACCTGGAGATCGACAAGCGCGCCAAGAAGCTGGAGGAGGACCTGGCCGAGCTGGAGAAGACCGACGAGGTCAAGGGCTCTATGAAGGCCCGTCTGCGCAACGGGGCCGAGCGGGACATGACCGCCATCCGCAAGCGCTACGACGACCAGATCCAGAGAGTCACCGCCGTCTTCGACCGCTTCAAGACCCTGAAGCCCGGCGACATGGAGGGCGACGTGGATCTGTGGCGGGAGATGCAGGACCGCTACGGCGACTACTTCGAGGGCTGCATGGGCGCCGAGGCCATCAAGAAGCGCCTGCAGGACTTCGACCTGGAGGGTGCCGCCAAGGAGCTCCGCCACGAGATCGACACTGGCTCCGGCCAGCGCAAGGCCCGTGCCCTGAAGCGGCTCAAGGTGGTTTCCGCCTTCCTGAACACCGGCAACAAGCCCGAGGCCATGGTCCTGGACGTCGTCCCGGTCATTCCGCCCGACCTGCGCCCCATGGTGCAGCTGGACGGCGGACGCTTCGCCACCTCCGACCTCAACGACCTCTACCGGCGCGTCATCAACCGCAACAACAGGCTCAAGCGCCTGATCGAGCTGGGCGCCCCCGAGATCATGCTCAACAACGAGAAGCGCATGCTCCAGGAGGCTGTGGACTCCCTCTTCGACAACGGCCGCCGTGGCCGTCCCGTCACCGGAGCCTCCAACCGCCCCCTGAAGTCCCTGGCAGACATGCTCAAGGGCAAGCAGGGCCGCTTCCGTCAGAACCTGCTGGGCAAGCGCGTGGACTACTCGGGCCGTTCCGTGATCGTGGTCGGGCCCTCCCTGCGCATGCACCAGTGCGGCCTGCCCAAGCCCATGGCCCTGGAGCTCTTCAAGCCCTTCGTCATCAAGCGGCTGGTGGACCTCAACTACGCGCAGAACATGAAGAGCGCCAAGCGGCTGGTCGACCGCGGCGACCCCGAGGTCTGGGGCGTGCTGGAGGAGGTCATCTCCGAGCATCCCGTCCTGCTCAACCGTGCGCCAACGCTGCACCGTCTGGGCATCCAGGCCTTTGAGCCGATCCTGGTCGAGGGCAAGGCCATCCACCTGCCCCCGCTGGCCTGCGCGGCCTTCAACGCCGACTTCGACGGCGACCAGATGGCGGTCCATCTGCCCCTGTCGGCAGAGGCCCAGGCTGAGGCCCGTTCGCTCATGCTGGCCTCCGACAACATCCTCAAGCCCGCCGACGGCCACACGGTCACCATGCCCTCCCAGGATATGATTCTGGGTCTGTACTACCTGACCACTGTGGTTGACGGTGCCAAGGGACAGGGCCGGATCTTCTCCAGCCTGGCCGAGGCCCGGATGGCCCTGGACCTGGGTGAGATCGACATGCAGGCCAAGATCCTGCTGCGGGTCCCCGCCGACTTCGTCATGCCCAAGGATTGGGAGCCCGGCGACCTCAAGGTCATCGACCCCGAGCCCGGCAGCCCCGACGTGGTCAAGGAGGAGGTCTTCAAGGACGGATCCAGGCTCTTCGCCACCAACTACGGGCGGGTCCTGTTCAACCGGACGCTGCCTGTGGACTACCCCTTCATCAACGAGCAGGTGCCCAAGGGCAAGCTGTCCGGCATCGTGGACGACATCGCCACCCGGTACTCGACCGCCCAGGTCGCGGCCACCCTGGATGCCCTGAAGGATCTGGGCTTCACCCGGGCCCAGTGGTCCGGCGTGACCATGGCCTTCTCCGACATCGTGGTGCCGCCCGAGCGCGAAAAGATCGTCAATGAGTACCAGGGGCAGGCCGCCAAGGTCAACTCCCAGTACGACATGGGTCTGCTGACCGACGAGGAGCGCCGTCAGGAGCTGATCAACCTGTGGACCGAGTGCACCGACAAGGTGGCTGACGCCATGCAGGAGCACTTCACTCCGGACAACAACGTGAACATCATGGTCCAGTCCGGGGCACGAGGCAACTGGATGCAGATCCGCCAGATCGCCGGCATGCGAGGCCTGGTGGCCAACCCCAAGGGCGAGATCATCCCTCGACCCGTCAAGTCCAACTACCACGACGGCCTGTCGGTGCTGGAGTACTTCATCTCCCAGCACGGCGCCCGCAAGGGTCTGGCCGACACCGCACTGCGCACCGCCGAGTCGGGCTACCTGACCCGTCGTCTGGTCGACGTCTCCCAGGACGTGATCGTGCGCGAGGAGGACTGCGGCACCATGCGCGGTCTGACCATGAAGGTGGCCGAGCGCGACGAGCAGGGCAACCTGGTTCTGGTCAAGGCCGCCGACGGCGGACCCTACTCCAGGCTCCTGGCCGCCGACGTGATCGACCCCAAGGACGGCAAGACCGTGCTCTACAAGCGCGGCGATGCCCTGTCCATGGATGTCCTTCGCGACATGGTCGCCCACGGCGTGGAGGAGGTCAAGGCCCGTTCGGTCCTGACCTGCGAGTCCACCCGCGGGGTGTGCGCCAAGTGCTACGGCTGGTCCCTGGCCACCAACAAGCTGGTGGATGTGGGCGAGGCTGTGGGCATTGTGGCTGCCCAGTCCATCGGCGAGCCCGGCACCCAGCTGACGCTGCGTTCCTTCCACTCCGGCGGCGTGGCTTCGGCCTCCGACATCACCCAGGGTCTTCCCCGTGTCACCGAGCTCTTCGAGGCCCGTACCCCCAAGGGCGAGGCTCCCATCGCGGAGTTCCCCGGCACCGTCAAGGTGGAGGACACTGATCGCGGCCGTCAGGTGACCCTGACCCCCGATGACACCTCCGTGGAGGCGCTGACCTACCCGGTCACCCGCCGTGCGCCCATGATGGTCAAGGACGGACAGCACGTCGAGGCCGGCACCCAGCTGATCGAGGGCTCCGTGGATCCCAAGAAGATCCTGCGCATCCTCGGCCCGCGCGCCGCCCAGGTGAACATCGTCAACGAGGTGCACACGGTCTACCGCTCCCAGGGCGTGGACATCCACGACAAGCACATCGAGGTCATCGTCCACCAGATGCTCCGCCGCGTCACGGTCATCGACTCGGGCGACACCGATCTGCTGCCCGGCGAGCTGGTTGACCAGGCCAAGTTCAAGGCTGCCAACATGAAGGCCGTCAAGGCCGGAGGCAAGCCGGCTGCTGGACGCCCCGAGCTCATGGGCATCACCAAGGCCTCCCTGGCCACCGACTCCTGGCTGTCGGCCGCCTCCTTCCAGGAGACGACCCGCGTGCTCACCGAGGCCGCTCTGAACCAGAAGGTCGACGACCTCAAGGGCCTCAAGGAGAACGTGATCATCGGCAAGCTGATCCCTGCCGGCACCGGCCTGGCCAGGTACCGCAACGCCACTGTGGAGCCCGACAAGGCCATCCGCGACACCATCTACCCCAACTTCGGCCTGGGTGGCGGCGACGTGGATCTGAGCGACGCCGACCTGAACGATGTGGACTTCTCCAACATCGACTTCGGGGATCTGAAGCTGGGCGACGACTTCAACCCTGACGACTTCCTCAACGACCAGGGCGGCCAGAGCCATCTGGACACTCCCAACGTGCAGGATCCGTCAGCTGAGGCCGGCGATCAGACGGCTGCCGCGGGCGCCGGATCTTCGGATGCCGCCGATGGCAGTGACTCCGATCAGAAGCCGTCCCAGCAGCCTGGTTCGGCCACCTTCTCCTCCTCGGAGGACCAGCACTCCAACCAGTGAGAGTCTGAACAACCGATAGCCGCAGATCCGCTTGGGCCGGATGACCCGGCCTGGCGGATTCGGCTGCCGGATATGTGATAAAGGATGAGGGCCCGTGCGATCGCTATGATCGCACGGGCCCTCATCTTGTTTTTCTCGCGGTCTAGGTTGCCGGCAGATAGTGGCAGATAGGTCAGCGCAGGTGCCTAGGTGAAAGCAGGGTCCGCCAGCGTCGGGTTCGTGGCAGGGATGCCAGGATGGCGGATCGCAGCTTGTCCACCAGCTGCCAGCAGTCTACGGCCTCCTGCTCGTCTGAAGGGTGCCGGTCGAACGAGGCCTGATCGGCCATGTTGCGCAGTCGATCCAGATCCCGGCGCAGACCAGTCGACGAGGACCCTGGGGGGTCAGCCAGCAGGGTCTGGGCGATCAGAGCTGCCTGCTCGCTACGGGTGCCCTCCAGGGGCAGGCCGGTCTGTCTGCCCAGGTTGCCGATCTGTCGCCAGCCGGCGCGGATGCGTGTCTTCGGGTCGCCGGTCGACCGGGCCCGTCGGCGTAGCCAAGCCTTGACAGCCAGCAGGGCCAGAACCAGGAGAGCCGGCAGCCAGAGCGGCATGGTCCAGAGCGTCACTCTGGCTATCAAAGGTCCGTACCGTTTCCAGAAGGAGGGTGAAGATTGTCGCGATGCTTCCTGTCCGCCGACGGTAGTTCGACCCTGGGTGGCCCGGTCGTCGCGGGGAGGATCGAACAGCGGGGGCGGCGGCTGGCGGACCAGGGTGCGCGGATTGGGTGGCGTGGAGTCCAAGGACTTGTCCGGGATCTTGGTCTCCGGTGGCGTGGGGTAGAAGGGGACCCACCCCAGTCCTTTCAGACTGACCTCCACCCAGGCCTGGGCATCGCGTCCGGTGAAGTCGATTCTGGTGCTCCCGTCCGCTTGGGTCTTCGTCCGTGCCTGGCTGATGGAGCCGTCACGGTTCTTGGGCAGGAATCCCAAGACCACCCGGGATGGCAGACCCATCTGCCGGGCCAGGAGGGCCATGGCTGAGGCGTATTGCTCGCTGTCGCCCACCATGGCCTGGCCTTGCAGGAGCTGATTGATCCGATAGTCGCCATGGCCGGAGGGCGACGGGTAGTCTCCTGCCAGACCGTGGGAGAACCATCCCTCCCGGTACAGCCGTTCCTCAATGGCCAGGGCCCTGGCGCCGCCGCGCACCTGCATGGAGGTCATGGAAGCAGCCGCCTTGGGCAGGCTCTCAGGTGCATCCGCCAGGGTAGGCACCTGCGCATCTCCCGGATCGCTGTCAGCTATACGACGGGTTGCAGGTCGGCCTTCGGCCACGCCGTGCACCGAATAGCTGGTCCCCTTCTGCAGGGGCTGATCGGTCAGTGCGGTGTCTGTGGCCTTGTTGAAGTAGAGGTCCTTGCGTTGCAGGCCCTGATCCGTATCGATGCCGTCGACTTGTCCGGCGGAGGGCAACCAGGCATGGTCGAACCCCTCCCGGATCAGGAAGGTCGCGGTAAAAGGCTGTCCGGCCTGTCCGCTGTCTTGGGCCTGCTCCTGCTGCCTTTCCGTGCGGATCTTGGCGCCGATGCGCCGGTAGTCGGCTGCTCCTGCGCCCGAGGAGTCGGACAGATTCCAGACCTTGCCGTCATAACGGTCCATGACGGCCATACGGACCGGGGTGCCAGCGGGCAGGTTGCGGACCGTGACCAGGGTATCGTCGCGGTGGCGTTTGATGTACGCCCGGTAGTCGCTCAAGGGGCTGGTGAACTGGTAGGGGTCCATGGGCGGCTGATAGTGGTCACGAATGACCAGCCGGGTCGGGGCGGGCAGCAGTCCAGCGGAGAAAATCAGTCCAGCTGTCAATGCCAAGGCCAGAAGAGTGGATGCGAGCCCTTGCAGACGGATCAGCCCCAGCCCGCTGGCGCACCAGATCAGCAGGAGCAGCCAGAGGATGCCACCCGTCAATGCCGGGTAGAGGCCCCTGCTGGTGCCTAGGGCTGCTGACACAGCCATGGCGGCCAGGATGGGCAGCGTGGCTGTCAGGACGGCCACGGGGTGCGCGGGCCGTCCCAGGTTGCGACCCAGGCCATGGCGGGCCAGCAGCACGGCCAGATAGCAGGTCCAGAGCATCAGCGTCCACAGAGCCATCAGTCCGCCTGCTTCCTGGCCGAGTGGGGGATCGATGGCTGCCAGGGTCTTGAAAGCGCCGAAGGTGGCGGACCAACCTTGTGCCAGGGTTGCCCAGGTGGGCAGGACATGGGCCAGGGTGGTCCCGTTCAGAGCGAGGATGGGGCCCAGCAGGAACTGGGCTGCGATCAGCAGCAGAGGCTGCAGGAGGGCTGTGGCAATGCCACGGCGGGGGAGCATGGCGATCAACAGTCCGGCCAGACATGCTGCGGCTCCCACTGTCAGCCAGAAGGGCAGGCTGCCATAGACCGGCAGCAGCTGCAGTCCGGCCAGCAGATCGAGTGGAGCCAATGCGGCGACCAGAATCATGGGGGAGCGGCGCCTGGTCGGGTCGACAGTGGACTGCAGACCAGCCCGGTCGATCAGGCGGATAGGCTCCCTCTGGGCTTGGTCCATCCACGATGCTGATGTGCTCATGGCTGGGTCTCCAAGAGGATGGGAAGGTCCTTCCTGTTGCCCAAAACAGCGTTGACCAACCCCGGCTGCGTCTGCAGGCTTGGATGGGCGCCCAAGTCAGCAGCGAGCAGCATGACCGGGGATGCGCTTTGGGCCGATCCGTCCATCAGGGCTGAGGGTTGGCGGTCGCCCAGCGAACCGGTCACCAAAATGGTCAGACTGGTCCGCTCGGGAGCCTCGGCCAGGTCGGGCTTGTCGTAGCTGTCCTGACGGGGGCGGATGGCGCTGCAGGCATCCAGAAAGCTTCGGGGATCCTCCGTAGGCAGGGTGGTTCCATGGGCATCAGGATCGTCCGGTTCCGGAGCCAACGCTTGCAGCCGACGGCCGTCAAGCAGGCATCGGCAGCCCAGGGAAGCATAGATTTCGACCGCCAGTTCGAACTCATCCGCGTTCCGGTAGGAGGCGGCCTGGCCGTCCAGGATCAGTTCGGTCCTGGTGCGCAGGGTGGGCTCGTACTGGCGGACCATCAGGGTGCCGGCCCGGGCAGTGGACAACCAGTGGACCCGTTTTATGTCATCGCCCGGAACGTGGGGGCGCAGGGCATGAAATTCCAGATCGTCGTCGACAATGCCAGAACCAGGATTCCCCTCCAGGTCGCGTTCCAGTCCGGCTTCGAGGGGCTGCAGGGCCACCGTGCGGGGATGGATATAGAGTTTTCGGGCGCCGGTCAGAATTCGGCGGCGACGGATGAGCCCCAGCGGATCGCCGGCCTCCATGGTCACCGGGCCCAGGTCAATCACGCCACGGGACCTGGCTTCCAGCTTCAAGCGGATCTGGTGACTCTGGCCGGGGGACAGGGCTGGCAGGGGCGCAATGACCGTTCCTTGGTCTAGAGCCAGACCGATTCGGCCGCGACGGGTGGAACGGCTGCCTGGGTTGGTCAGAACCAGGACCAGCTCGGCCTGGCCACCCACCTCCAGATGGCCTTGGTTCAGACTCGTTTCAGCGTTGCAGGACAGGTTGCCCAGGCTCGTCAGCAGCCCAAACAGCAGCATGCCCGCGCCCAGCAGAGCGCCCGCCAGCAGTTCACGCCAGCCTGTAGGGACGAAGGCCAAAGCGCACAGGAGTGCGGCCAGAGCCATGGCCCGGCCCAGGGCGGTGATCGACTGCCATAGGCCGGCGGCCCGGGATCGCAGGCTCTGTCTAGATCCCGTCGAGGATGCCGGTCTTGCTTTCGGGGCAGGTCGGCTGGCGAAGGCGGTCATGGCTCACTGCTCTCCTGTGGGGACGGGGACCTTGGCCAGGGCTTCGGCCAGCGCCTGGTGTTCATCCATGTCCGCCAGCCTGCTCTGGGCGGTCAGGACCAGCCGGTGGGCCAGGATGGGGTCGACCAGGTCCTTGACATCATCGGGGATCACGTAGTCGCGGCCCTGTGCACAGGCCCGGATCCTGGCGCAACGGACCAGAGCCAGCCCGCCTCTGATGGAGGAGCCGACCCGGATGGCGGGGCTGTGCCGTGTGGCTTCGATGATGTGGATGACGTATTCCATGATGGAGGAATCGCAGAAGACCTTGGAGGCGCAGGCGGCCATGGCCTCCACCTGGGCGGCGTCGACCACCGGTTCCACCAGGCCTGCCCGGTCGCGGATGTCGGCCTCTTGAAGGATGCGCATGCTGGCATCGTGCCCAGGCGCCCCAAGCGAGGTGCGGATCAGAAAGCGGTCCATCTGCGCCTCGGGCAGGGCATAGGTGCCCAGCTGCTCGATGGGATTCTGGGTGGCCATAACCATGAATGGCCGGGGGAGGCGGTAGGTACGGCCATCCACGGTCACCTGGCCTTCCTCCATGACCTCCAGCAGGGCCGATTGGGTCTTGGGGGAGGCCCTGTTGATCTCGTCGGCCAGAACCAGGGAGGCGAAGACCGGCCCGGGCCGGAAGGAGAATCGTCCTTGAGACTGGTCATAGAAGGTCACGCCCAGCAGATCAGAGGGCAGCAGGTCGGGGGTGAACTGGATTCGCTTGCAGTCCACGGCGATGGAGGCAGCCAGGGCGCGTGACAGCTGGGTCTTGCCGGTGCCTGGATTGTCTTCCAGGAGCACATGGCCTCCCGCGATCAGGGCAGTGACGCACAGGGCGATGGTCTCCTCCTTGCCCAGCACCGCCTGGCCGACGTTGTCCACGATGGAGCGGAAGAGGCTGGCGAAGGTCGGCACATCCACGGCGGCCTGGCTGCTGCCTGCGGTCTGGACTGATCGCCTCTGCTGCCTGGTGCCTGCTGCCCGATCCGCTGCTTCGGTGGAAGACCGCCTGTCCCGTTCTGTCTCTTCCATCTCCCCGGGTTCGTCGGTCCTGACTGCGTGCGTGGGGGCCGAGGCCTTCTCCAGCTGGGGGTGACGGGACTGATCAGTGACATCGACAAGGTCAGGCCTTGCAGGAGCTGATGAGGGCCGGGCGAACAGGTCACGGACCGGCTGGCGGCCGGGGATGGTCCCGTCTTCAATCATGGTGCGGTCAGATGGGCTGGATTCCGCTCCGGACTCCCGGCTTGTTCTTTGTCTGGCAGACACAGGGATGCGACCGGGCCGGGTCCGGTCATCGCTCACCGCAGGAGTGGATTCCTGCTGGCCCAGACCGGCCATGAGGGCTTGGCGCTGCCGCTTGAGTACATCCAGTCGGTCGGCAGGGATCCGTCGGCTCTCGCTGCCCTCCTCGCGGACGGCTTTGGGGGTACTTCTCCTGGTCGCGTCATCCGGGATGGTGCCGTCCTGCTGGATGGGTTCCTGTGCGTTTCGTTCATCCATGGTCATTCATCCTTGTCTGCTGAGGGGACCTCTGACGGGTAAGGGTCTTGTCTCTTGGCTTGTCGGTCTCCTTGGGCAGGGTCAGCTCCTTGGTGGCGGCAGGCGAATGGCCTTCGGACCCCATCCCGCGGATGCGAGCGACTGCCCGGAAGGTCAGCGTGTCACCTGGCTTGGCGGATCCAGCAGGCAGGGTGATGACTTCACTGACCTCCGGCTGGTTGCAGGGCAGGGTCCAGGAGGCCTTGTCGGAGTCGAGGCCATCGATGCTCACCTGGATGTCTGCGCAGGACCGGCCGTGTTCGCCCCCGGGGGCAAGGACCAGCTTGACCTGGTCCTTGCCCTGGTACTCCAGAGTCTGGAATGCAGGGGAATCCGGATGCGACCAGGTGGCTCCAGAGGCTGAGGCCACAGGTCCGGATCCGGCCATATTGGCCGGAGTCACGCTCACCGTGCAGGTGGCTCCTGCCTCGTCATGGCTGACATCGAAGACCGCCTTGGTGGCGGTGGCCGCGCGCCATCGTGGCGAACCGCAGCCGGAACCCTCGCCGTGGACCGTATAGCCCTGGATGGGCGAGCCATGATTCTCTGGCGGGCGCCAGGTGACGGTCAGAGTTTCCTTGCTGCCCCCGTCCACGGTCAGCGCCTGCACGCCTCCGGGAAGCGCGTCCGGTCTGGCTGCCGCCGGCGAGGAGGCAGGGGACCAGCCCACCTGGTTGTGTGCTTGGACAGTGAAGGAGTAGTCATGGCCGTTGGCCAGCCCGTCGACCCGGCAGGTGACGGCATTGCCGCAGGAGCGTTGTCCCGAGCCTGCCGATGAGGTGTAGGAGACCCGGTACTCGTCCACTGGACTGCCGTTGGCTGCGCCCGGCTCCCAGGCCAGGCGAACCGTTCCGTCGCCGGCCTGGGCGGCGCCCGCCAGCATTCTGGGGGCCTGCGGGCGGTCGATGATGCCCACGGTGATGGTGGCGCTCACCCGGCGTCCCGGATCCCGGCTGCCATCCTCGACCGTGGCCAGAATGGTGTTGGTGGAGGCGCCGATGTCACGATCGGCCTTGATGGCGATCCGCCCGTCGCCCAGGTTGCTGGCTGTCAGTCGTGAGGCGTCATCGCTGACCAGGCCGACCAAGCGCAGCGGAGTGTCGGGGAAGGGGTTGAGGGCGCCGTCGAACAGGTTCAGCTCCAGGCTCTGCCCGGCTTTGAGCCCCACCTGGCGTGAGGGAACCGAAGCCAGGGGCCGGGTGGTGGCGACGATACGGAAGGCCAGGGCCGTATGTACATCGCCGGATGAACTGGTAATGGTCACCGGCAGGGTTGCCTTGGTGCCAGGCGTTGCGGTCTTGTCAGCGGACACGTTCAGTTGGCCCCGAGGGCTCAGCCTGGCATGGATCGGCCCCTGGGGATCCCCGGAGGAGAAGGTGCTGTCTGCCGGGTCGCTTCCCTGGGGCCAACGGGTCATGGCAGGCAGGGATATGGTCTGTGCCGGCTCCCCGGCCACCAGATCGATGACCGGTGCCGAGAGGACCGGCGGGGCTGCTCTGCCGCCCACCACGGTGATGGGCAGGGTCAGCACCGACTCGTTGACGATGGCCTGACCGCCCGGATCCCCGTCACGGACGGCAAAGGTCAGTGAGGCTGGACCGGCATAGTCCTTGGCGGCGGTGAATCTCAGGGTGTGCTCGTCCACATAGGGGTCGGATCCGTCGGACTTGGTGGCCGAAACGGACTGCCGGGAGGTGATCCGTGCGGTCTTGCCTGCACCCACCCTGACCTGATCGGCGATGTCGATGGTGATGCTCTGGCCAGCCCGCACTTTGAGGGCCGGAGCCCGAGGCCTCAGGACAGGGGGGAATACCCCATAGGCGGGGACCTTCACAAAGGCCATTGAGGTGATCTTGTACCGGGTGTTGGTGACGGTGTAGGGCACAGCCCTGGCCTGGTTGGTCAGATCGATGACCAGCTTGGTGGAGCCGGCTTCGCCTGCGGTCCTGGCGTGGGCCCTGGCTCCAGGATGAATCCCAAGGCGCAGGTCATCGAGGGTGCCGGATGGATTGCTGATGGAGTCGTCCAGATTGACCTCCACGCTGCGCTTGTCCACCGTGTCCTCGGGAGCCACCTGGTAATCCTGGGCTATGGGCGGCTGGATGGGGGCTTGAGGATCCGAGACCACGGTCAGGGTGGCCTGGTCGCTCAGTCCCGCCCGGTTGCGTGCCCGGTAGACCAGGTAGGAGGTGCCCGGCTGTGAGGGGGCGGTCAGCCGGATCATGCCGTTTTCCACGCTGGCCTGGTCCAGGCCCTGGCGCTCCAGGTGGGGGTCCAGACTCAAGGAGTCATCATCCCCGGAGATGTCGTTGAGCAGAACCGGCACATCGGCCACGGTCCCAGGCCGCAGCCTGACCTTGTCGTCCCGGGCGAAGACCCCGGTCACCGACGAGTCAGGGAAGACCCCGATGCGTACGCGCGCCTGGGCACGCTGCCCCACCCAGTCCTCCACGGCGTAGGTGAACTCGTCGGTGCCGTGCGAGTCGGGATAGGCCTCATAGATCAGGTAGTCGGCCCCGGCTTTGACGATCCTGCCCAGCCTGGGCGCCTGGTTGCCCAAGCCGGACAGGGTGTCGCAGTCTCCATCCTGGTCGATGCCGGTCAATGGGACGGGGATGCGCACCTTGGTCCCGGCAGCCACCTGGGCCCGCAAATCCTTGGGTGTAGGCGCGGGTTTGCTGGCCGGGTCGGAGGCATGCACCCGGAAGGTGATGGTGCCCGAGGCCGCGTTGCCCAGATCGTCCCTGACCGTATAGGCGGCCGGGAAGTCCCCGGTGCGCTCGCTGGCCTGATATCTGACCGTGTCCCCGGATACGAAGGCCAAGCCTGCAAAGGTCCGCTGATCCGTAGTCAGCTGCTGGTCCAGGGTGACGCTGGTCCCGTCAGCGTGAGCGACCTTGTCCATGACCGAAACCGTGACCAGGCCCGATGAGCGGACCCCAACCGTCAGATTCGGGGCCTTAGGCGCCGAGGCCGCCCTGCTCAGGGAGGGGGGCTGCAGAACGATGGTCCCCTGAGCCGTACCATCGGCGTTGGCAACTGTGTAGGCGATGCTCAGCGGCCGTGTGGGGATTTTTCTGGCAGACAGGTAGACCCGGCGGTGGTCCACGATGCCGACCTTGATGCCGGAGTCCGGATCCACGCGCACATCGGTCAGGGCCAGCACTCCGCCCATGGGATCCAGGTCGTTGTCAAGCGGATCGACGATGGCGGTCTGGTCGGCCCCCAGCAGGGCTACGTCGTTGACAGGAACCGGCAGCGCGGATCCGCCTTGGCCGTGTTCTACCTCCAGCCTGACCAGCCCCTGGGTCTCCCGGTCACCCTGGGCCACCCGATAGGGCACATAATAGGTGCCCGGGTTGGCGGCGGTGGCGGTGAAGGAAAGGCTTTCGGCGTTGACCTCCACCTGGATTCCATCGGGTTTGTCGACCCGGACCAGGCGGAGCGGCTGAGCGGCATTGGCGTGTACGCTCCTGCTCAGGTCCACGGTGGCCTCTCGGCCGGCAGTGGCCTGGCGAATGACCGGATCGACCAGTGGTGCCAGGGTATTGACGGGTTTGACGGTGAAGTAGATCAGTCCCTGACCGCTCATGACTCCGTCCGAAACAGTGACTTTGACAGCCAGCCGACCGGAGGTGGCCGACCCGGCGCTCATGGTCAGCTGTCCGTCAGCCCTGGTGGACAGGGATATCCGATCCGAATTGACGGACTCGGCGCCGGCCAGGGTCAGCGGATCCCCATCAGGATCCTCGAAGCCGGCCAGGGCGTTGACAGTGGTAGTGGCGCCCTGCTCCACTTCGTATTCGGGAGGGGTGTCGTTCTGGACCGGTGCCTGGTCGCCTCGGTCCATCTTGGCAGGGGCGATGCTGAGGTCGATGCCAGCCGAGGAGACCTGGCCGCGTCCGTCGGTGATGGAGTAGTTGATTCGGGCCCGTCCCACAGGTGCGTCGCTGGCATCCACCTGCAGGAAGCGGCCGTTCATGACCGGAGTCAGGCGAAGGTTGCCTTGCGAGCTGCGCGCATCCTCGATTCGCAGAACCGAGCAGTCCGTCTGGCGATCGTTGCGCAGGGGGTCCAGCAGGGCTCTGGAACCGGCCCGGATGCCCAGACTGTCGTCCTCGGCCTGGATGGGTTGGGATCCTGATCGACAGGTGGCCGCGAACCGCTGGCGATTGTCGGCCGATTCCTGACGCTGATCGGTCCTGTCCGCGTGCTTGACCTCCATGGTCTGCCACTGCGGCCGAATCACCTTGGTGGAGGATCGAGGATTCCAGACATCGCCAGTCAGCACGTCGTTGAGGATGACCCTCCGGTGGTTGGCCCGGAAGACCAGATCCGAGGTGGGACTGATGGCCTCCAGGGTGGAGGGGCGCGGCTGCGGTGACCGGACCCGCGGTACGGCTGTCCCTGTTGCGCACAGCCGCAGGAAATTGTTCCCCGAGGAGGCCCAGGCCGTCCAAAGGCATCCGCCCGAGGATACCGGCTGGGCGGGTTGGCCGCTGCCGCCGGTGCCTAGAGTCTCAACCTGATTCCGGGGGTGATCCAGATCGACCAGGTGGACGCTTTCCTGATCGGTCAGGCCCACCCAGGGTCCCTGGCGGTCCATATCCACTGGAGTGGACTGGAGCTGCAGTTCTCCCCGGTGCGGTATCCGGATGGATCCCTTGGGCCAGTAGAGCCGGTCGCCTGCCAAGAGGACGGGTCTTCCGTTGATGACGCTGAATGCAGTGGCCCGGACGGGAGTGTGGTCCGTCAGAGAGTCCAGCTCACGGTGGGCCCGGGAGTCCGGTCCGTCGATCCTTGACACGACCCCGTCCGAGGGCCGGTAGGCGTAGACGGCCCCGGAGGCATCCACAGTGACGGCGGCCCCGGAGCCTAGGGTCAGCACAGGATCTCGGCGCTGAGGGTCCAGATCTCCCGGCGAAGCGGCCCTGCCCACCCAGATTCTGCCGGTCCGTGCTTGGAAGAGGGCCAGAGTGGGCCCGTTGACCATCCGTTGAACCCTGGCATCCGACCGGGTGGTGTCCCCCAGGGTGGCGGTGGAGGCCGCTATGGGAGCCATGCCTCCCTCCCGGCCCAGGATGACCGCGTATCCGCTCTGGGCCAGGTCGAAGCGGTCGGTGCCCGTCGACAGGGCCACGTCCGCCTCTCCGATGTCGGGCTTGAACCGGGCTACCTTGCGCTCGTTCTGGGAGGTGATCCAGATGCTGCCGTCATCCACCTGAACTGCACGGCGGTCCACCCCATGCACGAATAAGACGCCCAGGACGAGCAGGACCAGCGCCGTCAGCGTGACGGCCAGGATGGCGGCAGGGTTCCTGGCGCGGACGGCCAGAGCATGCCGCAGGCGCAGCCCGGCCCGGCGCATCCGCAGGAATCGTCCCTGCAAGTCCATAATCCCCTGGGTTCCTTTCCTGTCCTGCCACACAGGCTTGGCTTCTTAACTCGTCCCGGACCGCCGTCAATGCTCTCTCTGAGGACTGATTTTAGCTGGTTTGCAGGGTCTTGGCGGTCTGTGAAAGTCGGGGTGGTCGAATGTGAAAATTCATCCACCGAGGGTTCACTGAACGGCGCAGATGATGGTCGGTTCCTGGGACATGCTCCGGTCGGCCCGCACCAGGGTGACGCTGATGCAGGTCTGGCCCCCCTGCGGATCGTCGATGCGGGCGGTCGGCTGTCGGGTCTGTACGCTGCGGCCACGATCTTCGGTGCCGCTCTGGTCCAGGGGATGCCAAACATAGCTGTCTCCAGGTTTGGGGTCGGGATTGGCCCAAGCGAAAACTGCCGTGGTGCCCTGGTAGCGGCCCTGACCCTGGGTGGGCGAGGGAACTGAGCCCTCCTGCAGGTCATGAGGGTCGCTCGAATCCGTCGGGTCCGGGGACTGTGCCTGCTGGGATTGGACCTGGGAGGAACCTGCAGCCGGCTGTGAACCTCGCTCGGATCCGTTCGGCAGGCCGACAACCAAGGCCCAGACCAGGGCAACGGCCAGGACGGCAGCGAGGATCAGAGCCAGAAGAATCACACGGCGGCGGCCGGGAAACCGCCTAACCTGGCTGCCTTCATGGTCAGTGACGGCCTCCCTGTCTTGTTGCAGGCACGATTTTGAGCTGACCCCAGTCCCGGTCCAGGAGTGAACGGACTCCTTGCTTTTTGTCCGGCCTGCCATGGCACCGGTATGGGCGTGCGAGCGTGCATCTCCCTGCGGATAGGGGGCGATTCCCTCGCCGATGAAGGGCGTCGCATGGCCGTAGAGCTGCTGCTGGACCTCCTGCAGGGCGCGGCCGAACTCCAGCGCCGAGTAGTAGCGGTCGTCCCGGTCATGGGCCATGGCCTTCTCCAGAACCGCAGCCAGCATAGGGGAGGCCTCACCCATGTGCAGAACCGGGGTTTCCGCTGTCAGGATCAGCTGTGCCAGGTGATCCTCATCCCGGGCCCGGTAGGCGTATTCGTAGGGGGAGCGGCCGGCCAGCATGCCGAAGAGCGAGGCGCCCAGGGAGTAGATGTCGCTGGCCTCGGACCCTCCCGAGCGGTTGGCCAGGACCTCCGGGGCCGCCCAGGGTATGGAAAGCCCACCGGCCCGTTCGCCTCCATAGATGCCCGAGGAGATGCCGAAGTCGGCCAGGACGGGCAGGCCCTGGTCGGTGATCAGAAAGTTGCTGGGTTTGACGTCCCGGTGCAGGATCCCGCGTTCATGGGCGCAGCAGAGGGCCGAAGCCATGCGCACTCCCAGGTCCAGCACGCCTTCCTGGTCCATGCCCCCCTTGAGCATGATGGTCTTGCAGCTGCCGCCCGGAGCGTATTCGAGCACCAGGCAATCCCGTCCGTCATCGCTGACCAGGGCCTGGTGGATGCTCAGGATGCAGGGATGGGTGGAGAGCTTGGCCAGGGTCTTGGCCTCGCGCAGAAAGAGCTGATGGGTCTGCTGGTCCATGCTGCCTTGGAGGGCCGCCTTGACCGCCACAGGTCGGTTGAGCCCCTCCTGCTCGTACAGGTAGACGGCGGCGGTGCCTCCCAGGTCCAGGGGTCGCAGGAGCCGCAGCCCGGGCAGCGTCGGCGCCTGGTCCATGGCTGGAACCGCACCCGGGCGCCGGGCCTGGGAACCATTCTGCTGCAAGGGACATCACCTCCTGGGGACTGCCTGAGAACTGTAATCCACGATAACAGCACGCCGCTCCCGATCAGGCTTCCTTTGAGCCTCCTGCGGACGGTTCAGGACCAGTGGGTTCCGGGCCTGCAGATGGACCATGCCGACCCCTATTCTTGTAGCTATGAGCAAGCAGCCACCGGTGGATCCGCAAGAGGCCATGGAACCGGTCCGCGCCCTTATCGGCGATCGGCTCCGGAACGAGGAGGGTCGGCCCACCCGGGCCCTGGTGGTGGCTGGTCCCCCCCGCAGCGGCAAGACCAGGCTGGCCACCCGGGCCCTGCTGGCTGGCATGGAGCAGTTCGGCGACGGTGCCAGCATGGCCGTATCAGGTAGGACCGCGGCCGACCAGGTCAGCCGCCAGGTCATTCTTGAGCGGGGCAGGTCCGACCGCACCCGGCCTGTGGGCACCCTGCAGGCCCTGGCCTTCCGTCTGCTGACACGGTCCCGGCTGGCCCAGGGGGGCCACGATCCGCTCCTGCCCAGACTGCTCAACGGCGCTGAGGAGGATGCCCTGCTCAGGCAGGTCATGACCGTCCACCTGGAGCATGTGCAGGCCGGGGATGACTGTGCGGTCTGCCGACTCCTGGAACGCTACTTCCGCAACGGGGCAGGCTGGTCGGCCGTCCTGGTTGGCGACGGTCAAGGACGGGTCGTAGGGGTCGCCGACAGGTTCATCGCCCAGCTGCGGGACATGTTCGCCCGCATGACGGAATTAGGCCTGGACAGGGGTGACCGGGACCAGCTTCTGGATGCCTTGGCCGTACAGCCCATGGACCCTGACCGTCGCGACCGGCTGGGCTTGCAGTGGCGGCTGGCTTTCGCCCTGGAAGATGAATATCGCCAGAGCATTACCGAGAGCTACCCGGACGAATTCCGTCTGGATCCCTCCATGCTTATGGTCGAAGCCTCCCGCAGCCTAGGCGGGCTGGCTGATGACGACCTGCCTGACCTGCTGGTCGTGGACGACTGGCAGGACATCACCCTGGCCGGGATGGGCCTGTTGCAGGGCTTGAACCAGGCTGGCTGCCGACTCCTTCTGGTGGGCAATCCCGACCAGTCGGTCCAGTCCTTCCGCGGCTCCTATCCTGAGTTTCTGGCCACTCGCCTAAAGGCCCTGTCCAAGCCCATGCCCGGCGCCGCCGCCCCTCTTCTGGCCCAGGACTTCGCCTGTCTGGGCGCTGCCACCGTGACCCTGAAACCCCGGAGGATGGTGGTTCCTGAAGCGGCCGCAGAGCACGCCGAAAGCGTCCAGGGCTCCTACGCCGATCTGGTGGCTGCCAGGGTCAGCCTGGGCATCGCCGGGGTTGAGGAGAGCGACACCCCTCTGCCCGACAGACCCGGCAAGCTGCCCGCCTGGCCCGGAGCCGGCCCGGTGGCGCCCCTGGCCGCCGGCGACAGCCTTATCTGCGACGGCAGCGTGCAGACCAGGCTCTTCCACACCCCCGACCAGGAGGACGATGACCTGGTTTGGCAGATCAAGCATGAGTTTCTGGCCAACGATCGTGACTGGAACGACATGGCCGTCATCGCCCACGACAACATGACCCTGCGCAACCTGGGCCGCAAGCTGCGCGTTCAGGGCGTGCCGGTGCGCTTCTCCTCGGTGACCCGTCCGCTCAGCCAGGAGCCCGCCATCCAGGGGCTCTTCGCCCTGGTCGAGCTGGCCCAATCGGTGCTGGACCCTGGCACCGCCGGAAGCGCCCCGGACGATCCCGCCCAGGTGGCAGCCTGGATCCGTTCGCGCCTGCGCACCCTGATGGCTGGCCCGCTCTTCCGGGTTCCCGCCACCGCCGCTCGTCAAGAGCGTCCCGTCAGGATGGAACGCCTGGAGTCCATCATGGAGACCATGGCCGCATTGGCCCCCTTGTCCGGCCAGCAGGGGAGCGATCCGGACTCATCAGGCTCCTTGGACGACCTGCCCCTCCTGGGACAGGCCTGGCAGGCCTGGGCCAAGGATCTGGCCGAGCGGCGTGCCCAGCGGGACCGTTCATCCGGCATCAGCGTCGACGATTCCCTGTTGACCAGGCACGATTACGTCGAGCCAGGGGGCGGGTCCGGCCCCTTCTCCACTTCCTCGGCCCCCGACCAGCCGGTGGATCTGGGCGACCAGGATGTTCAACGGCCAGCTATTTTGTCTGTTCAGGCCCTGGAGACCCTGCTGGTTCTGGACCCGGATGACCGATCCTCAGGGATCATTCTGGAGGCCATGACCGCCATCGCAGGAGGTCGCCGTGAGGATCCTGACGTTCAGGTCCTGGACAAGGCCCTGCAGGTTCTGCGCCTGACGGCCACACGCATCAGCGCCCTGGAGGACCGTCAGCCCCAATACGTGCTCTGGGAGGCCTGGCGGAGCCTGGACCTGGCCGACGACTGGCAGCGGCGGGCCCTGATGGCCACCCAGGAGGGTGAGGAGGCCAATGACCGTCTGGACGCGCTCATGCGGCTCTTCCAATACGCGGCCGGCTCCCGTCGTTTCCCCACGGTCGAGGCCTTCATGGACCAGGTGCGCACCATGCAGATCGAGGCCGACTCACTGGCGCGGATCGGGCCCATCGAGCACGCCGTCACCCTGACCACACCCGCCGGCGCCGCCGCCCTGGCCACTGACTGGCCCTTGGTCTGGCTGCCCGCCGTCCAGGACGGGGTCTGGCCCAATCTGATTCCCCGCGACACCATGTTCGGAGCCGAGGAGCTGGCCGACCTGGTTCTGCACGACCGCATCGGCGACCCCCTGGCGGACACGCTCAGCCATGATCCTGCCCTGCGCTCCATCCTCTATGCCGAGAAGAAGGGCTTCCTGGAGGCGCTGACTCGGGCCCGGACCCAGGTGCGCATCAGCGCGGTCTGGAACGATGACCTGGTTCCTTCGGACTTCCTCTACGGCTATCTGCCTGAACGTTATCCGCGCACTGCAGATATGAGCCAGGCCGAGTTCAGCATGGTCGGCGCTGGTTCAGGCGGCAGTGAGCGCTACGGAGGGCTGGAGGTGTCTGCTAGGGGCCTGACGGCGGCCGCCCGGTCCATCCTGGCTGTCCAGGCGCTGCTTCCGGAGGGCCGGATTGACCGGTACCGCGTGGACGATGCCGTGCAGACCTTGCGGCTGCTGGCCGATCAGGGCCAGGATTCTGCCGATCCCCGGCATTGGCCTTTCCTCTATGACTATGGCCAGGATGGCGCTGCTGAGCCGGCCTCGGAGGAAGAAGTTCATACTGCACAGGCCGCCGCCTCAGGCGTCGCATCGGTTGCTGAAAGGGACCGTGCTTCTCGACCCGCACCTGTTGCCGCCGGGCAGGCTGAGCGACCGGATCGGACCCACGACCGTGACCATCGCCATGAACGCCGGTCCGACCGCCAGGTGGTTCTCCTTTCGCCCTCAGCGGTCGATGCCATCTGGAACTGTCCGCTGGAGTGGGCCCTGGGCGATCAGTTCTCCGGCCCTTCCCCATCCAGGGTGCCTACGGAGTTCGGCTCCCTGATTCACAAGGTGGCCAGCGAGGGCACGGCCCAGGGTCTGGATCGCCCTGGCCAGGGCGATCTGGATGCCCGCCAGCAGCAGGTGCGGGATGCGCTTCTGGACATCTACCAGGATCTGGCTCCCCAGGAACAGCGCCTGCGGGATCCTGACGAACTCTATGACCAGCGCGGTCGCAGCAGCAGGGTGGGGTCCATCCTGGACAACCTGGCCTCTTATTTCGTCCGCTCCTCGGATTCCGAATACGGCCTGGAGGGCAAGAGCCCGGTCCCGGTCGGCGACCTGCTGGGGGTCCAGAGCGAGCGTTCCTTCGACGTCAGCCTGTCCGTAGAGGACCTGGTCCCTCTTTGGAAAGCCACCTTCCCTGACAGGCCTCTGGATGCCGACGGGCTCTTCGCCCTGATGTCAGGCCTGGTCGACGGCTTCCCAGCAGCCCTGGATGCCAGGACGACGGTCAGGCTGACCGGCCGCATCGACCGCCTGGAGGTCAGGTCCCTGCCCGAGGGCATCCGTCTGCGGCTGGTGGACTACAAGACCGGCAGGGTCCCCTATACCCAGGGGCAGCTCTTCAACGACCTGCAGCTGGTCTGCTATCAGCTGGGACTGGCCTTCCCGCCCACGCCCGGCAGCAGCCCGGAGGTTGGGGCGGCCTGGAGCCTGTCGCAGGCCCCCGACCTGGAGAGGACCGAAAGTATGAGGCTGAGCCAGTCCTTGCTCCTGCAGCTGCAAGCCCCGCCCAAGGATGCGCAAACGGGCCTGCGCCGGGAGGAGATGGCCTATCAGCCGCCCCTGTTCGAGGGTGACAGGCTGGTCACTGTCGCTCAGCCCAGAACCGGCATGCCCTCCCCGCTCAAGTCCAAGGCCGAGCCTGCGGACCTGCCTGATCAGGTGCCGCCCGGGGTGGATGCGGACCTGTGGGCCATGGTCCGAGCCGCCAGGGTCTCCTCCCAGGCTGTATGGGGGCTGACCATGATAGCCAGGGTCTTCTTCGCTGCCGGGGTCAAACTGGCGGCTGGCCTGGATGATGCGGTCTTCGACCCGGCCCGTTGCCATCGGGCCGGCAATGGCCAGGAATGCCAGGCATGGCAACTGGTGGCGCCCAACCTACTGGAGGATCAGGAATGAAGCAGACTGCCGAACAGTCCGCCATCGTCGATGCGGATGTCAATGAGGATCTTCTGGTGGTGGCCGGCGCCGGCTCGGGCAAGACCATGACCATGACCAGCCGGATCATCGCCCTGATCCGCCGGGGAGTGCCCTCCGAGCAGATCCTGGGGCTGACCTTCACCCGCAAGGCCGCATCCGAACTCCAGTCCAGGGTGGGGGCTGCGGTCATCCGACGCGACCAGGGTAGAGGCGCCTCGACCGTGGATCCCGAACGCAACTTCCTCAAGCCGACCGTGTCCACCTATGATGCCTTCTTCCAGTCCATCGTGCGCCAGTATGGCCTGTTGGTGGGCATGGACCAGGACACGCGTCCCCTGAGTTCAGCAGGGGCCTACCAGCTGGCCTCCCAGGTGGTCGCCGACCATCTGGATCTGATCTTTCCCGCTGGTTCCTCGGCGCAGGAGGGCGACTCCGACGACCTGGGCTCTGCGACCTTCTCGACCACCGTCAACCGGGTCCTGGCCCTGACCGGGGCGGTGACCACCTCCATGATCAGCAGCGACTGTCCTGATTTCGATCAGGCGGTGGAGCGGATCCGCGCCTGGGACCGCGCCTTTGTGGATCGAGCGGACCAGCTCATCGGCGACCAGCCCGTGCCGGCCGCCGAGACCAAACCCAGCGGGACGCCGCCCAAGCGCAGCAAGAAGGAGACCGACGAGCACTATCAAGGCAAAATCAAGGCCTTCCAAGACAAGCGGCAGAGCATTCGCCTCTACCGGGTGGATGCCATGCGACGGGCGGTTCTGACACGCGAGAAGCTGCTGACCCTGGTCCAGGACTACCAGAGGGCCAAGCGGCAGGCCAACATGGCCGAGTTCGGCGATTTCACCCTGGCCGCCTTCCAGCTGGTCGAGCGCTTCCCCTCCATCAGCGCCCAGCTGCGGCGCCGCTACAGCCACGTTTTTCTGGACGAATACCAGGACACCTCCACCACCCAGGCCCTGCTGCTGGCGGCCATCTTCCATCCGCAGAATCGGCAGGAGGGCCGGGGGAGGGAGGAACAGGCTCCCGGCATGTCGGCCGTGACCGCCGTGGGCGACCCCTTCCAGTCCATCTATGCCTGGCGCGGGGCCAGTCCCGGGGCCTTCCGCACCTTCCAGGCCCAGTTCGGCATGCTGGCCGATCGGCCCGCCTCCGGCGGCGGCCCTCTGTCTGGCGTGACCGCCTTTGGGCGCTCGCAGGACCAGGACCCGCTGACCCTGTCGCGCACCTTCCGCAACTCCAGCTGGGTGCTCAAGGCCGCCAACCAGCTGACCGTCCCCCTGCGCCATCGGGGCCAGGAGAGCCGGTCCGAAGCTGAACTGCGCGAGGTGGACGTGGCCAGGCTCCGCCCACGTGAGGACGCCGACCCGGGTACCGTGGGCCTCTTGGGCTACAGCACCGGCGGTCAGGAGATTGATGGCGTGGTCAGGTTCGCCCTCAGGGCGCGCGAACTCTATGGCAACCGAGGCGACGCACCGCACGTGGCTGTTCTCTTCCGTTCCAAGGCCGCCCTGCCCAGGTACCGCCAGGCCCTGGAGGCTGCAGGGCTGAGCTGCCAGGTCGTCGGGTACTCCTCCCTCTTCGACCGGCCCGAGGTCATGGACCTTAGAGCCCTGCTCTCCCTGATCTGCGACCACACCGACAGCGATTCCCTGATGCGTCTGCTTGCCTCGGCCCGGTTCGGCATGGACGCGGCCGACCTGAGCGCTCTGGCCTCCCTGGCCGCCAAGGTCAATGAGGACAGCCAGTACCGGGCCCTGGTTAGGGCCGGCCTGGTCGAGTCCGACCCTGATCCGCGCCGCCGTCGCGAGGATCTGCACCGTTACCGTGACCAGGTTCCCAACGACGTTTTCCTGGTGGATTTGCTCCTGCGCGACGACCTGCCAGACCTCTTGAAGAGTTCCGGGCTCTCTGCCAGAGGGCGGGCCCTGGCCACCGAGGCCGCCCGGGTCATCTGCCAGGTCCAGGCCGAGTCCTCAGCCCCCCTGCGTCAGGTGGTCATCGCCGCTGTCCGTGCTCTGGATCTGGACGTGGACCTGGTGCTGGCCCGCTCCCTGGCCAATCCTGAACATCCTCTGGAGCCCAGCCAGGCCAAGATGGGCATCCAGGCTCTGCTGGACCAGGTTGATGTCTACCTGTCCGAGCTGCCCCAGGGCCTGGGGCCCAGCCTGCGCGGGTTCGTCTCCTGGCTGTCCTCCCTGGACCAGAGCCCCGAAATGCCCGCTGATGGGGACGACCGGCAGGCCGACGTGACCCTGATGACCGTCCACCAGGCCAAGGGACTGGAGTGGGATGCTGTGGCGGTGGTCGGGCTCAAGCGTGGAGCCTTCCCCAGCAGCCAGGGCGACCGGCTCACGGTCAAGCCCGCCTCGGATCAGCCGGTGGTCCAATCCCCGGATGGCCCGGTCTACCAGTACAACTGCACGGCCCGTACCTGGCTGGTCGATCCCGAGTCCGTGCCGGTGCCGGTGCGGGCTGATGCCATGATTCTGCCCCGCTTTCCTCACGACGCCCCCCTGGGAGCTGACCCTGAAGACCTGCTGGGTCGGCTGGACCTTGCGGGCCTGGAGGAGGAGGCCATGGGCCTGTCTCGGGAGAGCGGGCTGGATGACCAGGCCCGCCCGGTCCATGCCGATGCCATGGCCCCCTCCCAGCGCGAGCAGTACGGCCGTCGGTTGCTGGACGACGAGCGGCGGCTGATCTATGTGGCGGCGACCAGGGCCCGGCATGACCTGCTGCTGACCTTCAGCCAGGATTCCCAGGCGGAGTCTGCGGCCCTGAACACGCCAGCTCCAGACCCGGATAAGGCCTCCAACTTCTGGACCGAGCTGGCGGAGCTTTTCCAGGAAGAGCCCGATGCGGTCAAGCTGGAGCAGGCAGAGGATGCTCAGGAGGGCCAGCCAACGCCGCCCTTGGGGCTCTTTGTCGGTGAGCACGCCCAGTCCTATCGCCAGGCCATCGTCGACCGTGCCCTGGAAGAGGTGGACCAGGTCGCTGCCCGCGACGGCCAGCGTGACCAGGCGCTCTGGCCTCCGATGCTGAATGCGCGTACACGCCAAGCCCTGGATCGCTCGGCCGCCTGGGTGCGCGCCGGGCAACCCGGCGACCCCGCAGTTGATGAGGAGGGCGATGACGGGCTCTACGCCAATGCGGTCCGCGTCCTGCAGGTCAGCACGGGTCGTCTGGGTGTCGCCGATGACCAGCTGCTCACGGACCTGGATCTGCTGCGGCGCACCGGTCGACGGATCCTGGGGCATGGGGCTCGCAGCGTCACTGCCATCCAGGCCGGTTCGGCAGGGGGCGATCCCAGGATGGAGAGGGATTACTGGCAGGGGCTGGTCAGACCCATACCTCAGGTGGCTTCCCCGCAGGCTGAGGCGGGCACCCGCTTCCACGACTGGGCCAGGCGCTTCATCCTGCCCGAAATTTCCGACCCTCAAGGACTGGTGGACCTGCCCGATCAGGCGGAAGCGCCGAATCTGCTCAATGGTCCGCTGGGTCCTGGGGCCATGACCGAGCGGGCCCGTATGCTGGCCGAGCTTGACCAGGAGCAGGGGTCTCTGGATCCCCAGGCCGATCCCGTGCAGGCCCGTCTGCTGACCTGGGAGCAGCGGCTGGCTGAGTCCGACTGGGCCAAGCGCACCCCTGTCTGGGTGGAACGGCCCATCGTGGCGGTGTTGGCTGGCTCTATCGTCAAGGGCAAGCTGGATGCGGTCTTTGCCGGCGGACTGGATCCTGAACGCACGGATCGGCGCTACACCATCGTGGACTGGAAGACCGGAGCCCGGCCGCGCGGAGAGGAGTCGACCAACCGCCGTCTGGTCCAGCTGGACTTCTACAGGCTGCTCCTGTCACGCTTGGAGGGTATCGGCCTGTCGACCATCGATGCCTGCCTTTACTATGTAAGCGAAGACCGGCCCCAGGATCGACTCATCAGGGCCCGTGCCAGGACCGAAGAAGAAATTCTCGCTTCCCTGGCCGAGGGCATACCCGAGCAGTCGGACGAGGACTGAGTCTGCGGCAGACCCCGCCGGATAAGGCGATGGGTGCCGCGCATCAGCAATCATGAACAGCAGGCGATCGGCAGACGGCCAAGTGCCGTCGTTGGGCCGGGCACGCCCGAATGGAGCAATGAGACAGATGACTACGTCCAGTAATCGCGACCAGGCCTCCCGCAGGAGGGGGAGCGTGGAGATCAGACCCATGGTCTGGGCGGATATGCCCGACCTGGTGGGGACTTTCGACGCTACTTGGAAGGTGCAGGAGGATCCCGAGGGGACTGTGTCCCGGCTGAGCGCCGCCCACTTCATCCTGCACTATCTGGTGGGTGCCACCAGGGCCCGGATAGCCGTCGGTGGACAGGACTTTCTGGGGGTGACCCTGCTGGCTGAGGGGCGTGGCGAACTGTGCTTCCCCCAGGCCCAAGAGGAGCTGGAGCGAGTGGACCAACAGCTGTCTGCCACAACCTTGGGCGCCCAGACCCTGGACCGGGCCCGCCAGTGGCAGCTGACCGAGGTCAGGCTGGAGGAGCAGTGCGGCCTGGCGGTCCCGCCCCAGGCTGAGCTGAGGCTCTTCCTGGTCTCCAGCCGTGCCCGGGGACGAGGCGTGGGCGGCGCCCTGTGGCGTGACACCCTGGAGCATCTGGACCAGGCGGGCATTGAGCGCTTCTACCTGCACACGGACTCCTCCTGCGACGTGGGCTTCTACGACCATCAGGGCATGGAGCGGCTGGCCGAGCTCAAGGGCCGGGACCATGCGGCCTTCGCCGGTCGCGACCCCTCCGACGATCCGCAGTTCTTCGAGGGTATTGACGACATCTTCATCTACGGCGCCCGCGTGAGCGACCAGCTGGGCAAGGACGGTGATCATGGCGGCCGCTAAATCCCCCTTCCTGCGCCTGTTCACCTACCCGGGCGCCGCCGGTTTCTGCCTGTCGGCCGTCCTGGCCCGCCTGCCCCTGGGCATGATGGGTCTGGGCATCGTACTGGCCTTGAACAACATCTATGACAACTGGACCTCGGCCGGGCTGATGAGCGCCGTCTACACGCTCTGCGCGGCCCTGGTCACCCCCTTCTACGCCCGTCTGTTCGACCGGTTCGGCCAGCGTCGGGTTGGAGTGACCGCCCTGATCGTGCAGGCTCTGGCCATACTGGGATTTGCGGTGGGGGCCATGCGCCGGGTTCCCTTGGGAGTGCTCTTCGTGCTGGCGGCTCTGATGGGCCTGACCCAGTTCGCCTTCGGAGCCCTGGTGCGCACCCGCTGGGCCTGGGTGCTGCGCGACGACAAGACCAATCTGCTCAACACCGCCTATGCCCTGGAGTCAGGCTTGGACGAGTGCGTCTTCATCCTGGGACCCATCCTCTCCGCCTACCTGGCCACCTCGGTCAGCCCGGTTTCCCAGCTCTACCTGCCCGCTCTGGCCCTGCTGGTCGGCGGACTGACCTTCTTCGCCATGCGCTCCACCGAGCCGCCGGCCGTCGTTCGCATGGAGACCGTCGATCAGTCTGCGGCGGATCATTCCCCGGTTGATGCTCACGGGGACGTGCTGCCGAGTGACACTGACGGCCAACAGGGATCGCGCTCGGCTCTGGTCTACCCGGGCATCCTCCTGTTGGTCGTGATCTTCGTCGTTTTCAATATGAGCTTTTCGGCGGTGGACGTCTCGGTGACCGCCCTGACCAAGTCCATGGGTCGCGAGGGTGCTGTGGGCCTGCAGCTGGCCCTGTTCGCCCTGGGTTCCCTGTGCGGGGCGCTGATCTTCGGCTCGGTCAAGCTCAAAGGATCCCGCTGGCGCTATCTGACGACCTTCCTGGTGCTGCTGACCCTGGGCTACGTGGTCTTCCGCCTGGTCATGGACAACCTGGTCCTACTGGGTCTGGCCGAGGTGCTGACCGGCCTGTGCGTCTCGCCCATCTTCGCCACCGGCAACCTGATCGTGCGCGAGAACGTGGATGCCCGGGCCCTGACCGAGGGGCTCTCCTGGCTGTCCACAGGCGGATCCATCGGCACCTCCCTGGGATCAACTCTGGCCGGAGTCGCCCTGGATCAGTTCGGGCCTCACGGCGGCATGACCATTCCGGCGGTGGTAACCTGCTGCGCTGTCCCCTTGGCGCTGCTGGGCTGGGCCAGGAGCCGCAGGAGGGGTATGGTCGTGGAAAAGACCGAAAATGCACAGTGAATGAACAGTGAAGAAGGAGGCAGCCGATGATCCGCGTATCGGTGTTGGGCGCAGGCGGACGCATGGGAACCGAGGTGGTGCGTGCTCTGAAGGGCGCGCAGGATATGCAGACGGCCCTGCTGCTGGGGCCGGATGACGATCCGTCGTCCATCAATCCGAGCAATACGGATGTGGCGGTCGACTTCACCAGCCCCGATGCCGTCCTGGGCAACACCCTGACCCTGATAGGGCAGGGGGTCCACGCCGTCATCGGCACCACCGGCTGGACCAAGGAGCGCCTGGACCAGGTCAGGCAGGCCCTGGACGGGCATGCCGGGCTCAGCGTCTTCATCGCCCCCAACTTCGCCATCTCCGCAGTGCTTGCCGACCGGTTCGCAGCCATGGCGGCCCGCTACTTCGAGTCGGCCGAGGTGGTCGAGATGCACCATCCTGACAAGGTCGACGCGCCTTCCGGCACGGCTCTGGGAACCGCTGCCGCCATCGCCGAAGCCCGTCGCCAGGCTGGCATGGGTCCCATGCCCGACGCGACCCAGCAGGCTGATGCTTCCAGGGGCCGGGTGGTTGACGGTGTCCATGTCCACGCCGTCCGGCTGCGGGGCCTGAACGCGCACGAGGAGATCCTCATGGGCAACCCCGGCGAGCAGCTGACCATCCGCGCAGACAGCTTCGAGCGTGTCTCCTTCATGCCCGGAGTCCTCCTGGCCGTGCGCCGTGCCGGGAGCATTCCCGGACTGACCGTGGGCCTGGATCACTATCTGTTCTGATATCCGCAAGAGCGTCCCCTTCTGCAAGTAGCGTGAAGACATGACTGAGACCGGTGCCCATCTGCTTCCTCCTGCCCCATTTGGCCGGGTGATCCCCGCCATGATCACGCCTATGAATAAAGACGGATCCGTTGATTACGAGGCTGCCGCCAATCTGGCCCGGACCCTGGTGGCTGATGGGGCCGACGGCATCCTGGTCAACGGCACAACAGGTGAGTCTCCCGTCACCCACATGGAGGAGAAGGTCAACCTGGTCAGGGTCGTCAAGGATGCCGTCGAAGTGCCTGTCATCTCCGGAGCGGGATCCAACGACACCGCGCACACGGTACGGATGGTGGAGATGACCCAGGAGGCCGGGGCCGATGCCCTGCTGGTGGTCATGCCCTACTATTCGCGGCCCTCCCAGGATGGGGTGGTGGCCCACTTCCGTTCGGTCTGCCAGTCGGCTCAGCGACCGATTATTCTCTACGATGTGCCTGGACGGACCGGACTGCACGTCGAGCTGGACACCTACCGGCGGCTGGCCGAGCTGGACGGGGTAACAGCCGTCAAGGATGCCACGGGCGATCTGGCATCCATGCCCCGCAAGCGCCAGGAGACCGGCCTGACCTGGTATTCAGGTGACGATGGCCTCTATCTGCCCTTCCTGGCCATGGGCGCGGTCGGCATCATTTCTGTGATCGCCCATGTAGCCTCCGGGCCTATGAAGCGCCTGGCCGATGAATTCGATGCCGGTGACCTGGATGGCGCAAGGAATTTGGCTGCACGTCTGGATCCGCTGGTCCAGGCTCTGAATGGCCAGGGTCAGCAGGCCGTCATGGCCAAGGCTGCTCTGAAGGCGGCCGGAAGACTGGATCAGACCGCCATGAGGCTGCCCAATCTGGGTCCTGATGAGGATCAGGTGGCTCTTGCCCGAAAGTGCATGAAGGCTGCCGGACTGATCTGAATTACTCCTGAGAGCAATGGCGCTATTGCCCCTTCTCCAGCTATGTACACTGGGTGCAGCGGGTGGGGGCAAACCGTCGCTGGTTGTTGGCTTAATCCTCCCGCTGGTTTGTGGCCCTGGTCTCCCTGACATCCAGGGTCCGCCACTGGATTCTGATCATCTACGCTGATTTCCGCGGATTCCAGACGTGCCCGGCTTGGCTGTCATTGAGGATGAACTGTCGGTGGCAGGGCGGATGGGTTGGAGGGTGACCATACAGAGATCCTGCCTCGATTTGTCTCCCGGGCTCTCTCCTGTTGACATCGCGGTGGATGATGCCCTTGGTGTATGCACTGTAGAGGGCGCTCGCCATCCTCACCCCACCCCCAGATCGAGGGCCTGCTTCTCCCTCAAGAAGAGTTCATGGGCATCATGGCGTAGGTGCTTGCCTTGGCGCCACCGGGCGTGAAGAGGCCTCCTGCTCGTACAGGTACACGGACGATGTGGCCCCTCTGCGTAAAATGCGGACATGGCGATAGCCCGCAGATATGGTATTGATATTGGTGGGGCTCCGGAAGGTGGTCGTGTCATAAAAAACAATAACCTATTCGCAATTTTGTGGATTATACAGCCTCCTTGATTAGGTGAAATGCCCGGTCCGTGTTAAACTTTTCTTGTTGGTTGAGGAAGCTGATTGTTTTTGGAGGTATGTATCAGCTGATTCGTGCATAGGAGGGAATGCTATGGCAAATGTATCGGTTACTTATGGTGATTTGGACGGCGCTGTCAACGATTTGAAGAGTGGGCACGATACTCTCGTCTCCGAATTGAACGCCCTGAAGAGCAAGATTGATGCCCTCGTCGCAAGCGGATTCGTCACGGACCGTGCCTCCGGCGCTTTCCAGCAGTCTTATGAGGAATTCACCAAAGGAGCCACCCAGACCGTCGATGGTCTGGACGGCATGGAGGACTTCCTGAACAAGACCAAGCAGTCACTGACTGATCTGGATAGCCAGCTAGCCAGTTCTTTGCAATAGGTCTTCTGTCTGCGAGGGGAATACGCGCCTTTGATGCCTACGGGTGTGATGACAGGTGGGGCATAGTTGTTGCTCAAGACGTGTATAGGTACACTTTGGCTATCTTGTCTTTAAGACACGCGATCGAAGTTTATGGAGTTGTCTAGGCTTATTGCGGCTCTTTCTGGCCAGTCATGATCAGAAGGAACCGCAACTGTCTCTCTCCAATGGCTCGTTGCTGTGCTACGAGAATCAGCCTGTCGGATGTGTATTTGTCATCGTTATAAGCGAGCCTGGATTGCAAGACTGAGGTGCTCGCGTGCACGCGTCCTCCGCAGGAATCAGAAACATTGTTAAGGATTGAGTGTGGGCTTGATTCCGTATTAATGCCGGGATTGGGATCGTATCTGATTCCTAAACAATGCAGTTTCTTTTACGAAGTCGATTGATGACTCGAAACATGCACAATGGCTGGAGAGAGATGTGGCTGCTGAGAATACGGTAATCGGCGGGAGATATCGTATCTTGACGCAGATAGGCAGGGGCGGAATGTCCACCGTCTATCTTGCACTGGATACATCATTGAACAAGCAATGGGCTGTTAAGGAGATCAGACGGGTAACCGATCCCGTGAAGCGGGACATGATTATCAAGAGCATCACCGTTGAAGCCAATATGATCAAGCGCTTGGACCATCCGGCTATTCCTCGGATTGTAGATCTGATCGATGAGCATGGCACGCTGTATGTCGTCATGGACTATGTGGAGGGCCGGACGCTCGCGGATATCCTTAAAAACGAGGGGCCGCAGCCTGAAGACCGCGTAGTTGATTGGGGCATCCAGCTATGCGATGCACTTAACTACCTGCACAGCCGGAAGCCTCCGGTCATTTACCGGGATATGAAGCCATCGAACGTGATGGTAACCCCAAATGGAGCCATCAAACTAATAGATTTTGGCATTGCCATTGAAATGGGAGCTGATGACGACCGGTCCTCACTGATCGGGGATGACAGGCAGTTGGGCACGCAAGGTTATGGTGCTCCCGAGCAATTCAGCGAAACAGGTCGCGTGGATCAGCGTACCGATATTTATGCTTTGGGTGCGACACTATACAACCTGCTGACAGGTGTGCACCCGCGTTCCGGATCATTCAAACCTATCCAGGACATTGTTCCCTCCCTGTCTGCTGGCCTTGAAGAGATCATATCTGTCGCGACTCAGACAAACCCTGGGGCAAGATTCCAAAACAGTGCTCAGATGGCTTATGCATTGAGACATTACAAAGAGGTTGATGAGGTTCATCGTCAAGCGCTCACCAAGAAATGGCGCGCGTTCATCGCTGTCATAATTGCTTCAGCGGTCTGTTTTGGTCTTTCGGCATGTTCGCTGGGCATGGTGTATAGAACGCGCAATGGCGACTTCAGTTATTGGATGAACCAAGCCGCTCAGACAACGGTCAGTGCTAGGGCCGAAAACGACTTTGTCCATGCTGCCTCCATCAAACCGGATTCTGTCGACCCGTATATAGGGTTGATCAGTTTGTATACGGCAGACGGTGCATTCGACTCACAAGAGGAGCGCACTTTCAATGCTGTAATCACAGAGCACAGCAATTCTCTGCGTAAACATTCCGAGGACTGGTCGAGATTGTGTTATGAAACAGGAAAGCTGTATTGGTACTACTTCAAGGTGCCTGAAGAAGCCAAAACAGCCTCAGGTTCCGCTATGACGGATCAGGAATCAATGAGGATGGAACGCATCAGAGCGGCCTCTCCTTGGATGCACGAGGCAGCTAAGAGCAAGGACTACAAGAAGGCTGAACTCGCGGATATCTACGCAGGCATGGCAGATTTCAACACGCAAATCGTTCCACTCATCAATGAGGGATCGGATGCCGGCAAATACAAGCCGTATGCAAGGCGTTTGCAACAATTGCTGGATGCTTCCCGCCACGAAAGCAATGATGTTATTCGATTGGAAGCCGCCAATCTGACGCTGGACGCCTTGCAGATCTTTCCAAGGAAGTTCAGGGCGGATGGCATCGGCAAGGATCAGATGAACGCCTTGGCGGATCGGTCTATCTCCTTGGCCGCCTCGGTAACCCCTACGACTGCGTTGCTTGATGAGAGAAAAAACGAGGCCAATGAATCCTCAAAACGGGTGCATGCCGATATAGACAACGCCTTTGTGGATATCAAGGGGGATAAGCAATGAGCACCTGGTCCTGGAGAATGCTGGCTCTGGTATTTCTGGCGGTTGCCCTGGTTCTGGTGGTTGCCGCGATTGTGCTCTATAGGGTCCTGCATATACGCCAGGTGCGGGATGTCCTTACTGGCCGCAGCGCGGCTACTGAAATTGAACAGATGCGCACAGCCAGGGCAGGCACATGGGCAATGGCCGGCTCACAACTGCAGACTGGCGATCTGAGTTTCAACCCAGGAGTTGGGAACAGTCAGGATTTCGCCTCCTCCCGCGAGCGTCCGGTCGAATTCGTGGTGCATTCGACCGATGCTTCATCGGAATCCGGGCAAGTGAGCGCTCAATCATCAGAGGTTGATGATGATGAGCAGCAGACCTCTCTGATCGGCCATGGGCATGCTGAAACCAGCGCTCGCGATGATGAGGCCCAAACCACGCTTGCAGAAAGGTTTTGAAACCATGGTGGAGTCCGCAAAAAGAACTAAGGCGATAAAGGTCTTTTGCTGCATTATGAGTTTTTTAGTTCTGTTCTGTCTCACCTTGCTCGTATGGCAGCTATTGCTCCCCACCCGTGCCTTTGCGGCAGAGAAGAAGAGTGCCAAGGACCGCATAACCGTGTCGATGACTTATCGGCAGATGAAGTCCGAAGATGACCTTACAGACGGAAAAACATGGATTGCCGCAGGGCCGCGTTCTGTTACCTTGACCATTACTCCGCGTTCGGCGGACGGTGTCGATTGGCAATCCTCAAAAGATGGCTCGCTGGCAATCGAAGGCATCGGCCTCTCCGGCAGCGGACCATGTCCAGTCCTGCAAAGCGACGATCCCGGACAACAGCCCACCCGGACCTACACGCTTAGATACACCGATGGCGGAGGTAGCTCCCACGAAGGTCAGGAATATTCGTTGGACGAGTGTCGGCTGAAATTCAGCTATACATTAACCTCGGACAATGAAGGCGGGAAGGCCGAGAGCCTCAGTGGAGACTTTTCAGAAACGCTCAGTTCTATAGATATGGCTGCCGTCGATAGCGAAGGTAAGGATATCGATTTTGCTCAACACCCCGATTCTATAATTGTGGATTCAACATCTGACAGAAGCCTCAGACTATGGGTATCCGGAGCTCCGACGGCCGACCCGCTTTCTGGCTATTTCAGCAAAGTTGACACAGTATCTCTTTCGTCACGCGACCCGTGGCTGGACCGTATAGTCAACATTGCCTTCAACAACTACAAAAGGGCCAATTCCAATGCCGATTTTGCTCCCATGACCATAAGTCGGATTCCTCAGCATAACCAGGCCGATGACCCCAATCATCTTCCTCCTGCTAGCTTCTCTTGTGGGCGCCACACCTCATACTCGCAAAGAGATGCCAAAATCGACAAGGGCCATGGGGATCACTCAGGGGTCTGGAAGGTGCTCAATCAATCATGTGTAGCTGATATGAACAGGCTGCCATACAATTCCAATGCCCGTTATGAGGCCCGCCCCCAAGAGGAGCTCGCCCGCTATCTGCATCCAACGGATACCGGGCAGGATCACAACTACCTTTCATTCATTTATGACACTGAAAAGCCTATGCTGACCTCAGCCAGCTATTTGTCCCACGGTCTTGAATCACACCCTGGAGATGTTGATTTCCCCGTTTCCGACGGAGTCATGGCCTTCAGGGATCGCGTCATCAGGCTGAGGGCCAAGGATATTCTTCCATCAAGACCAATCGTCGATCCGAGTGGCAACCAAGTCTACCCGCCGCGAATCAGGAATGATGGTCGCAGTGATTCCTCTGCTTCCGGCTTGGCAAGGCTCATACTGGAAGGGAGCCGTTATGACGGTGTCGACAGTCAAGGTAATTCCCGGACTCCGGTTCCATTGAAGCAGTGCTCTGCTGACACTGGTGTTCGGGAAGATGGCGGCTGTGATTACTCCATCTCCACAGGTTCTGACGAACAGGGCGAATACTATGATGTGGATTTCCGATCCTCCGGATATTACGATTTCAGCGTCATAAAGGCCAAAGTCGTTGATAAAGCTGGCAATGAAGATGACTTCTTCCCACTTAAAAGCGGACAGACGGATCGCTCCCAGGCTCCTAACACGGATGCAATGATTGGAAAACTTCTGATTGATGTCAGCTATGAAACACTCGGGGAGCCCAGGATTGCGGTTGCGAGTCGTTCCTCCGACGCCCCCCAGAAGCCAGGCGCTGTGCCTCCTGCCCCCTCTGGCAGTGGACTGGACAGGTATTATTTCAATTCAGATGTCCGCTTGGCCGTGCAGACCAAAGACCAGTATTTGGCCTACTACTTCCGTAAGCTGGCCAGTGATCCCCGCAGAAATGTCGGCGTATTGAAGTATTGGCGCGATGATATGCCAAATGGGCCCAACGAGGCCAAGACGGCCTGCAAGGTGGAGGAACCCAACATAACCGAGGATCGCGACGAAAACTGGACGTGGAGTCTGGCCTGTGCCGACAGTGTCGAGCAGATCAATGGAGCCAGCGGGTCCTATCCGACCAACGGTAAATACACCTTTGTGCTCAATGCGGATATTATGCCTGCTTGGTTCACTTCCTCAAGGACTCAGTTTGGTATAGATACCAGCGCTCCTGTGGCAGATGGATTTGAGGGTCCGCGTGGTGACGGATTGAAGATAATCCGTAGATTCCCTGTCAAGGGTTCCCATAAGACCATTGTGACCAGTCCGGGTGAAAATCATATCCGGTTCAGGGTTCAGGATCTCCTGCCAAAGGAGCAGAGGGGTGCTGATGAAGTCCCGGGAGCCTCCCAGGAGGGAGCATCAGGTATTGCCGGGGATTGCGCTGCGGGCACCTGTCATGGCACGATCCAGATTTCCATGCCTGCTCCAACCGATTTGCAGGGCAATGCCATAGGCGATTCTGCTGCAAGGAACATGACCGTACCGGTGGATGAATCCGGCTGGGTCAAGATCGATTTGAAAGACGAAGGTTTATACGATCTGTCGAAAATCGTGCTGACTGTTGCTGATTGGGCAGAGCATCCGGTCAATAGCGGTGATGGTGACCGGGCGCGGAATGTGCTGAAAATCAGCCTTGACAAGTTGGTCAACAAGTATCCTGATGCCGGAGGTTTCAATGAAGCCTACGATGCCCTGGTGATCGACAACCCTCAGAATCAGAGGACGGCCGAGATAATACTTAGACAGGCCGAGTCCAATCCCGCTTCTACAAATCCTGCATACTACTTCAGAGGCGAAGCGCTTGTCGACTTCAAAGTGAAAGACAGGTGGTTCCCACTATATCAGTCTGTCGGCGACGAGAGCAATAAGAATTTCTTCCATGGCTCCGTCAGCCCGGCCGCTCCGACAGCATTCCCTGCAGTGTCGTTCGAACCTGATGCCTGGGTTCCTGACTCAGCGAGTCCGGACACCTGGGTGTTCCGAGGATATCGGGTTCCCCGTTCTTCCGCCAACCAGAAGAGTCCCCATGAGGGGGTTTATGAGTTGACGCTTTCCTATGCCGGCCTGCAGTGCGACAGCAGCCGGTTCGCTACCGCCCAGCGTAAATTCGTCATTGACTATACAGGTCCCCAGCTGGGCAGTCTTCACTTATCGGCGACCACCCCCCATCATTGGCAATGGATATTCCCTACATCGCCCCTGCATGTGTCCCTGGACGGTGTTAAAGACGAGGTTTCCGGTGTGGATGAGAAGAGTGCGTCCTTTACGGACTACCAGGGGGATGAGGCGACTCCTATGCTTGGGTATGACCCCTGGCTGGCCCCTAAGGATGCGCAGACCCCTGAATCCACCTTGCGATTCGAATCTGATGAGGTCATTGCTTTCGACATGAACGCCGACAGTCAGCGTCTCAGGTTTGATACCACATCGATAGCCGTCAAGGATTTAGCCGGCAACCCCTCATCGACTCATGCGCTGAATTCATATGGCGGCGATCGAAGCGACATAGTCAACGATACCCAGGGATATACGGGGGCTGCCCTCGATCTTGCCGGTCCGAAGATCACTGTGACCTATGACAACAATGATGTCAGAAACGGCAAGTATTACAAGGCCAATAGGGTGGCCACCGTTGTTGTTGACGAGTCGAACTTTGATTTCATAAGTGCGAAGGACGGCGGGCGCATCATCGTCGAATCAAGTGTTGATGGTCGCAAGGCCCGGCTTGCCGCCAAGGATTTTTCCAACCCAAGCGGCGATAAGCACACTTATCTGGCAAAGCTGGTCTGTGAGAGCGATGGAGATTGGACCGTCGATGCCTCGTTGACCGACCCGGGCGAGCACCAAGCGGTTGCATTCCATGACGAATTCGTCATCGATACAACCAGGCCGGTGCTCTCTCTGAAATTCGACAACAATGACTCTAAAAATGGCATGTACTATAAGGCCCCCCGGGTGGCCACCATCGAGTTGGTGGAGCGTAATTTCAGCAGGGGGGAATCGACGGTAACAACATCGGCCAAGGACGACGCCGGCCATGAGGTTCCGGCATCTTCGGGTGATGGATGGTCGTATGCAGGAGACCCCAAGGAGTACACCCTGGTCCAGCAGGTATCGTTCAAGGGTGAGTACCATTACACGCTCGAGGCCAATGCCACTGATCTGGCCGGAAACACTGCGGAGGCGGTGAAGGAGCCGGAATTCGTCATCGATATGACCAAGCCCGATCTTCATATCGAAAAAGTGGAGGACAAGACAGCCTATGCGGGCACGGTGGCGCCACGAATACAGGTCGCTGACACGAATATGGATCAGAGCCGAACGACCTATGCGCTTGTCGGGGACAGGCGGGGCAAGGTCAAATCCGCAGACTTGGACCCGAACGAGCATGAGGAAGATAACACCCGAACGGTCGATATTCCTGATTTCAAGCGCAAGGTAGCAAACGACGATGTGTACACGCTGACTGCAACAAGCGAAGACATGGCCGGTAATTCCACATCTGTGAGCAAGACCTTCTCGGTTAACAGGTTCGGCTCGACCTACCTGTTTTCAGCGGGAACGTCCTCGGTCAGGGGTGCATATTTGAAGAAGGCGGTGCCTATCGAAGTCACCGAGCTGAATGTCAGCGGCATTGATTTGGGTAAGTCAGCCATCAGGTTGGCCAAGGACGGAAGCATCCATGCTGTTCCCGGATCCGATTATCGGATTGTCGACGATAGCGACAGCGGATGGAGCAAACGAACCTATGAAATTCCTGCCAGGTTATTTAAGGGCGACGGCTACTACCGCCTGATGCTCACATCCACTGATCGAGCAGGGAATCTGTCAGAGAATACCATGCAGCACAAGGATGCGAAGCGCAAGGGGGATGCCTCGGTGAACTTCGCAGTGGATTCGCAAGCTCCAACAGTCTCAGCTCTGGGCATTGCCTCCAACAGAGTGTACTACGGGCAACGGCATGGTGTGGGCATAGATGCCAAGGATAACATGAAAGTACACTCCGCCCGGATTGATGTGGATGGCAGGACACAGGGGCGGTGGTCTGGCGATGAGCTCCTCAGAGGCGCGCAGTCCATTAATCTGCCGGCGGATGCTCATAGGCACACGGTGACAGTCAGGACCGAAGATGCGGCGGGCAACACATCCTTGATTACCTATCAGGATGTGGTCGTCGCTTCGGACTGGTGGCAATACATACGTGAGAACGGGTTGCTTTTTGTGCTGGTCATCTGCCTCGGAATCCTTATGGCACTGGCGGCCATCGTCCTTGCGGCTCTGATTGTCAGGCACCATGCGGCAATGGCCTATAGGCGCAATCCATTTGGCAGGCAGGAGCTGTGAGCCATGAAAGGCCTTGTCAATATTCATGATGCTCAGTCGCAGTCTCGGTTTACGGCCTACTTTGATGTGCCGGGAGACTCGTCGTTGGCTGACCTGCTTCCCTCTCTGGCCGGATTCACAGAGGGAGCAACAGGCAGGAAGGTCGATGTCGGTATCGACGGGCGCCGGGTGGACCCGCGTCTGAGTATTGACCAGGTAGGTCTGCATGAAGGATCATGGATTTCCTTGCTGTGTGAGGGGGCGACGATTATCGACCCGCGGGTTCGCTCGGTTGATGACCCAGCAGCGGTTCAGCTGCGCTTTCTCAGTGGGTTCAATGCAGGTGCTATATATGACGTACTTCCAGGTATCTTGAGGATAAGTTCCCTGATGGATCCTGAAAAAGTGTCGATCAGCGCTGATTTTCTTCTTGACGTTCATCCGGATGGCCATTTGACGGTGGTGCCAAACATACGCGAAGGTGCAGTGGTGAAAGCCGGCTTCCTGCGAAAGCCCAAGCGGCAATTGCACTCCGATGTCTGGCTGGACGGGCATGAGCTGATAGAACCGACCGAGCTGGACTATGGACAGGAGCTTGTGCTTCCCGAATGTATCATCAGCGTGACCAAGGGGCATCCGGATTCCGTGCCAGTCGATAAGGAAGACAGCCCGGGGCACTGGCTGTATACCCGGCCGCCGAAGATCAGGAATGAAGTACGAAACAGACGATATACGCTTCCCGGCTCCCCGACCCGTCCTGACAAGGCCCCTATACCGATTTTGTCGACCTTGTTACCATTTGCCATGTCCGTGGGCATGGCGGTCATTCTGAAGAATTATTCTTATCTGGCTTTTGGCATCATGTCACCGGTGATGATGATAGCTTCGTATTTCTCCGGCAATAACGGCATGAGGAAGAAATACAAGGCGCAGGTCAAACGTTACGAGCAGAGCCGGGACCGCATCAAGGAGCAGGCCAAGCATGCGCTTGAAGAGGAAGTCAGTGATGTTCGGGCCGAATATCCTGATCCTACAGCCTTGCTTGATCTTTGCGCCAGTCATAGTGCACAGCTATGGAACAGAAGGGCCACGGACGACTCATGGCTTGGATTGCGCATAGGCACGGGAGATGTCAAGTCGCATGTATCCATGGAAATGCCCGATAACCTTGAATTCGAGCGTGTCAAGACATGGCAGCTCCATCATTTCCCTGTCGTTGTGAATTTGCCGGCCGCCGGCTGCCTGGGGTGCACAGGTGAGCAAGCAGTCATCTTCCCGACAGTGCAGTGGATTGTCGCTCAAATGGCAGCTCTGCACTCAGACCGGGACTTGTCGATATATCTGCTTTCGCCCAGGTCCAGAAAGCAACAAGAAGGGGGTCGGCCTGCTCCCATACCAGCGCAGATTGATTGGTCCTTCGCCCAATGGCTCCCGCAGCTGGTTCCGCAGCAAGGGCAGAATGCAGTACGCACATTGGCTACCGGCATCGAAGACATAGCGATGAGGATTTCGGAACTCATCGCCATGCTGGACGATCGCAAGGAGCTGATGCATTCCCAGTCCATGCAGAAGTGGGCTGGGCCATCGGTGGTTGTGGTGATGGAGCATGCACATGTGCTCAGATCCATGCCTGGCACCATCAGACTCCTCAAGGAAGGGCCCCTTGTCGGCATGTACATGCTGTGCGTGGAGATCGATGAGAGGCTCCTGCCTGAGGAATGCCAGACCGTGGTGACAGGGGAGGCTGGCCAGCTGAAGATCCGCAGCAATGTCTCTGATGATGTCAATGACATCATGCCCGACCTGGTCACACAGCAATGGCTTGATGCCCTTTCGCTGTCCCTCGCGCCTTTGGAGGACGGCAGCCCTGATGAGAGCCAGTCAGCCATTCCCTCGCAGAGCAGACTCCTGGACCTGCTGAAGCTGACGCCGACTCCTGAAGAGATCGAAGCCCGATGGGCCCTGCAACCCCGCTCGACCTTCTGCACGATCGGTGAATCGGTCGACGGCCCCTTCGGCCTTGACATCGCCAAGGACGGGCCCCATGGGTTGATAGCCGGTACAACCGGCTCGGGCAAGTCGGAGCTGCTCCAGTCCCTGGTGGCTTCGCTGGCCGTGGCGAATAGGCCGGAATCGCTGAACTTCGTGCTCGTCGATTACAAGGGTGGTGCGGCGTTCAAGGACTGCGTCAAGCTCCCCCACACGGTCGGAATGGTCACGGATCTGGACAACCATTTGGTTACCAGGGCTCTGGTCTCGCTTGGCGCGGAACTGAACTACCGCGAACATCTTCTGGCGCTTGCCGGTGCCAAGGACCTTGACGATTACATGGACTTCCGGGAGCTCCGCCCTGATCTGACGGAGATTCCCCGTCTGCTGATCATTATCGACGAGTTCGCTTCCCTGGCCAGGGAGCTTCCCGACTTTGTCACCGGCCTGGTGAACATTGCGCAAAGGGGCAGGTCATTGGGCATCCACCTTCTGCTGGCGACTCAGCGTCCAGGAGGTGTGGTCTCGCCGGAAATCAGGGCCAACACCAACCTTCGTATAGCCCTGCGCATGACGGACGACAGCGAGAGCCAGGATGTGATCGATGCCAAGGATGCATCGCTGATCAGCAAGTCCACGCCGGGCAGGGCCGTGGTGAGGCTCGGGTCGAATTCCTTGGTGCCCTTCCAATCCGCCAGGGTTGGAGGCAGGTATATCGACCCGAACGACAAGGCTGGGACAAAGACAGAGAAGCCCTTTGTCCGCGTGCTTTCCTTCCCCCAGATCGGCCAGCCGGCTCCTGCGCGTCCCAAGTCGAAAGAAAACAAAGGAGATGTAAGCGTAACCGACCTTATGAAGTTGGTCGAGAGTATCTGCGAGGTGGCCAAGGATGAGGGCATTCCCCAGCAGCGGCAGCCGTGGCTGCCTGCCTTGACCGATGAGATTGGTCTGGGTGATCTGCCAGACAGCGAAGATGGTGCTGCACAGGCGGGCCTTCAAGTTCCCTTTGCCATCGGGGATTACCCCAAACTGCAGAAGCAAAGCACGGTTTTCCTTGATATGGCGACCTTCGGTAACCTCTTCATCATCGGCACGTCGCGCAGCGGCAAGACCACGGCCCTTCGGACCATAGCTTTCTCCGCCTGCAAAAAGTATGCACCCACGAAGGTCCAGGTCTACTGCATCGATGGTGGCAATGGCGGCCTCGCTCCTCTCACAGCCTTGCCCAATGTGGGCGTTGTGGCCCTGCGCAGCGAAACGCAGAAAATTGAACGGCTCCTGAACAAGGTCGAAAGGGTGCTCAAGGCCAGGTCAGCCACCCTCTCCAAGGGCGGATACAGCAATATTGACGAGTTCAATCGTGGGCTTGACCAGGATCATGAGGAAGAGGCCCTGCCGCATATGCTGGTCATGTTGGATTCATGGGACGGGTATAACTCCACCTTCGAATCCTATGACGGTGGTTCCCTGATCACCCGCATGCAGAACCTGATGCGGGAAGGGCCGTCGGTCGGTGTGCATTTCATCCTGTCCGGCGACCGCTCCCTCCTGTCCGGACGGATGACCCTGCTGGCAGACAGCAAGATCATGCTGCGGCTGGTCGACAAGACCGACTATTCGGAAATCGGAATCCCCGCCAAGGAGGTACCCGACAAGATGGCGGATGGGCGAGGTTACCAATCCGTTGACGATGCCGAGATTCAGATTGCGCAGATTCGCCGGGGGGAGGTGGGCCAACAGGAATCCGAGGCCATCCGCACCGCCGGTGTCGCACTGGCTACCGGCAGGGATGCCGGCCTCTCGCGGTCCCGTCTGCCTTTCAACGTCGAACAGCTGCCCGATGAGATATCCTTCGATCAGGTATACGCCTTGGTCAAGGAATCCGGGTCCCTGGACAATGGTTTGTTGCCTTTGGGCATCGGCGGCGAAGACAACGATCTTATTGCCTATGATCCGGTGGCAACGCCGATTCTTCCGGTCTTCGGCGGCATGCAGAGCGGCAAGACGACATTGCTGATTTGGTTGGCCAACATGGCGTTGTCCGCTGGGTATCATCTGGTCATCGCGGCCCCTAAGGACAATGCCCTGAGGCGTTTCGAGGGGGTGCCCGGAGTCGTGCGCTTGTTCACGACCCCTGCGGACCTGACCCAGGAGAATCTTGAACCATATGCGCGCAATGGCGACGAGAAGGCTCTGGAAAGCAACACCGAAACGGGATTCAAAGGCAATCTTCTGGTGTTCGATGACTGTCAGCTGCTCAAGGAGATTCCCGCCAGTGAGTGGATGCAGAACCTGGTCGGATCATTATCGAAGAGTGACGCCTCATGCATCTTTGCTGGAGATATCATCGACTTCCCCCAGGGCTTCGGGAACTGGGGGTCTTCCATGAAGAAGATCAAGCAGGGCGTGCTGATCAGGCCCGAGGATATGATATATGCGGATCTGATAGGGGCAAGGGTAAAACGGTCTCTTTTCAAATCCGAGATGCCTCAAGGACGTGGAATCGCGAAGCTCGGTATGCAAACTGTCTCTATCCAGTTCCCGAAGTTGGACGGACAATCGAGCGTCCCCTATAGTTTCAGCAACGCTGGGGGTTTGAAGAGATGAACGGGCATAGGAAGAAACAAGGGCTGGCGCAATCCCTGCAGCCGGCAAGGGTCTCTGCGGAGATTCCTGTGCTCCCGCCGATTCAGCAGCCGTCCTTCGTCAACGGGTGGGATTTGCACGATAAGGCCCTGAAACCACGGTCGGTTGGGGATAGTACCGGCCGTCAAGCGGAATCGTATCAGTTGGTTTTTTCCGATGGGCAGCGGGTGCCCTGTCAAGGACGTAGTGTCGTGGGGCGGATGCCGGAACAGCCGGGTGAACACTATGCCGCTTATGTAGTTGTCGAAGATCCTTCGCATCAGACTTCCCGAAGGCACTTTGAATTTGGAACAACACCCATTGGCCAGGTATGGGTCATGGATCTGGGGTCGGCGAATGGCACTTTCGTCCGTTCCGGCGAGACGTATATGCAATTACAGGCAAAGAAACGGACCGGGTTGTCTGAAAACGATGTGATCAGGTTCGGTAGTCTCAGCGCAAAAGTTGAAAGGAGTAATTGATCATGGCTGGCGATCTCGAAATTTCGTATGATGAACTCAGTAGTGCTTCTAGGGTCCTGAAGAATATCGAACAGACGATTGGTGATTTTACGGGAGCTGAAGCCGATTCGGATTGCATGGGCCATCCTGGAGTGAGTAAGGCATATGCTGATTGCATAACCCGTTTGCATACACTGAGCCGTAAATACTCCAGGAAAGCGGGTGACCTTGGATCGATGCTTGACAGTGTGGTCAAGGAGTTCCGCGATGCGGACAACAGGATAGGGGACCAGGCTGGTCAGATGCTCAGTTCCAGCTCGAATGCTCAGGCGGTGCATCGTGGCTGACCAAGACATCCACTTCAGCATGGCGATCCCTGATGATTGGGAGCGATTGGACCTTACCGGAAAGGGGAGGCGGGATTACGCGCGCGCCCAGGCCCAAAGGGCGGTGGAACAGATACCAGCTTTGGCGGGCAAAAGGAAAGTGATAGAGAACAGCCTCTACCATGAGCTCACATCCTCTTGGGCGAAAGGTGTGCGGTATGGGGCCGCAATGGCGCAGCCCACTGCCGATGGGATTCTGGACGCTGCGATAACCGTCTCGATTCTTCCCGAGCCTCCTCATCACGACGACGAATCTGTTTTCGAGGCGATATCTGCCACCGTGCATGAGAATGATGAGGATTCGGATGGTGATGACGAGTCGGATGTTTCGATGATCAATCTGCCACAGGCGGGAAGGGCGGTGCGGGTTTACGGGCATCGCACCTTGCATCCGGGCGAGGGTTCCCGATCTCTCAAGTATTCGGTCCTGCAGACTTTTGTTCCTTTTGGAGGCCGCGTGGTCATGGTGATGGGATTCACCTTTTCCTCTGATGTGGAGGACCAGTTATTTGAATTGTTCGATTTGATTACCGGTACATTGTCGGTATGGATTGAGAGGGGCGATGACAGATGAGTTTGAGTCTTGACTGGTCCGAGATCGAGTTATACATGGATCCTGTGCCCGGGGATCCGGCAAGGGTCAGGCAATGTGCCGCCAAGGCAAGGTTGAAGTCTTCAACAGTGGATTCCCTGAAAGATGGTGTGAGCCGAATCAGGTCCGTTCACGACAGTGGATCGGTATTCGTTGGCAAAGCGGCGGACAAGTTTATCTCCAAGCTGGACGATTTCCCCAGCAATCTTTCCAGCTTATCGAATGGATTGAATACGACTTATAAAACCCTGGATTCGTGGTCCGCCTGCATGGAGGATTGCCAGCACAGGGCCGCCAATGCCTATCATCGGGCGGTGGATGCTAAGAACGATGTCTCCAATGCGCAGTCACAGCTGGATGGTGCGCGCATCGACGCGTTGAAGGCCAATGCCTACAAGGATCTGCTGCAGGGGAAGCGTACGCTGGGTGCGGATGTCGATGATGCAGATATGCGACGGGCGCAGAGCCGTGCCGACACCGCCCAGGGGCAGGTGGCTTCCTTCCGCAGACAGTTGGACAGTGCGCAGGGATCGTATAACGCAGCCCGTCGTGATGTTCTCAAGGCTGGCGACGAGTACAATAACGGCGCCGACATCGCTGTTCACGGGCTGAACGGGGCCCTGGACGATTTGCCGCCCGTCTCGGTGTTCGATCGTGTCTATTACAGCGATACCTGGCGGACGATCGTCAAAGTCGCGGAGGTCGCCGGCTATGTTGTCGGCGCAGCGATGCTGCTATTGGGGCCTGGGGGCATACTCGGCCTGCTTGCTTTTGCTTTTGCAGCCGTAGGCTTTGCAAATGATTTTCTGGCTTTTACCCGCGGAGATGAAAACTTTGTACAGTTATTGCTTGGTGCTGCTTCATTGGGGTTTTCGGCTACGAGCGGTTTAGTGAAAGAAAGCGCTGCCGGGGTGCGGTTTTTCGCTAATTCAAAGGAATTGCCTATGTATCAACGGGTGATCGGCGGGTTGAATTCGTACGGCCATAATTCCGGCATGGTCACGGATTTTTCGACCGCAATGAAAACGAGTAATTATGAATTACTTGAGAATAGTGGCTTTGCCAAGCAGCCCGCGGAGAAGATTTTGGATCTCTTTAAGGCCCTTGTCGATGGACCGGAAAAAGCGACCCGCATATTCAATGATTATCAGATAAGGGGCTTATTGCCGCATGATTGGAAATGGATACTGGAGAAAAGCGATCTGTACGGGGTTTTCAACCCGGCGGATGTTGCGACGATAAAGCGGTATGGGCTGGATGCAAGCCGCGAGGCTTTGCGTAAAGACTCCATGAAGGATGTGCTCAAGGATTTGATTGATGCAGAAAAGCGTATCGAAGACCATAAGGCTGAGGGCAAGACTGGATTCGGGGCCGGCCTGACGGAGTGGGCCGGCCTGCTTGCCCCGGCTTTGCCTGTCCTTGGCCTGGCGGGCGAAGTTGCGGATTCGAGGCTTTGAGCAGGAGGGTGGTGTGTGATGGCTGTTGGTGTTTCCGGTTCCTTGCGGCTTCCTGCGGGGAGCTCCTGGCTGCAGAGCGCGTCTTCGATCATGTCGCGGGTGGCGGGGTGCGCGCGTCATGCGCCTGCGGGGGAGCGTGCCTTTTCGCGTGCCGGCGTGGTGCGCAAGCTGGCGGTGTACGGGGCGGCCTTCCTGGCGGGGTTTGTGCCGGGCTGGGCCTTCCTGTACGACCAGGAGGAGCAGTGGGTGCGCGACCGTTGTGCGCAGTTCTGCCTGGCGGGCCTGTTCTCCATTTTTGCGATGGCGTGGTTTTTGAGCCGGTTCGAGGGCCGTGGGGGGCGTCCGGGGTTCTGGTGCCTGGCTTTGACGATGCCGCTGATGCCCTGCTGGGGGGTGGCGTTCGGTGCGATTACCGGCGAGCGTCCGGGGGTGATGCGTTGGGTGTTCGTGTCGGTGGCTGTGCTGGTGGTTGCCGGGGTGACCTGGCTGCGGTTCGTGTCGGATCGGGTGCGTGGCCGTGTGGCTGCGTGGGCGGCTTCGGCTGTGTCGTGTGTGCTGCCGTCGTGGATGCTGTGCCTGCTGTCCGGGGGCTCCCCCCTGTCGTGCCTGCCCTGGTGCGTGGCGGTGGGCGCAACCGGAGCCTTGTGGTTTCTGCAGGACCTGTGGGCGATCGACTATTGCGCGGGCGACGACCGTGACGCGGCTTTCGAGTGGCTGGCGGCCTGGGCGCTGATCTTCGACCTGATGACCCTGGTGGCCGCCCTGGCACGCGGCAGCACCGCCGTGCAGGACCAACAATGAGCTTGCCCCGGCTGTGCCGGTCCTTGGCCTGGCGGGCGAAGTGGCGGATTCGAGGCTTTGAGCGGGAGGGTGGTGTGTGATGGCTGGTGTTTCCGGTTCCTTGCGGCTTCCTGCGGGGAGGTCCTGGCTGCAGAGCGCGTCTTCGGTCATGTCGCGGGTGGCGGGGTGCGCGCGTCATGCGCCTGCGGGGGAGCGTGCCTTTTCGCGTGCCGGCGTGGTGCGCAAGCTGGCGGTGTACGGGGCGGCCTTCCTGGCGGGGTTCGTGCCGGGCTGGGCGTTCCTGTACGACCAGGAGGAGCAGTGGGTGCGCGACCGTTGTATACAGTTCTGCTTGGCGGGCCTGTTCTCGGTTTTTGCGATGTGGTGGTTTTTGGGCCGGTTCGAGAGCCGTGGGGGGCGTCCGGGGTTCTGGTGCCTGGCGCTGACGATGCCGATGATGCCCTGCTGGGGGGTGATGTTCGGTGCGATGACTGGCGAGCGTCCGGGGGTGATGCGTTGGGTGTTCGTGTCGGTGGCTGTGCTGGTGGTTGCCGGGGTGACCTGGCTGCGGTTTGTGTCGGATCGGGTGCGTGGCCGTGTGGCTGCGTGGGCGGCTTCGGCTGTGTCGTGTGTGCTGCCGTCGTGGATGCTGTGCCTGCTGTCCGGGGGCTCCCCCCTGTCGTGCCTGCCCTGGTGCGTGGCGGTGGGCGCAACCGGAGCCTTGTGGTTTCTGCAGGACCTGTGGGCGATCGACTATTGCGCGGGCGACGACCGTGACGCGGCTTTCGAGTGGCTGGCGGCCTGGGCGCTGATCTTCGACCTAATGACCCTTGTGGCCGCCCTGTATCGCGGCGGCACCGCCGCACAGGACCAATGAGGGCGTTGCTGGTGAGGGAATCGTCCAGGCTTTTACTGGGCTTAAGGCCTTACGTGAACGATATCTATAGCCGTAATGCAATCTACGCTGGTTGTCGATAATGAAGTTGGTCGCGGCGGAATCTGTTCTGGTTGGCCGCTCGAGTTGTATGGAAGGAAAGGGACCATGGCTATTGCCTTGTTTGAAAATAGACCGCCTCGTGTGGCAGAGATGAAGGGTTTCGAACCCATGTATGACGCTACATTGCGAGAATGCCTGCAGCGGCCGTTCTACCTGTTTGCCCGGGGAAGGGGCAGATCGTGCCGCAAGGAGATATGGGTGTTCTTCATCGTTCTATCAATTGTAGAGCAAGGCCTGAGTAAGGTATGCGGCGGGGGATCTTGGGCTCTCATCCCCCTGGTCTTCGACCTGATCATGGTGGTGCCAGAGTATGCTCTGGAGGTGCGGCGTCTGCATGATTTATTGCTGCCGGGATGGCTGACTTTGATTCCGTACGGACTTATGGTTCCAGCTACGATTGGGCTGGTGAAATCTCGAATGTTGACCATAGGTGGCGGTCCTTTGCTCCTGGCTGTCATCCCGCTGCTCGTGTCGATGGTGATTCAGCTGGTCATCATGTGCACGCCCTCCCGTCATCACCGTCCGTCCTTTGACAACGGGGCAATTAACAACGGGGCAATAGGGGCGGAAGTGAACCAGTCGGGTATGACCCGACCTTGGACTGACTAGCTTGCACGGGTGGATTTATATAAGGAGACTGGAATGACTGATACTGCTGTGGATGTGGAAGGACAGGGAACCGCTGGGATGAGTGTGGATGAGCAATTATTGCAAGGCCTTCCAACTCCCATTGCCCGCATAATACGACTGCTCGCTCAGCGGGGGATACCCTCGTACGTCAATGCCAGCGGCGGTCCTGTACTGGTGCCGCTGGTCGATTGCGGCATTACTTTTGTAATGAGCAAAAGTCTGGATTCCATTGGTTTCACAAGTCTGTGGAGCCGGGGATTCAGCTCCGCCAGGTATCGGGATGCGGTGAATGTCTGTACTGAATGGAACCGATCGGTTGGATATCTCAAGGCCTATGCCACCGAACCTTCCTTGGAGCAGAACCAGGCCGTCAGGATAGCGGGAGTCGGGCAGATCATGTGCGACGAGCGGGATGAGGTACTGGGACAGCGTCTCGATGATTCCATCTATCTGATACAGAATCTTTATGCTTGGGTGAATGAGCAATGCCCGGATCCCATACGCATACCGAATGCACCATACGGAAGAGGGGCATGAACAAATGGAACAGCCGATGAAATCCGTGGTTGACGGGAAGAGAATACAGCAGTGGCTGGATGCCCAAGGTTACCGTGTCGAATATCATGAGCGGGCCTGGATCGGTTTATGGGGGAATATCGTGCTCGATTTCAGTGTACGTGGCGAGCACGATAAGTATCTGGTGGTTCATGGGACTGAGCAGGGCAGTCATCCGAATGGCCAGCATGATTTGCTTGAGGATTGCTGCAATGCCTGGAACCGGTACTATGAGGGGCCGGGCGCCTATCTGCAGAGTTCCGAGAAAGGCCTGGTCTTCCACACGTTGTTCGTGGTGAACTGCCAGGGTGGTATGGATGATGACCAGTTCGATCGCCTGATGAAGTATGCCATGGCGGGTTCGGAAGGTTTCCTTGGCTTTGCCCGGGAGCAGCTGTCGAAGATAAGGATGAGCTAGGGTGAAGTGCAGGGTCAGGCGTGATCGTGCTGCCGGGGCATGCACGCTGGCGGTAAAACCCACCCGGGGTGAAATGCCTGACCTGGCGCTGGCTCAGGTTCTGCTTTCGGGAAGGTATGTGGATTACCTGGTTCCCTTCACTTATGAGGGGGATTTGCGAGAAGCCAGGTTCTACTATGATTTGACCGGAGCCACATCCCTGGACCGTGTTCTGCGGCATGGCATGGCCGCTGATCGGTATGCCGGGGTCCTGCAGGCCATAGGGGATGTGGCGCAGGTGTGCGCAGAGGAGCGCGCAGTTCTGCAGACGGTGCTCTGGCATCAGGATTATATGTACTTTGCCGGTGATGACACGGTTCCGCGATTGATACAGGTTCCCATCATCGATGGGCCCCGCTTCGATGCCAGTCCCCTTTCCCTGCTTTTCAGACTCAGCAAGGTCGATACTGGCACTTTTGGGCATCCGGAGTGGTCTCGGTCGGTTGAGGCGTTCGTGCAAACAAGCAAGGAGTTCGATGCGGATGCCTACCATGCCATGCTGGCATCGATCCTCCCGGCGGGCAGATTCCGGACCCTGCCGGGGGGTGATGGCGCCAGCGCCGAGTCCTCGGGCTCTGAAGCTCGGAGCCAGGTTGGTGCCGGGACGGGCCCATCCGGCGCGGATCCAACCGGGGATCATGCGGGTGAATCCCATGGCGATGAAGATGAGTACTACTCGGAAACGATTCTCAAGCTGCCGGAGGAGGGAGCTACCACGGAGGCTCCCTCTGGGGATCGGGCTTTGGAATCGGATGGCAATCCGAGAATTCGACTTTCGGATGAGGGCAATGATGGGGACACCGTTCTGGGTACGTCCCCTCATCCAGACCGGGATATACGTGGGGCGGATGAAGCCCCCGGCGTTTCCGGCGATGAGGGGCCGGCCAGCCTCAACATGAGTAGGAGGACCTGCTTCCGTGTCACCAGAATCAGGGATGGATACCGGGTGGATTGCAGTCAGGATACGGCCACCATAGGCAGATCCGCCCAGGCTGACATCCATATGGGCGGCAACATGAACGTCAGCAGGATACATGCGCAAATCAGCCGCCTTCCTGGTGGAGGGTTCGAGATAACAGACCGGCATTCCTCCAATGGAACCAGGGTGTCCGGCCGTCTGCTCGCCCCTGGTGAAACTGCGCCTGTCGGCCCCTCGGGCGCTTTCTCTCTTGCTGATTCCGACTTCATAATCGAGGAGCTTGACCGGGAAGGGGCGACGGGATCGTGGAGCGGTTCCCCATCCTCTGGCCTGGGAAGTGGTGTGTGATGGCTGTTGGTGTTTCCGGCTCCTTGCGGCTTCCTGTGGGGGGGGGTCCTGGCTGGAGAGCGCGTCTTCGGCCATGTCGCGTGTGGTGCCGTCGTGGATGCTGTCGATGTGCCGGTGATCTCGGGTGCGGTCCAATGACACGGCGCATACGGTGCGTATGGTGGAGATGATCCAGGAGGCAGGGGCGGATGCGCTGCTGGTGGCTGTGCCCTGCTGTTCGTGGCCTTCCCGGAGGAGGAGCAGCCGGGCGTGGACCTGCTCATGGTCGATTCCACCAACGCCGAGGTCCCCGGCTTGGATGTCATTGCGGATGGATTGGAGGGTGACCAGACAGGGAACCTGCCGGTTTCGAAAAGGGCGGAGGGGGCCAAGTCCTTGGTGGCGGCTTCACCCAAGCATACGGGCATGCCCCTGCTGTTCATGAAGGGATTCGGGCGCGGAGTGTGGTCATCTGCAAAAGCTGCCGGTCTTTATATATATGCGACGTTCGACAACGAGGGGGTTGAAACTCGTTTCCCGCGATGCGGGAAGACCCTCTGTAGGGGACCGCTGCCCGCGGAACCCGTTTCCGTGGTCAAAGAGGATGTAAATGCCTTGAAGTGTCAGGACTATAATCAGGATAAAGGCCGTGCCGGGCGGAAGACGTCGGTGTCTGAGGGCCTTGGTTATTTGAAGCCTTTCTCGCCGATGGCCGGGTCTTTGGGGTCCGTGTTGTCAAGTCTGTAGAGTGAAAGATAAGTGGTGGTGATGTCTGAGTCGAGTGGTGGGCGTGTTGGTGTCGGCGGGGTGTCGGATGGTGCTGGGGATCGGGTTGATGCGTTTGTCCTGTCGTCGATCATGTCGCGTGTGGTCGGGAGCGTCCCGCATGCGCGGCTTGGCGCCGTTGAGTTCTCCTTGGGTGGGGTCCTGTGGAAGACGGTGCTGTACGGGCTGGCCTATGTGGCCGCGTTCGCCTGCGGCTGGTACTTCCTATACGACGACAACCAGGATTGGGTGCGCGGCTGGATAGCCTACTCTGGTTTGCTTGCTTTGTTTTCCGGGTTTGCTGTTCTGATCCTGTTGGGGCGGTATGAGGATGGGAGGGGGCGTCCGGGGCCTTGGTTTGTGGTGTTGTCGCTTCCGTTCGCTCCGGGGTTCGGTGTCGTATTCGGGTCTGTCGGTCGTACCTCTGGTGGCGTGTTCCGGTGGGTCCTGGTGTCGGTGGCTGTGTTGGTGGTTGTTGGGGTGTTGGTGTTTCCGTTGGTGATGCGGCTGGTGCGCAACGGGTTCTTGTCGTGGGCGGCGATGGTGGTGTTGTGTGTGGTGCCGTCCTGGATGCTGGCCAGGGTGACGGGGTCGGCTGGCGCGTCCTTGTTCTGGTGCTGCGTGGTGGGCGTCGTGGGCGCCTTGTGGTTCGTGCTGGACATGTGGGCGATCGGGAAGTGCGCGGGCACGCATCGTGACGCGGCTTTCGAGTGGCTGGCGGCCTGGGCGCTGGTGTGCGATCTGATCGTGCTGATCGCCTCCCTCCTGGGAGCCTCCAAAGATGACGATGATGCCAGCCGATGATGCCGGCTGCGCGGGGAGGGCTGGATCCGTCCGTCCCCTCCGTGGTCAAAGACGATGTCGTACCTTGAAGCGGCGAGTCTATAATCAGGATAAAGGCGGTGTCAGCGGAAGACGCTGGTGTCTGAGGGCCTTGGTTATTCGAAGCCCTTCTCGTCGTTGGCCGGGTCTTGGGGGTCCGTGCTTGCGCAGGAGTAGGACGAACTCCGGCGATGCGGGATGGGAAGAGGCCTGCATGAACGACACTGATATAAGAACGGAATCAACGCTCTGGCGGGTCGAGTGGCGGATTCGATGCTTTGAGCGGGAGGATGGTGTGTGATGGCTGGTGGTGTTTCCGGTTCATTGCAGCTTCCTGCAGGGAAGTCCTGGCTGCAGAGCGCGTCTTCGATCATGTCGCGGGTGGCGGGGTGCGCGCGTCATGCGCCTGCGGGTGAGCGTGCCTTTTCGCGTGCCGGCGTGGTGCGCAAGCTGGCGGTGTACGGGGCGGCCTTTCTGGCGGGGTTTGTGCCGGGCTGGGCGTTCCTGTACGGGGATGAGCAGTGGATGCGCGACCGTTTTGTGCAGTTCTGCTTGGCGGGCCTGTTCTCGGTTTTTGCGATGTGGTGGTTTTTGGGCCGGTTCGAGAGCCGTGGGGGGCGTCCGGGGTTCTGGTGCCTGGCGCTGACGATGCCGATGATGCCCTGCTGGGGGGTGATGTTCGGTGCGATGACTGGCGAGCGTCCGGGGGTGATGCGTTGGGTGTTCGTGTCGGTGGCCGTGTTGGTGGTTGCCGGGGTGACCTGGCTGCGGTTTGTGTCGGATCTGGTGCGTGGCCGTGTGGCTGCGTGGGCGGCTTCGGCTGTGTCGTGTGTGGTGCCGTCGTGGATGCTGTGCCTGCTGTCCGGGGGCTCCCCCCTGTCGTGCCTGCCCTGGTGCGTGGCGGTGGGTGCGGCGGGCGCCTTGTGGTTTCTGCAGGACCTGTGGGCGATCGACTATTGCGCGGGCGATGATCGTGACGCCTCCTTCGAGTGGCTGGCGGCCTGGGCGCTGATCTTCGACCTGATGACCCTGGTGGCCGCCCTGGCACGCGGCAGCACCGCCGTGCAGGACCAGCAATGAGCTTGCCCCGGGATGCTGCTCTCTGCTTATAGGCACGGATCGAACGCACATCGTGGGATGCGGCAGGGTGACCGGGCTGGCTCTGCCATCTGGCTTATGCTACTGGGGACCGTCTCTTTCCCCTCTTGTTGATTGGGCAGGGATTGAGGAGGTTCGGCACACGTTGCTTGTCTAAGACTGACAGTGGGGGAAGGGTGTCGTGAGGGTGATGAGTCCCCGTCTGCAAGTAGCGTTGAAGTATGTCTGAGCTCCAAACCCATCTGTTGGACAAGGCCCCATTCGGGCGGGTCGTGCCGGCCATGGTCACCCCCATGAACCATGACGGATCCGTGGATTACGAGGCTGCCGCCAATCTGGCCCGGACCCTGGTGGCCGATGGGGCCGACGGCATACTGGTCAACGGCACTACTGGCGAATCTCCGGCCACCCACATGGAAGAGAAAGTCGATTTGGTGCGAGCCGTAAAGGCTTCGGTGGACGTGCCGGTCATCTCGGGTGCGGGCTCCAATGATACGGCCCATACGGTTCGTATGGCCGAGATGACCCAGGAAGCCGGGGCGGATGCGCTCCTGGTGGTCATGCCTTACTACTCCAGACCCTCCCAGGATGGGGTTGTAGCGCATTTCAGGTCCGTCTGCCAGTCTGCGGATCGTCCCATTGTGCTCTACGATGTACCCGGCCGCACCGGGTTGCACGTGACTGTGGATACCTACCGTCGTCTTGCCGAATTGCCGCATGTCGAGGCAGTCAAGGATGCCACTGGTGACCTGGCCGCAGTTCCTATCAAGCGCAAGGAGACGGGGCTGATCTGGTATTCCGGTGATGACGGGCTGTACCTGCCCTTCCTGGCCTTGGGTGCCGTCGGCATCATATCGGTCATGGCTCATGTGGCCAGCGGCCCTATGCAGGACTTGGCGACTCGGTTCGATCAAGGCGACCTGAAAGGGGCGCAGAGGTTGTCGACCGCCTTGGCGCCGCTGGTTCAGGCTCTGAACGGCCAAGGGCAGCAGGCGGTAATGGCCAAGGCCGCTTTGAAAGTGGCCGGCGTCTTGGACAGCACGACGATGAGGCTCCCTAATCTTGGGCCTGGCAAGGACCAGCTGATCCAAGCAGAGAAAGGCATGAAGGCCGCAGGGCTGATGCGTTCCTGACAAGCAACTAAGCGTCGCCCCTGTATCAGACGGGGGTACAGATGATAGAAACACAAGTGACAATGGCAAGAAAACAAGAAGAATCAAACACGACCGGCAAGAGCAGAAATCGCCGGTCCTCCTCCAAGAACGGCAAGCAGGGGTCAGGCAGGTCCCGGGGCGAATCCCGCAGCCGCCGCAATGGCGCCATCGCCCGCGGCAAGGGGACCCAGACTGAGCAGCGTCTGGTGGCGCCCCCCAAGTACCGCAAGGGCTCCATGCGCATCGTCCCCCTGGGTGGTCTGGGCGAGATCGGCCGCAATATGAATGTGATCGAGTACAACGGCCACATTCTGCTGATCGACTGCGGCGTGCTCTTCCCCGAGGAGGAGCAGCCGGGCGTGGACCTGATTCTGCCCGACTTCAGCTACATCAAGGACAAGCTGGACCAGGTGGACGCCCTGGTGCTGACCCACGGGCATGAGGACCATATCGGCGGCGTGCCCTACCTGCTCAAGCTGCGTCCGGATATCCCTCTGATTGGCTCCAAGCTGACCCTGGGATTCGTTGATGCCAAGTGTGAGGAGCATCATCTCAAGCCCACCGAGGTAGAGGTCAAGGGCCGCGACAAGCTCAAGGTGGGCCCCTTCAACTTGGAGTTCGTGGCGGTCACCCACTCCATTCCTGACGCTCTGGCCGTCTCCGTGCGCACCCCGGCAGGCCACATCATCGACACTGGCGATATGAAGATCGACCCGCTGCCTTTGGATCACAGGCTGACCGACCTGCGGGAGTTCGCCAAGCTGGGCGAGTCCGGCGTGGATCTGCTCATGGTCGATTCCACCAACGCCGAGGTCCCCGGCTTCGTCAAGCCCGAGATCTCCATCGCCCCCGCCCTGGACAAGGCCTTCGCTGAGGCCCAGCGCAAGATCATCGTGGCCTCCTTCTCCAGCCACGTCCACCGTGTGCAGCAGGTGGTCGACGCCGCCCACAAGTTCGGTCGCAAGGTGGTCTTCGCCGGCCGGTCCATGGTCCGCAACATGTCTATCGCCTCCGACCTGGGCTACCTGCACCTGCCCGAGGACACCGTGGTCGACCTCAAGGATGCCCACAGCATTCCCGATGAGAAGATCGTCTACATGTGCACCGGCTCCCAGGGCGAGCCCATGGCGGCTCTGGGCCGCATCGCCGACGGGACCCACCGTGACATCACCATCAATGAGTTCGACACGGTCATCCTGGCCAGTTCGCTGATCCCCGGCAACGAGCATGAGGTCTACAAGGTCATCAACAAGCTGGTGCGCCTGGGCGCCAAGGTGGTCAACCGCGACAACGCGGCCATCCACGTCTCCGGTCACTCCGACGAGGGCGAGCTGCTGCACTTCTACAACATCGTGCAGCCCAAGTGCGCCATGCCCATCCATGGCGAGAACCGGCACCTGGTGGCCAACGGTCTGATTGCCGTCAAGACCGGCGTGGATCCGCAGAACGTGGTCCTGGCCGAGGACGGCGACGTGGTGGACCTCTACCATGGCCAGGCCGCTGTGGTCGGATCCGTGCCCTGCGGATACGTCTATGTGGACGGCGACTCCGTGGGCCAGCTGACCGACGACGAGCTGGAGCAGCGCCGGATTCTGGGCACTGAGGGCTTCGTCTCCGCCTTCGCCGTGGTCGACACCGAGACCAGCAAGGTCGTCTCCGGCCCCAAGCTCTACCTGAACGCCGTGGCCGAGGACGAGAGCGAGTTCAAGTCCATCAACGCCCAGATTGTCGATCAGCTTGAGGATGCCATGGCCAAGGGCACCACCGGCACCTACCAGCTCCAGCAGATGATGCGCCGCACCCTGGGCGGCTGGATCTCTCGCAAGCTGCACCGCCGGCCCATGATCGTGCCCGTGGTGGCCGACATCGCCACCGACGTGCAGCCGCAGGACTGACGCCACTGCCTGCATACTGATACCGAAGGCTCCGGTCGCCCAGATGGACGGCCGGAGCCTTCAGTGTTATCAGTAAAAGGGAGCGTCTACATGCTCACGATGATCTTGACGTGGTTTTCCGCGTCCTCACGCAGCTGGCGGAAGCCCTTGTCCACGATGTCCTCGACCTTGATCCGGTCGGTGATGAAAGTGGACAGATCGATGTTCCGGTCATGGATGAGCTTGATGGCGTCAGGATGGTCGTTGGCGTATCCCATGGTACCGCGGATGAACTTCTCGCCGAAGCCCAGCTCCTTGGTCAGGTTCAGCGTAATGGGCTTGCCATGCAGGGCTACGACCATGAGTCCGCCGGTGGCCTTCAGGGCCTCCAAAAGCTGGTGGTCGACCGGTTCGGCTCCAGCTGCATCGAAGGCCAGATCGGCCCCGGCTTCGTCGGTCTCGTGGCGGACCCGCTCCGCCAGGTCCTCCTTGCTGGGATCGACCACAATGTCGGCCGAATGGGACTGCAAGGCCTTCTCCTTACGGGCCGAGGAGAGCTCGGACATGATCACCCGGACTCCCTTCGCCCGCAGGATGGTGCCGATGAGCAATCCCACTGGCCCGGCGCCGCCGACCACTGCGGTCTGTCCTTCGTGGGGGTCCATGGCGCGGATGGCGTGGTGGGCCACGGCGAAGGGCTCGATCATGGCAGCCTGATCCAGGGGGATGTCGCCCACAGGAAAGACGTGCTCTGCCGGAACCACGATGTGCTCGCTGAGCCCGCCGCCGCCTCCATTGATGCCGATGCCGGCCAGCTTGTCGCAGTCATTGTAGTTGCCGGCCTTGCAGGCTGGGCATTCGCCGCAGGCGATTTCGGCCTCGACGACCACCGAGTCGCCCACTTTCATGTCAGTGTGCACGTCGTCGGCGATGGCCTCGACGGTACCAGAGATCTCATGGCCGAAAACCACCGGCAGGGTCTCTCCCGTCAGGGGATGGGGATGGTCGGGCGAATTGCCTCCTCCGTTGACTGCTCCGTCGTAGTACAGATGGACATCGGAACCGCAAATGCCGGTGAAGGCGGGGTGGATCTTGATGGTCCCGGGTTTGAGCTCAGGCTCGGGCACGTCCTCCAGACGCACATCTTCCTTGCCGTAGTACATCAATGCTTTCATATCGTATATCCTCTCTGATATGCGTAAAGGTCCTGCATGGACGAAGTTGAATACCCAACATGACATCCTTGCGGGTGGGTGACGCTCCCTCGTTGGAGACCGCCCGATTCTCATATTACCGCTGATATGCAGCCGCAGTAAGGGGAGTTTCGGTAAGGACCTCGCCACTCTGGTCGAAATCGAAGTCGCCCAGCCAGTGTCCGAACCTGCTGGGCCCCTTGCCGCACCAGACCACACAGGCGCTGCGGTCGGCCTGACCGCTCAGCAGACGGTTGGCGGTTCCGGTCACCCTGTCGTTGCCCAGACGGTAGTCCAGGAACTTGCCGTCCCCGTAGTGACGGGCCACCCGCTGACGCTGCTCCTGGTCCAGCACCCGCCATGGGTCGGCGGCGCAGAAGACCCTGGCGGGCAGGTCCTGCTCCGCCGCCTGGATCAGGGCCAGGCCGCCGCCCAGGCTATGCCCGGTAAAGAGGACTCCGCGTTCGGTTCCCGCCTTGCGTCGGGCCAGGTCAAGCGCCTGCTTGGCCAGGATGCCTGCCTGCTGTGTCTGTCCTGGTTCCCCGTTCAGCGGCGGCAGGAAGCAGGTCAGCGCGGCGTGGATGTCATGGCGGGGGTCGTCACGCAGGTTGGTGCCCGCATAGACCACGATCAAATGGGCATAGTCCGGACCGTTCTCCAGACCCTGGGCGGCGATCATCCCTTCGAAGCCGTTTTCGGGGCAGTAGCGGGACCGCAGCACCCAGTAGCTGCCCAGAGCCGGATCCTCGAACCAGTGCAGGCCCGGCCGTGTCTTGGCATCCCCTCGGCCTATCCCGTAGGAATACTGGCAGAGCATGTTGAGCTGCTGTGTGGTAAACCCGGTCCGGACCTGCATGGCGTTCCCTTTCTGCCAGACTCGTGAGGCATCGACCATGACCAACCGCCTGGAGGCCCGACTATTCCCGTCCGGACTGTGCCGTCAGAAAAGAGGGAAACCGTCCCGCTGGCCCGTCGGCTGGTGACCGCATTAGACTTGACTTGCCATATCCATACAGGACCTATGCCGATGCCGGTGGGGGCACCGACATCCATGCGTGAAAGGAAATTCATGCCCGGAGCCAATCTGACTCGTGTGGAAGCCGAAGAGCGAGCCGTCGTCGTATCCAATGTCAGCTATAAGGTCAATCTGGACCTGACCAAGGGGCCTGTAACCTTCCCCTCCACGGCCCTGATCGACTTTGATGCCCGGCCGGGGGAGTCCACCTTTGTGGATCTGATCGCCGACCAGGTCAGCCTGATCGAGCTCAACGGCCAGCGTCTGGACCCGGCCCTGGCCTTCCGGGACGACCGGATTGAGCTAAATGACCTGCGTGAGCACAACCAGCTGCGGGTGGAGGCCCTCTGCCGTTATTCGCGGACAGGCGAGGGTCTGCATCGCAGCGTGGACCCCTCGGATGGCAACGTCTACCTCTACTCCCAGTTCGAGGTGCCCGACGCCCGCCGGGTCTACGCGGTCTTCGACCAGCCGGACATCAAGGCCGTCTTCGACTTCACCGTGGACGCTCCGGCATCCTGGACGGTCCTGTCCAACATGCCTCCCGCCTCCCATCAGGACCTGGACAGCCGCACCGCCGAGGGAACCCTGGAGGGCGGCCGCACCGAGGGCGTGACCCGCTGGGTCTTCCAGACCACCCCGGTGATGAGCTCCTACCTGACCGCCTTCGCCGCCGGACCCTACGCACAGTGGACCAGCGAGTATCAGAATGAGGATGGACGAACCATCCCCATGGGCCTGTACTGCCGCCAGGCGCTGAAGGACTCCCTGGACGGAGACGCCGAATACCTCTTCGATGTGACCAAGAAGGGCTTCGCCTTCTACGCCAAGACCTGGGACCTGCCCTTCCCCTGGGCCAAGTACGACCAGATCTTCGTGCCCGAATACAACGCGGGCGCCATGGAGAACATCGGCCTGGTCACCTTCCGCGACTCCTACGTCTTCGAGTCCAAGGCCACCGGGGCCCAGATCAACCGCCGTGTGGAGACTGCCGTGTGGAGACTGTCCTGCACGAGCTGGCCCACATGTGGTTCGGCGACCTGGTGACCATGAAGTGGTGGAACGATCTGTGGCTGAACGAGTCCTTCGCCGAGTTCATGTCAACCCTGGCCACTGCCGAAGCCACCGAGTGGACCGACGACTGGGCCACCTTCTGCTCCGGCGAGAAGAGCTGGGCCCTGACCGAGGATCAGCTGCCCACCACCCACCCGGTGGTGGCCCCCATCCGCGACCTGCACGACACCGAGGTCAACTTCGACGGCATCACCTACGCCAAGGGCGGTTCCGTCTTGAAGCAGCTGGTCGCCTATGTGGGCCGTGAGCGCTTCTTCCAGGGCATCCACAACTATCTGACGGCCCATGCCCACGGCAACGCCACCTTGAAGGATCTGCTGACCGAGCTGGAGAAGACCAGCGGCCGCGACCTGGGCAACTGGTCCCGGCTCTGGCTTGAGGAGGCCGGCATCACCACGCTGACCAGCCAGGTGCAGACCGATGGGCAGGGGACCATCACCGCCATGCGGATCGACCAGACCGCCCCCGAGGAGCATCCGGTCCTGCGCCCGCATCGCCTGGCTGTGGGCTTCTACGACGAGGATCAGTCCGGCAAGGTGGTGCGTACAGACCGCTTCGAGCTGGATCTGGAGGGCCAGGGAGCCGAAGTGCCCCAGGCTGTGGGCAGGAAGCGTCCGGCCCTGATCCTGATCAACGACGACGACCTTACCTATGCCAAGCTGCGCCTGGACCAGGATTCCCTGGAGTATGCCACGCAGAACCTGTACCGGATCGAGGATCGCCTGGCCCGGGCCGTGGTCTGGCTCAGCCTGTGGGACATGACCCGGGATGCGCAGTTCCCTGCTGAGCGCTTCATTAGCCTGAGCCTGAAGGCCCTGGCCACCGAGCACCAGTCCACCACCTTCCGCTACGCCCTGTCGCAGATCTCCACGGCCGCCCACCACTTCACCGCCTCCCGTCGCCGCCAGCCCATGCTGCAGCTGGTGGCCAGCACGCTCTGGGATCTGGCCATGAAGGCCCAGCCGGGTTCCGACGAGCAGTTCCAGCTGGTCCGCGCCTACCTGGGTTACGGGGACGACGCCGACTTCGAGGATCACGCCCGTGGCCTGCTGAGCGGCGACCTGAAGCTGGAGGGGCTGACCATCGACAACAACACCCGCTGGCTGATCATCCACGCCCTGTCCGCCCACGACCTGCTGGCTGACGGCGAGATCGACCGGGAGCTGGCGGCGAAAGACACCACGGAGAACCGCGAGTTCGCCATGGGAGCCCGGGCCGCCCGCCCGACGGCTGGGGCCAAGGCCTGGGCCTGGGATCAGGCCCTGCACAACGAGGATCTGACCAACTCGCAGATCGAGGCTCTGGCCGACGGCTTCTCCGGCTCGGGGGGCCAGGAGCTCTTCGCACCCTACGTGGATCGCTTCTTCGCAGCCGTGGACGAGGTCTGGGCCCAGAAGACCTTCCACATCGCGGAGACCCTGCTCAACCCTCTGTCGGCAGGCGGGCTCTACCCGACCAAGGCCGACCCGGCCGCCCTGGTCAAGGCGGGCGACGCCTGGCTGGCCGATCACGCCGAGACCCCCAAGGCCCTGCGCGGGATGATCATCCAGAACACGGAGTCCTCCAGGCGCATCCTCAAGGTCCGCGAATACAACGAGCGTCTGCGCTGAGCGACCTGCCCGCCCCCGATCCGAGTGGCGACGGGTCAGGGGCGGGGCCATAATGAATCTGTCGCCTGTATGCAGAATGGTAGGTTCGGAGGAGAGCAATGCCCAGATTATTCGGTACCGATGGTGTACGCGGTTTAGCCAATAGAGACCTGACTGCACAGCTGGCCCTGGATCTGGGCGATGCAGCGGTCCGTGTCCTAGGTCGTGGCGCGGATCGGTCCGCTGGCCGCCGACGGGCCCTGATCGGCCGCGACACCCGGGTCTCCGGGGACTTTCTGGCATCAGCCTTGGCTGCTGGCATGTCATCGGGCGGCTTCGACGTGATCGATGTGGGCATCATCCCCACTCCGGGCATCGCCTACCTGACCAGCGTGCTGAACGTGGAGATGGGTGCGGTCATCTCCGCCTCCCACAACCCCATGCCCGACAACGGCATCAAGTTCTTCGCCCGGGGCGGCTTCAAGCTCCAGGATTCCAAGGAGGACGACATCGAAGCGGTCCTGGGCCAGGACTGGGAGCGCCCAGTGGGCGAGGGCGTGGGCCGCGTCTCCCATGACACAGTGACCGCCACCAATATGTACATCGACCACCTTGTTGAAGCAGTTGCCCCTGTCGCCCCCGACAAGACCCAGACCAAGCCCTTGGACGGTCTGCGGATCGTGGCCGACTGCGCCAACGGAGCCACCTCGGTGGTCGCTCCCGAGGCCCTGCGCCGGGCCGGGGCGGACGTGGTGGTCATCAACGCCTCGCCTGACGGCTACAACATCAACAAGCACGCCGGATCCACCCATCCCGAGCAGCTGCAGGCCATGGTTCGGGCCTCGGATGCTGTCATGGGCGTGGCCTTCGATGGGGATGCCGACCGCTGTCTGGCGGTGGACGAAGAGGGTCACATGGTCAACGGCGATCAGATCATGGGCATCCTGGCCCGCGCCAAGCAGCGTGAGGGCAAGCTGGCCAACGACACCCTGGTGGTCACTGTCATGAGCAACCTGGGACTCAAGCTGGCCCTGAAGCAGATGGGCATCGTCACCGTCCAGACGGCTGTGGGCGACCGCTACGTCCTGGAGGAGATGCTGCGCGGAGGCTACACCCTGGGCGGCGAGCAGTCCGGGCACGTCATCAACCGGGAGTTCGCCACCACCGGCGACGGGACCCTGACGGCCCTGACCCTGGCCAAGGAGGTTGTGCGCTCGGGCAAGAGCCTCAAGGAACTGGCCGCCGACTTCCCCCAGCTGCCCCAGCAGCTGATCAACGTGCCCGGGGTGGACAAGAACGCGGCACGCACCAACGCCAAGGTTCAGGATGCGGTCGAGGCGGAGGAGCGGATGCTGGGCAGCACCGGCCGGGTCCTGCTGCGGCCATCGGGCACCGAACCCCTGGTCAGGGTCATGGTCGAGGCGGCCACCCAGGAGCAAGCTGACCAGGTCTGCCAGCGGCTGGCGTCGGTCGTGGCTGACGAGCTGGCCATCTAAAGCGACGAACCAGAAAGGCGGAATCATCCATGTTCGGCAGAAAGGCGGCCTTCGACGCCGACCTCAACCACCGGGTGGAGTCCATGCTGGCCGAGGCCGGCAAAGAAGAGCTCCTGCCCATCGTGCAGATGGGCGAGCCCGTCCTGCGCCAGCAGGCCCAGCCCTACCAGGGTCAGCTGGCAGCCAAGACGCTGAACAGGCTGCTCAAGGCCATGCGCACCACCATGCTTGAGGCCCCGGGCGTGGGACTGGCAGCGCCCCAGGTGGGCCTGGGCCTGGCCATCGCCGTCATCGAGGACCATGTCCGCGACGACGAGGATGATCCGCGCCAGATCGACGAGTTGCCCTTTAGGGTCATCATCAACCCCTCCTATGAGCCTATCGGGCAGGAGACCGCGGCCTTCTATGAGGGATGTCTGTCCCTAGAAGGATTCCAGGCGGTCCGGCGGCGTTGGCTGGACATCACGGCCAGCTGGGAGGACCGTTCCGGGCGCAAGCACCGCCAGCACATGCACGGCTGGCCGGCCCGCATCTTCCAGCATGAGACCGACCATCTGTCGGGCGAGGTCTACATCGACAAGGCCGAGATTCGCAGCCTGTCCTCCGACGACAACCTGAGCGAGTACTGGGCCTACGACCCGGTCCCCACCGAGGCGGCGCGGGAGCTGGGATTCACCATCTGAATCCTACAAACCTTCTAAATTTTCTTCACCCTCTGATCCAGAGCTATATCCTCAGTCAGTTCCGGTCCGTCACCCTTCAGGGGCGCCACCGGGTGCATGGTCAGTGTCCCAGAGGCATGACGGCCAGGCTCCACAGCCTTGGGCAGGATTTCCTTGCCCTCCATGCCTGGATCCAGCCAGGAGTCCAGGTTTTCATCAGTGATCAGCAGAGGCATCCGATCGTGCACCCGGGCGGCCTCCGGCGTGGCTTGTGTCGTCAGGATGGTGGCCGTCAGCAGCCAGGGTTGGCCAGGTCTGGCACGCCACCAGGAGTAGAGGCCGGCGATGCTCAGGGTGTGGCCGTCCGGAGCCTGGAAGTAGTAGGGCTGGTGGTCAGGTGTCCACTCGTAGTAGCCGCTGGCCGGAACGATGGCCCGCTGACTCCTGGCTGAGTCCGCGTAGGTCCGCTTGGTCAGGGCGCTCTCCACTCGGGCGTTGTGGGTGGGGTAGGCCATCTGATCGCTGTCCGACCAGGAGGGGACCAGGTTCCAGCGGGCCGTATGCAGGTGCCGCTGCCCATGTCGGTCCTGGGCCACCAGGGCGATGGCCGATCCGGGACTGATGTTCCATGAGGGCTTGGGCAGTCCCGGAGCCTGCCGGGCACCATAGTGCTCGGCCAGGCTGGAGTAGTCTAGGTCAGCCGCGAATCGTCCACACATGAAGCCCATTCTATGGATGCTTGGAGCCCCCGTCGAGGAAACGCCGGAGGCCTCTTCCCGAGCCAGTCTAAATGCTGATTGACCCCTCTTTCCTGCTAGCATGAAAGTGGTCTGTGGCAGCGGTTCATACATTGAGGATGACCGTGGCCACAGCGCAGTGTTCAACATTGTTTTTTGCCCTGCCTGGCATGAGGCCGGTGGCGGCATGGTGATTAGGAGATGGTTTATGCCTCAGAAGATCAAGGCGTCGATTGCCTATGGCATCGGCAAGGGCTTTGCCCAGCCCGAGGAGATCATTATTGACGACCCTATTGGCGCGGAGGTCCTGGTGGATGTGCAGGCCTCGGGTCTGTGCCATTCGGATCTGCATCTGGTCGAAGATGACGACAAGTTCTTCCCCTTCCCGGCCGTGATCGGCCATGAGATCTCGGGCATCGTCGAGGCCGTGGGCCCCGAGGTGTCCGGCATCAAGGTCGGCGACCACGTGGTGGCCTCCCTGGAGCAGGTCTGCGGACACTGCGCCAACTGCCTGAAGGGCCAGCCCCAGTCCTGCACTCAGCAGCAGGAGTGCGTGCGCGGCGAGGGCGAGAAGCCCCGCCTGTCCTTCCCTGACGGTCGGCCCATCACTCAGGCCTTCGGCACCGGCGGTTTCGCCGAGAAGGCCCTGATTCACGAGAACCAGCTGGCCGTGGTCAACAACCAGGTCAAGTGGGATGAGGCCGCCTGCATCGGCTGCGCCACCATCACTGGAGCCGGAGCGGCCATCAACACCGCCCATGTGCGCCCCGGCGATACCGTGGCCGTGATCGGCACCGGCGGCATCGGTTTGAACATCATCTCGGGAGCCCGGATTTGCGGCGCCAAGCGGATCATCGCCATCGACCTGCTGGACAACAAGCTGGAGTTCGCCCGCAAGTTCGGCGCCACCGACGTGATCAACTCCAAGAACGAGGACCCTGTGGCCAAGGTGCGCGAGCTGACTGACGGAGGCGTGGATCAGGCCTTCGAGGCCATCGGTCTGCCCGTCACCATGAAGCAGGCCTGGGACATGCTGGGCGTGGGCGGCACCGCCTACCCGATCGGCCTGACCAAGCCGGATGCCACGGTCTCGCTGGAGATCAACCCGGCCGACCTGCTGGTTCATCAGCGCGGCTTCAAGGGTGTGTGGATGGGCTCCACCAACATCAAGCACGACATCCCCATGTATGCCGACTTCGCTGTGGACGGGCGGCTGAACATGCATGACATCGTCAGCCAGCACATCAAGCTGAGCCAGATCGACGAGGCCTACAAGCAGCTGGTCAACGGCGAGGTCATCCGTTCGGTCATCACCGAATTCGACTGATCCCTTCCAACTTAACGGCATGACTGCTGAAGGTTATGCCGAACAGATTACAGGGGCTCCGGGTGCGCAAGGCATCCGGAGCCCCTTTGTTGTTCTGCTGATCCGAGAGCCGGATCAGGCCAGGAGCCTGCCGATGTTCTCGGCCACTGCGGCGAGATTGTCGGCGGCCTTGGCCATGGCATCCTCAAGGCTGACGGCCCCGGGGCTGATGCTGAAGATGGCGTCGATGCCCAGCTTGTAGAGCTCTTCGGTCCCTGCTCCCACGTTGCCTGCCAAGGCGATGACCTTGCAGCCGGGGGAGGACTCCTTGACGGCCTGGGCTGTGCCTATGGGGGTTTTGCCGAAACCGGTCTGGAAGTCGATGCCGCCCTCGCCGGTGAAGCAAAGGTCAGCGCCACGAGCCAGCTCCTTAAGACGGGTGGTCTCCACCACAATATTGACGCCTGAGGCCATGACGGCCGGAGTGAAGGCCAGGAATCCTGCGCCCAGGCCACCGGCGGCCCCCGCGCCCGGCTTGGTTTCCACCTCCCGGTGCAGGTCCTTGCGAATGACGGCTGCATAGTGAGCCAGGGCCGCATCCAGGGTGGCCACTATGGACGGGTCTGCTCCCTTTTGCGGGCCGAAGACGGCCGAGGCACCTTCGGGGCCGGTCAGGGGGTTGGTTACGTCTGAAGCCAGACGAATGCGGGTGCGGGCCAAACGGGGATCCAGCCCGGAGATATCAATCCGGTCCAGCCGGGCCAATGCCGCTCCTCCCTGGGTCAGCTCATGTCCGTCAGCGTCCAGGAGCCGGGCTCCCAGGGCCTGGGCCATACCGGCGCCGCCGTCGTTGGTGGCCGAGCCTCCAAGGCCGACGATGATCTCTTGTGCGCCCTGGTCCAAGGCCTTGACGATCAGCTCGCCCGTGCCGTAGGTGGTGGTGACCAGGGGGTTGCGGGTCTGTTCGTTGACGAACTGGATACCGCTGGCCGCCGCCATCTCGATGGCGGCTGTCCGTCCATCGCCCAAGATGCCGTAGCTGGCAGTGACGATCTGGCCCAGAGGTCCGGTGACTTGGGCCCGGATCATGCGGCCTCCGGTGGCATCGACCAGGGCCTGGACCGTGCCCTCGCCGCCATCGGCCATAGGCACTAGAACCATTTCGGCCTCGAGGGGGGGACTGCATCGCAATCCGCGTTCGATGGCCTTTGCAGCCTCCTTGGCGGTCAGGCTGCCCTTGAAAGAGTCGGGTGCAATGATGATTTTCGTGGCTATTTCCTTTCCTGACTCATCGTTTCCAAAGACCGGATAGCCCAGCGTGGTCACCAGCGTCATGGCTATGCCCATCAGGAGCTCAAAGGGGATCCACCCTCACCGCGCTCTCCTAGGTCATGTTGATGGACTTGGTGAAGGAGCTGCTGTTCAGGATGACGGCGGTGGGTGACAGCATGGGTTCGGGCACGACCATGGAGCAGATGAGGTTTACGATCTGCTTGGGCAGGTATGGACTAGGTCAGACTAGGCCTGGCTCGGCCCTGCAGCTTCCGCTGCCTGGTTATCGGCGGAAAGCTGCTTCAGCTCGGCACGGACCTTCTGAAGCTTGGCGAAGGCTGTGTTGCGGTCCTGGGTGGTTTTGGCCCGGCTATGGTCTCCGGTCAGCTTGGCCTCCTGGGCCTTGAGCAGCTCGATGCGCTCGCGGACGGCGAGGCGGCTGTCCAGATCCGTACCGTCGGTCTGGTCCAGGGTCACCTGGGCGCACAGGCTGTCCCAGAGCTGGTCCATATTCTTGCCGACCAGGGTCAGACTGGTCTGATCAGCAGGGCGGGGCCTGCCCAGGTGGAGCGTATGCCTGGTTTCGTGACCGGCCTTGGTGGGCAGGGCCCGGCGCACAGCCGGCGTGCAGACGAGTCCCTCTTCACCCTGGTGAATGGTGATGAACACCATGCCTGAGGAGCGCATGGCGGCGATGTGTTCCAGCACGTCCTCCGGCACATCGGGGGTCTTCAACCCGATGGCCATGACCAGCACCTCATGGCAGTGTGCGCCATCCGCTGCAGGGATGGTCCCGGGCCGCAGCAGGGCCAGCATGACAATCTTGTCGACGCTGGTGGAGAAGTGCTGACGCAGCCGTGAGGAGACGGGCGGCCGCGTGGTGAAAGCGCGTATAGGCAGTTCGCCCTTGGCTGCTGGAATGGCGGTGGTGGGCGGCAGGCCCAGGGAGAGCGCAGACACGCCTTCATAGCTTGCGATTGTCATCCTTGGCCTTTCTGTCGCTGTTTCCGTCATTCTACCGGCAGGAGCGCGATCAAGGGCAAGAGTGTCCGCTTGCCGGAGTTTGGCCCATTACCTATAGAGCAAACATTTTATGAGGATTGTTGCTTGTCCCGTAGATTGTCGCCGTTCGTCGGTAACGCTGTTTGATCGATCTGGAGATGCTCCCTTCGATATTGCCGGGGCGTAATCCCGTACTCACGAGTGAAGGCTCGCGTGAAACTGGTCAGACTGGGGAATCCGGCATCCGCGGCGATGTCTGTTATGGGGCCATTGGATCGATCCATGTTGGCTTTGGCGTCGTCCAGTCTTAATTTGGTCAGATAGGACTTGAAGGTGGAGCCAGTGGTCTTTCGGAATAGACGGCTGAAGTGCTCCCTGCTGTAGCCGAAGTAGGCTGCCACGGTCCGCTCGGTCAGATTTTCGGCGTGGTGATTGGCTAGATAGCCGAGGATCTGCCTGGTGACATTGCGCCCTGATCTGATTGATTCCGGCGGTCGTACACCGATGGTGAATCTGGTGTACAGCAGGTGCAGCAACTGATAAAGCGCGGCATTCAGTAGAAATGCCGAAGCTGTGTCCTGCTGTTCATACAGGTTCCCGATGCTGGTCATCAGATGGTCCAGATTCTTCCGGTCTTCTGTGTTCGCGTGGGGGGCGGAAAGCGAAAAAAGAAACCTATCGGCAAAGGGGTAAATCCGGCCGACGACTTCATTGTTGAAGGTGACCGAGATGATTTTGACCAAACCTTGGCCGTGACTCACAGTGCGACCCTGATGCATTTTATAGGGGCTGATCAGCAGGCTATCGCTGTCCCCGAGCACATAGTGCTGGTCTTCGACCTGGAAGGAGCCGCCGCCGTGTATGGTGTGAATCACTTCCAGACCCTGGTGCCAATGGGCGCTGACTAATTCGTCGTTGTCATAATGAACGATGACCAGGCCTGGATAACCCTCGGGATAAATGTCTTCTTCCAAGAAGTCGGGGCTGATCACGGTGTTGTATTGATGTGCGTCCTTTGGATGTTGCAGCATAGTACATCTTCTTTCCGAGGAAAGCAGTCTGTACATTATTCCATTTCACCTGGCAGATAGGTCACAAAATGTCATATTCGGGTCACCGATTGACGTTCTCGGACCTTCAGATATGTATAGCTTTGTGGTAACGATGTGTCATGCTACAAAGGAGTGACCGTGTCACAAAATAACAATCAATCATCATTATCTGGTGATGTGACGGAAGTGCTTGATCCGTCTGTGCGACGCCGCATCATCCTGGTCTGTCTGGCAGGGGCAACAGGAGGATTGCTGTTCGGCTACGACACCTCAGTGATCAACGGGGCCGTGGATTCCATCGCCGGCACAAAATCAGGTTTTGGCCTGAACAGCTTCATGAGTGGTATTTCGGTATCGGCTGCCCTCTTGGGCTGCGTAATCGGTGCCTGGTTCGCCGGAAAACTGGCTGACCGATTCGGACGAGTAAAGATCATGCTCTCGGCTGCTTTGCTCTTCGTAGTCAGTTCAATAGGGTCGGCCTTCGCTCCGGAGATATGGAGTTTCCTGCTCTTCCGAATCATCGGAGGCATTGGTGTGGGCTTTGCTTCGGTGGTCGGCCCGGCCTATATCGCTGAGGTCTCTCCCACCAAAATGCGTGGGTTCCTGACCAGCTTCCAGCAGTTTGCGGTGGGCATCGGCATGCTGGCCTCCGTCATAGTCAACAATGTGCTGGCCAAGAGTTCAGGCGGAGCTGACCAGGCTCTGTGGTTTTCCGTGCCCACATGGCGGTGGATGCTGCTGATGATGCTGGTCCCTGCTCTGATCATGCTGGTTGTCTGCTTCAAGTTGCCCGAGTCGCCTCGGTACTTGGTTATGAAAGGACGCGATCAGGAGGCTGCTGATTTGCTCAGGCAACTCAATGGCACCCGGGATCCGCAGGCAAAGGTAGCTCAGATAAGGCTTTCAGTCGGTAGTGAGACCAGTCCGCGCCTGTCTGATCTGCGCGGACGCACCTGTGGCCTCAAAAAGGTGGTTTGGATAGCCATTGCTGTGGCGCTATTCCAGCAGTTCAACGGGGTCAACATCATTCTTTACTATGATTCCAGCCTTTGGAGATCACTCGGTTTTTCTGAGCAGCAGGCATTGAACATTTCGGTTATCCGTGCGGTGGTCGCTTTCATCCCCATGATCATTTCTATGGCATTGATCGACAGGATCGGCAGGAAAAAGCTTCTGGCCTTCGGTTCCGCCGGCATGACCATTTTCCTTCTTCTCGCTACCTTTGGCTTCTATCATGCCCAAGTCACTGCTGCAGGGCTGTCTTTGAAGGGTATGTGGGCACCGCTCACCCTGGTAGCGGTCTACCTCTTCTACTTCACATTCTGCGGCACCTGGGGACCGGCTATGTGGGTGGTCATCGGCGAGATCTTCCCCAATAACATCCGTGCCATGGGGGTGGCTGTAGCAACCGCCTTCAACTGGATCGGGAATTTTTTGGTGTCCACCTCCTTCCCCTGGCTGCGGGATGGGATCGGCACCGGCAACGTATATTTGCTGTACACCGTCTTTGCGGCATTGAGCCTGCTGTTTGTTCTGAAGGTTCTACCAGAGACCAACGGCGTAGAGCTGGAAGATATGAGGGCTGAATGATGAACAACGTTGCAGAGATGATGGTAACCGACGAGGAACGTGAACTCCTGGAGGGCTGGACTGAGGTCGATAGGGATCTAGGTGGTTGCAGTGCCGATATAGTCAAGGCCGTTCTGGGCTCCCGGCTGGCCTTCGGGCGCATGGATGCTCCCCGTTCACGTCACTGGCAGGTGCCCGTGGGAGTGGACTGCTTCAACGACATCGCCTATGTGGACGATGGTTTGCGCGCCCACAAGCTGGATCTGTACCTACCTCATGATGCCCTGCTGCGCAACGGCAGGGTGACCCCGGTTTACATCGATATCCACGGCGGCGGGTTCATGTACGGCTACAAGGAGCTCAACCGGAACTTCTGCACCCACCTGGCCCAACGTGGCTTCGCGGTCTTCTCGGTCAACTACCGGCTGATCCCCAGCACGGACTTCATGGGCCAGTTGAGCGACGTGCTGACTGCTCTGACCTGGATAAAGAACCACCTGGACGAGTATCCGGTCTCGCCCGACCGGATCTTTCTGACGGGAGACTCGGCCGGAGGCACCCTGGCACTCTATACGCTGGCCGTCGAGTCCGATGATCAATTTGCGCAAAGGCTGGGTCTGAAGCCTGCCGGTCTGCGGCCTCGGGGGGCTGCTTTCGTCTCAGGCCTGCTTGATCTGACTCCTTACTTATCGGTGGATTTGGAAGACTTCCATCCAACCGGTTCGCCCACCGATGACCTGACAAGGGTCGCCCCATCCTTCTTTAGAAGCTTCGTGCAGGCTAGGGGTGACCAGGTGGCCGACCTGACGACCATGGTCGACATGGTCCACCTGCCGCCGGTCTTCCTGAACACCAGCGCCGACGACTTCCTGCAGGGCGATGCACTCAAGATGGCCGAGATCCTGTGCAGGAAGGGCCGCGACTTCGAACTGCACGACCTGAGGCCCAACCGTCTGCAGACCCTGGGACACGTCTATCCGGTGGCCATGACCTGGCTGGAGGAGAGCCGGCAGGCCCTGGACCAGATCCACGATTTCTCCTACGACCTGATTTGAGCCTCTGTGCGCGCCCGGTTCATCCGGTCGCTGGCTATGATGGGAAGAGAAAGGTGGGCATCGATGGCGCAAGGCCCCCGGTGTCTGCACCGCCGCTTACAGAGGAGTGATTCATGGACGAGAAGACCTTGGTAGAGAAGCTAGGCAACCTGGAGACCATCGACCAGCTGGTTGATCTGTCCAAGGAGATCGGCCAGCCCCTGTCATACAACGACGCGGACCAGCTCTTCGGCAGGATCAACCAGTGCAAGAATGACGTCGCACAGCTGGGCGGCGACACCATCGCCAAGCTGGCCAAGAAGGCCTTCAACATCTGAGGCATCAGAATCTGAAGTATCAGATTCCATAAGGGCGGGCTGGTGTTCGGTTCCGCCCTCTTTTTATGCCCGATTTCATGCCTGGTCCCGGGCCTCCTGCTCGATCTGGGCCAGGCTCTTGCCCCTGGTCTCGGGCACCATGACCCAGGCGAAGACCAGGGCGCACACGTTGATCAGGGCGAAGAGCAGGTAGGTGCCGGTGCCGCCCAGACGGGCCAGCAGGGTGGGGAAGACCAGGGAGAGTCCGAAGTTGGTCAGGTTCATGGCCACGTTGGCGTAGCCCATGCCGCGGCTCTTGATCTGCTGGGGGAAGATCTCGGACAGGAGCAGCCAGGTGACCGGGGCCACCAGGCCCTGGACGAAGACCACATAGATCATCATCATGCCGATCATGATCCAGGCGGCCGTCCGTGACCCGGAGCCCGGGGCGCCGACGAACCGGTAGCAGATCCCGATAGCGGCCAGGAAGACGATGGTGCCTGCAAGTCCCACAGCCAGAATGGCGCGACGGTCGAAGCGGTCGATCAGTCCCAGCCCTCCGATGGTGGCCGCTACGGCAGAGACCAGGATGACGGGCACGGTGGCGATCATTGATAGTGAGGGGTCGAAGCCCAGGGTGTCGGTGAAGATGGTCGGCGCGTAGTAGTTGACGATGTTCAGTCCGGTCAGCTGGTTGATCATGGCCACGCCGATGCCCACGATCAGCACCCGCCGCAGCCAGGGGGCCTTGAAGCTGGGGGTCTTCGCGCTCACTGGCTGCGACAGCTTCTGCATGGTCACCCGGGCCTCTGCCTGGTCGCGAGTGGACTGAAGGAAGGCTGCTGCCTGGTCCGGCTCGCCTCGGCGGATCAGGTGGGCCGGGCTGTCATGCAGGAAGCAGGCCAGCAGGGCCAGCAGGATGGCCGGCGGCACGAGGGCCCAGAGCATGGTCCGCCAGTCGGCACCCATCCGGTTCAGGATGGCGTTGACGCTGACCGCCAGCAGCTGCCAGACCACGATCATGACCGAGTTGACCGAAACCACCCGTCCGCGTTCCGCCGTGCCGACCATGTCGGCCAGGTAAATGGGCACGATGGTGGAGGTCATGCCGATGCCGGCTCCGATGATCAGTCTTCCCAGTCCCAGCAGGGCCAGGCTGGGGGCCAGGGCGCTCAGCAGGGCTCCGGGGATGGCCAGCAGGGCGCCGGTCAGGATAATGTGCTTGGGGCCGAAACGGTCGTTGAACTTGCCTGCCAGGTAGGATCCCAGTGCGGCGCCTATCAGCAGGGCTGAGGTGACCATGCCCTGTTCTCCGGCCGTCAGGTGTCCGCCCGAGCCGGAGCCCAGGTTCATATTGACCAGCGCTCCGGAGATGACGGTCAATGTATAGCCGTAGAGGCCGCCGGCCAGCACGCCCAGGGCGGTCATCAGTTGCAGATTGCGCCGACGTCCTTGAATCGCGGTCATGGGTTCCCCTTTCGCCTGTTCATCCGGGCTGAATCAGAGTCATCATAGGCACCTGGGGGAGCGGTCCGTCGATCCGGCTCGCCATTGTGGACAGGGCAATCGGCCGGAAAACCAGCTGTTGGATTCGCTATCTGGATTCGTCATCCGGGCCCTGGTCGCGGGCTAGATGAACATTTGAGGATATTGTCCACGACTTGCGCATGTCATGGGCAGCGAAACTGCTCAATTTCGCATATGATAAACAAGCATTCACCACAAGGACATCGTGGATGCATACGGCCATGGTTCCATACAGCCATGGCAATGAAAGGAAACATTGTATGCGCAAGCTGATTCTGGATCTGGACACTGGTGTCGACGACACTCTGGCTATCACCTATGCCTTGGGCAGCCCCGAAGTTGAGCTGATCGGCATAACCGGCACCTATGGCAACGTGCTGCTGGAGCAGGGCATCCGCAACGATCTGGCCATCACCGACCTGCTGGGCCACCCCGAGGTCAAGGTCTACCCGGGCCTGTCCCACGCCTCCAAGGCGGATTCCTTCGAGGTGCTGCCCGTCTCCGCCTTCATCCACGGAGAGAACGGCATCGGCGACGTGGCCATCCCCGACTCGGACCGCGAGGCGGAGACGCAGTCGGCCGTGGACTTCATCATCGATGCGGTCAACACCTATGGCAAGGATCTGGTCTACGTGCCCACCGGCCCCATGACCAACATCGCCGCCGCCCTGGCCAAGGAGCCTGACATCGCCCAGCGCATCGGCTCCATCGTGCTCATGGGCGGGGCCCTGACCGTGCCGGGCAATGTGGACGCCTGGCAGGAGGCCAACATCTCCCAGGATCCGGATGCGGCCGACGTGCTCTTCCGCTCCGGCGCGCCCGTGACCATGGTCGGCCTGGACGTGACCCTGCAGACCCTGCTGACATACAAGGAGACCGCCCGCTGGCGGCAGCTGGGCACCGCGGCAGGCAGCTTCCTGGCTGACATGACCGACTTCTACATCAAGGCCTATGAGACCACCTCGCCCCACCTGGGCGGTTGCGGCCTGCACGATCCGCTGGCCGTGGGCGTGGCTGTGGATCCGACCCTGGTCACCACCCTGCCCATGAACATGAAGGTGGAGACCGAAGGCGCCACTCGCGGGCGCACCATCGGCGACGAGCAGCGGCTCAACGACCCGAACAAGACCATGCGCGTGGCCGTCGGTGTGGACGTGCCCCGCTTCCTGGACGAGTTCATGACCCGCATCACCAAGCTGGCCTCCCAGGCCGACTGAGGTCCGCCATCCCCGGCAAGTTCACGCAAGAGAAAGAGTATTGAAGACATCATGTCCGAAAAGCAATCCACCGAGGATTCGACAGCCGTACGATCGCTGATCCTGCTGCTGATCACCTTCGTTCTGGGAACCCTGTGCCTGCAGGGCTTCAACCTGGTCTTCCAGCAGGTCGGCAAGGACGCCGGCGCTCCAGACCAGGCCTCGCTGATCACGGCCCTGCCCAGCATCGTCCTGGGCATCGTCTGCTTCATCTACGGGTCCCTGGGCGACTTCGTATCCCTGCGCAAGCTGGTCACCTTCGGCCTGTGCATACTGTTCGTCGGGTCCGTGTACGGATACGTGGCCAATACGATCATGGCCCCCAACATCTGGAATGTGATCGCGGCCCGGCTGCTGCAGACCGCCGGCGAGCAGGTGGCTGGCTCGGCCTACCTGGTCGTGGCCACCAAGTATCTCAAGCCCTCCCTGAAGGTGATCTTCTTCGGCATCTTCACGGCCGGCTACCAGGTGTCCGCAGCCATCGGCATCTTCGCCGCCGGCCTGCTCAGCTCCATAGCCTGGCAGTACCTCTTCCTGATTCCCGCGGTCACCATCGTCTTCCTGCCCATCCTGCTCAAGAGCCTGCCCGCCGGCGGCGGCAACGGCGAGAAGGTGGACTGGCTGGGCTTCGTCATCTTCGGACTGGCCACGGCCCTGCTGACCCTCTTCTTCTCTTACACGGCCTGGTGGCTGCTGGTGGCCTCCGCTGTCTGCTACCTGATCTTCGCCGTGTACATCAGCCGTGCCAAGAGCCCCTTCATCACCCCGGACTTCTTCCGCAACAAGCGCTGGCTGATGGGCATCGGGCTGATCCTGATCTTCTACTTCATGAACTACTGCATGTCGCCCATCTTCAACGCCATCGGGCGTGACGTCTACAAGGTGTCGACCACCACGGTCTCCCTGCATGTGGTCTGGGCCTTCCTGGTGGCCGCCGTGCTGGGCACCACCTCGGGCGCCATCGTGGACAGGATCGGCCGCAAGACCGCCATCATCATCGCTGCCTGCCTGATGATTCTGGGCTTCGCCGGGACGGCCCTGGTGGTCAATTCCGGCCTGCTGGCCCTGACGCTGACTGCCTGCGTTTACTATGCCGGGGTCGGACTGATGTATTCGCCCATCGTCTCCACCGTGCTTGACACCTTGCCCCAGGACCAGTCGGGCCGCGGCGTGGGTATGAACGATCTGGTCATGAACGTGACCGGCTCCATCGGCATCGCCATCATCGGCGGCCTGATGGGCAAGCCCAGCCTGGAGGGCTTCAGCATCATGGGCGCCACCGGACCGGCCGCCAACTACAGCAACCTGCTGCTGATCGGGGCTGCCGTGTCCCTGCTGGGGTTGGTCGTGTATTTGGCCTGCAAGAAGACCATCTACGCCACGACTGCCGACCAGCAGTAGAACAGTCGTAGTCGACCATCTGAGCGAGGTAAGAGGAGCCGCTTCCCCCTGTTGCGCTTGGAAGGTCGACTTGATTGTGTGAGGGGCGCGGAGGTAGGGTGTCGGCCTTTGGGATGAGCCTTGTATGTGACATTCCTTCGTGCGCCCCTGGCCTGTCTTACTCGTGCGAAGCGTGAAGCAGCTGGTGCTGTTCCCTCCGGTGGCGGCGTGAGGCCAGGACCCCGCCCATGCCGGTCATGCCGGTGGCCAGGGCCAGCAGGATGCCCTCCCCGCCCGCCCGGGGGAGCACTCCTGCTGGCAGGTACGTGTACCTGAGGGAGGTGTCCGGCTGCTGGGCTAGGCGGCCCAGCTTGTAGTCCACGCTGACCGTGACCGTGCCCGTGCCCCGCAGGTGCGCGGGCGTGAGCACGCTGACGCTGCTGCCGTCGCCGCGCGTCAGGCCTGTTGCGGCGGTCTGGTCGAATCTGACGCCGGTGATCACCGGCGTCAGGTTGAACATCACCGGCCAAGGAGTATCCTTTCCCCGGATGCTGGTGTCGCCTTGGCCGAGCTGGCCATAGTCGTTTTCTCCCCAGGCGTAGGCGTATCCGTCGGTGCCCATGGCCAGCGAGTAATAAAAGCCACTGCCGAGCTGTGCGGGTTTCAGTCCTCGGCTCGCGTCAGTGGGGCTGGCGGGGTCGCGCACGCGCACAGGAACAAGTGACGTCTCGTCGTTTCCGTTGCCGAGCGGGCCAGAGAGGTTGTATCCCCAGGCGTAGGCGTATCCGTCGCTGCCCACGGCCACCGTATGAAAGTATCCGGCGCAGATCTCTCTGGCTTTCAGTCCTTTGCTCGCGTCAGTGGGGCTGGCGGGGTCGTGCACGCGCACAGGAACTTTCGAATCGGCTTGCCGATCGCCGTTTTCATTGTTGCCGAGCAG